>NZ_CP011514.1:2911209-5822419 GCF_001653795.1 Mitsuaria sp. 7
GCGCTGAAGCGTGTCGCCGACGGCGTCCTCTTCCGTCCCGACGCAACCACCGGCTACTACGAAGGCCAGGGCGCGGCGGCGGGCACGCACCTCGCGCCGGGCTACAAGGTCATGGTCGGCGCGCAGAACTACAAGCGCATGCTGTTCGACGCGGAGTTCCGCGGCCCCTTCCTGTCGATCTTCGGCTGGACGGTAATGTTCTCGCTGCTGACGGTGCTCTTCGCGACCGCGATCGGCATGAGCCTGGCGGTGCTGCTGAACTGGGAGGACCTGCGCTACCGCACGGCCTACCGCACGCTGCTGTTCCTGCCCTACGCGGTGCCGGGCTTCATCTCGATCCTCGTGTTCAAGGGCCTGTTCAACCAGAACTTCGGCGAGATCAACGCGATCCTGGACGCGCTCTTCGGCGTGCGGCCCGCGTGGTTCGCGGACCCGTCGCTGGCGCGGACGATGCTGCTCATCGTCAACGTGTGGCTGGGCTATCCGTACATCCTGATCCTGTGCACGGGGCTGCTGAAAGCGATCCCCTCGGACCTGTACGAGGCCTCGGCGCTCGCGGGCGCGGGACCGCTGACCAACTTCTTCAAGATCACGGCGCCGCTGATCATCAAGCCGCTGTCGCCGCTGCTGGTCTCGGCCTTCGCGTTCAATTTCAACAACTTCGTGCTGATCGCGCTGCTGACCGACGGGCGGCCGGACTACCTGTCCACCAAGATTCCGGCGGGGCAGACCGACATCCTGGTGAGCTACACGTACCGCATCGCCTTCCGTGACTCGGGCACCGACTTCGGCCTCGCGGCCGCGATCTCGACGCTGATCTTCGTGCTGGTGGCCGGCATGTCGCTGCTCAACCTGCGCCTGATGCGCAACGCAGACAAATGATCCCCCCTACACGCTTCGCGTGCCCCCCAGGGGGCGAGCCGGGCGGCCCGGCAAAGCCGGTTCCTCCGGCTCCGCTGGGTCAAAGAGCAGAATACGCAACGCCTCTCAACGCAGACTTCACAGGACGGCTCAAATGGCGATCGTGAGAGGCAAACAGGCGCGCTGGCGCGTCTTCGCGGCGCATGTGCTGCTGTGGGTGTTCCTGGCGATCACGCTGTTCCCGCTGCTGGCGGTGGTGTCGATCTCGCTGCGGCCGGGCAACTTCGCCACCGGCAGCCTGATCCCGACGACGATCAGCCTGGAGCACTGGCAACTCGCACTGGGCATCCCCTACCAGGCGGCGGACGGCTCGCTGGTGCAGCCGCCCTTCCCGGTGCTGACGTGGCTGTGGAACTCGATCAAGGTGGCGACGATCTCGGCGCTGCTGATCGTGGCGATCTCGACGACGGCGGCCTACGGCTTCGCGCGGCTGCGTTTCCCGTTCAAGGCGAGCATCCTGAACAGCATGCTGCTGCTGCAGATGTTCCCGGCGGTGCTGGCGCTGGTGGCGATCTACGCGATCTTCGAGACCATCGGCACCTTCGTGCCGTGGCTGGGCATCGAGACGCACGCGGGCGTGATCGTGGCCTACCTGGGCGGCGTGGCGACGCACATCTGGACGATCAAAGGCTACTTCGAGACCATCCCCGTGGAGATCGAGGAGAACGCCAAGGTCGACGGCGCGTCGCACTGGCAGGCGTTCCGGCTGGTGCTGCTGCCGATGGCGGTGCCCATCCTGATGGTGGTGTTCGTGCTGGCCTTCATCGGCTGCATCATCGAGTACCCGGTGGCGTCCGTGCTGCTGCGCGAGGAGTCCAACCTCACGCTGGCGGTGGGGTCCAAGTACTTCCTGCACGACCAGCGCTTCCTGTGGGGCGATTTCGCCGCGGCGGCGGTGCTGTCGGGACTGCCGATCACGGCGGTGTTCCTGCTGGCGCAGCGGTGGATCGTGTCGGGGTTGACGGCGGGTGGGGTGAAGGGCTGAAGACCGGCCCCGCCCTGGTCTTAGCCTTCAACGAAGTGCTGCGCTGACGACGGAGATGTCTTCCATCAACTCCTGAGCCGTCTCCGCATTGATCCGACCTCGGCGGACCCGGGCGACGAAGGTGTCGAGCAACCCAGGCCAACGCATCCAAGCGGCCCGCCACACATCCGGAGATGCTTGCCTACGCCGCTCCATCACCGACAGGAAGACGCCAAGCTCGACGCCGAGGTCCTCGTCGTCCGGCATGCCGTTCGCAAGATGGGCGAAGAAGCCATCGACGTAATACGCAAACACGGGCTCCGGAAAGTCGGCGAGATCGTCGATGCATCGCATCGAAAAGTTGCGCTCCAGGAGCGGCATGATCTCGGCGATCGACTTCCCGAAGAACAGATCCATCGAGTAGTAGCGATCGGGGGGAAAGGCGCACAGCTCCGGATCGCCCCAGTCGTCTGCCGTGGGGGGACCGGCAGGTCGGTCGCTCATGGGTTGCATTCTCGGCAGCTCCAGGAATTCTTCAGTCTTCGCTCGAGATCCTTGATCTGACGGGTCAGGTCGCGGATAGGGCCCGCATGCATTCCGGGCTCATATCGGTCGTCCCATTGCTGACGCATGTCTCTGCACTGCTTCTTCCGGGCGATTTCATTGCGTTGGTCTTGGCAGGGATCTCCCGTCGGCGGCGGCGGGGTGTCGCAGGCGTTCTTGTAGCGCAAATATTCGCTCTGTTTCGCAAACTCATCCTTGCCGGGAATCGATTCGGAAAAGAGCACGGAATTGAGCCACTCGCCAGCAGCTCGCCCGGCCCAGGAGCCGGCCCGGCCAACGACGATGGCGCCGATCACGCCGCCGCCTGGGGGGAAGATGGCCTCGCCACCAATCGCGCCGACCGATCTGCCGCCCCAACCTCCGATGAACGACCCAACATCCCCCAGCGCACTGAGCCCGTTCGGATCGATGAGTGCCACGGGGTTGGCAAGCACGTATGAATACGTGTTGATGCCACCCGCGAGGCCGATCCGGTCACTCTGCGAATAACGACCGGAGGTGGGGTCGTAGTCGCGAATGAAGTTGTAGAAGAGACCGGATTCCTTGTCGAAGTACTGGCCGGGAAAGCGCAGGTTGAGCGTCACCGGCGCGAGACCGCCGGGCGCTTCTTCGGGAGCGGTCGTCCCGAACGGCTCGCTCATCCAGCGCCAGCGTCCGCCGTCGTTCTTGTCCACGAGGACGCGCGGCGCGCCGAGGTGGTCCGGGAACACGTAAAGCACCTCCGGATCCTGCGACGTACCGTTCAGCACGGCGACCGGCAAGCCGCCCAGCCACACGTATTCCTGCGACGGCGTGGTGCCCGAGTACTGGCCCAGCATCTGTCCGCCCTGGTCGTACGCGAAGTGCATCGCCGTCGCGCCGGTGACCTTGCGCACGCGCTGCCCGTCGGCGTCGTAGCTGTAGGTCGTCGTCACGCCGCCCTTGGTGATCGTCCCCATGCGGCCGTCGAGCCGGTAGGTCGTCGTGTACGCGATGCCGGTGTCGCTCACCGTGTTGCCTGCGGCGTCGTAGCCGAAGCTGCGCGTGAAGCTGTTCGCCGAACTGGTGATCGTATTCAACCGGTTGCTGTCGGCGGCCACTGCGTAGGTCCGCGTCACGCCGTTGAGCTTGTCAAGGATACGGTTGCCGTTGGCGTCGTAGCCGAAGGTCCAGTTGCTCGACGGCGTTGTCACGCTGGTCAGTCGTCCCAGGCCGTCGTAGCCGAAGCTCTGGTTGTAGACCTGGGCGTCCGCAGTGGCCTGACCGGTTGCCGCGTCCAGATGCTTGTAGCTGACGATGCGGTCCGCTGCGTCGTAGGTCAGATCGCGCACGCGCGCGTTCAACGAATAGCGCACGATGCGACCGTACGAATCGAAGACGCGTTCGACCGGCTTCGGACCGGCGGTCATCTGGATATTCCAGCTGCGCACCGCACCGAACGGCTCGAACTGGATGCCGGTGATCAGCGGCTGGGCGACGCTGGATGCGTCCTTGGCGAGACTCATGCTCACAGGCAGGCCGTCCTGATAAAGGATGGTCAGTACACGCCCCGAGGGGTAAGTGATCCGGTTGACGTTCCCCGCGGCGTCGTAGCCATAACGCGTGGTGAAAACCGCCGTGCCCACGGTCTGGATCACCGTACTGAGAAGTCCGTCAGCGTCGTAACCAGATTTCGTGCTTCCCGCCGTGCCCGTGGCCGTCGTGCGGTGGCCAACGCCGTAGCCGAAGTCGCCGCCGGTCTGGTCGTAGGTCCATGAATAGTTCTGCGTCGCCTGTCCGTTCTGCGTGTAGACCGCGGAGGTCATACGGTTGAGTCCGTCGTAGGCGTAGGTCGCCACCACGCCGCGACTGTCGGTGCGGGTGATCACGTTCCCTGCGGCGTCGTACGTGTTGGTCGCCGTCCCGGTGTCGGGACTGGCGAGCTGCGTGAGATCACCCAGGCCGTTGCGCTGATAACTGGTGACGAGGTTGCGAGGATCGTTGACCTGTTTCAACTGGTCCATGCCGTCGTAGGCGAAAGTCGTCTGTCCGTTGCGGGCATCGGTGCTTGTCTTGACACGATCCAGCGGGTCGTATGTGTTGGTGGTCGCGAAGCCGAAGCCGCTCACACCCTTGGCCTTGATGACCTTGGTCGGATTGCCCTTGGCGTCGTACTCGTAATCGGTGACTGGCGCCGGCGAGACCGGCGGAGGCGGCAGCGTCACGGCATGCGCGCTGAGTCCGATCAGGCCGATGAGCGCGGCCGCGATGGGCGCGAGCGTGCTCCGGCACTTCCCGTGCTTCTTGATTCCGTTCATGTCTCATTCCCTCCCTGTCGTCTGTTGTGCGCGCCCCAGCGCATCGAACGCGCGGCTCATGGTCCGCTTGAGCGCTCCACTCGGGTCCTTGGCGACTTCACCGGTCTTGTTGCCGCTCGCATCGAGCGTGTACTCGACGCGATTGCCCCGCGTGTCCGAGGCCGCGACGAGCCGGTGCGCGTCGTCGTACTCGTAGCTCACGGCGCTGCCGTCCTGCTGGGAGGACTTCTTGAGCAGTCCGGTGGGCCAGTACTCGTAGCTCGTGGTTCCACCCGCCGACGTCACCGTCGTCACCCGCTGACGCAGGTCGTAGGTGTAGGTCGTCGAGCTCGTGTTGGCGTCCACCACTTCGAGCGGATTTCCCGCCGCGTCGTAGCGCGGGAAGCGCGTGACATGGCCCATCGCGTTGGTCGACGACTTCAGATCACCCTTCGTGTGATCGACCGTCGTGTCGGCGTAATACTCGTTGGTGACCACGACCCGGTTGAGGGCGTCGGTCTCGGTCAAGACCTGACCCGAGGCGTTGTAGGTCCAGCTTGCCGTGCGGGCGGACACGCCGGACTGCAGCGTCGCGCTGAAACCGAGCGCCCCCGTCTCATCGGTCGTCGCCTGTTCGACGCGCTTGCACAGCACGACGATGGGCTTGTTGTCCGGCAGCTTGGCATCCACCGGCGCACAAGTGGCCACGGCGTTGCCGTTGAAAGGATCCGGCTGGCCGTTGAAGACCAGCGTGGTGAGTCGGCGCGGCTCCGCCGTCCTCGTTGCCAGGCGCCAGTCCGGATGCCATTGCGACGAGACCTTCCGTGCACCCGCCGGCACGGTCCCGGCGAGCACCGTCGCGCAGACACTCGACGCGCCCAGCCCTTCAACACGGACCGTCTCCAGATTGCGCGAGAGGTCGAAGCTGGCGCAGCTCCGGTTGCCGTTGGGATCGTCGTACTGGACGACGTTCTGGTTCTGGTCGAGGACGCGTCGCTCGGTCGACGGCGTTCCGCCGGCGCTGCCGCCTCGCGTCTTCGCGCTCCACTTGACGCTGCCGTAGGCGCCGCCGGCCTCGAGCGACTCGACGTCGCCGTTCGGGTAGGTCACGCGGACATCGTGCGGCAGCTCGATGTAGTGGTCCCGCCAGAGCTTCTGGTTGACGTTGTCGTAATAGGTCGCGACGTTCCACTTCGGCGGCGTTCCCCAGGTGACGGCATACGCGTCGAGCCCCTGGGCCCGGGCCGTCGAGACCGCTCGCCCCTCGGCGTCGTAGCCGTAGGTGCCGGCGCGCACCTGGTTCTCATCCAGGTAACCCGTCAACGCCCACGCATGCGCCGCGTCCTCATAGAGGAAGGTCTTGGAGACGCCATCCGCGAATGTCGCCCCCGACAAACGGGCCTGCGCGTCATAGCTGAACTGGACATCGGTCCCCGGTCCCTGGATCCGCGACAGACGGAATCCGCCGTCCGCCAGCTTGATGTACTTGAGCTGATGCGTGCGCCCCGTCTGATCGGTGAGCGTGAGCGGCAAGCCATCGGCATCCGGGTCGCCTGCGGCGACCTGCGCGCCGCCGCTGCGCGTGACGTCGATGGTGGACCCGTTCAGCGTCGACAGGCGCGTGAGCCGGCCGATGGCGTCGTAGCGCTCGATGGTGCCGGCTTCTGCGTCGAAGTACAGGTAGCCGCCGGTCACCACCGTCAGACGATCGTTGAGCGCGGGCGACGCCGGCGCGAACGTCGAGCCGGTCGATTGGAAACTGGTCCAGTTGCCGTCGGCGCGCTGGACGTTGATGAGCTTCGCGGGCTGGCTCATGTCCTTGTGGACATCGGTGTAGAGCCGGCGCTCGAAGCTGGGTTTCCAGTCGTCTCCCAGCAGCGAGACATCCGAGCGCATGAAGGGCTGGACGCCACCCGCATACGGCACGCGGCGCGACGAGTTGAAGGTCACCTTCAGCGGCAGCCACGACAGCCGGCCGAGCTCGATCGGCTGCAGCTTGGCCCCCGTCAGCGCGACGATGGGATTGCCGTGGCAGGTGTCGCAGTGGGTCTGGAAGTAGCGGTCCGTGATCGGCAGGCAGGAGTTCTTCTCGGGGACGTAGAGCCCCTCGTTGCAGGTGCACTCGCCACTCTCCGCTTCGTAGTGGGCATTCGATACCTTGGCGCAGGATTTCAGATACTGCTGGGCGAAGTCCTTGGTGATCTCGATCGGCGTGCCTCCGCACACGGGCTGTCCATCCTTGTACGAGACATCAGGCGACACCGTGCGCGTGCTGTGCGTGTAGCACAGGGCCGACGGCTCGAACCACTCCGGCTTGATGGTGCATGATCCCGCCGAGTAGACGACTGGCGTGCTGCAGGCCGCCGGCAGGGGGCACGACGCATTCGCGAACGCGATCACGCGCGCCTGGATGGCGGCAGGCTCGCTGGGCCGCCCGCTCTTTCCACTCACGAACCAGAACCCGAAGTTGTTGGGATTCGGCGTGATGCCGTCACCGGACACACCGCCGCAGGTTGCAGGCAGGAAGGTCGTCGATCCCGGCGCGTTGGGCGGCGACCAGATCGCGGGAAAAGTCCGCTCGTAGGCATGCGTCACAGAGGAACCCAGCAGCAGCGGGCCGATCAGCAGGAGCGCGCCAAAGCAAGAGAGAACCCGGTTCCGCAACGCAGGCGACAGTAAGGACATGGAAGACTCCCTGAGATGAAAACACATCGAGATCAGGAATCCCTGCATGCCTGAATGGCCGCACGGTGTCGCCCTGCCCGGCGCGGCATCTGAATGCGCCGCGTCCGGACAGTTCCTCCCTGATCGAACGGCGCCGATTCTGCCTCGCAGGGTCAGGCGTTGCCACCACCGCCAAGGAGGGAAGCGGGCCGCGCCGCCGACCCGGAAGCCCCATTCCAAGGCGTTTCCGCCCCGACAAGCCCCGTGCGAGCTACAACTCGTTTCACCTGTGCGCGCGGCTTCACCAAACTTTGCGCAACACGCCAGCCCTTGCGCCGCCAGGGCCCTCACGCGGCCTTGACGCGCGGAGTCACGGATCCGTCATGCGTGATTTCTAGAGTGCGCGGCGTTTCGAACGGCCTCTCTTCCGAGTCCCACGAACACAGCCATCGCCACCACTCCAGGACTCCCATGCGACACAGCAAATCCACCGCGCTGAACGCCTCGCTCACCCTCGTTGCCGCGGCCATCCTGGCCGCCTGCGGCTCCGACAGCGACACCCAGTCGACGAGCGTCACGATCAACGGCGTCGTCACCGCCACCAGCTTCACCGCCGGCAGCGCGACCGATCCCACGATCGCCCCCGCGTACTACGTCGGCGCCAAGGTCTGCGCCGACGCCAACGGCAACGGCGTCTGCGACACCACCGAGACCTCGGCCGTCACCGACGCCAAGGGCCACTTCTCGCTGACGATGCCGGCCAACGCCGCGCTGATCGCCGACATCGGCACCGACGCCACCCTGTCCACCACCGGCGCCAAGATCGCCAGCCGCGACGTGCTGCGCGCCTCGCTGGACCAGGTCATGGAGCAGGCCGGCAACGTCGTCATCAGCCCGCTGTCGTCGGAAGTGCAGCGCCTGGTCGAAGCCAACGGCACCAGCTACGCCGTCGAGAAGCAGACCGTCGCCACGCGCATCGGCGTGTCGCTGGCCAACGTGCTGGCCGACGCGAGCACCGTCACCGGCGCCGAGCAGGCCGCCCTGCTGGCCGAGGCCAAGGCCCTGGACAACCGCTTCACCTACGCGATCACCAAGCTGGACCGCGGCGACCTGTATCCCGACGCGCTGGCCACCCCCGGCGGCGATCCGCGCCTGGCCGGCGCCGCCAACGTGAGCACCGCCACCGCGCCCACCGGCACCGACGCGCGCACGAAGATCACCTTCGCGCAATCGCAGCAGGCCGCGTTCGCGCTCGAAGGCGTGCCGCGCTACGACCACATCTTCATCGTGATGCTGGAGAACAAGGCCACGCTGTCGATCAAGGGCTCGCCGTGGGCGCCCAAGATCAACGCGCTGCTCGCCGCCGGCAACCAACTGACCAGCTACTACGCCACCGGCAACCCGTCCGAGCCGAACTACACGGCCCTGGGCGGCGCCGACGACTTCGGCATCACCGACGACAGCCAGTGGAACTGCGACGCCACCGGCGCCAATGCGGTCCAGGACCTGCCCGTGCCCGACAAGACCCAGCCGGGCCTGGCGAGCTCGCCCTTCGCGGCCAGCTGCACGCAGACCGCCGCGGTCAACCACAACATCGTCGGCAAGCCCAACCTGTTCAACGCGATCACGGCCGCCGGCATGACCTGGCGCACCTACAGCGAGTCGATGAACCCGGGCCAGGACTTCCGCACCGACTCCGTCGCCGACGCCGCCGTCACGGCCGCCGACAACGTCTACGCGCCGGGCACGATCAACAACAACACCGCGGCGGTCGGCACTTCCGGCCTGACGCTGCCCATGCCCGCCGGCCTGTACAAGACCAAGCACCACCCGGGCATGGCCTACCAGAACGTCCGCAGCGCGCCGGAGTTCAAGTACAGCAACCGCACCATGGGCGGCGGCCAGTGGGACGCCAACATGAAGGCCGGCACCGCCTACGCCGTGCCGGCCAGCTACGACGTCGACCAGCTCGGCACCGACCTGGCCAGCGGCAAGGTCGGCACGCTGAACTTCCTGGTCCCGGACCAGTGCGACGACATGCACGGCATCAGCGTCATCGGCAAGCTGGCCAACGGCACCACCGCCACGGCCAGCGACTGCGGCAGCGTCGCCAACAACGTGGCGCAGAGCTCGGCGGCCAACATCATCACGCGCGGCGACAACTACGTCGACGCGCTGGTGAAGAAGATCCAGGCCTCCGCGCTGTGGAAGAACCCGGCCAAGCGCGTCGCCATCGTGCTGATGTTCGACGAAGGCAACGCCACCTCGGGCTTCAACTCCTGCTGCGGCTGGAACGTGTCCAACAGCGCGGTGTCCAAGCCGGTGGTCGTCGATGCGAAGACCGGCGCGGTCACGGTCGACGCCAGCGTCAACAACTACACCAAGGGCAACCGCGGCCACGGCGAAAGCATCTTCGGCATCCTGACCAACCAGGCCGACGCGCCCAAGGGCGTGTCGGACGGCGACGCCTACAGCCACTTCTCGTTCGTGCGCACGCTGCAGGACATGTTCCAGCTGGCCGACCCGGCGGTGGACGCGTCGTACATGAACCGCTCGAAGTACACCGAGAAGTTCATCGCGGCCAACATCCTCAACCTGCCTGAGTACGCCGGCAGCGCCGACACCCACTTCGACTCGGTGCGCGCGATCAACCATGCGTGGAAGGCCCCGGCCAACTACACGCAGAAGCAGTCGGCCGACGTGAACACGGCCGCGCAGATCGGCGCCGACACGGTGCAGACCAGCGTCTGGGCGTTGAAGAAGTGAGCGCCGTCCTCCGCGCCGGCGTGACCATCGGACTCGGCCTGCTGCTGGCCGCTTGCGGCCCGTCCGGCAAGGCCGACCTCGATGCCGCCACGTCCGGCGCGGAGGCGGCCTCCTCCGCCGGCACCGCGCTGAATCCCGTCACGCCGCTGAGTCCCGTCGCGCAGCTCGGCCGGAAGATGTTCTTCGACACCACGCTGTCGGGCTCCGGCCGCATGGCCTGCGCCACCTGCCACGATCCGAAGAACGCCTACGGCCCGCCCAACGATCTGTCGGTGCAGCTCGGCGGTCCCGACCTGCAGAGCGCCGGCGTGCGCGCCGTGCCGTCGCTGCGCTACAAGGACGCGACGCCGCCGTATGCGGACCTGCTCGACAACCCCGATGGCGTCAGCGTTCCGGGACCCGGTGGCGGTTTCGCCTGGGACGGCCGCGCGGCGACGCTCGCCGAGCAGGCGGCCCTACCGCTGCTGGACCCGAACGAGATGGCCAACGCGAGCGCTGCCGACGTGGTGAAGAAGCTCCAGGCCGGCTCGTACGCCGAGCAGTTCCGGCAGGCCTTCGGCGCCACGATCTTCGACAACGCGGACCAGGCCTTCGCCGCGGCCGGCAAGGCGCTGCAGGCCTTCCAGCTGGAGGACGTCAGCTTCCATCCGTACTCGAGCAAGTTCGATCTCTACATCGGCAACAAGATAGGCGGCGTGCTGACGGCGGCCGAGGCGCGCGGCCTGAAAGTCTTCGCCGATCCCAACGGCGGCAACTGCGCGTCGTGCCACTACCAGGGCGCCGGCCTGAACGGCAGCACGGCGATCTTCACGGACTTCTCCTACGAGGCCATCGGCGTGCCGCGCAACGCGGCGATCCCGGCCAACGCGGACGCGAACTACGCCGACATCGGCCTGTGCGGCCCGCTGCGCACCGACCACGCGCCGGTGAAGGGCAACACCTTCTGCGGCATGTTCAAGTCGCCCACGCTGCGCAACGTGGCCACGCGCGGCAGCTTCTTCCACAACGGGATCTTCCATTCGCTCGAGCAGACGATCCGCTTCTACAACACGCGCGACACGATGCCCGAGCTCTGGTATCCGACGGTGGGCGGCACGCCCAAGGCGACGCCGGATCCCGACTTCCCGGCCTACGGCCTGATCACTACGCAGTACGTCGGCGGCAAGGTGCGCAAGTTCGACGATCTGCCCAAGGCCTTCGTCGGCAACATCGACACGCAGATGCCGCTGGACGGCCGCGCGGCGCACAGCAAGCCGCCGATGTCGGAGCAGGACATCGCCGACCTGCTCTGCTTCCTGAACACGCTCAACGACAAGGACACCCAGCCGGCGAAAGCGCCCGCCGCGGGCGCCTGCACGTCGTGAGGCCCTCATCCGAATTTCCCATGCCCCTCTTCCGCATGACGTCCGTTTCCACTTCTCATCGCGCCGTGCGCGCGGCCGGCCTCGTGGTCTCCCTGCTCGCGCTGGCCGCGCTCTCCGCCTGCTCGCGGCCCGGCGATCCGTCGGCCTCGACCGCGTCGGCCGAGCCGACTGCCGATCACTTCGTCGCGGGCATGCAGGCCTATCTCGCCAAGCGCGGCGACCTGTGCCTGGCCAAGACCGAGTGGCCCATCGACCTGACCCAGCGCGAGATCGACGCCGGCGCGCGCAACGCACTGCAGATGCCGGTGCTGGAGCGATTGGGGCTGGCGAGTTCAACCGTGGCCGAGGTCGACGTGAAGGACGACAACGAGGTCTCGCATCACATGAAGGTCCGGCGCTATGCGTTGACCGAGACCGGCAGGCAGTTCTACGTGACGCGCGAGCAACCCAGGCCCGACGGCGGCAAGGAGGCGCGCGGCGACTTCTGCGCAGCCAAGCTCAGCCTGGACAAGGTGGTGCATTGGGAGCTGGGCGGCGAAGGCAAGGACCGGCACGCGGTGGTGAGCTACACCTACCAGGTGAAGGCCGCGCCATGGACCGGCGATGCCGAGCTGCAGAAGGTGTTCCCCGTCGTGGCGCAGGTGATCCGCGGCGCGGGCAGCGCGCAACTGCAGGAGACGTTCAAGAAGACGGAGACCGGGTGGGTCGCCGTGGACCTGCTCTGAGACGCGCGCCGTCATGACGACCGTGGTGCGTTTTCCTCCCGCGCTCGGGGACTGGGTCCGCCAGCATCTGGACAACGGCGTGGCGCCGGGCGACCTGCGCGGCGCGCTGCAGGAGCGCGACATCGCGGCCGAGGCGGCGCAGGCGATCGTCGACGCGTTCGTGCGTGCTCGTCGTGGCGAGCGCGCGATGCCGGTGGATCAGGTCGAGCTGTCGCCAGAGCCCGTACAGCCCTACCGGTACGAGACGCCGCGCTTTCGCGACGGCACGTCGCTGGTGACGGACAACCGCCTCGTGCGCGTGGCCGCGCGTGCGGAGCGTCCGATGCTGGCGGTGCTCAACGGCGTCTTCAGCGCCGAGGAGTGCGAGGAGGTCATCGCCCTCGCGCGAGGCCGGCTGCGGCCTTCGACGCTCGTCGATCCACGCACCGGGCGCGACGTGGTGAGCGGTCTGCGGAGCAGCTTCGGCATGTTCTTCCGCCCGGCCGAGACACCGCTGATCGCGCGCCTGGACCGGCGCATCGCGGAGATCATGAACCTGCCGGTCTCGCACGGCGAAGGGCTGCAGATCCTGCACTACCCCGAAGGGGCTGGCAGCGCGCCGCACTACGACTTCCTGGTGCCGTCGAATCCGGCGAATCAGGCGTCAATCGCGCGCAGCGGGCAGCGGGTGAGCACGCTGGTCACCTACCTGAACGATGTGCCCGCCGGCGGTGAGACGGTGTTCCCCGCAGCGGGTTGGGCGGTCTCGCCGCAGCGCGGCAACGCCGTCTACTTCGAGTACGCCAACTCGCGCGGCGAACTGGACCACGCCTCGCTGCACGCCAGCAGCGCGGTCACGCGCGGCGAGAAATGGGTGGCGACGAAGTGGATGCGGGAGCGGGTGTTCGTGAGCGCGTGAATCGACTGCTTGAAGCCACAACTACTCCGAGATGGAGTTGGCAAGGTCCCGTCGGACTTCCTCATAGCCTTCGAGGCAGATCTTGCCCTTCTCGGAGTTCGCTACGGCACCTCGGGATCGGAGGGATCGAGTTCGCCGGTCGATTTCCCTGATCAACTGTGCCGGGTTCGCCCCGCCCGGCTGGTTGTCCGCGAAAGCTTCGACGGCGCACAGGCCCTTGACGCGAGTCGTCGGAACCATGGGAAGCAGACGCTCCGGACATCGCCCCATTGCGATTTCGAGCATCGCTGCATTGCCCTGCGTGGCGCTGGCATTGGTGCTGTTCAACAGCTTGATCGTTAAGGCGAGCGCGTCCGGATCGCAGCGCCGGACCAACTCCCGAAGACGCGGCACCATCTTCTCGAAGTTGTCGTCGATATAGCTGTTGACGGCATCTGCGCCCGTCCGCTCCAGGCGCGAATTCAATTGATGGATGAACGGGTCCATGGCCATCGCCTGACTGGACGTTCCCCACACCCAAGCGCAGAGAAGCAACTTCCAACCTGAAATCATTCCGATGCTCCGTCAGTTTCTAATCACATGAACGATCACGTTCCTGTTGCACTGATTTTTCAGTAGATCAAAGAGCTTCGCACAATAGTCTCCCTTGACAGTGATACACCCCTCAGAGCCGCGACTGGCAGCACTGGCATCGCTAGGGGTTTGCTGGAAATTCTGGCAATGGAGATGAATTGCCGTCGCGATGGGCAACCCCCCTTGATTGGGATTGGGGCCCAAGGTCGGAATTGCCGAATTTTGATTCAGGACAACACCCGGCCCGCGCTTACCCACACTATGAAATCCGTGTGCCGTATCTCCATAGACCCCTGCGTAGGTGCCATCGACGATTCCAGGACTCCCGTTATTCTTGTTTGGGAAGGAGTTCGCCGGAAAGGACATGAAAGCCGAGGATTCCGGAGACTCATTGGTTGCGGAGCCAGCGGCGCCAAAGTTTGGGCCACTTTTATCATTGCCGGTGCTTTGGACAATAAAGACATGCGTGGGTAGACACATCGAATCACCCCAACGATCAAGCCCGAACGGGTCGGAAAAATCGACAGGGTCGCCTTGAACGTATGTATAGCTGTTAATGCCCCCTTCAAGTCCAATTGGGTCACTCTGAACATAACGCCCTGTCGTCCCGTCATAGTCCCGGAAGTAGTTGTAGCTCAGCCCCGACTCCTTGTCGAAGTACTGGCCGGGGAAGCGCAGGTTGACGACGAGGTTCTCGAGCGAGTTCGGGATCGTCTCCGCCGGCGTGGTGCCGAACGGCTCGGCGATCCAGCGCCAGCGAACGTCGCCCGCCGAGTTCACGATCACGCGGGGCGTGTTGAGGTGATCCGAGTAGACGTAGTAGACCCGCGGCTCCGTCGTCGACGAGTTGGTCAGTACCGCGATCAGCGTGTTGCCCAGCCACACGAACTCCTGCAGTGCGCCGCCTGAGCTGTTGTACTCGCCGAGCAGTTGTCCGTCCTGGTCGTAAGCAAAGTGGGGTCGGGACGTGCCTGTCACCTTGCGCACGCGCTGGCCGCCAGCGTCGTAGTTGTAGGTCGTGGTGACGCCAGCGCTCGTGAGCGTGGCCAGACGGTTATCGAGCCCGTACGTGGTCGTGTAGCCGAGCCCGGTGTCTGTGAGCGTGTTGCCTGCGGCGTCGTGGGTGAAGCTGCGTGTCGGGTTGTCGATGCCGGTGAGCCGGTTGCTCGTCGTCGCCGTCGTGTAGTTGCGCGCCGCGCCATTGAGCGTCATCCCCGTCCGGTTGCCGTTGGCGTCGTAGCCGAAGGTCCAGGAATTGGCGGGCGTGACGATGCTGGTCAGGCGCCCCAACTCGTCGTACCCGAAGCTCTGGTTCATCGCCTGCGCTTCAGCCGTTACCGCGCCGGTGGTGGCGTCCAGATGCGTGTAGCTGACGATGCGGTCTGCCGCGTCGTAGGTGATGTCGCGCACCACACCGTTCAGCGGGTAGCGGACCAGGCGTCCGTAGGTGTCGAAGACTCGCTCGATCGTCTTCGGTCCTGCCGTCAGCTGGATCTGCCAGCTGCTCATCGGACCGAACGGATCCCACTGGACGTTGGTGATCAGCGGCTTGGCGGTGCTGACCGCATCCTTGGCCAGCGTCATGCCGGTCATGAAACCGTCTTCGTACTGGATCGTCAGCAGCCGACCCGACGGATATGTGATGGAGGTGACGTGGTCCGCGCGGTCGTAGCCGTAGCGCGTGGTGAGCACCACGCCGCCCACGCTTTGAACCACGGTGATGAGCCGACCCTTGATGTCGTAGCCGTATTTCGTCGTTGTCGAGGGGCTGACTGCCGTGGTCAGACGTTTGGTGCCTATGCCGAAGTCACCGCCCGTCTGGTCGTAGGTCCAGGAGTAGTTCTGCGCCGCCTGTCCGGTCTTCGTGTAGATCGCCGATGTCATTCGGTTGAGACCGTCATAGACGTAGGTCGCCTGGACGCCTCGGCTGTCGATGCGGGTGAGCAGATTCCCGTTCGGGTCGTAGGTGCTGTTGGCGGTGCCGGTGTCCGGGCTCACGAGCTGGTTCAGATCTCCCAGGCCGTTGCGCTGATAGGTCGTCACCAGACTGCGAGGATCAGTGACCTGCTTCAGCTGATCGATGCCGTCGTAGCCCAGCTGCGTCACGCCGTTGCGCGCGTCAGTGCTGGTCTTGACCCGGTCCAGTGGGTCGTAGGCATTGGTCGTCGCGAAGCCGAAGCCGCTCACACCCTTGGCCTTGATCACCTTGGTCGGATTGCCTTTGGCGTCGTACTCGTAGTCGGTCACCGGTGCCGGCGAGACCGGAGGGGGCGGCAGCGTCACGGCATGCGCGCCGGATCCGATCAGGCCGATGAACGCGGCCGCGATGGGCGCGACTGTGTTCCAGCACTTCTCGTGCTTCTTGATTCCGTTCATGTCTCATTCCCTCCCTGTCGTCTGTTGTGCGCGCCCCAGCGCATCGAACGCGCGGCTCATGGTCCGCTTGAGCGCTCCACTCGGGTCTTTGGCGACTTCACCGGTCTTGTTGCCGCTCGCGTCGAGCACGTACTCGATGCGGTTGCCTCGCGTGTCCGAGACGGCGACGAGTCGATGCGCGTCGTCGTACTCGTAGTTCACGGCGCTGCCGTCCGACTGTGATGACTTCTTGAGCAGACCCGTGGGCCAGTATTCGTAGCTCGTGACCGCACCGCCCGTCGTCACCGATGTGAGTCGCTGGCGCGCGTCGTACGCGTAGGTCGTTGCGGCGCCGTTGGGATCCAGCCTCTCCAGCGGATTGCCGTAGGCGTCGTATCGCGGGAAGCGGGTGACGTGCTGCACGGCGTTGGTCGACGACTTCAGGTCGCCCTGGGTGTGGTCGGGGGTGGTGTCGGCGTAGTACTCGTTCGTGAGGACGACCCGGCCGGCCGGGTCCTTCTCGGTCAACACCTGACCCGTGGCGTTGTAGGTCCAGCTCGTCGCCCGTGCCGCCACGCCCGACTGCGGTGTGGCATTGAAGCCCGACGCCCCGGTCTCATCGGTCGTCGCCTGCGTCACGCGCTTGCACAGCACGACGATGGGCTTGCCGTCGGGCAGCAGCGCATCGGCCGGCGCGCAGGCCGCCACCGCGTTGCCGTTGAACGGGTCGGGCTGGCCGTTGTAGACCAGCGTCGTGATGCGGCGCGGTTCCGCGGTCTTCACTGCCAGCGCCCAGTCCGGATGCCATTGCGTGCCGACCTTGCGCGCGCCAGCCGGCACCGAACCCTGTGCCGCCGCGCAATCGACCGACGTCGCCAGCCCCTCCACGCGCGAGGTCTCGAGGTTGCGCGCCGTGTCGTAGCTCATGCAGCTGCGATTGCCGTTGAAGTCGTCACTGCGCGTCACGTTCAGGTTGGCGTCGACCACCCGCTGCGCCGTGACGGCGGGGCTACCCGCACCAGCGGCCTGCGACTTGGTCGTCCACATCGATGCCCCGAAAGACGCCGTCGACGTCAGCCCCTGCTTCTGCCCGTTCGGCAGCGTCACCTCGACCTGATCCGGCGGCTGCAGCACGTGATCCCGCCAGACGATGCCCGTGGTCGGGTCGTACCACTCAAGCGACTTCAGCGAGGGTGCCTTGGTCCAGGTGATCGAGTACGCATCCAGGCCCATCGCGCGCTGCGTTGAATTCGCCCGTCCCTCGGCGTCGTAGCCGTAGGTCCCGGCACGCACGTTCTGCTCGTCCAGGTAGCCGGTCAGCGCCCACGGCAGGTCGGCGCGCTCGTACACCATCTGCTGCGAGGTCCCGTCCGGCCATGTCACGCCGCCGACCTGCTCATTGGCGCCGTACGCAATGGCCACACGCTGGAGCCCCGGATCCACGATCGCGGCAATGCGTGAGCGCGGCATCGCGCCCAGGACGACGTACTCGAAGCCCCAGCGCCGGCCCGCATGGTCGGTCAGCGACAGGGGCAGCCCCTCATCCAGGATGGTGTCCGACAGGGTCTCCAGGCCGCTGCGCGCCACCGTCAGGCTGCGGCCGTCGATCGCCGTGGTCTTGAGCAGCTGACCCCGCGCGGTGTACTCCTCCATCGTCGCGTGATCGACGTCGACATAGAGGAAGCCCTGCGCCGTGCGCACCAGTCGATCGTTGGTCTGGCCGCTGACCGCGGCGAGGCCTGCGGGTGAGGAGACGAAACTCGTCCAGTCACCGCCGCCCCGCGCCGCGTTGATCAGCGTCGCACCGCCCTGCGTGGCCACGTACAGGACCTTGTCGACACTCGCCGTCCACATCGGCCCGAGAGCCGGCGGATCCGAGCGCAGGAAAGGCGTCGCCTCCGCCGCATAGGGCAGCTTGCTGGTCGAGTTGTAGGTCAGGCGAAGTCCCGTCCAGGGCTGCCAGCCTGCATCGAAGGTCTGGACCTTGATGCCTTGTTCCGGATAGATCGGATTGCCGTAGCAGGTCTTGCAGGGCTTGAAAATGACGCGATCACGAACGGGTGAACAGATGCCCTGGGAGGGAACGTAGACGTCGCCGTTGGGGCAGACGCATTGACGGCTTTCCGTCTCGTACACACCGACGTTGCAGACCTTCGATATCTGCATGATTCCCTCTCCGTTGGACGTCACCGGCGAGTTCCAGGCGCAGTACTGCGTGAAGGTGCTCGCCAGCCGGCAACTCCCTATGCCCGCGCTTGAGCCCTGCGCCGTCACCTGGCACCCCTGCGTGACGGACCAGGAGACGGCGCTCGAGCATGGGCCCGCGGCCGAGCAGGCGTTGCCCTGGATCAGAGAGATGTATCGCGCGAAGTACTGTTCCGGTCGCGAGAACCCGCCATCCGACGTCGCGTGGTGGTTCACACCCCCCGTGTAGATCCAACCGCCAGACGATTCCGCACAGCCGAAACCATAGGCGCTGGCGTTGAACTGCCAAGGCGTCGGAACCACCCTGTCGAACGCCAGCGCAGGACCGCCGATCAGTCCACCTGCCAGCGCAAGCAGCCACGCTGCGAAGATTTTCGAAAGGAACTTCATGCCTCTCCCCGAGATTCAAACCAATGAATTCAGGCGGAGGCCGACGATCGTGGACAGATGTCCTGAACGCGATGCGATGCGCAACGACCGGCGAGCGTCTGACGCGCTCGGTGCCGGTTCCCTCCCCTGATGAACGGCGGCGATTCTGCCGCGATCACGAGTGCCGCGCCAGGACCTCCGAAGAGGGATGGCGGGCGTCAGCGCAGCTTCACGGGGTCAGGGCTTGCGCGCCGCCCGAAGTCGCCGCATCACCGGCTCGTTGAGCTGCTTCGTCAACGCATTCCACTTCGCGCTGACCTTGTCGATCTTCGCCAGCAGCGGCCCGGCGGTCGCCTCGTCGCCGCGGGACAGCGCCCAGATCGCGTATTCCGCCCAGGCCTCGACGCTGCCGAAGCGCTCCGACGCGGATTCGAATTCGGCCCGCGCCTCCACGGCACGATCCAGCGCCGCCAGCGCCCGGGCGGTCAGCAGCGACACCGCCTCGGCGCGGAAGTCGGCCTTCTCCGCACGCATCGAGGCGAGGTGTTCCAACGCCTGGGCGGCTTGGCCCGCAGCGAGGAAAGCACGCGCGGCGCCAAGCCGGATCTCCAGGTCCTTCGCGAAAGGGCCGCGCAGGCAGGCCTGGAACTGCTCGGCGGACTGCGCCGCCTCGCCGGCATCGAGCAGCGCGGTGGCCAGACGCATCTGGTTCTGCGCGGTCGGGGTGTCGTCGAAGGCGACACGCGCCTCCCGCAGTTCCCGGCCAGGATCCATCGCCCGGCCCGCCGCGCGCACGGCGCGCTTTGCGCTGCGCTCGACCCGCGAATGCGGCACCACGAACACCAGCAGGTAGACGAGGCTGCCCAGCAGCGGGAACGAGAACAGGATGATCAGCCAGTACAGCTGCCCCCCGTTGCGCACGACGTGAACGGCGCAGAACAGCGCCAGCAGAACGTGAACACCCAATCCGACGAATGGCATCGCCTTTCCCTCCCGAGTTCGATCGCCTTGTTGGCTTTTTTGCGATCGCGGATTCTGCACTCGGGAGATGAAGGCGCCAAGACGCCGGGAGGTAACGGTTCAGCGCCTGGGCGTTCGGGCGCGGTCGTCCCGACTGTCGCGGTCCTGCTGCTCGTGGTGCGCGCGATCGACGTCGCCATCACCTTCCGGGCCTTTCTGGCCCGTCTCGCCGACGCGGTGGTCCTCGTCGTCGTGCTCGAGCCCGCCGTACAGGCCGGGCGGGAAGTCCCGGGGAGCGCGTGGTGCGTTCATGCCGTCCTCCTGAAGTGGTCGGGCCATCTTAGACACACCGCCAATCCCACGATGCCGAAAACGACAAAGGCGCCTCGCGGGCGCCTTCGGTTCGGAACCGGGAGCGGATTCGAGGGACGGAACGTCGGCTCAGTGCACCAGGCCGATCCATTCGCCGCGACGCTGGTAGGCGTCGAACAGGTCCCGCGCCGCCGCCTGCAGCCGCGCGTCGCCTCGGGCATGCGCGGTGTTCAGGCGCTCCAGCGCGTAGAGGCGGTCGTACAGCATGCGGGTCGGTTGCAGGGTCAGGCCTTGTCCGGCCATCAGGTCCTGCAGCGCGAACAGCTCGTCCATGCCGTCCGTGCCGGCCACCGTCAGGCCGAGATCCGGCACCAGTCCCCAGGGAGCCTGGGCGGTTTCGGGCATCAGGTGCGGCGGGATGGCGGTGGTGTGCATGGCGGCCTCGGAACGATTCATGTCGGCGTGGGAGGGATCATGAATCGAGCCGAAAAAAACTTGAGCGGGAAAAGCGGGGCATTTCCCGGCCAGTTCGCCGGATCAGGTTCGAGGCTTGGCGATGAAGCCCGACAGGTCCGTGCACCAGACCGCCGCCGGCACGTCGAGCTCGTTGAGCGCCAGGACGTTGATCCGGGCGTCCGTCAGCATCTTGGCCGAGGCCGCGTTCAGGCCGATCTGGTGGTCCTTCTTCTCCAGATAGACCACACGCTGGATGCCGACCTGGATGATGGACTGCACGCAGCGCGGGCACGGGTACTGCGTCGTGTAGATGGTGCTGCCGGTGAGCGGCAGCACGACGCAGTTGAGGATCGCGTTGACCTCGGCGTGGACGATGTAGCTGTGGCGCGAGTTGGCCGGATCGGCGTCGTCGTCGGACCAGTAGGCGGGGTCGTTGTCGTCGCAGCCGCGCGGCAGGCCGTTGTAGCCCACGCCGACGATCTTGTAGTCGGAGCTCGCGATGCAGGCGCCGTTGCGCTTGCGGCTGTCCTTGGAACGGGCGCCGGCCAGCAGGGCCACGCCCATGAACATCGAATGCCAGTCGATCAGCGGTTGGTTGTCCATGACGAGGGGGAACGCGAGGGTCCAGGAAGGCGGAGAAGTGTAGTGGAGCGCCCGGGCCGTCGCAGCGTGCGGGCTGTCGACCCGCGAAGCGATGGCGGCGCCCGCGAACCGCCGCGTCGGTTTTCTACAAGACCCGGCGGCGCCCTTGTCCGACAGTGAGGCCATCCCCACCCCGCCAAGGAGCTGCCATGAACACCGCCATCCATCCGTTCCGGATCGAGATCCCCCAGTCGCAGATCGACGACCTGCGCGCCCGGCTCGCCACCACGCGCTGGCCGCAGCCGGTCGTGCGCGACTTCAGCCACGGTCAGGCCGTGTCGCTGGTGCAGGAACTGGCCGACTACTGGCGCGACGGCTTCGACTGGCGCGCCCAGGAAGCCTGCCTGAACGCGCTGCCGCAGTTCACGACCGAGATCGACGGCCAGACGATCCATTTCATCCACGTGAAGTCGCCGGAGGCGGACGCGTTTCCGCTGATCCTCACGCATGGCTGGCCGAGCTCGCCGGCGGAGTACCTGGGCCTCATCGGCCCGTTGACCGACCCGCGTCGCCACGGACGCGATGACGCGCCGGCTTTCCACCTGGTCATCCCGTCGGTGCCGGGCATGGGCCTGTCGTCGCCGCTGGCGTCGGCCGGCTGGGACGCGGCGCACACCGCAGCCGCCTGGGACACCTTGATGAAGCGCCTCGGCTACGAGCACTACGGCGCGCAAGGCGGCGACGTCGGCGCCCTGGTCGCCCGCGAGCTGGGCATCCTAGCGCCGGAAGGCCTGGCCGGGGTCCACGTCCAGCAGATCTTCGCGTTCCCCTCTGGCGCGCCCGACGAGATGCAAGGCCTGACCCCGTTCGAGATGGCGGGCTTCGAGCGCCTGGACTACTTCCGCAAGTACGCGGGTTATGTCGACATCCAGTCCAAGCGGCCCGGCACCCTCGCCTTCGGCCTGGTGGACTCGCCGGCCGCACTGCTGGCCTGGAACGCCGAGCTCTTCTTCGGCTTCGAAGGGGAGCGCGCCGCCGAGGTCGACCGCGACCGTTTCCTCACGCACCTGTCGCTCTACTGGTTCACCGGCACCGGCGGGCAGGCGGCGGAGATGTACTTCGCCAACGCCGCGAGCGGCGCGGGCTATCGCGAGCTGCCCAATCACACGCCGACGGCGGTGGCCGTCTTCCCCGACGATTTCCGCTCGGTCCGCGGCTTCGCGGCGCGCTCGCATACCCGGCTGCTACAGTGGACCGAGATGCCGCGCGGCGGCCACTTCGCCAACGAAACGGAGCCGCAGCTCGTCGTCGACGACCTGCGCCGGTTCTTCGGCGCGCTGCAGGCATCCGCGTCCCAATCACCCCGAGAGGGTCTGGATGGAAGGACCGATCGCTGAAGAGGAACGTCCGGCGGATTCGCCCCTGGTGGCGAAGATCCGCCGCGTCCGCCATCTCGCGGACAGCCGGGAGACGGCGCTTCCTGACGGCTCCTGGGACCTGCTGTTCGTGCGCCGCGGCGACGGTCCGGTGACCGTGGTCCAGACCGGCCAGATCACCGCGCCGCTCGCCATCGACAACCGCGCGGGCGACGAGATCCTGAGCATCGCCTTCAAGACCGACGTCTACATGCCGCGCCTGCCGGGTCGGCTGATGGTCGGCCAGGGCGTGGTCTGTCCGGTGGACCGGCAGGGTCGCTTCCACATCGGCGAAGCGCACTTCGAGATCCCCCGCTTCGACAACGCCGAGCAGCTGGTGGCGGCGCTGGCGCGCCAGGGCGTGCTGGAGCGGGATCCCGTTGTCCTGCGGGCGCTGCAGGGCGCGCGGCAGAGGCTCGATGAGCGCAGCATCCAGCGGCACTTCGCGGAGGTCGCGGGTCTCGGCCTCAAGACGCTGCAGCAGATCGCCCGGGCCCATCAGGCGGCCGCGCTGCTGCGCCAGGGAACCACCGCCTCCCAGGTCGCCGCCGAGCTCGGGTTCTCCGATCAGGCGCACATGAGCCACTCGCTGAAACGGCTCCTCGGGCGGACGCCGCGCGAGATCGCGCAGGGGCTGTTGCCAGCGGTGCGCTGAACGGCCGCGATTGTTCGGATTTGCGCATACGCAGTCGGCGATTCACTTGAATTGCTGGAAGGCGTCAGCGCATCCCCATGGAATGAGTCATAGGCGACGAACCGGTCGACAAGTACGGTCACGGGGTCCGCAACGTCCTCTTCGGCATGTTGCATTTCCTAGGTACTTGTAGACTTATGCATAGCTTTTCCAACACACTCACCGGGATGCCTCGCCGTCCACCGCGCCCTCCACCTTCTTACGAGCAGGCCGTTCTCGCCCTTGCGCAGCGACGGTCGCTGCTGCGTGCGCGGGATGTGGTCGAGGAAGGGATTCCGTCGATGGTGCTGAGCCGGATGGTTCGGGCTGACAAGCTCGAACGAGTCGGCCACGGCATCTACTCGCTCCCGGATCGCGACGTCACCGAGCATGTCTCGCTCGCCGAGGTGTGCATCAGGGTTCCCCAGGCGGTGGTCTGCCTGGTGTCCGCACTTCGGTTCCACGAAGTGGGTTCCCAACAGCCTTTCGAAGTCTGGATTGCCCTCCCGTCCAACGCGCCAGCGCCGCGCATCGCGTCACCGGCAGTGCGCGTGACGCGCATGTCCGCCGATGCGCTGTCCCAAGGGGTCATCGAATACGACGTCGACGGGGTGCGTGTTCCTGTCTTTTCGGTGGCGAAGACGATCGCCGACTGCTTCAAGTTCCGCAACAAGGTAGGGCTCGACGTCGGCATCGAAGCGCTGCGGGACGGATGGACGCAGAAAGCGTTTACCGCCGACGACCTGTGGAACTGCGCAGTTGTTGATCGGGTGAGCAATGTGATGCGCCCGTACATGGAGAGTCTGATCGTATGAGCCGCAACATCGCCGCTTCGGTGCGCGCGCGGCTCAAGAACATGATCAGCCCCGCCGCCGATTTCAACCTGCTCACCACCCGCTTCGGACTTGAGCGTCTGCTGTATCGCCTGTCAATCTCCAGGCACGGACAGTCCTTCCTTCTGAAAGGCGCACTGCTCTTCACGCTCTGGTACCAGGACCGCCAGCGCCCCACCCGCGACGTCGACTTGCTCGCCTGCAGTCCAACCGATGTCGATCATCTGGTGGCGCTATTCCGCGAGGTCTGCGAAATGGACGTCGATGACGGCGTGAGCTTCGATCCGGAGTCCGTTCGCGGCGTCGGACTCAACACGGCCAAAGCTGGCGTTGTCCGGATCACGTTGCTGGGCGATCTCGCGCGAGCGAGGCTGCCGATCCAGATCGATATCGGTCATGGAGACGCGGTGACGCCTGGCCCCATGTCGGTGACCTTCCCCTGCCTACTGGATGACCTGCCGCCGCCGAGGTTGATGGCCTACCCCAAACCGACGGTGATCGCAGAGAAGCTTCACGCCATCTGGTCCCACGGCATGACGAACACCCGGATGAAGGACTTCTACGACCTGGACATCCTGCTTCACGACGAGGAGATCGATGTGGCGGAGCTCCATCCGGCCATCGAAGCGACATTCGCCAATCGAGGAACATCTCCCCCGAGTGCGTTGGGCGGGGCGCTGCCCGTCGGACTCACGGAGGCCTTCGGGCAACACCCGATCAAGGCATCGATGTGGGCGGCCTTCCTGAAGAAGAACCACGTGCCGCCGACCCCGTTCGTCGAGGTCATCGAGCGCCTGGTTGTTTCGCTTCGGAGGCTGTCCGTCCTGTGAAGGCATCGCGCGCCGTCCCGGCGCGTGGCTCACTTCGCGACCGTCACACCCTTGTTCGCCAACGCATCCGCACGCTCGTTCCCCGGATCGCCGGCGTGGCCCTTGACCCAGCGCCAGTCCACCGTGTGCAGCTTGCGCAGCGCATCCAGGCGCTGCCACAGGTCGGCGTTCTTCACCGGCTTGCCGTCGGCCGTCTTCCAGCCGCGGCGTTGCCAGCCCGAGATCCACTCGGTCATGCCCTTGCGCACGTACTCGCTGTCCGTGTAGATCACGATGTTGCAGCTGCGCTTGAGCGAGGTCAGCGCCTCTATCACCGCCGTCAGCTCCATGCGGTTGTTCGTGGTGTTGCGCTCGCCGCCGAACAGCTCCTTCTCGTGGTCGCCGCTCTTGAGCCACGCGCCCCAGCCGCCCGGGCCCGGATTGCCCTTGCAGGCGCCGTCGGTGTAGATGACGACGGGCGGCTTGGCGATCTTCGGCGCGGCGGGAGCGGGGGAAGCAGAGGAGTCGGTATCGGTCATGAACAGGTCGCAGAGGAACGGGTCAGGGAAGAACGGGTCAGGGAAGAACGGGGCGGAGAAGAACGGTGCGGAGACGAACAGGGAACGTCGGGGTCAGGTCGACACCGTGTCGACGTCAATCGACCTCGGCATCGTCGCGATGATGATGGTGATGGTGGACCGCCGCGACCGCCGGCGCGGTCTTGGCGGCGCGCTTCTTGCCGCGCGCCATCCCGATCAGCCGCATGCCGTGCACGCGCTTGACCGCGATGACGCCGTACAGCGCGCCCAGCACCGTCCACCACTTGCCGCCGGGCTTCTCGATCCACTGCCAGCGCGCGAGCCACGCATCGCTCAGCAGCGGCGGCCGGTAGCAGCCGAACTGCGCGCGTTCGACATCGAACGACAGCAGCCGCAGCCAGTCCCGCAGGCGCCAGTAGCCGAGGTATTCGCGCTCCTCGGGCAGATAGAGCCGCGGCGGCCGGCCCAGCATGCGGCCGTTGACGCGGGCGAGATTCTGCCTCACCGCCCACAGGCTGGCCGGGTTCATGCCGAGGATCACGACGCGCCCCTCGGGACGCAGCACGCGCTCGACCTCGCGCAGGCAGCGGTGCGGATCGGCGGCCTGCTCCAGCGTGTGCGGGAGCAGCACCAGGTCCAGGCTGTTGGACTCGAACGGCAGCGCGTCGAACTCGCAGTAGACCGCCGCGCGGCCGGCGCCGTTCAGGCCCGGCGCGGACTCGGCCTGGGGCTCGGGCTGGTATTCCAGCGGATGCGCGCTCAGCGACTGCCGCGGCGGACCGGCGACGCCGTCCTCGAACGGTTGATGGTTCAGCGCCAGCCAGCGGTTGGTCATCCGGTTGGTTCGCAGGCCGTGCAATTGCGGGAAGCCGAGCTGCAGCGCGTGATATCCGAACCAGTCGATCACGGCCGCGTCGATGAAGCGCTGTTCCCATGCGAGCAGGTAGCGCCCGGCGGGCGTGCGCAACCAATGCGCGAACTCCGCCGCGGCGGTGTCCGGCCGGAAGTGCGCCTCTACAATCGGCGGCTTCTCGTCGCTGTCGTCGTCCTGGCCCGGAGTCTTCATCGCTGGGACCTGATCCCCTTGCCTGCATGAACCTGGTCGCCGTTCCCGCCTTCACAGACAACTATCTCTGGCTGCTGCATGACGGCCGGTCGGCGCTCGTGGTCGACCCGGGCGACGCCGCACCGGTGAAGGAGGCGCTGCGCTCGCTGGGACTGGACCTGCAAGGCATTCTAGTGACCCATCACCATGCCGATCACGTCGGCGGCGTGCGTGAGTTGATGCCCTTGCTGGCCGAGGGCGCAAAGATCTGGGGGCCCGCTGGTGAATCCATGCCGGTGCCCGTCGAACCCCTGCGCGAAGGCGACCGGTTCGAGGTCCTCGGCCAGGTCGTCGACGTGCTCGACGTCCCCGGCCACACCGCCGGTCACATCGCTTTCGTGCTGAAGCAACCGACCGACGGCGGCACGCCCCTCCTGTTCTGCGGCGACACGCTCTTCTCCGCCGGCTGCGGCCGCCTCTTCGAAGGCACGCCCGCGCAGATGCACGCGTCGCTGTCCAAACTCGCCGCACTCCCCGGGGAAACCCGTGTCTGCTGTGCGCACGAGTACACCTTGTCGAATCTGCGTTTTGCTCGCACAGTCGAGCCCCAGAACGAGGCGGTCGCGCGTCACGAGGCCTGGTGTCTGGCCCGGCGCGAGCAGTTGCTGCCTACCCTGCCCTCCACCATCGACGTGGAGCTCCAGATCAACCCCTTCCTGCGCTGCGACGTCGCCGCCGTCCGCGAAGCCGCCCAGCGCCGCGACCCGGGCGTCACGTCGCAGCCGGTCTCGGTCCTGGCCGGGCTGCGTCAATGGAAGAACGAATTTCGCTGAGCCTCCGATGCAACGACACCTGACCCCGCCCCGCACGATCTCCCGTTCCCACCGCGCCACCACCGGCGCGGATGCCACCTCCCCCACCACTCCAGCCGCGTCGACGACGAGGCGCCCCGCGCTGACCTTGATCGCCGCGCTGCTGCCGCTGGTGCTGGCCGCGTGCGCGACGAACCGTCCGCAAGCCGACAACCAGGAGGCCCAGGCCGTCGCGCAGCAGACGGTGGCCGCGGTCGAGGCCGCGGCCTCCGCCGTGCCCTCGCCGGCCACGCCGGTGGCGCGCGTCGCGACGGCCCCGGAAGAGAAGCTGGACGTCCTGCTCGAGGACAACCTGAACCCCGGCGAGAAGGTCGACCTCGACGCCCCGAAGACGCACGTCGACCTGTGGGCGCGGATGCGCGCCGGCATGGCGATGCCCGAGCTCGACAACGACCTGGTCCGCAAGGCCGAGGACTGGTACAGCAGCCGGCCGGACTACGTCGGCCGCATGACCGGCCGGGGCAGCCTCTACCTCTATCACGTGGTCGAGGAAGTGCAGAAGCGCGGCATGCCGATGGAGCTGGCGCTGCTGCCCTTCGTCGAGAGCGCGTTCCGCAACGACGCGCAGTCCAGTGCGAAGGCCGTGGGCATGTGGCAGTTCATGCCCGCCACGGGCCGCGATTTCGACCTGAAGCAGAACATCTTCCGCGACGACCGCCGCGACGTGCTGGCCTCGACCAAGGCGGCGCTGGACTACCTGCAGCGCCTGAACAAGATGTTCGACGGCGACTGGCAGCTCGCGCTGGCCGCGTACAACTGGGGCCAGGGCAACGTCAGCAAGGCGGTCGCGCGCAACCAGAAGGCCGGCCTGCCGATCGACTACGACAGCCTGCGCATGCCCGACGAGACGCGCTACTACCTGCCCAAGCTGCAGGCGGTGAAGAACATCCTGATGCGCCCGGAGGCCTTCGGCATCCAGCTGCCGGCGGTGGCGAACCACCCGTACTTCCTGTCGGTCAACATCGACCGCGACATGGACGTCACGCGCGCGGCGCAACTGGCCGAGCTGGACGAGGAGACCTTCCGCCAGTTCAACCCGTCGATGAACAAGCCGGTGATCCTGGCGGCCAGCAGCGGGCAACTGCTGCTGCCCTACGACAACGCCAGCACCTTCGTCGCCAACCTCGAGAAGCATCGCGGCCCGCTGGCCTCGTGGACGGCGTGGGTCGTGCCCAGGACGATGAAGCCGGCCGACGCCGCCCAGCAGGTCGGCATGAGCGAGACCGGCCTGCGCGAGATCAACCGCATCCCGGCGCGCATGCTGGTGACCAAGGGCTCGACGCTGCTGGTGCCGCGCACGGCGTCGCGCGACCAGGACGTGTCCGAGCATCTGGCCGACAACGCCCGCATCGGCTTCGCGCCCGACGTGCCGCCGATGCGCCGCGTCACGCTGAAGGCCAACAAGGGCGACACGGTGGCGAGCCTGGCGCGCCGCTATCGCCTGGGCACGACGCAGCTGGCGCAGTGGAACCGGGTGAGCACGAAGGCGACGTTCAAGCCGGGGCAGCAGGTCGTCGCGTATGTGCGTGAAGGCCAGCAGCTCGCGGAGGCGGGACCGTCGGCGGCGTCGTCGAAGTCCTCGACCCCGGCGAGCAAGGCCTCGAAGTCGGGCAAGGTCACCAAGGTCGCGTCGAGCGCGGCGAACAAGCCCGCCAAGGGCGGCGCGAAGACGCGCAGCGCCAAGGTCGCCGCCAGCGAGGGCAAGGGCGCTCGTACCGTCGCGACGAAGACGGCGCTGCGCTGATCGCTCGCGCTCCTTCAGCCCGGAATGACAACGGCCGCTCGATGAGCGGCCGTTGTCGTCTGGAGCGGCGAAGTCAACCGAAGAAGAGCGCCACGGAGAGCGCCGTACCGACACCCCACGCCAAGCTGCGCAGACTCGGCTGATCCGCGATGTAGAGCGCGACGTAGACCACCCGCGTCACGATGAACGCGATCGCCAGCAGATCGATGCGCGACTGCGCATGCTGCATCTGCTGCGCCGCCAGCACGCCGGCGATGAACAGCGGCAGCGATTCGAAGCTGTTGGCCTGCGCCGCATTGGCGCGGGCCTGCCAGCCGCTCTGCCGCGTCAGCCAGCCGCGCGGGTCGTGGTTGTCGAAGCCGCCGTCGCGGCGGCGTTTGCCGAAGCCTCGGGACTTCGCCAGCGCGGCGCACAGCACCGGCATCAGGCAGGCGACGATCAGGCAGTAGTTAGCGATGGTCATGGCGGACTCCCGCTTCTCGTCGAATCGCGATCGGAGGCCGACGGCAGCCGGCGGATCAGGTCGACCGCCTATCCACCAGCGCATGCGCGATGGTGCCGAGGTCGACGTATTCCAGCTCGCTGCCCACCGGCACGCCCCGCGCCAGCCGCGTGCTGCGCAGGCCACGCGCGCGCAGTGCCTCGGCCAGCACGTGCGCGGTCGCCTCGCCTTCGGCGGTGAAGCTGGTGGCGAGGATCACCTCCTCCACCTGCCCGTCGGTCGCCCGCGCCAGCAGCTGATCGACGCCGATCTCGCGCGTCGACACACCGTCCAGCGGACTGATACGCCCCTGCAGCACGAAGTAGTAGCCGAAGTAGGAGGCCGTGCGCTCCATCGCGGCCTGATCGGCCGGCGACTCCACCACGCACAGCAGCCGCGCGTCGCGATGCCGGTCCGAGCAGATCGAGCACAGCGGCGCCTCGCTGAAGGTATGGCAACGCTCGCAATGGCGCACGTTGCTCGCCGCGCCCTGCAGCGCACGGGCCAGCGCGTCGATGCCGGCGCGGTCGTGCTGCAGCAGGTGGTAGGCCATGCGCTGGGCCGACTTCTGGCCCACGCCGGGCAGGCGCCGCAGGGCCTCGATCAGTTGGTCGAGCGCGGTCACCGCAGTCCGATCCGATCGATGATCAGAACGGCGATCAGAACGGGAACTTCATGCCCGGGGGCATGGGCATGCCGGCGCTCAGCTTGGCCATCTTCTCGGAGCTGACCTGTTCGGCGCGGCGCACGGCGTCGTTGAACGCGGCGGCCACGAGGTCCTCCAGCATGTCCTTGTCATCGGCCAGCAGGCTGGGGTCGATGGCGACACGCTTGACGTCGTGCTTGCAGGTCATCGTGACCTTCACCAGGCCGGCGCCGGACTGGCCTTCGACCTCGATGTTGCCGAGCTCGTCCTGCGCCTTCTTCAGGTTGTCCTGCATCGCCTGCGCCTGCTTCATCAGGCCTGCGAGTTGACCCTTCATCATGATCGTGATTCCTTGTTCAGAGATTCAATGGGCCGGTGGAGGGCCGACCCGGTGATGACCCGGAGGTCGATGCGATGGACAGATTGTCGCCCACGGCGCGCCCCTGCGCTGACGACGCCGTCCTGTCAGCCCGCCAGACGTTCGGGCGGCCGGACGAGCGGACGTCCAGGCGGTCGGACGGTCGGACGGTCGGGCGGTCAGACGGGCTTGATCGAGCCGGGCAGGATCCGCGCCGTCTTGAACTGCGCGAGCAGCTGCTGGACTTCCGGATCTTCCAGGATGATGGATTCGGCCAGGCGTTGACGGGCGCGCGTCGACTGCGTGTCGCGCAGCGCGGGCGAATCGGAGGCGCGACCCGCCTCGATGTCGACCCGCACCGACTTGCCGGCGAAGGTGGCCAGCACCGACTGGAGCTTCTCCAGCAGACCGGGCTGGCGCAGCGATTCACGCTCGACGCGGAAGCGCCAGCGTTGCGGCTCGGCGCTCTCGTCGATCTCCAGGCATTCGGCCTGCAGCGCCAGCTCGCGCGCCAGCGCGTTCAGACCCAGTTGAGGGACGATCGCGTACCAGCGCTCGCCCAGCGGCGTCGGCACGAGATCGACTTCTTCAATCGCGGTCGAGACATAGATGCCGCCGCCACCGCCGCTGCCGGACTCGGCGGACGCCGGGCTCGGATCGTCCATGTCGGGCATCGACAGGCCGACCGAGGCTTCCTCGTCGGTCGGCGGCGGCACGTCCATCCAGGGCGGCGGGCCGTTGTCGTCGTGCGGCGGGGACAGGTCCTCGGGCTCCTCGGCGTCGGACTCGACCTTCACCGCAGGCGGCGGTCCCGCACGCGGGCGCAGACGTTCGCTGAAGCGGGTCGCGGGCGCACCCGCCTGCGCGGCGCGCAGCGGGCCGGACGGGGCACGCGGCGCTGGCGCCTCCACCGGCGCAGGCGCGGCGCGGGGCGGCTCAGCAGCCACGACGGGCGCAGGTGCTGGCGCAAGAGCCGGCGCTGATGCCCGTATCGGCACTGGCTCAGGCTCAGGTTCCGCTTCAACAGCGGCTTCGACGATCGCCGGCGGCACCTTGGCCGGCGCCACTTCGGGCGCTGCGACTACCGGCGCCGCTACAGGCGCTTGCGCAGGCTCTGGTTCGGGTTCAGGCGCGGCCGCCTCGGCGACACGCGGCACGGCGGGCGCCGGAGCGGGCGCGGCCGGCATCGGCACAGGCGCTTGTGCCGCAGACGCGGGCTGCGGACGAGTCACCGGCGCGGCACTCACCGCAGGCGCCGGGGCCGGGCGCGCGGCGCCTTCCGGCACCGACGGCTGACGTGCGCCCGGCCCGTTCGGCCGGAACGCCATCATGCGCAGCAGGACCATCGTCAGGCCGGCGTATTCATCCGGCGCCAGCGGCAGTTCCTGCCGTCCGTGCAGCGCCATGCTGTACATCAGCTGGACCTCGTCCGCCGGCAACTGGCTCGCCAGCGGCAGCAGTTCGGCCAGATCGGGATCGCCCGCGTCGAGCGCGCCCGGCGCCGCCTGCGCGACCGCCAGATGCTGCAGCGACACCGCCAGGTCTTCCAGCGTGCCGCCCGCCGACAGGCCCATGTCGCGCAGCCGGTCCGAGGCACCGACCAGCGAGGCGCCGTCGCCCGCGATCAGCGCGTTCAGGATGCCCAGCACATGGCCGCGATCGACGCTGCCCAGCATCTGGCGCACGCCGGCTTCCTTCAGCTCGCCCGAGCCGAAGGCGATCGCCTGGTCGGTCAGCGACAGCGCGTCGCGCATGGAGCCCCGCGCCGCGCGCGCCAGCAGACGCAGCGCGCCGGGCTCGTTCGGGACGCTCTCGTTGGAGAGCACGCGCGTCAGGTGTTCCAGCACCGTCTGCGGCGCCATCGGCCGCAGGTTGAACTGCAGGCAGCGCGACAGCACCGTCACCGGCACCTTCTGCGGATCGGTGGTGGCCAGCACGAACTTCAGGTACTCGGGCGGCTCCTCCAGCGTCTTCAGCATCGCGTTGAAGGCGGTGTTCGAGAGCATGTGCACTTCGTCGATCATGTAGACCTTGAAGCGCCCGATGACCGGCTTGTAGACGGCCTGGTCCAGCAGCTGGGAGATCTCCTCCACGCCGCGGTTGGAGGCGGCGTCCAGCTCGACGTAGTCGACGAAGCGGCCGGCGTCGATGTCGCGGCAGGCGTCGCAGACGTTGCACGGCTGGGCGGTGATGCCGCCGGTGCCGTCCGGGCCGACGCAGTTCAGCGACTTGGCCAGGATGCGCGACACCGAGGTCTTGCCGACACCGCGGGTGCCGGTGAACAGGTAGGCGTGGTGCAGGCGCTGCTGCGTCAGCGCGTTGGCCAGGGCCTGGACGACGTGTTCCTGACCCATCAGCTCCTCGAACGTGCGGGAGCGGTACTTGCGTGCGAGGACCTGGTAGCTCATGGCGAGGCATTCTACGGGGGCGGTCTCCTCCGACCGGACGGCCCGAGGGCGAGGCACGTCCGGGTTTGTCAGGAGAGTCCTTCCGGGAGTCAGTCAGCGCTGACGGATAATCCGCGCCCATGAGCACCCCGCACGACCCCTCCTCCGGCACGCTGAGCTACGAACAGGCCGGCGTCAACTACGACCTGATCGACCCGCTGAAGATCAGCGCCCAGCGCGCCGCGGCCGCGACCGCCGGCCACCTGAGCGCCCATGGCTTCACCGAAGTGAAGGCCTCGCGCGGCGAGTCGGCGTACGTCGTCGACGTGGGTCCGTTCTACATCGCGTCCATCGTCGAGTGCCTGGGCACGAAGACGCTGGTGGCCGACGAGATGGCCACGCTGACCGGCAAGAGCTACTACGACGGCATCGCGCAGGACACGATCGCGATGGCGGTGAACGACCTGATCACCGTCGGCGCGACGCCGCTGGTGGTGCAGGCCTACTGGGCCGCGGGCGGCTCGGACTGGTTCGGCGACGCGCAGCGCGCGCAGTCGCTGGTGGCGGGCTGGAAGAAGGCCTGCGACGTCTGCCAGGTCGCCTGGGGCGGCGGCGAGACGCCGGCGCTGGCGGGCATCGTCGAGGGCGGCCGCATCGACCTGGCGGCGTCCTGCACCGGCCTGATCAATCCGAAGGAACGTCTGTCGGTCGGCGACAAGCTGGGCGCGGGCGACGCGATCGTGCTGCTGGCCTCGTCCGGCATCCACGCCAACGGCCTGAGCCTGGCGCGCAAGCTGACGGAGCGTCTGCCTCAGGGCTACCTGACCGAAGTGCAACCGGGCCTGACCTACGGCGACGCGCTGCTGGCGCCGACGGCGCTGTACTCGCCGGTGACCGAGGCGCTGTACAAGGCCGGCATCACGCCGCACTACTGCGCCAACATCACGGGCCACGGCTGGCGCAAGCTGCTGCGGCACCCGGGCAAGTTCACGTACCGCATCCACACGGTGCCGCCGGTGACGCCGGTGCTGAAGTTCATCCAGGACCACGCGCAGCAGGACGACCGCGAGGCCTATTCGACGCTGAACATGGGCGCGGGTTTCGCGATCTTCGTGAAGGCGGACCAGGCGGCCAAGGTGGTGGAGATCGCCAAGGCCTGCGGCATCGATGCGTGGGACGCGGGCCGCGTCGAGGACGGCGAGAAGCAGCTGCTGATCGAGCCGTTGGACATCCGTTTCGGGGATGACGATCTGCAGCTGCGCTGAGCGGGGTCAGGTCTGAAGGAATGAAGGGCGCTGCGGCGCCCTTCGTTGTTTCCGAGGCTTCAACTCGTCACGACATCTGTGGAAACCAGTGCCCGATAGTTGGCGCGTCCCTCAATCACCTTCAACGCCATACGAAGGCGGCGGGAGATCGCCATGGCCTGCAGACACCTTGCCGGGGTCACGCGGATGCGCGTCTCGTAATCCGCCCGATTCCTTTCGTCTCGCAGCGTCCAAAGATCATCGGCGATGTCTTTCTCGCCGAGTGCATCACTCCTTATCCGATACGTGCCGGTCCTCGAATGCACACCATTCCATCGACACGCCGACGCGGCAGAACAGATGATCAAGCGCGGGAACCGCATTGCGCGCTCGCTTGAAGCCCAACATCCGGCCGTCGTCCTCGTCCGCATCGTTCCGATCAAACCCCCAGGCGGTAAACCATGGATAACGGTCTTGCGTATCGATGTCGTGATGGATCTGGACACTGATCTGGCGATCTCCGACGTACTGGAGCAACAGCTCCAGATACAGATTCAGATCCTCGCGAGTCACGTCGGGATACTTCCCGCAGTGCCATGCAAGGATGTCCTCAAAGTCCTCCGTGCCGCGCAGGGCCTCGAGGTTGTACGGCCACTCGTTCGGCGAACACGGACTTACCCAGGGCAAGAACTGGTACGGCGCCTGACCCTTGCTGTAGACCCAAACCCCTTTTTGCTCCGGCCACGAAGTACCCACCTCGGTCGCCACAGTCGCCCTGGGTGGCTTCACTTCTTCAAACTCGACTCGATTCAACATCGTCACTGCCTTTCGACCACCGACCCACGTCGATGCAATGCGCTCATTTTCGAAATCGGAACGCGTTCTGCCATGACTCAAACTTGTGGGCGGCGGGGGATGTGAAGGGGGCCCTCTTCCGAGGGGAATCGAGGGGAATCGGGGTGATCGCCCGGAGCCCTGCCCCGCCTCGCGTTCCCCAGGTTGACATCCCTCCGCCGGGTGACGAAGCTCCCCGGTCATGGACTGGTTCTACGGCCCGATGGTCAAGATGCATGCGCTGCTGGCGTGGTGCAGCATCGGGCTGTTCCTGGTCCGCGGGCTTGCGCATCAGTTCGGCGCCGCGTGGGTGACGGACGAGCGGCTGCGCACGCTGGTGTTCAGCAGCCACGTGCTGATCGTCGTGTCCGGCCTCAGCCTGTGGGGAGCGTTGCACCTCGACCCGCGCTACGAGACCTGGATGACGGCGAAATTCATCGCGCTGGGAATCTACTTCGCGACCGGACACTGGGCCTTCGGACGCGGGGAGTTCCGACTCCTCGGCTACGTGCTCGCGCTCTTGGCGCTGGCGTATGTGATGGCGGTGTCGATGACGCGTCAGGTCTTGCTCGGACTCTGATGAACGGACGCCGACGCGCGATCGAGCCGATGACGCGGGCTTGACGCCTCCTCGGCCGGCCCGGCGTAGGATCGTCCGATGCCTGCGAACACCCCCATCCACGACGCCGCCCAGCGCGGCTACACGAGCGCCTCCGACAACTACCAGCGCGGCCGCCCCGAGTACCCCGACGCCCTCACCGGCTGGCTGGGCGAGGCGCTCGGCGTCCGGGCGGGTGCGCGGGTCGTCGATCTCGGCGCGGGCACCGGCAAGTTCACGAAACTGCTGGCGCGTACCGGCGCGACGGTGACGGCGGTGGAGCCGGTCGATGCGATGCGCGCGCGACTGTCGGAAAGCCTGCCGGACGTGCGCGCGCTCGCGGGCACCGCGGAGGCGATCCCGCTGGCCGACGGCGACGCCGACGTGCTCGTCTGCGCGCAGGCCTTCCACTGGTTCGCGAACGCGCAGGCGCTGCGCGAGATGCACCGCGTGCTGCGCGCGGGCGGGCGGCTGGGTCTGATCTGGAACGTCCGCGACGAATCGCGCGACTGGGTCGCCGAGATCACCGACATCGTCACCCCCTACGAGGGCGATGCGCCGCGCTTCTACAAAGGCACGTGGAAGCAGCCTTTCGAGGGACAGACGCTCTTCGGTCCGCTGCAGCGGACGGTGTTCCCGCACAGCCACGTGGGATCGTTCGAGCAGGTGGTGCTCGACCGCATCCTGTCGGTGAGCTTCATCGCGTCGCTGCCGGAGTCGGAACAAGCCGTCGTCGCGGATCGGCTGCGCGCCTTGAAGGACCGCTACGCGGAGCTGCGCGAGCCGACGATCGCCTTCCCCTACGCCACCGAGGCGTGGCTCGCGGAGCGGCTCGTCACGGCGTGAACGCGGCCGCGAGGTCGGGGACGCACGTCGGCCTGTCCAGGCGACTCGCGAAGAAGGCGGAGACCCGCCTCGCGTAGTCCTCCGGCGCGAAGTCGAACAGGTCCACATGGGCGGCGCCCGGGACCATCCACAGCGACTTGGGTTCGGCCGCGGCGGCGAAGAGCCGCTGCGTTTCCGCGGCGCTGGTATGGCGGTCGCTGCTGCCCGAGATCACCAGCAGCGGCGCATGCAGTTCGGCCATGTGATCGATGGGGCGCAACTGCTGCGCGGTGATGTCGAGCTGGAGCGGCAACTGCGACAGCAGCAGCGGCGACAGGCCGCCGGCCCACTCGCCGAGATGCAGCTTGAGGCGGTCGGAGACGGCGTCCTCGATCGTCGGGTACATCGACTCCAGCACCACGGCGTCGATCCGGGGCAGGCCGCGTGCGAGCACGGTCGACGCGGCGCCCAGCGAGACGCCGATGACGGCGCGCCGCTCGCAGGGCGCCTCCTTGGCGAGGAACTCGAGCGCGGCGACGACGGCCTCGGACTCACGCCATCCGAAGGTGATGGCGGTGCCGCCGCTCTCCCCGTGGCCGGGCAGATCGATCAGCAGCGCGCCGCGTCCCTGACGATGCAGCAGTTGCGCGCGATGCAGCATCTGGCGGCGGTCGCCGCGCACGCCATGCAGCAGCAGGACGGTGCCGAGGCCGGGACGGCCGGGGCTCCACCAGCCCGACACGAGCACGTCGGAGGAAGTGACCAGCTGGATCTGTCGCGCCTGCAACGCAGGCGGCGGCGCGCCGATCGCGCGGAAGGCCGGCGCCGCGAGTTCGCGGCCCGCGGACCAGAGCGCCCCGGCACCGAGGACGGCGAGCGCAGCGATCACCAGGAGGATCCGCGCCAACCGCCTCATCGTGATCCGATCAGGCCAGCTTCCAGCCGGCCAGCCAGAGCTGTTGGACAGCCGCGGCGTGCAACTCGCGGCGCAGGGCGGCGGGCCTTTCGCCGGGGCGGGCGACGCGCGGCGAGCTGAGCCACTGCGGGCCGACATCACGCGAATAGCGGGCGCGTCCATGGCGATCGGCACGCAGCAGCGCGAGGCGCCAGGCGGCGTTCAGTCGATGGGACTGGCCATCGTCGGCGAGCGGGCCGATCCAGTCGTCCGCCTGGAGGCGGAACGCGGCCTTGAGCAGCGCAAGGTCGGACGGGAAGCGGGAGAACTCGGCGACCGGTTCGCCCCAGGGGTCGCGCAGGGTGCGCGGGGGCTGGACGGGCGAAGTGTTGGTCGTGGTGGTGGTGCGAGCGGCGCGGCGGCGCGACAGCAGCGAGTCGAACTGGGCCAGACGAGCGGACATGAAAAAACTCCGAGCCCACAGAGATCACCGGCGTTTGCCGGCCCGGGGGCAGTCGGAGCCGCAACGCTTTAGCCGCATTTGTTGATCGCCCGCAAGTAGTTGGTAAATCGGCGATGGCACTGGAGGGCTGGCGCCCACGAGATCCGGAACGGATTTAACCACAGGCGCCGGGCTTGAGTCGACGGCGGGCCGGCGTTGTTCGCACGCGGGTCGCACGGCCAAGCGCACGAGGAGGCGCGGTCGAAGGCGGCTCGGTCGGAGCCCCTCGAAAGCTCGGATAGAATGCGAAGTGACGGGCCTCCTCGCATGGAAGCGCGGCCAACCGGGTCAGATGGGGAACCAAGCAGCCCTAACCGTTGTGACCAGTGCCGAGGGTAAGGCTCGTCAACCTCATCTAACAAAAGGCTTAAGAATCAAGCATTTAGCGTCGCGATGACGTCGGATGCGGGCCTTTTGTATCACTTGCTGTGTCACTTCTGGGTCTCAGGTCTTCACCTGGAGATCCCGATGTCGACCCTGACCGGCCTGTTTTCTCGCGGCCCCAGCTTCTACCTACGCGTCGTGTTGCCCCTGGACCATCCGGGGCGGTCGCGCTATCGCAGCGGACGCGTCGTGCTGTCCCTCGGGGCCTGCAGCCGCCGCGAAGCGATCAGCAAGGGCATCATGCTGCGCGCTGAAGTCCTTCGCGGGGAACTGCCTCCAACGGCATCAGCGGGCCATCCCACTGCCACTGGGCAACTCCTGCCCCTCCCGGCAGCTTCGGGCAACTACGCGACCACCCTGCCTCCCACTGCGCCCCCTCCGGCATACCTGCGGGAAGTCTTCGGCAAATGGACTGAAGCCAAGTCCCGCAACAAGGACACCGTCGCAGCCTGCAAACGGGCCTTGGCGCTCTTCGAACAGCAGACAGGCAACCCTCCCCTTGCCGCGCTCTCGCGGGCCCATGGCGTCGAGTTCCGGGCTTGGCTACAGCACCCCGATCGCGGCACCACGACCAAGACGGCGCACGACCGCATGACCTGGGTGAAGTCGCTGCTGAAGTTCGCCCATGTCGACCTGGAGCTGATCCATCGCCAGCCCTGGGAGGGGCTGGACATCGACTCGTCGACGACACACCGACGGCGTCCTTGGTCTACGGAAGAACTGCAGACCCTGCTGAACGCGCCGCTCCATGCGCAATACGCCTTGCCAGCGGACATCAAGAGCGGCGGCGCAGCGGCGTACTGGGTCCCGTTGCTGGGCATGTTCAGCGGCGCCCGCATCAGCGAGTTGATCCAGCTGCGGCGGCGGGACATCGAGTTGATCAATGGCACGCTGGTCCTGAACATCACCGACGACGGTGACGACCTGCGACTGAAAACCAGCGCTGCAGTTCGGAAAGTACCGGTGCACAGCGAACTGATCCGGCTGGGCTTCGGCGACTACGTCAATGGCATTGCGAGCCCAGACCTGTCGATGTGGCCTGACGTGCCGCGTCGCGACGGCAAGACCGGCGGGTACTTCAGTCATTGGTTTGGTCTACATCGCCGCGCGCTGGGTCTGGGCCGATATCCGGACTTCCACTGCTTCCGACACACGGTCCGCAGCGCGCTCGCGAACGGCGAAGTCGCGGAGACCTTGATCGACGCGTTACTGGGGCATGAGGCGAAGGGCAGCACGGGCGCCCGCGTCTACACGCACCGCGCGCTGGCGGACCTGCGAACAGCTATAGAGAAGATCGAGTACCCGGGGGTCACCGCTTCCGTTGCCTACCTTCGGCATCTTCTACTTTGATCGACATTTGAGGCGCCCGAACGTCTTCGCCTACGCCACCACGCAGCGGCTGAGCATTCCAGCGAATCCGCACGCTCGGTGCACGTGCGCTGTTGCACTTACACGGCAACACGCAGCCGCTTCGCACGTTCCTGGAAAGCACGCTTACCACCCTCCAGGATGGCGCACACTGCTTCCCGGATCGCCGGCTCCTCCAGCCCCCCAGAGACATAGGTCATTTGAGGCAAGCGGCCCGGCTCGTGGCTACCGCAGCGAGCAACGATCACCTGATCCGCATCGGTGTTGACGACCAAGTTCGCGTTATGGGTCACGATGATCACTTGGCGGCGCAGCTTCGCACGCTGGAACTCGACCACAAGTTCATCGTAGATCGACTGCGGGTCCAGGTTCTCCTCAGGCTGGTCGACGATCAGAGGACGGTCGTCCTGGGCATCCACAGCCAAGTACAGCAGCAGCAGCACGATGCCGCGCGTTCCCGGGGACAGTCGTTCGATAGATACACCGTCGAACTCCAGACCGTACCCGACCGAGATGTGATGTGTACTGAACAACCACGCCGAAACGCGCCGCGACCATTCCTTGATCTCCATTTGCTCTGGACGATGACCGCGCAGGTCGGCGGAATGCGCAGCGATGAACTGCTGCAGCGCTTCTCCAGCCTGCGCGGCATCGCCCGTTCGCCAAGCATCGAGCAATGCCAATGACGCTATGCTGCGCAGGCTTCCTTTGCCCTTGAAGGCTCCCGCCGAACGCAAGTCCAGCAGCGACTCGCCCTCCTCGCACCACGCGTCGAGGTCCACATCGCGCCGCACGGTGAATGCGAGCTTGGCAAGCGATCCTTGCGCCTGAGCGATCTGCGCTTTCAGCGGCTGATACAGCGCTTGCAGGGCCTTCTCTTCCTCCAACACAGCCTGGAAGACACCGACATAGTCCGAACGCCTTTGCTGGCGCAACGTGTCAATGCGCTCGTTCGCGCCCTGGCCCTTCGTGATCTCGGCGTCCAGCTTGGTCAGCGCAATCTTGGCCGTCGCAACGCGGTCGCTCATCTGCTTGAAGCGTCTTGCGTTCTGCGCATCCATGCCCACCAGCGTGCGCAACCGCGCAAGCTCGCGCTCCAGCAACTTCAGTGGCTGCCTGGTCAGATCATCGGTGTCAGCCAGCAAGGGAACACTGGAATCAGTCGCGACGGCTGGCGCAGTCGGCGCCGTCAAATCTCCTTCGAGCATGCGCAGCTGGCGCTTTGTCTCTTGCAGTCGCTGCGTGAGCACCGCGTCCACATCTCCCGCAAAGACCAACTTGAACTTATCCCAGTCCGCTGCCGGCAGCGCCGCGTCTGCTCGCTCAAGCCTCAAGACTTCGAGCATTTCCGGCAGCTCGCGCTCGCGCAGGTTTTTGACGTCGGCCACGAGGTGCTGCAGTGCTTCAAGCCTGACCTTGACTGCGATCACCTCGCCCCGTTTGGCCTCCACGGCATCGGCGACCTGGTCGTGACGCTGCGCTCGTGCGGCATCGCCTTTGGGCATCAACGCCTTCATGCCAGCCTCGTCGGTCTGGATGGCCGTCTGCTTAGCCGTACGCTCATTGACCAGGGCAGGCAGCCCGTCTTTGCGCGCCTGCTCGGAGGTCATCATCTCTGAAGTGCGTGAAATGGCCTGGACATGCCGGTTACGGCTGGTTCGAGCCCCCTCCAGGCGTATGTTCAGAAGTTCGTCGAACGAAGTAGCGTCCAGTCGGTCACCCTCCGAGTGCGCATCGAACACGACGCGTTCGATCTCACGTACCAGCGGATCCTCCAGCCCCTCCGCCGAACACAATTGATCGACGAACTGCTGGGACAGGTACTGCACGTGCGGCGCGTCAACGAGGTCCTCCATCTCTAGCCCGGCGAAGGAATTGGAGGTGGTGTCACCGGATTCCCACTGCAGCTGGACCTCGGACTGCTGCAGGTGCTCGCCTGCCCTCCGCAGGAAGGACTTGTCACTCAGGTGTTGGAAAACCGCGCAGCCGCCCATGGCGATGAAATCCGCCAACGCGGTCTTGCCAGATCCACGGGCTCCGATGATGGCAATAAGTCCAGCGTTCAGCTCGATCCTCGCCGGCTTCATCCACGGCGCGTGGCTGACTTCTACAGATCGGATGGCGCTATTGGGTAGCGCGCCACGCGGCGGTTCCTTGCCGATGAAGGCGCGCCCATCGGGGTTCATGCAGGTCTGACGCAGGGCTTCGAAGGTCACCGCGCCTTTGAGCCAGCAATAACGATCCATCAGCGGATTGCCGACCCTGCTGTGATCATGAGCATCCGACCCGTGTAAACAAGGCTTGACGCCACCCCACTTGGCGTTGAGTTCGTCTAGCGTCGCTTGCCCTTTTCCCGCATAGAAGGCCGCCTGCTTGGGATTACCGCTGAAAATGATGTGTGCAAAGGCCTCGATGTTGGTGCGCGTCGCGGCAAAAGATCCAGTCGGATCCCGCAGCCCCGATGTTCCGTCGCGCTCGCCGGCAGCCATAGCGACCAAGCAATTGGCGCGGAACCAGTCGTTGGTCTCCCAGGTCTTGCGCAGGTCCTCGAAGTCGATCTTGAACTGGTTCACCCCAGCCGTGAGTGCCACGCCGTCGTCGACAATTGCGACGTCATGCGCACGCCCTAGGCGCATAAGTTCTGAACGCTCGCAGCGAAACTCATCCTTCATGTAGCGGAACTTGAAGCCCGACAGCAGGCGGCGAATACGCTCGACGTGGTCCTTCTCGTCCGGTGAGAACAGCAGATGCGCGTTGATCGCCGAGTTGGTCCCCGTGCCTAGCGACAGGCGGATTTCAACGTTGGGGAACAGGAGTTCGACGCCCGGCAAGCGCCCGGCGGCCTTCGCCTCGCAGGCCTTCTCGTAGGTGTCAACGAGGAAGTAGTCCGTGATGCCCAGGGCGCGAATGGCCGGCTGCTGCTGGTCGACACGAGTGAAGAATTCGGACCAGGGATCGGCACCGCCATACTGGTCGTTCATCGCCGTACCAGGCGCATGGATGTGGGGGTCCCAGCGATGCCACAACGAACCCCGCGAGGTATCGACCGCGCTTTTGCTCATCTTGTTGTCCCTCTCCCTGTCGCGCAAGTCTACCGGCACGATCCGGGCGTCCGCTAGGGCCAAGGGGGCAACGGGTCAACGGGTCAAGGCCAGGATCTCCAGGGCTTCGGGCATCACGATTTCAGGCGCGCCCTCGGGGCAACTACAGTAGCGACGCCGCGCTGGGCTGCGCTATGTGACGAGCGAGGTTGCGCGCCCGAGATGGATTAACTATGCCGGTTGGCAGTCGTCATGGATCGACGGACCGAGCCGCGACGCATTACTGCGGGAGAGCCTCAATGGCATCGGACGATCTCAGGGAAACCTTCTTGGCATTGCGCGAACAGTGCATCTGGATCCGGACCTGCTTCAACACGTTTATCGGGTTGTTCGAGTCCGGGGGAGTACGCCATCAGCTGATGGACAAGACGGCGCCGCTGTTCTTCCAAGAAATCAATCGGATCCTTTACGAGAACTACATCCTCCAGGTCTGCAAGCTGACAGACAAGGCCAGCACCCCTGTCAAGGGCGGCAAGCGCCTGAACTTGACCGTCGCCCACGTGAACGAGCTGCTAAACGCGGAGGGGATGATGAACCAGGCGATTCAGGACGCGACGGTCGGCCTAGATCGATTTAGGACCCTGATCGAAGAAGCCCGCAACAGGCTGGTGGGCCACAGTGACAAAGTGGCCGTCCTCTCATTCGTTCCGCTTGGCACCCACACTCAGCAGGAGTCGCTGGCCTTCTTCGGGTACATGTTCAACTATGTGGACGCTGTCGGGAATGCGATCGGCGTAGGTCCGCTGGACTTCGGCACCACCTCCTCAAGCGGAGACGTGCACGATCTGTTTAAGGCTCTCAACGGCGGACAGTATCCGCACGAAGACGGCGGCTGAAGTCAGATGCCGTTCATAGGACAGATGCGCCTGAAATGGTGTGAGTCCCATCGGTTTGCTGCTTGACTGGGATTCCAAGGCGGATCGTCACAGGCGCCGTAGACGGTGCGTCCATGTCGAGGGCGCGGCGCTTCGGGGCCACGTACTGCGCTAGCTCCGAAAACATGCGCCCGCGCAGCTCCGGCGGGTTCGACTCGTCCATCGCGATCAGGGCCATGCCCTCGATGGGATCGCAGCCCAGTTCTTCGAGCCGCTCGATGACATCCGCAGTCCTCCGATTCGGAGTTCCCGCTACGCGTCCGCCGGTCTTTCGTCCCATCGCCATCCAAGAATTTTAGGGAGCGTTGGATCAGTTCGACGCATGGTCAACGCGGACGTTGACGATCTGTGACTTCGAGGATGTACCACCCAGGGCTGACCGATGTCTCCCACGATCAGGCCTTCCCCCAACCAGCGAATCAGGGGTCTGTTGCGCATGCGCCAAGGCCCCAAAAAAGGACGGCCTGAGATCGATTGAATCAATGTGGCATGCCGTGAAATTGCTGTTCCTTTCACTCCCGGACCCGCATGTCCATGTCCTTCAAGATCCTTCGACTCCCCTCGGTCTGCGCCCTCATGGGATGCTCCCGATCGACCATCTATCGCCTCGTCGCTGACGGCCTGTGGACGAAACCTGTGAGCCTCTCCTCGGGCTGCATTGGCTGGCCCGAAGACGAAGTCCAGACCATCCTCGGCGCGCGTGTCGCGGGCATGGCCGACGGCGAGATCCGCCGTTTGACTACAGCGCTGCAGGCGCAGCGGGAGGCGTTCAGCGCATGACCCCGTCGAACCTGTCCGCCAACATCGCCAGCCGCGTACCCCACTTCCGTACTTTGGCGGAGACCGAGCAGTGGGCGATCACGCGCATGGCGTGGGCCTGGGCATCGGGCCCATCCCACGATGTGTACGCCGGTTACTGCGCGTTCCCCAAGCAGCGCTTGCGCACCCTGTGGAAGTCGGATCAACGGGCCCGCGATCGCCTGCAGTACCACTACTTCCACGTCCTGCCCGGGATTCGCGGCCAGAGGGTGGCGCACGCGTGGAGGCCCAAGGCCGAGCTGTTGGAAGCCATCCAAGCGTCCTGCGACGACCCGCAGCCCTGTGACCTGCTCGACGACAAAGGAAGGCCGATCAGGCGCTTGCAGACGGCTTTACCAGCCCGGCGGGGACCGTCGAAAAGCTCCTATGTCGGCCTCGCCTGCACCAACGCTGTAGAGATCAACGTCGCGGCCCTGCAGTACTGCAGCGCAGTCGCGCCACGGGAACAGGATCGAAAATTCGCCAAGGCACTGCTGCGCTTGGCCAACAACAAGCTCGCGCCGGGCCGCGTGCCAATCAGGTACGAGGAGAAGGACACGGGCCGCCTGTTCGCGCGCGGTGGCGTCCTGCAGGGATACAGCCGGGAAGCTCGGAAAGCCGCGTTGTCGGGCGCTTGGGACTACGACATCTCCAATTGCCACTTCGCGGTCCTGCGCCACTTTGCGATCCGCCTGGGGATCGAGACCCCGACCGTCGCCGCATACCTGGTCAGCAAACGCGAAACACGTGAAAGGCTCAGCCGGACATGCAATGCGGATGTCGATGCGGTGAAGCAGGCACTGATCGCGCTGGTCTACGGGATGTCCCTGTCCCCTCGCCTGCACGGCTCCCTCGCTCGAACCCTCGGGTCGCAGGACGCAGCGAAGCGCTTCGGACAGGACAAGTTCGTCCGCAGCCTCCTGACCGAGATCAAGACGCTGATCGCCCCATTGATCGAACTCCATGCGAAGCCCTTTGGCCGCGTGGTCAACGCGATTGGCCGGGCGGCGCCCATGAGTCGCGGCAAATGGCGCTTGCTAGCCCACCTCCTCCAGGGGGTCGAGGCATCGGCACTCAGGGCCGTCCTAGATGCGCATGGGGGCGACGTATTGCTCGCAGTGCACGACGGCTGGATCTTCAAGCGTCACGTCGAGCCAGCCGCCGTGGAAGCGTTGATCGAGCGGGCGACCGGCGTGCGACTTTCGCTGGAATGCCAACCCCTACAAACCCCGGTGAATGATCAGACGATATCCAGCATTTCCCATTCAAATCAACAAGTTACAGAACACAGCCTTCAGATCTGTGCCAGTACTGAAGGAAGCCTCCAAACACAAGGACAAGATCCCCTCCAGGCCCAGCCCCTCCCCCAACCCCCTCTCGTCCCTGACATCTTCTACAACACTGATCCCGTCAAGGACCGACCCCGGGGACTGGTTCTGTCAGGCTGTGTGTCCTGGTCGGTTCCGACGCACGTCACCGGCGTCGAGTGGAGCAGCGGGCGGCGCAGAAGAACGGCAGCGCCCGCCGTTGAAGCCGTCGCCATGAACCAGACCGACTAAAGACGCCAAGCAGACGGTCCGGTGATGCGGCACCGGATCCATCGGCGCACGGGCGCGCGATCGTCGCCCTACTCCCCAGATGATCCGGGGATTTGACTATTCATTCCATCTTTCGAGTAAAGTCGAATAATGGAAGAAAACGAAGTCGTCAAAGCCCTCGGTGCTCTCGCCCAACCGCTGCGGCTCCAGGTGTTCCGCGCCCTGGTCGTGGTCGGCCAGAGCGGCCTGACCCCCGGTGCAATCCAGGAAGCCCTCGGCGTACCTGCCGCCACCCTGTCGTTCCACTTGAAGGAACTGGTCGCGTCGGGGCTGGTAACGCAGGAACGCGCCAGCCGCAACCTGATCTACCGCGCCGCGTACGACCAGATGAACGCCCTGCTTGGATACCTGACCAAGAACTGCTGCCAGGGTGATGCCTGCGCGGTGGACAACGACCCGGCCAAGTGCGGCTGCTGAAAGGCCCCCGTGAAGACACCCACCTACAACGTCCTGTTCATCTGCACCCGGAACTCAGCCCGGTCCATCCTCGCGGAAGGCCTGTTGAATCACATGGGCGGCGGACGCTTCAAGGCGTTCTCCGCAGGCAGCGCGCCCAGCGGGCAAGTTCACCTGATGGCCATGGAGGAACTGCAGCAGCTGGGCATCGCGACGGATGGCCTTCGCTCCAAGGGCTGGGATGAATTTGCAGTCGCCGATGCGCCCGTGATGGACTTCGTCTTCACCGTCTGCGATCAGGCTGCTGGCGAGACTTGCCCCGTATGGCCGGGTCAGCCCCTGACCGCTCACTGGGGCATGCCCGATCCGGGGACGGTCGAGGGCCCGGAGGCCACACGTCGGCTGGCCTTCCGCAATGCAGCAATCACCTTGAAGCGGCGCCTGGAATTGATGATGGCGCTGCCCCTGCCAGCGCTCGACCGCATGGCGATCCGCCAGGAAATCACCACCATCGGCAATCGCTGACGCCATGGCCACCAACGTCCTCATCCTGTGCACCCACAACTCGGCGCGAAGCGTGCTGAGTGAAGGCATGCTGAATCACTGGGCATCACGGCTGGGCAAAGACCTGCGCGGATTCAGCGCCGGCAGCGCGCCCAGCGGACGGATCAACCCGCACGCCCTGCACGCGCTTGCGGCTGCTGGTGTCGACGTTGCCGGATTCCGCAGCAAGAGCTGGGACGAATTCATCGGCCCCGAAGCGCCGCAGATGCGCATCGTCATTACCGTCTGCGACAGCGCCGCCGCCGAGCAATGTCCTTACTGGCCGGGCAGCCCCGTGAAGGTGCATTGGGGTTACGCCGATCCGTCCGCTGCCCCCGAGGCCGATCGGGCGGCCGCCTTCGAACTGACCCGGGAAGCCATTGCCTATCGCATGCTTCAACTCACCCTGCTCCCCGTCGCGACGATGACCGACGCGGCGTTGCAGGATGCCTTGATCCGCATTGGCCGCTCATGATGGACAAGGTCACGGCTCTCCCATCGGCCAAGGTCACCGCCCCACCGGCTCGCATCGGCTTCTTCGAGAAGTACCTGAGCGTATGGGTGATGGCGTGCATCGCCATCGGGGTCGGACTCGGACAGGTCGCCCCCGGCCTCGCTCATTCCGTAGCCTCGCTGGAGGTCGCACAAGTCAATGTGCCGGTCGGCGTGCTGATCTGGATCATGATCATCCCGATGCTGCTGAAGGTCGACTTCGCCGCACTGGGTCAAGTGAAGACGCATGCGAGGGGCATCGGGGTCACGCTGTTCATCAACTGGGGCGTCAAGCCATTTTCGATGGCCGTCCTTGCATGGATGTTCATCCGTCATCTGTTCGCGTCCTGGCTGCCCGCCGAGCAGCTCGACAGCTACGTCGCGGGTCTGATTCTCCTGGCGGCAGCACCGTGCACGGCCATGGTCTTCGTCTGGAGTCAGCTGTGCAAAGGTGATCCACTTTTCACGCTGTCGCAGGTCGCGCTGAACGACGCGATCATGGTGATCGCCTTCGCGCCCATCGTCGCGCTTCTCCTCGGGTTGTCCTCGGTCACCGTGCCGTGGGACACGTTGATGACCTCGGTCGGGCTCTACATCGTCCTCCCGGTCGTCATGTCCCAGCTCTGGCGCAGATGGCTCCTGCAGCGCGGCCAAGCCCGCCTGCAGGCAACGCTCGCGAAGCTATCGCCCTTCTCCATCAGCGCGCTGTTGTTGACACTGGTACTGCTCTTCGCCTTCCAGGGCGGCCAGATCATTGAACAACCGCTGGTCATCGCTCTGCTCGCCGTACCCATCCTGATTCAGGTCATCTTGAACTCGGGGCTGGCGTACATCCTCAACCGCAGGTTTGGTGTCCAGCACTGCGTCGCCGGTCCATCCGCACTCATCGGTGCCAGCAACTTCTTCGAGTTGGCGGTCGCGACTGCCATCAGCCTCTTCGGGTTCCAGTCCGGCGCCGCTTTGGCGACCGTGGTTGGTGTTCTGGTCGAGGTCCCCATCATGCTGGCCATCGTCAGCATCGTTAATCGCAGCCAATCCTGGTACGAGCAAGGAAGCCGAAATGCCTGAACTGGACCTGACCTTCCCCGCCCTCGACACAGGCGTCTTTGAAGTGCCTGACCCCGAGCGACTCAAGCCCATTGACCCATCCCGGCACAAGCCGCGGTTCCTGTTGCTTTATGGTTCGCTCCGCGTCAGGTCCTACAGCCGACTGCTGGTATTTGAGGCCGCGCGACTGCTTGAGGCCATGGGCGGGGAGGTCCGTGTCTTCGACCCGTCCGGCCTGCCGCTGCCGGACGACGCCGCTGACACCCATCCCAAGGTCCAGGAACTGCGCCAGTTGGCCGCTTGGTCCGAAGGCATGGTGTGGTGCTCGCCGGAGCGCCACGGCGCCATGACGGGCGTGATGAAGGCACAGATCGACTGGATTCCGCTGACCTCGGGCGCGATCCGTCCGACGCAGGGCAAGACGCTTGCGGTCATGCAGGTATCCGGTGGGTCGCAGAGCTTCAACGCGGTGAACCAGATGCGGGTGCTGGGCCGCTGGATGCGCATGCTCACGATCCCGAATCAGTCATCCGTCGCCAAGGCCTACGACGAGTTCACCGAAGAAGGCCGGATGAAGTCTTCGGCCTACTACGAACGCGTCGTCGACGTGGTCGAAGAGCTGTTCAAGTTCACGTTGCTGACGCGAGACCTGTCCCCCTACCTGGTCGATCGCTACAGCGAGCGGAAGGAAGCATCGAAGAAGGCCCCGCAGGCGACCATCAAGCCGGTCGACAACGGCGTTCCTGTCCAGGGTGACAGCTGTTGCAGCCCAGCTGCAACACAGCCGATCGCCGTCACGCGGAAGAGCGGTTGCGCCCCAGCAGGCAAGACAGCGGGCGATCCAGCCACCGCATCTACAAGCTGCTGCAGCTGACTCGAATGCCGTTGGCCCGGGCCGGAACCACTGCCGCCCTGGGCGTGGCCCAGACACTGGCGTGGGCGTCGACGTACTACCTGCCTGCGATGCTGGCAGCGCCGATGGCGATCGACCTTGGTGTCAGTACTTCGACCGTGTTCGGCGCGTTCTCGATGGCGCTGGTGGTCTCCGCCTGTGTCGGTCCTGCTGCCGGGCGGGCCATAGACCGGCACGGCGGGCGTCCCGTGTTGATGATCAGCAGTCTGGTGTTCTTCGCTGGTCTGGCGCTGCTGGGAAGCGCGCGCAGCACTGCCGGCATGGTCGCTGCCTGGATCGTCTTGGGTGTCGGCATGGGAGGCGGCCTCTATGAAGCAGCGTTCGCGGCCTTGGTCCGCTTGTGGGGTCAAGACTCCAGGGCGGCAATAACTGGAGTGACGCTGCTTGCAGGATTCGCGAGCACCGTCGGGTGGCCGCTGACCAGTCATCTCGAAACCACACTCGGCTGGCGATCGACTTGCTTTGTCTGGGCCGCACTTCACCTGTGCCTCGGCCTGCCGCTCAATGCATTGATCGCCGGGGTAGAGAAGCCCCTCAGCGCCATCGGCGCGCCGCCCATGGACGTGATCGCCCATGTCGCGGCCTCCAAGCCCTCGCGGTACACCACGGCCTTGCTGGCATGGGTCTTCGCCGCCACACTGTTCATCAGTACGGCGATGGCCGCGCATCTTCCGCGACTCCTGCAGGCACAAGGCGCGTCGCTTGAAGGCGCTGTCATGGTCGGCGCACTTATCGGTCCGGCTCAAGTCGCCGCAAGACTGACGGAGTTCGGCCTGATGCGGCATCTACACCCATTGATCGCAGCACGCCTTGCCGCAGCCCTACATCCGTTCGGTGCGATTCTTCTGGGAGTCTTGGGCGCCCCTGCAGCCGCAGTCTTCGGACTGCTACACGGGGCTGGCAACGGGATTCTTACCATCGCCAAGGGAACGCTTCCCCTGTCGATCTTCGGCGCCCAAGGATATGGCAGACGTCAGGGCGTCCTGATGATTCCTGCCCGGTTGGCTCAGGCGATTGCGCCTTGGTCCTTCGGTCTCGCGCTCGATGCGTCCGGTCGCGGGGCACTTGCGATTTCCGGTGCCATCGGTGCACTCGCGTTCGCCAGCCTGTTCGCCCTGACACCCCCGGCGCCTGAAAAGTCATTGCGGGGCATCAAACCTTGAGCGAAGGATCTCAACGCAACCGCGTCGCAGTCAGCCCCTTCGACTGGAGCGCTACAACCCTGCCTGCGCCACCAAGTCTGCGACCGACACGTCCATAGCCCCCGCAAGCTTCACCAGCGTCAACACCGCTGGATTGTTCTTCCCGGTCTCGATGTGGCTGACATAGGACCGGTCCACCTGGGCTTCCAGCGCCAGCCGTTCCTGCGAGATCCCCTTGGCTTCGCGGATACGACGCACTGCAGCCCCCAGCGCAAGAAGCGCCGGGTCGCCTGCAAGCGGGGACCGATGAGCCATCGCTCGATCTTTCCCGGGACGTGAGGCACAATCCACGGGACTTGTCCAACAGACAAGCCGGCCCATGCGGCCAACGCTTTATGCCTGAGCGCTCCCCAGGCACGTGTCCACGGCACCACCCGTGAAGCATCGCTCCCGTCGCGCGTGGGAGCGTCTTCAACCTATTTCGCCATCGGCGGGAAAGGACGTGGGCCATGAAGACCGCCCCGTTCCAGCAGATCAAGATCGAACCCTCGGGCAGCTTCCCGGTGAAGTTCAGGGGTCGCCAGATCGCACACCATCTGGACATGAACGCGGCTGAGCGACGCGGCGTGAAACTCACTATCTTCGAGACCGACGGCAGCGCGCTGATCGCCCAGCTCGACTTCGTCACCGAAGATCCGACGGAGCGTCCGGCAACCTACTGCAGCGGCCTGAAGCAGAAGCGGGACACGTCCCTGCCTGCGCATAAGTCCGGTGCCCCGCGCCCGTCGCAGGTCTGGCCGGTGTTCGAGGAGAACCGCCGCGAGCAGGAAGAACGAGTCGCTGAATGGGTTCGGATGCAGGCCGACGACGTCCTGCCGCCCGGCGCAGGCCACCCCGTGACAACCGTATGGCCCTTGGCGCAAGAGAAGCTCAAGGGGATTCTGAAAAGCAGTGCACTGCACTGCCTGACCCGGGTGCTGGGTCAGTTAGACGATCTCGAAGGCAAGGCCAAGGCCTCGCGCGGGAGCGCAGCATGACCACCGGAACGACGACAGAGCAGGATCATCCGCATCTGATCGCGTTCACGGAAATCTGTGGCCTTTTCAACTGCACGGAATCCAGTTTGATCTCGATGTTGCGTTCAGGTGAACTGCCAGGTGTCAAGTTGGGCAGAGACTGGCGCATCCCCCGCCAGGCGTTCTGGCAACGCCTGAACGAGATGGCGCTGGAGAAGGCCGCCGAGCGGCGTCAGGTCATGGCAGATCTGGATCACACCCCATCCCCGACTTCCGAAGTACCGGTTTATCCGCGTACGCGTGGCCGACCGCGACTTCCCCGCTGAGCGCGCGCACTGATCAATCAGAACCTTCCCTGAAGTGACCAGCGGTGGTCGGATCTGCGACCATTCCCGTCAAAACGAAACTGGCGGGGGACGGCATGGCCGACGATGTTTACAGCGACTCCATTCGAAAATCTGGCTTCGTACTCGAACATCAGGTTGCCCAAGACCTGAAGATCGCGGGCTGGACTGTCATAAGCAACAAGTACTACGTCGACGACCAGTCAGACGCAGTTCGTGAAGTTGATCTTGTGGCCTACCGCACTCGGAAGGTCCAGCACTTCGACGTCTGCACTGTGTTGATCGTCAGCTGCAAGAAGAGCGCAGACAACGCCTGGGCGTTCCTCGCTCGGCCCATAAATCTCAATGACAAGAACTCGGATTGGTGGCCGGTCCACATCTGGTCGAATGACCCTGCCCTTCAATACGTGCTTGGTCAGCCCGGGGTCGGCAAGCAGTTTCACGGCGACGCTCTGCAACACGGAGTGACCGAAGTACTAGAGACGCCGACGGTCGAGGTGTTCGCGTTTCAGGAGATGAAGAAGGGATCCGGTGCAGTCCAGAACGACAAGGCAATCTTCTCGTCCATTACGGGACTGATGAAAGCGCAAGCTTATGAAATGCAGTCACTGCCGGGCAGGAAGAAGGACCCCTGCGTCTATCAGTTCAATCTTGTTTCCGTCGTCGACACCGACCTAGTTCGGATTCACTTTGACGGCGACGGGATCACAAGCGCCCAAGTGCATGGCGAACACTACATCGGGCGCTACATCATCAACAAGGCGGAGACCTTCGCGCGCATCCGACTCGTCGCTGCGACGGCCTTCCAGGATCTGCTTGAAGACTTCGCACGTTTGCATCGATCAAACTGCGACTGGTTTGCCTCCGAATGCACTTCGTTCTATCAAGACATCGTCAAGGATCCGAAGCGCGTCGACGCCCTTGCCGATCTCTTCAACCGCAAAACCTTGCCGATGGTCAACTTCTTTGTACGGCGCAAGTTCGGATCCGAAAAGAAGGTAGGTCCCGCGTTCCTATATTTTGATGAAGCTGATGACATGGTGCGCATCGGCTACGAAGCCGACGACGACGTTACCGATTTCATGGACTCGAACGATGGCGTTCGCGGGACGGTGCAGGCAGGCCTGAAAGCGATTTACCGGTATGAAGGGGATTTCAGCCTTCTTTTCGACATCCCCTTCTAGGCCGTGCGAAAACTGAAAATCCAGCTCGATATTCACCGACCAACTGCGTCAGACATCAATCTTGAGCGCAAGGAACATCCTTCATGAGACTCTAGGCCCCGGGGCCTGTTTGCCTTGGTCCGCATGGGGGGGGGGGCGGGGTAGCGCGCAGTGGGTTGCGTCAACTGCACCCGGCGTTGCATCTGATCGCCTTCAGGCATACGATCCGCGCCTTGTTGTGTATCACCTCCTGTGTCACCCAGGCAGTGAATTGCAGCTCGTGAAGAATGACGATGACGGCTTCAAGCTCTTGCTCGCATGGGGCGCGCCCTCCAACCGGGTCAGATGGGGAACCAAGCAGCCCTAACCGTTGTGACCAGTGCCGAGGGTAAGGCTCGTCAACCTCATTCAAGTGAAAACCGCCGGGAGGCGGTTTTTTCGCTTGGGCAGTTCAGGACGCTAGAACGCCACTTCAGCCGCGCGCGCCGTCTCGTGCTCTCTCAAGTTCGGAACACCCGCGTCGCGACGATCAAGAAAAAGAGCGTCGAGGACTTCCGCCCATCGACGCTCTCAGACCTCAGAGGTCTCTAGACTCCGTACACGGGCGTGTTGCCCGTACCTTTCACCAGATTGATTGCCGACAGGCAATCTGCCTTGTTGTTGTAGCCCTCTCCGCTGTCGGCAATCTTGCGATTGTTCCCAGCAAGAAGGTACCAGCGCCACTGACTGAGGTTGTCGCGATAAACATGGAATGCCATGTTGCCCCCTCAGCGACCGCTCTTGTGCTTGGTCGGATCCACGAGCGTATAGCTCTGTCCCGGCTTCGGCGTAGGCGGCAGGGGATTGCCACGAGTACCGGTCACTTCGTTACCGGTATTGTTGTTCCGGTATTGGCCGGAACGCGGTGTCGGAGTTCCCGGCGTCAATTTTCCTGGCATTTTTGTGCCTTTCAAATCTGCGATTTCGGTTCTCGGAAAACGAGAGGCGCATTGTGCGCAGGCTCACTAAGGGTTTACCGAGGAATGCGTAGACAAGAAAATGTTGCACTGCCACACTTCAAGACCGCGCCTAGGCAACGCTAAGCGCGGCGAGAAGGTCAGGCTGTTTTCATAGGCTTTACTTTCTCGTTGCTCAAGTCCACAACGTTGGACGCTTTCGGGGCATCAGTTGCACAAGAAAGGCTGGTAGCTGGCAGGCTCCAGCCTTTCGCGTTTTGGCACTCTTGGTTCGAGAGTGCTACTCCCAACATTACCGAATTATCCGGTCGAGTGCAAGTCTCTCACGAAGAACTATCCACAGGAAAGTTCAGATCTAGATCGCACCTAGAAGAGAGTTTTCCATTGCCAGCATTGGAGTTTTTTAGCATTCGCTAAATTTCGATGGAAATCGACGCCCACTTGTAAACAGCTTAACAACAGCCGTCCAGCCCTCTTAGAGCCTAGCATTGATGCTGTACTAATCCACAGGCATGCTGACCGCTGTTGAGATACGTAAGGCGTCTGGCGTTGAAGCGGACACAGGTGATAAGAACCACAGCGCTGGACATCGGTCGCGCCAAAATTCCAAGCTATCCCTGCCAGCGCAGCTTGGTCAACACTTCTCCGCTATGCCCAGTCTGTCTGCCCTTGACCGATTCAGCACTGCGCAAGCTCCGCAGGTCGCCGACGTCCTCGCCGAGCTCAAGCGCGGCCGCAAGCTCAGCCATTGGATGTGGTACTTCTTCCCCCAGCTCCGTGGGCTGGGCGTGAGCAGCACGGCGCAGTTCTACGGGATCGAGTCACTGGACGAGGCGATCGCCTACCTCGACCACGACGTCCTCGGCCCGCGCCTGCGCGAGTGCGTCGCGCTGATGAACACCCACCGCAACAAGACCGCCGAGCAGATCCTGGGCTCCGTGGACGCAATGAAGTTCCGCTCATCGCTGACGCTCTTCGCGAAGGCGTCGGGCGACGAGGCCGTGTTCATCGAAGCGCTCGATCGCTACTTCAGCGGCCAGCCGGATCCGCGCACGCTGGATCTCCTGCGCTGACTGCGTTCCGCTGCCTCCGGCATCACGTCTCTTTCCATGACCACACACCGCCCCTCGCGCAACGGCGCCCTGCTGCTCGCAGCCTCCTGCTTCGCCACCCTCGTGCACAGCGCCCCGACGACGGCTGTCGAGCGGCCCACCAGCATCTGCAACTTCGGCGCCTTCGTCGCCGAGACCGACCCCGCCGGACTCAAGGTCCGCGCCGCGCCGGACCCGCGCGCCAAGGTCCTCGGCACGCTGCCGCCCACCTTCATCGAGCCGTCGGCCGGCTATGGCGTGCGCGTCGAGGTCGACGTCGCCGGCGCGCGCAACGGCTGGTTCCTGATCCGCAACGCCAGCGACAACGAGGCATTGACCGACCGCCCCGCACGGCCGATGTTCTCGGGCGAAGGCTGGGTCAGCGGCAGCAGGTTGACCGTGAAGTCGCAGGCCGATGTCGGACGCGCAGGACCGAGCCCGAAGGCCGTCGCCGTGCTGCGCATCGGCGACAACGAGACCTTCGACAACGACATCGTCATCGAGGCTGGACGCCTCGCGGACTGCAACGGGAAGTGGGCGCAGGTGGAGTTCGCCGACCAGCGCTTCCCGGCCAAGGATCGACGCTCGCTGAAGATCGACGCCGCCGCCCGCGCAGGCCTGCCGCCGGGCCGGTTCCGGGCCTGGGTGAACCGGATCTGCGCGATCCAGGAAACCAGCTGCGATGGCCTCGCCGGCGACGAGGCCGCCGACGCCACGCCCTGAGCACGTAACGCGCAGGGGTTGTTAGAGTCGCAGCATCCCCCGCGCCGCCCATGCCCGCCTTCACCCGCCTCCCCTGCCCACTCCCCGGCGTCGACATCGTCAGCGCCGACAGCGCGAAGGCGTTCCCTCGTCACATCCACGATGAATTCGGCATCGGCCGCATCGATCGCGGCGCGCAGAAGACCGCGAGCGGCCGCGGCATGGTCCAGTCCGTCGCCGGCGACGTCATCACCGTCAACCCTGGCGAGGTCCACGATGGCCTCCCGCTCGGCGATCACGGCCGCGCCTGGCGCATGCTGTACCTGTCGCCCGATCTCGTCGGTGATCTCGTCGCCGACATCGCCGAGGGCCGCGCCGTCGGCGACGTCGAGTTCCATCGACCCACACTGCACGACGATCGCATCGCCGGTCGCTTCGAATCGCTCTTCCACGCGATGGCCAGCACGCCGACCGCGTCCACCGACACACTCCGCGTCGACGGCGCGCTGCTCCTGCTGTTGCAGTCGCTGCTCCAGCCGCGCGCCGTCGCGCTGCCCGCGATCCCAGCAGGCATCGCGATCGCCCGCTCGCGGCTCGACGACGACCTCACCGCCGCGGTCAGCCTCGCAGACCTCGCTCGCGAGGCCGGGTTGAGCCGATTCCAGTTCCTGCGCGGGTTCACCCGCGCGACGGGACTTCCGCCTCACGCCTACCTCGTGCAACGCCGCTTGCAGCAGGCACGCCGACTGATCGCGCTCGGCACGCCGCTCGCGGATGTCGCCGCCGCCAGCGGCTTCTTCGACCAGAGCCACCTGACACGCCACTTCGTCCGATGCTTCGGCATCGCGCCGGGCGCGTACGCCGCCGCGCTTCGTTGAGTCGGCTGAGCGTGAGTCAGCCGAGATCGCCTGCAATTTCGTCCAAGACGCGCCGCCGGCGCGCCTCGACCATGACCTCCCCGCCTTCAACGCCCCGAGGTCCGTCGTGCCCTTCTCTTCGCTCTCGAATCCCGAGTTCCTGATCACCTCGCTGATCGTCGTGGCCTCGCCCGGCACCGGCGCGCTGGTCACCCTTGCCGCCGGGCTGTCGGGCGGCGCGCGGGCCTCGATCCACGCCGCCCTCGGCTGCACGATCGGCATCGTCCCCCACATGCTGGCCGCGATCACCGGCCTGGCCGCCCTGCTACACGCCAGCGCCGTCGCCTTCGACGCGGTGAAGTACGTCGGCGTCGTCTACCTGCTCTACATGGCCTGGATGTCGCTGAAGGACAGCGGACCGCTCGCCGTCGACACTGACAGCCCGCCGCGCTCCGCGCGCGAGGTCGTGGCCAACGCGGCCCTCGTGAACCTGCTCAACCCGAAGCTCTCGATCTTCTTCCTCGCCTTCCTGCCGCAGTTCATCGCCCGCGACGAGCCGCACCCGACGCCGTTGATGGTCGAGCTCTCCCTCGTCTTCATGGCCATGACCTTCGCCGTGTTCGCGGTCTACGGCGTCTTCGCCGCCGCGATGCGCGACCGCGTGCTCACGCGCCCTCCCGTCCTGCGCTGGATGCGCCGCGGCTTCGCGGCCGCCTTTGTCGGACTGGGCGTGAAGCTCGCGCTGGTCCAGCGTTGAAGGGCGCCCCCAGCGGACCCGGTCGACGCGTGTCGGCCCTGGTCGATCCTAGTCGGCCGCGCCCGCCGCCGGCATCACGCCGTCGAAGTCGAACAGCTCCACCTTCTTGGGCTGCCCCGACCGCCGCTCCACCTTGTGCTGCGGCCCGATCGCCTTGCCGGTGCGGGCGTCGATGAGCTTGAGCTCCACCGGCTCCCCCGTCTCGGTGTCGACCAGCCGCACCGGCTTGTTCTTCAAGGCCGCGTGCTTGTTGCCCCAGGTCAGCAGCGCCAGCATCACCGGTCGCAAGTCCCGACCCTTGGGCGTCAGCACGTACTCGTAGCGCGGCGGCTTGTCGCTGTAGAGCCGCTTCTTGAGCAGCTCCCGCTCCACCAGTTCCGCCAGCCGGCGCGTCAGCGTGTTGGAGGCGATGCCCAGTTCGGTCGCGAACTCGTCGAAGCGGTGGTGACCGTAGAACACCTCGCGCAGGATCAGCACGCTCCAGCTGTCGCCCAGCATGTCCGTCGCCCTCGCCACCGGACAGGCCATGTCTTCGAAGCTCGTGCGGCGCATCGGGGATCTCCTTGTGGGTGACCAGCCCCGCCGCACCCGATCGGCGCGACGGCGGTCCGGCCGTCCCGCGATTCTCACTGACTTTCATCATGGAAGTTAGTTGACGAATCAGCAACAGTGCATTCCCAAGCCAGTGACTTCCATGATGCAAGTGACGTTCCTATAGTCCGCTCCATCGCTCGCCACCCGGCGGGCCTTCGGAGTCCTTCCATGACCGCTTCAACGCCTTCCGCTTCCTCTTCAGCCGCCACGCCGCCGCGCCGCGCCCTCGGACGCGCCTCGCTGAAATGGGCCGTGCTGACGGCCGTCGTGCTCGGGATCGCCGCCTACGGCGCGCACTGGTGGACGGTGGGCCGATTCCATGAGGAGACCGACGACGCCTACGTCGGCGGCGACGTGACCGTGATCGGCGCGAAGGTCACGGGCTACATCACCGAGCTGCCGGTCACCGACAACCAGTTCGTCCACGCCGGCGACCTGCTCGCCCGCATCGACAGCCGCGACTACCAGGCCGCGCTGCAACGTACCATCGCCGCGGTCGAGGCGCAGGACGCCGCGATCGCCAACCTCGGCGCCTCCGCCGCACTGCAGCAGGCGGTGATCGCGAAGGCCCGCGCCGGCATCGACGCCGCTTCGGCTGAAGAGCAGCGCGCGCGCGACGATTTCGCGCGCTACAAGGACCTCGTCGGCCGCGCGGCCGTGTCGGTCGAAAGCAGCCAGCGCGCCGAAGCGAGCTTCAAGACCGCGCAGGCCGGCTCCGCACGCGCCCGCGCCGAGCAGCAGGCCGCGGAGCGCCAGCTCGACGTCATCGCCACGCAGAAGCGCCAGGCGCAGGCCGCGCTCGCCCAGGCCCGCGCCGAACGCGACATCGCCCAGCTCAACCTGGGCTACACCGAGCTGCGCGCACCGCGCGACGGCTACATCGGCAACCGCAAGGCGCGGCTCGGCACCTACGTCGGCGTCGGCACGCCGCTGCTGTCGGTGGTCCCGGCACAGGGCCTGTGGATCGACGCGAACTTCAAGGAGGACCAGCTCGCGCGCATGACCACCGGCCAGCCGGTGAACATCCGCGCGGACGCCTGGCCCGGCGTCGTGCTGCACGGCACGCTCGGCAGCCTCGCGCCGGCAACGGGCGCGCAGTTCAGCGTGCTGCCCGCGGAGAACGCGACCGGCAACTTCACCAAGATCGTCCAGCGCGTGCCGGTGCGCATCCAGCTCGATCCGGCCGATGAGCGCCTGGGCCGGCTGCGTCCGGGCCTGTCCGTCGTCGTCGAGGTCGACACCAACCACGCTGGCGCCGGCACCAAGAGCGCCAGCGCGGACGCCACCAAGACCGCGACGACCACCGCGAGCGTGCAATGAGCACCGCCCTTGCCACGGCGGACGACGGGTCGGCGCCACCCCCACCGGCGCGCAAGCGCCCGCCCTTCTGGTCCGACATCGTCGTCCCCATCGACCAGCTCACCACGCGCGACAAGGTGCTGGCCTTCGCCACCATGTGCGTGGGCATGTTCATCGCGCTGCTGGACATCCAGATCGTGTCGGCGTCGCTGCGCGACATCGGCGGCGGCCTCTCGGCCGGCGCGGACGACACCACCTGGGTGCAGACCAGCTACCTGATCGCCGAGATCATCGTGATCCCGCTCTCGGGCTGGCTCGCGAGCGTGGTCTCGACGCGATGGCTGTTCGCCGTCTCGGCGCTGGGCTTCACGCTGACCAGCCTGCTGTGCGGCCTGGCCTGGAACATCCAGAGCATGATCGCCTTCCGCGCGCTGCAGGGCTTCCTGGGCGGCTCCATGATCCCGATGGTCTTCACCACCGCGTTCATGTATTTCAGCGGCAAGCAGCGCGTGATCGCGGCGTCCACCATCGGCGCGATCGCCTCGCTGGCGCCCACGCTCGGTCCCGTCGTCGGCGGCTACATCACCGACGTGCTGTCCTGGCAGTGGCTCTTCTACATCAACCTGCTGCCGGGCCTGGTCGTGACCGTCGTCGTGCCGCTGATGGTGCGCGTCGACAAGCCCAATCTCTCGCTGCTCAAGGGCGCGGACTACCTGTCGATGGTGCTGCTCGCGGTGTTCCTCGGCTGTCTGGAATACACGCTCGAAGAGGGGCCGCGCTGGAACTGGTTCAGCGACTCGACCATCGTCGCCACCGCGTGGATCGCCGGCGTGACGGGCATCGCGTTCATCGCGCGCAGCCTCACGCACGCGCATCCCATCGTCGACCTGCGCGCGCTCAAGGACCGCAACTTCGCGCTGGGCAGCCTGTTCTCGTTCATCACCGGCATCGGGATCTTCGCCACCATCTACCTGACGCCGCTGTTCCTCGGCCGCGTGCGCGGCTACGGCGCGCTCGACATCGGCTTGGCCGTGTTCTCCACCGGCGTGTTCCAGGTGATGTCGATCCCGCTGTACGCCTTCCTCGCCAGCCGCTTCGACCTGCGCTGGATCCTCTTCGCGGGGCTCTCGCTCTTCGCGCTGTCGATGTGGGAGTTCGCGCCGATCACGCATGACTGGGGCTCGCATCAGCTGCTGCTGCCGCAGGCGCTGCGCGGCATGGGCCAGCAGCTCAGCGTGCCGCCGGTGGTGACGCTGGCGCTCGGGGCGCTGCCGCCGGCCCGGCTGAAGCTGGCCTCGGGGCTGTTCAACCTGATGCGCAACCTCGGCGGCGCCATCGGCATCGCGGCCTGCGCGACCATCCTCAACGACCGGACCAACCTGCACTTCCAGCGCCTGTCCGAGCACCTGACCACCCGCAACGAGGCGATGACCCAACTGCTGGCATCGACCGGCGCATCGCTGTCGGCCTCGATGCCATCGGGCGACGCCGCCACCGCCGCGCTGCGCCAGCTCTGGTCGCTGACCTACCGCGAGGCGCTGACGATGACCTTCGCCGACGCCTTCCTGATCGTGATGGGCTGCTTCATCGTCGCGCTGGTCTTCGTACCGATGCTGCGCAAGATCGCGCCGCCCGCCGCGCCCTCCGCCGATGCGCATTGATGCCCTCGCCTGTTCCGAATCCTTCGACTTTCTAGGAGACCCGCCATGACGCTCCTGCATTCCGTCTCTCTCCGCCCGCTGATCCGGCTCGCGCCGCTGGCCCTCGCCGCCTTTCTCGTCGCCTGCGCGCAGATGCCCGGGCCCGGTGAACGCCCCCGCGCGCTCGACGACCGCTTCGCCGGCCAGTCCCTGATCGCGCAGCACCAGGACGGCGTCGCGCCGGCCACGCTGGGCACCTGGTGGCAGGACTTCGACGATCCGGCGCTGACCGCGATCGTCCAGCGCGCGCTGGACCAGAACCTGGACCTCGCCATCGCGCTGGCACGGGTCGACCAGGCGCGCGCCGCGGCGCAAGGCGCCGGCGCGCAGCGCCTGCCGCAGGGCGCGGTGCAAGGACAGCTGCTCACTCAGCGCCAGTCGCTGAAGAGCCCCGAGGGTTCGCTCGCCCATGGCTTCCCGGGCTACGACCGGAATCAGACCTTGCAGACGCTCGGCGTGGGTGCGAGCTGGGAGGCCGATCTCGCCGGCGGTTTGCGACAAGGCGAGACCGCCGCGGTCGCCGAGTGGCAGGCCGCGGAAGCCGCGCGGCTGGGTGCGCGCGTGACCGTGGCCGCCGAAGCCGCCGATGCCTACTTCCGTGTGCGCGGCGCGCAGGCCCGCATCGAGGTCGCCAAGGCCCATCTGCGCACGCAGTCGCAATTGCTGCAATTGATCCAGGACCGGTTCAAGGGCGGGCTCGCCGCGCAGCGCGAAGTCGCGGAGGCCCAGGCGTTGCAGCTGCAGGCGCGTGGCACGCTGCCGCCGCTGAGGACCGAGCTCGCGCAGCAGCAGCATCGCCTCGACGTGCTGATGGGCGAGCAGGCCGGGACCTATGCGGCGAAGCTGATGTCGGCATCGCAGGCGCAATCGCAATCGCAATCGCAATCGCAAGCCTCATCGCTGACAGCCTCGCAGGCGACCTCGCGGTCATCGACGTACCGCGTCCCCACGCTGCCCGGCGACCTGACGCCCGCCACGCTGATGCGTCGTCGTCCCGACGTCATCGCCGCCGAGCGCCAGCTCGACGCCAGCCAGGCCCGCATCGGCGTGGCGACGGCCGAGTACTACCCGCGCCTGACGCTGGGCGGGGTGCTGGGCGCGTCCAGCCTGCACGGCGGGCTGTTCAGCTCGCAGGCGTTCCAGCCGCAGGCGCTACTCGGCCTGCACTGGCGGCTGTTCGACTTCGGCCGCGTCGATGCCGAAGTCGCGCAGGCGCGTGGCGCGCGGGCCGAGGCGCTCGCGCAGGTGCGGCAGCGGATGCTACGGGCGACCGAGGATGTCGAGAACGCCCTCGTCACGCTGTCCGAGCTGGAGCAGCAACGCGGCGACCTCGCGAAGGAAGTCCGCGCGCATCAGGTCGCGCGCGACGCGGCCGAGGACGCCTACAAGGGCGGCGCCGCCAGCCTGATCGAAGTGCTGCAGGAAGATCGTCTGCTGCTCGGCGCGCGCGACCAGCTCGCGCAACTGGACGCGAACCATGCACGGGCCGCCGTGTCGGCGTTCCGCGCCTTCGGCGGCGGTTGGGACGCTGCGGAAAACCCGACGCGCTAGCCGCCCGGTCGACGACCCGGCCTCGTTAGCATCGGGCCCCATGAGCCCGCCGCCTGCCTCGTCATCACCGTCGTCCAAGCTTCCCGCCCCACCCGCGCGCGGCGCCGGCGGCCTGCTGCCGCTGCTCTTCGTCGCCGTCTGGAGCACCGGCTTCATCGGCGCGAAGTTCGGCCTGCCGGACGCGGAGCCGCTGACCTTCCTCTCGTGGCGCTACGCCGCGGTGATCGCGCTGATGTTGCCGGTGGTGCTGGTGTTGCGCGCGCCCTGGCCTCGCTCGATGGCCGCGTGCGGGCACATCGCGGTGACCGGCCTGCTGGTGCACGGCGTGTATCTGGGCGGCGTGTTCACGGCGATCTCGCATGGATTGCCGGCGGGCATCACCGCCCTGGTCGTCGGCTTGCAGCCGCTGGTCACGGCGCTCGGCGCGCGCGCGTTCCTCGGCGAGCGCATCGACCGCATGCAGTGGCTGGGCCTGGCGCTGGGCTTCCTCGGCGTCGGCCTCGTCGTCGCGCAGAAGATCGCGGCCGTTCCGGGCAACGCGTTGCTGACGATGCTGCTGCCCGCCGTCATCGCCTTGATCGGCATTACCGCCGGCACGCTCTACCAGAAGAAGTTCTGTCCTTCCTTCGACCTGCGCACCGGCTCGATCATCCAGTTCGTGCCGAGCCTGCTCGTCACCGCCGCGATCGCCGCGATGACCGAGACCATGGACGTCCACTGGACCGGTCAGTTCGTCTTCGCGCTGGCGTGGCTGGTGCTGGTGTTGTCGCTGGGCGCGGTCAGCCTGCTGAATGTGCTGATCCGCCGCGGCAGCGCCGTGAACGTCGCCAGCCTGTTCTACCTGACGCCGCCGACGACCGCGTTGATCGCCTGGGCGCTGTTCGGCGAGACGCTCAGCGGCCTCGCGATGGCCGGCATGGCGCTGGTCGCGATCGGCGTGTGGCTGGCGCGCAGGACGCGCTGACGAAAAAGGCGGCCACGCGGGCCGCCTTCCTCAGTGATGACAGCGGGATCAGTTGCGGTCAGCGCGAGCCGGCAGCGTGGTGTCCGTGCTCTCGGTGCTCATCGTCGACGAGTCCGTCGACGACGTGCCGGCGCTCGGCGCGCTCATCGGCATCGGATCGGTCTGCGTGCGGACGTTCGGGTCCTGACGCTGTTCCGTCGTCTGGTTGTTGCCGTTGTTCTGGCTGCTGGTGGCCGGTTGGCTGTTCTGCCAATCGTTCGTCGTCGCGGGCTGGCCCGTGCTCGGATTGGCGGCCGGCGTCGCAGGTGGCGCCTTGCCCTGGTCGTTGTTGTTGGACAGCGGATCACTGGTCTGATCGCGCGCGCCGACGGAGCCGGAGCTGCCGCCCTGGCCGCCGCTCTGGGCGTGAAGGAAGCCGACGCCGGAAGCCAGCGCAATCGCCATTGCCGCGGTGGTGATCTTGGAACGTGGGTTCATGGTGGATCTCCTGGGAACTGTGGATTGAAAGGTCTTGCCGGGGGCCGCCGCGCGGTTCGCATCGCGTCCTGTCGCATCGCGAACCGTCGCAGCACCCTTGCAAGGAAAGACCGGCAATCCCGATGCCCGCGCGATGTGCCGATCACCCGTTGAATACGGCAGGCCGTGCGGGCGAAGGCTGGAGTTCATCGAGGACCGCGCGGATCGCGACCGGCGCGATGGGCGTGGCCGGCGAGACGGCCTCCTGCGCCAGGGGCTGAACGAGCGCACGCGCCTGCGCCGCACCGCGCGACTCCATCGGCGCCGCGAGACCTCGCAGCCGTTGCCCGATGGCATCGAGACTGTCCACGCCCGTGTCGTCGTCGGCCTCCGCATCGAAGGGATCGAGGCTGATCCGGTCCGGCGACAGTCCCAGACCCAGCGCGTGGAAATAGCTCGCTTCCGTGACGACGCTGAGCTGGCTTGCGATCAGGCGATGCACTTCCAGATCCGGCATGTCCAGCTGCACGCCCTGCACCGTGGCCAGCACCGGCGTGCGCGTGATGCCGCCGGCCAGCCCCGCGAGGCGATGCGCGTTCGGCAGATGTGCGTGCAGCACGGCGGCCTGCTTGTTGCGGATCAGGCCGATGAGCACCTGGATCGCGTGCCACGGCGGATCGTCAGGCATCGCGACGATCACCGTCTCCGCGCCGAGTTCACGCAACCGTTCCGCGTACGGTCCGTCAGCGGGACAGACGACGGTGAAACGCACGTTGCCGCCGTTCCCGTGCCGTTGCACGAGCCGCTCGACCAGCCGCGTGGCGCCGAGTCGGTCGGATGCGGACACGAGCGGGCATGCCTCCTCCGGCGTCTCGTCCGACGGCACGGCGCCGACGATCTCGACGACATGCAGCGAGGGCACGGGGTTCCCCGCCGTCACGGCGGAGAGCGTCGGCGTCGCGCCGGGGCGTCGTTGTGCAGGGCGGTCCATCGCGTGCCTCTTGAAACCGCACCATGCGGTGAACACGCATGGCAAGGGCCATACCCGCCGGTCCCGCCATGCCCGGGCGGCCTCACGGAGGCCTCAGCAGCGGCTCACAAGGGCTTCAAGGACTGCAGCACCGTCGGCAGGAGTTCGCTCACCGTCGGGTGGATGCGCACGCCGCCGGCGGTGACATCGGTGTACGGCCGCTTCGAGGCGATGACGTCGAGCAGCGATTGCACCGCCTCGTCGCCATCGACGCCGAGCACCATCGCGCCGAGGATCGCCTTCGACTCCGCATCGACGAGGATCTTGATGAAGCCTTCGGTCTCGCCCTTCTCGATCGCCCGGCCCACGCGCGCCATCGGCCGCGTGCCGATCAACGCGGGACGACCGCTGGCGCGCACCTCCTGCTCGCCCAGGCCGATGCGCGCGAGCGGCGGATCGGTGTACAGCGCGTAGGTCACGACGCGATCGCCCACGCCACGATCCGCGCCGTCGAAGAGATTCGCCGCGGTGACCTCGAAGTCGTTCCACGACGTGTGCGTGAACGCGCCGCGGCCGTTGCAGTCGCCGAGCGCCCAGATGTGCGGCACGCTGCTGCGCAGCTGGTCGTCCACGACGATGTTGCCGCGTTCGTCCAGACGCACGCCGGCCAGGTCCAGGCCCAGGTCGTCGGTATTGGGTTTGCGGCCGGTGGCGATCAGCACGTGGCTGCCGCGGACTTCGGGCTCGCCGGTCTGGCAGTTGACCTGCACGGCGACGCCCTCTTCCGCCGGCGCCAGCTTCACGCATTCGGCGCCGGTGCGGATGGTGAGGCCTTCGCGCTCCAGGATCCCGCGCAGGGCTTCGGAGACGTCGGCGTCCTCGCGCGGCACGAGCCGCGGACCGCGCTGAACGACGGTCACCTCGGAGCCGAAGCGCCGGAACATCTGCGCGAACTCCAGTCCGATGTAGCTGCCGCCCACGACGACCAGGTGCCGGGGCAGTTCTTCGAGCTTCATGATGGACGCGTTGGTCAGCCAGGGCACGCTGTCCAGGCCCTCGACGCCGGGCTGCGCCGGGCGACCGCCGACGTTGATGAAGAAGCGCTCGGCGCGCAGGCGTCGTCCGCCGACGCTGACGGTGTGCGGGTCTTCGAAGCGGGCGTGGCCCATGATGAGCTCGACATGGGGCATGCCGCGCAGCCACTTCTCGACGTTCTCGCGGGACTGGCCGGAGATGCGCTCCTTGCGTGCGACAACGGCGGGGAGGTCGACGCCGACTTGCGCCGGCACCCGCACGCCCCAGCGCGCCGCTTCGCGCACGACCCAGGCCGCATGGGCGCTGGCGACCATCGCCTTGGTCGGGATGCAGCCGGTGTTGACGCAGGTGCCACCGACGCGCGAGCGCTCGATGACCGCGACGCGCCAGCCGGCCTGGGACATGCGCTCGGCCAGCGCGGGGCCGGCCTGGCCGGCCCCGATGACGATGGCGTCGAAAGAGTCGGGGGACCCGAGGGATTCACTCACGGCAACACTCCTGGAGAAGGATCGTCGCGGAGTCTGCCACCGTCGGGCGGCGCGTCAATGTGCGTCAATGCGCCTCGAGCAACGCGCGCAGGCGGTCGTCGCGGACGTCGAGGACGTCGAACAACCCCAGTTCGCGCAGCGCGGGCAACGCTTCCACGATGTCGTGCTCCGCATCGGCGCGCTGACCAGCTTCAGCGGTCGCATCGCTCCATGTCTTCACGTTGACGAGGAAAGCGCCGACGGTGCCCTTGCGGATCACGGTGCCGTTGCGTTCGATCTGGTTCTGCCCGTCGGGCAACATGTCTTGGGCCTTCATGCGTCTGCTCCTGGTGATGAATGGATGAATGCATCGTAGGCAGCCATCCTTGGCCTGGGTACGGCATTGAGGACATAAGATAGTCCGATGACGCCACGACGAGCCATCGCGGCTGGAAGCTCGAAGTCCTTCGAGACTGCCGCCCATGCTGAAACGCTGCTGCTGCGCGCGGTCGAGCAGACCGCCATCGAAGGCCGTTCGACGCGACGTCATCGGCACGCGAGCGGGCAGATGCTCGGTGCGATCGAGGGTCTGCTGACGGTCGAGGTGAGCGACGGCCGCTGGGTCGTGCCCGCCACGCATGCGCTGTGGATTCCGCCCGACATCCCGCATGGTCTGCGCTCCCACGGGCCCTTCGCCGGATGGAGCGTCTATGTCAGCCCCGAGGGCAGCGAGGCGTTGCCGGCGGCGCCGCAGATCGTGGCTGTCTCCGGTCTTCTGCGCGAAGCGGTCGCACGGGCCGCCCTGTGGCCGGAGACCGCTACTGCACTCGATGCGGCGCAGACGCGGCTTGCGGGCGTGATCCTCGATGAGATCGCTGCGGCTGAGCCCGTGGCGCTCGGGCTGCCGATGCCTTCGGACGCGCGGCTGCTCAAGATCGCCCGCGCGCTGTCGGCCAGGCCCGACGACGAGCGCCGACTCGACGAATGGGCCGGCTGGGCAGGCATCGCGCCGCGCACGTTGACGCGCCGCTTCGCCGACGAGACCGGCTTCAGCTTCACCGAATGGCGCCAGCGTGTGCGGCTGTTGCGCGGGCTCGAACTGCTCGCCGCGGGCAAGCCGGTGACGACGATCGCGCTGGAACTCGGCTACGACAACGTCAGCGCCTTCATCGCGCTGTTCAAGCGGACCTTCGGTGTGACGCCGGGCAGGTACGGCGTCGACCGGCCCGACCTCTGAGGCGCCTGCGGCTGCGGGAGCCGCATCCGTTCAAGTCGCTCCGTGGCGACGTCGGATCGCGGCCAGCGCGCCCCGTTGCTCCAGCACCTGGATCGCCTGGTCGATGCGCGTGAGATCGCGCTCGTCGAGCCGACGGCGGCTCAGCATCAGGCACACGGGCTGCACGCTGTGGCCGAAGGGCTGCCGCAGCAGCCGCACACCGGACACGCGCGCCTGCGCCTGGACATCCAGATCGTCACCGAGGATCAGCGGGGCGCGGCCAAGCCTCAGCATGTCGACGCCCTGGCGCGTGGTCTGGTACGGGAGCAGCAGGCCGGCCTCGGCGAGGCGCGGTCGCCAGTCCTCGAAGTCGGCACCGAGGCTGAGCGCATCGACGTGCAGCAGCGGAACGCGGCGTTGCAGTACCTGCTCGAATCCCGACAGCCCGTCGAGCCGAGGATCGCGGCGATCCGTGGCGGCGACCATGAACGTCTCGTTGCGGTAGTTCCGGCTGTACATGACCGTCCGTTCGCGACCCGGCACCGGCGTCGCCGAGAAGATCACGTCGAACTGGTCGTTCAGCAGTTCGCGGTATCGCCGCTTGCGCCACTGCGCCGATCCGTGGATCCAGTTCAGTTCGAAACCAGCCTGCGTGCAGATCGCCTGCAGCAGCTCGGCATCGAGGCCGCGCACGCTGCCATCCGCGCCGGGCACCAGGTAAGGCGGCCAGGACTCCACCAGCGCCCGCAGCACGCGGGGCCGCGGACTTCCCCACACGGAGGGCCCCCAGGCGAGCGCCAGGCCGCCCACGACGGAGCGACGACGGGGTCCTCGATCGACGGACGGGCCGGATGGATTCATTGCCTCTTTGAGAGCCATCTCGGTAGGGGTTCGGACCAGTGTGCGCCTGGCTCCTCGGAGCCACAAGGCGGGGGAGGCATGTCCTCCGGCGACGCCCCCCGGATGGGGGCTGGTGGGCGCCCGCCTCCAGAGAAAGTCACGTGATAGCGCAACCGTTCGGTTTTCCACATGGTTTTGTCAATTTTAAAAGTGCAAAATTGATACATGAAAGTCGTTCTCGTCGAAGACTCGCCGCTGGTCCGCAAACACCTGTTGGCGGCCCTGAAGGACCAGCCCTTCCTGTCGGTCGTCGGCCTCGCCGCCACCGAGGCCGAGGCGCTGTGCACCGTCGGGCTGACGCGTCCGCACGTCGTCGTGCTGGACCTGGCGCTGGCGTCGGGCTCCGGGCTGGAGGTGCTGCGCAAGTTGCGCCTGGCCGGCTACGGCGGAACCATCCTGGTCCTCAGCAACCGCGAGTCGGAGATCTACGGGCCGCTGTGCGTGCGCAACGGCGCCAACGCCTTCTACGACAAGGGCCGCGAGTTCGAGCAGTTCCTCGCCGACCTGAACGTGCTGGCCGAGGCCCCGCGGCTGGCAGCGAGCCAACCGATGAGCTTGAGTTCGCTGCATATGCGATGAGGCGGTATTCCCCGGCCATTCCCCGGCCATTCCCCGGCCATTCCCCGCGAATCGCGAGCAGGCCGCTGAAGTAACCCCGGTCGCTTCGGTCGATCTCTTGCGGAAAAAAGAAAACCCGCTCTAGGCGGGTTTTCTAATCGCTCGCCGAATACTTGATTCGACGCGCTTTTCTGGAGGAGAGGGGGGGATTCGAACCCCCGAGACGTTTCCGTCCGCCTGATTTCGAGTCAGGTACATTCAACCACTCTGCCACCTCTCCGGAATTCGGTGATCGCTGTGGTTGTTAGCGACTAAGCCTAAGAGTATAGCGAGGTTTTTGAGGCCTTGGCAAGAACCCGCGCGAGTTTGTGCGAAAACCGCGTCGGTGACGGTTGCAGCCACCGCCCTGCCCTTGCTCGCCGCCGGCTCAGGCCTTCAGCACGTCCTTGCCGCCGAGGTACGGACGCAGCGCTTCCGGCACCGTGATGCTGCCGTCGGCCTGCTGGTAGTTCTCCAACACCGCGACCAGCGTCCGGCCCACCGCCAGACCCGAGCCGTTCAACGTGTGCACCAGCTCGTTCTTGCCTTGCGCGGTCTTGAATCGCGCCTGCATGCGTCGGGCCTGGAACGCGCCCATGTTCGAGCACGAGCTGATCTCGCGGTAGGTGTTCTGCGCCGGCAGCCACACCTCCAGGTCGTAGGTCTTGACCGCGCCGAAGCCCATGTCGCCGGCACACAGCAGCACGGTGCGGTACGGCAGGCCGAGCTTCTGCAGCACGGCTTCGGCGTGGCCGGTCATCTCTTCGAGCGCGGCCATGCTGTGCTCGGGCTGTTCGATGCGCACCATCTCGACCTTGTCGAACTGGTGCTGGCGGATCATGCCGCGCGTGTCGCGGCCCGCCGAGCCGGCTTCCGAGCGGAAGCACGGGCTGTGCGCCGTGAGCTTGACCGGCAGTTCGTCGACCGTGAGGACGCTCTCGCGGACCGAGTTGGTCAACGAGATCTCCGAGGTCGAGATCAGGTACTGCTCGCTCTGCTCGTCGTCACCGCCGCGCAGGACCCAGAACATGTCTTCCTTGAACTTGGGCAACTGGCCCGTTCCCTCGAGGATCTCGCGGTTGACGATGTAGGGCGTGTAGCACTCGGTGTAGCCGTGGTCCTGCGTCTGCATGTCGAGCATGAACTGTGCGAGCGCGCGGTGCAGGCGAGCCACTGGTCCCTTCAGGAAGGCGAAGCGCGAGCCCGACAGCTTGGCGCCGAGTTCGAAGTCCAGGCCCAGCGGAGCACCGAGGTCGACGTGGTCCTTGACCGCGAAGTCGAACTCGCGCGGCTGGCCCCAGCGGCGCACCTCGACGTTGCCGGTCTCGTCCGCACCCGCCGGCACGCTCGTGTCGGGCAGGTTGGGGACGCTCATCAGCATCGTGTTGAGCTCGACCTGAATCGCGTCCAGCTTCTCGGCGCCGGCCTTCAGCTCGTCGGCGATGCCGCCGACCTCCGCCATCACGGCGCTGGCGTCCTCGCCCTTGCCCTTCAACATGCCGACCTGCTTGGACAGCTGGTTGCGCTTGGCCTGCAGTTCCTCGGTGCGGATCTGAACCTGCTTGCGGTCGGTCTCCAGCGCCTTGAAGCGCTCGACGTCCAGGAACGGTTGGGGGCTCTTGCGCTGTTGGAGGCGCTCGATGACGGCGTCCAGATCCTTGCGCAGCAGGGTGATGTCCAGCATGGTGTTTCTTTCGTGTTCTGCGCCGACGGCGGCCCGCTCAGGGGACGTCGGCGATGGCATGGGGGATGTCGATCAGCGGGCGCCCCTCCGAAGAGGGAGCGCGACGATCAAGATCGGCCGCTGGTGACCTCGGCCATCGACTTGTCGCCCAGCCCCATCGGCAACGGGAAGCGCACGTGCTCCTCGACGCCCGGCAGCGTGCGGACCGTCGTCGCGCCCAGCTCGCGCAGACGCGAGATCACGGCCTGGACCAGCACGTCCGGCGCCGAGGCCCCCGCCGTGAGACCCACCTTCGAGCGACCGTCCAGCCATTCGGCCTGGACGTCCTCGGCCGCGTCGACCATGTAGGCCGGCGTGCCCAGGCGCTCGGCCAGCTCGCGCAGGCGGTTGCTGTTGGAGCTGGTCGGGCTGCCGACCACCACCACCACGTCCACCTGCGGCGCCATCACCTTGACGGCGTCCTGGCGGTTCTGCGTGGCGTAGCAGATGTCCTGCTTCTTCGGCTCGCGGACTTCGGGGAAGTGCTTCTTCACGGCGCGCAGGATCTCGGCCGCGTCATCGACGCTCAGCGTCGTCTGCGTGACGACCGCCAACCGGCTCGGGTCCTTGACCCGCACGTGCGGCACGTCCGAGGCTTCCTCGACGAGGTAGATCCCGTCGCTGAGCTGGCCCATCGTGCCTTCGACCTCGGGATGCCCCTTGTGGCCGATCATGATGAATTCGTAGCCTTCGCGGTGCAGCTTGGCGACCTCGACGTGGACCTTGGTCACCAGCGGGCAGGTCGCGTCGAAGATCTGGAAGCCGCGCGCCTGCGCTTCCTTGCGCACGGCCTGGCTGACCCCGTGAGCCGAGAACACCAGCGTCGCGCCGGCCGGCACGTCGGCCAGGTCCTCGATGAAGATCGCGCCCTTGGCCTTCAGGTCATTGACGACGTAGGTGTTGTGCACGATCTCGTGCCGCACGTAGATCGGCGCGCCGAACTTCTTCAGCGCGCGCTCGACGATCTCGATCGCCCGGTCCACGCCGGCGCAGAAGCCGCGCGGCTCGGCCAGCACGATGTCCTTCATGTTCACGTCCATCGCCGTCATCACAGCACCCCGATCAGCTGCACCTCGAAGCTGACGGGCTGTCCCGCCAACGGGTGATTGAAGTCGAACAGCAACCAGTCCTCCCCCAGCTCACGCACCACGCCGGCGTACTGGCCCTGGCCGTCCGGCGTCGGGAACTGCACGACGTCACCGACGTGGTACTCCTCGTCCGGATCGCCCAGCTGGCGCATCAGCGCGCGCTTCACGCGCTGCAGCAGCTCAGGGTTGCGCTCGCCGAAGGCCTCGCCCGGCGCCAGTTCGACGCGGGTGTGCGTGCCCTCGGCCAGGCCGACCAGGCGCGCCTCGATCGCGGGCGCCAGCTCGCCGGCGCCCAGCGTCAGCGTGGCCGGCAGCTTGTCGGCGAAAGTGTTGATCAGGTCCTGGCCGTCCGGCCCGCTCAGCCGGTAATGCAGGGTCAGGAAGGATCCTGGTTGAACGAGGGTCACTAGTCAGGGGGATTTTGGGAATCGAAGCGTGATTTTAGGCTGGAGCGCCAAGGTCCTTCCGCCAAGAGCTGTCATGCCCCTTTCAGACCTGCCTCCCGAACTCCGTCCGCGCGAGCGGATGCTTTCCCTGGGGCCCGCCGCGCTGACCGACTGCGAGCTGCTTGCCATCGTCTTGCGCACCGGACTTCCAGGCGAATCCGTCCTTGATCTGGCGGTCAGGGTCCTCAAGCATTCCGGCGGATTCGATGGGCTGATGAGGGCGGACGACGCGGCGCTGAAACGCATCAAGGGCCTGGGGCCAAGCAAGCGCAGCCTGTTGCTCGTCATCATGGAAGCGGCACGCCGCTCTCTGCGTAAGCCCCTGGAGGACAAGCCCGTCTTCGAATCCGCGGAATCCGTTCGCACCTACCTGCGACTGCAGTTCGACGACATGCAGCATGAATGCTTCGCCGTCATGTTCCTGGACATCCAAAATCGGCTGATCGCCCTGGAGACCCTGTTCCATGGCACCCTTTCCCATACCATTGCCTATCCCCGCGAGGTGGTGAAGCGCGCGATGGCGTTGAACGCCGCCGCAGTCATCCTGGTCCACAACCATCCGTCCGGCAGTACCAAGCCGTCCCCCGAGGACGTCAAGCTCACCCACGTGATGCTGCAATCGTTGGCGCTGGTGGATGTCAAAGTACTGGATCACTTCATCGTCGGCGCGGGCGACGCCGTACCGTTGACCGACCTGGGCCTGCTGTGACCGACCGACTGCGCAGCCTGCAAGACCTGCAGACGCTGCACCGAGAACTGAAGCTCCGCCAACGCGCGGAGGAAGAGCGCCGCGAGCGCGAGGCCGCGCTTGCGCGGCTGCGCGACGAGGAAGCCCGCATTTTCGAGCGCACCGTCGGCAAGGTCGTGCCGCTGCCCGAGACCAACCGCGTGATCCTGAATCTCGGCAGACCCGAGCCCGAGCCGCGCCAGCGCGAACTCGACGAGCAGATGGCCTGGAAGCAGGCGCTGTCAGACGATTTCGACGTCGACTCGCTGCTGGAGACGGACGAGACGCTGTCCTTCCGCAGACCCGAGGTCTCGGCCGAATCGGTGCGCAAGCTCAGACGCGGCCACTGGTCGCTTCAAGCGCAGATCGACCTGCACGGCCTTCGCCGCGATCAGGCGCGCGAGGCGCTGGGTACCTTCATCCACGACAGCGCCCGCCGCGGCCTGCGCTGCGTGCGCGTGGTCCACGGCAAGGGCAACGGCTCGCCGGGGCGCGAGCCCGTGCTCAAGGCGCGCGTGCGCCGATGGCTCGTTCAGAAACAAGAAGTCCTGGCCTTCGTCCAGGCCCGCGCCAGCGATGGCGGCAGCGGCGCGTTGATGGTCCTGCTCAACTCCTGAGCGTCGCCGCGCTCCCCCGTCCTCGCCCACGCGGGCTTTCCCCTCCCCCGAAGCGCGTTGTTTTCCGGAACACGCGATTGCGTCGCCCCGCCCGCGTGGCTAGTCTGCGGACATGCCGGCGTAGTCGAGAACCGTTCTCAACAAATTGAGTTTCGCAACCACGCAGCCATCGTTTCGATGGGGAGGGAATACGCATGTCGATGCACGCTCCGAACGCCCGCACCACGGGGCTTGTCCTCGTCGGGCTCGTCCACCTCCTGATGGTGGGCGCACTGGTCAAGGGCTTCCAGCGCCACGCCGTCGAGGCACCGCCGCTCATCAAGATGAAGACGATCGTCGAACCCGAGGACAAGCCCAAGCCTGTCGAGCCGCCGCGCATCCCCGAGCCGGCGATCCAGACCCCTCGCATGGTCGAAGTGCCGATTCCTCCCGTGGAGATCACCCAGACGAAGGAGCCGGTCATCGTTGCCACTGGGGTAACCGACGGACGGACAAACACCCCTTTCGAGGTGACGGAAGCCGGATCGAAGCAAGACGTGACCCCCAACAGGGCGCCACCGGACACCGCCATCAAAACACCTGGCGCCGTCTGCACGCAGATGGCGGCGCCGGAGATGCCTGCGGTGAGTTGGACCGGCGAGGCGTTGTTCCGCGCCGTGGCTGACGTGCAGGGCGGCCGCGTCGTCTCGGTGCAGCTCCAGGCCCTCGGCGGCTCGATGGACGCCCGCACCCGCCGAGCGTTCTCCAACGCCATCGAGGGCACGTTGAAGTCGCGCTACGTCTGCCCGGGCGACCACCGCTTCCAGCAGGATTTCGCCTTCCGCATGGACTGACCCCAAGCCGGCCTCGCGCAGAGGCCGAAATGACAAAAACGCCGGCACGCGCATCGCGTGGCCGGCGTCTTTCTTCGTGCCGTTGGTGCATCGCCCTTCCGGGCGACCTCGTCAGTGCAGCATCAGGCTGCCGTAGGGCGAAACGGGGGTCGTGAAGGCCATCAGCAGCCGTTCGGGGCGGAATTCACCGACCGACTCCGCGCCTTGCCAGTGCGTTTCGATCGCGTGCTCCAGGCCCTTGAGCACGCAGAACGACATGAAGGCGTGCTCCGCCTCCTCGCCGTCCATGTCCACATGCTGCAGCCGCACGCAGGCCGCGCGCAGGAAGTTCAGCATCTGGATGGGGCTGTCGGTGTCCGGACAATAACCAGCGCAGACCTCGATGTCTTCCCGGGCATCTTCGGACAGCCACAGTCGGCCGTCGTCGATCCGGACATGCATCAGGTCGGGATTGGCTTCGATGCCGACCTCATCGTCGTGGAGCAGCGTGTACATGATGGTTCCGACGGTAGACGAAGCCGGCAGGGCCGTGTTCATCGGTGCCCTGACGCGGCCCGCGTCAGTGTCAGATATGCACGGCGAAAGCGCCGTTTACATCATTTCCAGTCATTGCAGTCGATGCCCGGAGGTGACCGGAACCCCGCAAATCAAACGTTGCGCATCCAGTCCGCCGTGTTGGCGAAGGAGGCCGCCAGACGCCGCTGCAGCTCGACGTCGAGCTCGCACTCCGCCATCGCCTGCGTCATCGCCGTCATCCATTGGTCGCGCTCGGCGATGCCGATGCGGTAGGGCATGTGGCGCGCGCGCAGGCGCGGATGGCCGAAGCGCTCGACGAAGTGGTCCGGGCCGCCCAGCCAGCCGCACAGGAACCAGAACAGCTTGTCCCGCGAGCCGTCCAGCGTCGTCGGATGGATCGCCCGCAGCTGCGCGAAGCGCGGCTCCAGGTCCATCAGGTCGTAGAAGCGGTCGACGAGTCGTCGGACGGCGTCCTCGCCGCCGACCCACTCGAAAGGGGTGGCGGGGGCGGCCCCCGTCTGAGTGCCTTCGGCGGCACCGGTCTCGGTGGAATCGGTCATCAGCGAGCGGGAACGGAAATCGGGAAGCGGAGGGTCAGGCGTATCCGGCGGAATATTCCAGCACCTTGGATGCGAGCCCGCGGATCCCCTGCGCCGCGTCGCAGCCGGGGTAATGCTCCAGTAGCAGTTGCCGCTTGAGCACGGCCTGCCGGACCATCGGATCATTCTTGACCTCGCCGAGCAGTTCCAGCTTGAAGGTCTGTCCCGACGTCGGTCCGACGAAACGCTGCAGCACCTGCTGCAGTTGGCCGCAGATGAGCTTGCCCTCGCCTGGCCGGTTGGCCTGGTTGACGACCAGGCGCACCAGGCGGCGCTCCTGCTGCGTCGCCAGCACCTTTATCGTGGCGTACGCGTCCGTCAGCGAGGTCGGCTCCGGCGTCGCGACGACGAGCACGTCGTGCGCCATCGACACCGAGAACAGCACCACGTCCGAGATGCCCGCACCCGTGTCGAGCAGCACGTAGTCGAAGCGCGGCCGCACGACCTCCAGGATATGCAGCAGCTTGTCGCGGACGTCGGGCGTCAGCCGCGAGTACTCGACCATGCCCGAGCCGGCCAGCAGCACGTGGAAGCCACCCGGGGCCGGCAGGATCGCCTGCTCCAGGGTGCATTGCTCGGTGAAGACGTCGTGCAGCGTGAGCTTGGGGTGCAGGTTCAGCACCACGTCCAGGTTGGCCAGGCCGAGGTCGGCATCCAGCACCAGCACGCGCTCGCCGCGCGCGGCCAGGGCCGCCGCCAGATTGGCGGTGACGAAAGTCTTGCCCACGCCGCCCTTGCCGCTCGTGACGGCCAAGGTGCGCGCGCCTCCGCGGGCATTCGATGCAGCAGGAGCTGTTGTATTGCTCATTCACTATCCTGTTGCGTTACGGCGAACAACATGCCCTTTTCCTCGGCGCTGACCAGCGAGTCCACATGGCTCTCGAGGCAAGCGCGGTTCCGGCCTTCGGCCTTGGCACGGTAAAGCTGACGGTCCGCCCGTTCCGTCCAGATCAGTGTCGACGACCGCACCCACTGCGGCGCGAACGCCCCGCCGATGCTGATCGTGCAGGTCAACGGCGGCTGTCCGCCGCCCGCGCTGATGGCCAGGGCCTGCACCCGGGCCCGGATCCGTTCCGCGACCGTCACCCCGAACGACGTCGGGCAGTTGGGCAGGATGATGGCGAACTCTTCGCCGCCGATCCGCGCCACCGTGTCCATCGGCCGCACCGTCTGCGCGATCGACTGGGCGACCGCGCGGATCACCAGGTCGCCGGCCGCATGGCCGTGCTGGTCGTTGACCGCCTTGAAGTGGTCGATGTCCAACATCAGCAGCAGCGCCGGTTCCCCGGAGCGCGCCACACGATCGACCTCGCGCGCCAGCGCCATCTCGAAGCTGCGGCGGTTGACCAGTCCGGTCAACGCGTCCTTGCTGGAGAGATCGCACAAGGCGTCGAGGATGCCCTGCAGCCACGGCTCCGAATACGGCTCCGCGTCGGGCAGCATCGCACCGGCCTGCTGCAGCAGCTGCAGGGCCAGGTCCAGGCGCAGCTTGTGGGCTGCAATGAGACTTTGCGGAGCGTCCAAGATCGAATCAGGCAATTTCGAGGGCAGTCTAGCGGCTTCCCCCCCAAATGAGCGCGCAGAAAAGAGGGGTTCCCCCCACCTCTTTCACACATCAAATGGACCAAACACAATCAAACTAGCTATTGTCGACAATGGTGATCACCCGGTGCTACGGCATCTCATCGAAGAAAACCAAACAGCCCCATGCGCCAAGGTCAACCGGCCCCGTCTGCCGCCCCCTCGCCAGTGGAGGCGATCGATCATGAGTTCAGCTTCAGCAAAGCCGACTTCGAACGCGTCCGCCAGCTGATCTACCAGCACGCCGGCATCTCGCTGCACGACGGCAAGCATGCGATGGTCTACAGCCGGCTGTCGCGCCGCCTGCGCGACACCGGCCACAAGAGCTTTGCCGACTACCTCCAATGGCTGGAGGGCGTCACCGGTCCGCAAGGCGACCAGGAGTGGCAGGAGTTCGTGAACTGCCTGACCACCAACCTGACCTCGTTCTTCCGCGAGGACCACCACTTCCTGTCGCTCACCGACGACCTCAAGACGCTGACCGGCAAGCCGATCCGCATCTGGTGCTGCGCGGCGTCGACCGGCGAAGAGCCCTACTCCATCGCGATGACCTGCCAGGAGTCCCTGGGCGCCAGCAGCGGTGTGCAGATCGTCTCCAGCGACATCGACACCAACGTGCTGAACACGGCGCGCAAGGGCGTCTACGCGGCGGAGTCGCGCGGCCTGTCGCCGCAGCGGCTCAAGCAGTTCTTCCTGCGCGGTACCGGCGCCAACGAGGGCCGCATCCGCGTCCGCCCTGAGCTGGCGAAGATGATCGACTTCCGCCCCCTGAACCTGATGCACGCCTCGTGGTCGCTGGGGGATCCCTTCCACGTCGTGTTCTGCCGCAACGTCATGATCTATTTCGACGCCCCGACGCAGCGCAAGGTGCTGGAGCGCATCCACAAGGTGATGCGTCCGGGCGGGCTGCTGTTCGTCGGGCATTCCGAGAACTTCACCGATTCCCGCGATCTCTTCCGCCTGCGCGGCAAGACGATCTACGAGCGCGTCGGCTGATCGCCACGAACGATCCGCCGCACGACGATCCGAAGAACCTTCATTCAGCGACACCCCATGACCCTGCCCTCCGCCTCCTCCGCGATGCAGCAAAGCGCGGCGCTGGCCAGCGCCGGCGCGGCCCGCGTGGCCCAGCTCAAGACGGTGACGCGCAAGAACGGCGAGGCGTCGTTCTTCTTCTACGAAGCGCACTTCAAGAACGCCGCGGTCAAGGTGCTGCCCGGCGAGTATTTCGTCGACAACGACGATCTGCTGGTCATGACCACGCTGGGCTCGTGCATCGCGGCCTGCCTGTGGGACCGCCACGCGCAGATCGGCGGCATGAACCACTTCATGCTGCCCGAGGGCCACGGCGACTCCGGCCGCTACGGCTCGTACGCGATGGAACTGCTGATCAACGAGATGATGAAGCGCGGCGCGTCCAAGAGCCGCATGGAAGCGAAGATCTTCGGCGGCGGCGCGGTGATCGCCGGCATGAACACGATCAACGTCGGCGAGCGCAACACCAACTTCGTCATCGATTTCCTGAAGCTCGAACGCATCCCCATCGTGTCCAAGGACGTGATGGACGTCTATCCGCGCAAGGTGTGCTTCCTGCCCAAGAGCGGCAAGGCGATGGTCAAGCGACTGGCGCCGACCAACACCGACGCGCTGGTGCAGCAGGACCGGACCGCGGCGCAGCAGGCACAGCCGGTGGCGAGCACGGGCGGTTCGATCGATCTGTTCTGATTCAACACTGAGGCCGCACTGAGGCCACACTGAGGCAGCCGCGAGCCTGGCAGTACCGAGGAGTAAAAAGACATGGCCAAGACCACCGTCGTCGTTGTCGACGATTCCGCGCTGGTGCGGAGCATCCTGACCGAGATCATCAACCGCCAGCCCGACATGCAATGCGTCGGGGCCGCCAGCGACCCGCTGGTCGCGCGGGAGATGATCCGCAACCTCAACCCCGACGTGATCACGCTCGACGTCGAGATGCCGAAGATGGACGGCCTCGACTTCCTGCAGCGCCTGATGCGATTGCGGCCGATGCCGGTCGTGATGGTGTCGACGCTGACGGAGCGCGGCGCGGAGGTCACGCTCAAGGCGCTGGAGCTGGGCGCGGTGGACTTCGTCGCCAAGCCCAAGATCGGCGTGGCCGACGGCATCCGCGCGCTGGCGCAGGACATCACGGACAAGGTCCGCATCGCCGCGAAGGCGCAGATCCGGCGCCTGCACGCACCGGGGCCGGCCGCCGCGCCGGGCGCGCCCGCGGCGAGCGGCGGCGCCACGCCGCCGCTCAAGCCGGCCTCGCCGATCGCGAGCCTGGGGCGGCTGTCGACCGAGAAGATCATCTTCATCGGCGCGTCGACCGGCGGCACCGAAGCGACCAAGGACGTGCTGATCAACCTGCCGGCCGACTGCCCGGCGGTCTGCATCACGCAGCACATGCCGGCGGGCTTCACCCGCAGCTACGCGGCGCGGCTGGACGGCCTGTGCAAGATCCGCGTGAAGGAAGCGCAGGACGGTGAACGGATCCTGCCCGGCCACGGCTACATCGCGCCGGGCGGCATGCACTTCAGCGTGGAGCGCTCCGGCGCCAACTACATCGCCCGCGTGCAGGACGGCGAAGCGGTGAACCGGCACAAGCCGTCGGTGGAGGTGCTGTTCAACTCCGCCGCGCGCGTGGTGGGCCAGAACGCGCTGGGCATCATGCTCACCGGCATGGGCGCCGACGGGGCCAAGGCGATGAAGACGATGAAGGACGCCGGCGCCTACAACCTCGTGCAGGACGAGGCGACCTGCGTCGTCTTCGGCATGCCGCGCGAGGCGATCAATGCCGGCGCCGCCGACGAGGTCCTGCCGCTGCACCAGATCGCCACGCGCCTGATCGAACGCCTGCGCAGCACCGCCGGCATGTCCATGAACCGCGTCTGATGCTGGTCCGATCCGGTTCGACCTCGCGTCGGGCCTCCCGCGTCGCGCACGCCTGATCGCGCACCGGCGCGGCCGCCTGACGGGTGGCCGCCGCCTCGACTTCGAACCAACCGCCCAGAACACCTCCACGGAGAAGCGCTTCGAACAGCACCCGCTGCTCGCAAGCGTCCATCAACCGTAGGAGGAGCGCTCATGCGCCTGGCCGGATTCCACGTCGAGAACTTCAAGAGCATCGGCCCGTCGGGCTGCCTGATCCGGATCGACGAGATCGTCGTCCTGATCGGCCGCAACAAGGTCGGACTGTCCACCATCCTGGACGCGTACGAGGCGCTCGCCTCGGGCGGGAAGGCGCTGAGCCTCAGCCACTTCCACAACCAGGACCCGGGCGTCCCGATCGCCATCACCGGCTACTTCGACCAGGTCTCGACCGGCGACGAAGCGCGTATCGGCCAAGGCTGGCAGTTCGACCATCCCGACTTCGGCGCCTGCGTGGCCTTCCGCTATGTCTGGAGAGCCCAGGACGACCAGGCCCGTCTGCAAGCTTTCGATCCGGACAGCGATGACTTCGTGGAAGGCGCACCCGGGATGCCTGACGGCTTTCATTCGATAGTCACCGGCCGCATCCCGCAACCGGTGCGCATCCGTCCGACAGACCCGAAGGACACGACCCGGACCAGGCTGCTGACCATGCGCCAGGATCACCTCAAGCAGCACCTGATGGCCAACGAGAGCCAGACGCTGGCGGCGCTGCTGTGGTCGACGCTGTCGATGATGTGCGTCAGCGAGGAGAAAACAGAGACGGCGAAGAAGACGGACGCGGACGTCGGATCGCCGCGCATCCTGCTGATCGACGAACCGGAGGCCTTCCTGCATCCGCCGACGATCCGCGGGGCGCGAGAGACGCTCTACGACTTTGCGGTGCAGAACCCGCACTGGCGGGTGATCGCGACGACACGCTCGCCGTTCTTCATCGACCTGACGAAGGACCACACGACGCTCATCCGCATCGGCGACGCACCGGGCGAATGCCACCACGTCCTCTCGACCGACCGGGTCGCCTTCGACGAACGGGAACGCGAGCGGCTGCGGATGATCCGGGCCTGCAACCCGCTGGTGAACGAATTCTTCTTCCACGACGACATCGTGCTCGTCGACGGCGTGACCGAGCAGATCGCCATGCTGCACATGGCCCGCAACATGGGCCGCGCGGTGCACGTCATCAACTGCCTGGGCAAGGCGAACCTCCCGATGTTCGCGCGCCTGCTCAACGACTTCCAGGTTCCCTATACCGTCATCCACGATGCCGACACCCGATTCGTGAAGCGCGCGCACGGCTACCGGCGCAACGGCCTGTGGGCGACGAACGATCACATCCGTGCCACCGTCGAGGCCGGCGGCATCGGCCGCATCCACACGCAGTTCCCGCACTTCGAGGGCGAGTGCTTCGGCGAGACGATGAAATCGGGCAAGGTGGACCGCGTGCTGCGCGCGCTGGAGGATCCGGACTCGGAGGACTTCCGGCGCATCGTCGAAGCCTACGCCCCCATCATCAACCGCGACCCGAGCGGTTCCACCACCACCCGCGCCGCCTTCGATCGCAAGCTGGACGCCTACCTGACGCATCGCGTGTCGCTGGGCGATCCGCTCTGGTACCAGCTGCATCTTCCGCCCGCGGACCAGGGCGTCGACGACTAGGCGGGACGCTCGTCGCCGAACACGAATCGGGCGCTGACGATGCGGCCGACGGCGGTGGCGCCCCCGGTGCCGACCGACGGCGTTCCGTCGATCTCGTAGATCGCGATCAGCTCGCGGACGACGGGGCCGTCGGGCGTCTGGTTCACGATGCGCTCATGGTCGATGACGGTGTTTCCAAGCGCGATGCGGTGCAGCAACTGCGCGTGCGGACGCGAGGTGTCGAAGCGCGTCGCCATCCGCTCGCGCAAGGCCTGCACGCCCTTCGCGAGCAGCCGATCCGGATACTCGTATTGGCGAGCATCCGTCGCATAGGTGGCGATCAGCGCCTCGACGTCATGCGCGTTGTAGGCGTCGAGTTGCGCCTGGACCAGATCGGCTGCCAGCGAGGTCGCCTCGGGAGTGGCCGATGCCATCGTTGCGGTGCTCATTGGGCGCGGCCCTTCTTCTCTTCGTTGCTGCGGTTCACGACCGGCTGCGCGCGCGGCGTCGCGGCCCCTTGCCGGTCGTTGGCCGTCGCGACGAGCGTCGCCTGACGCGCGGCCTGCTCGCGGGCGACGCGTTGCGCCTCGACCCGCGCGACGCGCTGCTCGCGGGCGGCGATCTGCAGCTCGGCATTGACGTCGTTGAACGCGTTGGCGTTCGAGACCAGCGCCAGCGCCGAGAGGATGGCGATCAGCACGGTCAGCGCCGGGCCGATCACCGGAAAGCGCGCCCACGGCGAGTAGGCGTAGCACGGCACCTGCGGGGTCACCCGGGCGCGGAGGCAGGAGGTGATGTCGGGCTCGTTCATGGTCGTTCCTTCGTTCATCGGGAGGGAGTTCTGGATCAGTGCTGGTAATGCTAGATGCCCAACAATCGGTCTCCAAACGCTATATCCTTGCCTCCTTGTGCAGTCTGGCTACTCGATCGCAGCCATTCCTGATCCAGAACGAGGACGAACGACCGATGCGCATCCCCCGCCTCCCGCTCCAGTACCTGGCCGCTTTCCGGGCCGCCGCGCTGCACCAGAACCTGCGCGCCGCGTCCGAGGAGCTCAATCTCACGCACAGCGCCGTGAGCCAGCAGATCCGCGCTCTGGAGCTGCAACTCGGCTTTCCCGTCTTCGACCGCCAGGGACGGCGGGTCGTGCTCAACGCGGCGGGCGGCGCGTTGCTGCGCGGCGTGGAGCGCGCCTATCAGGAGCTCGACCAGGGCCTGCGCGCCGCGACGGCCGCGCACGGCGTGGAGCAGCGCAGCCTGCGCGTGACGGTACTGCCCTCCTTCGCGCAGCGCTGGCTGCTCCCGCGGCTGGGCCGGTGGCACGCGCGGCATCCGGAGGTGACCATCGAGATCGAGGCCTCTCCGCGCCTCGTCGACCTGGAGCGCGAGAACTTCGACATCGCCTTGCGCCAGGGACTGGGCCCGTGGCCGGGCCTCGACAGCGAGCCGCTCTTCGACCTGTCGATGCTGCCCGTGGCCTCGCCCGCGCTCGCGCATCAGCTGATCGGGGAACCGCTGGAAGCCCTCGCGCAAGCGCCGCTACTCGGCGACGCCGCGCAATGGGAGGACTGGTTCTCGCAGGCCGGGCTGCGGCGTCAGGTCGTGCCGGTGGCGATCTTCAACGACTTCGGCATCCTGCTGCAGGCGGCGGAGCAAGGCATGGGCGTCGGACTGACGCGCGAGCTGCTGGCGGCGGATGCCCTGCTCGACGGCCGCCTCGTGCGCGTCGCGCCGCGGCAGGCGATGCTCAAGGAGCCGCAGCGGTATCACATCGTCTATCGGCCGAAGTCGCGCGAGGAGCCCGCCGTCTGCGCGTTCGTCGAGTGGCTGCATGAGGAGACCGCGCAGTCGCGTGCGGCGCTGGACGGCGCGAAGACCTGCCTGGCGACCGGCAAGGTCACGCCGGGATCGACGCCGGTCACGACCTGAGCATCACGCGCTCAGGTCACCTGCTCAGATCACGCGCTCAGGAAGAGTTCCTGCAGATCGCTGAGGAAGTCGAAGCCACGCGGCGTCGCGCGGATCACGGCAGGATCGAGGTCGAGCAAGCCCTTCGCGCGCCCTTGCTCCATCGCCTTCGCGATCGCCGACGGCGGCAGGCCGGTGCGTTCGAGGAAGCTCTGCATCGTCACGCCCTCGCGCAGGCGAAGCGCGTTCAGCATGAACTCGAACGGGAGCTCGTTGCGGGCGACCTCGTTCTCGTTGGACACGGCCTGACCCTCGGCGGCCTTCTGCATGTAGGTCGCGGGATCGCGCCAGCGCACCTGACGCAACAGCCGGTGCGCGAAGCTGAGCTTCGTGTGCGCGCCCGCGCCGATGCCGAGGTAGTCGCCGAACTGCCAGTAGTTGGTGTTGTGCGTGCAGCGATGGCCGTCGCGCGCATAGGCCGAGACCTCGTAGCGCGACATGCCCTTCGCGCCGGTGCGCGCAGTGATCAGGTCCAGCATCTCGCTGGCGAGATCCGGATCGGGCAGGTGTTCCGGCGGCGAGTTCGCGAAGCGCGTGTTGGGCTCGATCGTCAGGTGATAGACGGACAGATGCGGCGGCTCGAACGCCAGCGCGATGTCCAGGTCCTGGTCGAGCTGCTCCAGCGTCTGTTCCGGCAGCGCGTACATCAGGTCGATGTTGAAGGTCCCGAACGAACGGGCCGCCTCCTCGATCGCCGCGCGCGCCTGCGTGCCGCTGTGGATGCGGCCGAGCGCCTGCAGCTTGGCGTCGTCGAAGGTCTGCACGCCGATCGACAGCCGCGTCACGCCCGCCTGCGCGAAGCCCGCGAAGCGGTCCTTCTCGAAGGTGCCGGGATTGGCTTCCATCGTGATCTCGCAGCCCGGCTCCAGCGGCAGCCGTGCGCGCAGATCCGAGATCAGCTCGGCGATCTGCTCCGGCGCGAACAGGCTGGGCGTGCCGCCGCCGATGAAGATCGACACGACGGAACGTCCCCAGATCAACGGCAGCGCCGCTTCCAGATCCGATCGCAGCGCGGCGAGATAGGCCCGCGCCGTCTCCACGTCGAGCTCGCGCCCGTCGCGGTATTCATGCGAGTTGAAATCGCAGTACGGGCACTTGCGGATGCACCACGGCAGGTGCACGTACAGCGACAGCGGCGGCAGCGCCGACAGCGTCAGCGTGCCGGGCCGCATCATGCGGATGATGTCAGCCAAGGTGCCAGCTCTCGCGCATCTGGCGCAGCAGGTCTTGCGACGCGAGCGCGCGATGGCTCAAGCGGTTCTTCACCTCGGCGCCGAGCGCCGCCACGCTCTTCCCGAGCTCGGGAATGAACAGCAGCGGGTCGTAGCCGAAGCCGCCCTCGCCTTCCTCGGCGAGCATGATCTTCCCCTGCCAGCGGCCCATCGCGATGAGCGGTTCCGGGTCGTCGGCCGAGCGCACCGCGACCAGCGCGCAGACGAAGCGTGCGCGTCGATCCTCGATGCCTTCGAGCTTCTCGAGCAGCACGCGGTTGTTCTCGGCGTCGCTCTTCTCGCGGCCGAACAACGTCGCGTAGCGCGCCGACAGCACGCCCGGCATGCCGCCTAGCGCTTCGACCGCCAGGCCCGAGTCATCCGCGAGCGCCGGCAGACCGCTGGCCTTCGCCGCATGGCGCGCCTTGGTCAAGCCGTTCTCGACGAAGGTGTGGAAAGGCTCTTCCGCCTCCGGGATGCCGAGGCTGCCCTGCGTCACGAGTTCGATGCCGAGCGGCTCGAACAGCGCCTGCAGTTCCTTCAGCTTCTTCGCATTGTTGGAGGCCAGGACCAACTTCATCGCTTGCTCCAATCGACGGGGAGAACGGGGGGACATTCGAACGGGGGCGACCGCCCCCGGAAAAATCACTTCAGGCCGAGCGCCTCGCGCTGCGCGACGAGCAGCTCGCGGATGCCCTTCTCGGCGAGGTTCAGCAGCACGTCGACCTCGGCGCGCGTGAACGCGACGCCTTCGGCCGTGCCCTGCAGCTCGACGAAGTGTCCCGCACCGGTCATGACCACGTTCATGTCGGTGTCGCAGGCGGAGTCCTCGACGTACTCGAGGTCCAGCAGCGCCTGCCCGTCCAGGATGCCGACGGAGATCGCTGCGACCGCGTCCTTCAGCGGCGACACGGCGATCTTGCCTTCCGCGATCAGCCAGCTCACCGCGTCATGCGCCGCCACATAGGCGCCGGTGATCGCCGCGGTGCGCGTGCCGCCGTCGGCCTGCAGCACGTCGCAGTCGATCTGGATGGTGCGCTCGCCGAGCTTGGACAGGTCGAACACGGCGCGTAGCGCGCGGCCGATCAGGCGCTGGATCTCCTGCGTGCGGCCGGTCTGCTTGCCGCGCGCGGCTTCGCGGTCGCTGCGGGTGTGCGTGGCGCGGGGCAGCATGCCGTATTCGGCGGTGACCCAGCCTTCGCCGCTGCCGCGCTTGTGCGGCGGCACCTTCTCTTCGACGGACGCGGTGCACAGCACCTTGGTGTCGCCGAACTCGATCAGCACCGCGCCTTCGGCGTGGCGCGTGTAGTGGCGGGTGATGCGGACCGGACGCAAGGCGTCCGCCGCGCGCCCTTGCGGGCGGCTGGCGTTGCTACTCATGAGGAAATCCTTTGGTGCCTTCAGTGGGGCTTCTTGCCGGCCTTGCGGATCGCGTCCTGGATCTCGCGCACGGCGGAATCGATCTCGGCCTCGTCGAGCTGCACGTCCTGGGTCGCCCCGTGGATCGTGGAGGCGAAGCCTTCCTGGTCGAGGTCCTGCGTGGAGATGGAGTCCGGGGCATCGCCCTCGCCTTCCCACTCCACGGCCAGGGCCGTCACATTGTCGCTGCGCGCGCCGGCCTGGCGCAGCGCCTGCTCGACGAGCTCCGGCACCGCGTCGCCGACCGAGCGGCTGTCGGACATGTGGCGCAGGATGTCCACGTCGCTGACCGAGCTCCACAGCCCGTCCGAGCACAGCAGCATCCGGTCGCCGTTCTGCAGCAGCACCGGGCCGTTGACGTCGATCATCGGCTTGCCGGGGCTGCCGAGACACGTGAACAGCACATGGCGGTTGAAGCGTTCGGCGCCGGTCGCATGGCGGCCCAGCGCTTCCTGCAGCTCGCTGTAGGAATGGTCGCGCGTGCGGGCGATCAGCTCGGTCTCGCGCAGCAGGTACATGCGGGAGTCACCGCAGTGCGCCCACCAGATCTGGCCCTGTTGCATCAGCCCGACGACGATGGTCGTGCGCGGCGTGTCGTTCATGCCGCGCTGCTGCGCGTAGGTCAGCAGCTGCTGGTGCGCGAGCAGCACCGCCGTCTCCAGGAACTGCGAGGGCTCCTTGATCACCGGCTGCGCATCGCGCTGGAACAGCGCCGCGACGTTCTGGAGCGCCAGATGGGCGGCGACTTCGCCGTCCGGATGGCCGCCCATGCCGTCGGCGAGGGCGAAGAGACCGGCCTCGCGGGTATAGCAATACCCCATGCGGTCCTCGTTCTTCTCGCGCCCGCCCCGGCGACTCACCTGGTAGACGGAGAACTTCACGCCTTGGCCCCGGTCTTCAGGTTCTCCAGCTGCAGCTTGAGGCGCTCGCTGAAGCTGAGCTTGGTGTAGCGGCGCTCGGTCTCGCGCGACAGTTCCTTCTGCAGCGCGAAGACGCTCTGCGGACGGGTCAGCGGATCGAGCGACATGCACCACTCGGTCACTTCGAGCAGGTTGTCGGAATACACGTTGCGCAGGCGCGAGAGCGACAGGCCCAGCCGGTCCTTCTCCAGGCGCTGCGGCGCGTCGTTGGGCGGATAGCCCTGCATGCAGGCGTAGATGCAGGCGCCGATCGCGTAGATGTCGGTCCACGGGCCCAGCGAGCCGTCGCGTCGGTACATCTCGGGTGCGGCGAAGCCGGGCGTGTACATCGGCCGGATGAAGTTGCCTTCCTTGGACAGCACTTCCCGGGCCGCGCCGAAATCGAGCAGCACCGCCTTGTTGTCGTTGGTGATGAAGATATTGGCCGGCTTGATGTCCAGATGCAGCATCTTGTGCTGGTGCACGATGCGCAAGCCCTTGAGGATTTCGTCGAAGAGCGACCGGATGGTCGATTCGCGGAACACCTTGTCACGCTTCAAATCGCGGGCGGTCACGATGAAATCCTGCAAGGTATCGCCTTGCAGGTAATTCATGACCATATAGACGGTCTCGTTCTCCCGCAGGAAATTCAGCACCGAGACGACGCTCGGATGCGAAATTTGCGCGAGTGAACGGCCTTCTTCAAAAAAGCTGCGCAACCCCAGGCGGTATAGGGGCTGCTTTTCCGGTTTCACGCGAGGCGTGAGTTCTCCGGGAGATCGTTCTGCAAGGGACGAGGGGAGGTATTCCTTCAGAGCGACCAAGTGATGGTCGGGGTCTTCGGCGAGATAAACCACGCCGAATCCACCCGCAGCCAATTTCTTGATGATCTGATAGCCCCCCACCACCGTGCCTGCGGGCAAGGGCGCCGGTTTCGGCTTTGACATAATCGCGGTTCGATTGTTCTACCGATAGCTGATGCCAGTTTACAGCATGACCGGTTATGCCAGCGCCACGGCACAACCCGCGAACTCCGGCGAAACCCCTAGCCCGGCCACCCAACCCGCGGTCACGGTGGAGGCGCGCTCGGTGAACGGACGCTTCCTCGACCTGAGTTTCCGCATGCCCGACGAGCTCCGCTCGCTCGAGGCAGCGCTGCGCGAGCTCGTCTCGGGCAGCGTCAAGCGAGGCAAGATCGAACTGAGGATCAACACCCACAAAGACACCGACACGTCCTGGCCGAACCCGCAGCCAGAGCAGCTCAGCCGGCTTTCGCGGCTGGAATCGCAGGTGCAATCCTGGCTGCCGAAGGCGCAGGGATTGAGCGTCCAGGAGGCCTTGAACTGGTGCAAGACCGGCGCGACGGGCGCGTCGGCGAACGACGAGACGGTGCTCGACGCCGCGCGTCAATGCATCAAGGGATTCCTGGAAGCGCGGGAGCGCGAAGGCGCCAAATTGGTAACGATGCTCAAGCAGCGCGTCGCCACTTTGCGGGACCTCGCCACACAGGCCGAGCCGCTGGTCCCGGCGGCGGTCCAACGTCAGCGCGAGCGCTTCCTCGAGCGCTGGCAGGAGGCGTTGAGCGCGACCGGCGCGACGCAGACGATCTCCGAGCAGTCGCTGCAGGAGCGCGCCATCAACGAGGCGGCGGCCTACGCGCTGCGCATCGACGTGGCCGAGGAGCTCACGCGGCTGCGCGCCCACCTGGACGAGATCGACCGCCTGCTCAAGAAGGGCGGCGAGGTCGGCAAGCGGCTGGACTTCCTGATGCAGGAGCTGCACCGCGAAGCCAACACGCTGGGCTCGAAAGCCGCGGCGATCGAACTGACCAACATCTCGGTCGAGATGAAGGTCGCCATCGAGCAGATGAAGGAACAGGTGCAGAACATCGAGTGAGCGGCGTGGCCGTCAGGCGACGGCCACTCGCTTCCTCAGCACCACGGGCCCGGGGATCACGGCGATCACCGTGTCCAGCGCCTCGCTCGCCCGCTCCAGCACCACGCGGCCGTCGGCCTCGACGACCGGGAGCGGCTGCGACGCGAAGTCGAGCCATCTCACATCGAGACGCCCCAGCAAGACCTGACGCTTGCGCCTTCGCGCCGGCGCGTCTCAGCGCTGGCGACTCTCCGCGAGCATGTTGCAGAAGAGTGCGCCCTGCTCGATCGCGTCGTCAAGCGCGACGTGGGAATGCGGCAGGTCGTCGAACCAGCGCTTGGGCATGGCGCTCTTGGTGCTGCGGCGGTAGTCGCGGCGCAGCATCACCATGGCCATCGTCTTGACGTCGAGGGCGGAGAAGCTGAACGGGCTGCGACCGGCGAAGCGGATCAGGTACCAGTAGACGAACATGAAATCGAAGGACGCCGGATAGCCGACGAACACGGGCTGTCCGGGCAAGCCGTCGAGCCAGGCGACGTAGTCGGCCATCGCGGCCTGCGGCGATCGCAGGTCGGTGCGCGAGGCCGCCAAGGCCTCGGGCTGCTGCGCCCACCACGCCATCGTGTCGGGATGACCGGCGGCGTCGGGCAGCGTCTCCAGGTTCGCGGAGAAGGTCGCCACCAGCGTCTTGTCCGCGAGGTACGCGGCCGAGCCGAAGCTCAGCATCGAATGCGGACCGGGGATCGGGCCGTCGACCTCGACATCGGTGCTGACGTAGATCTCGGTGCGGGTTTTCTCGTTCATGAGGATGCAGTATCTGCCAGCGGAATGCCGCGACCTTCGACGTAGTCCTGCCCTGGTGTTCCGGCCAGCGGCAGCGCCCGCGCGATGCGCTCGGCCGGCGACTCGCCGGACCGGGGCATGCAGACGGGGTCGCGGGTGAAGGGGACCATCCCTCGATCTTCCTCCTCGCGGCGCCGTCTTTCACGAAGCGATCCCCCCAGTTCCGCAATTGACCTGCCCGGGGTGGTGGCCTAGCTTGGCGACTAGAACTGCGGCAACAACGCCCAGCACCATGACCATGGGAGGAGTGATGGCCGAGCGACGAACGCGGGCTGGACGAATGCATCTCGAACCATCCGTTCGAACCGCCAACCAAGGCGCCTTTCCACGTTCGAAAGGCGCTCCGATGCAAGTCTTCCTGCGACAGACCCTGGGAGCGCGCTCATGCTGAGCGAACGCTCGCCCCAGCTCGTCGGTCGCGCGCCGGCCTTCCTGCAGGCGCTCACGCTGATCGAGCGCATGGCGCGCTACGACGCGCCCGTGCTGATCGTCGGCGAGACGGGCACCGGCAAGGAGCTGGCCGCGCGCGCGATCCATTACGAGTCGGAGCGGCGCGACGCGCCCTTCGTGCCGCTGAACTGCGGCGCCGTGCCGGAGACGCTGATCGAGAGCGAGCTCTTCGGCTGCGAGCGCGGCGCGTTCACCGACGCCCGCCAGGCCCGCAGCGGCCTCATCGCGGCGGCCGAGGGCGGCACGCTCTTCCTCGACGAACTGGACTCGCTGCCGCTTCGCGCGCAGGTGTCGCTGCTGCGCTTCCTGCAGGACTTCCGCTACCGGCCGGTCGGCGGCACGCGCGAATGCTGCGGCGACGTGCGCGTCGTGGCCGCGGCCAGCCCACGCCTGCATGAACTGCTAGAGACCGGCGCCTTCCGCGACGACCTCGCCTTCCGGCTCAACGTGCTGCTGCTGGAGATGCCGCCGCTGCGCGACCGGCCCGGCGATGCGCGCGTGCTCGCCGAGTACTTCATCGCGAGACACGCACGGCAGCACGCGCTGCCGCCGCGCGCGCTCGCGCCGGGCTGCGTCGACTGGATCGCGCGCTACGCGTGGCCGGGCAACGTGCGCGAGCTCGACAACCGCGTGCAGCGCGCGCTGATGCTGTCGGACGGCGATGAGCTTGACCTGCGCCCGTGTGCGACGAATTCGATCAGCGCGACCGGCGCACCACGCAGCGACGGAGCGGTTTCTGCCGGCGACCTGCGCGCCTTCAACGACGCGCGCGACGAGGCCATGCTGCACTTCGAGCGCAGCTACCTCGAACAGCTGATGCACTCCGCGCACGGCAACGTGACGCACGCCGCGCGCCTCGCCGGCAAGGAGCGCCGCGCCCTCGGCAAGCTGCTGAAGAAGCACGGCCTCGAGCGCGACGCGTTCGACTCGCCCAACTGACTCCCTTCCTCTGCGACGTCCATGCCGCCGCGCACCTCGCGGCGGCTTCGTCGCGTCCGCCGGGCGATGCTCCATCCACTGGGTCGCCACAGACCCGGCGGGTCGCGACAGACGGGTCCACGGTCACCCGCCTGACGACGTCTGCCGCCCTCCTCTCCTCTGACGACCGCCGTCGACACCGTGGCGCAACACCTGGCACGTTCCTCGCATTGATCGAGGACAACGTTGCTGGAGACGCCGTTGTGCGAAGACGCAGGCACGAGAAGACGGCGAGCGGAGTCGGCCATCCTGGCCCACCTCGCCCGCCATCCGCTCGCCGCCGATACCGAACAGGGGATCGCGCAATGGTGGTTGGGCTCGAAGGGCGTGGACGTTCCGCTGGACGACGTGCGGCAGGCGCTGGAGGCGCTGCTGCACGACGGCCGCATCGAGCGCGCCACGCTGCCGGACGGGCGCGCGATCTACCGCGCGCCGCGGTCCGGCGGCCCGTGATCTGGCGACGTCCGCCGGCAGCAACGAAGACGACGCCGGCGACGGCGACGGCGACGGCGACGGCAAGCAATTCGAATCCATCCCGAGGTTTTCAGAGGACTTCAGCCGCATGGCCAACATCCAGGCGATCCACTCGGTGGGCCACTCGATCGTGACCTACCTGCGCAACACCTACCCGGCGACGTCCGGCGGGTCGGCGATGCCGGAGTGCGACGTCGTGCTGGTGTCGTCGGGGGAACTCGCGGGCCCGCAGGAGGACACGACGCGCCTCTCGCTGTACCTGTACCGCGTGACGGTCAACGAGCACCTGCGCCAGCACCGCCCCGACCGCATGTCCGGCGAGCAGCAGGCGCCGCTGGGGCTGGACCTGCACTTCCTGCTCAGCGCCTGGGCGAACAACCCGCAGGACGAGCTGGTGCCCTTCGCGTGGGCGATGCGGCAGCTCTACGAGCACCCGATCCTCGACGCCTCCGCGCTGTCGCCCGAGGCCGGCTGGGGCCCCGACGAGGTGATCCAGATCATCCCGTCCGAGCTGCCCACCGAAGACATGATGCGCATCTGGGACGCGCTGGAACCGGCGTACCGGCTCTCGGTCTCCTACATCGCGCGCCGCGTGCGCATCGACCCGGACACCCTCCTCGACGCCGGTCCGGTCGTGGCCACGCGCTTCGGCTACGGCACCGCCGTGCCTGCAGGGAACGCATCGCCGGGCGTGCCTGGAGGTGCGCCATGACGCTGCTGATCCGTGAACTGGAGCGCATCGACACCCGCGTGCTGGGCGCGCTGCGCTGCATCGACGCGACCACCCGTGTGCAGGTCGGCACGCCGCTGGAGGTGCGCGTCGAAGGCGCGACCGTGCGGCGCAATCGCAGCGGGCTGTATGTGATCGTCCGAGCGGAAGCACCGCTCGCGCTCGCGGCCCACGAGGCTGCCTTCGACAACGCGCCCGCCACGCCGACCGTCGGCGACGTGACGCTCTTCGTCACTGTCTCCGATCCCGCCGGCCGCTACCTGCCGCGCCGTGCGTCGCTGGCCTTGCCGCGCGATCCGCAACCCGGCAATGCGGCGTCGCCTGAATCACTGTTCCGCCCCGTCGAGCTGCCGCTCTATCCCTCCGCCATCGCGCCGACCGGGATGAACTGGTCGGTGCTGCGCCTGAGCGTGCATGAGACCGGCACCCTCGACGCGCTCGGCGGCGCGCTGCTGCTCGTGCGCGCGGGCGGCAACGTGCTGGCGCGCGCGCTCACCGACTGGCGCGGCGAAGCCCTGCTGCCGGTGCCCGGCGTGCCGGTGACGACCTGGTCCGACGATCCCGACGAGGTCGTGGTGACCGAGCTCGCCGCCCGCATCGAATGGTGTTTCGACCCCGCGCCCGCCGCGGCCGGCACCCGCACTTCGGCGGCCCAGGTGCGCGCCGGCCGCGCGCCGGCGGTGCTGCCGCTGGTCGATCCCGACGAGCTCGAATCCCGCGCCGCCGCGCTGCCTGTTCCCGCGGTGCCCTTGGCCACGCTGGACGTGGCGCTGGCGGCGGGGCGCACGCAGTCGTTTTCCCTTCCCCTCGCACTGCCATGAAGGACATCCTGAAGGCCCCGCGAGTTGTTCGTCACGGCGATTCCCACCGCGGCCCGGTCCGCGGATGCGCCTTCAGGCAAAGGAGATAGGCCATGCCCGAATACCTGGCACCCGGCGTCTACGTCGAAGAGACCAGCTTCCGCGCCAAGTCCATCGAGGGCGTGGGCACCAGCACCACCGCCTTCGTCGGCCCGACGCGACGCGGCCCCGTCGACGGCGTGCCGGAGATGGTGACCAGCCTCACCGATTTCGAGCACGTCTACGGCAGCCTCGAGAACCTCGGGCTGAGCGACGTCACCGACGCGCGACGGCGCCTGAACTTCGTGGCGCACGCGGTGCGGGCCTACTTCGACAACGGCGGATCACGGCTCTATGTCGTGCGCACCTTCAACACGGCCGGCACGGCGGCGGGACGGCTGCGCGATCCGGGCGGCACGCCGGCCGAAGGCGCCTTCATCCGCGCGCGTTTCCCCGGCGCGGCGTACAACGGCCGCGTGCTGTTCCGCGAATCGCGCCGCCCCGCGACGCTGCGCACGATGGGCACGGCGCCGGCGGGCAGCGTGCTGGCGGTCACGCCGAACGGCGGTGCCGAGACGCTCTACACCGGCAGCGGCGCGACCTGGACCGACTCGGCCGCGGGGGCGCTGTCGCTGGCGGGCCTCGGTCCGGACGACATCCCCGGCGGCGTGGGTGCGACAGCCAACCTGGTGACGCTGGCGCTGGACGTCATCGACGCCGACGGCGGCGCGCAGACCTGGGAAGACATCGGCGTGGCGCGCGGGCATCCGCGCTGGCTGGGCGCGGTGCTGGCGAGGGCGCCGGCCAGCCGCGCCGACGCGCTCATCAACACGGTGTGGGCCGACATCGGCGATGCGGTCGACGGCTTCGAGCTCATGGCCGCGATCCGCGCGTTGCCGCTCGTGCCCGGCGACGCCGACGGCCGACGCGTGCTCGCGCTGGGCAGCGGCGTCGGCAGCGAAGCCGGCAGCGACGGCGTCGCGCCGGTCCTCGGCGCGGAGACCACGCCGGGCAGCTATGCCGCGGCGCTCGCGACCCTGTCGGGCATCGAGGACGTCTCCATCGTCGCCGCGCCCGGCAGCAGCGCGTACGCCGAAGCGCAGGCCGTGCAGAACGCGCTGATCGCGCATGCCGAACGCCGGCGCGCCTACCGCATCGCGGTGCTGGACAGCGCCCCGGCGCAGACGCCCGGCGACATGCGCGTCGCGCGCGGCCGCGTCGACTCGAAGTACGCGGCGCTCTACTACCCGTGGGTCGTCGTCGCCAACCCGCTCTCGCGTCCGGGGCGCGACGACATCCCGAAGGAGATCGCGCTGCCGCCGTCGGGCTTCGTGACCGGCATCTACGCGCGCAACGACATCCAGCGCGGGGTCTACAAGGCGCCGGCCAACGAGGTCGTCACCGGCGCCTTGCGCTTCGAGTCCGACGTCAACTTCGCGCAGCAGGAGCTGCTCAATCCGCTGGGCGTGAACTGCCTGCGCTACCTGAGCGGGCGCGGCTACCGCGTTTGGGGCGCGCGGCTGGTCTCCAGCGATCCGGAGTGGAAGTACGTCTCCGACCGGCGCTACTTCAACTACCTCGAGGCCAGCATCGACCGCGGCACGCAGTGGGCCGTGTTCGAGCCCAACGGCGAGCGGCTCTGGGCCAACGTGCGCCAGACCATTTCGGACTTCCTCTACAACGAGTGGCGCAACGGCGCGCTGCTGGGCAGCACGGTGGAGCAGGCCTTCTTCGTGCGCTGCGACCGCAGCACGATGACCCAGAACGACCTCGACAACGGCCGCCTGGTCTGCCTGATCGGCGTGGCCCTCATCAAGCCGGCCGAGTTCGTCATCTTCCGCATCGGCCAGAAGACGGCCGACGCGGCATGACGCCGACCGTCGCCGCACCCGCGCAGTCCGCACGACCTGCACGACCTGCATCAAAGGCCCTGACGCTTAGGAGCACCCCACCATGGCCAACCGCACCACGCCCTACGGCGCCTTCAACTTCCTCGTCAACTTCGACGGCGGCGAGGTCTTCGGCGGCTTCTCGGACGTCTCCGGGCTGGGCACCGAGCTCACCGTGGCCGAGTACCGCTTCGGCAACGACAAGGAGAACCACGTCCGCAAGGTCGCCGGCGTGCACAAGGTCTCGGACGTCACGCTCAAGCGCGGCATCCTGAACTCGAAGACGCTGTTCGACTGGATCGGCGAGGCGCGGGTCAACGGACCCGCGGCGCAGAAGAGCGTGACGGTCACGCTGCTCGACGAGGCGCAGAAGCCCGTGCAGTCCTGGGTGCTGCGCGGCGTGATCCCGATGAAGTACACGGGGCCGACGCTGGCCGGCAAGGGCGGCGGGGACGTGGCGATCGAGGAAGTCGTGCTGTCGGCGGAAGCGCTGGAGCTGACGGTGTGATCTGCCGTACTGCCACCGCCGCTGGCCCTCACCCCTGCCCTCTCCCGCAAGCGGGAGAGGGGGTAAGAGGAGCAGTGCCGGACTCCCTCTCCCGCTTGCGGGAGAGGGCTGGGGGTGAGGGCCAGCGGCCTGTGCCGACCACCACTGCCAACCGCATGACCGGACGCCGTCCATGAGCCTCGTCTTCGAACCCGCCGCCCCCGCCGCGCCACCTGATGCGCAGCGCGCCGACGTCGCCTGCTTCGTAGGCTTCGTCGGCCGCCGCGCGGGACGACCGCTGCCCGACGCGCTGCGCACGCAGCTCGATGCCGGCGGCTGGGTGACGGGTCCGTGGGCGCGACCGGCGGCGCAGGTCGAAGCGCTGCTCAACCTCCCGCTCGTGCTGGACAGCTGGCACCTGTTCGACCGCTTCTACGCGTGGGATGAACGGCCGGTCGACACGCCGGCAACGCCTGACCCTCTCGACCCGATCACGCTGTCCGAAGCGACGCCTCGCCGCTGCGCCACCTACCTCGGCGCCGCGGTGCGCAGCTTCTTCGCACGAGGCGGCAAGCGCGCGATCGTGATCCGCGTCGGCGACCCCTGGCCTTACCTGGAAGACGCCGCGCAGCGCGCCGCCGCACGGCCGGCGCGCCTGGCATTGCTGCTGCCCGGCATGGTCTCGACGTCCTCGCCTTTCGCGCCGCACGACCCCGCCACCTGGCAAGGCGTGCAGCACCTCTACGGCCTGCCGGACGACAGCCTGCTGGTCCTGCCCGACCTGCCGGACGCCTTCGCCGTCGTGCCGCCGCCGCCCGATCCCGATCGTCCCCTGGCGCCGCAGCCCGAAGGCTTCGCACCGTGCGACGTGGAAGCGCCGGAGCCGCGCGACACCTCGCTGCTGCGCATCCCCGCGCCGCGGCTCGACGACGCCGGCTACACGCGCTGGCGCCAGGCGATCCGCGACACGCGCGACTTCCTCGACCGCCGCCAACGGGCTGCGGTGCTGCTGGCCGCGCTTCCACTGCCGATCGCCGGCAGCCTCGCCGCCAATGGCCTGCACGCGCAGGCCGATCCGCGCACATGGCTGGAACAGACACAGATCTTGCGCAGCGCCTTCGACGAAGACACGCCGCAAGGCCGCCCCGCCGAAGCGCTCTCTCAACTCGCGTGGCCGTGGCTGCGCACGCGCGCTGCGCGCACCGATCTTCCGCAAGGTCTCGAGCCACCGGACGGCGTGCTCGCCGGCCTGATCGCGTACGGCGCCGTCGCGCGCGGCACCTTCCGCTCCGTGGCCGGCGACAACTCGCTGCCGCTGCTGCGCGACCTCGGCGGCGCGGAACCGATGCCCGCCTGGGGTCTGGGCGACGACAGCCCGGCCGGCCGCCTCGCGCAGCGCGTGTGCGTCTTCGCGCCGGGCGCCGACGGCTGGGCCTTGCAATCCGACGTCACGACCTCCGCGATGGACCCGTGGCGCTTCGGCGGCGCAAGCCGCCTCATCGGCACCATCCTGCGCGCTGCGCGCCGCGCCGGCGACGGCGCCGTCTTCGAGCCCAACGGCCCGAAGCTCTGGGCCCATCTGCGCGGCACGCTGGAAGATTTGCTCGCCGGGTTCTGGCGCGAAGGCGCCTTCAACGGCGGCTCCATGTCCGAGGCCTTCGAAGTCCTCTGCGACCGATCGACGATGACGCAGAACGACCTCGACGCCGGCCGACTCGTCGCCTACGTGCGCGTGCGCCCGGCGATGTCGATCGAGCGCATCACCGTCGTGCTCCAGCTCGGCCAGGCCGCCGGCGCGGTCACCGCCTCCGTCACCCAACGGGAGGCCGCATGAGCGCCGACGACCTCTTCATCGGCCTGCACGTCTTCCGCTTCGAAGTGACGTTCAAGCGGGTCGGCACCGGCAGCGGCCCGGTCGAGGTCTGCGGCGGCGCGTTCTCCGACTGCACCGGTCTGGAAGCCACGATGGAGCCCAAGCTCATCAAGGCCGGCGGCGCCAACTACGGCGCCACGCAACGCGCGGGTACCGTGAGCTTCGCGACGGTCGTGCTCAAGCGCGGCTTCACGCGCAGCCGCGACCTGTTCCGCTGGTTCCAGACCGTGGGCGGCGGCGGTTATGCCTACCGCCTGGCGGCCGAGATCGCCGTGCAGGACACGCAGGGTCAGACCGTGCTGACCTGGGGACTGGACCGCTGCCTGCCGGTCAAGTTCAAGGCCGCCGACCTCAACGCCAAGGGCAGCGACATCGGCATCGAGGAACTGCACCTCGCGCACGAAGGCCTGCGCCTGCTCGATCCGGGAGGTGCGTGATGCCCTGGCTGCCCGACGCTCCGACGGTGGCCGCGGCCACGTTCAAGGTGCTGGAAGGGACCGGCGCCGGCGGGCCCGCGTTCGACGTGCAGTTCAACCCTGCATCGCTCGAATACACGATCAGCAATGAGTTCGACGACCGCAACGGCAACAACGGCGCGCGCCAGTTCGTCAAGAAGAGCAGCGCCAAGCTGACGATGACGCTGATCTTCGACACGACCGAGACCGGCGCGTCGGTGCGCGACGTCACGGCCAACATCGCCGGGCTGCTGGAGCCCGCCAAGGATGGCTCGAAGAAGTTCGCGCCCAAGGTCGAGTTCGGGTGGGGCACCTATGCCTTCAAGGGCGTGGTCGAGCAGTTCAAGGAGACGCTGGACTTCTTCTCGCCCGAGGGCGTGCCGCTGCGCTCCAGCATCAGCCTGACGCTGGGCAGCCAGGAGGTCGAGTTCCAGAGCAGCAAGAGCCCCGCGCCCGCGGTCGATCGCAACGCGCAGCCGGAGCCCGTCAGCGCGGCGCCCGGCGCCGGCGCGGCCGATGTCGCCAACGCGCTCGGCGATCCGCGCGCGGCCCGCGCCATCGCCGGCGCCAACGGCGCGGCGAGCCTGCGCTTCGGCGCGGAGGCCAGCCTGTCGGTGGGCGGCAGCATCTCGCTGTCGGCGGCGGCGGACTTCTCGGTCGGTGCGAGCGCCGGTGCGGGCATCGGCATCGGTGGCGGTGCCGGTATCAGCGGTGGCATCGGTGCTGGCATCAGCGGCGGAATCGGTGGCGGGATCGGCGTTGGCATCAGCGGTGGGGCCGGCGCTGGCATCGGCATCAGCGGTGGCATCAGTGGCGGCGTCAGCGCCGGGGCCGGTGTCGGCATCGGCGCGGGCGTCTCCATCGGTGGCGGCGTTTCCGCGAACGCCGGCTTCAGCGTCGGTGCCGCGTTGACGGCCACCGCCGGCCCGGCATTCGCCGACCTGCGCCTCTCGCCGCCCAGCATCAACGTCGACGTCCTCGACGCCCGCGCGGCCCTGCTGCCCGCGCCGCGCGTGGCCGGGTCCGCGAGCTTCGGTCCCGGCGGTCGCGCCGTGGCGCAGGCCGGCGGCAGTCTCAGCGCCAACGTCGGCGCGAACGCGGACCTACACGGCCGCATCCGTTTCGGGAGTTGATCCGCCATGCCCATCACCTTCGAGGAAGTCACCGCCGACATCGAGCGCGAACCGCAGGAACGCGGCGCAAGTCCGCAGGCGCCCGCCGCCGACGCCGCGCCCGACATCGGCGAGCAGATCGAACAGGCGCTGCGGCTGAGAGCCGAGCGCGACTCGCGTCTGCGAGACCTCTGACCACGATCTCCGATCACGAGCCTTCTCCACCGAACTGCCCGTCATGACCGAAACCAGCGTTAGCCGTTCCGCCATCTTCAGCGCCCGCCCCACGTTGCGCATTGCCGGGCAGGCCGACGAACGCCTGTCGACGCTGATGACGGCGATGAAGATGGAGGAACACGAAGGCGGCATGAGCACGCTGGAACTGCACATCACCAACTGGGTCGCGACCGGCGACGGTCGTGCCGAACTCGCGTTCAACAGCAGCTCATCGCTGAAGCTCGGCGCCGAGCTCGGCGTCTATGCGGGCGATGAAGCCACGCCGCGCGAGATCTTCAAGGGCAAGGTCAGCGCGCTGGAGATGGTCTGCAACTACGGTGCGCCGCCGGAGCTGGTCGTGCTCGCCGAGGACGGCCTGACCGCCGCGCGCCGCGCGCGTCGCAGCAAGGTCTACACCGACATGACGCCGGCGGACGTGGTGAACGCGATCGCCGGCGATCTCAGCCTCACGCCCTCCGTGACCGGCCTCACCTCGCCGCAAGGCACCTGGGCGCAACTCGACGAAACCGACCTCGGTTTCCTGCGCCGCCTGCTCGCGCGTTTCGACGCCGACCTGCAGGTCGTCGGCACGGCGCTGCAGGTCTCGCCGCGCAAGGACGTGCAGCGCGGCACCATCGACCTGACGCTCTACAGCCAGCTCGCCCGTGTGCGCATCACCGCCGACCTCGCCGATCAGCCGACCGCCGTGAGCGTGGCGGGCTGGAACGCGAAGGACGGCTCCGCGGTGAAGGGCGAGGCGAGCGCCGTCGCCAACGCGGGACCGGGCCAGGGACGCACCGGCATCGCCTGGGCGGGCGAAGTCTTCAGCGATCGCAACGAGCACCTCGCCGCGCCGGCCGTCTACAGCAGCGATGAAGCCCGCGCGGTCGCCGAAGCGGCGCTCGACCAGCGCGCCCGCCGCTTCGTCCGCGCCGAGGGCGTGGCCGAAGGCAACGCGCAGCTGCGCGTCGGCGCCTGCGTGAAGCTGGCCGGCATTTCACCGCAGTTCGACAACACCTACTACGTGGTGCGCGCCTGCCACCTCTTCGACATGAAGCAAGGCTATCGCACCGAGTTCGGCGCCGAGTGCGCCTACCTCGGGAACTGACACCGAACGCCGCACGCCAGACACCACACACGGCCACACGAGACCCCGTCATGCAACGCGACCTGCCCTCCCCCCTGCCCTTCGGCGTCCCGCTGCCCTGGGCCGCGGGTGCGCAACTGGCCAAGGTCAGCTCGATCGATGACCCCGAGCGGCTCAACCGCGTGCAGGTGCGGCTGCTCGCCTTCGACGACACCACCGGCCAGGACGCCGCGATGTGGGCGCGCGTGGTCGCGCCCTTCGCCGGCGACGACCGCGGCACCTTCTTCGTGCCCGACGTGGACGACGAGGTCCTGGTCGTCTTCGCGCAGGGCGACCCGCGCCATCCGCTGGTCCTCGGCGGGCTGTGGAACGGCAGCGCCGCCGCGCCGGCCGACATCGAGAGCGGCGGGCTCAACCGCTACAAGCGCATCAAGTCGAAGAACGGCATCGTGATCACGCTCGACGACCAGAGCGGCCAGGAGACCCTGAAGCTGGAGACCCCCGGCGGCTGCAGCCTGACGCTCAAGGACGGGCCCGGCACGGTGACGCTCGAGGACAGCAACGGCAACAGCATCAAGCTGGAGACCTCCGGCATTACGGTGCAGGCGGCCGCCAAGGTCACGGTGCAGGCCAGCCAGGTCAACGTCACCGCCGGCATGGTCAAGGTGGATGCGGCGATGTCGGACTTCTCCGGCATCGTGAAGTGCGCGGTGCTGCAGACCAACGCCGTCATCAGCAGCAGCTACACGCCGGGCGCCGGCAACGTCTGGTGAGGGAACGGACCATGAACCACCCACACCACCCCGTCGTCGTCAGCGCCCCGCGCGGCCTCGCCCGCAGCCTGCAGCCGTGGCTGCTGCAACGCAGCGACGACGACTTCATCCCCGCCACGCTGGACGACCTGCGCGGCGTCGGCGGCACGAATGGATCGAGCGGAGCTAGCGGTACGAACGGACTCACGCGGCTGCGCGACCTGCGCGCACGGGCCACCAACAAGAACGGCACGCTCAAGCTCTTCCAGCCGATCCAGCGCCAGTTCCACCTCGCGCTGGTCGAGGCCTGGTGCGACATGCCGGGCGAGCCGCGCGTCGATCCCGCGAAGATCGAAGCTGCGGGCCTGGTGCTGCGGCGACTCGGCGCCGGCGGACAGCCGGAAGGCTGGATGAAATCCAACGGCCGCATCCGAGGCTGGGTGCCGATGACGCGCGTGGGCGGCGTCGATGCCGACCCCGCGCCCGTGCAACGCGCGCAGCGCGATCTCACCGGCGTGGCGGACATCGATCGCCAGCTCGTCGCGTTCTCGCGCGAGCGTCCCGACACCGCGCTGGAAGAGCAATCGATCCCGCTGTACCTCGCCCCACCGGACGTCTGCGCCGAAACCGGCCAGACGCTGTACTACGGCCTCGTTCCGACGGTGAGCGGCGAGATCAGCGAGACGGAGGCGACCTTCGGCGCGGCGGAGGGCTTCGACTTCGGCCCGTCGTCATCGGCCTTCCGGGGGCATCTGGTGCAGGCGCTGCGCGGCGAGGAGATGGCGCTGCCCAAGGTCGGCGCCGATGTGAGCCGCAGCTGGCTCGAAGAGAGCGAGCAACCTGGCGCCAACACCACGCTGGTCCGCTTCGTGCTGATGCTGCGGCAACTCGCCGGCGAGTTCGACGCGTTCGGCCCGACCGGCGGCGCGATCCTCCAGGCGCTGCATCCCCTCGAACTCACGCTCGTGCGCCGCAACGGCGAATGGCCGCGGCGCACCGTGCGGGCCGACGATTTCCTGACGAAGGCACACACGCTGATCCTGGCGCAGGGTAGCGTGCCTGGCACGGTGGAGATGCCCGAGGTGTGGCCCGCGATGAGCGCCGGCCAGACCCAGCAGCTGCACACCGCTATGCACGCCGCGATGCGCGCGCGCTTTGCCGCCATGAAGGCCAAGACCGGCCGCTTCGACGAACCCGACGCGCGCTACCAGTTGCGCGCCTTCGTGCGCCTGAAGGCCGACGGCCCCTGCCCGGCGCGCGTCGTCTGGAGCGCGCCCAGCGACCCCTTCGTGATCGCCGCCTGGTACGAGGGCGCGGGCGCGCCGCCGGTGCAGATCGCCCTGCCCGATCCGGCCGACAAGCAGCTGCTGGCCGCGCTCAAGCCCAACGTGGCCTTCGTGGTGCCGCCGTCGTTGCAGAGCCTGCTGATGGGTTCGGCCAAGGACCTGATCGACGGCAAGAAGCCGCCGCCCGCGAGCCCCGCGCTCACATGGATCTGCGGCTTCAACATCCCGATCATCACGATCTGCGCCTTCCTGGTGTTGAACATCTTCCTGTCGCTGTTCAACCTGTTCTTCGGCTGGCTCTTCGCGATGAAGATCTGCCTGCCGTTCCCCAAGATCCCGCCGCAGGAGTGACGCGATGACCTCCGCACTCATCGGCTGGCCGCTACTGCCGCTCCCGGGCGACGACGGCGGCCTCGCCTGGCCCGACCTGGCGCGCAGCGTGCGCGACGGGCTGCGCCTGATCCTCAGCACCCGCCCCGGCGAACAGCTGATGCGGCCCGAGTTCGGCGGCGGCCTCGACCGCCTGCTGCACCAGCCCAACACGATCGCGACGCGGCGCGAGATGCGCGACCTGGTGCGGGATTCGCTCGCGCGCTGGGAGCGCCGCATCCTGCTCGACGCGGTCGAGGTCTGGGAGGTGCCGGGCGAGCCCGGCCAGGTGCGGGTGGAGATCGCCTACCGCCTCGCGCGCACCGGCGAACCCGGCGCGATGAACGTCACCGTGGACCTGGAGGGCTGACGCCATGGCTATCCTGCCCCCCTCGCTCGACGACCGCCGCTTCGATGACCTGGTGGAGGAGCTGCTCGCGCGCATCCCCGCCCACACGCCGGAGTGGACCAACCCGCGCCTGGGCGATCCCGGGCGCACGTTGATCGAGCTGTTCGCGTGGCTCGGCGACGCGCTGCTGTACCGCGCCAACCTGATCCCGGAGCGCCAGCGGCTGGTCTTCCTGAAGCTGCTCGGCCTGGGCCTGAAGCCCGCGCTGCCGGCGCGCGGCATCGTGAGCCTGGCCTTCGCGAAGGAGACCGAACGCGGTGCGCACACGCTGGCCCCGGGCGGCACGCTGAAGGCGACCATGCCGTTCGAGACGCTGTCCGAAACGACGGTGCTGCCCATCACCGGCGAGGCCTACATCAAGCGTCGTCTGAGCAGCGCCGAGACCGCGCGTCGCAGCGACGTGCTGCAAGGATTGGCCCGTATCCATCGGATCAGCGGCACGCTGAAGGCGTACGAGACGACGCCGGTGTTCGCGCAGGGCCGCGCGGTGCCGGACGGCATCGACGTCTTCGCGCAGAGCGCCGACCGCGCGCTGTGGATCGCGCTGCTCGCGCCCAAGGCGCCGCAGGCCGACCAGCAGGAGGCCGTCAACGAGGCGGTGAAGTCCGCGCTCGGCGGCGGCGACGCGGCGCTGCCGCCGCTGCTGTCAATGGGCGTGGTGCCGGCGCTGAAAGCCCCGGCGCTCTTCGAGGACGTCACCGCGCCCACGCCCGTCCCGGTGCTATGGGAGATCACGACCCGCGGCCGGACTGACTTCGACACCGACTACCTCACGCTGCCGGTGCAGCCCGGCACCGACACCAGCAACGGCCTGTCGCGCGCCGGCACGCTGCGCCTGCAGATGCCCGACGAGCGCCAGATCTGGGCGCCCAAGAACGACGTCGGCTTGAATCCGCAGGCGGGCGTCGGCGATGCGCCGCCGCGGCTGGACGATCCGGAGCGAGCCGATCGCCTCGTGGCGTGGCTGCGATTGCGTCCGCAACCGGGACCTGCTTCGAACGCCGCGGCCGCCGCCAGCGCCGCCACCTTCGCGGCCACAGCGGCGGCGGCTGCAGGTGCGCGCGCCCTGGCGGCGGCGACGGTCCAACATCTGCCGCTTGCGTGGATCGGCGTGAATGCCATCGAGATCGACCAGCGCGCCACGGTGACCGGTCGCGTGCTCGGCGTGTCGACCGGCGCGGCGGACCAGCAGTTCCCACTGCCGATGACCGCGGTCGACCCGACGACCTTGCAGATCGAAGTGGAAGCCCCCGGCCGGGGTTATCAACCGTGGACACGCGTCGACGACCTGGGCGCGCTCAGCGCCGATCCCGACGCCGCGCGCGATGCGACGGCCTACGAGCTCGACGCCGAGGCGGGCACGCTGCGGCTGGGCGACGGGATGCGCGGCAAGGTGCCGGAGTCCGGCATGCGCGTGCGGCTCGCGCTGGGCCGCTTCGGCGGCGGCCGCGCGGGCAACCTGCCGCCGGAGTCCCTGGCCGAACTGAGCGCGCGCCGCATCGACGGCCAGCCCGCACCGCCGATCAAGGTGCTGCAGCCGCTCGCGCTGAGTGGCGGCGAGGACGCGGAGACGCTGGCCATCGCCGAGCGCCGCATCCCCGCGCGCCTGCGCCACCGCGACCGCGCGGTCACCGAGGAGGACTACCGCCGCCTCGCGCTCGAAGCGCCCGCTGTCGACGTCGGCCGCGTCGAGGTGCTGCCGCGCTTCAAGCCGCGCGACCGGCGCTTCCATGTGCCGGGTGTCGTCAGCGTGATGGCGCTGCCGGCCGCGACGCTGGCGCCCGCGCCGAACCCGCGGCCCGATCGTCCCTTCATCGAACGCCTGCATGCCTATCTCTCGGTGCGCACCCCGCTGGCCACCGAGCTCTACGTGATCGGCTGCGACTACGTGGCCGTGGGCGTGTCCGTGGCGGTCGCGATCCGCGACGGCCATGCGCGGGACCAGGTCCTGCTCGAAGTCCGCGAGTCGCTGCGCCGCCTGCTGTGGCCGCTGGCGCCGGGCGGACTCGACGGCCAGGGCTGGCCGCTCGGCCGCGCGGTGCGCAGCCGCGAGCTGGAAGTCGAGGTCTCGCGCGTGCCGGGCGTCGACGAACTGCGCGGTCTGCGCCTGTTCCGCCAGGCGGGCACTGAGTGGCAGCCGCTGCCCGCGATCGCCGCCGACGGTGCGCAGATCCTTGCGTTGCAACCGTGGCAGTTGCCCGAGCTGCTGTCCGTGGTCGCGATCGAAGGCAGCGCGGCGCCGACCGACCTGCGCGCCCTGCCCAACCCCTTCGCCGAGGCCGACGCCGTCGCGGTGCCGGTCGTGCCGGAGCTGTGCTGATGGACGCCAACGGCCTGCGCTTCTGGCTGCTCGGCGATGCCGCGCACTTCCCCGCCGTGGAACACGCGGTGTGGGACGGCGGCTGCCGGCGGCTGCGGCTCGCGTCGGAACGCACGCTGGTGCCGGCGATGTCGCCCGCCGACGCGTTCGCCGCCGCGCAGTCGGCGCTGGAGCGCGTGCCGCGCGCGATCGATTCGCTCGAATGCGTCGCCCGGTGGGATGCGGCGACGACCAGCGTGCTTGTGAAGAGCGTGCTGCCCGATGAAGCCACACTGCTCGTGCTCGATGAATCGCCCACCGACCTCTGCGCGGGGCCGGATGGCGTGCTCTACCTCGCGCTGCCGAATGCCGCGACCCCTGCCGTGCGTATGCATGACCTGCGCGGTCGTTGGAACGATGTGAACGTCTCGCTCGCCGGCTTCGTGCCCTGGCGGCTGGCGCCTGCGGCAGACGGCGGCGTGTGGGCGCTGGAACGCTCCACCGGCCGCATCGCGCGGCTCACCGGCCGGCCGATGCGCACGGAGACCCCGCAGCCCGACGACTACGACCCGCGCGTGTTCAGGCCTGACCCCGAGAACGCCTGCGCACCGCGACTCGCGCTGATGGCGTCGACGCCGCTGGAGGCCGCCGAGACGCCAGTCGCCATCGCGGGCGGCCCCGATGGCGCCTTCGCATTGCTGAGCTGGACCGGCGGCATCGGCACCGCGCGCGTGCGCCGTTGGTCGGCCGACGAGCGCCGCTTCGTACCGCCGCAGACGCTGATCGGCGCAACGTATGCGTATGCGGTTGCATGGCTCGCGCCGGACCGCGTCGCGGTGCGCGTGCCCGGCCGTCGCGATGCGCCGGCCTTCGACCTGGGAGCGGCCTGGGCAAGCGGTGCTGGCGGAGAGGCAACGGTCCCACTCCGCGAGTTGATGCCGCTCGGCGACGTGTACCCGCTGGCCGTCGACGCGATCGAAGGACCGTTCGCCAACGGCGCAGCGCTGCCACCGCACTATCCCGCCGGACCGGCGAGCGCGGAGCCGCTCCACGCGCTGTCGCTGCGCCAGCTCGCGCGGCGCGGCGAAGCCCGCCACTACGCCGATAGTCCCTCCGGCCTTGTCGCCCGCATGATCGACAGCGGCGACGGCGGTACCGTCTGGCACCGGCTCTTCGCCGAGGCCGCCCTGCCCGCCCACACCGGCTTCGTCGCCTGGCTCGCCGCCACCGACGATCCCGTGCCGCCGGTCGACGACGACCTGCTGGCCTGGCATCCGCATGGCTTCGGCGAAGACATCAGCCAACTCGACGACGCCATGCGCGCGCCGCAGGTGCCGACCGCCGTATGGGAGCCCACCGCCAGCGAACTGCCGCACCACCCCGGCCTGCTCGGCGGCGAGCGCGAGGGCGGCGTGCGCGGCCTGTTCTCGGTGCTGGTGCAGAACGCGCGGCAGCGCGTGCGCACGCTGTCCGGCCGCTACCTCTGGCTGCGGCTGGTGCTGCACGGCGACACCCGCGCCACGCCGGAGATCGCCGCGCTGCGCGTGTGGGGCAGCCGCTTCTCCTACGCCGACCGCTACCTGCCGCGGCTCTATCGCGAGTCCTTGTTCGGCGCCGCGGCGCAGGCACCGGGCGAACGCGTCGGCCAGATCGACAGGACCTTCGCCGCGGCGCTCGATACCGGCGACGCCCCCGACGATGCGCTGCGCGCCCGGCTGCGGCTGGAGCAGGTGACGCTGGGCGACCGCGCGGCGGTCGAGGTCGAGCATGCGGGCGACGCCTGGCTGCTGAGCGACGCCGGCCGCGCCTGGCGGCTCCGGCTGGAGCCCAACGCCATCGGGGTCTACCGTCCGCGCGCCACGCCGGCCGACTTCAACGCGCGGATGCTCGCCAGCTTCGAAGGCGTGCTCACGCGCCTCGAGGACCAGGTCGCCGCCGCCCATCTGCTGACCGATCCCAACGTCGTCGCCGACGGGCAGCTCGACTGGCTGGGCAGCTGGATCGGCATCGCCTTCGATCCCGTCCTGCCCGCCGCACGGCGGCGCGACTGGCTGCGCGCGGCGCCCGACCTCGCACGCTGGCACGGCACGCGCATGGGCCTGCGGCTGGCGCTCGACATCGCCACCGACGGCGGGGTGCGCGGCGGCGAGGTGCTCGTCATCGAGGACTTCCGGCTGCGGCGCATCCTCGCCACGCTGCTCGGCGTGGACCTGAGCGACGAACACGATCCGCTGCTGCCCGGACTGCAGGTCAGCGGCAACTCGGTCGTCGGCGACACGCTGGTCATCGGCGACCGCGAGCGCGTCGAACTCATCGCGCTCTTCAACGCCGACGCCGACGTCACCGCCGCCACCGCTGCGGCCGAGAACCAGGCCGCCATCGACTTCGACGCCCGTCTCGCCTTCCGCGCGACGGTGCTGGTGCACCAGGCGGTGGAGCCGCAAGACCTGGCCCTGATCCGGCGCATCGCGCAGCTCGAAGCGCCGGCGCACGTGGAGATGCGGGTCGTGTCCGCGACCTGGCCGCTGCTGGTGGGCATCGCCGCGCTGGTCGGCGTGGACACCTACCTCGGTCCGCCGCGCCTGCCGCGACCGGTGCAGGTCGAGCGCAGCGGTCTCGGACTGGGCGACTACCTGATCGGCGCCGCCGTGCTCGATCCGCGCCTGTCCGGCGCGCCGCCGGTCGGCGCGCCGCCGGTCGGCGCGCCGCCACCGGAGGCCGATGCCGGCCTCGACGCCGTGGCCGCGCCCGGCGCCAGTTTCATTCTCGACGCCCGCGGTTCGCGCGCGGCCTCGGGCCGACAGATCACCGAGTACCGCTGGCGCCTGTTGCCGCCGACGGATGTTTGACCTTGCAGGAGAGTGGCCATGGCCGAATTCATTCCCGGCACCGACATCAGCACCGACGTCCCGACCATCGAGGTCACCGTCAACCCCGACAAGCCGCTGCCGCTGGGCCGGCAGACCTTCCGGCTGGTCGTCATCGACGACGCGGGCAACGCCTCCAAGCCCGATGAAGTGACCATCATCGTCGCCGACCAGGACGCGCCGACCGCGGTCATCCGCGGGCCTCGCATCGCCGCCTTCGCCAAGAGCTTCGAGCTGGACGGGTCCGCGTCCTTCGACGTCGGCGGCGGCAAGGTCGTCAAGTACGTCTGGACCTACCTGGGCCCGGTGACCTGACCGGAGCAGCGCGATGGCGAAGTTCCCGCTCGGCAAGCCCGTGACGACGGAGACCGCGACGGTCGAAGTCGACGCGGGCCTGGCCGTCGGCGCGCACCGCTTCAGCCTGTCCGTCGTCAACGCGGCCGGGCTGCCCAGCCGCACGGCCGACACGGTGGTCGTGCAGGTCACGCAGACGCGCATCGTGCTGCCGCCTCTCGGCCCCGTGGCGCCCACCCCGCCGGTGCGGCCGTCGGATCCCAGACTGCCGATTGGACCGGCACCGGCGCCACCGCTTGAACCGATGCGGCCCTCGCTGCCTGCCCGACCGGCACAGCCGGTCAGGCCCGCGCCGCCGGTGATTCCCGCGGCGTCGACGACGCCGGAAAAACCGGCGGATCCAGCGAAGCCCGCTGAATCGAAGAAGTCGGCGCAGGCCAAACGTCCCCCGTCCCCACGCACGTCGAGGAGACCCTCATGAGCATCCAGGCGACCAACGCCGATCCGCTGGTGGCGCAGCCGCGCGCGGATCGCCTCGCCTACGCCACCGGCATGCTGCTGGACGCGCAGGATTTCAGCGACGAGCAGACCTATCACCGCGGCCGGCTCGCGCGCGCGCTGGCCTTCGTGGCCGGGCCGGGCACGCTGGCGGGACTCGAAGTGCGGCACGTGCCGGAGTCGCCCACGCAGGTCGAGGAGATCAGCGTGCAACCCGGTGTCGCCGTGGACCGGCTCGGCCGGCTGGTGGAGCTGCCGCGCGACGCCTGCCTGCGCCTGGAGCGCTGGTTCAACGCCGTGCGCGACACCGACGGCGGCGACACGCTGCGCCAGGCGTCGTATGACGATCTCGGACGCTTCGCGTCGCAGCGCTTGATCGACGACGGCACCGCGCTGCCGGCGCTGGCCGTCGTCGCCGACGTGTACCTGCGTTTCGCGGCCTGCGCGCGCGGGCTGACGCCGAGCTTCGCGCAAGGGCCGTTCGACGCGCTCAATGCGGTGTCGATCTCGCGGCTGCGCGATGCCTACGAGCTGCTGATGATCCCCCGCGCCGGGCTGGACGATGCCTACAGCGGCCTGCCGCTGCCGCCGGCCGATCCGGTCGCGGGCGATCCGACCGCGACGCCGCAGGCGCGCCGCGACGCGCTGCAGGACGCCGTGCTGCACGGCTGGGCCGGCAGCGGCCACGCGGGCGGCGATGGCGGGCTGGAACCCTCGCCCGAGCAGCCGCGCGACCTGGACCCGAGCGCGGTCTTCCTCGCCCGCGTCTTCATTCCCGTCGACAACGCGACGCCGCCCGCGCGCGTCGTCGGCGCCCCCCTGGTGGACAACTGGGGCCGGCGATTCCTGCCGCCTTCGGCGCTCTTCGCTCAATGGGCCGGGTTGTAGAAAAGGAGAACGACATGGCGATCAACCTCACCCTCGGCGCCGCCCGCGAGCGCATCGATCCCGTCGAGGCGCCGACGCTGCGCAACCGCGGCGTGCTGGTCGAGGACCCGCGGCGCCAGCGCCCGCGCTACTTCGACGGCCGCTTCCTCGCCGCGCGCGACCTGATCCGCGACCAGCAGTACTTCCTGACGCGCGAGGCCGACCTCGGCCGCGCCGCCGGCAGCGGCGTCGCGCACGGGCTGTCGGTGTCCGAGGGCGCGACGCCGCAGACGGTCAGCATCACCGCCGGTGAAGGCCTGACCGGCGCCGGCGAGCTGGTGCTGCTCCCGCGTTCCCTGACGATCGATCTGGCCGACATCCCGCAGACGGAGCAGCTGTCCGCGCGCTTCGGCCTGTCGCGCCTGCCGGTGGCGCCGCTGCGCAGCCGCACCGGGCTGTTCGTGCTGGGCCTGCGGCCGGTGGAGTTCACCGCCAATCCGATCGGCGCGTATCCGACCACGCTCACCGGCGCGCGCACCGTCGAGGACGGCGATGTCATCGAGGCCACCGCCGTCGTGCTCATCCCCTGGCAGGACGACGGCGCGGCCGATGCGCTCGACGCGCGCCGCGGCACAGCGGCGCGGACCATCTTCACGCAGCCGAGCGCGCCGGGCTGGTCGGCGAACGTACTGCCGGTCGCGATGCTCGCGCTGCAGTCCAACACGCTGGCCTGGATCGACGAGGCGATGGTGCGGCGCGAACTCGGCGCCGATCGCGGCGACCTGCCCGGCCTGGGCTTCGCGCCGCGCGGATTGCGGCTCGCGCACCTGATGCAGCATCAGAACCACCTCGCCGACGTCGTCGCGCAGTTCCACGGCCGCAGCTTCCCGGCGGCCACGCAGTTCCCCGCGCTGCCGCCCGCCGGTCCTCTGCCGGCGGGCATCATCGACACGGCCGACTTCACGCAGCGCTACTTCCCGTCCGAGGTCGACGTCGACTTCTCGATCATTCCCGAGGACGAGCTGCCCGCGCTGGTCGAGGAAGCGCTCGCGCTGCCGCCGATCGACTTCCTCGCCCCGCAGGCGGCGCTGGACCTGACGGCGGTGCTGGTGCTCGCGCCGGTGCCGCGCGCCGAGTTCGCCGCCGTGCGCGCGAAACTCACCACGGTGTCGCGGCCACTCAAGGCCGCGGCGCCCAACCTTGTCGCGCAACGCAAGCCGCTGGAGATCCTGACCCGCCTGCGCATTCCGCTGCCGCTGCGTCCGGTCGATGTCTCCAACCCATCCGACGCCGAATGGGCGCGGCTTGCGAAGCTCGACTCGCTGTGGTTCGTGCGGCGGCGCAACCTCGCGTACCGCGACGACCTGGTCGGCAAGCCGATCGCCGTCGCAGGCGGCTCGGACGTGATCGTCGAACGCGCCATCACCGCGCGCATCGCCGAACTCGGGCTGAAGCCCGCGCTCGACAAGGTGCTGGCCGCGTCCAGCGCGCGCGCCGCATCGAGCGTGATCTCGCTGCTGGCCTCGCCGCGCATCGCGGCGTCGCCCGCGCTCACGGCCGCGGCGCTGGGCGCGCTCAACGCGAAGCCCGCCGGAGAACGCGAGGCTGGGCGCGAGACAGGGCGTGACGCGGGACTGGACCACGCCCGCGTGCTGCAGGTCGGCGCCGAGCTCGCGGACGGTGCGGTCGGCAACGGGCTCGAGAAGCTCGAACGCCACGCGGGCGACGCCGTCACTCGCACCGCGCTGGTGAGCCTGGCGAGCAACGACAACTGGCGCAAGCTCGACACCGCCGCCAGCAGCGCCGAGGGGACGAAGCTCGATCAGTTGAGCGCGCGCCTCACGCGCGTGCCGGGAGCGTCGGCCACGCCGACGCCGGAGCGGGAGCCGGTCGTGACCGACCCCGCCTCGAAGGTCAGCCCTGCGGCGAAGAAGCCGGCCAGCGCGTCGACTGCGCCCGCGACGGCTTCCGCGGCGTCGACGGTGGGAAAGCCGCCGTCTGCCAGGACAAGCGCTGCAAAAACGACCGCTGCAAAGCCCACCGCAGCGAAGACGACGGCGGCGAAGAAGAGCCCCGTCAAGAAGGCTGCGGCCAAGAAGACCGCCGCGACCAAGCGCCCGCCGCAACCCTGATTCCAGGCTCCGAGGAGACCCATCGTGAGCACCACTCCCATCCGCGATCCGCTGGCCGGTGAGCGCGTCGTCGGGCTCTCTCCCGGCAGCGCGATCGAGGCCACCGGCGACTGGCGCCGACGTCCTCACGTCTTCCCCGGTCGCGCGCTCACCGCGGGCGCACTGACCCAATGGCAGGCCTGGCAGGCCGGCCACCTCGCCACGCGCGGCCAGGACTGGACGGCGGGCATCGTCAGCGGGCTTGAGGTCCAGGCAGGTCCGGTGATCCCACCGCCACCTCCGCCAGCCCCTGCCCCAGTACCTCCGCCACCGACCGGTTTCAACGCCGTGGAGCTGGAGATCACGCGCGGCCTCGGCCTGGCCTGCAGTGGCGAGGATCTGGTCCTGAACCAGCCGCTGCGCTGCGTGCTGGCAGATGTGCCCGTCGTCGCACCGCCGGGATTCTTCGTCGACGGCAGCGGCGTCGAGCCAGGCACCGAGGGGGCGCCGTCCACGCTGCGCGCGCGCAAGATCGGCGCGGCGCTGGGCGCGTTGGAAGCCGCGTCGCTGGCGACCTTGCCGGCGATCGGCGTGCTGGTGCTGCAGCCGGTGACGGCGGACCGCTCCAGCGCGGACCCGATGGATCCCTGCGAGCGCAGCGCCTGCGACGAAGGCACCTACGGCGACGCCGCCGCCTTCGAGGACTGGCGGTTGGGCGACGGCGCACGGCTGCTCTGGTACGTGTGGCCGGGCGAGTGGCGCGGCCTGCCCGCGGTGCCCGCCGTGCAACTGCGCAATGCGCTCGCATGGACGGTGTTCCAGGCCGAGGACGCATTGCCCGAGGGCCAGGTATTGCCCTGGGAGGAATTCGGACTCCCGATCGCGCTCGTCGCGCTGGACGGCGTCACGCGCGCGCCGCTGTGGCTGGACCGAGCGAGCGTCGTGCGGCGCGGCGGCAACGGCCGCGATTCGCGACTCGCGTACACGGACGGCGCGCTGATCGCCGGTTCCCGCAAGCCCGCGCTGTGGCAGGCGCGCATCGAGCAACTGGCCGAGCAGGTCGCCGCCGCCGGCGAACCCGCGCCGCTGCCCGAGACGCTCAACGACGGCTACGGCCGCTTCCTGCCGCCGGTCGGGCTGCTGCCGCGCAACGCCTTCGATCCGGCGACGCTCAAGAGCGGCTTCTTCCCCGTCGGCTTCGACATCGACGCGGTGCCGGTGCCGGTGGAGCAGCTCGACCTCGCCGTGCGCGCGAGCGCGTCGCTGGCGCCGCTCTCGATCTCGGCGCCGGAGGCGGTGCGGCTGCTCGTGCCGGTGCCGCTCGGCTCCTGGGAACCGCGCCTGCTGCACAAGGAGATCGTCGATCCGCTGTTCCAGCAGACGCTCGACGAGAACCTGCTCCGTCGCGCCCGCACGCTGGGCCTGCGCCAGGGGCTGCGCAACAAGGCGGCGATGCTGTCGCACGCGCTCGACGGCAAGTCGCCGGTCGTTCCGCCGTTCAAGAACGATCCCGACGCGGTCGAGACCGAGTCCCTCAGCCCTTGGGGCGAGCCTCCGCCCGGCGGCGGCCATCGCAGCGACCTGCGCGCCGGCCTGCATCAGCACTTCTTCGACGGCGCCAATCCTCCCTTCGCCGTGCAGACGGGCGAGTCGCTGTTCTGCTGGGTCTGCCTGGACCCAGACCATCCGCCGCGCACGCTGATGCTGCAGTGGCACACCGACGGCAACTGGGAACACCGCGCCTACTGGGGCGAGGACCTGATCGGCTGGGGATCGCCGGCCGGCTCGGCCGCGCACTTCCGCGCCGGCGACCTGCCGACACCGGGCCAGTGGGTGATGCTCACCGTGCCCGCGTCCGCGCTGGGCCTGGCGGCGAAGAACCTCGACGGCATGGCCTTCGCGCTCTTCGACGGCCGCGCGGCCTACGGCCTGACCGGCGCGCGCACGCCGCAGGTGTGGCGCAAGTGGTTCTGCAACTTCCTTCCGCCCGGCGCGCGCGTCCAGGGCGAGGAGCCCTGGGACCTGCTCACCGCCAACGACCTGTGGACGCCGTTCGAGCCGCACGACGGCGTCGTGCCCAGCCTGCCGCAGCTGCAGTCGCAGGACGGCGGCGACATCTTCAATCCCGGCGCGGGATCGGCGTCCGCGCTCGCCGTGCCGACCAGCGGCTTCAACCTCGCCTATCCGCCGGCCTCGGGCTGGCGCGGCCACACGCTGATGAACCGGGACGGCACGCCGATCACGGTCATCGAGAAAGGCGCCGCCGACACGGTCACGACCTGGCTCTACCTGGACGAGTTGAACCCGCCGCGCTCGCTGTGGATCGGCGTCTACGGACGCGGCCTGCGGGCCGACAACACGCCGACGTCCAGCATCCAGATCAAGTTCTCCTACTGGGGCGAGAACCGATTCGCCGAACTGCGCAAGGCCATCCCCGGCCTCGAGACCCTGCAGGCGATGACGGTGCGCGGCGGCGCGCTGCCGCGCTCGGGCAGTTGGGTGGAGCTGCCGCTGGCGATCCCCGACAGCAACGTCGTCGGCGAAGGCGGCGCGCGGATGTCGGTGTTCGGCATCGTCATCATGGCCTTCGATGGCACGCTGGCCTTCAGCGACCTGCGGCGCAAGCCGGCCGCGGCCGGCGCGCTGCCGGAGCTGATGTGGCCCAAGCAGGTCAGCGACGATCCGCGGCCGACGACGATCCCGACCTACACCCCGCTGCTCAACGCGCCGCTGCAGCCGCAGCACAACCTCGGCGTGCTGACGCCGACGCCGTCCTCGCGCATCGGCACCGTGCGCGTCTACACCGAGCTGGTCGCCGATCCGCTGATCCAGCGGCTCTCGGGCCACGAGCAGTCGCAACTGCTGCTGCGCGGGCTGGAGGGCTTCGCCGACTATCTGCGCACGCGCATCGACCGCGCCGACGACATCACCGACTTCGGCTTCGCGCACATGCAGGTGGACATGCACCGCATCCGCCAGCTGACGATGAGCGCCAGCGACGCGGGCCGGCTCGCCGTGTCGCCGACGCTCGCCGCGCTCGCGACCAGCGAGAGCGCGCTGGTCGTTCAGCAGCAGATCCAGGAGTACATCGGCAAGGTGAAGGCCACGGCGAGCGCGCCCACCCCGGCCGGAGTGCCGAAGGGCACGGCGGGCATCGCGGCGGCGGCGGGCTTCGGCGCCACCGCGGCAGCGAACGCGGCGGCGATCAATGCCGCAGCCAACGAACGCGTTGCAACGCTCGCGCAGTCGAACGCCAACCTCAACGCCGGCCTCCGTGCCGAGGTCAACGCACAGCTGAGCGCGCAGTCGAATGTCCAGCTCAACGCCCGCATCGACGCGCGTGCGCAGGTCGAGTCCGTGCTCATCCGACCGCCCAAGGCGCCGCCGCCCATCATCTATGCCAACCCGGTGGTGGGGCTGTCGGAGATCCGCACCACGGCGATCGCAGAGCGCTTGAAGAACCCGCCCTCGCCCGAAGCGCGCAACTACGCGCTGGCCAACCGGCAGCGCACGGTGATGTCGCTGCTCGGTTTGCTGGAGGCCTTCGCCGCGGAGGACAGCGGCGAGCTCCCCGCGCTCTTTCAGGACTTCCAGATCCCGGGACTGGCGAACGATCCCTTCCTCGTCAATGCCACCGGGCAGCAGCGCCCGCTGACGGACTTCCGCGGTAACGCCGCGCTGCAGGCCGCGCTGGCCAAGCCGCCGACGGGGTCGGACGCGGCGCTGGACGAGGCCACGCTGTTCACACAGGCGGTGAGCCTGTCCGACATCACCATCTCGATCCTGCGGCAGCTGGAAGCGCGGCTGACCGTGTACCGCGACGCGCTCAACCGCTGCGACAGCGCGCTGGAATCGCTGCGCGGCGAGATCGACACGATGACGGCGCGGCTGTCGCAGGTCGGCGACGCGCTGGCCGAGGCGCGGCACGACGTCAGCGTGGCGCGCGCGCTGCTGGAAGAGGAGACCGAGCGCATCACCGCGATCAACACGCGCCGCGCGAAGGTGCTGGCGGAGGAGGTGAAGTTCATCGCCTTCATCCGGCCGCGCGAGGCCGACAACCTGCTGTCCGCGCCGACGCGCGCGGTCGATCCGGGACTGGTCGATCCCGCCGTGCCGTCCTGCCTGCGCGAGCACCCCGACGCGCCGGACGAGTTGCTGGACATGCTGCGCGTGGTGCGCGAGGCGCCGGCCAACTGGTTCGTGCGCGCGCCGCCGCTGCTGCATCGTCTGGACAAGGTCGATCACCTGGTGCGACTGGTCGGCAGCGCGCAGGCGCGCGCGGTGGCCGGGCTCGCCGTGCCGATGCTGGCGGTGCAGACGCTCGCGGCCAGCACCAAGGTCGCGACGGGGATCTTCCAGGTCGCCACGCGGCAGGCGGAAGCGCTGGCGCCGCGCATCGCGACGCTGCGCACGCTCGACCTCGGGCTGCTGAAGGTCGCGACCTGGCAGGGCGTGCGGCAGCAGGCCGAGCAGGTGGTGAGCTTCGGCGATCTGGCCGAAGGCGGCCACGGCCGCGCGGACGTGTCGCGCGAGGCCGCGGCGGAACTGGACCGCATCCGTTCCGTGACCGCCTGCCTGCATGCGGAGTTCAGCGGCGTGCTGCCGGTGATCCGGCTGCAATGGGCGGAGATGCTGTCGGAGTTCGACGCCGCGCCCAACCTGCGCAACCTCGCGAGCCTGCCGCGCTGGGGCGAGATCGCCTACCTCGACCGCCGGCGGATGCAGTCCTACGTGGACTGGCTGTTCGCACAGATCGAGCCCGGCCAGCCCAAGGCGGCGGCGCTGGTCAACGACGTGGTGCGCATGGCGCTGCTGCTGGCCAGCCACGCACCGGTGGACCGCATCGTGCAAGGCCGGATGGCGCGGCCCACGCCGGGCGTGATCCCGGGCACGCGCATCCCGCTGACGGTGCTGGACACGACCAGGCTGCGCGTCGGCATGCAGGCGCTGATGTACCGGGGGGACGCGCTGGTGGCGCGCGCGACGGTCGAGGACCTCGGTCAGCAGGAGGTCGCCGCCCGCGTGATCCACACGACGCAGGCCAAGGTCGACCTGGGCGACGACGTGCGGGTGCACTTCGACACGACGGCCATGGTCAGCCTGTCGGCGGGTGCGGCGAAGCGCACGCTGTTCAAGGCGAGGTGACCGCATGGCCGCGCCTGAACGCACCGTCCGCCGTCTGCGGCTGCGCGCGCCCGGCGAGGCGGCCGTGCGCCGCATCCTGCCGACGCTGGAGGATGCCTTGCGCTGCGCGAGCCTGGGCGACGACGGCGGACGACTGATCGTCGTGAGGAAGCTGGCGCTGGGGCGCGTGACGGCCGGCGCCACGTCGCAGGCGCTGTCCAGAGTGATCGAGGAGAAGGCGGCCGCGGTCTCACGGCAATGGGTGGCGGCGGCTGGGGATGCCTCGGGACTCGCCGTGACGGACGGCGACGATGGCGCCGCGGACTATGCGGGCTGCGTCGTCTTCGCCGGCGTGCTGGAGGCGCGCCTGCAGTTGGCGGGACAGTTGCTGCGGGGGCGACGCGCCGATGCGTGGTACTGGCCGCTTGCGGTGCCGGAGTTCGACGTGACGCTACCGGCGCGGCGCAACCTCGCGCGGATCGCCTTCGCGATCGCACACACGCCCGAGGGCCGCGTCGCGCTGCCGCAATGGACGGCAGCGCTCGTCCGTGGGGTCGGCACCGCGCGCGTCGCCCTCTGCTTCGACGACGACGTGGCCGATCGCCTGCTGGACCTCGTCGGTCTGGCGCCAGGGTCAGGTCATGCGTCCGCCGAGGGGTCGTCCCGCCGGGCGCGGACAGCGTCGGACGACGCGGCGGGCAAGATGAGGATGCGGGCGGATCCATCGGCGTCCGCCTCGACTTCCAACTCGACCTCCGCATCGACGTCCGCAGCGCCATCCGATGCGGCGGATGGCGACGACGCGCTCGTTCCGCGCTGGCTTCGTCGCTTGCTGGAGGCCGCCGGCTCGTTGCCTCCCGCGAACCACGGTCGCGAAGCGGAGTTCCGGGCGCCGAGCACCGATCTTCCGCCTGGATCGACCGCCGCAAGCGCGCGATGGAATCAGTGCCTCCCCGTCATTGACCGTCGCGATGACGGCACGGCTTCCCGGGAAGGCTCCGTCGACCGGTCCGATCCCGCGCTACGATCAACGACACCGCACGAGTCGGCCTCGATGCCAATCGGTGCTCGTCGTGATGCGCCGTCCGCCTCGCGCTTGCAAGAGGCCGACGAGACGGACGACGCACGCGATGCGTGCGCTCCGCTGAGCTCGGACGCGTGGCCGTGGCTGCAGCCGACGCGCTGCGGCGGGTTGCTGTTCCTGCTGCCCGTGCTGGTGCGACTCGGCGTCCCGCAACGCGCGCCGGACGACGAAGCGGCCTGCCGCCTCGTGGCGGCGGTGCTCCGGCTGGCGCTGCAACGTTCGCACGCACCGCGTGACGATCCGATGTGGCAGGTCGCGACGGCCGCCGGCGCCGACGCGATGCCGGAAGCGGAGGCAGCGGACGCTGCGGGCATCCTGGCCGACGCACGACGCTGGCTGCACCGCGCCGGACGCATCGGACTGGTTCGGCTCGTGCGCCGCCGCGGCCAGGTGTGCGCGACGGCCACGCACGTCGACCTGCACTTCACGCTCGACCAATGCGATCTGCGGCTGCGCCGGCTGGGGCTCGACCTCGATCCCGGCTGGGTGCCGTGGTTCGGACGGGTGGTCGCCTTCCACTACGGAGCGAGCGACGCATGAACGCCCCGCAAGCCACCGTCACCTTGCAGGTGCCCGCGTTGCATCTGCTGGCGCTGTCCGCGCTGCAGTCCGGCGATGAATCCGCCGGGCCCGAGGCGGCTTGGCTTGCCACGGCAGCCTCGGTGGCTTCGTTTGATCTGAATGGACCGGATGCCACGAACGACGCCATACCCGATCGCACGCTGCTTCAAGCCTGGCTCGACGAGCCCCCGGCCGAGGATCAACTGCTGCACGCGCTCGCTCGCGCGATGCCGCTCCGACCGCCGGAGCTAATCGCCGTCGCGCTGGCGATGGCCGTGGAAGTCGACGCCATGGCCGCGCGCGTGGTCGCGTGGCTGCAGGCGCCCGCGGGCGGATCGCGCCCCACCGTCGGCCTCGTGCTGGCGGCGGCGCGGGCGCTCGGCCTCGACGCGCCGCCGGCCGCGCTGCTCGACGGCGCCGCGCGCGAGGTTGGCCTGCTGCAGTTCGACGCCGAGGCCGCCACGCTCCGGCCGCTGCCCGAGCAGTCGCTGCGCGTGCCGCTGCCGCTCGTGCTCGCGCTGCGCGACGGCGCCTCGCGGTGGCCGGGCGTCGAGATGGCGGCGCCGGCCTTCGACGTCGCGCCCTCGCTGTTGGAGGCAGCGCGCCAGCAGGCGCTCGCGCTGCGCGTGGATGCAGGACATCTGGTCGTGCGCAGCGGGCATCCGCGCGAGGCGCGCAGCGCCGCGGCCTGGATCGCGCGCTCCCTCGGCGCGAAGCCCGCGTTCTTCGAGCAGGACCCGGCCCCGGGCGCCGGCCTGTGGCTCGCGCTGTGCGGTCTCGTGCCCGTGCTGTGCATGGAGCTGGGGCCCGGTGAGTCGCGTCGTCTGCCCGCCCTGCCCGGCTATCAAGGACCGCTGCTGGTGGCGAGCGGGCCTGAGGGCAGCTTCTCGCGCGACGGGGACACCGTCGGCAGCTGGCGCGTGCCGCTGCCGCAACCCGACGAGCGCGCGGCGCTGTGGCAGCCGCTGCTCGGCGACGAGGCGCTGTCACGACGCGCGGGCCGCCAGTACCGCTACGACGCCGCACGCATCGCGCAGATCGGCCGCGCGGCGAGGTATCAGGCCGGCTTGGCGAGGGCGGGAGAAGGCCCGGGCGACGAGGCTTCCACGCCTTCGCTCCGGCACATCGCCGCGGCCGCGCGCAGCGGCCTGGCCGCCGAGCTAGGCGCGCTGGCGGAGCTGATGTCCGAGCCGATCGCCGACGACGTGCTCATCGTGCCGCCTTCGTTGCGCGAGTCGTTGGCCGCGCTGCGCCAGCGCTGCGAGCTGCGCGAGGACCTGTCCGACGGCCTGGGCGCCTCCACCCGTGCGCGTTACCGGCCCGGCGTGCGCGCGCTGTTCGTCGGCCCGTCGGGCACGGGCAAGACGCTGGCGGCGGGCTGGCTCGCGACGCAGCTGGGACTGCCGCTGTACCGCGTCGACGTCGCCGCCATCTGCAGCAAGTACATCGGCGAGACCGAGAAGAACCTCGCCCAGCTGTTCGCGCGCGCCGAGCACGCCGAGGTCGTGCTGCTGTTCGACGAGGCCGACTCGCTCTTCGGCAAGCGCACCGACGTGAAGGAGTCCAACGACCGCTTCGCCAACGCGCAGACCAACTACCTGCTGCAGCGCGTCGAGTCCTTCGAGGGCATCGCGCTGCTGACCAGCAACAGCCGCGGGCGCTTCGACAGCGCGTTCACGCGCCGGCTGGACGTGATCCTCGACTTCCCGCAGCCCACGCCGCAGGAGCGCCGCGCGCTGTGGGTAGGCCATCTCGGCACTGGACACGCGTTGAGCGACGGCGAACTCAACCGCCTGGCCACCAGCTGCGACCTGTGCGGCGGCCACATCCGCAACATCGTGCTCGCCGCCACGGCGCGCGCGCGCCATGCGGGGCGTGTCATGCAATACGGCGACGCGCTGCAGGCGGTCGCGGCCGAGTGCCGCAAGCTGGGCCGGCAGACGCCCGCCGGCCTGGCCCCGGAGGCGTGATGGGCGCGGCGGTGGCCAGCCCGCGCCCGGCGCGCGCGCCGCCGGAACGCGGTCAGGAAACCGGCACGGGCGCGAGCGCCGCGCCCGAGCAGGAAGCCTCCGTTGAACCGGTCCCGGAGGCCGGCACGCCGCGTTATCTGTCGCCGGGAGGCGCCGGCGGTGTGGGCGTCGGTAGCGGTGGTGGAGGCGGCGCGGGCGACAGCCCGGGGACTGCCGTCGATCCCGTGCAGGCCGCGCGGGACCTGCACGGCGAGCAAGGCCCCGTCGAAGAGTCGGTCGCCTCGGAGACCTCCGCGGCGCCCGTGACGCGTTCCGTCGACGAGGCCAGCGAACTGGTGAGCCGCGCTACCGAGCCGCCAGCGTTGGTGGAACGTCCGGTCGAATCCGCGACGCTCGATCCGACGACCGCGCGCGACGGCGGCGGCGATGGTGGAAGCGGAGGCAGCGACGGCACTGGAGACGGCGCGGGCGGCAATGACATCGAAGGCGAAGGCGCGGTCTCGTCGGAAGCCGAGGCCGCTGTCGAGGCAGCGGACGGCGGCACTGGCGGAGAAGGCGGCGCTGCGGGCGATGGCACCGGGGGCGATGGCGATGCAGGCGGGAGTGGCGACTACGGCGGCAGCACCGAAGGCGGCGCGGGCGCGGGCGCTGACGGCAGCAGCGGCGGCGAAACGACAGGCGCTGGAGGCGCGCGAGGCAGCGCGGGCGGCGGCCCGACTTCGGACGCGGGCGACGGCGGCGGCGCCTCGCCCGACGGCCTGGACGCGCTCGCCACGGGCGACCTCGCGCTGATCGACGCGGAACTCGCCGAGCACCAGCGCTGGGGCGCCGCTGCCGCCCACGTCGGCGCGGCGGGCTCGTCCACGCGCGCGGACTTCGTCGTCCAGCAGGCGGGCGCCGGCGCGCTCGGCGGCTTCGGCCATGCGCTGGGCACGGGCTTCGTCGTGGGCGCGGGCACGCGGCTGGCCGAGGTCGGCGTCGGGCGCCTGGTCGCGCGACTGGCCGGACCGGCACTGGCACGCAGCTTCCCGCTGCCCGCCATCGGCGCGGTCATCGGCGGCGTGATGTCGGCCTACGACCTCGCCACCCGCGACTGGAGCCGCACCGGCGAGACCATCGGCCGCTTCGGCGAAGGCGCCTCGGTCTATGAACAGCTCGCCAACAGCATCGCGGCGGTGAGCGAGATCATCGGCATCGCGACCGCGGTGCTCAACGTGATCGCCGGCGTGATCGGTGCCATCTCGATCGCCATGTGGGTCATCACCGTGCTGACGGTGGGCGTGGCCACGCCGCTGGCCGCGACGCTGTCGACGATCGCCGGCGCGATCGGCCTGGGGACCATGGTCCTCGACGGCATCAACGCGATGGTGCTGCAGCGCCTGGTCACGATGTTCCGCGCGCTGCACACCTTCACGAGCAACTCCGACCCGATGGATGTCGAGGCGCAAGGCGGCCGCATCGGCGAGGCCGCGGGCGCGAGCGCCGGATTCATCGGCGGCATGGCCGGCGGTCTGGCCGGCGCGGGCGTCGCGGGCGCCGGCGCTCGGCGTCTGGGCCTGAGCCATGAACCGACGCCGCATCTGCCCGACCACGAGACGCCGCCCGCCGCGTCAGGCGACGGGCCGACGATCACCGCCGACCCGCCGCCCGCCGTGGAAGGCGCACCGGCCCCCGGCGCCGACGCGGTGACGCCGGCGGTCGATGGTCCGGCGACGCCCGCAGCGCCGGCCGTGGACTCGCCCGTGACGCCCGCAGTGGACGGTCCGATCGCGCCCGCGATCGATGGCCCGTCGGTGGCGCCCATCGAGGGGCCTGTCGTGCCGGCCCTCGATGCCCCGGGCGCGCCGGTCGTCGACGGCCCGGCCGTACCCGGCGTCGACGCGCCGATGGCGTCGCCCGACTCGCCGGGCCAGATCCTGCCGCCGGCCGATCCCAGCGTCCCGATTCCCGAGATCCCGAAAGCCCCCGGCGTGCCGGACATCGGCACCCTGCCCGACTACGGACCGGAACTGCCCGGCCATCCCGACGCCCCCGCGCTGCCCGTCGATCCGGCGATTCCGGTGGATCCACCGGGTCCGAATGAGCGGCCTGTCGATCCGCTCGGTCCCACTGAACGGCCGGTGGATCCGCTGGGCCCGACCGAGCGCCCCGTCGAGCCGGCGATTCCGGAGGGCCGCCGGATCACCGACGACCAGCGCGCGGCACCGGAGCAACGTGCGCCGACGCCGGAGGAGATCCGTTCCGCCGAGATCGAGCAGGCCCGCCTGGAGGAGATCGGCGAGAAGCGCCGCATGGCCGAAGGCGGCGGGCTGGTGGACCCCGAGTTCCAGAACCTGCCCGAGGAGCCGGGACGCGCGAAACGGCGCGGCGATCCGCGCGCGCCGGACCAGTCGGTGGTCCCCGAGCGCGTGAAGGCCGACCTGCGCGCCCGGGCCCGCGCCGCGGCCGGGCTGGAGCTGCAGCAGGCGCTCAACGGCGGCGAACACAACGCCCGCACGATGGCGGCGCTCGAGTACCTCAGCGACGCCCAGCTCGACTACGTCAGCCGGACCGGCGAGCTGCCGCCCGGCGTGGAGTTCCACCACATGCTGTCGGTGGCGGATTTCCCCGAGTTCGCCCACATGCCCGAGGCCGGCATCCCGCTGCCCGAGGGTCTGCACAAGGAGATGGGCCACGGCGGCGACACCACGGCGCCGCTGGAGACCGCGACCTTCCGTGACCCGGACGCGCCGGACCGTCCCGGCTTCCATGAAGATCCGCAGGCGCAGAAGTTCAACCGCGCGAATCAGGCCGATGTGGCGGACGGCGTGTCCAGCAGCGGCGACGTCAGCCGGGACATCATCACCGAGCGTCGGGCCCGGATGCGGGACATGGAGAGCCGGGCGCGCTCGGAGAGAGATCCGGCCCGTGCCGCCGAGTTCCAGCGCCGGGCCGATCGGCTGCGCGGCGAGATCGACACGATCAACCAGCTGCTGGCCGCCGAGGAGGCAAGGAACGCGCCGCCGCCGCTCGAGTCCACCTCGCCGGCCGCCTCCGTGCCGGACGCACTCCCGGAGACGACCGCTTCGCCGACGGGGGACGCCGCGCCCGCCGTCGTTCCGGACGTCGCGCCGACCGCCACGCCCGACGCGACCGCCACGCCCGACGCGGCCCCCACGCCGTCGGAGCCCGCGCCGCGCCGTGCGGGCGAAGGCGAGACCCGCAGCACCGAGCCGCTGTCCGACGCGGAGTTCGAGGCCCATGCCGCGATGGCCGAAAGCATGGGCATGCCGCGCGACCAGATCCAGCGCGGCTCCCGCAACACCGCCTACATTCCCGGCGCCTTCGACACGCTGCTGATCGGCCCCGACATCAACCCGCTGCCCGAGGGCGAGCGCCCCACCGGCCTGGCCAATCCGGCGAACGCGGCGCTGGAGCCGCGCGCGGTCCTGGGCCACGAGATCATCGGCCACCGCGAGGCCGAGCTGATGGGCCAGGCCCGCGACGATCCCTGGCACGAGGAGCTGCAGGCCAGCGCGCGCGCCGGGCTGCACACGCCGGAGCTGTCGCCGGCGCAGCGATGGCTGCTGATCCAGGACGCCGCGGCCCGCCGCCGCTTCCAGACCCGCGAGGGCGAGATCTACATCAACACCGAGCGCCCCGGCGACACCGGCGGCGGCACCAGCCGCGGCGAGCCCCGGCCCGACAGCGCGTTCCGGCCGCAGGACCAGCTGCCATCGGTGATCGTCAACCTCGACGCCGCCGGACCAGGATCGTCACGGTCGAGCACCGGCTCACCGGCACTGACCGGCGCCGCAGGCACGCCGCCAGTCGCGAGCCCGCGGGGCCCGGCGCCCCCTCGCGTCCCGCCCGCGGCGCCGGCCAGCGCGTGGTCCCACATCCCGGGCAGCGGCGTCGTGCGTGGCGTCGGCGACGCGTACTCCCAATGGTTCGGCGCCGAGCGGATGACGGCGCCCGCGGGCGTCCGCTACGACGCCGCGGCGCGTGCCCGCATCGCGCGCGGCGGATCGATAGGCGCCGCGGTGGGATCGGTCCTCGGCGGCGGTCCGGTCGGCGCCGCGGTGGGCGGCTTCGTCGGCCGGCGCGTCGGCGAAGGCGTCGCCCGTCGCGCCGAGGACTTCTCCGCCGGCCGGGCCCGCGGCAACGACCCCATCGTCGAACACGTCACCCCCGGCTACCCGCCGCCGCCCGGTTCGCCGCAGGAGGTCGTCCAGCTGCAGAACCGCCTGATCGACCTGCTCGACGCGCGCGCCCGCGCCGAGGCGCTCGAACGCACCACGGGCGCGGACGCCTCGCACCACGAGGCCAATGCCGCGCCCCTGGACCAGTTCCAGCAACGGACACAGGCGACGATCACCGCCACGCAGGCGCACGAGCAGGCCGTCGCCAACCGCGAGGCGGCCAACCAGCAGCGGCAGTCCGAGGAAGGCAATGTCGGCAACACGCTCGGCAGCTTCGCCGACCGCGCCGCGGGGCTGGCGATGATCACCGAGCCGCTGCGCGCCTTCACGTCCTTCACCTACCTCGCGCATGCGCTGCCCGACAGCCCGGACGTGCTCAAGGGCGCCAAACGCGGGATCCTGAAGATGAACTCGGACGGCCAGCAGTTCCTGGAGGCGCTCGACGGTGCCGGCAGTGCGGTGCAGGCGCAGCAGACGGCTCAACCCGCGCGCCAGGCCGAGGCCGACGCGAACGGCGCGCGCATCGCCGCCGTGTCCAGCGGCGCGACGGCATCGCAGTCGCAATTGAGCCAGTCGTCGTCCGACGGCGCGGCGCTCGCGCAGCGGAATCAGTCCCGCGCGCAGGAGTCGCGCGGCTTCGAGCAGCGCGCCGGTGCGGCGCGCGCGCAGGCCGGCGGCGAGGCCGAGGAGACGCAGACGCAGATCCAGACGCTGTCCGCGCAATGGCAGACCTGGGCGAGCGCCCATCGGCAGGCCCGGGAGACCGCCGTGGCGCAGACGCGCGAGCGCATGATCGCGGCTGGGTACCGGCCTCGCGAAGGAGCATGAGGAATGGCGTCGATCCAGGATCCGCATCAGCCGCCGTCGGGGCAGTCCCATCCCGGGACCTATCCGCAGCCGACGCAGCAGCAGCAGCAACAACTGTCGGCCGCGCAACGCGCGGTCGCGGCGGGCGACTGGCTGTCCGCCGCGCGCCAGCTGCAGCAGGCGGCGCAACGCGCATCATCCGATGGACGCGCGCGCCAGGCCGCGCACTGCGAGCAGATGGCCGCGTCGCTGCTGCGCGCGGGCGGCTCGCTGGACGAAGCGCTGGCCGCCGCCGACCGCGTGGTCGCACGCGATCCCGCATCGCCCGCCGCGCGCTTCGCAGCCGAGGCCGAACGCGCGCAGACGCTGCAGGCGCAGGGCGACGACAGCGGCGCGAGCCAGGCGTGGCGTCAGTCGTTGGACGCTGCCGAAATGCTCTCGTTGCCGGATTGGGCGCGAGCCACCGTGCTGCGCTCGCTCGCGGGAAGTGAGGTGCGAGGAGGCGCGTTCGACAGCGCCTGGATCCACTTCGACGAAGCAGCGACCTTGATGAGCGACGACCTTGCCGCCCCGGCGTGGGTCGACGTGGAGCAGGCCCAGGCCGCGCGCGGGATCGGGCAACTCGCCCATGCGCGCGACGTACTCGGCCGTGCCCGCGTGCAGGCGCGGCTGGACATCGACCCGCATCTGCGCGCGGAGGTCCAGCGCACGCTGGCCGAATGTGTGCTGGACGAGTGCGCGCTGGACGACGGCGACGCAGACCAGGCGCGCGAAGCCGCCCGGCTCGCCCACCTCGCGCGCGAGGCAGCGTTGGAGGCCGTGGCCCCGCTGAGCTACTTCGCCGCGGCGGTGGCGCTGGCCCGCGCCGCCGATCTGAGGGGCGATCGCACCGAGGCATACCGCGTGACGGCGTCGGCCTGGGTGACGCTGGCCGACCTGCTGGGGCAAGACCTGGCCCGTTCCTGGATGGAACCGGTGCTGCTGGGATTCAAGCTGCGATGGGGCGACGACGCGTTCGCCGAAGCGCGCGCGGCGCACGAGCGCCAGCGCCGCGACGCGCTGCGACGCACCGACTGACAAGGAGACCGCGACATGCGATTCACTGCTCCCCACCAGCACACCGGTGCGCGACGCACCGGCGGCGACGGCGCGCGCGGTTCGGGCCCGGCCGGGCTGCCGCGCTTCCTGCAATCGCGCACGGCGACGGCGTCGTCGACCGCTTCAACTCCAACTTCAACTTCAACTTCAACTTCAACTTCGACACCATCGACGTCGCCTACGTCAACGCCATCGATCGCCACAGCAGCGGCTACCGCCGCGCCGACCGGCGCGCGCCTGCAGGTCAATGCGCCGAACGACAGCCACGAGCAGGAAGCCGATCGCGTCGCATCGACCTGCCTCGCGGCGTCGCCGCCGCCGACCAGCGCGGGCCCCTCCCCTCTGGCAAGACCTGGCCCCTCACCGACCTCCAGCCTCACGCGGACCCTCGGCAGCAGCGGCCGGCCGATGGACGACGCCACCCGTCGCGCGATGGAGCCGTACTTCGGCATGGACCTGGGCCACGTGCGCCTGCACAGCGGCAGCCAGGCCGCGTCGCTGAACCGCGACCTCGGCTCACGCGCCTTCACGCTGGGCGGCGACATCTACTTCGGCGCCGGCCAGGGCCCGCAGGACCGCGACCTGATGGCGCACGAGCTGACGCACACGGTGCAGCAGGGCGGCGGCGCGGCCGGCGCGGGCGTCCCCGGAGGCATCAGCGCGCGCGGCGGTCCGCCCGTCATCCAGCGCGACCTGATGCAGAGCATGCCCGTGCCGCTGGGCGGCTTCGAGATCGGCATGACGGCCTCCAGCGGCGGCGCCAACACGCCGCCGACCTTCAGCGGCCTCAGCGGCACCATCCGCTTCATCCCCGACGTCGATTCGCCGAACTCCAACACCATCGCGCTGGTGCAGATCGTGCGTCTCACCGATCGCGGCGTCGACGTCGATCCGCAGTCGATGGGGGCGCCGCAAGCGCCTCGCGGCGCGCTGGGCGACCCGGGCGTGCGCACCCAGGACGACGCGGCCCGCGGCGTCGAGGGCGGCTTCTCCACCGACGTGCTGCACAAACCCCTGGGCGCCGGCGGCACGCCCGCCGCGCCGGGCAGCGCCCTGTCGCCCAACTATCCCTTCGCCCCGGGCGGCGGCGCGCAGGTGCCGGGCTTCAAGCGCTCCAGCGATCCGGCCGACATCCGCTCCGCCAGCCTGTTCGACGCGCCCGGCATCGCCGCGCCCCGCAACCTGGACTACAGCTTCGAGACCGTCGCGCGCAGCGAGGACACCGGCGTCACCTACGGCGCGCTGAGCTGGGGCTTCAGCCTGAACGCCGGTGTCGTCCAGGGGGAATTCGCCAGCGCGGCCGGCGGCCAGTCCGCCACCTTCGACGAGGCGCTGGAGCGCCACCGCGACTTCTACGTGCACGAGCCGGTCTCGTTCTACTTCGACTTCGACAGCGCCGCGCTCTCCGCCGGCGAGGCCGCCAAGATCGACGAGTTCCTGCCCTACCTGACCCGCAATCCGACGGTGCACCTGGCGCTGGAGGGCTTCGCCGACCAGGTCGGCGGTGCCAGCGCCTACAACGCGGACCTGTCGTTGCGACGGGCCTCGTCGGTGGAGGCCGGTCTGCTGGCGCGGGGCATCTCCGCAGGGCGCATCGACGGCATCCTCCTCGGCCACGGCGCGTCCACCGCGGCGACCACCAACGCCGGCACCGGCGACCAGGGCGGCGACCCGGCGGTCGGCGCGGACCAGTCGCGCGACGCGAACCGGCAGATGAACCGTCGCGTGCTGCTCACGTTCACCGACACGGCGCCGCCGGCCGCCACGCCCGCTCCCGCAGGACCCTGACATGACGACATCGACCCCCTCGCCGGCGCCCGGCGATCTCGTGGCGCAACTGGGCACCGCCGCCCCCAACGATCAGGCCCGGGCGCTGGCGGCGCTGGTGACGATGGGCGCGGCCGCGACGCCGGCGCTGCTCGCCGCGCTCCCGGGTGCGGTGGCACAGTCGCGTGCGCAGATCGCCCAGGCGTTGGCCGAGATCGCCGACCCGGCGACGGTCGACACATTGGCCCTCCTGCTGGGCGAGTCGGATCCGCAAGTCCGCGGGCGTGGCGCGGAGGGCCTGGCGCTGCTGGACGATCCACGCGCGCTGGATGCGCTGGCGCTCACCCTGGACGACCTGCCGGACCTGCTGCGCTGGCCGTACACGGTGGCGGTCTACCTCCTGATCGAGCGCGGCACGGCGGCGCTGCCCACCGTGGCGACGCTGCTCGGCGCCCCGGATCCGATCACGCGGACGCGGGCGTTCCAGGTCTTGCGCGACGTGCTGCTGCGGGAGCGCGGCGAGGCCGCCTGGCAGGCGCTCATCGCCAATCTGGGGGCGCTGGACTCCTACGGCGCCGACCCTGGCAACCTCGCGGTGACGGCCCGCTGGCAGGCCTGGCTGGCCGCCGGAGGCCGCTGAAGCCCGGGGGGACGGGCCCGCAGAAGCGGGTTGAAGCGGATTGAAGCGGGCCGAAGCCCCCTAAAATCTAGGGATGGAATATCCGGGCAATCTCTTCGTCGTCGCCGCGCCGAGCGGCGCGGGCAAATCCAGCCTCGTGAAGGCGCTGCTGGAACTGGACGCCAAGCTGAGCGTCTCCGTCTCCCACACCTCGCGGGATCCCCGCGGGCAGGAGCAGCATGGGCGCGAATACCTGTTCGTCTCGGTGGAAGAGTTCCGCGGAATGATCGACCGGGGCGAGTTCTTCGAGTGGGCGCATGTCCACGACAACCTGTACGGCACCTCGCGCGCGGCCATCGAGGCCCGGCTGGCGCACGGCGACGACGTCGTGCTGGAGATCGACTACCAAGGGGCGCTGCAGATCAAGCAGCTGTTCCCGCACGCGGTGCTGATCTTCATCCTGCCGCCGAGCTGGGATGAACTCAAGCAGCGCCTGATCCGCCGCGGCGACACCGCCGACGAGGTGATCGCCAAGCGGATGCAGACGGCGCGGGAAGAGGTCGCGCAGGCGAAACACTTCGATTTCGTCGTCATCAATGCCGTGTTCGAGACGGCAATTTTCGACCTGAAGTCGATTGTCCAGGCGCAGCGGCTAAAATACGCGACCCAACGCCGCAACCGGTCGACTGTCTTCCGCGCGCTCGACCTCATTGCCGACGTTACCGAATAACCCCGACTCTCAGGAACCAGCATGGCCCGCATCACTGTCGAAGACTGCCTGACCAAGATCCCGAACCGTTTCCAGCTGGTGCTTGCCGCGACCTACCGCGCCCGCATGCTGAGCCAAGGCCACGCGCCCAAGCTGGAGTCGAAGAACAAGCCCGGCGTGACCGCGCTGCGCGAAGTCGCCAACGGCGACGTCGGCGTGGAAATGCTGCGCCGCGTGCCGGTCTGATCGCAGGCTGAACGGCGGCGCCCACCGGCTCCGCCCTCGCCCAGGAACGCCCCGCTCCGCGGGGCGTTTGCTTTTGTGGCGCTCATTTCTGACGCCAGAACTCGGCGTCGATCACGACCTCGTTGCCGCTGCGCTCGTTGATGATCCAGAACCGCGCGCCGTCGGGCGCGATGCGATCGACCTCGCCGACCAGCCGCCCGGCCGCCACGCGCAGCCCGCGCGTGTTGAAGGGAAAGTCCGGCGCCTTCGCCAGCGTCAGCAACGGCACCGCCTCGCGCGGATCGCCGGCCAGGCGCATGCGATGCACGATGGGCGCGAGGACCTCGTTGGTCAGGTCGGCCGACGAGAGACAGATCACCACCTTCGCCTGCGCGCGGCTCAGCGCGACGTTGAGCAGCCGCCGCGCTTCCTCTGTCTTCAGGAAGGGCTGCGTGCCGTCGGCCGGGTCGAAGAACACCACCGGGGCCTCGCTGCCCTGCGCGCGGTGGACGGTGCTGACCTTGACGCCGTCGTCGACGCCGAGCGCGTCCAGCCGCTGCCGGATCAGTGCCCGCTGCGCGCGGAACGGCGTCAGCACGATGAACTCGTGCGGTGCCCAGTCGCCGCTCGCGAGCGCCTCGGCGATGAGCGCGGCGATCGCATCCGCGGACTCGCGCCGGATCGGGCCGCGGTCCTTCGCGGACCAGAAGCCCTCGCGCGTGATGCGATGCACCTTCACGTGGACATCCGCCGGAATGTCGCCGAGCGCGCGGGCACGCGCGCGCTGCCAGTCCTCCGACGCCAGCGCCTCTGCGGCGACGCGCAGCGCGCCGTCGTAGAACAGATCGCTGACGAGCGCCCCGATCGGCGCGGCCATGCGGGACTGCTCGTCGAGCATCGCCACCGCCGCTGCGGCGCTGCCCTGTCCGCTCTGCCCACCTTGCCCGCCCTGCCCGCCTCGCGGCATCGCCGCGAAGGGTGAACGCCCCAGCCACTGTCGCGCGAGGCGGTCCTCGCTGCGCAGCACCGGCGAGAGCTGCTGCGGATCGCCGGCGAAGAGCCGCGCTCGACCCAGCGGCATCAACGCCAGCGCATGGGCCAGGCTGACCTGGCTGGCTTCGTCGAAGACGACGAGGTCGAACGGCGGCTCGCCCTCGGGCGCGAGCTCGCGCAGCGTCTTCAGCGTGAAGGCGGCGCGGGTCGTCGTCATCGTGGCGAGGCGGCATTGCGCCAGCACCTGCGGCGACGGCGTGGCCGACGAGGGGATCAGATGCCCGCGTCCCGCGTAGGCCTCGGCATCGAAGCGCGAGCCGAGCCGCTGGACTGCGGAGCGCAGGTGCTCGCGACGCCCCTTCTGCAAGGCTTTGTCGACCGCGATCGTCGCGAGGTCGACGGCATGGTTGGTCGTCGAGAGCAGCAGCACGCGTGCTCCGGGTCGACGGTCGAGGTACTCCGCGAGCAGCACGCCGAGCGTCGTCGTCTTGCCCGTGCCGGGCGGCCCCCAGAGGAAGGCGTCGTGGAAGCCGACAAGCTTCAGCGCCTCGCGCTGCGCCGGCCGCAGCCAGCGGAACGGCGAGCCGTCGAGCGATGGCGCGTCGGGCCTCGCTCTCGGCGTCGAGAGTCCCGGCCAGCAGTCGGCGGCGCGACACGCCCAGGGGTCGTCGCGCCAGGCATCGGCGATGGCGTTGAGGAAACGCGGCGGGTAGAGGCGCAAGAGATGACCCTCGCCGGGCGGCGGAGCGCTGGCGTTCTGCAGCACGAGCTGGTCGTCCTCGACGACGACGGCGCGCACGCTCGCGCTGCCCTTGGTCGGCGCGCCCCACCATGCGGACGCGCCTTCGAGGCGCTCGTCGAGCAGCGTGTGCGCGGACGCCTGCCCCGGCCGCTGGCCTTCGGCGTAGACGTAGTCGGGCTCCAGCGTCACGCGCCAGAGCGCGCCGTCGGCCGTGCTGCGCAGCACGCGGAAATCGTAGAACTCGGGCGTCGCGGCCAGTTCGGCGGCTATCGCCGCGCGGATGTCGGCCAGGGGCATGGGTCGCGACGCAAAGGCGGCAACAGCGAGGGAGGCGGGACTATAGCGGGCCCCGCCCGCGACGCCGTCAGCCCACCAGCGCGCCGATGAGCGCCACGTCGGCCACGCCGGTGACCGGCAGGCCGCGGGCGATCTGGGTCTCCTTGACGCATCGCGCCGAGGCGCCGCCGAAGACGCCGTCCGCCTTGATGTCGGCGCCGAGGTCGGACAGCGCCAGCTGGACCAGGCGCGCATCGAGGCCGCGCAGCAGCGGCGCCTGCACCGACAACGCCCGCGTGCCCGGCGCCGGGCCGTCGTAGCAGCCGGGCGGCGTGCCGTTGAGCGCGGTCATCGAGATCTCGGCGCCGCGCACCACGAGGGGCAAGGCCAGGCCCCACTGGTTCAGGTCGATGAGGCGGCGGAACGCGTCCATGCGATAGACGGTGCTGCGCAGGATCGCGATGCTGTGGGTCGCCAGCCATCGGCGGCGCGTGCTCACGTAGCCGCTGATCCACGCCTGCTCGCCGAGCTGGGCCAGCGTGCCGACCTGGCTGTCGGTGTCCTTGCGGAGCTTGTCCCAGGACCCGTGCACCGTGCTGTCGTAGACGACGGCGATGCCGAGCGCCGAGCGGATGCCGAGCGTCGTCGCCTTGCGGACCGCCGGCTGCCAGAAGCCCACGTCGAAGAAGCGGTCCTGGGTCTCGCGCATCACCGGGTCGTCGGCGCAGGCGCGCAGCAGGTTGTGGAGTCGGCTGTTGGTGTCGAGGTCCTCGCCCTGCGCGGCGATGGCGGGCAGCCAGGCGCTGATGGCGGCGCCGAAGCGCGCACCGGGATTGCCGGCGTACTGCTGGAGCAGCTCCGCGAGCTTGCCGGAGGTGAGCGTCGTCTGCGACCGCCCGTAGGTCAGGCGGCCGGGATCGTCCGTCAGCACGGTCACCTGGCCGTAGTCGCCGAGCACGTGTCCCGTCTCGAACAGGTTGACGATGGACTTGGCGGTGCGGACCTGGGTGTCGGTCAAGGGAATGTCGCCGGCGGCGACGGGCAGCGCCGCCTGGCTCGACGGCCGGTCGAACCGGATCACGCACATGCCGGTCAGGGTGGGATGCGGATCGCATCCGTGCACCGTGAATCCGGCCTTCCGGAAGTCGGCCGAGGCGGCCTCGCAGCGATCGCAAGGGATGATGTTTTCAGGCATCGACGGCTCCTTGAGGTCCAGGAAGTCTGGCCCTCGCGTCGCGACGCGGCATCCACATTCCGGAGGATGCCCTGACACCTGAACCGGCGTCGTTCCTGGGCCGAGAATGCGCCCCATGCTCGGCCTGCCCACCACCGCCACCGCCCCGTTCTGTCCCTCCGAGGTCCACGGCTCCATCGATCTGCGCGAAGGCGCGCCGTTGTGGAAGCGGCTGCTGCGCGTGGCGGGTCCGGGCCTGCTGGTTTCGGTCGGCTACATGGACCCGGGCAACTGGGCCACGGACATCGAGGCCGGCTCGCGCTTCGGCCATGCGCTGCTGTGGGTGGTGCTGGCGTCCAGCCTGGCGGCGATGCTGCTGCAGACCTTGTCGCTGCGGCTGGGCCTGGTGTCGGGTCTTGACCTCGCGCAGGCCTGCCGCGAGCGTTACCGGCCGGCGGTGCGCCTGCCGCTGTGGGTGATGGCCGAACTCGCCATCGTCGCCTGCGACGTGGCCGAGGTGCTGGGCACGGCGCTGGCGCTGCACCTGCTGTTCGGGATGTCGCTGCTGGCGGGCGTGGGCATCGCGGCGCTGGACACGGTGATCGTGCTCGGGCTGAAGGGCCGGGGCTTCCGGCAGGTGGAGGCGATCATCCTCGGCCTGGTGATGACGATCGGCGTCTGCTACGCGGTGCAGCTGTTCCTGATCGGGCCGGACTGGGTGGCGGTGGCGAAGGGCTTCGTGCCCAACGGCGTCGCGGTGCAGGATCCGAAGGCGCTGCTGCTGGCCATCGGCATCCTGGGCGCGACGGTGATGCCGCACAACCTCTACCTGCACTCGTCCATCGTGCAGACGCGGCGCGTGGGGAGCACGGCGTCGGCCAGGCGCGATGCGATCAGGCTGTCGACGATCGACACGCTGGTGTCGCTGACGCTGGCCCTGATGGTGAACGCGGCGATCCTGATCCTCGCGGCGACGGCCTTCCACGCGCACGGTCACACCGAGGTGACGGAGATCCAGGACGCGTACCACCTGCTGGATCCGCTGGTGGGCGGCTCCATCGCGTCCATCCTGTTCGGGGTGGCGCTGCTGGCGGCGGGCCAGAGCTCGACCTTCACCGGCACGATCGCGGGTCAGGTCTTGATGGAGGGCTTCCTCCGGCTGAAGATCCCATGCTGGCAGCGTCGGCTGGCGACGCGCTTCCTGGCGCTGGTGCCGGCGTTCATCGGACTGATGTGGTTCGGAGAAGCGGCGGTCGGACAGCTGCTGGTCGCGAGCCAGGTGGTGCTGAGCCTGCAACTGCCCTTCGCGATGTGGCCGCTGATCCGGCTGACGGGCGACCGCGCGGTGATGGGCGAGTTCGCCAACGGGCCGGTGGTGCGGGTGCTGAGCTGGGGGCTCTTCGCGCTGGTGACCGGGGCGAACGCGGCCTTGCTGTGGTCGCTGCTCAGCTGATCAGCTCATCAGGTGATGCCCAGGACCGTGTCGAAAACGGCGCGGGTCGATCGTCGTGGGGATGAGGTCAGGACACTGACCCGCAGCCTTCCCCTAACCACCACGGAGCACGTCATGACCACCGAAGAGAAAGTCAAAGGACCCGCGTCCTACTTCCCGTCCATCGAGAAGAAGTACGGCCAGCCGATCGCTCACTGGATGGGCGTGCTGAAGAAGGCGGGGCCGATGAAGCACATGGAGCTGGTCGCGCTGCTGAAGACGGAACACGAGATGGGCCACGGGCATGCGAATGCGTTGGTGGCGGTGTTCCTGGCGAAGCAGGGTTGAAGGCAGGCGCGCTGAAACCTCGACTGCGAGATGTCGGTTCCGCGCGTCACCCCTCGCGGCCGAAGGATTTGCGCCGCCCTATCCTGCTCTGCATGAATCTGACCGTCTTGATCGAACGTGACGAGCACAGCGAGATGCTCGTCGGCAGCGTGCCCGCCATCCGCAGCGCCTACACGCAAGGCACGAGTACCGCTGAGGTGCTGGCGAACATGCGCGAGGTGCTGGAGATGCTCGCCGAAGAAGGAATGTTCGACGCCGAGTGCGGCTTCACATTGAGCGTCGAGTCCGCAGCAACTGCCGCGTAGCGCCGGTCACTTGGACGGCACAAGCGCGTAGGGACCGCCTCGTTCCAGCGCCCGCTGGTAAGCAGGCCGCGCGTGGATGCGCTGCAGGAACTCGGTGATACGCGGCTGACGCGCCGCGGCACCACCTCGCTGCACGGCGGCTTCGAGCGGGAAGCTCATCTGCACGTCTGCCGCGCTGAACTCTGACCCGGCGAACCACGGGCTCTTGCCGAGTTCGCCTTCCAGATAGTTCATGTGGTTGTCGATCTGCGGCTGCACGAAGGTCGCCTTGGCCTTCGCGGCGATGCCCTTGGCGATCGGCTTGACGAAGAACGGCACCGGCGCGCGCTCGATGCGGTCGAAGACCAGCTTGAGCAGCAGCGGCGGCATGGCCGAGCCCTCGGCGTAGTGCATCCAGTAGCGATAGCGCAGCGCGTCGGGCGTGCCGACGGCGGGCTTGAAGCGGCCCTCGCCGTAGCGGTCGACGAGGTACTCGAGGATCGCGCCGGATTCGGCGATCACGAGGCCGTCGTCGCTGATCACCGGGGACTTGCCGAGCGGGTGCACTGCGCGCAACTCGGGCGGCGCGAGCATCGTCTTCGGGTCGCGCTGGTAGTGCTTGATCTCGTACGGGAGCCCGAGTTCTTCAAGCAGCCACAGGACCCGCTGCGAGCGGGAATTGTTGAGGTGGTGGACGGTGAGCATCGGGGGAGTCTATGCGGGCGCACCCAGCGGGACGTGTCGCGCATGCGTACGAACGTAGTCGCCCAACTCCACTTCAGACGTCGATGCTCCGCGGAGTCTCTTGAAGCGAAGCGCGGAGACGAGCCAATTGCGCCGTACTACTGATCGCTGTATCCCCAATCGGTCTCGGATACGTCCGGCGCCAGACGCTCCACCGGATATCCATCACTATCTGCGCCAACACTATTCGCTCGCTTCACATCCAACACCTCGAAGCTACTCAGGAATTTTCCACAATGTGCCATCCGGCAAAGCATCAACTGAATCCGATTCAGCGATCCAAACCTGCGTCGGGGCTCCATCCGCGTAGACATATTTCGTCCAATTCTCCATCAACCAACTCTTGCTTAAGGCATAAGTTCCGGGAGAAAAGGACGACTCTGGGAAAATCACATTCATCTTCCCAGCCTTTGGTCCAGACAAAACCATCAGACCAAGACCAGCATTGTCGCAAATGGTGAACGCTTCGAATACCATGAAATCAACCACCGCATCAGGATACCAATCCCCGGTATAACATTTCATTGTGGGAACACGGATAATTCGACCCGAAAATATATTCGGATCGGCAAAATCTTCGAGTTTTATCCAATTCATTATTCCCGCATATCCTGAGGCTTGAGGGGCATCGACTGAAACGGTGGTTCCCATCGTTCCTTTAGTCAATCGGGACCGGAACGCTTCCGTCTGGCATTTCGAGCACTTGAGATTCCAATCGAATCCAAACGTCTTGAACATTGCCGGCCGGATAGACCCACTCCGTCCATTTATCGATCAGCCATTGCTTGCTCAATCCGAATTGCTGAGCAGGCTTCGAGGCCAACGGGAAGATCACGTTAATGAGACCGGCTTTATATCCGGTGATCGCAATCATCCCGGTCGCCGACTCCTTCGAGAAGCCCTGAGCATTGAACACCAGCAAATCCACAATCGCCTCTGGATACCAATCTCCTCGGTAGGTATAGACCGTGGGAACTCGCATAATCGATCCGATTTGTACGACATTGCCAGGCAAATCGATCAACTTGATCCACTCCATGGCGCCACCTCAAGTTCACGTCTCTTGACATTCTTATTCAGAATGCGCAAATGAAATCATAGCTTCAATTTATGCATTCCCTCTATTCAGTCGAGCAATCCGAACTTTCGAATGGGATCGAAGTTCACGGAAGCAGACACAAAATCAAGGAAGCCATGGCGATTTAAATTCACTGACATCCTCGAATATCAAGTCGGGATTATCAAATACACGGCGAAACGCGCTCAAAGCGGCATCAAATTCATAGCAAATGGTCTGGGACTTCCAAGGATGATCAAGCAGGACCACCGGCTCTAAGTCGGGCGTCCCATTCGCCCACTCTAGGAATCGGAATTTTCGATCTGCATCATTTGTCGAAAGCGTCAGGCGGCAATATCCAGGCGCTGCGTCCATCGCGAGAACGATCAACCATCCTCCATCAGGCGGGTCGATATTCAACCGAGCAAACCCTCCTGCATGGAATGTATTGCTGACGGCTACCTCGACCGCAGTCCAGTCAGGTTCAAATTCAGCAATGGCGGAAGGATCATTTGAATCTTTGGCGCGCCAAAGCAGTTCAAGGCTCCTTTTTCGATCGTTTCGAGAATCTTCGTCCATCATTTCTTCTTCTCCACCAAAGCGTTTACACCCTTGTCGCTACGAGTCCAGATATAAGTTTTTCCGGCAATGGTATCAACCAATTCCAGCCGCGCCAAGCCAGCCCGTTGAGCGGCCGTCGCAATATTGTCAGTGGTCATACAGAACGTACAGACCGGCTCGCCTCGTACCACGATCGTCATTGTCCGACCCTGCGTCATATTTGCGTCATATGCCTGTTGAATAACGCCAATTTCTGCGTGGGCATTTGCCATATTTGAATTTGGATTTCCCGGCGCGATGAGATCTGCAATCAACGTAGGCTTTGAAGAACTAGCCGACTTCGATGGGCGCGCCATTTGATTTGTGTCGAAGAGCGAAATCCCGTCCACGTAGGCATCGGCAGTAACGGTGATTGGAGCCTTGGCCCCGGGCAGCGTAGTGCCAATTCGAGGGTCCTGCTTTTGCTCCATCTTGAGGTCTTCGCTCAACCTTAAACCATTCAAAGGATTTTTTGCATTTACCTCACAACACTTCGCATTATGAACCCAGATCGCAAGCTGTCCAACATGGTAAGTATGGAACTCTTCAACTTCAATATTGAACACTGCAGCCCGGCTTTTCAGTTTTTCGACCTCGAATACACTTGCGGTACCGCCATGGATATCAGTTAGCAATGCTGACGACGTCAGGTCCGAAGCTTGGATCCAACCTGCTCCGCCCTCCTTGTTGGTAACCCAGAAGGGATGCTCGCCCGTTGCGACAATTTCTTCGATGACATTGTTGGACATCACTCGAATAGCGTAAACGGTTTGATCCGGCGTCGCCTTCGTCGCGACCACTCGGCGAACGCTGACAGCGCCCGACTTCTCGTCCCGGGAAACAACGGCATCGCCGATTCGTAAGGTCTCAATAGATTTGGGGCCTTCAGGAGTCCAGACCGGTGTACCAGCGACAAAGCACTCTGTGCCTGTTGCGCACGCTGCTACCGATTCAGACTTATCTGCAGATTTGCTCGGGACCTTTGCTTGGTAATAGCCTTCCGGCAGGTCTTCCATTGCACCTCCGGAACCTGCTGCCTTGTTGCCTGATGGCGCCGCAGCGTTGGTTGAAGTGCCCCCCGTTGCTTTCAGGCCCATGGCGACGCCACCGGCCAAGGCAATGCCTGAGCAACCAGTATTCTTCAAGCATTCACCAAACGCCTGCATCCGCCCATAGAGGAACCCAATCTCCAGTTGAATGGCTACGGCGTCATTCCCCGTGACTTTTCCTTTCAACGACCTCAAAGCATCGTATTGAGTTTGGACGCAGGCTGACGATGTACAGGCAGTTCCATATTCAATTGCTTTCAACACGTTCGGCGAAAGGTTCATGTTGGAGTAGGTTTCCACGCGCTTCTTCGCCGCCACATTGAATTCAACCTGGTTCTGCAGCCTAAACTTGTCGCCGATCTGAGTATTGAGAATATCCTGCTTCTTATCGTTGAACCAGCCTGCAAACTCGCCAATCTCGCGCGCGTTGTCCTGTAACGCCTTTTGACCTTTCGCAATATCTCTCGAGATATCGTCACAGGCTTTGTCTCGACAATTAGCGATCTCAGCGCTCTGCCGCTGACTTAGTTCTGCGTACTCCTTGAAGACCTTCTCGCGCTCATTTCGATTCTTGGCGTTCCGTAGTTCTTCAAGCATCTTGCCTACTTGCAGATGGCTGAGGTAATTGTTCGTCACCTCATTGAATGCAGCACCCACACCGGCCGAGCCACCCGCCATTCCACCTACAGCAGTACTGGCCAATGCGGTCAGTCCCCGTGCAAGGTTGTCGTCAAGTCCAGCGCGCTCCAGGACATCCTTTACCTGAGGGGCTGTGAGCGTGCCGGTCACAGCTCCAATGGCACCATCGAGATTTCCCGTCAGGCCGCCGACTACCGCATGAGCCGCCACGCGTAGCGTGCCCTCCGGTCCCCATTGCTTTTCGAACGACTCAGCTTGAGCGATCAACTGCTTCTCTTCCCTCTCGTCGACCGCCACATGTGCTTGCGCGCGTAGGTCTGCCGCCTTGATGAGTTGCTTGTCCGCGAACTCACCAATCTGCTTGCTGGCCTCCTTCCCGAACGTCTGCGTGATCGCCACCTGCGCCGCCAGGTCCTGCTGAACCTTCTCCTTGTCAAAGATCTGCTTGATGCCGGACTCCGCGTCGCCGGTGCGGGCAGCCGTGTTCCCTGCGACACCGCTGATGCCCGCCTTCGTCGTGCTGCCCGCGCTGTCGCTCGTGTAGCCCATGCCAGCCGACTGTCCGGGGTCGCCCGGCTTCATCGTCATCAGCTGGTACGAGCCGTCCTTCGGCTTCTCACCACCCTCGTTCTTGTCGCTGCCGTCCTTCTTCCCGAACCCTGCCGAGACCGAGAAGCTCGACCCCTTGTAGTCCGCCTTGTTCTCGATGTCGCTCAACGTCAGGCTGCCCGACTTGAAGGCGTTGGCCCCCGCATCGATCGCGGCCTGGGTGCTGGTGATCGAGCCGCCCTTCAGATCCGTGTTGCCCTTGACCTCGACCTGGAAGCCGCCGTCGCCGGCCCGGATGCCGCTCTGCTCCGTCACGCTCGCGAAGTCGCTCTTGACCTTGCTCTGCCCGAAGCTGGCGCTGCCGCTGAAGCCCGCGCCCACCGTGACGCTGCCGCCGGCCTGCATGCTCTCGCTGCGGAAGCGGCTGGTGTCCTGCAGGCTTTCGATGTTGAGATCGCCGCCGACCTTGGCCGTCACCTTGTCGCCGCTCACGACCGCGCCCTTGAGCGTCGTGTCGCCGCCGGACTCGATGCTGACCTGCTGGCCCTGCACATGCGTGTTGCGCTGGATGACGTCCTCGCCGTCGGACTTGCCACGCGCGATGCTGGCACTCGCGGTGAAGCCCATGGACGCCCCACCGGACCCGACGCTGATGGCGACACCCACGGCGGCACTGCTCGACGAGTTCTCGCTCTTCTGCTTGATCAGGTCCTGCGACGAGGTCAGCGACACGTCGCCGTCCGCCTTGAGCGCGAGGCGCTGCGCGGCCGCCAGGTCCGAGCCCTGCACGCTGATGCTGCTGTCCTTCCCGGCGCCCTGAGCCGTCAGGCGGATGTCTCCGCCAGCAGTGATCTCGCTGCCCTGCTGCGTCGTGGTCGTCGTCTCCGTGCGGCTCTTGGATTGAGTCGACCCGACCGTGATGCTGATCGACAGGCCGCCCCCGGCCTGCGGATCGGCCTGCATCGCCTGCGCCGCCTCCTTCGCCTTGATCGCCGTGGACGCCGCGCCCAAGGCCTGCATGCGCGCGTCGCCGACCTTGCCGATGTTGTCGGCCATGTCCATCGTGCCCTGCAGCGCGCTCAGCACCGGAGCGCTTACCGACACGGAGAGCCCGCTCTGCCGGAAGGCGGTAGTCTGGACGTCCTTGCCCTCCTGCGCCGCGCTCTGGATCGAGATCTTCTGCGCCGTCACGTCCACGTCGCCCTTGGGCGTCTGGATCACCGAGCCCACTTGCGAGAACTTGCGCCCGGCCACGATGGTGACGTCGCCATTGACGCTGCCCACCGTGGAACCCACGACCGTCTCGCTGTCCTTCTGATTGCCGCTGCGTTGGTCGCGCGTGCCGATGGTGAAGCCGATGCCGCCGCTCAGCAGGCCCTTCGTGACCTGCTGTCGATCGTCGTACTGCTTCGAGGTGTCGAGTGCGTTCTCGATCTTCACGTCCCGAAGCGCGTGCAGCGTCGTACCCTCGTCGGAGACCAGGTTCGAGCCCTTCAGCAACAGATCCTGACCGGCTTGTGCCGATACCGTCTGGCCCGAGATCGTCGTGCCCAACGCCATCGTGCGTTCGATCTGAGTCTGGCTGGAGGTCGTCGTCGACTTCAGGAAGCCCTTGACCGTGTGCTTGCTCGCCTCGTCCAGCGACTCCGTCGCCTGCGCAGCCAGCAACTGGATATCGCGTCCCGCCGTGAGTTGCACGGCACCGTCGCTCGAGACGGCGGCCCCCTTCGCCACGAGGTCCTGCCCAGCGTTGAGCAGCACCGGTCCCTTCGACTGGATCGACGTCCTCACGTCCTGCGAACTCCCTTGGTACAGGTGATTGTTCGCATCGAACGTCGCCCGATCGCTGCTCGCCGTCTTCACCGCCCCCAGCTTCAGGTCCCGTCCGGCATCCACCAGGATGCCGCCGTCGGCGCCGCCGGTCTGGCGCAGCTGCGCCGCGTCCAGCACCACATCCTGCCCCGCCTGCAGCACCATCACGCCGCCGGCGTTCAGGCTCGCGACGCGGCTCAGCACCGTGCGCTGGCTCGTGTCCGTCGTGCCGCTCGCCGTCGTGCTCGCGACCACCAGGTCGCGCCCCGCCGACAGGCTCAGCGTGTCCGTCGCCGTCAGCTCGCCGCCGATGTTGCGCAGGTCCTCCTTCGCGCTCAGCGCCACGCTGGCGCCGCGCATGCTGCCGCTGTTGACGATGTTCTGCGCGGTCGCGCTCAGCCCGCCCGTCGCGCGCAGATCGCCGCTGTTGTCCAGCGTCCCGCTCAGCGCCAGGTTCACCCGGTCGCCCGCGATCAGCGCGCCCGTGCCCTGCAGGTCGCCGTCGCGCGGCAGCAGGTAGACCTGCGGCACCAGCACGCGCTGCGTCGAGCCGTCGGCCAACGTGACCTGCTGCTCCACCAGCCAGACCAGATCGGTCGTCAGCAGCGACATCTGCTCCGCCGTGAGCGCCACGCCCGGCCGCAGCTGGTGCGACTGGCCGAAGCTCGCGCCGTTGGCCATCAGCGCGCGGTACATCTCCTCGTCGCTCGCGTAGCCCTGCAGGAAGGTCGAGCCGGTCAGCTGTCCGATCTGCTCGCGCACCAGGCGCTGCTCGTAGAAGCCGTCGCCCAGCCGCTTCTGCGCCGTCGCCGGATCCACCGACATCGCCTGCAGCAGGAAGTCGCTCGACAGCCAGTCGCGGTAGTTCGCGAAGCGCGGATCGGTCTCGATCAGGTAGCCCGTGCGCGTGTCCGTCCGCAGCTTGAAGAGGCTGTTGCCCGGCAGCGCCAGCGACGCCGGCACCGCGCGCAGACGCCCGTTGGCATCCTTGCCCGGAACGACCTGCGCGGCCCCCAGTCCGCCGGTCGTGATCCTGCCCGGACCGCTGACGCCAGCGCCTCCGCTCGACGGCTGCAGCGCCACGAGCCGGATGTCCTGCGCGCTCACGCCCAGCGCCTGCGCGTCGGTGCGCACCACGGCACCGTCGGCGCCGCGCACGATCTGCGCGCCGGTCTCCGCGGCATGACGCACGCGGAGGTCCGCCGCGACGGCGCCGTTGGACGCGTCCTGCGCGTCGACCGCCACCGCCTGCTGCTGACCGCCGCTGCGCCAGGCCGCCGTCGCGCGTCCGGCGCTGGCGTCACCGCCACCGACGATGGACTGCAGCGTCGACGCGTTCAGCGCGCCGGTCGAGCCCGCCGAGCCGGCACCCAGGAGGGTGGTCACGGAGGCCTGCTGGGTCTGCGCGCCGCCCGCGCCGCCCACCGCGCCGGCCTGCTGACGGCCGGCCAGCGTCGGGTCCGCCCCGACCGCGCCGCCACCCAGCGCCGGCAGCTTCAGATCGACCTGGTCGTTGATGGCCGAGTTCGTCGTCGTGTAGCCGATGCCCGTGTTCGGCACGCTGGAGCCGTCGTTCCAGGTCCGGTACACGTCGACCTGCTCGGTCCCCGTGACGTTGACCCGGATGGTCCGGTTGTCGATGTCGGTGGACTGGATGTCCACACCGGTGCGGCCGATCACGCGGCTCATCTCGTTGACGATCTTGCCGCCTTCCACGCGCAGCGTGCCGCCGACGATGATCTGCCCCGCCGAGCTCTGCGTCACCGCCGCCGACTGCGTCGTCCGCGTGTAGTTGAACGCGGTGAAGTCGCCGCGCAGACGGCTGTTGGCATCGGCGTAGAACGCGCCCAGCGCGGCGTCCAGGCCCGCGTCGTCACCCGGCGTCACACCGAAGTCCGACCAGATCCGATCACCGGCCGCGTAGTGCGCGCCGACCGCCAGCTCGTCCGTGCAGCCGTCGATGGTGCAGACCTGGTACATGTGGTCGCCGCTCGCCCGGACCTGGAAGCCGCGGTTGGCGGAGCCGTCCGCGTCGCCGCCCAGTCCGCCCAGATAGCGCCCGAAGACCTCATTCGGATAACGCACCGACGGCAGCAGCATCTTGCGGTTGTACGTGTCCTGCGACCACGTCGACTGCTTCGGATGGAACTCCCAGACGAAGGGCTCCAGCGATCCCTGCGCCGGGCTGCCCCATTCGCTGCCCCAGGCGCCGGCGTCGAAGCCGACGGCCCACAGCACGCGGATCTCCTCCGGCTTGTAGCGCACCGTGCTGCCCGGCGCCTGGAACTCCCAGCCCGTCGTGGACTGGCCGTTGACCAGCTGCCACTTCAGGTAGGGATTCAGGTTCTGGATGTCGGCCGACTGCAGCAGCAGGTTGCCGCGCGCCTCGATGGTCGCGCCGCTGTTGATCACCTGGCCGGCGGTGATGCGCATGTCGCCGCCGCTGCTGATGAAGGCCTTGCTGTCGAGCACGCGCGGCGCCGCCGGATCCTGCGGCAACGCGTTCGCGCCGTCGTGGATGCTGCGGTTGGCGATGCCGCCGCTCACGTCCAGCTGCAGCAGGCGGCTGGCCTCGATGGTGGCGTTCTCGTTGAGCAGGCTGGCCGCGCGCAGCGACAGGTCGCCGTCCGCATAGATCAGCGACTGCGTCGTGTTGGACACCGCGCCCGTCATCGCCACCGTCAACGCACCGCGCGAGGCGATCACCGCCGACTGGCCGTTCTCAGCACCGTTCACCAGCTGTCCGCCGGCGATCGTCAGGTCGCTGCCGTAGATCCGGCCGCTGCCGACGTTGAGCACCTGGTCCGCCTCGATGCGGACGCGGTCGCCGTCGATCAGGCCGCGGTTGGTCAGCGTGCCCGAGGCCGTCAGCCGCGTGTCCGCGCTGCTGAGTTCGCCGGTGGCCTGGTTGTCGATGTTGCTCGCGGCCACGCTCAGCGCGCCGCCGGCGCGCAACACGCCCTGGTTGGTGAAGTTGCCGCCCAGCGTCAGCGCCATGTCGCCGCGCGACTGCAGCAAGGTGCCGGCGCCGTTGGTCAGGTCGCCGCCCAGCGTCAGGCTCAGGCCCGCGCCGCTGGAGATCTCGCCGCCGCCCGACAGGCCCGCCGCGGCCACGGTCACGCCCGTGGCGCCCCAGACCTTGCCGCTGCCGTTGCGCAGGTCCAGCGCGGACGCGCGCGGATCCGCGCCGCCGTCGCCGATGACCGCCTGGCCGAGCGCGCTCAGCACGCCGCCGCCGTTGTCCAGCCGCTGCGACGCGGTCGCGCGCAGGTCGCCGTCCGCGCGCAGCTGCCCGTTGCGGTTGTCGATCGTGGCCGCGCGCAGCGTCACGGCACCGCCTTGCAGTCCGAGGTTGGCGCCGCTCGTGTCACGGTTGTCGATCAGTCCGCCCGCGCGCAGGTCCAGCGTCTGGCCGCCGAAGATCAGGCCGCTCTGGTTGAGCACCTGCCCGACCGTCGCCGTCGTGGTCTGCGCGCCCATCACCTGGCCGCCGCGGTTGTCCAGCGTGCCGGTGATGCCCAGGTTCACGGTCTGACCCGAGATCGCGTTGCGGTTCACCAGCGACGCGGCATTGATCGTCACCGCGTTGCCGGCCATGCCCGCGCCGTTGTCGACGCTGCCCGCGTCCACGCGCAGGGCGCCCTGGGCGCGAAGGCCGGTCACCGTGGTGACCGCGGCATCGAAGGTGTTGGTGAGCGCGGCACCGGCCGTGTCCACCGACAGCGCCCCCAGCGACTGCAGCAGGCCACCGTGGTTGTCCAGCGCGCCGCTGCGCACCGTCATCGCATCGCTGGCCAGCACGCGGCCGCCGCGGTTGTCCAGCGACTGGCCGCGCGCGTCCACGGTCACGGTGGAGCCGGAGAGTTCACCGCCCTGGTTGCCCAGGCCGGTCGAGGTGAGCGTCAGGCCGCCGGCGGCGAGCACCGAGCCCTGCGCGTTGTCCAGCAGGCCGGACGTGGTGACGCCGATGGCGCCCTGCACGCTGGCGATGCGACCGCCCTGGTTGCTCAGCGAGCCGCCCTCCAGCGAGATCGCGCGCTGCGCAAGCAGCGTGCCCTGCTGGTTCAGCAGCGCACCGGGGGCGCGCACGGTCAGTTGCCCGTCGCTGCCGGCCCATCCGCCGCGGTTGTCGAGCGCGGCGGCGGTGATCGTCATGTCACCGCCGCTGCGCAGCCGTCCGCCCTGGTTGTCCAGTGCGTCGGCGCCGGTCACGCCGACCTGCAGCGCGCCACCGGCCTGCATCAGACCGCCGGCCGCGTTGCTCAGACGCCCCGCTTCGACGCTCAGGCCTGTGCCGGCCACGATGCTGCCGCCACGATTGCCCAGGGTGCCGTCGACATCGAGCGTCGCCGCCTGCGCCGCCGTCATCCGGCCGCCGTCATGGGCGAGGCTGCCCGCGACGAGGCGGAGGCTGTCCGCCTGCGTCGTCGCGCCGGTCGCGGTCAAGGCGCCGGTGACCTGCCAGTCGAGCGCGCCCGAGGTCAAGACCTGGCCCTGCGCGCCGTCCCACTGCGCGGCACGCAGCGTCAGATTGCCACCGGCCTGCGCGATGCGGCCCGCGCCGTTGTCGACGGTGCCTGCGGCCAGCGTCAGCTGCGCGCCGGCGGACTCGATGGTGCCGCCGTGGTTGTCGAGGTTGCCGCCGAGCACCGCCTGCAGCGTTCCCGCCGACGAGGTCTGCGTGAGCCGCCCGCCGGCATTGAGCCAGTCGCCGGCCGTCAGCCGGACATCACCGGCGCTCACCTGCGCAGCGGAGGTCACGAGGCGAGCCGTCGCCGCCATCTCCAACCGCTGTGCCGCGGCCACCGCCGCATGGTCCAGTGACAGGTCCCCGGCGGTCGCCCGCAGCGCCATCGTGGCGGCCTGCAGCTGCGCACCCTGCAATTGCAGCGAAGGCGCGGTGACGCCCAGATCGCCGGCCGCCGTCGCCGCGCCGCCGAACTGCAGCGATCGCGTCGCGCTGAGCGACAGATCGCCGACCGTCGACCAGGTGTTGTCGGGACGAAGACCCGCAGCGAAGACGCCGTTGCCGCTCAGTTGTCCCGTGGAGGCGCTCAGCGAGCCCTGCGCGGCGATCGTGCCGGGGTTGCGCAGTTCGTCCGCCTGCACCGTGACGCGGCCCTGGCTGTAGACCATGCCGCTGTTGTCGAGCAGGCCGGTGACGGTCAGCGTCGTGTCGCCCACGCCTTGCACCGTGCCGGCGTTGGTCAGCCGGCCTGCATCGATCGTCAGCACGCCGCCCGCACCGATCACGCCTTGCGCGCCGTTGTCCAGGCGGTCCGCGCGCAGCGCCACCGTCTGGCCGGACAACTGCCCGGCTGTGTTGTTCATGCCCGCCGACGCGATATCGAGGGTCGACGCGGCCTGCATCAGGCCGCCACGGTTGTCCAGCTCTCCGCCCACGCGCAGCACCGCGTTGCCGGCGCTGAGCAGGCGACCGTTCACATGGCTCAGGCTGCCCGCGTCGACGCGGACGCTGGCGCCCTGCGTCGTCGCGCCATCGAGCGTGAGTGCGCCGCTGGCGTTCAACGTCAGCGCGCCGGTGGCGAGCACCTGCCCTTGCGCACCGTCGAACTGGCGCACGCGGAAGTCCAGCGCGCCGCCCGCCTGGGCGATCCGTCCCGCGCCGTTGTCGACGCGGTCGGCAGCCAGCGTCGTCGACGCGCCATTCATGCCGAGCTCACCCTGACGGTTGTCCAGCAGGCCGCTCACCGTCGCGGTGAAAGCGCCCGTCGCATCCGTCTGCAGCCAGCGGCCCGCGAGGTTGCTCCAGCGCCCGGCGGTCAGGTCGATGGCCCCGGCTTCCACCGAGGCGTGGTCGCTGACGACCGCACCGGCCGCGTTCAGCGACAGGGCCCCGCGCACGGACCAGACCGCGCGGTCCAGGCCGATCGTTCCCGCCCCATCGGTCGCGATCAGCGTCGCCGCCTTCGCCTGCGCCTGGCTGTCGTCGAGATCGAGGTGCGCCGCGGTCGCGCTCAGTGCACCGGCCGTCAGCAGGTGACCGCTCTGCTGCAGCGTGCCGTCGACCGTCAGCCGCAGGTCGCCGGCGGCGGCCAGCGTGTTGTCGCCCTTCAGTCCCGCCGCGAGCGTGCCGGCGCTGGCGATGCTGCCGGCGGCGATGGTCAGTCCGCCCTGGGCGGCCACGATGGCGGACGCGGTCTGCGTCAGCGCCCCGACGGTCAGCGCCGCGTCGCCCTGCGCGTGGATCGTGCCGGCGTTCGCGAGCGTGCCGGTGACCGTCAGGTCCGCACGCCCCTGCGCCTGCGCGCTGCCGCCGTTGGTCCAATGGTCGGCGTTCACCGTCAAGTCGCCGCGCGCGGCGATCAGCCCCTGAGCGCCGTTGTCGAGCGTCGTCGCGGTCAGCGTCACACGCTGGCCGTCCAGTTGCCCGGCAGCGTTCGCCATCGTCGCCGCGGCGGCGCTCAACGCGCCCGTCGCGCTGATCTGTCCGCCCTGGTTCTGCAACGCGCCGGTCACCGTCAACGCAGCGTCGCCTTGCACCAGCAGGTGGCCGTTGCGGTGATCCAGGCTCGCACCGGTCAGCGTCAACGCCGAGGCCTGCGTCGTCGCGCCGTTCAGGTCGATCGCGCCGGTCGACTCGATCGTCAGCCGGCCGTCGGTCAGCACCTGCCCCGACGCGCCATCCACGCGGTCCCCGCGCAGGACCAGGTCGCCGCCGCCGGCTTGCACCAGGCGGCCGTTGGCGTTGTCCAGGCGGCCGGCCTGCAGCGACATCGCGCGACCCTGCGCGCTGATGACGCCCTGGGCGTTGAGGAGGCCCTCCGCGACGGTCGCCTGCAGTGCCCCCGTGCCGCCGGTCTGGGCGAGCACGCCGCCCGTGTTGTTCCATTGCCGCGCGGCGATCGTCACGTCGTGGCCGCTGAGCGTGGCGCCGGTCGTCAGCAGCGCGTCGGAGGTCGAGATCGACAGCGCATCGGCAGCCGCCGCCTGCGCGCCGTTCAGCGACAGGTCGCCGCGGGTCGCGGTGAACGCCATGCTCGCGGCCTGCGAGCGGCTGCCCCCCAGGTCCAGCGTGCCGCCGCTCGCGGACAGCGCGCCCGCCGCGAAGAGGCTGCCGCCTTGCCGGAGCGCGCCGGTCGTGCGCAGCGCGAGATCACCGCTCGCTGCCGAGCCGCCGTTGCCGAGCAGCCCGGCCGCGAAGGTGCCGCTGCTGTCGATGGACGTCGCGTCGACGCTCAGATGTCCCTGCGCCGCGATCGTGCCCGTCGATTGCTGGATCAGGCGTCCGACGTTCAACGCCAGATCGCCCCGTCCCTGCACCGTGCCGCTGTTGGCGAAGGTATCGAGGACGTTCAGCGACATCCCGCCTTGCGACTGCAGATGGCCGATGTTGTCCAGGGTGTTCGCGCGCACGGTCAGGCGATCCGCGCCGGTGATCAGCCCTCGCCCGGCGTTCGTCAACGTGCCGGCATCGACCGCCACGGTCCTGCCGCTGATCTCGCCGTCGAGATTCGTGACGGCATCGCCGCTCAGCGACAAGGCGCCGCCGGCCTGCAGCGCGCCGGCTGCGTTGTCGATCGCCCGCGCCGCGACGACCAGTCCTTCGGATGCGGCCATCTCGCCGCCCCGGTGCGTCAGGTGTCCTGCCTGCAGATCGATCGCTCGCGCCTGCGTCAACGCGTCGGTGAGATCCGCGTCGCCGCTCGCGCGCACCTGCAGCGCGCCTCGTGCCAGCAACTCGCCGCGCGCCCCGTCGATGCGACCGGCGCTCAACGTCAGCGCATCGCCCGCCTGCGCGACGCGGCCCGCCGTGTTGTCGAACGAGCCGGCCGTGATTGCCAGCGATACGCCATTGGCGCCGATCTGACCGCCCGCGTTGTCCAGGTGTCCCGCGACCTGCAGCGTCATCGCGCCCGCGGCGCCGGTCTGGAGGACTTCGCCGCCCGCGTTGCGCCAAGCGTCCGCCTTGATCGCCACCTGGGCGCCGGCAATGCGTGCGCCTTCCGTGGAGAGCTGGCCGGCACCGTCCAGCGCCAGGCTGCCCGACGTCGACACCGTCGCGCGGTCCAGCGTCATGCCGCCCTGACGGGCGGTCATCGCGACGCTGGCCGCCTGCGAGGCGCTGTCCTGCAGGGCCAGCGACTCCGCAGTCGCCGTCAATGCGCCGCCGGCCAGCAGCGTGCCGCCGTGACGCAGCGTCCCGGTGGCATCGATGCTCAGGTCGCCCGCGTTGCCGACGGTGCCGTCGACGCGCAGACCCGCGGCCAGCAGGCCGGTGGTCGACACCTGGTCGGCCCGCACGGACAAGGTGCCTCCCGCCGCGAGGACACCCGTCGTTTCGAGTCGCGTGGCCGCGATGGTCGCGTCGCCGCGCGCGTAGACGCTGCCCGCGCCCCGCAGGCGATCGGCGTTCAGCGCCAGGGTGCCGGCCTCGATACGGCCGCTGCCGTTGTCCCATTCGCCCGCTTGCAGCGCGGCGCGTCCGCTCGCCGCGACGACGCCGCCCGCATTGACCAGTTGCTGCGCGTTCAGCGACAGCACGTCCGCGACGATCTGGCCGCCGGTGTTGTCGATCGCGACGATCCGCTGCCCGGCGCCGGCTTCCAGCGTTCCGGCGGACTGCATCACGCCGCTCCGGTTGCCGAGGCTGCCCGTCTCGACGCGCAGCACGCGGCCGCTGGTTGAGAGCACCCCGTCGTTGTTCTCCAAGACGGCGGCGCGCAGCGCGAGCGTGTCGCTGTTCGTCTGCAGGACGCCGCCGGTGTTGTCGAGTCGTCCATCGACGTCGACGGAGGAATCGGCCGCAGACGCGACCCGCGTGTGGGCGCCGCGATGCGACAACTCGGTCGCATGCCATTGGATCGTCGGCGCCGACACCTCGGCGCGGTCCAGCGTTGCCGCGATGGCGTCGATGCGGAAGACGCCGTTGGACAGCACCTGCGCGGACGCCAGGCCCAGCGAGCCCGTGCTCATCGACAACACGCCCGAACCGTAGTGTTCCACCCGGGCGCGTTGCGCGCTGACGGTATCGGCCGCGATCAGCAGATCCGTCCCGTTGGTGGCGATGCGCGCGTCGTCGGCGACGATCGCGCCCAGGACGCGCACGGACAACACGTCGGTGCCCAGGCTCAGCCACTCGGACTTGCGCAGGTCGATGTCATGCGCGGCGACGGACAGCGTCTTTCCCGCGAGGCTCGCCGCCTGCGTGCTCAGCGTGCCGTCCGCCTTCAGGCTCAGCGTGCCGTCGGCCGACAGCTGCGCGCCGTCGGCGGTCAGCGTCGGCGCGGTGGCGGCGATGGTGCCCGCCTGCGCTTGCGCGCGCGTCAGGTCGACCGACGCCGTGCCGGTGACTTCGATGCCGTTGCCTGCGATGAGCAGCGCCTCGCGCGCCGCCACGGTGTCGCCGCCTAGCGCGATCGAGCCGGCCTGCGCCTGCGCGCCGCCGAGATTGATCGTCGGCGCCTGCACCGTCAGCCGGTCCGCGGCCAGCAACTGGCCGGCCTGCTTCGCCGACTGCGTCGCGGTGAGCGCGAGGCTGCCGCCGCCCGCCACGATCGCGCCGTCGGCCGCCAGACCCGCCGCGGTCACGCTGCCGGCTTCGCCCGCCAGTTGCGGCGCGCGCACGTCCGCCGAGCCGCGCGACGCCATCCAGCCGGCATTGCGAACACCGGCGTTGGATTGCACCGTCAGCGACGGCGCGCCGTTGACATCCGCCTCCTGCGCGTAGACGGTGCCGCTGTTGTCCAGCCAGCCGTCCGCACGCAGCGTCAGTTGTCCGCCCACGACCTGCCCGGCCTGGCGCACGCCCAGGCCCGCCTCGGTGCCCACCAGCCTGATGCGCTGCGCGTAGATGCCGCCGAGCGCCGTGCTGTCCAGCGCGTAGCGCGGACGCTCGCCCGTGGGCGCGAGCGACTCGCCGCCGGCGACACCGTTCTCGTCCACCGTCATCAGCTGCGTGCCCGTCTGGATGCGGGCGTCCTTGGCCCAGATCCCGGCGTTGATCTCGACCGCGCGCGCGAGCAGCGCCGTGTAGTCGGTCGACGCGCCGTCCAGGCCCTGCCCGTCCACGCGGATCAGCCCGCCCTGCACGCCGTAACCGGCGATGCTGCCGTCGGCGTTGAAGCGCGGCGTGCCGGTGGTCAGCACGGCCGCGCTGGCGTTGATGAAGCCGGCCCCGTCGACCTGGATGCCGGACGGGTTGGCGATAACGACCTCGGCGCGCTGGCCCGCCACCTCGACGTAGCCCTTCAACTGGCTGGGCGCGCTGCTGTTGACCTCGTTGAGGATCACGCGCGCGCCGCCCTTGGCCAGCCACGGATTGCCCTGCACGAAGCCGCCGAGCTGCGTGCTGACGTCGGTGCGCGAGTTGTTCAGGATCACGCCGCGCTTGTCGACGTCGAACTGGCTGTAGCTGTTGCGCGAGACGCCGGCGGCGCTCGGCGTCTGGATGTTGACCTGCACCGTGCCGTTGGCGCTGTTCACCACCGTCGGCTGCTGGCCCTTGGGCGCGTTCGGGTCGGCCTTCACCTGCGCGAGCGCGTCCGGTGCCAGCGTGATCGCCGCGCCCATCGCGAACGCGGCCGCCAGCGCGAGCAGCGCGGGCGGGCCGCGCGAGACCGCCGGCAGGACTTCGGCGGCGCTCAGCGCGCGCGCGGCGGGCCCCTGGCTCTCCCCGGCGCTGCCGCCCTTGACGTGGCTCAGCGCAGTCTCGGCCACGGCCATCATCTGGCCGCGTTGCTTGTTGAAGACGATTCGGTACTGGAGACGGTTCATCGCGATATCACCGGGAAGAAGTCGGCATGGACGATCGCCGGGCTGCCCGGGCGGGTCAGCCGGATCGTCCAGGGCCACAGGTCAGCGGGAGTAGGTCAGGTTGAAGCCCGCGACGACGCGGGCATCCGGGAAGCGGGACGGCTGCCACAGCGGCGCGCCGGCGAACACCTCGAGCGAGAAGCCCTGCGTGCGCACGCGCGAGCCGATGACGGCGCCGGTCAGGTGACGTCCGGCGAGGCGTTCGGCGCCGTAGCCGCCGACCAGGCCGGCATCGACGCCGAGGTACATCGACACGGCCGGGGACTGCTGCGCCGCGGACAGCGGCAGCTCGGCCTCGTTGCGCCAGAGCAGGCCGTTGTCGCCGGACAGCGAGGCGTCGCTGCCGAAACCGCGCACGGTGTAGCGGCCGCCGATCGAGAAACGGTCCTGCGGCGTGAGCCGGTTCAGCGCGTACTGGCCACGCAGCGAGCTGCTCAGCTGCAGTTGGCGACTGCCCAGCGTCAATGCGCCGTTGATGCTGTAGCTGCCCTGCAGCAGGCGCACGCGTGACTCGCCCTCGCCGAAGCTCTCTTCGGGCGCCTGCAGCGCGTGGAAGGCACCGGTGCCGCGCTTCAGGCTGAGTTCGGCCTCGCTGCCGATGCCGCCCGCATTGCGCTTCAGGTTGATGCCGGCCTCCCAGCCGCCGGTGCGGCGGCGCTGGACTTCGACCTCGGCATCGTCGATGTAGTTGCGCGAGCCGCGGCCGAACAGCTTCACGTAGCCGCTGAACTTGTACTGGCCGTCGCGCCAGAGCATGCGGGTCAGCTTCAGTTCGCCGTTGCTGCTGGCGCCGCGGTAGACGTAGGTCTGGCTGGCGCCGATGACGACCTGGCGGTAGCCGCTGCGGCTGACCGTGACGCTGACGAGCGAATGCCCCCACGGCAGCGAGTAGTGCAGCACGTGGCCGCCGGTGCCCTTGTGCGGACCGTCGCGGTGGTCGACGCGGCGCGCGAGCCAGTCGGCATCGCGGTTCAGCGTCACGTAGAACAGGTCGTTGAGCGTCAGCGCGTGGTCCAGCGATGCGGTCAGCGCGAGCGGGTAGCGGCCCGTGGCCTCGCTGCCGCTGTCGTCGAGCGAGACCTGCCAGCGCCACTGGCGGCCGCCCTGGTAGCTGACGGCGAGGTCGCTGTAGCCGGGTTCGCTGGTGCCTTGCGCGGGCTCGACCTGGATGTCGGCCTGTGCGCCGGGGACGCGCTGCAGGTTCTCCAGCGCCTGCTCCATGTCGCGCAGGTTCAACACGTCGCCGGGCTTCACGGGCAAGGCGTTGACGAGCCGCACCTGAGGCGACGTGCCCTCGCGCAGGCGGATCGCATGGACGCGGCCCGGCACGACGGTCAGCACGAGCCGCCCCGTGGACAGGTCCTGCGGCGCCGCGAGCACGCGGGTGGTGATGAAGCCTTCCTCGATGAGCGCGTCCTGCAGGCGCGTCACGAGCGTGGCGATGCTGCCGGCGCCGAGGCAGCGGCCGAGGGGTGCGTCATCGCCCTGGGGGCCGTCGAGCGCGCCGATCTGGCGCGCCATGCGCGGTTGACCTTCGACGCCGCTCAGGTCGATCTGCGTGATCTGGAAACACGGGGACTCGTCGTCGCGCAGGCGGGGACGCGCCTGCGGCGCGCTGGCGCGCAGGCGGACGTCCGGTTCGCGTTCCAGCGACTGGCGTTGCTGCGTCTCGCGCTGCTGCTGGAGCTGGCGCTGCGCATCGGGGTCGACGGTGCCGGGAGGCAAGGTCTGACCCCGGGCGGTTTCGTAGCCGGCGCACAAGGCGGCAGCGATCGCGATCGTGGCGACCGTCGGCACGCCGACGGCCGGACGCCGCCGCGTGGGCGTCCGCATTTCATACTTCTCTTGCATCCCTGCCTGCCGTTGGTCTGGCGTTGTTTTTTCAACCCAGGACGGGCCAGGCGAGCGGCGATGCGTCACGAACCGGTCGAGTCCGGTCCGGCAACCCCGCTATCTCGAGTCGTGACATCCGTCGGATGCCGTCGCTGAGACCGGAGGCTTTGCGTCGCCGGCTCGCGCCGGTTTTGCCCTGATCAGCCCCTGGGTCGTGACATCCCTCACGGAATGCACGCCCTCATGGGGAACTGAGGTAAACGACTGTATCGGAAGGCAACAGCACCGACACATCGCCACCCGGGGGTGGTTGACGGGCGGTAGGCGGATGCGGTAGCCGGAAGGGATGAGGGCCAAGATGGCCGCTCTTCACTCCCGATCGAGATCGATCCAGTCCTCGGTGCGCCGCTTGCTGCCCAGGCCCAGGGTGTCGAACGCGTCGCGGGCCGGTGCCTGAACGGTCACCCCGAGCAACGCGAGCGCCTCATTGATCGGGCCGATGCGTTCGGACGAACGCGGTCCATAGGCCAGCCGACCGCCATCAAAGAGCACCGTTCCTTGCGTACCGGCGCCGCCGAAATAGTCAGTCTCGAAGTACATCACGCGACCTCCGCGAGACAGCTCGGCGAGGACGGCCAGCAGTTGGTCGCACAGATAAACAAAGCCGTCGGTCGACCCGGATAGCGGCAGCGGCAGAAAGGCGTCGAGGTCGTCGTCTCGCGTTGGCAGGAGGGCCAGTCCTTGCGACAGCGTCACCGGAGGTGCCAGGCCTTGCCGTTTGGAGAAGTCGCTCAGCAGGTCGGTGCGGGCGATGAGTCCGGTGACGATGTGGGTCATGGGAGTCAGAGAAGTGGCGTGAGGCCCTTGGGTCCATGCGCATCAGTTCAGATGCTCGTCAGAGCCTTCATCACGCGCGACCAGTCATCACGTGTGCTTGCAGTCCAACGTCGAATCGACAACCGTTGCCAGAGCGTGGGTGTCGCGTTCCGAATGCGATGCTGCCGGATGGCCTCGTCCAGCGATTGCCCGTCGAAGCCGGTCCACACGCCACCCGGTAAGGCGTGGAGATTTCGCCAGCAGGCCGGCGCGACTTCGGTTTCGTAGATCCGCTGCAGTTCCTCAACAGGAAGTCCCGTCGCTGCCAGTTCACGCGCGATCGATTTCAGATCGAGCTCATCCAATTCCGTATCCAGGTACAACTGCGAGATCGCCTGCCGCGCGGAGCGATGGGCCTCGTCGTCGATGAAACGCATTTCGCTCATTCGCCCAGCCAGTTCACGACATCACGTTGGTCAAGCACCTGGTCGGCGGCAGCTCGCTGCAATCGCGCCCACGATGCCGCCGACGATGAACAACGCCGTCACGCACACAGGTGCGCCTGGTCCGCAGAAGAACCCTGCAGAGGCCGTTCCAGCGGCGCCGCCGAGAACGCCGCCCGCCAAAGTCGCACCTTCCTTGACGCTCTGCCGCGGCTTGTTCTTGGCTTCCCAGATGTTGTAGATCGAGATGGCCCCCGTCCGCCGCGTTCATTTTTCCTGCGAGGACATCAGCGCGAATCGTGCGCGCGGCCTCGGCGATGCGCTGGACATATGTGGCTCGCGCCTTTGCGTCTTGGATGTATCGCAGCGCGAAGTTCTGGGCCGTCGCTTGAAGAGCGTCCAGCGCTTCATCAAGTCCGCGAAGGTCTTGCGTCTGCCGACCCATCGATGCGGGCGACGGTGAGTGGGACAGGCAGTTGGTGCCCCTGTCCACGATCTGAGGATTGCTGATCTGGCACAGCGGGCCTGGCGTTCTCGCGCTCATCGCCTCTCCCGGAAATCTCGCTTGATGATAGCCATCGTCCTTCTGCAGCGACGCCCGATCCCGAGCTCAGGTGACCATGGTCATTCCCTCCACGTCATCCATCCGGCGCAGGCATCACGAGCCGGTCCAGGACACCCTCCTACAATCCGCGCGCCTTGTCAGGAGCCCGCATGTCCGCACCGATCGATTTCTATTTCGACTTCGCCTCGCCCTACGGCTACATCGCCGCGCAGAGCGTCGACGCGCTCGCCGCCAAGTACGGCCGCACCGTCAACTGGCACGCCATCGTGCTGGACGCCAACTTCCAGTCGCTCGAACGCATCCGCGTGCCCAACAGCGTCATGCGCAGCGACTACGTGCGCCGCGACGTCACCCGGCTCGCCGCCTTCATGAAGGTGCCCTACAACACGCCGACCTCGCTGGGCCTGCACACCGAGATGGCCGCTCGCCTGTTCCACTGGTTCAACGACCGCGATCCCGAGCAGGGCCGCAAGCTCGCCCAGGCCGTCTACAAGGCCTACTTCGTCGACGACCGCAACATCGCCCAGGCCGAGGTGCTCCAGGACCTCTGCGCGACGCAGCATGTCTCGCCCGATCAGCTCCAGGCCATCGCCAACGACACGGCCGCGCGCGCCCGCCTGAAGGCGGAGATCGACCTCGCGGAAGCGCGCGGCGTGTTCGGCTCGCCGTTCTTCATCGTCGAGGGCGAACGCTTCTGGGGCAACGACCGCCTGCCGCAACTCGAACACTGGCTGGCGAACGGCCCGTATTGATCGGACTCACCGGCCGTTACTCCTTGTCGGCCGGGTAATGTCCGGCGCGAGCGGTCATCGGCGACCGCCAGGACCGCGTTGTCCACGCATGTTGTCCCTTTCCTGGAGGTCCCACATGCGAACGTTTCGTCCCCTGCTGCTCGCGCTCGTCGCGGCCCCGCTGGTTGCGACATTGACCGGCTGCGTCGTGGTCCCCGCCCATCGCTATCACGGCTATGACCGCGGCTACGGCGATGGCGGCGGTGGCGGCTACGGCGCCGGTTATTCGGAAGGCGGCCCGGTCGTCACCGGCACCATCTGGATCGACGGCTACTGGGACGGCCGCGGCGGCGGCCGCCGCTGGATCCCGGGCCACTACGGCCCGCGTCGCTGAGCGGCGTCCTCGCCCTCACTCGCGCTTCACCTTCGATCCGCAAAGGACAAAGCCGGCACTCGGCCGGCTTTGTCGGTGACTGCGTGACGCCTGACCGTCACGCCGCCTGGGCGTTGTCGATCACTGTCCGCAGGTGAACGAAGCGAAGCCGCGGTACTTCGAACCGTTGATGACCGCCATGAAGCCCACCACCACACGGTGCTTCCCGCCGGCGGCCTGGGCCGTCGTGAGCATCAGGCCGTCGCCGTCGTTCAGGTAGTTGCCGGTGTACAGCGAGGCCGTGGGGCTCGGGAGCGTGTGACCCGTCGTCGACACCGTCTTCACCTGACCCGCCACCGTGACCGTGATCGACGCGTCCACCGCCGCGCCGTTCGCGCCGAAGGTCAAGGCCGCCGACCCCATGGCCTGGCCCATGTCGGCGCCCAGGCCCGAGGTGCGCGTCGGCGTCGTGAACTTGCCGGCGTCGCAGACTTCCACGCCGCTGGCAGGGAACGCGTCCAGGGCGTTGTAGACGACGTAATGGAACATCGACGGCACCTGGTCGACGGTGCTGTCCATGCCGCCGAACATCGCATCGCCCTTGGCCCAGCGGCCCATGGCGAAGGTCTCGTCGCCGGTCACGTCTTCGACGGCGCGAGCCGTTCCGGTCAGCGTGTTGGCGTTGATCGCCACGATGCCGCCCACCGGCAGTTGCTCGATGCTGCGGACCTGCCCCGAGCCCTGCTGCGACGCGCCGACGACGGCGAAACGCGGCGTCGTGGCCTGGACGAACGCGCCCGTCACGAGCGGCGTGACCGTACCGCCGGTCGTCGAGCCGCCCGTGGCGCCGCCACCGGTCGTGGTGCCGCCCGCGGCGCCGCCGGTGCTGCCACCCGTGGTGGTGCCCGTGTTGCCACCGGTCGTGGTGTTGCCCGTCCCCACGTTGGCGTTGACCGCGGTGTCGCCGTCACTGCCCCCGCCACCGCACGCCGCCAGCGCCGCGATCAGCGGCAGGAACACGAACACCTTCTTGACTTCGAACTTCATGACATTCCCTGGATTGAAACTTTTGTTGCCAATTGATTCCATTGGCGGGGCCGGAGTCTGTTGGGACTCCCGGCGGTCCGCACGGGACTTTTTGGCGCTTCAAAAGGGAATCGACGCCGGCGCGCGCTATGCGCCCGGCCTCCCTGAGGGTGTGGGGTGACGGTCACCCCCCAAGGGGTGTAAGGCTTGACCAGGAATTCGAGCCTGCGATATCCGCGCGGAGGCCTGGACGGATCACGGCGTCACTGGGTGTCGATCCTCTGAGCGTGCGGCAGCACCGTGTCTCTCACCCAGGCCTGGACCGCCGCCGTGTCGCCGACATCGCCTGCGTAGGGAAAGCGCGGGACCAGCGGCTCGTTGTCGCCGCGCGGCCGACCGCGCCAGACCTTGAGTGGCAGGGCCAGTCGCGCACCGCTCGGCAAGGGCCGGACGACGATGTCCATGTAACACGTATCGCCCGACGTGGGATGTCCCGCATGCACCACCCGCGGGACGCGCAGCACAAGATCTGCGAAATCCAGGCAGGCACTCGCGCAGTGGCTGTCCGTCACCAGGATCAGCTGTCCACCGAATGCCCGGCCCGGCGGCATCACGTCCTGCGCCAGCGAGCCGTCCGGCTGCAACAAGGTCGCATCGCCCCGCGCGAGTGCCGTCTCCATGCCGCGAGACAACTCGTCAACCAAGCGCAGGGTGGGTCCGTCGGATCCCTCCAACTGTCTGGCCATCGCAAGCCGCTCGGCGAGGGCTTCACGTGCGACTTCCGATACCCGCCATGCCGCCTGTGGCATGGCGTCATCCGCCGGCATCCGATCCTTCAACAGCGCGCGTAGCACCCGGAAGCCGATGATCGCGTTTCCACCGTTGTTCCCACGGGTGTCCAGCACGACGGTGCGAACCTCTTCCGCAGCGCCGATGGTCGCGACCTCGGCGAGAAACGCCGAGAGCCGTGCGCCGTCTTCGACCATGAAATCGGACGCATGGACCCAGCGGATCGACGGCGACATCGCGATGACGGCTTGAGGCGGCGCCTCCGCACGCCATCGGGTCAGCCCTCCAAACGAGTCCTGCCAAAACAGCGACACCTGCCGCAGGGTCCCCTTGGCCGTGCGGAAGGTGCAGTGCCGCACAGGCGCATCGCGCCACGGCTGTTCAGCGTCCCACTCGTTCGTGAGGTGAAGGGCGACGTGGCTCCTCGCTGCATCGAGCTCGCGGCGGTCCACGTACGGTGCCACCTGCGTGTCCAGCCATTCGCGCGCAGGCACGCCGTCGCAGGACAACAGTTCATCCCCGACCCGGGGCAGCGCGGCGGGCCATGCCTTCGCAGTCCGCGTCACCACAGGGTTCCCGAAGCGGGACTGGACGTTCCAGCCCGCCCAGCGGGCGCCTCCGGTGGCGGGCCGCTCGCGCCAGACGGCCAGATGACCGTCCCGATAGCCTGCGGCATAGAAGCGCAACGCCGTCCAGGCGCGCGCTTCCGTATCCGCCTGCCGCGCCAGATCCATCGCCTGGCGGAATCCCAGGGTCCGCCAGGCGTGGAAAGCCGGGTCGGCTTCGAGCATGCCGGGGTGGGCCTGCTCAATCAACTGGTGTGCCGCGCGAATGTCGGCCTCGGCCTGCGTGCGCCATACAGCCTCCGGCACCGATCGGTCCTGGGGACGCATCGGGGCGCTTGCCCCGGCCGAGGTCACGGCGGTCGGAAACACGCTGAACAGGACGCCAGCGGCCCACGCCTTCGCGATGGCGATAGCGTTCAACTCGCCTGCTTGAACGCCATCACGGCCTGGTTGCGCAGCGTGCGCAGCAGCGAGAGCTGCTTCTCGTCGAGCACGACGCTGCCCGGCTCCGCCTTGTCCGCGTAGATCATCGCGAACGGCGCGCCGCGCAGCGCCATCGGCAGGATCAGGAAGCTGTGCGCCTTGGCCCCGCTGAGGAACCACGGCGGCAGCCGCTCGGCGATCTTGGGCTGCGAGGCGTCGGCGATCAGCGTGTCCACGCCCTTCGTGCAGATCGCCGTGAAGAGGTCCGCCGGCAGGCCCGGCATCACCCGCAGCGGCACGCGGAACAGCGGCACCACCGCCTCCACCCCGTCGCCCAGGCCGAAGCGGCCGGTGAGCGTCTCGGTCTTCGCGTCGCGCAGGCAGAAGATCACCCGGCGGAAGCCCAGCCCGCGGTACATCGTCTCCAGGATCATCCGCAGGATCTCGTTGAGCTTGAAGCTCTCGACCATCGCGTTGGTGATGTCCTGGATGCCGGCGGCCAGCGTCGCCGCCGCCTGCTCGGACGGGATCACGCCGGCCGGCGCCTGCCCTTCCACCACCGTCGCCTGCAGCTGGTGCGGCGAGAGGGTGTCCTCCGCCGACGGCGTCAGCGGCGCCAGCAGGCGCTGCGCCGGCGAGTTCTTCGCCAGCTTGATGTCCATCGCCTGCGCGAGCTGCGTCAGCCGCTGCCGCGCCTGGTCCGCCGCGGCCTCGAAGGCCTTGGCCTCGACGCCCAGCGCGCGCGCGTAGCGCTGCGCCATCGCGCGTACCTTGGCATGCGCCTCGGCGGGGTCGCTGTTCAGGATGACGTCCGCGACGTCGTTGCTCGCGCGGCCCAACCAGCGCATGCGGTCGGTCGAATGCTCCACCAGCCGCGTCGGCGCATCGCCGTCGGGCCGCTGCATGCTGCGCTGCAGGCTGTCCGGGAAGCCCCACTGCCGCGCCACGCCCAGGCCGAGGCTCTCGTAGCTCAGCCCCAGCACCTGCGCGGAGGCCGCGGCCTCGCTCAGCGGCGGCGCGGCCTGCTCGCCCATGCCGCGCTCGGGCCGCACGACGCGGCGCACCTGCTGCGCCTCCTCGGGCAGGTAGAACTCGGCCAGCAGCCGGCCCAGTCCCTGGAACATCGTGGCGAGGAAGGACTCCTCGTTCTCGCGCGGCACCAGGCACAGCTCGCGCGCCAGCGAGCCCGCCATCAGCGAGCGGAGGAACTCCTCCTTCAGGCGCTGCGCGTGGCTCTTGTTCTCCATGCGCTCCAGCAGCACCAGCGACAGCGCCAGGTTGCGGATGCCGCCGAAGCCCACCAGCGCCACCGCCCGCGACACCGTGCTGATGTGCCCGCCGCCGGCATGGCTGAACTGCACCGTGTTGACCAGCCGCAGCAGCTTGTTGGTGAGCGCGACGTCCTTGAGGATCTCGTTGGAGAGCGAGGTCAGGCTCTCGTTCTCGGACTGCGTCATCCGCTGGATGCGCGTCACCGAATCGGCCATCGCCGGGAAGTCGCTGCGGTGCCGCATGCGGCGCAGCAGGAACTCCAGCGTCGCGTTGCCGCCCTCGCCGCCTTCCGTGGCTTCGCTGGCGGCCGGATGCAGCCACGCGGCGAGCGCGTCGTGGAAAGCCTTGGCATCGGCCCAGCGCTGCGAGGACTCTCGCGAGAGGCCGCGCAGCAGCACGGCGCGCAGCGCGTCGTCGCTGTCGGGGCCGAGGTCGGCCGGCGGATCCAGCGTCTGCTCCATCGCGCGGCGCACCGCGCGCCACGGATCGGGGTCGTAGTTGAGCCGCTGGCCGGACAGCATCTCGCTCAGCATCACCGAGGCGGCGAAGACGTCCATCACCGGCGATGCCGGATCGCCCCTGGCCGCTTCCGGCGAGATGTAGCCCGGCGTGCCGACGATGCGGTTCGGGCGGGCCGCCGCGCCGACCACGCTGGCCGCGCCGGACTGGATGCGTCCCGCGATGCCGAAGTCCATCACCTTGGGCCGGCCCGTCGAGTCGATCAGGATGTTGGACGGCTTCAGGTCGCGATGCACGACACCCGCCTGGTGCGCCGCGTGCAGGCCGTCGAGGATGCCCAGCATCATCGCGACGGCCTCGCGCGCCGGCAGCCGGCCGCGCTGGCGCAGCCGCTCGGTCAACGTGCCGCCGGGCACGTACTCGAAGACCATGTAGGCCTGGCCGGCCTCGATGTCGGCCTCGAAGACCGGCACGATGTTGGGATGCGTCAGCCGGCTGACCGCGCGCGCCTCATGCAGCCAGGCGTCCACGCTCGCGCGGTCCACCGCCTGCGTCAGCACCTTCAGCGCGACCTCGCGGTCCAGCCGCGGATCGTGGGCCAGCCACACCACCGCCTGGGCACCCTGCCCAAGACTGCGCAGCGGCTTGAATCGCCCGACGGCGGGCGGCATGGCGGTCATGGTCGGTCCTTGCCGGGCTGGGATGGGCCGGACGGGCGCGTGCCGGTCGGCGATCCTGGCTGGGCGGTGCTGTTCGTGTTGTTCGTGGGCGTGGGCGTGTTGGTGGCGGTGGCCGGAGCCGGCGCGCCGGACTCGGCGCGCTCGCGCAGCCGGGAGCGCGGCGCCGCGGTCGCGGCCGCGCCGACGGCCGGGTCGCTCATCGCGCCCAGGCCGCTTTCGCCGGCATCGGCGATCGCGCCGCTGTTGCCGAGCGCGTCGTAGATCTCGCGCAGACCGAGGCCGAGCGCGCGCGCATAACGCCGCGTCGCCAGCTCGATCGCCGCCTGGCGCTTGCGCTCCGGCTGGGCCAGCGCGTCCACCAGTTCATTGGCCAGGCTGCAGGTCAGCCGCAGCAGTTCGGTGTCGCCGTCGGCATGGCGCACCGGCGCCTCCTGCGGCTGGCGGCGCATCATGTGCTGCAGCTCGTCGCCCAGGCCCCAGTACTTCGCCACGGCCAGGCCCAGGCTCTCGAGGTCGCAACCCAGCACCGCGTAGGCGGCGGACTGCTCGTTCATGCCGCGCGGATTGGGGTTGTCCTCGGTCGCCTCCGGCGCGACCTGCAGCTGGCGGATCTGCTGCGCGTCGTCCGGGAAGTGGTACTGCACCAGCAGCCGCCCCAGGTTCTGCATCAGCGAGATCAGGTAGATCACCTCGCCGTCGTACCCGGCCGGCCGCAGCGCCTGCGCCACCTGGCCGGCGCGCTGCACGCGGCGCATCACGCTCTGCATGAACTGCGCCTGGCCTTCGTTCATCGGGCCGGGCCAGGGCTTGAGCGCCCGCGCCGCGTCCTCCAGCCCGTTCAGGCCCAGCATCGCGATCGCGCGCTGCAGGTTGAGCACCGTGCCGCCGCTGGTCGGTCCCTGCTGGCGCAGCGCGTTGTTGACGCGCCGGATCAGCTCCAGCGCCAGCGCCATGTCCTTCAGCGCCATCGAGGCCAGCTGGCTGCCGTGCTGCCCCGCCATCGCCGACGACGACACCGTCGTCACCAGCCGGGTCGAGGTGCTCGGCAGGTGGCCGAAGCGCTGCATCTTGTCCTTCAGCAGCGCGATCGGGCCGCCGTCGTCCTGCTCGGCCGACAGCCGCCAGCCGTCGAGCGCGCGCCAGAAGCTGCGCGCCAGGTGATACCGCTGGCGCGTCTGCCGGTCGCTGGCGCGGTTGACGATGGCGCGCAGCGGCTCGGGGATCGCATACGGGGTTTCCCAGCCCAGGCGCACGAGGTCGTGCCCCTGCGGCTGCATGCGCTGCAGCACCACCTGCAGGTCGGACTCCTCCAGCACCGGCTTGCCGCTGAGCAGGCGATGCAGCACCAGGCCGATGCAGACGACGTCCTCCTCGGCGGCCTCGCGCGCGGCGCGGCGGGTGGTGGTGTTGAAGTCGACGTTGGGCGGCACGACCTCCTGCGCGACTTCCAGCCCCAGCACGCGGACGTGGTTGGCGCCGTCGACGACGATGTGGGCGAGCTGGATGTCGCGGTGCGCGTGGCCGGCCTCGTGCGCGAAGGCCAGGCCCTCGAGCGCCTGCGCGGCCCAGCCGGCGGCGTCCAGCGGCAGCGGCGGCGCGCCGCGGGCGAGGCGCTCCTCCAGGGTCTCGCCGAGCGCCCGGTCGTAGGCGACGTAGGGCCAGGGATCGACGCGGCCGGTCTCGATGACGTGCGCCAGGTTCGGATGATGGATGCGCGACGCGCCGTCCACCGTCTTCAGCCAGTGCAGCATCGCCGCCTCGCTGTTGGGCTTCTCGCGCGGCATCATCAGGAACATCTCCTGGCCGCTCTGCGGGTCGAAGACCACCCACAGCATCGAACGCAGGCTCTTGTGCAGCAGCGCGCGCAGCTCGAAGCGGCCGAAACGCTTCATCGGGGCGGCGGTGGATGTTGTGGTGTTGTCAGACACGAGCGATGTGCGACTCCCGCCGGTGCGGGGTCACGGACCTTTTGTAATGTCGATTGGACCGGAACCCCGAAGTCCTCGCCTGAAGAACTGAGGGGGATTCTCCGCTCAGTTCTGTAACTGCGCCCACACCTTTTCCAGGCGCTTGACGCTGACCGGCTGCGGGGTCCGCAGTTCCTGCGCGAAGAGACTCACCCGCAATTCCTCGAGTTGCCAGCGGAAATCATCGATGCGCGCGTCGGCCGTGCCCTTGAGTTCGGCGACGCGGCGCGACCAGCGCTGGTCCAGGGGGCGGAGTTCCGACATGAGCTTGGCGTCGCGCGGTGCGTCGGCGCGCAGCTTGTCCAGGCGCAGCGTGATCGCCTTGAGGTAGCGCGGGAAATGCTGCAGCTGGCTCCACGGCGTCTGCAGGACGAAGCGCTTGGGCATCAGGCGTTGAAGCTGCGCCTGGAGGTCGTCGATGACGTCCTTGGGGGCCGTGCGCGCGTCCTTGAGCTTGCGCAGCGCGGCCTGGTATTCGATCAGGACGTTGAAGGTCAGGCGGGCCACTTCCTGCGCGATGAGGTTGAGGCGCGCGCGGCCTTCCTCGAGGCGGGCCTTGAAGCTGAATTCGTCGACCGGCAAGGGGTCGGACAGGAAGGCGCGCTCCAGAGCGACCGCGATGATCTGGTCGCGCAGCTCCTCGGCCGTGCCCAGGCTCATGTAGTACACCGACATCTGCGTCAGGTCGGGGATGTTCTTCTCGAGGTACTTGAGCGGCTCCTTGAGCTGCAGCGCGATCAGGCGGCGCAGGCCGGCGCGGTGTTTCGCGGCGGCTAGCTCGGGCTCGTCGAAGACTTCGATCTCGACGTGCTGGCCCTTGTCGATCAGCGCGGGGAAACCGATCAGGGTCTGCGGGCCGCGCTTGATCTCCATGAGCTCGGGGAGCTCGCCGAAGGTCCAGGCGGTGTAGGTCTTCGTGGCTTCGCCCGCGGGTCTGGACGGCGGCGTCACCGTCGCCTTGATGCTGCGGGAGGGCTTGCCGTCGCTTGACGTCGGCCGTCCTTCGTCGACCGCAGCCCTCACCCCTGCCCTCTCCCGCGAGCGGGAGAGGGAGTCGTCCGAGTGCTGCCCTGCGGGAGCGTCACCCGAGCCTTGCGGCTTCCGGGCGTCGTCCGAACCTTGCAGCTTCAACGCGGCCAGCGCCTGGAAGGCGGAGCGCGCCTGCGTGCCAAGTTCTGCCTTCAGCGTCGCGAGGTTGCGGCCCTGGCCCAGTTGGCGGCCATGTTCGTCCACGACGCGGATGTTCATGAAGAGGTGCGGGGGCAGCTGTTCAAGCTTGAAGTCGTTGCGCTGCACGGCGACCTGCGAGCGCTCCTTCACCGCCTTGAGCAGCACGTCGACCAGGCCGCCTTGCGCGAACGGGTTCAGCTCGACGAACTCCGCGACGAACTCGGGCAGCGGCGTCAACCGGTTGCGCGGCTTCTGGTGCAGGCTCTTGAGCAGCGCCGTCACCTTGGCCTCCAGCATGCCGGGCACCAGCCAGTCGACGCGCTCGTCGTTGACCTGGTTGAGCGCGTAGATCGGCACCGTCACCGTCAGGCCGTCGCGCGCGTCGCCGGGCTGGTGAAGGTAGGTCGCCGTGCAGTCGACGCCGCCCAGGCGGATCGTCTTCGGGAAGGCGTTGCTGGTGACGCCGGCGGCCTCGTGGCGCATCAGCTCGTCGCGGCTGAGCTGCAGCAGTTTCGGGTCGGCCTTGCTGGCCTCGCGGAACCACTTCTCCAGCGTCACGCCGGAGTACACGTCGGCCGGCAGCTGCTGGTCGTAGAAGGCGTAGATCAGCTCGTCGTCGACCAGCACGTCCTGGCGGCGCGACTTGTGTTCGAGCTCCTCGACCTTGGCGATCTGCTTCTGGTTGTGGGCCAGGAACGGGAGCCGCGTCTCCCAGTCGCCGTTGACCAGCGCCTCGCGGATGAAGATGTCGCGCGCGGCGACCGCGTCGACGCGACCGAAGTTCACGCGCTTGTTGTTGTAGAGCACGATGCCGTAGAGCGTCGCACGCTCCAGCGCGATGACCTCGGCGGCCTTCTTCTCCCAGTGCGGTTCCAGCAGCTGGGTCTTGATCAGGTGGCCGGCGATGCCGGGCAGCCATTGCGGCTCGATCGCCGCGATGCCGCGGCCGAACAGGCGCGTCGTGTCGACCAGTTCCGCCGCGACGATCCAGCGTCCCGGCTTCTTGCTCAGGTGCGCGCCCGGATGGCGCCAGAACTTGATGCCGCGAGCGCCGAGGTACCAGTCGTCGTCATCGGCCTTCACGCCGATGTTGCCCAGCAGGCCCGCCAGCATCGACAGGTGGACCTGCTCGTAGGTCGCGGGCGCGCCGTTCAGGCGCCAGCCGTGCTCGGCGATCACCGTGTGCAGCTGCGAGTAGATGTCGCGCCACTCGCGCACGCGGCGCGGATTGACGAAGTTGTCGCGCAGCAGCTGTTCCTGCTTTCGGTTGGAGAGCTTGTGTTCGCGCGGCGCCGCCGGGCCGCCCCTAGGCGCCGCAGCCCCCTCGGGGGGCGACGGCTGCGCAGCGGCCGTCTGGGGGTCAACAGGTCCCCCGCCTTTCGATTCGCCGAGCCACTTCCAGAGCTTCAGGTAGCCCATGAACTCCGACTTCTCGTCGTCGAACTTCTTGTGCTTCTCGTCGGCCTGCTGTTGCTGCTCCATCGGACGGTCGCGCACGTCCTGACCCGATAGCGCGCTGGCGATGATCAGCACCTCGCTGAGCGCGTCGCGCTGGCGGGCCTCCAGGATCATCCGGCCGACGCGCGGATCGAGCGGCAGCTTCGACAGCTCGTGGCCCATCGGCGTGAGCTCGTTGCGCTCGTCGACGGCGCCCAGCTCGTTGAGCAGCTGGTAGCCGTCGGCCACCGCCTTGCGCGGCGGCGGCTCGATGAAGGGGAAGTCCTCGACCTGCCCCAGGTGCAGCGACTTCATCCGCAGGATCACGCCCGCGAGCGAGCTGCGCAGGATCTCGGGGTCGGTGAAGCGCGGACGGGAGAGGTAGTCCTTCTCGTCGTAGAGCCGGATGCAGGTGCCGTTGCTGACGCGGCCGCAGCGGCCGGCGCGCTGGTTGGCGGCGGCCTGGCTGATGTTCTCGATCTGAAGCTGCTCGACCTTGTTGCGGTAGCTGTAGCGCTTGACGCGCGCCAGGCCCGGGTCGATCACGTAGCGGATGCCGGGCACCGTCAGCGAGGTCTCGGCGACGTTGGTCGCCAGCACGATGCGCGGCTGGCCGTGCGGCTGGAAGACGCGGTTCTGCTCCTGCTCGGACAGTCTCGCGAACAGCGGCAGCACCTCGACGCCGGGCGGGTGATGCTTGCGCAGCGCCTCGGCGGCTTCGCGGATCTCGCGTTCGCCGGGCAGGAAGACCAGCACGTCGCCGCGACCGTGGCGCCAGAGCTCGTCGACGGCGTCGCAGATGGCGTTGTTGACGTCGTACTCGCGCGATTCCTCGAAGGGGCGGTAGAGCTGTTCGACCGGGAAGAGACGGCCCGACACCATCAGCACCGGCGCGGGACCCTTCGCTGAAGCGAAGTGCTGCGCGAAGCGGTCGGCATCGATGGTCGCCGAGGTCACGACGACCTTCAGGTCCGGACGGCGCGGCAGGATCTCGCGCAGGTAGCCGAGCAGGAAGTCGATGTTGAGGCTGCGTTCGTGGGCCTCGTCGATGATCAGCGTATCGTAGGCGCTGAGCAGCGGATCGGTCTGGGTCTCGGCCAGCAGGATGCCGTCGGTCATCAGCTTGACCGAGGCGCCCGGCTGCAGCCGGTCCTGGAAGCGGACCTTGTAGCCGACGACGTCGCCCAGGGGCGATTTGAGTTCCTCGGCGATGCGCTTGGCGACGCTGGACGCGGCGATCCGGCGCGGCTGCGTGTGGCCGATCAGGCCGCCGCCGTTGCCGCGACCCCGGCCCATGGCCAGTGCGATCTTGGGCAGCTGCGTGGTCTTGCCGGAGCCGGTCTCGCCGCAGACGATCACCACCTGGTGCTCGGCCATGGCCCGCATGATCTCCTCGCGTCGGCCGGAGACCGGCAGCGATTCGGGGAACTCGATAGGCGGGATCGGGGTGGCGGGCGCCGCGGGGCGGCGAGGTCCGGCCTGGCGCGGTGGGCGCGGAGGGCGGGGAGGACGCGAAGGCGGCGCGGCGGGGGCGTTGGAATCTTGACTCACGGGGCGCGGATTATCTCGCGCTTCGCCAGAGGGGGCTGATCGTCAGGCTGCAGGCTGGCTGCCACGCACAGGCCGCTGGCCCTCACCCCTACCCTCTCCCGCAAGCGGGAGAGGGGGTAAGAAGGGCGCCGGTCGACTCCCTCTCCCGCTTGCGGGAGAGGGCGGGGGTGAGGGCCCGCGGCCGTGGAAGTACTGAAGCCCTTACTTCTTCTCGTCCGGCATCTCGGCGTAGGTGATCACGTTGATCACCGCGCCCTGCGGGTCCTGGATCGTCGCCATGCGGCCGACGGTGGGCACTTCCATGATCTCCATCAGGACCTTGCCGCCCATGGCCTTGGCCTGGGCCACCGTCTCGTCCACGTTGTCCACCGTGACGTAGATCCCCCAGGCGGGCGGCATGCCCTGCTGCGGGCAGGCCATCATGCCGCCGATGGCGTCGTCCGCGCCGCGGGTCTTGATCACGTGATAGGGCGGCGCGTCCGCCGGACCGCCCGGCATCGGCATGACCTCGACCTTCCAGCCGAACAGCTTGCCGTAGAACTCGGTGGCCTTCTTCGGGTCCGTCGTCATCAGCTCCGACCAGCTGAAGGCACCATGCGTCTTGAAGACTTCCATGTCTCGCTCCGGGGGGTGTTGCGAAGGCGCCATGCTCCATCGCCGCACAGCGTCCCGCAAGTGACCTTGCCGCCGCGTTGCGGGGACAGGCTGTTGCACAATCCGCGCCCATGAGCTTGGTCTTCCCCCATACCTTCGTGCCGTGGTTTCGCGCGGTGGCCCCTTATATCCATGCGTACCGCGGAGAAACCTTCGTCGTCGGCATGACCGGGGAAATGATCGCCGCCGGCAAGCTCAACAGCTTCGTCCAGGATCTGGCCATCATGCATGCGATGGGCATCAAGATCGTGCTGGTCCACGGTTTCCGCCCACAGGTCAACGAGCAGCTCGCGCTCAAGGGCCACCAGCCGCAATACAGCCACGGCATGCGCATCACCGACGGCATCGCGCTGGACAGCGCCCAGGAAGCCGCCGGTCAATTGCGCTTCGAAATCGAGGCCGCGTTTTCCCAGGGCCTGCCCAACACGCCGATGGCCAATTCCACGGTGCGCGTGGTGTCGGGCAATTTCCTGACCGCGCGGCCGGTCGGCATCGTCGACGGCGTCGATTTCAAGCACTCCGGCATCGTGCGCCGCGTCGACGCCGCCGCGATCCAGCGCGCCATCGATATCGGCGCCATCGTGCTGATGTCGCCCTTCGGTTTCTCGCCCACCGGCGACGCCTTCAATCTGATGATGGAAGACGTCGCGACGGAAACCGCCATCGCGCTGCAGGCCGACAAGCTGCTGTTCATGACCGAGGTCGAGGGCGTGCGCGAAAACCCCGAGGACCCGGAAAGCGCGATCGACACGGAACTGGCGCTGGCCGATGCGAAACGGCTGATCGCCAAACTCCCGCCGCCGACGCAACCGACCGATGTCGGTTTTTATCTGAAGTACTGCGTGACGGCCTGCGAATCGGGGGTCGAGCGCTCGCACATCCTGCCTTTCGCCGTCGACGGCGCGATCCTGCAGGAGGTCTATACCCACGACGGCATCGGCACGATGGTCGTGGACGAAAAACTCGAAAGCCTGCGCGAAGCCACCCACGACGATATCGGCAGCCTGATCGCGCTGATCGAACCGTTCGAGCGCGACGGCACGCTGGTCAAACGCGAGCGCAGCGAAATCGAACGCGACATCGAGTCCTATACCGTCATCGAGCATGACGGCGTGATATTCGGCTGCGCCGCGCTTCACCCGTATCAGGAAGCGCGCACCGCCGAAATGGCCGCACTCACCGTGTCCAGCGCCGTGCAGGGCCAGGGCGACGGCGAACGCATCCTCAAGCGCATCGAACAGCGCGCCAAGGCCATGGGCCTGACCAGCGTCTTCGTGCTGACCACGCGCACCATGCACTGGTTCATCAAGCGCGGTTTCCAGCCGGTCGACCCCAACTGGCTGCCCGAGGAACGCAAGCGCAAATACAACTGGGACCGGCGTTCGCAGGTCCTCGTCAAGAAACTCACCTGATCCCCGATCCCCTCATTCCACTGAGCCGGGATCGATCCCGTGGCGGCGGCCAGGCATGGGCCGGCCGCCGCACTCCCCACACTTTTGAGCACCGAGGTTTGATATGGCCCGCACCGTCCAATGCGTTTATCTGAAGAAGGAAGCCGAAGGGATGGACTTTCCCATCTATCCCGGCGAACTCGGCAAGCGCATCTATGAGAACGTGTCCAAGGAAGCCTGGGCCGCGTGGATGAAGCACCAGACCATGCTGGTCAATGAAAACCGCCTGAATCTGGCCGACCAGCGCGCACGCCAATACCTCGCACGGCAGATGGAGCAGTTCTTCTTCGGCGACGGCGCGGAGCAGCCCGCGGGATATGTTCCGCCGACGGAGTGATTTCCCCATCCCGGTGCGCGCCGTCCACGGATGCATCGTCAATTCTTGTCAGCGCAGACACGATTTCTGACAGTTGATCCGGCAAAACCTCCAGGAAATGCTGTTCAGGCGCCGCCCGGTGGCCGTTTCAACGCCGGCCCGGGGATTTACCCCTTGCCGTGATACTCGATTCCCTGCCTATAATGCGGCATTCCCTTTCGAGGGAGCCGTCGAACTACGCGAGGAATTGCATATATGGCATCGCTCAAAGACCTCCTGGCCCAGCGGGCCGCCCTCGAAGCGCAAATCGCCGAAACCCAGGACCGTGAACGGTCCGACGCGATCGGCAAGGTCAAGTCGCTGATGCAGGAATACGGCCTGACGGTCGCCGACCTGACCGCCCGCGCCGCCAAAACCGGCACGCCGAAGTCTTCCAAGGTGGCCGCGAAGTATCGCAACCAGGCCACCGGCGAAACCTGGAGCGGCCGCGGCCTGCAACCGAAATGGCTGAAGGCGGCCATTTCCGGCGGCGCCAAGCTGGAAGATTTCGTCATCTGATACCCGTGTTTCGAAGGCCGCGTGCCTTCCTGCACCGGTCTTGATACCGTGAAAGCCACCTTCGGGTGGCTTTCTGCATTGTCGGCGTCACCTTTCGTCACCCCTGTTGCGGAACTACCTCCCGCGAGGGACCCCCATTCCGGGGGGAGTTCCACCTGCAGCAGGGATAGCGCTGACCGGCCGCTTCCGGCACGCAGCTAGCATCCGCGCCGGTCCCCTCCGTGCCTTGCGCGGAGCCGCTCTTTTCCTCCTACGCCCCTCCCCACCTTGAAGTCCGAGTTGTCCGCCCCCGCCGGCTGGGCTCCGCCCGCCATGCCCAGCCGCCTGCCCGCGGCGGCCCCCGCCGCCTTGCTGGTCGGCGCCACGGCCCTGCTGCTGGTGGCCGGTGCGCTGTGGCCGGCCTGGCGCACGGTGGCCTGGTGGCTGCTGCCGCTGCTCGGACTCGGCGCAGTCCTGTACGCCCGCTCGCTGCGCCAGCGCGCGCTCGATGAGCGCCGCGAATGGCGCACCAAGATCGACGACGCCGGCCTGTCCCTGGCGCAATGGATCCCCGGGGAGTCGGTCGCGATGTCGCCCGGCTGGCAGTCGCGGCTGGGGCCGCTCGACGCGGCCGATCCGCTGGCGTGGCTCACGCAGGTGCACGCGGTCGACCGGATGAAGCTGGAGGAGCGTCTGCCCGCGCTGCTGCAGGGCGGACCGCTGCCGACCGGATCGCCGGACGCCGACGGCCAGGAAGCCTCGGCGCCCGATGCCGACACGCTTCGCCACGCACTGCGCCTGCCCGACGAGGACGGCGGCTGGGTCTGGCACGAACTGCGGCTGCGCGTGGCGCGTCGCGATCCCCGCGGCCGCGCCCGCCAGGTGCTGGCCAGCCTGCAGGACATCCAGTGGCGCCGTACCGCCGAGGAACGCCAGCGCATGAGCAGCGGGCTGTTCCAGCACCTGCACGAGGGCCTGGCGATCACCGACCTCGAGCACCGGCTGCTCGACGCCAACCCGGCCTACTGGACGCTGATGGCCCTGCTGCTCGAGCCGCCTGCGGGCCTGGTCCTCGAGAACGACGGCCAGACACCGGACACCGCCGAGGCGCTGCGCCGCCGGATGCTGGGACATCCGGCGCTGCCGATGGACGAGGCGCAGCTGCGCCGTGCCGGTCACGATCCCGAAGCGATCGCCGAGGCGCTGGCCGACCCCGCCGGCCACTGGCACGGCCTCGTCAAGGTGCGCGCCGCCGGGGGGCAGCCGCGCACGCTGCGACTCACGGTGTCCTCGATCCCCGAACCCGACGGCCCGCCCCGCTATCGCGTCCTCGCGCTCAGCGACCTGACGCAGGAACTGCAGCGCCAGCAGGCGCTGGAGCGGCTGGGCCGCTTCGACCTGCTGACCGGCCTGCCCAACGAGCAGGAGTTCCAGCGCCGGCTGCAGGCCGCGCTCCACACCAGCCGCCAGGTCGGACCGGGTTTCATGCTCTGCGTCGCACGCGTGGACCTGGACGGCTTCGCCGCGTTCAACCGCCGCCATGGCATCGTCCGCGCGGACCAGGCGATGCGGGAACTCGCGCGCCGTCTGACGCTCGCGCTGCGACAGGCGCCGCAATGGTCGGACGAGGTCGCCCGGCTCGGCGGCGATGAGTTCGGGCTGCTGCTGCGCGTGCAGAGCGTCGAGGAAGCGCAGCAGGCGCTGGATCGCCTCGTGCAGGTGCTGCGCCGGCCGATCGATCCGGAAGACGAGAGCGGCGAAGGCAGCACGGACGGCACCGGCACCGCGAACAACGCGCGCCATACAGGCAACGCGGACAAAGACATTGAAGCGGAAGAAGCGCCCGGCGGCGCGCTGCGCTTGAGCGCCAGCGTCGGCGCGACGCTGTACCCGCAGGACGGTGGCGAGGCCGAGACGCTGATGCGCCACGCCGCGCACGCGCTGTATCGCGTCAAGCGCAGCGGCCGCGATGGCGTGCAGTTCTTCGACGTCGAGAAACGCCGCAGCCGCGAGGCGCAGGCTCAGGCCGCGCTGCGCGTGCAGCAGGCCTTGGAAGCGGGCGAGCTCTGCCTCTACTACCAGCCGAAGCTGGACCTCGTCAGCGGCGAACTGCTAGGCGCCGAGGCGCTGCTGCGCTGGCGCCATCCGCAGCGCGGGCTGCTGGCGCCGGCCACCTTCCTGCCGACCGTCGAGCACAGCGGCATGGCCGCGCAGCTCGGCCACTGGGTGCTGGAGCAGGCGCTGGAGCAGAACCGGCTCTGGCGCGCCCAGGGGCTGGACCTGGAACTCAGCGTCAACATCAGCCCGCGCCACCTGGCGGCGCCGGCCTTCGTGCCGCGGCTGGAAGCCCTCCTCGCCCGCCATCCGGACGTGCCGCCGAACCGGCTGGTGCTGGAACTGCTGGAGTCCAGCGCGCTCGACGACGTCGCGCACGCGCGCCGCCTGCTGACCGACTGCAAGCGCCTGGGCCTGCGCCTGGCGATGGACGACTTCGGCACCGGCTACGCGACGCTGTCGGTGCTCAAGCAACTCCCGCTGGACCAGCTCAAGATCGACCGCTCGTTCGTGCAGACCATGCTCGTCGATCCCCAGGACCGCGCGCTCGTGCAGGGCGTGATCGCCTTGGCCGGGCAGTTCGGCTGCGAACTGGTGGCCGAGGGTGTCGAGTCGCCCGCCCACGCGCAGGCGCTGATCGCGCTGGGGTGCAGCGTCGGCCAGGGCAGCGGCCTGTGCGAACCGCTGCCGCCGCAGGCGCTGCTCGACTGGGCGCTGCGGCGCACGCCGCCGCCCTCGCCGGCCAGGCAGCGCGCGACGCTGCCGGACGCCCCCGCCCAGGCCATCCCTTAAAATCCCGAGGTGATCCCACCCGGCTTTATTCAGGACCTCCTGGCCCGCGTCGACATCGTCGACATCGTGGGCCGCCATGTCGACCTCAAGAAGGCCGGCATCAACCACAAGGGGCTGTGTCCGTTCCACGGCGAGAAGTCGCCGAGCTTCACGGTCAGCCCCTCGCGCCAGACCTACCACTGCTTCGGCTGCGGCCAGCACGGCAACGCAGTGGGTTTCCTGATGGAGCACCTGGGCATCGGCTTCATCGACGCGGTGCGCGACCTTGCCCAGCAGGCCGGCATGCAGGTGCCCGAGGACGACCGCAGCCCGCAGGAGCGCGAACGCGAGAAGGCGCAGAAGCAGCGCCAGGCCACGCTCACCGAGGTCCTCGCCAAGGCCGGCCAGCACTACCGCCAGCAGCTCAAGGGCAACCAGCGCGCGATCGAATACCTCAAGGGCCGCGGCCTGACCGGCCAGATCGCGCTGCAGTTCGGGCTGGGCTACGCGCCCGACGGCTGGCGCTCGCTGGCCAACGCCTTCCCGTCCTACGACGACCCGCTGCTGGTCGAGACCGGCATGGTCATCCTGCAGGACGACCCCGGCAAGAGCGAGGCCGAGCAGCGCCGCTACGACCGCTTCCGCGACCGCGTGATGTTCCCCATCCGCAACGTGCTGGGCGAAGTCATCGGCTTCGGCGGCCGCGTGCTGGACAAGGGCGAGCCCAAGTACCTGAACTCGCCGGAGACGCCGGTCTTCCACAAGGGCCGCGAACTCTACGGCCTCTACGAGGCCCGCCCCCAGATGCGCCGGCGCGGCTACGCGCTGGTCGTCGAGGGCTACATGGACGTGGTGGCGCTGGCGCAGCACGGCTTCGGCAACGCGGTCGCGACGCTGGGCACGGCCTGCACGGCGGAACACGTGCAGAAGCTGTTCCGCTTCACCGAGTCGGTCGTGTTCAGCTTCGACGGCGACGCCGCCGGGCGCCGCGCGGCCGGACGCGCGCTCGAGGCCGCCCTGCCCCACGCCAACGAGACGCGCACGATCAAGTTCCTGTTCCTGCCGACCGAGCACGATCCGGATTCGTATGTGAGAGAGCTGGGCGCCGATGCGTTCGAACGCTGCGTCGAAGGCGCCGTGCCGCTGTCGCGCCAGCTGATGGAGACCGCCGCCGACGGCTGCGATCTGGGCACCCCGGAAGGCCGCGCGAAGATGCTGAGCGTCGCCAAGCCGCTGTGGGCCGCGCTGCCGGACGGGCTGCTGAAGCGGCAGCTGCTGGGCGAACTCGCGCGCCGCGCTCAACTGCCGGACGCCGAGCTGCAGGCCCTGTGGGCCAATGCGCAGCCCCCGGCGGCCCCGGGTTCGCGCCCTCGCGCGGAACGGCCGGCCGCCCCTCCGAAGGCGGCTCCGCGGCCCCCTTCCCCCTCTTCCGACGGCCCCCACGACGAGCCGTATTTCGACATCCCCGCCTCCGCCTACGGCGACGAGGCCCACGTCGGCGCGGACGACGTCCACATTCCCCCGGATGCTTACGGAGCGGGCGCTGGCGCCGCTCCGGCGCCCCAGGCGCAAGTCCAGGGCGAGCGCAAGAAATGGGTGCCCAAGGGCGAATACAAAGGCAAGGGCGGCAAAGGCGACTGGCGCAAGCGCGACCAGGATCCGACCATCGGCATGCCGCTCGAACTGCCGCCGGCGCCGATGAACCTGGCGGTCCGGATGCTGGTGCTGCACAGCGAGCTCTGGCAGCAGATCGGCGAGCAGGACCTGCAGCTGCTGCACGAACTGCCCGGCGAACACGGCCAGTTGATCGCCTGGCTCGAACGTTCGCTGGTCGACAACGGCCCCGCGCCGTGGGCGGTGCTGCAGATCGCCTTGCAGGAGGCCGACCTGATGGACCTCGCCCAGCGCGTCAGCGGCGGTCCGCTGACCGCGCCGCCGCCGGATGAGCACGTGGAGGTCGAGTTCCGCGTCGTGATGCGCAAGCTGTGGGTCGGCAAGCTCCGTGCGGAGGCCGACCGCATCGCGCGCAGCAAGCAGCCGGACATGACCCGGTTCCAGGCCTTGCTGCGCCAGATCCGCGATCTGGAAGCCGCCTGAGCCCACTCAAGGATGCGCTGCGGAACGTGGCGCCGAACGTGCCGCGGAAGGCGCCGAAGAATGGCTGCAGAACGGGCTGCAGAACGCACGTCAAACGCGCTTTTTGACCGGATGGGAAAATTCGCAGATAATCTACGGTTTTCGCGCGTCAAGAGTGACCGCAGCGCCAACCGGTCCCCGGCCCCCCACTGACCCTGGGTTCATACACAAAGTGGCCAACTTACACCGCCTGGGCTGCAACAACAAAGGTTCACGCTAACCTTCACGCGCAAAGCCTTGAATGGCAGCCGGTTTGCCCCGATCTGCCGCACAAGGCCTGAGTTCGAGCCGCCTGGCTCGCTCGCGCCGCATAGCCCGCAAGTGTCGGGAGTTTGCGGGCGCCAGCGGACCAGGTGGCTGTTTGCATTGCCTGCACCCACTGCGATTTCCCCGCATTCACCTACTGGCCCACGAGCCACCGAGGAACTGCATGACCGCCAAAAAGACCGCGTCCAAGGCCGCCGCCGCAGAAACCGAAGAAGTCAAGAAGCCGGCCGTCAAGGCCGCCGCGAAGACCGCCAAAGCCGCCACCGCTGTCGCGTCCGACGATGACGCGAAGCCCAAGCGCGGCCGCAAGCCCAAGGCCGAGACCGAGTCGAAGAAGCCGGCCGCCAAGGCCAAGGTCGAAGAGGAAGAAGAGGACTTCAGCGACGTCGACGCCGAAGGCGAGACCGAGGGCGAGACCGAAGGCGAAGTCGAGACCGTCGAGGCCGTCGAGGTCGAGGAAGTGGGCGAGGACAAGCCCAAGGCCAAGCCGCTGCGCATGAAGGTCAGCCGCGCCAAGGAGCGCGCGCTGATGCGCGAGTTCGGCCTGGACGAGACGGCGCTGACCGAAGAGGAAGTCGCCAAGCGCCGCCACGAGCTCAAGACCCTCATCAAGATGGGCAAGACGCGCGGTTTCCTGACGCATCAGGAAATCAACGACCACTTGCCCGAGAAGCTGATCAACGAGGAAATCCTCGAGGCGATCGTGTCGATGCTCAACGACATGGGCATCGCCGTGTACGAGCAGGCGCCCGACGCCGCCACGCTGCTGATCCAGGGCTCGACCTCGCCGACCGCCACCGAAGAGGAAGCGGAAGAAGCGGCCGAGGCCGCGCTGTCGACCGTCGACTCCGAGTTCGGCCGCACGACCGACCCGGTGCGCATGTACATGCGCGAGATGGGCACCGTCGAGCTGCTGACCCGCGAGGGCGAGATCGAGATCGCCAAGCGCATCGAAGGCGGCCTGCAGGCCATGATGCTGGCCATCTCGGCCTCCCCCACGACCATCGCCGAGATCCTGGCCATCGCCGCCAAGATCCGCGCCGGCGAGATGCAGATTTCCGAATCGGTGGACGGCTTCGTCTCCGATGACGAGGCGGACGACTACGTCGCGGAAGAAGACTTCGACGAGTTCGACGAAGAGGACGACGACGACGGCGCCGGCGGCTCCAAGGCCCTGACCAAGAAGCTCGAAGAGCTGAAGAACGCCGCGCTGGTGAAGCTGGACTCGCTCGCGATCAACTTCGACAAGATGCGCAAGGCCTTCGAGAAGGACGGCTACAAGTCGGCCAACTACAACAAGGCCCAGTCGGCGATCAGCCAGGAGCTGATGACCATCCGCTTCACGGTCAAGACCATCGAGAAGCTGTGCGACATCCTGCGCTCGCAGGTGGACGACGTGCGCCGCTTCGAACGCGAGATCCGCAAGATCGTCGTGGACAAGTGCGGCATGCCGCAGGAACACTTCATCAAGACCTTCCCGCCCAACGTGCTGAACCTGCAGTGGGCGGAGAAGGAAGTGGCCTCGGGCAAGCCGTACGCCAACATCATGTCGCGCAACCTGCCCGCGGTGCAGGAACTGCAGCAGAAGCTGATCGACATCCAGGGCAAGGCCGTGGTGCCGCTGGACGACCTCAAGGGCATCAACAAGCGGATGAACGAGGGCGAAAAGGCCTCGCGCGACGCGAAGAAGGAAATGATCGAGGCCAACCTGCGCCTGGTCATCTCCATCGCCAAGAAGTACACCAACCGCGGCCTGCAGTTCCTGGACCTGATCCAGGAAGGCAACATCGGTCTGATGAAGGCGGTGGACAAGTTCGAGTACCGTCGCGGCTACAAGTTCTCGACCTACGCGACGTGGTGGATCCGTCAGGCCATCACCCGCTCGATCGCGGACCAGGCCCGCACCATCCGCATCCCGGTTCACATGATCGAGACGATCAACAAGATGAACCGGATCTCGCGTCAGCATCTGCAGGAGTTCGGCTTCGAGCCGGACGCGCCGACGCTGGCCGAGAAGATGGAGATGCCCGAGGACAAGATCCGCAAGATCATGAAGATCGCCAAGGAGCCGATCTCCATGGAAACGCCGATCGGGGACGACGACGACAGCCACCTGGGCGACTTCATCGAGGACACCAACAACACCGCGCCGATCGAGGCCGCCATGCAGGCCGGCCTGCGTGAAGTGGTAAAGGACATCCTCGACAGCCTGACCCCGCGCGAAGCCAAGGTGCTGCGCATGCGCTTCGGCATCGAGATGAGCACGGACCACACGCTGGAGGAAGTCGGCAAGCAGTTCGACGTCACCCGCGAACGGATCCGCCAGATCGAAGCCAAGGCGATCCGCAAGCTGAAGCATCCGTCGCGCTCCGACAAGCTGCGCACCTACCTGGACAACCTCTGATCCAGACCGCCAACCCGAGGCCCGGCGATGGGCATCGGGTTTGCCAGAAACCGGCCACCCGTCTTCGGACGCTGGCCGGTTTTTCTTTGGCGCGGCGGTGACCCGGACCTCTCCCTCAAGCGCCCCCGCCGGCACCCACCGCCGGGGGTGCGTACGACATTCGCCCGCCCGTTGGGGGGAGGTGTCGTACAGGGGCCGACAGGCCCCCGAGGCGAGGGCTAATCACCACGTGACGCCCGGGATGCGGCGGCTACACTGAGACTTCCATCACATCTTGTCCCCTGTCAGGCCGATGACCCAGATCCGTGAGCGCACCGTCCTGTTTGCCGACTTGCGCGGCAGCACGGCGCTGTTCGAGACGCTGGGGAACGCGGAAGCCTCGGGGCTGGTGACGCAGACGGTGGCCCTCACCGGCCAGGCGGTCGAAGAGAACCGCGGCAACATCATCAAGACGCTGGGCGACGGCCTGATGGCCGCCTTCGACAATCCGCGCGACGGCATCAAGGCCGCGATGCGGATGCAGGAGCTGCTGCTGAAGTCCTCGGCGCGCAGCGAGCGTCTGCGCCACACCCATCTGCAGATCGCGCTGGCGCGCGGCGAGGTCGTCGAGATCCACGGCGACTGCTTCGGCGATGCGGTCAACGTCGCGGCGCGGCTGCTCGACCATGCGGGCGACGGGGAGACCGTCGTGACCGCCGAGGTCGTGCAGGGGCTGACCGGCGCGCAGAAGGCGCGCTTCCGCAGCCTCGACCACATCAGCGTGCGCGGCCGCGCCGAGCCCGTCCACATCTACGTGCTTGACCAGGGCACCGGCGACCCGGGCGCGACGCAGTTCGGCGAGATCGCCCGCAGCGTCGCACCGGAAGGCATCCGGCTGGTCTGGCAAGACCTGGACCGCGTGTTCGACATCGAACAGATGCCGGTCGTGCTCGGACGCAGCACGCAGGCCACCTACTGCATCACCGACGTGCGGGTCAGCAGATCGCATGCGCGCATCGACTGGCAGGGCAGCAGCTTCAGCCTGACCGACCTCAGCTACAACGGCACCTTCGTGCGCTTCGGCGCCGGCGGCCAGACGCTGAGCCTGCGTCGCGGCTCCTGCACGCTGCACGGCGCGGGCGCCATCGGCCTGGGCGGTGCGGCCTCGGAGTCGCAGGCGCCGACCGTGCGCTTCGAAATCCTGCATCTGGCCGAGGCGGCCTCGCCCGCCCTGCTGCGTCGCGGGCTCTGAGCCCTCCCCCTCCCTCCTCTTTCGCGGCCCCTGGGCCCAATGCCGGATGAGCTTCCGCCCTGAACCCGACCATGTGCACGGGCGCGCGCCGACGATCGGCGTGCTGCTGGTCAACCTCGGCACGCCCGACGCACCGACGCCCGAGGCCACGCGCCGCTACCTGGCGCAGTTCCTGTCCGATCCCCGCGTCATCGAGATCCCCAAGGCCGCCTGGTGGCCGATCCTGCACGGCGTGATCCTGCGCACGCGTCCCGCGAAGTCGGCGAAGAAGTACGCCAGCATCTGGACCAAGGACGGCTCGCCGCTGATGGTCTGGACGACGAAGCAGGCCAAGCTGCTGCAGGGCCAGCTCGGCGAGCAGGGCCATCGCGTCAAGGTGCTGCACGCGATGCGCTACGGCAATCCGTCGATCGCGTCGCAGCTCGACGTGCTGCGCGCCGAGGGCGCCACCCGCGTGCTGGTGCTGCCGGCGTATCCGCAGTATTCGGGCGCGACGACCGCGAGCGTCGTCGACGACGTGGCGCGGTGGTCGCTGGAACACCGGCATGTGCCGGAGTTCCGCTTCGTCAACCGGTACCACGACGACAAACGCTACATCGCCGCGCTCGCCGAGAGCGTGCGCGCCCACTGGAAGACCGAAGGCCGCGGCGAGCTGCTGGTGATGAGCTTCCACGGCATGCCCGCGCGCACGCTGGCGCTGGGCGACCCGTACCACTGCGAATGCCTGAAGACCGGCCGGCTGCTGGCCGAGGCGCTGGGCCTGTCCGACGCGCAGTACAAGGTGACCTTCCAGAGCCGCTTCGGCAAGGCGCGCTGGCTGGAGCCCTACACCGAGCCCACGCTGCGCGAGCTGGCCGGACGCGGGCTGAAGTCGGTCGACCTGATCTGCCCGGGCTTCTCGTCCGACTGCATCGAGACGCTGGAAGAGATCGACATGGAAGCGCGCGAGGCCTTCCTGCACAGCGGCGGGCAGCGCTTCAGCTACATCCCCTGCCTGAACGACCGCCCCGGCCACATCCGCGCACTGGCGGCGATCGCCGAGCAGCACCTGCAAGGCTGGCCGACGACCGCCGTGCCCGACGAGGCACAGGCCGCCGCCCTCGCCCGTCAGCGCGACGCGGCACTCACTGCCGGCGCGACGCGCTGATCCACGCGGTGCCGCGCGCACCATGACAAAGGGCCCCTCAACGGGGCCCTTGTCGTTCGTCGCTGCGCGAGGGCTCGATCAGCCGATCGCCGCCGCGTGCTCACGCGCCTTGCGCGCGCTCATCCACTTCATCACCCGCGGCAGCAGCAGCACGATCACCACGATCGCCAGCAGCGAGGCCGACAGCGGACGCTGCAGGAACACGCTCCAGCTCCCGCCGCCGATGGCGACGCCGTTGCGCAGGTGCGCCTCGGCGAGCGGGCCCAGGATCATGCCGACGACGACCGGCGCGGTCGGGAAGTCGAAACGCCGCATCACCACGCCCAGCAGGCCGATGGCCAGCATCACGTAGAGGTCGAAGGCGCTCTGGCGCATGCCGTAGACGCCGACCGTGGCGAAGATCAGGATGCCGGCGTACAGCGGCGCGCGCGGGATGCGCAGCAGCTTCACCCACAGCCCCACCATCGGCAGGTTCAGCACCAGCAGCATCACGTTGCCGATGTACAGCGACGCGATCAGCGCCCACACCAGCGTCGACGAGGTCTCGAACAGCTGCGGGCCCGCCTGGATGCCGTAGTTCTGCAGCGCCGACAGCAGGATGGCCGCGGTGACCGAGGTCGGGATGCCCAGCGTCAGCAGCGGCACCAGCGTGCCGGTCACGGCCGCGTTGTTGGCCGCTTCCGGCCCGGCCACGCCCTCGATGGCGCCGACGGTGCCGAACTCCTCCTTGTGCTTGGACAGCTTGCGCTCGGTCGCGTAGCTCAGGAAGGTCGGGATCTCGGTGCCGCCCGCAGGGATCACGCCGAACGGGAAACCCAGCGCGGTGCCGCGCAGCCACGCGGGGATCGAGCGCTTCCACTCCTGGCGCGTCATGTGCACCCGGCCCATGGTGTTCATCGTCAGGTTGCTGCGGCCCTCGTAGAGCGCCACGTAGAGCGTCTCGCCGACCGCGAACAGCCCCACCGCGACCAGCACCGTCTCGATGCCGTCCATGAACTCGGGCACGCCGCCGGTGTAGCGGATCTGGCCGGTGATCTGGTCCATGCCGACCAGCCCCATGGCCAGGCCGATGAACAGCGCCGTCATGCCGCGCAGCGTGCTCTGCCCCAGCACCGCGGAGACGGTGGTGAAGGCGATCAGCATCAGGCAGAAGTACTCCGGCGGGCCCAGCGTGACGGCGAAGTCCGCCAGCACCGGCGCGAACAACGTGACCAGCACGGTCGCGATCGTGCCGGCGAAGAACGAGCCGATCGCCGCCGTGGCCAGCGCCGCGCCGGCGCGGCCGTGGCGGGCCATCTTGAAGCCCTCGAGCGCGGTCACCATGGTGCCGGTCTCGCCCGGGGTGTTGAGCAGGATGGAGGTGGTCGAGCCGCCGTACATCGCGCCGTAGTAGATGCCGGCGAAGAAGATCATCGACGCGGTCGGGTCGACCTGCGCGGTGATCGGCAGCAGCATCGCGACGGTCACGGCCGGGCCGAGGCCGGGCAGCACGCCGATCGCCGTCCCGAGCGCGCAGCCGATGAAGGCCCACATCAGGTTGGCGCCGGAGGCGGCCGTGGCGAAGCCGCCCATCAAATGGGTCCAGAGGTCTTGCATGTCGGAACTCCGGTGAGGATTACAGCCAGCCGCCGGCCGTGATGGCGGGCAGGTTGAGCGCGAGCAGCTTGTTGAACAGCCAGAACACCGGCGCCGCGATCAGCAGGCCGGTGACGGCGTCGATGACGATCTGGCGCACGCCGCCGTGGGCCTTGCCCTCGGCGCGGCGCAGGCCGCGCACCGCCAGCACGAAACACAGCGTGCAGGCGAGGACGAAGCCGATCGTCGTGATCAGCGACGCGTTGGCGACGACGGCGGCCGCCACCCAGGCGCCCGACAGCCAGTCGGCCTTGGGCGCGCCCGACGGCGGCTCCATCGAGCGGAAGCCGCCGCTGCGCGATTCCCAGATCAGCCACGCGCCGCAGATCAGCAGCACCGCGGCGACGAACCACGGCAGCGCGTTCGGACCGATGCCGGAGTAACCGGCGTCGGACGGGATCGCCGAGGCCCCGAAGGCCATCACGCCGCCGACGACCATGGCCGCGGCGCCGACCAGGGTCTGGTACAGCGGCGCTGGCGTGGCGTCGTCGAATTCAGGCGGAATGCCTGGCGGTGTAGGCGCGACCGGCTTGACGGTCGCGGACGGATGGCCGGCCACGGCCGGCGCGGAAGATTCGGACATGGCGGCCTCCCGGGGTCAGACCATGCCGGACTTGTGCATGATGGCGCGCAGGGACGCGAACTCGTTGTCGACGAAGCTCTCGAAGTCCTTGCCGGTCAGCACGGCCGGCGTCCAGCCGTTCTTCTCCAGCGCTTCGGCCCAGGCCTTGGACTTCGTCGCCTTCACGACGAGGTCGATCAGCACCTGGCGCTGCGCCGGCGTGATGCCGGGTGCGCCGTACACGCCGCGCCAGTTGCCGATCTCGACGTTGTAGCCGAGCTCCTTCATCGTCGGGATGTCCAGGCCCTTGATGCGCTGCGGCGCGGTGATGGCGATCGGGCGCATCTTGCCGCTCTCGATGTAGGCCTGGAACTCGCTGTAGCCGCTGCCGCCGATGCTGACGTTGCCGCCCAGGATCGCGGCCACGGCCTCGCCGCCGCCCCGGAAGGCGACGTAGTTGATCTTGGTCGCGTCGACGCCCACTTCACGCGCGAGCATCGCCGCGGCGATGTGCTCCGTGGCGCCGCGCGAACCGCCGCCCCACTTCACCGAACCCGGGTCCTTCTTCAGCGCCTCGACCACGTCCTTCATGGTCTTGAACGGCGAGTTGGCCGGCAGCACGAAGACGTTGTACTCGCTGGTCAGGCGGGCGATCGGCGTGGCCTGCGTCAGCGTGACGGGCTGCTTGCTGGTGATCAGGCCGCCCAGCATCACGGCGCCCATGACCATCAGCGCGTTCGGGTCGCCCTTGGCGGCGTTGACGAACTGCGCCAGGCCGATGGCGCCGGCCGCGCCGCCCTTGTTCTCGAAGGTCACCGCGCCCGCGGCGCCGGCGTCCTGCAGGGCCTTGCCCAGCGCGCGGCCGGTGATGTCCCAGCCGCCGCCCGGATTGGCGGGCACCAGGATCTTCAGGGCCGCCGCGGCGGCTTGCGCGCCCAGCGGCAGCGTGCCGGTGGCGCCCAGTGCGGCGAAGGCGGCCGCGGACTTCAGGAATTGATCTCGACGCATGCTCATGTCTCCTGTTGTAGATCTGGTCGTCGGGGCAGAGCGCGCACCCGACGTTCGTTGTAGGCGTGCATCCTGCACACGCGGGCTTTCATTCGGCTGTCGGGAAGCTCAGGGTTGACCCTGAGCGGCGGCTGATCAGTGCGTGGCGGACACTGCCGGGCATGAGGCTGTTTTTCGTCGAGGACAACGCCGCGCTGCAGACCACGGTGGCACGGTCGTTCGAGCGCCGCGGCATCCAGGTGCACGGGTTCGCCGAGGGCCGCGTGGCGCTCGAACGCTGGCGCGCGCTGCCGCCGGACGTCGTGCTGCTGGACCTGTCGCTGCCCGACATCGACGGGCTGGAACTGCTGTCGGCCGCGCGCGCCGAGCAGCTCACCACGCCGGTGATCATCCTGACCGCGCGCGGCACGGTGGGCGACCGCATCCTGGGCCTGAACATCGGCGCCGACGACTACCTGCCCAAACCCTTCGACCTCGATGAACTCGAGGCCCGCGTGCGCGCCCTCGCCCGCCGCAGCCGCGGTGCGCCGGGCTCGGCGGGCGGCGCGGGCACGCAGGAGGACGAGTCCTTCCACGGCCTGCGCGTGGACGCCGACAGCGGGGCGATCTACCACCTCGGACTGCCGCTGGACCTGCCGCCGCGAGAGGCCGCGCTGCTGCGCGCGCTGCTCGCGCGACCGGGCCAGGCGGTGGCGAAGGAACGGCTGACGGAGATCGTCTTCGCCGACGACCTCGACGTGCAGCCCGACGCGGTCGAGGTCGTCGCGTACCGGCTGCGCAAGCGGCTGCCCGCGGACGGCGCCCGGCTGGTGACGCTGCGCGGCCTGGGCTACCTGCTCAAGGCGCCGGACTGAGTGGGCCGGGTGATCAGGCTGTCCTCGATGCGCAGCCGGCTGCTGGCCGGCATCCTGGTGCCGGTCGGCCTGCTGATCGCGGCCAACGCGCACCGGCTCTACGAAGACGCGCTCAAGGCCATCGACACGGCCTACGACCGCACGCTGCTCGCCTCCGCGAAGACCATCGGCGAACAGCTCGACGTGCACGGCACGCGCGAGAACCCGCAGCTCGTCTCCGAGGTCCCCTACGCGGCGCTGGAAGCCTTCGAGGCGGACAACCGCAGCCGCATGTTCTACCGGGTCACCGGCTTCCAGGGGGAATGGGTGTCGGGCTTCGACGACCTGCCCGCGTGGCACGGCAAGCTGCCGGCGCGCGGCGCCTACGCGGCGCTCGTCGATTTCTACGACGACGTCTACCAGGGCGAGGAAGTGCGCGTCGCGGTGCTGAAGCAACCGGTCTCGGGCGAGGCGGGCCTGGGCGTGGCGACGATCCAGGTCGCCGAGACGCTGGAGATCCGGCGCACGCTGGCGCGCCAGGTGCTGATCTCGACCTTGTGGCGGCAGGCGGCGCTGCTCGCGGTGATCGCCATCGTGGTCTGGGGCGTGGTGCTCTTCGCGACCTGGCCGGTGCGCGAACTGAGCCGCTCCATAGGCGCGCGCGCGGACGACGACCTCAGCCCCGTGCCCATGCCGGGCGTGCCTGCGGAACTCGCGCCGCTGGTGGTCGCGATCAACGAGGCCTGGCATCGGCAGGCCGGCCTGTTCGCGCACCAGCAGCGCTTCGTGCGCGACACCTCGCATCAACTGCGCACGCCGCTGGCGGTGCTCAAGGCGCAGGTGCAGTCGGCGCGTCGCGGCGACCTGCCGCTGTCGCAGGCGATCGACGAGATCGGCGCCACCGTCGACGGCGCCACCGCGCTCGCCAACCAGATGCTCGCGCTGGCCAAGGTCGAGCAGTTGCGCCAGCAAGGCGATCCGCCGCGGCTGGACCTGGCGGAGGCGGTGCGCGAGGTCGCGCTCGACCTCGCCCCGCTGATCGCCGACGCGGAACTCGACTTCGAACTCTTCACCGAGCCCGCGCCGGTACGCGGTCATGCGTGGGCGCTGCGCGAGCTCGTGCGCAACCTGCTGCACAACGCGCTGCGCCACTGCCCGCGCGGCAGCCGGCTGGAGCTGCGGGTGACGAGAAGCGCGGGGTTCGACGGCGGTGTCGAGCTGCGCATCGCCGACAGCGGCCCCGGCATCGCGGCGGCGCTGCGGCCCAAGCTCGGCCAGCCGTTCGCGGCCGGTGCCGGCGGAGGCTCGGGCCTGGGGCTTGCCATCTGCCGGGAGATCGTCGGCTCGCTGGGCGGCTCGCTGGCGCTGGACAACCGCGAACGGGATGGGGTCATCACGGGCCTCGACGCCGTGGTCCGGCTGCCGGCGGCACCATCGTCCGAGACCCCCTTGCCATCATCTCCGCCATCGCCCGCGCCATCGCTTTCGCCATAGGACAATCGACACTGATGTCTTCCTCCCACCGCTCCCCTTCCGCCGGCTCCGCCGCGCCTTCCGGACCTGCCGGCGTGCGCCTCGACAAATGGCTCTGGGCCGCGCGCTTCTTCAAGACGCGCTCGATCGCCGTCGACGAGATCGGCAAGGGTCGCGTGACCATCAACGGACAGGCGGCGAAAGCCTCGCGCGACGTGCGCATCGGCGACCTCATCCAGCTGCGCCAGGGTCAGGTCGATCGCGAGGTGAAGGTGGCCGGGCTCAGCCACGTGCGCGGCCCGGCGCCGGTCGCACAGGCGCTGTACGAGGAGACGCCCGACAGCATCGCCGCGCGCGAGCGCGCCGCCGAGGCGCGCCGCCTCGCGCCCGAGCCGGCCGACGCCATCGAGCAGGGCCGCCCCACCAAGCAGGATCGCCGCCGCCTCGCGGACTGGAACCGCTGGTCCGCCAGCCTGGACTGACGCCCCCGTTCCGCCGATCTCCCGCGGCCCGCGCCGCCCGGTGGACACCGGCGCGGCCGACCGGCCCGCCGTGACGTGATCAGCGGGGGCGACATGATCGGTGTCCAGATGCAGCAGGCCTATCGCGGCCTATCGTCGTCGGATGACGACGATGTCGAAGACGACTTCGACGACGCTGGCGACGCCGCCGGATTCGGGGTCCCGGCATCGCCGCGGATGCCCGACCCGAACCCTCGCGAAGCGCTGGCGCTCGACACCCGCCCGGGACTTCGCGGTTTCGTCCCCGCGGGCGGCAGGTCACGCATCCTGGATCTGGCGCGCCGCCCCGATCCCGTGTCGCGCTTCAACGCGATCCGCCTCGGCGACACCACCCTGTGGTCCGGCAACCCCGAGGTGCTGAAGGCCATCGTCGCCCTCGCGGTGTCCATCGGCGGCGCCGCCGCTTTCGGCTTCGGACTGGGCCGGGGCATGGGCGGCGCGCTGGCCGAGCTCGGCGTGCGCCACCTCTTCGGCACCGAGCAGCCGCTGGGCATCGGCGAGGACCGCAACTACTTCGACCAGGACACCGACCACAACCTGGCGCAGATCGCCGCCATCGCCACCGGCCGATGGTTAGGCGCCACGATCTGCGGCGGTCTCTGCGCGACGCTGGCCAGCGTGGTCGCACCCAGGATCGCGGCGCTGACCGGCCGGCAACTGGCGCCCATCCCGCCGGAGGAACTCGTCCCGGACCGGGTGGCCGAGTTGCGGGATGCGACCGGCACGCCGTACGGCAGGGACGGCGTGGACCGGCTCCGTCAGGAGATTCGATGCGCCCAGGTGGCGACCGGCCACATCGAAGGGACCACGCACGTGCGAAGCGGTGCCGCGGCCTTCGGCGTGCTGAATGCCGTCCGGGGCACGGCGCTCGGGATGTCGCCGATCGGCGTGCTGCCGGACATCGGCATCTCCGCCGCGGTATCGCTGACGGCCGGCGCCAGCACGGGACTGGCCGCCGGCACGCTCATGGTCCACCAGCGTCATCGGGTCCCGGACGCCGCGCACGTCGGCGACGGTCCGGCTCCCCTCGTGCGGGTGCCCCTGTTCGAAGTGAGGAAGACCGCGCCGGTGCCACCCCGATTCACCGGGACGGGCGTGCGCCACGGTCTGGCCAACGTGACGTGGGGGGCTGCGGACCGCATCCGGCTCTTCATCGCGTCGACCTGGCTGCTGGGTCTGCTGGGCCTGCTGGTCAACCTCGCGGGCGCCGGCACACGACGCGAGCCCCTGAACTGGGTCCACCGCGCCGGCAAGGCGATCGAGCTGGGCGTGGGCGTGGGCGTGGCCGTCGGCCCGTACTTCCGCGGACTGCCGCCCATCAATGCACGGGATCACGCCCGGCTGGCGAGCCAGCGGGGGGCGCACCTCGAAGAGGCCCGGCAAGGGCGCCGCGAGCCCCGCGCCGACGCCCCCCTGCCTGTCGAAACGCTCGCCCTTCGCCGGCTCGGGTAGCAGGCTCGGGGTTTGCCCGTCCCCGGATGCGAAAATCACCCTCTTGAAGTTCCGGCCATGGGCCTCAGATGCGGCGGGTCGCCCGACGCACGCTGGCTCCCAGAGGCCGGCCGCGCTTCCGAAGAGAAGCCCGGGCATCCGCATTGGGGCATTCCAACCATGACGACCGACCACCAACAACCTGATCCGACGCTGGACGAACTGACCCAGCAAGCCGCCGCCGCAGCCGCCGCTTCGGTGCCCGAGACCCTCGAAGCCAGACTGGCCGACACCGAGCGCCGCCTGGCCGAGATGTCCGACGCCTACCTGCGCGCCAAGGCCGAGGTCGAGAACACCCGCCGCCGCGGCGAGGAGGACACGACCAAGGCCCGCAAGTTCGCCGTCGAGGGCTTCGCCGAGGCGATGCTCCCGGTGATGGACAGCCTCTCCGCCGCCATCGCCCTGCCCGACGCCACCGTCGAACAGGTGCTGCAGGGCGTGCACGCCACGCTGCGCCAGCTGCAGTCGGCGCTGGAGCGCAACAAGGTGGTGGAGATCAATCCCGCCTCCGGCACGAAGTTCGACCCGCACCAGCACCAGGCCATCTCGGTGGTCCCGGCCGAGCAGGACCCGAACACGGTCGTGACCGTGCTGCAGAAGGGCTTCCTGATCGCCGACCGCGTGCTGCGCCCGGCGCTGGTCACGGTGACCGCCCCGAAGTGAGCGCGCCCTGAGCGCACAGACCGGCGCGCCCAAAAAAGCACGCTGAAAAAAGATCCGGGCCCTTGAACCCGGACAAGTTATCCACAGATCAGAAGCATCCCGGAACGTTGTTTCAGCCGCTCGACGAATGAGCCGCCAGGGGCCTCCCCCGCTGACCGTTCCGCCAGTTTTCAAATTCAGGAGCACCACATGGCTAAGAAGAAGATCATCGGCATCGACCTGGGCACGACCAACTCGTGCGTCGCGGTCATGGAAGGCAACACCACCCGCGTCATCGAGAACGCGGAAGGTGCCCGCACCACCCCGTCCATCATTGCGTACCAGGAAGACGGCGAAGTGCTGGTCGGCGCCTCGGCCAAGCGCCAGGCCGTGACCAACCCGCGCAACACGCTGTACGCGGTGAAGCGCCTGATCGGCCGCAAGTTCCAGGAGAAGGAAGTCCAGAAGGACATCGACCTGATGCCCTACACCATCGCCGCGGCCGACAACGGCGACGCGTGGGTGGAAGTGCGCGGCAAGAAGCTAGCGCCGCCGCAGGTGTCGGCTGAAGTCCTGCGCAAGATGAAGAAGACGGCCGAGGACTACCTCGGCGAGGAAGTGACCGAGGCCGTCATCACGGTGCCGGCCTACTTCAACGACGCGCAGCGTCAGGCGACCAAGGACGCCGGCCGCATCGCGGGCCTGGACGTCAAGCGCATCATCAACGAGCCCACCGCCGCGGCCCTGGCCTTCGGCCTGGACAAGCACGGCGCGGGTGACCGCAAGATCGCGGTCTTCGACCTGGGCGGCGGCACCTTCGACATCTCGATCATCGAGATCGCGGACGTGGACGGCGAGAAGCAGTTCGAAGTGCTGTCGACCAACGGCGACACCTTCCTGGGCGGCGAGGACTTCGACCAGCGCATCATCGACTACATCATCGCCGAGTTCAAAAAGGAACAGGGCGTCGACCTGACCAAGGACGTGCTCGCCCTGCAGCGCCTGAAGGAAGCCGCTGAAAAGGCCAAGATCGAGCTGTCGAACTCGTCGCAGACCGACGTCAACCTGCCGTACATCACGGCCGACGCCACCGGTCCGAAGCACCTGAACATCAAGCTGACCCGCGCCAAGCTGGAGTCGCTGGTGGACGAGCTGATCGAGCGCACGATGGCCCCCTGCCGCACGGCGATCAAGGACGCCGGCGTGTCGGTCGGCGAGATCGACGACGTCATCCTGGTCGGCGGCATGTCGCGCATGCCCAAGGTGCAGGAGAAGGTCAAGGAGTTCTTCGGCAAGGACCCGCGCAAGGACGTGAACCCCGATGAGGCCGTGGCCGTCGGCGCCGCGATCCAGGGCCAGGTCCTGGGCGGCGAACGCACCGACGTGCTGCTGCTGGACGTCACCCCGCTGAGCCTGGGCATCGAGACCCTGGGCGGCGTGATGACGAAGATGATCAAGAAGAACACGACCATCCCGACCAAGTTCAGCCAGACCTTCTCGACCGCCGAGGACAGCCAGCCCGCCGTGACCATCAAGGTCTACCAGGGCGAGCGTGAACTGGCGCAGGCCAACAAGAGCCTGGGCGAGTTCAACCTCGAAGGCATCCCGCCGGCGCCGCGCGGCCTGCCGCAGATCGAGGTGAGCTTCGACATCGACGCCAACGGCATCCTGCACGTCGGCGCCAAGGACAAGGGCACCGGCAAGGAAAACAAGATCACCATCAAGGCGAACTCCGGCCTCTCCGAGGGCGAGATCGAGAAGATGGTCAAGGACGCCGAAGCCAACGCGGCCGAGGACAAGAAGAAGGTCGAGCTGGTGCAGGCGAAGAACCAGGCCGACGGCCTGGTGCATTCGGTGCAGAAGTCGCTGACCGAGCATGGCGACAAGCTGGACGCCGGCGAGAAGGAAAAGATCGAAGCCTCGATCAAGGACCTGGAAGAAGCCATCAAGGGCGAGGACAAGGCCGACATCGACGCCAAGACCGAAGCGCTGATGACCGCCAGCCAGAAGCTGGGCGAGAAGGTGTACGCCGAGGCGCAGGCCGCTCAGGCGGCGGCTGGCGCGGGCGCGGCCGGTGCTGCGGGTGCGGCCGGTGCCGAGCACGCGGAAGCGGCGGGCGCGCAGGCCTCGGCCAAGCCGGCCGACGACAACGTCGTCGACGCGGAGTTCAAGGAAGTCAAGGACTCGAAGTAATCGCCGAAGTAAGCGCCGAAGTAAGCGCCTTGCATGCCGACTCCCCGTCGGCATCGCAAACGGCTCATGCTGTCGATTGACAGCCGCCGCGCGGGGCCGCCAGCCTCGCGCGGCGTTTTGGTTTGAGGCCCGCAGGAAGATCCATGGCAAAGCGTGACTATTACGAAGTCCTGGGCGTCGCGAAGAACGCCAGCGAAGAGGACATCAAGAAGGCCTATCGCAAGCTCGCGATGAAGCACCACCCTGACCGCAACCAGGGCGAGGGTGCCAAGGAGGCCGAGGACAAGTTCAAGGAGACCAAGGAAGCCTACGAGATGCTCTCGGACGGCCAGAAGCGGGCCGCCTACGACCAGTACGGCCACGCGGGCGTGGATCCGAACCAGGGCTTCCGCGGCGGCCAGGGCGGGGAAGGTTTCGGCGGGTTCGCGGAGGCCTTCGGCGACATCTTCGGCGACCTCTTCGGCCAGCAGGGCGGCGGCGGCCGGCGCCAGGGCGGCGGCCAGCAGGTCTACCGCGGCAGCGACCTGAGCTACGCGATGGAGATCACGCTGGAGGAAGCCGCGCGCGGCAAGGAGACGCAGATCCGCATCCCGTCGTGGGAAGGCTGCGAGACCTGCCATGGCAGCGGGGCAAAACCTGGCACCAGCGCCAAGACCTGCGGCTCCTGCGGCGGCAGCGGCACGGTGCACATGCGCCAGGGTTTCTTCAGCATCCAGCAGACCTGCCCGCACTGCCACGGCACGGGCAAGATCATTCCGGAGCCCTGCACCACCTGCAACGGCGCCGGCAAGATCAAGAAGACCAAGACGCTGGAAGTCAAGATCCCGGCCGGCATCAACGAAGGCATGCGCATCCGCTCGGCCGGCAATGGTGAACCGGGCGTCAACGGCGGGCCGTCGGGCGATCTCTACATCGAGATCCGCATCAAGCAGCACGACATCTTCGAGCGCGACGGCGACGACCTGCACTGCACGATGCCGGTGTCGATCACGACCTCCGCGCTGGGCGGCACGATCGAGGTGCCGACGCTGGGCGGCAAGGCCGAGATCGAGCTCCCCGAGGGCACGCAGCACGGCAAGACCTTCCGCCTGCGCGGCAAGGGCATCAAGGGCGTGCGCTCGAGCTATCCGGGCGACCTGTACTGCCACATCAGCATCGAGACGCCGGTCAAGCTCACCGAGCATCAGCGCAAGCTGCTGAAGGAGCTCGACAAGAGCCTGAAGGACGGCGGCGAGCGTCACTCGCCGAACGCGAAGAGCTGGACCGACCGGGTCAAGGACCTCTTCAAGTAAATCGCCAACAGCGACACGCAAACCCCCGTCACGATTCACGAATCAGGCCGGTCCACCCACGCAAACCCGGGGGACCGGCGGTAGTCGCCGGGCGGACAATCGGTCCGTGGTTGACGACATTCGCACAATTCGTTGGGGTGCTGCCGGCCCGCTCTCTTCGGAGGCGGGCTTTTTCATTGGCGCGCGCGCCGTGGCGGGGCGGCGGCCATGACGCTCGCCGGCACGCTCGGGAAGACGCAGGCGCTGGTCATCGACAGCAACGCCAACTCACGCAGCCTGATGACGGCGCAATTGCGCGAACTCGGCGTCGGCCATGTGCGGCAGACCACGCGGGTGCGAGACGCCCGCGTGATCCTGGAAACGCAGCCCTACGACATCGTCATCTGCGACTACTACTTCGACGGCTCCGAGATGTCCGGCCAAGACCTGCTCGACGAGCTGCGGCGCGAGCAGTTGCTGCCCTACTCCACCGTCTTCGTCATGGTCACCGGCGAGGCCTCGTACGCGAAGGTCGCCGAGGCCGCCGAGGCGGCGCTGGACGCCTACCTCGTCAAGCCCTACACGACCACGGCGCTCGCCGACCGGCTGGCCAATGCGCGACATCGCAAGGTGGAGCTCAAGGGCATCTTCGACGCGATCGACGCGAAGGATTTCGGTCGCGCGGCGGACCTCTGCCTGGAGCGCTTCCAGCGCAAGGCGACCTACTGGCTGTACGCCGCGCGCATCGGCGCTGAACTGCTGCTGCGCCTGGAGCGCCACACCGAGGCCCGCGAGCTGTACGAGGCCATCATCGCCGCGCGCACCGTGCCCTGGGCGCGGCTGGGCGTGGCGCGGACCGAGGTCGCCGGCGGCAACCTGAGCGCCGCGCGCCGCACGCTGGAGACGCTGATCGGCGACATGCCCGACCAGGCCGACAGCTACGATCTGATGGGCCGCGTGCAGATGGAGCAGGGCGAGATCGATGCCGCGCTCGCGACCTACCGCACCGCCGCGACGCTGACGCCCGGTTGCCTGCTGCGGCAGCAGCATTGCGGCACCTTGGCCTTCTACGCGGGGCAGCGCGACGAGGCGCTCAAGATGCTCGAACGCAGCGTGGCGCAGGGTCTGCGGTCCAAGCTGTTCGATGCGCACAGCCTGGCCCTGATCGCGCTGATGCGCTTCGATGCGAAGGACAGCAAGGGCCTGAAGTACACGATGGACGCGCTGATGCAGGCCATGGAGCGCGCGCCGCGCGATCAGCGCCTGCAGGGCTTCGACGTGCTGATGCAGGGCCTGCGCCTGTTGATGGACCGCAAGCTGGCGGATGCGCTGCTGCTCGCGCGCAAGTTCGCGCGACGCGTCACCGACGAGGACCTGGACCTCGAGGCCGCCAGCCTGCTGGTCGCGCTGTGGGTGCGCATGGCGCGGCAGGACATCGAGCTCAGCGAGATGGACACGCTGATGAGCCAGCTCGGCCTGCGCTTCTGCAGTTCGAAGTCGGCGACCGAGGTGATGATCAGCATGGCCGAAGGCCACGAACCCAGCGCGCAGCTGCTGCGCGACGCGAATGCGCGGGTGTTCGCGATCTCCGAGACGGCAATGCGCCATGCGATGCGGGGCGATGCGCAGACCGGCGTGCAGTTGCTGGTCGAGCAAGGCACGCTGACGCTGAACGCCAAGCTGATCGACATGGCGGCGCTGGTGCTCAAGCGCTACCGGGAACGGATGACCGATCCCGGGGCGCTGGAGCCGCGGATCGAGGATCTGCAGCGTCGCTATGTGCAGGCCAGCGGCCAGGGGCTGAAGGCGGCCCGGGGAGGCGGCATGGCCTTGCGGGGATGAAGGGGCGTCCCTGGTCAAGCCGCGGCGAGGCCATGGACTGCTTCAGGGGAGCTTCAGGTACGACTACTACAAGGGCAGGTTGATTTTCTGCCGGCCTGACACAACAAGATGGCGTTTTCCGATTCCTCGACCTCGCCGGCACGCGAGGCCGGCACCGCGCGCACCGTGCGCGCCCGTTCACCGCTGGTTCTGACGTGGCTGACCGCACTGTGGATCGGTGTGCTCGGCAACTGGCCGCTCTGGCAGCGCATGTGGGGCATGCCGGATTACGCCGGCGCGTCGGGCAAGCTGTTCATCATCGTCTTCGCCGGCATCGTGATCATGGTGCTGGCCGCCGTCTTCAGCCTGCTGGCCTGGCGCGTGGCGGTGAAGCCGCTGCTGACCGCGATGCTGCTGATGACGGCACCGCTGGCCTACTTCATCGGCAGCTACGGCGTGATCATCGACAGCACGATGATCACCAACGCACTGCAGACCGATGTGCGCGAGACGCGCGACCTGATCGGCTGGGGACTGGCGGCGCATGTCGTCGTGATCGCGCTGATCCCGCTGATCTGGATCTGGCGCCAGCGCCTGACCGACAAGCGCTGGTTCAAGCGGCTGGGGTGGAACCTCGCGAGCGTGGCGCTCGCGCTGGTGCTGGGCGTCGGGCTCGCGGCCACGCGGACCGCGGACCTGGCCTCCACGCTGCGCAACAACAAGACCTTGACCAAGATGGTCAGCCCGATCAACGCGATCTGGGCGAGCGCCGCGTTGGCGGCTCAGAAGCAGAAGAAACCCAGAGGCCCGCTCGAGGTCGTCGCCGCCGATGCGAAGCTCACGCCGCGCGTTGCAGGCGCCCGGCCGCCGCTGGTGCTGCTGGTGGTCGGCGAGACCGCGCGTTCGGAGAATTTCCAGCTCAACGGTTATGGCAAGCCGACCAATCCGGCGTTGTCGACGAAGCCGGTGCTGAGCTATCGCGAAGTCGCATCCTGCGGCACGTCGACGGCGGCGTCGCTGCCGTGCATGTTCTCGCAGCTGGGCCGCGAGGTGTACGTGGATCACCCCGGCAACCAGCAGACGCTGATGGACGTGCTGCAGCGCGCCGGGCTGGCGGTGCTGTGGCTGGACAACCAGTCGGGCTGCAAGGGCATCTGCGACCGCGTGCCCAATGCGCAGGCCATCAATCCCGCCCGGCCCGATCACCCGATTCCCACCGGCCTGTGCCGCGCGGACGGGGAGTGCCTTGACGAGGTGATGCTGCACGACCTGGACGCGCGCATCGCGGCACTGGATCCGCAGCGCGTCGCACGCGGCGTCGTGCTGGTGCTGCACCAGATGGGCAGCCACGGCCCCGCCTACTACCTGCGCACGCCCGACGACCGGAAGCCCTTCCAGCCCGAGTGCCGCAGCAATGCGCTGCAGCAGTGCGAGCTGGAACAGGTCCGCAATGCCTACGACAACACGATCGTCTACACCGACCACGTGCTGGCGAAGGCGATCGATTGGCTGGGGACGCAGGAACAGCGATTCGATCCGAGCCTGCTCTACGTGTCGGACCACGGCGAGTCGCTGGGCGAGAACAACCTCTTCCTGCACGGCATGCCCTACGCGCTGGCGCCCAAGCAGCAGAAGCACGTACCGCTGATCCTGTGGCTGCCGGAGCAGACACGGCAATCGCAGAAGCTCGACAGCGCGTGCCTGACGCAGCGTCGCGACACGCCGATGTCGCACGACGGGCTGTATCACACGGTGCTGAGTCTCAGCGGCGTGGAGACCTCGGTCTATCGCAAGGATTGGGATTGGGTGGGCGCTTGCCGGCGCAACTAAGGCACTGAGCGGGGCAAAGCTGCATCACATCGCTCCAGGACCTGCCTGACTTGTCCCAACTGGTCGTGCATCTCAGCAGCTGTCACAGTATCGTCCAATGCGTAGTCGGCTTGCACTCGGCGGTGTCGTTGGGCTTCGAGCTGAGCCCCGTTCCTCCGCGACCGTTCCTTCACTATCTCGCCGCACCGCTCGGCAGGGTGTTTCAAGCGATTGATGAGCTCCTGATGCGCACCCCCTTCCGGCCCTTCATTGCGACCCAGCATCGGCAGGGTCTGCTCCCATTCTTTGCAACGATGGAATGCGGCGTAGTAGGCACGACTGATGGCACTCCGGAACGCCACCTCTGAATCCTGCTGCCCCAGCAAGCGCGCGAAGGCGAGAAAGTCTTTGCACTCAATGGCCATATGCGTCTCTGACAGTTGGATCACCCGGCAGCCTCAGGCCGATGCCTCGGCTACAAACGAGAGCAGAAAATTGGGCTGCAGCAGATCAACGTAAGCGAGTTCGCCCCAGAATTCGGAAGTCCATTCCAGGGCCGCGTCGCGGCTAACGCCGACCGGAACTTCGTAGCGGATGCTCGTGATGCCTTCATGTTCGAAGAGGGTCAACGTCACCGTTCCTTCTCGCCGCAAGCCGTGACGCTGTGCGAAGTGCGCAGCCAGATGCAGAAGATGTCGGACGTAGGTCACTGAGACATTGCGACGCTCCAGCAGCGAGAGTGCGTTGTCGACCCGGTCCCAGCTCGTGTACTGGCAGCGTGCATCGACTGTCCCTTCAGGACGAGCCACCCCGAACAACACAGCCGGATAACGCAGCAACTCGACCACCGCCGTCAGTTCTGACATCCCCTCCGCGGTCGGCACAGGCATCACCATGATCGCCACCAACCTGTCGGTCCGACTCACGGGCCTGATGTAGTTCACTTGCAGAGACATCACTGATCTTTCATTGCGAGTCCTCGACTCAATGGCAACCAGTCTCTGCGTGATGCGCTCGAAAGACATTCCCTCCGAAGGGCGTTTCGACGGGGGATATTGATATCGGTAGGTCACTCCCCCTGCGCATACTGAGGAAAGTCATTGCCGACTCGGCTCGCAAAGGATCGGCTCGCGAGGGGTCAGGTCTTGCCGTCGTTCAGAACAGGGACTGCTGCCCCACCACCTTGGACGGCGGGCGGAACTCGCTGAAGTCGAACTGGTGCCGCTCGCGGCCCAGGCCCAAGCGCTTCGAGGCCTTGCGCAGGCGCTGCTGGAGCAGCTCGGCCCAGATCCCCTCGCCGGTGAAGCGCGTGCCGAAGCGCGGATCGTTGTCTTTGCCGCCGCGCATGTCGTGCAGCCGCGCCATGATGCGCGCCGCCTTGTCCGGCTGATGCAGCCGCAGCCAGTCGTGGAAGAGCGGCGCCACCTCCCACGGCAGCCTCAGGGGAATGCTGAAGGCCTTGGTCGCGCCCGCCTCCGCGGCGGCTTCGAGGATGCGCTCCAGCTCCGGTTCATTGAGGAACGGGATCACCGGTGACACGCTCACGCCCACCGGCACGCCCGCCTCGGCCAGCGTCCTGATCGTCTGCAGCCGCCGCTGCGGCGAGGCCGCGCGCGGCTCCAGGATCCGCGACAGCGCCGGATCCAGCGAGGTCACCGACAGGTAGACCGACACCTGCCGCTTGAGCGCCATCGGCACGATCAGGTCCAGGTCGCGCTCGATGCCGCTGGACTTCGTCACCACCGAGAACGGATGCCGCGCCTCGGTCAGCACTTCCACGACCGCGCGCGTGATGCCCAGCTTGCGCTCGATCGGCTGGTAGGCGTCGGTGGCGGTCCCGAGCACCAGCGGCGCGGGCTTGTAGGCCGAGGAGGCCAGCGTCTCGCGCAGCCGCTCGGCGGCGTTGACCTTCGCGATGATCTTGGTCTCGAAGTCCAGGCCCGGCGACAGGTTCAGGTAGCTGTGCGTCGGGCGCGCGAAGCAGTAGATGCAGCCGTGCTCGCAGCCCCGGTACGGATTGATCGACAGGTCGAAGCCGATGTCGGGCGACTGGTTGCCGCTGACGATCTTCTTCGCGTGCTCCTCGATGATCTGGGTCTTCGGGGCGACGTGCTCCTCCAGCGCCTCCTGGTCCAGCGTGCCCCAGCCGTCGTCGTACTGCTCGCGCCCGCGCGATTCGAAACGGTGCGGCATCGCCCAGGCGCTGCCCCGGCCCTTCAGCGCGTCGGCCTGGATGTACAGCGGCGGGGGAGCGATCTTGGTGTCTTGCGGCATACTGTCAATTTATACAGTATCGCTGATGAATGCCAGTGCCCATCGGCATCCCAGGCATTCACCCGCTGCGCCGCCTTCTCCGGAACCCGTCTCCGGAACCCGTCTCCGGAAGTCGTCTCCGCGCACAGTCATTCCGACACGGGGCGCGGAGGCACCGCTGCGCCCGTCGGTCCCGTGACGATCAGCACGACCCCCAGCAGCGCCGCGATGGCCCCCAGCGCATAGACCGCGGCGAAGCCGAAGCGCCCTGCCACCAGCCCCGCCGTGGGGCCGGCCAGACCGTAGGCGATGTCGAGGAAGGCCGCGAAGGCGCCGATCGCGCTGCCTCGGCTGGCGGGCGGCACGCGCTTGAGCGCCTCGACCCCGAGCGCCGGATAGATCAACGCGCAGCCCAGTCCGGTCACGAAGGCGCCCGCCAGCGCGACCGCTTCGTGCGGCGCGCCCCAGACCAGCGCCTGCCCGATCGCCTCGACCCCCAGCGACCACAGCGCCACGCGCCGGCCACCGATCCTGTCGGGCAGGTGTCCGAGCAGCAGCCGCACGGCGATGAAGCCGACGCCGAAGCAGGTCATCACCACGCCCGCATGCGACCACCCACGCGCCGCGAAGTACAGCGAGGCAAAGGCGGTCAGGCCGGCGAGCCCGACGCCCTGCAACGTCAGTCCGAGACCCTGGCGCCAGATCTGCCTCACCACGCGCCGGAACGGCAGGCGCGGGCCGCCGGCCATGCGCCAGGTCGGCGTCGCCAGCGCGATCGCCCAAGCGGCGAGCGGCGCCGCGATGCACGCGACCATGACGGCGGCCAGGCCATACGCGCCTTCATGGAAGCGATACAGCCACATGCCCATAGGCGCACCGATGGAAAGCGCGCCGAACATCGCGATGCCGGTCCACGACATCGACAAGCCGGCGCGCTGCGGGCCCACCGACGCGATGGACCACGAGACGCAGCCGGTGACGAACTGGCTCTCCCCGAAGCCGGCCACCAGCCGGCCCGCGACGACGATCGCCAGCACCGCTGCCGGCGACATCGCGGACGCCCCGTGCGACGACCCCAGCGCCGCGACCAGGTACAGCAGGCCCGCCGCGGCGCAGCCGAGCGCCCCCTGCAGCGCCGAGCGACGACCGCCCTGTCCGTCGACGAGACGACCCGCGTAGCCGCGCGTCAGGACCGTGGCGAGGAACTGGAGACCGATGACCAGTCCGACGGTCAGCGTGTCGAAGCCGAGCTGTTCATGGATGAACAGCGGCAGCACCGGCAGCGGCAGGCCGACGGCGAGGTAGCCGCAGAACAGCGCCGCGATGACGCCAGGTGCCGGAAGATTCAAGGTCGCGGTCGCGGTCGCGGTGGCGGTCGAACCCGGTGTCGAGGTCGCCGCGCTCATGCCGCGCTCTTGAACAGGTCGACGCGATGCCCGCTGGCATCGAGGAGGAAGTCGCGCGAGGCGGTCGCGTCAGCCGCGAGCCTGGCCAGATCGACGTCGAGCAGCCGACCGCCGCGCTTGCGCAGTCGCCCGCCGACCACGACGGTGTCGACGTCGGCGCGCTCCACCGCCTGCACGATCGTGGCGATCGCGTTCGTCACCGGGAACACGCCCGCGCCGTGCGTGCGCACCATGATCAGGTCGGCCGCCTTGCCCGGCGTCAGCGTACCGACACGCTTCTCCAGGCCCGCGGCCCGCGCACCGTTGACGGTGGCGGCGCGCAGCACCTCCTCGACGCCGATCGGCGCGGGAACATCGGCCTCACCGCGGAAGCGGCGATACCGCATCGCCGCGCGCTGCTGGTGGAACAGCGCATGCATTTCGCCGAAGAGATCGCTGCCGAAGGCCGTGTCGAGGTCGATGCCCAGCGCCGGCGACAGACCGTGGTCGACGGCCACCTGATAGGCGAAGGTCTCGTCGTCGAAGCCGAAGAGCGCATCCGAGCGCGGGTTCACGGTGATGTTCACGCCGGCGTCGGCGAAGAGCTTCCATGTCGCCGCAGGCACGCGCGTGCAGTGGTTGAAGAGGTTGTGCGGGCCGAGCACGCCGGGCTTGGCGAACTCCGGTCCGAGCTGCGCGAGGTCGCCGATGAACTCGGTCAGGATCCGCATGTCCAGGCCGCGCGCGACTTCCCACCAGTCCAGCTTCAACTGGCCGAAGAGTCCGACCTGCACGCGGCTGTCGCTCACGTTCCATCGCGCGGCCAGGCGCGCCAGATCGCCCGGCAGATGCGCCGACGACGCGCCCTTGTCCATCGCCGGACCGACCATGTGCAAGGCGCGGATGCCGGACGCGTTCAAGGCGTCGAGCGCGGCATCGGTGTGCTCCGGGCTGCGCGAGCTGTGGCACGCGTCGACGATCGTCGTGATGCCGGCGTCCAGCGAGGCAGCCGCCGTCAGCATCGTGCTCGTGTACATGTCCTGCGGACGGAAGTGCGCACCGAGCTGGCTCGCGACCACGTCGATGTAGGCGAACAGGTCGTCGACGTCGGGCATCAGCCGGCGCATCACGCCCAGCCACGCGTGGTGGTGGGCGTCGACCAGGCCGGGCATCACGATGCTGCCGGCAGCGTCGACGACCTCCGCGTCGCCGGCGGGCAGGTCCGCGCCGACGGCGGCGATGCGGCCGTCGCGCACCAGCACATCGCCGACGGGCAGGTTGGGCAGCGCGGGATCCATCGTGATGACGGTGCCGGCCTTGAAGAGGATGTCGCGATCGGTCATGGGGAACTCCGTTGGGGAATCTTCGGGAAATCGACTCGGGATTGAGGCAACGGAGCGGATGATGCGGAGCTGTCGATCTTTGATAAAGGTAGAGTCGATCAAATGATCTTTGCTGAAATTCAAAGATGAGGAACGACGACGAAAGGCACGCGATGAGGAGCGGGACATGAGCATCGACGGACGCCTGCTGGCCGGCATGAGCGTGCTGGCCGCGGTGGTGGAGTCGGGCAGCTTCAGCAAGGCCGGCGAGGTGTTGGGAATGTCGGCCTCGGGCGTGAGCCGGGCGGTGTCGCGGCTGGAGGAGCGGCTGGGCGTGCGGCTGCTCGACCGCACGACGCGCTCGCTGCACCTCACCGGCGAGGGCGCTCGGCTGTACGAGCACGCCGTGCCGCATCTGGAAGGCATCGAGGAGGCGGCCAACGTCGTCTCGGGGGCGGCGGTCAGCGTGCGGGGCGCGCTGCGGGTGAGCCTGAACCCGCTGTTCGCGCGCTACGTGCTCGCGCCCGCCCTGCCCCGGCTGCAGGCGCTCTACCCGGACCTGATGCTGACGATGGTGCAGTTCCCGGGCAGCGGCGATCTCGTCGCGGAGGGCGTCGACGTGGCGGTGCGCTTCGGGCCGCAGCCGGCGTCGACGATGACCTCGCGCAAGCTGCTGGAGAACCGCGTGTTGACAGTCGCGGCGCCGTCCTACCTCGAACGGCGCGGGCGCCCGCGCAAGCCCGCCGAGCTGGTGAAGCACGATTGCCTTCAGTACATCGATCCGCAACGCGGCAAGCCCTTCGAATGGATCTTCGTCCGCGGCAAGGGCCGCGCGAAGGAACAGCTGACGGTGGCCACGTCAGGCTCGCTGACGATGACCGACGCCGACGCGATGGTGCAGGCCTGCGTGGCGGGCGCCGGCGTGGCGCAGGTGCTGGCGCTCAGCGTCGAACACCTCGTCGCCGACGGCACGCTGGTGGAGCTGTTCCCGGATTGGCCGGGCGAGACCTTCCCGCTCCACATCGTGCGCCCGTCGCGGCGGCTGCCGCCGGCCTCGGTGGAGGCCTTCATGGCGTTCTGCATCGAGCTCTGCGCCACGTGAGCAAGCGCTGAGGAGCTTCCATAATCGCCACCCATGGACGCCCTCAAAGACCTGCTGCGCAACGCCCTCCTCGAGATGGGCCGCGGCCGCTACGCCGAAGCGGTCGCGTTGCTGGAGCCGCATGCGCAGGTCGCGTCCAACGAGCTCCAACGCTACCTCGGCGAATCGCTGCGGCGCAGCGGCTGCGTGCAGGAAGCGATCGCCCCGCTGATGCAGGCGCTCGCGTTGAAGATCGACGATGTCGACGCCTACCTGCAGTTGGCCTTCGCGCTGCAGTCGCTGCAGATGAAAGCCGAGGCGGCCGAGTGTTTCCGCACCGTCGCCGCGCTGCGGCCCGACAGCGTCATGGCGCAGGCCTATCAGGCCCACGGCGATCAACAGTGCGCGCGCTGGTTGGACTTCGATGAGAACCTGCGGGCGCTGCACGCGGTCATCCGTGCGAAGCCCGACGACGCCGCCGACGAATTCGGCGTGCCCTTCGCGCTGGCCACGCTGCCGCATTCAGCGGCGGACCTGCTGAAGGTCGCGCGACTGAGCACGCGTTTCCTCAGCCGCGGCATCGCGACCTTGCCGCCGGTGACCGCCGTCGACAAGCCGAAGCTGCGCATCGGCTACCTGTCTTCCGACTTCCATGCGCATGCGACCGCTGCGTTGATGGTCGAAGTCCTGGAGCGCCGTGATCGCGAGCGCTTCGAGGTGCTGCTGTTCTCGCACGGACCGGACGACGGATCGCCGCTGCAGCAGCGCATCCGCGCCGCGTGCGAGCGCTTCATCGATGTCGGCGATCTCGATCCCGCCGGGATCGCCGCGCGCATGCGCGCCGAGGGCGTCGACATCGCCGTCGACCTGAAGGGCCACACGGCCGGGAGCCGTTTCACCGCGCTGGCCGCGCGACCGGCGCCGGTGCAGGTGGCGTGGCTCGGCTTCCCGGGCACCTGCGGCGCCGACTTCATCGACTACGTCATCGGCGATGCAGTCGTGACTCCGCTTGGCGATGCGCCGTTCTACTCCGAGCGGATCGCGCAGTTGCCGCGCTGCTATCAACCCGGCGATTCGACGCGGCGCATCGTGCCCCCACCGCGCGCCGGGCTCGGTCTGCCGGACGATGCCCTCGTGCTGCTCTCCGCGAACGTGGTGCTGAAGATCACGCCCGCGGTCTTCGACGCGTGGATGGCGATCCTGCATCGCCTGCCGCAGGCGCTGCTGTGGCAGCTCAGCGGCGGCGAGCAGGCCGACGCGCAGCTGCGCGCCGAAGCCGCTTCCCGAGGCATCGCGCCGGAGCGGCTCGTGTTCATGCCGCCGGTGCCGATGACCGAGCACTGGAACCGGCTCGCCGCCGCGGACGTGGCCCTCGACACCTGGCCCTGCAACGGGCACACGACGACCAGCGATGCCCTCGCGGCCGGCGTGCCGGTGGTGACGCTGCGCGGCGATGGCTTCGCGTCACGCGTGGCGGAGAGCCTCCTCACGCAAGCTCGCTTGTCCGAGCTGGTCTGCGAGACACCCGAGGCGTACGTCGACCTGGTCTACGCGCTCGCCGATCGGGCGGGTCAAGCGGGTCAAGCAGGTCGCGCCGAACGAGCGCCACCCACGATCCCCGCATGGATCGATTCACCGGCCTTCGCGCGGGATCTGGAGGCGCTCTACGAGCGGATGTGGGCGCGCGCAGCGGCGGGCCTGCCGCCGGAGGCGCTGCCGGCGCGCACGCCGGACAACACGAGCGACTGATCAGACTCTTGTCAGATCGAGGCGCTCTCGCGCGCCTGCCGTCGCACCTCGTCGGCGACGGGATGAAGCGTCGTCGGACTCTCGGTGCCGACCACGCTGTAGCCCAGCCCGCGCATGGCCCAGCTGTAGCCGCCGACCGCGCCCGTGGTCTGCGCCATCATCGGCGCCTCCTTCTCGACCGCCATCGGCCGCAGCATCACGGCCATCCGGGTGCCGTCCGTGCGGTCGTAGAAGAACATGCCGGCAGGACCGTGGACCGTGGCGACCAGCCGGCCGCCCGCGAATCGGTAGCCGGCCGCGCTGAGATCCGGGATCTCCACCGGACGCTGCAGCTTGTCCGAGACCAGGCGCAGGAGCCGTTCGCGATCGAGGTCTTCCGGCGCGTCCGCCGCATAGGCGAGGTAGCTGCTGCGGGCCTCGCCCGCGAGCGCCGCGATGCCGCTCGACGGCTCCCATCGATCGCGCACCTGCCAGCCGCCGACGCTGCCGACGCCGAGCGCGATGAGCACAGCCGCCGCCAGCCGCCACTGCCAGGTCGGCGGCTCCCGCCGCTGCGCGAGCAGCGTCTTGAGCTGCAGACGTTCGGGCACAGGCTCATCGACGATCGGCGAGAACGCGGATCTCAGCAACTGTCGCTGGGCGATCAGCCGCGTCACGGCCGTCGCCGCATCCGGATCCCGGTCGAGGTGGTCCTGCACCTCCTTGCGACGGGCGGCATCCAGGGCTCCGTCGACGAAGGCATGGAGATCCTCTTCGACGACAGGTGCCGGTTTCATGTGGCCCTTGGGCCCGGTTGGCCCGGTTGGCCCGGTGGGTCGGGTAGGTCTGTCCATTTACTTCATCCTCCGCAGATGCGATCCAGCGCCCGCCGTGCTCGTCGTGCCCGCCGTGCTCGCCGTGCCCGTCATCGCGGTCGCTTCGCCGTCGAGCGCGCGCTGCAACCGCTCGCGTCCTCGTGCCAGGCGCGACATCACCGTTCCGATCGGAATGTCGAGCGCCCGCGCCGCCTCCGCATAGGACAGGTCCTCGACGGACACCAGCAGCACCACGCTGCGTTGATCCGGTGGCAGCGCGTCCAGCGCCACCATCAACTCGCCGACCTGCACCCGATGTTCCTGCGAGGCCGGCACCATCAGGGCGGACTCGGCGACGTCCGCGATGTCCACGTGCTCGCCGCGCCGGGACTGCTGCCGCAAGCGGTTGACGATCAGGTTGTGCGCGATCGCGAACACCCACTGGCGGGTGTTCTCCTTCTGCCGACGTGACGCCCATTGGGCGATGGCGCGCTCCAGGCAATCCTGGACCAGGTCGTCCGCGAGGTGGCGATCGCGCAGCATCGCGCTGGCATAGCGGCGCAGGGCCGGGATCAAGGGCTCCAGCTCCGCGATCAATGCCATGCCAGCGCTCCGGCTCATCGCGTCGATGTCGGCGCCGGGGCCTGCGCGGCAGCCTGCGGCGGGGCCTGCACCTGCACAGGCGCGCCGGGCTTGCCGTCGACCACGGGCGCGACGACCAGGTAACGCCGGGTCGCCGGCGCCTCGGCCTGCACGATCTGGCGGATCGGTCCGATGGCATTGACGATCGCCGAGCCGGCGGGATTCGTCATGAAGTTGGCCAGCGGCTGCAGGGCACCGGAACCGTCCGCCTGCTCCGCCAGCGCCACGACATAGGGCTGCTTCGGCTTCAACCCGGTCACGGACGCCTGGAACACCTGCAGCAGGCCCTGGTCGAAGAGCGCGACGCTGGTGGGCGTCCCCGCCGTCGTTCCCACCGCTGCGGCGCTCGAACTCGCGCCCACCTCCCGCAAGGTCAACGAGGCCACCTGCCCCGCCACGCCGAGCGGCTGCAGGCCCTGCAGTCCGTCGCCCTCCGGCACGGCATCGGGCACGTAGGCGATGGCCTGCGGTGCCTGCCCGACGGGCACGTGGCCGACGACGGTGTTCGAGGCCGTGTCGATCACCGCCAGCGCATCGGCGTTCTCCAGGCCCACGTAGATCCGGCTGCCGTCGCCCGACGGCCAGACGCCGTGCGGCAGCTTGCCCACCGGGATGGTGGTCACGGCGGAGAAGTCGTCGGTGCGGAACACCTTCACCTGGTTCAGGCCGCCCACGGTCACGTAGGCGAAGGTGCCCTTGGCGGTCTTGGCGAAGTTCACGTGGTTCGTGATCGGGCCGGTGTCGAAGGACGTGATGATGCCGAACGGCGGGCGCGCGTCAAAGACCGTCGTACGGCCGATGTCCTTGAGCGTGAACCAGACCTGGCGGCCGTCGGGCGACGCGGCGATGTTGGGGCAGAACGGGCTGTCCTGCTTCACCGTCGCAATGATCTTGTGGCTGGCGACCTCGACGATCGCCGTCTCCGGATTGAAGGACGAGCAGACGTAGCCGTACTTGCCGTCCGGCGAGAAGATCTGCATGCCCGGGCCCGCCGCGGTGACAATGCGGGTCTTCTCCTGATACGTCGCGGCATCGATCACCGACACGTAGTTCTCGCCGCGGACGGTGACCCAGACCTCCTGGCCGTCGGGCGTGAAGAAGGCTTCATGCGGCGAGCGGCCGACGTAGGTCGTGTGCTTGACCGCGTTGGTCCGCGTGTCGATGAAGCTCACCGAGTTCGAACCGATGGACACGACCGCCAGCGTGCGGTGGTCCGGCGAGAAGCCCAGTCCGTGCACCAGCACCTGTCCGCGATAGAGCGGGCTGAAGTTGCCCGGCGACGGGTCGCCCAGGCGGATGACGCCGAGCAGGCGGTGATCCACCGGATCGGTGACGGAGAGCGTGTTGGAGAACTGCTCGGCGGCGTAGATGCGGTCGCGGTGGCTGACGGGGATGTCGGCGTCCGAGGCCCGGCCCGGCGCCTGACCGGCCATGGCGGCGGCGGCGGCGCAAGTGGCCAGGAGCAGCAGTGACGAACGCAAGAGAGGCTTCAGCATGAGAGGTCCTACTTCGAATGGTGATGGACGGAGGCGGGCGCGGATGCCGCCCCCCCGACCTGCGTGGGCGCGGGCGCCGAGGGCGGCAGCGCGCCGCCGACCGCGAGCTGCATCGCCGCGATCTCCTGCTGCTGCTCGATGATGATTTCCTGCGCGATGCGTCTCAGCTGCTCGTTGGAGCCGTGGCGCAGTTCCGCCAGCGCCATGTCGATGGCGCCCTGGTGATGCGGAATCATCATGGCCGCGAAGTCGCGGTCGATGTCGCCCGAGGGCTTGATGTCCATCGCGGCCATCATGCGATCCATCGCGACGGCGTTCTCCGCGTGGAAGGCGTCCGTCGACGTGGCGGCGCCCGCCCAGGCGGCGGCCGAAGCCACGGCGATCCACGGCAAGGCGCGCAGCGATACCCGCAGCGATATCCGCAGCGGTCGGCGCAGCCGCGGCCCTCCGGGTCGCGTTCGGTGTGAGGTCATGTCGGCTCCAGATTGAAAGGCAACGGCCTTCCCTTCCGTAGACACCCGGGAGCGCCGCTTATTCCCGACGTGCGGGCGAATGGCGCCCAACGAGGCCATCGACGGCCGGACCGGACGACGACCAGCGCCCGCCCCTCAACGCCTGACCCCGTGGCATCGCCCCCGAAACCGCATGAGCCCATGCGGGTTCCGCATTTGTCCGGTCCCTCCCCGCACGCGATAGTGGCCGCCATGTGCCAACTGCTGGGAATGAACTGCAACAGCGATGCAGCGATCACCTTCTCCTTCACCGGGTTCGCTGCCCGAGGCGGTCGCACCGCGGAGCACATCGACGGCTGGGGCATGGCCTTCTACGAGCGCTCCGGCTGCCGCGTCTTCCATGACGACCAGCCGGCGAGCGAGTCGCCGCTCGCGGAGTTCCTGAGCCGCTACCCCATCAAGTCGCGGATCGTGATCGCGCATCTGCGCCGCGCGACGCAGGGCGAGGTGACGCTCTCCAACTGCCATCCCTTCCAGCGCGAATGGCTGGGGCAGACCTGGGTGTTCGCCAACAACGGCGACCTGAAGGACTTCCAGCCGGTGCTCGACGGCCCGTACCGGCCTGTCGGCAGCACCGACAGTGAGCGGGCCTTCTGTTGGCTACTGCAGGAGCTGCGCAAGCGCTTCGCGGACCGCGCTCACGACCGCGATCCGCCGCCGTCCTGGCGCGAGCTCGCGCCCCACGTCGCGCAGCTCAGCGAGGTGATCGCGCGCCACGGCAACTTCAACTTCCTGCTGACCAACGGCGCGGCGCTCTACACCCACTGTTCCAGCCGGCTGCAGGTGCTGCAGCGGCGCCATCCGTTCCCGATGGCGCGACTGGTCGACTGCGACATGTCGCTCGACCTGAGCGCGATGAACGGCGCCGACGACCGCATCGTGATCGTCGCCACCGATCCGCTCACCGCCGACGAGGCGTGGCAACCGTTGACCACCGGCGAATGCCGCGTGTTCGTCGACGGCGCGGAGGTCTGGCGCGACGTGAATCCCGCCACCCGCGCGTTCCCGATCGCCACCGCCACGGTGGGCCGGCCCTGGCAGAAACCGCGATGGCCAGGGAGCACCGCGTGGCCCCTGCTGCTGCGCGACATCGCGGTATGAGCCGCATGTCCTAACGCGATTCGATTCGTTGGGCGCCGATAGGCGCGCTTCTAGAGTGACTCGACCCGGTGGCAGACAACCCGCCGCGGGATTACCGATCGCACTCAGGACGCGGCGCCGACCATGGTTTCTTCCAAGCTCACGACCGGTGGACCGGTCGTCCCCACGGATGCCAGCACTACTGGCACATCGACGGGCCCATCGACCGGCGCGACCGGATCGGTCACGGCCAATCCCAGCGCGGCCGGCGGGCCGGGCGACACGACGACGCCCGCATCGACCGCTGCGGGCAAGAGCCCTTCGACCTCCGGCGCCTTGCAGGGGCTGCCCGCTCGCGCAAAGCGCGCGATCTTCGGTCGCGAGGTGGCCTTCAACGCCATCGTGCCCGGCGTCGGCGGCACCGTGGAGCGCCCGGTGCGCGCCTCGCTGCCCACGCCGCAGGCGGCAGCCCCGACTGACGAGGCCAGCCAGCTCGCGGCCCTATCCACCCAGGCGCAAGGACTGAACGCGCGCCTGCCGCCGCGCACGCCGTCCCCCTGGGACGCGCCGAAGCGCACGACGGGGAACCGGCTCGCCACGACCGTCGTACCTTGGCTGAAGCCGCGTCCGCTGACTGAGAAGGCCAGCACGCACGCCGGCAAGCCTCATCCGGAGAACGCCTCCACCACGCCCGCCTCGGGCGACGCGATCTCCCACGCGCTCGACCAGCGTCTGAGTGCCGAAGTTGTGGTCGACCAGGCGAAGCAGCAGTTGACCGCGGCACAGGCTGCGAGCGCGGCAGTCGCGACTTCGGCGACGGCGAACGCATCGGCGACCGCGACGCCTTCGACGTCAGCGACAACCTCCGCCACGACGTCGACATCGGGCGCGACTGCTGCGGAGACCGCGTCGATCGCGAAGGCCACGGCGGGGGCCGGCATCCAAGAACACAGCGCGCGGCAGGCGGTGCAGGCCGCCGAGGCGCGCCTGGCCGACGCCACGCGCCTCCAGCAGGCGCAGGCCGGTGCCGGCGGTCTCCAACCCTTGGCCGCCGAGGTGCAGGCGCTGCAGCAGCTCGTGGACAAGGACCGCTTCGTCCGGCAACGGCTGGACGACACTAAGGACGCGCTCTATGGCGCGCGGTCGACAGCGATCGATCAGGTGCGACAGCTCGGCGATGCGGAGCGCGGTCTGGCGGTCGCCAAGAGCACCGCGCAGACGGCGCAGATCACGCATGACGAGGCAGAACGCCACCACGCCAGTCTGACGACCGCCGTGGACCGCGCCCAGTCGCAATTGACGGCGGCCCAGGCGGGGACCGGCACGGTGACGCCCGACGCGCTGCCCCGCCTGATGCGCTTGAAGACGATGCTGGCGGAGGCCGACGGGGCGCGGCAATCGACAGCCGGCGCGTTGGCGCGGGCACGATCGGACGTCGATGCGGCAGCGGCCCGGGTCACGACGCTGAAGCCCGACGCCACGGCGGCACGCGGGCGACTGCACGCCACCGACGCAGGCGTGTCGGCCGTGCTGCAGGCCTCGATCACGCTGGCGTCGACGGTCGACACGCCGCCCGACCCGGCCGCCGCCAAGGCCGTCTTCGACGCACGCGAGGCGCAGGCCCTGCAGGTGCAGGCGACACGGCCGCGCGGCTTCGCGGGCGGCGTCGAGAGCGAACGATTCGGCGCGCGCCTGCTACAGGCGGTGAACGGGCGTCCCGCGAATCCATCAGCGGATGCGCTGCCCTCGATCGGGGTCATGGAGATCGCCTCCGAGCTGCTGTCCGTCGTCTGCAAAGGCGACGCCGCCCGTGCGCAGAAGGCGCTGGAAGCGCTGCAGTCGCGCCCGACGCGCGACTGGATGCAAGGCGTGGCGAATCTGCCGGACAACGGCGCCGACCGCGAGCCCACCGAGGCGGAGTCGGACGTCCGCAACCTGCTGCGCCAGGCCAGCGTGCTGCCGCGCGGCGCGGAGGTGGTGCACCTGCTCGGCGATCCGCAGGGCAGCATGCCCGACAGCGAGACGCTGCAGGCGATGCGCAGCTTCTGGTCGGCCGACGCCGCGCAGCGCGTGGAGCCGGACGCCGCCGTGCGCCAATGGCTGGCGGGCGCGAAGCGGGTCGCGCGACAGCCACCGACGGATCCGGGCGCCGCGTCGTCATCGACGACGCCGACCTTCACCGGCGCCGAACGCGCGGCGTATCACGCGGTGCGCAATGGCTGCGTCTCCAACGCAGCGGGCTCGCCCTTCGCCCGCCACGACGGCCGGATGAAGAAAGCGATCGGCGAATGGCTGGAACGTGAGCAGCCATCGGCCTCCTGGGTGCAACGTGCCGTGACGCCGCATCAGCACAAGACGCCGTTCACGCCTGCAGGGCTCAAGCGCGCGACGGCGATCGCCGAGAGCTTCGGCATGACGACCAATCGCAGCCAGGCCGACAGTGGCGTGCGACAGTCCGCGGGAGCACTCGCCGACTGGGCGAAGTCGGACCTCGCGCGCGACCTGACCGCGGCCGGCGTCGCCGCGCCCGAAGCGCAGGCCTTCGCCGCCGCGACGCAGGCGCTCGCGGAGCGGGCCACGCGCCCAGGACATCCGTCGCAATGGCAGTTCAAAGGCAGCGAAGCCGGCGAGCTGCGTGCAGCGGTCTACACGCTGCAGAACCCCGTGAGCGCGGACAAGTCCGGTCGCCTGCACAAGCCCAACCGCGAGCACGCCCTGCCCCCGCTGTTCGAGGAGCTCGCGAAGGACGGCGCGTCGGCGCCGGACGCGCTGCGTGCCGTCATCGACCATGTGAAGCTGACGCTGGCCGAGGCCGCGCCCGCGGAGCGCCAGGGCGCGCTCACGCACGACGAGACGATGCATGCATCGGCCGACGCGGCGCGCCAGAAGCGTTTCCAGAGCAAGGAGGACGTGGTGCGCTACTTCGAGCCCATCCTGCTGTCGATGCAGCTGCGCGACAAGGTCAAGCTGTCCGGTGGCGGCGTCGTCGGCGGCGGCCTGCCCTCGCTGCCCTACAGCGTCCCCTCGCCGGTCGTGTCCCCGGTGTTCTCCGCCGGCTGGTCGCGCAAGGAAGAGGCCTTCTTCCAGGCCTTCATGCCGATCCTCGGCATGGAGCTCTCGCTCGGCAGCACGCGCGCGAGCGGCCCCGAAGCCACCGTCGGCGTGGCCGCCGGACCGGATCTGCCCGGCATCGTGAAGGCGCAGGTCAGCGCCACCGAGAAGATGAGCCGCACGCACCAGGAGACCGAGGGCACCATCCTCCGGCTGTTCCGCCAGCGCGGCAAGGACGACGAGCTGCGCAAGGAGATGCTGGGCGTGCTGGACACCTGGGTGCGCTGGGACCAGGTGCATGCGAAGGACGCCCCGCACTACGCCGGTCCGCTGGAGGCGGTGCTCGCCCGCCATCCCAAGGTCAGCCTGGGCGAGATCCACGGCCAGAGCCTGACGCGCAGCTTCGTCACCAAGGTCAGCGCCGGCGCCAACCTCAAGCTGGCGGGCGGCGACGGCAACACCTACCGCGTCGGCGTCAGCGCCGGCGCGTCCCTGAAGGCGGAGCGCATCGCCGAATCACGCACCGAGCACGGCGGCCACATCCAGGTGACGGCGGACAAGGGCGACACCGCGCAGCAGAAGCTGTCGGTGGGCGTCCAGGTGAACACGCTGACGCCGGCCAATCCGTCCGAAGTGAAGCTCGGGAGCGACGGGAAGGATGGGTCCATCGCCGGCGGCGGCGCGCCGGGCCTGATCGACGTCAACCGGGACCTGTTCTGGAACCTGGAGAAGAACGCGGTGTCGCCGTTCACGATAGGCGGCAAGCAGGACGCCGACCTGGACCGTCACTTCAGCACGCCCAGGCAGATGCTGGACAAGTTCCAGGAGACCCGCGACGACTGGATCGCGCGCTGCGTGGAGACGCTCGAACCCGACGCCAGCGGCGAGAAGAACACGCGCGCCAACCGCGACAAGGCGGAGGCGCTGCTGAGCGACTTCGAAAGCAAGCTGAAGAGCCTGCCCAAGGACAGCCTCTGCCAGTACAACATCAACTTCTCGATGCGTCCGCAGGCCTCGGCGTGGATCGACACCTTCCGCGCGCTGGAAGGACTCGCCCGGTTGCGCGGCGATGCGCAAGGCGCCGCCGAGGCGCGCGCGAATGCGGACCGCACGATGGCGCAGGACTCGACGTGGCGGCCGCTGATGCTGATCGTGCGCGAGAAGGGCAAGGATCAGCGCACGCTGGGATGGAACTTCGGCGTGCGGCTGCAGCGCAGCGTCGGGGTGGAGGGACAGCGCACGGCGGCGCAGTATCCGCCGCCGTGAAAACGGAGGTCTGCCGATTTCAGGCAGGCAGCGTGAGCCTCGCGATCGCCGGCGTCACGACCGCCTCGAATGCCGTCGCATCGTCCGTGGCGCGCGCCACGAGCATCGCGCCATGCACGATGGCCATGAAGGCGCGCGCCGACACGAGGGGATCGCCGTCGACGTGGAACTGCCCCGATGCCATGCCTCGTCGCAGCACGGACGCCAGCCATTCGCCCAGGTCCTGGAAATGCCCGCGCACTTCGGCGGCGAGCCCCTCCGGGATGATTGGCATCTCGGTGGCCAGCATGGCGCAGGGGCAGAACGGCGAATCCCCGCTGCGGATGCACTGGGCCCAATGGCCCGTGTAGACCTTGAGCTCCGCCAGCGGATCGTTGACGTGGCGGACCAGTTGGGCCAGTTCCTCCCGGGCCTCCTGGCGGAACAGGATCAGCAGCGTCGTCACCAGCATCTCCTTGCTGGGGAAATGATGATGGATGGCGGCCTTCGAAAGGTTGAGGCGTTCAGCGAGGTCCGCGTAGCTGAAGCTGTTGTACCCACCGAAGGCCAGGATCCGGCGCGTGTGGGCCAGGATCTCGGCCGCCTTCGGGGTCAGTGCTTCCTTCATGGCAGGCCGCTCAGGCGGAGGCCTTCTTCCGGCGCGACAGGCTCACCGTCAGCCAGATGGCGGAGATGAGGAAGTACAGCGCGCCCACGCCCGCGTAGCCCGCGACGTTCACGATGGAGGGCACGTCGGCCTTCTGCGCCTGCGCGATGAAGAAGCCGCCGGCCAGCGCGGACTGGGCGCCGCTCAGCACCATGACCCACTGCGCGCCGTGCGACTTCCAGCGACGCAGCGCCGTGCCGAGCTGGAGCAGACCCGAGGCGATCGCCCAGGCACCGAACACGCCGAGCACGGCGTTCATGCCCGCGGTCAGCGCCAGGCACACGGCCAGCGTCGTGAGGCCGCTCGCCCACACGTTGATGCGCTGCGTGCGATTGGCCTGCAGGCCGCCGCTGGCGTTGGCGTCCACCCAGTTCGCGGCGGCGTCCCACGCCGGATACAGGACCAGGAGCACCGCGGCGATGACCGGAGACTTGCTGCCGATCACGATCGCGGCCGCGACCCAGACGATGGAGAACAGCGCACGGGTGAAGTAGTAGCGCTTGAGCCAGTGGTCTTGTTTGAGGGCGGAGGAGTCGGTGGGGTGGGTCATGATGAGGTGAGGTCCGGTTGTGCCAGGGGCGGTCGAAGTGCTTCGCAGTTTACCTACTAGTTGGTAGGCGTCAATGCCGAAGACTTAGGCGCGCCTGAAAGGCGGTCGGTTTTCACGCGGGAGGTCGGGGGGCGCTCAGGCGCTCACGGCGCGCTTGCGCGGCGAGCGCTTCGGCGTCGCGCAGTCGGCGCAACGCCCGTACAGCGTCAGTTCGTGACGCGCCACGGTGAAGCCGGCCGGCACGAGCTGCGCCATGTCGCCGGGGCAGGCGTGCACGTCGAAGACGCGGCCGCACTCCGTGCACTGGAAGTGGTGGTGGTGGTCGTGATGCGCCGATTCGTAGCGGGGGCTGTCCCCCGGCAGCGAGACCGCCTGGATCTCGCCGGCCTCCAGCAATTGCTTCAGGTTGCGGTAGACGGTCGCCAGCGACAGGCCCGGCACCTCGCCTTGCGCGGCGTCCAGCACCTCCTGCGGCGAGAGCGGACGACCGGCATCGTCGATCACGGTCCGGATGGCACTGCGCTGTCGGGTCGAACGTTCCATGGGTGTGAAGCAGCGGGCGATCAGAGCACCGCGAAAGCAGGTCGGGAGGGCGTCCGCATTCTGTCATGCTGCTATATTGCAAATGCGTTCGCATTAGCATCAAAGCCCGCGAACGGAAATCCTTCGCCCTGGAGACGCCCATGTCCAATGCCGCCGCCCTTCCCCTGCGACTACCCGCCACGGTGCTGTCCGGCTTCCTCGGCGCCGGCAAGACGACGCTGCTCAACCAGGTGCTGCGCCACCGCGGGCCGCTGCGTGTCGCGGTGATCGTCAACGACATGAGCGAGCTCAACATCGATGCCGATCTGGTCCGCGACGGCGCCGAACGCGCCGGCGTGGGCCTGTCCCGCACCGACGAGGCGATGGTCGAGATGAGCAACGGCTGCATCTGCTGCACCTTGCGCGACGACCTGCTGCAGGAGGTCGGCCGACTGGCCCGCGAGGGCCGCTTCGACTACCTGCTGATCGAGTCGACCGGCATCTCGGAGCCGATGCCGATCGCGGCGACCTTCGATTTCGTCGATGAACACGGGCAGGGACTGCGCGAGCTCGCGCACATCGACACCATGGTCACGGTCGTCGATGCGCTGAATCTGCTGAACGACTACGCGAGCGGGGACTTCCTGGCGCAGCGCGACAGCGGCGTCGACGCGCAGGACGGGCGCCGGCTCGTCGAGCTGCTCGTGGAACAGATCGAGTTCGCCAACGTCGTCGTCGTGAGCAAGACGGACCTGGTCGATGCCGAGCAGCTTGCGCAGGTCCATGCGGTGATCAAGGCGCTCAACCCAGGCGCGCGCATCGTCGATGCCCGCCACGGCGACGTGCCGATCAGGGAGTTGCTCGGCACCGGTCTCTTCGACATGGAACAGGCCGAGTCACAACCCCGATGGATCCAGGCCCTGGAGGGGCATGACCATTCCGAAGCCGATGCCTACGGACTTTCCAGCTTCGTCTACCGCGCCGACCGGCCCTTCGATGCCGATCGCCTGCACGCGCTGATCGCGCATCCGTGGCCGGGGCTGCTGCGCTTCAAGGGCTATGTGTGGCTGGCGAGCCGGCTGGAGTGGCTCGCCTGCCTGTCCGGCGCGGGCCGTGGCCATCAGCTCGATCCGGTCGGTCGATGGAGCGTCCCGCTGGGGGAGCGCGGCCAGGAGCTGGTGCTCATCGGGCAGGACCTCGACATCCCCGCCCTCACCCGCGCGCTCGACGCCTGCCTGACCTCGCCCGCCTCGATCGGCACCGATCCCTGGCCGACGTGGGACATCGCCTCCCCTGAAGAAGGAACCCATTGAGATGAACACGAACAAGGACACGAACAAGAGCACGAAGAAGAACTCGCGCCTGTTCTTGAGCGCGGCCGCGGCCGCCGTGCTCGCCGCCGGACTGACGATGACCGGCGCCGCGCACGCCCATGGCGACAAGCACGAACACGGCGTCGTGCATCTGGACGTCGCGATCGAGGGCGACACGCTGGCGATCCAGCTGGAGTCGCCGCTCGACAGCGTGCTCGGTTTCGAGCGCCAGCCCCGCACGCCGGCGGAACGTCAATCCGTCGATCGGATGCTGGCGACGCTGCGCGGCGGCGCGGTGCTGTTCACGCCGGATGCGCGCGGGCAATGCCGTTTCGAGGATGCGCAGCTGGAGTCCGGACTGATCCCGACGTCGTCGACCGACAGCGTTCCGCCCAAGTCGGAGCACCTCGACGTCGACGTCGCTTATCGATTCCGCTGCACCGCGCCGGCCGCGCTGACGACGCTGTCGCATCAGCTGTTCGCGCTCTTCCCGCGCATCCAGCGCATCGACGCCCAGGTCGCGACGCCCAAGGGGCAGTCCCGCCAGGTGCTCCAGCGCCCGGCCGCGGCCTTGTCGCTCGGCGGCTGATGATGGCGGTGCCTGTTCTCGAAGCGCGGGACCTGAACTTCCGATGGCCGCGCGCCACACGGGACTGCCTGGACATCGCCGCGCTGCGCATCGACCCGGGCGAGGCGGTGTTCCTGCGCGGTCCCAGCGGATCGGGCAAGAGCACGCTGCTGTCGCTGATCGCCGGGGTGCTCACGCCGCGCGCGGGACGGTTGAAGCTGCTCGGCCATGAATTGTCGGAATGCTCCGGCCGCCAGCGCGACCGGCTGCGCGCCGACCATGTCGGCTTCATCTTCCAACAATTCAATCTGCTGCCCTACCGCTCGGCGCTGGACAACGTGCTGCTCACCTGCGAGTTCTCGAGCCGCCGCGCCACGCTGGCGGGCCGGCCGCGGGAACGCGCGCAGGCGTTGCTCCAGCGCATGGGCCTGGGATCCGAGCTGATCGCGCGACGGGCGAGCGAACTGTCCGTCGGCCAGCAGCAGCGCGTGGCCGCGGCACGCGCGCTCGTCGGACATCCGGACCTGGTGATCGCCGACGAGCCGACCTCCGCGCTCGACGACGCGCATCGGGACGCCTTCATGCGCATCCTGCGTGAGGTCTGCGCGGAGTCCGGCAGCGCCCTGCTCTTCGTCAGCCACGACACGCGGCTCGCCGCGGGATTCCAGCGCAGCCTGGATCTGCCGACGCTGCAGCGCGGCTCGGCGCGCGTCGAGGAGCCCGTCGCATGAAGGCCCTCATCCGCCTCGCGGCGCAGAGCGCCTGGAACCGGCGCTTCGTGCTGTCGCTCGTCGTGCTGTCGATCGCGCTGTCGACGCTGCTGCTGCTCGGCATCGCCCGGCTGCGCGACGACGTCCGCAAGAACTTCGCGCAATCGGTCTCAGGCACCGACCTCATCGTCGGCGCCCGCACGGGCTCGGTCCAGTTGCTGCTGTACTCGGTCTTCCGCATCGGCGGCGCGACCAACAACATCCAATGGTCCAGCGTGCAGTCGCTGGCCAGACTGCCCGGCGTCGAGTGGGTCGTGCCGATCTCGCTCGGGGACTCGCATCGCGGGTTCCCGGTCGTCGCGACGACGGGGGACTACTTCCGCCGCTTCCGGTACGGGGAGGCGCAGCCGCTGGCGCTGGCGGAAGGGCGCGCCTTCGATGAGGCGCCCGTCAATGAGTCCTCCAGCCAGAATGGACCGCCAGGGCTGCCGACCGATCTTTTCGGCGTGGTGCTCGGCGCCGACGTGGCGGCTTCCCTGGACTACCGGATCGGCGACAAGGTCGTGCTGAGCCATGGGGACGGCGCACTCGCGGCCAACGATCACGCGGACAAGCCCTTCCGCGTCATCGGCGTGCTGAAGCGCACCGGCACGCCGGTGGATCGCTCGCTCCACATCAGCCTCGCGGCGATGGAAGCGATCCACCTCGACTGGGTCGCCGGCGCGCCGATTCCCGGCCAGGCCGTCAGCCTCGATGCGTCGTCCGGGCAAGACCTGACACCTCATCAGGTGACGGCGGCGCTGGTCGGTCTGAAGCGGCGCACGGCGGTGTTCTCGACGCAGCGTCGCATCAACGACTTCGCGGCCGAGCCGCTGATGGCCATCCTGCCCGGCGTCGCGCTGGACGAGCTGTGGGACGTGGTCGCGCTCGGCGAGCGCAGCCTGACGCTGATGAGCGCGCTGGTCGCAGCGGTGAGCCTGTGCGGGCTGGTCGCGGTCATCCTCGCCGGACTCAACGAACGCCGCCGCGAACTGGCCATCCTGCGCGCCGTCGGCGCCAATCCCGCGCGCCTCTTCAGCCTGCTGGCGGTCGAGGGCATGCTGGTCACCGTCTGCGGCGTCGTGCTCGGCGCCGCGCTGTGCCTGCTGCTGATCGCGGGGCTCGGGCCGTGGGTACAGCTGCGCTTCGGCATCGGTCTCAGCGCGGGGCTGCCTTCGGCGGCCGAATGGCAGTTGCTCGGCGTCGTCACCGCGCTGGGGTGGGCGGCGAGCCTGCTGCCCGGATTGCGCGCCTATGCGCTGTCGCTCAGCGACGGCCTCTCTCCGAAGGTCTGACATGACATCCCTTGCGCTTCATGCTGTCGCCATCGCGCTCGCGGCCGCGCTTCCGATCGCCACCGCCCGCGCCGCACCGGCCGCGCAGTCCGTCGCCCAGGCGGCCAGCGCGCCGGCCTCGGGCTACCGCGAGCTCACCTGGATCCAGCTCGTCCCGCCGGGCTGGGATCCGATGAAGCGCTTCCGCGACGTCGGCATCGGACGCCTGAGCGACAACAGCCCTCGCACCGCGGCGCTGATGGCGGACCTGCGCGACGAGCTGGACAACGCGCCGCTCGTGGAAACGCTGCAGGACGCGCCGGTGCGGCTGCCCGGCTACGTCGTGCCCTTGCAGACCGATCGCGACGGCGTGCGCGAGTTCCTGCTCGTGCCCTACTTCGGCGCCTGCATCCACATGCCGCCGCCACCGGCGAACCAGATCATCCTGGTGAAGCTCGCCCAGCCGGCCAAGCAGCTGCGGTCCATGGACACGGTCTGGGCCAGCGGCGTGATGCGGCTGGACCGTCAGCCCAGCGACATGGGCGTGAGCGGATATCGCCTCGACGCCGCGAGCGTCGAGCCCTACCGGAACAAGCCGCGTTGATCGCACGGACCATGCGTTCCTGGAGGCTTCCGCCCGCCCTGCTCGCGCTGCTCGCCCTGGTGGCGGTCGTCGCGATCGGCGTCCCCGCGGGGATCGTGCTGAATCGGACCGACCCCTCGCAGGCGATCGCCTCCGCGCCGCTCACGGGCGATCCGCCGGCCGCGGACGTGAAGGCGCTCGAATGGGCCGAGTTGATGCCGCCGGGCTGGGATCCGCGGCCACACGCCGGCCTGACGAAAGGGCCGGACGCGACGGACATCGCCACGCTCGCGGACGACGACCCGGTCGCGCGCCGGATGATGAGCGAGATGCGGGACGCCTTCGAACACGCACCGGTGCGGCCCGAACTCGACGGTCGCCGAGTGCGGTTGCGCGGCTATGCGGTACCGGTGGGCGTCGGCTGGGGCGGCACCGACGAGTTCCTGCTGGTGCCGTCCTTCGGCGCCTGCATCCACGCCCCGCCGCCGCCGCCGAACCAGATCGTCTACGTGAAGGCGCCCGCGAAGATCGACGGACTGCGCGCCATGTCGGTCGTGACGGTCACCGGCACGCTGGAGGTCCAGGCGATCAACTCAGCGCTCGCGACGAGCGGCTACCGCCTCGCTCCGGAGTCGATCCGCGTGGAGCGCTGAGCTCACAACGCCGAGCTGCAGCGCTGGGCCCTCAGACGGCCCTGATCTTCGCCCTCGTCCCCTTCACGTCACGCACGGGGGACGCACCGAACATGCGGCCGTACTCCCGGGTGAACTGGGGAACGCTCTCGTAGCCCACCGCATAGGCGGCATCGCTGGCCCCGGCGTTCTCGGACATCATCATCCGGCGCGCCTCGATCAGGCGGAGCTGCTTCTGGAACTGCAGCGGCGACAGCGAGGTCACCGCCTTGAAGTGCTCATGCAAGGTGGACGGGCTCATCGCCGCGGCCTCGGCCAGACGTTCGATGCGCAACGGCCTCGCGAACTCCGACCGGATGAGGGCCACGGCTTTCGACACCTGCCGGGACCGGCTGTCCGACACGCCCAGATTCCGAATCGCCGGACCATGGCGGCCCGCCATCAGCCAGTAGTGCATCTCGCGCACCAGCTGCCGCTTGAGCACCGGCACGGCCGTCGGCCGGTCCAGCAGTTCCAGCATCCGCAGCGCGGTGGCGCTCACCTCGGGCTCCGTCGGGTCGACGCGCACCGGCGTGCCGCGATCGCCCTCGGCCACGCTCATCTCGACGGCCAGTTCCTGGATGAGGGAGGGGTCCAGGTCCAGCACGAGCGAGTAGTACGGCTCGACCAGGCTCGCGCCGGTGATCTGGCTGATGGTGGGCACGTCGGCGGTGATCAACAGCGAGTCTCCGGCGCCGAAGTCGAAGGTCCGCGCGCCCATCATGACGCGCTTGGTGCCCTGCACCACGATCGCGACCAGCGGTCGCGAGATCGCATACAGCAGCTCGCTCGGGCTCGTGGCGCGCAACACGGTGAACCCGGGCAGCGGCGTCGCCGCCACGCCTTGCGCATCGGCATAGAAATCGGCGTAGCGCCGGACGACGGGAAGCAGTGGCGTGGACATGCACGCACGGTAGCGACCGCGCGCGTCGTCCGCAACGGGGGCCGGAGCATCGGGCAAGAAACGCCGAACTTCGAGCAAGCCGCGCCACGACGCGCTTGCGCCGCCGCCCGGCGGGCCGCCGGCCACCCCGGATCAGGCAAGAAATGGGCGGGGAACTGGCAACTGCGCGATGGGGTCGGCAAGCACATTGGATCCCGTTCCAGCGCTTTGCCGGAACCGAGTTCCAACCCCACCACGAGACATTGCCATGACCAAGACCAGCCCCCTCCAAACGAGCCGTCGAGGCTTTTCACAACTCGCCCTGGCGGCGGCCGTCGCGCTCACGGCGATGTCCGGCGCCTTCGTCCAGGCCCACGGCGCCACGCCGGCGAAGCCGGCTGCGATCGCCCAGCGCCACGTGCTGATCGTGCTCTCCGCCGCCGACAAGTGGACCCGCGCCGACGGCTCGAAGTACGACAGCGGCGTGTGGGCCGAAGAGTTCATCGTGATGGACGAGAAGTTCCGCAAGGCGGGCTATCAGGTCGACATCGCGACCCCCGGTGGCGTCGCGCCCACGATCGATCAGCGAAGCCTCGACACCAAGCTGGTCGGCGAGGAGCCGGTGAAGCACTTCAAGCGCTACCTGGCCGACAACGCCGCGCGCGTCGCTCATCCGCTGGCGTTGAAGGACGTCGGCGCGAGCCGCTACGACGCGGTCGTCATCCCCGGCGGACATGGCCCGGTCGAGGACCTGTACAAGGACGCCGACATGGGACGGCTGCTGGTCGAGGCCGATGGCGCCGCGAAGATCATCGCGCCGGTGTGCCACGGACAGGCCGCGCTGCTCGCAGCCAAGGACGCACAGGGGCGCTGGCCTTTCGCCGGACGCCGCATGACCTCGTTCAGCGACGAGGAGGAGCGTGAATTCGGCACCGCGGACAACGCGCCCTGGCTGCTCGCAGCGACGCTGCGCAAGGCCGGCGCCAGGTACGAGAAGGGCCCGAACTGGGGCGCCTACGTGGTCAGGGACGGCAATCTGCTGACCGGCCAGAACCCGGCCTCCTCCGCGCCGCTGGCCGACGCCGTCATCGAGGCGCTGCGCTGATCCGCGCGCCCCTCACCCGCCCTCCCCGGAGAGCCCTGACGGCTTTCCGTCATCGATCCCTTCCTTCATCCTCTCGGAGACACACATGACTTCCATCGCTCTCGTGACCGGTTCCAGCCGCGGCCTGGGCCGCAACACCGCCCTCAGCATCGCGCGCCGCGGCGGCGACGTGATCCTCACCTATCGCAGCGGCGCCGCCGAGGCGCAACGCGTCGTCCAGGAGATCCAGGCGCTGGGCCGCCTGGCCGTGGCGATCCCGCTGGACGTCGCCGACGTCGGGACCTTCGCCGGCTTCGCCGCGCAGGTCCGTGCCGCGCTGCAGGACACGTGGGGTCGCGACACCTTCGACCACCTCGTCAACAACGCCGGACACGGCGCGATGGCCTCGTTCGCCGACACCACCGTGGCGGACTTCGACGCGCTGTTCAACGTCCACGTGAAAGGCGTCTTCTTCCTGACGCAGGCGCTGCTGCCGCTGATCGCCGACGGCGGACGCATCGTCAACCTCTCGTCGGGACTGACGCGCGTGAGCTTCCCGGGCTTCTCGGCGTACTCGGCCGCCAAGGGTGCGGTGGAGATCCTGTCGGTGTACCTGGCCAAGGAACTGGGCAGCCGCGGCATCGCGGTCAACACGGTGGCGCCGGGCGCCATCGAGACCGACTTCCTCGGCGGCGCGGTGCGCGACATGCCCGACCTCAACCAGCAGTTCGCGTCGATGACGGCCTTGGGCCGCGTGGGCGTGCCCGACGACATCGGTCCGATGATCGCCAGCCTGCTCACCGCCGAACACCGCTGGGTCACCGCGCAGCGGATCGAGGTGTCCGGCGGCCAGGTGATCTGACGGCCAGCCCTCGGGCGGCCATCGGCTCGCTGTCGATCCGGCCGGTGACGATCCGGCCGGTGGCGATCAATACTCGTCGCCGCCCGGGCTGACGTAGCCCGGCGCCAGGTTCTCGAACTTGGTGTTCTGTCTCACGAAGGCCAGCTTCACCGTGCCCACCGGGCCGTTACGCTGCTTGGCGATGATGATCTCCGCGACCCCCGGCTCCTTGCACTCGTCCTTGGTGTAGTACTCGTCGCGGTAGATGAACATGATGATGTCCGCATCCTGCTCGATGGCGCCCGACTCGCGCAGGTCGGACATCATCGGCCGCTTGTCCGGCCGCGTTTCCACCGAGCGGTTCAGCTGCGACAGCGCGATCACCGGGCAGCGCAGCTCCTTGGCCAGGGCCTTCAGGCCCCGCGAGATTTCGCCGACCACGGTCGCGCGGTTCTCTTCGCTGCCGCCGCCGTTGCCGCTCATCAGCTGCAGGTAGTCGATGATGATCAGGCCGATCTGGCCCGAGATGCGCGCCTGGCGCCGCGCTCTGGAGCGCACCTCGCTGGGCGACAGGCCCGGGCTCTCGTCGATGTAGATCGGCGCGTTGCCGAGCTTGTCGACGGCCTCGGCCAGCCGGCCCCATTCGTCGTCCTTCAGGCGGCCGGTGCGCAGGTTGCTCTGGTCGATGCGGCCGATCGAACCGACCATCCGCAAGGCCAGCTGCGCCGCGCCCATTTCCATCGAGTAGATGATGACGGGCAGGCCTTCGTTGATCGCCACGGCCTCGCCGATGTTGATCGCGAACGCGGTCTTGCCCATCGACGGGCGCGCCGCCAGCACGATCAGGTCGCCGCGCTGCAGGCCCGCCGTCATGCGGTCCAGGTCGAAGAAGCCGGTGCGCACGCCGGTGACGTCCTCGGCGCCCTGCTCGGCCAGCTCGTTGACGCGGTCCATCAGCTCGACCATCAACCGGTCCATGCTCTGGAACCCGGTGCCGCCGCGCGAGCCTTCCTCGTTGATGCGGAAGATCTTGCCTTCGGCCTCGTCCAGGATCTCGTTGACCGCGCGGCCGGCGGGATTCAGCGCGGCGGTCGCGATCTCGTCCGAGGTCGCCACCAGCTTGCGCAGGATCGCGCGCTCACGGACGATCTCGGCGTAGCGGCGCAGGTTGGCCGCGCTCGGCACGCCCTGCGCCAACGCGTTCAGGTAGGCCAGCCCGCCGCACTCCTCGGCCTTGCCGAGCGAGGTCAGCTCCTCGAACACCGTCACCACGTCCGCCGGCTTGCCGCCGTTGATCAGTTTGCCGATCGCGGCGTAGACCTGCTTGTGCTCGTAGCGGTAGAAATCGGAGTCGCTGAGCGTGTCCGCCGCCTTGTCCCAGGCGGTGTTGTCGATCAGCAGGCCGCCGAGCACGCTCTGCTCGGCTTCCACCGAGTTGGGCGGCACGCGCAGTCGCGCGATCTCGCTGTCGCTGGCACTGGATCCGGGCGTGGTGAAGATCGCGGACATTGTGGACAAGCCTGTGGATGAGCGATGGATAGCTTGTGGAGCGAGCGGGATAACTCAAGCCCCGGAAAAGCAGAAAGCCGACGGCTTCTCAGCTGTCGGCTTTCTTTTGTTCTGCCTTGATCATGTCAGGCCCGCAGGCCTGACGGGGTCAGGGCATGTCCGGAGGGCGCGCGGAGCGCCCAGCCGGACGGTCGAGACATTACTCGACTTCGGCGACGACCTTCACGGTCACTTCCACCACCACGTCGGTGTGCGGAGCAACGTTGATCGGGAATTCGCCGACGGTCTTCAGCGGACCGTTGGGCAGACGCACTTGCGACTTGACGATGGCCGTACCGGCCTTCGTCAGCGCTTCAGCGATGTCGGCGTTGGTCACGGAACCGAACAGACGGCCGTCGACGCCAGCCTTCTGCGAGATCGTCACGGTGTTGCCGTTGATCTTCTCGCCCAGGGCTTGTGCGGCGGCCAGCTTCTCGGCGGCGACCTTCTCGAGTTCGGCGCGCTTGGCTTCGAATTCCTTGATGGCCGATTCCGTGGCGCGGCGCGCCTGGCGGGTCGGGATCAGGAAGTTGCGTGCGTAACCGTCCTTGACCTTGACGACATCGCCCAGGTTACCCAGGTTGGCCACTTTTTCCAGCAGGATGACTTGCATGGGTGGACTCCTTAGACCTTGTGCTGGTCGCTGTACGGCAGCAGGGCCAGGAAGCGGGCGCGCTTGATGCACACCGACAGCTGACGCTGGAAGAAGGCGCGCGTGCCGGTCAGGCGGGCGGGCACGATCTTGCCGTTTTCACCGACGAAGTCGCGCAGGACGTCGACGTCCTTGTAGTCGATCTGCTCAACACCGGCGACGGTGAAGCGGCAGAAACGCTTGCGACGGAACAGCAGCGATTGTTGATTGCGCTTGGGCTTGCGGTCCTTAGAGAACCGACCTTTACCACGTGGCGGGGGCATAGTGAACTCCTGCTATCTATCCAGATTTAAACGATCTGCGCGACCTGTCCGTCCCGTTCAGTCCGCGAAGCCGGTGATGTGAAACACCGTGCCTCGCCCCTGCCGCTGTGCCGAGAGAAATCCGGTGAACACCGTCTTCTCCGTCAGGCCCAGCGCCTGGACCCGCTTCACGACTTCACCGATCGCCACCGCCTTGATCTCCATCGCGACTTTGCGCGTGGAGCCGGCTTCATCGACCATGGACTCATGCTTGAGCATCAGGTCCAGGGCCGGGAGCCCGGCGGGGGTGTATCGGATCGCCGCGATCTCGAGGATCTGCGCCTGCAGTACCAGCCGGTTCATGCGAGCGGAGAAGATCGTCGAGTCAGCGGATCAGAAATTCGGGAACGTCAGTGGCCGCGCTTGTCAGCTCAGGCGGACGCTTCTTGCGGGGCCTTGCGGGCTTCTTCGCGCTCGACGGCCTTCATCATCACCGACGGGTTCGTCTCGGCCTTGTCCTTGACGACGGTCAGGTGACGCAGCACGGCGTCGTTGAAGCGGAAACCGGTCTCGATTTCAGCCAGGATTTCCTTGCTGCACTCGATGTTCAGGCACAGGTAATGCGCCTTGGCCAGTTTCTGGATCTGATAGGCCAGCTGACGACGGCCCCAGTCTTCCACGCGATGAACCTTGCCACCACCGTTGGTGACCAGGCCCTTGTAGCGCTCCAGCATCGCCGGAACTTGTTCGCTTTGATCCGGATGGATCAGCAGAACGATTTCGTAATGACGCATACGAACTCCTTATGGATTTCGACGACCTCCGGCGCAGCTCCGAAAAGGAGACTGGCCCTTGGCCTGAAAGCCGGACCCCAGCGTCTACTCGTGGGCCCGGCAAGGGGAATCGAGCATTCTAGCCCAGTTTGGGCGACCCGTCCATCCGGCGTGAACTTGGCTCAGGGCGTGGCGCCCGTGACCCGGGCCTGCAGCGCGCGGGCCGTCGCCGACGGTGGCGGGGTCAGCAGGCTCACCACGACCAGCGCGGCGATGCCCGCCGGCAGCCCGAACAGTGCCGCCGCCATCGGCTGGATGCCCCACCACAGCTGCGGGTCGCCGCCTATGCCCAGCGCCTGGCGCAGGCCCGCATGCGCGTTCACCATGTAGTAGAGCGTCATGCCGAGTCCGGCGAGCATGCCGGCCGCCGCGCCCTGCTTGTTGGCCCGTTTCCAGAAGATGCCTGCGACCAGCGCCGGCACCAGCGTCGAGCCCGACAGCGAGAACGCCGACGACACCAGCAGCAGGATGTCCGCCGGCTTCTGCGCGGCCACCGCGGCGGCGGTGAGCGCGGTCGCCAGCAGCAGCGCCTTGGAGATGGTCACCCGCTGCGTCATCGAGGCGCGTGGATTCATGACGCGGTAGTAGACGTCGTGGGAGAGCGCGCTGGAGATCGTCAGCAACAGCCCGTCCGCCGTCGACAACGCCGCGGCCAGAGCGCCTGCGGCCACCATCGCGGAGAGCACATACGGCAGGCCTGCGAGCTCAGGCGTCATCAGCATGACGATGTCGCCACCCAGCCGCAGCTCGCCGAGCTGAAGGATGCCGTCGTGGTTGATGTCCTGGATGTTCAGCAGACTAGGATCGACGCGCATCCACTGCTTCATCCATCCGGGGAGCTCCGCGATCGGCGAGCCGACCAGGTGATGCAGCACCTCGTGCTTGAGCATCACCGCGAGTGCCGGCGCGAACAGGTAGAGCAGCGCGATGAAGAACAGCGTCCACGCGACCGAGGTGCGCGCCTCCGCCACCGTCGGCACCGTGTAGTAGCGGGTCAGGATGTGCGGCAGCCCCGCGGTGCCCACCATCAGCACCAGGACCAGCGCCAGGAAGTTGCGCCGCGCCAGCGTGTAGGCCTCCTGCTCGGCCGACGTGCCGTCGGGATCGCCGGCGAAGGGCTGCGCATGCAGCGGCATGCCGGCGAGCGGCTCGGCGCGCTGGCGATTGGCGGCGACGGCGCGCTGCCACAGGTCGCGGGCCTCCGCCTCCGTGCGCGGCAGCGCGGCGCGCACCTTCTCCGCCGCCTGGATCTGCGCGAGCGGCGCCTCCTCGAACTTCAACTTCGCGATCACCTGCGAGACGCGCTGACGCTCGGCATCGAGCGAGTGCGGCAGTTCGGCGATGAGATGCTCGAAGTCCTTCGCGCGCTGTTCATAGAGCCCGCGGACCTCCAGCTCCTTCGGGTCGTGCAGCAGTTGCTGCTCGCGGACGGTGATCTCGCGGATCTCGGTGCCCGCGGTGAACTGCGGCAGCGGCGAGCCCGTCTGTATCGTCGACAGCCACATCACCGGCACCACGTAGGCCACGATCATGATGATGTACTGCGCGACCTGGGTCCACGTGACGGCCCGCATGCCGCCGAGGAAGGAACACACCAGCACGCCGCCGAGGCCGACGAACAGGCCGATCTCGAAGGTCAGTCCCGTGAGCCGCGTCGTGATCAGGCCGATCGCGTAGATCTGCGCGACGAGGTAGATGAAGGACACCAGCACCGCCGCCGCCGCGCCCATCACACGCAGGCCGCGGCTCTCGAAGCGGGCCCCGAGAAAGTCCGGCACGGTGAAGCCGCCGAAACGGCGCAGGTACGGCGCCAGCAGCAGCGCCACGAGGCAGAAGCCCCCCGTCCATCCGAGCACGAACGCCAATCCGCCGTACCCCGCGAGGTACAAACTGCCCGCCATGCCGAGGAAACTCGCCGCGCTCATCCAGTCGGCACCCGCAGCCATGCCGTTATAGAACGCGGGGACGCGCCGGCCAGCGACGTAATACTCGACCGGATCCGTCGTCCGACTGAACACGCCAATCCCCGCGTAGATCAGCACCGTCAGCAGCAGGAACGAGAACCCCAGCCACTGCTTGGGCATCCCCATCCGCTCCAGCACGCCCAGCAGGCCCACCAGCAGCACGAAGCCGATCGTGTAGGCACCGTAGATGCGATGGAGACGGCGGCGGAAGACAGCGTCTGGCGAGGAAGTCGACATGGGGGCGGATCATCGCCCGCTTGCGGTGCAGGCGCATCCACAACTTCCCCCGGGGAATGCGGCGACCGCCTGCCTGCGCACGCCGGGGCGTTGGCCGCCAGGTCGCAGGGCCCTGGCGTCAAGCGCCAGAACCCCGCGACCAGCCGTCCCCAACCACTGCCGTCCTTCATCGGTTTTGCCACCGAGGACGGCAATGGAAAACGGCCCCGAAGGGCCGTTGGTGTGGTGGCGTGCGGAGAGGCTCAGCGCTTCGCGAGACGCTGCCAGGTCTCGATGACCGAGTCCGGGTTCAGGGACAGCGAGGCAATGCCCTCGGCAGCCAGCCATTCGGCGAAGTCCGGATGGTCGCTGGGGCCCTGGCCGCAGATGCCGATGTACTTGCCCGTGGCGCGGCACGCAGCGATCGCACGCGAGATCAGCGCCTTGACCGCCGGATCACGTTCGTCGAAGTCGCCCGAGAGCAGCTCCAGGCCGGAGTCGCGGTCCAGACCCAGCGTCAGCTGCGTCAGGTCGTTGGAGCCGATCGACATGCCGTCGAAATGCTCCAGGAACTGCTCGGCCAGGATGGCGTTGCTCGGAACCTCGCACATCATGATGACGCGCAGGCCGTCCTGGCCGCCGTTGGCCGCACGCTTCAGGCCACGCTCCGCCAGCATCTCCACGACCTTCTGCGCCTGCTTCACCGTGCGCACGAAGGGCACCATGATCTCGACGTTGGTCAGGCCCATGTCGTTGCGCACGCGCTTGAGCGCTTCGCACTCCATCGCGAACGCGTCCTGGAACTCGCCCGAGATGTAGCGCGACGCGCCACGGAAGCCCAGCATCGGGTTCTCTTCGTCCGGCTCGTAGCGCGAGCCGCCGATCAGCTTGCGGTACTCGTTGCTCTTGAAGTCGGACAGACGCACGATGACCGGCTGCGGCCAGAAGGCGGCGGCGATCGTCGCGATGCCTTCAGCCAGCTTGTCGACGTAGAAGGCGCGCGGCGACGCGTGTCCGCGGGCCACCGACTCGACCGCCTTCTTCAGGTCGTTGTCGATGTTCGGATAGTCCAGGATCGCCTTCGGGTGGACGCCGATGTTGTTGTTGATGATGAACTCGAGCCGCGCCAGGCCGACACCGCTGTTGGGCATCTGCGAGAAGTTGAAGGCCAGCTGCGGGTTGCCGACGTTCATCATGATCTTCACCGGGCTGTAAGGCATCTCGCCGCGGTGGACTTCGCTGACTTCGGTCTCGAGCAGACCGTCGTAGATGAAGCCGGTGTCGCCCTCGGAACAGACCACCGTCACCAGCTGGCCGTCCTTGAGCTTGTCGGTGGCGTCGCCGCAACCGACCACCGCCGGGATGCCGAGCTCACGCGCGATGATCGCCGCGTGGCAGGTGCGGCCGCCGCGGTTGGTCACGATGGCGCTGGCGCGCTTCATGACCGGCTCCCAGTTCGGGTCGGTCATGTCGGTGACCAGCACGTCGCCGGGCTGCACACGTTCCATCTCGGCCACGCTGTCGACCAGGCGCACCGGGCCCGTGCCGATCTTCTGGCCGATCGCGCGGCCTTCGGCCAGCACGGTGCCGGAACCCTTGAGCTTGAAGCGCTGCTCGACCTGACCCTCGGCCTGGCTCTTCACCGTCTCGGGACGCGCCTGCAGGATGTAGAGCTGGCCGTCGTTGCCGTCCTTGCCCCACTCGATGTCCATCGGGCGGCCGTAATGCTGCTCGATGATCACGGCGTACCTGGCCAGCTGCACGACGTCCTCGTCGGTCAGCGAGTAGCGGTTGCGCTGCTCGACCTCGACGTCGACGGTCTTGACCAGCTTGCCGCTCGCCGCCTTTTCTTCAGGCGTCGAGAAGGTCATCTGGATCAGCTTGGAACCCAGGTTGCGGCGGATGAGCGCGAACTTGCCGCGCTGCAGCGCCGGCTTGTGGACGTAGAACTCGTCAGGGTTCACGGCGCCCTGCACCACCGTCTCGCCCAGGCCGTAGCTGGAGGTGATGAAGACGACGTCCTTGAAGCCGGACTCGGTGTCGATGGTGAACATGACGCCGGCGGCGCCGAGGTCGGAGCGCACCATGCGCTGCACGCCCGCGGACAGGGCCACCTCGCTGTGCGCGAAGCCCTTGTGCACGCGGTAGCTGATCGCGCGGTCGTTGTAGAGCGACGCGAAGACTTCCTTCATCTTGTGCAGCACGTCCTCGATGCCGACGACGTTCAGGAAGGTCTCCTGCTGGCCGGCGAAGGAGGCGTCGGGCAGGTCTTCCGCGGTCGCGGAGGAACGCACGGCGAAGGACGCGTCCGGGCTGTCGGCGGTCAGGGCGGCGAAGGAGGCGCGGATCGCCGCCTCCAGATCGGCCGGGAAAGGCTGCGCTTCCAGCCAGCCGCGGATCTCGGCACCGGCCACGGCCAGCGCGCGGACGTCATCGGTATTGAGGTCGGACAGGCGATTCTGGATGCGGGCATCCAGGCCTTCATGCTTGAGGAATTCGCGGAAGGCGTGAGCCGTGGTGGCGAAGCCGCCGGGCACGCGCACGCCGGTTTCGGCCAGCTGCGAGATCATTTCGCCGAGCGAGGCGTTCTTGCCGCCCACCGACTCGACGTCGGTCATCCTCAGTTTTTCGAAGGGTACGACCAGGGCGGTCGCCTCGAGGCGTGCATCAGACATGGGAAAACTCCGTGATGTTGAGAAACCGGGGCTCCCCGCGCACTCCCGAGCAGGCCGATCGCATCGGCGGCTTCGAGGGAGACAGGCATGACGCGGCGCACGACAGGTGTTGTCGATTCTTGTGGGCGGCGCGAAGCAGCGTTCATGCGGCGTTCAATGCGATGGGCAGGGGCAAGTTGCGGACGATTCTAGTGGGTCGCCGATCTATGATGTAAGCCCCCGTTCGGGGCTGGGCCGAGGCGGAACAACGGCCGAACTTCCCCCTTCGGCATGCGGCATGCCCGATCCGGCGAAGGCTCGCGCACCCCGCCCGGTCCGGTTCCGGCACGACTCAAAGGCCCTCCATGTCCCAGCACACCGTCTTCTTCGTCTCGGATGGCACCGGCATCACCGCCGAAACCTTCGGCAACTCCATCCTGGCGCAGTTCCCGGTGAAGGCCCGTCACGTGCGCCGCCCCTTCATCGACAGCGGCGAGAAGGCCCGCCAGCTGGTCCAGGAGATCAACGAGACCGGCGAACGCGAAGGCGTGCGCCCCATCGTGTTCGCGACGCTGGTGAACCGCGAGGTGCTCAACGTGGTGCGCCAGGAGTGTCAAGGCCTCGTGATGGACATGTTCGGCACCTTCATCGCGCCGCTGGAGGACGAGTTCCGGATCAAGTCCAGCCACCGCGTCGGCCGTTTCTCCGACGTCGCCAAGAGCCAGGAGTACCACGACCGGATCGAGGCGATCAACTTCTCGCTGGCGCACGACGACGGCCAGTCCGCGCGCAACCTCGACTCGGCGGACGTGATCCTCGTGGGGGTCAGTCGTTGCGGCAAGACGCCGACCTCGCTGTACCTGGCGATGCAGCACGGCATCAAGGCCGCCAACTACCCGCTGATCCCCGAGGACTTCGATCGCGGCCACCTGCCCTCGCTGCTGATCCCGCACAAGAAGAAATGCTTCGGGCTGACGATCGATCCGGAGCGCCTGGCGCAGGTCCGCAACGAGCGCCGCCCGGGCAGCAAGTACGCCGACCTCATGAACTGCCACTACGAGGTGCGCGAGGCCGAGACGATGATGAAGAAGGCCGGCATCAACTGGCTGTCGTCGACGCACAAGTCGATCGAGGAAATCGCGACCACCATCCTGCGCGACATCCGACCCGACCGCCTGATGTACTGAGCCCCTCCGCGACCGATGCCAGCAAGCGCGCTCGCCCTGGTCGTCGCGGCCGCGCTGATCCACGCGCTGTGGAACTTCGCGGCCAAGAAGGCGCAGGGCAACCATCACTTCTCCTGCATGACCGCGCTGGGCATCAGCCTGCTGTGGCTGCCCGCGGCGCTCATCGCCGGCTTCGACGAGCTGCCCGACTGGCGCTGGCAGGCCTGGACCGCGACGATCGCCAGCGCCGTCGTGCACCTGGCCTACTTCAACGCGCTGCTCGCCGGCTATCGCGCCGCGGACATGACGGTGGTCTATCCGGTCGCGCGCGGCAGTGGACCGCTGCTGTCGTCGCTGGTCGCGGTGGTGCTGCTGGGGGAGCACCTCGGCGTGGGCGGCGGGCTCGGTCTTGCGGGCGTGGTCGGCGGGATCCTGCTGATGGCGGCGGGACCGACCTTCTTCGCCAAGGGCGCGAACCGCGATCCCGAACTGCATCGCAAGCGCAAGCTGGGCATCGCCTGGGGCGCGCTGACCGGCGCCACGATCGCGACCTACAGCGTGATCGACGGCTATGCGGTGAAGGTGCTGGCCCTGTCGCCCATCCTCTACGAGTACTTCTGCAATGCGCTGCGCCTGCCCATGATCCTGCCGGCGGTGCTGCGCGACCGCACCGGGTTCGCGACCGCACTGCGCCGGCAGTGGAAACACGCGCTGGTCGTCATCGTCGGTGCGCCGACGGCCTACATCCTGGTGCTGTACGCGATGAAGCTGGCGCCGCTCTCGCGCGTCGCGCCGGCGCGGGAACTGTCGATGCTGTTCGCCGCGCTGATCGGCGGTCAGTTGCTCGGTGAAGGCGAGCGCGGATGGCGCATCGCGGGCGCGGTGTTCATTGCGCTGGGGGTCGCGGCGCTTGCGATGGCGAAGTGATCCGCGGCTGACGCGCCGGACGCATCAAACACCTAGTCAGACCCACTCAGACCAGCCTGCGTCGCGTCGATTCGTAGAGGCAGATCGAGGCGGCGCTCGCCACGTTGAGCGACTCCTCGCCGCCCGGCTGAGGAATGCCGACACGCAACGCGCAGCGCTGCATCAGGGCCTCGGCAACGCCCTGCCCTTCGTGGCCCATGACCCAGGCGCAGGGATTCGGGAGATCGGCTTCGTGCAGCAGCGCATCGGCATGCGAGCTCGTCGCCAGCAGCGGGACCTTCAGCGCGTCGAGGTCCTCGACGCTGAGTCCTTCCACCAGATTCAAGCCGAAGTGCGCGCCCATGCCGGCGCGCAGCACCTTCGGCGACCACAGCGCCGCGGTGCCCTTCAGCGCCAGCACCTGCCGGAAGCCCAGCGCCCCTGCGCTGCGCAGGATCGTGCCGACATTGCCCGCATCCTGCAGGCGGTCCAGCACGACGGAATCGGCGTTCGCTTCGATGCGAGGCTGCGTCGGCAGCGCCAGCTCGAAGCCGATCTGCGCCGGCGACTCCAGACCGGACACGGTCTTGAACAGCTCCGGTGAAACGACCAGCACCTTGGGCGCGACGTCGGCCAGCGCATGCAGCGCTTCATCCGCCGCGGCCACGTCGGTGATCAGCGCCAGCGACGGCTTCACGCCGCGTTGCACCGCCGCGCGCACGAGGTGATCGCCTTCCAGCCAGACGCCGCCCAGCTTGCGATAGGCACCGCCGTCCTGCGCCAGTTTGCGCAGGCGCTGCAGGTTCGCGTTGTCACGCGCGGTGATGGACAACCAGCTCATGCGATGCGTGCTTCAGAAAGATCCAGCGTGCGCACCGGCGCGAAGCTCTGGCGATGCCAGGCGGTCGCGCCGTGCACGCGCAGCGCGTCCAGGTGCTCGCGCGTGCCGTAGCCCTTGTGGTTGTCGAAGCCGTACTCCGGATGCTGCGCATGCATCTGCAGGCAGAAGCGGTCGCGGTGCACCTTGGCCAGGATGGACGCGGCGGAGATCGCCGGCACCAGCGCATCGCCCTTGACGATGGCCTCGGCGGGGATGCGCAGCACCGGCAGCCGGTTGCCGTCGACCTGCACGTGCGCGGGCTTGAGCCGCAGGCCCTCGACCGCACGGCGCATCGCCAGCATCGTCGCCTGCAGGATGTTGATGCGGTCGATCTCCTCGACCGTGGCCTCCGCGATGCAGAAGCACAGCGCCTTGGCGCGGATCTCGTCGAAGAGCTGCTCGCGCTTCTTCTCGCTGAGCACCTTCGAATCGTTCAGCCCCTTGATCGGGTTCTGGTCGTCGAGGATCACCGCCGCCGCGACCACGGGTCCCGCCAGCGGGCCGCGGCCCGCTTCGTCCACACCGCACAGCAGACCCTCGCGGACCCATTCGAGGCCCAGTTGCGTCGGAAGCTCAGGCGCCGAGGATTTTCGCGATCGCATCGCCGGCCCTTTGCGCGGTGTTGCAGCGCAGCTGTTGGTGGATCTCGAGGAAGCGCTCGCGCAGCCGCTCCCGACGCGGCGCGTCGTCCAGCCACGCCAGGCCCTCGCGGGCGATGCGCTCGCCGGTGCACTCGTCCTGCAGGCACTCGGGCACCAGCGTCTCGCGCGCCAGCACGTTCGGCAGCCCGACCCACGGCAGCAGCGCCTTGCCCTTCATCCGCCACGCGTTGAACCAGTGCAGCTTGTAGGCGATCACCATGGGCCGCTTCAGCAGCGCCGCTTCCAGCGTCGCGGTGCCGCTCGCGACCAGCGTCAGGTCGCAGGCGGCCAGCGCGTCCTGCGCGCGGCCGTCGACCAGGGTCATCGGCAGGCCCTGGCCGTGCTGCGCCATCAGCGCCTCGACCATGGGCCGCAGCCCCGGCGCGATCGGGATGACGAAACGCAGCGCGGGCCGGGCCTGATGCATGCGCCGCGCCGCGTCGAGCAGCGGCGGGCCGATGTAGTCCAGTTCGCTGCGACGGCTGCCGGGCAGGATCGCCACGATCGTGTCGTGCTCCCCGAAGCCCAGGTCGCGTCGCGCGTCCTCGCGCGGCGGCTCGAACGGGATCTGGTCGGCCAGCGGGTGGCCGACGTAGGTCGACGGGATGCCCGCCTTTTCCAGGATCGCGGGCTCGAACGGGAACAGGCACAGCACGTGGTCCGCGCTGCGCTTGATCGTCTGCACGCGCTCCGGGCGCCAGGCCCAGATCGACGGGCAGACGAAGTGGACCGTCTTGATGCCGGACTCGCGCAGGCGCTGTTCCAGGCCGAAGTTGAAGTCGGGCGCGTCGACGCCGACGAAGATCGACGGCCGCTCGGCGATCAGGCGGTCTCCGAGTTGCCGGCGGATCGCGAGCAGCTCGCGGATGTTCTTGATCGCGTCCCAGTAGCCGAAGATCGACAGCTTGTGGCTGGGCCACCAGGCGTCGAAGCCCTGCACCTGCATCTTCGGGCCGCCGATGCCGGCCGAGCTCAGCTCAGGCCAGCGCGCCTTCAGGCCCTGCAGCAGCAGGCTGGCGAGCAGATCTCCGGAGGCCTCGCCGGCCACCAGGCCCAGTCGAGGATCCGTGGAACTCATGTCGGTCGTCCGGGGCTGTCAGCGGACCAGGCCGCGCTTGGCGCCCGCCAGGAAGTCCAGCATCGCCTGGATGTCGCGCATCGACTCGGCGTCCTGGCCCTGCTTGAGCGCCTCGATGTTCGCGACGGACTGTTCCAGCGTCGTGCCGTCGCGGAACAGCAGCTTGTGGATCTGGCGGATCACGCCGATGCGGTCGTTGCTGAAGCCGCGGCGACGCAGGCCGGTCAGGTTGACCGCGCGCACTTCCAGCGGGTTGCCGTCGACCGTCATGTAGGGCGCGACGTCCTGCGCCACATGGCCCTGGAAACCGATCATCGCGTGCGCGCCGACGTGCACGAACTGATGCACGCCCGTGAGGCCGCCGATGGTCGCCCAGTCGCCGACATGCACGTGGCCGGCCAGCGTCGCGTTGTTGGCCAGCACGCAGTGGTCGCCGACGATCACGTCATGCGCCAGGTGCACGTAGGCCATGATCCAGTTGTCGGAGCCGACGCGCGTGACGCCCTGCTCCTTGAACGTGCCGGTGTTGAAGGTGCAGAACTCGCGGATCGTGTTGCGGTCGCCGATGACCAGCTCCGTCACCTCGCCGCCATGGCTCATGTCCTGCGGCATCGCGCCGATGGACGCGAACTGGAAGATGGCGTTGTCGCGACCGATGGTGGTCCGGCCTTCGATCACCGTGTGCGGACCGACGCGCGTGCCGGCGCCGATGCGCACCTCGGGGCCGATCACCGCGTACGGGCCGACCTGGACGGTGTCGTCGAGCTGGGCCTGCGGGTCGATGATCGCGGTGGGATGGATACGGGCCATGGGCGTCCGGATTCAGCGTCTGTTCAGCAGGGGAGTCGGAGGGCGGGGCGCCAGTGCCTGCCTCAGCAGTCGAGCTTGCGCATGGTGCACATCAGGCCGGCCTCGGCCACGATGTCCGTCCCCACGAAGGCCTTGGCGCCGAACTTGTAGATGCCGGCCTTGGCGCGGTCCAGCGTGACCTCGAGGATCAGCTGGTCGCCCGGCTCGACCGGACGCTTGAAGCGCGCGTTGTCGATGCCGGCGAAGTAGACGACGTGGTTCTCGTCCAGCGTGAAGTTGTAGCTCTCGACCGCCAGCAGCGTGGCGGCCTGCGCCAGCGCTTCGAGGATCAGCACGCCCGGCATCACCGGACGGTGCGGGAAGTGACCGTTGAAGAACGGCTCGTTGATGCTGACGTTCTTGATCGCGCGGATGCGCACGCCCTTCTCCACTTCCAGGACGCGGTCGACCAGCAGGATGGGGTAACGGTGCGGCAGCTTCTCGAGGATGCCGTGGATGTCGATGCGGGTCTCAGTCATGTCGTCTTCTTTTCCAGGGCACGAACGCGCTGGCGCAGCTCATAGAGCCCGCGCAGGGCGGCGGCATTCTTCTGCCACGATGCGGCGTCCTCGAAGGGCCACATGCCGGCGTAGGCGCCGGGCTTGTCGATGCTGTTGCTGATGTTGGCCGTCGGGCCGATCTGCACGCCGTCAGTGATGCGGATGTGGCCGTTGATCCGCGCCGCGCCGGCCACGATGCAGTTGGCGCCGATCTCCGCGCTGCCGGCGATGGCCGTCGCGCCGGCGATCGCCGTGCCCTTGCCGATCTTCACGTTGTGCGCGATCTGGACCAGGTTGTCGATGATGACGCCGTCGGCGATCACCGTGTCGCCCAGCGCGCCGCGGTCCACGCAGGTGTTGGCGCCGATCTCGACACCGTCGCCGATGCGCACCGCGCCGAGCTGCTCGATCTTGACCCACTCGACGCCGGGCGTGCCGTCGGCATGCTTGGTCGGTGCGAAGCCGAAACCGTCCGCGCCGATGACGACGCCGCTGTGCAGCATGGAGCGCTCACCGATCACGCAGTCATGGCCGAACACCACGTGCGGCGCGAACCGCGTGTGCGCGCCGACGCGGGCGTCCTGCTCGACGATCGTGTGCGCGCCGATGCGCACACCGTCGCCCAGCACCGCGCCGGACTCGATCACCGCATGCGGACCCACTTCCACGTCCTTGCCGATCACCGCGTCCGGGGCGACGGTCGCCGTCGGATGGATGGCGGGCGTGGCGCGCGGCTTGCGCATGTTCGCGGCCCACCACTGGGTCAGGCGTGCGAAGTAGAGGTAGGGATCCGGCGCCACGATGCAGCACGCGGTCGTGCCGGCGCCCTGGCGGGCCGCGGCGGCTTCCGCCAGCTTGGGCGACACGATCACGCAGGCGGCCTGCGTGGTCGTGAGCTGCGCTTCATACTTCGGATTCGAGAGGAAGGAGATCGCGTCCGCGCCCGCGTCTTCCAGCGGCGCGATCGCGCGGATCGCCGTGCTGGAGGCACCAACAAGATCGCCGCCCAAGGCGGCGATCAGATCCGAGACCAGAACCTGCTTCGTGGTCACTTGGGGGTCGCTTCCGGCGTCATTTCTGACTGTTGAGCGCGTCGATCACCTTCTTCGTGATGTCCACGCGGGGGCTGGCATGAATCGCGTCCTGAACGATCAGATCGTACTTCTCCTGCTCGAAGATCTGCTTGATGACCTTGTTGGCCTTCTCGACCACGGCGGAGAGTTCCTCGTTCTTGCGCTGGGAGACGTCCTCGTTGAACTCGCGGCGCTTGCGCTGCAGGTCGCGGTCCTGCTCGATCAGCTCGCGCTGGCGGCGACCGCGCTCGGCCTCGCCCAGCGCCGGGCCGTCCTTGTCGAGCTTCTCGGCGGCGCCGCGCAGCTTGGTCTCCAGGTCGACCAGCGCCTTCTCGCGACGGCTGAACTCGGCCTGCAGCTTCGTTTCCGCCGCCTTGGCCAGGTTGGTCTCGCGCAGGATCCGCTCGCTGTTGACGTAGCCGATCTTGACTTCCTGGGCTTGCGCGCCCAGCGTCGCCGCGCCCGTCAGGAGGACGGTGGCGACGATCTGCGACAGCTTGCTCTTCATCAGAATGCAGTCCCGATCTGGAATTGGAATCGCTCGATTCTATCCGTGGGCTTCTTGCGGATCGGCGAGCCGTAGCTGAGCCGCAGCGGACCCATCGGCGACAGCCAGCTGATCCCCGCGCCGGCCGAGGCACGCACGTCACCGAACGTGAGCTTCTCGTCCTGGCCCCACACGTTGCCCGCGTCGAGGAACGCGAACAGACGGAAGCTCTTGTCGTTGCCCGATCCCGGCACCGGCACGTAGAACTCGGTGTTCAGGTTGAACTTGCGGTTGCCGCCGGTGTACGAACCGGTCACGTCGACCGGGCCCAGCGTGCCGGGCTCGAACACCCGCACCGAACCCAGGCCACCGCCGTAGAAGTTCTTGAAGATCGGATACGGCCGGCCGCTCAGGCCCTTGCCGTAGGCGAACTCGCCGTTGACCATCAGCGAGAACTTGCGGCCCAGCGGGAAGAACTCCTGGTACTGCAGGTTGGCGATGGTGTAGCGCGAATCGCCGACCGGGCTCAGTTCCAGGTTCACCCGCTTCATCGCGCCGGCAGTCGGCGTGATCACGGAGTCGCGGTTGTCCTTCTTCCAGCCGATCGTCAGCGGGATCGAGATCGCCGACGAGCCGAACTGCTCGCGGAACAGCCAGTAGCTGTTGGGCAGGCCGGTGCGCGTCGTGATGCGCGTGGTTTCGTAGCCGATGCCGAAGAACACGGTGTCGTCCTCGGAGAACGGCACGCCGAACTTGACCGAGCCGCCGTACGAGGCGAACTCGTATTCCTCGCCGAGGTTGTTGATCGGCTTGACGGTCCGGTAGAACACGTCGATCGCGCGGGACACGCCGTCGACCGTGAAGTACGGGTCCACCGTCGTCACGCCCAGCGAGCGGCCGGTGCTGGCGGTGTTCACCTGGATGCCCAGGTAGTTGCCGGAGCCGAACACGTTCTCCTGCGAGATCGACCCCGACAGCGACAGCTTGCTCGCGCTCGAGTAGCCGGCGCCGATCTGGATGTTGCCGGTCGGGCGCTCGGTCACCGTCAGCGTCACGTCGACCTGGTCGGGCGAACCCGGGACCTCGTTGGTGTCGATCGTGACGTCCTTGAAGTAGCCCAGGCGCTCGACGCGGTCGCGCGAGGCCTTGATGCGGGCGCCGTCGTACCAGGACGATTCGAACTGCCGGAACTCGCGGCGGATCACTTCGTCCCGCGTGCGGGTGTTGCCCGAGATCAGCACGCGCCGCACGTAGACGCGGCGCTGCGGTTCGCCGACCAGCGTCACCGACACCTGGCCGGTCGCGCGGTCGATCTCCGGGCGGCTTTCGACGCGCGCGAAGGCGTAGCCGAAGGTGCCGTAGAGGTCCTGGAAGTTGCGCGTCGTCTGCGCCACCGCCTCGCCGTTGTACGGCTGGCCGGGCTTGAGCGCGATCAGGCGGCGGAACTCGTCGTCGCGGCCCATGAAGTCACCTTCGAGCTTGATCGCGTTGACCGTGTAGGGCTGGCCTTCGTTGATCGTGATCGCGATGCTGATGCTCTGCTTGTCCGGCGAGATCGTGACCTGCGTCGACTCGACGTTGAACTCGAGGTAGCCGCGGTTCAGGTAGTACGAGCGGATCGTTTCCAGGTCCGCGTTCAGCTTGGCGCGGGAGTAGCGGTCGGTCTTCGTGTACCAGGTCAGCCAGCCGGAGGTGGTCTGCTCGAGCAGCCCCGTCAGCGTGCCTTCGCTGAAGACCTTGTTGCCCAGGATGCGGATCTCCGCGATCTTGGCCGGCTCGCCTTCGGTCACCGAGAAGCTGACGTTGACGCGGTTGCGCTCGATCGGGGTGATGGTCGTCGTGACCTCGGCGCCGTACAGCGAGCGGGTCAGGTATTGACGCTTCAGTTCCTGCTCGGCGCGGTCGGCCAGGGCCTTGTCGAAGGGCTTGCCTTCGCCGATGCCCACGTCCTTCAGCGACTTGGTCAGCGCTTCGGTGTCGAACTCCTTCAGGCCGACGAAGCCGACGTTGGCGATGATGGGACGTTCCTCGATCACGATGACGACGGCATCGGTGTCGAGGTTGATGCGCACGTCCTTGAACAGGCCGGTCGCGAACAGCGCGCGCAGCGCGGCGGCGCCCTTCTCATCGTTGTAGGTGTCGCCGATGCGGAACGGCAGCGCCGCGAACACCGTGCCCGGATCGGTCCGTTGCAGACCTTCGACGCGGATGTCCTTGAGGACGAAGGGTTCGGCCGCCCAGGCGGAACCCGCTTGCAGCGCGGTGGCCAGCACCGCCAGTTGGATCACGTGGGGGCGCAGGGCGTCGGGCAGGAATCGGGGCATGCGGAAGCTTCAGTGCAGACCCAGCGTGCGGGTCAGATCGTTGAAAAGGGCCAGGCTCATCATCAGCAGCACGACGGCAATGCCTGCGCGTTGCAGCTGCTTGTGCCACCACTCAGAGACAGGGCGGCCGCTCAAACCCTCGAAAAGATAATACATCAGGTGTCCGCCATCGAGCATCGGCAGCGGCAGCAGGTTCAGCACGCCGAGGCTCACGCTGACGGCCGCGAGGAAGCTCAGGAAAGCAGTCAAGCCGAGGCTCGCCGACTGGTCCGCCGCCTTGGCGATCGTGAGGGGTCCGCTCAGGTTCTTTACCGAAGCTTCACCGATCAACATCCGGCCCAGCGTCTTCACCGTGAGCGCGCTGAGTTCCCAGGTGCGGGTCAGGCCTTGCCGTACCGATTCGATGGGACCGTAGTGCACCATGACGCTCGCCGGACGGGCGTCGAAGCCCGCGCCGATGCGGGCCACGCGCTGCTCGCCGTTGATCTCGACGCGCGGCGTGACCACGCGTTCCAGCTGCTGGCCGTCGCGACGCACGACCACGCGCAGCGGCTCCGGCTGGCCGTCGACGATGGCGCGGCGCACGCGCTGGATGAACCAGGAGACGTCCGGCACCGCCTCGTCGTTGACGCGCAGCACGCGATCGCCGGGCAGCAGCCCCGCGGCCTGCGCGGGCTCGCCGTCGACCATGCGGCCCAGCACCGGTTCGACGAACACGCCGCCCAGGCCGATGCGGCCCATCGTCTTCTCGTCGAAGTCGCGACTCTCCAGCGTGTCGGTGTCCAGGCGCACGGTGCGGCGACCATGGCCCGCCGCGTCGCTGACGCTGATCAGCAGCGGCTGCCGGTCCGCGACGGCCTGCGCCAACTGCCATCCGAAGTCAGGCATCGAGCGGACGTCGTCCCACTCCTGCCCGTCGTTGGACCAGGCCTGCACCCAGTCGCCGGCGCGCAGGCCGGCGCGTTCAGCGAGGCCGCCCGCCGTCGGGGAACCGAGCAGCGCCTTCGGCTCCTCGCGGCCGATCCAGCCGACGACCGCGAACAGCAGCACCGCCAGGATCAGGTTGGCCGCGGGCCCCGCCGCGACGATCGCCGCGCGCTGCCAGAGCGTCTTGCGGTTGAAGGCCTGCGATTGCTGGTCGGGCGCCACCGGGCCGTCGCTCTCGTCGAGCATGCGGACGTAGCCGCCCAGCGGAATCGCGCTGAGCGTGAACTCGGTGCTGTCGGGCGACTTGCGGCGACGAAGCAGCACGCGGCCGAAGCCCACCGAGAAACGCAGCACCTTGACCCCGCAGGCACGCGCCACGCGGTAGTGGCCCCACTCGTGGATGACGATGAGGATGCCCAGCGTGACGAGGAAATAGAGGACTTGGGAAAGCATCGCGGGCGTCCTGGATCGCAGTCTGGGGCGGAGCGGTCGTCGACCGGAGGATCAGACCGCCGCGGCCAGCGCCGCGATCTGCTGTCGCGCCTGCCGGCGGGCGCGTCCGTCGAGCGCCAGCAGGCCCTCGACGCTGTCGACCTCGCCGGCCTCGGGATTCACGGATTCGAGCACCTCGCGGTTGACACGGCAGATGTGATCGAAGCGCAGTCGGCGGTCGAGGAAGGCGGCGACCGCCTCCTCGTTCGCGGCGTTCAGCACCGCGGTGCTGCCCTCGGCCGCGCGCAGCGCCTGCCACGACAGATGCAGGCCGGGGAAGCGGCGCGCGTCGGCCTCCTCGAAGGCGAGGCTGGGCGTCTTCAGCAGGTCCAGCACCTCGGCGCCGGTCGCGATGCGTTCGGGGAAGGCCAGCGCGTACGCGATGGGCACGCGCATGTCGGGCGTGCCCAGCTGGGCCAGGACCGAGTGGTCGCGGCAGACCACCATCGAATGCACGATGCTCTGCGGGTGGATCAGCACCTTGATCTGCTCGGGCTTCAGGTCGAAGAGCCAGCGCGCCTCGATGACCTCGAGCGCCTTGTTCATCATGGTCGCGGAGTCGACCGAGATCTTGCGGCCCATCACCCAGTTCGGATGGGCGCAGGCCTGCTCAGGCGTGACGTCGGCGAGCGAGGCCGGATCGCGTTGGCGGAACGGACCGCCGGACGCGGTCAGCACGATGTGATCGATGCGTTGCGCCCAGGTCGAGCGGTCCTCCGGCAGGCACTGGAAGATCGCCGAGTGTTCCGAGTCCACCGGCAGCAGCGTCGCGCCGCCCTCCGCGACCGCGCGCATGAACAGCGCGCCGCCGAGCACGATGGCTTCCTTGTTCGCGAGCAGCAGCCGCTTGCCCGCGCGCGCCGCGGCCATCGCCGGCGGCAGGCCGGCGGCGCCGACGATCGCGGCCATGACGGCATCGACGTCGGGATGCGCGGCGACCTCGCTCAGCGCGGCCATGCCGTCGAGCACTTCAGTGCGGGACCCGGCGTCACGCAGCTTCGCGCGCAGTTGCGCGGCGAGCGCCGCATCCGGCAGCACGGCGAAGCGCGGCTGGAACTGCACGCACTGCGCGGCGAGTTCGTCGACGCGGCTCATCGCCGACAGGGCGAAGACACGGTAACGGTCCGGGTGGCGTGCGATCACGTCCAGCGTGCTGGTGCCGATGGATCCGGTGGAACCCAGCACGCAGACCTGCTGCGGGCGGTGGAAGTGGTCGGTCATCGCAGGAGGTCTCGCGGCGGTCCCGGGATCAAGGGAAGGATCAGGGGAAAGGATCAGAGGGAAGTCAGCGCCAGGGCCAGCGGCAGCACGGGCAGCAGCGCGTCGACGCGGTCCAGGACGCCGCCGTGGCCGGGCAGCAGCTGGCTGCTGTCCTTGGCGCCGGCGGCCCGTTTGACCAGGGATTCGAAGAGATCGCCGACGACGCTCATCGCCGACAGGAAGACCAGCGCCAGCAGCGACACGACACCGACGCGCTTCACCAGCACCGTGTACAGCGACGCCGAGTCGACAGGCACGCGCACATCGATCACATGGACCCAGATGAAGCCCAGCACGATCACGCCGACCAGGCCGCCGATCGCACCTTCCCAGCTCTTGCCCGGGCTGATCGCCGGCGCGAGCTTGCGCTTGCCGAAGGCCTTGCCGGAGAAATACGCGGCGATGTCGGCCATCCAGACCAGGCACATCGCCGACAGCAGGAAATTGATGCCGCGCTGCCGCGCGACGATCAGCGCGAGCCAGGCGGCCCACAGCAGCACCGCGCCGAGCACCAGTCTCAGCACCGGCGACAGCTTCGGCCAGCCGGCGACGCCGACCGCGAGCGCGCGTACGCCACCCAGCACCCAGATGCCACCGGCCAGCCACCAGCACCAGGACGGCACGTTGAAGCCGACGAGCCAGAACGTCGCCGCGCAGGCGGCCGCGAGCACGGCGCCGAACGCGAGCGCCGCCACGCCGGGCTTGCCGTTCAGCCGGGACCATTCCCAACCGGCCGCCGCGATCATCACCAGCGTCAGCAGCGCGAACCACATCGGATTCGACGCGAACAGCGCCGGCAGCAGGATCGCCAACAGCACCAGGGCCGTGATCACGCGCTGGATCAGCATCTCAAGCCTCCTGGGCGACGCCCGGAACGTTCACCCCGCCGAAGCGGCGGTCGCGCGCCCGGAACGCGGCGATCGCCTCGTCCAGTTGCGCCTCGCCGAACTCGGGCCACAGGCAGTCGGAGAACACGAACTCGGTGTACGCGGTCTGCCACAGCATGAAGTTGCTGATGCGCAGTTCGCCGCCGGTGCGGATGAAGAGGTCGGGGTCCGGCGCATAGCTCATCGCCATGAACTCGGACAGCCGGGCCTCGGTCAGCTCGGCCGGCGGCACGCCCGCTTCCATCGCCTTGCGGCAGGCCTGGACGATGTCCCAGCGGCCGCCGTAGTTGAACGCGACGTTCAGCGTCAGCTTGGAATTGTGGGCGGTGGAGCCCTCGGCTTCGGCCCAGGCGGCCCGCAGCTTGTCGGACACCGCCTCGCGGTCGCCGACGATGCGGATGCGCACGCCCATCGCGCCCATGCGGGCCAGGTAACGCGACACCGCCGCCAGCACCAGGCCCATCAGGCCGGACACCTCGTCGCTGGGACGCTTCCAGTTCTCGCTGGAGAAGGCGAAGACGGTGAGGTACTCGATCTCGCGATCGATGCAGGCCTGGACCACCCGCACCAGGGCGTCCACGCCCTGCTTGTGGCCGAAGAAGCGCGGGAGGAAGCGCTTCTTCGCCCAACGACCGTTGCCATCCATGACGATGGCCACATGGCGGGGCACTCCCGCCTTGCTGTCGGCGCTCACGAGGATGCGACGGTCAGACGGCCATGATCTCGGCTTCCTTGGCCGAGAGCAGCTTGTCGATGTCCTGGACGACGCGGTCCGTCAGCTTCTGGACCTCGTCCTGGCTGCGACGCTCGTCGTCCTCGGTGATGACCTTGTCCTTGGCCATCTTCTTCGCCTGTTCGTTGGCGTCGCGGCGCAGGTTGCGCACGGCCACCTTCGCGTCTTCGGCGGCGCCCTTGGAGACCTTCACCAGGTCGCGGCGGCGCTCTTCCGACAGCGGCGGCATCGGCACGCGGATCAGGTCGCCCATGGACGACGGGTTCAGGCCCAGGTCCGATTCGCGGATGGCCTTCTCGATCTTCTGGCTCATGCCCTTCTCCCAGGGCTGCACGCTGACCGTGCGGGCGTCCAGCAGCGTGACGTTGGCCACCTGGGAGATGGGGACCATGGAGCCGTAGTAATCCACGTGCACCTGGTCCAGCAGGCCCGGGTGGGCGCGGCCGGTGCGGATCTTCTGCAGCTCGTTCTTGAACGCCTCGACGGACTTGGCCATCTTGGCTTCGACGTTCTTCTTGATGTCGGCGATGCTCATGTTCTTTTCCTCGATCAGGGGTCGGCGTGGTCTCTAACGCGCGAACCCGGTCAGACGTGCACCAGCGTGCCCTCGTCCTCACCCATCACGACGCGCTTGAGCGCGCCCTGCTTGAAGATCGAGAACACGCGGATCGGCAGCTTCTGGTCGCGGCACAGCGCGAACGCGGTGGCGTCCAGCACCTGCAGGTTCTTGCCGATGGCCTCGTCGAAGCTGATGCGCGCATAACGCGTGGCCGTCGGGTCCTTCTTGGGGTCGGCGGTGTAGACGCCGTCGACCTTGGTCGCCTTCAGCACGATCTCGGCGCCGATCTCCGCGCCACGCAGCGCGGCGGCCGTGTCGGTCGTGAAGAAGGGGTTGCCGGTGCCGGCGGCGAAGACGACGACCTTGCCCTCCTCCAGGTACTGCAGCGCCTTCGGGCGCACGTAGGGCTCGACGACCTGTTCGATCGCGATCGCCGACATCACGCGCGCGGTGATGCCTTCCTGGCGCATCGTGTCGGCCAGGGCCAGCGAGTTCATCACCGTGGCCAGCATGCCCATGTAGTCGGCCGTCGCGCGGTCCATGCCGACCGCGCCACCCGCCACGCCGCGGAAGATGTTGCCGCCGCCGATGACGACCGCGACCTCGACGCCGAGCTTCGTCACTTCCTGGATCTCTTGGACCATGCGCACGATGGTGGCGCGGTTGATCCCGTAGGAGTCTTCGCCCATCAGGGCTTCACCGGAAAGCTTGAGCAGGATGCGTTTGTGGGCGGGCATTGTTACCTCTTCAATACAGCCGATGGAGGGAGTGTCGTGCGTGCGCCTGCATGCGCAAGCGCACAAGTGTAAAGGGCGCCAGAGGCGCCCTTTTTGAGTCGTGACGCTTATTGCTGCTTGCTTGCAGCCGCCACCTGGGCAGCCACTTCGGCAGCGAAGTCGTCGACCTTCTTCTCGATGCCTTCGCCCACCACGTACAGGGTGAACGACTTCACCGTCGTGGCCTTGTCCTTGAGCATCTGGGCGACGGTCTGCTTGCCGTCGGCGGCCTTCACGAAGACCTGGTCCTGCAGCGAGACTTCCTTCAGGAACTTCTGCACCGAGCCTTCGACCATCTTGGCGACGATCTCGGCCGGCTTGCCGGACTCGGCGGCCTTCTCGGCGGCGATCTTGCGTTCCTTCTCGACCAGCTCGGCCGGGACTTCGGCGGACGACAGCGCGGCCGGCTTCATCGCGGCGACGTGCATCGCGACGTCCTTGGCGGCGACTTCGTCACCGTCGAACTCGACCATCACGCCGATGCGGGTGCCGTGCAGGTAGGAGGCCAGCTTGGTGCCTTCATAGCGCTTGAAGCGGCGGATCGTCATGTTCTCGCCGATCTTGCCGATCAGGCCGGCGCGTACGTCTTCCACCGTCGGGCCGAAGCCTTCCTGCGACAGCGGCAGGGCGGACAGGGCGGCGATGTCGGCGGGGTTGCTGTCGACGATCAGACCGGCCAGCGCGTTCACGAACGCCAGGAAGGCGTCGTTCTTCGACACGAAGTCGGTTTCGCAGTTGACTTCGATCAGCGCGCCGGCATTGCCCTTCACGGCCGCGGCGACGACGCCTTCGGCGGTGACGCGCGAGGCGGCCTTGCCGGCCTTGCTGCCCAGCTTGACGCGCAGGATCTCTTCAGCGCGGGTCATGTCGCCGTCGGCTTCGGTCAGCGCCTTCTTGCACTCCATCATCGGGGAGTCGGTGCGGGCGCGCAGCTCGGCGACCATGCTTGCGGTAATTGCTGCCATTTCAATCTCCGTATGTCGCGGCCCGGAACGCTCCGGCGCCGCTGAAATCTGAATCTGCTTAGACTTTACTTGGACGAAGGGGGCTGAATCAGCCCCCTTGTCAGAACCCGTCGTGGGTCAGGGCCTGGATCAGGCGCCTTCGTTCACTTCGACGAATTCGTCGCCTTCAGCGGCGACGGCCGTGACGACTTCGTTCGACGAGTTGGCGCGGCCTTCCAGCACGGCGTCGGCGACAGCCTTGGCGTACAGGGCGACAGCCTTGGCCGAGTCGTCGTTGCCGGGGATGACGTAGTCGATGCCTTCGGGCGAGTGGTTGGTGTCCACGATGCCGATGACCGGGATGCCCAGCTTCTTGGCTTCCAGGACGGCGATCTTGTGGTAGCCGACGTCGATGACGAACAGGGCGTCCGGCAGCGCGACCATGTCCTGGATGCCGCCGATGTTCTTGTCGAGCTTGTTGATGTCGCGCGTGAACATCAGGGCTTCCTTCTTGATCGCGGGCTGGGTGCCAGCCTCGATCTGTGCCTGCATGTCCTTGAGCTTCTTCAGCGAGGTCTTGACCGTCTTGAAGTTGGTCAGCGTGCCGCCCAGCCAACGCTGGTTGACGCTCGGGACGCCGGCGCGCTCAGCTTCGGCGGCGACGATGTCGCGGGCCTGGCGCTTGGTGCCGACCATCAGGATCGTGCCGCGCTTGGCAGCCAGCTGGCGCACGAACTTCAGGGCTTCCTCGAACGCGGGCAGCGTCTTCTCGAGGTTGATGATGTGGATCTTGTTGCGATGGCCGTAGATATACGGGGCCATCTTGGGATTCCAGAAGCGGGTTTGGTGGCCGAAATGGACGCCGGCTTCCAGCATCTCACGCATCGTGACGGACATAAGTAACTCCGAAGGTTGGTTCTAGAATCCGGCACGAATTGCGACGTCTGATGGACGTTGCAACACCTTGATTCGCCGGATTCGCGAATTTGCGATGAGCGACAAAGGCACGACATCACTGTCCGACCCCTGCCTGCACACCGCGTTCCCACCGGACTCCAGCCCCATTGGCTGGCGTATCCGGGAAAACCCATCGAGTATAACCCGTTTTCGCATGCCGATCGACCTGACCGAGGCGCTCGCCTCGCTGCGCCTGGGCCGCCACTCGGCGCGCTCGCTGTTGTCCGACGCCCTGTCACGCGCAGACGACGAAGCGTGCCGGCATGTCTTCCTGCGCTGCTTCGACGAGGAGGCCCGTGCGGCCGCCGAGGCCTCGGACGTCGCGCATGCACGCGGTGAGCCCCGTCCGACGCTCGGCGGTCTGGCGGTATCCGTCAAGGACCTGTTCGACGTCGCCGGGCATCCGACGACCGCCGCGTCCGCCGCCATGGACGATGCACCACCCGCCAGGCACGACGCGCCCGCCGTCGCCCGGCTGCGCGCCGCCGGCGCCGCGCTGGTCGGCCACACCAACCTCAGTGAGTTCGCCTTCTCCGGCGTCGGCATCAATCCACATCACGGCACGCCCCGGAATCCGGTGACACGCGCGATCGACGGCGTGGATCGCATTCCCGGCGGATCGACCTCAGGCGGCGCGGTCAGCGTCGCCACCGGCGCGGCGTGGGCAGCACTCGGCTCGGACACCGGCGGGTCGCTGCGCATCCCGGCCGCGCTGCAGGGACTGGTCGGCTTCAAGAGCACGGCGCGGCAGGTGCCGCTCGATGGCTGCGTGCCCTTGTCGCCCTCGCTGGACACGGCCGGCGCGATCACGCGCTCGGCGCGGGATGCCGCGCTGCTGCATGCGGTGCTGAGCGGCGAACCCGTCGAGCTCGACACGCGGCCTTTGAGCGCATGGCGCTTCGCGATCACGCCGGACTTCATGCAGGACGAACTCGAGCCTGCGGTGGCTGCTGCGTTCGAACGCGCCCTCACGACGCTGCGCGCCGCTGGCGCCGCCATCGAGGAACGCGCGCTGCCCGCCCTGCCCCGTGTGGCGGAACTGCAAACACAAGGCGGCATCACCGCGGCAGAGGCCTGGGCATGGCACCATGCGCGCCTCGCCGAACGCGGCGACCGCTACGACCCGCGCGTCGCGCAGCGCATCCGCCGCGGCGAGGCCATCCTGCCCGCCGCCTACCAGGCACTGCTCGATGCCCGCCGCCGCTGGATCCAGGACATGACGGCCGCGATGGCCGGCATCGACGCCTTCCTCAGCCCCACTGTTCCGCTCCAAGCCCCGGAGATCGCCCCCTTGCTGCACAGCGACGACCTGTTCTTTGCCACCAACGCGCGCCTGCTGCGCAATACCGCCGTCGTGAACCTGCTCGACGGCTGCGCGATCTCGATCCCGTGCGAGCACCCCGGCGAACTGCCGGTCGGCCTGATGCTGTGGGCGCCCGCGCTGCGCGATCACGCGGTGCTGAGCGCTGCATCGGGCGTCGAAGCGGCACTCGCCGCGAGGACGCGCTGAGATGCGGGTCGCCATCATCGGAGCCGGCCTGGCCGGCGTCACGAGCGCTTACGAACTCGCGCTGCAGGGCCACGAGGTCCACGTCTTCGAACGCGACACCAGCGTCGCCACGGGCGCGAGCTTCGCACCGCCGGGGCTGATCGCGCCCGGCCTGATGGCCGCACGGCCGGATGTGCCGCTGGCATGGCGCGGCAAGCCGGGTCAGCTCGGCTGGAAATTCGCGAATTGGCGCGCCGGTCGCGCGCGCGGCGCCCAGGCCATGCCGGAGGCGCTGCATGCGCTCGCGCAGCGCGGGCAGGCCGTGATGGCCGTGTGGCGACGCGAGTTGAAGATGGACGTCGAACGTGAAGCCGGTGTACTGCTGCTGTGGCGCACTGCCAAGGACTACAAGAGCGCGGCGCCGCTGCTCGCGCGGCTGCAGGAACGGCAGGTGCCGCACCGCGAGCTCGACGCCGAAGGCTGTCGCGCGCAGGAGCCCGGACTCAATGCCGAAACCACGCTGCACGGCGGCATCCTGTTGACGCAGGACGAGGCGGCCAACGCCCGCCAGTTCAGCCAGGCGCTGAAGCTGGAAGCGCAGCGGCTCGGCGTCCAGTGGAACTTCAACACCGACGTGCTACGCATCGAGCCGGGCAGCCAGCCGGCCGTGCACGTGGCCGCCGGTGAACCGCTGCGGGTGGACGCGGTGCTGGTCTGTGCCGGCAAGGGGGCGGTGCCGCTGCTCGCCGCGCAGGGACTGAAGCTGCCGTGGGGAACGGTCCACACGCACACGCTGACGGCGCCGCTGCGCATGCTGGAGGCCCACCCGGACCTGGGACCTCGCGCGACCGTCATCGACGTGTCGCTGGGCGTGAGCCTCACCCGCCTCGGTCAGCGCGTGCGCGTCGGCGGTGCGAACGAGTTGGGCGGCTACTCATCCCAGCCGGATGGTCAGTCGATGGGCGCGTTGCATCAGGCCGCGCACGACTGGTTCCCCGGCGCCCTGCTGGCCGGCGGTCAGCAGCGCTGGAAGACCTCGCGCCTGCTGCTGCCCGACGAGTTGCCGCTGATCGGCGAATCCGGCCTGCCCGGCGTGTGGCTGAACATCGGTCACGGCGAGCATGGCTGGACCATGGCCGGCGCCGCCGCGCAACTGCTGGCCGCACGACTGGCGAAGAAGGACCCTGGCATCGACGCCGCACTGCTGGAGCCGGGACGGCTCAAGTGAGCCGAGTCGCCGGAGCGGCTCGATCGACCCGAGCAACCCGAGCGATCTGAGCGATCCGGGACGGGGATAGAGTCGGCGGCATGCTGCCCGTGCTCCCCACATCCCACGATCAATCCCTGCATGACGCGCCGTCGAGCCGGCGCATCGAGTCGGCGGCGCTGTCGCTGCATCCGCCGCACACGCTGATCGAGCGCGCCGGCCTGGCGGTGGCGCGACTCGCCCTGGCGCTCAAGCCCTTCGGCCGATACGCCGCGGTGTTCGCCGGTCCGGGCAACAACGGCGGCGACGGCCTCATCGCGGCGCGCCACCTGGCCGCGCGCGGATGGACGGTGGACGCGCTGCTGGTCGGGCCGGAGCCCCAGCCGGGCAGCGACGCCGCGCACGCGCTGGACACCGCCAGGCAAGCCGGCCTGAGCCTGCACACCGACCCCCAGCGGATGCCCCGGTGGGCCGATGTCGCCATCGACGCCCTCCTCGGCCTTGGTGCCAGCCGAGCCCCCGAGGGCGCGTTCGCTTCAGCCATCCAGGCCATCGACTCACTGCGAGATGCGGGCACCACAGTGCTGGCCGTCGATGTCCCCAGCGGCATCGATGCGCGCACCGGTCAGCCGCTGGGCGCGGACGCTGTTCGCGCGCATCACACGCTGACCTTCCTGACCTTGAAGTCCGGCCTGTTCACCGGGGAAGGCCGTGCGCTCGCGGGGCGCGTGTGGTTCGACGATCTCGGCGTGCCGGTCGGCGAGAAGGGGGTGGGCGTGCTCTTCGGCGCCAGCCGCATCACGCGCTGGCAAGGCGAGTTCGCGCGCTCGGCGTCGAGTCACAAGGGAAGGCAGGGCGACGTCGTCGTCCTGGGCGGCGCGCCGACGATGCGCGGCGCCGCGTGGCTGGCCGCCACGTCGGCGTTGGCGGCTGGCGCGGGTCGCGTGTACGCGGCGCTGCCGGACGACGACGGCCAGCCATGGCCCGCCCGGCCGGAGCTGATGCATTGGGATGCCGCGCGCTGGAGCACTCCGACCGACACCTGGCGGGACATCGTGGCCGTGTGCGGATGCGGCGGCGGTACGGCCATCGCGCCGGCGCTGTCCACGGTGTTGCACGGCGCGACGCGCGTTGTGCTCGATGCCGATGCGCTGAACCTCGTGGCCGCCGATGAGACGCTGCAGCACGCGCTGCGTCGTCGCGCAACGCACGGCTGGCCGACGATCCTCACGCCGCATCCGCTGGAAGCGGCGCGGTTGCTTGGACTGCCCTCCGCCGCAGGCGTGCAGGCCGATCGCCTGGACGCCGCGACGCAGTTGGCCATGCGCTTCTCGGCGACGGTCGTGCTCAAAGGATCGGGCAGCGTCGTGGTGACGCCGAAGCGGCGTCTGTCGGTCAACGCCACGGGCTCATCGGCGCTGGCAACCGCAGGCACCGGCGATGTGCTGGCCGGCTGGATCGGCGGACTCTGGGCGCAGTCGCCGGGCATCGCCCCGCACGACCTCGCCTGCGCCGCCGTGGCGTGGCATGGGGCGGCCGCCGAGGGCCATTCCGGCCCGCTGCTCGCCGCTGACCTGATCGACGCGATGGCCGCACTGCACAGCCCCTCCGCCTGAACACCGTCAACGCCTCGCCAGAAGTACGAAGGGCCTGGCATGACCAGACCCTTCTTGATCGGAGCCTCGATCGGCAGCGATCGATACCCTCGGGCACCGCGCAGGCACTGCGCAGGCACCATTCAGGCAGTACTCATGCCCCGCGCTTGCGTCGCGTCGTCTTGGCTGCCGGCGCGCCGCTGCCCTTCGCAGCGACGGACTTCGCGGCGCTGCGCGCCGTGCGCTTGACCGCCTGGACCGGATGCGTCGACGAGCCCTTCGTCGCGCGCTCCGATTTCCGGCGCTCGGCCTTCAACACGCGATCGGCCTGCTCGATGCGCTCCAGCGCGTCGACCGCCGTCGGCGGATCAGGCGGCGGCAGCGGCATCGGCTCCACCGTCGCGGCCGGAGCCGCGGCGGCCTCACGGCGCGCGCGGTGCTCGGCCCGCTTGTCCTGCTTCCTCGCGGGGCCCTTGCCCTCGCCGCCGCGCCGGTCGCCGAACTTGTCGCGATGACCGCCGCGCAGCAGGCGCTGCTCCTCGCCCTCACGCACCAGGCGGAAGTCGATCTTGCGGCCGTCCAGGTCGACACGGCTGACCTGCACCTGCACGCGCGCGCCCGTGGCGTAGCGGATGCCGGTGCGTTCGCCGCGGAGCTCCTGGCGGACCTCGTCGAAACGGAAGTACTCGCCGCCGAGTTCGGTGATGTGGATCAGTCCCTCGACATACAAGGCATCGAGCTGCACGAACAGGCCGAAGCTCGTCACCGCGCTCACCGTGCCGGCGAATTCCTCGCCGAGGTGGTCGCGCATGAAGCGGCACTTCAGCCAGGCCTCGACGTCGCGCGAGGCTTCATCCGCGCGGCGCTCGTTGGCGCTGCAATGCGCGCCGACGACTTCCCAGCGCTCCGCCTCCGTCGATGCGGAGGCCGGGCTCGGCGCCTTCGAGGCCGGCTTGCCCGGCCGCTTGGGCATCGGGTTCGCGGCTTCCATCTTGTGCGCGTCGAGCGCGTACTTCTTCGATCCGAGCAGCGCCTTGATCACGCGATGCACCAGCAGGTCCGGGTAGCGCCGGATCGGGCTGGTGAAGTGCGTGTAGGCCTGGTACGCGAGACCGAAGTGGCCCGCATTGGCCGGCGTGTAGATCGCCTGCTGCATCGAACGCAGCAGCATGGTGTGGATCTGCTGCGCGTCGGGCCGGTCCTTGGTCGCTTGCGCGATCGCCTGGTACTCGCCCGGCGAGGGGTCGTCGCTGATGCCCATACCGATGCCCAGCGCGCGCAGGTAGGCCTGCAGCGTGCCGCGCTTCTCGGGCGTCGGACCTTCATGGACCCGGTACAGCGATGCATGCTTGCCGCCCGCGATGAAGTCCGCCGCGCAGACGTTGGCGGCGAGCATCGCCTCCTCGATCAGGCGATGGGCCTCGTTGCGGGTACGCGGCACGATCTTCTCGATGCGGCCGTTGTCGTCGCAGACGATCTGGGTCTCGGTGGTCTCGAAGTCGATCGCGCCGCGCTTGGCACGTTGCGACAGCAGCGCGCGGTAGACCTCGTGCAGGTGCAGCAGGTGCGGCACCAGCGTCTTGCGCTTGTGGGCCTCGGGGCCATGCGTGTTGCCGAGAATGGCCGCCACTTCCGTGTAGGTGAAGCGCGCATGCGAGTTGATGACCGCCGGATAGAACTGGTACGCGTGCAGCTCGCCAGACTCGCTGACCAGCATGTCGCAGACCATGGACAGACGATCCTGCTCCGGGTTCAGCGAGCACAAGCCGTTCGACAGCTTCTCCGGCAGCATCGGGATGACGCGTCTGGGGAAGTAGACCGAGGTCGCGCGCTCGTAGGCATCGCGATCCAGCGGCTCGCCGGGCTTCACGTAGTGACTGACGTCGGCGATCGCGACCAGCAGACGCCAGCCCTGGAACGCCGTCTTGCCCCGGCCCTGCTTGTGGGGCTCGCAGTAGACCGCATCGTCGAAGTCGCGCGCGTCCTCGCCGTCGATGGTCACCAGCGCCACGTCGCGCAGGTCGATGCGGTGCTTCATGTCGACCGCGCGGACCTTGTCGGGCAGCTTCGCCGCCTGCGCCAGCGTGTCGGCGCTGAAGGCGTGCGGGACCTCGTACTTGCGCACGGCGATCTCGATCTCCATGCCGGGGTCGTCGATCTCGCCCAGCACTTCGGTCACGCGGCCCACCGGCTGCGAATACAGCGACGGCGGCTCCGTCAGTTCGACAGCGACGATCTGACCCGCGGTCGCGTTGGCGATCGCGTTCTTCGGCACCAGGATGTCCTGGCCGTAGCGTTTGTCTTCAGGCGCGACGAGCCAGATGCCGGACTCGAGCAGCAGGCGGCCGATGATCGGCTTCTTGCGTCGCTCGAGGATTTCCAGCACGCGGCCTTCGGGACGGTTGCGCTTGTCGTGGCGCACGATGCGCACCCGCAGGCGGTCGCCGTGCATGACGGCGTGCATCTCCTGCGAGGACAGATAAACGTCCGATTGACCATCGTCGGGCATCAGGAAACCGTGCCCGTCGCGGTGACCCTGCACCGTGCCTTCGATCTCCCCCATCGGTTGAGCGCTCTGGGCGCCCTGGGGGCTTGCATTCTTGAAGTTTTTGATAGTAGAATCCTTGTCTTTCCTGAAACGCAGAAGCACTTCTGTGTTCCGAGAAACCGAGGGCTCAAGAATACTTCAAGAAGTGGCTTGAGATGGTTTTCCGGGAGACTGGCTTCTGACCTTGCCCAGGTGGCGGAATTGGTAGACGCACTAGTTTCAGGTACTAGCGGGTAACTCCGTGGAGGTTCGAGTCCTCTCCTGGGCACCATATTCGAAAAGCCGGCCATGAGCCGGCTTTTCTCATTCTGACGCCCAGGAAGTGATGTCCAGTGGACATCACGGGAGGACTCGAATGGTTGGGACCACAGGTCCCAACCGGGGTCGCGCTTGCGTGACCGAGTCCTCTCCTGCGAAGGCAGCGAGCTTCCAGCACATACAAACAAAAAGGGCTGACAGTTGTCAGCCCTTCGTTCATCAGATCGCGAACTTCTTCGCCAGCGCATCGGGGCGCAACGCGTCGTAGTCTTCGAACGGCTGATGGATCCACGGGCTGGTTTCCAGCATCTCGACGTAATAGTCCGGGGTGTATTCCGAGACGCTCTTCGTCCAGATCACGGCCGACCGCAGCTCGCTGATCGACGGCATGCCGCGCAGCCGCTCCACCACCGCCTTCAGCGTCACGCCCGAATCCGCCAGATCGTCCACCAGCAGCACGCGACCGGCGAGTTCGCCCTTGGGCATGGTGATGTACTTGGCGATGTCCAGACGCCCCTGGATCGTGCCCGCTTCCGCGCGGTAAGAGCTGGTCGACATGATGCCCAGCGGCTTGTCGAACACGCGCGACAGCACGTCGCCGGGACGCATCCCGCCGCGGGCCAGGCACAGGATCTGGTCGAACTCCCAGCCGGAGGCATGCACCTTCAGCGCCAGGCGTTCGATCAACAGGTGGTATTCATCCCACGACACGTACAGATGTTTGCCGTCGTCGGTCAACATGGGGGAGGCTCCTCAGCGATGGATGGGGTCAGGTCTGGATAAGACGGAAAACGACAGGGCGCGAGCGGTCGCTCAGCCCTGGAACGGATGCTGCAGCAGGATGGTGTGCTCGCGGTCGGGACCGGTGGACACCATGGCGATCGGCGCGCCGATCACTTCTTCCACACGCTTCAGGTAGGCGCGCGCATTGGCCGGCAGGCGGTCCCACTCGGTGATGCCGAAGGTCGATTCGGTCCAGCCCGGGAAGACTTCGTACACCGGCTTGCAGGCGACGATCTCGTCGGCGTCCAGCGGCAGGATGTCGATCTGCTTGCCGTCGAGTTCATAGCCCACGCACATGCTGATCTCGGCCAGGCCGTCCAGGACGTCGAGCTTGGTCAGGCACAGGCCGGTGATGCCGTTGATGATGATCGAGCGCTTCAGCGCGGCGGCGTCGATCCAACCGCAACGACGGGCGCGGCCGGTGACCGTGCCGCGCTCCTGGCCGACCGTCGACAGGTGATGCCCCACCGTGCCTTCGGTTTCCCAGTCCAGTTCGGTCGGGAACGGACCCGAGCCCACGCGCGTCGCATAGGCCTTCGTGATGCCCAGCATGTAATGCAGCATCTGCGGACCCACGCCCGCGCCCGCGGCGGCGTTGCCCGCCACGCAGTTGCTCGACGTCACGTACGGATAGGTGCCGTGGTCGATGTCCAGCAGCGTGCCTTGCGCGCCTTCGAACAGGATGTTCTGACCCGCCTGATGCGCCTTGTGCAGCATGTAGCCGACGTCGGCCATCATCGGCTTGATCTGCTCGGCCAGCGACATCGCGTGGTCGAAGATCGGCTGGAACTCCAGCGCCTTCGAATTCAGGTAGCCGGTCAGCGCGACGTTGTGCAGGTCGATCAGTTCCTTGAGCTTCTTCGCGAAACGCTCCGGATGCTTCAGGTCCTGCACGCGCAGCGCACGGCGGGCGACCTTATCCTCGTACGCCGGGCCGATGCCCTTGCCGGTCGTGCCGATCTTGCCGCTGCCGCTGCTCTCGCGCAGCGCCTCGCGGGCGCGGTCGACCTCGACGTGGAAAGGCATGATCAGCGGGCAGGACTCGCTGATGTACAGGCGCGAACGCACCTCCACACCGGCCTTCTCCAGGCGCTCGATCTCCGACAGCAGATGGGTCGGGTCCAGCACCACGCCGTTGCCGATGTAGCAGGCGACGCCGTCGCGCATGATGCCCGACGGGATCAGCTGCAGCGCCGTCTTCACCCCCTTGATCACCAGCGTGTGGCCGGCGTTGTGGCCGCCCTGGAAGCGCACCACGCCTTGCGCGTGGGGCGTCAGCCAGTCGACGACCTTGCCCTTGCCTTCGTCACCCCATTGGGTGCCGACCACCACCACGTTGCGCCCGCGCGCGATCTCACTGCTTTGCATGTCGTTCATCCGATGATTGGGAGGTTGAGGGTGGAGGGGCGAATCGCGTCGCTCACAGCGATCGCAGCACCCATTGACCGCCGGCGTGCACCAGCTCGCGGTCGCATTCGAATTCGTCGTTCTCTTGCTCGTGGCCCGGGAGGACGCAGACGACGGTCTCGCCCTGTTCGCGCAGACGGCGGACCGCCGCGCGCAGGTCGGGATCCTCGCCCCACGGCGCGCGCACCGCAGCCCGCAGCGACGTGGCCGGGATCAGGCCCACCAGCGATTTCAAGTCCAGGCTGAAACCGACGGCGGGACGACGCCGGCCGAAGACCGCGCCCACCTCGTCGTAGCGGCCGCCGCGCAGGACCGCATCCGTGCCGCCCTCCGCGTACAGCGCGAAGCGCACGCCGCTGTAGTAGCCGAAGCCCGGCAGATCCGCCAGATCGACACCGATGCGCACGTCGGGATACGCCGCGCGCAGGTGATGGATCAGCCACTCCAGATCGTCCAGCGCGGCGGTGACCAGCGCATTGGCCGGCAACGCGCGACGCGCGTCGGCCAGCACCTCGACGCCACCGTACAGACGCAACAGCGTCTGCAGCTCGGCGACGACGTCGTCCGGCAATTCGTTCGAGAACGCGGCCACCCCGGCCGCATCCTTGGCGGCCATCGCGGCCACCAGGGCATTCAGACGGTCCTCTTCCAGCGCGTGATCGCCGAGCACGCCGCGCACCAGTCGCGCGTCGCCGAGATCCAGCACCAGGCGCGTCACCCCCGCGCGCTGCATCGCATCAATGGCGAGTTCCTGCGCTTCGAGATCCGCCTCGAGACCGGCATGGCCATAGATCTCGACGCCGAACTGCAGCGGTTCGCGCGTCGCGGTCAGGCCTTCGGCGCGCGTGTGGAGCACCGGCCCGCAGTAGCACAGTCGCGTCACGCCGGCGCGGTTCAGAAGGTGGGCGTCGATGCGGGCGACCTGCGGGGTCGTGTCCGCGCGCAGGCCCAGGCTGCGACCGGAGAGCTGGTCGACGAGCTTGAAGGTCTTGAGGTCCAGCGCCTGACCGGTGCCGGAAAGCAGCGAGTCGAGATGCTCCAGCAGGGGAGGCATCACCAGCTCGCAACCGTAGGTCCGCGCCATGTCCAGGAGTTCGCGTCGAAGTTCTTCGATGCGGCGAGCCTGGGAGGGGAGGACGTCAGCAATGTGCTCGGGCAGCAGCCAAGCAGAGGCCATGGACGTTCAGGGAGGGGGTTAAAAACGGCATTGTACCGGGGTCGCGACGCGCTCCGACCACCGAGACCCCCACGCGGGGGTCTGGAGCGAATTCGCCAACGGTTCAGGGAGGCTTCGTGACGGGCTGCGCAGCCCGCCCTGCCCTGCAGCGCTCAGCGCAGCCCGCTCAGAGCAGCCACAGCAGCAAGCCCCCGCACGCCAGGCTCGCCAGACCCAGGAATCGCAGTTGGCCGTCGCTCATCGCCAACAGCTTGGAGAACAGCTGTCGCCAGGTGCCGGGGCTCAGGAAGGGCAACAGCCCTTCCATGATCAGCAGCAGCGCCAGCGCCGCCAGCCATTGGTCGCCGCTCATGAAGAGGCCGCCCTTTCCGGCTGCTGCCGGTCAACCTGATGACGAGGGCCGGAGAAGGACCCGGAGGTCGCTTCGTCCGGCCCTTCCCGGGTTCACTTCTTTGGCGCGGGACCCGCCGGGGCGCCAGGGCCGCCGTTGCGCATCGCGTTGAAGAAGGGGCTCGAGGGGTCGAGCACCATCACATCGTTCTTGCCCTTGAACGAGCGCTGATAGGCATCCAGCGACCGGTAGAACTGGGCGAACTGCGGATCGCGGCCGAAGGCCTCCGAGTACAGGACCGACGCCTTCGCATCGCCCTCACCCATGATCTTCTGCGCGTCGCTGTAGGCCTCGGCGGTGATCACATCGCGCTGCTTGTCGGCATCGGCCTTGATCTTCTCGCCTTCGGCCGCGCCGGTGGAGCGCTGCTCGTTGGCGGCGCGGGCGCGTTCGGTCTTCATCCGGTTGTAGACGGCCTCGGTGATGTTGGCCGCGAAGTCCACGCGCTTGACCCGCACGTCGACGATCTCGATGCCCAGCTCCTTGGCGGTGCTCTCCAGACGCTTGCGCACGTCCTGCATGACCTTCTCGCGCTCGGTCGCCAGCACGGCGGCCACGGTGCGCTTGGTCACCTCCTCGTTCATCGCGGAATTGACCACCGGGCTCAGTCTCGATTCGAGATTGCGCAGCTGGCTGCCGTTGTTGCGGATGAACTGCTTGGGATCGACGATGCGCCACTTGACCAGCCAGTCGACGACCAGGCTCTTCTTCTCGGCGGTGAAGATCGCGCGGGGCTCGGACGAGTCCAGCGTCTGCACGCGGCGGTCCAGGAAGACCACGTTCTGCAGCGGCGGCGGCAGCTTGAATTTCAGGCCGGGTTCGGCGATCACGTCCTTGATCTCGCCCAGCGAGTACACGACGGCGTACTGACGCTGGTCGACGACGAACAGGGTCGAGCTGGCGATCATGAACAGGATCAGCAGACCGACGACGACGGAGACGATGCGATTCATTGTTGTGGGCTCCTGTCGATCAACGGCCGTCGCGGTCGCGGCTGCGCATGCTGTCGCGCGAGCGCGGATCGGTGCTCAGCGAAGGGCTGGCCGTCGATGAATCGGTCGGTGCGACCGGGGTCGGCACGGTGGTCGTGACGGTGCCCGTCTGCTGTTGCTGCATCAGCTTGTCCAGCGGCAGGTACAGCAGGTTGGAACCGCCGCCCTTGGCGTCGACCATCACCTTGGTGACCCGCGAATAGACCTGCTGCATCGCATCGATGTAGAGGCGGTCGCGCGTCACGGCCGGGGCCTTCTGGTATTCGGCCAGCACGGACTTGAAGCGCTGGGCATCACCCTCGGCGTACGACACGACCTTGGCGCGGTAGGCCTCGGCATCCTCGCGCAGACGGGCTGCCTGGCCCTGGGCGCGCGGGATCACGTCGTTGGCGTAGGCCTCGCCCTCGTTCTTCAGGCGCTCGCGGTCCGCGTTCGCGCGGAAGGCGTCCTCGAAGGCGGCCTGCACCTGTTCCGGCGGCTGCACGCTGTTCAGGTTGACGGCGGAGATCTGGATCCCCGTCTTCAGCCGGTCCAGCTGCTGCTGGATCGACGTCTGCAGTTCGTTGGCGATCTGGTCGCGCTTCTCGTAGAGGACCGCGTTGGCCTCGTTGCGGCCGACGATCTCGCGCACCGCCGACTCCGACGCCAGCGTGACGGCCTCGTCGGTGTTGACGTTCTCAAACAGATAGTCGCGCGAGTCCTTCAACCGGAACTGCACGGTGAAGCGCACGTCGATGATGTTCTCGTCCTGCGTCAGCATCGACGAGTCGCGCAGGCCCGTGGCCTGACCGACCGTGTTGCGACCGATCTCGACCGAGCGCAGCTGCGTGACCGACACGACCTCGTGCGCCTGGAACGGGTACGGGAAGCGGTACTGGATGCCGGCGTCCACCGTGCGGCTGTACTTGCCGAACGAGGTGACCACGCCCTGCTGGCCTTCCTGCACGATGAACACGCCGCTGGCCAGCCAGCCGAGCAGCACCACGCCGACCACGAGGCCGGCACCGATGCCGGCGCCGCGCATGTCGGGCTGGGGATTGCCGCCGCCGCCCGTGGGGCCGTTGCCGTCATTGCCGCCGCGGCCGCCGAACAGGCGAGAAAGCTTGCGGTTGAAGTCGCGCCACAGCTCGTCGAGGTCAGGCGGGCCTTCATTGCGGCCGTTGCTCATCCAGAGCCCGAACCGGCGGCGCAGGCTGCCGGCTCCACCCCGCGGGTCACGTCCGCCACCGGCGACGGACATGCGATCGTCTTGATTCATACGCATCCTGATGAGGAAGTCTTGTTGCAAGTATCGGGCATTGGCGAACGGCCTCAGCCTGTGCGTCCCTGCGGATGTTCCTGCGGGTCCGACGGATCTTGGGGCAGGTCTTGCGGGTTCAAGTCGACATCGTCGACATCGACACCGTCCGCCTCCTCGGACCCATGGACGGACTCATCGCCGGCATCGCCCTCGGCATCCGTCATGCCACCGTATTCGGGCACCGGCGCGGCCTGCATCAGCGACGCGATCATCGCGCGCAGTTCGTCCAGGCCCTCGCCCTTGACCGCGCTGACGAAGATCCGCGGCAGACGCTGTCCGCCGTGCTCGCCGCCGACACGCGTCAGCCAGTCCTGCAACTGGCGCGGACGCTGGTTGTCTTCCAGCAGGTCGAGCTTGTTGTAGACGAGGATCTGCGGGATGTGCTGCGCGCCGATCTCGGCGAGCACCCGCTCGACCTCCTCCATCTGCTCGGTCAGCACCGGGCTGGCGGCGTCGACCACGTGCAGCAGCAGGTCGGCGTCGGCCGCCTCCTGCAGCGTGGCCTTGAACGCCTCGACCAGCTTGTGGGGCAGATCGCGGATGAAGCCGACGGTGTCGGACAGCGACACGCTGGTGCCCGCCTCCTCGAGGTACAGCGAGCGGGTCGTCGTATCGAGCGTCGCGAACAGCTGGTTCGCCGCGTAGGCCTTCGCCTTCGTCAACGCATTGAACAGCGTGCTCTTGCCGGCGTTGGTGTAGCCCACCAGCGAGACGCGGAACACCCCGTTGCGCGCGCGGGCGCGGCGTTGCGTGGCGCGCTGCTTCTGGACCTTCTTGAGCCGTTCCTTGATCGACTTGATGCGGTCGTCGATCATGCGGCGGTCCAGCTCGATCTGGCGCTCGCCCGGGCCGCCGCGCATGCCGATGCCGCCGCTCTGACGTTCCAGATGGCTCCAGCGGCGCACCAGGCGCGTGGAGAGGTACTGCAGCCGCGCGAGTTCCACCTGCAGCTTGCCCTCGAAGCTCTGCGCGCGGGCCGCGAAGATCTCCAGGATGAGCGCGGTGCGGTCGGCCACGGGCACGCCGATGTGGCGTTCCAGGTTGCGTTGCTGGGCGGGGGAGATGGCCTGGTCGAACAGCACGGTGTGGGCGCCGAGCGCCTCCACCATCAGCTTGATCTCGTCGGCCTTGCCGGAACCGATGAACAGTGCCGCGTCGGGCGCCTTGCGTCGGGCGACGACCCGGGCGACCGGGGTGTCACCGGCCGACTCGGCCAGCAGTGCGAGTTCGTCGAGGGTGGGGTCGAAGGCCTCGCCGCGGCCCAGATCGACCCCCACCAGAATGGCGCGCGCCGCCTCGGGGGGCGGCGTCGAATGGGTGGGGTCTTGTGTGGTCAATCAGCTTCAGCTGGCGTCGTTGCTCTCGCCGGTGTGGAAGTTCACCGCACGGCCCGGAACCACCGTCGAGATGGCGTGCTTGTAGACCATCTGCGTCACCGTATTGCGCAGCAGCACCACGTACTGGTCAAAGGACTCGATATGGCCTTGCAGCTTGATGCCGTTCACGAGGTAGATGCTCACAGGAACATGCTCCTTGCGCAGCAGGTTCAGGAAAGGGTCTTGCAAGAGTTGTCCTTTGTTGCTCACGATATTCTCCGTGTTGGAAGTGAGGTGTTGGAATGCCACACCTTATCACAGCACCGGGTTTCCCCGGACCGCGCTGTCGTCAGGTGTCGGCGAACGGATTCTTCGAGGAACGCAGCTCGATCTTCATCGGCGTGCCCACCAGCTTGTAGTGGTCGCGGATGCGTCCTTCCAGATAACGCTTGTAGACGTCGCTGACGCCTTCGAGCGCATTGCCGTGGATGACGACGATCGGCGGGTTCATGCCGCCCTGGTGCGCGTAGCGCAGCTTGGGACGCGAGACGCCCGCGCGCTGCGGCTGCTGATGCTGGACCGCTTCCATGATCAGGCGGGTCAGCACCGGCGTCGTCATCTTGCGATAGGCCGATGAATAGGCGTCCGCCAGCGCCTTCCACAGCGGGCCCAGGCCCTGCCGCTTCAGCGCGGAGATCTTGAGGATCGGTGCGAAGCGCAGGAAGCCCAGCCGCGTCTGGATCTGGCGCTCGATGGTCTCGCGCTGGTAGCTGTCGATCGCGTCCCACTTGTTGATCGCGATGACCACCGCGCGGCCGCTGTCCAGCGCGTAGCCGGCGATGTGCGCGTCCTGGTCGGTGACGCCTTGCGTCGCGTCGATCAGCAGCAGCACGACGTTGGCGTCGGCGATCGCCTGCAGGGTCTTCACGACCGAGAACTTCTCGATCGCCTCGAAGACCTTGCCCTTGCGGCGCAGGCCGGCGGTGTCGATGAGCTTGAACTTCTGACCGTTGTGCTCGAAGTCGACGCTGATCGCGTCGCGCGTCGTGCCGGGCATGTCGAAGGCGACCAGCCGCTCCTCGCCGAGCCAGGTGTTGATCAGCGTGCTCTTGCCGACGTTGGGACGGCCGGCGACCGCCAGGCGGATCGCACGCTCATCGTCGGGACCGGCACCCTCCGCGGGCTCCTCGTCCTCGACCGGCGCCTCGAAGCTGTCCAGCACCGCCTCGAGCAGCGAGCGGATGCCCTGCCCGTGCGCCGCGGAGACCGGATGCGGCTCGCCCATGCCGAGTTCATGGAACTCGGCCAGCAGCGGGCTGTCGCTCATGCCTTCGGCCTTGTTGACGGCGACGAAGACGCGCTTGTTGCATTGGCGCAGGTAGCGGCCGATGTCCATGTCCTGCCCAGCCAGGCCGGTGCGCACGTCCAGCACGAAGATGACGGCATCCGCTTCGGCCACGGCCTGGCGGGTCTGCTTGGCCATCTCCTTGACGATGCCGGTGGTGCTGTCCGGCTCGAAGCCGCCGGTGTCGATGACGATGAACTCGCGATCGCCCAGGCGACCGTCGCCGTAATGGCGGTCGCGCGTGAGGCCGGCGAAGTCCGCGACGATGGCGTCGCGGCTCTTCGTCATCCGGTTGAACAGCGTGGACTTGCCCACGTTGGGGCGGCCCACCAGGGCGATCACAGGTTTCATATCAGTCTTGGCGCAGCGCGAACAGGCGTCCGCTGCGAGTGGCGATCAGCACCGTGCCGCCGAGCTGCACCGGCGCCGCGGCGATGCCGGAGCTGTCGGTCTGCAGGCGCTGCACGGTCAGACCCTTGTCCTTGGACAGGAAATGCACGTAGCCCTCGCTGTCGCCGACGATGACCGACTTGTCGGTCACCACCGGCGCGCTGAGCTTGCGGTTCTGGAACTGGTCGGCGGTCCAGACGACGTCGCCGGTGCGCGTGCCCCAGGCGGTCAGCCGGTCGGAGGCATCGCCGCCGACGACGATCGTCGAGTCGGCACCGACGCCGCGCAGGCCGGCGTTGTTGCGGGTCCAGACCGTGTTGCCACGCTCACCATTGACGCAGGCGACCGCCGACTGGAAGGCGCGGGCGCAGAAGATGTCGTTGTCGCGGGCCAGCGGACCGACCAGGTCGGCCAAGCGCTCGACCTCGTTGGTGCCGCGCGGGTTGGCGATGGTCGCTTCCCACATCAGCAGGCCGCGGGTGGGATCGATGCCCGCCAGGCGCGAGCCCTGCCCCACCAGCAGCGTGTTCTGGTAGGCGCCGATCACGCCGGCCTGCTGCAGCGTCAGCGGCTCGCCCGGACGGCGCAGCTCCCACAGACGGCGACCGTCGACCGCATCGAAGGCCAGCACCGCGCGATCCAGCGTCAGCACGAACACGCGTTCACCCGCGACGAACGGCGAGGTCACGACCGGGGTCGTCATCGTCTTGCGCCACAGGATCTTGTCGCCTTCGGTCACGACCAGCTCGTTGTCGCGCGTCACCGCCGCGGCGAAACGGCCATCGCTGCCGACACCCGCCGTCAGACCCTTGCCGATATCGGCGCGCCACAGCGTGGTGCCGTCATTCGCGGAGATGGCGCTGATGACGCCGTCCGAGCCGCCGACGATGAAGCGGTCGTTGACCGCCGTGATCGTGAGCGGGAACTTGACGCTGTCCACACGCGCTTCCCAGGCCACGCGGGCCTGCAGGGACGGCGTGATGTTCTCCAGCGCGGCCGGCTTGGGCGCGGTGGAGCTGCTGAACAGCGAGCAGGCGCCCAGCGTCGCGGCGACGCCGCCCAGCAGCAGCGCTCGGGCCAGCCGACCGAGGGTCAGGCCGGCGTTCACTGGGGAGCTCCCGCGGCGGGCTCGTCGCCGCCGACAGCCACGCCCAGGCTGGCCAGCTTCACTTCGAGCAGGCGGCGATAGTCGAGCTGCTTGTCCAGGCCGTCGTAGGCCTTCTTGAATTCGGTCTTGGCGACGTCGGGCTTGTTCTGCAGCAGCGCCAGATCGCCGCGCCGATCGGCCACCAGCGCCGCGAAGTCCGCGCTCTTGACGGCGTCCAGCGTCTTGCCGGCTTCGTCGAGCTGCTTGGCGTCCATCTGCAGCGCAGCCAGGCGCAGGCGGGCCAGATCGCGGTAGGCATCGCCCTTCGCATTGGCGGCGGCCCAGGTCAGCGTGGCACGCGCGTCGTCGGGCTTTTCCTTGTCCAGCTGCAGCTTGGCGGTCACCAGCGCGGCCTGCGCGGCGTAGCCGGTGCCGGCGTAGTCCTGCTTGAGGTTGCCGAACACGGCGACGCTCTTGCCCAGATCGGCAGCCTGCGCCGCACGTTGCAGCTCACCGTACATCGCGGCGGCCTTGGCGGCCTCGGTGCGCTGCCAGTAGTTCCAGCCGGTCCAGCCGGCGTAGGCGACCAGCGCCAGCGTCAGCAGCCAGGTGATCGGATTGCCCCAGCGCTTCCAGAACGCCTTGAGCTGCTCCAACTGTTCCTGTTCTTCGAGATCGAGATGAGCCGCCATGTTCGAGTGAGGGTCCGGGTTGAAATTCGAGGTCGCGATTATGCGGTGCGCAGGTCGGCCGCCCATGCGGCGACCGTGTTAAGCGGGCGTGTCACTTGCTCGCCCTCGCCGCGCAGCGGCTTGACGGCGACTTCGCCGCGGGCGAGTTCGTCAGGACCGAACACCAGCGCGAAGCGGGCGCCCGACGCGTCGGCCTTCTTGAACTGCGACTTGAACGAGCCACCGCCCGCATGCATCTGCACCGCGACGCCTTCGGCGCGCAGCACTTCCAGCACGGGGATCGCCTGCGGCAGCACGGCCGCGTCCGGCAGGATCGCGTACACGTCCGGGGCAGACGACGGCACCGGCAGGCCCAGTTCGTCGATCAGCAGCAGCAGGCGCTCGATGCCGAGGCCGAAGCCCACCGCCGGCGTCGGCTTGCCGCCGAGCTGTTCGAACAGTCCGTCGTAACGACCGCCGCCGCAGACCGTGCCCTGGGAGCCGAGCTGGTCGGTCACCCATTCGAAGACGGTCAGGTTGTAGTAGTCCATGCCGCGCACCAGGCGCGTGTTGATGCGGTACTCGACGCCCGCGGCGTCCAGGATCGCGCGCACGGCATTGAAGTGGGCCAGGCTTTCCTCGCCGAGGAAATCCATCAGGTGCGGCGCCGCCTCGACGACGGCCTGCATGGCCGGATTCTTCGTGTCGAGGATGCGCAGCGGATTGGTGTGCAGGCGGCGCTTGCCGTCCTCGTCGAGCTTGTCGGCGTGGGCTTCGAAGTGGGTGATCAGCGCGGCGCGGTGCGCGGCGCGCTCCTCCGGCTGGCCCAGCGAGTTCAGCTCCAGGCGCACATGCTCGCCGACGACCAGACCCAGCTGCTGCCACAGGCGCCGGACCATCAGGATGATCTCGGCATCCACGTCCGGACCGGCGAAGCCCAGCGCCTCGACGTCCAGCTGGTTGAACTGGCGGTAGCGGCCCTTCTGCGGCTTCTCGTGGCGGAACATCGGGCCCATCGTCCACAGACGCAGCGGGCCGTTGTAGAGCGCGTTGTGCTCGACCATCGCGCGGACGATGCCGGCGGTGGCTTCCGGGCGCAGCGTCAGCTTGTCGCCGTTCATGCTGTCGGTGAAGGAGTACATCTCCTTCTCGACGATGTCGGTGACCTCGCCCAGGCCGCGCACGAACAGCGCGGTCGGCTCGACGACCGGGGTCAGCATGTACTGGTAGCCGTAGCGCTGCAGCACGTCGCGCAGCGTGGTCTCGAACCAGCTCCACAGCTGGCTGCTCGGCAGCTTGTCCTTGCGGTCGACACTGGCCGGGAGGATGTCGTTCATCCCCTTGACGGCCTGGAGGTTCTTGCTCATGCGGTGGTGGTGCTCGCGCCGAAGCGCTTTTCAATGTAGGTCTCGACCAGGGCGTGGAACTCGCCGGCGATGTTGTCGCCGCGCAGGGTCAGCGCCTTCTCGCCGTCGATGAAGACGGGCGCCGCCGGCGCCTCGCCGTTGCCCGGCAGGCTGATGCCGATGTCGGCATGCTTGCTCTCGCCGGGGCCGTTGACGATGCAGCCCATCACCGCGACCTTCATGGTCTCGACGCCGGGGTACTTCTCGCGCCAGACCGGCATCTGCGCGCGCAGGAAGTCGTCGATCTGCTTGGCCAGTTCCTGGAAGGTCGTGCTGGTGGTGCGACCGCAGCCGGGGCAGGCGGTGACGCTCGGGTTGAACGCGCGCAGACCCAGCGACTGCAGGATCTCCAGCGCGACCACCACTTCCTGCGTGCGCGACTCGCCGGGTTGCGGCGTCAGCGAGACGCGGATGGTGTCGCCGATGCCTTCCTGCAGCAACACCGCCAGCGCCGCGGCCGAGGCCACCGTGCCCTTGGTGCCCATGCCGGCCTCGGTCAGGCCCAGGTGCAGCGCGTAGTCGCAGCGCCTGCTCAGCGCGCGGTAGACCGAGATCAGGTCCTGCACGCCGCTGACCTTGCAGCTGATGATGATGTTGTCGGGGTTCATGCCCAACTCGCGGGCGTACGACGCCGACGACAGCGCCGACTGGATCAGCGCCTGGTACATGACCTGCTTGCCGTCCCAGGGATCGGCGCGCTTCGCGTTGTCGTCCATCATCTGGGCGAGCAGTTCCTGGTCCAGGCTGCCCCAGTTGACGCCGATGCGCACGACCTTGTCGTACTGCATCGCGGCCTCGATCATCTGGGCGAACTGGCGGTCCTTCTTGTCGCCCTTGCCGACGTTGCCCGGGTTGATCCGGTACTTCGACAGCGCCTGCGCCATGGCCGGGTGCTCGGTCAGCAGCCGGTGGCCGTTGTAGTGGAAGTCGCCGACCAGCGGCACGTCGATGCCCATGCGGTCGAGCTGCTCGCGGATGTGCGGGACGGCGTCGGCGGCCTCGGCGTTGTTGACGGTGATGCGGACCATTTCGGAGCCGGCCTGCGCCAGCTCCTTGACCTGGATCGCCGTCTCGATGACGTCGACGGTGTCGGTGTTGGTCATCGACTGCACGCGCACCGGCGCGTCGCCGCCGACCGTCACCACGCGGCTGCCCCAGCGCACCTGCGCCTGGCGCGAGCGGCGCGCGGACGGCGCGGCGGCGGCGATCAGATCGGAAAGGTCGACGGCTTGGGCGAAATCGGGAGTGGCTGGCTTGTCCATCTTGCGGCGCTCTTGCGAAAGGGGTACGGCTGCTGCGGCGCCCGTCGGGTCGGGTGGAGTCAGTTCAGTTCGAGGCGCGCGACGTTGTCGCGCGACCGGGCGGCGAGGTCCACGGCCTGGCCGCGGAACACCAGTTCCGTGCCGGACACATTGCCCACGCGCAGCTTCAGCGGGGCGACGCCGTTGACGTCGACGAGGTCACCGGGACGCAGCAGTCTCGACAGCAACACCTGACCCTTGGCGTCGACGACCTCGACCCAGGCCTCGGCGTGGGCCCGGACCTTCAGGGGCGACGTGCCGGGTGCCGGCGCGCCGGCTTGAACCGGTTGGCCGGTGGTCGCGGATGCCGCGCCAGTCGGCGACACGGGCGGGGTCTGGGCAGCGACGGCCGGCGCAGGCGCCGTGGTCGTCGGTGTCGTGATGGTCGGTGTGGTTGTGGTCGGCGCCGCAATGGTCGGTGCCGTTGCGGCGGTGGTCGCGCCGGAGCCCTGCGGCGGCAGCGTCGACGTCCCGGCGGACACCTGGCCCGACGGTGTGGTCTCGGCGGCGCCCACTACGGGCGCATCTCCCGTGGTCGACGGGATCTCCGTCGCGGCTGGCGGCGTCTCGACCACACTCCCCGGTCCGGGTGCCGTGGCGGCGGAATCGGTCTGACGGAAACGCTGCGTGACCTGATCGATCCAGCTCGACGGGACGACGTACACCGCCACCGCGGCGATCAGCAGCACACCGACACCCAGCACCGCCGGGCGCTTGAGCAAGGCCGTCGACAGCGCCGGATCCTGGCTCACCGAGCGGGCACGGAACGGCTGGTTCAGGCCGGGCGTCACGCGGTCCAGCGAGGCTTCGGCACCGCTGCTCGGCAGCAGGATCAACACCTGCGCGGCATCGAGCTTCATGACGCGACACACCGAGCGCGCCAGCGCCCGGGCAAAGGTCGCGTCGGGGAGGTCCTGGTAGCGGTCGGCCTCCAGGGCCTCCAGCTTCGACTGCGGCACCTTCAGCGTCGCGGCCAGCGCGGCGATATGCAGGCCCCTGGCCTCGCGCGCCCGGCGCAGCACGGCGCCGGCCGAGCTGGGCGCGGACATGGAGGCAGCGAAATCGGCTGCGAGCGACGCCTCGTCGGTGGCCGTCGGAGTCATGCGATGTCCCTCATTCATCGAATCGACCGTTGTTCAATGCTTGTGTCTCGGCCGCCTGCGGATACTTGCGCCGCATCTGCTGGCCGAGATCGTCCAGGTTGGAGGTGTTCCCCAGGCGGCGCTCGATGCGCAGCTCCAGCCAGAGGCTGGCGGCATTCGCCTGTTCCACGTTGCTGTTGACGCGGCGCACGTAGAAGCGGGCCCGCTCATACTCCCCCTGGCGGTACAGCACCTCGCCCAGGTTCAGCGCGATCGTCGGATTGCCCGGCTCAGCCTCGAAGGCCTTGGTCAGGTGGGCCTGCGCCGGAATCAGCCGGCCTTCGCGCGCTTCGCAGGCGCCCCAGGCGAGCAGCGTGCGCGACGGCGTGCGGTAGGTGGGGATCGCCACGGCCGCGTCGAACTGCTGGTAGGCCTCGGCGTAGCGCTGGCGCTGGCACAGGAACCAGCCGTAGTTGTGCAGCGTGTCGGCGTTGTTGCGGTCGCGGGCGATCAGTTGCTTGAAGCCGTCCTCGGCCAGCCCGAACTCGCCCATCGCGGCGTAGATCAGGTTGCGCAGATTGATCGCTTCGGGCAGGTCCGGCTTGGCGGACATCGCGAGCTTGACCTCGTCCAGCGCCGTCTCGTACTGGCCGCGGGCGAAGTAGCCGCTGGCGAGTTCGAGCCGCACCTGCGCGCGGCGGTCGTTGTCGGTCTTGTCGCTCTCCGTGCGCGGCTGCTGTTGCTGCTGCCCGCCACCCGCGCACCCGGCCAGGGCCGCGGCGATCAGCAGCACGACGGACAGGGTCCGGGCGGAACGACGCGGAAGAAGGAAGCCGGGCGACGAAAGGGTCATGGACGTGGGCCTGTGGGAGTGACGGGGGTCGAAGGCGTGGCGGTGGCGGGCGCAACGGCTGAAGCGCCCGACGTACCGCCCGATGCCGCGCCGCGCTGTACCACCACGGGCGCGCGCACCATGCGCAGGTGAACCCGGGTCCGGTCCTGCACCTCGCCGGCCAGCTGGCCGCAGGCGGCGTCGATGTCGTCGCCGCGCGTCTTGCGCACGGTCGTCACGATACCGGCCTGGATCAGCAGGTCGGCGAAGGCTTTCACGCGCTCGTTCGTGCTGCGCTTCAGGCCCGACGCGGGGAACGGATTGAACGGGATCAGGTTGATCTTGCAGGGCACCTTGCCCTTGAGCAGCGCGATCAGCTCGCGGGCCTGCTCCGGCGAGTCGTTCACCTCCTGCAGCATGCAGTACTCGAAGGTGATGAAGTCGCGGGGCGCCTTGTCCAGGTAGGCGTTGCAGCTCGCCAGCAGTTCCGCGATCGGGTACTTGCGGTTGAGCGGCACCAGCTGGTCGCGCAGCGGGTCACTGGGCGCGTGCAGCGACACGGCCAGCGCCACCGGCGCATCGTCGCGCAGGCGGTCGATCATCGGGACCACGCCCGAGGTCGACACCGTCACGCGGCGCCGCGACAGGCCGTAGCCGTGGTCGTCCAGCATCATCTTCAGCGCGGGGATCAACGCGCTGTAGTTCTGCAGCGGCTCGCCCATGCCCATCATCACGACGTTGGAGATGATGCGTTCGTCCTTGCCCAGGCGTTGCCGCAGCGAGTGCTCGGCGTACCAGAGCTGGGCGACGATCTCCCAGGTCTCGAGGTTGCGGCTGAAGCCTTGATGGCCGGTCGAACAGAAGCGGCAGCCCACGGCGCAGCCGGCCTGGCTGGAGATGCACAGCGTGGCCCGGTCGTCCTCGGGGATGTAGACCGCCTCGACGGCGTTGCCCTGGCCGACGTCGAACAACCACTTGATGGTGCCGTCGGCCGAGACGTGTTCGGAGATCACCGGCAGTGCGGTGATGTGGGCGCGCCCGGCCAGCTTGTCGCGCAGCGACTTGGCCAGGTCGGACATCTGGGCGAAGTCCGACGCGCCCTTCTGATGGATCCAGCGGAACAGCTGGGTCGCGCGGAAGCGCTTCTCCCCCAGCTGCTCGCAGTACGCGGCCAGGCCTTGCAGATCGAATCCGAGCAGGTTGACCGTGTCCATCATGCGTTCCTCATTTCCACTCAGGGCCTCATGGCCCGGAGGTCAGAGGCCTTGCCCGATTCAGCGGGCGTTGATTTCCAGGCCGGAGAAGAAGAAGGCCACTTCCACGGCGGCCGTCTCGGCGGCGTCCGAACCGTGCACGGCGTTCGCGTCGATGCTGTCGGCGAAGTCGGCGCGGATGGTGCCCTTCTCGGCCTTCTTCGGATCGGTCGCGCCCATCAGGTCACGGTTCTTCAGGATGGCGCCTTCGCCTTCCAGCACCTGGATCTGCACCGGGCCGGAGATCATGAAGGTCACCAGGTCGTTGAAGAACGGGCGGGCCTTGTGCACGGCGTAGAACGCTTCGGCTTCGGCGCGCGACAGCTGCTTCTGCTTGGAGGCGATGACCTTCAGGCCGGCGCCTTCGAAGCGGCTGTAGATCTGGCCGATGACGTTCTTGGCCACGGCATCGGGCTTGATGATGGAGAGGGTGCGTTCGATGGCCATGTCTTTTTCCTTGAAAATCTTGGGCTTGGCAAAGCCCGGGATTGTAATGCGTGAAGTCAAGCCCCCAAGTGACATCCCGTTATCAGACGGCTGTCACCGGAAGGCAAAAAGCCGGGATGGAACCCGGCCCGGTCCGCCCTGCTCCGCCGGGATGGCGGAACACGGCTTTCAAACGTGATCAGCGGCGACCGCGGCCACCACCGCCCCCGCCACCACCTCCGCCGCCGCCCCCGCGGCGACCACCGCCCCGGTTGTTGCTGCGGTTGATGAAGGCGTCGGCGCCGATGTAGCCCATGGAGGTCTTCATCGGATCCGGCTGCTGTTCGCCACCCGGACCGCGCTTGTTGCCCTGGTTCGGGTTGTGGCCGGGGTCGCTGCCGCCCCTGCCGAATCCCTGCGGGATGCGCTTGCTGCCGGTCGCGAAGCGACGGTCGAAGGTCTGCTCCAGCGGGTTGATGTGCTTCGGGATGAAGTCGTCATCATCCTCGTCGCGGGGGCGGCGATCGCGTTCGCGCTCCTGCTGTTGCTGCTGCGGACGCTGCGGCTGGTTCGGCTGGGCGCGCTGATCGTTGCGGTCATTGCGCTGCGGACGATCCTGGCGGTCGCCGCGCTGATCGTTGCGATCGCCGCGCTGGTCGCCACGTTGATCATTGCGCTGATCACCCCGCTGGTCATTGCGTGCACCGCGCGGCTCATGGCGATCACCGCGGTGGTCGCTGCGCTGCTCGTTGCGCGGTTCCGGACGGCTCGGACGCGGACCATCGCTGTTGCCGCGGCGACGCTTGTCGCCACGATCGTTGCGCTCGTTGTGACGAGGCGCCCGCGGCTCGCTGCCGGCCAGTTGGCGGATGACGCGCACGTCGGCGTCGCCGAGCTCGATGTAGACGCCACGACGCAGGCCGCGCGGCAGCACGACGGTGCCGTAGCGGATGCGGATCAGGCGGCTGACGGCCAGGCCCACGGTCTCGAACAGCTTGCGGACTTCGCGGTTGCGGCCTTCGGTGATGACGACGCGATACCAGCGGTTCACGCCTTCGCCGCCGCCGTCCTCGATGCTCTTGAAGCTGGCCTGCTGACCGTCGACGTCGACGCCGGCCAGCAGCTTCTCCTTCTGCTCCTTGCTCAGCGAGCCCAGCACGCGCACGGCGTACTCGCGCTCCACGCCGAAGCGCGGGTGCATCAGCAGATTGGCGAGCTCACCGGAGTTGGTGAACAGCAGCAGGCCTTCGGTGTTCAGGTCGAGTCGGCCGACCGACTGCCACTTGCCCTGCGGCAGACGCGGCAGGTTGCGGAAGACGGTAGGGCGGCCTTCGGGATCGTTGAAGGTCACGACCTCGCCGACGGGCTTGTGGTACGCCAGGATCCGCGGCGCGACCGGCGCGATGCGGACCTTGATCGGCTTGCCTGCGACGGCGACGCGATCGCCGTAGGAGATGCGCTGACCGACGTGGGCGACTTCGTCGTTCACCGTGATCTGGCCCCTGGCGATCATGTCCTCGATGTCGCGGCGCGAGCCGACGCCGGCCTGCGCCAGCACCTTCTGCAGCTTGGGCGCATCGGCATCGGGGGCAAGCACGCGCTTGGCGGGCTGGTCCGTCGCCTCGGATCCGTCGTCGTCGGACGAGGCCTGGACCTCGGCGATCTCCGCGGACTCGGCACCGTCGTCCTCGACGTCGGCATCGAAGGCACCCGACACCAGCGCGTCGAAGCGCGCCTGCGCCTCGGCCTGGAGCTGGGCCGTGTCGGCCTGCGACGGCGCGAACTCGGCGCCGCCGTTCGTGTCCGACGCCTCGCCCTGCGCCTGGGCCGGCTGACCTTCACGCGGCTCGCGATCACGGTCACGTCCGCGGCGGCGGCGATTGCGGCCACGGCCTTCACCGTCGCTGCCGGCATCACCGTCGGCGCCCTCGCCCAGCACCGGACCCGCTTCCCGCGATTCACGGGGTTCACGGGACTCGTGCGACACCAGCTCGCCGACCGCTTCAGCCACCGGCGACACCGGCGCGGGCGAGACCTCGACGGTCGCGACCGGCACGTGGCTCACGGCGGGTTCAGCCTGCTCCGACGCGGCGTCCGCCTCGGCGGACTTCTTCGTCGTGCGGCGCTTGGGCTTGGGCGCCTGCGCCTCCTCGGCCGCAGGTGCCTGCGCCTCAGCCTCGGCAGACACTTCCGCCGCGGCGGCCGTCTTGCGGCGCGCTCGAGGCTTGGGCGTCTCCTCGGCCACGGGCGCGACGCCCGGGTCGCTCGCCTCCGCCGGGGCCGCGGCCTTGCGGGTGCGCTTGGGTTTCGCGGGCGCGTCGGCCGGGTCGGTCGTCAGCGTCTCGGGCTTGGAATCGTCGATATCGTTGGAATTCATGTGTCGGCTTGCACCTTGTCAGCGGTGGACACGGCCCCTTCCCGGGGCGCTCAAGTGGGCTCGGGGTTGACGGCCCCAGCCTGTGGTTCTTCACCCGGATCGCGCGTGGCGGCCGGCTTGGATTCGTCTTCAGTGGCGGCGTCCGTGGATTCGGGCGCCGCCGGGTTCGTTTCAAACGGTTCAGCAACAGGAGCAGCGGGTTCAAGGACTTCGGTGGCTGCACCCACCTCAGCCACCTCACCCACCTCAGCCGCCCCAGCGTCCGCGACGACCGCCTCCGCCTCGACCGCCCCTTCCGCCGCCACCGGCTGGATCTCCGGCTCCGCCGGCTCCACCTCGACGATCACGTCGCCGGGCGGATCCTCCAGCAGCGAGGCCTGCAGCGCCCCGGCGATCGGCGTCGGGTCGCCGCCCTGGATCAAGGCCGGCAACTGCTCCAGCGAATGCAGCCCCAGGTCGTCCAGGAAATGCTTCGTCGTCGCATACAGCGCCGGCCGGCCCGGCGCCTCGCGATGCCCGATGACCTCGATCCAGTCGCGGTCCTCGAGCTGCTTGATGATGGGCGTCGCCACCACCACGCCGCGGATGTCCTCGATGTCGCCGCGGGTCACCGGTTGACGGTAGGCGATGATCGCCAGCGTCTCCAGCACCGCCCGCGAATACTTCAGCGGCTTCTCCGGATGCAACCGGTCCAGATGCTCGCGCATCTCGGGCCGGCTCTGGAAGCGCCAGCCGGAGGACAAGGCCACCAGCTCGACGCCGCGTCCTTCCCATTCGCGCAGCAGCTCGTCGAGCAGCGTCCGCACGCTGTCGCCGTTGAGCGCCTCCGCGAACAGCGAACGCATGTCGCGCAGCGTCAGCGGCGCCTGCGCGCACAGCAACGCCGTTTCGAGGACCCGCTTCGCCTCCTGCGTATTCATGAGGTCAGCATGAACTCAGTTCGTGACGCCGGCCTGGAGGCCGGTCAAATCGGTGTGTGTCGCCATCTGGGGCGTCGACGACGGCAACAGGCCGCGCCGGACGGATTCGATCTGCTTGCTTGGGAGCTCTGTGCTCCAACGGCCGCCGCTCAGTGGGTGGATCCGGCCGGTCAGTGGGGCGCCGCGTCGGTGTGCGGCCTGCGCTGCGAACGGGGTCGACAACCAGCCCGTCGCCGTCTTGCGCACGCTCTTCACGTGGGTTTCAACGCAAGGACTGGAACGCATTGTAGCGCGAGCGCACGCCCGGCTCTCAGAACACCGGATCGGGCAAACCCGCGACGCGCCACCCCGACGCCAGATCGTCCGGCAGCGGGGCCTCGAAGCGCAGCGCCTCGCCGGTGACCGGATGCGCGAAGCCGAGCCGCGCGGCATGCAGCGCCTGACGCGGCACGCCCAGCGCCCCGGCCCCGCCGTAGAGCGCGTCCGACACCAGCGCATGTCCGCGATGCGCGGCATGCACGCGGATCTGGTGCGTGCGGCCCGAATGCAGCACGCAGTGCAGCGACGACACCGTCCGGCTCAGGCCGCGCGTGTCCTGCCACTCGCCCTCGCCCAGCTTGAAGAAGTCGGTGCGCGCGGGTTTGCCGCCGCCGACCACGGCCATCCGCGTGCGCGACTGCGGATCGCGGCCGATCGGTGCCTCGACGATCCATTCGTCGGGCGTGCGGCCATGGACCAGCGCGAGGTACTCGCGATGGACCTCGCGCGCCGCGATCATCCGCACCAGCGCGGTGACCGCCTGCAGCGTCTTGCCCACGACCATCAGTCCCGAGGTGTCCTTGTCCAGCCGGTGCACGATGCCCGCGCGCGGCAGCGTCGCCGCCTTGGCGTGATGCGCCAGCAGTCCGTTCATCAGCGTGCCGGACCAGTTGCCCGCCGCCGGATGGACGACCAGCCCGGCCGGCTTGTTCACCGCGAGCAGATGGTCGTCCTCGAAGACGATGTCGAGCGGCAGCGGCTCCGCGCGGAAGGCCAGGGCCTCCTCGGTCGGGACGAGCTCCACCTCCAGCGTCTGCCCCAGCCGGGGCTTGCGCGAGGCGTGGGTGACGCGCTGCCCGTCCAGCGTGACGCATCCGCGCTCGATCAGGCCCTGCAGGTGGCTGCGCGAGAACTCCGGCGCCATCTGCACCAGCCATTTGTCCAGGCGCAGCGCGAGTTCGTCGCGACCGGCCTCCGCGCTGCGGCGTTCGGGGACGTCGGCACCGACGTCCTGGGCGTCGTCGATGCCCTCGGGGAGCGCGGCGGGTCCCGATGCGTCACCTGGTGTCCCACCCGGTTTTTCACCGGGTTTCCCACTCGGGTAAAGCCCGTCCTGCGCCGCCGGGTCGTGACCGACCTGAACCATATAATCGCCGCTCCAATTTCAGATGAGGGCCGCCGTGGCGCGCGCCCTGTGGACCATGATCGAGACTCGGGTGTTGCGCCGCCGGACCGCGGATTCTTCTGAAGTGTCCGGCACCTGGCGCGCCGCGTGGCGCTGCGTGGCGGTGACCGCCGCGGCAGCTGCCGTGCTGGGGCTGGCGGCCTGTTCGTCCGCCCCCAAGGAAGACCCGAATTCCCAGGCCAACCTGGAGAAATTGTACGCAGAGGCCAAGGAGGACATGCTCTCCGGCTCCTACGACCGGGCGATCAAGACGCTGGAACGCATCGAAGGCCGCGCCGCGGGCACGACGCTGGGCCAGCAGGCGCAGCTCGACCTGGCCTGGGCGAACTACAAGAGCGGCGAGCGCGTGCAGGCCGTGACGGTGCTGGACCGCTTCATCAAGCTCAACCCGTCCAGCCCGGCGCTGGACTACGCGCTGTACATGAAGGGCCTGGTCAACTTCAACGACGACCTCGGCCTGTTCGGCCGCATCGCCCGCCAGGACATCAGCGAGCGCGACCAGCAGGCCGCGCGCGATTCGATGCAGGCGTTCAAGCAGCTGGTGGAGCAGTTCCCGGAATCGAAGTACTCCGAGGACGGTCGCATCCGCATCGACTACATCACCAACAGCCTCGCGGCTTACGAGGTGCATGTGGCGCGCTACTACTACAACCGCGGCGCCTATCTGGCATCGGCCAACCGGGGCCAGGCCGCGCTGATGGAGTTCCAGAACGCCCCCGCGCTGGAAGAGGCGCTGTTCCTGATGGTGCAGAGCTATGACAAGCTCGGACTGGAACAGCTGCGCGATGACAGCCGCCGCGTGCTGCAGGCCAGCTTCCCGGACAGCTCGTACCTGACGACCGGCAAGGCCAAGCCGAAAGACCGCGCCTGGTGGCAGATCTGGTGAGCTGAAGCTCGCCGTACGTCGTTGCTCACGGCCTTGCATAGCGCTGCTATGCGGCGGCCCCTCGCGCCTAGTCTGGCAAGCTTCAGCCCACCAGATCCAACGCCCTCGGAAAGAAATCAGCCCGCTCTTGAGCGGGCTGATTCGTTCATCCGTCGTGGGACGCCTTCAGCTCGGCAAGCCACGCCTGCGCCGTCGTTTCGTCCGGCACCTGCGTCATCGGCGGAAGCGCCCCGCGCAGCCGCTTGCCGTAGTGCGAGCCCGCCAGGCGCGGATCGCAGACGACCAGCAGGCCGCGGTCGGTCTCGGTGCGGATCAGTCGCCCGGCGCCCTGCTTCAGCGCGATCGCGGCCTCGGCGACGAAGTACTCCATGAAGGGATTGCGGCCCTCGGACTCCAGCCGCGCGACGCGCGCCTCGACCAGCGGATCGTTCGGCGGCGGGAACGGCAGCTTGTCGATGAGCACGCATTGCAGCGAGTCACCGGGCACGTCGATGCCCTCCCAGAAGCTCGCCGAGCCGACCAGGACCGAGGCCGGCTGATCGACGAACTGCTGCAGCAGTTGCCGCTTCGGCATCGTGCCCTGCACCAGCACCTCGATGCGATGACCCCCTTCCTCGAATCGCTGGCGCAGCACGTCCGCCACCGTCTGCAGCTGACGCAGCGTCGTCGTCAGGATGAAGGTGCGTCCGCCAAGCTGCGCCGCCAGACGCGCGCCGAGCCAGCCCACCGATTCGCCGTGATCGGGCTCCGAGGGCTTGGGGAAATGCTTGGGCACGTAGAGCCGCGCGTGCGACGCGTAGTCGAACGGGCTGCCCACGCGCAAGGTGCGCGCCTGACCGAGTCCGGCGGGCTCGGTGAACCAGGTGAGCGCATCGTCCTCGCCCAGCGTCGCCGACGTGAACACCCAGGCCTTGGGCGTGCTCGCGAGCGCCTCCTGCATCGCTTCGCGGATGTCCAGCGGCGACTCCATCAAACGGACCTGATGCGTGCCGACATCGACCCACCGCACCGCGCCCGGGTCCGGCGCCCGCGCGAACAGCTGCGCCGTCTTGTAGAGCTCGACCGCGCGCTCGTGCAGGCGCACGAGGTCCGGCCCGACTTCCATCACCGTTCCCAGCGCATCCACGCTGAGCTCGATCGCCTGGGTCACCTGCACCAGCGCCTCTTCGAAATCGGAACGGCCTGAACATTCGCTCCAACGCAGCTTGAGCACGCCACGCAGCTCGCGTCCACCGGCGCAGGCCAGCCGCAGGGCACGTGCCGCGCGCTCGACGCCACCCGAGATCGCCTGCCACTCCTGCAGCCCGCGCGCATGCGCCAGTCCTTGCGCAAGCATGTCGCGTCCGAAGTCGAACAGTTGTGCGCTGCCCAGCAGACGGCCAAGGAAATTGAGACCGGCCTCGGGCAGTTGATGGGCCTCGTCGAAGATCGCGACCTCGACGCTGGGCAGCAGTTCCGCGACGCCGCTGTCACGCAGCACGAGGTCGGCGAAGAACAGATGGTGGTTCACGACGACGAGGTCCGCTTCCATCGCCTCGCGCCGCGCCTTCACGACGTGACAGTCGCGGTAGGACGGGCAGTCGGTACCGAGGCAGTTGTCGCGCGTCGAGCTGACGATCGGGATCACCGGCGAGCGCTCGTCCATGCCGTCGATCTCGGCGAAGTCGCCGGTGTGGGTCGTCATCGCCCAGCGTTCGATGCGCGCGAGCTGCGCCACGGCACGCCGGTCCGGCAGTTCCGCGCTGTGGCGCGCCTGCTGAAGCCGGTGCAAGCAGAGGTAACTCCCTCGCCCCTTCAGCAACGCCGCGCGCAGCGGCAGCGCGAAGGTGTCCAGCAGCCGCGGCAGGTCGCGCATGAAGAGCTGATCCTGCAGGCTTTTCGTCGCGGTGCTGATCAACGTGCGACCGCCGCTGAGCAGCGCCGGCACCAGATACGCGAAGGTCTTGCCGACACCGGTGCCGGCCTCGACGACCAGCGTGTCGCGCCCGGCGATCGCCTGCGCGACGGCCAGCGCCATGCGCTGCTGCGGCTCGCGAGGGGCATAACCGGGGCCATGTCGTGACAGCGGGCCGCCCGTGTCGAACGCGGCGATCACCGACTGCTCCAGCTCGCCCGGACGCAGTTCCTCGGCCGCCGCGCGGGCGCGCGAGGCCGCCAGCGCTGGCGACACCTCGCCTGCGCCCCACGGGGCGTCAGCCATCAGATCGTCGGTCGAATCCCCGGTGGCGTCGTCGGTCGAGTCGTCGATGGCGGGATCGTGACGGTCAGGCGGGCTCATCGGGGTCACTGGCGCGTTCGAGGCGCGCGATCTCGTCGCGCAGTGCCAGGCGTTGCTTCTTGAGGCGGCGCAGCGTCAGTTCGTCGACGGGCGGCACGGCGAGTCCTGCCCCGATCGTCGGATCATCCGTGAGGGCTGCAATGGACGCGATGGGCGCGACCGGGCCGAAGTCCACGACCGTGTCGGCACGCAGGACGCCCATCAAGGCGTCGATGCGGCCGTCCAACTCCGCATGGGCGATGCGAAGTTCAATCAGACGGCGCGCTGGAGAGTGAAGTTGTTCATCCATAAACGGGGAACCACTCGACCGGGAAGCCGAGCAGGACGATTATAGTTTTGGGATGAGTCGCAACACCCCAGGCTATCGCCTCAGCGCCGCCACCGGCATCCATCGGGGCGATCGCCTGTACCAGCAGGATCAGGTCCAGGTCATCGCCCATCCCCGACAGAGCGGCTGTGTGCTCGGCATCGTCGCCGACGGCATGGGCGGCAAGAGCGGAGGCCGCAAGGCCGCCGACCAGGTCATCCTCACCGCCCAGCAGCTGTTCGAACGCTTCGTCCCCGGCGAGGAGGACGAATCCGACCTGCTGCGACAGATCGTCTCGGAATCCCACCTGATGATCCGCCTGACGGCGATCTCGGCCGAGGAAGAGCCGCACAGCACGCTGGCGGCCTACCTGCTGACGGCCGATAGGCGCTGCTACTGGATCCACACCGGCGACTCGCGGATCTACCACTTCCGCGGCCCCAACATGGTGACGCGCTCGCTGGACCAGTCCTACGTGCAGCGCCTGGTCGACGAAGGCCAGATCACGGAAGACGAAGCGCTGGTCCATCCGCAGTCGAACCTGCTGACGGCCTGCCTGGGCACGGTGCAGGAGCCGACGCCGGTCGAGTCCTTCATCGAGCACCTGGAGCACGGCGACACGCTGATGTGCTGCAGCGACGGCCTGTGGCACTACTTCTCCCCGGCCGAGCTCGGCACGGTGATGCACAGCCTGCCGCCGCGCGACGGCGCCGAGCTGCTGGTCAACAAGGCGCGCCAGCGCGCCAAGGGCACGGGCGACAACCTGTCGCTGGCGATCGTGCGGGTGGACCCGCTCGAGTAACCGATGCGAGCCAGCCGCTCGCACCAGGGCCCTCCCCGCCCCTCATGAAGAACGCCGGTCGACAGACCGGCGTTTTGCTTGGGGCGCCACGAGGACGGCATCGCGTGCCATCCTCGCCTTGGACCCTCAGGGCTTGGGCAGCGCGCGAATGTCGGAGGCGGAAGGCGTCGGCAGATGGGCCGCGGGCGGCTTCGTGTTCTTGCCCACCGGCGCGGACGCCGCGGAGGCGGCCTTCTCCGCGGAGCGCCCCTGCTGCGCCTCCGCCTTGCGCTGTCGGTCCTGCGCCTTCTGACGGCGCTCGGCGGCGGCTTCGCGGCGCTTGGCCGCGTCGGCCTTCGCCTCGGCGTCCAGCTGTGCCTCCCGGCGCTGATGCAGCTCGGGATTGGCGCGCGGCGTCCGCGCACCGGGCAGCATGGGGACCGACGCAGCCTGCGCCGCTTCGCGCACCGATTCGGTCTTGCGTCGGGCCTCGTCCTTGGCGGCCTCGCGTTCGTTCTGCTCGACGCGCTCGCGCGCAGCGGCGCTGCGGCGCAGGCGCTCCTCGGCGTTGACCTGATGTTCCGCGTGGTCCAACGGGCGCAACTGGCGGATGCGTTCGTCGCGCGCGTCCTCCAGGCAGCCGGTCACGACGAAACGCTGGTTGCACTCGCGCACCTTGGCCTGGTAGGTCTGCTCGATGCGGGCACGCGCGGCGCCGATCTCGGCGCGGGACATCTCCGCCGCGCAGACGACCGGGGAGACGGCCGTGGCCGACAACGCCATCGGCAGGAGAACAAGGACGGAGCGGGAAGTCATGGCCCGGATCATCGCATCCGGCGACGCCCGTTCCAGTGACACGACCGCCCGTGACTTCCCTACACCCCAATCGGTGGGAGGGTCGAGGAGCGCGCGCCCCGCTCCCGCCGGCGTGAAGTCGGGGGAAGGTGTCAGGTCAGTCGCGTGTCGACGTCCCGGCGCTCCAGCTCCAGATACTCCTTGGACTGCATCTCCTGCAGCCGCGACACGGTGCGTGGGAACTCGTGCGCCAGCGGGCCCTCGGTGTACAGCTGCTCCGCCGGCACGGCCGCGGAGATGATCAGCTTCACGCGCCGGTCGTAGAGCACGTCCACGAGCAGCGTGAAGCGGCGCGCCTCGCTGGCCAGGCGCGGCGGCATCGCCGGCACGTTGGACAGGATGATGGTGTGGAACTGCGTCGCCAGTTCGAGGTAATCGTTCTGCGAGCGCGGCCCGCCGCACAGCTCCGAGAAGTCGAACCACACCACGCCGCCGGCGCGGCGGCGTGAGCGGATCTCGCGATGCTCGATGTGCAGGATCGGGTCTTCGTCGCGCGCTTCGGCGAGCGACTCGAACGCGGCGGTCAGCGCCTCTTCGGTCTGCGCGTTCAGCGGCGTGTGATAGAGATCGACATGCTCCAGCGAGCGCTGCCGGTAGTCGGTGCCGTTGTCGACGTTGATGACTTCCAGGTTCTGCTTCAGCAGTTCGATCGCGGGCAGGATGCGGTCGCGGTGCAGTCCGTTCGGGTAGAGCCCGTCGGGATGGAAGTTGGACGTCGTCACGATCGACACGCGGTTCTTGAACAGCGCGTCGAGCAGCCGGTACAGGATCATCGCGTCGGTGACGTCGGCGACGTGGAACTCGTCGAAGCAGATCAGCCGGAAGCGTCGCGCGATGCGCTTGCCGAGTTCGTCCAGCGGATCCTGGATGCCCTTGAGTTCCTGCAGCTCGCGGTGGACCTCGCGCATGAACTCGTGGAAATGGAGCCGGGTCTTGCGCGTCAGCGGCACGGCCTGGAAGAAGCAGTCCATCAGGAAGCTCTTGCCGCGGCCCACGCCGCCGAACATGTAGACGCCGCGCGGCAGCGGCGGCCGCACCAGGAACTTGGTCACCGCGTTGGAGCGCCGCGCTTTGTAGTCGGCCCATTCGTCCTGGCAGCGCTGCAGCGAGGCGACCGCGCGCAGCTGGGCCGCGTCGGCGGTGTAGCCGCGTTCGGCGAGGGTCTGGTGGTAAAGCTCGGTGACGGTGGTCATGCGGTGATCAGGCGAGGGTCAGGCGGCGGCGTTCATCTCGACGCGGCCTCTGGAAAGGACAAGAAAAAAGGGGCGACTCGTCGCCGCCCCTTTTTGTTCACGCATCCGATGCGCTTCGAGCCGGAGCTCAGAAGTTCAGCGTGCGCTTGTCGATGGCCAGGGCCGCTTCCTTGGTCGCTTCGCTCAGCGACGGGTGCGCGTGGCAGATGCGGGCGATGTCCTCGGCCGAGGCCTTGAACTCCATCGCGACCACGGACTCGGAGATCAGCTCCGAGGCCATCGGGCCGATGATGTGCACGCCCAGGATCTCGTCGGTCTTGGCGTCGGCCAGGAACTTGACGAAGCCGGTCGTGTCGCCCAGCGCGCGGGCGCGGCCGTTGGCCAGGAACGGGAACTGGCCCGCCTTGTAGGCCACGCCGTCCGCCTTCAGCTGCTGCTCGGTCTTGCCGACCCACGCGATCTCGGGGCTGGTGTAGATCACCCACGGGATGGTGTTGAAGTTGACGTGACCGTGCTGGCCGGCGATGCGCTCAGCGACGGCAACGCCCTCTTCCTCGGCCTTGTGCGCCAGCATCGGGCCGCGCACGACGTCACCGATGGCCCAGACGTTGGGCAGGTTGGTCTTGCACTCGTCGTCGACGATCACGGCGCCGCGATCATCGAGCTTCAGGCCGACGGCTTCGGGGTTCAGGCCGATGGTGTTGGCCGTGCGGCCGATCGAGACGATCAGCTTGTCGACCGCCAGCGTCTGCTCGCCGCCCTTGGCGTCGGTGTACTTCACCGACACACCGTCCTTGCCGTTCTCGACGGCCGTGATCTTCACGCCCAGTTCGATGTTCAGGCCCTGCTTCTTGAAGACCTTGGCGGCTTCCTTCGCCACGGACTCGTCGGCGGCGCCCAGGAAGGCGGGCAGCGCTTCCAGGATCGTCACTTCCGCGCCCAGGCGGCGCCACACCGAGCCCATTTCCAGGCCGATGACGCCGGAGCCGATCACGCCCAGCTTCTTCGGCACGGTCGGGATGCGCAGCGCGCCGTCGTTGGACAGGATGTTGGTCTCGTCGAACGGGGCACCCGGCAGCTGGCGGGCGTTGGAGCCGGTGGCGACGATCACGTGCTTGGTCGTGATGGTCTCTTCAGCGGCGCCGGCGACCTTCAGCTCGTACGTGCCGTCCTTCGCCGCCACGAACGAGCCGCGGCCGTGGAAGAAGGTGACCTTGTTCTTCTTGAACAGGTACTGCACGCCGTCGTTGTTCTGCTTCACGACGGTGTCCTTGCGACCGATCATCTTGGCGACGTCGATCTTCAGGTCGTTCATCGAGATGCCGTGGTCGGCGAAGCCGTGGCCGGCGTGCTCGAAGTGCTCGCTGGACTGCAGCAGGGCCTTGGACGGGATGCAGCCGACGTTGGTGCAGGTGCCGCCGAGGGCGGGACCGCCCTTGTCGTTCTTCCACTCGTCGATGCAGGCCGTGTTGAAGCCCAGTTGCGCCGCGCGGATCGCCGCGATGTAGCCGCCGGGGCCGCCGCCGATGACGACGACGTCGAATTGCTTGCTCATCAAATTCTCCAATCTCATTCAACGCTCTGTCGGAGCGTAGCGAGCGGCGTCAGGGCTAGGCGCGGGTGCCGAGCCACCGGAACGTAGCAGCGCTACGTGAGGATGGCGAGGCGGGCCCCGCAACGACGCCCTGGCGCCGCGCAGTAGCTCCGGCTTAGATGTCGAAGAGCAGACGGGCCGGATCTTCGAGCGCATCCTTCATCGCGACCAGGCCCAGCACGGCTTCACGGCCGTCGATGATGCGGTGGTCGTAGGACATCGCCAGGTAGTTGATCGGACGGATCACGATCTGGCCGTTCTCGACGACGGCGCGGTCCTTGGTCGCGTGCACGCCCAGGATGGCCGACTGCGGCGGGTTGATGATCGGGGTCGACAGCATCGAGCCGAAGGTGCCGCCGTTGGAGATGGAGAAGGTGCCGCCGGTCATCTCTTCGATGCCGAGCTTGCCTTCCTGGGCCTTCTTGCCGTACTCGGCGATCTTCTTCTCGATGTCGGCGAAGCTCATCTGGTCCGCGTTGCGCAGGATGGGCACGACCAGGCCGCGCGGCGAGCCGACGGCGATGCCGATGTCGAAGTAGCCGTGGTAGACGATGTCGTTGCCGTCGACCGAGGCGTTCAGCACCGGGTACTTCTTCAGCGCGTGCACGGCGGCCTTCACGAAGAAGCTCATGAAGCCCAGCTTCGTGCCGTGTTCCTTGGTGAAGCTGTCCTGGAACTTCTTGCGCAGCTCCATCACCGGCGCCATGTTCACTTCGTTGAACGTGGTCAGGATGGCGTTGGTCGATTGCGATTGCAGCAGGCGCTCGGCGATGCGGGCGCGCAGGCGGCTCATCGGCACGCGCTGTTCCGGGCGGTCACCCAGGTTGGCGGACACCGGCGCGGCGACGGCCTGCAGCGGTGCCTTGGCGGGAGCGGCCGGGGCCTGCACCGGCGCGGGAATCGTGGCCGGCTTGGCGCCGCCTTCGATCGCGCCCAGCACGTCGCCCTTGGTCACACGGCCATCCTTGCCGGTGCCCGGGACGGAGCCGGCGGCCAGGTTGTTGTCGCCCATGATCTTCGCGGCGGCGGGCATCGCGACGCCGGCCTTGCTGTCCGACGAGGCGGCAGCGGCGGCCGGGGCGGCGGCGGGTGCAGCGGCAGCGGGCGCGGCGGCGGCGGCCGGAGCAGCGGCGCCGGCCTTGCCTTCGGAGTCGATCTTGGCGATGACCTGATCCGACGTGACGGTACCGCCGTCGGCGACGACCAGTTCGGCCAGCACGCCGGCGGACGGCGCCGGCACTTCCAGCACGACCTTGTCGGTCTCGATCTCGATCAGGATCTCATCGATGGCCACGGCGTCGCCGGGCTTCTTCTTCCACGTGAGCAGGGTCGCTTCGGCGACCGATTCGGACAGCTGGGGGACTTTGACTTCAACGATTGCCATGATGTTTTTTCTCTCGGTTTTTCAGTAAACCGGAGCCTTGCGCCTGCCGGTCGCCGGGGAGCGTGTGCCCGTCCCCGGCGCCGGTGTCATTGCGGCGCGCGGCGTCCGCAATGACTCACTTGGTCAGCACGAAACCCTTCAGTTTCCCGAAGGCCTGCTCCAGCAGCGCCTTCTGCTGTTCCTGGTGCAGGTGGGCGTAGCCGACGGCCGGCGAGGCCGAGGCGGGACGGCCCGCGTAGCCGAGCTTCTGGCCGTCGGCCATGTTCTCGTGGATGTAGTGCTGCACGAAGAACCAGGCGCCCTGGTTCTGCGGCTCGTCCTGGCACCACACGATCTCGGCCAGGTTGGGGTACTTCTTCAGCTCGGCCGCGAACGCCTTGTGCGGGAAGGGGTACAGCTGTTCGACGCGGATGATCGCGACGTCCTTCTTGTCGCCGCGGGCCTTGATCAGGTCGTAGGCCACCTTGCCGGAGCAGGCGATCACGCGCTTGACCTTGCCCGCGTCGATCTCGGCGCTCGTCTCGCCGATGACGGTGCGGAACTCACCCTTGGTGAACTCGCTGACCGGCGAGGTCGCGTCCTTGGCGCGCAGCAGCGACTTGGGCGTCAGGATGACCAGCGGCTTGCGGAACATGCGCAGCATCTGGCGACGCAGCAGATGGAAGATCTGCGACGCGCTCGTCGGCTGGACGATCTGCATGTTGTTGTCGGCGGCCAGCTGCATGAAGCGCTCCAGGCGGGCCGAGCTGTGCTCGGGGCCCTGGCCTTCGTAGCCGTGCGGCAGCATCAGTGTCAGGCCGTTGGAGCGGCCCCACTTCACTTCGCCCGAGGCGATGAACTGGTCGATCACGACCTGCGCACCGTTCACGAAGTCGCCGAACTGCGCTTCCCAGATGGTCAGCGTGTGCGGGTCGGCGGCGGCGTAGCCGTACTCGAAGCCCAGCACCGCCTCTTCCGACAGGATCGAGTCGATCACGACGAACGGGGCCTGACCTTCCGCGACGTTCTGCAGCGGGATGTAGATGCCCTCGTCGAAGCGTTCGCGGTTCTGGTCGTGCAGCACCGCGTGGCGGTGGGTGAACGTGCCGCGGCCGCAGTCTTCGCCGGACAGGCGGATCGGGTAGCCCGAGGCCACCAGCGAGGCGAAGGCCATGTGCTCGCCCATGCCCCAGTCGACGTTGACGTCGCCGCGACCCATGGCCGCGCGGTCGCCGATGACCTTCTCCACCAGCGTGTGGGCCTTGAAGCCGCCCGGCAGCGTGGTGATCTTCTCGGACAGGCGCTTCCACTCGGCCACCGGCAGCGCGGTGTCGCAGCTGTCGGTCCACTTCTTGCCGAGGAACGGGGTCCAGTCGGTGGCGTACTTGCTCTTGAAGTTGGTCAGCACCGGGTCGACGGTGTGACGGCCTTCGTCCATCGCGGCGCGGAAGGCCTTGACCATGCCGTCCGGACCTTCGGCGTCCAGCACGCCCTGGGCCACCAGCTTGTCGCCGTACAGGCGGCGGGTGCCCGGGTGCTTGGCGATGGTCTTGTACATCAGCGGCTGCGTCAGCGCGGGCGTGTCCTGCTCGTTGTGGCCCAGCTTGCGGAAGCAGACGATGTCGACGACGACGTCCTTCTTGAACTGCTGACGGTAGTCCAGCGCCAGCTGCGTGCACAGCACGACCGCTTCCGGATCGTCGCCGTTCACGTGCAGCACCGGGGCCTCGATCATCTTGACGACGTCGGAGCAGTACAGCGTCGAGCGCGTGTCGCGCGGGTCGCTGGTGGTGAAGCCGATCTGGTTGTTGATGACGATGTGGACGGTGCCGCCGGTGTAGTAGCCGCGCGTCTGCGCCAGCGCCAGCGTCTCCATCACGACGCCCTGGCCGGCGAAGGCCGCGTCGCCGTGCACCAGCACGGGCAGCACCTGCTCGCCGGTCTTGTCGCCGCGGCGGTCCATGCGCGCCTTGACCGAGCCCTCGACGACCGGGTTCACGATCTCCAGGTGCGACGGGTTGAAGGCCAGGCTCAGGTGGACGGGGCCGCCGGGGGTGGTCACGTCGCTGGAGAAGCCCTGGTGGTACTTCACGTCGCCGGACGGCAGGTCTTCAGGGGCGGTGTGGTCGAACTCGGCGAACAGGTCCTTGGGCATCTTGCCCAGGGTGTTCACCAGCACGTTCAGGCGGCCGCGGTGGGCCATGCCGATCACGATCTCCTGGACGCCGCGCACGCCGGCGCACTTCACCAGCTCGTCCATCGAGACGATGAAGCTCTCGCCGCCTTCCAGCGAGAAACGCTTCTGGCCGACGTACTTCGTGTGCAGGTAGCGTTCCAGGCCTTCGGCGGCCGTCAGGCGCTCCAGGATCTGCTGCTTCTTCTCGGCCGTGTAGGTCGGCTTGCTGCGGATCGCCTCGAGGCGTTCCTGCCACCAGCGCTTTTCCGTCGGCTCGGTGACGTGCATGAACTCGGCGCCGACGGAGCCGCAGTAGGTGTCACGCAGGGCCTGCACGATCTCGCGCAGGGTCATGCGCTCGGCCTTGGTGAAATAGGTGTTGGTCGCGCTGAAGGTCCGGTCCATGTCGGCTTCGGTGAGGCCGTAGGACGTGGGTTCCAGTTCCGCGATCTTGGCGCGCTCGGTGCGCTTCAAGGGGTCCAGGTCGGCCCAGCGCGAGCCCAGCGTGCGGTACGCGGCGATCAGCGACTGGACGTGCACCTGCTTGCCGGCCACTTCGAGCTCGGCGGAGGACACCTTGTTGTTGAGCGCGTTGGCCTTGGCGCGTTGCGCGAAGGATTCGACGACGGGGGCGTGAGGCACATCCCGTTTGTCGCTGCCGTCCACCGCGGGAACGTGCTGCAGCGCGTCGAAGTAGGCGCGCCAGTTGTCGGGCACGGCGCCCGGGTTGTCGAGGTACTGCTCGTACATCTCCTCGACGTAGGGAGCATTGCCCCCGAACAGGTAGGAGTTCGAGCTGTATTGCTGCATCATCTTTCGCTCACCTCTGCCCCGGCTTCCGGAGCTATCGGCTGGTTATGAACCTTCCGCGACACGGCTTGACCGGTTGGCGGATTGCGACCCGCCTTTGCTGTTGCCAGAAAAGGGGTACGGGAAGGACCTGAAGTCACAAGCGCAGGACTGTAGCACCACGCTGGAACCCGTGCTGTTGCGGGTTCGCCCACTTCTTGTGCGTCCTGTGAATGACAGGGGTCAAGCGAACGAATGCTTACGGGACCCTCACACCGGCAAGCGACTCACAAACGTTTGCGAGGCATCAAGTCCAAGCAGTAGACTGCGGGTTGGCGTACCGCCCCGAGATTGAATGGCGGACTGCCGGGGACACAGGAGATCCCACATGCAAGTTCGAGTCGTCGACTACCGCGCCGCGGATGCGGCCGAGCAATTCACCCGCTCCCTGCACGAGACAGGCTTCGGCGTCCTGGTGAATCACCCGCTGCCTCAGGAACTGGTCGAAAAGATCTACGCCGATTGGCTCGGCTACTTCAACGGGACCGAGAAGCACGAGTTGGCGTTCTCCAAGGAGACGCAGGACGGCTACTTCTCCACCGAGATCTCGGAGACCGCCAAGGGCCACACCCAGAAGGACATCAAGGAGTACTTCCACCTCTACCCGTGGGGAAGGATGCCGGCGTCGCTCAAGGACGACGCGATGCGCTACTACGGCATCGCCAACGACCTGGCGGCGGAGCTGCTGTCGTGGGTGGAGAAGCACACGCCGGCCGACATCGCGAAGAACTATCGCGAGCCCCTGTCCAACATGATCAAGGACAGCCGGCACACGCTGCTGCGCGTGTTGCGTTATCCGCCGCTGACGGGCAACGAGCCGGCGGGCTCGCTGCGCGCCGCGGCGCACGGCGACATCAACCTGCTGACCATCCTGCCGGCGGCCAACGAGCCCGGCCTGCAGGTGCAGGGCAAGGATGGCGAGTGGGTCGATGTGCCGGGCGACTTCGGCATGCTGATCATCAACATCGGCGACATGCTGCAGGAAGCCTCGCAGGGCTACTACCCGTCGACGCAGCACCGCGTGGTCAATCCGACCGGCGAGGGCGCGAAGAAGAGCCGCGTCTCGCTGCCGCTGTTCCTGCACCCGCGCGAGGATGTGGTCCTGTCGGACCGCTACACCGCGCACGAGTACCTGGAAGAGCGGCTGCGGGAGCTGGGCGTCAAGACCTGACACCTGGCGCACTGCCACCGCCGCTGGCCCTCACCCCTGCCCTCTCCCGCAAGCGGGAGAGGGAGTCCGATCGTTTGCACTCGCGGCGTTGGCTCCTCTTGCCCCTCTCCCGCACTGCGGGATAGCGCTGGCTCCTCTTGCCCCCTCTCCCGCTTGCGGGAGAGGGTTGGGGTGAGGGCTAGCGGCCTCACGCAGTCAGCAGATCAGAGGCTCTTCAACGGCACGACGTCCTTGCCCTTGAGCGTGAACACCGTGACGGCGGACGACTTGAGGTCGTGCTTGTCGTCATAGGCGTACTCGCCGGCCACGCCGGTGTAGGTCGACTTGGCGATCTGTTCGCCGACCTTCTTCGGGTCGGTGGACTGCGCCGCTTCCATGGCGCCCGCCAGCAGGTAGGCGCCGTCGTAGAACGACGCGGCGTAGGTCAGCGGATCGCGCTTGAACTCGGCCTTGTACTTGTCCAGGAACTGCTTGCCCTTGGCGCTGCGGTCGATGAGCGCGCCGCCCTGCGTGCAGTACGTGTTCAGGTCGTTCGCGATCTGCGACAGCGTGGCGGTTTCCGACGAGCAGATGCCGTCGCCGCCCAGCAGCGGCGCGGTGATGCCGAGGCCGCGCATCTGGCGCAGCATCGGACCGCCCTGCGCGGAGTAGCCGCCGTAGAACACGGCGTCGGGCTTGGCGGCTTTCACGGCGGTCAGGATGCTGCTGAAGTCGGTGGCCTTGTCGTTGGTGAATTCCTTGGACACGACCTTGATGCCGAGCTTGGCCGCCTGGGCGGTGAACTCCTGCGCGACACCCTGGCCATAGGCGGTGCGGTCGTCGATGACGGCCACCGTCTTCACCTTCAGGTCCTGCGCCGCGTAGACGGCCATCTTCGCGCCGAGCTGGTTGTCGGTCGCACCGATGCGGAACAGGTTGGACTGGTTCGGCTGCTGCGTGATGCGCGGGTTGGACGCCACCGTCAGCACGATCACGCCGCCGTCGGAGAACACGCGCGAAGCCGGCATGGTCACGCCCGAGTTGTAGGGGCCGAGCACGAACTTGATCTTCTTGTCGACCAGCGCCTGCGCCACCTGCACGCCCTGGCGCGGGTCGGCCACGTCGTCGTTGACGTCGAGCTCGAACACGACCGGCTTGCCGCCGACCTTCACGCCCTTGGCGTTCAGCTCCTTGATGGCGAGCGCGGCGCCGTCGCGGTTGTCGATGCCGTAGCCGGCCTGCGGACCGGTCACGGGGCTCATGAAGCCGATGCGCACGCGCTCCTGCGCATGGACGCCCAGGGCCGCGAAGCCGGCGGCGAGCACCAGCAGTTTCAGAGAGAACTTCTTCATTTGTCTTCCTCGGTAAGGTCTTCCCCGGTAGGGGAGAGTTCGAGTCTACGTAATGCCGGCCTGAAGGTCGCGGCTCAACCCCGTCTACAGTGGTGCATGTCCTCTCGATCAGGCAGCGTGATCTGGATCCATCCGGAAGCGCCACCCAAACCCGCCGTCGGCGAACCGTGCAACGGCTGCGGCGTATGCTGCCTCGCCGAACCGTGCCCGCTGGGGATGCTGGTGAGTCTGAAGCGCGAAGGCGCCTGCCGCGCGCTGCAGTGGTCCGAGGAGGACCGGGCGTATCGATGCGGCATGCTGGTGCATCCGACGCGCTATGTCGGGTTGCGCACGTTCAGGCCCGACGGCCTCGTCAATCGCCTGATCCGCCGCTACGCGCGGCGCATGATCGCCGCCGGCATCGGCTGCGACGCGGACATCGAGCCGGCCGCTTCCCCACCCTCCCCCGCGTCATCGCCCCATTCATCGTCCCCTTCATCGCCCTCGTCATCTCCGGAGAAGCGCTAAGCAACGCCTGCCCCCGTCGGGCATAGCATGGAGCGAGCACCGCCTGACCAGGCTTCATCGGAGTCCGTCCATGTCCCGCCTCCAGACCTTCCGCGTCCAGACCTTCCGCCTCCAGACCTTCCGCTTCCCGTCCGCTTCCCGCTTCGTCCGCGCCCGCGTGGCGCTCTCCCTGGCCGTCGCGTTCGGCGCGATCGCCGCCGCACCCGGCGCGCAAGCCGTGGCGTTGCGCTGGGCCGCGCAGAACGACGTGCTGACGCTCGACCCGCACTCGCAGGACCACACGACCACCAGCGCCATCCTGCAGCACGCCTACGAAGGCCTGACGCGCTACAACGAGCAGTGGGAGATCGAGCCCTGCCTGGCCACGAAGTGGACGCAGATCAGCCCGACGCAGGTCCGCTTCGAGCTCCGCAAGGGCGTGAAGTTCCATGACGGCTCGCCCTTCACCGCGGACGACGTGATCTTCAGCTTCGACCGCGTCCGCCAGCCGCAGGGCACGATGCAGATCTACGTCACCGGCATCAAGGAGATCAGGAAGGTCGACGACTTCACCGTCGATCTGATCCTCGACTCGCCGCAACCGATCCTGCTGCGCAACCTGGTCGACTTCCGGATCATGAGCAAGGTCTGGGCGGAGAAGAACAAGGCGACGCAGATGGCCGATTACAAGGCCAAGGACGAGAACTACGCGAGCCGCCACACGGACGGCACCGGTCCCTACGAGATCACTTCCTGGCAACCCGACCAGAAGATCTCGATGACCATCAACAAGGGCTGGTGGGACAAGAACAAGGGCAACATCACCGAGGTCAGCTACATCCCGATCAAGTCCGATCCCACGCGCGTCGCCGCGCTCACGTCGGGCGACGTGGACCTGCTGACCGAGGTGCCGACCCAGGACGTCGGCGCGGTGAAGGCCGATGCGAAGCTCAAGTCGATCGAAGGCCCCGAGACCCGCACCATCTTCTTCGCGATGGACCTGGGCAGCGACGAACTGCGCGGCTCTTCCGTCAAGGGCAAGAACCCGTTCAAGGACCTCCGCGTGCGGGAGGCACTCTCCATCGCCATCGACCGCGAAGCCATCAAGCGCAGCATCATGCGCGGCCTGTCGGTGCCGGCGTCGCTGATGGTCCCGCCCGGCGTCAACGGCTACGACGCCGCGCTGGACAAGCCCGCCAAGCCCGATCTGGCCCGCGCGAAGAAGCTGCTCGCCGAGGCCGGGTATCCGAACGGCTTCGAGCTGCCGCTGAACTGCCCCAACAACCGCTACGTCAACGACGAGAAGATCTGCCTGGCCGTCGTGTCGATGTGGAGCAAGATCGGCATCACGGCGCGCCTGACCGCGCAGCCGATGTCGCAGCACAGCCAGCTCTTCCAGCGCTTCGAAGCGCCGCTGTACATGCTGGGCTGGGGCGTGTCCACGCGAGACGCGCTCTATTCGCTGCAGGCGCTCGCGCGGACGCGCAGCGGCGGCGCGGACGGCAGCTTCAACTTCTCCAAGGTCAGCGACCCCGCGCTCGACAAGCTGATCGACGCCGCCAAGAGCGAGATCGACACCGCCAAGCGCGACGCCATCCTGCGCGACGCGCTGGTGCGCACGCGCGACCAGTACCTGTTCATCCCGCTGCACCACCAGGTGCGGCCGTGGGCGATGCGTGCCAACCTGCAGACGCTGCACCGCTCCAACGACCGGCCGGAAGCCCGGTTCACGACGATCAAGTGAGCGATCCCCGGGACGTTGGATGCGCGGAACCCGGATGTCCTTCCTCGGCGGCTGAGTTTTCCGCTCCACCCTGGGGCAATCCCCAGGGTGGAGCGGCCACCCGCCGGGGGTCCCGGCGGCTAGCATCCAGGCGACTTCACGTTTGCTTAACGACGTTGCCAAGGGAGCTACCGCTCATGTCGAGGAATCACTCCGGATCGATCCGATCCGCTCGTACCGCTCGTACCGCTCGTACCGCTCTGACCGCCCTGTGCGTCGCCGCCGCGGCGGCGACGGTCGGGGTCGCCCACGCCGCCCCGCTGCGCTGGGCCGCGCAGAACGATGTGCTGACGCTGGATCCGCACTCGCAGAACCACAGCACCACGAACGCGATCACGCAGCACGCCTATGAGGGCCTGACGCGCTACGACCGCCAGTACCAGGTCGAGCCCTCGCTGGCCACGAAGTGGACACAGGTCAGCCCGACGCAGGTCCGCTTCGAGCTGCGCAAGGGCGTCAAGTTCCACGACGGCTCGCCGTTCACCGCGGACGACGTGGTGTTCTCGTTCCAGCGCATCAAGCAGCCCGTGGGCACGATGCAGCCGTTCGTGGCCGGCGTCGCCGAGATCAGGAAGGTCGACAGCCACACCATCGATGTGATCCTGGCCGCGCCCAACCCGATCCTGCTGCGCCAGTTCGTCGACTTCCGCATCATGAGCAAGACCTGGGCGGAGAAGAACAAGGCGCTCAACCTGCCGGACTTCAAGGCCAAGGAAGAGACCTTCGCGACGCGCAACGCCAACGGCACCGGCCCCTACCGGATCACCGGCTGGCAGCCGGACCAGCGCATCACCATGGTCCAGAACAAGGACTGGTGGGACGCGAAGAACGCGACCAACGTCGACGAGGTCATCTACACGCCGATCAAGTCCGATCCGACGCGCGTCGCGGCGCTGCTGTCGGGCGACGTGGACCTGCTGTCCGACATCCCGACGCAGGACGTCGGCCGGCTGAAGGCTGATCCGAAGTTGAGCGTCGCCGAAGGCAGCGAGACCCGCACGATCTTCATCGGCATGGACCAGGGCAGCGAGCAGCTCAAGGGCAGCAGCGTGACGGGCAAGAACCCGTTCAAGGACAAGCGCGTGCGCGAGGCGATGTCGCTGGCCATCGACCGCGAGGCGATCAAGCGCGCGACGATGCGCGGCCTGTCGGTGCCCGCGGGCATCATGGTCGCGCCGGGCGTGAACGGCAACGCGCCGGACATCGACGTCCCGACCAAGGCCGACGCCGAGCGCGCGAAGAAGCTGCTCGCCGAGGCCGGTTATCCGAGCGGTTTCGAAGTGCCGATGAACTGCCCGAACAACCGCTACGTCAACGATGAGGAGATCTGCCTCGCCGTGGTGTCGATGTGGAGCAGGATCGGCATCAAGGCGCGGCTGCAGACCGAGTCCTTCAGCACCTTCAGCCCGAAGCTGCAGGCCTTCGAGTACCCGCTGTTCCTGTACGGCTGGGGCGTGCCGACCTATGACGCGCTGTACACGATGCAGTCGCTGGCGCGCACGCGGGCGGGCGGCGCGGACGGCAGCGGCAACTACTTCCGCCTGAGCGACGCGAAGCTCGACCAGATCATCGATGCCGCGAAGGTCGAGGGCGACGTGGCCAAGCGCAACGCGCTGCTGAAGGAAGGCCTGGTGCGCATCCGCGACGAGGTGTTCTTCATCCCGCTGCACCACCAGGTGCGCCCGTGGGCGATGAAGAAGAGCGTCACGACGCCGCACCGCTCCGACGACCGGCCGGAGGCGCGGTTCACGACGATCAAGTGAGGCGAGCCGGACGGCGGCCGTGCCGCCGTCCCTTCAAGCGTGCGCGTGCGCGGGGGCGCGCGCCGTCTTCGCGGCCTTTCCCCGCGGGTTCTTCAGGGCTGAGCTTGCCTTGGCCGGCGTCGCGGCCTCGGCGGCCAGACGCAGCGCACGCCGCGCGGCGGCGTCATCGCGCATCCGCTGGCGCCACAGAGGCAGTTCCACGCCGGCCTTGTCTGCCAACCACTTGATGAACCTCGGCATCTCGATCGCGGCCTGCAGCATCAGCGTGGTGCTGTCGTCGGGATAGCTGGCCTCGTTCTCGTAGCGCGAGAACGCGATCTTCCCCTTGCCGAAGATCCTTGCGGCCGCCTGCTGCGTGAGCCCGTAGCGCTTGCGCAGTGCGACGATTTCTTCCCCCATGAGCAACCCGTCATAGAAGGACTTGCGTGCAGCCAGGCGCCTCATGTTTTCATCATGTTGCGACCAGGTGCCGGCTTCATGGCCGCAAGCGGCGCACTTCGTGCCCAGCAGCTTCACCACGACTTCTGCCCCACGAGGACGATAGGTCTCCTCGAACACCATGGACTTCAGCCGCGTCGAACCGCAGTTCGGGCAGACAGGCTTGTTTCGATCAGTCATGCGTTTCCTCAAGTTGAACCGTGGCACGACGCGAGCAAGATCGTGATGTCGCCGGCCTCATCAACAGAGAACTTCAGATACACGGGTTGCGCATGCCGATGGCGTCGACGCGTCAGACTGTCATAGAACGTTTGATAGACGTCGCAAGCCACCCATCGCCGTCCGCTGTCGATCCGAGCCCACTCCGACTTGGCATAGTCCCTGCCCAGCAGATTCACGAGCATCTGAAGCACATCGTGGGTCGTCCACCGCTCTCGACGCATGTCCTTCAGTACATCGCGATTTGCGGGCAGGAGACGATCAGTGTCGAACTCGCCACCTCGCAGAATCTCCTGCAACAACTTCAAGTGGAACAGCGGCCCTCGCTGGATGCTCCTGCTTTGACCGCCTGCATCGTCGAAATCTGGGAGATGCGTGAAACGGGCATTCCTAAGATTCGGATTTGAGTTTATCACTGTGATAAGTCCTCGATCAGCTGCCGCCGGCGATCACGCCCGCGGCTTATGGCGGCGAAGAATCGACCAAGGAACACTTTCGTACCTTGCGCGATCGCAAGATTCCGAACGGGACACAGTGAATTGATGGATCGCAGTCATCCGGAGACAACCCGTAGAGACAAGCGAGATGGCCTCTTCGGGTCATCGACCGTGGTCGAATAGACACGCCCCGCAGAGCGGGGCGTTCACTTCGGGGGCGATGCTTGCTTAGTCGTGACCGCTGATACGCAGGGCTTGGCGCACGAGCTCCGCCTGCTGCCACCGGTGGATCACCGGCGACGCGGTGGCGCCGGCCGCGGTCACTGTGCGGGAGACCTCGCGCAGTCGCGCGCCGTCGGGCAGGAGCGCCTCAATCTCGTCGCGGACGAAGTGCCACGGCCCCTGATTGCGCGTTTCTTCCTGCGTCCACACAACGTCTTCGACGAGCGGGTAGCGACGAAGCACCGCCCCCAATACATCGCTCGGGAACGGATGGAGCTGCTCCACCCGCACCAGCGCGGTCGCATCCGCCATCGGATCGGCGAGCGAGCCGGCCATCGCCTGGCGCGCGCTGAGCAGGTCGTAGTGCACCTTGCCGCTGCTCAGCACGACCCGCCGCACGCGGCTGGCCTGCGCCTCGTCGACGGTGTGGTCGTCGAGCACCGGCTCGAAGCGGCCTGCCGCGAGCACGCCGATCGGTGTGTGGCTGCGCGACTCGTTCAACAGCACCGCCTTCGGCGTCATCACGATCAGCGGCTTGCGCACCGGAGCTAGCGCCTGACGCTGCAGCAGCGCCGCGTACTGGCCCGACGTCGATGGCATCGCCACGCGGAGGTTGTCGGCGCCGCACAACTGCAGGATCCGTGCGAGGAAACCGTTCGAATGCTCCGGCCCAACGCCCTCGTAGCCATGCGGCAGCAGCACGGTCAGCGAGGAGGTGTCGCCCCACTTCTCTTCGCCGGAAGCGAGGTACTGGTCGAGGTAGACCTGCGCGCCGTTGACGAAGTCGCCGAACTGCGCCTCCCACACCGTCAGCACATCGCGCGCCTGCACGCTGTGCCCGTATTCGAACCCGAGCACCGCTTCCTCGGCCAGCAGCGAGTTGACGACCTCCAGCCGCGCGCCCGTCGAAGCGAAGCGGGAGAGCGGCGTCCACGTCGAGGGCGGGCCCATGCGCCCGCCGCCCATGTCGTCGCGCGCCTCGCCCGCGCTCGTGATCGGCAGGCTGCCGACATCGTCGACCCGACCCTGGTGATGCCACACCGCCTGTCGATGCAGGAAGGTGCCGCGCTGCACGTCCAGGCCGGAGATCCGCACCCCCATGCCAGCGCGCAGGACCTGCGCCCAGGCCAGCGTCTCCGCCGTGCACCAGTCGGCGGGTCGGCGGGCGTCGTCAGCCATCCCGCGCCATCGGCTGGCCTGGTCGCGCAGCAGCGGATGCGGTTCGAAGCCATCAGGCACCTGCGCCAGTGCTTCCAGCACATCGTGCAGATCGCCGATGGGCGCGCGCCACTCCGGCGGCGGCGATGCGTCGTCGACGATGGGCGCCGCGCTCTCCAGCGGTCGCGTCGGATCGAAGGCATCGACCACCGCAGCGAGGGCCGCCGCCTCCTCGGCAGGGAGACGGCCTTCCGCGATGAGGCGCTCTGAATAGAGCGCGGTCACGCCTCGCTTCGCCGGCATGCGCCGGTACAGCGCGGGGCTGGTGAGGTGCGGCACGTCGTGTTCCGAATGACCGAGGCGCCGGTATCCGACCAGATCGATCACGACGTCGGTACCGAAGCGCGCCCGGTAGTCGACCGCCAGTCGCGCAGCGCGCAGCACCGCCTCGGGATCGTCGGCATGGACTCGCAGCACCGGCGCGTCCACGCCGCGCGTCGCATCGGTGCAGTAGCGCGCCGACGCCGCATCCATCGTGTTCGGCTCAGTGAAACCGAGCTGGTTGTTGATGACGACGTGGATCACGCCGCCCACCTCGTAGCCAGGCTTCAGGCCGAGCGCCAGCGTCTCCATCACCACGCCCTGACCCGCGAATGCCGCGTCGCCGTGCATCACCACGGCCATGCACCGCTCCGGCCGGTCGCCGGCCGCGGAGCGGGCCGCGCGCGCCATGCCGACGACCACCGGATAGACGCTCTGCAGGTGGGACGGGTTGCTCGCCAGGCGCAGGCGCACCGCACCGTGCGCGGTCTGCACGCGCGACGTGCCGCCGAGGTGATAGACGAGGTCGCGCTGCCGTTCCGGATGCGCGGGCGCAGGCTCGAAGTAGTCGATCAACGCATTGATGGGGTGTCCCATCAGATTCGCCAGCACGTTCACGCGGCCGCGATGCGGCATGCCCATCAGCACCTGGTCGACGCCCTGCGCCACCGCCGCTTCCAGCAACGTGTCGAGCAAGGGCAGCAGTGCCTCGTTGCCCTCCAGCGAGAAGCGCTTGCTGTGCGGAAAGCGCTTGGCCAGATGCCGCTCCCAGCCTTCGACGCGCGCCAGCCGGCGCAGCAACGCACGCGCCGCTTCGGCCGGCAGCGGCGCGTCGTCCGACTCGAAACGCGCGCGCCACCACGCGCGGCGGGACTCGTCGCGCATCGCGCTCAGGTCGAGCGTCAAGGCGCCGCAGTACAGCGTGCCCAACCGGCGGTGCAGCGCGGCGGCCTCGGCGACGCCGAGGACCGTGGCCCCGTCATCCGCCACCGCGTCGCCGGCGACAAGACCGAAGCGCGAGAGGTCGAAGGCGTCGATGACGCCCGATCCGCCAGGTGCATCACCCATCGGATCGAGCATCGGATCGAGCCGCGCGTGGCGATGCCCCTGCTCGCGGAACGCGTCGATCAGCGCGGCGATGCCGGGCCGCAGGCGCGTTGAATCAGGCGTTGAATCAGGCGGTGAATCGGGCGGTGAAGAGGACGGTGATGAGGACGGTGATGCGGTTGACGGTGCGCTCGCGTCCGACGGATCGGTGTCGCGATCGAAACGGCAGCGGAGCGCCCAGGCGTAGAGCCCGAACGAGGTGTTCACGGACATGTCGACTCCCTTGACGTTGACTGACGCGGCTCGGATGAGCCCTGCTCGTCACGCCTCCGGGCGCCCCCCGGCGCTCTGCGGCACCTGTGCCTGTCCCTCGCGGCCCGCGCGGGCCTGCGATGGAACGGCGGTCGGATCCTCCCGGACTGCGTGACCTCCGGCTCTGCGGCCGGTCCTGTCTCCAGTCCCCTCCAACCTGGAGCGACGGCGCGGGGCCGTCGCTCGCGGATTCAGGACGCGGCGATCACGACGCGCTCATGCGTCGATGCGTCGCTCGCGCACGGCGTGCTCACAGCGCGAAGGCTCGCACGGCGTCGTTGAGCTGATGCGCCTGCTCCTGCAGCGCGCGCGCCGCGGCGGTGCTCTGCTCGACCATCGAGGCGTTCTTCTGCGTCGAGTCGTCCATCTGCACGACCGCGGCGTTGACCTGCTCGATGCCCGCGCTCTGTTCGCGGCTGGACGCGCTGATCTCGGTCACGATGTGGCTCACGTGCCGGATGCTGCCCACGACCTGCTGCATCGTCTGGCCGGCCTGCTCGACCATGCGGCCGCCGGCCTCGACCTGCGACACCGAGTCGTCGATGAGCCGCTTGATCTCCTTGGCCGCCGTCGCGCTGCGCTGCGCCAGGCTGCGCACCTCCGACGCCACGACCGCGAAGCCGCGACCCTGCTCGCCGGCGCGCGCCGCCTCCACCGCCGCGTTGAGCGCCAGGATGTTGGTCTGGAACGCGATGCCGTCGATGACGCCGATGATCTCGACGATGCGACGCGAGGCGGCGGAGATCGAGCTCATCGTCTGCACGACCTGGCCCACGACCTCGCCGCCCTGCGTGGCGATGCCGGAGGCCGACGACGCGGAGCGGTCGGCCTCGCCGGCGTTGTCGGCGCTCATGCGCACCGACGCCGTCAGCTGCTCCATCGCCGACGCGGTTTCCTCCAGCGCCGCGGCCTGCTGCTCGGTGCGCGCCGCCAGGTCCTGGTTGCCCTGCGCGACCTCCAGCGCCGCGTGGGCGATCGTGTCCGCGCCGGTGCGGACTTCCGTGACGATGCGGTGCAGGTTCTCGACCATGTTCTGCAGCGCGGACATCAGCCGGGCCACCTCGTCCTTGCCGTTGGCGCGGATGCGGTAGGTCAGGTCGCCGGCGGCGACGCGCTCGGCCAGCTCGATGGCGCCCTCGATCGGCTGCGTGATCGAGCGCGTGATGAAGAAGGCCGTCGCCACGCCCAGCAGCAAGGCCAGCGCGGACGCGACGATCATGTCGAGCTTGGCGCCCTGCGAGCGCTCGTTGGCCTCGGCCACGTCCGCGGCCATGCGCGCGGCCTGGAAGTCGACCATCTTGTCGATCAGCGCGTAGTAGCGCGCCTGCGGGCCGGCCATCTGGTCCTGGTAGACCGCCATCGCGCCGTCGCGGTCGCCGGCGGCCAGCAGGTCGAAGATCTTGCGCACCAGCGCGCCGTAGTCCTTGCGCGCCGTCGACTGCTCGGCGAAGAGCTGCTTGCTCTCGTCGTCGGCCAGCATCTTCTCGAGCTTGGCGAGGTTGTCCGAGTTGGTCTGGCGGATGCCGGCGTACTCGTCCATGTACTTCTTGGTCGCCTCGGGCGTCCCCGCCAGCAGCAGCCGGCCGATGGTGATCGCGCCGCGATCCCCCACGCTCTTGACCTGCGTGGTCAGCGCGATCAGCGCATAGCGGTCCTCGACCACCCGCCCCATCGTCGCGTTGACCCCGTCGATGACTCGGATCCCCACCCCGAGGATGACCAGCAGCAGCACGAAGACGACGGCGAATGCCGCGGCAAGACGTGATCCGATCCGGACGTCGGCCAATTTCATTTGTTTGCTCTCCCTGACGACGAAATGTCCGCTCATGAAACCACCGCTTACATTTCGGGTCTACCGGCTGCAGCAATGCGAAATCGCGAATCACGTTGTGAAATCGCAGCCACGTGAAGTTTTCAACGGATAGAGAGCGATACCGGTATCACGCGCGGTCGATTGCCGGATCAATGGCTCCACAGATCGCGCACGCCGGGCGATTGACAGCGCTTGCCCACCCTCGACTGAGGGGACTTTCCCCGCCGGATCGTGAACGGAAGCACAAACGGACGGAGTACGGCGGGGGATATGGAGAAATGGGAGAGGGAATCCGGCGAACGGGAAAGGCGGAAATGAAAACGCCCCGCTAGGCGGGGCGTGTGCGGAGCGGCGCCGCGCGCCAGGCGCGGACGGGGGATGTCAGGCCAGTGCGAGACGCTGACGCGCTGCCTGGTATTCGCGATCGAAGCGCGCGACCAGTTCGCCGGCCGGCAGCACCTCGCGGATCGCGCCGATGCCCTGGCCACTGCCCCAGACGTCTTTCCAGGCCTTCGCGCCAGTACCCCCGAAGTTCATCTTCGTGGGGTCGCTTTCGGGCAGGTTCTCCGGATCCAGGCCGGCCTTCACGATCGAGCCCTTCAGGTAGTTGCCGTGCACGCCGGTGAACAGGTTGCTGTAGACGATGTCGTCGCTGTTGCTCTCGACGATCATCTGCTTGTAGTCGTCAGACGCGCGCGCTTCCTGCGTCGCGATGAAGGCCGAGCCGATGTACGCGAGGTCCGCGCCCATCGCCTGCGCCGCGAGGATCGCATCGCCGCTGGCCATCGAGCCCGACAGCGCCAGCGGGCCGTCGAACCATTCGCGGATCTCCTGGATCAGCGCGAAGGGGCTCTTCACGCCGGCATGGCCGCCAGCGCCCGCCGCCACGGCGATCAGGCCGTCGGCGCCCTTCTCGATCGCCTTCTTCGCGAACTTGTTGTTGATGATGTCGTGCAGCACGATGCCGCCCCAGCCGTGCACGGCGGCGTTGACGTCCTCGCGCGCGCCCAGCGAGGTGATCACGATGGGCACCTTGTACTTGGCGCACAGGGCCATGTCGTGATCGAGCCGGTCGTTGCTCTTGTGCACGATCTGGTTGATCGCGAACGGCGCGGCCGGCGACTCCGGATGCGCGCGGTCATGTGCGGCCAGCGTCTCGGTGATCTCGGCGAGCCAGTCGTCGAGCAGCTCGGCGGGACGCGCGTTGAGCGACGGCATCGAGCCGACGATGCCGGCCTTGCATTGCGCGATCACCAGCTTGGGGTTGCTGATGATGAACAGCGGCGAGCCGATGACCGGCAGACGCAGCGTGTTGAACAGCGGGGGAAGTGCCACCTCGTGTCTCCTCTTCGATGAATCTCGATGCGACGGGATCAGAACGCGTCGATGGGCAATGCCATCACGCTGTCCGCGCCGTTGACGACCGCGTCGCGCTGCGCGGCGCAACGGGGCAGGATGTGCTCGGCGTAGAAGCGCGCGGTGGCGATCTTGGCGTCCATGAAAGCGACGTCCTCGCCGGTCGCCTTCAGTTCCTGCGCGGCGAGCAGCGAGCGCGCCAGCTGCCAGCCCGCCATCAGGTTGCCGCCCACCATCAGGTAGGGCACAGAGCCCGCGAAGGCCGCATTCGGCTTGGCCTTGCCGTTGGCCGCGATGAAATCGACGACCTCGACGAAGGCCGCGCGTGCCGCAGCCAGCTGCGCGCGCACCGCCTGCGCGTCGGCGCTGCCGTTCGCGGCCAGCGCGCCTTCGGTCTCCTCGACCTGCGCCGCCACGCTGCGCGCGAAGGCGCCGCCGTCGCGCACCGTCTTGCGCCCGACCAGGTCGTTGGCCTGGATCGCCGTCGTGCCTTCGTAGATCGGCAGGATGCGCGCGTCGCGGTAGTACTGCGCCGCGCCGGTCTCCTCGATGAAGCCCATGCCGCCGTGCACCTGTACGCCCAGCGAGGTGACCTCCAGGCTCATCTCGGTGCTGTAGCCCTTCACCAGCGGCACCATGAACTCGTAGAAGGCCTGCGCCTGCTGACGGGTCTCGGCGTCCTCGTGGTGGTGGGCCATGTCGTAGGCGGCGGCGGCGTCGATCGCCATCGCGCGGCAGCCTTCGACCAGCGCACGCTGCGTCATCAGCATGCGACGCACGTCGGGGTGGTGGATGATCGCCGCGGCGTCCTTCGAGGAGCCGTCGACCGGCCGCGATTGCACGCGGTCCTTCGCGTACTCGACCGCCTTCTGGTACGCGCGATCCGCCACCGCGATGCCCTGCACGCCGACGCCGAAGCGGGCCGCGTTCATCATGATGAACATGTACTCGAGGCCGCGGTTCTCCTCGCCGATCAGCGTGCCGATCGCACCGCCGTGATCGCCGAACTGCAGCACCGCGGTCGGGCTCGCCTTGATGCCGAGCTTGTGCTCGATGGACACGCAGTGCGCGTCGTTGCGCGCGCCCAGCGAGCCGTCGGCGTTCACCAGGAACTTCGACACCAGGAACAGGCTGATGCCCTTCACGCCTTCCGGCGCGCCGGGCACGCGTGCGAGCACCAGGTGGACGATGTTGTCCGCCATGTCGTGCTCGCCCCAGGTGATGAAGATCTTCGTGCCGAAGACCTTGTAGGTGCCGTCGCCCTGAGGCTCCGCGCGCGTGCGCACCATGGCCAGGTCCGAACCGGCCTGCGGCTCGGTCAGGTTCATCGTGCCGGTCCACTCGCCGGAGATCAGCTTGGGGATGAAGGTCTGCTTCTGCTCCTCGGAGCCCGCGACCAGCAGCGCCTCGATCGCGCCGTCGGTCAGCAGCGGGCACAGCGCGAAGCTGACGTTGGCCGCCTGCACGATCTCGCCGCAGGCCGCGCCGATGGTCTTGGGCAAGGCCTGACCCCCGTAGGCTTCCGGATGCTGCAGCCCCTGCCAGCCGCCCTCGGCGTACTGCTTGAACGCGGCCTTGAAGCCCGGCGTCGCGAAGACCTCGCCGTTCTTCCAGTACGAGGGATTCCTGTCGCCTTCGACGTTCAGCGGCGCGATCACGTCCTCGTTCAGCTTGGCCGATTCCTCGAGCACCGCCTGCGCGGTGTCCAGGCCGTGATCGGCGAACGCGGGGATCTGCTCGGCCAGCGTCTGCAGGCCGGCCAGGGCCTGCATGTTGAACAGCATGTCCTTGATCGGGGCGCGGTAGGTCATGGGGCTTGTCTCCGGATGAAAAAAGGGCGCCGCGCGTCGTCGGCGGGCGCCCTTGGTCTTGTCGGCGACCGTTCGATGCGGTCGCGGTATTCAGCGATCGATCAGAGCGCCTTCACCAGTTCGGGCACGGCCACGAACAGGTCGGCTTCCAGGCCGTAGTCGGCCACCGAGAAGATCGGCGCTTCCGGGTCCTTGTTGATCGCGACGATCACCTTGGAGTCCTTCATGCCGGCCAGATGCTGGATCGCGCCGGAGATGCCGGCGGCGATGTACAACTGCGGCGCGACGATCTTGCCGGTCTGTCCGACCTGCCAGTCGTTGGGCGCGTAGCCCGCGTCCACCGCGGCGCGCGAGGCGCCCAGCGCGGCGTTCAGCTTGTCGGCCAGCGGGGTCAGCACTTCATTGAACTTGTCGCTGCTGCCCAGCGCGCGGCCGCCCGACACGATGATCTTCGCGGCGGTCAGCTCGGGGCGATCGCTCTTCGTGACCTCACGGCCGACGAAGCTGCTCTTGCCGCTGTCGGCCACGCCGGACAGCGATTCAACGGCGGCGCTGCCGCCTTCGACCGCGGAGTCGAAGCCGGTCGTGCGCACGGTGATCACCTTGACGGCGTCCGTCGACTGCACGGTCGCGATCGCGTTGCCGGCGTAGATCGGGCGCTCGAAGGTATCGGGGCTGACGACCTTGGTGATGTCGCTCACCTGGCCGACGTCCAGCAGCGCGGCGACGCGCGGCGCGACGTTCTTGCCGGCGGCGGTCGCCGGGAACAGCAGGTGCGAGTAGTCCTTGGCGATGGCGATCACCTGGGCGGCGACGTTCTCGGCCAGGCCGTCGGCGAACTGCGCGCCGTCGGCGTGCAGGACCTTGGCGACGCCCGAGATCTTCGCGGCGGACTGCGCGGCGGCGCCGGCGTTCGAGCCGACGACCAGCACGTGAACATCGCCGCCGATGGCGGCAGCGGCGGTGACGACGTGGTGCGTGGCGCCCTTGAGCGAGGCGTTGTCGTGTTCAGCGATGACGAGGATGGTCATGTCTTATCTCCGGATCTTTTTCTGGGGCTCAGATGACCTTGGCCTCGGTCTTCAGCTTGGTGACCAGCGTGGCCACGTCGGGCACCTTGATGCCGGCGCTGCGCTTGGCCGGCTCGGCGACCGACAGCGTCTTGATGCGCGGCGTCACGTCCACGCCCAGGTCGGCAGGCTTGACCACGTCGAGCTGCTTCTTCTTGGCCTTCATGATGTTGGGCAGCGTCACGTAACGCGGCTCGTTCAGGCGCAGGTCGGTCGTCACGACCGCCGGCAGCGTCAGGCTGACCGTCTCCAGGCCGCCGTCGACTTCACGCGTCACCTTGACCTTGCCGTCGGCGACTTCCACCTTCGACGCGAACGTGCCTTGCGGCAGGCCCGTCAGCGCGGCCAGCATCTGGCCGGTCTGGTTGCAATCGTCGTCGATGGCCTGCTTGCCCAGGATCACCAGCTGCGGCTGTTCCTTGTCGACCAGCGCCTTCAGCAGCTTGGCCACGGCCAGCGGCTGCAGTTCGAGGTCGGCGGGGGTCTCGACCAGGATCGCGCGGTCGGCGCCGATGGCCATCGCGGTGCGCAGCGTTTCCTGGCACTGCGTGACGCCGCAGGAGACGGCGATCACTTCGGTGACCACGCCCTTCTCCTTCAGGCGGACGGCCTCCTCGACGGCGATCTCGTCGAAGGGGTTCATGGACATCTTCACGTTGGCGATGTCCACGCCGGTCCCGTCACTCTTGACGCGCACCTTGACGTTGTAATCGACGACTCGTTTGACGGGGACCAATACCTTCATCGAAGCACTCCAAGCGGATTGACGTTAACGTTAATCAGATTCTATGGGAGCCCCGGGGCGCTCCCGTGTCTCCCAGCCGTCATGCACCCCTGCTCCCGTCCCGGGCATCCCGGAAAACCGCGAGCGTCTCCTCGGCGCCGGCTCGAAAATAAAACGAACGATCGTTCTATTCTAGCCATCGATTGCCGGCTGCCAAGCGGTTCACGGCAGGAATGAGGGATTCCTCTAGACTGCGCTCCCGACACGTCGCCCGATCCCAACCCCACGATCACGCCCGCGAGTTCTGTGCCTCCGCTCTCCTCTCCTTCGACCTCTCCCGCAAGCGTCCTCGACGCCGTCCCTCGCGTCCCCTGCATCGGGGTCTTCGATTCCGGCGTCGGCGGACTGACCGTGCTGAAGGCGCTGCGCGAGCAGTTGCCCAATGTGCCGCTGCATTACGTCGCGGACACGGCCCACGCACCGTATGGGGACAGGAGCAGCGAGTACATCGTCGAGCGCAGCGTGCGGGTCGCCGAGCGCCTGCGGGACGTCGGCGCCCGGATGGCGGTCGTGGCGTGCAATACGGCGACCGCGCACGCCGTCCAGGCGATGCGCGAACGCTGGCCGGACTGGCCGGTCGTGGGCATCGAGCCGGGCGTGAAACCCGCCGTGGCGGCGACGCGTAACGGCCGCATCGGGGTGATGGCGACGACGGCGACGATCGCGAGCCGGCGTTTCGAACAACTCGTCGCGGCGCATGCCAGCGACGTCGAACTGATCAGCCAACCCTGCCCCGGCCTCGTCACGCTGATCGAGCGCGGCGATCTGCGCAGTGCCGAACTCGGCGACCTGATCGAGCGCTTCTGCGAGCCGCTGCGGCAGCGGGGCGTCGACACGGTGCTGCTCGGCTGCACCCACTACCCGCTGGTGCAGTCGCGCATCCAGGCGGCGCTCGGCGACGGCGTGCAGTTGCTCAACATCGAGGACGCCGTGGCGCGTCAGGCCAGGCGCGTGTGGGAAAGCCTCGGCCCGGTCGCGTCAGGGCCCGCGGCGATCGTGCTCGAAAGCACCGGCGATCCCTTGCCGCTGCAGCATCTGGCGCGCGAGGCGCTCGGCTGGCGCGACGTCACGGCGACACGCATCGCGGCCTGAACATCGCGCGGCGCACCGGTGGCCGATCACGCTCGATCCGAACTCAGATCAACGCTCTCGCGAGTCCGCGCGCCATGTCGACGCGTCTCAGCAGCCAGTAGCCCAGGACGAAGAAGACGCCGGTCGCAAGAATCGCGAGGCGGTGGTTGCCCGCCGTCAGCACCGTGACCGCGCCGTAGGTCAGCGGGCCGATGATCGCGGCGAGGCGGGTGGCGAAGGTCCACAGGCCGAAGAACTCCGCCAGACGATCGTGCGGCGCGAGCGCGCCCGCGAGCGCCCGCCCGCAGGACTGGCTCGAACCCATGCACAGGCCCGCGATCACTGCGGCGATCCAGAACAGCCAGGCACTCGTCGCCAGGAAGGCCAGCAGCGTCATGACCATCCAACCGACCAGCGTCACCGCCAGCGCGGGTTGGTGACCGATGCGGTCCTCGTAATAACCGAACAGGAACGCTCCGACGGCGGAGGCGATGTTCACGAGGAACACCAGCGTCATCGTCTGCGCCTGTGTGAAACCGAGCGCCTGCTCCGCATAAACGGCCGCAAGCGCGATGACGACGGCGATCCCGGCCTGGTAGCTCGTGCCACAGGCCAGCAGGCGCAGGAAGTCGGGATAGGCACGCGCACGCTGCCAGGACGTCCACAGCTGGGAAAGACCTGACCCCATGCGTGCGGCGCGACGCGTGGCGCACGGATCCGCGCGCTCGCGCAACAGCAGGAAGGTCGGCAGCGCGGCGAGCAGATACAGGCCGGCGGTGATCAGCATCGTGATGGGAACGAAGTGGTCGGCGGAATCCCCGCGCGCTTGCGCGCTCAACACGTAGCCCAGGCACAGACCGAGCGCGAGCATCCCGCCCAGATAACCAAAGGCCCAGCCCCACCCCGACACGCGTCCGAGCGCGTCGCGTCGCGCGAGCTCCGGCAGGAACGCCGCGATCAGCGATTCGCCATAGGAGAAGAACACGTTGGAGAGCACGACCGCCGCAGCCGCCCACCACAGCCGATCAGCGCCGAACAACGCCAGCGCGGCCGTCGACAACACGCAGCCGAGCGTGCAGATGCCGAGCAGTTTCTTCTTCGCCCCATGCGCATCGGCCCAGGCGCCCAAGCCCGGCATGGTGACCATCACGAGGAAGCTGGAGACGGCGATCAGCACGGTCCAGAGCAGCGTCGCCGACGGCTGGCCCTTGGCGATGACGCCGACGAAGTACGCGTTGTAGACGGCGGTCAGGACGACGGTGGTGTAGCCCGAATTGGCGAAGTCGTACATCGACCAGCCGAAGACTTCGCGTTTGCGAACGCCCGGGTTCAACAGTTCCTGCACAAACATGCCCATGCGCTGCGGTCTCCGGGAGCCGATCGCGTGGTGCCTCGAACGGGACTCGAACCCGTACGCCGGTTGAGGGCGGCGGATTTTAAGTCCGCTGTGTCTACCAATTTCACCATCGAGGCGCGACGACTCCGCATCGATTCCATGTCGGAGTGAGCGCGCATTATCACGGCCGCCGGCAAAGAAAAAAGGGAAGCCGATGGGCTTCCCTTTTGAGAGTTTGGAGCGGGAAACGAGGCTCGAACTCGCGACCTCAACCTTGGCAAGGTTGCGCTCTACCAACTGAGCTATTCCCGCATCGCAGGACAGCGGAATGATGAATCACCCCACCGACCTTTGGTGTCGTTGGAGCGGGAAACGAGGCTCGAACTCGCGACCTCAACCTTGGCAAGGTTGCGCTCTACCAACTGAGCTATTCCCGCAATGTCCATTCTTTGGAGGCGCGATCCGGAGTCGAACCGGACTGACCGGATTTGCAATCCGGGGCATAACCGCTTTGCTATCGCGCCCCAGAACCCTGGACGGGATTCTGTAGAAGCCGGATGTGGTTGTCCGACCTCGATAAAAAATGGAAGCCTGGGCTTCCATTTTTTTAAACCTGGAGCGGGAAACGAGGCTCGAACTCGCGACCTCAACCTTGGCAAGGTTGCGCTCTACCAACTGAGCTATTCCCGCAGGTCTTCAACACACTGCCTGCCTCAACTGCCGTGCAATCCTTGCGAATTGCTTTGTTGCTGCTGCACCGTTTGCGCTGAAGCCGAGAGTATAGAACGGTTTTTGACGCTCTCGCAAGAGTTCGGCGACTTCTTTATGAAGATCGCCCAAACACTTTGCTTCACCCGCGATCGATCATCACCCTGCAATGAACAACGGCGCCCGAAGGCGCCGTTGTCATGGGGTTCGCGATGAATCGCGATCAGTGCTTCAGCGAATCACCGGCATCCGGCTTCGGATCCGCCACCTTATCGGCCGGCGTCGTCGTCGCAGCAACGACCTCTTCCTCAGGCAGCGCCTGCGGGTAGGTCTCCAGGGCCACTTCCAGCACGCGATCGATCCAGCGGACCGGCACGATCTCGAGCTGGTTCTTCACATTCTCCGGAATGTCCTGCAGGTCCTTGACGTTCTCTTCCGGAATCATGACCGTCTTGATGCCGCCACGATGCGCTGCCAGGAGCTTTTCCTTCAGGCCGCCGATCGCCGTGACCTCGCCGCGCAGCGTGATCTCGCCGGTCATCGCCACGTCCGCGCGCACCGGGATTCCGGTCAGCGCCGACACGAAGGCCGTCGTCATCGCGGCACCCGCGCTCGGGCCATCCTTGGGCGTCGCGCCGTCCGGCACGTGGATGTGCACGTCGCGCTTCTCGAAGAGCTCATCCTTGATGCCCAGGCGCCGAGCCCGCGAACGCACCACCGTGCGCGCCGCCTCGACCGATTCCTTCATCACGTCGCCCAGCGAGCCGGTGCGGATGATGTTGCCCTTGCCCGGCATCGCGGTGGCCTCAATGGTCAGCAGATCGCCGCCCACTTCCGTCCACGCCAGACCGACCACCTGGCCGACCTGGTTCTTCTTCTCCGCACGGCCGAAGTCGTACTTGCGAACGCCCAGGAACTCGTTGAGGTTGTCCTCGTTGACCACCACCTTGCCGTCGTAGGCCTTGAGCTGCAGACCCTTGACGACCTTGCGGCAGATCTTGGAGATCTCGCGCTCCAGCGACCGCACGCCGGCTTCCCGGGTGTAGTAGCGGATCACGCCGCGGATCGCGTCTTCGGTGACCTCGAGTTCCTCGTCCTTCACGCCGTTGTTGCCGCGTTGCTTCGGCAGCAGATAGCGCTGGGCGATGTTGACCTTCTCGTCCTCGGTATACCCCGACAGACGGATGACCTCCATCCGGTCCAGCAGCGCCGGCGGAATGTTCAGCGAGTTCGACGTCGCCACGAACATCACGTCGCTCAGGTCGTAGTCGACCTCGATGTAATGGTCGGCGAAGGTGTGGTTCTGCTCGGGGTCCAGCACCTCCAGCAGCGCCGACGACGGGTCGCCGCGGAAGTCCATGCCCAGCTTGTCGATCTCGTCGAGCAGGAACAGCGGATTGCGCGTGCCGACCTTGCTCAGGCTCTGGATCACCTTGCCCGGCATGGAGCCGATGTAGGTGCGGCGGTGGCCGCGGATCTCGGCCTCGTCCCGCACGCCGCCCAGCGCCATGCGGACGAACTTGCGGCCCGTGGCGCGCGCCACCGACTGCCCCAGCGAGGTCTTGCCCACGCCCGGAGGTCCCACCAGGCACAGGATGGGCGCCTTGACCTTGTCGACGCGCTGTTGCACCGCGAGGTACTCGAGGATGCGTTCCTTGACCTTGTCGAGGCCGTAGTGGTCCTCGTTGAGCACCGCCTCGGCGTTCGCCAGGTCGTGCTTGATCTTGGTCTTCTTCGCCCACGGCAGGTTGACCAGCGTGTCGATGTAGTTGCGCACGACGGTCGCTTCCGCGGACATCGGCGACATCAGCTTGAGCTTCTTGAGTTCGGACTCGGCCTTCTTGCGCGCTTCCTTCGGCATGCGAGCAGCCTGGATCTTCTTCTCCAGCTCCTCCATGTCGGCGCCTTCCTCGCCGTCGCCCAGTTCCTTCTGGATGGCCTTGACCTGCTCGTTCAGGTAGTACTCGCGCTGGGACTTCTCCATCTGGCGCTTGACGCGGCCACGGATGCGCTTTTCCACCTGCAGGATGTCGACCTCGTGCTCGAGCAGGTCCAGCAGCTTCTCCAGCCGCTTGCCCACTTCGGACAGGTCCAGCACCGACTGCTTCGCGTCGAGCTTGAGCGGCAGGTGCGCGGCGATCGTGTCGGCCAGGCGGCCGGCGTCGTCGATGCCGGCGATGGACGTCAGGATCTCCGGCGGGATCTTCTTGTTCAGCTTGACGTACTGGTCGAACTGCTGCGTCACGGCGCGGCGCAGCGCTTCGACCTCGGGCTGATCGTCGGCTTCCGGCGGAATGGGCACGACCTCGGCGGTGAAGTGCTCTTCACCGTCCTCGATCTTGCTCGTCGTCGCGCGTTGCAGGCCTTCGACCAGCACCTTCACCGTGCCGTCGGGCAGCTTCAGCATCTGCAGGATGCTGGAGACGCAACCCATCTCGAACATGTCGTCGGGTTTGGGTTCGTCCTTGCCGGCCGCCTTCTGTGCGACCAGCATGATCTGGCGCCCTGCTTCCATCGCCGCTTCCAAGGCCTTGATGGACTTGGGACGACCCACGAAGAGCGGGATCACCATGTGCGGGAACACGACCACGTCGCGCAGCGGGAGCAGCGGCAGCGTGATGGGTTCCGCGGGGAGGATCGGATGACCGGACATGAAAACCTCTCTTTCTCAAGCCCATCTAGGGCCCGAGCTACCAATTACAAGGTGCCGTTCAATAGCCTTTGAGCGATTGCTTTCCACGCGAAGTGATGGCAAGCGAATCGCCCGGGATGTCCTCGCGAGCTCAGGCGCTGGCCTTGGTTTCGCGATAGACCAGCAACGGCTTGGTGTCCTCGTCGATGTTGTGTTCGTCCAGCACGACCTTGGCGACGCTCTCCAGCGACGGCAGCTCGAACATGGTGTCGATCAGCGCGTGCTCGACGATCGAGCGCAGGCCGCGGGCCCCGGTCTTGCGGGCCAGCGCCTTGCGCGCGACGGCGCTCAGCGCCGACGGACGCACTTCCAGTTCGACGCCGTCCATCGAGAACAGCTGCTGGTACTGCTTGACCAGCGCGTTGCGCGGCTCGGTCAGGATCTGCACCAGCGCGTCCTCGGTCAGCTCGCCGAGCGTGGCGATCACCGGCAGACGGCCGACCAGTTCCGGGATCAGGCCGAACTTGATCAGGTCGCCCGGTTCGACTTCGCGGAACAGCTCGCCGACCTTCTTGTCGCTCTTGCTCTTGACGTCGGCGCTGAAGCCGATGCCCGAGCGCTCGGAGCGGTTCTGGATGAGCTTCTCCAGGCCGTCGAAGGCGCCGCCGCAGATGAACAGGATGTTGGTCGTGTCGATCTGCAGGAAGTCCTGGTTCGGATGCTTGCGGCCGCCCTGCGGAGGGACCGACGCCATCGTGCCTTCGACCAGCTTCAGCAGCGCCTGCTGGACGCCTTCGCCCGACACGTCGCGCGTGATCGAGGGGTTGTCCGCCTTGCGGCTGATCTTGTCGATCTCGTCGATGTAGACGATGCCGCGCTGCGCGCGTTCGACGTCGTAATTGCAGTTCTGGAGCAGCTTCTGGATGATGTTCTCGACGTCCTCGCCGACATAGCCGGCTTCGGTCAGCGTCGTCGCATCGGCGATCACGAACGGGACGTTCAGCACACGCGCCAGCGTCTGCGCCAGCAGCGTCTTGCCCGAACCGGTCGGTCCGATCAGCAGGATGTTGCTCTTGGACAGCTCGACGCCATCCTTGGTGTCGGCCGCATGGCGCAGCCGCTTGTAATGGTTGTAGACCGCGACGGACAGGGTGCGCTTGGCCACGTCCTGACCGATGACGTACTGGTCGAGCGTCGTCTTGATCTCGCTGGGAACGGGCAGGTCCGACTTGCTGGCACGTCCGCCGGTCGCCGCCTCTGCGGGGACCTCGTCGCGGATGATGTCGTTGCAGAGTTCGATGCACTCGTCGCAGATGAACACCGACGGACCCGCGATCAGCTTCTTGACCTCATGCTGGCTCTTGCCGCAGAAGGAGCAATACAAGACTTTTTCGCTGGAGTTGCCTTTTTTCTCGGCCATGGGAGTGCTGCTGGGGCTGCTGAAGGGCTGCGGGGAATACAGGCAAGTGCCTGCATTGATGATAGTTCAATTGCCGGCACCACCCTTGGGGGGATAAAAGCCCCTAAGAGTGGTCAGTTGGTGCGGTCAACGGGCGGTCAGTTGCCACACGGCGCCAGTGGTTCGATCTGGCCCGGCGAGAAGACGCTGAATCCTGAAGAATCTTCTGCCCGGACATGGCGGTGGAATCAGGGAGAAGGCAAACGGCGCCCCCGGAGGGACGCCGCTGCAAGCCCGAAGGGGGCCTCGGACCTCGGACCTTGATCCGCGATCAGCGCTTCTCGATGACCTTGTCGATCAGGCCGTAGGTCGCGGACTCGGCGGCCGACATGAAGTAGTCGCGCTCGGTGTCGGCCTGGATCTTCTCCAGGCTCTGCCCGGTGCGTTCAGCCAGGATGCGGTTGAGCTGCTCGCGGGTCTTGAGGATCTCGCGGGCGTGGATCTCGATGTCCGTGGCCTGACCCTGGGCGCCGCCCAGCGGCTGGTGGATCATGATCTTGGAGTTCGGCAGCGCGAAACGCTTGCCCTTCTCGCCCGCGGCGAGCAGGAACGCGCCCATCGATGCGGCCATGCCCATGCACAGCGTCGAGACCGACGGCTTGATGAACTGCATCGTGTCGTAGATCGACATGCCCGCCGACACGCTGCCGCCCGGCGAGTTGATGTACAGCGAGATCTCCTTCTCGGGGTTCTCGCTCTCCAGGAACAGCAGCTGCGCGACCACCAGGTTGGCGACGGCATCGTTCACCGGGCCGACCAGGAAGACGATGCGCTCGCGCAGCAGGCGGCTGTAGATGTCGTAGGCGCGCTCGCCGCGGCCCGACTGTTCGATGACGATGGGCACCATGCCCAGGTTGCTGGTTTCAAGCGCGCTCATGAAATCCTCTGATGTGGTTCGAGATCACGACAAACCATTATGTCGTGCGCTCCATCCCCTGACCGTCCGAGGGTGGCCCCTTTCAGGGCGCCCCCATGACGGTAGCGCCGGGGAAAGAAAAAGGCGCCGGCCTCGCGGCCTAGCGCCTTACTTGGCGGTGAGTTTGCGGCGAATCAAGAGCAACGCCGAAAAAGCCCGCGCCAAAATCGCGTGATCGCCGATCAGGCCGTGGCCATCAGTTCGTCGAACGGCAGTTGCTTGTCGGTGATCTTGGCCTTGCCCAGGATGAAGTCGGTGACGTTGTTTTCGATCACGACGGCTTCGACCTCGGCCATGCGCTCACGGTCCGACAGATACCAGCGCACGACTTCCGCCGGCTTCTCGTAGCTCTGCGAGATCTCTTCGATGTGGGCCTGCAGCTGCTCGGGCTTGGCCTGCAGGTTCTGCGAACGGACCAGCTCGGCCACGACCAGACCCAGGCGCACGCGCTTTTCGGCTTGGTCGTTGAACAGCTCGGCGGGGATCGGGGCCTTGTCGGCGTCCTTGATGCCGCGCTTCTTCAGGTCTTCGCGGGCGTTGGCGACCATGCGCTCGGCTTCACCGGCGACCAGCGACTTGGGCACGTCCAGTTCGGCCTTGCCGACCAGCGCGTCCATCGCGGCGCCCTTGTTCTTGGCCAGCACGCGGAACTTGACTTCGCGCTCGAGGTTCTTCTTGATGTCGGCGCGCAGGGCCTCGACCGTGCCTTCCTTGATGCCCAGGGCCTTGGCGAACGATTCGTTCACTTCAGGCAGGTGCTGGGCTTCGATCTTCTTGACTGTGACCAGGAAGTCGGCTTCCTTGCCGGCGACGTCCTTGCCGTGATAGTCCTCGGGGAAGGCCAGCGGGAAGGTCTTCGATTCGCCGGCCTTCATGCCGCGCACGGCCTTCTCGAAGGCTTCGAGCATCTGGCCTTCGCCCAGCAGGAACTGGAAGCCGTCGGCCTTGCCGCCGGCGAAGGGTTCGCCGTCGATCTTGCCTTCGAAGTCGATGCTGACGCGGTCGCCGTCGGCGGCCACATCCGCCGCGCCGCGCTGGGCGAACGAACGGCGCTGCTTGCGCAGGATCTCGACGGTCTTGTCGATGGCTTCGTCGGTCACGTCGGAGGAGACGCGCTCGATCTCGGCTTCGGCCAGATCGGCGATCTTCACTTCCGGATAGATCTCGAAGGTCGCGTCGAAGGCCAGTTCGCCTTCGGCGGCTTCGTCCTTCTGGGCGATGCTGGGCATGCCGGCGACGCGCAGCTTGGCTTCGTTGGCGGCGACGCTGAAGGCCTCACCCAGCTTGTCGTTGACGACTTCGTACTGGACCTGCGCGCCGTAGCGCTGCGCCACGAAGGACATCGGCACCTTGCCGGGACGGAAGCCGTCGGCCTTGACCGTGCGGGCCAGCTTCTTCAGGCGGGACTCGACTTCGGAGTTGATGACAGTGGCCGCCAGCGTGAGCGTGATGCGGCGTTCGAGCTTTTCGAGAGTTTCGACGGTGACAGCCATAGTGGACTCGGAATCAGTTGAGAGGGTGGTGCGCGGGGCCGGACTCGAACCGGCACGCCCGTGAAGGCGTCAGGACCTAAACCTGGTGCGTCTACCAATTTCGCCACCCGCGCCGGGTGAACTGAGGTCGTCGCGTTCGCTGCGCGCTGTCTGCGCGCAGCGTGGCGCGACGGCCCCCTGGTAATTCATGACGCGAAGGGAGAGCCCAGGCCCCTGCCCTCCGCGATCCGGAAAACCGGCGATTGTAATCAAGGAATCGATGCTTTCCGACGCACCCCCGCCCGTCCCGGGCGGGGGAAACCCCTGCGGGGCCATGACGCCGTCGGCACGCGCTCTGCGCGCGCTCAGTGCGCGGTCAATCAATGCGTGGTGGGCGCGATGCCGGCATCCTTGTCCCGCTCGACACGGAACCAGGCCGCGTACATCGCCGGCAGCGCCAGCAGCGTCAGCACGGTGGCGACGATCAGGCCGCCCATGATGGCCACTGCCATCGGGCCCCAGAACACGCTGCGCGACAGCGGCACCATCGCCAGCACCGCCGCCGCCGCGGTCAGCGCGATCGGGCGCAGACGACGCACGGCGGACTCGACGATCGCCTGCGCCGGCGGCACGCCGCGGCTGCGGTCCTGCTCGATCTGGTCGATCAGGATCACGGAGTTCCGCTGGATCATGCCCATCAGCGCGATCACCCCCAGCAGCGCGACGAAACCGAACGGCCGGTTCAGCAGCAGCAGCGCCGCCGACACGCCCGCGATGCCGAGGAAACCGGTCAGGAAGGCCAGCATGGCGCGCGAGAAGCTGTGCAGCTGCAGCATCAGCAGCGTGAAGGTGATGAACAGCATGATGGGCACGCCCGCCGCGATCGAGCCGGTGCCCTTGCTGCTCTCCTCCACCGCGCCGGCGATCGAGATCGAGTAGCCGGGCGGCATCTCCTTCTGCATCGCGTCGAGCGCGGGCCACAGCTGCGTGGTCACGGTCGCGCCCTGCAGACCTTCGATGACGTCGCCCTGGACGGTGATCGCGAACTGGCGGCTCTCGCGGTGCATCACGCCGGGCTCCCAGGTGAACTGGGGCTTGGCGATCTGCGTCAGCGGCACCGAGCGGCCCGAAGCCGTCGGCACGTAGGCGTTGGCCAGTTCGGACAGCGTGTCGCGCTCCTGCACCGGCTGGCGCAGGACGATGTCGATCAGCCGGTCGGCCTCGCGATACTGCGCCACCGTCGTGCCGGTCACGAGGATGCGCGCCGCCTGCGCGATGCTCTGGCTGGTGACGCCCAGCGCGCGCGCCTTGTCCTGGTCGACCTGCAGGCGCAGGACCTTGATGGCCTCGTTCCAGTTGTCGTTGACGCCGACCATGTTGGGATTGGCGCGCATCTGTTCCTTGGCACGGTCGGCATAGATCCGCAGCTGCGCGGGATCGTCGCCGGCGATGCGGAACTGCACCGGGTACGGCACCGGCGGTCCGTTGGGCAGCAGCTTCACGCGGCCGCGCACCTCGGAGAACTCCTGCGCCAGGATCTGCGGCAGCTTGTGGCGCAAGGTCTCGCGGTCGGCCAGCGACTTCGGCAGGATGATGGCCTGGCTGACGTTGGTGTTGGGCAGGATCTGGTCCAGCGGCAGGTAGAAGCGCGGCACGCCCGAACCCACCCAGGTCGCAATGCTGCCGACCAGCGGCTCCTTGGCCATGCGGGCCTCGAAGCGCTTGGCGATGACGTTGCTCTCCTCGATCGTGGCGCCCTCGGGCAGCCACAGGTCGACCAGGATCTCCGGCCGGCTCGAATCAGGGAAGAACTGCTGCTGCACCTTGCCCATGCCGGCCAGGCCGAGCACGAACACCAGGATCGTCAGGCCGATCGTCTTCCAGCGGTTGAACACGCACCACGCGACCCAGCGGCGGAAGCGGTTGTAGAACGGCGTGTCGAAGACCTCGTGGGCCTCGCCCTCGTGGCCGGCGCGCGTCTTCAGCAGCAGCGCGCCGAGGTAAGGCACGAAGTACACCGACACGAGCCACGAGATCACCAGCGCCGCCGCGGTCACCGCGAAGATGGCATAGGTGTACTCGCCGACGGTGGACTTCGCCAGACCGATCGGCAGGAAGCCGACCGCGGTGATCAGCGTGCCGGTGAGCATCGGCTTGGCGGTGGCGTCGTAGGCGTACGTCGCCGCATGCATCTTGTCGTAGCCCTCTTCGAGCTTGCGCACCATCATCTCCACCGCAATGATGGCGTCGTCGACGAGCAGGCCCAGCGCGATGATCAGCGAGCCCAGCGAGATCTTGTGCAGGCCCACGCCGGCATAGAGCATCACGACGAAGGTGATCGCCAGCACCAGCGGGATCGTGATGCCCACGACCAGGCCCGGCCACACGTCGATGCGCAGCGGCTTGGTGTGCAGGCCCAGCGCGATGAAGCTCACGCCCAGCACGACGACGACGGCCTCGATCAGCACGTGCACGAACTCGCCCACCGAGCTCTTCACGGCGCTCGGCTGGTCCTGGATCTGCTGCAGCGAGATGCCGGCCGGCAGTTGCTGCTGCAGTCGCTTGACGCTGGCCTGCAGCGCCTTGCCCAGCGCGATGATGTCGCCGCCCTTGCCCATGGACACGCCCAGCGCGACGACCTGCTTGCCGTTGTAGCGGACCATCGTGGTGGCCGGATCGACATAGCCGCGGCGGACCTTGGCGATGTCGCCCAGGCGGATGCTGCTGGCCGCGCCGGTCTGCGTGTTGGTGCCGCGGATCGGGAATTCGCTCAGCGCCTGGACGGAGTTGAGCTGTCCCTCGATGCGGATCTGCACGTTGGCGCTGCCGGCGTTCATCGTGCCGGCGCTCTCGACCGCGTTCTGCGCGTTGAGCTGCGACACCACCTGGTTGAAGTCCAGGCCCAGTTCGGCGAGCCGCTTCTGCGAGATCTCGATGAAGAGCTTCTCGGCCTGGACGCCGAACAGGTCGACCTTGGCCACGTCCTGCACGCGCAGCAGTTCGGAGCGGACAGCTTCGGCCTGCTGGCGCAGCTCCTCGATCGAGAAGCCGCCGTCGGACGACAGCGCGAAGATCGAGCCGTAGACGTCGCCGAACTCATCGTTGAAGAACGGCCCCAGTACGCCCTGCGGCAGCGTGGCCCGCAGGTCGCCGATCTTCTTGCGGACCGTGTACCAGAGCTGCGGCACCTCGGTCGGCGAGGTGTTGTCCTTCACCTGGAAGATGGTGAGGGACTCGCCCGGCTTGGTGTAGCTGCGGATCTTGTCGGCGTGCGGCACCTCCTGCAGGGTGCGCTCGATCTTGTCGGTGACCTGTTCGGCCATCTGCTGCGGCGTCGCGCCAGGCCAATAGGCCTGCACGACCATCGCGCGGAACGTGAACGGCGGGTCCTCGTCCTGGCCCAGCTGGAAGTAGGCGGCGAAGCCCAGCACCATCAACACCACCATCAGGTAGCGCGTCAGGGGGGCATGCTCCAGCGCCCAGCGCGAGAGGTTGAAACCGGCGCGGCTCGGGTTGCTCATTCAGGGCTCCCGAGGATCAGCGCGAAGCCGTCGGGGCCGGCGCGGGGGCAGCGCCCTCGGTCGGCGTGCCCGGTGGGACGAAGCGCTTGACCTTCTGCCCCGGCGTCAGCACGTGCCCGCCGGCGGTCACGACCTCCATGCCGGGCGACAGGCCTTGCACGACCAGTTCATTGCCCTCGGCGCCGGCGACGGTCACCGCCTTCGGGCTCACCGCCATCGTCTTGGGGTCCAGCAGCAGCACGGAACTCTTGCCCTGCACTTCCATCACCGCGCTCAGCGGCAGCTTGATCGCGTTGTCCGACGGCGCGCCGGTCAGCACGACCGTCGCGGTCTGACCCAGGTGCACGTTCTGGCTGTTGAGCTCGGCCTTCACCAGGAAGGTCCGCGTCACCGGATCGGCGGCAGCGGCCAGCTCGCGCAGCTTGATCGGTTGCGCGTCGGCCTTGGCATCGGTCCAGAGCCGGACCTTCAGGCCGTCCGGACGCGCCGCGGCGGCGCGCACCAGCGCGATCTGGTCCTCGGAAACCGAGAACACGATGTCCCGCGGCCCGTCGTTGGCCACGCGCACCACCGGCGTGCCGGCGGCCACGACCATGCCGGGCTCCGCATCAATGCCGGTCACGACGCCGGCCGCGTCGGCGATCAGGCTCGAGTACTGCGCCTGGTTGCGCTGCACGTCGGATTGCGCGCGCGCCGATTCGAACTGCGCCTGCGCGGCCTTGAAGGCGGCGTCGCGGCGGTCGAGTTCCGCCGCGCTGATGAAACCCTGGCGGTGCAGATCGATATAGCGCCTGTAATCGGCGCCAAGCTGGTCGCGATTGACCCGAGCCGCCAGCACGGTGGACTTGGCGGCCTCCTGGGCGAGCACCAGATCCGAACTGTCGATCCGCGCCAGGACCTGCCCCGGCTTGACCACCGATCCGAGGTCCACCTTGCGTTCCAGGATCTTCCCCGCGACGCGGAAGGACAGCCGCGACTCGAGGCGGGCTCGCACTTCAGCAGCGAATTCACGTTGCAAGCCGGCCGATTGCGGCGTCAGCACCAGGGTGCGCACATAGCGCTCCGGTTCAGGCGGCGGCGCCTGCTTGCCGCAGGCGGCCAACACGGCCACGGCAGCCATGGCGGCAGCCGCCGCCAGCCACTTCGACACGCGCCCCCAGGAACCGGCGGAGGCAGGTTCGGACACGACGCCGGATACACCGGCGGACAGGGACACAAGAGACCGTTGGGGCATGAACACCTCGACAAAGCCACGACGCCCGACCTCGGGCATCGGAGTAACTGACTGACCGGTCAGTAATGTATTCAGCGTGTCCGAACGTGTCAAACCGACGGCGTACGGTTCACCTGGGTACTGCTCGTGGTCTGCGGAGATTGACGCCCGCAGCGAAACAGCGCGCGGTTCGGGACGTCAGGTTGACGCAAACGGCATCGCTCACTCAGCGGAGAATGCCGGCCGTGAGCATAGAGCACTACGAAAACTTTCCTGTCGCATCCTGGCTGAGCCCGCCGGCGTTGCGTCCCGCGATCATGGCGATCTACAGATTCGCGCGGACCGCCGACGATCTGGCCGACGAAGGCGACGCCGCGACCGCGCAGCGGCTGCGCGATCTGGCGGACTATCGCGCCGACCTGCGGGCCGTCGCGGCCGGAGGTGCCCCCTCGCCGCGCTGGGCGGCGCGCGTGTTCGAACCGTTGGGACGAATCCTTGTCGAGCACGGGCTGCCGGTCCCGTTGCTGGAGGATCTCCTCGATGCCTTCGAACAGGACCTCGTGAAAACCGATTACGCCACCCGCGCCGAGCTGCTCGACTACTGCCGCCGCTCGGCCAATCCGGTCGGGCGCCTGCTGCTGCACTTGTACGGCATCGCAGACGCGGCGTCGTTGCGGCGTTCGGACGCGATCTGCTCCGCGCTGCAACTGATCAACTTCTGGCAGGACTTCACCGTCGACGGCCCACGCGGCCGGATCTACGCGCCGCTGGAGGATCGCCAGCGTCACGGCGTCCAGGGACAGGACCTGCTGTCGCTGCGCGACAGTCCCTCCGCTCGCGCGCTGATCGCAGAACTCTGTGGCTGGGCCCGGGAATTGATGGCCGAGGGCGCGCCGCTGGCACACCGGATTCCGGGCCGGGCCGGTTGGGAGCTGCGCTTGGTGGTACAAGGCGGCCTCCGCATCCTCGACAAGCTGGCGTCGAATCGTTTCAACGCGCTGCTGCGACGACCGACGATCGGTGCGACCGACGCACCGCTCCTGCTGTGGCGCGCAATGACGATGCCGGCAGACCGTACGAACCCACGCCGCGAAGGGACGGCGCGATGAGCACCAAGACCGACAAGACTCCAGACACGACGACCGCCGCAGGCGCCTCCACGCCCGAGCAGTACGTCCAGCAGAAAGCCGCCGCGAGCGGCTCGAGCTTCTATTACGCGTTCCTCTTCCTGCCGCCACCGCGCCGCGCGGCGATCACCGCCTTCTACGCGTTCTGCCGCGAGGTCGACGACGTGGTCGACGAGGTGTCCGATCCGGGCGTCGCGGCGACCAAGCTGGCCTGGTGGCGCAAGGAGGCGATGACTGCCTTCAACGGCCAGCCGTCCCATCCCGCGATGAAGGCGCTGATGCCGCACGTCAAGGATTACGACATCCGCGTCGAGCACCTGCTCGCCGTCATCGACGGCTGCCAGATGGACCTGGAGCAGACACGCTACCTCGACTACCCTGGGCTGCAACGCTATTGCCACCTGGTGGCAGGCGTGGTCGGCGAAGTGGCGTCGGGCATCTTCGGACGCACGGATCCGGGCACCATCGCCTACGCCCACAAGCTGGGCCAGGCCATGCAGCTCACCAACATCATCCGCGACGTCGGCGACGACGCGCGACGCGGACGCATCTACCTGCCCGTCAGCGAGCTGCAGCAGTTCGACGTGAAGGCGCACGAGATCCTCAAACGCGATGCCCCTTGGGGTTACAGCGACCGCTTCACCGCGCTGATGAAGTTCCAGGCGGACCGCGCGCACGCGCTGTACGACGAAGCCGTCGCCCTGTTGTCCGATACCGACCGCAAGGCGCAGAAACCGGGGCTCATGATGGCCAACATCTATCGCACGCTGCTGCGGGAGATCGAGGCGGAGAATTTCCAGGTCCTGCACCAGCGCATCGCACTGACGCCACTGCGCAAGCTGTGGATCGCGATGAAGACGAACTGGCGCGGGCGCTGAGGTGACTCGATTGGCCGTCATCGGCGGCGGCTGGGCGGGGCTCGCCGCGGCTGTCGAGGCGGTGTCACTGGGCGCCGCCGTCACGCTGTTCGAGATGGCGCCGACGCTCGGCGGGCGCGCACGCACCCTCGAAGGCGTCGCGCCCGTGCTCGACAACGGCCAACACATCCTGATCGGCGCGTACACGGAGACGCTGGCGTTGATGCGGCGCGTGGGCGTCGACCCCGATGTCGGTCTGCTCCGCATGCCGCTGCGGCTGCGTTATCCCGATCGCGAGACGCTGCGCTTGCCGCCGGGGCCGCCCACCCTCGCCTTCCTGCGCGGGGTGCTGGGCTGCGCGGCATGGTCGTGGTCAGATCGGCTGCGCTTCCTGATGACCAGCAGCCTGTGGACGATGCGCGGCTTCCGTTGCGATCCGGCGCTGACCGTTGCCGAGCTCTGCGCCACGCTCCCGCGTCCGGTGCGCGATGACCTGATCGATCCGCTGTGCGTCGCCGCGCTGAACACGCCGGCCGGGCAGGCCAGCGCGCAGGTGTTTCTGCGGGTCCTCAAGGACGCGCTGTTCAGCGGCCCGGGGAGTGCCGATCTGCTGCTCCCCCGGCTCGGGCTGAGCGAATTGCTGCCCACCCCGGCCCGCGTCTGGCTGCAATCACATGGCACGGACATCCGCACGCGACGCGTTCAGCGACTCGACGCAGCGGGCCCGGGCTGGTCCATCGATGGCGACGCTTTCGACGCCGTCATCGTCGCCTGCAGTTCGGTCGAAGCCTCGCGACTCACGCGCGAACTCGCGCCGGGCTGGAGCGCCGCCGCCGGCGCGTTCGAGTTCCAGCCGATCGTCACCATCTATCTGGAAAGCGCAGGTTCCGCGCTGCCAGCTCCGATGGTGGCGCTGCGCGAATCGGCAACGGAGCCCGCGCAGTTCGCCTTCGACCTGGGACAACTTGGCCAGCATCCCGGACTGTTCAGCCTCGTCGTCAGCGGCGCAGCCCCGTGGATCACGCGGGGGCTGGACGTCACCGGCGCCTCGGCGCTGGCGCAGGCCGAGCGTCATTTCCAGTGGGCCACGCCTCCGCGGATCGTCCGCGTACTCAGCGAGAAGCGCGCGACCTTTGCCTGCACGCCTGGGCTACTCCGCCCCGGAGCGTCGATCGCGCCAGGGATCTGGGCTGCGGGCGACTATCTGGCGGGCCCCTACCCCGCGACGCTCGAAGGTGCGGTTCGCAGCGGCTTGGCTTCGGCCCGTTCCGCAATGCGGCAATCCGTGGGCTAAATGTCCTTCCAATGCCCAGCCTCGCCCGGCTGGCGCACCGCTGATGGGCAAAAGCGACGGAACGCGCCTGCGGGCCGCCTCTCTAGGTTTCGCCATGCAAAACCTGGAAGAAATCCTTCACAATCGTCCGCATGAAGTCCAAGGAGCTCCAGACCCCCGCCATCCAGGTCCTCGAGCGCACGTTTGCGCTGCTGGACGTCCTGGCCCAGCACCAGGATCCCGTGTCCCTGAAGCTCATCAGCGAGACCACGGGTCTGCATCCCTCAACGGCGCACCGCATCCTGAACGACCTGACATTGGGACGTTTCGTGGACCGGCCGGAGGCTGGGAGCTACCGGCTGGGCATGCGGCTGCTGGAGTTGGGCAATCTGGTCAAGGCGCGTCTGGACGTTCGCGAGGCGGCGATCGGCCCGATGCGGGAATTGCACAAGCTGACCCACCAGCCCGTCAACCTGTCCGTGCGACAGGGTGATGAGATCGTCTACATCGAACGCACCTATTCCGAACGCAGCGGCATGCAGGTCGTGCGCGCGGTCGGCGGCCGCGCGCCGCTGCATCTGACGTCGGTCGGCAAGCTCTTCCTCGCCAGCGACGATCCCCAGCGCGTGCGGGCGTATGCGACTCGCACCGGTCTTTCCGGGCACACGCGCAACAGCCTCACCGAGATCAACCTGCTCGAACGCGAGATGGCGCTGGTGCGTCAGCGCGGCGTCGCGCGGGACGATGAAGAGCTCGAACTCGGCGTGCGCTGCATGGCCGCCGGCATCTACGACGACCAGGGCAAGCTGGTCGCGGGATTGTCGATCTCGGCACCCGCGGATCGACTGGAAGAAGGCTGGTTGCCTCGACTCAAAGAAACGGCGACGCGGATCTCGGCGTCGCTCGGGTTCCGAGGCTGAATCGCCGGAGGTCCGGACCGGGAGGCGGGACCAGCAATGACAGACCAGAAATGACGAAGCGGGCGCAAGGCCCGCTTCTTTCATTCAGGGAGTACCCACCGAGGGAGTACCCACCGCTTACTTGGCCGACATCACCGGCGTCAAGGCCGTCGCGCTGACCGTCGTCGGAGTGGCGACAGCCGCCAAGGGCGATGCGGCACCGGTCAGCCACTTGCGCACGCGCTCGGCATCGCCGATGCGCGAGTACTTCCCGGCGGAATCCAGGAACACCATGATCAGCTTGCGACCGGCGAGCTGCGCCTGCATCACCAGGCACTGACCGGCCTCGTTGATGAAACCGGTCTTCTGCAGGCCGATGTCCCAGTCGCCCTTGCGGACGAGCCCGTTGGTCGTGCCGAAGCGGACCTGCTTGCGGCCCAGCGCGACGGTGTACTCGGACGACGTCGACAGCTCGCGCATCAGCGGGAAGGAGTGGGCGACCTTGACCAGCTTGGCCAGGTCGGCCGCGCTCGACTGATTGCGGCTGGACAGGCCGGTCGGCTCGACGTAATGCGTGTCCATCATGCCCAGCATCTGGGCCTTGGCGTTCATCGCCGCGACAAAGGTTTCCAGGCCGCCCGGGTAGTTGCGACCGAGCGCATGCGCCGCGCGGTTCTCCGACGACATCAGCGCCAGGTGCAGAAGTTCGCCACGCGTCAGCGTCGTCCCCACGGCCAGACGGGACCCGGTGAACTTCTCGGTGTCCTTGTCCTCGTCGGTGATCTCGATCTTGTCCTCGAGCGACTGGTTCGCCTCGACGACCAGCAGCGCGGTCATCAGCTTGGTGATGGACGCGATCGGCAGCACCGCCGACGGGTTCTTCGAGAACAGGACCTCGTTGGTGTCCTGGTCGACGACGTAGGCGACGCTGGACTTCAGGTCGAGGGGATCTTCGGTGTCGTGCAGACCGTACATCGTGCCGAAGGACGGTTTGGACGGGACGACCTCCCGGATCGGGGCTGCCGCACGGGCAGCCACCTTGCGTGGAGAGCGCGGGGCCGGCTTGGCCTGCCGCACGCTCTTCACTTTGGCTTTGGAGGACGACGAGGTGGCCGCCTGCGCCGATTGGATCGGCGCGAGACTGGCGGTCAAGCCCGTCAGCAACATGACGCCGCTGAGCGCGGCACCAGACAGCAATGTCGCAATGGTCTTCAATCCAGTCCCCAGGTCAGTGGGCGCGAGTTTAGGGGATCGCTGAAAGACCGGCAAGATCAATGACTTAACGCAGGCTCTTAAAGTACCTGAATCCGTGCCATCCGACGCGGCCAGGGGCTCCGCGTTCGCTGTCCTGTCAACCTTGGGCGGCGACCCGCTCCGTCTTGCTCTGCAACTTGTTGAGAGCGCTCAAATATGCTTTGGCCGAGGCGACCACGATATCGGGATCTGCCCCCACGCCGTTCACCACGCGCCCCGCATGTTGCAGGCGCACCGTGACTTCGCCTTGCGATTCTGTGCTGCCGCTGGTGATCGCACTGACCGAATACAGCAGCATTTCCGCCCCACTTTGGACCTTGCTCTCGATCGCCTTGAGCACGGCGTCCACTGGACCGTTGCCGTCGCTCTCCGTGCGGTGCTCGGTCTCGCCCTCGGCGAAGACCACCTGCGCCTGCGGCCGTTCACCGGTTTCGGAGCGCTGCGCCAGCGCCACCAGCCGGTAATGTTCCTGGAGGTGGGTGACCGACTCATCCATCACCAGCGCGATGATGTCCTCGTCGAAGATTTCGGACTTGCGGTCGGCCAGGTCCTTGAAACGGACGAAGGCGGCGTTGATCTCTGCCTCCGATTCCAGCACCACGCCCAATTCCTGCAGCCGCTGCTTGAACGCATTGCGGCCCGACAGTTTGCCCAGCACGATCTTGTTGGCGCTCCAGCCGACGTCCTCGGCGCGCATGATCTCGTAGGTATCGCGGGCCTTCAGCACGCCGTCCTGATGGATGCCCGACGCATGCGCGAAGGCATTGGCGCCGACCACGGCCTTGTTCGGCTGGATCACGAAACCGGTGGTCTGCGAGACCAGCTTGGACGCCGGCACGATCTGCGACGCATCGATCCGCACGTCCAGGCCGAAGTAGTCGCGGCGGGTCTTCACCGCCATCACGACCTCTTCCAGCGAGCAGTTGCCGGCACGCTCACCGAGGCCGTTGATGGTGCACTCGACCTGCCGCGCGCCGCCGATCTTCACGCCAGCGAGCGAGTTCGCCACCGCCATGCCCAGGTCGTTGTGGCAGTGGACGCTCCAGATCGCCTGATCGGCATTCGGAACGCGCTCGCGCAGCGTCTTGATGAACTGTCCGTAGAGTTCCGGGATCGCATAGCCGACCGTGTCGGGGATGTTGATGGTGCGCGCGCCCTCGCGGATCACCGCCTCGACGACACGGGCGAGGAACTCCGGATCGGATCGGTAGCCGTCCTCGGGTGAGAACTCGATGTCGTCGGTCAGGTTGCGGGCAAAGCGGACCGCCTGGGTCGCCTGCTCCAGCACCTGCTCGCGGGTCATGCGCAGCTTCTTCTCCATGTGGAGTTCGCTGGTCGCGATGAAGGTATGGATGCGCGCGCGGGCTGCGCCCTTGAGCGCCTCGGCGGCGCGGGCGATGTCGCGGTCGTTCGCACGGGCCAGCGAGCAGATCGTGCTCTCGCGGATCGCATCGGCGATCGCCTTCACCGCTTCGAAGTCGCCCTGGCTCGCCGCCGCGAAGCCGGCCTCGATCACATCCACCTTCAGACGTTCCAGTTGACGCGCGATGCGCAGCTTCTCGTCCTTGGTCATGGACGCGCCGGGCGATTGCTCGCCGTCGCGCAGCGTGGTGTCGAAGATGATCAGTTGGTCGGACATGTCGAGGCTTCCTTGCGGTGGCGGGCCGCGGGCCGTCTCGGCCCGGTCAGCGAGTTTAGGCGGCACAAGGGCGGCGCAGCGGCCGCCCTCGACCTCAGACAGCGACGCGGTCGGCGAGCTTCAGGACACCGCGCTGCGACGCGCGGCGCAGCCCGGAGACGATCGCCTTCAGCGAGGCCGAGGCGATGTTGCCGTCCATGCCGACGCCGAACAAGGTCGCCTCGCCCACGCGAAGCTCCAGGTAGGCCACCGCCTGCGCGTCGGCGCCGCTGCCCATCGCGTGCTCGTGATAGTCCAGCACCCTCACCTGCGTCTTCAGCAGCTTGTTCAGGCCCTCGACGAAGGCGTCGATCGGCCCCTTGCCCTGCCCGTCGATCTTGACCATGCGCACGCACAGGTCGGCCTGCGCCTGGACGCGGGTCTGGCCGTCCTCGGCGGTGTCGATCTGCGGGTGCAGCGACGGCGCCTGCTTCACACCGTATTCGCGGTCGAAGATCCGCCACAGGTCGGCCGCGCCGAGCTCCTTGCCGTTGGTGTCCATCACGCCCTGGACGATCTGGCTGAACTCGATCTGCAGGCGGCGCGGCAGTTCGATGCCGTATTCCGCCTCGAGCAGATACGAGATACCGCCCTTGCCCGACTGGCTGTTGACGCGGATCACGGCCTCATAACTGCGACCCAGGTCCTTCGGGTCGATCGGCAGGTACGGGATCTCCCAGACGTCGCCTTCCTTGCGGGCGGAGAAGGCCTTCTTGATCGCGTCCTGGTGCGAGCCCGAGAACGAGGTGTAGACCAGCTCGCCGACATACGGATGGCGCGGATGCACGGGCAACTGGTTGCAGTGCTCGACGCAGCGGCGGATCTCGTCGATGTCGGAGAAATCCAGCTCCGGATGGACACCCTGCGTGTACAGGTTGAGCGCGACATTCACCAGGTCCAGGTTGCCGGTGCGCTCGCCGTTGCCGAAGAGGCAGCCTTCGAGACGGTCGGCGCCGGCCATGATCGAGAGCTCGGCGGCGGCCGTGCCGGTGCCGCGGTCATTGTGCGGGTGCACCGACAGCACGATGCAGTCGCGGCGCGCGACGTTGCGCCCCATCCACTCGATCATGTCGGCGAACAGGTTCGGCGTGGAGTGCTCGACCGTCGACGGCAGATTGATGATGATCTTGCGCTCCGGCGTCGCGCCCCACGCTTCGGTCACCGCGTCGACGACACGCTTGGAGAAGCTCAGTTCGGCGCTGGAGAACATCTCCGGCGAGTACTCGAAACGGAAGTCCGTCTCCGGCTGCTTCGCAGCGAACTCGCGGATCATCCGCGTGTGGGTGACGGCCAGGTCGACGATCTCGTCCTCGCTCATGCCCAGCACGACGCGGCGCATCACCGGCGCCACGGCGTTGTACAGGTGGACGACCGCCCGCTTGGCGCCGACCAGCGATTCGAACGTGCGTTCGATCAGTGGCTGGCGCGCCTGCGTCAAGACCTGGATCGTCACGTCGTCAGGGATATGGCCCTGCTCGATCAGCAGCCGCACGAAGTCGAAATCGGTCTGCGACGCGGACGGGAAACCGACCTCGATCTCCTTGAAGCCGATCTTCACCAGCATCTGGAACATGTGCAGCTTGCGCTCGGGGTCCATCGGCTCGATCAGGGCCTGGTTGCCGTCACGCAGGTCGGTGCTCAGCCACAGCGGCGCCTTCGTGATCTGCACGTCGGGCCAGCGGCGGTCCGGGAGGGCGATGGGGGCGAAAGCGCGGTACTTGGTCTGCGGTTGCTTGAGCATGAGAGCGTTCCTGTGGGTTCAGGGGGCGCAACTCGCAGACTCTCCAGAAACAGGAACGGCCCGTTGCGAGTTGCATTCGGGCCGTTGATCTGGGATGAGCGTCTGGATGGACGGACGTGCGCGATCTAGCGAACCCGAAGGTCACCTAGTAGTAGCAGCGCAATTCGGGCCGGGGACGTCATAGCTGTTGAATATAGAGGCGCGGCGCGTGAAGCGTCAACGTCAGTGGACGAATCGCCGCGCCGTGAGCATTCGCTATCGGTGAAGGCCCGCTTCATCGGGCTCGTCGGTGGACATGGCGATCACGCTGGCCGGCTTGCCCTTGGCGCGCCGGACTGCGTAGACGACATAGCCCGAGATGCCATACGCGCAGAAGACGCCGAACAACACCCGTGGCGGGTCGATGTTGATCGCCGCAATGGCCAGCATGATCACCACCAGCACGATGAAGGGTACCGAGCGCTTGAAGGTAATGTCCTTGAAGCTGTAGAACGGCGCGTTGGTCACCATGGTCAGGCCCGCATAGAGCGTGAAGCCGAAGGCCAGCCACGCAAGCGTCGGATCGCGGTGGATGTCCTTGTAGCCCGAGCTGTCGAGCGCCCAGATCAGGCTCATCACCAGCGCTGCGGCGGCCGGGCTGGGCACGCCCTGGAAGAAACGGCGGTCCACCACCCCGATATTCGTGTTGAAGCGCGCCAGGCGCAGCGCGGCACCGGCGATATAGACGAAAGCCGCGAACCAACCCCACTTGCCCAGGCCCTGCAACGCCCACGAATACATGATCAGCGCTGGCGCCGCACCGAACGAGACCATGTCGGACAGCGAGTCCATCTGTTCGCCGAAGGTGCTCTGCGTGTTGGTCATGCGTGCGACACGGCCATCCAGGCTGTCGAGCACCATCGCCGCGAAGATGCCATAGACGGACTGCTCGAAGCGGCCGCCTATGCCCATCACGATCGCGTAGAAGCCGCTGAACAGCGCCGCCAGCGTGAAGAGGTTGGGCAGCAGGTAGATGCCCTTGTGGCGCGGGCGCTGCGGAGCATCGAGGCCGTCCGCCTCGTCCTCGTCGAGCAGGTCCACGCTCTTGTTTTCGGTCGAATTCATGGGGGCGGAGGATAACCCAGCGCATCAATGGAAAAGGCCGCGCGGTGCGACCCGCGCGGCCTTCTGGACTGATCTGACGCGATCTGCGTGGATCAGTTCTTGGACTTGTCGACCAGCTTGTTGGCCTTGATCCACGGCATCATCGCGCGCAGCTGCTCGCCGACCTGCTCGATCGGGTGCTCGGCGGTCAGGCGGCGGCGGCTGATCAGCGTCGGGGCGCCGGCCTTGTTCTCCAGGATGAAGGACTTGGCGTACTCGCCAGTCTGGATATCCTTCAGGCACTGGCGCATCGCGTCCTTGGTCGCGGCGGTCACCACGCGCGGGCCGGTCACGTACTCGCCGTACTCCGCGTTGTTGGAGATCGAGTAGTTCATGTTGGCGATGCCGCCTTCATAGATCAGGTCGACGATCAGCTTGAGTTCGTGCAGGCACTCGAAGTAGGCCATTTCCGGCGCGTAACCGGCTTCGGTCAGTGTCTCGAAGCCCGCCTTGATCAGCTCGACGGCACCGCCGCACAGCACGGCCTGCTCGCCGAACAGGTCGGTCTCGGTCTCTTCGCGGAACGAGGTCTGGATGATGCCGGCCTTGCCGCCGCCGTTCGCGGCCGCATAGCTCAGGGCCAGGTCACGCGCCTTGCCGGTCTTGTCGGCGTAGACGGCGATCAGGTGCGGCACGCCGCCGCCCTGCTTGTAGGTGTTGCGCACCGTGTGGCCCGGGGCCTTCGGGGCGACCATCCACACGTCCAGGTCCTCGCGCGGCTGCACCTGGCCGTAGTGGACGTTGAAGCCGTGAGCGAAGGCCAGCGAGGCGCCCTGCTTGATGTTGGGCTCGACTTCCTTCTTGTAGACGTCGGCGATCTGCTCGTCGGGCAGCAGGATCATGACCACGTCGGCGGCCTTCACCGCGTCGGCGATCTCCGCGACCTTCAGGCCGGCGCCTTCGGCCTTGGCCCAGGACGCGCCGCCGCGGCGCAGACCCACGGTGACCTTCACGCCACTCTCGTTCAGGTTCTGGGCATGGGCGTGGCCTTGTGAGCCGTAGCCGATGATGGTGACGTTCTTGCCCTTGATCAGGCTGAGGTCGGCGTCCTTGTCGTAATACACGTTCATGGTGGTCTCTCCGGGGAAAACAGGTCGGGGGTTGTTCAGTGAAGGATGTTCAGTGGTCGCAGCGTTCAGACGCGCAGGATGCGTTCGCCGCGGCCGATGCCGCTGGTGCCGGTGCGCACCGTCTCTAGGATCGCGCTGCGGTCGATCGCGTCGATGAAGGCGTCGAGCTTGCCGGCGTCGCCGGTCAGCTCGATCGTGTAGGTCTTCTCCGTGACGTCGATGACGTGGCCGCGGAAGATGTCGGAGGTTCGCTTGAGCTCCTCGCGCTCCTTGCCGACGGCGCGCACCTTGATCAGCATGAGCTCGCGCTCGATGTAACGCCCTTCGGTCAGATCGACGACCTTGACGACTTCGATCAGCCGGTTCAGGTGCTTGGTGATCTGCTCGATCACGTCGTCGCTGCCGCTGGTGACGATGGTCATCCGGGACAGCGACGGGTCTTCCGTGGGCGCCACGGTCAGGCTCTCGATGTTGTAGCCCCGGGCGGAGAACAGCGCGACGACGCGCGACAGCGCCCCCGGCTCGTTCTCGATGAGCAAAGCAATGATGTGTTTCATGGAATCTCGTCCTTCGCGCTCTTCAGCCCGCCGGCGGTAACCGGTCGGCCCTTGGCCACGCTCTTCGATCTAGGAATCAGGCCGGCTCGCCCTGAGCGCTTCGGGCCTTCCGCCGCCGGTCGCGAGGCGCGCGGTAACGCGCGTCACGCCGGACGGCTTCAGGCCGTCATCGGTCTCAGAGGTCCTCGGACCCCAGCAGCATCTCGGAGATGCCCTTGCCCGCCTGGACCATGGGCCAGACGTTCTCGGTCGGATCGGTGCGCACGTCGATGAAGACGGTGCGGTCCTTCAACCGCATCGCCTCCCGCAGCGCGGGCTCCACGTCCGAGGGCTTCTCCACCAGCAGGCCCACGTGTCCGTAGGCCTCGGCCAGCTTGACGAAGTCCGGCAGCGCATCCATGTAGCTGTGCGAGTAGCGCTTGCCGTAGTCCAGCTCCTGCCACTGCCGCACCATGCCCAGGTAGCGGTTGTTCAGCGAGACCACCTTCACAGGCGTCTTGTACTGCTGGCAGGTGGACAGTTCCTGGATGTTCATCTGGATGCTGCCCTCGCCGGTGATGCAGAACACATCCGACTCGGGCTTCGCCAGCTTGATGCCCATCGCGTACGGCAGGCCCACGCCCATCGTGCCCAGGCCGCCGGAGTTGATCCAGCGACGCGGTTCGTTGAAGCGCAGGAACTGCGCGGCCCACATCTGATGCTGGCCGACGTCCGAGGTGAAGTAGGCGTCGCGGTCGCGGGTCAGGTTCCACAGCGTCTCGAGGACGTACTGCGGCTTGATGACCTCGTTCGACTGCTTGTAGGCCAGGCAGTCGCGCTTGCGCCAGTCGTTGATCTGGCTCCACCAGGCGTTGATCGCGTCGGCGTCAGGTCTTGCCTGCGCTTCCTTGATCTGCGCGATCAGTTCCTGCAGCACGTCTTTGACGTCGCCGACGATCGGGATGTCCACGCGCACCCGCTTGGAGATCGACGACGGATCGATGTCGACGTGGATGATCTTGCGATCGACCGACGAGAAGTGCTTCGGGTTGCCGATCACGCGGTCGTCGAAGCGCGCACCGACGGCCAGCAGCACATCGCAGTGCTGCATCGTCATGTTGGCTTCGTAGGTTCCGTGCATGCCCAGCATGCCCAGGAAACGCGGATCGCTGCCGGGCATCGAGCCCAGGCCCATCAGCGTGTTCGTGCAGGGGTAGCCCAGCAGGTCGACCAGCTGGCGCAATTCCGCCGTGGCCTCGCCCAGGATCACGCCGCCGCCGGTGTAGATGTAAGGCCGCTTGGCCCCCATCAGCAGTTGGACCGCCTTGCGGATCTGACCGCTGTGGCCCTTCTTCACCGGGTTGTAAGAGCGCATCTCGACACGCTCCGGGTAATGGAACGCGGTGCGATTGAGCGAGACGTCCTTCGGGATGTCGACCACGACCGGGCCGGGACGGCCCGTACGCGCGATGTGGAACGCCTTCTTCAAGGTCATCGCAAGGTCGCGCACGTCCTTGACCAGGAAGTTGTGCTTGACGATCGGGCGTGTGATGCCGACGGTGTCGCATTCCTGGAAGGCGTCGAGGCCGATGGCGGGCGTCGGGACCTGACCGGTGATGATCACCATCGGGATCGAGTCCATGTACGCCGTCGCAATGCCGGTGATCGCGTTCGTGACGCCGGGACCCGAGGTCACCAGCGCGACGCCGACTTCCCCGGTGGCGCGTGCGTAGCCATCGGCGGCATGCACGGCAGCCTGCTCGTGACGTACCAGCACGTGCTGGATGGCGTCCTGCTTGTAGAGCGCGTCGTAGATGTAGAGGACGGCACCGCCTGGATAGCCCCAGAGGAACTTCACGCCTTCGGCCTGAAGACTCTGAACCAGGATTTCGGAGCCATTCAGTTCCTGACCGGAACTGACGGAATGGGGGTGCGGCAGTGAGCGAGCTTCCGTGATCGCTGCACGTTTGATGTCCGCGGCAGACATGTCCATATGTCGAACCTCTGAGTTTTTTCTCTGACGAAAAACCATCGGTGCTTCTCCTCGCGCTCTTGTGAAGCGGACTTGAAACGTCGCGTCAAAAACAGGGGCGCCCCGGTTGGGCGGCCTACTTGAGACAGAAAATGCGGTGTGCGAGTCTTCGATTATGCACGCAAACCCGCAGACGTCCGGAATCGATGGCAGTCTGTAGCGCTGATGAGATAATCCGCGCCGTTTTGCCCGCTAGACCCGCCCTCGACCCACCCACTGACGGCGCCAGCCCTTGGCCACAGACAAAGAACTCAACGACTTTCTCAAGACCGCCGATCGGCGCGCCTTCAAGCGCACGGTCTACATGGTTCGAGACGAGGACGCCGCGCTGGACATCGTCCAGGACGCCATGATCCGGTTGGCCGAGAAGTATTTCGACCGTCCGGCGGCGGAGCTGCCGCTGCTGTTCCAGCGCATCCTGTCCAACGCGACGATGGACTGGTTCCGTCGGCAGAAGGTACGCAACGCGCTGTTCAGCAACCTGTCGGACTTCGAAGGCGCCGATCCCGGCGACGATTTCGACCTGCTGGAATCGCTGGAGACGCGGGAAGGATCGATGGGGGCGCTGTCCGCCGCGGACGAGGTGTCGCGCGTTCAGGTGCTGGCCGCGATCGAACAGGAAGTTGCTGCTTTGCCGGCACGTCAACGGGAAGCCTTCCTGCTGCGTTACTGGGAGGAACTCGACGTCGCCGAAACGGCAGCGGTCATGGGTTGCTCGGAGGGCAGCGTGAAGACACACTGCTCCCGCGCCGTGCATGCGCTGGCCAAAACGCTGAAAGCCAAGGGAATCTCGCTATGAACAAGAACACGCCAGGAACGCCGCTGCCGCTCGAGGCGGATGCGCGCGTGACCCGTTTCGGCCTCCGGGTGGCCGCGGGCCTGACCGAGCACAGCGAGACCCTGTCCGGCGACATCCAGGCCCGGCTTCGCTTCGCGCGTGAGCAGGCGCTCGCCAAGGCGATGGCCGCGCGCGCCGCGGCGCCCGCGCAGACCGCCTCCGACGCCCGCCATGTGGGCGGCGGCACGCTCGCCCTGGGTGGCGGCGACAAGACCCCGCGCTGGAGAAAGGCCGCGACGCTGCTGCCGTTGGCGCTGCTGCTGGGCGGCCTGCTGCTGATCCAGCACAGCCAGTGGTACGAGCAGATCCGCAGCGCGGCCGAGCTCGACACGGAGATGCTCTCCCGGCCGCTGCCACCGGCGGCGTACAGCGACCCCGGCTTCCGCGAGTACCTGAACGAGGATCAGACCGATCCGAACAACCCGAACGGCGCCGCCGACGGCGAGAAGTCCGACGAAGCGAAATCGTCGCAGTGAGGCGGTGCGTGGTCAGTGCCTTCCGACTTCTCTCGTTCGTGAGGGGTGATCTCAGCGTTTCCCCGGATTCTTCAGCATCGCGCCGCTGGGCGCGACGCCTGAGCCTCGCGGCCGCCTGCGGCGTGCTCGGCTTCGGCGCCGCGATGGCTCCGGCACAGGACGCCGCCGCGTCCGCGCCGGTCGAGGGCAACCTCCCGATCGCTTCACCGGCACCGCGCGCCGCGTCGTCAGCCAGACCCGTCTCGCCGACGGTCACGCCCGGCACGCTGACCAGCAGCCAGAATTGGGCCTCGCTGAGCGCGTCGCAGAAGGAGGCGCTGGCCCCGCTGTCCAAGGAATGGGATCAGCTCGACGGCGCCCGCAAGGGCAAGTGGCTGGAGATTGCCGCCCGTTATCCGACGCTGCCGGCCGAGCATCAGCAGCGTCTGCGCGAACGCATGGTCGAGTGGACCCGGATGTCGCCGGCAGAACGCCAACGCGCCCGCATCGGCTACCAGCACGCGAACGAACTCCGCGTGCCGGAACAGGAAACCAGACTGCGCGAGAAGTGGGACGCCTATCAGGCGCTGCCGCCGGAGAAGCGCCAGCGCCTGGTGGAACGCGCCGCGGAGAAGGCGTCGGCCGCCGGCCGCGACGCGCCGCCCGCCCCCACGCGAGCGAAGGCGCCGATCCAGCGCACGCCGCTGACCGCCACGACCGGACCCACGATCGTCCAGGCCATGCCTGGCGCCACCACGGTGTTGATGACGCAACGCGCGGAACCGCCACTGCCCGGCGCCAGCGCAGCGCCCGGCCGGCCGATCCGCTCGCCCCGCGAGGCGAAGCTCGACCCGGATACGCTGCTTCCCCGACGCGACGCGGCCAGCCGCTAAACTGGCCGGATGACCTCCGCCCCCGTTGCCGGCGACGCCCCACCGCCAGGCTTGATGCGCCGCCTCGCCGCCTTCATTTATGAAGGCGTCGTCTTGTTCGGCGTCGTGTTCATCGCCGGCTGGCTGTACTCGACACTGACCCAGCAACGCAATGCGCTGATCGGGCAGAGTGGCCTGCAGGCCTTCCTGTTCCTGGTGCTGGGCATCTACTTCATCTGGTTCTGGTCGCGCGGCGGCCAGACCGTGGCCATGCGGGCCTGGCACCTGCGCGTGGTCGACGCGAACGGCCGTCCGCTCACGCAGGCGCGCGCGACCGCCCGCTACCTCGCCGCCTGGCTCTGGTTCCTGCCGGCCCTGGCCAGCGTGCACCTGCTGGGCCTGGACGGGAGCACCGGCGCGATCTTCGGCGCGATGTTCGCCGGCATCGCCGCCTACCTGCTGCTGGCCCGGCTGCATCCGCAACGGCAGTTCCTGCACGACGTGATCTGCGGCACCCGCCTGATCACGCAACTGCCGCCGCCCCGCCCGAAGAAGTCCGCCGCGCTGCCGGCCGACTCCTGATCCTCCCGACTTCCCACCCCGACGATGAGCAACCCCCACAAGGGCCGCACCGGCCTGGATCGCATCCTGCACGCCGCCGGTTATTCCTGGGACGGCCTGCGCGCCGCCTACCGCGGCGAGAGCGCCTTCCGCCAGGAGACCTGGCTGACGATCATCGGCGTACCGCTCGCGTTCTGGGTCGGGAGAGACTGGGTCCAGGTCGCGCTGCTGGCCGGCTCGCTGATCCTGGTGCTGATCGTCGAGCTGCTGAACTCGGCGGTGGAAGCCGTCGTCGACCGCGTGTCCTTTGAGCTGCATGACCTCAGCAAACGCGCCAAGGACATCGCCAGCGCCGCCGTGCTGCTGTCGCTGGTGCTGGCGGGCGGCATCTGGGCGGCCGCCATCTGGCAGCACCTGCACTGACCGCCGCCGACGGCGCGAGCGCCGAGAGCGCCAACAGCGCCGGCAGGATCTGAATGACGAAGGGCGGACGCCAACCGGCGCCCGCCCTTTCCTGTTTCTGCCGGACCCGTCGGGTCCGCGCGGTCAGACCGCGGCTTCGTCCTGTTCGCCGGTGCGGATGCGGATGACCTGCTCCACGGCGGTGACGAAGATCTTGCCGTCGCCGATCTTGCCGGTCTTGGCGGCCTTCAGGATGGCATCGATGGAACGCTCGACCTCGTCGTCCTTCACGACGACCTCGACCTTGACCTTGGGCAGGAAGTCGACCACGTACTCGGCGCCGCGGTACAGCTCGGTGTGGCCCTTCTGGCGGCCGAAGCCCTTCACTTCCGTGACCGTCAGGCCGGACGCGCCGACCTCGGCCAGCGCTTCGCGCACTTCGTCGAGCTTGAACGGTTTGATGATGGCGGTGATCTGTTTCATCACGGGGCTCCGAAAGGGGGATTGGCGGGCAAGACTGACAGTGATTTAAGCACGGATCGTTTCAGACGGACGCGCTCCACTGGAGAAGGGAGTCATCGCGGTCGTCCGTTCTCTCAATCCGGAATGCGGTCGAGTTCGGCGAGCCACACGGTGGGCTCGGAATCGCTGGGCGCGCGCCAGTCGCCACGCGGCGAGAGCGATCCGCCGCTGCCCACCTTGGGCCCATTCGGCACGCAGCTGCGCTTGAACTGGCTGCCCCGGAAGAAGCGGCTCACGAAGATCCGCAGCACGCGCTTGATCTCGGCGAGCGGGTACTCGTTGCGCTGGACGTGCTCGCCGTCGGGCCATTCGCCGCGTGCCGTGTCGCCCCAGGCGTGGCGCGCGAGGAAAGCGATCTTGGCCGGTGAGTAGCCATGACGGATCGTGTAGAACAGGTTGAAGTCCTGCAGCTCGTAGCGGCCGATCTTGTCCTCGGTGCTCTGGAGCCCGGAGCCCTCCACGCGCGCATCCTGCGGCACGAGCTCCGGGCTGATCTCCGTGTTCAGGATGTCGAGCAGCACCTCCTGTCCCGAAGACCCCAACTGCTTCGTTTCCGCGACCCAGCGCACCAGGTACTGGATCAGCGTCTTGGGCACCGACGCGTTCACGTTGTAGTGCGACATGTGGTCGCCGACGCCATAGGTGCACCAGCCCAGCGCGAGCTCGCTCAGATCGCCGGTGCCGAGCACCAGCGCCCCGGTGTGATTGGCCAGTCGGAACAGGTGGCTGGTGCGTTCGCCGGCCTGGACGTTCTCGAAGGTCACGTCGTAGACCGGCTCGCCGGCGGCATACGGATGTCCGAGGTCCTTGAGCATCTGCTCGCAGCTCGGTCGGATGTCGATCTCGCGCGCCTCGCAGCCGATCTCGCGCATCAGGCGCAAGGCCTGGTCGCGGGTGCGCGTGCCCGTGGCGAAGCCCGGCATCGTGACGCCGAGGATGTTCGTCCGCGGCCATCCCATCTGGTCCATTGCGCGGGCGGCGACGAGCAGCGCATGGGTCGAGTCCAGCCCGCCCGAGATGCCCAGCACCAGCTTGTGGATGCCACTGGACACCAGCCGCTGCACCAGCGCCTGGACCTGGATCTGGAAGACCTCGTTGCAGCGTTCGTCGCGGCGCTGGCGGTCTGATGGCACATACGGGAAGCGCTCGATGCGGCGACGCAGCGGCAGCGGTCGGGCGCGGTCCAGGCCGAGCTCGAACTCGACCGTGCGGAAGGTCTTCAGCAGCGGCGCGTGATGCCGCACCGAATCGCCGAAGCTGGTCTGCCGCATCCGCTCACGTGACAGACGCTCGAGATCGATGTCCGCCGAGACGAGTTGCGAACGGCGCTGGAATCGCTCGCTCTCGGCGAGGAAGCTGCCGTTCTCGTAGACCAGCGCCTGCCCGTCCCAGGCGAGGTCGGTGCTGGACTCGCCGGCGCCGGCCGAGGTGTAGACATAAGCCGCCAGGCAGCGCGCCGACTGCTGACCGACGAGCTGATGCCGATAGCCCGACTTGCCGACCGTGATGTTGGAGGCCGACAGGTTGACCAGCACGGTCGCGCCGGCCAGCGCGGCATACGACGATGGAGGAATCGGTGTCCAGACGTCCTCGCAGATCTCAACGTGCAGTCGCAGCAGCGGCTGATCCGTCGCTGCGACGACAAGCCGCGTCCCGAAAGCCACGCGCTGGCCGAGCAGCGTGATCTCCTCGGTGATCGCCTCGTCGGCGGCGTTGAACTGACGGGCCTCGTAGAACTCGCCGTAGTTCGGCAGATAGGTCTTGGGCAAGACGGCCAGCAACCGGCCGCGCTGGAACACGACGGCGCAGTTGAACAGCCGATGCTCGATGCGCAGCGGCAGGCCGACGATCGCGACGGTGGGCAGGTCGCGGGACACGTCCAGCAGATGCGCCAGCGCCGCTTCGCAGCCGTCGAGCAGCGGACGCTGATGGAAGAGGTCGTCGCTCGTGTACGCGGCCAGGCCGAGCTCGGGGAACGCCGCGACGGCGGCGCCGTCCGCGGCGGCCTCGCGCAGCAGCTGCGCGGTCTGCTCGCCGTTGAAGGCCGGATCGGCGACGCGGCACAACGGGATGCCGACGGCGATCCGCGCGAAGTCATGCGCATAGAGGTTGTCGAAGGACTGTGCGGCAGGAGAGCGCGGGGCCGCGCCAGTCTGGGAGGAAGTCGTCGTCGCTTGCATGGGAAGCATCCTGCCATCAAAGCGAAGGGTTTGAGCTTGCGCCTAAGATTTGCCGCGCATGACAGCCGCCCCCTCGCCCGCCCCCTCCGCCGACACGCCTGAACGCGACGTCGCCCAGCCGCTGATCCGCGTCGACGACGACCCCGCTGCGCTCCCCCGCGATCAATGGAACGCGCTGCTGGCCGCATCGCCGCTGCCCTCGCCGTTCATGAAGCTGGAGTACCTCATCGCGATGCACGCGTCCGGCTCCGCGGTGCCGAAGAAGGGCTGGCAGGCGCAGTTCCTCAGCGTGTGGGACGGCGATGAACTGATCGCCGCCTGCCCGGCCTATCTGAAGGGCCACTCGTACGGCGAGTACGTGTTCGACTGGGCCTGGGCCGATGCCTATCAGCGGCACGGGCTCGCGTACTACCCGAAGCTGCTGGTCGCCGTGCCGTTCACGCCGGTGCCGGGCAGCCGGCTGCTCGCGAAGGACGACGCCGCACGCGAATGGCTGGTGAAGGCCTTGCGGGCACTGACGGCGCGCTCGGAACTCTCATCGGTGCATGTGCTCTTCGGCGACGACCAGGACCAGCGCGCGCTCACCGCAGACGACTGGCTCGCGCGGCAGCAGGTGCAGTTCCACTGGACCGGCGACGGCGTGCCGCGCCCGTTCAGCGCGTACCTCGCGACGCTGCAACGGGAGAAGCGCAAGAAGATCCAGCAGGAGCAGCGCAAGGTCGCGGACGCCGGCATCCGTTTCGAAGCGCTGCGCGGCGGCGCGATCACGGTCGAAGACTGGGATTTCTTCTACGAGTGCTACACGCTGACCTACCTCGCGCATCGCAACAAGCCTTACCTGACGCGCGACTTCTTCGCGCGGATGGCGGCGGACATGCCTGAACACTGGCTGATGTTCATCGCGCGGGACGCGGAAGGTGAGCGCGTCGCCGCGTCGCTCGTGGCGGTCGATGAATCGCAGCGCGCCGCGTACGGACGCTACTGGGGCTCGACGCGCTACATCCCCAACCTGCACTTCGACGCGTGCTACTACCAGCCGCTGGCGTGGTGTCTGGAGAACGGCTGGCGCCGCTTCGAAGGTGGCGCGCAAGGCGAGCACAAGATGGCCAGAGGCCTCATGCCGGTGGCGACGTACTCGGCGCACTGGCTGGCCCATCCCCAGTTCCGCGAGGCGGTCGCGGATTTCCTCACCCAGGAGGGCGAGGCGATGGGCGAGTACATCGACGAACTGGAACGGCATCAGCCGTTCAAGGCGGCAGCGCCGGACGACGCCACCTGACGCGCGGCCTGTGAGGCCGCGAGAGGAGGCCGTCGCAGGCCGCCGGAGCCGGCCGAGAAAAGCCGAGAACGGCCAGGAAAGGCCGGACGCGACCGACCGTTCAGCCCGTCGTGGTCGACGTGACCAGCCGCGGCTGCGTGCGCACGGCCTCGCCGGCGTGCTCGCGGAAGAGCTTGGCCAGCTTCGTCGCTGCATCGTCGATGTCATGCCGTGCGAGCACGCGCACACGCGCCGCTTCGCCCATGCGCTGGAGCTCAGCATCGTCGAGCTGCAGGCACTCGATCATGGCCTGGGCCAGTGGCTGCGGATCACCGGCGGGCACCAGCCAGCCGTTCTCCGGCCGGACCAGTTCCGGGATCGCCGCGATCGCGGTGCTGATCACCGGGCGGCTCAGCGCCATCGACTCCATCACGACGACCGGCAGGCCTTCCGCGAAGCTCGACACGACGAGCGCGCGCGACGCCAGCATCTCTTCGCGCACCTGGTCGCTGCTGATCCAGCCGGTGATGCGCACGCGGTCACGCAGACGCAGCGCGTCGATGCGCGCCTCGACCGGCTCGCGCAGTTCGCCGTCGCCGGCCAGCACGAGTTCGAAATCGATGCCCTTGGCCGCCACCAGCGCGGCTGCCTCCAGCATCAACAGGTGACCCTTCTGCTCGCACAGGCGACCCACCGCCAGCAGACGGCGACCGCTCGCCGGCGCGGCAGCGGCGGAATGGAACGCGGGCTCGACACCGCAAGGCACGATCGGCACCTTGGACCAGTGCGAGTGATCCACCCAGCGGTAGATCTGGCTGCGGCAGAACGACGAGATCGCCACGACGAATCGCGAGCGGCGGATCTTCTCGCCCAGATGCAGCATCTCGGGCCGGTCGAACTCCTCGGAGCCGTGGCAGGTGAAGCTGTAGCCCGGGCCGCCCAGCGCCTCGATCAGCGCGGCGACCTCGGTGGCGTTCGTCCCGAAGTGCGCGTGCACATGGTTCACGCCCTCGGCGCGCAGCATCGGCACGGCCAGGCAGGCCTCCGCCAGATAGATGAAGTGCACCGGCAACGGCCGGTCGGCGCGGCGACCCAGCTTGAACGTCAAGGCCAGCGCGGACAGGAATTTCGCCGGCGAGGTCAGCGCCTGACGCGCCATCGCCTTCAGCAGCGGCGCGATGCCGCCGCGCAGCAGGTAGTGGGTGCGGGACTTCTCGTCCTGGTCGGTGGGATCCGGGGCGGCGTCGTCCCAGCCACGGACCGCCAGCCGCATCACGGGGACGCCTTGCGCCTCCAGCGCCAGGATCTCCCGGCGGATGAAGGTATGGCTGACCTTGGGATAGTGATTGAGCAGGTAGGCGACTTTCACGTGACGAGACTTCCGTGTGGTGAGGTCGCCCATTTTGGTGCCATGCGCACCAGGGCACAACGTCAATCCCCAAAGCGGGGACATCTCAGTTGTAACGCACCGTCATGGCATCGTGTTTGCCATGCGGACATTCTTGCGGTCAGAAACGAAAAAGCGCCCACGTGGGGCGCTTGTCGTGCGGTGGCAGGCCTTGCTCAGACCCGCTCAGGTCCCCTCAGGCCGGGTGTTCCGGCTTGATGCTCCGACCTGGCGATCAGGCCTTCGCTGCCTGCTCGGCCTTCGCGTAGTTGGCCATGCCGTCGGTGATTTCCTTCTTGGCGGCTTCCGGGCCTTCCCAGCCCTTGACCTTCACCCACTTGCCGGCTTCGAGGTCCTTGTAGTGCTCGAAGAAATGCTGGATCGCCTTCAGGCGCATCTGGTTGATGTCCTCGGGCTTGGTCCAGTGCTCGTAGATCGGCAGGATCTTGGTGGTCGGCACGGCCAGCAGCTTGGCGTCGCCGCCGGCTTCGTCGTCCATCTGCAGCACGCCGATGGCGCGGCAGGTCACCACCACGCCCGGGGTCAGCGGGAAGGGCGTGATCACCAGCACGTCGACCGGATCGCCGTCATCGGCCAGCGTCTGCGGCACATAGCCGTAGTTGCACGGGTAGTGCATCGCCGTCGTCATGAAGCGGTCGACGAACAGCGCGCCGCTTTCCTTGTCGACCTCGTACTTGATCGGGTCGGCGTTCATCGGGATCTCGATGACGACGTTGAACTGCTCGGGCGCCTTCGCGCCGGGGGTGACTTTGTGCAGGCTCATGGTGGTGGACAGCGGTGAATGCAGGGAATCCGGAGAACTCCGGAAGAACTTCGGAGAATGCGCAATTCTAGAGGCTCGTCTGAACCGGCCCTGACGCCCTCCCCCGTCGCGGGGATTCGTCATGCCGCCGTCATCCCTGCCGTCTCACCAGCCCCCTGCCGCCTCCCGTCAGGGTCAGGTCGTGAGGCTGTGCGCGGGCCGTTGCCCCGCCAGCGCCTGCGCCAGGCTCTCCAGCACCATGCGACCCATCGCGGCGCGCGTCTCCTCCGTCGCGCTCGCCCGATGCGCCTGCAACACGACGTTGTCCAGATCCAGCAGGGCCGGCGGCACGTTGGGCTCGTCGGCGAAGACGTCCAGGCCCGCGCCCGCGATGCGCTTGTCCTGCAGCGCCTTCACGAGATCGGACTCCTTCACCAGGCGGCCGCGCGCGACGTTGATCAGGAACCCGCGGGGTCCGATCGCATCGAGCACCGGCGCGTCGATGAGGTCGCGGGCCTTGTCCGCCGCGGCGCAGACGATCAGCGCGTCGCTGTCGCGGGCGAGTTGCACGAGGTCCGCCTCGAACGCCCACGACACGCCCGGGATCTCCTTCAGATCGGTGTAGCGCACCGGGCAGCCGAAGGCGCTGACACGCTCCGCCACCGCGCGGCCGACCCGACCCAGACCCACGATACCCACGCGCATCCCGCTCACGCGGCGTGCGAGCGGAATGGCACTGGGCTGCGGGAACTTCGGCCACAGGCCTCCGCGCACGAAGCGGTCGACCGAGGCGACATTGCGGGCGGTGGCGAGCAGCAGCGCCAGCGCCATGTCGGCGACGTCCTCGGTCAGCGCGCCGAAGGTGCCGGTCACCGGCAGCTTGCGCGAGCGGGCGTATTCGATGTCCACGGCGTCCGTGCCGACGCCGTTCACCGCGACGACCTCGAGGGCCGGCAACTTCTCCATCATCGACCGCGAGATGCCCGTGTGCCCGCCGGTGACCACGCCGCGCATGGCCGCGCCGTGCGTGGCGAGATACGCGTCCGGATCGGCCTGCTCGAACAGCCGGTGCATCGTGTACAGCGCGTCCAGCTCCGCATTGATCGCGGGCACGAGGATGGGATTGAGTTGGAGGATGTTCGGCTTCATGGCGCTCTCTACTTCAGGATGGATAGTGAATGTGGCGTTCGGGCTCATTCAGGCTGGATGCCGGCCGTCTTGATGACGGCGCCCCAGCGCTTGTATTCGGCGGCCTGGAACACGGCGAGTTCCGCCGGCGTCGACGTGAACGGCTCCATGCCGTTCTGCTCGACGAAGCGCTTCACCGGTTCCGCGGTCATGGCCTTCTGCATCAGCGCGTTGATGCGCTCGACGACAGGCGCCGGCGTGCCCGCGGGCGCGTAGACCGCGTTCCAGTAGCTGATCTCGTAGCCGGGCAGGCCGGCCTCGGCGATGGTCGGCAGATCCGGCACCAGCGGCGAGCGCTTCGGGCTGCTGACGCCCAGCGCCTTGAGCTTGCCGGCCTTCACCTGCGGCAGGCTGGTGGTCAGGTCCACGATCATCAGGTCGACCTGACCGCCGACCAGATCGACCATCGCCTGCGGGTTGGCCTTGTAGGGGACGTAGGTCAACTGCGTCTGCGTCATCTGCTGGAACAGCTCCGCCGCCACGCGTGCCGACGAACTGCCCGCGCCGAACGTGAGCTGCTGCTTCTTCGCGATCGCGCTGAGCTCGGTGACGTTGCGCGCCGCGATGCGCGGATTCGTCACCAGCAGCAGGTAGCCCTTGACCAGCGCGCCCACCGGGGCGAAGTCCTTCACCGGGTCGTAGGCGAGCATGCGGAACAGGTGCGGATTGGCGGCCTGCGTGGTGTTGGTGGTGATGAACAGCGTGTAGCCGTCGGCCGCCGAGCGGGCCACCGACTGCGCCGCGATGCCGCCACTGGCGCCGGCCTTGTTCTCGACGATCACCGGTACCTTGGTCGCGGCGGTGATCTCCGCGCCGATCGCTCGGGCGAGACCGTCGGTGGTGCTGCCCGGGCTGGAACCGACCACGATCGTGATCGCCCGGGTGGGAAAGGACTCGCCCTGCGCGAAGGCGCTGACGGATGCGAATGAAGCGAACGAGGCGAGGCCGGCGGTGCCAAGGAGAGCGAGCGCGGCCCGGCGTCGGGCGCGGTCGATGGCGTTCATGCGGTTCATGCGGTTCATGCGGTTGTCTCCAATGATGGGCATGAGAGGTCGGCATCGCGGAGGCTTCTGAGCGGACCCCGTCGATGTCGCGTGAACTCATGCTGGCAGCGGCACTTCATCGGGTCAATATTGATGATCAATATCAACCTGATCTCGGCTGCCCCGCCTTGTCCTTCAATAAATCGATCATCTGGGACGCACGGACGGCGAATGGACGACATTCATGTTGACGAATATATTGACGCCATCAACGACCCGGAATGAACGCCCGATGGCTGCATGGATGACCCTGGACGAGGCCCGTGACACGCTCGGCGTGCGCGCGCAGACGATCTATGCCTACGTGAGTCGCGGGCGCATCGGCGTCGAGCCCGATCCGCAGGATTCGCGTCGAAGCCTCTACCGCGCGGAAGACGTGAAGGCGCTCGTGCGCCGCAAGGAAACGGGACGCACGCGAGAAACGCTGGCGGCGACCACGCTGTTCGGCGCCGAACCCAGCATCCCGACGGCGGTCTCGACGTTCTCGGGCGGACGTCCCTTCTACCGGGGCGTCGATGTCGTCGAGCTGGCCGCGACCGCGACGCTGGAGGACGCGGCGCGCCTGCTCTGGAACGTGGAGACACCGCCGTTGTTCCCGCGCCCTTCGGTCGTGTCGAACGCTCCGTCGCGCGCGGCGCTCGAGGTCGTCGCGGCGTTGCCGACCGGACGCACCCGCGCCTTCGCCGAGCTGGCGGCGCTCACCGCCACCGGGCATTCGACGCGGGGTCGCGTGCCCCGCGTGCTGATCGAGGAAGCGGCCGCGCTGGTCGGCCGGCTGGCCGTCGCCTTCGGCGCCTCGGACGACGAATCGCTGCCGCTGCATGACCGTCTCGCCCGGGGATGGGGCCAGCCGCGCGCGGTGGCCGCGCTGCTGCGCAAGACGCTGGTGCTCGCGGCCGATCATGAGATCACCAGCTCCGCGTTCTCCGCGCGCATCACCGCCTCCACGGGCGCGTCCTTGCCGGCCTGCCTGCTCGCGGGACTGACGACCTTCTCCGGCCCGCTGCACGGCGATGCGTCGGGACGCGTGCGCACGCTGTTCGACGAGGTCGACCGGGACGGCGCCGATGCCGTCGTCGACCGTTATCTGGCGTCGGCGATGCCGCTGCCCGGCTTCGGCCATCACATCTATCCCGACGGGGACCCGCGTGCGGCATCGTTGATGGCGGACTTCAAGCCGCCCGTCGCGATCGCCCGCCTCATCGAGCGTGTCGTCGCACTGACCGGCCTGCCGCCGTCGATGGACGTGGCGCTCGCCGCGCTCGTCGCGCGTTACAAGCTGCCGCCCGACGCAGGTTTCGCGATCTTCGCCATCGCGCGCAGCGTGGGTCTGCTGGCTCACGCGATGGAGCAGCTCACGATCGACTCAGTGATCCGGCCTCGCGGCCGTTACACCGGCCCGAGCGCTGCAGGCCCGGTCGATCCCCGCAAGCAGCGTCGCAAACGCTGACGGCGGTCCTCGATCCGGAGAAGCCGGCGGAGCCGGTGCCCCTCGGAGCGAATTCCGAGCGGCGAGGAGGAGATTGAGCGGAGAGGGGCACCGGCTCCGCCGGCTTCGGGCGCTGCGCGCCGACCGCGTGTAAACGCTACGTGATGAGGCACATGCCATGCCCGGGGCCAGTCCTTGCCCCGATGTCATCGCACGCCCCCGCAACGCCTGACACCCGCCTTGCAAAGCCCGTGAATCCGCTGGTAAACGCTCATGCCATGCACTATTCACGGCCTTAGCATCGATCGACGGACTGTTGCTGTTGCGTGCGCGCAGGCCCGGCGCCCGCTGGATGGAACCGTCTCACGGATCAAAGAATCAGCGAGAGGAGACAACCTTATGTCGACGAGTTTGGCGCTGTACTTCGCGCTGGCCTGCGGGCTGGCGGCGGTGTTTTACGGCTTTATCCAACGCAGCTGGATCCTGAGTCAGGACCCCGGCAATCCCCGCATGCAGGAGATCGCCGGCGCGATCCAGCAAGGTGCCGCGGCCTACCTGGCCCGGCAGTACCGCACCATCGCGATCGTCGGCGTCGTGCTCGGCCTCCTGATCGGCGTCGCGCTGGACTGGAAGTCGGCCATCGGCTTCTTCATCGGCGCGTTGCTGTCCGGCGCCTGCGGCTTCATCGGCATGAACGTCTCGGTGCGCGCCAACGTGCGCACGGCGCAGGCCGCGACCCACGGCATCGGCCCCGCGCTCAACGTCGCGTTCAAGGGCGGCGCGATCACCGGCATGCTGGTGGTGGGCCTGGGCCTGCTCGGCGTGGGCCTGTTCTTCATGTGGGTCAGCGACAGCGGCACCCGCGCGGACAGCCAGACGCTGAAGCCGCTGCTGGGGCTGGCCTTTGGCTCGTCGCTGATCTCGATCTTCGCGCGGCTGGGCGGCGGCATCTTCACCAAGGGGGCGGACGTCGGCGCCGACCTTGTCGGCAAGGTCGAGGCCGGCATCCCCGAGGACGATCCGCGCAACCCGGCGGTGATCGCGGACAACGTCGGCGACAACGTCGGCGACTGCGCCGGCATGGCGGCCGACCTCTTCGAGACCTATGCGGTCACGCTGATCGCCACGATGGCGCTGGCGGCGCTGACCTTCGGCGGCATGTCCATCGCGGCCATCGTGTACCCGCTGGTGCTGGGCGGCGCGTCCATCATCGCGTCCATCATCGGCTGCAGCTTCGTGAAGGCCAGCCCGGGCATGAAGAACGTGATGCCCGCGCTCTACAAGGGCCTGATCGTCGCGGGCGTGCTGTCCGCGATCGCGTTCTGGTTCATCACCCGCGCGCTCTTCCCGCAAGACCTGACGCTGCCCGGCGGACAGACGATAGGCGCGAACGCCCTCTTCCTCTCCTGCCTGGTCGGTCTGCTGCTGACCGCGGCGATGGTGTGGATCACCGAGTACTACACCGGCACCAACTACAAGCCGGTGCAGCACGTCGCGCAGGCGTCGACGACGGGCCACGGCACCAACATCATCGCGGGGCTGGGCGTGTCGATGCGGTCGACGGCCTGGCCGGTGCTCTTCGTCTGCGTCGCCATCCTGGTGGCGTTCAAGCTGGCCGGGCTCTACGGCATCGCGATCGCGGCGACGGCGATGCTCAGCATGGCGGGCATCGTCGTGGCGCTGGACGCCTACGGGCCGATCACCGACAACGCCGGCGGCATCGCCGAGATGGCCGACCTGCCCGCCAGCGTGCGCGACGTCACCGATCCGCTGGACGCCGTGGGCAACACGACCAAGGCCGTGACCAAGGGCTACGCGATCGGGTCCGCGGGCCTGGCGGCGCTGGTGCTCTTCGCCGACTACACGCATGCGCTCGAGCAGCAGGGCCTGACGGTCAGCTTCGACCTGAGCAACCACATGGTCATCGTCGGCCTGTTCATCGGCGGGCTGATCCCCTACCTCTTCGGCGCGATGGCCATGGAAGCGGTGGGGCGCGCGGCGGGATCGGTCGTCGAGGAAGTCCGGCGCCAGTTCCGCGAGATCAAGGGGATCATGGAAGGCACGGCGAAGCCCGAGTACGGTCGCGCCGTCGACATGCTCACCGCCGCGGCGATCAAGGAGATGATCGTGCCGTCGCTGCTGCCGGTGATCGTGCCGATCATCGTGGGCCTGGTGCTCGGACCGGCCGCGCTGGGCGGGCTGCTGATGGGCACCATCGTCACGGGGCTGTTCGTCGCCATCTCCATGTGCACGGGCGGCGGCGCCTGGGACAACGCCAAGAAGTACATCGAGGACGGCCACCACGGCGGCAAGGGCTCCGAAGCCCACAAGGCCGCCGTCACCGGCGACACCGTCGGCGATCCCTACAAGGACACGGCGGGTCCGGCGGTCAACCCACTGATCAAGATCATCAACATCGTCGCGCTGCTGATCGTGCCGCTGCTCCCGGCAGCCGGCATCAGCGGTCCCGCCGCCGGGGCCCACACGCCGCCGGCCTTGACCGCACCGGCGCCTGACGGCGCCATGCCCGCCTCCGCGCCGACCGGCGTGCCGGACGCGGTGGCCAGCGGACCGACGGAGGCGGCCAGCGCGGCCTCCGCGCCCTGACGTCAAGGCGGCGGTCACCCCGGGCTGGGCGAGGCTCGCCCGGCCCTCGGTGAAAACGCTGAGAAAAACAGCCCCGCGAGGGGCTGTTTGCGCTTTGAAGGGTCATGCGCTCACGGCAGAATCGGTAGTCAAGAACAGAACGTCCAGGGAATCCGCTCAACATGCTCAGCCAGGCCATCACGCCGCGCGAATTCGAACGCCGCCGCGAGCAATTGGCCGAGCTCCAGCGCTACCTGGCGTCGCAGGAATCCGAGTACGCGGACTGCCGCCAGCGCATGCAGCGCTTCGTCGACCGCTACGTCGCCGCGCTGGGCCCGCTGTACATGGAGCTGGACGCGCTCGAATCGCAGCTCTACTGCGCGATGCGCTACCTGCACGCGGCCCTGGCCCGCAACGGGCTGGATGCGCGGGCACTCGATTCGCCCCGGGCAACGGCGATGCCGCATCTGCCGGTGCTGCCGGCCGGCGCACCGCTGCCTGCCGAGCCGGAAGGCGGCCTGGTGCAGGTCGGCCCGCCGCCGTTGAAGACCCTCTACCGCCGCGCCGCGAAACGGCTGCATCCGGACCTCGCGCCCGACGATGCCGCGCGCGTGCACCGCGAACGCAAGATGGCCGAGGTCAACGAGGCCTACGAGGCCTGTGACCGGGATCGCCTTGAAGCGCTGCTGCTGGCCGCCGGCGAGAGCCTGGTGAAAGTGCGCGGCGGCGATGCGGATGCGGTGATGGAATGGCTGCGCAGCGCGGAGCGTTCGGTGCAAGGACGGCTGCGCGTCGTCCAGGCCCACCTCGCGCTGCTGAAGAGCCACACGATGCATGAGCTGGGCGAGTCGATCGAGCGCGCCGAGAAGCGCGGCCTGGATCCGCTCGGCATCATGGCCAACCGCCTGCGCGCCCAGATCACGGAGCGCCGTCAGGAGCTCTACATCGGGCAGCGCCTGCAGCCTGCCTCGAGCATGGCCGAGGCCTTCCTGCGCCAGCGCCAGCAGCGCATGGGCGGCGGGATCGCGGCGTCGCACTGACGCCGCTTCGCTTCAGCGGCGTCCGCGCCCTTGAGGCACTCGCGGCGACAAGGTCGCCGCCCACGCCGCGATCTCAGGACCCAGCGCATCGACAGCCGCCGCCGTCGCCTTGACGGCACCTTCGGCGCTCGCGCTCGACGGCTCCGTGCGGTCGAACGCGCGTTGGGTGCCATCCTCGGCGGTCGCCATCACCCTCACCTGCACCTCGCTGCGCGACGCGCTGGAGAAGTTCTGAAGGCTTTCTTCGAGCTCCAGCGTCACGCCGATGACCACCTGGGGATCCGCGCTCGCGGCGACGGGTGCGCGGGCGATCTGCTGGCGCATCCGCGAGGCCACGAGCACCGGCAGCGGCGCCGCCCAGCGCGAGTCGCGGTACGTGCGCCGCGCGTACGGATCGGCGTCGGCCAGTCGATACGCGATCCCGGTGCCTTGAAGCGTTTCGGGCGCCGTGACGGCCTGCAGCTCCACGCGCTTGGTCAGCGCGGCCTGTTGTGGCCACGCAGGCGCGGGACCGAGGTCCATCTGCGTCGGTGCCGGCGGGCGGCTGCCGCAGGCGCTCAAGGTCGCGGCGAGCGCCACTCCGCTGAGCAGCAGCGCGCGGCGCATACCGCCGGTCCTCGGGAGGTCGATGTGGTCGTTCATTTCTTCGCTCCCGCCTCGAAGCCGGTTTCACCAGGGCCGGGGGCGCCGGGCGTCGGGCCGAGGATCAGGCTCTGCGGTTGGTCGCCGATGTTCTGTGCTGCGCGCTCCAGGGCGCGGGCCGCCGCCGACAGGTCGTCCAGCACCGCGCGTTGACGCGGCTTGTCCGCCGAGCCGACCAACGACAGCTCCACCCGTCGCAGCGTGCGCTGCATCTGCACCGCCGCGTCGCCCAGTTGATCGATCGCTGCGGCCTTGCCCTTGTATTCGTCGGCGAGTTCGCCGCCCTGCTTCGCGAGGGTGTCGATGTTGCCCAGCGTGTTCCGCCCCGCGACCACGAGGCCATCGGTGTTCTTCACCAGGCCCGGTAGCGCCTTGGCCGTCGGACGCAATTCCTTGACCAGCTCGTTGAGGCCGGCGGAGGCTTCATTCAGCTGCGCCAGCGTCTGGCTCACCTGCTGCTGGTTGCTGTCGCTGAGCACCTTCTGGATGCGGTCCATCGTCGCGAGCGCACCGGCCGCGAGCTTCGGTCCCGCGTCCTGCAACTGATCGAGGAAACCCGGTGCGAGCGCGATGCGCCGCGTCTCCAGCACGCTCTGCTTCGGGTCCGCCGGATCCTGCCCGTCGTAGAGGTCGATGAACGACAGCCCGGTGATGCCCTGGTACCCCAGCTTGGCGACCGTCCCGGGTGCGATCGGTGCGTCGGCGTCGACCTCGATCTCCACGAGGATCTGCTTGGGCTGCGCCGGATCGAAGCGGATGGTGTCGACCTTGCCGACCTGCACGCCGCGCAGCTTCACCGGCGCCTTCACGTTGAGGCCGGGGACGCCGGAGGCGGTCACCACGGTGAAGGTCTGCGTGTCGCCGCGGTCGTCCCGGAACCACAGGATGACCGCCACCAGCGCCGCGCCGAGCAGCAGCACGAAGAGGCCCGTGGCCAATGCATGTGCCTTGTTTTCCATGTGCTCGTCCGAGTCCTTGTGATTGGTCGTTGTTCGTTGTTGCCGGAACGGTCCTGCGCTTCGTCGCCGCGCTCAGGCGGGCATCTCGTCGCGGTGCTGCAGGGCGTCGCGGTAGCTGCGCAGGTTGTCCGCCGCGCAGCGGTCCGCGTGGCCGAGGAAGAAGTTGCGGATGAACGGATGCTTCTGCTTCACGACGAGTTCCAGCGGCCCGTGCGCGATCAGGTGCTGGTCCGCCAGCACCGCCACGCGATCGGCGATCGCGAACAGCGTGTCCACATCGTGCGTGACCATCACCACCGTCAGCGCCATCTCGCGCCGGAGGCTCTCGATCAGCTGCACGAAGTTCTTCGAACTTGCGGGATCCAGACCGGCCGTCGGTTCATCGAGGAACAGCAGCTGCGGATCCATGATCAGCGAACGCGCCAGCGACACCCGCTTGATCATGCCGCCCGAGAGTTCCGCCGGCATCTTGATGCCGTCCTCCGGCTTGAGGCCGACCTGCTGCAGCTTGGTCATGACCAGCTCGGCGATCAGGTCCCTGGGCAGGCTCTTGAGCTCGCGCAGCGGGAGCGCCACGTTGTCGAACACGGACAGCGCCGAGAACAGCGCGCCCTGCTGGAACAGCACGCCCCAGCGGTGCCGCACCTGCGCGAGGTCGGTCGCCTCGCACTTGCCGAGCTTGTGGCCGAAGACCAGCACCTCGCCCTCGCTGGGCCGCTCCAGGCCCAGCATCAGGCGCAGCAGCGTCGTCTTGCCGCTGCCCGAACCGCCGATGATGGCCAGCACCTCGCCGGCGGTGACCTCCAGGCTCAGGTCCTTGTGGATGCGCACCCCGCCCAGCACCGTGCCGACGTGACGCACCTCGATCACCGGATCGCCCGGCTGGACGTTCAGCTCCTCGACGGCATCGGCCGAGGTCGGTTCGATACATCCGCTCATGCTTTCAACCCCACGTCGGAGAACATCACCGCGAAGATCGCGTCCACGATGATGACCACGGTGATCGCGCTCACCACCGAATCGGTGGTGCCGGTCCCGAGGCTTTCGCTGTTCGGCTTGATCCGCAGCCCGAAGTGGCAGGCCACGAACGCGATCATGAGCCCGAACACCGCCGATTTGGCCAGTCCCAGCCACAGGTTGGCCACCGGCACCGCGGCCGGCAGGCCTTGCAGGAACTGCACGTAGTCCAGGCCCAGCGTCGCCCGCGCGGCGATCATGCCGCCCAGGAGCACCATGCTGCTGGTCCAGGTCATGACCAGGGGCAACGAGAGTGCCAGGGCCACCATCTTGGGCACCACCAGCCGGATCGTGTGCGAGATGCCCATCACCGACAGCGCGTCCAGCTCCTGCGTCACCCGCATCACGCCGAGCTGCGCCGTCATCGCCGAGCCGCTGCGTCCGGCCACCAGGATCGCGGCGAGCAGCGGTCCGAGCTCGCGCCAGACGCTGATGCCGAGGATGTTGATGACGTAGATGTCGGCGCCGTAGCTCTGCAGCTGCTTGGCGGTCAGGTAGGACAAGGTGATGCCGACCAGCACGCCCACCAGCGCCGTGATGCCCAGGGCCTGCGCGCCGCTGCGGTAGATGTGCGCGGAGATGTCCTTCCACGCGATCAGGTTGGGGTGCCGCGCCAGCGTGCCGAGGTCGCGCGTGACCTGGCCGAGCAGCGCGGTCGCGTCGAGCAGATGGCTGGCGAGGTTGAGCAGGCCCTGCCCGAACTGGCGCACGTTCTGCGCGCGTGGCGGCTTCGCCAGCTTGCCCTGCTTGCTGCCCAGCCGCGCGAACAGCGCCTGGAACATGTCCGCCATCGGGGCCGGCGGCCAGCGCAGATCCTCCGGTTGGCGACGGCCCCAGGCCTGCCACAGCAGCAGCGCGCCCGTCGGGTCGAGCCGGCGCACCGCGCTCAGGTCCCAGGACACGTTGGCGGTCGGCACCTCGCCGAGTTCGCCGCGCAGCACCTCGACGCGCTCGCGCAGCGCCAGCAGCGTCCAGTCGCCCTCCAGCCGTGCCTGAAGGCGTCCGCCCTCGCCGGACTCGCGCAGCAGGCGCGGGGACGGATCGGCGACGTCGGGGGTTTCCAGAGGGGCGTCCATTGGGGTCAGAGCATAGCCTCGCGAGGGCCCTCCGGTGAACCCGGCGGACAGGAGTTCGCCCAGTCAGACAAGACGCTGTCGCAGACGCTCCAGATAGGTGCGGCTGCAGGGCACGCGGCTGCCGTCGCGCAGGCGCAGGTGGGCGTCGCCGGCCTCGGTGGGCTCGATGGCGTCGATCAGGCTCAGTCGCACCAGGTAGCCCCGGTGCACGCGCACGAAGGCGGCGGGGTCCAGGCGTTGCTCGAAGGCCCCCAGGCTGCTTCGCAGCGGGTAGTCGTGCTGCTGGCGGCGCAGGTTGACGTAGTTGCCGCAGGCCTGCACCCACTCGATCTCGTCCATCGGCAGCAGGAACTCCTTGCCGAGCTTCTTCACCAGCAGGCGCTCGGGCAACGCAGGTGCCGGCACCGGGGCGGGCCGGGTTTCGTACAAAGGTTCCGACGAAGGTTCGGACGAAGGTTCGGGCAGGGGCGGCGGCGCCGAAGGAAGCGCGGGAACGGGCGCCGGCGGTTCAGCCAGCAGGCTCGCCTCGCCCTGCCAGCGCCACACGAACAGCCGGTACGCCCCGACGATCACCAGGATGAAGGCGTAGCTGCGCACGTCCTTCAACGCCTCGTAGAACAGTTCGAGCGGCCAGTTGCCGAAGTCGTAGACCGCATCCTGCGTCGCGTAGGCCAGCTTGCGCAGCGCCACCATGCCCAGGACGTGCGCCAGGCTGGTCAGCAGCGCGAAGAGGACGTGCCATGGCAGATGCCGTCGCAGTTGGCCCCAGCGCAACGGCCTGGTGTCGGCCGCGCGGACGATCCACGGGAGCAGCACCATCCAGACGAGGGCGCTGGAGAACTCCCAGACCGCCGGCTCCCAGGATTCGAACGGGAGACGGGCGCGGCGGATGTCCAGGTTCGTCGTGATCGTGTTCGCGACCGCCGAGCCGAGCAGCAGCGCGCTCCAGGTCGCGCGTTCGACCCAGCGCCGCCGCTTCAGATAGATCCCCAGCCACTTGTCCTCGGTCATGGCGGCGCAGTGTAGGGGTGCCCGGCACCCACGGGTCGTTCGGGCGGCCCCTGGGACGGGGCGGGTCGTCACCGGGCGGAGGCGGCTCGTCACATTCCCTCCCGCGCAGCGACCTCCGCGACGAAGCTGCGACGCCATGAACACCACCTCCCCTCCCCCGCGCGTCGCGGCTCCGGCGTCCCGACTGACGGAGCTCGACTGGCTCCGCGTCCTCGCCTTCGGCCTGCTGATCCTCTATCACTCGGGCATGTTCTACGTGAGCTGGGACTGGCACGTGAAGTCGCCGCGGCTCATCCCCGCGCTCGAGCCCTGGATGCTGTGGCTGAACCCGTGGCGGATGTCGCTGCTGTTCCTGATCTCCGGCGCGGCGACCGCGTTGATGGCGGGACGCGCCGACGGCGGCGGGGGTCTCATCGCCTCCCGCAGCAGACGGCTGCTGCTGCCGCTGGTGTTCGGCATGACGGTGATCGTGCCGCCGCAGGCCTATCTGGAGGTCGTGGAGAAGCTGCACTACGCCGGCGGCTACGGTGATTTCCTGAAGCTCTACTTCCAGGGCTATCACGGCTTCTGCCGCGGCGACGACTGCCTGAAGCTGCCGACCTGGAACCACCTTTGGTTCCTGCCCTACCTCTGGGCCTACACCGTGGTGGTGTTGCTGGCGACGCGCCTGGATGTCGTGCGCAGGTGCTTGGCGCATCCGGGCTGGCGACAGGTCGTCGCCGGAGGCCGGTTGCTGTGGGTGCCGTGGCTGGTGTTCGCGCTGTTGCGCCAGCACCTGCTGGAGCGTTTCCCCAGCACGCACGACCTCGTCCATGACTGGTACCAGCACAGCGTGTACTTCGCGGTGTTCCTGCTCGGCTTCGCGCTCTACGGCAGCCGGGACGATCGCCACGGCGCCTGGGAAACCGCCAGGCGGCTGCGCTGGATCGCGCTCGTCGGCTTCGTCGCGGTGCAGCTGCTTTCGCAGCGGCTCACCAGTGAATGGGGCATCGCCCACGGCGATGCGTTCCCGGAGTGGCTGCTGATGGCCCTGCGCGCGCTGAACGCGGGCAAGCAGTGGCTGCCGATCGTGGCGGTGCTGGGATTCGGCAGGCAGTGGCTGGCCGATCGCGATTCGCCATGGCTGCGCTGGCTGACCTTGGCCGTGTTCCCGTTCTATCTGGTCCACCAGACGGTGACCGTGATCGCGGGGCATCTGCTCGCGCCGCTGCATTGGCCACTGGCGATGGAGGCCGTCGCACTCGTCGCGATCACCGCGCTGGGATGCCTGCTCGCCGCGCTGCTGGCGATGCGTGTCGACAGGCTGCGGCCCTGGATGGGGCTCGGCCCTCGCACATGAAAACCGCCCCTCGCACATGACAAACCCATGCCAAAGGTGCCAGGTCTTGCGGGCCCACCCCTAGGGGGGATTTTCGGAGCGGATCGTCTCCCCAATAGTCGGCCGCGGTGGTACGGCTTCACGCGATGCGGAGGCCGCCGCCACCGCTCATCAACAGGGAGATTCTCAAAAATGATGTTGAAGTCACTCACGCTGCCGAAGTTGTCCGCGCTCGTCGCCACGGCGACGCTGTCACTGGCCGCGCAGGCCGGCGGCACCTTTGTTCCGGTCTATTCGTTCCCCGCTCCGACCGACACCTCGGCAACCTCCCCGGGCAGTTGGCCCGTCTGGGATCTGACGCTCGAGTCCTCGACCGGCCTGCTGGTCGGCGTGACGCCGAACGGCGGCACGGGCGGCGGCGGCGCGCTCTACACCGTCGCCACCGGCGGCGCCGTCACCACCTTGCGCAGTTTCGGCAGCAGCGGCGACGCGCAAGGCAGCCGACCCAACGGACCGGTGCTCGTCGCCGGCTCCGCGTATTACGGCGTCACGCAAGCCGGCGGCGCCAACGGCAAGGGCGTGCTCTTCAAGTGGAGCACCGCGGCCGGTTACCAGGTGCTGTATCACTTCGGCGCCGGCACCGAGGGCGCGTCGCCTTCCGGCCCGCTGCTGCTCGCCAGCAACGGCGTGGTGTACGGCACCGCCACCGCCGGCGGGACCTGCGGACTGGGCACCGTGTTCCAGTTCAGCCTGTCCAACCCGGGGAGCGTTTCCACCACGCACTCGTTCTGCAACGCGGAGGGCAGCGGCCCGATGACCGGCGTGATCCAGGCCAGCGACGGCAAGCTGTATGGCACGGCCTACAACGGCGGTGACTCGAACGGCGGCACGCTGTTCAGCATCGACCCCGCGAACAACGGCTTCAGCCGCCTGTACAGCTTCGGCGCCGCCAACACCCCCGATCCGCGCTTCCCGTCACGCCTGATCCAGGCCCGCGACGGTCTGCTGTACGGCACGAGCTACGCCGGCGGCAACGGCGCCGGCACCATCTTCTCCAGCACGCTGACCGGCGCCGTGACCGTGCGGACCGCGATGCAGAGCAGCCCGTCGCCCTGGTCCGCGCTGAACGAACGGTTCATCGGCGTGTTCTACGCCAACTCGTGGGGATCGGACGCCGGCCGCCTGTACCAGTTCCGGTCGTCCAACAACAGCCTGTCGACCATCCACCAGTTCGTCTTCGGGGATGCGAGCTGGCCCAAGGCGGGCCTGACGGTCGGCGCGGACGGCAACCTGTGGAGCGTCACCACGGACGGTGAATCCACCTGGTCCGGCCACTACGGGACGATCTTCAAGATCCAGTTTCTGACCGCGAATCCGTAAGGCGTCCGGAGCCTGGCGTCGCCCCTTCGCGGGCGACGCGTCGAGCATCGGCCAGAAAGCAAAAAGCCCGGCATCTTGCGATACCGGGCTTCCTGATTCTTCTTATAAATGGTCGGGGCGGCGGGATTCGAACTCGCGACCCCTTGCACCCCATGCAAGTGCGCTACCAGGCTGCGCTACGCCCCGACTAAGCCTTAGATTCTATACGTATTCGAGAGGCTCATGCAAGCAAACTCTCTCGAATCGCCAACAACTCGTCCCGGACCTGTTCCAGCGTGAGTTTCTCAAGCGACACGGTGGTGTGCGCCGCGCCGTCCGCGACGCCTGCCGCCAATGCGCGCGACGCTTCGCGATGATCCCGGTAGGCATCGAGCTGAGCCGCAGCCAAGGCCTCGGCGCGGAACTCCTGCGCGCTGGCCCCGTTGTGGCTGATGTCGATCAACTGATTGCGTGCGCCGCTGATCGTGAAGCCCTGGTCATAGAGCAGATCGCGGATACGGCGGATCAGCAGCACTTCATGGTGCTGGTAATAGCGCCGGTTGCCCCGCCGCTTCATCGGCTTGAGCTGCGTGAACTCCTGTTCCCAATAGCGGAGCACATAGGGCTTCACGCCGCACAGCTCGCTCACCTCACCGATGGTGAAGTAGCGCTTGGCAGGGATGGCGGGAAGCTGGACGTCCATGGGAATCAGCGGCTCCGGCAGCGGCGGGAAGGGTCAGACTCTACTCGAAGTCACCCGTCGAAGGCGCGTTGCCTTGGACGGCTTCTTTCAATTTGTGACTCGCATGAAACGTCACGACGTTGCGCGCCGCGATCGGGATCGCTTCGCCGGTGCGCGGGTTGCGGCCGGGTCTCGGCGCCTTGCGCCGGATGTTGAAGTTGCCGAAGCCCGAGAGCTTCACTTCGCGGCCGCTGGACAGGCTCTGATGAATGATGTCGAAGAAGGCCTCGACCATGTCCTTGGACTCGCGCTTGTTCAGGCCGAGCTTGTCGAACAGCAGTTCCGCCAGCTCGGCCTTGGTCAGCGTCGGCGTCTCCAGGCTGCCGAGCAGCACGCGCGCCTGATCCTTCAGATCGTCATCACTCATGGGTGTCCTCCCCTCCCTCAGCCTCGCAGGCGCGCGCCGAGACTGTCGCCCAGCTGCGCCACCACCTTCGCCACCGCCTGCTCGATGCGTTCGTCGGTCAGCGTGTTCTCGTCATCGAGCAGCTCCAGGCGCACGGCCAGGCTGCGCTCGTTCGCCTTCAGCTCCGCCGTCGGTTGGGCCGGCTTGAAGACGTCGAACAGACGCGCAGAGCGTACCAGGGCTTCGCCGCTGGCTTCGATCGCCCGGATGAGGGAGGCATAGGTCACTTGCTCATTGACGATCAGCGCCAGATCGCGTTGCACCGCCTGCAGACGGGGCACGCCCTGACCCTGCGGCAACGTGCGCGTCAGCACCGCGTCCAGCGACAGCTCGAACAGGACCGGCGCGCTCGGCAATTCGTAGCCTTGTCGCCACTTCGGATGCAGCTCGCCGACGACGCCGATGTCCTCGCCGTCCAGCAGCACGCGGGCGCTGCGGCCCGGATGCAGCGCGGGATGTTCGGCGGCTTCGAAGCTCAGCACGCGCGGCGCGAACAACGCCTCGAGGTCGCCCTTCACGTCGAAGAAGTCGACGGCACGGTCCTTCTGCGCCCACTGCTGCTGATCCGCGGGGCCCCAGGCCAGGCCGGCCAGGCGCATCGGTTGCGCGATGCCGGCGATCGTCGTGTCGCTTTCCTGCACCGACGCGTCGCGCAGGAACACGCGGCCGATCTCGAAGACGCGCACGCGCGGCGCCTTGCGCGCCAGGTTGTTGCGCAGCGCCTGGACCAGCGAGCCCATCAGCGAGGTGCGCATCACCGCCAGCGGCGCGGCGATCGGGTTCAGCAGCTGGATCGGATCCGTGTTGCCGGCGAGCTCCTGCTCCCAGCGCGCTTCGACGAAGCTGAAGTTGATCGTCTCGAAGTAGCCCTGGCCCGCCATCGCGTGACGCAGCGCGTGCGTCGCGCGGCGCGATTCCGAGCGCGCCTTGCCCACCACCGGCGCCAGCGGCGGCGTCGACGGCAGCCGGGCGTAGCCCAGCACGCGGATGACTTCCTCGATCAGGTCTTCCTCGATCTGGAGGTCGAAGCGGAAGGTCGGCGGCGTCACCGTGATCACGCCCGGCGCCGAGCTGAACGCCAGGCCCAGGCGCTTGAACACGCCTTCGCACTCGGCCTGCGTCACCGGCATGCCGATGACCTTGGCGGCGCGATCGACGCGCAACGCGACCGGCTTGCGCTCGGGCAGTTGCGTCGTCTGGTCGTCCATCGGGCCCGCCTCGCCGCCGCAGATCGACTGGATCAGTTGCGTGATGCGCTCGATGTGCTCGACGGTACCGGCCGGATCGACGCCGCGCTCGAAGCGGTGACCCGCGTCGGTCGAGAAGTTGAAGCGGCGCGAGCGCCCCATCACCGCCTTCGGCCACCAGAACGCGGCTTCGACGTAGATGTTCTTCGTGTCGTCGGACACGGCGGTGGCGTCGCCGCCCATGATGCCGGCCAGCGACTCGACCTGCTCGCGATCGGCGATCACGCCGACGGTCGCGTCGACCTCGATCGTGTTGCCGTTCAGCAGCTTGAGCTGCTCACCCGGCCTGCCCCAGCGGACGATCAGTCCGTCGTGGATCTTGTCGAGGTCGAAGATGTGCGACGGACGGCCCAGCTCGAACATCACGTAGTTCGAGATGTCCACCAGCGGCGACACCGAGCGCTGACCGCAACGGGCCAGGCGGTCGACCATCCACTGCGGGGTCTTCGCGGTCGTGTCGACGTTGCGGATCACGCGGCCGGAGAAACGGCCGCACAGGTCCGCAGCCTCGACACGCACCGGCAGCTTCGAATCCGTGGCGACGGCGGCAGGCTTGATCTCGGGCGCGAGCAGCGGTGCGCCGGTCAGCGCGGCGACTTCGCGCGCGACGCCATAGACGCTCAGTGCGTGCGCCAGGTTCGGCGTCAGCTTCAGCGTGAACAGCGTGTCATCGAGGTTCAGGTGCTTGCGGATGTCTTCGCCGACAGGCGCGTCGGCGGCCAGCTCCAGCAGACCGCCGTGGTCCTCCGCCAGCTTCAGCTCGCGGGCCGAGCACAGCATGCCGAAGCTCTCGACGCCGCGCAGCTTGCCCTTGCCGATCTTGAACGGCTTGCCGTCCTCGCCCGGGGGCAGTTCGGCGCCGATGGTGGCCAGCGGCACACGGATGCCGACGCGCGCGTTCGGCGCGCCGCAGACGATCTGCAGCAGCTCGGGCCCGCCGGCATTGACCTTGCAGACACGCAGGCGGTCGGCGTCCGGATGCTGGACGGCTTCGACGATCTCGGCCACGACGATGCCGTGGAACGGCGGCGCCACCGGGCGCAGCTCTTCCACTTCCAGGCCGGACATCGTCAGCAGCTCGGCCAGTTCTTTCGTGTTCAGCGCGGGGTTGCAGAAGGCCCGCAGCCAGGACTCAGGGAATTGCATGGGGTTCTCTCTTGCTCTCTAGGCGACCGGGGGCTCGATTTACTTGAACTGCGACAGGAAGCGCAGGTCGCCGTCGAAGAACAGGCGCAAGTCGCCGACGCCGTAGCGCAGCATCGCCAGGCGGTCGATGCCCGAGCCGAAGGCGAAGCCGATGTAGCGCTCGGGATCGAGGCCCATGTTGCGGATCACCTGCGGATGCACCTGGCCGGAGCCGGAGACTTCCAGCCAACGGCCCTTCAGCGGGCCGGAGCCGAACATCATGTCGATCTCGGCGCTGGGCTCGGTGAACGGGAAATAGCTCGGGCGGAAACGGATGTCCATGTCCGTCGTCTCGAAGAACTGCTGCATGAAGTTCACGTAGACGGACTTCAGGTCCTTGAAGCTGATGTTCTCGCCGACCCACAGCCCTTCGACCTGGTGGAACATCGGCGAATGTGTCGCATCGCTGTCCACGCGGTAGGTGCGGCCCGGCGCGATCACGCGGATCTCGGGCATCGGCTGGCCGGCGTCGATCAGCGCGCGATGCTTCTTGACGTGCTGCACCGCGTAGCGGATCTGCATCGGGCTGGTGTGCGTGCGCAAGACATGACCCCCTTCGATGTAGAAGGTGTCCTGCATCGAGCGCGCCGGGTGGTCCTTCGGCGTGTTCAGCGCGGAGAAGTTGAACCAGTCGTTCTCGATCTCCGGACCGTCGGCGACGTCGAAGCCCATCGAGCCGAAGATCGCCTCGATGCGTTCCATCGCGCGCGTGATCGGGTGCAGACCCCCGGTGCCGCGCTGGCGGCCGGGCAGCGTCACGTCCAGCGCCTCGGCCTTGAGCTGCTTGTCGAGCTCCGCGTCCGCCAGCGCCTGGCGGCGCGCGGTCAATGCCGCCTCGATGCCCTGCTTGAGCTGGTTGATCTGCGCGCCGCGGGTCTTCTTCTCCTCGACGGGCAGGCTGGCCATGCCCTTCATCAGCTCGGTGACCTGGCCGGTCTTGCCCAGGAAACGCGCCTTGGCGTTCTCCAGGTCGGCGGGAGTCGTGGCGGCGGCGAAGTCGCCGGTCGCCTGGTGCAGCAATTGATCGAGATCGTTCATCGCGGGGCGGCGACTGGGCGTCGGCGTCGTTGGCGGAGGTCGGATGGCCCGGCGGTGGAATGGCGAACATCGCACCGCCGCGCCGGAATGAAAAAAGGCCGAACACCGGGGTGTCGGCCTTTGAAAGAGGCCGCCCCGGCAGGACCGGAGCGGCCAGTCCGCCCGCCGGCGAGCACCGGCGGGTGGACCTTGGCTATCAAGCCAGAGCGGCCTTCACCTTGGCGAAGATGCTGGCGAAACCAGCAGGGTCGTTGACGGCGAGGTCGGCCAGGACCTTGCGGTCGATGTCGATCTCGGCCTTCTTCAGACCGGCCACGAACTTGCTGTAGCTCAGACCCAGGCCACGGCTTGCCGCGTTGATACGGGCAATCCACAGCTGGCGGAACACGCGCTTCTTGGCACGGCGGTCACGGTAGGCGTACTGGCCCGCCTTCATCACCGCCTGCTTGGCGATGCGGAAGACGTTCTTGCGACGACCACGGAAGCCCTTGGCCAGAGCCAGGACCTTCTTGTGACGAGCACGTGCGGTTACACCACGTTTGACGCGAGGCATGTTGTATCTCCTTGTCTACTGCTGGATTACAGACCAGCGAAGGGCAGCATCGAAGCGATGTGGCCCATGTTGGTCTCATGCACGGTCGTGGCGCCGCGGAGGTGGCGCTTGTTCTTCGTGGTCTTCTTGGTCAGGATGTGGCGCTTGAACGCCTGACCGCGCTTGACGGTGCCACCCGGACGAACGCGAAAACGCTTTTTCGCGCTGCTCTTGGTCTTCATCTTGGGCATGACTGCTCCTTCTATGTGCGTCCCTCCAGGCGACCGCGGAGTCCGCGGTACTTGACCGGCCTGCAGGAGACTAATAAGCCCGCCGACGACCAGATCGGCGGGCTGAAACTGTGACGGGGCCCTGCGGCCCCGCCGAGTGGATCTTCAGAAGCTCAACGCTTCGGAATCAACGCTTCTTTGGTGCGAGCACCATGATCATCTGGCGGCCTTCGAGCTTGGGCATGTGCTCGACCACGGCCACGTCGGACAGCTCGTCGCGGATGCGTTCCAGCATGCGCATGCCGATGTCCTGGTGGGTGATCTCGCGGCCCCGGTAGCGCAGCGTGACCTTGCCCTTGTCACCGTCCTCCGCGATGAAGCGGCGCAGGTTGCGCATCTTGATCTGGTAGTCGCCTTCGTCCGTGCCCGGACGGAACTTGACTTCCTTGACCTCGATGACCTTCTGCTTGGACTTGGCTTCCGCGGCGCGCTTCTGCTCCTGGTACTTGAACTTGCCGTAGTCCATCAACCGGCAGACCGGCGGGACTGCAGTGGCGGCAATTTCGACCAGATCGACGTCCAGGTCACCGGCCATCCGGAGCGCTTCCTGGATCGAGACGATGCCGATCGGCTCGTTCTCGGGGCCATTGAGACGGACTTCAGAAGCGATGATTTCGCGATTCAGGCGGTGCTTGCGCTCCGGAATCGCACGACGGTCAGCAAAAGTAGCGATGGTGGTTACCTTTAGGCGGGCCTTGGCAAGGGTCCGTTAATGATCAGTACAACGCAAAAAGCGCCCGACTCAGGCCTTGTCCGCGATGGCGGTCGAGAGCTTCGAAACGAAGTCCTCCAGCGACATCACGCCCAGATCCTGGTTGCCTCGGGCGCGCACTGCGACTGCGCCGTTCGCCTTTTCCTTGTCGCCGACGACGAGGATGAACGGCACCTTTTGCAGTGAATGCTCGCGGATTTTATACGTGATTTTCTCGTTGCGCAAATCTGCCTGAACCCTAACCCCTTGTTTTTGCAGCGATTTCACAATGCTGGAAACGTAGTCCGATTGGGCGTCGGTGATATTGGCGACAACGACCTGCGTCGGAGCCAGCCAGACCGGCAGCGCGCCGGCGTGCTGCTCGATCAGGATCCCGATGAAACGCTCCAGGCTGCCGACGATCGCGCGGTGCAGCATCACGGGCGTGTGACGCTCGCCGTCCTCGCCGACGTACTCGGCGCCCAGGCGCGCTGGCATCGAGAAATCCACCTGCATCGTGCCGCACTGCCACTGGCGGCCGATGGCGTCCTTGAGCGTGTATTCGATCTTCGGACCGTAGAAGGCGCCATCGCCCGGGGCGATGATGAACTCCACGCCCGAGGCGCGCAGCGACTCCATCAGCGCGAACTCGGCCTTGTCCCACACCTCGTCCGAGCCGATGCGGGCCTCGGGGCGCGTCGCGACCTTGTAGATGATGTTGTCGAAGCCGAAGTCCTTGTAGACCTTCTGCAACAGCGCCGTGTACGCCACGCACTCGGCCAGGATCTGGTCTTCCGTGCAGAAGATGTGGCCGTCGTCCTGCGTGAACCCGCGCACGCGCATGATCCCGTGCAGGCCCCCCGTGGGCTCGTTGCGGTGGCACTGGCCGAACTCGCCGAAGCGCAGCGGCAGGTCGCGGTAGCTCTTGATGCCGTGCTTGAAGATCAGGATGTGGCCGGGACAGTTCATCGGCTTGAGCGCGTAGTCGCGCTTCTCCGATTCCGTCGTGAACATGTTGTCGCGGTACTTGTCCCAGTGGCCCGTGGCCTCCCACAGCGTCTTGTCCAGCAGCTGCGGGCCCTTCACTTCCTGGTAGCCGTTGTCGCGGTACACGCGGCGCATGTACTGCTCGACCTCCTGCCAGACCGTCCAGCCCTTGGGATGCCAGAACACGACGCCCGGCGCGTGCTCGTCGATGTGGAACAGCTCCAGGTCCTTGCCCAGCTTGCGGTGGTCGCGCTTCTCCGCTTCCTCCAGCATGCGCAGGTAGTTCGCCAGGTCGTCCTTGGTCGCCCAGGCCGTGCCGTAGATGCGCTGCAGCTGCTCGTTGCGGTGGTCGCCGCGCCAGTAGGCGCCGGCCACCTTCATCAGCTTGAAGAACTTCAGCTTGCCCGTCGACGGCACGTGCGGGCCGCGGCACAAGTCGGTGAAGGCGCCCTCGGCGTACAGCGAGACGTCCTGGTCCGCCGGGATGCTGGCGATGATCTCGGCCTTGTAGGCCTCGCCGATGCCCTTGAAGTACTCGACGGCTTCATCGCGCGGCAGCACCGAACGCGTGACCTTCTCGTCCTTCTTCGCGAGCTCGCCCATCTTGGCCTCGATCGCCGCCAGGTCGTCCGGCGTGAACGGGCGCTTGTACGAAAAGTCGTAATAGAAGCCGTTCTCGATGACCGGGCCGATCGTGACCTGCGCGTCGGGGAACAGCTCCTTGACCGCGTAGGCCAGCAAGTGGGCCGTCGAATGGCGGATCACATCCAGCCCGTCCGGATCCTTGTCCGTGACGATGGCCAGCTGCGTGTCCTGGTCGATGAGGAAGCTGGTATCGACGACCTTGGCGTCATCGCCCGAGCCGACGCGGCCGGCGAGCGCCGCCTTCGCCAGGCCCGTGCCGATGGAGGCCGCGACTTCGGCGACGGTCACCGGCTGCGGGAACTCGCGCTTGGAGCCGTCGGGCAGTTGGATGGAGATGTTGGACATGAGGGGGAACTCCAGAAAACAAAAAAGCGCGACCACGTGCCGCGCTTTTTCTGGGGTGCTGACTTTTTCCGGACAGCTGATGAAAGACGTGACGAGCCGCGGTCGCTCAAACCTTCGCAGTGGAGGTGGTAGTCCGCGGTGTCATAACCATGTCGCCTTTCCCGGTCCTTGTTGGAAAAAGAAAATGAGACGTCCAGTGTAGCTCAGAGCGCCTGGATGTCGAGGGTCGGACGGGCGCAGGCCTCGCGGAACTCGTCCCTCAGCCGCTCGCCTTCGCGCACGGCGCGCAGCCAGTCGCGGGCGCGGCCGGGGACGTCGTTCAGGTAGCGCTGGAAGTCGTTGCGATCGGGCAGCTTGCCGTTGGGCAAGGTCTTCACCCATTCGGGGTTGGGCGTCAGCAACACGACGTTGTCGAGGAAGGCGCTGGTCCGATGCCGGTGCTTGAGCGCCTTGTCCAGCCAGCCCGGCACGACGCTGGCCTGGAAGTGCGGATACAGCGCGATGCCGTCGCCGACCATGGCCGCGTAGTTCAGATGCAGGTGGTAGTCGGTGATGCCGCCATCCCAGTACGCGCCGGCCGGGGCGCCTTCGATGTCGTGCACGGCCTGCAGCCAGAACGGGATCGAGCAGCTCGCCAGGATGCTGGGCTTGAGGTTGCCTGCGTCCAGGGGCACCTGCCGGCTGCGGTAGTCGGCGAGCGGCATCGGCAGCGGCGAGCGCTTGTCGGAGAAGACGACCCGTTCGAGCCAGGCGCCCATCGCGCGCCGCGACATCGCGTTGGCCGCGAACGCGCCGAGGTAGCCGAGCGGCGTGCGCAAGCGCCCTTCCCGCCCGAGCACGTGCTTGCCGCGCGAGGTGAACACATGCAGGCGGAACTGCGGATGCGACAACACCTCGGCCTCGCGGCCGCCGAAGATCTCGCCGAGCTTTCCGGCGAACGCGCGCGAGACCGTCGCGGCGGTCGGCCGCTTGCCGGGCGCGGACTCGTAGTCCTGATGCGCGTAATCGTGGGCGAGGCGCTCGAACTCCGCGTTCGCCTGCGCGGCGTCGCGGGTCAGACAGGCGGTGGCCATGCGCCAGGCGCCGATGGAGGCGCCGAGCAGGTGCACCTCCTGGCCGCCCGACGGCAGGAACTCGCCGAAGAGATGCGCATCGAGCGCGCTGAGCACCAGCCCCTTCGGGCCGCCCGCGGCGCCGGGCACGACGCGCACGTCGGCGGCGCGCAGGCCACGGCCGCGCAGTCGTTGGCGCGCACGTGGTCCGGCGAGGATCTGCAAGGCCTGCATCGGTCGGGTCGTCCTTTCAACATCGGAGGCGCCCGACACGGCCGTTCAGCCGCTCCGTCCTGGAAGGATCAGAGCTTCATTTCCAGATTCAACTGGAACCACGGCTTCAGACCGCGACCGGTGGCGTAGAACTGGTCACCGGGAAGCTGGGTCTCGGCCCGCGCGTCGAGCGGGAACAGATTATTGGCCGAGAAGCGCACCGAGGTCTTCGTACTGACCATCCACTGGGCGAAAACGTCCAGCCCGCGATTGCGCGAGTACTCGACGCTCTGACGATCGGTCTGGCGCACCGTGTAGACCGGCGTGTAGTTCAGGTTGGCGCCGGTGGTGACCGGCACGCTGCTGAAGCGGTAGTCGAAGCCGAGGTTGGCGGTCCAGGGCTGCTGCTGGTCCAGCCGGTTGTCCGGACCGTCCACGGCCTTGACCCGCGAGCGGTAGACACTCACCGAGCTGCGCAGGTTCAGCGGCAGCTTGGGCTCGAACAGCGACGGGAACAGCTCCCCCGCGCGGCCCTTGAGCTCCATCTCGACACCGCTGGTGGTGGCGCTGGAGAAGTTCATTGGCCGGATCACGTAGCGCGGGAACGGCACGAGCGCGGTGGGCGCGTCCAGCGTGACGACGTTGCGGATCAACTGGCTGATGTTGCGATGGAAGACGCCGAGGCTGAAGAGGCTGCCGCCGGTGAGGTATTTCTCGTAGGAGACGTCCAGGCCCGTGGCCAGCTCCGGCTTCAGCGCCGGGTTGCCGACGCGGTCGGGGTTGAATTCGTCGTTGGTGCCGTCCGGCCGCTGGAACTTGCTGTTGAGCGTGTAGCGGCCCAGCATCTGCGTCAGCTCCGGCGCCTTGTAGCTGCGGGTGATGCTGGCGCGGATCATGTCGCGCCCCTTCGGATCGAGCTTGTAGGTCAGGTGCCACAGCGGCGACAGCACGCTCGAGCTGTTGCGCGCGTCGGTGCCGACACCGCGGCTCGTCGTCACGATCTGCTCATGGCGCAGGCCGAAGTAGGTGGACCACTGCGGGTTGATCTCCCACTCGTCCTGGATGAAGAACGCCTGCCGCCGGATGCGCGCGCCGAAGTTCTCGCCGTTCAAGCCGGGGAGCTGCTCCTCGCCGCCGACCAGCGTGTTGCGGACCTCGTCGCGCTTGCGGAACTCGAAGTCCCAGCCGACCGTCACCGTGTGCTCCTCGCCGAGGATATGGCTGTACTTGCCGGCCTGCGTCAGGCTCCGGTCGCGGCTGTCGAGCAAGGCCTCCACCGGATCGTCGACCGGACGCGTGCGGTTCTCGATGTGGTTCTTCGCGTCCTGCACGCCGGCCTTCAGCTCCCACTTCTGCGTCTCGCTGAACCGGTTGTTCCACGCCAGGTTGGCGCGCAGCATCTGCCAGGTGCCCTTGTTGTCGGCGTTGTCGTCCAGGCGCGTGCCGTCGCTATAGGCCGCGTCCTGTGTCAGCCGGACCGAGTTGTTCCAGAACCCCTTCTGCGCGAAGCCGATCAGCGACACGCTCTCGTCGTCGCTGAGCTTCCAGGTCCCGCGCGGCGCGGAGTTGAAGCCGTGGCCCCAGTTGCGCATCTTCCCGTGCTGCATCGCGACGACGGGCTGGCCGTCCACGTCGGTGGCGCTGCGTTCGGTCGTGGACTTCATCTCCTGCAGCCACTGGAACGCCGACAGCGGCACCGACACCGACACCGGTCCGAAGCGCTCGCCGTAGGTGAAGGTGGCCGACGGCACCGGGTGGTTGATGTTGTAGCCGGCCCCGACGCGCAGGTCGCGCTGCGACATCTTGGGCGCTTCTTTCAGGATGATGTTGATCGCGCCGGCGACGGCCTGCGCGCTCTGGTCGGCGCTCGGGCCCTTGGTGAGTTCGATGCGCTCGACCTGCGCCGGATCCAGCTGGTCCAGCTTGAAGCCGGGAGGCGCCGGATCGCCGTTGATCAGGATCAGGGTGTAGCCCGAACCCAACCCGCGCATGCGAGGCGCCCCGTCCGAGACGTTCACACCCGGCAGGCGCTTGAGCACGTCGGCGACGCTGGTGTCGCCGTACTTGTCGAGTTCGTCCCGGCCGTAGATCTGCTTGGCCACCGGCGCCCGGCGGCGCAACTCCGAATCCGTGTTCCGGCCCGAGATCTCCACGCGGTCCAGGCGCTTGCCGGACGTCGGCTCGTTGCCCAACCCCGGAGGGGCGTCCTGCGCGAGGACAGTCGTCGCAGGCGCGAGCACGGACAGGCAGACAAGGGCACAAGCCCTGGCGATGGCGTGGGTCTTCAAGGGCACTCCCGAGGATTTGGTGTCGACACCGTGTCGGTCTGTCGACTTTTGTCTTTGACGGTAAACGGCGCGCAGCGTAGCCGCACACCGCGACCTCCGACACCTCAGGTGCGACCAGCCGCGAAAAATGTGGGATCAAATGCGATCCGGCGCCGTAGACGGCGCCGGATCGCTGGCCCGAATGGCGCTCAGCGCTTGAGCTTGGCGAAAGCTGCAGCCATCGCGTTGCCGCCGGTCGGCTGGGCGTCACGCGCGCCGGACGGGCGAGCACCGCCCGCACGCTCGTTGCGACCCGCAGGACGGAAGCTGTTGTCCTGCTTCGAGCCGCCGCGCGGCGCCTGCGCATCCATCTTCATCGTCAACGAGATGCGCTTGCGGGCCAGGTCGACCTCCAGCACCTTCACCTTGACGATGTCGCCCGTCTTCACGACTTCGCGGGCATCGTTGACGAACTTGTTGGCCAGCTGGCTGACGTGGATCAGGCCGTCCTGATGCACGCCCAGGTCGACGAAGGCGCCGAACTGCGCGACGTTGGACACCGTGCCTTCCAGCACCATGCCCTCCTTCAGGTCCTTGAGGTCCTCGACGCCGTCGTTGAAGCGCGCCACCTTGAAGTCGGGACGCGGATCGCGGCCCGGCTTCTCCAGCTCGCCCAGGATGTCCTTGACGGTGATCGCGCCGAAACGCTCATCGGCGAAGGCTTCCGGCTTCAACGCGCGGATCACGTCGGACTTGCCCATCACGTCGGCGATCGGACGATCGACCTTCGCGAGGATGCGCTCGATGACCGGATAGGTTTCCGGGTGCACGCCGCTGACGTCCAGCGGGTTGTCGCCGTCACGGATGCGCAGGAAGCCGGCTGCCTGCTCGAAGGTCTTCGGACCGAGACCGGTGACGTCCAGCAGTTGCTGGCGATTGCGGAACGCGCCGTTCGCGTCGCGCCAGCGCACGATCGAATTGGCGACGCTGGCCGACAGGCCCGACACGCGAGACAGCAGCGGCGCCGAGGCCGTGTTCAGGTCGACGCCGACCGAGTTCACGCAATCCTCGACGACCGTGTCCAGCGTGCGCGCGAGTTCGCTCTGGTTGACGTCGTGCTGGTACTGGCCGACGCCGATGGACTTCGGGTCGATCTTCACCAGCTCAGCCAGCGGATCCTGCAGGCGACGTGCGATCGAGACGGCGCCCCGCAGCGACACATCCAGATCGGGCAGTTCCTTCGACGCGAATTCCGATGCCGAGTACACCGACGCGCCGGCTTCGCTGACGACGACCTTCTCGATGACCGTCCCCGGCGCCATCGCCTGGATGCGCTTGATCAGGTCGGCGGCGAGCTTGTCGGTCTCACGCGAGGCCGTGCCGTTGCCGATGGCGATCAGGTTGACGCCGTGCGTCGCGCACAGGCGGCCCAGCACGTGGATAGACCCTTCCCAATCGCGCTTGGGCTCATGGGGATAGACCGTCGAGGTGTCCAGCACGCGGCCGGTGTCGCTGACGATGGCGACCTTCACGCCGGTGCGGATGCCCGGGTCCAGGCCCATGACGACGCGCTTGCCGGCCGGCGCGGCCAGCAGCAGGTCGCGCAGGTTTTCGGCGAAGACCTTGGTGGCGACCTTCTCGGCGTCCTCGCGCAGTCGCGCGAAGAGATCGCGCTCCAGGCTCAGCGAGAGCTTCACCTTCCACGTCCACGCGACGGTCTTGCGGATCAGGTCGTCGCTGGCGCGCTTGCCGTGGCTCCAGCCGAGGTGACGCGCGATGCGCCCTTCGGCGAGCGAAGGCTGGCCGACGACGGCTTCCTCATCGAGCGCCAGCTTGGCGTCGAGGAACTCCTGCGTGCGTCCGCGGAACACGGCCAGCGCGCGGTGCGAGGGCACGGTGCAGACCGGTTCAGCGTAATCGAAGTAGTCGCGGAACTTCGAGATGTCGGGGTGGTTCTCGTCCTTGCCGTCCATCAGCTTGGACTTGAAGAGGCCTTCCTCCCACAACCACTCGCGCAGCTTGCCGATCAGCAGGGCATCCTCGGCCCAGCGCTCGGACAGCAGGTCGCGCACGCCGTCCAGCACCGCGAAGGCATCGGCGAAACCGGCATCGGGATTGAGGAAGGCGCCGGCCTCGGTCATCGGATCGAGCGACGGATCGGCGAACAGCTTGTCCGCGAGCGGCTCCAGGCCGGCCTCGCGGGCGATGAGGCCCTTGGTGCGGCGCTTCTGCTTGTACGGCAGGTAGAGGTCTTCCAGCTCCTGCTTGGTCGGCGCGGCGGCGATCGCGGCGGCGAGTTCGGGCGTGAGCTTGCCTTGTTCCTCGATGCTCTTGAGCACGGCCTCGCGGCGGTCCTCGAGCTCGCGCAGGTAGCTCAGGCGGGCCTCGAGTTCGCGCAGCTGGATGTCATCGAGGCCGTCGGTGGCCTCCTTGCGGTAGCGGGCGATGAACGGGACGGTGGCGCCGCCGTCGAGCAGCGTGACCGCGGCGTTGACCTGAGCCGGGCGAACCTTCAGTTCGGCGGCAATCTGAAGCAGGATCTTGTCCAAAACAGCGACGGGCCCAAGGCCCAGAGAGCAACGAAAGCCGAAGAGTTTAGGTCACGCCGGGAAGGCTCTCTGCAACAACGCGTCGACGTCCACCGTACGCGTATCGAGCACTCCCGCGACCGCGCCCCATTGCGGATCAAACCGGCTGGCCACGAACGCGTCGGCAACGAAGCCGGGCGAATGCCTGCGCAACAGCGCCGCCTGGGACAGCAGCACGAGCCTGGACACGAAGCGGCGACCGAGCGCTTCCAGTTGCTCCGGCGGTGTCGCGAGCAAGCTGCGCAATGCATCGAGCTCAGCGCGCAGCGCGCGGTCGTCGCCGAAGTCCGATTCAAATTCGTCCAGCAGCGCCAGGAACGCCTGCGGATCCCGCGCGACGGCGCGCATCACGTCCAGGCACATCACATTGCCCGAGCCCTCCCAGATCGAGTTGACCGGCGCCTCGCGATACAGCCGGCCCATGATGCCGTCGTCGATGTAGCCGTTGCCGCCCAGCACTTCCATCGCCTCGCCGGTGAGTTCGACCGCGCGCTTGCAGACCCAGAACTTCGCCGCGGGCGTGACCAGCCGCATCCAGGTGCGCTCGCGAGGATCGTCCTGATGTTCGAACGCGTGAGCCAGGCGCAGGCTCAACTGCATCGCGGCCTCGCTCTCGAGCGCAAGGTCGGCGAGCACCGCGCGCATCAGCGGCTGCTCCGCCAGCCGCTTGCCGAACGCCTGCCGGTGCCGCGTGTAGTGGAGCGCCTGCACCAGCGCCTGCCGCAGCATCGCCGCGCTGCCGACGACGCAGTTCAAGCGCGTGTAGGTGGCCATCTCGATGATGGTCGGGATGCCGCGGCCCTCCTCGCCCATCAGCACGCCGTAGGCGTCCTGGAACTCGACCTCGGAGCTGCTGTTGCTGCGGTTGCCGACCTTGTCCTTGAGACGCTGCACGTTGACGGCGTTCTTCGTCCCGTTGGGCCGCCAGCGCGGCACGAAGAAGCAGCCCGGCGCGCCGTCCGGCGTCTTGGCGACGACCAGATGCGCGTCGCACATCGGCGCGGAGAAGAACCACTTGTGCCCCGTGAGGCGGTACTCGGCGCCGCGGCCGCCTCCGCCACCATGCGCCACCGGCTCGGCGCGCGTCGTGTTCGCGCGCACGTCGGAGCCGCCCTGCTTCTCGGTCATGCCCATGCCGAGCCAGATCGAGCGCTTCTGCGCGAGGGGCAGGTCCCGCCCGTCGTACTCGGTGCTGAACAGTTGATCGCGCAACGCGTTCCACAACTGCGGCTCGCGGCGCAGCACCGGGATGCTGGCCTGCGTCATCGTCGCGGGACACAGCGTCCCGGCCTCCACCTGCCCGTGCAGGTAGAAGCCCGCGGCCCACGCGGCCCAGCGACCGGGGCGCTCGTCGCGGAACGGCATCGCGACGAGGTCCGCCCCCCGGTACATCGCGAGCAGCTCATGCCAGCCGGCGTCGAACTCGACGCGGTCGATGCGGCGCCCCCGCTTGTCGAAGCTCTCGAGCGTCGGCGTCACGCGGTTGATGCGCTCGGCGATCGCGAAAGTCCCGGCGCGCCCGAGCTCGGCGGCATACGCGCCCAGGCCCGGCACGAAGGCCTCCGCGCCGGCCCGCGCGAGCGCCTCCTTCAGCGCGGGATCGGTCTCCAGCAGCGAGTAGTCGCTGAGCTCATCGACCTGGTTGGTGATCTCGTGGGTGCGCCATCCGGAGGCCGGGTGGGCGTTGTCGACATCGGCGGCCATCGGGGTTTTCTCCATGGGGGTCATGGTGTGCGTCTCCTGAGACGTCCCTGGTTTCCAGCATGTCCTCTGGATCAGGGTCGCGGCAATCGGGATCCTCGCCTATCGCGCGCCCGCCAGCCACGACCGTGCCCGAAAACTTCGTTGCAAGGGTTACACCGCCTGTAAGGCCTGACAGTCCGAACCGGCCCGCGATGCCCCTACATTCGCCCAGTCGTCCGGACCACCAACAACCGACCTCGGGACCTCCGAGGCACCCGGCGACACCTCGGGACGCGGCGCCAGCCGCACCTCCAAAAACATCTGGCACGGCCCCGCCACGGGTCGCGAACAGAGGGGGCCGTCCCGTTCCTACCCGAGCGCGCACGGCCATTTCTTCGGGAGATCTGATCGATCCATCACGAATGAAAGAGGCTTATGTCTAACGTTTCCACACAGGCATTCATCCAGCGCGCCATTCGCGCCACCCTCGTCGCCGCCGCGGCCACCGCCGCCTGCCAGGCGATCGCCGCGGACCGCGTCCTGCTCGACGACTCGTCCCCGGTGAACACGCAGATGCGCGCCTCGAGCGCCGCGCCGCAGTCCGCCGCCGCGACGCTCGGACTCGGGGCCGGTGACCTGCAGGCCGTGCGCAGCCAGGCCTACGCCGGCGGCAAGGTCGTCACGCGTCACCAGCAGTACTACCAGGGCGTCCCGGTCTGGGGCGAAGGCGTGGTCGAAAGCAACGATGCGGGCACCTCGCGCTTCTCCGGCAGCATGCTGTCCAACATCCAGCAGGACCTCGCCACCACGCAGCCCAGCCTGACCTCGCAAGGCGCGCTCGCGCAGGCCAAGGGGTCCATCAACGCCGCGATCACCGAGAACGAGCAGGTCAAGCTCTACGTCCGGCTGAACCAGAACAACAAGGCGCAGCTCTTCTACCTGGTGTCCTTCGTGCGCCATGACGCGAAGCAGCCGAGCCGCCCCCACTTCATGATCGACGCCACCACCGGCGCGGTGCTGGAGCGCTGGGAAGGCCTGGCCCACAAGGACGCGACCGGCCCCGGCGGCAACGCCAAGACCGGCCGCTACGAGTACGGCACCGACTACCCCGCCCTGAAGGTGACCGACACCTGCCAGATGAATTCCGGCAACGTCGTGACCGTCAACCTCAACGGCAGCACCGGCGCCAGCAACACCCCCTTCCAGTTCACCTGCTCGCGCAACGAGTACAAGCAGATCAACGGCGCCTACTCGCCGCTGAACGACGCGCACTACTTCGGCGAAATCATCTTCAAGATGTACGGCGACTGGTTCAACATCCGTCCGCTGACCGGCACGCTGTACATGCGCGTGCATTACGGCAGCAACTACGAGAACGCGTTCTGGGACGGCACGGCGATGAGCTTCGGCGACGGCCGCACCACCTTCTACCCGCTGGTGTCGCTGGACGTCTCCGCGCACGAGGTGAGCCACGGCTTCACCGAGCAGAACTCGGGCCTGTCCTACTCCGGCCAATCGGGCGGCATGAACGAGGCCTTCTCCGACATGGCCGGCGAAGCCGCCGAGTACTACCGCAACAACGGCAGCAACGACTGGCTGGTGGGCGCGCAGATCTTCAAGGGCTCGGGCGCGCTGCGCTACTTCGATGATCCGACCCGCGACGGCAGCTCCATCGGCAACGCGGCCGACTACCGCAGCGGCATGGACGTCCACTACTCCAGCGGCGTCTACAACAAGGCCTTCTACCTGCTCGCGACCAAGCCGGGCTGGAACACGCGCAAGGCCTTCGAGGTGATGGTCGACGCCAACCGCCTGTACTGGACCGCCAACAGCACCTTCAACCAGGGCGCCTGCGGCGTGGAAACGGCGGCGACCAACCGCGGCTATGCCAAGGCCGATGTCACCGCCGCCTTCGCCAGCGTGGGCGTGAGCTGCAGCGGCACCACGCCGCCGCCCACCACCACGGTGCTGACCAGCGGCGTGCCGGTGACCGGCATCTCGCTGGCCAAGGGCGCGACCAAGCTCTACAGCATCACCGTGCCGGCCGGCCGCACGACGCTGACCGTCAAGCTGTCCGGCGGTTCGGGCGACGGCGACATCTACGTCAAGCGCGGCTCCGCGCCGACGACGACGAGCTACGACAAGCGCTCGATCGGCTCGACCAACGCCGAGACGATCACCTTCTCGGCGCCGACGGCCGGCGTGTACTACGTGCTGCTCAGCGCGTACGCGACGGTGACGAGCACGTCCCTGGTCGGTACCTACTGATCCCCGTCTGACACGGACTCCGGCGCGCCGCCTCGTGCGGCGCGCCGGCTTCGCCATTCCTGGAGACAACACCCATGCGTCAATTCCTGACGATCACCGCGGTCTGCGTCGGCCTGGCCGCGCTCACCCCCGCCTATGCGGGCGACAAGGTCTGGATCAGCCTCGGCGACGCCGCGCTGGCCCAGTTGCAGAAGCACCGCCCCGCCGCGCGCGCCGTGGCCAGCGTCAAGGCCGATGCCGCGCAGGACGCGTCGGCGCTGTCCTTCGCGGCCAGGCCCGAAGGCATCCATCTGGTCGAAGTCGACGAGGACGCGCTCGCCTCGCTGAGCCACTCGATCCACGAGGAGCTGCGCCGCTGCGGCGGCTACATGTACCACCCGACCCAGGAGGCCGGCCTGGCCTCGCTGAAGCGCCACAGCACGCCGGCCGCCTCGCAGCAGCTGGCCGCCGCGCTGGTCGCGACGCGGCCGAGCTACACCATCGACCAGCAGGCCGTCGTGACGCCCATCCTGTCGCAGATGCAGGCCAGCAACATCGGCCAGACCATCGTCGACCTGTCGGCCAACATCAACCGCTACTACACGAGCACCAGCGGCGTGGCCGCGTCGAACTGGCTCAAGCAGAAGTGGACGACGCTGGGCGGCGGACGCAGCGACATCACGGTCGAGCAGTTCACCCACTCGGGCTGGGCGCAGAAGTCGGTGATCGCGACGATCCAGGGCACCGACAACGGCAGCGAAGTCATCGTAATGGGCGCGCACCTGGACTCGATCAACCAGTCCGGCGGCTCGGGCGAAACGATGCGCGCGCCGGGCGCCGACGACGACGCCTCCGGCGTGGCCAGCCTCACCGAAGTGCTGCGCGCGCTGGTGCAGGCCAACTACAAGCCGCGCCGCACCATCAAGCTGATGGCCTACGCGGCGGAGGAAGTCGGCCTGCGCGGCTCGCAGGAGATCGCCAACAGCTTCGCCGCCGCCAACACCAACGTGGTGGGCGTGCTGCAGCTCGACATGACCAACTACAAGGGCGCCGCCAACGACATCTACATCTTCACGGACTACACGGACAGCGCGCAGAACACCTTCCTCACGAACGTGATCGCGACCTACCTGCCGACGTTGCGCGTGGGCACGGACCGCTGCGGCTACGCGTGCTCGGACCACGCGTCGTGGAACGCCAAGGGCTTCTTCGCAAGCATGCCCTTCGAGTCGAGCTTCAGCGCGGACAACCCGTACATCCACAGCGCCAACGACACCTACGCCAACATGGGCAGCCAGGCCGACCACGCGCTGAAGTTCGCGCGCATGGCCGCGGCGTATGCGGTGGAGCTGGGCAGCGACGGCCCCGGCACGCAGCCCCCGACCGACAAGACCGAGAACTTCAGCGGCAGCCTGACTCGCGGCCAGAGCAAGAGCTTCGGCCCCTTCAAGGTCGCCAACGGCGGCAGCCTCGCGGCGAGCACCACCGGCACCGGCGACATGGACCTCTACGTGCGCAAGAGCGCGGTGCCGACGACGAGCAACTACTCGTGCAAGTCGGACGGCTCGACGGCGACCGAAGGATGCAGCGTCAACATGACCGCCAACGGCGACGTGTACGTGCTGGTCTACGGATACTCGGCGGGCAACTACCAGCTGAAGGTCACGTACCGGCCGCAATGAAGCGGTCCCGCAGCCATCGGCCGGCGGCGTCGTTCTGCGATCGCGGGTGCCACGCCATCGCGAGCCGGAACGACGCCAGCCCGAACGGGAGTTCGAGCAGCTCGACGAAGGACTCGTAGCGCTGCAGCAGCTGTCGCGGCAGCGTCGTCACGAGGTCCGTCTGCGACAGCACCAGCGCCACCTGGTTGTAGCTGGGCACCGCCGCCGTCACGCGGCGGTGCCGGCCCAGCTTCGCCAGGGCGTCGTCGACCGACGACGAGAACTCGCCCTTCGATGACACGATGACGTGGCCGAGATCGCAGTATTCATCGAGCTTGGGCGGCCGACGCCCGCGCGGATGTCCGCGGCGCTGCGCGAGCGCGAAGTCGGCGCTCAGCAGGAATCGCGCCTTCAGCGCCTCGGGCACCTTGTCGATGTCGCCGAGGAACAGATCGACCTCGCCGCGCGCCATGCGCTCGACCAGCCCGCTGTCGTAGGCCGGCACGACGGCCATCCGCAGCGCGGGATTGCCGTGGCTCATCACCTCGGCCATCACGTCCAGCGCCAGGATCGTGAACACGCTGTCGTTGGCCGCGACGGTGAAGGTCCGCGCCGAGGTCGCCGGATCGAAATCGTGCGGTTGCGCGACCGCCTCGCGCAATTGCGAGAGCGCCTGCGCGAGCGCCGGCCGCAGCGCCAGCGCGCGCTCCGTGGCCACCATGCCGCGGCCCGTCTCCGACGGCACCAGCAACGGATCCTGGAACAGCTCGCGGAGCTTGGCCAGATGGCCCGACAGCGTTGGCTGGCTGATGTGCATGCGCTGCGCGGCGCGCGTGACGTTGAGTTCGTCGAGCAGCGTGTCCAGCGAGATCAGCAGGTGCAGATCCGAACGTCTCATATCCACGATTCCGATACCTCCCATCGAATCTGACGACTCACGGTTCCCGGCGCGCGCGGCCTACGCTTCATCCCCTCTGAAGCCAAACCCACGCAGGAACCTCCATGTCGTCCAGCATCGATTTCTACTACCACCCGACACCGAACCCGTCGAAGGTCGCATTATTCCTGGAGGAAAGCGGCCTTGACTACCGGCTGCTGCCGATCGACATCGCCAAGGGCGAGCAGCATGCCGAGACCTTCCGGGCGATCAATCCCAACGGGAAAGTGCCTGCGCTCGTCGACGGAGGTATCGCCATCTTTGATAGTTCAGCGATCCTGCTGCACCTGGCTCGCAAGACCGGACGCTTCAACGGCGAGGCGTCCGACGCGGGCCAGGCGGAACTGCTGTCATGGCTGATGTTCATCGCGTCGGGCGTCGGCCCGTTCACCGGCCAGGCCATCCACTTCACGCACTACGCGCCCGCCGGCGAGACCTACGGCGCGCATCGCTACCGCTTCGAGGCGGACCGCCACTGGGCGATCGTCGAGGCGCGCCTGGCCACGCGCCGCTACCTGCTCGGCGACGAGTACTCGATCGTCGACATGGCGCTGTGGGGCTGGTGCCGCGGGCTGCAGTACCTGCTCGGCGACTACGCCTGGTCGCGGTATCCCAACGTCGCGCGGCTGTTCAACGAGATCAACGGGCGCCCCGCCGCGCAGCGCGTCGCCGCGCTGGCGACACGCTTCGACTTCAAGCAGGACACCGATGCGCAGACGCGCGCCAGTCTCTTCACGCACGGCCTGCCAGCCGCTTCGGACGCATGAGCGCGCCAACGCCGACGCCAACGCCGACTTCCATCCCGACCCCGACATGCCAACGACCATGATGAACCGCTCCCTCCTCACCCTGACCCTCGCGATCGCCGCGGCCTTCTCCACCGTGGCGCCCGCCGTCCACGCGGAGGGTGACGCCGCGGCCCCCAAGCTCAGCCACATCCAGGCGGGCTACCAGCACTTCAAGATTGGCGCATTCGAAGTGATCGCGCTGTCCGACGGCACGCTGCCCATCCCCGCGCAGCAGGTGCTCAAGGGCATCAGCGCCGACGAGGTCGCGACGCGACTCGCCAGGACCTATCAAGGCACCGACGTCGAAGCCTCGATCAACGCCTTCCTGATCAAGGCCGGCGACCGGCTGGTGATGGTGGACGCCGGCACGGGCGAGCTCTACGGTCCCAAGCTCAACAAGATCGGCGCGAGCCTGAAGGCCGCCGGTTATGCGCCGGAGCAGATCACCGACATCCTCATCACGCACATCCACACGGACCACACCGGCGGCCTGATGGACGGCTCACGCCTGGTCTTCCCGAACGCGACGCTGCACCTCGAGCGCAAGGAGCTCGACTACTGGCTGAACGCGGAGCAGCGCGCCCGCGCGCCGGAGGCGTTGAAGGTCTACTTCGACCAGGCCTCGGCGAAGGTCCAGCCCTACGTCGACGCGGGCCGCGTGAAGACCTTCAGCGGCGAGACCGCGCTGTTCCCGGGCATCCGCTCGCTGCCGGCGCCGGGGCACACGCCGGGCCACAGCTTCTATGTGCTGGAGAGCCAGGGCGAGAAGCTGGTGTTCTGGGGCGACCTGCTCCACGTCGCCGACGTGCAGTTGCCGAGGCCGGACGTGACCGTCGCCTTCGACGTGGATCCGAAGGCCGCGGCGGCGATGCGCAAGGCGGCCTTCGCCGACGCGCTCAAGGGCCGCTACTGGGTCGCCGGCGACCACGTCACCTTCCCGGGCGTGGGCCATCTGCAGGCCGACGGCAAGGGCTATCGCTGGATCCCGATGCCCTATGTCAACGACCACTACAAGCGGCCGTGAGTACGAATCGAGCGTGAGGGGGTTCATTCGTGCTACATTAGCCGGATAGATTCGCACAAGACCTTTCTTCTGAGGTCTTCTCTGCAGCCCCCGCCGGTCCTCCCCGGACCCGCATAGCGGGCTGCTTCAGCAACACCCCCCCGCTGCAAGCTCTTGAGTGTCTCTGTCCCGGTCCGCAACCGTGCGTCCGGGTTTTTTCCTGTCATTCATTCCAAAGGAAACAACATGACGACCAAGCAGGGCACCGTGAAGTGGTTCAGCGACGACAAGGGCTTCGGCTTCATCACCCCGGCCGACGGCTCCAAGGACCTGTTCGCCCACCACAGCGAAATCCAGAGCTCCGGCGGCTTCCGCACGCTGGCTGAAGGCGCCAAGGTCGAGTTCGAGACCAAGGACGGCCCGAAGGGCCCGCAAGCCTCCAGCATCCGCGTCATCTGAACGCAGACTGAGTGAGCCCTCAGGCCCGCCTCTCCCGAGGCGCGCCTTTGAAGCTCACAGCTTCCACCCGTCGCTCAAGAGCGACGGGTCGAGCTCTCTCCTGATCGCCTGCGCAGCAGCCTCGCGATCATCGGCGACGCCCTCCACGTGGAGCACCCTCCGCGTCGGCAGCCCCGGCCGCTGATAGATCACCGCCCCGACGTCCGTCGCGGGTGCCGTGACGAACACCAGATCAAACGAATCGATCCGCAGGCCGATGATGTTGGCCAGCCGCGTCCGGATCAGCACGACCGCCTCCGCGCGGCGCTCACGCCAGCTCCTGCCAGTAGATGCTTTCGCCGTCCGAGGTGAGGCACAAGGCACCGCCCCGCCACTCGAGCCATCGCTGGCTCACCAGCCGTTCAATCAGCGGTTCGGGGATGTCGCTCGCGCGACGTCGGTGGAGCGCGTCCACGCAGGTGCGCAATGAGGCCCGGAGCGCCTCCAGGTCTTGCGGTGAAGCCATTGCCCTACTCCTCACGTTTCGCGCCACGACATGCGGCGCGAACAGAAGCGCCAAGCGATCAAGGCGAGGACTTGCGGCGCGTTCGAGACGCTCGAACGAAGCAAGGACTTCGGGATGACAACCTCACGGTCTATGGGCCGATAGTAGCTCAGCCGCCTTCCGAACCCGCCGGAGGATTCGCGGGAAGTTCGATGCGGAACTCGGTGCCCGCCTCGCCGGTCTCGACGTCGATGCGCCCGCCGTGCGCCTGGACGATGGTGCGGCACACGAAGAGCCCCAGGCCCATGTTGCTGGCCACCGGCGCGTCCGTGGTCCGATGCACCATCGGCTCGAAGAGCCTGCCGCGCACGTCGTCCGGAATCGGTCGACCTTCATTGCGCACCGACAGCTGCCGCCATCCGTCGCGACCGCCGGTGCGCACGACGATGGGCCGGCCGGCGGACCCGTGCTCCACGGCGTTGCGCAGGAGGTTGGCGATGACGCGCGAGAGCCGCTCGCCATCCCACACGCCGTCGTCCGGCGATGCCTGCACCAGCTCGACGACGAGGTCCGGATGGGCGCCGCGCGCCTCGTCGATCGCCGCGGAAGCCAGCGCGCCCAGCCGCTGCGGCGTGCGCCGCAGGATCAGGTCGGCGCCCAGCCGGCTGCGGGCGTAGTCCTGGATGTCGTCGAGCATGTGGGTCATGCGCCGCGACGCCGCCGTGATCCGCGACGCCATCTTCTGCGTCAGGTCGGCGGACAGGGGCGCCTTGGCCAGCAGCTGGCTGCTCATCGAGATCGCGTCCAGCGGATTGCGCAGGTCGTGTCCGAGGATCGCCAGGAACAGGTCGCGCGCGCGTTCCTCGTCGAGGCGCTTCTGGTCGAGCTCGTCGGACAGCGCGCGCAGCACGTCGCGGCGGCGCAGCAGCGCATGCAGGTTGGCGATCAGCACGTCCTCGTCGACCGGACGCGTGAGATAGGCGTCCGCGCCGCTTTCGAGCCCATGGACCAGGTCCCGGTCCGCGACGTGGATGCCGGAGACATGGATGATGGGCACCGACGAAGCCGACTCCGAGGCCCGCAGCTGGCGGCAGACTTCGAAGCCGCTGATGTCGGGCAGCATGACGTCGAGGATGATCGCGTCGACGCCGTCGCCGCTCACGGCCTGCCGCAGCGCCTGCGCGCCGTCCTGGGCCTCGATGACCGCAAACCCCGCGAGTTCAAGCCGGCGCCGGAGCGCGTAGCGATGCACGGCCTCGTCGTCGACGAGCAGGATCGTGCTGCGCCTCCCCTGCGCTTGATGTGCTGCATCCATCCCTGTATTCCCTGGCCGCGTCCCTGGCCCGATGTCCTCGTCCGATGTCATGCGCCACCACAGTGGACGCGCGTCGGACTCCCAGCGCGGAGCGTAGCGCAACCCCGCGGGCCGCGCGTCCCGGATTTACTCGTGCCCGCTGATCGCATGCGTCACGTAGGGGGCCTCCAGCGCGGCGATCTCGTCGTCGGCCAGCGCCACATCCAGCGCGCCCACGGCATCCTCCAGCTGAGCGATCTTGGACGCGCCGATGATGGGCGCCGTCACCTCAGGCTTCGCGAGCACCCACGCCAGGGCGATCTGCGCCATCTTCGCGCCGCTTTTCGCCGCGAGGTCCTGCACCGCCTGGATGACGGGCCTATCCTGATCGCCTGTCTTGTCGTAAAGCCGCTTGCCGACGTCGTCCGTCTGCAGCCGCTGCGTGGCTTCGTCCGCCGGCCGCGTGAGGCGGCCGCGCGCCATCGGGCTCCAGGGAATCAGACCGACGCCCTGATCGGCGCACAGCGGGATCATCTCCCGCTCCTCTTCGCGATACAGCAGGTTGACGTGGTTCTGCATGCTCACGAACGGCGTCCAGCCGTTGCGGCGCGCGACCTCCTGCGCTTTCGCGAACTGCCACGCATACATCGAGGACGCGCCCAGGTAACGCGCCCGGCCCGAGCGCACCACGTCGTTCAGCGCGCACATGGTTTCCTCGATCGGCGTGTCGTGATCCCAGCGGTGGATCTGCAGCAGGTCGACGTAGTCGGTGCCAAGTCTTGCCAGGCTGGCGTCGATCTCGGCGAGCACCTGCTTGCGCGACAGGCCGCGGCGATGCTTGACGCCTTCGGGCGTCTCGTACGGGAAGTACATCTTGGTCGCGAGCACGACCTCCTCGCGCCGCGTCATCTCCTTGAGCAGCACGCCGACCATCTGCTCGGACGTGCCGCCGGAATAGCTGTTGGCGGTGTCGAAGAAGGTGATGCCGCTGTCGACCGCCTTGCGGAAGATCGGGCGGGAGGCCTGGAGGTCCAGCGTCCAGCTGTGGTTGCCCACGTCCGCGGCCCCGAAGGTCATGCATCCCAGGCACAGCCGCGAGACGTCCAGCCCCGTGTTGCCCAGCTTCGTGTACTTCATGCCTGCAGCTCCTGGTTGAGATCACGTCGATGCCGCGCGGAGCCGGTGCGAAGGCGATGCCGCGAGGCGGGGAATGCCGGCCCAGGATAGTCGACCCTCGTGAATGGGAGACACTCGCCCCCTTGATGGCCCTCCCCGGATTCGGAGCATTCATGAGCACAACGCGCTTCTATCCCATCGGCACTCCCGGCGTCCCGTGGGGCGACGCGGAACGCACCGCCTGGCGCGAGCGCCAGGTCGTGTCCCGGCGTTATCAGGACGACGTCGTCACGCGCGTCGAGGCGCTGGCCGACCGCTTCGAGATCGTGCGCTACGGCCAGCTGACGTATGGCGCGGACACCTTCCCGCTGCTCGCGTTGAAGAGCCGCAGCTGGGACCCGGCGCGTCCCGTGGCGCTGGTCACCGGCGGTGTGCATGGCTACGAGACCAGCGGCGTGCTCGGTGCCCTGCGATTCGCGGAAGAACACGCGGAGTCCTTCAGCGATCGCGTGAATGTGATCGTCGTGCCGTGCGTGAGCCCGTGGGCCTATGAGCGCATCTGCCGCTGGAATTACCACGCGGTCGATCCCAACCGGAACTTCGGCGCGCGCCGCGAGGCCGCGGAGTCCTCTGCGCTTATCGAACTGTTGGCGCCTTACGCGGGCCAGTTCCTGCTGCACATCGACCTGCACGAGACCACGGACACCGACATCACCGAGTTCCGCCTGGCGCTGGCGGCCCGCGACGGCAAGGTGCTCGAGGACGAAGAAGTCCCGGATGGCTTCTACCTCGTCGGCGACAGCGAGACGACCCGGCTCGACTTCCAGCAGGCCATCATCGAGGCCGTGGAGCGGGTCACCCACATCGCCCCGCCCGACGCGGACGGCCGCATCATCGGCGCCCCGCTGAGCGCCCGGGGCGTCATCGAATTCCCCGTGCGCAACTCGGGCCTGTGCGCGTGCGTGACGCGGGCGCCGTTCACGACCACCACCGAGGTGTACCCCGACAGTCCGCGGACGAATCCGGAGGAGTGCGTGGAGGCCCAGGTGGCGGCGGTGCGCGCGGCGCTCGAATTCGCCATCGCGCACAAGCCCTGACAGCGGGCACAGCGCGCGGCTGCGCGGCGCTGGCTGCAGCGTTGGTGCCTGGACTGCTGCCACGACTGGACGGCGTCGCGCGGAAACTGGTCCGGTCGACCACCCTACCCGAGGCCTCCCATGCACACGCCCTCCTCTTCAGGCGCCGATGATTTCGACTTCGAATTCGGCAGCTTCGCCGTCCATCACCGCCGGCTCGACCGCCGCCTGAGCGGCTGCGAGGACTGGACCACCTTCGAGGGTCGCTGCACGACGCGGCCCATCCTCGGCGGTCTCGGCAACCTTGAGGACAACGAGCTGGACCTGCCCGAAGGGCGCTACCGCGCGGTGGCGCTGCGATCCTTCGATTCAGGGAGCGGACAGTGGGCGATCTGGTGGCTCGACGGCCGCGCGCCGCATGCGCTGGACGTGCCGGTCAAGGGCCGCTTCGACGGGCCGATCGGGTTGTTCTACGCCGACGACGTGCTGGACGGTCGGGACATCAAGGTCCGCTTCACCTGGGACAAGCGCAACCTCGACGAACCCCGATGGGAACAGGCGTTCTCCGCCGACGGCGGCACCACCTGGGAGACGAACTGGGTGATGCGGTTCACGCGGGTAGGCGAGGCGGACTAGGGACGCGCCGCATCGTCCTCCAGGCGGTCTACCCCCACACCGCCACCGGGCAGTCCACCTTCCCGTCGCCGTATTTCACGCCGGGCTCAACGTCCTGGACCAGGATCGTCGGCCCGTCGAGGTCGACGATGTCGCACAGCTTGCCGACCAGCATCGCCGGCGCCATGGCCAGGCTGGTGCCGCCCATGTTGCCGACCATCACGCCGAGCTTCAGCACCCGCGCGCGGTGTGCCATCAGCAGCCCTTCGGTCAGCCCGCCGCATTTGTCGAGCTTGATGTTGAGCACGTCGAAGCGCCCGGGCAGCGATTCGAGTTCGTCGAGCGTCAGGCAGCTCTCGTCCGCCGCCGTCGGCATCGGGAAATCGACGAGCGCCATGTCGGCCTCGCGTCCGCGCGCGAAGGGTTGCTCGACCAGGCTGACGTCGCACGCGACCAGCACCGGCAACAGCGCCTCGATCGTCGTCGGTGTGAAGCCCTGGTTCGCGTCCACGCTGAGCCACACGTCCGGCCGTGCGCCGCGCACGGCGCGCACCCGGGCGATGTCGGCATCCGTGTCACCGGTGAGCTTGAGCTTGAGCGCCCGCATGTCGCGCAGCGCCAGCGCCCTCGTCGCCATCGCGCCGGGCTCGTCGGCCCCCAGCGTGATCGTCGTGGTCAGCGGCCTCGGCTCGGTGAGCCCCGCCATCTGCCAGACGGACCGGCCGGTGCGCCGGGCTTCGAGCTCCCACAACGCGCAGTCCACCGCGTTGCGCGCACCGCCAGGCGGCAGCAGGTGGCGCAGCGCCTGGCGGCCGATGCCGCCTTCGATGGCCTCGCGCACCGCCTCCAGTTGCGCCGGCATGTCCGCCGGACGATCGTCGAGGTAGTAGACGCCGGCCGCTTCGCCGCGGCCCTCGTACGACCCCTCCCGCAGGGTGACGCGCATCGCGGGCATCTCGGTGAAGCGGTAGCCGGAGATGACGAAGGGCTCGCGCAGCACGAGCTGCTCGACATGGCTGGACAGTTGGAGACGGGTCATGACATCGGGGACCGGGCGTGAGGAACTGGACGTGGGGGGGGGTCAGGCGTTGCGGAAACGCTGAGGGGAAAGTTCTCGGGCGTGGACGCCGGCGGCGGCGATGTCGTCGGGCAGGTCCTGGCCGAGCGCAAGCGCCGCTGCGGCGCGGCTCAGCGCGGGCGCCGTCTGGATGCCGTAGCCGCCCTGCCCGGCGCACCAGAAGAAGCCCGGCGCCGTGGGGTCGAAGCCCACCACCGGCGTGCGGTCGGGACTGAAGACGCGCAGACCGGCCCAGCGATGGCGCACGCGCGGAACGCGCTGACCGCTGAGCGTCTCGAAACGGTCCACCGCGATCGCCACGTCCAGTTCCTCGGGCTGCGCGTCGCAGGGCGGGCTGGGCGTTTCGTCCGCCGGGGAGATCAGCAGCAGGCCGGCGTCGGGCTTGAAGTAGTGGCTCTCGTCGATGGCGATGACCGCCGGCCAGTCGGCGGCCTCGGCGGCGGCGACGCCCGCCGGCACGTCGATCAGCGCCGCCGTCCGCCGCAGCGGCTGCAGCGACAAGGGCGCGACGCCGGCCAACTGGGCCACCGCATCCGCCCACGCGCCCGCGGCGTTGATCACCAGCGGCGCGCGCACGCTGAAGCTGTCGGTGCGGGCGAGCCAGCCCCTCTTCTCGCGCACCAGCTCGCGCAGCGGCGATCCCAGATGCAAGCGCACGCCGCCGCCCCGCGCCTGGCGCAGGAAGCCCTGATGCAGCGCGTCGACGTCGATGTCGGCCGAGGTGTCGTCGAGCAAGGCGCCCTCGATCCGGTCGCGCTGGAGGATGGCGATGCGCCGCATCGCCTCGTCCGCATCCAGGCGGCGCGTGTGCGTGCGCACGTCCTCGTCCGCGGCGAACTGGTCGGCGATCGATTGCTGCCCGGTACCGATCAGGTAGAGCGTGTCGCGCGCCCGCAGCAGCGGGACCTCGGCGAAACCCGCCGTCGGTCGATCGAAGAACGGCCGGCTGGCCCGCGTCAGCGCCCGGACCGGCGCGTTGCCGTAGAGCGCCGAGTAGAGCGCAGCGGAGCGGCCGGTCGTGTGATACCCGGCGTGCGCTTCCGCTTCGAGCACGGCCACCGTCATGTGCGGTGCGAGGTTCGCCGCGATCGACGCTCCGGCGATGCCGGCCCCGATCACCAGGCAATCCACGCTGCGGGCGGTCGTCTCACTCATGGTTTTTAGCTACTTTCCAAATTGGAAAATAACTCTACCATCCGGACAACTCGATGCACAACCTTGTTTGTCACGGGAAGACCCGCAGGGATTTCCCCGGAGGCCCCGCGACGATGAGCGCCACCATGACCCCCCTCAGCACTGTCCCCGACGCCGTAACGACGAGTTCCCGCGCCACCTGGTTCGGCCAGCCGCGCGGACTCACCGTGCTCTTCCTGACCGAGATGTGGGAGCGCTTCTCCTTCTACGGGATGAGCGCGCTGCTGGTCTATTACATGACCAAGCAGCTGCATTTCTCGCAGGCCGACGCCTCGCTGATCTACGGGCTGTACACCGGCGGCGTCTTCCTGACGCCGATCGCCGGGGGCTACCTCGCCGACCGCTGGCTGGGGCGGCGCTTCGCGATCGTGATGGGCGGCAGCCTGATGGCGGTCGGGCACTTCGCGCTCAGCTGGGAAGCGATGTTCTATCCGAGCCTCGTGCTGATCGCCCTGGGCAACGGCCTGTTCCTGCCCAACCTGCCAAGCCAGGTCGGCGACCTCTACACCGAGGACGATCCGCGCCGCGGCGGCGCCTACAACGTGTACTACGTCGGCGTGAATCTCGGTGGGCTGCTCGCGCCGCTGGCGTGCGGCACGCTGGGCGAGGTGTACGGCTGGCACTGGGGATTCGGCGCCGCGGGCGTGGGCATGTGCGTGGGACTGGTGATCTATCTGCTTGGAGGGAAGCACCTGCCGCAGGACCGGCCACGAGACACGTCGGCGCGCGGCGCCAACGCCGCGAGCCCCGATGCAGCCGGAGCTGCGGGATCTTCGGACGGGAGCGTGAAGCGCAAGCCCGGCGCCGCAGCGATCGTCGTGCCGCTGCTGCTGGTGGCCTTGTCGGTGATGGTGTTCCGCAGCTCGTACGCGCACAGCGGCAACACGCTGGCGCTCTGGGCGGACACCAGCGTCGACCTGCACGCCTTCGGCATCGCGATCCCGGTGACCTGGGTGCAGTCGCTCAATCCGCTGTTCGTCTTCCTGTTCACGCCGCTGCTGATCCGCGCATGGCGGCGCGCCGCCGTGAAGGGACGGGAACCCGCGCCGGTCCGGAAGATGGCGATCGGCGCTGCCGGCGTCGCCGCGGCCTACCTGCTCCTGGCGGCGACGGCCGCGATGTCCGATGGCAAGCCGGTGAGCGGCCTCTGGCTGCTGGTGTTCTTCATGGTCTACACGATCGGCGAGCTCTACATCCTGCCCGTCGGCCTCGGCCTGTTCGCACGACTCGCGCCGTCGGGCATGGGCGCGACGGTGATCGCCGCGTGGTTCCTCGCGGCCTTCGCGGGGAATCTGCTGTCGGGGGTCGTGGGGCGTGCGTGGGAGTGGCTCGGGCCTGCAGGATTCTTCGTGCTGCTCGCGGCGCTCGCCGCCGCAGCCTCACTGGCGCTGCTTGCGCTGGGACCCATGTTGAGGAGGTTGGAAGCGCCGCTGGCCCTCACCCCTGCCCTCTCCCGCAAGCGGGAGAGGGAGTAAGAAAGGCTCAGCGCTTCGAACCGCGCGACTTCGCGGCCGAGGCCTTGGCGCCCTTGCCGGAGGTCGTCGGTGCGGGCGCCGGCGCCGGCTCCTGCAGACGCTTGGAGACATCGATGAAATGCTGGCTGAACCCGTCCGGCGTGCCGCTGCTGCGCGGCGCGCAGGTCGCGAGCACGCGGCAGCGTTCGTCGGACGCCTTCAGGTAGGCGTGCCCCATCTCGCTGTCGAAGTAGATCGAATCGCCGGTCTTCAGCACCACCGGCGCATACAGCTCGCAGTGGAAGGCGATCTCGCCTTCGAGCACGTACGCGAACTCCTCGCCCGGATGGCGGATGAGGTCGCCGAACTCCGCCTTGAACTCGTCCAGCGTGCGCGCGTTGACCTCCGCGATCAGCGGCGTGACGCGCTTGTTGAGCAGTTCCGTCGCGAGGTAGAGCTGCTGGTAGCTCTCCGTCACGACCTGCTGCCCTTCCCCCGCGCGCTCCACGATGCGACGGCCGCCGCCGCCCGGCGCGGCGCGCGCGCCCGGCGCGTCGACCAACAGCTCCGCCATGTCCACGCCCAGGCCCTTGCTGAGCAGCATCAGCTTGTCGTAGGACAGGGACATGTTGCCCTTTTCCAGTTTGGAAAGCGTCGACACCGCCAGGCCGGTCCGTCCGCTCACGTCGCTGAGCGTGAGGCCCAGCCGTCGACGCACGCTGCGGATGTGGTCACCAGGAAGGTTCGAGTCGATGGCCATGGTCGGGAGGAGCAAACAGTGCGGCGATCTTAGCAAGGCCGCCTCCGCGGACCACCGCGAACACCCTGATTTGAAGCTTTGAGTAATAGCAGCTAAGGTTTCCACCAATGTGAAAGCTTTTTCCAAATTGGAAACTTGTGGCTCAACTTCGCCCGCCTCGCCAGGAGTCCACCGAATGAACGCCTCCCCCCGTTCCCGCCGACCAGCGCCCACTGCAAGACCCTCGCGATCCTCGCGGTCCATGCGCACCACGCCTCGATTCGCCTTCGCGCCGCTGCTGCTGCCCTGCCTCGCCGCGCTGCATGCCATGCCGGCGTGGAGTCAGGCGGCCGCGCCGGCACCGGCTGCGGCAGCGTCGTCCGCCGGCGTCGTCGAGAAGGATGGCGACCGCGCCGCGGTCAAGGCGGAGAAGCTGGAGGTCGTGACCGTCACCGCGACGCGTCGCCGCGAACCGCTGCGCGACGTGCCGCTGCGCGTCGAGACGATCAGCACCGAAGGCCTGGAGCGCTCCGGCGCCGGCTCGCTGGTGGACTACGTGGGCAACCTGCCCGGCGTGGACGTCAGCAGCGACGGCGGTCCCGGCCGCGGCCAGGTCAGCATCCGCGGCGTCAACGTGGGCAGCGCGGGCACGGCGACGGTCGGCACCTATGTCGACGAGGTGGCCTACGGCTCCAGCACCGCCTTCGGCGGCGCGGCGGTGGCCGCGCTCGACATGTCGCTGCTGGACCTGCACCACATCGAGCTGCTGCGCGGCCCGCAGGGCACGCTCTACGGCGCGGGCGCGATGGGCGGCCTGCTCAAGTACGTCACCAACGAACCCGACACCCTGGAGTTCTCCGGCAAGGTCGGCTTCGGCGTGCGCGGCATCAAGGGCGGCGCGCTCGGACACACGGAGAACGCGGTGGTGAACGTGCCGCTGAGCGCCGGCGTCGCCGCCCTGCGCGTGGCCGCCTTCAACGACCATGACGGCGGCTACATCAAGGCTTCCGGCCTGGCGTCGGGCAAGCACGTCAACGACGGCGACACGCGCGGCGGACGGGTCTCGCTGCTGCTGGAGCCGATGTCGAAGATGAAGGTCCGCCTCTCCGCGGTCGACCAGAAGATCGAGCGCGACGGCACCGGCGTGGTCCAGTACGACGTCGCGACGGGCAAGCCGCTGCACGGCGACCTGACCCATGACCTGTCGATCTCCGAGCCCTACAGCATCCGCACGCGGCTGCTCTCGGCGGACGTCGACTACGACTTCGGCTGGGCGCGCCTGAACGCCATCGTGTCCAGCCAGCGCTTCAACGGCGACACGCTGCTGGACGCCACCGAGATCCTGGGCGGCGGCGCCTTCGACTTCGTGCAGCTGGACAACCGCACCAAGCTGCGCAAGGAAACGCAGGAGCTTCGCCTGACGTCGGCGCGGGGCACCGTCGAATGGCTGATCGGCCTGTACCACAACAAGGAACGCAACAACTACAACCAGCGCCTGTGGGGCCGGCCCACCGGCGCCGACGCGGACATGGAGCTGGTGCGCGTAGGCCAGCCCGCGAGCTACGAGGAGAACGCCGTCTACGGCGACGTGACCTGGAATCCGAGCTCGGCGCTGTCCTTCACGCTGGGGGCCCGCGTGGCGCGCAACAAGCAGGCGTACGAGACGCTCACCAACGACGTCCCGGACTTCTCCACGCCGGCCACGTCCAAGGACCGGTCGAACACCTACCTCGCGACGGCGCGTTATTCGCTCGACAAGCAGAGCAGCGTCTACGTGCGCGCCGCCAGCGGCTACCGCCCGGGCGGTCCCAACCCGCAGGCCATCGACGAGAACGGCCAGATCATCCCCGGCGCGCCGACCTCGTTCGAGGCCGACACGCTCTGGAGCTACGAGGCCGGCTACAAGGCCGACCTGCTGGAACGGCGCCTGTCGCTGGAGGTCGCGCTCTTCGACATCCGCTGGAGCAAGCTGCAGCAGCCGCTCGCCTTCGGCGCGACGACGGTGATGGGCAACGCCGGCAAGGCCGAAGTCAAGGGGCTGGAACTGGCGTCGCGTTATGCGATCAACGACGACTGGCGCCTGGAGGGCAACCTGGCCTGGACCGACGGCAAGCTGAAGGAAGACGCGCCGGCCCTCGGCCCCTCCGGCGCGAAGCTGCCGAACTCGGCCAGGCTGTCCGTGTCGCTGGGCGCGCGCTACGCCTTCGCGCTGGCCGGCAGGCCGTCCTACGCCAGCCTGCAGGTGCGTCGCGTCGGCAAGCGCAACGCGGGCTTCGACAGCGACACCACCTCCATCCCCAACTTCGTGATGCCGGCCTACACGCTGGTCGACGCGCAATGGGGCATGGACTTCGGCGCCTGGCAGCTGTCGGCCTTCGTCCGCAACCTGACCGACAAGCGCGCGATCCTCGGCGCCGACACCGCGCTCACCGCCTTCGGCGGCCCGCTGCGCGCGACGCCGGCCCAGCCGCGCACGATCGGCGCCTCGGTCAACTACAACTTCTGAACGACGACTCATGAAGCCACTGACCTTGCGCCTAGCCGCGCTGATGCTGGCCGCCTTCGGCGCGGCGATGCCGACGGCATCGGCCCAGTCGCCGACGACCAGTCCCCAGTCCCCGCCGATCGCACCGCTCACGGCGACCGCGAAGGAGACTGCCCGGCCGATGACGCTGGCCGACACGCAGGCCTGGCTGGACGGCCTGATGCCCGCCGCGCTGAAGATGGCGCAGGTGCCCGGCGCCGTCGTCGTCATCGTGAAGGACGGCCAGCCGCTGATCCAGAAGGGCTACGGCTACGCCGACTGGGACCGGCGCGTGCCCGTCGATGCGGAGCGCACGCTGTTCCGTCCCGGCTCCGTGTCCAAGCTGTTCACATGGACGGCGGTGATGCAGCTGGTCGAGCAGGGCAAGCTCAACCTCGACGCCGACCTCAACCAGTACCTCGACTTCAAGATCCCGCAGTTCAACGGCAAGCCGATGACGCTGCGCCATGTGCTCACGCACACGACCGGGTTCGAGGAAACCGCGCGCGACCTGATCACCTACACCGGCAAGTCGCCCGACCTGGCCAAGGTGCTCAAGGACTACATCCCGCCCGCGCTCTACGAGCCGGGCGCGCGGCCGGGCTACTCGAACTACGCGACGGCGCTGGCCGGCTACATCGTGCAGCGCGTCAGCGGCCTGCCCTTCGACGACTACGTCGAGCAGAAGATCTTCACGCCGCTGGGCATGCGGCACGCGAGCTTCCGGCAGCCGCTGCCCCCGGCGCTGGCGCCGCTGATGTCGCAGGGCTACGAGAAGCAGGGCGAGCCCGGCAAGGGCTTCGAGATCGTCAGCCTGGCGCCCGCCGGCAGCCTGTCGGCGACCGGCGCGGACATGGGGCGCTTCATGCAGGCCTTCCTGCAGCAGGGGCAGCTCGGTGAGTCGCGCATTCTCAAGCCCGAGACCGTGAAGCAGATGCACGGCCAGCTGACGAAGCCGATGCCGGACCTGCTCGGCATCGGGCTGGGCTTCTACCAGCACGACATCAACGGTCATCGCGTCGTCGGTCACGGCGGCGACACCATCCTCTTCCACACCGACCTCCTGCTGTTCGTCGATGACGGCATCGGCCTCTACATCTCGGTCAACTCGCCGGGCAAGGACGGCCAGGGCAAGTGGCTGCGGGACACGGTGCTGGAATCCTTCGCCGACCGCTACCTGCCGGATGCGCGCGCCGCGACGCCCCGGCAGGTCGATGACGCGACCGCCAAGCAGCACGCCCGGCAACTGGCCGGCTCGTACCAGAGCACGCGGCGCGAGGACTCGACCTTCTTCTCGCTGCTGCCGCTGCTCAGCCCGCTGAAGGTGGAGGCGCTGGACGACGGCCGCGTGGCGCTGGAACTGGCCGGCACGCGCAGCGTGTTCCGCGAGGTCAAGCCCTATCTGTGGGAAGAGGTGCACGGCAAGCGCCGCCTGCAGGCCATCGTCGAGAACGGCCGCGTGGTGCGTTGGGGCCTGGAGCCCTACGTCTTCGCCTTCGTCTTCGAGCCGGTGCCGGCGTTGTCGGGCGGCCTGGCGCTGCTGCTGGCCGGGCTCTCGCTGGTGACGATGCTGCTCACCGCGCTGCTGTGGCCGGTGGCCGCGGTGCTGCGCCGCAAGCACGGCGTCGCCGCGCCGGGCCGGCCGTTGCTGGCGGTGCGGGTGGCGAGCGTCCTCGTGCTGCTCTCAGTCGCGCTGTGGACGCTGGTGTTCACGCGGCTGGAAGGCGACGGCGACCTGAGCGTCGTCCTGCCCCTCGCGCAAGTCCTGACCCTGGTCGCGTTCATCGGCGGACTGCTCGTGTCGCTGTGGCAGGCGCGGCTCGCCTTCAAGGGCGGCGCGGCCGTCGGCAAGGCGGCGAAGGCGCTGGCCGTGGTCTGGGTGCTGGCCTTCGCGGTCCTCATCGTGATCGGCGGCGCGCACCACCTGATGAGCTTCAACCAGAACTTCTGAACCCGCGGTCCCCGGACGAGGACCAGGGCGCGCCCACAAGGCGCGCCCGTGTTTGTTTGAAGGAATCCCGATGACGTCGATGAAGAAGGCCGGTCTCGCCGGAATGGTCGCCCTGGCGCTGACGGTGTCCGCGGCGACGCTGGCCGTCGCCCAGCCCACCCAGCAGCCCGCGGCGATCCCGCCGCAGAAGCCGCTGGCGCCGAAAGTCGCCGCGACGCCGGAACCGCCCGCGGTGCCGGCGTCCTCCGCCTCGGGGGCCTCGTCGACGTCGTCGACATCGACCGCACCTGCGGCCAAGGCCCTGACCGCCGCCGACCTCGAAGCCTGGCTGGACGGCCGCGTCGCCTACTCGCTCGAGGCCGGCGACATCGCCGGCGCGGTGGTGTCCGTGGTGAAGGACGGCCAGGTCCTGTTCCAGAAGGGCTACGGCTACGCCGACGTCAAGGCCAAGGTGCCGATGAGCGCCGAGACCTCGATGGTGCGGCCCGGCTCGACGTCCAAGCTGTTCACGTGGACGGCGGTGATGCAGCAGGTCCAGGCGGGCAAGCTGGATCTCGATCGCGACGTCAACGACTACCTCGACTTCAAGATCCCGCAGACCTTCGGCAAGCCGATCACGCTGCGGCATCTGATGAACCACACGGCCGGCTTCGAGGAGGGCCTGAAGGACCTGCTCGCCTACGACCCGAAGCTCGCACCGTCCAACGAGGACTACCTGAAGCAGCATCCGCGGCCGATGCTGTTCGCGCCGGGTCAGGCGCCGGGTTACTCCAACTACGGCGTCGCGCTGGCCGGCTACATCGTGCAGCGCGTGTCCGGCGAGCCCTTCGATGCCTACGTCGACCGCCACATCTTCCAGCCGCTGGGCATGCTGCACTCGACGACCGCGCAGCCGCTGCCGGCGAAGTTCGAGCCCTTCATCGCCAAGGGCTACCGTCAGGCGAGCGACCCGGCGCCCTCCCCGTTCGAGCTGGTCGTCACCGCGCCTGCCGGCAGCGGCAGCGCGACGGCGTCCGACATGGCGCGCTTCATGCTCGCGCATCTGCAGCAGGGGAAGTTCAACGGCTACGAGATGCTGAGCCCCGCCACCACCGCGCTCATGCACAGCCCGTCCGCGCAGACGCGGCCCGGCTTCAACGTGATGGCGCACGGCTTCTTCCGCGAGTTCCGCAACGGCCGCACGCTGCTCGGCCACGGCGGCGACACCATCGTGTTCCATTCCGACCTGAGCCTGCTGCCGGATGAAGGCGTCGGGATCTTCCTGTCCTTCAACAGCCGCGGGAAGGACTCGGCGGTCTACCTGGCGCGCAAGGCCTTGATGGAGGGCTTCCTCGACCGCTACTTCCCCGGCAAGCCGGTCGTCGATGCGCCAGCGCTGGCCTCGGCAACCAAGGACGCACCACTGATCGCGGGCCGCTACCAGACCTCGCGCCGCGTCGAGCACGGTTTCCTCAGCGCGCTGTACCTGATGAACCAGACGGTGATCACCGCCAATCCGGACGGCACCATCCTCGCGCCCTCCGGACCGACCGGCGAGATGGTTACCTTCCGCGAGGTCGCGCCGCAGCTGTGGCGCAAGCAGGGCGGCCTGCAGGAGCTCGCGCTGGCCAACGTCGACGGGGTGAAGACCGTCATCGACAGCGAGAACCCCGTCTCCGTGCTGCAGGAGGCGCCCTTCCTGCGCTCGGCGCCGTTGACGCTGAGCATCCTGGGGCTGTCCCTGCTCGTGCTGGTGAGCGCGCTGGTCGCATGGCCGCTGGGCGCGCTGCTGCGCCGCGCGGATCGCGGCACAAGCGGCGCGTCACCCGCGCTGCATCGGCTGCGCCGCTGGCAGCGCATCGCGGTCGTCGTCGACGTCGTCTACCTCACCGCCTGGATCATCCTCATCATGCCGGTGCTCAGCACCGACCTGGCGCTCTACAACGGCGGCAACGACTGGCTCTTCGGCCTGATGCAGCTGAGCGGCGTGTTCGCGCTCGCGGCGGCGATCGTCGGCGTTTGGGTCGCGTGGCGGCTGTTCCGCGTCGAGGCGACGCGCCTCTCGCGCGTGTGGGGCGTGCTGGTCGCGCTCGCCCTGGCGGGCATCGTCTGGATCGGCGTCGTCGGGCAGCTGATGAGCCTCAACCTCAACTATTGAGCGCGCCTGAGCGCCCTCACAACGACGAGCACCGGACGATCCATGAAGTTCTTCATCGCGCACCTCGCCACCGAGACCAACACTTTCGCGCCGGCGCCGACGGGGCTCGGCGGCTTCGAGGAATACGGGATCTTCCACGGCGACGCGAGTCGCCGGGATCCCGAAGGCACGGGCGCCTTCCTGCGCTTCCTGCGCGAGCTGATCGAGGCGGACGGCCATGAGGTGGCCGAGAGCCTGAACGCGATCGCGCAGCCCTCAGGCCGCACGGTGCGGCATGTCTACGAGGCGCTGCGCGACGAGATCGTCGCCGACCTGCGCGCGGCGATGCCCGTCGACGCGGTGCAACTGCTGCTGCACGGCGCGATGGCCGCCGAGGGTTACGACGATTGCGAGGGCGACCTCGCGGCGCACATCCGCAAGGTGGTCGGTCCGGACGTGCCGATCGGGCTGGAGCTCGATCTGCATTGCCACCTCACGGCGCTGATGCAGCGATCGGCGACCGCGATCGTGGCGTTCAAGGAGTACCCGCACATCGACGCGGAGCCGCGCGGGCGCGAGCTCTACCGGATCCTCGTCGACACGGCGGCGGGACGCGTGCGGCCGGTGACGGCGACCTTCGACTGCAAGATGGTCGGGCTCTGGCACACGACGCGCGAGCCGATGCAGTCCTTCGTCGCGCGCATGCAGGCGGTGGAGCAGCAGCCCGGTGTGCTGTCGGTCTCGCTCGGTCACGGCTTCCCGTGGGGCGACGTGCCGGAAGCGGGCGCGAAACTCTGGGTCGTGACCGACAACGACCCGGCACTCGCCCGCTCACTCGCGGAGCAGCTGGGTCGCGAGTTCTGGGAGCTGCGAGACGAGATAGGCCCGGAACTGATCGATGTCGACGGCGCGCTCGACCGCGCCCTGGCGATGGACGAAGGCCCCGTCGTGCTGGCCGACATCGCCGACAACCCCGGCGGCGGCGCGCCCTGCGACAGCACCTTCATCCTGCGCCGCATCGTCCAGCGCGGCATCGGCAACGTGATTGTCGGCGCGTTGTGGGACCTCGGTGCGGTGCACATCTGCCGCGACGCAGGCGTGGGCGCCGAGCTCGACCTGCGCATAGGCGGCAAGTGCGGACCGGCCTCGGGCGACCCGCTGGATCTGCGGGTGGTGGTCCGCGCGGTGGTCGAGGACCACACGCAGACCGCGCTCGGCACGCGCGAGCGGCTCGGCCCCAGCGTGCGCGTCGAGGCGGCGAACGGCGTGCACATCGTGCTCTGCTCGATCCGCACGCAGACCTACGGCACGGACGCGTTCACCGGCCTGGGCCTGACGCTGGAGAACAAGACGCTGATCGTGGTGAAGTCGACGCAGCACTTCCACGCGGAGTTCGCGCCCATCGCCAAGGCGGTGCTCTACGTCACCACGCCCGGGGCGATGAACTGCGATTTCGCGAGCACGCCGTATCGGCTGAGGTCGCCGGACTACTGGCCGAGGGTGGCGGATCCGCACGGGTTCGGTTGACGCATCTTCCGGTCGACGGTCGCCTGGACCGCGTGGATCGCTGCGTTCACCGGCCTTGCACGGTGCCGTAACGGGCGTGATAGGCCGAGCACAGCCGCACCAGCTCGTCGAAGTTGATCTTCAGCGTGGTCGAGGAGATCGCGAGCGGGCTCCCGCACAGCTTGAAGTTCATCCGGTTCAGCGCCCGCTTGAGCGGGTTGCCGCGCTCGATGTACTGCTCGGGCGACGTCACGCGGATCACCAGCATCCGCGAGTTCTGGATCACCAGCACGTCGAAGCCGAGGATGTCCCGCCACGGGATCAGGCCCGCCGCGACGCCGCTGGAGTTGTCGACGATGCCGTCCTCGCGCAGCACCAGGCCGGGCGACCGGTCGAAGAGCTTCCTGAAGGCGAAGGCCGCGACGAGGCCGAAGAACGCGATGCCGATGAGGCCCATCGCATGGACCAGCGTCAGGTGGCCGAGCGGACCGCCCTCCAGCGCCGATCCCGGCTGCGCGCGGAACATCCACCAGCCGCCGACGACGAACACCATCGAGCCCGCCATGACGAGCAGGAGCTTGGTCCTGCTGAGCGGGATGATCTTCTGGTCGCGGGTCTCCTGATCTCGACTCACTGGCGTTCCTCCGTCGTGCTTGCCTGGGCGGCAGTGTCGCCGCATTGCGGCCCGCCGCCGGGCGAGAATGCCACCCCATGGCACAAGGCAAACGCATCTCGGTGGACATCGACGAGGACGCCCTGCAGGCGATCAAGGCCCTGGGCGCCGCGGCCAAGGCCGCGCGCACGGCGGCCGGCGAGAGTCAGGGCGCGGCGGGCGCTCGCCTGGGCGTGCATGTCCAGACCATCGCGCGGATCGAGTCCGGCGAGCCCGGCGTCGCGATCGGGCACGTGTTCGGGATGCTGGCGTTGTACGGGATCAGGCCGGCGCTGCCCGTCTGAACGCGCCTGGCCCACGGTGGGCAAGTCCATCGATTGACCGGGCTAACCACGAGCGAAAACCTGGCGCGGCGATGTCACACTCTCGCGCTTAATTTTTACAGCTCGAGGGAGAGAAGAAGATGCCACCCAATATCAAGGTGTACCGCGTGCACCGTTTGCTCGCTGCCCTGTACGGTCTGCTGGGGCTCGCGATTTCGGGCGCCATCGCGTTCGGATCGGGCAAGGACAGCGTGCTGGCGGCGCTGCCGGTGCTGCTGGTGTTCGGCCTCATCTGCGCGATGCACGGCTTCACCGCGCGGGCCGCCCGCAAGGGCACCTCGGGCGGCCGCACGGCGTCCAGGGTCATCGCCATCCTGATGCTGCTCGGATTCCCCATCGGCACCCTCATCGGCGCCTACCTGCTCTTCAACAGCCGCGACTGGCCGAAGCCGGGTGAGCCGCTGTCGCGGGAAGCGACACTGGACTTCTGATCCCGCACGCTTGCGCGACCGTTTCGGCGAGGCATTGAGCCGCCCTTGACGGAACGCAGGCTGCACGCCTGCTCGCGTCGAAAGGCATCGGATTCGGATTCGGATTCGTGGACGGCGACTTCGGTCGTCGCCTCCATCACTACTGTTGTTCGTCAGCACTGATCAGGCGCCGCTGCGACGCGCCCGGAACGCCGCGACCTTCATCCGGTTGCCGCAGGACGCCATGCTGCACCAGCGGCGCCGATGGGACTTGGTCAGGTCGCGGAACAGCAGCGTGCAGTGCTCGCCTTCGCACTGCCGCACCAGCCCGAGATCGACGGCCGAGAGCAGCTCGACCAGCGCTTCGGCGATCGGCGCGAGCAGTTCCGCCGCATCCCCCCTGCCCGCGCGCCGCGTCGCCTCGAACGCGCCGAGCTCGGCATTCCATCGCAGTTCCGTGCCGCGGCTGCCTTGTCCCAGCACCTGGTTCACCACGGCCGGGTCGGCCTCTTCGCCGCGCCGGGCGGCCTCCACCAGCGCCCGCGCGTTCGTCCGGAGCTTGCGGGCGAGCGTGAGCAATCCCCGAGGCGCCGCGAGGTCCGCGTCCGCGTCGCCGTCGGCATCGGCGTCGAAGAGGCCGACCGTCCTGAGCCAATCGAGCACGGCCTGATCGCTCTGCAGGACCTCGCGGTGCAGGTCCGCCTCGCCGTACTCGGTGTTGATGAAGTCCAGCGCAAGGTGGTCGCCCACCAGCAGCGCGGGCTCTCCCGGGACGTCCTGGCCCATGGTGTTCCTTCCAAAGCATCGCTGCGTTCAGCGTCCGCGCATTGTAACCATCAAATTTAATTTGACAGGTTACCCACGAAGTGCGTAACCTTTAAAACGTGAGATATCGGTTACTACGACAACCGCGGATCTCCGCTTGCCTTTCACCGCCATCCAGGAATCAAGGAGTCATCGCCATGAAGCTCAGCTCTCTCATTGCCGCCACGGGAACCGCCGCCGCCATCGCCGCGAGCGGCGCGCAAGCCGCCGACACACGCACCGATGCGCGCACCGATGCGCGCGTCGACACGTCGACGCCGGCGGTGTCCTACCGCTACGCGCAGGTCGACGACGTCAGGGTGTTCTATCGCGAGGCCGGGGACCCGTCGTCCCCGACGGTGCTGCTGCTGCACGGCTTCCCGACCTCGTCGTTCATGTACCGCAACCTGATCCCGATGCTGGCGGACCGCTATCACGTGATCGCGCCGGACCTGCCCGGCTTCGGCCTCACGGAAGCGCCGGAGCGCGGCCGCTACGCCTACACCTTCGACAACCTGGCCAGGACCATGGGCCGCTTCACCGAGGTGCTGCGCCTGGACCGCTATGCGATGCAGGTCTTCGACTACGGCGCGCCGGTCGGATGGCGCCTGGCCGTGGCGCACCCCGAACGGATCACGGCCATCGTCACGCAGAACGGCAACGCGTATGAGGAAGGCCTCGCCGAGGCCTGGAGCCCGATCCAGAAGTACTGGGCCGATCCCACCGCGAAGAACCGCGACGCGCTGCGCGAGTTCGTCTCGCCGAAGCTGATCAAGTGGCAGTACACGCACGGCGTGCCGGACGAGAGCCGGGTGTCTCCCGACACCTACACGATGGACTCGGCGCTGATCGCGCGTCCGGGCAACGTGGAGATCCAGCTGGACCTGTTCGGCGACTACGCCAGCAACGTCCGCCAGTATCCGCAGTACCAGGCGTATTTCCGCAAGCACCGTCCGCCGGTGCTGGCCGTGTGGGGCAGGAACGACCCCTTCTTCCTGCCGGCGGGCGCCGAGGCCTGGAAGCGCGACGTGCCCGACGCGGAGGTCCGGTTCTTCGACACCGGCCACTTCGCGCTGGAGACGCACGTGCAGGAGATCGGTCCCGTGATCCGCGAGTTCCTGGACCGCAAGGTGCCCCGCTCGAAGTGAGCGGCCGGGGCGGCGCATGCGGCCGCCTCAAACCGAGTCGCGCCGGGTCGCCCCGGGTCGCACCCGGTCGGATCAGGCCAGCTTGAAGGTCGCCACGACCTTGACCAGCTGCTCGGCCTGCGACTTCAGGCCGCTCGCGGCGGCGGCCATCTGCTCGACCAGCGCGGCGTTCTGCTGCGTCGCCTGGTCGATGTGGGTGACGGCCTCGCCGACCTGCGCGACGCCGCTGGACTGCTCGCTGCTCGCCGAGCTGATCTCGCCGATGATGTCGTTGACGCGACGGATGCTGCCCACCACCTCGGTCATCGTCTCGCCGGCCCGGTCCACCATCTTCGTGCCCTGCTCCACCCGCTCGACGCTGGCGGTGATCAGGCGCTTGATCTCCTTGGCCGCCTCGGCCGAACGGCCCGCCAGCGATCGCACTTCCGACGCCACGACCGCGAAGCCGCGGCCCTGCTCGCCCGCACGCGCCGCTTCCACGGCGGCGTTCAGCGCCAGGATGTTGGTCTGGAAGGCGATGCCGTCGATGACGCCGATGATGTCGCCGATCTGGCGCGACGAGTCGTTGATGCCCTTCATGGTCTCGACCACGCGGCCGACGACCTCGCCGCCCTGCACCGCCACGTCCGACGCGTTCTGCGCCAGCTGGTTGGCCTGGTGCGCGCTGTCGGCGTTGTGCCGCACCGCGGCGCTCAACTGCTCCATCGACGACGCCGTCTCCTCCAGCGAGCTGGCCTGCTGCTCGGTGCGCGCGCTCAGGTCCATGTTGCCCACGGCCATCTCGTCGCTGGCGGTCTGGATGCCTTCCGAGGCCTGGCGCACCTGTCGCACGAGGTCGGTCAGTCCGCTGCTCATCTTGCCGAGCGAGCCGACCAGGTAGGCGATCTCGTCACGGCCCTCGACCTTCAGGCGCTTGGACAGATCGCCCTCCGCGACCGCGTCGACGAGCTCGATGGCCTGCGCCATCGGACGCGTGATCGAACGCGTCAAGGTGATCGCCAGCACCACGCCGAGCGCGATCGCGATCACGCCCAGCACTTCCAGCTGGAACTGGGCGCGCGCGGTGTCGGCGGCGATGGTCTGGTTCATCTCGTCGATGACCTTGCGCTGGTAGTCCAGCACGGCGGTCAGGGCGGCCACATAGGCCGGGGAGACGACGCTGAACTCGCTGTCGTAGATGCGGTTGGCCTCGTCGGCCTTGTCGGCGCGCTTGGCCGCCATCATGCGGTCCCGCGCGTCGAGGTAGGCCTTGCGGGCCGCGTTGAACTTCTCCAGCAGCGGCTTCTCGCTGTCGGCGGTCGGCAGGTCCGCGAGGGCCTTGACGATCTCGTTGCCGCGCGCGGTCGAAGCCTTGGCCTCGTCCCGGAAGAGCGCCTCCAGCCCGCCGTCCGCGTTCTTCGCGATCGCCTTGCCGCGCGTCACGCCGGCCACGACGTTGCGCAGCTGCTCTTCCAGCAGACGCTCCTTGGCCAGCGGCGACGCCATCATGGCCTGGACCGCGACCGACGCGCTGTTCAGGCGCAGCACGCTGACCACCAGCATCAGCGCCAGCAGCAGCAGGATGAGAGCAAACCCGGCGCCAAGCCGGGTACCGACACGCATGTTGTTCAGAGTCATGAGGACCTCATCCAGGACAGGGAGTTGAAGCGGCCGGCGGGTGCTGGGGCAGCCCCCCGCCGGGTTGGGCGCGAGCCTATGCGCTTGTTTCACCGGCGAACAGATCAGGCGCGGTCGCGAGGCGAGCGGCGCCGTGAACAGCTTGACGAAAGCCGTTCCGTTACGCGCGGAGCGACCGAACCCGGCATGACGGATCGGTGACAGCCCGCGCTGCGCATGACGCTCGTCGGCCCGCAGGGCAGTTCATCACGGCTCGTCGGCAGCGCGTCACGCGGCGGTCGCCTCGACGGGGGCGGACATCGAGACTCCGGGCTCCGATGAACGATCTTCGAGGGGGAAGAATGAATTCACTTGTCGTGCTGCCGCTGTGCGCGCTGCTGGCCGCGGCGCCCGCGCCGGCGACGGCCCAGACCGCTCAGGTCGCTCAGGCCGCTCAGGCCGATCGAGCACCCGCGGCCGTGCCGCTCACCACGAGCTGCCTGGTCGGCGCCTATCGCCTGGAGAGCGGCCAGACGCTGGACATCGCGCCCGCAGGCGGCAACACCCTGCGCTGGACCGCCCTCGGCGGCGAGACGGGCCGGCTGCGGCCTCGGCCCGACGGCACGTGGACCAGCACCGTCGGCTGGACCGGCAGGCCGGCGAAGGACACGCTGTCGTCGGCCGACTGCGACAAGGGCGAGATCAGCTTTGGAGGACAGCGCGGCCAGCGCATCGCCTTCGACGTGAGCGAGACCACCTTCGATGCCGGCGGCGTCACCTTGGCCGGGCGTCTGGTCATGCCCCGGGGCCAGGGCCCCGTGCCGGTCGTGGTGCTGCTCCACGGCTCCGAATCGGATTCCGCACGCGAGGGCAACGTCCTTCAACGCGTGTTCCCCGCGGAGGGCATAGGCGCGTTCGTCTACGACAAGCGGGGCACCGGCGCCTCCGGCGGCGCCTACACGCAGGACATCGGCGTGCTGGCCGACGACGCGGTGCTGGCCATGAAGGAAGCCCGTCGTCTGGCCGGACCTCGCGCCGGCCGCGTCGGCTACCAGGGCGGCAGCCAGGGCGGGTGGGTCGCGCCACTGGCGGCGGCGCGGGCGCCGGTGGACTTCGCCCTCGTGAGCTTCGGCCTGACGGTGTCCATGCTCGAGCAGGACCTGCAGAGCGTCGCGCTGGAGATGCGGGCCAACGGACATTCCGCGCGGGACACCGAGGATGCGCTGGCGCTGACGCGCGCCGGCCAGAAGGTCATCGAGACGCGCGGCCGGGAGGGCTACGAGGCGTTCGACGCGCTCCGTGAGCAATACCGGTCGCGAGCCTGGTTCAAGGACGTGCGCGGCAACTTCCTGCATCTGGTGCTGCCGCTCGACAAGGCGCAGATCCTCGAGGGACTGAACACGACCTACAAGTTCGACGTGTCCTTCCGCTACGACCCGATGCCGACGCTGCGGGCCTCCCGCACGCCGCAGCTGTGGATCCTCGGCGCCGACGACCGCGTCGCGCCGAGCGCCGGCTCCGAGGCGGACATCCGGTCCCTGATCGCGGCGGGCAAGCGCTACACGCTGGCCGTCTACCCCGGAGCGGATCACGGCATGACCGAATTCGAACTCACGGCGGACGGCAGACGCGTCTCGACGCGTTACGCCGAAGGCTACTTCGCCCTGATGCGGGACTTCATGCGGAACGGCCGGATCGCCGATGTCGGCGACGCTGGCGACCGGTACGGGAAGGCGGTCATCACCCGCCCCCTGCCGGTGAAGTGACCGGGGCGCGCGGCAGTAGTAGAGTGCCGCCATCCCGACCCTGAACCACCAGAAGGAAAACGAGCCATGCCAAAAGGCGAGCAACGCAACGACAAGGCCAACAAGAAGCCCAAGAAGGACACCAGCACCCCGAAGGAATCGTCCTCCGTCTCCACCCGGCCGGTCGCGCCGATGACGGCCGTGGCGCCCAAGGGCAAGCTGAAGAACAAGCCGGGCTGATCACGCGCCGGGCCAATGAGCAACGCCGGCGGGACTCGCGTCCCGCCGGCGTTTTTCATTGACGCAGGGCGTCAGTGCTTGCCGGCGTCCTTGGCCGCTTCCTTCACGTCGCCGTAGGCCTTCTGGGCCTTGCCGTCGACCTGCTTGGCCAGGCCCTTGGCCTGCTGTTCGGTGCTGCCGATGACCTCACCGGTCTTCTGTTGCACCTTGCCTGCGGCGTCCTTGACGGCGCCCTTCACTTGGTCCTTGTTCATCGTCTACTCCAGAAAGTTACTGCGTATCTCGCAGGGTGCGATGGCACGGAACTGATAGTAGGACGCTGGTCTCGCGGCGCGTGACGGTGGGCGGCGCGTCTTCGCGTCGGCGCGGTCCTACGTCGCTGGACGCCTCCCGCACAAGTCATGCACGGCGCATTCACAGCCCGTCGCATTCACGGGCGAACGGATTGCGTCGCGGCATGTTGGCGATCTCCTGCAGCGTCCAGAGTTCGGCCGGCGTCATGTGGACGAGCTGGCCGAGCGCCGGCAGCCGGTCGGTGGGAATGGTGCGTCCGCCGGTGCGGGCTTCGCTGACGTGCTGCCGGGGGACTTTCAGATGACGGGCGAGTGCGGCCTGACTGCCGCACAGGTGCACGGCGCGGTCGACCGCGCCCTGCCAGGTGGAGGACATGTCCATGACGAGAAATCCTGCTGCCGCGCGGGGCGGACAGACGATGGCGCCGCACGCGCGTCAGGGCGCGGCGGCATGACCGCATCGGACGGGCTCCGCGACGGCGGCCCGGGCGATGCGGAACGGCGGAGAAAGGCGGAGCGCGCGACCTCCGTGCCAGGAGCATGGACCGGTGCGCGCGCCATCTCGGCCGTTCAGCGCCGGGGCGGTCGCTCCAGTCGCGTGTCGCCGATGCTGCGCCAGGTCGGCGGCTCGGCGCGCGGCCAATGGCCGTTGGCGCTCGCGGGCATGGGGATGCGCGGCATGACGACGTTCGCCATGGGCAGGACATAGCCGCCCAGCGCCGCAGCGTCGCTCAACGAAGGCCCGTCGTGGTCGTCCAGCACGACGGTGGGATCGTCGGCCAGGTGATGGTGGCGCTCGAAAAGGCCGTGGGCATGGACATGCGCGGATTTGCCGCCCCGCTGCAACTGGAGCTCGGCCTGCTGCTGCCGCGCCCGCGCGTTGTCGAGGACCTGCGAGGCCTCCTGGCCTGCCAGCGCCTGCAGCCCCCGATGGACGAGCTCGCGCCAGGTCTGCGCAACCGAGGGCGAGTCGTGGTCGTGATCGACGGCGGGAGCGGCGCGGTGGTGATGCGCCGGGCCGAGCGTGCTCAGCCGCGCGCCTGCGGCGCCATACAACGGGACCGCGGCGCACAGCAGCAACAGCAGCACGCCCCGCATCTGGCGCAGCCAGCCGGCGAGCGTGCGGGCGGGGGATCCAGTCGCAGGGCGCATCGCGACGCAGGGTCGCCCAGCTTCATGTCATCCGCATGACCGGTGGCCCGGAGCCAGCGAAACGTCCCGCTTTCCCGGCTCGCATTGTTGGTCCCCGTTGGCAAGTGAAGACGGCGTGAGGCTCTTTTTCGAAGCGCGCCGATTCCGAAGAATCACTTCCGTCATCACTTCATTTCAAACGAGGCCACCATGCCCTTCGCCAACATCAAGCTCCCCGAGGGCGTCGCCGACGCCGCCCGCAAGGAGGAAATCATCCACCGCGTGACGGCCATGTTCGTCGAGTACTTCGGCGAGCGCGCACGCCCCTACACGATGGTCCTGGTCGACGAGGTCGCCGACGGCGGCTGGGGCCGCGCGGACGAGACACTGACGCTCGAGAAGATGGGACTCAAGCCGAAGCAGCGGTAGTCGTCGTCCGGACGGCCCGGGAGCGTCGCTCCAGCGTCGCGCTCCCGCCGTCCCCGCCGGCATTCAGGCGTCGGACGGCGCGAGCAGCTTCACCACCAGGCCACGCACCTGCTCGCGCAGCCAGGCGTGGGCCTGGTCGCCCTCGTGGCGGCGATGCCAGGTCGCCACGATGGGCAGCGCCGGGGTGCGCAACGGGACAGGCACGACCTTGAGCTTCAGCGCCCGCGCGGCGCCGGCGCTGATCCGCTCGGGCACCAGCGTCAGCAGATCGGCGGCGCCGACCCACGCCAGCGCCGCCGCCACCGTGGGCGCGGCGGCCACCACGCGGCGCGCCATGCCCTGCGTCGCCAGCGCGTCGTCCACCGTGTCCCGCAAGCGGCCGCGTCGCGAGACCGTGACGTGGTCCGCCTCCGCGTAGCCGCGCAGCGTCAGCTTGCGACCCGCCAACGGGTGCCGGGCGCGCATCACCACCATCGGACGATCCTCCCCGAGCACCTCATGCAGCACGTCGGCGTGCGTCGGGATGGCCGCGCCGATCTGCAGGTCGACCTGCCCCTGCCGAAGCTCCTGCGCGTCGGCCGCGCCCTCCGCCGGCATGCGCAGGACGGCCAGCGGTGCGGCCTTGCGCAGCGCGGCCAGCAGCGGCGGACCGAGCGCCGCGGCCAGCGCGTCATGGCACTGGATCGTGAAGGTGCGCTCGACCTGCGCGATGTCGAAGCGGCTCTGCCGCGCCAGCACCGTCCGGGCGCGCAGCACCACGTCATGCACGTCGGCCTGGATCGCCTGCGCGTACGGCGTGGGGGTCATCGCGCGGCCGTTGCGCACCAGGATCGCGTCGCCCGTCATGTGGCGGATCCGGTCCAGCGTGCGGCTCATCGCCGGCGAGCTCACATGCATGCGCGCGGCGGCGCCGCCCACGCTGCCCTCATCCAGCAGCGCATCCAGCGCCACGAGCAGATTCATGTCCAGTTGCATGACGGTTAACTCACGGTTCATCCCAATTGATTTGATGTTAATCGGTCGACTGCCAACAATCGATCCATCGACACCACGAAGCACCCCATGACCTCCTTCGATACCGAACGCCAGACCGCCGAACGGCTCGCCGACATCGCCGCCTCTGATCCGACGGACGGCGCCGTCCTCGCTGCCGCGGTCGCGGCCGTCCGCCTTGCCGGCCGGACGATGCTGGACGCCTTCAGCGAACGGACCCGCACGCCCGACGATCTCGGCAGCCTCGTCCGCGCCATCCATGCCAACGACGACGCCTCGCTCGCCATCGCTCGCCGGCTGCTGGAACGCAGCCTGCCGACGGCGGGCTGGGTGGACGACGAACTCGAAGGCGGCGTGCTGCCGCCCGGCGACTGGTGGATCTTCGACGCCGTGGAAGGCAACGTGAACCACGTGCATGGCCTGAGCGAATGGGGCATCAGCGCGACGCTGGTGCGCGACGGCGCGCCGCACCTCACGGTGGTGTACGAGCCCGTGGCCGACCGCCTCTACACGGCGGTGCGCGGCAGCGGCGTCGCGGCGCTCAACGGCGAGCCCTTGCGGCCGTCGACCAAGACCGAGTTGAAGGCCGCCATCGTCACCACGGGACAGGCCAGGCCCGGCGAGTCTGCGGAGACCTACCGACGGATAGGCGCGTCGGTGACGGCGATGCTGAACTCGGCGCTGGTCGTGCGGATGACCGTGCCGGCCACTTTCCAGCTCGGACTGGTGGCGGGTGGTCAGACCGATGCCTTCTGGCAGCACAGCGATGTGCGGTCCGGATTGGCAGCCGGTGCGCTGCTGGTGTCGGAAGCGGGCGGCTCGGTGACCGACCTGCAGGGCCGGCCCTGGTCTTTCGCCAGCAACGACTTCCTGGCCAGCGCGCCGGGCATCCAGCGCGAAGCGCTGGCCGTGCTGGGAGAAGTGGCATGAACAAGGATCTTCAGCCCGTCAGCATCCTCGGCGCGGGACGCGTCGGCGCCAACCTGGCCCGGGCCTTCGCCGAGCGGGGTCACGTCGTGACCGTGGGGCATCGCACGCTCTCGACGGGCGCTCCCGCATGGCAGGGGCCGGCGGTCCGCCACGCCACGCTGGCCGAAGCGGCCGCGGCGTCGCCCGTCGTCTTCCACGCCACGCCGGGACACACCGCGCTGGAACTGCTCACCGGCCTTCGCCTCCCGTTGCGGGACAAGGTGCTGGTGGACGTGTCCAACGCCACCGTGCGTCAACCCAACGGGGCGCCGGGCGACCTGCTCTATCCGGACGGCAGCCTGGGACAGCGGATCCAGGCCGCGTTGCCGGAGACACGCGTGGTGAAGGCCTTGAACACGATGTTCTTCACCGTCATGACCGCGCCGCGCAGCCTGGCCACGCCGGCGCAGGTTTTCCTCAGCGCAGAAGACGTTGATGCCAAGACGCAGGTTCGGACGCTGCTGGCCTCGCTGGGTTGGCCGGATGAGTGGATCCTCGACCTCGGCGGCATCGCCAGCGCACGCGCCACCGAAGCGATGATCCTCATGGCGCCCCATGTCGTGGCCGCCAAAGGGTTCAAGCCGTTTGCGCTGACGGTCGCGGCCTGAACCGGGTCCCGGCGGGCGCTCGCGCGTCGGGGATCCCTTCATTCGACGCCATGGGTCCACCCCGGAACGTTGACGTAGTACCGCACCGCCTTGCCCACGCCCTGCGCGCGAAGCTGCCCCGCCGCGGTCATGTCCGACAGGTCGCGGGTCGCCGTCGCCTTCGACACGCCGGTCATCTTCATGTACTTCTCGGCGTTGAGCCCGCCGAGGAACCCACCGTCGCCATCGTCAAGCAGGCGCTGCAGCACCTTGCGCTGACGCTCGGCGAGCGTGCTTGCGGCGTGCGTGTCCCAGAACCGGCGCTTCTCGATGGCGGATTCGATGATCCGGTCCGCGGCATCGCAGGCGGCGGTGTACTGACGCACGAACCACTGCACCCACGCGGTCACATCCGCGCCGCCGCGCGAAGCCCGGTTCAATTCGGCGTAGTACTCGCTGCGCGAGGTCAACAACTGCCTGGACAGGCTGTGGAGCCGCATCGGCGGGCGCAGATGCTGCGTGATCGCCATGTCGACGATGGCCCGACCGATCCGCCCATTGCCGTCATCGAAGGGATGGATGCTCTCGAACCAGAGATGCGCGATCGCGGCCCGGGCGATGCCGTCGAGCCGGGGGCCGTCCAGCGAGGGCGGCACGCCCTTGCGCGGCGTGGTCGCGGCGAACCAGTCGAGGAATCGCGCCATCTCGGCCGGCACGTCGCGCGATGCGGGCGCCTGGTAGTGCACCACTTCCCGGCCGGGACGTCCGCTGACGATCACCATCGGGTCTTCGTGATCGCGATACCGCCCGACGGCGATCCGCTGGAAGCCCGAAGTGCCGTTCGGGAACAGCGCCGCCTGCCAGCGGCACAACCGGTCCTGATCCAAGGGTTGATCGAAGCCCTCGGTCGCATCGGCGATCACGGCGACCAGGCCGTCGACGTGCCGGTCGACCGGCCCTGCCTGGCTGAGCCCCAGCCGCCTCAGCACGGAGGAGCGCACGGCATCGATCGACAGCTGCTCGCCTTCGATCGCGGCGGTCGCCACCACCTCGTCGGAGAACAGGTCCAGCACGATGGCGCTCTCCGCGCCCAGGCCGATGGCCATGGCCTTGCCTTCGATGCTGCCGTGCATCAGATAGGCCTCGGCCAGGAAGGGTGCCAGGTCTTGCGCGACGTAGTGGAAGTCCGTCCAGTCGTCGCGCTGCCAGACCCAGGTCGACGTCTTGGGTTTGGGGGTCATGAGCCGCATTCTGTCACTTGCGGCTCATTCATTGAGCCGTATTTCGTCAAATGCGGCTCACGTCGCCGATTCAGCCCAGGTAGGCTGCCGCGCCCTCGCCCGCGACCAGGCCGCTGGCCATGGACGCGGTCAGCAGATAGCCGCCCGTCGGCGCTTCCCAATCCAGCATCTCGCCGGCGACGAACACGCCGGGCCTGGTCTTCAGCATCAGCCGCTCGTCGAGCGACTCGATCGTCACGCCGCCGGCGGTGCTGATGGCTTCCGCGACCGGGCGTGCGGCGCGCAGGCGCAACGGCAGCGCCTTCAGCGTGCGGGCGAGCGTCGCAGAATCGGCGTACTCGTCCTTCGTGAGCACCTCGTGCAGCAGACCGGCCTTCAGGCCTTCGATGTTCAAGCGGCTCTTCAGGTGCGAGGACAAGGAGCGCGAGCCGCGCGGATGGGCGACCTGCTCCAGCACCCACGCCGCATCGCGACCGGGCAGCAGGTCCAGGTGGACGAGCGCTTCTCCGTCGCGCTCGATCTTCTCGCGCAGCAGCGCGGAAACGGCGTAGACCAGCGAGCCTTCGATGCCGGTCGCGGTCACGACGAACTCGCCTTGACGCGAGAAGCTGCGGCCATCGACACCTTCGGCGCTCAGCGCCACGGGCTTGAGCGGCTGACCCGCGAATTTCTCGGCGAAGAACGGCGACCAGCCCGGTGACGCGCCGTCGCGCGTCACGCCGAGATCGAAGCCGCAATTGGCGGCCCGCAGTGGCGACACGGTCGCGCCGACCTCGGCGAGCAGCGGCGCCCACGCGCCGTCCGAGCCGAGCTGCGGCCACGAGGCACCGCCCAGCGCGAGCACGACCGCCTCCGCGTTCACGGTCGTTTCGCCTTCAGATGAGTTGAATCGCAGCGCGCCCTCCGCGTCCCAGCCGAGCCAGCGATGCCGCATGTGGAAGCGCACGCCTTGCGCGCGCAGGCGCGACAGCCAGGCGCGCAGCATCGGCGCGGCCTTCAGGTCCCTGGGAAAGACGCGCCCGGACGTCCCGACGAAGGTCTCGACGCCGAGGCCCTGGGCCCAGGCGCGCAGCGCCTCGCCATCGAAGCGGTCCAGCCAGCCGCCGACCTGCGTCTGGCGCTCGAAGAAGCGCGAGTCGAAGTCGGGACGGGCCTCCGAGTGCGTCAGGTTCAAGCCCCCTTTGCCCGCCAGGAGGAACTTGCGCCCGACCGAGGCCATGGCGTCGTAGAGGTCGACGGAAAGCCCGGCATGGGCGAGGCGCTCGGCGGCCATGAGGCCGGCGGGGCCGCCGCCGATGACGACGGCGCGACGGGGGGATTCGGAGGTAGGCATGTGATGGAGGGTACTGCGCAGGGCCGCGCAGTGTGCCAGACCCTGGCGATCGCCCGGATCCGGGCGGCCCGGCGCCTGATGACGCCCGCCGTTCCGGGGCCGGCTCACCCGGAAGAGGTACCGCGATCCGCGGCGTTTACCGTTGATTGCAGCTCTTGCCTCTCCCCGTTGGAACCGCTTTCACCCGCGGCAAAGAATGGAATCGATCCAGACACACACCAACGAGAGACGCGCATGCACACCTCCATCAGCCCAGGCCTGCTCAGGCTCCAGGCCGCGCCGACCACGATCGCGCTCGCCGTCAGCGTGCTGCTGAGCGCCTGCGGCGGCGCCGACTCCCCCGAGTCGTCGACCGGCCCGTCGGCGAGCGACCGCGTGAACGCCGAGGCGCTCGCGCCCGATCCGTCGCCGGTGGTGGCCGCGGGCCGCTACGTGCTGATGAACGCGCTGTCCGGCAAATGCGTCGAAGCCGTGCCTGCTGCAGCGGACGGCGGACGCGTCCAGCAGACGACCTGCAGTGACAGCGTGAACCAGGCCTTCGACCTGACCCTGCAAGGCAACGGCTTCTACAAGCTGACCAACGCCGCCACCTCGAAGGTGCTGGAACTGACCGGCGCCTCGCGCGCCGACGGCGCGGCCATCCAGCAGGCGACCGGCAACGACACCGACGCGCAGCGCTTCCGCCTGTGGCGCGCCAACGGCAACCGGGTCCGGGTCGTCAACGCGTCCAGCGGCAAGTGCCTGACCCTCCCCGGCCGATCGGTCGCCAACGGCGTGCAGATCCAGCAGGCGAGCTGCCTCACTGCCGAGGCCGTGCATCAGTTCTTCCTCTATCCGCGTGCGTCGGCGTCGCGCGGCCTACTGCCGGTGGGCCAGTACAGCGTGCGCGGCGTCCAGTCGGACCTGTGCCTGGACATCGAAGGCGCGAGCACGGCCGACGGCGCCAAGACGCAACTCGCGGCCTGCGGCAGTGCCGCCAGCCAGCGCTTCGAGGTCATGGCCGCGGCCGACGGCAGCTACGCGTTCCGCAACATCAACAGCGGCAAGGGGCTGGACGTCAGCGACATCTCCACCGTGAACGGCGCGTTGCTCCAGCAGTGGAGCTACGGTGCCGGCGCGAACCAGCGCTTCGCCGTCACCGCCAAGGGCGACGCGTTCAACATCGCCGCCAAGCATTCCGGCAAGTGCCTGGACGTGAAGGACTTCAGCGTCGCCGCCGGCGGCCGCATCCAGCAATGGGATTGCGGCAACGGCGACAACCAGCGCTGGCGCCTGCAGGCGACGGACGCGCAAGGCCCGGCGCCGACGCCGGCACCGCCTGCGCCCGCGCCGTCTCCCACGCCGCCACCGGCCCCGGCCCCTTCGCCGACACCGCCGCCGCCGCCGCCCCCGCCACCGCCGCCGCCTCCACCGCCCCCGGCGCCTCCACCGGGACCAGCGCCGGCGCCTGGCCCCGCACCGGCCCCCGGCCCGGCTCCCACGCTGACCCTGCCGATCGAAGTCCTCGGCGCCGGCGCGCCCGACGCGCCGACCGTCGTCGGCGCCGAGCTGTCGCTCGATGCCGCGTCGCTCTCCACCGCGACGCAGCTGGTGGTGCGCTGCCATCGCTGCGGCTTCTACAACTCCCCGGAGTTCGAGGCGCTCAGCAAGCCGCTGACGGCCATCGCCGGCAGCCTGCGCGTGATAGGCGCCGCCAACGCCAACAACACCAGCGCGGCGGCGTGGATCCCGATCAGCGACACCGGCGTGCAGCTCGACGACATCGAGCGCGCTCACGGCGGCGTCAACGGCGGGCTGCTGACCCTCCGCTTCCGCGTGCCGCTGGACAGCACCGCGCGGGCGCGCCTGGTCGCGAGCCCCGCCACCAACCGCATCGAGTTCCGCTTCAACGGCACCGACGGCAACTCCAACGGCTTCCGCATCCTCGACCTGCAGCTGCAGGACGCGAGCGGCCGCAACCTCGCGACCAACCCGCGCCGCTGGGCCGACATCGCCGCCGAGAAGCAGGCCGGCCGCGTCTGGACGGCCGATGCGGACAAGGGCAAGGTGCTGTGGAACGCCTCCGGCCTGCTGCTCAAATCCCCGGTGGTCAACACCCGGATGCGCGCCGCCTGCGCGTCCTGCCATGCGGCCACCGGCCGCGACCTGCAGTACTTCAACTATTCGGACAACGCGATCGTCCAGCGCTCACGCTTCCATGGCCTGAGCGAGACGCAGGGCCGGCAGATCTCCGCCTACCTGCGCGCGGCGCTGACGCAGGTCCCGCACGTGCCGCAGGCCACGCCGTGGAATCCGCCCTACCAGCCCGGCCCCGGCATGGACGGCAAGCCCGTCGTCGAATGGGCGGCCGGCGCGGGCATCGACGCGGTGCTGCCGGACGCGAAGTCCTTCGTCAACGTCTTCGCCGGCAAGGCGGCCAACAGCACGGCCGCGGTGACGCAGGCCGAGCTCGACGCCGCGATGGACCCGAGCCCGGGCAAGGTGCTGAACACGCGCGAGATGCCCATCCCGCTGCAGCTCCCCGACTGGAACGCGTGGCTGCCGATCACGCATCCGCTGGACATCTGGACGCCGGACGCGGGCCAGGGTCAGGGCTTGTTCGAGACCAAGGGCGACGACGGCTCCAACCCCATCAAGGTAGTCAAGCGCATCGCCGACTGGCTGGCGGCCAACAAGAATCCGAACGGGGTGTACGGCGACTGGAGCCACCTGACCGCGGACCAGCGCGAACGCGCGCAGTACTGGCTGACCGATCCGGGCATGCGCATCCTGGACTTCGTGGGCGGCGGTCGCGGCAGCCGCGTGTCGTCGAATCCGTCGCAGCCCTACGGCGCCGAGATCGGCGGCCGCAAGCTGCAGGCCCTGCTGTCGTCCTCGACGCAGTCCTCGGCGACCGCGCTCTATCCGAACGCGAAGGCCGGCTACAGCAAGGAGGCCTTCATCGAACGCGCCATGTTCGGGATGATCCACTGGATGGGCGTCAAGCAGTGGGAGCTCGCGCACGAGTACGGGCTGGAAGGCCAGGCCTCGTGGTTCCGCGGCAGGAAGGACGCCAGCGGCAAGTGGGTGGGCGAAGGCGAGAAGCGCGGCTGGCCGTTCAGCTGGCCCAGCGTGTTCTACATGGCGCCGCACATGCTCTACGTCGACGAGCAGACGCCGCAGGGCAAGCGCGAGTTCTACTTCTCGTGGGAGCCGCGACTGACCTCGTACTACCGCACCAACCAGTGGTACCAGTTGCAGATGACGGTGAACCCGGGCTGGACCGGCGCGTCCGAAGGGCCGATGGACTGGCCGTACCACATGGGCTTCACGACGGCGGTGGTCGACGACCTGATGACGGCCAAGGCACCGTCGCAGGTGTCGGCGTCCCACCTGGCGCGCTACTTCCAGGTGCGGACCAAGCTGGCGCAACTGGCCAACACCAACCTCTCCTTCAACAAGCCGGATCCCGCCGCGCCGACCGATCTCTTCCGCAACGAAGGGCATCGCAGCCGGGCCTCGCTCGCCATCCACAAGCTGGGCGTGGGCGAGGTCGTCGACCGCGGTCCGGAGAGCTGGGAGAAGTCGCGCTTCCGCCTGCTGGACGACGTGACGCCCGGGCTGCACCTGATGTTCATCAACAGCTCGATCTCGCTCTACAACGCGATGTACGCGAACACGACCTACGAGCAGTGGCGCCGCTGCGATCCGAACGCGCTGTTCGGCAGCGAGCCGGAGATCAGGTCGGGCTTCCGCTTCTGCCTCGACGCGAAGCGCACGCCGCTGCCCTTGAACAGCAAGGGCCAGCCGCACCTGGTGGGCGGCTGGGTCGACTGGACCAGCGAGCAGTACATCACCTGGAGCGTGATCTCCGCGCGCAACCATGGCGCGGAGGCACAGCGCTTGAAGACCTTCTCCGACTGGAGCGGGCGGATGTGGCGGGAGTGAGGGAACGCTGAAGGGGGCCGTGGGCTCGACCAACCGCCTTGCCCGTTCAGTCCTTCACGCCTTCACTTGGACTGGCTCCATATCCGGCGGTAGGCGGCGATCGACTTCACCGAAGCCAACTGGGACGAGGTGATGGCGGTGAACCTCGGCACCGTCTTTCGGCTGTCGCAGGCGGCGGCGAAGCGCTTCGTGACACGGGGCTCGGGCGGCCCGCTATGTCCATGGGCACACGCTGGCGGTGGATGGAGGCTGGCTCGCGCGTTAGCGAGGGGAAGAGGGATAGGCCCTGTTCGTGGCGCGCGTGCTGCCGACTATGTGTGAAGCGTCAAGACGTTATGTTCTGGAGCTTCGAGTCTGATCATTGGTGCGACGTAACCGATTCCGGTATGCGGGCAATGCCAGTGGAATTGATGCGTCACTGCACCTCGGCTTCCGACCCATTCGCACCATTCAGGTCGAGCGCCGCCGCTTGGCGCGCGAGGGCCTGTTCGAAGGCGCTCAATCTGCGCTGCAAATCTTCCGAGACATCATCCAGAGGACCTTCACTCCCAACACTTGGCACCACCACCACAGGTCCCTGAAGCTTCGGGGCGTCAATGGAGTCGCTTCGCCTTGGCCAGGCATTTACGAGAGCACTTACGATCATCGTTCGCCTACCCGGGGCGGTGAGGTGTTCACGCTCCACTGTCTCCATCATCTCTTGCATGTTTTCCCAGGTACGAGACTCTTTGAAGTCGTTCTGGAATACCGTCGTTGCATCAATGGAACTAAGGCAGCTGAGCTCGTAGCCTTCTGGGAAGCTTACCTCCCTTCCGATATGAACATGAGCGACTAGTCCATCCAGATAGAACCTGACGTAGTCAACATCCGGACCTCGGCTCCCGTCCAACCCGAGCGTCCACTTGCGCTCCAGGATGGGCGTACGGTTGTGCATCACTCCCTTGGTCGAGAGCTGAAAAAGTTGCACCGGATAGTCCATGAAGTTTCCAGCATCCCGACGCACGATGCGATCTGTTAGGTCCACGAGCACGTCTGAAGAAAGTACGACGTCGCTGAACTCGTCGCGGTCGCTGGCCCCTGCTCGCCAAAGTAGGCTCAAGAAGAAGAGTTGCAGTACAGCTGGATTCTGAATCTTGATGAATCGGAAAAGGCCGGCAGTGTCAAGCTCCTGGAGACCTTCATCCTTCAACGCGTTCGCGGCCCAACTGCTCCACACGAGCCTGTGTTCTCGGAGGATCTCAATGCCGGCGTCGTCAATCTCAGCAAGGATGTCTTCGCCTTTTCGGGTGACCAATCCGAGGTCGTACCAGCTGTTTGATCTACGCTTCTTGCCGAGGCCGATGCCTGCCTCCAAAAACTTCGCACCGGAGCCACTGAGTCGGGTTAACGCGAGTGGGATCAAGTGCGACTTCACGTAAGGACCGACGTCTCCCGTCAGTCGGCAAGGTCCATATGGTTTTTGCGGCTTCACCCTAACCATTGTGAACCCCTCTGACCGAATGGCATGTCATCGGCACTTTGCCCCCCCGCTCGCGGGGACCGAGATTCGCCCTGAGCGGATAGAGTTCCTCCCAAAAATCAGGGAGGAAAAAATGAAAAATCGTTTACTTTCGCTGGCGGCACTCGTTCTGAGTTCGGCTGTCGCTAATGCAGCCGGTACGCCGACCTACACCATCACATCATTGGGGGAAGGAACGGCCTGGAGGGTCAATGAGTCAGGTCAAGTGGCTGGCTGGTCTAGCCTCGCGAACAGAGCGTTCCTGTACACGCCAGGAATCGGTCAAACGCTAATCAACCCCGCGCCCTACGCCATCTCGAGCATCGCTTACGGACTCAACAACGCCGGAGAGGTAGTGGGTTACTCCAACTTCGCCGGCTCCGGTGGCTCCCAACCGTTCAAATTCTCCGTGGAGGGGGGACTCCAGGCGCTCCCGATGCCTAGCGGCGCAACTCCCTACCTTCGCGCTAGCGCGATCAACGACGTGGGCTCGGTCGCCGGCGATCAGTGGTACTACACGTCTGCCTTGGGGGCTCAAATGAACCCGCGGGGACTGAACGTCCTTGACGTTAACAACAGCAATCTGTTTGCCGGTCTCAGCTACGACTACGCAACCGGTCACAGCACCGCGGCGCTGTGGAGCCCAACAGGCGGACTTCAGACCTTTGGCTCCATCGGAGGCAACAACTCGCAATTCATGGCCTTGAACGGCGCCGGCATGGCAGTTGGCTACGGTGAGAACCGGTGGTTCACTGAGCACGCGCTAATCTACGACGGACAGACTCTCGTCGACATCGGAGCTCAGTTTGGCGACCGCACCTTTAGCCAAGCCTACGGGATCAGTGACTCCGGCCTAGTGGTCGGGAGGTTCACGCCAGGCGGCCAGTACGGCAGCGGCCCTATGCACGCGTTCGCATACTCCAAAGAGTACGGCTCGTTCGATCTGAACAATGCACTGGCTGTGGGGCAGGGTGAAGGCTGGCTACTGCTCTCCGCGCAAGACGCGACTTCAGACGGTCGCATCGTTGGGTTCGGCGTTCTGAACGGCACGATGTCGGCGTTTATGTTGAACCCGGTCACGGCGGCAGTACCTGAACCGTCCACAGCCCTCCAAGCATCGCTTGGCTTGATGCTCCTGGCTTCTTGGTTCGTTCGTAAGCGCGGGGCGAGGCGTTCGAATCTACTCACCTAGCGGCGGCGTCCATGTCGAACTATTTGACCCCGCTCGCTCCTTTCGTTCCCCTGCTCCAAACGCTCGCTTGGATCACGCTGATCGTCGCGTTGACGCTCTGGTTCAATCGGCCCATTCGAGAGCTCTTGGGCTCACTGCGAAAGCGAGTGGACGCGGGCAGCGCAGTGAAGGCGGGCTGGTTCGAACTATCGGAGATGAAGGCTGAGCCAGCAGACCAGCAGCGTCTACGGGCGCAGATTGAACTGAAGGAGGCGTCGGACGGCGGCACGATCTCCGCCAAGGGTGGTGGAACGAGGCCCACGCAAAACGGCACTCCGCCAAAGTACTTGCTCGCGGAGGACTTGGCACTCCGCGCACTTCAAGCCGATCTCGGTGTTCCGTTGAATCGTCAGATTTCTGCAGGACCAAGTGCCGGCTTCGATGCTGCTTTCGCACAGGGAGGAAAGCTGAACATCGTCGAAGTGAGGTTCTTCCCCGGCCCCGCGAATCCAGAAGGCATCCGACTAGCGCTCGAACGCATAGCCGACACAACTGAACGAATGAACTGGAAAAGCGTGAAGGTCATTCTCGTACTGGTCTTCGCGCAGCCCGGAGACGTGTACCTCCCGACAGATCCAATCAACAAAGCTCTTGAAGGATTCAGGCTTTCGGTCGACGTGCGCACGTACTCCCTTGACGAGTTGCGCATCCGATTCGGCGTTGCACCGGGCGATCTCTGAACGGACTCAGGGCAGCGTGTGCATGTAGTCGGAAGAGAAGATCGTCTGACCAGCAAGCATCGGCTCGGTATGCGTGCTCCACATCCCATTTCCGTTGTGCACCCTCAGGCCGTATGGCAATTCGGCTATTACTTCGCCAGTCACTCGAATCGGCGGGCCACTGATGGAGGTCAACTTCGCAGCGTAGTTGGCCGCTCGACCTATCCACACTAGGTCGTTGTCTGCGCGAATTCCGATGCGTGCAGCCCGAATCTGACTACGGTCGATTCCCACGGCGTGACGGAGCGTAAACCGCTCCTGAGGATAGCGCTGCTGGATCGTTGGCCGGATAACTTCATGCACAGCGCAATTAATCTGCATCGCCGCGATTACCGCGTCAGCGCATTGACTCTGCCCGATGAAAATTGCCATCACCCTGTCGCCGTCGTACGCGGTTATGGCGCCTGCCCGGCTGCGGATGATGCTGGCTGCGCAACGCAGATAGGCCTTATACACGCCGGCACTGAACCACCACTCGAACTGGTTGACCATGTCGGTCGACCCATCCAGATCGGCGTACAGCACAGTGGCGATACCCAGCGCCTTGGCGTGAGGGCCAGCCAAAGAAAGATCTGTTGCCTCTGGAACAGATGAAGTCAACTGTACGTTCCACTTTGAGGTGAAGCACGCGTTGACCGCTTCGAAGAGGTCCTGCTTCGACGTTCCCATCGTTTAAGCCTTATTGAGCAAGGCGATGATTGCTGGCACCCAGAACATGATGGCAATGAATGACGCTCGCATGCCGCTCTGGACGTTCGAAAACTTCCCACAAGCGACCTCTGCATTGCGATGAATCTGGTCTCCCCAGTCTCTCAGCAGGTCGTCATCCGACGCCTTCATAAGTCGCTCTACGTAGTCGGAACGAGGCAAATTCGCGATTCGTCCGAAGAACAGCAGCGAGTCCTTTGGGCCGTCTGTCTTAGGAAGCACTGCCGCAGCCAAGTACATGAGAGCAGCTCCTAGAGGAACAGTTGCCAGCACCGCCAAAGCGATCGGCCAGTAGTTGTGTGCCGCTTTCCAAGCCGCCCAGTCCGCAGAGCTAATCAGTGCGCCGATGGCTCCCAGCATTGCCAAGTCAATGGTGACAACCACGGCCACCTTCGCATCAGCCGCGGAAATCCAAGCAAGTTGTCGTTCAAACACCCATTGAGCAGTGGAAAGACGTTCTTTGCTATTCATTTTTCACCTCTCTGCGTGGTGGGCTCGCGTCTCTCGACCTATTTCCTTACAGTTTCTCACGCCTGACAGAACTCAGCTAAAGCAGCCTACGGGCAGCTTCCCCATGCACATTCCGAAGAGTGACCACTTCCCCGCGTTCTCTCTGATTGCCGACATCAATAGCTTCGCGTACCTCGTCACTGCACATCAGCTACCGAGCGGCGTGGCCGACTAGTGCGAGACGTTTTGACTGGCTCGATAACGGCAGTAGAGGACTGTGGCGTGAGCGTCCTTGGTGTGATGGGAGACGCCATCTTCGCTGTGCTTCCAGGCTTCGACGAGGCTTTCAAGGCCTGCGTCTCAATCGCTAGGGACGTAAACAAGCTCTGTGGGTACCTAGCCGGAACGGAGTTTGAAAAGGAGGTTCCGGAATTGCCCAGCATGAAGATCGGCGTGGAGTACGGATTCCTTCGACCGTCATCCATTCACACTGCGGCTCTCGGAAGGCTGCCGTACTGCATAGGACCTGCGACGAGAGCTACGCGAAGCGCGTCAGCGATGCCGAGGAGGGCAACAGGTGTCACGTCGGGCCTCTAGCTATGGCGGCCGGCTTCCACAGCTACATCTCAACTGAACCTTCGATCACGACTGGGAAGCGTCGCGAGCCCGATTACCAGTATTAGGTTCTTGACCTGAGCGATAGCTGGATTGAAGGGACGCCCGAGAATGGAATCAGGTACTAGTGACACTCGGCGCCAGAACGTGCAGTTCCTTGTTCACCGATGTGCGTCCTGCAGAGGTCCGACCTAGCTTAGTTGGCGATGAGGGGCCTTTACTCGCGAACGCCCACCTATGCGATGCGCCGCCGTCTCAAAGCGCCACAAGCGGAGCAGCTTTTGAGTTTCATGTAAGACATGACGACCAGCAACACCTCGGCGCTGCGCGAAGACGCCCAGCGCAACGAGGCCATCCTGGCTCGCACCCCGGCGGGACGGTGGGGAGATCCGCAGGACCTTTTGGAAGCAGTCATGTTCCTGGCCTCGGACGCCGCGCGCTAAGTGCACGGTCACACGCTGGCGGTGGATGGCGGTTGGCTGGCGGGTTAGGTCTTAGGCCGCCGCCGGCACGGCCGGCAGTTCGAGCGTGAACCGCGAGCCCTGACCGCTCTCGCTGTCGACCAGGATGCGGCCGCCCATGCGTTCCATGAGCTGCTTGCAGATCACCAGGCCGATGCCGTGCCCGGGCTGCTCCACGCGGCCGAGCCGGTTGAACGGCTGGAACAGCTGGGAACGCTGCTCGGGGCTCAGCCCGATGCCGTTGTCGGCGACCTCGATGCGGAAGCCGCGCGGCTCCGCGCAGGCGCGGACCTTCACCCAGCCGCCGCGCCGGTTGTACTTGATGGCGTTGGAGATGAGGTTGTGCAGCACCTGCTCCAGCCGGATCGGGTCGGCCTGCACCAGCGGCAGCGTGCTGTCCTCCTCGGGCGTCATGCCGACCTGCAGGTCGATGCCCGCGGCCTGCGCCGCCGGCTGCGCCAGTTCCACCACGCGGCGCAGCAGCGGTCCCGCCTGCAGCGGCAGCGACTGCACGCTGAGCGTGTTCGCCTCGACGCGCGAGAGCGTCATCATGTCCTCGATCAGCACCAGCAGATGCTTGGCCGCCTCGTCGATGTGCCGCAGCCGCGAGTGCTGCATGTCGTCCAGCGGCCGCTTGGGATCGTGGGCCAGCAGCTGGCTGAAGCCCAGCACCGCGTTGAGCGGCGTGCGCAGCTCGTGACTGGCCTGGGACAGGAACTCGCTCTTGGTCTTGCTCGTGACTTCGGCCAGCTCGCGGGCGCGGTCCACGTCCTGCAGCCGCATGCGCTCGCCGAGCTCGCGCTGCAGCAGCTCGCCGCGCAGCCGCACCTGGCGCTGCAGGGCGCGGTTCCAGAGCAGCGTCACGCCCAGGCCGGCGACGACCAGCGCCAGCGCGATGCCCACGCCCCACAGCGCGCGGCGCTGCCAGCGCATCGCCGCGGTGTCCTGCGTGATCCAGCGGTCGGCGATGGCCTGGCGCTCGCTCTCGCCGATGCGCGTCAGCGCCTTGTCCAGGATGCGGCCCAGCATCGGCCAGTCGCGTCGGTAGCCGATGCCCAGGCCGTAGGCGTAGCCGAGGTCGTCCACCACCCGCAGGTTGCCGATGCCGTCGCGCCGCATCAGGTAGGTCGCGCCGGCCAGGTCCACGACCGCCGCGCCGACCTCGCCGCCGGCCAGGCGGCGCAGCACGGTGCGGTCGTCGACCTCGACCTGCAGCGGATTCGTCGCGTAGCGGTCGCGCAGGAACTCGGCCACCGCGTAGCCGCGCGCCACCGCCACCGCCTCGCCGGGCCGCAGCGGATCGTCGCCCGCGCCGGCGCGGCGCAGCAGCACCGCGGGCACGGTGATGTAGGGCCGGGTGAAGCCGAAGCGCTGCGCGCGTTCGGGCGTCTCGCGCATGGACATCTGCACGTCGAGCCCACCGACGGCGAGCGCGTCCAGGTTGTCGGCGAAGGGGCGCGGCGGCTGGAACTCGAAGCGCAGTCCGGTAAGCTCCATCAGCCGGCGCGCATAGTCCACCGACAGGCCGGTGAGCCGGCCTTCCTCATCGACGTAGGTGAACGGGCCGTAGCTGGCCGAGCCGCCGACGCGCAGCACGGGATGCTGCGCCACCCACGCGCGTTCCTCGGCCGTCAGCCAGTCGCGCGGATCGGCGTGCCCCTGTCCCGCCAATGCCAGCCACGCCAGCACCGCCGCCACCAGGATAGGCAGCAGACGCGGCAGCACGCGCAGAAGTCGGGGGAGTGCGAACAGGACCACGGGACCATTGTGAGCCTGCCTCTCCCTCGCCAGGGCAAGGGCTCTCCCGCATCCGGGGGAGGTCCCTGTCAGAAGTGTCAGGTGCCTCCGACACCTGCCGTGCGCCGTCCGCCCGGATTCAGCCGCGCAGCGAGGCCTTCAGCTTCGCGCCGATCTCCGGCTTGTCCTCGAAGGGATCGGTCGGGTTGCGCAGCTGCATGACGTCCTCCAGCCGCGTCTGCACGCCCTTGAGCGCCTGCGGGTGGCTGAAGATGTAGAAGCGCTCCTCGTCCAGCGCCTCGAACACCATCCGTGCGACGTCCGCGGCCGTCAGCTTGCCGGAGCTGACCGCCTTGTCGGTCATCGCCTGCGAGATGAGCTGGCTCTTGGTCGGCTTGTCCGCGCCGAGATCGCCCGGCCGGTTGCGATGACTCTGCGTGATGCCGGTGGGCACGAAGAACGGGCACAGCACCGAGGCGCGGATCTGGTCCGTCACCAGCGCCAGGTCCTGGTACAGCGTCTCGCTCAGCGAGACCACCGCATGCTTGGACACGTTGTAGACGCCCATGTTGGGCGGGTTCAGCATGCCGGCCATCGACGCGGTGTTGACGATGTGGCCCTGCCAGGCGGGATCCTTGCCGGCGGCCTCCAGCATCATCGGCGTGAACAGGCGCACGCCGTGCACCACGCCCATCAGGTTGACGCCCAGGACCCAGTCCCAGTCGGAGAGCGAGTTCTCCCAGATCAGTCCGCCGGAGCCGACGCCCGCGTTGTTGAACACGAAGTTCGGCGCGCCGAAGCGTTCCTTCACCGCGGCGGCCAGCGCCTCCATCTGATCGGCCTTGGACACGTCCACGCGACGCGCCAGCACCGGGTGCCCGGCGAATTCCGCGGCGGCCTTGTCGAGCGCATCCTGCTGCACGTCGCACAGCACCAGGTTCATGCCGCGCGACGCGGCGATGCGCGCCACCTCGAGCCCGAAGCCCGAGCCCGCGCCGGTGATCACCGCAGTCTTGCCTTGATAGTCCTTCATGCGCCTGTCTCCTTGATGCGGTTCTTGTGTGGTGCTTGTCCGTCTCTTCGCGTGGTGTCCGCGGCCCGTCCGTGCGGGCCCGATCGGACTACGCCTGCTTGAGCGTGTAGCGGATGCGCGGGAAGTGCACGTGCACGAGGCCGGCGCGTTCGTCCTCGCGCGCGAGCGTCACCGTGCGGCAGCTCAGGCCCACCAGCGTGCCGGCGACGGCGTCGCGGGCGTAGTCGTAGGGCGTGACCGTGACGGCGTCGCCGGCGGCGAAGCCCAGGCCGTCCTCGACCTGCGCCGGACGCGGCGTCGACGCCTTCGCCAGCGCGATCGCCGCGGCGCCGTCGAGCTTGCCGGCGCGCTCGCCGTGACCGATCGCGGCGACACGGCCCATCCAGGCCCGCAGCGCCTCGTGCGGCGCGAAGATCTCGGCCAGCGGTCCGGTCCGGGTCACGAACCACAGCGGGTGATAGACGCTGAGGTCGGCGATGCTCGTCTCGCTGCCGAGCAGCCATGGCCGGTCGTCGGACAGCATGGCCGACAGCCACTCGAGGTACTGCGTCAGCGCCGCGCCGGCGTCGACGCCGCGCACCTGCGGCATGCCCTCGCTCATCGCCCGCCGGTCGGCGACGAAGATCTTCAGCATGTCCGGCGGCGCGCCGGCGAACAGCGCGGTCGCGCCCGCCGGTTGCATCGCGTAAGGCAGCGCGGTCCAGAAGAGATCCGTGTCGGCCCATTGCGCCAGCGTGCGCGCGTGGCCGGCGACGGCCGCGGGGAACAGGCTGGGCGTCGGCCGGCGGGCTTCCAGCACCTCGGCGATCAGCGCGGTGTCGCAGTAGATGTCGGCGCCGAGCTGCAGGAAGGGCGTGCGGCGGTAGCCGCCGGTCAGCGCGACCACGTCGGGCTTGGGCAGCACCATGGGCACCGTCACCGAGTGCCACGGCAGGCCCTTGAGGCCGAGCATCAGCCGCGCCTTCTCCGCGAACGGCGAGCTGCTGTAGTGGTGCAGGACAAGGTCGTCGGCCGACGGAAGGCCGGCGGGCGTCGTGGGGTCTCGCGTGGCTTCGCTCATGGCGTCGCCTCCTTGCGCATGTCGATGTGGGGGATGCCGTCCTCGTCGTAGACGTCGGAGATCGGCGTGAAGCCGAAGCTGCCGTAGAACTCGCGCAGGTGGGCCTGCGCGCCGAGTTCGATCGGCTGGCCGGGCCAGAGCGTCTCGCACTCGCGCAGCGCCTGGCTCATGAGCGCGCGACCGAGGCCGCCGCCGCGGGCCGTCGCCGCCGTGATCACGCGGCCGATGCGGGCCGCGCCGTCACCGATGGACGGCGGCAGCAGCCGCGCGTAGGCGACGAGGGTCTCCGCGCCGTCGGCGCCCTGCCCGTGCTCCTGCTCCACCAATCCCTGAAGGTGCCACGCGTGCTCGTCGAGGCCGTCCGGATCGAGGTAGATGCAGTGCTGCTCGATGACGAAGACCTCGGCGCGCAGACGCAGCGCGCGGTACAGGCCGCGCACGCCCAGTTCGTCGAAGGGCTGGGTGATCCAGCGCGGGCCGGCCATCAGACCAGCTTCACCAGTTGCTTGCCGAAGTTGCGGCCCTTGAGCAGTCCCAGGAAGGCCTCGGGCGCGTTCTCCAGTCCTTGCGCGACGCTCTCGCGGAACTTCAGCTTGGCCGTAGCGACCAGCGTGCCGAGTTCCTTCAGCGCCTCGGGCCAGACCTCCATGTGCTCGGAGACGATGAAGCCCTCGACCTTCATGCGGTTGGTGAGGATCAGCTGCGGGTAGGTCAGCGGGATCGGCTCGCCGTTGTAGCCGGCGATCATGCCGCACATGGCCACGCGGCTGAACGCATTGGCGCGCAGCAGCACGGCGTCGAGGATCATGCCGCCGACGTTCTCGAAGTGGCCGTCGATGCCGTCCGGGCATTCGGCCTTGAGCGCGGCGGACAGGGACTTGAGGTCGGTGTGCTGCTTGTAGTCGATGCAGGCGTCGAAGCCGAGTTCCTCGACGACGTAGCGGCACTTGTCCGCGCCGCCGGCGATGCCCACCGCACGCGCGCCGCGCACCTTGGCCAGTTGGCCGACCGCGCCGCCCACCGCGCCGCTGGCGGCGCTGACGACCACCGTCTGGCCCGGCTTCGGATCGATGATCTTGACGAGGCCGTACCAGGCCGTGACGCCCGGCATGCCCACCGCGCCGAGGTAGGCGGACAGCGGCACGTGCGTGGTGTCGACCTTCTGCAGCACGCCGCGCTGGTTCGCGTCGACGAGCTGGTACTCCTGCCAGCCGCCCATGCCGACGACCTTGTCGCCGACGGCGAAATGCGCGTTCTTCGACGCGACCACCTCGCCCACCGTGCCGCCGATCATCACGGCGTTCAGCGGCTGCGGCACGGCGTAGCTCTTGCTCTCGTTCATGCGCCCGCGCATGTAGGGATCCAGGCTCAGGAAATGGTTGCGGACCAGGACCTGGCCGTCCGCGAGTTCAGGGATCGGCTGTTCGACCAGCTTGAAGTTGTCAGTGCCGGCCTCACCGGTCGGGCGGGAGACCAGATGGATCTGGCGGTTCACTTGGCTCATGGAGGGCTCCTCGGTCGTTGTTGATCCATGCCACCGCATGGCTCATGTGAGGGACTCGCGCGCGGCCGGCCGCTCGCGATCCGTGACGGAATGCCGACGATTGAACCACGGAGCCCTCCCCCTTCACGTCCCTCGCGCGACAGAAAAGAACGAGCGTGCTTTTTCAAATGGGCGCCAGATGGACCTGCAGATTCGTGTCAAGAACCGCAGCCGCCGGATGTCGACTGACCTCGCCATTCCATCCCTCCAGCGTCGTCACCATGTCGCAGATCTTCCGTCGTTCGAATCTCCCCACCTGGCTCGGCGGCAATGCCGGTCCTGCGCAAGCGCCCCAGGATCCCCAGGTGCGGCAATGGATGGGCAACGGGTCGCGGAAGGAAGCCCTCCCCGCCGCCCGGCAGATCGAGAAGGCGCTGGTCCGCAAGCCGGAGGTCCTGGACCTGTCGTCTGCGCCGCATCACCTACTGGAGCAATTGCCGGTCAGCCTGCTGCGACGTTTGAGCGGGTCGACGCAGACCTTGGTATTGCCGCAGGACTGCCCCGTGGACATCGCGAGGCGCCTGATCCACGAGACCGACGCGCGTCGAATCGAGCCCAGGTCGGTGATGGCCGCTGTCGAAGACACGTGGTCGCGGCCATCAAGACCGGTCCGCCTGCGCCCGCAGACCCCGCCGACGGCCGCAGCCACGCCAGCGGCCAAAGCCCCGTCGAAGGGCGACGCCAGTCCGACGGTGTACGACGTTCCCCCTCGTCGGAGTGAGAACGACGTTCCTCCTCGTCGGAGTGAGAACGACGTTCCTCCTCGTCGGAGTGAGAACGACGTTCCTCCTCGCCGCGGCGACTCCGACGTGCCGCCTCGTCGCAGCAGTGCCGGCTATGAGCGTCCCGAGTCCCTCTTCGTCCGCAACGGCTCGACCGCCCACAAGGACTACGTGCTCATCGAGGTCCGCCCCGACTCGGGCGGCGTCATCGATGCGGTCAATGCCGGTCGGACGGAGGACCCGGAGGTCATCCAACGCCAGGGCGCGTTGCTCGACAAGGCGATGACCGCGCCGCTGCGATCGTCGATCGGCGTGACGATCCCGGACGTCAAGGCGGCGGCGGCCGCGTTGCTCGCGCCCAAGGCGTGGCATCAGGCGCGCGCCTTCGGCGAAGGGCAACATCCGCTCTGCGCCGTGCCTTCAGACGACGCGACCGCGCTCGCTCGCGCGCTGCTCGTGGTGCCGATGGAACTCCTTTCGGCAAGGGAGCGTGAATCGATGACCGAGGCGAGAAAGGCGCTTGCCTCGCATCAGCCCTACAAGATGCTGCAGCTCACACCGGAGGCGGTCCGTCATCTGGGCCTCGCCCTGGACGCCGTGACCCGACTGGTCGTGAGCCAGGAGGAGCTGCCGCCGGCACTCCCGAAGCGCAACCCTGCGACTGCACGACTGCCGGCCACCGCCATCGCCTCCGGCGGTTGAGCGCCGGCGACGGGTTCAGTCTTCGGTGCGCTGCAGCGCCTTGAGGCTGCGACCCTTCCCGGGCAGCGCCTTCAGGTACTTGAAGGTGCCGGTCGAATGGGCGCAGAGCTTGCCGTCCTCGCCGTAGACCGCGCCGTCGCAGAAGGCCATCGTCGTCGAGCGGTGCAGCAGCCGGCCGACCGCGCGCAGCGCGCCCTCGCCGGGGCGCATGAAGCTGGTCTTCATCTCCACCGTCACCACGCCGGGGCCGAAGCCCGGCTGGTCGCGGTGCACGCTGCGCGCCGCATGCGCCATCGCCACGTCCAGCAGCGTCATCAGCACGCCGCCGTGCGCCACTTCCCACGAGTTCAGGTGCAGCTCGCGGATGTCGACCCGCAGCTCGGCCTCGCCCTCGTCGATGCGGACCAGCTCGAAGCCCAGTTGCTGGACGAAGGGGATGTGGACGGGGAACTTCAACGGCTCGGACATGAGGACGGGGGGATCAACTTCCGTGGACTGCGGAGACGCCGCCGTCGACCGCGAGGATCTGTCCGGTGATGTGTTTCCCGGCGCGGCTCGCGAACAGCAGGGCGGCGCCCTTGAGGTCCTCATCATCGCCGATGCGCTTGAGCGGCGCGTGCTCGGCGAGCTTCTCCTCGCCGATCGCGGCCATCAGGCCCTTGGTCATCTTGCTGGGGAAGAAGCCCGGCGCCAGCGCGTTGACGGTGATGCCGTGCACGCCCCATTCGCCGGCCAGCGCGCGGGTGAAGTTCACCGCCGCGCCCTTGCTGGTGTTGTAGGCGATGGTCTTCATCATGCCGCTGTTGCCGCCCAGGCCGGCGATCGAGGCCACGTTGATGATGCGCCCCGACTTGCGCGGGATCATGCTGCGGCGCGCGACCTCCTGGCTCATCACGAACAGGCTGCGGATGTTGAGGTCCATCACCTTGTCCCAGGCCTCGACGGGGTGGTCCTCGGCGGGCGCGCCCCAGGTCGCGCCGGCGTTGTTGACGAGGATGTCGATCTGGCCGAGCTTCGCGAGCGTCTGCTCGACGATGCCGCGCGCCTGCGCCTCGTCGGACGCGTCGGCGGCGACGTACTGCGCCGCGATGCCGCGCGCCTTCAGGTGCGCCACGGCCTCCTCCAGGTCGGCCGCCTTGCGCGAGCTCAGCATCAGCGTCGCGCCGGCTTCACCCAGCGCCTCCGCGATCTGCAGCCCGAGGCCGCGGGATCCGCCGGTCACCAGCGCCACCTGGCCGGTCAGGTCGAAGAGGTCTTGTACCTTGCTGCTCATCGTCGTCTCCTTGATGTCGTTCAGAACCACGCGTTCAGAACCACGCGTCTTGCATCTCGCGGGTGAGCGCCTCGCGCCGCGCGACCACGCCCAGCCAGGCGTGGATCTTGGGCAGCTCGTAGGCGAAGAAGTAGCGCTGCGCGGCGCGCTTGCCGTGGGCGAAGTCATCGTCCCGGCCGTCGAGCGCGAGCGCCACGTCCAGCCAGATCCACGCCAGCACCGTGTGCCCGAAGGCCTGCAGATAGGGCGTCGCGTTGGCGAGCGCCGCTTCCGGCTCGCCGGTGGACCAGGCCTTCTTCGTCGCGCCGCCGACGGCGGCCAGCGCCGCGCCGAGCTCGTTGGCCGCTTCGGCAAGACCTGGCACCTGGCCGGCGCGTTGCGCGGTGTCGCTGATGCGCGCGGCCAGCGCCATCAGCGCCTGCCCGCCGTCCATCACGACCTTGCGGCCCAGCAGGTCCAGCGCCTGGATGCCGTGCGTGCCCTCGTGGATCATGTTCAGGCGGTTGTCGCGCCAGTACTGCTCCACCGGGAAATCGCGCGTGTAGCCGTAGCCACCCAGCACCTGGATCGCGAGCGAGTTCGCTTCCAGGCACCACTCGCTGGGCCAGCTCTTGGCAATCGGGATCAGGACTTCCAGCAGCCGCTTGGCCGCGGCGACATCGTCCTCGGAACCCGTGTGCTGCTCGTCGACCAGCCGCGCGCAGAACAGCTCGAGCGCGAGTCCGCCCTCGACGAAGCTCTTCTGCGCCAGCAGCATGCGCTTGACGTCGGCGTGTTCGATGATCAGCGCCTGCGGCCGCGCCGCGTCCTTGATGCCGGCGGTCGTGACGGGTCGGCCTTGCGGACGCTGCCGCGCGTACTCGAGGCTCGCCTCGTAGCCTGCATAGCCCAGCATCACCGCGCCCAGGCCGACGCCGATGCGGGCCTCGTTCATCATGTGGAACATCTGCCGCAGGCCCTCGCCGGGCTTGCCGACGAGGTAGCCGATCGCGCCCTTCTTCCCGCGCGGCGTCTGACGCCCCTCGCCGAAGTTGAGCAGGCAGTTGGTCGTGCCGCGATAGCCGAGCTTGTGGTTCAGGCCCGCAAGCGCCACGTCGTTGCGCTCACCGGTGAGTTGCCCCTGCGTGTCGACCAGGTGCTTGGGCACGATGAACAGCGAAATGCCCTTGGTGCCCGGCAGCGGCTTGCCGTCGGGCCCGGGGATCTTCGCCAGCACGAGGTGGACGATGTTCTCGGTGATCTCGTGCTCGCCGCCCGAGATCCACATCTTGTTCCCGGTGAGCCGGTAGCGCGGGCCGAGCGGATCGGCCTCGAAGGCCGTGCCGTCGCCTCCGGTGTCGGGCTCGGCGCGCGTGGCGACGTCGGACAGCGAGGACCCCGCCTGCGGCTCCGACAGGCACATGGTGCCGAACCAGCGTCCGGACAGCTCGTTCATCGCGAAGACCTCGCGCTGCGTGTCCGTGCCGTGCGCCATCAGCAGGTTGGCGTTGCCGTTGGTCAGCATCGCGTAGCCGCCCAGGGACACGCTGGCCTTGCTGAAGAAGCAGTTGGCGGCCATCTCCACGACGCAGGGCAGCTGCATGCCGCCGTGCTCGTAATCCTGCGCGGCGGCCAGCATGCCGGAGCCGACGTAGGCGGCGAGCGCCTCGTGCGTCGCCTTCGGCAGGTGCACGCGCTCGCCGTCGAAACGGGGCTCCTCGGTGTCGGCCAGGCGGTTGAACGGCGCGAACTTCTCGCGGGCGATCTTCTCGCAGGTGTCGAGCACCGCATCGAAGGTCTCCCGCGAATGCTCCGAGAAGCGCTCGCGCCGGCCGAGGTCCTGCACCTTCAGCCAGTCGTAGAGCAGGAAGTCGAGGGTCTGGCGCATCGCGCCCTCCTGGATGACGTCAGGCCGGGCGCGCGTCGCGCTCAGCCGTGAATGTTGAACGCGAAGTCGCGCTGGAGGCGCCACTCCGCCGGCACGCCCGCCGGCTTGGCGAAGCGCTTCAGCGCGCGGTGGCTGGTCTCCTGGAGGGCGTTGCGCAGCGTCTGCTGCACGCGGCCGCTGTCGCGGTCGCGCACGTCGTCGCCGCTCATCGCGCCCGTCATCGTGCCCAGGCGCAGCTCCAGCTCCTCCCACTCGACGGTGGCCGTCGCCGGATCGAAGTTCATCCGGTAGCGGCCGTAGACCGCGTAGGCGGTGCCGACGCTGGGGTACTCGATCTCGCCGGAGATCGCGTGGGCGACCCCCACCACGTACACGCAGGCATCGAGGCGTCCCGCGGGCCAGCGGCGCAGTTGCGCCACGTAGGCCTCGGGCTCGTGGCGCAGGTCGCGGCCGGCCAGGCATTCCTCGGGCAGTCCCGACGGATCCTCGACCGCCCAGTACATCGCCGCCGCGCGGTCCCGGCCGCCTTCGGCCAGGCCCGCGATCATGCGATGCCGGCCCTGCGGCTCGCCCGCGTCGTTGGCCTGCTCGAACAGACGCGCGGCGCGGTCCCAGTCCCGCTTCAGGCACAGGCCCTGCTCGTACAGGGTCCCGGCCAGCAGATAGACCGAGGGGTACTTGCGCTTGAGCCCGTCGTTGAGCCGACTGGCCACCAGCGCGCAGTCGCCGGCGCGGAGCGCGTCATGGATGCCGGCGACGGCCTGCTTCTCGACCTTGTCCGCCGGTTCCTTGCGACCGGCGGCCGCGGCGGGCGCCACGGCCAGCACGGCAAGGAGGCCCAGCGTGGTCGCGGTCGCCTTGAACCTCGCGGCGGATGTCGTCTTGCGCAGGCTCACAGGACCTCGAACACGCCCGCGGCGCCCATGCCACCGCCGATGCACATGGTCACGCAGACGCGCTTGGCGCCGCGGCGCTTGCCTTCGATCAGCGCATGGCCGGTCAGGCGCTGGCCCGACACGCCGTACGGATGGCCGATGGCGATCGCGCCGCCGTTGACGTTCAACCTGTCCATCGGGATGCCGAGCTTGTCCGCGCAGTACAGCACCTGCACGGCGAAGGCCTCGTTGAGTTCCCACAAGTCGATGTCCGACACCTTCAGGCCCAGGCGCTTGAGCACCTTGGGCACGGCGAAGACCGGGCCGATGCCCATCTCGTCGGGCTCGCAGCCGGCCACGGCGAAGCCGAGGAAACGGCCCAGCGGCTTGAGGCCCTTCCTCTGGGCGTAGTCCTCGCTGACGATCGCGCAGGCGCCCGCGCCGTCGCTGAACTGGCTGGCGTTGCCGGCGGTGACCACGCCGCCGGGGATGGCCGTTCGGATGTCCTTGATGCTCTCGTAGGTGGTGCCCACGCGCAGGCCTTCATCGACGCTGACGGTGACTTCCCGCGTCATCATGCCGCGCACCTTGTCGGCGACGCCGGCCATCACGGTGATGGGCACGATCTCGGCGTTGAACAGGCCTTCGGCCTGCGCGGCGCAGGCGCGCTGCTGGCTGGCCGCGCCGTAGCGGTCCATGCGCTCCTTGGGGATCTTGTAGCGCTGGGCGACGTTCTCGGCCGTCTGCAGCATGGACCAGTAGATCTCGGGCTTGTGCGCCGACAGCCAGCTCTCGTGGCCCATGTGGCGGTTGGCCTCGTTCTGGACGCAGGAGATGCTCTCCACGCCGCCGGCGACGAAGACGTCGGCCTCGCCCGCGATGATGCGCTGCGCCGCGGTCGCGATGGTCTGCAGGCCGCTGGAGCAGAACCGGTTGACGGTCTGTCCGGAGACGCTCACCGGCAGGCCGGCGCGCAGCGCGATCTGGCGCGCGATGTTGCCGCCGGTGGCGCCCTCGGGCGTGGCGCAGCCCATGAGGACGTCCTCGACCTCGCCGCCCTCGATGCCCGCGCGCTCCAGCGCCGCGCGCACCACGTGGCCGCCCAGCGTCGCGCCGTGGCTCATGTTGAACGACCCCTTCCAGCTCTTGGCGAGCGGGGTGCGGGCCGTGGAAACGATCAATGCCTTGCTCATTCTTTTCTCCTGATGCGGTCCGCGGGGGTCAGTCGTTGAAGCCCTTGCCCTGGTCGGCCAGGCGCTGCAGCAGCGGCGCGGGCTCCCAGAACTTGCCGTCGTCCAGCGGGTTCTTGGCGAAGCGCTTCATCGCCTGCACCACGTTGTAGAGGCCGACCGTGTCGGCGTAGCACATCGGGCCGCCGCGGTGCAGCGGGAAGCCGTAGCCGGTCAGGTAGACCATGTCGATGTCGGAGGCGCGCAGCGCGATGCCCTCCTCCAGGATCTTGGCGCCCTCGTTGACCAGGGCGAAGACCAGGCGCTGCACGATCTCCTCGTCGCTGATCTTGCGCGGCGTGATGCCCAGCGCCGAGCGGTGCATGTCGATCATCTCCAGCACCGTCTTCGACGGGATCGCGTCGCGCTTGCCCGGCAGGTAGTCGTACCAGCCCGCGCCGGTCTTCTGGCCGAAGCGCCCCATCTCGCACAGCAGGTCGGCGGTCTTGGAGTAGCGCAGGTCCGGCTTCTCCAGGTAGCGGCGCTTGCGGATGTACCAGCCCACGTCGTTGCCGGCCAGGTCGCCCATGCGGAACGGGCCCATCGCGAAGCCGAAGCGCTCCAGCGCCTTGTCCACCTGCTGCGGCGTGCAGCCCTCCTCCAGCAGGAAGCCGGCCTGGCGGCTGTACTGCTCGATCATGCGGTTGCCGATGAAGCCGTCGCACACGCCGGACACGACGCAGGTCTTGCGGATCTTCTTGCCCAGCGCCATCACGGTGGCCAGCACGTCCTTGGCGGTCGCCGCGCCGCGCACCACCTCCAGCAGCTTCATCACGTTGGCCGGGCTGAAGAAGTGGGTGCCGATGACGTCCTGGGGCCGCTTGGTGAAGGCGGCGATCTTGTCCACGTCCAGCGTCGAGGTGTTGCTGGCCAGGATCGCGCCGGGCTTCATCACCGCGTCGAGCTGCTTGAAGACCTGCTCCTTGACGCCGATGTCCTCGAAGACGGCCTCGATGACCAGGTCCGCGTTGCCGATCTCGGCGTAGCTCAGCGTGGTGCCCAGCAGGCTCATGCGCTGGGCGTAGCGGTCTTCCTTGAGCTTGCCCTTCCTGACCTGCGCCTCGTAGTTCTTGCGGATGGTGGCGACGCCGCGGTCCAGCGCGTCCTGCTTCATCTCGAGGATCGTCACCGGGATGCCGGCGTTGAGGAAGTTCATCGCGATGCCGCCGCCCATCGTGCCGGCGCCGATGATGGCGACCTGCTCGACCTTGCGCAGCGGCGTGTCCGCGGGGACGTCGGGGATCTTGGAGGCGTCGCGCTCGGCGAAGAAGGCATGGCGCAGCGCCTTGGACTCGGGCGTCAGCATCAGCTGCTGGAAGGCGTCGCGCTCGGCGCGCATGCCGTCCTCGAACTTCAGGGCCACCGAGTTGGCGACGGTCTCCACGCACTGCAGCGGCGCGGGGAAGTTCTTGGCCATCGCGCCGACGGTGTTGCGCGCGAACTGGAAGTAGGCCTGCGCTTCGGGATGCTGGGCCTTGATGTCGCGCACGCGCGGCAGCGGGCGCTTGTCGGCGATGCCCATCGCGTACTGGACGGCGCTGTCGATCAGGTCGCCCTCGACGACCTTCTGGAACAGCACCTGGCCGGGGACCTGCGCGAGCTGCTCGCTGAGGACCGGCTCGCCGCTGACGATCATGTTGAGCGCGGGCTCGACGCCCAGTGCGCGCGGCAGGCGCTGCGTGCCGCCGGCGCCGGGCAGCAGGCCCAGCTTCACTTCCGGCAGCGCGATCTTGGCGCCGGGCGCGGTGATGCGGTAGTGGCAGCCCAGCGCCAGCTCCAGGCCGCCGCCCATGGCGACGCTGTGGATGGCGGCGACGACGGGCTTGGTGCAGGACTCGACGCGGTTGATCAGCGAGCCGAGGTTGGGCTCGGCCAGCGCCTTGGGCGAGCCGAACTCGCGGATGTCGGCCCCGCCGGAGAACGCCTTGCCGGCGCCGGTGATGACGACGGCCTTGATGGCGGGATCGTTCTCCGCCTGCTCGATGCCGTCGGCGACGGCCAGCCGCGTGGCGTGGCCCAGGCCGTTGACCGGCGGATTGTTGAGCGTGATCACCGCGACCTGACCGCGGACTTCGTAGCTGGCACCCATGCTGGTTCCTTCCGATGCTGAAAGAGTCGACTCGCCGCGGCCGAGTGTCCCCCGAAGGCCGCCGGCGAAAAGAACGATCGTTCGATTCTAGGCAGCGCCGGGGCGCGCGGATTGTCTCTGCTGTGACAGGGCGCTACCGGGGGACGTGCGGCGCTTGATCCGTCCACCAAACCGAACCCGTCGGGGAACAACTCAACCGACCTCATTCACGATCCGAACGGGGCCTCCCGATGTACGACCTCCCTCGCCTATCCCCGGCACCCATGACCTGCACGGCTCAGACCTCGACCGCCTCGCCGACCCGACACGCCCGTCCCTGGGGCTCGGACCCGGAGGACCACCGGCTGGACGAGCTTGCCCTCGGCAGCGGGACCACGCCGTCCGACGTGCAGCGAAGCGCCGCGCGCCGGCTGCCGGACTGGCTGCGTCGCACACAGGGCTTCATGCACGAGGCCCGCCGCGGCGGGTTGGCGCTGGAGCACGGCACCTCGATCCCGAAAGAGGAGGTGCAGGACCTGCGCCGCCTGTTCGAGTTCCTTCCTTCCGGCCTGCTGCTCAGCCGGTTCCGCGAGACGGCGCAGGAGTTCCGCGAACTGCGCGAACTGGACGGCGACACGATCTGTTCATTCGACCAGCTGTATCAGCTCCTGGATCTGATGGCGCACGTCCGATCGGCCCTCGATCGGGTCATGCCCGGCGGCGGCCGATTCCAGCCGGAAGTGCTGCAGGCCCTGGCGGGCCTGAGGCGCTGGGAGCGCTCTGATCATCCCAGCCTGCCCGCCGAGGTGCGGCAGGACATCGCCGACCAGCTGATGCAGGCCGCGGTGACCGACCCGGAGCTCGACGCCCAACCGACGGTGCTCGAAGGCTGGCGCGACGGTCTCCTGCTCGATCTGCCGGACGCGCATCTGCTGCGGCAATTGCATCTGCCCGCGGGCCTCGTCCAGATGAAACTGGAAGATCAATTGCCGCTGGACTGGTCAGACCTGCGATGCAAGGCGGACGCCGGAGGCATCACGCTGATCCGATGAGGCGCTGATCCGCGGCGGCGACGGCCCGGCGGCGCCGGGACTCAGAACGGCTTGTCCAGCTGCGTCGGCATGAAGCCGCGCGAGTGGGGATCGTCGCTCGCGTTGTCGTCCTGGATCTCGGTGCGGGCGAAGCCGTCCGCGCGGCCATGGGCGCGATCGTTGCGGGCGAGCGCGGCGTCGACGCTCGCGATCGTGGGGGCTGGCGCCGGCACCGGCGCGGCGCGCGGCTTCTCCACCGGACGGAAGGCCGGCAGCGGCGTGGGCGCGCTCACCGGCGAGACCGAATCCAGCGGCAGCATGGAATCGTTGCTGCCATAGCCCGATTCATGCGGCGCGGCGGCCGCCAGCTTGCGACGCAGCCGTTCGACGGTGAGGCGCATCTCGCCCAGTTCCATCTGCTGACGCTCGATCTGACGCCGCGCCTGCGTGGTCTGCTCATTGAGCAGCAGACGCGACGACTCGATCCGGTCGATCAGCCGCCGCGCGCGCTTGAGCTGGGGCCACCACCAGCCGCTCACGGCGGCGGCGCCGACTGCCAGTCCGGCCAACGTCCCGACGGCCACCATCCATGGCTGCACCGAATTCATGGGGGGCTCCCTGTTCTTGTTGCCTGCCGGCCAATGTAGTGCGATGCCCCTCCCGCGGGGCATCGCGGGCCACCCGGATCAGGGGACGGCACAACGGGGTCAGAGGACCATGAACGTGGGGGGTGGTGATGTCGGGATGCGAACGGGCGGTGCTGCAGAGACGGGCCGGACGGGCCGATCGACGAACCGACATGACACACAGGCAACTCAGCGCCCCTCGATTCAGCAGGACGCGACATGCCTTTGTCCCCTCTCTTTTCGACGTGCCTTCCATGCGTGAGCAGCGACCCGGCGCATTCCGACTGTTCGGACACCGCCGTTCTCCACGAGCGTGCCGAGGATCCGCCACCTCCGCAGGACGCGCCGGCAAAGGACATGGCGCTCTGGTCCGGTTCCGCAAGCCGCACATGGCGTCGATTGCTCCAGGAGGCGCAGGCGCCCATGCAGCATGGCGATGGCCGCAAGACGGAGGGACTGGACCCGTACTTTGCACAGCAGATGTCGCGCGCACTGGCCTGTCTGCGGACGGACCTGCTGCTGCCCGATGAAGTCGCGACGCGCGACATCGCCCTCGACCTGTTGCGGACCGCCCCACCCGATCGGCTCTTCTTCGGGTGCAGGCACTGGCGGATCACGTGCGAACAGGGACAGCAGCTGCGCAACGCCATTCTGCTCGGCGATGCGATCCTGGCCACCGGGCCGGAGGGTCATCGGCGACACCGCTCCAAAGACGAACTGGCGGCATTGCGCGACCTGGTCCACTGGGCCGGGGACGGCGGCGATCGCCAGCAGCGGGCCGCCTTCGTCGCTGCGCTGCGGGCGCCCGAATGGGATAACGGCGACGCCACCGTCCGCTGGCACGAGTCCGCCGCTTGCGAAGGCAGGGCGGGTCCGCTGGACATGCCACCCCGTCGCCTGATCGCGGCACTGACAGGTCGAGATCGGACCAGCCTCCTTTGGCAGACGCATTCCTTCCAGATCGACGATCCGCGGCGCTTCGCGGAATCGATCGCCGCGTTCGATGGCGTCACCTTGCAGCCCACGCGGATCCCTTCCACGGAATCCTGCATGCGCCTGCCCCGCGGCATCACGACACTCGACGTCACGAAGCTGCCGACCTCGCTCGCCTGGTCGGACATCGCGCCCCTGAGACGTCACCTGCCGGATCTGAGAAACACCCGATACGTCAAAGGGCAGTTGCCGGGAGCGGAGCCCGCCGCGCTGACGATCTTCAAGGCGCGGCTTCGTGATCACATCCTGCACTCGGGGATCGAGACAAGGATCAGGCTTGAACAAGAGCACGCCCCGCGCATAGAACGGATCGTTGCCGCCGTGCGAGAGCAGCCGGAGCTGGCCGATGGCCTCGTGACCGCCTTGTGTCGCGAGACCGGCGTCTGCCTCGATGCGGACGTGATGCGGCTCGACGAGATGGAAGCCCAGTTGAACGCTTGCCAGTCACCGCAACATCCTGCGGACAGTGCCGCGTTCTTCTTCCGCGAGGCCGTGAAGGTCCGCGCACGGCAGACCGCCGCAGACCGCGATCGGGCAGAGAGGGAGAACCTCGAGATCGGTTTTGGGCTGACCTGGGCGGTGGACCGCCGACTGGTGGATCTGCTCGGCCTGCGACCAGCCGCGAGCGAGCCCATCTACCGCACGGACGCCCGCCTGCCTGGCGCGGTCGCCACAGGTGTGCCGGTCAACGACCGGCGCGCCGCCGACGCCGTGATCGCCGCGGAGATCAACGAAGGATTCCCGACGCTCGCCTTCTTCGCTTCAGGCGGCCACACGTTCAGTCCGTGGATGATCGATACGTTGGATGCGGACGAAGGTTTCAAGGCGCGGCGTGCCGAGATCGACCGGGAATTCAACGACGCATACAACGCGGCATTCGACCCCGATGACCCCCATGCGGGCACTGCGGCCTTCGTGACGAAAGAAACCGACTTGACGGCCGCACGGGTCGATCGCCTCGTGCATCACCTGCAGCCCGCGCTGGAGGCGCTGCGTGCGGCAGGCATCGGCAAGGAGACGGGGGCGGCAACGGCATGATCCCGTCCTCTTTTGCCGCCGCTTCCGGCACTGCTGCCCGCGACACGGACATCGACTTCGAGGGCCACGCGCGGGCGGCCACCCCTTCACCGTCGTTTGCCTGGTCGCTGCCGGCGGACGAGGTGGAGAAGATGGAACGACTGGAACGGGGCCAGACGCTGACGCTCACCCCCATGGTCGAGGCCTGCTTGAATCGAACGGCGGATGTCCAAGATGGCTGGCCGGACAATCCGTTCCGAGGGGTGTTCTTTTCCGACAGGCGGCGCCATCGACCCAGTGACGAGGAAGTGGCGGCGATGATTACCGAAGTACCTCTGTGTCTGCTGAATGGGCGCCAGCGGCTGCAGGCCCTCGCGCTGCGGCAGCAAGGATCGGGTGCGCCGGATGCGACCGCCCCGGACTTCGATGCGCACGCTTCCCGGGAATACCTGCTCATCGCCATCATGGAGGCCTTGCATGCCGTTCGTGGCGACACGTACGCCCCCTGGGCGGCGACGCTGGCGAGGCTCGCCCGATGGGAGACGGACGTGAGTTCGCATCAGGAGGCGGACGCCAGGGCGAGCGGCGGGCGAGCGTTGCGTGAAGTCGTGAAGGACACGACGTTCCAGGTCCCTCTGCATCTCGACGGTCGGGGCCTGAATCGCCAGCGCGTCCGTCAGTTTGCCCTGCCGCCCCCGGCGCTCCTCGCCGAGCTCGGCCTGTGGGAGCACGAGCTCACTGTCATCCTGCGCCATGCCAGGCCCCTGGATCTCGACACCTTCCGCGACTCGGCGGCCGCCCTCTACCTGAGCGACTGGCACATCTTCCTCAACGACGATCCGGACTTGACCCTCCCCTTGATCCCGGATCACGCCGTGAAGGTCAAGCTCTGGGGCGACTCGCATCGTTGCGCCCGTCTCGCGATGGCACTGGCCGGCGAGCCGGCACGCGACCTCCTTGAGGTGTGGTGCGTCCATCCCCCCGTGCCTGCTGCCGCGGAGGACCTGCCTGCGGCGCCGGACGGGTGGCGCTTTGATCCGTCGGCAACGTCATGGACGCTGTCCAGGACGACCTCCCCGGCGTGCCAGGATCCGGTGTCGGTCCTCGCCTTCTGGGAAGCCGAGGATCCGGAGACCCTGTGGGAGGCGATTGGCGCCAGCGATGACGGCCCCCGCCTGCTGGGCTTCCTCTCGGGGCTCATGAATCAGTTGACGCGCCTGAATGCCCGCGACCATGCCGTCCTGCGCGACGAGACGGCGGCCCGCGGCCGGCGTCTCCTGCAGATGCTGACCGCCAGGCCCGCGCTGCTGTCCGACCTGGTCGACGACCTGGCTTGCGGCCCCTGGACCTGCGTCGATGCGAGCAGGAAGACGCTCGCCAACATGGAGCTGACGCTTCGCGCCTGCAGCACCGCCTCCGTGGACGACGCCGCGGGCGTGCTTCTGCGCCTGGCCGCGCGCCTCCTCGTCGATATCCACGTCGGCATCACCGACACGGGCCTCGAAAACATCGAACACGGTCTCGCGCTGGAGGCGCTGATCGATCTCCGGCTGGCGCAGATCACCGGGAAGTCGTTCTTCCGAACCGGCGCGCCTGTCTACGCCCCGGTCGCCGGCATGGCGCACTTCGTGGGAGATCGCGAGCCCACGCTGGAAGACTGGTCGGACACCCAGCGGACCGCCGTCGAACGGATTCTCGGCGGCGAGGTCCGTGCCGGCTTCCCGACGCTGCGCGAGCTCATGGACTCGACCAGCGGGCCCGCCCATCGCGCGGTGGCGCAGTTGCTCCTCGATCCCTCCTACCAGGCGGCGAATGCCGCGTGGGAACAGACGTTCCTCGAGGCCGACACGCGCGCCGGCGAAGACTCGTCGGACGTCGATGCCGCGCGGCGCTACGAGGAGGTCCAGGAACAGATGCCGCTGGACTTGGCACGGCGACGTTTCGCGTTGATGGACGACTGGCTCGATCCGCTGCGCAAGGCCTATCCGGACGAAGACCTGTCGCCGAAGCGCCTGCGCTCAGACGAACCGGACCGATCGGACCGCGACTGAATTGCACCTCTTCAGACACGATCCCCACGATGCTTCAACTCAACGCCACGCCCCCTCCCTCCGCAGGGGGTGCGCAAGCCGAGCCCGGTCCCCACGCGCCCCAGGTTGGCGCCTCCGCGACGTTCCCGTGGTCGCTGCCGGCGGACGAGGTAGAGAAGATGGAACGGCTCGAACGCGGAGAGCCGCTGCGCCTCTCCCCGACGGTCGAACGCTACCTGAACCGCGTCGCGGGACCCGACGGTGGCGGAGACAGCCGCAGGTTCCGATTGGTTTACCGTACGGACAGCCCCCTCAGGCCCAGTGATGACGAAGAGGCAGCGCTGATCGCCGAGGCGCCCTTGTGCCTGCTGAACGGTCGCGAGCGGTCGCAGGCCCTGGCGTCGCGCCGACACGGACAGGGTGCGTCGGATGCGCCCGTCCCGGACTTCAGTGGGCAGGCCTTTCGGCAGGACCTGGTTGTCGCCAGCATGCAAGCGTTGAATGCCGCCCGGCGCCCCTCGAAGGTTCCCTGGACCCAGGCACTGGCGCAGCTGGCGCGATGGGAGACAGAGGCGCCCTCGGAGCGGGAGGCGCAGGCCAGGGCGAGTGGCGGGTACGCGTTGCGCAAGGTCGTCAAGGACAGCGGCAATACCACCCTTGATTTCAAGGGCGATGGCTTCAGCACCATCGCGCGGGAGTTCTCGTTGCCACCCCGCGCACTGCTCCAGGCGCTCGATCTGGAATCACGTCCTTTCCTGGCAGACCTGGGCCCGGCGAGGCCCTTGGATCTCGACACCTACCGCGACTTCCTGGCCGCCATCAGGCCGGAGTACTGGGACCTGCGGCTGGATGGAGATCCGGGTGTGGACCTCGCCCTGATCCCGGATTGCGCCTTGATCGTCGGACTGCGGGGCGACGTCGGGCGCTGTGGCCACCTGGCCGTGGCACTCGCAAGCCAGCCGAGACCCCATCTCGACAGAGTGAGCATCCATCTTCCCGACACCGCTTCGAAGGAAGACCTTCCTCAAGCGCCCCTCGGGTGGCGCTTCCATCAGTCGGGATCCACATGGACCCTGCGCAGGGCGAGCCTCTGACAGGCTGCGACCGCGACGGCTGCGGCCGCAGAGCCTCAGACCTCCAGCCACTCCTTGCGCACGTAGGCGTTCGCGCGCAGATCCGCGGGCGTGCCTTCGAACACGATGCGCCCGTGGCCCATCACGTAGCAGCGCTCGGAGATCTCCAGCGCGATCGCCAGCTTCTGCTCGACCAGCAGCACCGACACGCCGCGCCGCTTGAGCTCCTTGAGGTACTCCGCGACCAGCTCGACGATCTTGGGCGCCAGGCCTTCGGTGGGCTCGTCGATCATGATCAGGTCGGGATCGCCCATCAGCGTGCGGCACAGCGTCAGCATCTGCTGCTCGCCGCCGGATAGCACGCCGGCCTCGGTGTGCTGCCGCTCCTTCAGGCGCGGGAACATCGCGTACATGTCGTCGAAGCTCCAGCGCGGCTTGGCAGCGCCACGACGACCGCCCTTCTCGCCCAGCAGCAGGTTCTGGTGGACGGTGAGCTTGGGGAAGATGTCCCGGTTCTCCGGCACGTAGCCGATGCCGCGGTGCGCGATCTCGTAGGCCTTGCGGCCCAGCAGTTCCTGGCCGCCCCACGCGATCGATCCGGTGCCGTCGACCTGGCCCATGATCGTCTTCACCGTCGTCGAGCGGCCCGAGCCGTTGCGGCCCAGCAGGCTGACGATCTCGCCGGGCCGGACTTCCATCGACACGCCGTGCAGCACATGGCTCTTGCCATAGAAGGCATGGACGTTGTCGAGCTGCAGCGCACGCGAACCGGCGACGGCCGCGGCGCCCGCCGAGGCACGCATCGCGCCGATGTTGGTGTCGTTCATCGCGACGCTCATGCGTGTGCCCCCGCGGACTGCGATTCGGCCAGCACCGAGCCCAGATACGCCTCCTGCACACGCGGGTTCGCGCGCACCGCGTCCGGCGTGTCGAAGGCGATCACCTCGCCGTAGACCAGCACCGCGATCTTGTCGGCCAGACCGAAGACCACGCCCATGTCGTGCTCCACCGTCAGCAGCGTGCGACCCTCGGTGACCTGGCGGATCAGCTGGATGAAGCGCTTGGTCTCGCTCTTGCTCATGCCCGCCGTCGGTTCGTCCAGCAGGATGACCTGCGCGCCGCCGGCGATGGTGATGCCGATTTCCAGCACGCGCGCCTCGGCGTAGGTCAGGTTCACTGCCGGCACGTCGCGCTTCTTGTCGAGGTGCAGCATCTCCAGCAGTTCCTCGACGCGGTCGTTGACGTCGTCCATGCCGGCGAGGAACTTCCAGAACGCGTACTTGTGGCCCATGGACCAGAGCAGCGCGCAGCGGATGTTCTCGAACACCGACAGCCGCGTGAACAGGTTGGAGACCTGGAAGCTGCGCGACAGGCCGCGGCGGTTGATCTGATAGGGCGCGAGCTGGTCGATGCGCTCGCCGAAGAGCCGGATCTCGCCGCTGGTGGGCGCGAAGCGGCCGCTGATCAGGTTGAACAGCGTGGACTTGCCCGCGCCGTTCGGGCCGATGATCGCGACGCGCTCGCCGGGCTTCACCGCCAGCTCCGCGCCGCGGATGATCTCGCTCTTGCCGAAGCTCTTGCGGACCGACTTCAGTTCCAAGGCATAAGGGGCGTGGTGCGCGCTCACAGGCTCTCCCTCCGCTTGATCTCTTTCTCGATCTCTTCCTGCGCCCGGTCCCACTCGGCGCGGAACTCGCGGCGCACCAGCTCGAACAGGCCCAGCCCGGTGAGCAGCACGAAGCCGGCGCCGAACCAGGACTCGACGCTCTTCGCATCGAGCGCCACGCCCAGGTAGGTCATCTTCGGACCGAGCGCCTCGTTGAGCTGCAGGTGGTAGAGCATTTCGACCATCGCCGAGCCGCCGACCAGCATCGTCAGCGCCGCGCCGGCCAGGCCGAGGTACGACGGCCACAGCGAGCGCAGCTTGCCGAACGCCGCCAGCCGCAGGTTCATCATGATCAGCGAGGCGATGCCGCCCGGCGCGTACATCACCATGAACAGGAACACGAGGCCGAGGTAGAGCAGCCAGGCCTTGGTCAGCTCCGACAGCAGCACGGTGGCCACGACCATCAGCACGGCGCCGATGATGGGCCCGAAGAAGAAGGTCGCGCCGCCGAGGAAGGTGAACAGCAGGTAGGCGCCCGAGCGCGCCGCGCCGACGACCTCGGCGTTGACGATCTCGAAGTTCAGCGCCGACAGCCCGCCCGACACGCCGGCGAAGAAGCCCGCGATCAGGAACGCGAGGAAGCGCACCCACTGCGTGTCGTAGCCGATGAACTCGACGCGCTCGGGGTTGTCGCGCACCGCGTTGAGCATGCGTCCCAGCGGCGTGCGCGTGAACGCGAACAGCAGCGCCGTGCAGACGAAGACGTAGATCGCGATCAGGTAGTACACCTGGATCTGCGGCCCGAACGTGATGCCCCAGACCGCCTTGCCGACGACGCGGTTGGAGGAGACGCCGCCCTCGCCGCCGAAGAACTCCGGCAGCATCAGCGACATCGACCAGATCAGCTCGCCCAGGCCCAGCGTGATCATCGCGAAGGGCGTGCCGGACTTCTTCGTCGACACGTAGCCGAACAGCGCCGCGAAGAACAGGCCCGCGAGGCCGCCGACGAGGGGCACCAGTCCCACCGGCAGCGCGAGCTGGCCCGCGCCGACGACGTTGAGCGTGTGGATCGCCAGGTAGGCGCCCAGCCCGGTGTAGACGGCGTGGCCGAAGCTCAGCATGCCGCCCTGCCCCAGCAGCAGGTTGTAGGACAGGCACGCGATGATGGCGATGCCCATCTGCGACAGCATGGTCTGCGCCAGGCTGCTGGTCCACATCAGCGGCGCCACGATGAGCGCCACCGCGTAGAAGCCCCAGATCAGCCAGCGGCCGACGTTGTGCGGCTTGAAGTGATAGGTCTCGCCGCGCTTGGCGCGGGCGTGGACGCGATGCGTCCCGCCGTTGGCCGGCGTGGCGGACGGCGAGCCCGGCGCGGAGCCGGCGGGAGCGGCAGGAGCGGCAGGAGCGGAGGAGGAAGACATGACGACGGACATCGGTCAGCCCTCCCGCGTGCCGAGCAGGCCCTTGGGCCGGAAGATCAGGATGAGGACCATCAGCAGGTAGGGCAGGATGGGCGCGACCTGCGCCAGCGAGAGCTTGAGCAGCGGGTAGCCGAAGGTGTCCGGGCCGAGCTTGAAGACCTGGGCCAGGGACGCGTCGACGGTCAGCGGCAGCGTCTGCAGCAGCCCGATGACGATGGAGGCGACGAAGGCCCCGGCGAGCGAGCCGATGCCGCCGATGACCACCACCACGAAGATGATGGAGCCGACCAGCACCGCCATCGACGGCTCGGTGACGAAGGTGACGCCGCCGATGACGCCGGCCAGCGCCGCCAGTGCGCAGCCGCTGCCGAACACCAGCATGAACACGCGCGGCACGTTGTGGCCGAGCGACTCGACCATCTCCGGATGCGTCAGCGCGGCCTGGATGACCAGGCCGATGCGGGTGCGCGTCAGCAGCAGCCACAGCGACAGCAGCATGAACAGCGCGACCAGCATCATGAAGGCGCGCGTCAGCGGGAACTTGGAACAGCTGGCCACGGCGCAGACGGCGGCCGGCGCGTCGCCCCAGGCCATCTGCAGCGCCTGGCCCGGCGCATGGATCAGCGTGAAGGCCGCGCCCTGCAGCGAGGGCGGCGGCGGGAACGGCACCGCCGTGCGGCCCCACACCAGCTGGACCAGTTCCAGCACGACATACGACAGGCCGAAGGTGATCAGCAGCTCCGGGACGTGGCCGAACTTGTGGACGCGCCGCAGCGCGCCCCGCTCGAACACCGCCCCGAGGCCACCGACGACCAGCGGCGCGAGGAACAACGCGGGCCAGAACCCGATCCACCCGGCGATGGAATACGCGACGTACGCGCCCAGCATGTAGAAGCTCGCATGCGCGAAGTTCAGCACGCCCATCATGCTGAAGATCAGCGTGAGGCCGGAGCTCAGCATGAACAGCAGCAGTCCGGAGGACAGGCCGTTCAGCAGGTTGATCAGGATCTGTTCCAAGAGTTCATCCTCTCAATCGCGCCGCATCGCGCGGCACCACCGCGAGCGGCCCCATGGGCCGGCTCGCGGTGCGCGGACGCGCGTCAGCTCGGACGCTTCATCTGGCAGGACGTCGGCGTGCTGCTCACATACGCGTCGTAAGTCTTCACCGGCGCGAAGTTGAAGCCGGTGTTCTCCACGTTGTACGGATGCTTGGCGTCGACCTTCTCCCAGCGCGAGATGAAGATCGGCTGCTGCAGCTGGTGGTCGCCCTTGCGGATCTCGACGTCGCCGTTGAAGGACTTGAACTTCAGCCCTTCGAGCGCGGCGGCCACCTTCACCGGGTCGGTGCTCTTGGCCTTGGCCATCGCCGCACCCAGCGCCGAGTAGATGTGGATGATGCTGCCGGTGTAGAAGTCGTCGTTGAACTTGGCCTTGAACTCGTTGGCCCAGGTGTCCATCTGGCCGCCCATGTTGTTGTAGTTGTAGGCCGCCTGGTAGACGCGTCCCGCGCCCGCGGCGCCGATGGCCGTCGGCGTGCCGGTGACGCCGGCGTAGTAGGTGTAGAACTTGCCGTTGTAGCCGGCCTCCGAGGCCGCCTTCACCAGCAGCGCCAGGTCCGAGCCCCAGTTGCCGGTGATCACCGTGTCCGCGCCGCTGGCCTTGATCTTGGCGACGTAGGGCGCGAAGTCGCGCACCTGGGCCAGCGGGTGCAGGTCCTCGCCGACGATCTGCACGTCGGGGCGCTTGCGGGCCAGCCCTTCCTTGGCGTACTTCGCGACCTGGTGGCCGTGCGCGTAGTTCTGGTTGAGCAGGTAGACCTTCTTGACGTCGGCCTGGTCCTTCAGGAAGGTCGTGATCGCTTCCATCTTCATCGACGTGTCCGCGTCGAAGCGGAAGTGCCAGTAGCTGCACTTGCTGTTGGTCAGGTCCGGGTCCACGGCCGAGTGGTTGAGGTACACGACCTCCTTGCCGGGATTGCGCTCGTTGTGCTTGTTGACGGCGTCGATGATCGCCAGCGCCGCGCCCGAGCCGTTGCCCTGCGTCACGTAGCGCACGCCCTGGTCGATCGCGGACTTCAGCGCGTTGAGCGACTCCGCGGGGCTGAGCTTGTTGTCGATCGGGATGATCTCGAACTTCACGCCGGCCGGGTTGGTGGCGTTGAACTTCTCGGCGAAGAACTGGAAGGACTTCACCTGGTTCTGGCCCACCGGCGCCATCAGGCCCGACAGCGGATCGATCCAGGCGATCTTCACCGTCTCGCCTTTCTGCGCGTACGCGCCGGAGACGCCGAACAGGGCGCTCAGGGCGACGGCGGCGAGCACCGTGCGGCGGGGGGTGACGGTGGCCGAATGCTTGCGGGTCTGGTTCATGTCTGTCTCCGGAGATGTTGTTGATGTAGGACGCTGAACAGCAAGGAAATCGCAGGGATCCCGATGACGCGCGGGGTCGCGGGAAAGGCGGGGGCTCAGCAGCCCGGCAGCTTGTGGCCCTTGAACTGCTCGCGCAGCTTCAGCTTGAGCATCTTGCCGGTGGCGGTGTGCGGGATCTCGTCGACGAAGACGACGTCGTCGGGCACCTGCCACTTGGCGATCTTGCCCTCGTAGAAACCGATGACCGCCTCGCGCGTCAGCGCAGCACCCGCGTCGGTGGGCTTGCGCACGACGACGAGCAGCGGGCGTTCGTCCCACTTCGGATGGGCGACCGCGATGACGGCCGCCTCGTGCACGGCCGGATGCGCCATCGCGATGTTCTCGACGTCGATCGAGCTGATCCATTCGCCGCCGGACTTGATCACGTCCTTGCTGCGGTCGGTGATCTGCATGAAGCCGTCGGCATCGATCGCGGCGACGTCGCCGGTGGGGAACCAGAGGCCGGCGTCGCGGCCGTCCTCGCCGGTCACGCGGATCAGCGGCGAGCCGTCATGACCGAAGTAGCTGTCGATGACCCAGGGCCCGCGTACCACCAGGTTGCCCGAACTCTTGCCGTCCCACGGCAGCGCCTGGCCGCCGTCGTCGACGACGGCCATGTCCACGCCGTAGATCGCCTTGCCCTGCTTCTCGAGCAGGTGGCGCTGTTCTTCCTTCGGCAGTTCCAGCTGGCGGCTGCTGAGCCGCGACAGCGTGCCCAGCGGCGACATCTCCGTCATGCCCCAGGCATGGATCACGTCGACGCCGTAGTCGTCCATCAGCGTGCGCAGCATCGCCGGCGGGCAGGCGGAGCCGCCGATCACCGTGCGCTTGAAGGTCGAGAATTTCAGGCCGTTGGCGCCGACGTAGTTCAGCAGCCCCAGCCACACGGTGGGCACGCCGGCGCTGAAGGTGACCTTCTCCGTCTCGAAGAGCTCGTAGAGCGACTTGCCGTCCAGGTGCGGGCCCGGCAGCACCAGCTTGCAGCCGACCAGCGCGGTGCTGTACGGCAGGCCCCACGCGTTGACGTGGAACATGGGCACCACCGGCAGGATCACGTCGCGGCGCGAGGATGCCATCGCGTCCGGCAGCGCCGCGCCGTAGGCATGCAGCACCGAGCTGCGATGGCTGTACACCGCGCCCTTCGGATGACCGGTCGTGCCGCTCGTGTAGCAGATGCTCGAAGCGGTGTTCTCGTCGAACTCGGGCCAGACGTAGTTCCCGTCCTCCGCGTCCACGAGTTCCTCGTAGCAGCGCAGGTTCGGGATCGAGGACTCGGCCGGCATGTGGGCGCGGTCGCTCATCAGGATGAAGTGGCGCACCTGGCCGAGCTGCGGCGCGATCTTCTCGACCAGCGGCAGGAAGGTCAGGTCGAAGCACAGCGCGCGGTCGTCGGCGTCGCCGGAGATCCATGCGATCTGCTCGGGGAACAGGCGCGGGTTGATCGTGTGGCACACCAGGCCGGAGCCGGAGGTGCCGTAGTAGATCTCGAGGTGGCGATGGCCGTTCCAGGCCAGCGTGCCGACGCGCTCGCCGGGTTTCAGCCCGAGCCGCGCGAAGGCCTGCGCGAGCTGCCGGGCGCGGAACTCGACCGCGCCCCACGTGGTGCGATGCAGGTCGCCCTCGACCCGCTTGCTGACGATCTCGGTATCCCCGGAATGGCGTGCCGCATGCTGGATCAACGATGAGATCAGCAAGGGCATCGACATCATCTGGCCCATCAGTGCCATGTCGTCTCCTGGATATTGTTGCCAGCACCTCTCGGCTGCGGCACCGCGTGGAACGCGATCCCGCAAGCGCACGGGCGCCTTGATTTCGGCTGTTCGAGTCAGTCTATCGACCGCTCCGAGCGCCTCGCGTCACCCTAGTGACGCGGCGGCGTTTCAGGCATAGGGGATTACACGGGACCGTTGGGGGCGCAAGCTCTCTTGGCAGCGTCACGAAGCGATGCTCAGAATCGGTGCGTCCAGGCCCTCACATCGAAAAACCAGAACCCCAAGGAGACAACGATGCGGCTCAACGACCTTCCCCTGACCAGCAAGCTCAACGGCGCGATCGTGCTGTTGATCGTGGCGATGCTCGTGGTGGGCATGTTCACGCTCTGGCGCAGCGATCGCATCACGAGCGAGTCCAGCGCGGCCATCACCGCCGCGCAGGACATCATCCGCAAGTCCGTGCAATGGCAAGGCATGACGCAGACGGCGGTGGCGCGCAGCATGGCCAGCGCGATCAGTTCGGACCCGGCCGTGGGCGAACTCTTCAAGGCCAACATCGCCAACGACGCGCCCGAGGTCGCGAAGCTGCGCGAGCAGATTTCCGCCGAGGCCAAGCGGCCGGAGGACCAGGCCAAGCTCAAGGAGATCGTCGGTCTGGGGCAGACGCTGCTCGCGGCGAGCAAGAAGGCGCGCGAGGCGGGCGCATCGGGGGATTGGAGCGCCACCAGCCGCATCGTGCAGAACGAGTACGTGCCGTCGGTGAAGGTCTACCTCGAGGCGATCGGACAGTTCGTCGCGATGCAGGAAGACCATGCGCAGGAGGCACGTCAGGCCGCGGCCGACGCGCGCACCGCGCTGCGCTGGCAGGCGGGGCTGGGCGCCGTCGTCATCGCGGCGGTGGGGCTCTTCACCGCATGGCTGCTGAGTCGCGCGATCGTGACGCCGATGGCGCAGGCGGTGACGATCGCCGAGGCCGTGGCGGCCGGCGATCTCCGCTCGGAGATCCGCGTCAACAGCCGCGACGAGACCGGACAGCTGCTGGGCGCGCTGCAGCGGATGAACGAAAGCCTCACCCGCATCGTCGGTCAGGTGCGGATGAGCAGCGACTCGATCGCGACGGGCACCGGCGAGATCGCCAGCGGCAACGCCGACCTGTCGCAGCGGACCGAGGAACAGGCCTCGAACCTCGAGGAGACCGCGGCGTCGATGGAAGAGCTCACCGCGACGGTGAAGCAGAACGCCGACACCGCGCGCACGGCGACGCAGCTCGCGCAGACGGCTTCCACGGTGGCGGCCGAAGGCGGCCAGGCGGTGCAGCAGGTGGTGGCGGTGATGCGTCAGATCGACGAGAGCTCGCGCCGCATCACCGACATCATCGGCACCATCGACGGCATCGCGTTCCAGACCAACATCCTCGCATTGAACGCGGCCGTCGAGGCGGCGCGCGCGGGCGAGCAGGGACGCGGCTTCGCGGTCGTGGCCAGCGAGGTGCGCGCGCTCGCGCAGCGCAGCGCGGCGGCGGCCAAGGAGATCAAGACGCTGATCGTCGACAGCGGCGCCAAGGTCGAGGCCGGCACCCGCATCGCGGGCTCGGCGGGCGAGACGATGAATCAGATCGTCGACCAGGTGAAGCAGGTCTCGGTCCTCATCGCGGAGATCAGCAACGCGAGCGCCGAACAGAGCCAGGGCATCGGCCAGGTCGGCGACGCCATCACGCAACTGGATCAGGTCACGCAGCAGAACGCTGCGCTCGTCGAGGAAGCAGCCGCCGCGGCCGAGAGCCTCAAGCACCAGGCCGCTCAACTGAACCAGGCCGTCGCAGTGTTCAGACTCTGATCACCCGAAGTCCTCGGTAGCAAAACCGGGGAAGTGCGACAGTGGTTGGGGACGGCTGTGCTGGGGGTTTTGCCGCTCGCCGGCAAGGCCCCCTGCACTGGCGGCCAACGCACCAACGCCAGCAGTGTGTCGGTCGCTCCGGCTGCGGGAGCCGGGGGGCCGTCGGCTCATACGTCTCGCAGGCTCCACAAATCGCCGCCGGCCCCCCGGCTCCCTCCGCCTCCGAAGCGAGGACTTCGTCGAGGTGTCGTGCGGGGTGGGCGGCGGTGGATCAGAGTCGGCGGCCTTCGGGCAGCTCGATCTTCACTTCGAGGACTTCGAGGTCGTCCTGGCGTTCCATGTGGACCTTGATGTCGTCCGGGTTGATGGAGACGTACTTCGAGATAACCGCAAGCAGCTCGCGCTGCAATTGCGGCAGGTAGTCGGGGCTTGCGCCGCGACCGTTGCGTTCATGGGCGAGGATCAGCTGCAGGCGCTCCTTGGCGACGCTGGCGGTGCTTTTCTTCTCGCCCAGGAAGAAGGACATGAATCCCATGGTCTCTCCCTCGGGTGTCAGCGACTGAACAGACGCTTGAAGAAGCCCGGCTTCACGGCCTCGACGAAACGCATCGGCTTGTCTTCGCCCAGGAAACGGGCGATGACGTCGGTGTAGGCCTCGGCAACATCCGTTCCCTTCATGTGGATCGCCGGCAGGCCCTGGTTGGACGCCTGCAGCACCACTTCGCTCTCCGGGATCACGCCGATCAGCGGCGTGCGCAGGATCTCGTGGATGTCCTCGAGCGAGAGCATCTGACCGCCTTCGACCCGGTTGGGGTTGTAGCGCGTGATCAGCAGGTGTTCCTTGACGGGCTCCTTGCCTTCGATGGCGCGTTTGGTCTTGCTGTTGAGCATGCCCAGGATGCGGTCGCTGTCGCGCACCGAGGAGACCTCGGGGTTGGTCACGACCAGCGCCTCGTCGGCGTAGTGCATGGCCATCAGCGCGCCCGTCTCGATGCCGGCCGGCGAGTCGCAGACGATGAAGTCGAACTCCATCGCCTTGAGCTCTTCCAGCACGCGCTCGACGCCCTCCTGCTTCAGCGCGTCCTTGTCGCGCGTCTGCGAGGCCGCGAGGATGAAGAGCTTGTCCAGCTGCTTGTCCTTGATCAGCGCCTGGCTGAGCTTGATCTCGTCGTTGATGACGTTGATCAGGTCATACACGACGCGGCGCTCGCAACCCATGATCAGGTCGAGGTTGCGCAGGCCGACGTCGAAGTCGATGACGGCCGTCTTGTAGCCGCGCATCGCGAGGCCGGTGGCAAAGCTGGCACTGGTGGTGGTCTTGCCGACGCCGCCCTTGCCGGAAGTCACCACAACGATCTTGGTCATGGGGCTAGGTCCTTTTTTTCAGAGTGTTCGGTGGGAGATGGTCCGCGGGCTCAAGTGCCCAGCGGCTCCATCAGCAGCTTTTCGCCGTCGAGCCGGACCTGCGCCGCCTTGCCGCGCACGTTGTCCGGCAGCGGGTTCTCGCTGGTGCGGTAGATGCCGGCGATGGCGATCAGCTCGGCCTCGAGCTGCTGCGCGAAGATGCGTGCGTCGGTGTTGCCGCGCGCGCCCGCGATCGCCTTGCCGCGCAGCGGCGCGTAGACGTGGATGCTGCCGTCGGCGATCACCTCGGCGCCGTGGTTCACCGCCGCCAGCACGACCAGGTCGGCGCCCTTGGCGTAGACCTGCTGGCCGGAACGCAGCGGCTTGTCGACGTAGACGGTCCTGGTCTCCGTCGGCACCGGCACTTCCACCGGACGCTCGACGACGACTTCCTTGATCACCTGCTGGACGACCTTCTCGACGCGGGGCTCGCGCGATTCGCGCTCGGCGCGCACCGGCAGATCGGGCGCTTCGGCAAGACCCAGCGCCGTGGCCTGCGCCAGTTCCGCCGCGTTCGCGCCGACCACGCCGACGGGCTGCAGGCGGTGCCGACGCAGCAGCGGGAGCACCGCGGCGATGTCCACGCGGGCCACGGGCCCGGCCGCCTCGTCCGCCGTGGCCGTCGACGTGTCGGCCTCCAGGCTCAGTTGCCCCTGGCCGTCGATGGCCTGAGCCGGCTCGGCGCCCTGCTCCGCCAGCGCCACCACCGGCAGCTGGCTCAGGTCGAGCAGCAGCGGATCGTGGTGGAACGCGTCGGGCGTCTCACCCAGCTTGGCCTGGAGTTCCGCATCGAGCGCGGCCGGATCGGCCGTCTTCAGGACGAGGGCGAGCAGGCTCAGCGAGGCGCTCTTCAGTTCAAAAAGTTCCGGGGACTTGCCTGCGGCCGACCGCCCCGATGAATTGCCCGCCACTGCCTGGGTCATGTAAGAAATGAGGGATGCGTTTGCAAAGTCGCGATTTTAGCGGTGCGCCGAGGCCCTCCCTTTAGGGGCCTGCCCGGCCCGCACGGTGCCGCGACCCGTCAGGCGCCCATCGCGGACCTGTCATGTCCCATCGACGCGACGTCATGAAGTGGTCGCCAGTTGCCCATTTTTTGAGCAAACCACTGGAATACCGCTCGTGACAAGCACTTGCAAGCGTCATCTCCCGGTGACACACATGCTTGTCCACAGCCGCGGGGGATAGATCGTCCAGGCGGATGGACGACAGCGGTACCGTCGGGTCGCCTCTTCCGGCGTCATCGGAGGGTTGTCAACCCAAAATTCGAGGATGCGGGGCTTGACTTATCCCCATTCAGCCGCTCCACCGTCCTCGAGGACCCCACTGCTGCATCGCAGCTGCTCGTTTTCCCGTGACGTCGCTAAGTCATTGATTCATATAGCGCGATTTCGCTTGCCCGGAAATGAGGCACGGAACCTCGGAAGACCGTCGATCAAGGGTTTAGAGCAATCCCCGGCAGGTTTCCCACACAGTTATCCACAGTCTCGGTGGATAGCTTTCCGGGGTCTTTGAAATCAAGCATTTAGCGTCGGTGCTTGAACCGCAGGACGAGGTCGCACATCCCTCCGACGGGGTACCGAAGGGTGTCTGGGCGGTGCGACAGGCTCCCGGATCGTTACAAGTCCGGTCAGATCTGCCGATCCCGGGCTCGCCCGACCGTGCGAATGCCGTCATGAATGCACCAGGCCGCGTCACGAATCCGACATCCCGGGCGACCAGCGTTTGCGCACGCGGTGAAATCGTTGGCCGGCAAGGCCAAAGACAGGTGGGCAAGTCACGGGCCCGCTAGAGTCCCTCCTCTTTCCTTGTTCCCCGATGGTTGTGACGTGCCGGCCGAGCGCTGGTGAAAGGTTGACGATGGGCATCCGGTCCTGGTTCCGCAAGGAATGGTTTCTGCTGGCGCTGGTCGGCGCGGTGGCGCTGGCCAGCTTCTGGCCCGAACTGGGCCGCAGCGGCGGACTGCTCCGGCTGGAAGTGGTCAGCAACTGGGGCGTGGCGCTGGTGTTCTTCCTGACGGGGCTGGGACTGTCCGCCGCGGCGCTGCGCGACGGCGCGCTGAAGTGGAAGGTCCATGTGCTGGTGCAGCTCAGCACCTACGCGCTCTTCCCGTTGCTGTGGTGGGGCTTCAGCGCGCTGTTCAGCCGCTGGCTGCCGCAAGACCTGGCCCTGGGCTTCGCCTACCTCTGCGCGCTGCCGTCGACGATCTCGTCTTCCGTGGCCATGACGGTGCTGGCCCGGGGCAACGTGCCGGCCGCGATCTTCAACGCCAGCGTCTCCAGCCTGCTCGGCATCGTGCTGACGCCGCTGCTGGTCGCGCTGATGGCCGGCACCAGCGGCGCGACGCTGCCCTTCGGCGAAGCGGTCTGGAAACTGACCCAGCTGCTGCTGCTCCCGCTGGTCGCCGGTCAACTGCTGCGCCCGGTGCTGCTGGGCTTCTACACGCGCTACAAGTCGAAGATCACGCTGATCGACCGCTGGGTGATCATCCTGCTGGTGCTGTCGGCGTTCAGCGACTCGGTGGCCTCGGGCCTGTGGCGCGACCACGGCGCGGAGCTGCTGGTCAAGGCGGCCCTGGGCGCCGCGCTATTCCTGGCCGTCGTCATCGTGCTGAGCCGCCTGGCGGCCCGTGCGATGGGCCTGTCGGTCGAGGACGAGATCGCCGCGGTGTTCTGCGGCTCCAAGAAGACGCTGGCCTCCGGCGTGCCGATGGCCAAGCTGCTGTTCGGCGCGCATCCGGCGGTCGGCGTGATCGTCCTGCCCATCATGTTCTATCACCAGCTGCAGCTGATCCTGTGCTCCTGGCTCGCCCAGCGCTACGCCTCGCGCCCGACGACTCCTTCCGGCGCCTAAAATGGCCGGTTCCCCCCGCGTGACCGCACGGCCCATCCAGGCGCCGGGCGCGGGGAGAAGAACGCAGCTTCAAAAGCCGCCTCAAAGCAGCAACCCGAGCGCCATGACCCGCAAGATCTTCGTCACCACCGCCCTCCCGTACGCCAATGCGAATTTCCACATCGGCCACATCATGGAGTACACCCAGGCCGACATCTGGGTGCGCTTCCAGCGGATGCAGGGCAGCGAGGTGCACTTCGTCTGCGCCGACGACGCCCACGGCGCGCCGATCATGATCGCGGCCGAGAAGGCCGGGAAGAGCCCGCAGCAGTTCGTCGCCGACATCGCGTCGGGGCGCAAGCAGTACCTCGACGGCTTCCACATCAGCTTCGACAACTGGCACTCCACCGACGGCGCGGAGAATCACGAGCTGTCCAAGGAGATCTACCGCTCGCTGCGCGCCAACGAGCTGATCGCCGTGAAGACGATCGAGCAGTTCTTCGATCCGCAGAAGGCCATGTTCCTGCCCGACCGCTTCATCAAGGGCGAGTGCCCCAAGTGCGGCGCGAAGGACCAGTACGGCGACTCCTGCGAGGTCTGCGGCGCGGTCTACACGCCGACCGAACTGAAGAACCCGTTCTCGGTGCTGACCGGCGCGACGCCGGTGATGAAGAGCTCCGAGCACTACTTCTTCAAGCTGTCCGACCCGCGCTGCGTCGAGTTCCTCGAGCAATGGACGCAGGCGCCCGGCCGCCTGCAGCCGGAGGTGCTCAACAAGATCAAGGAATGGTTCGCCAAGGACGAGGACGGCAAGGGCGGCCTGGGCGACTGGGACATCAGCCGCGACGCGCCCTACTTCGGCATCGAGATCCCCGACGCGCCGGGCAAGTACTTCTACGTCTGGCTGGACGCGCCCATCGGCTACCTGGCCTCGCTGAAGAACTACTTCGCCAAGACCGGCCGCGACTTCGACGCGTTCATCCAGGACGAGTCCACCGAGCAGATCCATTTCATCGGCAAGGACATCACCTACTTCCACACGCTGTTCTGGCCCGCGATGCTGCACTTCAGCGGCCGCAAGACGCCCAACCATGTGTTCGTGCACGGTTTCCTGACCGTCAACGGCGGCGAGAAGATGTCCAAGAGCCGCGGCACCGGCCTGGATCCGCTGAAGTACCTGTCGCTGGGCATGAATCCGGAGTGGCTGCGCTACTACCTGGCCGCCAAGCTCAACAGCAAGGTCGAGGACGTCGACTTCAATCCGGAGGACTTCGTCGCCCGCGTCAATTCGGACCTGGTCGGCAAGTACATCAACATCGCCAGCCGCGCGGCAGGCTTCCTGTCCAAGCGCTTCGGCGGCCAGCTGTCGGCCGATGTGGGCGTCGAGGGCCGCGCGCTGCTCGACGGCCTGCGCGCGCACAAGGCGACGATCATCGAGCTGTACGAGACCCGCGAGTTCGGCAAGGCGCTGCGCGAGATCATGCTGCTGGCCGATCGCGTCAACGAGTACGTGGACCAGAACAAGCCCTGGGACCTCGCCAAGCTCGAAGGCAAGGACCAGGTCCTGCAGGACGTCTGCACTGTCTGCATCGAGGCCTTCCGCCTGCTGTCGATCTACCTGAAGCCGGTGCTGCCGGCGCTGGTGGCCAAGGTCGAGGCCTTCCTGCAGGTCGCGCCCATGACCTTCGTCGACGCCGACCGCGCCTTGGGCGCGCACAAGATCGGCGGCTATGAGCATCTGCTGCAGCGCGTCGATCCCAAGCTGCTGGAAGCGCTGTTCGAACCGCCCGCACCGCCCAAGGTGCTGCCCGGCGGCGAGGAACTCGCACCCGAGATCAAGATCGATGACTTCGCCAAGGTCGACCTGCGCATCGCGAAGATCGTCAAGGCGGAACTGGTCGACGGCTCGGACAAGCTCCTGCGCCTGACGCTGGACGTCGGCGAGGGCCGCCTGCGCAACGTGTTCAGCGGCATCCGCAGCGCCTATCAACCAGAGCAGCTCGAAGGGAAGCTGACGGTGATGGTCGCGAACCTGGCGCCGCGCAAGATGAAGTTCGGCGTGTCCGAAGGCATGGTGCTGGCCGCCAGCCACGCAGACGAGAAGGCGAACCCCGGCATTTTCGTGCTGGAACCTTTCCCGGGTGCACAACCCGGCATGCGTGTTCGCTGAGCACCGGCTCCGACGACACCGACCGCCTAGAATCCCCCCAGTTTTCGAACATTCGATCAAGAGGCCACCATGCCGTTTTTCTGGCAGAAATACGAATCCGAAGCCACCCAGTTCATCAACGAACTGAAGGCCAAGAAGCCCACGCTGGAAGCCGAGCAGCGCGCCGGCCGCGCCCTGCTGTGGGACCGCGAGCAGGACCGCCAGGCGCAAGCCGGCTACGACGACGCCCGCGTGTCGCAGCAGGCCTACGTCTATCAAACCAAGTCGGAATAAGGCGGACCGCGGCCCGCTCCGCCCTGCCGTCGGCCCCACCGTGGCTCTCCGCGTGAGCAACGCTGACGACACCCGCGACACCGCCCTGACGCTGCCGGACCCGCCGGCGGATCAGGGCGGCGACGCTTCCACGCCCGACACGGTCGACCACGTCGCCGTCGCACGGCTGTACGGCGAACCGCTGTTCGCCATGCCGCAGGATCTCTACATCCCGCCGGATGCGCTGGAGGTCTTCCTCGAGGCGTTCCAGGGGCCGCTGGACCTGCTGCTGTACCTGATCCGCAAGCAGAACTTCAACATCCTCGACATCCCGCTGGCCGAGGTGACACGGCAGTACCTGAGCTACGTCGAGCAGCTGCGCAAGCACAACCTCGAACTGGCCAGCGAGTACCTGCTGATGGCCGCGATGTTGATCGAGATCAAGTCGCGGATGCTGCTGCCGCCCAAGAAGACGGACGACGGCGGCGAGCCCGAAGATCCGCGCGCTGAACTGGTCCGCCGCCTGCTTGAATACGAGCAGATGAAGCAGGCCGCGCTGCGACTCGACCAGATGCCGGTGCTGGGGCGCGACTTCCTGCGGGCGCAGATCCACATCGAGCAGTCGCTGGCGCCGCGGCTGCCGGACGTGCACGTCGACGACCTGCGCGCAGCCTGGGCGGACCTGATGCGTCGCGCCAAGCTCAACCAGCATCACAAGATCTCACGCGAACAGCTGTCGGTGCGCGAGTACATGTCGCACCTGCTGCGCCGGTTGCAAGGCCAGCGCTTCGTGGAGTTCGAGGACCTGTTCGAGCTGGACAAGGGCTCGCAGGTGCTGGTCGTGTCCTTCATCGCGATGCTCGAACTGGCGCGGGAGCGCCTCGTCGAGATCACGCAGGCGGAAGCCTTCGCGCCGATCTACGTGCGGCTGGCCTACTCGCCCACCTGAGCGTCAGCGGAACGTGGTGAACGCGGCGTTCGGTTGCCGCTGGACCATCTGACCGACGGCCAGCACGGCCTGCGTGCGCGAGCTGACACCCAGCGCCTTCAGCACCGCGGCGACGTGGTCCTTGATCGTCTCGACCGACACGCCCAGTTCGCGCGCGATGATCTTGTTCGGCTTGCCTTGCAGCAGCAGCGCCAGCACGTCGGTCTGGCGCGGCGTCAGTTGCAGGCTTTCGAGACCGGCCGTGGTCTGGTAGCCCGCCTGGCTGGCCAGCGCCTGGACCTGATGCATCTTCGCGTTGCCCGTCGTCGCGTCGGCGATGGCGACCGGCTCCGGTTCCGGCGCCACGTCCGAGCCCAGCGACATCGGCGGCACGTAGATCCCGCCCGACATCACCAGCTTCAGCGCCTGCGCCAGCACGTCGTTGCTGGTGCGTTTGGGGATGAAGCCCATCGCGCCCTGGTCGATCGCGCGGATCACGTCGCTCGCGCGGTCGGAGGCGGAAATCACCACCACCGGCAGCGACGGGTATTGCGCGCGGAACTCTTCCAGCACGTCGAAACCGCTGGCGTCGCCCAGGTTCAGGTCCAGCAGCACCAGATCGAAGTCCTGACGGGACTTCAGCGTATCGCGCGCCTGAGCCGCACTGTCGGCGCCCAGCACCTGCACGTCTTCTCCGAGGCCTTGAATCACAGTCTGCAGCGCGGCCAGGATCAGCGGGTGGTCGTCGATCAGCAAAACCCTCACGGGCGTCTCTCCTTGGGTGGTCGGACTTCGACGAGGGGAGCCTCCCCACCGGCCATACCGAATGACTTTCGAATCAGGACGTGATCATAGGTGGGTGCTTCCGGGCCGGCACTCCCCCTTACGGTGGCATCTGAAACAGTAGAAAGTTCTATTGGCAAACTGAAGATTTTGTATTCGCACATCACGGTATCGACGTGTGAAGGCTGTCCGTCGAGTGTGTCGACGGATAACTGGCGCGTCGGAAATGATGAAAACGGCAGCTTCGGGCGATGGACGCCCAACCCTTTCGACGTCGCCGAGGCGACATCGGAGAGCGGTCGGCGCCGTCCGGTCAGCGGTATTGCCGCGTCAGCGATTCCGCGATGCAGACCGGCTTCCCGCCGGCCTCGCGTTCGACGGTCACCTCGACCATCATCTGCACGCCGCCCTCGACCGGCTCCAGACGCTTGAGCACGAAGCGTCCCCGCAACCGGCTCCCGACCGGCACCGGCGCAGGGAAGCGCACGCGGTCCAGACCGTAGTTGATGCCCATGCGCACCTCACTCACCCGGAAGGCGGTCTCGTAGAAGCGCGGCAGCAGGCTGAGCGTCAGGAAACCGTGCGCGATGGTGGCGCCGAAGGGCCCTTCGGCAGCGCGCGCCGGGTCGGTGTGGATCCACTGCTGGTCCTCGGTCGCGTCGGCGAAGGCCTGGATCCGCGACTGGTCCGTCGCGATCCAGTCGGACACGCCGATCTCCTGCCCCACGAGGGGCGTCAGGTCTTCCAGCTTCTCGAACATCCGCATCCCGGTCTCCTGTCGTTCTGAAGTCTTCAGCGCCGGCAGGCCCCGCCAAGAGGGGTGAGGGACGCAAGGGGTCAGTCCTTGCCGTCCTTCCCCTTCACCGGCTGATCCAGCCAGGCACAGAGTCTCTGCCACTGTTCCAGATCGCGGGCCACCCGGCCGGGGGCGATGTCCCAGAGCGTCAGGCCGCGGGCGGCCAGCTGCACGTAGTTCTGGGTGTCGCGCAGCTCGGCCAGCAGCGGCAGCCCGAGCTGCTCGATGAACTGGTGGAGCTGCTGCTGCGACAGCGTCCCTTCGCGCACCCGCATCGCCACCAGGCCGATGTCGAGCGCGCCCGACTTGCCGCGATCCTGGGCCGCATCTTGCAGCTCGCGCACGAAGTCGTATGTCGCCTGGATGTCAAAGAGGCTGGGCTGCAGCGGGATGACCACGCGATCCGCCACCTTGAGCGCCTGCGCCAGCTTCTTGCCGTGCAGGCCGGCGGGGGTGTCGAGCACCGCGTGCGACACGCCCTTGGGCGTGCGCAGCTGCTCGGCCGAGGCCAGTTCCCAGCCGCGGATCGCCGGCAGCGACGCGGGCCGCTGTGCGAGCCAGCGCGCCGAGGACTGCTGGCGGTCGATGTCGCCCAGCATGACCGCGCGGCCGCGATGGGCCAGGAATCCCGCGACGTTGCTCGCGAGCGTGCTCTTGCCGACCCCGCCCTTGGGGTTGGCGACCAGGATCACCGGCATGGCCTCTCCTCTCCTCGATGAGGTGCGCGCGATGTTATGCGATACCGCAAAATCCGCCGCCATGAGCGCTCCCTCTTCCATCCTCATCCTGGCCGCGCATCCGGACCTGGCCCATTCCCGCGTCACGCGGGCGATGCTGTCCGCCGCGCAAGGCCTGCCCAACGTCCGCGTGCGCGATCTCTATGCGCTGTACCCGGACTACTCGATCGACACGCACGCCGAGCAGGAGGCGCTGCGCGACGCCGGGATGCTGGTCTGGCTGCATCCGATGCACTGGTACGGCATGCCCGCGCTGATGAAGCTCTGGGTGGACGAGGTGCTGAGCGTGGGCTTCGCCTACGGTCAGACCGGCCACGCGCTGCACGGCAAGGAACTGTGGCTGGTGACCTCGGCCGGTGGGAGCGAGCACTCATACAGCGCGGAGGGCTACAACCGCCATCCGGTCGAGGACTTCCTGCTGCCCTATGCGCAGACGGCCGCGCTGTGCGGCATGCGATTCCTGCCGCCCCTGATCCTGCATGGCGCGCAAAAGGCATCGGCCGAACAGGTCCAGGCCCATGCGCAGGCCTTCGTCGAGGGTCTGCGCGCCCTGCCCGAGTGGTGCGAGCACCAGCCCGAGCCGGACCAGGAAACGGTCCCCGACGACGAGCGCCCCGTGCGCGAGGAAGGAGCGCCGGTCTGATGGATGTCTCCACTCCGATGAACGCGGCGTCCGCCGCGATGGCCGCCGCCTCCGCCGCGGTGACGGCGACCGAAGCCGCGGCACACGGCGCGCATGGCAACTGGCTGCTGACGCCGCTCGTGCTGCTGGCCGCCGCAGTGCTCGCGGTGCCGCTGGCGCGCGGGTTGAAGCTGGGATCGATCCTGGGCTACCTCGTGGCCGGCGTGCTGCTCGGGCCGCAGGTGCTGGGACTGATCAGCCAGCCGGCGACGGTGTTGGAGGTCGGCGAATTCGGCGTCGTGCTGATGATGTTCCTGGTCGGCCTGGAGCTCGAGCCCAAGCGGCTGTGGGCGATGCGCCGGCCGATCTTCGGCTGGGGCTCGGCGCAGATGCTGGGCTGCGCGGCGCTGCTGCTGATCCCGTCGTTCTTCCTCGACGCCGACTGGCATGCCGCCGTCATCGCGGCGCTGGGGCTGGCGATGTCGTCGACGGCGGTCGCGCTGGGCACGCTCAGCGAGAAGAACCTCGGCAACACGCGCGGCGGCCAGAGCGTCATCAGCGTCGCGCTGCTACAGGACATCGCCGCGATCCCGGTGCTGGCGCTGGTGCCCATCCTGGCCAGCCAGGGCCGGCCCGCGGCGGGGCACTCCGGCTACCGCATCTGGCTGGCGCTCGGCGCGCTGGTGCTGATCGTGCTCGGCGGACGGCTGCTGATGCGACCGCTGCTGCGCTGGATCGCGCGCAGCGGCACGCCGGAGATCTTCACCGCCGCCTCGCTGCTGCTGGTGCTGGCCGCGGCGATGCTGATGCAGAAGGTCGGTCTCTCGATGGCGCTGGGCGCGTTCGCGGCCGGCGTGCTGCTCGCCGAAAGCGAATACCGCCGCGCGCTCGAGGCCGACCTGGAGCCCTTCAAGGGCCTGCTGCTCGGGATGTTCTTCATCGCCGTGGGCATGGGCCTGGACCTCACCGTGCTGTGGCAGAAGCCCTTGGCCGTGCTCGGCCTGCTGGCCGCGTTGTGGCTGTGCAAGGGCCTCGTGCTGGCGGCGCTGGGCCGCGCGATGGGCCTGCCCAAGCCGGAGCGCGCGGTGTTCGTGATCCTGCTGGCGCAGGGCGGCGAGTTCGGCTTCGTCGTCTTCCAGCTTGCCGAGCAGGCCACGCTGCTCGACGCGGGTCAGCGCTCGGTCCTGGTGGCGGCGGTCGCGCTGTCGCTGGCGCTGACGCCGGCCCTGCTGGCCTGGGCGCAGCGGCGCGCCGGCCAGATCGAGCGCAAGTCCCCGCACGAGCTCACCGAGCAGCAGGAGTCCACGGTGATCATCGCGGGCTTCGGGCGCTACGGACAGATCATCGGGCGCATGCTCTTCGCCAACGGCATTGCGGCGACGGTCCTGGACCACGATGCCGACACCGTCGAATCGCTGCGGCGCTTCGGCTGGCGCGTGTTCTGGGGCGACGCGACGCGGCTGGAGCTGCTGCGCACCGCGGGCGCGCAGCACGCGCAGGTGCTCGTGCTGGCGGTCGACGACTTCAACCACAGCGTCAAGATCGCCGAGATCGCGCGGCAGCACTTCCCGCACCTGACGATCGTCGCGCGGGCGCGCAACGTGCAGCACTACTACGCGCTGCGCGAACTCGGCGTCGAACTGATCGAACGCGAGACGCTGGACTCCGCGCTGATGAGCGCGCGCAGCGTGCTCCAGCAACTGGGCTGGGAGCCGCACGCGGCGCGGCAGATGGCCTGGCGCTTCCGCCGCCACACCGTCGAGCAGACCGAGGAACTGCGCCCGCACCGCGGCGACCTGGACACGCTGATCGCGATGTCCAAGCGCGGTCGCGAGCAGTTGGAGGAGCGGCTGGCCGCGGAGCGCAAGGCGCTGGCGGAAGGCAAGGTCGGCAACCCGTGGCAGGAGCCGCATCTGGCGCCCGGCGCCGCGCCCGGTGCGGCACCCGGGACGGCACCAGGGACGGCACCAGGGACGGCACCAGGGACGGCACCGACCTCCTCCGAGCATCCCCTGCCCGGCAAGGCCTGACGAGGCCGGCGACAATCACGCGCTTATGTTTGCCCCTTCCCAACTCGAGGTCCGGCGCTTCTTCTGCCAGACCTTCCGCAAGTACCGCGACAAGCTGCCGCTGACGCCGATGGAGGCCATCGCCTCGGACTGGATCGAGCAGCACCCGGAATATCACGACGAACTCGCCGATGAGGTCGCCGCGCTCGCGGCGGTCTACACGGTCGAGGACGGCCGCACCAACCCGTTCCTGCACCTGTCCATGCACCTGAGCCTGATGGAGCAGCACCAGATCGACCAGCCGACGGGCGTGCGTCAGGCGCTGGACCTGCTGGCGGCCCGGCGCCAGTCGCTGCACGAGGCCCACCATGAAGCCATGGAGTGCCTGGGCGAGATGATCTGGACCTCGCAGCGCAGCGGCCTCCCGCCCGACGGCCACGTCTACCTGGACTGCCTGCGGCGCAAGGCGACGCGGACTCCGACCTGAAATGCAAAAGGCCACGCACTGCGTGGCCTTCGTCATTGGAGAGGAACCTGGCTCAGGCCTGGATCGCGCCACCCAGACCCGACTTGCGCTCGTTCTTGCCGGACGCGCCGTACAGACCGCTCGGCTCGCCGGGCATCAGCACATCGATGGCGCGGTCCAGCGCCGCGGTGGCGCGGGCCAGCGATTCACGCTGGGCGGCGACGCGGCCACCGGCTTGCATCAGACGGGTACGCAGTCCCTGCGGCACGGTGCCGGTGCGCGCGGCCGCGCTGAACTGCTCGATCGCCCGTGCCAGCGCCGCGTGCAGCGACGCCGCGTGCAGCTCGATCGCCTGCGAGTCGCGTCGATGCAGCGCGTCGCCCAGCAGGTTCAGGCAGCTTTCGACGTCCTGGAGCGGTTGCTCCAGGTCGACGGGGGTCGTGGTCAGAGGCGTGGCGGTCATGGGCGTCACCGGAAAAGCTGGGGTCGTGGCTCGCTACAGCTCAGCGTCTTGCGACGGAGCGGTTCAATGCGACTGCTGGGTGCGGCCCAGCATCTCGGACGCGTTGGCGATCAGCTTGTCGGCGATCGCGTCGGCGTTGATCTTGAACTCGCCCTTCTCGATCGCGCTGGCGATGCGGGAGACCTTCTCCGCGTCGAAGCTGCCGTCGTCCGAGCCGGGGCCCGAGATCAGGCTGCTGACCGTGCTCGACAGTTCGACCTTGGACCCCTCGTTCGAGGGGGCCGCGGCGCTGCCCTTGGCGGTCTTGGCACCGCCCTCGGTCGCGCCGGCAGCAGTGCCGCCGACTTTCGAGTAGGCATTGATGTCAGCGTTGTTACCGATCTTCATGGTGTTTCTCCATGGGCCCGAGAACTTCCGGAACCCTTCCATTAGCGGGTTTATCGACCCGCCTGGACAGAACTTGAGGGCCGCGCTTCACAAATTAGACAGATCTCTCGGTGAAGGGCATCACAGTACCACCTCCACCCGTCGTTCACCGATCGTACGCCCGGTGGCCATGCGGCCATTGTCGAAACGCACGCGGACATCCTGGCCTTCCAGCCCGACGCCCATCGCCTGGCCTTCGCCGGCGATCGCGTAACCATCACCGGTCGCCATGACCTGCACCCGGTCGCCCGGCTGCACCCATTGGCGCAGCTTCAGGTCCACGGAACGCAGTGCCTGGCCGGCCGCGACCGGTTTGGCCAGATGACGTCCGAGCCACGCTTCCGATTGTGTATAGATGGCGCCGGACTCACCGGCAATATCTACTTCGGCCAACCGGAAGTGTTCTTGAGTCAGGATGGTGCCGGTCGGCAGGTCCGCGGCCGCGACGAACGCCTGACCGTACACCTTGATCGTCAGCGGCAACGTCACGTTCCACTTGGTCACGCCGGCCACGCAGCGCAGGCCCAGACGGCTGCGGCCCCACATCCTGGTGCCGGGCGGCAGGTAGGGCTGGATCTGCGCGCAGGGCGCCAGGCGCAGGCGCGGGTCCAGCTTGCCGATCTCGATCTCCACGCGGGCCTGGTTGGGCGCCACCTGGCGGGCTCCGGCCATCGCCAGCGTCTGCAGGCGATCTTCCAGCGTCGCGTCCAGCGCGTTCAGGCCTGAGCCGCCGGGTTCGCTGATAGAGATATTGGGCGCCACGGCCACCTGCACCGGCGCCGCCGTCTGCGCGTCGGCCTCGTCCACCAGCCCGAACATCAGCCACACGGACATCAGCGCCCCCGCCAGCAGGGCGGGCAGCGCCTGCGCGTGGCGGGCATGGGTGGAGTGGCAGCTTTGCGGCATGGATCGGAACTGTACGGATCCGGGGCTCGCCAGTGGCTTCGAAATGCGCCGGGATCACCCGTCTTATCGCGCTCATGTTTTCGGACCTGCTGAACACAATGCTCGAACGTGACAGAAACGGGTGACAGGTCGTCCGAAGGAGAAACGTGATGCTGAACAAACTGACCGACGCGATGAATTTCCAGTCCCAGGCGCTGACCCTGCGGGCGGAGCGTCAGCGTCTGCTGGCCAGCAACATCGCCAACGCCGACACCCCGGGCTACCAGTCCAAGGACATGGACTTCGCCAAGGCGCTGCGCGCGGCGACCTCCCCGGCGGCCAGCCCGTCGGACTCCAACCAGACCTTGACGCAGCGCACGCAGAACGCGCTGCAGAGCAGCCTGAGTTCCATGACCAGCATGGACAGCAACACCGTCGACATGGACCGCGAGCGCGCCAGCTTCGCCGACAACACGGTGAAGTACGAGGCCTCGCTGCGATTCCTGAACGGCTCCATCCGCACCATGATGGATGCGATGAAGTCGCCGAACGCTTCCTGATCCGGGTAACGAGACAAGGAGCCCGTCATGTCGATGTTCAGCATCTTCCACATCAGCGGCAGCGCGGTCAGCGCGCAGAGCCAGCGCCTGAACGCGGTGGCCAGCAACATGGCCAACGCGGACACGGTCGCCGGCCCGGACGGCCAGGCGTACAAGGCACGCCAGGTCGTGTTCCAGAGCGTCCTGGCCCAGAACGGCACCGACCAGACCGACGTCGGCGTGCAGGTGGTGGGCGTCCAGGAGAACCAGACCCCCGGCCGCCGTATCCACGATCCGAGCCACCAGTTGGCCGACGCCGACGGCTACGTCACCTACAGCAACGTCAACAGCGTCGAGGAGATGGTCAACATGATCTCCGCCTCGCGCTCGTACCAGAACAACCTCGAAGTCATGGGCACCGCCAAGTCGCTGCTGCTCAAGACCCTGCAGATGGGCCAGGGCTGATCGCCCGCTCCCTTCCTGAACAACCGAACGGAACGCCCATCATGGATTTCACCGCCCTGAACGCCAACACGAAGACCGGCGCCGCCTCGAACACGGCCACCGCGAGCCCCACCGGCACGAGCGCGCAGGAGACCTCGGACCGCTTCCTGAAGCTGCTGGTCGCGCAGCTGCAGAACCAGGACCCGATGAACCCGATGGACAACGCCGCCGTCACCACGCAGATGGCGCAGATCCAGACCGTCACCGGCGTCAGCACGCTGAACAGCAGCATCCAGGGCCTGTCCAGCCAGTTCGGCCAGATGCAGGCGCTGCAGAGCGTGAGCCTGGTCGGCCGCGAGGTCACCGTGCCCGGCAACAAGGTGAACGTCGCCGACGGCAAGGCCACGATGAACTTCGATCTGGCCAGCGGCGCCGACGCGGTCAAGCTGGAGATCCTCAACGGCGCCGGCGAGGTGGTCTCCACGCAGGACCTCGGCAAGATGAAGAGCGGCATGCAGTCGTATACCTGGGACGCCTCCAAGGCGACCGAGACGACCAACCTGAGCTTCCGCATCACGGCGACCAACGCCAGCGCCCCGGTCACGGCGACCACCCTCACCCGCGACACGGTGCGCGCGGTGAACACGAGCGGCGCCACGCTGCAGCTCGAACTGAAGAATTCCGGCCTGGTCGATTACGACAAGGTCCGCTCGCTGGGCTGATCCCAGCAAACCCGCCCCCAGCCCAGCTCCCCAGCTTTACCCCGCAGATTCGCGCCTGAATCGCCCAAGGACACGACCATGAGCTTCCAACAAGGCCTCTCCGGACTGAACGCTTCCAGCAAGAACCTGGAAGTCATCGGCAACAACATCGCCAACTCGCAGACCTACGGCGCCAAGGCGTCGCGGGCCGAGTTCGCCGACATGTACGCGGCCTCGCTCAACGGCGCCGGCACCAGCGACGTCGGCATCGGCGTGCAGGTCCAGACGGTGGCCCAGCAGTTCACGCAGGGCAACATCTCGATCACCGAGAACCCGATGGACCTGGCGATCAACGGCGCCGGCTTCTTCCAGGTCTCCGACGGCAAGAGCCCGACGGTGTACACCCGCAACGGCCAGTTCAAGGTCGACAAGGACGGTAACATCGTCAACAACGAGCAGCTCAAGCTGATGGGCTACCCCGCGGACGCCAACGGCGTGATCCAGCCGGGTCTGGCGCAAGGCCTGAAGCTGCCCACGGGCGGCATCGACCCCAAGGTCACCAGCGACATCAAGATGGAGTTCAACCTGGACTCCCGCGCCGGCCCGACCGCCGCCTATGACCTGACCGATCCGGCCGACCCGAACTCGGCCAAGATCGACAAGACCGGCATCACGCTGAACGACCCGACCTCGTACAACAACGCGACGTCGATGACGGTGTACGACGCCAAGGGCCAGCCCACCGCGCTGACCATGTACTTCCAGCGCGCCAACAACGACGACGCCAACGGCAACACCGTCTGGAACGTCTACCTGACGGCCAACGGCAGCGCCGTGCAGTTCGACTCCGCGGGCAACCCGATCGAGACCGACAACGGCACGCCCAAGGGCAACCCGCTGACGCCGTTCACGCAGATGACCTTCCTGCCCACCGGCGGCAAGCCCGTCTCGCCCGGCCCGAGCGAGTTCCTGAACCTGAAGATCCCCGCCGGCGTGAACTCGCAAGGCGCCCCGACGCTGCCGATCCCGGCGCCGCCGGCCGACCCGTCCGATCCGTCGGTGCAGGGCATCAGCTTCGACCTGCGCTCGGCGACCGAGAACGGCTCCAACTTCGCCGTCACCGACCTGAACCAGAACGGCTACGCGCCGGGTCAGCTGGTCGGCATCAAGCTGGAAGACAACGGCATCGTCACCGCCCGTTATTCGAACGGCGAATCGAAGCCGGCCGGCCAGGTCGAGCTCGCCAACTTCCGCAACCCGCAGGGCCTGCAGCCGCTGGGCGGCAACGTCTGGGCGCGCACGAACTCGTCGGGCGATCCGGTCGTCGGCGTTCCCGGCGACGGCAACCTCGGTTCGCTGACCCCCGGCGCGCTGGAGGAATCCAACGTCGATCTGACCTCCGAGCTGGTGAACATGATGACCGCGCAGCGCGTCTACCAGGCCAACTCGCAGACCATCAAGACGCAGGACCAGGTCCTGCAGACGCTGGTCAATCTGCGCTGATCCCGGCGCAGCCGACCTGATCCCGCCCGTAGCCGATCGCTGAGGAGTTCCGATGGACCGCATGATCTACCTGTCGATGAGCGGCGCCCAGGCGGCGATGTCGCGCCAGGACGTGCTCTCCAACAACCTGGCCAACGCCAACAGCAACGGCTTCCGGGCCGAGCTGCAGGCGTTCCGGGCGGTGCCCATCCGCGGCGAGGGCGCGTCCACGCGCGCCTTCGCGCTGGAGACGACCACCGGCCACGACCTCAGCGCCGGCCCGATCACGACGACCGACCGCAACCTGGACGTCGCCATGAAGGGCAAGTCCTGGATGGCCGTGCAGGCGCTGGACGGCACCGAGGCCTACACCCGCGCCGGCTCGATGGACGTCGACCAGGACGGCGTGCTGCGCATGCGCAACGGCCTGCAGGTGCTGGGTGACGGCGGTCCGATCACCGTGCCGCCCAACTCGACGATCTCCATCGGCGACGACGGCACCGTGGTGGCCAAGGCCGACGGACAGCGTCCGGTCAACATCGGCAAGATCAAGCTGGTCACCGAGGACGGCCGTTTCACGCGCCGCGAGGACGGCCTGTTCATCGCCGACGGCGGCGATCCCATGCCCGCCGATCCCGCCGCCCGGCTGCAGTCGGGCGCCCTCGAGGGCTCCAACGTGAGCCCGGTCGAGACCATGGTCGGCATGATCGCCGCCGCCCGCCAGTTCGAGCAGCAGATGAAGATGCTGACGATCGCCCAGACCCACGGCCAGGCAGCCTCCAAGCTGCTGTCCGACAGCTGATCCGCCTGCTCACAGTTCGCAGTACGGAACCGCTTTAGCTACAGGATTCAGGAGACTTCAAATGCTTCGTTCGCTCTGGACCGCCAAGACCGGCATGGAAACCCAGCAGACCCAGCTGGACGTGATTTCCCACAACCTCGCCAACGTCTCGACCAACGGGTTCAAGAAGTCGCATGCGGTCTTCGAAGACCTGATGTACCAGACGCTGCGCCAGCCCGGCGCCAACAACACCGAGCAGACCACGCTGCCCACCGGCATGCAGGTCGGCCTGGGCTCGCGCGCGGTCGCCACCTCCCGCAGCCACTCGCAGGGCAGCCTGACGCAGACGTCCAACTACCTGGACGTCGCCGTCAAGGGCAACGGTTTCTTCCAGGTCCAGATGCCCGACGGCACGACGGCCTACACCCGTGACGGCAGCTTCCAGCTGGACGCCAACGGCCAGGTCGTCACCAACAACGGCAACACCGTGCTGCCGGGGATCATCGTCCCGGCCGACGCCAAGTCCCTGACCATAGGCGCCGACGGCACGGTGAGCGTCACCACCGCCGCCAGCGCCACGCCGACGACGCTGGGCCAGCTGCAGCTGGCGAACTTCATCAACCCGCCGGGGCTGGAGTCGCTGGGCGGCAACCTGTACGCCGAGACGGTCGCCTCCGGCACGCCGCAGACCGGCGCCCCCGGCCAGAACAGCCTGGGCACGGTGCAGCAGGGCTTCGTCGAAACCTCGAACGTCAACGTCGTCGAGGAACTCGTCCAGATGATCCAGACGCAGCGCGCCTACGAGATGAACTCGAAGGCGATCACCACCACCGACCAGATGCTCCAGAAGCTGTCGCAGATCTGACCGGACTGAGGGGCTCACTTCGGTCGATCGGGCGCGCATCGCCCGGGCGACGATGAGGGTTCCATCGTCCAGATCCCGCCGGCCCCGCGCGGCGCACCCACCCGGTGCCACGGCCGGCGTCCCGACACGCCGCGAATCCAGGAGTTGTTCATGCATTCGTTCCCGTCCTCGCCCCTGTTGCCCACGTCCAGCCTCGCCCGATCGGCGATGCGGCTCAGTGTCTGCGCCGCCGTGCTGGTTCTCACCGCCTGCTCGACGATGTACCCGCAGCCGCGCGTGGACATGCAGCCCGCGCCGGTCGTGAAGATGCCCGAGCCGATCCCGGCCTCCGCCAACAACGGCGCGATCTACCAGAACGCGAACTACCGGCCCCTGTTCGAGGATCACCGCGCCCGCCTGGTCGGCGACATCGTCACCGTGACCATCACCGAGAAGGTCAGTGCGACGCAGAAGTCGACCAGCGAACTGGACAAGAGCGGCGCCCTCGCCGCGGGCGTGACCGCGATCCCGGGCATCGCCGCGAATTCCTTCGGCGCCGGCCGCGCCGACGTGGGCGGTTCCTCGTCGAGCAAGAGCACCGGCAAGGGCACGAACGAGAACACCAACGACTTCTCCGGCACCATCACCGCCGTCGTCACCGGCGTGCTGCCCAACGGGCACCTGCTGATCTCGGGCGAGAAGCAGGTCGGCGTCAACGCCAACGTGGACGTGCTGCGCTTCTACGGCCAGGTCGACCCGCAGTCGATCCGCCAGGGGAACATCGTCGCCTCCACGGCGATCGCCAACGTCCGGGTCGAGCAGCGCGGACGCGGCGCCGTCGCCGACGCACACGGAATTGGCTGGCTATCCCGCTTCTTCTTGAACCTTTCGCCCATTTAAGTTTCCCCACAATCGGTCACACGAGTCTGCAACCGTGTGACCGAGATGTACCCCACCACCTTCCCCCGCTTCTTCTCCCGCTCCCCTCGCCTGCTGGCCTCCGGCCTGCTCGCGCTGATGGCCCTGCTCGCGATCGCGACACCGGCCGAGGCGACGCGCATCAAGGAAGTCGCCGCGGTGCAGGGCGTCCGTTCCAACCCCTTGACCGGCTACGGCCTGGTCGTGGGCCTGGACGGCACCGGTGACCAGACCACGCAGGCCCCGTTCACGGGCCAGAGCATCACCGCGATGCTGCAGCAGTTCGGCGTGCTGCTCCCGCCGGGCGTGACCATGCAGCCGCGCAACGTCGCGGCGGTGATGATCACCACCTCCCTCCCCCCCTTCGCGCAACCCGGCCAGCCGCTGGACGTCGTCGTCTCGTCGATGGGCAATTCCAAGAGCCTGCGCGGCGGCACGCTGATCGCCACGCCGCTGCGCGGCGCCGACGGCCAGGTCTACGCGATCGCCCAGGGCAACCTGATCGTCGGCGGCGCCGGCGCGTCCGCGGGCGGCTCCAAGGTCCAGATCAACCACCTCAGCGCCGGCCGCATCCCCGGCGGCGCGCTGGTCGAGCGCAGCGTGCCCACGCCGCTGCAGCAGAACGAGTGGCTGCAGCTGGACCTGACCTCCTCCGACTTCGGCACCGCGCGTGCCGTCGCCAAGGCCATCAACAAGTCCAAGGGCGAAGGCACGGCCATGGCGCTGGACGGCCGCGTCGTGAAGGTCCGCGCGCCGCTGGCGCCGGATGCCCGCGTCGCCTTCCTGGCCGACATGGAGAACCTGAGCTTCGACCAGGAGATCCCGTCCGCACGCATCGTCATCAACGCACGCACCGGCTCGGTCGTCATGAACCAGGCCGTCACGCTGCAACCCTGCGCGGTCGCGCACGGCAACCTCGCGGTGACCATCTCCAGCACGCCGCAGGTCAGCCAGCCCAACGCGCTGTCCGGCGGCCAGACCACGGTCACGCAGAAGACCGACATCTCGATCAAGCAGGACCCCGGTTCGCTGATCCAGCTGCCGGCCGGCGCGCGCCTGAACGACGTCGTCAAGGCGCTGAACACGCTGGGCGCCACGCCGCAGGACCTGCTGGCGATCCTCCAGGCGATGAAGAGCGCCGGCGCGTTGAACGCCGAACTCGAGGTGATCTGACATGGCCCTCTCCACCCCCCTCAGCAACGCGCTCGGCATGGGCGTGAACGGTCTGTCCTCGGACACGCGGTCCGTCGAGCAGCTCAAGGGCACCGCGTCGCGCGACCCCAAGGCCGCGGTCAAGGAGACCGCGCGCCAGTTCGAGGCCCTCTTCATGCAGGAAGTGATGAAGAGCATGCGCCAGGCCACGATGAACAGCGGGATGATGGAGAACTCGGCGACCCAGATGGGCGGCGAGATGCTGGACCAGCAGTACGCCGCGAAGATGACCGGCCTGCCCGGCGGCCTGTCGCAGGCCATCGAGCGCCACCTGCAGCGACAGCTCGGCGTGAAGGACGGCGAGCTGCCGACCGCCAAGGACGCGACCAAGGTCCCGCAGCTGCCGGCGCTGGCCGTCAAGAACGTGCAGCCGCACGTGCAGGACTTCATCCTCAAGCACGACGCCGCCGCCAAGTCGGCCCAGGCGGCGACCGGCATCCCCGCGAGCTTCATGATTGCGCAGGCCGCGCACGAGTCCGGCTGGGGCAAGCGCGAGATCCTGAACAAAGACGGCACGAGCAGCAACAACATCTTCGGCATCAAGGCCGGCGCCAACTGGACCGGCAAGGTCGCCGAGGTGCAGACCACCGAGTACATCGACGGCAAGGCCACCAAGGTGACGGCCAAGTTCCGCGCCTACGCCAGCCATGAAGAGGCCTTCAAGGACTACGCCAAGCTGATCGGCACCAACGACCGCTACCGCGACGTCGTCGCCAAGGCCAACACCGGCAGCGCCGAGGGCTTCGCCAAGGGCCTGCAGAAGGCCGGCTACGCCACCGACCCCGAATACGCGACCAAGCTGGCGCGCACGATCAACACCACGATGCGCGTGCAGCGCGCGCTGGCCTGATCGCGCACGGCTGAAGACGCCCAGGAAGGACCGAGGAGCCCGACATGAGTACCTCTCCGCTGCTGTCGCTCGGCATGCGCGCCATGTACGCCAACCAGGCGGCATTGCAGACCATCGGCCAGAACATCGCCAACGCGAACACGCAGGGCTATTCCCGCCAGCAGGTGGTGCTGACCACGCCCGAAGGCCAGTTCACCGGCGCGGGTTATTTCGGCAAGGGCGTCAACGTCGAGACGGTGACCCGCTCGCACAACGAGTTCCTGACCCGCGAGGCCGCGGCCGCCAAGTCGCAGGCCTTCGCCGACACGACGATGCAGTCGCAGCTGGCGCAGCTGGAGAAGCTCTTCCCCACCGGCGACGACAGCATCGGCCAGTCCGCCAACGACTTCCTGAACGCGCTGGTCGACGTGGCCAGCCGCCCGTCCGATCCGTCGGCGCGCCAGGTCGTGCTCGGCAAGGCGCAGGCGCTGGCCTCGCGCTTCCAGAGCGCCGGCCAGCAGCTCGCCGACCTGCAGTCGGGCGTCGTCAGCGACATGAACGCCGACGTCAAGCAGGTCAATGAACTCGCCAAGCAGATCGCCGCCGCGAACGACCAGATCGCGCGCTCCTCCGGCAACAGCCACACGCCCAACGACCTGCTCGACAAGCGCGATCAGCTGATCTCGCAGCTCAGCCAGTACGTGCAGGTCAGCACCGTGCCCAACAGCCGCGACGGCACCACCGGCGTCTTCATCGGCGGCGGCCAGGTGCTGGTGCTCGGCGGCCAGGCGCAGGCCCTGTCGGTCACGCCCGATCCCTACGACGGCGCGCGTGCGCAGCTCTCGATCACCGACACCAGCGGCACCCGCGCGCTGGACGACAGCACGCTCACCGGCGGCTCGCTGACGGCGATGCTGCGTTACCAGAACACCCACCTGCAGGATGCCCGCAACCTGCTCGGCCAGATGGCGACCGCGATCGCGACGCGCGTCAACGAGCAGCAGAGCCTGGGCATCGACCTCAAGGCGCAGGCCGGCGGTCCGCTGTTCACGATCTCCCCGCCGACCGTGCTGCCGGCGGCGACCAACCGCGGCGACGCCCGCCTCAGCGCCGCCATCACGGACGGCTCGCTGGTGCCGGGCCTGTCGTTCACGGTCACGCCGGACCCGACCGGTGCGCCCGACAGCTACCAGATCGCGGTGCGCCCGGGCGGCCAGCCGACGGTCATGAGCAACGACCAGATCAAGGCGGCCTACGGCATCAGCCTGTCGATGACCGGCACGATGCGGCAGGGCGACAGCTTCCTGCTCGAGCCCGTGGCCAACGCGGCGGGCAGCTTCAAGCGTGCGCTGGACGATCCGGCGGGCCTGGCCGCGGCGTCGCCCATCATCGGCACGACCGACATCAACAACAAGGGCACCGCCACCGTCGACACGCTCTACGCGATCAACGAGAAGTTCGACAAGAGCAAGCAGCCCGCGACGGTCGAATTCGGCGCCGTCAACGCCGACAACAGCATCAACTACACGATCACGCTGTCGGACAACACGCAGGTCAGCGGCACCTGGAAGGCCGGCGGCAAGATCGGCAACGATCCGGCCAACGGCGTGGACCTCGGATTCGAGCTGAGCCTGAACGGCGTGCCGCGCCAGGGCGACAAGATCAAGCTGCAGGTCTCGGACGCGGTGGTCTCCACCAACAACGGCAACGCCAAGGCCTTCCTCGCGATGCAGAGCGAGCCCTTCCTGGGCAAGCAGCTGCAGGTCGACGGCACGCTCTCGCGCGGCCAGACCGTCAACGAGGCCTACGCCGCCGCGATGGCCGACATCGGCTCGCGCGTGCAGGGCGCGGACTACCTGGCGCAGGTCTCCACGGCGGTGGCGTCCGACACCGAGCAGACGCGTTCCAGCCAGGCCGGCGTCAACCTCGACGAAGAGGCAGCCAAGCTGATGCAGTTCCAGCAGGGCTACCAAGCCGCCGCCAAGATGCTGCAGGCCGCCCAGAGCCTGTTCGACCAATTGCTGAGCGTGGTCGGCCGCTGACGCGTCCGGTCCACTGAACTCATCGCCTGACCCTGAAGGACGCAGCCATGCGACTCTCGACCAACAACATGTTCGACACCAGCATCGCGACGCTGCAGCGCCGCCAGCAGGAGATGCAGGAAGCGCAGCAGCGGCTCACCAGCGGCAAGCGCGTCGAGAAGGCCAGCGACGACCCGACCGGCGCCGCCCGCGCCGAGCGCGCGCGCACCTCGCTCGGCCAGGTCGACGCCAGCCAGCGCGCGCTGGACGCCAGCCGCAACAGCATGACGCTGGCGGAAAGCGGACTGGGCGACGCGAACGAACTGCTGCAGCAGATCCGCGAGGCGCTGGTCGCCGCCGGCAACGCCAGCTACAGCGATCCCGAACGGCAGGGCCTCGCGACCAAGGTCCAGGGCCTGCGCGACCAGCTGCTGTCCATCGCCAACCGCACCGACGGCGCGGGCGGCTACCTGTTCTCCGGCCAGGGCACCTCGGGCACGCCCTTCCTCGACAACCCGGTCCAGCGCGACGCGTCCGGCGCCCGCATCGGCGGCGGCGTCGGCTTCGAGGGCATCTCCGGCAGCGTCACGACCGGCAACCTCGAGAACTACCCGCTCAGCGTCGACGGCCGCCAGGCCTGGGAACAGGCGCGCAGCGGCAACGGCACCTTCGAGACCGGCCCCGCGCCCAACGCGCTGACCGGCAAGCCCTCGACCGGCTACATCGACTCCGGCCGCGTCACCGATCCGGCGCAGATCACCGGCGACAGCTACAGCATCGTCGTCAACGGCACCGCGCCGGCGCAGACCTACACCGTCTTCAACGAAACGCAGGGCCACGTGCCCGTCGCCAGCGACAACTACGCCGCCGGCCAGACCGTCAAGTTCGACGGCATGGCGATGACGGTGGCGGGCGCGCCGTCCGACGGCGACACCTTCACCGTCAAGCCGTCGACCTCCGACCTCAAGCTCTTCGAAGTGCTGGACCGCACCATCGAATCGCTCAAGACGACGGGCCGCACCGGTCCCGAAATCACCCAGTCCAACCTGGTGAACCTGCGCGACCTGGACGCGGTCATGGGCAACCTCGCCAACGTGCGCAGCCAGGTGGGCGAACAGATGAACAACCTGGACGGCTCCGAGTCCCGGCTGCAGACGCTCAAGGTTTACAACAAGGCCGAGCAGTCTGCCGCAGAGGATCTGGACATGACCCAGGGCATTTCCGACTTCCAGAACCAGCAGACGGGCTACGATGCGGCGCTGAAGACCTACTCGATGGTGCAGCGCATGTCGCTGTTCCAGTACATCAACACCTGATGCGCCGATCTGCATGAACTCGACACACGCCGTGCTGGGCCAAGTGGCCCTGGGGTACGCGCCCCTCGTTTCCAAGTCCTTCGACATCGAGGCGACCCGCGTCACGGTGTTCGCACTTCGCCCCGAAGGCACGCCTGATGCGGGCGAACTGCTGGCCGCGCTGGCCGAGGCCTTCCCGACCAAGGCCGTGCTGCTGAATGTCGCGCACGAAGGCCTGCTCAAGGGCTTGCTGGCCGCCGCGCTGCCGGGCAATTTCAAGATTGAAGTCCCCGCCTTCCTGCTGTCCGACGCGGACCTCGCCGCCCAGGCGCAGGCCCGCGGCGCGCTGCTGAAGGGCCGCTCCGACGCGGCCGGCTTCAAGCAGCTGGTGCTGGACCTGCAGGAACTCGGCGGTGGTCCGCTGCCGGTGGGCAAGTCGGTGCTGGTTTCGGGCGCCCGCAACGGCGGCGACTTCAAGCAGGCGCTGGATGCCGGCGCTGCCGGCGTGCTGGGCTGGACCGTGCACGGCGAGTTCGAGGCGCCTGCCGCCCCGGCTGCCCGCAACGACTCGCAGGCCGACCTGCAGGTCATCGTCGAACTGATGTCGCGCGTCGACCAGGGCGAAGACGTCGAGCGCCTGGAGCAGACGCTCAAGCGTGACCCGAGCCTGGCCTTCAAGCTGCTGCGTTACATGAACTCGGCGGCCTTCGGCCTGTCGGTCGAGGTCTCCTCCTTCCGTCACGCGATCATGCTGCTGGGTTACGCGCGCCTGCGCCGCTGGCTGGCCCTGCTGCTGGCCACGGCCAGCAAGGATCATGCGATGCGCCCGGTGATGTTCGGCGCGCTGCGTCGCGGCCTGGTGATGGAAGAGCTGGCCAAGAGCATGACGGACTCCGAAGTCCGCGACGAGATGTTCATCTGCGGCCTCTTCTCGCTGCTGGACCACATGCTGAAGCAGCCCTTCGAGAAGCTGCTGCAGTCCATCCCGGTGCCCGAGCGCGTGCGCCAGGCGCTGGTCGAGCAGACCGGCCCGTACAAGGGTTACCTGGACCTGGTGCAGGCCATCGAGAACGAGTCGGTCTTCGACGTCCGTGCCGCGCTCGACACCTTGATGCTGGGCCCGGACGAAGTGAACGGCGCCGTGCTGCGCGCCCTGAACAAGGCCTCGCAGCTCGAATGAGCAACGGGCGTCGAGCCCACTGCAACGAGAGGCCTCGCCGGCAACCCCGCGAGGCCTTTTTCATTGCAGTCCTCGGTAGCAAATCCTCGGAAGTGAGACAGTGGTCGGGGACGGCAGGTCGCGGGGTTTTGGCCCTTGCGGCCAAGGCCCTGCGACCTGGCGGCCAACGCTCAAACCGTTGCAGGTAGGCGCCCCCCACCCGGCATAAACTCCGCCCGTGTCCACCCAACTCCCCCTTGCCTCTCCTGACCTCGACGCCTTGCGCGCGCTGCTGACGGCGCGCGGTCTGGCGCTGGCGGACCTGCTTGCCGGATTGTGGGAGGGTCCATGGCCGGCCTTCGTGCTGGACGCCAGGGGCCAGGTCTTGCTGACCAACGCGCGGCTGCAGGGGTTGATGGGCGCGATCTCCCTGAAAGGTGAGCGCCTGCTGCCCAGCGGCAAGGCGCAGGAGCTGCGCCTGGTCGACGACCAGGGTCGTGATCATCTGCTGCAGGCGTGGGTGCATCCGCTGGAGGGTGGACTGGGCGTAGCGCTGCTGCAGGACCACAGCACGGAGCTCGCGGCGCGGGAGCGCGCGGACCGGATGCAGTCCGAAATCGACCAGTGGCTGGACCTCAGCCCGCTGCCGGCGCTGATGCATGACGACCAGGGTCTGCTGCTGCGCTTCAACGGCGCGTTCGCGGCGCTGTGCCGGCGGCTGAGTCCGCAGATGCCGATCAGCCTGCATGAGCTGCCGCCGGAGTGGCGCGATCTGCTGCACGCGAAGGCGCCGGAGTCGGGCCAGGAAACGCATCGCAACGCGCTGCTCGCGCCGCCGGGCGATCGCCGGCGCTGGATTCGCGTGCGTGCGCGTCGGCTGAGCGGGCCGTGGACGCGGCCGCGCACGCTGGTGATGCTCGAGGACCGCAGCGCGGAGCAAGACCTGGAACTCGCGCAGCAGCAGTTGCAGACGCTGATGGACACGGCCGGCGTGGGGCTGGCGACCTTCCAGGCGGAAGGCGGCTGGTCGCGGCCCGGCACGGGCGCACCGCCGCCGCCGCCGATCCCGGGCGACGAGGGCATGCGACCGGCGCCGGCGCTGCAGGGCGTCAACCGCGACATGGTCGAGCCCGAGTCGCGCGCCGAATACGAGAAGCTCCAGCAGGCGCTGAAGCAGGCGATGCCGACGGTGGCGCGCTACGCAGTCCGGCATCCCGAGCACGGGCTGCGCTGGCTGATGACACGCGTCGAAATCGGCCAGTTGGCTTCGGGCCAGAAGACGACCTCGGTGCTGACCGTCGACATCACCGATCACCAGCAGGCGCAGGAGCGCAACGAGCTGCTGCAGCATTCGCTGAACCTGCAGACCGAGCGCGAGCGCGCGGTGCTCGACTCGGTGCTGGTCGGCATCGTGACGGTGGGCCGGCAGGGCATCGAGTGGATGAACCGCTCGGCGCGGCGGATGTTCGGCGGGGACCTGCCGGAATTCGCGGGGCAGCCGATCAGCAGCGTCGCGACCGAGGCGCCTGATCACCCGTTCCGCCAGACGCAGTATCTGGACGAGTTGCCCGAGGGTCAGGCCGAAACCTTCGAGTGCCGCGTCGTCGCGCGCGACGGGCGCGAGTTCTGGGTCGTCGGCAACGCGGTGGCGACGGTCGGTCCGGACAGCTCGCGCCAGCTCACCTACGCGCTGCTCGACATCGAGCGCCGCCGCCAGGCCGAGGCGCAGAGCCAGCAGGCGCAGGCCTCGCTGCACCGGATCATCGAAGCCGCGCCGATCGCCATCAGCCTGCACGACGCGCGCACGCTGCAGGTGCGGCAGATCAACCAGGCCGCCGCGGCGCTGGCGGGTCGGCCTGAGGAGGAACTGCTGGGCGCCAGTCTGGAGGCGCTCTTCGGCAGCGGCGACGAGGCGGAGACCATCCGCTCGGACATGGAATTCGCGTTGCAGAGCAGCGAAGTGCTGCAGCGCGAGTACCGGCTGACGGTGCGAGGACAGGCGCGCATCTGGGACGCGCGGCTGCTGCATCTGGCGGGCGTCAACGACGCCAGCGGCGAACTGGAGCCGGAGCAGTTGCTGCTGGTCGCCACCGACGTGACGCAGCAGCGCGCGCAGGAGGCGGCGCGGCTGGAAGCGGCGATCGCGCAGCGCGAGCTGCTGGTGCGCGAGGTCCACCACCGGATCAAGAACAACCTCCAGGGTGTGGCCGGACTGCTGCAGCAGATCGCGGCGCGACGGCCCGAAGTGCGGACGGTCATCAACGAGGCCGTCGGCCAGGTCCAGGCCATCGCGCAGGTCTACGGGCTGCAGGTCGGCATGTCCGGACCGCTGCGGCTGCGCAAGGTGGTCGAGGCGGTGATGGGCTCGGTGCAGCGCATGTTCGGGCGGGAGATCCTGGTCGACATCGACGGCGCGATGGCCGAGCAGTCGCACCGCTGGGGCCTGCCCGAAGCCGAGGCGATCCCGATCGCGCTGACGCTCAACGAGCTGTTCACCAACGCGGTGAAGCACGGCGGCGAGACGCCGGTGCGCTGCGAACTGCGCTTCGATCCCGAGCAGGTGGTGCTGCGCATCGTCAACAAGGGGAAGCTGCCGGAGGGCTTCGACCTCGCGCAGGTGCGCGGCGGCGTGTCGGGGCTGGGCCTGGTGCGCGCGCTGCTGCCGCGGCGCAGCGCGCTGCTCGGACTCACGCAGGACGGCGATCAGGTCGTCTGCGAGCTCAGCCTGTGGCCACCCGGCGTCCAACTGCTTGAGGCCCTATAAATCCTTTATTAAGCCAATTAATTGGACTTAATATCCATTGAATAGGTCGCTCGGCTATGATTCCGCGAAAGAGTCATGCCGTGAGAACGCCTGCCAGACCCTATCCCGACGCACTCGTCGCACAAGCCAGCTCGCTTGGTGCGCGAGTCCGTGCCGCACGCACTCGTCGAGGGTGGCGTGTGGAAGACCTGGCCGCCCGGTCGGATCTGTCGACCAAGTCGATCGCAGCGATCGAGCGCGGCGACCTGGGCACTGGATTCGGCGCCTATCTCCGCGCACTTTGGGCGCTGGGACTCAACGAACAGCTTGATGTGGTCGCGGATGCGGGTCTGGACCACACCGGACTCACGCTCGAACTCGGCGCACATGGCCGACGCGTGCGTGTGAAGAAGGCTTCCGACAATGACTTCTAGGTCTGTATTCGTCTGGTGCTTTCTCCCGGGAGACACCCAGCCGACGTTGTGCGGCCGGTTCACGCACGAGGTCGTCGCGAATGGCGCGGCTCAAGGGACGTTTGTCTACGGTCGTCGTTATCTGAAGCGAGCCGACGCCTTGCCGATCGATCCCATTGCCTTGCCCCTGAACGACATTCCAAAGACAACGACGGCACTCGGCGGATTCTTCGGTGTCCTTGCCGACGCGTCTCCGGACGACTGGGGTCGCCATGTCATCGATCGCGCCTACGGTCAGCAATCCTCGCCGATCGATTACCTGCTGAAGTCTCAACAGGATCATGTCGGTCATCTGGCGTTCAGTGAATCTTCCGACCAATTGCCCGCATGGCTCGATCCCTGGGATCGGTCCTGGCTTCAGGATGCGTGCCTTGCCGTGTCGGCACTCGATTTCCATCGTCCGCTGCCGCCGGCGCTGGAGCGCCAGCTGTTGCCCAACACAGGCCTCGGCGGTGCGCGACCGAAGATCACGATCGCCGACGGCCATCAGCAATGGCTGGTGAAGTTCCCGTCGCGTCGCGATTCACCGGAAGTGCCGATGGCACGGCTGGAGGCTGCGGGACTGACGCTCGCGAGTCGATGCGGCATCCGGACTGTTGTCCATGAAGTGGTCTCCATCGCCGATGCGGACGTACTGCTCGTGCGACGCTTCGATCGCACAGCGTGCGACGGCGGATGGACGCGCGATGCATTTCTCAGCGCGCGCACGCTGTTGTCCAACGGGGAAGCGGCCCAGCGCTACAGCTTCTTCGGCTCGTATCCCCGGCTTGCGCGCGAGCTGGGCCGGCTCTCCGTGCGCGGCACGGAAGACCGCCGCGAGCTTTTCCGGCGCATGGTGTTCAACGCCGTCATCGGCAACGGCGACGATCACGATCGGAATCACGGCATGCTGGCGGACGAGGAGCGTCCCGATGCATTCCGTCTCGCACCCGCCTACGACATCGTCCCTGCGCTGCGGCCGCCCAAGATCCGGCAGCAGGCGTTGGGCGTCGGCGATCTCGGCGCGTGGTCCACGCGCGAGAACATGTTGTCCGCAGCGACGAGCTTCGACCTCGACGAGGCCAGCGCCGGCGCCGTCATCCACGAAGTCGAGGAGGCCGCCCTGGATCAATGGACGCAGAGTTGCCGCGACCATGGACTGTCTGCGGCATCGGTGTCTGCGCTCGCCCCTTGTGTACAGCGCATTCCCGACTCCCACCTCAAACGCGGCACGGCCGACGATCTGCGGGGTCACTTGTGACCACCCGAAACCGGGGCCCGACCCCGGCAGACCCGTCCGCGGCATTTCGGTGACAATCTTGGGTCCCCCACCGGTTGGGGTTTGCCTTGGATGCGGGAGCAGCGTGAGCAGCGTGGATGGCGTGAACAAGGATGTGGGCGCGAGCGGCAAGGGCCGTATCCTGGTCGTGGACGACGACCGGCTGGTGCTCGCCACCCTGACGCACGGCCTCGCCCAGGCCGGCTACGAGGTGCTCGACGCCGACAACGGCGACGACGCGATCCTCATCGCCCGCCAGCACCGGCCCGACCTCGCGCTGCTCGACATCCGCATGGAAGGCATGACCGGCTTCGACGTCGCCGGCTACCTGCGCGACTACCTGCAGCTGCCCTTCATGTTCCTCTCGGCCTTCGCCGACGAGGCCACCATCGCCAAGGTGAAGGAACTCGGCGCCCTGGCCTACCTCGTCAAGCCGCTGGACATCCACCAGATCGTCCCCGCCGTCGAGGCCGCCTTCGCCAACCGTCCCGCCCGGACCGTCGCGGCGCCGCCCGCGCCGGCCATCGAGCCCAGCGCGTCACTGGAGGTCGTCGAGGCGATGGCCCTGGGCGTGCTGATGCACCGCTACTCGCTGACCCGCGCGCAGGCGCTGTCGCGGCTGGAACGCATGGCCGCGGAGCAGTCGATCGAGACCGGGGAACAGGCCCGACGCATCATCGAGGCCGTCGAGCAGCTCGCGCTCGGGAGCTGAGCCGCCGCTCAGTTCGGCAAGGTGAAGTAGAACCGGGCGCCCTGCCCGATCTCCGACTCGGCCCAGATGTCGCCGCCGTGCCGGCGCACGATGCGCCGCGCCGAGGCCAGCCCCACGCCGGTGCCCTGGAAATCGCTCGCGCTGTGCAGCCGCTGGAACACGCCGAAGAGGCGGTCCGCGAAACGCATGTCGAAGCCCGCGCCGTTGTCGGTGACGACGAACACCCGTTCGCCCTGGCGCTGCTCGGACTCGAAGCGGATCTCGGCGTGATCGCGCTTGCCGCTGTACTTCCAGGCGTTGCCCAGCAGGTTTTCCAGCACCATGCGCAGCAGCGTCGGATCGCCCTGCACGCGCAGGCCCGATTGCACCTGGGCATCGACCGCTCTGGTCGGCGCGCCGCGGCGCAGTTCGTCCACCACCTGGGACGCCAGCAGCGACAGGTCCACCGTCTCGTGCCGCAGCGCCTGCGAGGAGAGGTGCGACAGCGCCAGCAGCGAGTCGATCATGCTGTGCATCCGCGTCGATGCGCCGAGCACCCGGTCGAGGTGGTCGTTGCCGGCGCGGTCCAGGAGCCGGCCGTAATCTTCCTTGAGGATGCGGGTGAAGCCCTCGACCACGCGCAGCGGGGCGCGCAGGTCGTGCGACACGGTGTAGCTGAACGAGGCCTGGTCCGCACGCGCCTGCTCCGCGGCCTGCATGGCCAGCGCCGCCGGCACGGTCTCGACCGCGCCCTGCGGCCACAGGCTCAGCAGCGTGCCGCCGCCGTGCGGCAGCGCCGTCAGGCACAGCCACCAGGCGCCGCACGCGCTGCCGGATTGCAGGTCGGGCTGCGCGAGCGCCTGGCGGAGTTCCTCCGGCAGGCGTTCCTCGCAGGCCCGCCAGAGCTGACCCCGCGCTTCCGAGCCGCCCATCATCTGCGAGGCGGCGTCGTTGAAATCGATCAGGCGCGTGGAAGCACCGGACCCGCCGCCGGCACTGTCACTCAGCAACCAGGCCGGCCCGGGCAGCGCTTGCAGCCAGTCCGTGGCGGACGTCGTGGAGGTCGCGACGGCCCCAGCCGCAGGACCCGAGAGCGCGAGATCCGGACTGCCCATCGACGCCTCATCGAGCGCGCGTGCCGCGCCGAGATAACCGGCGAAGCGCCCCGCGGCGTCCATCGTCGCCTGCCCGCGCAGTTCCCACCGGCGGCCCTGACCGTCGACCACGCGCACGCGTTCGAAGCTCTGTCCTGGCTCAATGAGGCCGCGCAAGTCGAGCGGTGCTGCGTCTGTCGGCGCATCGTCCGATCCGGCGACGGAGGCCGTGACGGGCAACGGCTGGAAGCGTTCCCACAGCCGCTGCGTCACCGCGCCATTCATTCCCGTGCCGGCCCAGCTCGACGCGGGTGCGCCCTGCGGCGCCTGCCAGCGCACGAGGTGGTGCTGCGCATCGGTCTGCCAGAGCCAGTCCCCCTGCAACTGCGTCAGCGACAGCGCCTGCTGTCTGCTCTCCCGCAGCAGCTCGCCGAATTGCGCCCGCGCCAATCGCACCGCCAGGTGCCAGGTCAGCGCGGCCACGAAGATCATCAGCGCGGCGCCCGCCATCACGGCGGTCAGCACCAGGCCGGGGCCGGTGGGTTCCAGGTTGAGTGCCAGCAGCAGGAGCAGGACCACGACCGCCAGCCCCAAGGCCAGCGCGGCTCCCTTCCATGGCCGACGGCGCGCGGCGGCTTCCCCCAACCTGTTCATGCGGACCATTGTAGGCAGGCAACGGGTGGCCCCCGGGCCTCGAACACGGGGCGGGTCTCCCCGACACTTCGCCTGCGGCGGCATGGATGCGACACCCACCCCGGGACTTACCCCGAGCGGCCTCTCCAAGAACACCTGAATTGACTGCTTTTTCGCGCGCTTGCATCCTTGCGGTGAACGACAATGGTCTGCAACTCCGCGTGGAACCTTCCAGCGGCGCCATGATCAGAAGATGTCACCAGACTACGCCACGACCATGCCCTCCCGGACGCAGCCCGAACCCGCCGTGCTGGACGACCAGGCGCTCGCGCGTCTGCGCGAGTTGGATCCGTCGGGCGTGAACCATCTGCTGGAGCGTGTCGTGGCCGCCTTCCTGAAATCGCTGGACCAGCAGGAGCAGGTGCTCGCCGCCGGCCGCGACGCGCCGCGCGACCTGAACGCGCTGCGCCATGTGGCGCACACCCTGAAGTCGGCCGCGGCCAGCCTGGGCGCCACCGTGCTGTCGCAGCGCTGCGCCGAGATCGAGGGCCTGGCCCGCGCCGGCCGCGAAGACGGCCTGGCCGACCTGGTCGGCACCGTGCTCGACGACATCGCCTCCGCCCGCCTGGCCATGCAGCAACTGGTGCAGCCCTCACGATGAGCCGCGTCGTGAAGGAAGGTGAACTGTCCGAACGACCCCGCGTCCTGCTGGTGGACGACGACCCGGTCAACCTGATGCTGATCGAGGCCGCGCTGCAGGAGCACGGCTTCGACGTCACCGCGCTGACCGGCGGGCTGCAGGCGCTGCAGCTGGTCACGCAATGGACGCCCGAGCTGATCGTGCTGGACGCGCTGATGCCGGAGCTCGACGGCTTCGAGACCTGCGAACGGCTGCGCCACCTGCCCGGCTTCGAGAACGCCCCCATCCTGATGCTGACCGGCCTCGACGACGAGGCCTCGATCAACCGCGCCTACCAGGCCGGCGCGACCGACTTCTTCGTCAAGTCCACCCAATGGCGGCTGCTGGCCGGCCGGCTGCGCTACATGCTGCGCAGCTCGCGCACACGCCAGGAGCTCGAGCGCAGCAAGTCCAAGCTGGCCCGCGCGCAAGACCTGGCCCGCATGGGCAGCTTCGAGTGGCAGACCGGCCACGGCTTCAAGCTGGCCAACGAGGCGCTGCGCGTCTTCGGACGCGGACCGATCGATCCGCTGGACTTCATCGGCGTCATGCGCATGGTGCCGCGCGAGGAGCGCCTGCTCTTCATGCGGCTGCTGCGCGACGTCGTCGCCCACAACTCGGTGCTGGTGACCGACCTGCCCTTCACGCTGCTGGACGGCCGCAAGCGCGTCATCCACATCGAGGCCGAGCCCGAGTTCAACGAACACGGCAACGCCTGCGGCTACACCGGCGTCATCCAGGACGTGACCGACCGCCGCATGGCGGAGGACCGCATCCGCGAGCTGGCCAACTTCGACGCGTTGACCGGCCTGCCGAACCGCCGCCAGCTGATGTGGCGCGCCGAGCGCGCCATCGAGGCCGGCCGTCGCATGGGCCACGAGGTCGGCCTGCTGCTGATCGACCTGGACCGTTTCAAGGTCATCAACGACACCCTGGGCCACGCCGCCGGCGACGACCTGCTGATGGAAGTCGGCCGCCGCCTGCGCTCCTGCGTGCGCCACAGCGACCAGGTGATGGAAGGGATGCTGGAATCGGTCGGCACGCGCTCGCACCGCACGCTGGAGGCGGTGGGCCGCCTGGGCGGCGACGAGTTCGTCGCGCTGCTGCCCGAGGTCGGCGACGAGAGCGATGCCGAGCGCGTCGCCGAGCGCGTGCTGGAAGCCCTGCGCGAGCCCATCTTCATCGCCGGCCAGGAATGCTTCGTCACCGCGTCGGTGGGCATCTCGCTCTATCCGCGCGACGGCCTGACGATGGCCGACCTGCTGCGCAACGCCGACGTCGCGATGTACGCGGTCAAGAACCAGGGCCGCAACGCGTCGGCGCTGTACTCGCCGATGCTGGCGGGCCGCGGGCGCGAGAAGCTCGAACTCGAATCCGCGCTGCACAAGGCGATCGAGCGCGACGAGCTGGTGCTGCACTACCAGCCCAAGATCGACGTCCGCACCGCCCGCATGGTCGGCGCCGAGGCGCTGATGCGCTGGCGCCGCGGCAACACGCTGGTGCCGCCGGGGGACTTCATCCCGCTGGCCGAGGAGACCGGCCTGATCGTGCCGCTGTCCGAATGGGCGCTGCGCGAGGCCGCGCGCCAGGCCAAGGTCTGGCAACTGAACTTCGGCTTCAGCGAATCGATCGCGGTGAACCTGCCCAACCGGCTGTTTGAGCGCTCGGACCTGGTCGAGCACATCCACCAGTTCGTCAGCCAGTGGGGCGTGCCGCACCGCGCGATCCAGCTCGAGATCACCGAAACGGGCCTGATGAAGGACCTGCAGAGCGTGATCCCGTCGCTGCACCGTCTCAACGAGGTGGGCGTCGAGATCTCGATCGACGACTTCGGCACCGGTTATTCGTCGCTGGCGTATCTGACGACGCTGCCGATCTCCGAAGTGAAGATCGACCGCAGCTTCGTCCGCGACCTGGGCATCACGCCGCAGAGCTCGGCGGTGGTCACCGCGATCATCGCGCTGGCGCGTTCGCTGGGCCTGCAGGTCATCGCCGAGGGCGTCGAGACGCTGCGGCAGATGGAAGTGCTCAGACGCCTGGACTGCAGCCTGATGCAGGGTTTCCTGTTCAGCAAGCCGCTGCCGCCGGACGACCTGGAGCGCTGGCTCGCGCAGACCGTGCTGCCGCGCAAGGCCCCCTGGATCCTGCCGACGTCCGACGCCGGCGAAGACATTCCGACCCGCTGAGCCCGGTTCCGGCCGCGAGCGTCAGCGCCCTTCCCCGAATCACCGAGCTTCAACCGAGCTTTCACCGATGCCGCAGCAGCCCCCCGCTCTCCTGGCAAAAGCGGCCCTGCGCCGGCTGGCGCTGGACAAGCTGGAACCCACTCCCGAGAACTACGCCCGCGCCTACGCGCAGGAGTCCGGCGAGCCCGCCCGTGGCGGCGCCAGCACGCAGCTGCCCGAGCGCGCGCAGGCGTCCGTGGCGCGGCTGCTCGGCTTGGCCGTGCCCGACCCGCAGCAGCGCCAGGGCTTCGCGACGCAGGTGCGCGACGGCAAGTGGGACGAACTCCAGCGCGCGCTGGAAGCGCTGCAGCAGACGCACGGGCCCGGCGCCCAGGCGGAGCAGCTCGCCCAGTTGATCGAACGGATGATGCGCGGCCTGGAACGCGGCGGCCGGCAATGGACACTGGCCCGCAAGAAGGACGGCGTGCTGCGCGTGTTGCAGAGCAACCGCAGCGACCCGCAACGACTGACCCTGCGCCTGAAGCAGCTGGTCGCGAGCTGGGACAGCGACGTCAGCGACGCGCGCGTGGAAACGCAGCCGGCGCCGCTCGACGGCATCGAGGAAGACGACGACGAACGGGCCGGAACGCCGAGCCAGTTCTTCAGCGAAGAAGAAGCCGCGCAGGCGCCTGCCGACGCAGCCGCAGCGGGCGCTGCAGCTGGAGCTGGAACCGGCGCCCCGCGCTATGGCTCGCTCGACACGCTGATGGGCGAAGCCGGCCCGGGCCTGCAATCGTGGCCTGAAGTCGGCACGCACCTGAACGGCACCGTGCGCCACGCGCTGCGCTCGGACGACGCACGCGCGCAGGAACTGATCGACGAACTCGGCGTGGCGCACGCGGAGCTCATCCGCGACGGCGCGACGCCCGAGCGCGCGGCGCAGATGGATGCGCTGTGCATCCGCGCACGCCGCTGGCTGGACCACCGGAATCACGCGTTCACGGAGCTCGGCAAGCTCTGCGGCGAGCTGACCGGCAGCCTGACCGACCTCGCCGAGGACGACTCCTGGGCGCAAGGCCAGTGCGAGGCGATGAGCCAGACGCTGGCGCAGGGCCTGACGGCGCGCAGCGTGCGCTCGGTCAGCGAGCTGCTGCACGGCACGCGCGAGCGTCAGCACAGCCTGCGCGAGGAGCGCAGCCGCGCCCGCGACGCGCTCAAGGGCCTGATCAACCGGATGCTGCAGGAGCTCGGCGAGCTCGGCCAGCACACGGACCGCTTCAGCGACAGCGTCGGCAAGTACGCGACGGTGATCGAGCAGGCGGACTCGCTGGAAAGCCTGGCGGGCGTGGTGCGCGAGATGGTCGAGGAAAGCCGCAGCGTGCAGTCGCTGGTGCAGAACACGCAAGGCCGGCTGCGCGACGAACACGACCGCGCGACGCAGCTCGCCGGGCGCGTCGAGCAGCTCGAAGGCGAACTCCGCCGCCTGTCCAGCGAGGTCCAGACCGACCAGCTGACGCAGGTGGCCAACCGCCGCGGACTGATCGCGACCTTCGAGACCGAGCGCGCCAAGCTCGACCGCGATCCCAAGCCGCTGGCGCTGGCGCTGCTGGACATCGACAACTTCAAGAAGCTCAACGACAACCTCGGCCACGCGGCCGGCGACGAGGCGCTGAAGGCGCTGGCGGCGCGGGTGTCGGGGATGCTGCGGCCCGGCGACAAGGTCGGGCGCTGGGGCGGCGAGGAGTTCGTGCTGATCCTGCCCGAGGCGCCGCTCGAAGAGGCGCAGGCGGTGCTGCTGCGCCTGCAGCGCTCGCTCTCGGCCAGCCTGTTCATGCACGAGGGGCGCGACGTCTTCGTCACGTTCTCGGCGGGCGTGACGCTGTTCCGTTCGGGCGAGACGATGGAGCAGGCGCTGGACCGCGCCGACGAGGCGCTCTACGAGGCCAAGCGCACCGGCAAGAACCGGGCGTGCGTCGCCTGAGGCCGTGACGGCCTGAAGGTTTGAAGGCCTGAAGCGGACCGGACCACGGGACCGACGCCATGGACCACGCCGCGATCGATCCCACCCAGTTCATCCACATCCGGATGGTGCTGAGCATGGTGGTCAGCCTGTCGATCGCGCGGCTGCTGTCGGGGCTGGCGAAGTTCGTGCAGCACCCGGGCCGGCTGAAGGTGGACGGCGTCCACCTGCTGTGGGTGCTGTACATGCTGGTGACGCTGATCCACTTCTGGTGGTGGGAGTTCGCGCTCAGCCGCGTGGGCCCGTGGCACTTCCTGCAGTTCGTGTTCGTGGTCGGCTACAGCGCGGTGCTGTACCTGCTGTGCGCGATCCTCTTCCCCGACGACATCGCCGAGTACGCCGGCTACCGCGACTACTTCATGTCGCGCCGGCGCTGGTTCTTCGGGATCCTCGCGTTCACGCTGCTGCTGGACGTGGCGGACAGCGGGCTCAAGGGGACGGCGCACCTGCAGGAACTGGGCACGGCCTACGGCGTGAAGACGGCCGCGGCGATCGTGCTGTGCGGCGTCGCCGCGCTGGTCACCAGCCGGCGCTTCCAGTGGGCGCTGGTGCTGGTCGCGCTGGCGGCGCAGCAGTGGTGGATCCTGCGGCTCTACAACGTGCTGTCGTGAGCCGTCGCCCGCGTTCTCGCGCGGTCCGCGACCGGCCTCAGGCCTTGGTGCACTTGCGCACCGTGTCCACGGTGCGCGTCGTGATCTGCTTGCCGAAGGTCTTCTCCAGCATGGTCATGAACAGCGGGCCCTTGTCGTTGGGCAGGTAGTGGCTGTAGACCTCCACGCCGTCGAGCTTGCAGATCGCGGCGCCCTCGCCTTCGAGCGGCAGCACGACCTGACCCTCGTGCGGTCTCTTGAGGAAGGTGATCAGCTGCTTGGCCGAGGCCGGCGGGTTGAACGCGGCGTGGTGGTCGGCATCGACGATGCGCGCCAGATGCTCGACCGGCCGCACGGTGGTGCCGAAGGTCTTGCCCAGCGTGTCGGTCATCGTCTGCTCGGCGATGCGTTCGAGTTCATCGACCGGCGCGCCGTCATGGTTGAACACGACATTGCCGCTGGAGATCACCGTCTTCACCCGCGTGAAGCCGGCGGCCTCGAACGCCCGGATCAGGTCCGGCATACGGGCGTTCATCGGGCTGACACCGCGGAGGAAGGCGACGTAACGGGGCATGGTGAGATTCCAGGAAGAGCGGAAGACCGCCGGAGTCTACGGTTGTTGGCACGACATGCAGCATGTCATTCGAGCATCTCGTGAGGACGCGCTTAGGGCCACTTGGCGTGGAGGGCGCGGCCTACCTTGCATGCAGCGATCCTTTGAGCTCGATGGTCGGATGACCGAGGATGTCGAGCACAAAGGGGTTGCGATCGTCGCGAGCCTGGCGCCAATCCTCGGGCGTATAGACCAGCACGTTGACCGCGCGCTTCAGAGCGCGGCCGGCTGGTTTGAAGTGGGCCTGAGCTTGAAGGCGCGAGAGGTCAGGGGTCAACACGAGAAGATCAACATCGCTTTCGGAATGCATGTCTGCGCGTGCCGCTGACCCAAACAGGGCAGCGACGTCCACCTGTCCTTTGATCGTGGCGAGATGCTCCCGCATGACGCGGACGAGCTCGCTGTCCTGCATCACCAGCGCGCGCAGCGGCGCGAGCGCCGGATCGGTGGAGGCTTGGAAGACAGGCAGTCCTCGAACCGTCTTGCGATCGACCAAGCCGACCTCCGTCCAGCGACGGAGCCAGCGCGAAGCGTTGCTTGGATCGATCTCGGCCGCAGCGGCCAATTCGCGCGTGCCGAACTCGCGTTCTGACTGCTCATAGAGACAACGAAGTGCACGGTAACGCGCCGCGCCGCCGACCAATTCGCTCATCAATGACGTGTTCATAGCTGAAGGCCCCGTGGCAACCAACGTTGCCGATTAGGCCACACGTGATGCTCAATCAACAACGCTTGTTGCCCATTGAGCAACACTTGTTGCCGATTCGGCTACGGATGAGGACCTGCGGGACATGCATGCGGCAGCGCTTCAGCGCTGCGCCAGGATCGTCACCGCATAGAGCAGCAGCCCGATGACGCCGCCCACCAGCGTGCCGTTGAGGCGGATGAACTGCAGATCGCGGCCGACGCTGAGCTCGATCTGCCGCACGAGGCTGCGGTCGTCCCAGTCCTTGACGGTCGTCGCGATGTGGCGCGTGATGCCCTCGCGCATGCTGCCGACCATGCGGCCCGCGGCGGACAGCACGTGCTCGTTGATCGCCTGCACCAGCGCCGGATCGCGGCTCAGCCGGTCGCCGAGTGCCGCCAGCGACTGGTCCAGATGCCGCATCAGCACGGAGTCCTCGCGGCGCAGGTCCTGCTCGATGGTGGCGCGGACTTCCGTCCAGACGCCGTCGAGGTAGGCGCGGACGTCGTCGCTCTGCACGACGCGGTCCTTCATCGCGTTGACCTCGCTCGCGAACTCGGGGTCGTGGCGCAGGCGCTCGATGAACTCGTGGATCCAGTCGTCGAACTGGCGCCGCACCGAGTGGTCGGGCTGCGAGAGCGCCGTCTGCACTTCCTCGACCAGCTGCAGCGCGAGCTTGTCGGACAGGCTGTCGGCCATCTTGTCGACGTTGGCGATGGTGTCGACGAGCTTGATCGCCTTCGGCCACTGGGTGCTGGCGAACTTCACCAGCCGCGCGGCGACGAGCGCCCTCACCTCCGGCGTGGCCAGGTAGTCGCGCAGTTTGGACAGCGCGCCGTCGAGCACGTCCTGATGGCGGCCGGACTTGGTCAGCACGTCCAGGACCGAGGCGGCCGTGCCGGTGGCGTTCCAGGACAGCGCGCGGGCGACGAGGAACTCGCCGATGGCGCGGCGCACGGCCTGCTCGTTGAGCAGCGAGAGCGCCTCGACGGCCATCGTGCGCACGGAGCCGGTGACCTGCGCGAGATTGACGGGCTCGCGCAGCCATTGCCCGAGGCGCTCGGCGGGGTTGAGGATCTCCAGCTTCTGCAGCAGGACCTCGGGGTGCAGGAAGTTGTCGCGGACGAACTCGGCGAGGCTGTCGGCGATGCGGTGCTTGCCCTGCGGGATGAGCGCGGTGTGCGGGATCGGCAGGCCCAGCGGATGGCGGAACAGCGCGACGACGGCGAACCAGTCGGCCAGACCGCCGATGGCGGCGGCCTCGCAGAAGGCCTTGAGCCAGGCCCACGGGCCTTGCGCGCCCATGCCGAGGCTGACGATCAGTCCGGCCAGCGACGCCAGCAGGCAGCCCAGCGCGACCCGCTTCATGCGGCGCAGGTCGATGGCGCGGGGGTCGGAAGGACGCGGTGAGGAGATCAGGGGCATCGGCGACGGGGCGGCAGTTTCGGTGCCTGGGGCACCGGCCGGGCGGAGCGATGGAGAGCTTGTATCACCTCCCGCCCCGCGCGCCTGTCTCAGCAGAACACCACCGCCGCGCCGGTCCGGATGGACGCCTGGCACGCCCGGATCAGGCGGATGCAATGGAAGGACTCCTTGCCGAAGACCTTCCATTTGGGGCCCTCCGCGGGAGGATCACCCATCGCATCCCACACCTCGTCACTTTCGTGGTCGAGGTCGGTCGGCAGCTCCAGCCACTGGGCCAGGCGCAGGCACTCCTCCAGGAGATTCACGGACGAACCGATCATGCCGCCCAGCACGTTCTCCTCGTCGATCTCCTCCTCGACGAAAACGACCTCGTCGAGCTTGACCGGCACGTAGAAACCTGTGGCGTCGCTGTGCATCAGGAGGTGCTCGAACTCCGGCGCCAGGAGGTCGTAATACCCCTCCAGCACGGGGTCGGCGGCGGGATCGTCGATTCCCGCACTGGGGACCGGGATCCCCTCCCCGATGTACGCGGCCAGCCGACGCAGATGGTGCAGCCCGGAGTACCCCGACATTGCGCATGAGAAGGCGCCGTCCGGGCCAAGACCACGCGGCTCGTCATGCGGCGCGAGGCCGGCCGCCACCAGCGCGTTGGACAGCGTGTCGTACATCTCCCGGCTTTCTTCGTCGAAGCCGCCGACCTGAATGCTCAGTCCCAAGATCTTCTCCCCAAGGATGTTCGTTGATCCGATGAAACGACGGACCCACCGTGGTCATCGCCGGCCCGGCATGCCGCCGCAATCACGCCATCAGAACTTCTTCGCCGTGGCGATGCTGTCGAGCGCGGCCTTGTTCATGCGGATGTCGAAGGGCAGCAAGGTGATCCTGTCGGCCGGCGTGGCGCCGTTCGGATTCGACACGTAGGAGCTCCCCACGAGCGCCTCGCCGTCCTTCACCAGCGCGCCCGTGTAGACATTGCCGTTGAGTTCGAAGTAGATCCGGTACTGGACCGCGGAATTCAGCGTGGCCGACACGGGACGCGGCTTGTTGGCCACCCAGACCGGCCGGCCGTCGACCGTCCCGAGGACGCCGTCGGCAAGGAAGTACGTCGTGCCGTCGCTCCCGGACGAGATGCCGGCGGTCAAGAGATCACCGAGCGACCCGGAGCCGCACGGCAGCATCGTGTCGGCGCTGACGGACGCGAAGCAGTCGAAGACGTTGTAGCGGTCGCCCTTGTTCGTCCGCGTGTACTTGATGTACGCGGCGCCGGCGACGTAGGTCCGCGACGTGTCGAGGATCACGGTGCCCGCGAAGAGCGGATAGTGGAAGTGCGCGAAGTCGTCCGGCGTCGCCGCCAGGCCGCCGGTCAGCGTCGCGGCCTCGTAGTTGCTGCGGATCTCGGTGGCCACGATGACGCCGGGATTGTTCCTGGAGCGCGTGTCGACGCGCAGGTCGCCGCCGACATAGGACAGGATTTCAGTGCCCAGGAAGTGGATCCCGCCGTTCTTCAGGACCGCACGCCCCTTGGGATCCGGGCCGATCAACGAGCCGCCCCCGAGGCTGCTCTTCGGGGACTGCGACAGGATCTGCGGTCCCTTGGTGAGCGGGGAGACATGCAGCCCCTCGTCGTCGTAGAACAGGTAGTTCGTGCCCGAGACCTGAGGCGGCGTGGGGCTGAGGTTCCAGGTCAGCTTGTAGCTGGAGGAGCCCTTGTACAGGTCCTCGAAGGCCTTCTGGTTGGGGCTCGGCTTCAAGGTGACCATGACGGGCACGCTCGTGACCTTGCCACCGGCGTTGGTCACGACGACGGTGTACAGGTTGTCCTGGTCCACGAAGGTGATCGCCGGCGTCTGATAGGACGCGGAGGTCGCGCCGACGATATCGGCGCCGTTCTTCTGCCACTGGTAGCTCAGGCCCGTGCCGGTCGCGGCCACCGTCAAGGTGGCGGTGCCGTCGGTCAGCACGGCGATGCTGTCCGGCTGCGTCGCGATGGCGGGCTTGGCGGGCGTGTTCGAGCCGCTGTCTCCGCCCCCACCGCCGCCGCATGCTGCAACGACCAACGACAACGCCGCCACGATGGCGGCCTTCTTGCGCTCTGCTGAGATCACGGATCCCCTCCCTGTTGAACACCTGCGCGACGGTCCGATCGGTCGGCCGCCACGACGTAATGGGCGCGCAGTATAGGAAGGAGCGGTCACCTCGTCATGTCATCGGGGCATTGGCGTCGCGGAGATAGTTGGTTTCCTGCCAGATCGCCCAGTCCGGATCATTGAAGAACTCGATCTTGACGGGAAAGGCCGGCTGCCCCTTGAGCAGATCATTCATGCCCTTCATGAAGATGTCCGTGCTCTCCGCATAGAAGAGCCATTCCTTGACCTTGGCGCCGGTGGTCACGCGAACGCTTTCGGAGTTGCCGTTGTCGCAGGTCAAGGGATCGAGCGAGCGCTCGAACTGCAGCTGGGCCTGGTTCACGTCGGAGGGTGGCATCGAGTCTTCGGACTCGTAGGGCCAGGTGATCACCACGGCGTGGTGCAGCGGCTTGAGCTCCGCCAACACGGGCTTGGTCAGCTTGAGCCGGACGACCAGCTTCTGGTTCAGGACATCGTTGGAGATGTCATAGATGCGCCAGGTCCGGAGATAGGCTTCCGCCTCCTCGGAGAATTTCGTTTCGGGGCGCGATCTCTGCCTGCGGAAGAGCTCAAGGAAGTTCACTTTTTTCATTGGGGTCGTGGCGTGCGCGCCTGGCCTCGCGCAGCAGCATGACGATGATGGCGCCATCATTTTGACCGCGCGGGATCAGCGCACTCAGCAGGAGCAGGACATTGCCGAGCGTCAGCACGATCACGGCGCAGTTCAGCGGCAGGTAGTCCGGAGGTCCGAAGATCCACAGCGACACCCCCACGAGCAGCAGGACCAGGATCTGGGCCAGGATGCCGCCGGCGTAGACGATCACGGCGCTTGTGATCGATCGGGGTTCCGAGGCCATGCACCATCCCCCGGCGCCGGCCAGCACGATGCCATGGACTTCCAGCGACATCGCCTTCGCCGCCGCGGCGTGACCGAGCTCATGGATCAACACCAGGACGATGCAGGTCAGCGAGCACCAGAAGAAGATCGGCAGCGACGGGCCGCCCGTCGCCATCATGAGCACCAGCCCGATGGCGGAGCCCAGGGCGGGCAATGTCCAGTGGAGGAAGAACGGCAGCCCCATGACGCGGAACGTCAGATAGGGGCCGTCCTGCGGGGGTTGATCCATCGGGCCGACTGTATTCACGTCCGCATCCGCTGCGACACGGGAGTTCACCCGAGACGACGGCGGACCGTCAAGGGCCGGGTCTTGTCCCTGAGGGACTGGTCGAGCCGGCGGTGCAGGCCACCCGCCTGGCCACGAAGCTGAGATCCGCCTTCTGATGTCGGAGCGTGAGCACGTCATCGACCAACGACTGGATGTCGTAGACGTCCGTGTACAGGGCGTGTCGCGTATCCACCGGCCGGCCGCCGACCCGCTGCGTCAGCGTGGTGTAGATCCCGTCCTTCCGATGCCACTGCCCTTCCTCGATCTTGAGGACGTCCTGCTCATTGACGATGAACGCGATGTGGAAACTGCCGTCGGCGCTCCGGTTGATCAGCGACTTCACCGTGCGCTGGTATTCAGGCTGGAAATCCTCGCCAGACCAGCAACCGACGAGTGCGTCTTCCGGATCGGGCTTCGGAAACTTCGGCGTGCAGGCCGAGAGCGCGATCAACGCGATGAACGTCGCAGCGAAGGTGCGGAACGGCAAGGTCAGGCGTCCTCTTTGGGGACCAGACCACCGAAGTCTTCCGAGTACACGTACTCGCCGGCCAGGACGTCCGAGACGTACTGCTTCAGCCATTCGCCGAAACCGCTGGCCAGGATCTCCCGCTCGGCGGAGTCGTGCCACATCGTGATGACCTGGCCGACTTCGCCCCCGTCGTCAGGCGCGAGATCGAGGCAATAGTGATTGCCGCCATGTTCGTAGGTGAAAGGGATCCAGAGCGCGTTCCACCAATCATTGCGCACGCCCTCGTCGGGCTCGGACTCGATGCCGTTGAAGTCGCCCGAATCGAGCAGCTCCTTCCAGACCGTCCATTGATCCAGGATGCCCGCAGTCGACAGGAAATCGGCGTTGTCGAACAGCCCGCCGGCCGAGTCCGACTGGCCGTTGTGAACCTTCAGGCAGTCGATGAAATCCTGCGGGAGGCGAGCGCCGAGCGCCTGCTCCAGCGCGGAGATCTCGTCGTCCGTCGCGGGCGGGTTGAGAGACGCCAGTCCCTCGGGCCAGTTGGCGGCGAGCCAGTCCTCGAACTGCTTCCAGAGATCGTTCATCAGTGCCACTCCTTCGATGCGCCTGCCGCCAATCGGCGGCGTGCGGGACTCTAGCAAAGCACGCTCAGGCGTTTCGTGTCAGAACCACCCGCCCCACTCGCTGAGCGGCACCGCGCCAGCCTTGAGAGACGGATCGCGTCGACGCTCTTCGCGCCATGCTCCGCCCGGTCGCCGCTCCCGCTCGACGATCTCGCCTGTGAGCAGGTTCCGGCTGCTCGCCTGCTCCAGTATTTCGCTGTCATGCCGCTCGTCGCTGCCGACCAGCCTCAGCGCCCCCGCTCGCCATTTGAAGCGTTCGTCGAAGTTGTTCAGCATCGTGCCGTCGCCGCTGTGGAAGCAGCTCAACGACAGCGACGCCTTGCTGAGGGAGATCTCCGTCCCGTGCTGGCAGTTGGTGAACGGTCGGGTCGCGGTCCACAGACGCAGCGACTGCGCGCTGTCGCGCTTGAACACCGCGACCAGGACCTGGTTGTTGCCGCCCGGCACCTCCATGGATACGGCGATCTCCGGCCGGCCGTCTCCGTCAAGATCCCCCTCGTTGGTGGACTCGATGATCTTGTGGCTCGGAAAGGCCGCGGCGGCGGCTTGGCGCAGGAGCGGGTCCTCGGCACTCCAGGCCGATGAGGCGAGCAAGGTGTGGGAGACCCACAGCAACAGGGCGGCGCGAATCATGGCGGCATTCTCAGGCAGCCGCCAACGATCACAGATCATCGCGTCGACAACTTGATCGACCAACCGTCGAGGCGCTGCGCCACGAGGGCGCGGAGACGCTCCTCGTCGGCGCCGATGAGGGTGATGGCGCCGGAGTACCCACCGGGAATGTGCGGCAGTGGATGGTGAAGGATGTCGACGCTCGCAAGCTCCGATCGCAGGAGGACCGGCTCAGCGCTTTCAACAATGCGGAAGGTGCCGTCGGGCTCCTTGCGACTGCGTTCCACGACGGCCAACTCGAATACGGCGCCAACCGGAACGTCCAGCCTGCCAGCATTGGTCACCACCCAGCGCCCATCAGGGAGCTGACGATCGACCAGCACCTCATGGCGCGGCTGGTCCCCGCTCCTGAACGTCGCCCGGGCGCCGGCGCGAATGCAAGCCGCCTCCGCGCGTTCGACCTCGAAGTCAAGAAACAGCCCGAGGTCCCAGATCAACCGCCCTTCCCGATGCTGCGCTTCCAGCTTGAACGGCTCGAAGCGCTCGGCAAAGGAGAGCGCATGCTTGAGTTTGAGCAGCAGCTTCAGCGCATCCTTCTCGGAATCGATGGTGACCGTTCCCGTGAAGAGCTCGCGGCCCGCCGGTGCGCTGAGATTCAAGGCGACATGGCAATGCACGGCGATCTCGTTCCCGCAGTTCTGGCACTGCCAGATCTCCAACGCCGAGGGGGTCGCGGGCACGGTGAACTTCGTGCCGCCGCAGGAGGGACACTCCGAGGCTCCGTCATGGAGAGGCCTGGGTTTGCTCACGGCAGCGAGTCTCACAGGTCAGGCGCTCCCGCGGCTCTGCAGATGAATGGTCGCTCCGACATGGAAGGCCGCGACGGGAATCGCCACCGACAGCAGGAGGGCCCAGATAGGAAATGGCGGGAAGTATGCGCACAGGTAGCTCAGCAATGTCAGCCCCGCCTGCACGCCCCCGGCGATGAGCGCGTCGGCATGAGGCGAGGACTCGCTCAACCGCGCCGTCCACGCGCCGCCGGCCAAGTTGCCGAGGAACGCCAGCGCAAGAACGATCATCAGGTAGGAGCTGGACTGGGTCGCGCCCATGGCGACCTCATTGAGCGACACGCCCTGCGCGAGCTGCACCTGGACGTAGACCAGGCCGAACAAGGTCGACAGGACGAAGTAGAGGCCGCTGGCGATGCACACGCCGATCACCACCGCCGTCCTTCTTCCGATCGGACCGCCTTGCGCGGTCAACACCGACATCACCATGCTTCCTCCCGAGTTGAATCCGCGTGCGCCACTGTGATCGGGCGCTTGCGCGACGGGCGGAGCATAGCAACGGGAGGCGTCGCTCCTCGCGGGATCGAAGCGAGGGCAATGCGCGCGGAATCAGTCCGCGTTCTTCGCGAGGCGGGCGGCGAGCTTCATGAGCGTCGGCACGCGCTTCCTGCCGTGCATGGATCGCAGCCGCACCTTGGCCGCGCCGATGTCGAGGCCTGCGCAGGTCACCACCAGCGGCGGGGTCTCCTCTTCGCGCATGACCTCGAACTGCGACGACAGGCCCGGCAGGCTCTTCTTCGAAACACCGACGACGGGCACGCTGCCGCCCAGTGCGTGATAGAGGTGCTGGCCAAGGCCCGGCGTGTCGTCGGCATCCAGGTGGACGAAGCCGTCGATCAGGACGAGCTCGGGTTCCAGGTTGTGCTCGCGCAGCAGTTGCATCACGCAGGGCAGTTCCCGCAGGTCGAGTTCCCCGCGGACGGCCTTCTCCACATGGGCGATGCGCGAGACGTAGGTCTTCTCCGCTTCGGCGGCATCCCAGGCCTCGAACGCCACGGCGGCGGCATTGGCCTGCGCGCCATCGAAGTGAACTGCGACTATGAGTTTCATGCGCGGGATTATGGGTCGCGGCACTGCGCGCATCCGGCGATCAGTGACGGCACTGCCCCGGTCGATCTGCGCAAGGCCTGACCCCGGCGGCCACGGCGGCGATCGGCGATATCAGTCAGGCTGACGCGGACGCATTGACCAAGGACTGCACCTCCGCGATCACGCTTTCCGCGAGCACGGCGGGCACGCCCCAGTAGTCGAAGATGCCGCCGTCGCCGTGGTTCTGTCCACAGGTGACGAACACACCGGTTCCAAAGCGCGTCTTGAGATGCGTGGCGAGCCAGCCGACGAACCCGCTGTTGTCCGCGCCCGCAGGAAAGTGGAAGCGGAAAAGACCGAAGAGGTCCGCTCCTGCGTCTTCACTGGGGACGAGCTGGCTCCAGACGGCATCGTCGCGCACGAGTGCCAGAGCATCCGGCCGCACGGACGTGGCGAAGCTGTCGAGCGGGAACTCCTCGAACGCCCAGGTTCCCGGATAGACGCGCAGGCGTGCCTGGGTGATCACGCGCCTGAGGCGTCGCTCGGTCTGTTCAACTGTTTCGCGGGAGATGTCGACCATGGGGTTGCCGTCGGTTGCAGGGGAGCGGGATGTTGCACCAGACGAGACCGGGACGACGTCGCTGCGTCTAGAAACCCTGAGCCCGACCTCCACGACGAACGCATCTGGCCGGGAGCGCATCTCCGCTGCCCGGCAAAATGCCCGCATGGAAACCCCTTGGATCATCCGGCGCGTCGCCCCTTCCGACGCTGATCAAGTCGCGGCGCATGGCTGCTTTCGCGAGGACGATGCCGAGCGTCGTCCCGCCTACTCGGCCTGGGTGAAGCCGCACATCGGGTCCGGGAGCTATCTGGGCTGGTTCGCCGTCGACGACGGCGTCGTCGCGGGCGGCGCCGGCGTGATCCTGCTGGACTGGGGACCGACACGCGGGAATCCCGGCGGCCAGATGGCCCGGGTCACGAATGTCTTCACCGCCGACACACATCGCCGCCGCGGGGTCGCGAAGGCGCTCGTCGTGGCGGCGCTTGAGCACTTGCGAGGGCTGGGCATCAACGAGGTCCGGCTCGGCGCGACCGAGGATGCGCGGGAACTCTACCGATCGCTGGGGTTCACGGAGTACGCGGCGGAAATGCGGACCAGGTTGCAGACGCCAGGGACATGACGGCGCCCGGATCTGCGATTGAGCAGGACTCATTGGCAGGCAACACCTGGCACTCCTGATCGTCAGGCTCAGCGATAGGCAAATGGATCCCAGGGATACAAATCCTTCGCTTCTTCTCCCATACGGCGATATCGAAGACCCATATACAGGCCCGTCGCCAAGCCGATCAACGTCATTGTCCAGTTGGCCCACGAATCTCCCCAGTCCCCAAGGACGAACGAACTCCCGAAGACGAACCGCAAGGCCAGGGACGCGACCTCCTGCAAACCTCGGAAGTAGAGGATGAAGCAGAACAGCATCATGAGATGGTCGCCTCGATCCCTTTCAACACGCCAGAGCAGCCAATAGGGAACGATTGCGCAGATGCCTGGTGCGCAGTAAGTAATGAATGTGATGAATGGGTCAGTGAATATCTGCATTCAACCACCGTGCTTCCCAGAATTCGCAAATCGGCGATTAACGAACATAAATTGGCTCGAAGGGGTAGTACTTCTTCCCAATGCGTCGGCAATGGCGCGCCAACAGGACGGCAATGACAGCACCGATCGAGCTGAGCGCCGCAAGCGATGCCGCTTCTCCCCAAGCGCCAAACATGAGGGTGCTGCCAAAAATGACTTGGCAAAGGGCTGACGCAAATCGACCAATGAATTGGGCATTTGCGGCAAACAATATAATCATAAGAACAACGTCGCGAAAACTACGACGGATTGGCCACATCACCCAGTAAGGGACACCTGCCAGCACGCCCGGCAAAAAATAGAAAAAAGCATCATTGAATTGATTTTCCATAACCAATCTCACCTCGATCAATATTGCATTGGCAGATGACTTGCCGTCCGGCTCATCGCGATCAAACTGCGTGCTTGTCGCTTACCCAAGAATTGGACCCAAGAGACCTCTTGAGCAGGCAAAAGCACTGCGGACGCTCCTGACTGAAACTCCACGGCCTGCCCGCTCATCGCAACGAGTGGGGTAGTCAAGAGAAAATGACCCGTTGTTGAATCCTCTGGCCATCCCTCTGGCCAACCAAATACCTTTCGGCCGTCCTTGAGATGCAAGATCAGATGGGACTTTTCGGCGCGAAACACTTCATACCAACGAAGGCGGCATGATTGCTGACGTTCTTCATTACCCCTTGAGCTACGCCTCTTACGATCGTTAGAGCGAACTAGCTTTGCCGATCCGGTGACAACGGAAATCGCAATCCCGATTGGGATGACAAGCTGAGCAAGACTCTCCCAAGCGCCCAGCGCAGACAGCGGAGTCGCCTTCAATATTCGCGCGCTCATTTCCGACAAGACCAGCACCACGAGGGAATCAATCCAGAGCATCACCTGCGGACGTTTGACCAGTAGGTTGAATGACGCGGCGCCCACGAGTCCCGGGAGCATCATGATGGTGCCCTGAAGACCAATATTTGAAAATAGATCAGCCAAAGCGGCTCCCGGAAGAGAAATGCAAGACACACCGCAATGGCGTGCCGACAGATGACTCCTCCTGGAGCCTGGCCATCGCTCCAGTGACGGGAAATTTCCCCGGCAGGTGGCGATCGCAGGTTGCCGTGCGTTGAATGAATCGAAGGATATCGGCGAGCGTCGGATCGCTCAATCACTCGTCGAAGTGGCGGAACGCCTAGAATCGGTAGTCGATTCAATGCCGGAAATTCTTGGTTTGCTGCACGTCAAGAAGAGCGACGTCAAACTCGCCAACATAAAGGTAGGTTCACGACAACTGCTTGCTGGAGGAGCTATTGAAGCAAGCCATTAAAAATGACCTGTCCGTGCTGATCACCCAAAACCAGACGAGTGCCACACGCTCCCGCGTAAGCACTCGTTTTCCCTTCGACGACCGCAGCCGAGTGCGACGGCTCTGAATGAATCAGGTCACCACTGGCGGCACGACGTCGTTGACCACGAACTCGACGAACTCGGCCACATCCGGCGGGACGACCTCCCGCACGGACGAGAACGGCAGCCGCTTGAAGGCGCGGTCCCAGAAGGCCAGGGCGCGCAGGTCGTCGCGGAAGACGCAGACCAGCCACGGATGGTCCGTGGCGAGGATGGTCTGCCGGATGACCTCGGTGGCGATGCCCTGATCCCGGTACTTCGGCAGCACGTACAGATCGCCGAACTCGAGGACCGTTCGCTGGATCGTCCCATCGCGCAGGTTCTGGTGACCGACGAGGAGAAGGCCGGCGACCTCCCCCTTCTGACGAATGAGGTAGGCCTAATCGAAGGCATCAGGATCCCCCAGCCGGCCAAGGAAACCGGAGAGCGAGTTGAAGCGCCCGTTGGCATCGATGTCCTCGCCGGACCAGAACGAGGATTCGAGTTCGTAGAACTGCCAGAGGTTGTCCAGCAAGGTCGCGTCGGCGGGCGTGACGCGGGTCAGGGTGATCGAGGGAGGCGTCATGAGGTGCGCGGAAACGGAAATCGAGCATCGCTCTGAACTGGGAGCCGACGCGTGGAATTAGGCAGACGCAAGTCTGGGGTCAGTCCTTGCCTTCAGGTCAATACGGTCACCGGAGCACAGACCGACAAGCTCGCCTGCGCGCCCTCCGTGGGCGGGACTACCGCAGGAGCAAGGCCGTCTCATCGCCCGTCCGTGCATTGGGTCGATGCTGACGCAGCGTAGCTCGCAGAGTCATCCCCAAAACAGAACGAGTGCCACACGCTCCCGCATGGGCACTCGTTTTCTTTCTACCGATCACATTGAGACATTCACACGTGAAGATCGCTCAGCGGCACGCCTGCTTCCTCCTCAACCTCCAGGTACTGTTCCTTCAGATAGGCGAGAAACTGCGTGAGGTGGACGTGGTACTCCTCGTAGTCGGCGCGCTCATGCTCGCGAATCGTCTCGCTACGAAGTAGCCCTTCGTGATACAGGACTGCGTCGCGAACAGCTTGCAGGAGCATTGGCGCAAATGCGTTCGGAATGGTGATCACGCGGCTTCCTTTATCGCGTTCTTAGCCAACTCAATGAGAAGGTGTTTGAACTGTTCCAACGGCATATCGAATGCTGGAGCAATGGTGTAGTGGGTCGCGCCGTATTGCTCATTGAGAGCGTCGCGCACGATAGCCAGACCATGGGGGAGCACGGTGCCAGCGCCAATTCGATAGTACGACCAATCCTTGCCCGGGGGCACGCCAGGCTTGTCGAAGGTACTGATGCCACGGGGCGCGTTTCGGACCGACACCCACTTCGCACCCTTGCGATCAACGATGGTGATGTCAGCCGGCCTCAGGCGTCCGTTGGACAAGGTGGTGGGCTGCTCCACGAAATCGAAAAGCGCGCCTCCTCGGCGGGCGTTAAGGGCCCGCCAGAGGTGCACGGGCACACGACCTTCGAAGTAGCGATCCACTTGCCCCTTCGAGATATAGACGTCCTTCAGAACGGTGTCGGTCACGCTTGCCTCGCATGTTGTCAAAGATCCGACACGGTAAGAACGAATGGCGGCGAATGGAAAGTGACCAAGGTCCCGCTGTTCACGCTTGGTTGCACGGCCACAGACCGCTTTCCGCTCAGACAGAACGACGCTTATCGCAAGCGCGCGTCCGCGCCGCCTCTTGTTGCTAAGCCATTCGGCCCTAAGCATCCGTTAGCCGAAACGGAACTGCCAGTCATCGGAAGACTTGAGGAGGCAGAAACGCGACGGTATTGATAGCGTTGACGGAGCTGCCACGCTAGATGACAGCCACCAATATCAAGCGACTATCAAGGAGGAACGAACATGGCGCAGTTCATCATCAACAAGAATGTGCAGGCCAACGGAGACTACGAAGTTCACAACCTCTCGGCCGGTTGCAACTACATGCCGCTGCCGCAGAACCAGATCGACCTCGGCGAACATTCTTCATGTTCAGGGGCTGTAGCCGCGGCGAAAAAGCAGTGGCCGAATGATCGGATCAACGGCTGCTACTACTGTTGCCGCGCGTGCCACACGACGTAAGAGATCGCCGCAGTTCGGAGCGATACCAGCGCCGCATCTAGCGCACGCCCCAAAACAAAACGAGTGCCGCACGCTCCCGCGTGGGCACTCGTTTTCTTTTGGGGTCTGGGGTTTGTGTGGGGTTCTACCAGTGAGAGACATCAGCTCGCCTGAACCGAGTTCTTCACTTGGCGGTTGTGGTCCTCGACGACCGCGATCTCCATGACCGCGAAGAAACTGGCGACCTCATGGAGGAGATCGACGGCGGTATCGCGGAGGCAGCCGTTGGCGCGGTGCTGGCTCATGGGGACGTCGAAATCCTGCATCAGCGAGATCACCTGGGTGAGGCGCTCGCGGACATTGAACATGGCGGTGCGGACGGTGGTGGACTGCTTGAGCACGAGCGGATAGCGGTAGCAGCTGCCGTCTTCGAGCATGTCATAGCGATAGGGATTGCCGGCGGCGACGCTGAGCTGCTCCAGGGTGCGTTCGGAATTGAGCGCGAGGGGCATGCGGTCGAGGAGCGGGACGGCGGGGGTGCCGGGTGCCGGGTCCAAGTCGAGGTGTTCGAGGGCGAGGAATTCGGAGAGGCGGAAATTGCTTTCGGCGACGGATTCGAGGAAGCGATTGGTGAGCATGGGGAGGAGGTCCTTAACTAAACGGCAGTTGAGGGACGACCACCTGAGCAATTGAATGCGGAGGGTGGGCGAGATGTCAAAACACGCCACCTAGCGCGTGCGGCCGTCCTCGCGGATCGACCCATCTCGCCCGCAAACTTTACGGGCGGGAGAATGGCAGCATTTACGGTGCGCCGCCGCTAGGTGGTTGGTGTTTTGAGCACCTGTCTGAATTATTTTCCGAGTGCTCTGATCGCGCAATTCCATGAATCAACAGAAATCACCAGCGAATCAGTAGTACCAGTTCACGCTCCGATCAATGCAGCAGTCTTCACGGATTTAATTAAATCTTAGCAACATATCGATCACATTCAGATATAACAAACTGCGGCACCATTTGATATTCACGGGGATTCAACTGATAAATAGAGTTATTCTCAATGTGAAAGGCTTCGTTGATGAACTTCAGCACCACATCTGAACCTACCCCATCAACCGAATCATCGAACATGATTCGATATAGATGCAATTTTTCGTAATTATTGGTCGCCGTGCTATACAAGGCTTTCATTGCCGCTCTATCCTGAACGGTAGCAATGATCGTGGCGTAATCAAAATCAGGCACTCTGCTTTTGATGCTCGCCACGCCCGCATCTATTTCGGGCTGTGTCATCAGTCGCCACGAGGAGGCGGCAACGTCGCGTGTTTGAGGAACATCCCTCTTGTGGAATATGTTCGACAATATATCAAACTCAAATCCCTTATCGTGGGTGATCTCGTACAGACGTCGTAGATAGACCAACCTGTTGAGCATCGGGATGGAAGTGTTCAGATTCTCATCGTGCAGCTCCAAGAAGGTTTTCACATTTCCCCTCTGGATCGATTTTTCCGAAAGCACTCCATTAACGTTCTCAAGAAAACATACGACCGGTGGATCGAATCGATCAGTGTGGTGAACCAGCATATCAACAACAGGATCGATGTCATGCGTCAAAAGAAGTACCGTCTTTCCGCGCAAAGAGGGTTGACGGCGAAAAAGCATATCGACGATCGCATATTTCTTGTTCTTATCGAACGAGGAAATCGGATCATCTAGGACAATGAGCGGAGCGTTTGACTTGATTGCATCAAACATAAATAGCACGAGAGCGACAGCATTTCGCTCTCCAAAGCTCAGGTGTTCCCTCACCTCTGATACGTCTCCATCGGCCTCCTTATGCTTCAACTTCAACCGATGCTGACCATCTGGGCCCGCCCTCAAATGCATCTCATACGAGTACCCTGCATTTCTAAGGAAGCTGTTGATGTTGTCGCTATATTCTTCCACCACGCTGCGCACAAGCTTTTGCTGCTTGACGATGGCACCCTGCAATAGGCCAGCCTTATCCGAAAGCGATTGAACACCGCTATTGACAATAGCAACTTTTGCTTTTGTCTCGTCAGACTTGAGGTGATTAAAGAGGTCCAGGTCGATAACATACCCCTTGAGCTCTTCAATTACTTTCCCAACCTCCTTAAGGGAAAGGAATCCAATTTCTCTGCTTTTCTTAAATTGAGCATTCAATGAGTCGATTTGAGTCTTGATCTCCAGAAGAACGCCGACCTGCTGGTCGTTGTAGGCCTCTGTATTGCGGACGAACTTATCGACCAGCTGGCGCGTGCCCTCAGAAAAGTATTTATTTAACCGTTCAAAGGTCGACACAATCTTGTTTAGATTTTCAACCGACTTCGGGTCATATGTCTCTGCAACCTTCTTTATGGTCTCACGCTTCGTCTCAATATCATTTGTGCAATATGGACAATCGTGACCCACCTCCAGATACTCAGCTCCGTCCTGCTGCCACTTTATCCATTTAAAGCCGTTCTGATGCTGGATATAAGGCTTGTAAGCTTCCAGACCTTCGGGGATATTCTCAACTCGATTACCCTCCTTAAAGGCCTTAGCCAATGGACTCGAGCCGTGAATGCCTTTCGCGGGCTTTCCAAAGCTTGCACTCAACTCATCAAAGTCTCTTACAAGCTGCTCGATTTCTGAATCTCCGGAAAGTGCTTTTCGTAGTGCTTGTACCAAGTCATCGATCTGCTGCACTCCTGAATCGTATTCAGGCGAACGCACAAGCAAGTCAAAGCTACCTTTCAGCATGTCGTCAGGCTGAAAGACGAATCCATTTATATAGGCTTCATTGAAAATCTTCGCTGAAGCAATCTGCTCCAATCCGACAACCTCGGGGACCGGCGCACCCTTTACGCCTCTGTATTTGAAAGGGACTAGAGATGCGAGTGCACCGGCCCCTTGATTCATTAAGCTCAACGCCTTGGCGAGGGTACTTTTTCCCGTGCCATTGATGGCGTACTTAACATTCAGCCGTCCAGGCTCAATGTTGAAAATAGCGGATTCGATATTGTTGCAATGCTTTATTTCGAATTTCATATCTTCTCCCTGAAGATTGTTATCTTTAATTTCAAGCAGGCGGGTCACCTGCACCAAACACACTCCACGTTAAAACCCAAACGCCAACCTCACCCCACCCCAATGCCTCCCAGCAACGGTGACGGGTGCCGAAGCCTCCTTGAGCAGCACGAAGTTCCCGCCGCCCATATCCCGGCGGTAGGTTTGAAGGAGGAACGGGCGTTGATTCCGGGCTGAGGCCAGCCCTGTCCGGTCGTTGAAGATCCGCCGGTAACGGCTGTTGGCTGTATTCCAAGCCACGTCGCCCGCGCGCTGGGGTTGGCAATAGCGCTTGTTATGCGCCGCCACATACCCGTTTCGGTCCACCGCGATGCAGAACACCACCTTGTCCGAGAACTTCAGCACCCGCTCCTGGACCTCCGGGAACAGCTGATCCGCGATCTGCGTGAATCTCGTCGTGAACTGCTGCGGGTCGGTCCCCGCGATCGGCTGGTAATGCTCGTCGAAGAGCGACGACACATCGATCCGCTTCTCCTTCACCGCCCGTTCGAGCAACCCCGCGATCTCCGCCGCCGCCGCCTGCACCGCCTGGATGTACGGCGAGTCCTCGACCTCGACGCCGCTCGACGCGATCTGCTCGATCATCTGCTCCGACAGCCGCAGGAACCGGTCGCTGCACGCGAACGCCGACTCCAGCTTGCGCATCGCCTGCTGGATCTCCACCCCCAGCTCTCCCGAGCGCTCCGCCAACTGCTGCGTCGTCGCCTGGCTCTCCTGCGCCGACTTCGCGATGAGGTCGACGTCGACCTCCACATCCGCGAACGCCTGCAGGATCTTGCTCTGGCCGGCTCCTCCCGAGCCGTCCGCCCTCAGCTCCCGGCTGAAGGTCTCGATCCGCGAATCCAGCGTCCCCACCGTGCCCATGATGGCCTTCGACGACGCCTCCACCTGCGCCGCGAGGTCCTTCACCGCATCCGCCACCACGCCGAAACCGCGGCCCGCCTCGCCGGCGCGCTTGGCCTCCACCGACGCGTTGAACGCCACCAGCCGCGTCTGCAACGCGATCTTCGTGATCTCGGACGCCGCGTCCGACACCTGCCGCAAGGTCGACACGATCCCGCCCACTTCGTCGCCCACGCCGGACAGCGCCGTGCGCGCGCGCTCGACCGCTTCGCGGGTCTGGTTCGTGGATTGGTTGATGCCGTCCTGCGCATGCCGGACCTGCTCGAGCTCCGAGCCCAGCGCCTGCATCGCCTGCGCCTGCGAGGTCACGACCTTCTGCGTGTCCTCCAGCAGTCCGCGGACTTCGGCCGCGTCGCGGCCCAGTTTGGATACGCCGCTCGACAGCTCTCGAACGACCTTGGTGGTGTTGCCCTGCAGCGTCGGCTCGCGAAAGCCAACCTCGGCTCCCCCCACCGACGCGTCAGGCGCCGCCTTCCCGGCGCGCCTGCGCAATGAGTCCCACATCGGACGCTCCCCTCATGGTTCTTGGACCACAAGGATTGCGGCCGCGTATGCGGCTCGTTTTACCAGTCGCGCAGCTTCACGCGCAATCGGGCAATCGCTTGACTGTGCAGCTGGCACACCCGCGATTCGGTCACCTTGAGCACCGCCGCGATCTCTTTCAGGTTCATGTCATGTTCGTAGTACATGGACATGACGTAAGCCTCGCGCTCCGGCAGGTTCTTGATCGCCTCCACCAGCGCCTCGCGCATGCGGTGGTCGCCCAGCATCGCCATCGGATCCGCCGAGTTGTCCCCGACGTGCCGGTCCAGATAGTCGTCGTTGTCCTCGCCTCCGGAGATGTCCTCCAGATAGACCAGCTGCGTCCCGCGCACCTTGCCCAGCATCTCCTGGTACTCGGTCAGCGAGATGCCCATCTCGACGGCGATCTCGGACTCCTGCGGCGGACGGCCGAGCTTCTGTTCGAGCTTGTGCACCGCGCTCTCGATCGAGCGCTGCTGGCGGCGGTTGCCGCGGCTCATCCAGTCGCTGCCCCGCAGTTCATCGAGCATCGCGCCGCGGATGCGCTGCGTCGCGAAGGTCTCGAACTGCACGCCCTGCGCCGTGTCGAAGCGCGACAGCGCGTCCGTCAGGCCGATCAGGCCGACCTGGATCAGGTCGTCCAGTTCAACGTTGGCCGGCAGTTTCGCGATCATCTGATGCGCCAGTCGGCGCACCAGCGGGCTGTACTGGCGGATCAGCGAGTTGTTGTCGAGTTGACCCTTGGCGGTGTACATCGTCTCGTCTCCAATCCGGCGTCAATGCGCAGCGAGGGTCACGCCTTGCGGGGCGCGGCCAGCCTTGGGCTGCCACATCGGCCGCGGACGCAGCGGCATCGCATCAGCAGCGCTGTCGAGCGCCGCCCCCGGTACCGAGGCCAGCAGCAGTTCGCGCGCCATGTGACGCAGCTCGTGCGTCAGCGGCGCGGACACCGGCTGGCGGGGATCCATGCAGGCCCACTCGCGCAGCACCGCGCCGAGGAAGCCGTCGCCGCAGCTCGAGAGCTGCTGCGCGATCCGCTCCGCCAGGCGCAGCTGCGGATTGCAGGCCAGCAGCAGGCTGTAGACCATCAGGCCCGCGCGCTGCGTCAGCCACTTCATGCCGGCGTAGGCGTAGGTCACGCTCTGCACGTCGGTGTCGGCCAGCAGCACCGGTCGCACTTCGCGCGAGACCAGCACGCGGCTGAGTTCCGCGGCGCTGGCGTGCAGCAGGACGACGTCGGCGAACGGGGCCGCGTCGGTCACTGCTTCCAGGAATTGGGCGGCCGAGCCGTTGGCATTCACGTAGCGCATCGGCAGTCCGCGCGCCGCGAGGAAGGAGACCTTCGCCGACAGCGGTTCCACGCAGGCCGCGAGGTCCACCGCCGCGAGTTCCGAGGCCGCCGAGGCGTGCTCGCCCGCGTCCACGACCAGCGTGTGCAACCCGAGTTCGCCGAAGGCCGCGCACATGCCTTCCAGCAGCGCGCCGCTTCCTACGACATGCGGGTTGCTCACCACCGGCACCACGCGCACGCGCGCCGTGGCGAACAGGCGGCGCAGGCCGTCGGCCTGGTCCTTGGGAGCATTGCTGAAGTCGCGCATTGGGCTGCTCTGTGTCTCTTGCGTGTTCCGCCCCAGCGCCCTTGTCCCTCTCGAAAGGAACCGGCCATTGCTGGAGCCGTTACCGGAAGTTTCGCCCCGGGGGCCACTCCTTGACCGGGAATTGAAAGGGGGAAACACCCCGCTTTTCTCTCCCGGCACCCTCACCTCGTGGACCTCTCACACAACGACGTCGAGCCGTCCCCCGCAGCAACGGAAAAAGGGGGAAGAGCCCGAGCCCTTCCCCCTTTCTAGAACTTGTGACCGGGTTTGGCAACTCCCGTCCCCGGGATGCCCCCTCCGATCGAGCGGTCAGCGCTTGGTCAGTTCATCCCCATCGGCGAGGATGCGCCCGCCGCGCCGGCCATCGTGCCGGCGGTGAAGATCAGGTTGACGTCCGAGGCGTCGACGCGCCAGGCCGATTGGCCGTGGCTGCGCAGCGCGCGCTGCACCAGCGCCTGCGACGACAGGCGATGCCAGTCTTCCGGCACGCGCTGGCCGTTGGTGACGCCCAGGACGCGCAGCTTGTGGCGGATCACGGTGTCCAGCGCCGGGGCCAGCTTCACCGCCTCGTCCAGCTTGGACAGGATGACGCCTTGCGCTTCCGCGCCGCGCCAGGCGCCCACCACGTCCTCGATCGTCTCGCCCTGCTGGGCGGCGTTGACGACCAGGATGCGCTTGATGCTCTTGTGCGCCAGCATGTCCAGCAGCTCGGCGGTCCGGCTGTCGCGCTGGGCCGTGCCGGCCGTGTCGATCAGCACCATCTTCTTGGACGACAGCAGGTCCAGCAGGTCTTCCAGCGACGCGCGGTCATGCGCCGTGTGCACCGGCACGCCGAGGATGCGGCCGTAGGCGCGCAGCTGCTCGTGAGCGCCGATCCGGTAGGCGTCCAGCGTGATCAGGCCGAGCTGGCTCGCGCCGTACTTGGTCGCGAAAGCCGCGGCGATCTTGGCCGTCGTCGTCGTCTTGCCGACGCCCGTCGAGCCGATCATCGCGAACACCCCGCCCTGGTCTTCCAGGGGCGGTTGCTGCTCGGCGGTCTGCACGTTGCGCGACAGCACGTTGGCGGCCCATGCGTGGGAATCGGCTTCCTCGGTCGTCTTGGCCGGCAGGCCTTCGACCAGCTTGCGCACCAGGGCCGGCGAGAAACCGGAGTCCAGCAGCTTCTGCGTCAGGCGGGCCTGCGCCGGCTGGCGCTGGAGCTTCTCCATGAAGGCCAGCGCGCCGAAGCGCTCTTCGATCATGCCCTTCATCGCGCGGAGCTCGGTCATCATCTCCTGCTCGCGACGCGAGGACGCCGGCATGTCGTTCAGCGGATGGTTGCCCATGCCACCGAAGCCGTGGCCGATGCCGCCCAGGTCCTGCATGGCCTGCTGCTGCACGCGGATCTCGTCGCGCAGCACCGGCGGCACGACGCGCGGCGCGGGGGCCGGCGCGGGTTCGTAGGCACGCTCGTCGACGCGACGGGCGCCCAGGGTCTGCATCGCGGAACGCGCGCGCTGATCGCGCTGCGCGGCCATCGAGGCGACCGAGTCATTCAGTTGCGTCTGCGAGAAGGCCGGGGCCGGCTCGTCCATCATCGGATCGGGCAGGCCGTTCATCTCGGCCGAGCGGCGCTTGAGCATGCGTTCCCGGACGTAGTCCTGGAAGGACAGCGTGCTCATGGCCATCGCGTTGACGTCCTCGCCCACCGAGCCATCGAAGCCGGGCTCGGCACGCTGCGGAGCCGGCGACGCGGCCAGACGCTGCTTGAGCGCCTGACGCGGTTGCACCTCTTCCCGATGCTGCTGGCGCTGCGGCTGGGCGGCGGGCTGGCGCGGCGCGGCGGCGCGGGGCGCTGCAGCGGCGGCACGCGGCGTCGAGGCGGCGACGCGCTCGATCTGCGACATGCCTTCCGGCGCCATCGCCAGCACCTCCACCCCTTCGGGGCAGGGCTTGTTCGAGAGCACGACCGCTTCGTCGCCGAAGGCCTGGCGGACCAGGGCCATGGCTTCGCGGGAATTGCGGGCGGTAAAGCGTTTGACGTTCATGCCGTGCCTCCGATGATGGAGCCGATGCGGATCGTGTGCGTTTCAGGAATCTCGCTGTGTCCCAGCACCTTCAGCCGCGGCGCAGCGCGCTTGAGCAGACGGGCCAGGGGAGCGCGAATCAAGTCGGGCACCAGCAGGCAGGCGGGCAAACCGCGATCCTCTTGGGATTGCGCGGTCTGCGCGGCACTTCTTGCAAGCGTGTCGGCCACACCGGGATCCAGCGCCGCGCCGTGAGGCGAGTGCAGGGCCTGCGAGACCAGACGTTCCAGCTCGGGATCGAGGGCGATGACGTCGAGCTCCTTGGCCGGTCCGTAGATCTGCTGCACGATCGCCGGAGCGATGTGGATGCGGATGCGACGGGCCAGCTCGGCGGGATCGGTCGTCTGCGTGGCGTTTTCGGCCAGGCTTTCCACGATGGAACGCATGTCGCGGATGTGCACGCCCTCTTCCAGCAGGAACTGGAGGACTCGTTGCAGGGCGGCGACATTGACCATCTTTGGAATCACGTCTTCGATGAGTTGGGGCGCTTGCTTGGTGAGGTGATCCACCAGCTGCTGGGTTTCCACTCGACCCAACAACCGGGCCGCGTGAACTTGCAGCAAGTGTGAAAGATGAGTGGCCACCACGGTCGCGCAATCAACGACGGTAAAGCCCGCCATTTGCGCCATATCCCGTTGCCGCTCCTCCACCCAGACCGCCGGGAGTCCGAAGGCAGGATCCGTGGTGGGCGTCCCGATCAGCTTCTGCGTGGCGTGGCCGGGGTTGATGGCGAGCCACATGCCCGGGTAGGCCTCGGCTTCCCCGATCACCGCGCCGCGCAGCGTCACGCGGTACTGGCTGGGGCGCAGTTCCAGGTTGTCCCGGATGTGCACCGACGGGGGCAGGAAACCGATGTCCTGCGCAAACTTGCGGCGTACGCCCTTGATGCGGCTCAGCAGGTCGCCTTCGCGGGACTTGTCGACCAGCGTGATCAGGCGGTAGCCGACTTCCAGGCCCAGCGTGTCCACGGCGACCACGTCGTCCCAGGAGGCTTCGGCATCCGGGTTCGGCGCGCCAGGAACCGGCGCAGCGGCCTTGCTGCGGGTCTCGGCCGCCTTCGTGGCCTGCTCCTTGGTGCGCAGCCAGTATGCCAAGTAGCCCAGGGCGCCGGCGATGATCATGAACACCAGGTGCGGCATGCCCGGGATCAGGCCCAGGAGGAAGACGACACCCGCGGTGATGGCGACGGCCTTGATCGAGCCGAACACCTGCGAGCCGATCATCTGGCCGACGTCCTTGTCCTTGCCGACGCGCGACACGACCAGGGCGGAGGAGACGGAGATCAGCAGCGCGGGGATCTGCGCCACCAGCGCGTCGCCGACGGCCAGCAGGATGTAGCTGTCGGCGGCCTGGCCAGCGGTCAGGCCGTGCTGCACCACGCCGATGACGAAGCCGCCGACGATGTTGATGAAGAGGATCAGGATGCCGGCGATCGCGTCGCCGCGGACGAACTTCGAGGCACCGTCCATGGAGCCGAAGAAGTCCGCTTCGTCGCCCAGTTCGGCGCGGCGGCGCTTGGCTTCCTTCTCGTCGATCAGGCCGGCGGACAGGTCGGCGTCGATCGCCATCTGCTTGCCGGGCATCGCGTCCAGGGTGAAACGCGCGCCGACTTCGGCGATCCGCTCCGCACCCTTGGTGACCACGATGAAGTTGATCACCACCAGGATCGCGAACACGATCAGGCCGACGGCGAAGTTGCCGCCGATCAGGAAGTGGCCGAAGGATTCGATGACCTTGCCCGCGGCGCCGGCGCCGGTGTGGCCTTCCAGCAGCACCACGCGGGTGGAGGCGACGTTCAGCGACAGGCGCAGCAGCGTCGTGATCAGCAGGACGGTCGGGAAGGCGGCGAAGTCCAGCGGCCGCAGCATCTGCGAGGCCACCAGCATCACCATGATGGACATGGCGATGTTGAAGGTGAAGAACAGGTCCAGGGCGAAGGCCGGCAGCGGCAGCACCATCATCGACAGGATGATCATGATGGCGATCGGCGCCCCGAGCGCCTGCACGATGGCGGCGCGGGGTCCGAGGAAGTTCTGCAAACGGGCCATCAGCTCGTTCATCGGGTCTGCCTTCTGCCTGTTGGGGGCCGGGGGGAATCACTCGCCCGACACTGCCGTCGAGCCCCGCCATTGTTCGGCGGGAGCCTCGTTTCCTTTAGCTGGATAAAGGGGGGAATCTCCCCCGAAATCGGGCCTCGCCCCCAGGGCCCCTAGGGCGTGGTCATCCCTTCAGGCGGGGTTGCCTTCGGGGAACTGGTCGTCCAGTTCTTCCTCCGGCGGCGTCCAGCCCGGCTTCTTGTGCGGATCGAGCTCGTCGGGCACCGGCGGGTTCGGCACGGCCTGCGGCGAGGCGCCCTGCCCCTTCAGCGCGGCCTTGAGCTGGTACACGTAGGCCAGCACCTGCGCCACGGCGCCGAAGAGCGCGCCGGGGATCTCCCGGTCCAGCTCGGCGTGGGCGTACAGGGCACGGGCCAGCGCCGGCGCCTGCAGCACCGGCACCTTGTTTTCCTTGGCGACGTCGCGGATCTTGAACGCCAGCAGGTCCATGCCCTTGGCCACGACGCGCGGCGCGCCGAACTTGGTTTCGTCGTAGGCGATCGCGACCGCATAGTGGGTCGGGTTCATCACGACCAGGTCGGCCTTCGGCACGGCCTGCAGCATCCGGCGCTTCACCAGCTCCCGGGCCTTGGCGCGCATCTTGTGCTTCATCTCCAGGTTGCCTTCGGCTTCCTTGAGCTCGTTCTTGGCTTCCTCGCGGGACATCTTCAGCCGCTTGAGGTACTGGAAGCGCTGCAGCGGCACGTCGATGACGGCGAACAGCGCCAGGCACAGGCCCAGCATCATCAGGCCGCCCATCAGCTGCTTGCCCGCGAAGGCCAGCGCCGCCGGCAGCGGCACCGACATGATCCCGATGAAGCCCGCGATGCGGTCCTTCAGCGCCATCGCGCCGACGACGCCCAGCACCAGCGACAGCGCCACGGCCTTCAGCGCCGTGGTCAGGTTCTGCATCTGGAACAGCTTGCCGAACCCGGTGATCGGATTGAGGTTGGAGAACTTCGGCGCCAGCGGCTTCATCGTGAAGTTCCAGCCACCGGAAGCGATGTGAGCCGCGATCGCGGCCAGCGCCAGGATGATCAGCGCCGGCAGGCCCAGCATGAAGCCCTGCCAGGTCAGCGTCGACAGGCGCTCGGTCATCATGCCGGCGCTGCGCAGCTGTTCGGCATCGAAACGCAGCGAGCCTTCCAGCATGCGCTGCAGGGTTTCGACAGCGTACGGTGTCGAGGTCGCGAACAAGGCGCCGCCCGTGGCCATCACCGCGAAATGCGGCAGGTCCCGGGAGCGCGGCAGTTGACCCTCCTTGCGAGATCTTTCGATCTTTTTCTGCGAGGCGGGTAAGTTGCGGTCTTGTGCGTCTTGATCGGCCATGGGTGGTCACGGCGCAAATGCCGTGGCCTCGCCATTGTTCGGCCGGAGGGGGTTTCGCTTTAGCCGGATAAAGGCCCGAAATCAGCCGGACTTCAGCACGCAGGCCCAGAAAGCAGAAACCCGCGCCTGGGCGCGGGTTTCGTTGCGGCAATACCAGCTTCGAAGAATCAGAAGCCCAGCGATGCCAGCAGATCGTCCACTTCGGACTGGTTGGCCACCACGTCGGCGCGGCCTTCCGGATTCACGACCGGTCCTTGCAGGATGCTCGGATCGACCTTTTCGCGCTGTTCCGGCGGGACCACCGAGACCAGCAGCTTCACCAGCGAATCTTCCAGGTCGTTGGCAAGCGTCACGACTTTGGCCACCACCTGGCCGGTCAGGTCATGGAAGTCCTGCGACAGCATGATGTCGGTCAGGTGGGTGTCGATCTTCGACGTGGAGGATTCGACCTCCTTGACGAAGTTCAGCACCGCGCCGGACGCCACCGCGCGGACCGGGTCCGCGGTGATCGCCTGGGCCATCGCGTTGGCGGCTTCGGTGATCTTGGCGTGCTCGGCCTTGGCCTGGTCGACCGAGTTCAGCACCTTGTTGGCGGCGTCGGCGGTCTTGTTGGCGATGTAGGTCAGGCGGCTGCGCGCGTCGGGCAGCCCGTCGGTCGCGACCTGCAGCTTGGGCATCACGCCCAACTGCTGCATCGTGTCGTGCAGCACGCGCGTGATCGTGCCGATCTGTTGGAACACCTCGGGCGAGACCGTCAAGGGCTCGTTGGATTGCGAGGTCAGTTTGGCCAGCTCTTCCATCTGCATGGTGGGACTCCCAGCGTCAGGCCGCAGCGGCCAGCTTCTGCATGATCTTCAGGACCTTTTCCTCCAGCGTGGCCTTCGTGAATGGCTTCACGATGTAGCCCGCCGCACCGCTTTGCGCGGCCAGGACGATGTCTTCCTTGCGGGCTTCCGCCGTCACCATCAGCACCGGCAGGTGCTTCAGCGTGGCGTCTTCCTTGATGGCCTTGAGCAGTTCGAAGCCATTCATGTTGGGCATGTTGATGTCGCTGACGACGAAATCGTATTTCGCCTGTTTCAGCATGCTCAGGGCCTCGACGCCGTCTTCCGCCTCTTCGGCGTTGTTGTAGCCGATCTCCTTCAGCAGACCGCGCACGATCCGGCGCATGGTCGAGAAGTCGTCGACGATCAAGAATTTCATGTCAGTGCTCATGGCGTTCCTCTGAGGGGACTGGAGGGCTTAAGGCGAGATCTGGTTATAGATGACAGAACGTCGATCCGGAACGTTATCGACCCGCGGGCGCGGAACTTGAGGCCTGCGGCGCGCTCGCCGCGGGGTCTGAAGCGTCCTCGTCCTCATCGGGCAGGTTCTTCAGCACCGCATCTTCAGCGTCGCGATTCATCACGATGATGCTGATGCGGCGATTGACTTGGGCCTTGGGGTCTTTCGTGTCGAGCAACTTGCTCGACGCCAACCCCTGCACGCGAAGGACCCGGGCATCCGGCAAACCGCCCGCCACCAGCTCGCGCCGCGAGGCATTGGCCCGGTCCGCCGACAGTTCCCAGTTGCTGTATCCGCGCTCGCCTGCAGAAAACGGCTGTGAATCCGTATGACCTTCCAGCGTCAGCCGGTTGGGCACCTCGGACAACACGTTGCCGAGTTCCTGCAGCAACTCGCGCATATACGGTTTCACCACCGCGCTGCCGCTGTCAAACATCGGACGATTATTCTCGTCCACGATTTGAATCCGCAAGCCCTCGCGTGTCATGTCGAGTCGGATTTGTCCACCTAATGCCGCAATTTTCGGGTTCTCGGCGATGATTTTCTCGACCTTGTCCTTCAACTGCTGCAGACGTACGCGCTCCGCCCGCCGCTGCTCTTCCTTGAGGGCCTTCAGGTTGATGGTTTTGCGGGGAGATTGGACGTCGCCGGCCTTGACCTGGCCGGTCTGGCGCGTCAGGTCCTGACCGCCGCCCTTGATGATGTGCGACGCGTCGCCCGAACCCGAGCCGCCGAACATCGCCACCTTCAACGGCGAGGCGAAATAGTCCGCGATGCCCTTCTTGTCGCCCTCGGTCGTCGAGCCGAGCAGCCACATCAGCAGGAAGAAGGCCATCATCGCCGTCACGAAGTCGGCGTACGCGATCTTCCACGCGCCGCCGTGAGCGGCATGGCCGCCCTTCTTGACGCGTTTGATGATGATGGGCTGGAGCTTCTTGGCGTCACCGGCCATGGTGATTCACTCCGTTCACTTCTTCTTCACGTGGCCTTCGAGCTCGGCGAAGGTCGGGCGCTCAGTCGAGTACAGCACCTTGCGTCCGAATTCGATCGCCACCTGCGGTGCGTAGCCCTGCATCGAGGCCAGCAGCGTGGTCTTGATGCATTGGAGTTCCTTGCCGGCCTCGTCGACCTTGGCTTCCAGCGCGCCGGCCAGCGGCTCGGCGAAGGCGTAGGCCAGGAGAATTCCGAGGAAAGTACCGACCAGCGCCGAGCCGATCATCCCGCCCAGCACCGCCGGCGGCTGACCGACCGAGCCCATGGTGTTCACCACGCCCAGCACCGCGGCCACGATGCCGAAGGCCGGCAGGCCACCCGCCAGACGTTGCAGCGCGATCACGGCGAGGAAGGCCTCGTGGTGGTGGGTATCGATCTCGGCGTCCATCAGGGACTCGATCTCGTGTGCGTTCAGATTGCCGGAGACCATCATCCGCAGGTAGTCGGTGATGAACTCGGTGACGTGGTGGTCATTGCCCACCGTCGGGTATTTCTGGAACAGCGCCGAGCTGTGCGGATCCTCGACGTCCTTTTCGATGGACATCAGGCCTTCCTTGCGCGCCTTCTGCAGGATGTCGTACAGCAGCGCCAGCAGCTCCATGTAGCGCGCCTTGGTGTACTTGCTGCCCTTGAAGCAGTCGCCCAGGCCCTTCATGGTGGCCTTCATGACCTTGGGCGGGTTCGTGGCGAGCATGCCGCCGATCGCCGCGCCGAAGATGGTGGTCATCTCGAACGGCAGTGCGTGCAGCACCACGCTGATGTTGCCTCCGTGCGCGATGAACACGCCGAAGATGCAGGCCAGTGCCAGCAGCCAACCGATGATGACAAACATGAAATGGGTTCCTCAGGCCTTGAGTTCGCTCACCCGGTAGACATACAGCTGATGCCGGGTGCCGGTGTCCAGTTGCGCGAAGACGGGTTGTCCCGGCAGCGGAAAGTCCAGGCTGACCAGCCAACTGCCCGGTCGCATTTCGTTGCGCGCCTTGTGCAGCGCGCGTGGCATCGATTCGGGTCTCTGGAAAAGATAGACCAGGTCCGTCTCGCGCCACGACTGGGCCCACAGGTCGCCCCTGGCAATATCGGCCCAGGGGCAGCGCAGGCGGGCCAGCAGCCACAGGAAGCCACTGTATTCAATGCCCGCGAAACGCACGCCCGGATAAGCGCGGCGAAGAGCCACCAATCCGTCGCCTAGTCCGCAGCCGGCATCCAGCACGCGTGCGCCCTCGTGCAGCTTCACACGTTCCGGGAGCGCGCGCAGCGCGTCGTGAGGAGTCGGGAATAGCGGAGCGTCGCTCCAGCCGCGGCGGGGATAGGCCAATACGAGCACGGCCAGTGGGATCAGCCAGATCCATGCCGGCAGATCGGTGCCCGTGAAAAGCAAGGCCATCGGAAACCCGGCGGCCACGATCATCCGGCGCCAGGTCTGGCGATGGAGTCCGGCGAGGATCAGCCCGAGGCCGGAGGCGACGATCGCCGCTGGCCAGTCGGGCCCGAACAGGCGCCAGATAGCGAAGCAGGCGCCCCAGCTCAGCAGCGCCAGCGTCGGCCAACGCAGCGCGGAGGGAGTGTCTCCAGAAGCGGCGCGGGGAAGTCGGGCAGCCATGGCGGCGCCCTCAATGCATCTGGATGCCGCCGGCCGCCTTGCCCTTGCCGGCGCGCGCCGGGGGGTTGCACAGGCCGCAGACGTAGTGCTTGGCAACCTCGTGCGGGTGGGTCACGAAATGACCGCCGCACTTGCTGCACTTGGTCATCGTCAGCATGCCGTTGTCCACGAACTTCACCAGGCGCCACGCGCGGGTGACGGACAGCAGCTGTTCCAGGTTCTGCGCTGCGGTCTGCTCCTGGTACAGCTGGTAGGCCTTGATGACGACGTCGATCTCGTCCATCTCGGCGACCTTGTTCAGGTACTCGTGAATGTTCAGGAACAGGCTGGCGTGGATGTTGGGCTGCCAGGTCATGAACCAGTCCGTCGAGAACGGCAGCTGGCCCTTGCTGGGACTCTTGCCCGAGACTTCCTTGTACAGGCGCAACAGACGCTCGTAGCTCAGGTCTGTTTCCGACTCCAGCACCTGCAGGCGCGCGCCCAGATGAATCAGCGTCACCGCACGATCGATCTGCTTGGCTTCGGTCAGGATGGACTTGGTGCGCATGTCGGTGTCTCCGGCTTCAGTTCAGCTTCAGTTGACGCAAGGGGCGTCGATATGACTCAGGCGGCTTCCTGATGACGTCCAGCCATCAGGATGGAGGCATGCAGACGGGACACGCTGTCGTTGGCGGCCGGCTTGCCGTGCGAGGTCAGCAGGCCCCACACCAGGTCGTCGTCCATGCGGAAGCGGCACAGCAGCGTGTTGCCCGAGGCGATCTTCAGCATCTGGGCGGCGCTCAGCGTGTTCAGCAGCGTCGCGGTTTCTTCCGAGATGCCCAGACGATACAGCGCCTGCTCGCGGTCGGCACGGATCAGGCTCTGGGCCAGCATCAGGTACGACAGGTTGGCTTCGCGGATCTCGGCGAGGATTTGGTCGGCGTTCATCGTTCGGCTCCTGGGGTGTTGGGTGCTGATGTCGTTTCGTTTCAGCGTGAGACGAACTGTAGAGATCCCGACATGTCAGCAACATCAGGTCGCTTCCATCTCCGACTTAGGGAGCGCGCCGACGCGCTTGTCAGATGAATTCCTACAAGATGCCAGATCAGCGCCATCGCGGCGCTGCTTTTTGAGGGATCACCGCGCCCCGCGCAGTGCCTTGGCCTCCTCTGGACGCCCGGTGGCCTCCAGGACCAAGGCAAGGTTGTAGGCCGCCAGGCGACTGCCGCGCCCCTCAACAGCGCCCGGCATGTCCGGACGCTCGCCGATCTCAAGGCAGCGGCGCCACGCGCCCTCAATCATCGGAACCAGGGCCTCGGCGCGTTGAGGCTCGTCCGCCGCCCAGTCCAGCAGCAGATCCCCCAGCGCGAAGAAGAAGTCCGGCGAGTCCGCGCATCTTTGCAATTGCGTTTCAGCGAAGACCATGCCGTCGGCATGGCGCTTCAGCGATTTCAGGCTAAAGAGTCTTCTCGCGACCAGGTCGTTCCACCATGCGGGCAGGAATGGCAACGAGGTCAAGCGGTCTGCGGCATTCGCGAACGCAGCTTCCGCAGCCGCGAAGCGGTCGTAGACCGAAAAATCCTTGCCAAGCTGGTACCAGAGATACGGATTCGCGGGATCCTCGTCGACTGCGGCGCGCAGCAACTCCTCATTGCGACCTTGCTTCACGTGAAGCCGTTCCGGCAGGTAGCCGTCGTGCGCCACATGGACGTCGAGTGCCCGGACAGGCAAGTCATGCGCGGGCTGTTCGTGGATGCGGCCGGTGTATCGGATATGCCCCGGGAGCACGCGGCTGAGGCGCGATTGAGCGGTACCGCCGTCGAAGTGATCCTGGAGCGCGATCGTGCCGATGAATTCGGGCGCCGTGTCGCGCAACGCCTCAAGCGCAGCCCCACCGCCCTCCCCGACCAGCCATTCATCGGCGTCCAGCACGATGTGCCAGTCGGCGCCTGCAGCATCGAGCGCGGCATTGCGCGCGGCGGCGAAATCATTGATCCACGGGAAATGCGCGACCCGGGCGCCTGCGGCTTCGGCCAGACGAACGGTGTCATCGGTCGACCCGGTGTCCATGACCAGTAGTTCGTCCACGAATGGACGAACGCTGGTCAGCAACCTGGCGATCGTCGCCGCCTCATTGCGGGCGATGACGACCAGGCAACTGCGCCAGCGAGTGGACATTCGAAGGAGCGAACCTGACTCGATGCGCTCAATGCATCTGGATGCCGCCGGCCGCCTTGCCCTTGCCGGCACGCGCCGGGGGGTTGCACAGGCCGCAGACGTAATGCTTGGCGACCTCGTGCGGGTGGGTCACGAAGTGGCCGCCGCATTTGCTGCACTTGGTCATGGTCAGCATGCCGTTGTCCACGAACTTCACCAGGCGCCACGCGCGGGTGACGGACAGCAGCTGTTCCAGGTTCTGCGCAGCGGCCTGTTCCTGGTACAGCTGGTAGGCCTTGATGACGACGTCGATCTCGTCCATCTCGGCGACCTTGTTCAGGTACTCGTGGATGTTCAGGAACAGGCTGGCGTGGATGTTGGGCTGCCAGGTCATGAACCAGTCCGTCGAGAACGGCAGTTGGCCCTTGCTGGGGCTCTTGCCCGAGACCTCCTTGTACAGGCGCAGCAGACGCTCGTAGCTCAGGTCCGTTTCCGATTCCAGCACCTGCAGGCGCGCGCCCAACTTGATCAGCGTCACGGCACGGTCGATCTGCTTGGCTTCGGTCAGGATGGACTTGTTGCGCATGGGGTGCTCCGGTATGTGTCGGATGTTCTCTGGCGGCAATTTCTCTGCCCGGGGCAGTTGCCTGATGACCTGGATCAGGCCGCGGCTTCCTGATGACGGCCGGCCATCAGGATGGAGGCATGCAGGCGGGAGACGCTGTCGTTGGCGGCCGGCTTGCCGTGCGAGGTCAGCAGACCCCACACCAGGTCGTCGTCCATGCGGAAGCGGCACAGCAGCGTGTTGCCGGAGGCCATCTTCATCATCTGCGCCGGGCTCAGCGTGTTCAGCAGCGTCGCGGTCTCTTCCGAGATGCCCAAGCGATACAACGCCTGTTCCCGGTCCGTACGGATCAGGCTCTGGGCCAGCATCAGATACGACAGGTTGGCTTCGCGGATCTCGGCAAGGATCTGGTCGCTGTTCATCTGGTGGCTCCTGGTGTGTGGCGTTGCTGCGATGGAATGAATTCTGAAGAAACACGCAGTCGCGCGACATCAGGCTGGCGCCAGAGACAAGCTAGGGAGCGGGACGACCGCCTTGTCAGCCTGATTCCTACACGGTGACAGGCCCCAAAGAGAAAACCGCCGGACGAAGCCCGTGGTTGCAGGCTCGGCGGCGGTTTTTCAGGGAGACAGCCTGTCAGGCTGTCCCGGTAGCGACGGATCGTCGGTCGCTCAGGCGGCTTGCAGGCGAATCAGTTCGGAGTCGACGATCGCCATGAGTTCCGGCGAATCGCGGCGCAGCATTTCGAGCGCTTCACCCGCATTGAGGATGTTCAGCACCTCGATCGCAGCCTTCACCTCGCCCAGGCCCGACAGCGCGAAGCCGAGGGTATAGAGGGAAGGCGCGTGTTGCGGTGAGAGCTCGACGGCGCGATGCGCATATAGCGCGGCATCGCTCAGTTGGCCCGCGGCGAGCAGCAGCGCGCCGACGTCGGACAGCAGGTCGACGCTCATTGGCGCCATTTCCAGCGCGTTGTAGAGCAGTGCGACGCCGTCGCCGATGCGACCCTGCGCGGCTTGCGCATACGCGGCGTTGCGCGCCTGGGCCAGCAGGAGGCGAGCCTCGCTGGATCCCGGGCGGATCGTTCCATGAAATTGTTCGTCGATCGACGCGTCGATCATCGACACGGCGGACCGTGCCTCGGTTTGCGCTTGCAGTGGCATAGACCTCTCCATGGTCGTTGGGACTCGTCGATCGAGTCCGGTCTCGAGCCGAGACCGGTCCCGGCGAAGGTGACGGATGCGGCGATCCCGCTTGTCGGCATCGCCAGGAGGCACTTTAGGGTGGCACCCCCGTGATCGAGCACACGAAAAGCGCCGGCATTCCCCCTCAATCCCTGCTCATTCATGCCGTAGATACCCCCATGTCCGTCGCCAGACCGACGCCCAGACAGCAGTCCGGGTGAAAGTCAAACGACAAACAACGCGTTGCAAGACCTGCTTATCTCTGGATCACAAGTCTTGACAAATTGCCCTCAAGTTCTAAGGCGAGGGGCCCGATAACCAACTCAACGGGGCTGCTGAACGCAGCGACAAGCCAGCAAAGACAAGCAGTCTTGCTAGCAGGTCGAAGCAGGCAGGCGGCACGTGGTCCGGTTAGAAGGCCTGACGTTCTTGGCTTCCGATGAGGGGTGGGACGGCAACGGTTGACTAGCGTCGGACTGGGACCGAACCGGGAAATGGCCCGGGCGGTTCAGCAGGAGCATCCGAGATCCTCGGCCGGTTCGCCTCACGGCGGGTCGGAGGATCGGAGGACTCAGGCGCTCATGTGTGGTTCGGCGCTTTTGCCGGTATTTACGTATAGCTGTTAGGAGCAATCATGGCCCAGATCATCAACACCAACCTGCTGTCGCTCAACGCCCAGCGCAACACCAGCACCAGCGCCACCTCGTTGGCCACGTCGATGCAGCGCCTGTCGTCGGGTCTGCGCGTCAACTCCGCCAAGGACGACGCCGCCGGCCTGTCGATCGCCGATCGCATGAACTCGCAAGTCCGCGGCATGAACGTCGCCCAGCGCAATGCGAACGACGGCATCTCCCTGTCGCAGACGGCTGAAGGCGCGCTGTCCAAGGTGGGCGATTCGCTGCAGCGCATGCGTGAACTGGCGGTGCAGGCCCGCAACGCCACGAACACGACGTCCGACCTGGACTCGATCGGTCAGGAATACAGCCAGCTGGGCTCGGAAATCACCCGGGTGCTGGGCGGCACGACCTTCAACGGCCGCGCCATCCTTGCGGGTGACTCCGGCACGCAGACCTTCCAGATCGGCGCCAACACGACGGTCAACGACTCGGTCGACGTCACGACGACCAACATGACCACGGACACGACCATCACCGGCGTGACCGGCGGCGCGATCTCCGCTGGCTCCTCGACCACCGACCTGGCCACCGTGATCGACAACATCGACGCGGCGATCAAGACGGTGTCGGGCGAACGCTCGAAGCTGGGTGCCTCGCAGAACCGTTTCGACGCGATCGTGTCGAACCTGCAGATCTCGGTCGAGAACCAGACCGCTGCCCGCAGCCGGATCATGGATGCCGACTTCGCTTCGGAAACCGCGAACCTGAGCCGTGCGCAGATCCTGCAACAGGCCGGCAACGCGATGATCGCCCAGGCCAACCAGGCTCCCCAGCAAGTGCTGGCCCTGCTGCGCTAAGAAGGAACAGGAAACCGTCGCCGCTCACGCGTCGACGGGTGCCGGGATCCTCGAAGGGGACGCAGTCCCCTTCTCTTTCCCCATCGCCGCCTCGGTGGTGGTGAAAGAGAAGTCAACGAGCGAGGGTGGGGCCGGAATGGGGCTTGGGGTTCCCGGAGGGACGCCCCATGCCCCGTGGAGAGCCCGCGCCAGGCCTCCCGAAGGCTGTCTTCAGACCGGCTTGACTCCGGCATCAACCCGGCGTGCCGCAAGTGCCCGCCGAGAGTGGCTCCCCGCCACTCCTTCACGCCCGCAATGAGGCGTTACAGGCTTTCTTTTCAAGAAGGCCTCAAGTCCATTCCTACGCGTCCCGATAACTGCATCAACGGGTCCGCAATTCAACAGCAAGGGCCACGTGGTCCGGCTCAGTCGGACGATTATTCAACCGTCCGCCGAGACCGCAGAAGGTCTTTGAAATTTAAAGGAATGGATCATGGCTCAGATCATCAACACCAATCTGCAATCCCTCAACGCCCAGCGCAACCTGTCGTCCTCGCAGTCGTCGCTGTCGGTGTCGATGCAGCGCCTGTCCTCGGGTCTGCGCGTCAACTCCGCCAAGGATGACGCCGCCGGCCTGGCGATCGCCGAGCGCATGAACACGCAAGTCCGCGGCATGAACGTTGCGATGCGCAACGCCAATGACGGCATCTCGCTGGCGCAGACCGCTGAAGGCGCGCTGTCCAAGGTGGGTGATTCTCTGCAGCGTATGCGTGAACTGGCCGTCCAGGCCCGCAACGCGACGAACACGACCTCCGACCTCGATTCGATCGGCAAGGAATACGCGCAGTTGGGCCAGGAAATCGGCCGGGTCATCGCCGGCACGACCTTCAACGGCAAGTCCATCCTGGGCGCCGACGCCGGCACGCAGACCTTCCAGATCGGCGCCAACACGACGGCGAACGACTCGGTCGACGTGATCACCAACGACATGACCGGCGATCCGTCGATCACGGCCGTCACCGGCGGCACCATCGACGCCGCCTCGACGCCCGACACGCTGAAGACGGTGATCGACAACATCGACGCCGCCATCACCACGGTCTCCGGCCAGCGCGCCATCCTGGGCGCCTCGCAGAACCGGTTCGACGCGATCATCTCCAACCTGTCGGTCTCGGTGGAGAACCAGACCGCCGCCCGCAGCCGCATCATGGATGCCGACTTCGCCGCGGAAACCGCCAACCTGAGCCGCGCGCAGATCCTGCAGCAGGCCGGCAACACGATGGTGGCGCAGGCCAACCAGCTCCCGCAGCAGGTGCTGTCGCTGCTGCGCGGCGGCTGATCCCGCGTCTATATCGACCGACTCCTCAAGCACCGGCCTTCGCGGCCGGGCCTCCAAAGGCTCCGCATCGCCCCTTCCGGGACCGATGCGGGGCCTTCTTTTATTGGTTCGGTAATGGCCGGTTTTCCGCCTTCTAATCGGCCAATCGGCGTTGAAGCACGTTTCGCACAATGGGAACCATCGAGCACGTAGTACCGCTCGACCACCGGTCCAACCGGCAGATCCAAACAATGACTGCGATGGCGCAGCGAGGATCCGCAGGTGAGGTCGGGACCCGACCCACCTAACCGGGATCGCAGCCAGGACAGGATCTCCGCAGGAGTGCATCAATGCCACAGACCATCAACACCAACATTGCCTCGCTGAACGCGCAACGCAATCTGAACTCGTCGCAGTCGTCGTTGGCGACCTCGATGCAGCGCCTGTCGTCGGGCCTGCGGGTGAACTCCGCGAAGGACGACGCCGCCGGACTGGCGATCGCCGAACGCATGAACTCGCAAGCACGAGGCATGACCGTGGCGATGCGCAATGCCAACGACGGCATCTCGCTGTCGCAGACGGCTGAAGGCGCGCTCGGCAAGGTCGCCGATTCGCTGCAGCGGATGCGCGAACTGGCCATCCAGGCGCGCAACGCGACCAACGCGGACAGCGACAAGGATTCGCTGGACAAGGAATTCGGCGAGCTCGCCAAGGAAATCCAGCGCGTCACTGCGGGGACGACCTTCAACGGCAAGTACATCCTCGGTGCGGATGCCTCGACGCCTCAGACCTTCCAGGTCGGCCCGAACACGACGTCCAACGACGAGATCACGGTCACGACGCCCAACATGTCGCAGGACCCGACGATCACGAACGTCGCCGGACAGGATGCGAACGGCACGGGCCGGGCCGTCATCGATCGAACGGCGGACGCGGCGGCGATCGCAACGGTGGTGTCGAACATCGACACCGCGCTGGACACCGTCAACAGCCAGCGCGCGACGCTGGGAGCCACGCAGAACCGCTTCGACGCAGTGATCTCCAACCTGCAGGTGGCTTACGAGAACCAGACCGCCGCCCGCAGCCGGATCATGGATGCCGATTTCGCGGTCGAAACCTCCAACCTGAGTCGCGCGCAGATCCTGCAGCAGGCCGGCAACGCGATGGTCGCTCAGGCCAACCAGTTGCCGCAGCAGGTGCTGTCACTGCTCAAGGGCTGATAGAAAAACGCAATCAGATCGCCCAGGCTCCGTCCTAAAGTCGGACCGCCATGGGCCGATATCCAGGACAGGGCCTCACGCGACACACGCGAGGCCCTGTCGCGCATGGGACTTCCGTGCAGGAAGCCGGGTCACGCTGACCAGGATCACAGGGAGTACGAACGATGGCATCCATTACTTCGGCCGGTCTCGGCAGCGGCCTGGACGTCGAGAGCATCGTCACGAAGCTGGTCTCGCTCGAGAAGCAGCCGATCGCCGACCTGCAGACGCGCACCGACACGATCAAGACGCAGATCTCCGAGTACGGGAAGATCAAGAGTGCCTTCAGCGCGATGCGCGACGCGGCGGCCAAGCTGGCCAATCCGACCACCTGGGCTGCCTTGACCGCGACGTCCTCCGACACGAGCATGGCCACGGTCATCGCAGGCGCCGGATCGGGCGCGGGCTCCTACGCGCTAAGCGTGACCAACCTGGCGTCGCCGCAGTCGCTGTCGAGCAAGGCCTTCGCGACCAACGCGACGGTCGGGTCGGGTTCGATGACCATCGAACTGGGTCAATGGAGCTCGGACAACACGACCTTCACCGGCAAGAACGGCTCGTCGCCGGTGAGCGTCTCCATCTCGGCCACGGACACGCTGTCCAGCATCCGCGACAAGATCAACGGCGCGGGCGCCGGCGTGCTTGCCTCGGTCGTGACCGACGCCAACGGTCAGCGACTGGTGATCCGATCCAAGGACACCGGCGAGGCCAACGGCTTCCGCATCACCACCGCCGACGACGACGGCAACGGGGCCGATGCGAACGGCTTGTCCGCCCTCGCCTACGACCCGACGTCCTCGATCAAGTCGATGACCCAGAACACCTCGGCCATGAACGCCAACCTGACCGTCAACGGCCTGGCGATCAGCTCTGCGTCCAACAACATCGAAGGCGCCGTCGACGGCCTGACGATCAACCTGCTCAAGGGTGGCACCAAGGATCCCGCGAATCCCGACGACCCCACGAAGAACATTCCCGCGCAGTCGACCATCACCGTCGGCCAGGACAAGGACAGCGTCAAGAAGGCGATCACCGACTTCGTCACGTCGTACAACAGCCTGATGACGTTGATGCGCAACGACACAAAGTACGACGACACCAACAAGACCGCCGGCGCGCTCCAGGGCGACAGCACGGCCGTCGGCCTGCAGAGCCAGTTGCGCAACATCACCGCCTCCGGAAGCACCTTGGGCGGCAAGTTCGGACGGCTGTCGGACATCGGCCTGGACATCAACGCCGACGGCACGATGAAAGTCACGGACACCAAGCTGACCAGCGCGCTGGGCAGCATGAGCGACCTCAAGAACCTGTTCATGGGCGTGGACAGCACCAACCCGAACAACAATGGCCTGGCCACGCGCTGGCGCGGTTTCGCCGACCAGGTCACGGGCTTCGACGGCTCGATCACGACGCGGACGACCGGGTTGCAATCGCGGGTGACGGCGAACGGCAAACGCACCGACGAGTTGAACGACCGCGCCGACGCCTACGAGAAGCGCCTGCGCGCGCAATACACGGCGCTGGACACGCAGATGGCCAAGCTCAACGACTTGCAGAGTTATGTCAGCAAGATCACCAGCATGATCAGCAGCGCCTGACGCGGAGACCGCGGTCGCGATCGGAACAAGACCGTCGTCGCCGCCCTTCTCCGGCGCTTCGAAAAGAGCACCGACAAGCCTCCTCACGGAGGCTTTCCTTTTTCTTCACACGAGCAAAATTTCGAGACAAATTCGACACGGGGGAGGCTCAAGTTGGGTCGGCGGGGGCCGAAAACTGATTCAAGCACTTCAGCACACCGCAGCAACAAATCATGTACGGCAACTCCTCCCCCTTCGCCTCCCACGGTCAGCGCGCCAGCAGCATGTACAACCGCGTCGGCGTGGAAACGGACGTGATGACGGCCTCGCCGCATCGCCTGGTGAGCCTGCTGCTGGACGGCGCGTTCGATTCGATGACGCAAGCCATCGGCGCGATCCGCTCCGGCAACGTCGAAGTGAAGAACCGCAGCCTGAGCCGCGCGGTCCGCATCCTGGACGAAGGCCTGAAAGCGGCCCTCAACCTGGAATCGGGCGAACTGGCCCTGGACCTGCGCGACCTGTATGCCTACGTCTGCACCCGGCTGACCTACGCGAACCTGCGCAGCGACGACGTCGCGATCGAGGAATGCGTGAAGCTGCTGCAGCCGATCAAGGAAGCCTGGGCCAGCATCGCCCCGGCCGCCGCCGACCAACGCGCCGCGGCCTGAGCCCCGGCCCCACCCTTCAGCCTGACGACTTGAGAAGTTCCATGTCCAAGTACACCGCCAAGCCCCAGACCTCCGTCGCCCACGCCGCCCCGACCCCGGACCGCCTCATGAGCACCCAACTGTTGAGCTACTACGAAGCCATCGAACAAGCCAGCGCCGACATGCTGAGCGCCGCCCGTTCGGGCAACTGGGACGAAGTGGTGAAGCTCGAAGGCGCCTGCGTGCTGTTGATCTCGCAGCTCAAGCATGCGGCTTCCAGCCAGAACCTGGGCCCGGACGAAGCGCAGTTGAAGACGCGCATCATGCAGCGCATCCTGGTCAACGATGCGGAGATCCGCCATCTGGCCGAGCCGTGGCTGGAAGACCTGGACCAGCTGATGAAGGGCAAGTCCAAGACGGTCCACTGATCCGCTTGCTGAGCGGCTCCGCGATCCGAGACATCGATCACGCGAGCGGGCCTCAGGCTCACGACAGCGCCGCGACCGGCCCCTTGAACGGATGGGGTTGGCGCGGCGTTTGCCTTGGGGATGCGAGAGAATTTTCCCAACGAATCCTGCCGGATGCTGGCCTTGAGCGACCTGAAGCAACCCCCGACCTCCCCCGACGCCGCGGACACCGATTTCCGGATGGACGCGCCCGGCGAGATCATGAACTGGCTGCGCGAACTGCTGCAGTCGCAGGCGCGCATCCAGCTGTCGACGCCGGACGGCGAAGCGATCCACACCGTGCTGCGGGCGCTGGACACGCCGCACGGGATGCTGACGATGGAAGCGCCGCAGTCGGGTGATACCTTGGCGCCAGTGCTGGCCAGCGACGAGCTGGTGGCGACGGCCTTCCTGGACAAGATCAAGCTGCAGTTCGACGTTTCCGGGCTGGTGGCGATCCGGGGCGACGGCGCCGAGGTGTTGCGCTCGCCCGTGCCGCTGCGGCTTTACCGCTTCCAACGCCGACAAGCCTATCGGGTGGCGTCAGCCGGCCAGCTGTACCCCGCATTGAAGCTGGCGAATGCTGACCTTCCCCGGATCCGCGTCGTGAACGTGAGCGCCGGCGGCGTCGCACTGCAGTGGCCGGCCAACGTGATCCCGGTCCCCCAGGCGGGCGAGGAAATCAGCGGGACGCTGGAACTCGAGCGCGAGGTCAGCTTCTCCACGCTGCTGCGCATCCAGCACATGTCGGAGAGCGAACAAGGCGCGCCCCACCATGCGGGCTGCGCCTTTGTCTCCTTGTCGCCCAACGCGGCGCGCGCGCTTCAGATCTTCATCGACCAGGCGCAGAAGCGGGAACGGTTGATGCGCCGCAGCATCTGAGACGTCCCTCTCAGAATGAAAAAAGCCGCCCAAGAGGCGGCTTTTTCGTTCGCGATGCGGTGAATTGGTCGTCGACACTTCAGGCGCTCACACCTGCATGTTCATGATTTCCGAATAGGCGGACACCAGTCGGTTGCGGACCTGCAGGGTGGCCTGGAAACCGATCTGCGCCTTCTGCATGGCAACCATGGTCTCTTCCAGGCTGACGGTCGGGTTGTCCAGCTGAACCTCCCGCTGCAGCCGCGAGGCCTCGTTCTGCTGCGTGCTGACGGACTTCAACGCCGAACTCATCGCATCCGCGAAGCTCGCGCCGCCCGACGCGGCCTTGGCCACCGGCTGACCCTGGGGGGTCAGTCCGGCGCGCGCCACCGCGTTGGCGAAGTCGAAGGGTTTGAGTTTCAGGTCCACGGAACGCATCGTACGGATGCCGGCGTTGTCCATAGCTCCGAACTGGGGGGCCTTCTTCGGCCTGTTCCCACCATTCTTGAGGGCGTCGATCGAAATAATCCAGACCTGTGCCGAGGCGTCCGCCTGGGCACTCCGTTCGACACCAGCCGTACACCGACCACCCCATGGACAACGCCCTGAGCAGCCCCGCCGCCGGACTTCCCGAGGTGCAGCAGACCGCCAAGCCGGCCGGCCTGCCCGCCCGCCTGGCGGCGATGCCCACGAAGAGCAAGATGATGCTCGGCGGTGGCGTGGCCGCCCTGCTGGCGGTCATCGTGGCGATGTCGATGATGACGGCCAAGCCCGACTACCGTCCGCTGTTCTCCGGCCTGTCCGACAAGGACGGCGGCGCCGTCATCGCGCAGCTCGCGCAGTTGAACGTGCCCTACCGCAACGACCCGGGCGGCGTCATCATGGTCCCCGCCAACCAAGTCTACGACCTGCGCATGAAGCTGGCGTCGGCCGGTCTGCCCAAGGGCGGCGTCGTCGGCTTCGAGCTCATGGACAAGCAGTCCATCGGCCAGACCGCCTTCAACGAACGACTGAACTTCCAGCGCGGTCTCGAAGGCGAGCTCACCCGCACCATCACCGCCATGGCCGACGTCGCCGATGCGCGCGTCCATCTGGCCATGCCGCAGCAGAACGGCTTCTTCCGTGAGCAGCAGAAGCCCAGCGCCTCGGTGATGCTGACGCTGCGCGGCGGCCGCACGCTGGACCGCGCCCAGATCGCCGGCATCGTCCACCTGGTGTCCTCGTCGGTGCCGGAGCTGAACCCCAAGGCCGTCAGCGTGCTCGACAGCACCGGCGCCCTGCTCTCCCAGAACCCGGACGGCAACGCCATCGGCCTGGACAGCCAGCAGCTCCAGTACAAGCAGCAGGTCGAAGCCAATCTGAACAAGCGCATCGCCGAACTGCTCGAACCGATGGTCGGCCGCGACAACCTGCGCTCGACGGTCACCGCCGACGTCGACTTCAGCCAAGTCGAGTCCACGGCCGAGGAATACAAGCCCAACCAAGGCCCGAACACGCAGAGCAGCGTGCGCCGCCTGACCTCGGAAGAACAGTCCGGCGGCGCCGCCGGCACGCCCACCGGCGTGCCCGGCGCGACCACCAACCAGGTTCCGCCGCAGGCTGCGGCGCCGATCAACGGCCAGGCACAACCCCTGCAGCCGGCCGGCCAGTCGGGCGGCACGCAGAACCTGCGCCGCAACAACGACACGCAGTTCGAGCTGGACCGCACCGTGCGCGTCACCCGCAACGCGATCGGCCAGATCCGTCGCCTGAACGCGGCCGTCGTCGTGAATCAGAAGACCGTCACCGACAAGAACGGCAAGACGTCCAGCCAGCCGCTGTCCGAGAACGAGATCCAGAAGCTGGACTCGCTGGTCAAGGAAGCGCTGGGCTTCTCGCAGGACCGCGGCGACTCGGTCAAGGTGCTCAGCGCCCCGTTCGTGTCCGACAAGATCGAGAACGCCGACGTGCCGCTGTGGCAGCAACCGTGGCTGCGCGACGTCGCCCGCGACTTCGCCGTGCCCGCCGCCCTGGTGCTGGTCGCGCTGATCGCCGTGTTCGGGCTGGTTCGCCCTGCTCTCAAGGCGGCTTTCCCGCCGCCCGTCGAACAGAAGGACGACACTGCCAGCAACGCCGCGCTCAGCGTGGTCGAAGACGAGCAACTGGCGCTTGGCGGTCCGCGCGGCCCGGGCGGCCTGCCGGCCCTGGAAGCGCCGATCTCCAACGACAAGCTCGAACGCGCCCGCCAGCTGGCCAAGGCGAATCCGATCGCCGTGGCCAACATCATGCGCGCCTGGGTCAACGGCGAGGAGCTGGAAACAGCCGCCCCCGCCGGCGCCCGCCGCTGAGCCCCGCCGACAAGAACGCCCCACCGGATCGTTAGCGAGAAATCACCATGGACGACAAAGGCGTAGAAGACGCAGCCATCCTGCTGATGTCGCTGGGCGAGGAAGAGGCCTCCGAGGTCTTCAAGCACCTCGCGCCCAAGGAAGTGCAGAAGCTCGGCGAGACCATCGCCAAGATGAAGGTCGTGCCGCGCGAGCGCGTCGAGCGCGTGCTCGACAAGTTCGACCTCGTCGCCGAGACCCAGAGCACCCTGGTCAGCGACACCGACGAGTACGTCCGTTCCGTGCTGCGCAAGGCGCTGGGCGAGGACAAGGCGAACCTGCTGCTGGACCGGATCCTGCAAGGCTCGGACGTTTCCTCGATCGAATCGCTGAAGTGGATGGATCCGGGCTCCGTCGCGGAGCTGCTGCGCAACGAGCATCCGCAGATCGTGGCCGCCATCCTCTCGCACCTGGACTTCGACCAGAGCAGCTCGGTGCTGCGCGTCTTCACCGAGCGCCAGCGCAATGAAGTGCTGATCCGCATCGCCACGCTGGACGGCATCCAGCCGTTGGCGCTGAAGGACCTCAACGAGGTCATGGGTCAGATCCTGGCCGGCGGCGAGCGCATGAAGAAGTCGAACCTGGGCGGCGTCAAGACCGCGGCCGAGATCATCAACATGATGGGCACCAGCGTCGAGGCTTCAGTGCTGGACTACATCCGCGAGGCCGACTCCGACCTGGCGCAGAAGATCATGGACAACATGTTCACGTTCGACGACGTGGACAAGATCGACGACCGCGGCATCCAGGCCATTCTCAAGGAAGTGCAGTCCGAATCGCTCATCGTCGCGCTCAAGGGCGCCGGCCCGGAGCTGCGCGAGAAGATCTTCCGCAACATGTCTTCCCGTGCCGCCGAAACGCTGCGCGAGGACCTGGATTCGCGCGGCCCGGTCCGCCTCTCCGAGGTCGAGGCCGAGCAGAAGGAAATCCTCAAGGTCGTCCGCCGTCTCGTCGACGAGGGCCAGATCGTGCTCGCCGGCGGCGGCGACGACCAGTTCCTGTAATACGCTGGGCTCCCCTTCCGCCGACGGACACCCGCACCGATGGTCACCCGCCCACCCCGCCAAGTTCCGCCACCGCCCCGCGCCGACGGCGATCAACAGCGCGGCAGCACCTATGGCCGCATCATTCCCCGGGAGGAGCTCTCCGGCTTCGCCGCATGGAATCCCGGTGCGCTCGAGGGTGGCGCCGCGCCGCGCCGTCCCACGGTCACCGCGCCCGCGCCGGTCGAACCACCGCCCCCGCCGCCGCCGCCCGGCCCCAGCGTCGAAGAGCTGCTGCAGCAGGCCCGGCAGTCCGGGTACCAGGACGGCTACCGCGATGGCATGGCCGCGCTGGACGCCTTCAAGCAGAGCTTCGCCAAGCAGATCAGCGCCCAGGTGGGCCAGTTGGTCGCGAGCTTCGACCAGGACCTGTCCGCGATGGAGCAGGACATGGCGGAGGCGCTCGCCCGCACCGCCGTCGAACTGGCCCGCCAGGTCGTCCGCAATGAGCTGGAGACGGCGCCCGAACTGGTGTCCAAGGTGGCGCACGACGCCGTCGAGGCGCTGCTGATCAACGCCCGCCACGTGCGTGTGCGCGTGCACCCCGACGACCTGCCGCTGGTGCTGGACGGTGCCGGTCAGGAGCTTCGCGCCCGCGAGGCGCAGGTGATTCCCGATCCCTCGATCGCCCGCGGCGGCGTCAAGGTCGACGCCGACATCTGCAGCGTCGACGCCTCCCTGCCAGCCCGCTGGCAATCGGCAGTCGGCGCGCTGGGCCAGAACTCCGTCTGGGAGAACCGCCGCAGCGCCGCCGATGAACAACGGGACGCGCGGCTGGACTTCCGCCTCGAGCCCACGCCCAGCCAGTACGGCGGGCTGCCCCACGGGACGAATCAAGGCGTCCCCGAGGACCGCGACCCATGAGTGCACGCACCGACCGCTGGCGCCAGTACTTCGACGACCTGCAGGCTTTCGCCGGCAACGCGCCGCCGATCGAGCCGCAGGGCAAGCTGGTGCGCGTCGCCGGCCTGGTGCTGGAAGCCACCGGCGTGAAGGTGCCGGTCGGGTCGGTGTGCGAGATCCACATGCCCTCGAGCGCGACGTCGCCGCGTCGCGGGCAGCGTCCCGTCACGGCGGAGGTGGTCGGGTTCTCCGGCGACCGTGCCTACCTGATGCCGACCGACGAGATCCAGGGCCTGGCCAGCGGCGCGATGGTGCTGCCGCGTCCGGCGGCCCTGCACGGTCCCGTGCTCGGCGAAGAACGTCATCCCTGGCGCCGCGACGAGGACCGCGGCCTGCATCTGCCAATGGGCGACGGCCTGCTGGGGCGCGTCGTCGACCCCCAGGGCCACCCGATCGACCGCCGCGGCCCTCTGGCCGACATCCGCGACGAACCCATGGTCCGCCGCCCGATCAACGCGATGGACCGCGACCCGGTCCGCCGCCCGCTGGACACCGGCGTGCGCGCCATCAATTCGTTGCTGACCGTCGGCCGCGGACAGCGCCTCGGCCTGTTCGCCGGCACCGGCGTCGGCAAGTCCGTGCTGCTGGGCATGATGGCCCGCTACACGCAGGCGGACGTCATCGTCGTCGGCCTGATCGGCGAGCGCGGCCGGGAAGTGAAGGAGTTCATCGAGGACATCCTCGGCGAGGAAGGCCTGCGCCGCAGCGTCGTCGTCGCCGCGCCCGCAGATGCGCCGCCGCTGCTGCGCATGCAGGGCGCGACCTACGCCACCGCGATCGCCGAGCATTTCCGCGACCGCGGCCAGCACGTGCTGCTGCTGATGGATTCGCTCACCCGCTACGCGATGGCGCAGCGGGAGATCGCCCTCGCGATCGGCGAACCGCCGGCAACCAAGGGCTATCCGCCTTCCTGCTTCGCGAAGCTTCCGCAGTTGGTGGAACGCAGTGGCAACGGCTTGGCCGGTGAAGGTTCGATCACCGCCTTCTATACCGTCCTGTCCGAAGGCGACGACCAGCAGGACCCGATCGCCGATGCCGCACGAGGCATCCTGGACGGCCACATCGTGCTCAGCCGCGAGTTGGCGGAGAGTGGGCACTACCCCGCGATCGACGTGGAACGGTCCATCTCGCGTGTCATGACCAGCGTGGCCGACAAACGCCACGTTGAACTGGCGCGCCGCTTCCGGCAGCTTCTGGCGAAGTACAACAAGGCCCGCGATCTGATCCAGCTGGGCGCCTATCAGCCTGGCCACGACCCCGAGTTGGACATGGCGGTCCGCCTGCACGGCGACATGGACCGATTGCTCCAACAAGACATGCATTCCCCCGCTTCTTTGAACGATTGCCTCAATCAGTTGACCGCCACACTTAACTTTGCGTGATAGCTGCCGACATCCGTAAAGCGAGGTCATCGACATGAGTAGTTCCAATCTGCAGGCCCTGACCGTTCTCCTCGAACGCGCGGAGGCCGAGCGCGATGAAGCGCTGCGTCATCTGCAGGACGCGCAGTCGCGTGCGAACGCGGCGCGCAACCAGCATGACCAGCTGTCGCAGTACCGCACGGACTACCGCACCCGCTGGTCGCAGGAATTCGCCCAACGGACGACGGTGCAACTGCTGGGCTGCTATCAGAACTTCGGCCAGCGCCTGGACCAGGCGATCGGTCAGCAGGGCGGCATCGCCGACTACGCCGACCAGCGCCTGTCCGCTGCCCGAGACCTGGTGCGCGAGCGCGAACTGCGCGTCGCGTCGGTCCGCAAGCTGATCGAGCGCCGTCGCGCCGAAACCCTGCGCACCCAGATGCGTCAGGAACAGCGCGCCACCGACGAACAGGCCGCCCGTGCCGCCTCGCGCGGCGGCAACCCGATGTCCCGGCTGGTCGCCTGATCGCGGCCCGGTCCACCCGGAACCTTCCTCGCCATGACGCAGATCCAGAACATGAACCCGACGCCGGGTGCCCTCGGCGGCCTCGGCGCGAACAACCCCGCCTACACCGGCCGCAAGGACGGTGCGTCGACGGACTTCTCCCGCCTGCTCAACCAGAGCAACCAGCAGTTGCAGGACCAGTCGGCGCAATCGGCCAAGACGGCCATGGCACAACTGCAATCGCAGCAGTTGGCGAGCCAGCAGGCGAAATCACAGCAGCAATCCAGACAGCTGGAAGCCCAACAACTGGCGCAGCGCCAGGAGTCGGCACAGCCGCCCAAGCCCGCGTCACCGCCTCCCCGTTCGCCGGAGAACACCGCCGCGAAGGACGAGAACAAGCTCGCCGCGCGCAATGCCGCAGCCCGCAATAGCGCGAACAAGGCCGAAGACGCCAGGACGCCGACCCGCAGCACCACGAAGTCGGATCCGGCGACGGCCGGGGAAGCGACGGACGTGGCTGACGCCGCCGAGGCCACCGATCCGGCGGACACCGCCCGGGCCGATGCCGCCAGCGGCAAGGACGCCGAACGCGTCGATGCCAAGGACGGTGACGACAAGGACAAGAAGGCCGCCAAGGACGCGAAAGACACCAGCGCCACCGCTGCCGAGCAGATCCTGGCGATGCTGCGCGGCGACGCGCCGGCTGAGGCCAAGACCCTCCCGCGTGCCGGCACCGACGCAACCGAAGGGGACGAGGCGGGCACCGACGCCCTGCCCGGCGGCGCGCATGCCCATGGCAAGCAACCGACAACCGGCGATGTCCTGCGTGAGCGTCAACAGCTTCAACGCGAGTTGAGCCAGGCCGCCTCCGGCGCCTCTGGTGCGACCGAAGGCGCGGACAAGAGCGCTCAGACCGACGCGCTGCAGGCCGCCTCCAGCGGCGCGCACGAGATCTCGATGGGCGACGCTGCCGCGAAGGGGCCGCAACCGAGCTTCGAAGCGCTGCTCGCCGCGGCGCAGCAGGCGGGACCGGCTTCCGGCACTGCCGGCGCCGATTCAGCCTCCGCGACCCAGGCGCCCAGCGTGCCGCTCAGCCAGCCGCTGGACAGCCCCGACTTCGCACCGGAACTGTCCGCCAGCGTCAGCCTCCTGATCCAGGACGGCGTGCACGAGGCCCAACTCCAGCTCAACCCGACCGAGATGGGCCCGGTGTCGATCAACATCCAGCTCGACGGCCAGCAGGCGCAGGTGAACTTCCACGCCCAGCACGCAGCGACCCGCGAGGTGCTGGAACGCAGCCTGCCGGATCTGGCGGCCGCGCTCCAGGCCCAGGGCTTGACCCTGAGCGGCGGCGGGGTGTTCGCCCAGTCGCAGTCCAGTGGCGGCCAGAATCGTGGCGATGGATCCGCCGACGGCACTTCGAACGGCAATGGCCGCCGGGGCGGCCGCGGTCAAGGCTCCGAGGACGACGGCGCGATCACTGCCGCCGGCCGGTCGGAGCGTCGCTCCGCACCGCGCGGCCTGGTCGACCTGTACGCCTGACAGTCTCCGAGTCTGACCGGAATCCGCCGCCTTTTCGCGCGTTGAGCGCTTTGGCGGCGCTTCACAATGGGAGACATTGCCGGGTCATCCGATCCGGTTCCCCGCCAACGTCCCTCATTTCATCACCGGAGCGCCCATGGCCACAGCCGCCGCAGGCAACGACGCCGCCGTCAAGGGTGGCGGCAAGAAGAAGCTGATCATCATCGTCGCCATCGTCCTGGTGGTGGTGCTGGTGGGCGTCGCCGCGTTGCTGATGATGAAGAAGAAGTCGCATGCCGACGACGAGGAAGGCGCTGCCGCCGAGGAGAAGCCTGCGGCGGCCGCACACGCCAAGCCGGGCACCCCGCCGACCTTCGTCCCGCTGGACCCGTTCACGGTGAACCTGGCCGACAAGGAAGTCGACCGCTTCGCGCAGGTCGGCATCACGCTGGAAGTCGCCGACGCGCACTTCGCCGACCAGCTCAAGGCCTACATGCCGGCCATCCGCAACAACGTGCTGCTGGTGCTGTCGCACAAGACCTCGGCCGAACTGCTGAGCGCCGAAGGCAAGGAAAAGCTGGCCAAGGAAATCCGCCGCGAAGCCGTGCGCCCGATGGGCATCGAGCTCGACGACGAGGATGAGGACGAGGACGCCGCGCCCAAGAAGAAAAAGAAGAAGAAGCGCCAGGTCGAGAGCCCGGTGACGCAGGTCCTGTTCTCCACGTTCATCGTGCAGTGACGAGCCGCACAGCAAGGAGCGCGCGATGAATCAGCAGATCCTTTCCCAAGACGAAGTCGATGCCCTGCTGCAGGGCATCACCGGCGAGAGCCAGAAGCTCGAGGCCGAAGAGGTCCAGACCGGCGGCATCCGCGAGTACAACCTCGCGAGCCAGGAACGGATCGTCCGTGGGCGCATGCCCACGATGGAGATCATCAACGAACGCTTCGCGCGGAACATCCGCATCGGGCTGTTCAACTTCATCCGCAAGAGCCCGGAAGTGGCCATCGGCGGCATCAAGGTGCAGAAGTACAGCGCCTTCCTGCGCGAGATCGTCGTCCCGACCAACTTCAACATCGTGTCCGTGAAGCCGCTGCGCGGCAGCGGACTGATCGTCTGCGACCCGACGCTGGTGTTCGCGGTCATCGACTCGCTGTTCGGCGGCATCGGCAAGTTCCACACCCGCATCGAGGGCCGTGACTTCTCCGCCACCGAGCAGCGCGTGATCCTTCGCCTGGTCGAAGTGATCATCCAGGAGTACACCAAGGCGTGGAAGGGCATCTATCCGCTGGAGCTGGAATACCAGCGCTCGGAGATGCAGCCGCAGTTCGCCAACATCGCCACGCCCAGCGAGATCATCGTATCCACGTCGTTCACGCTGGAAATCGGCGAAACCAGCGGCACGGTGTACTTCTGCATTCCGTATTCGACGCTGGAGCCGATCCGCGACGTGCTCTACAGCACCACGCAGGGCGACTCGAGCGAACCCGACCGCCGCTGGGTGAACCTGCTCAAGCACCAGATCCAGTCGGCCGAGGTCGAACTGGTGGCGGAGCTGGCCAAGGCCCCCGCGACGGTGGAACAGCTGCTGGCCTTCAAGCCGGGCGACTTCATCGAGCTGGACCTGGAGCAGATCATCCAGGCCAAGGTGGACGGCGTGCCGGTGTTCGACTGCCACTACGGCACCTCGAACGGCAAGTATTCGATCAAGATTGAAAAGATGCTGACCGGCCCGGATGCCGGCTGGCTGGGAGCCCGGAATGGCTGACAACACCCCGATGGACGAACAGGACGCAATGGCCGCCGAATGGGCGGCGGCACTGGCGGAAGCCGGCGGCGGCGGCAGCGAGGTCGCGTCCGAAGTGCAGCAGGTGACCGAACAGGTCGCGCCGGCCGCCTTCACCAACTTCTCGCCGACGCCGGGCAACCTGCCTGGCAGCGACATCAACATGATCCTGGACATCCCCGTCCAGCTCACGGTTGAACTCGGCCGCACGCGCATTCCCATCAAGAACATCCTGCAGCTGGCGCAGGGCTCGGTCGTCGAGCTCGACGCGCTCGCGGGCGAGCCGATGGACGTGCTGGTCAACGGCTACCTGATCGCGCAGGGCGAGGTCGTGGTCGTGAACGACAAGTTCGGCATCCGCCTCACCGACATCGTGACGCCGTCCGAACGGATGCGCCGACTCAGCAAGGCCTGACCCCTCCCCAGCCCCACTCCGGTGGGGCTGATGCGTTTCAGGGACGCATAATTCGACGCCATGAACAACAGCCTCGTCCCCCTCCTCTGGTTCCTGGCCATCCTCGCCTTGATTCCGGTCGTGCTGTGGCTCCTCAAGCGCACGCCGCTGGGCGGTGGTGCATTGGGCGGACAGCTGCGCACCGTGGCTCAGCTGGTGATCGCACCGAGCCAGCGCATCGTGATCGTCGAGGTCGGCCAGAACGAGGACCGTCAGTGGCTCGTGCTCGGCATCACCGGCCAGCAGATCCGCACCCTCCATGTGATGCCGCCGCAAGAGGATGTCGGCGCTGCGTTGCAGGCAGCGCAGCCTTCGTTCTCCTCGCTGCTCAAGCGCAGCCTGGGCGGCAGGCACGCCGATGGCCCCGGATCCAATACATCGGCCTGATCGGGAACGGCGCATGACCGCTTCGACCTCCCAAGCTCCAGCCCTGCACGCGCCCCGTCGCCCGCGGCTGTCGCGGCGTGCGCTGGGCGTCGCCGGCGTGCTCGCGCTCGGCGGTCTCAGTGCCGCGGCGTGGGCCCAGCAAGGCGGCGGCGCGCCCGCCAGCGTGCCGCTGATCATCGGCCAGGGCGCCGGGGGCAACAGCTATTCGGTCCCGATCCAGACGCTGCTGTTCTTCACCGCGCTTGGCTTCCTGCCGGCCGTGCTGCTGATGATGACCGGCTTCACCCGGATCGTGATCGTGCTGTCGCTACTGCGCCAGGCGCTCGGCACGCAGGCGGCACCGCCGAACCAAGTGATCGTCGGCCTGTCGCTGTTCCTCACCTTCTTCGTGATGAGCCCGACGCTGGACCGCGTCTACGCCGAGGCCTACCAGCCCTACCAGGCCGGTCAGATCGGCTTCGAGGTCGCGCTCGACCGCGCGCAGGTGCCGATGCGCGCCTTCATGCTGAAGCAGACCCGTCAATCGGACGTTGCGCTGTTCGCCAAGCTGGCCAAGCTCGAGCCCAACGTCGCGCCCGAGAACGTGCCCTTCCGCGTGCTGGTGCCGGCCTTCGTGACCAGCGAGCTGAAATCCGCGTTCCAGATCGCGTTCCTGATCTTCATCCCGTTCCTGGTGATCGACATGATCGTCTCCAGCGTGCTGATGAGCCTGGGGATGATGATGCTGTCGCCGGTGCTGGTCTCGCTGCCGTTCAAGCTGATGCTGTTCGTGCTGGCGGACGGCTGGAACCTGCTGCTGGGGTCGCTGGCGGCGTCGTTCGCGCAGTAGCGGCGCGCCCGTTCCGAAGCGATCCAACGTAGCGACTCCAAGGACAAGCCCATGGATGCACAACAGGTTTTTTCAATCGGCCAGCAGGGGCTGTACGTGCTGCTGATGGTCGCGGCGCCCATCCTGCTGACGGTGCTGGCGGTCGGCGTGCTGGTGTCGGTGTTCCAGGCGGCGACGCAGATCAACGAATCGACGCTGTCGTTCGTGCCCAAGATCGTCGCCGCGGTGCTGGTGCTTGCGATCGCCGGGCCCTGGATGATCACGACGTTGGTCGAATACATCCAGCGCACGCTGCAGAGCATCCCGCAGGCGCTGGGCTGAGGCGCGTCACCGCGCCTCCTTGTCCGACGCTGCCGCACGGATCCCACGGCCCTCGATCCCGATGATCTCCTTCAGCGAAGCGCAACTGCTGGCGTGGATCAGTCCGATCCTGTGGCCGTTCGTCCGCACGCTGGCGCTGTTCGCCGGGATGCCGGTCTTCAGCCAGCGTCAGGTGCCGGCGCGCGTGCGCATCGGGCTCGCGCTGTTCATCTCGGTGGCCGCGCAACCGTCTCTGCCGGCCATGCCGGTGATCCCGCTCGACTCTCTGCCGCAGCTCCTCGCGGTAACCGGGCAGCAGCTGCTGATCGGACTGGCGATGGGCTTTGCCGTGCGGGTCGTGTTCGCGGCGCTGGAATTCGCCGGGGAATTGATCGGCCTGCAGATGGGGCTCAACTTCGCGGGGTTCTTCGATCCGTCGACCGGTTCTCAGGGGACATCGACGTCGCGCTTCCTGGGCTCGATGGTGGCGTTCCTGTTCGTCGCGATCAACGGCCACCTGATGCTGATCAACTCGCTGGTCGAGAGCTTCCAGGCCTTCCCCGTCGGAGAGGAACCGTTCCGCTTCCTGCGCATCGCGCAGCCTCAGGTCTGGGGCGCGGAGATCTTCCGCATGGGACTGTGGATCGCGCTGCCGCTGATCACGATGCTGATGTTCGTGAACCTCGTGCTCGGCATCATCTCGCGCGTGGCGCCGCAGTTGAACGTGTTCTCCATCGGCTTCCCGCTGACGGTGAGCATCGGCCTCGTCGGTCTGGTCGCGACACTGCCGTTGATGCATCAGCCGTTCATGATCGCCCTGGAACGGATGCTGGCGGCGTTCAACTGACCACTGCGGAGTTCTGGCCGACCGATGCTTGCCAGTATCGGTCGGCGTCCCGCTTCAGAGCTCGCGCAGCGCTGTCGTGACCGGCAGGCTCGCCGCCCGCACCGCAGGGAACAGGCCCCCGATGAAGCCGATGGCCAGGGCCCACTTGAGGCCTTCCCACAGCAGTTGTCCCGACACCCTCAGCTCGAAGCTCAGCTTGCCCACGGACCCGGCCGCCATCGTCGACGCCGAATGTCCGTTGAAGATCAGATAGGCGATCCCCCCACCGATGATGCCGCCGATCGCGGCCAGCAGCATCGTCTCCAGCATCACCGCCACCACCACCGGCAGTCCGGGGAAGCCGATGGCGCGCAGCGTGGCGATCTCACGGGCTCGTGTCGCAACGGCCGCGAACATGGTGTTCAAGGCGCCGAACACTGCGCCGACCGCCATGATCGATCCGACCACGATCCCGATGATCCGCAGGATCTTGGTCATCTGCTCCGATTGCTTCGCGAAGAACGCCAGCGTCGTCGTGGCATCCACCTTCAGTTGCGGATTGGCTTCGAGCGCCGCCTTGAACTCCTTGAAGGCGCTCGCATCCGTCAGCTTCACCGTCACGGAATTGCGGCTCGCGCCTCGCCGATAGGTGTCGGCAACGACCGGTGCATCGGCCCACAACTCGGATTCCATCGAGTCACCCGACGCGAACACCCCCGTGACCGTCCACATCTGGCTGCCCAGTCGGATCTGCTTGCCCGGCTCCAGACCCTCGAACTGGCGCGCCGCGCCTTGCCCGACGATCAGCTCCTTCAGCCCCGCCTGGAACTTGCGCCCGGCGACGATCCTGATCTGCGGCCGCACCGCGAAGGCCTCGTCGCCGACGCCGCGCATCTGGACGCTGCCCTCCTCGTCCGTCTTCGTGCCCTTGACCGGCAGGTTGGCCGCGACCACCGTCTCGGCGGACAGCAGCGGCTCGCCCTTCGCGGACTTCGCCACGCCCGGCGCCTGCCCGATCTGCGTGATGTCGTCGCGCGTCATGACGGACGCCACCTCCGCCGCCGAGGCGCCGCGCAGCACGATGGCCGTGTCTTCACTGCCCGACTTGCGCAGCGTCTCCGAATAGCCCTCGGCCATCGCCAGCAGCGCCACCAGCACGCCGACCACGCCCGCGATGCCCACGACGATCACCGCCGACGAGCCGATGCGCTGAGGCAGCGTGCTCACGCCGACGCCGGTCACCGAGCGCGCCTGCGCACCTCGCCGGGTCAGGAACATCCACAGTGCCAGCAGCACCGCCAGGCCGAGCGCCCCGACCCACGGCAACATCACCCACGCCACCAGCACGAGCACCAGCAGCAGCACCAATCCCAGGTTCTTCAGGAATTTCATGGTCAGGCCCTCCCCGCCAGCGCATCGGTGATGTTCAGCCGCATCGCGTTCAAGGCCGGCAGCGCGCCGACGATCACGCCGAACAGCACCATCAGCCCGACGCCGGTGGCCCAGCTGTTCAAGCCGGCCGCCGGCAGGCGCAGCGTGCCGCCGCTGCCCGCGCTCACGGCCGGCCCGATGACGCTCGCCAGTGCCAGTCCGATGACGCCGCCGATCACCAGCAGCAGCACCGACTCCGCCAGCACCATCGCCAGCACGCTGCGGCCGGAGAAACCGATCGTCTTCAGCACGGCGATCTCGCTGGTGCGCTCGCGCACGGCCTGCATCATCGTGTTGCCCGACAGCAGCAGCAGCGTGAAGAACACCGCGCCCATGATCGAGCTGACGATCAGTCCGATGTCCGCCACCTGCTTCATCCACGAGGCCATCGCCGCCTGCTCGGTCTGCGTGCGGGTCTCATGGTCCGAGTTGGCCGAGATCGCGTCGATCGCCTTGGCCACGCGGTCCGCCTGGTTCGCGTCGGCGACCCGGGTCACGTACCAGCCGACCGCGCCCTGGTTGTAGGGCGTCGTGTCGTCGAAGTACTTCCAGTTCAGCAGGAACAGCTGGTCGTACCAGCCGCTGGACTTCTTGTCCGCGGCATGGATCAGGCCGACGACCTCGAACTGCCAGTTCTTGCTGCCGTTGCGGTCAGGGAAGATCGTCGACTGCAGCGGGATCTTGTCCCCGACTTTCCAGTTGAAGCGCTTGGCCAACCCCTCGCCCACCAGCGCACCGATGCGTGTCGTCGCAAAGGCCTGTTTCGCCTGATCGGTGACGACCATCTCCGGATACATGTCGAGGTAGTTCGGCGCGACCGCGAAGCTGAAGACCTGGTTGTGCGGATCCTGGTAAGCGCCGCCGAACCAGTTGGCATAGGTCACCAGCTTGACGCCGTCCACCGATTGGAGGCGCTGCGTCAGCGCCATCGGCAAGGTCTGGATGAAGGACAGCCGCGAGCCGGTCTGCAGCCGCGACGCGCCGTTGGCCGACTGGCCGGCCTGGTCGAAGGAGGTGCGGACCGCGTCCAGCAGCCCGAACAGCAGGAACGCGGTGATGATGGACACCAGCGTCAGCACTGTCCGGAGCTTGCGCCGGAACAGCGCCGCCCAGATGAGGTGAAGGTATTTCATGGCGAGCCCTTTCTTGCGGGACTTGACCTTGGCGCGGCGGCCTCAGGCCGAGGCGGACACGGTCTGCTCGACCAGCGTGCCCTTGTCCAGGTGCAGCGTCTGACGGGCGCGCTCGGCGGCCTTCGGATCGTGCGTCACCATCACGATGGTCTTCCCGTGGTCCCGGTTGAGCGCCTGAAGCAAGGCCAGCACGTCCTCGGCCGATTGACGGTCCAGGTCGCCGGTGGGCTCGTCGCAGACGAGCAGGGTCGGGTCGGAGACGATCGCCCGCGCGATCGACACGCGCTGCTGCTGGCCGCCAGAGAGTTCCGTGGGCTTGTGGCTGGCACGGTCCGACAGGCCCACCAGCTGCAGCGCGATCGCGGCGCGCTTCTTGCGCTCGGCTGCCGACAGCTTGGTCAGCAGCAGCGGCAGCTCCACGTTGCGCTGCGCCGAGAGCGTCGGCATCAGGTTGTAGAACTGGAACACGAAGCCCACCCGGGCCGCTCGCCACTTCGCCAGCGCCGCAGAGCTGAGCTGGTCGATGCGCTCCCCGCCGATGGCGATGCTGCCGCCGCTGGGCTGGTCCAGCCCGCCGATGAGGTTGAGCAGCGTCGTCTTGCCGGAGCCGGACGGGCCCATCAGCGCCAGGAACTCGCCCTGCTGCACATCCAGGTCGATGTGATGCAGCACCTCCACCTTCTGCTTGCCGCGGGTGTAGACCTTGGACAGGTCACGGATCTCGATCAGATTGCTCACGGTGACTCCTCGCTTCGGTTTCCTGGACTTCCAGCGGGGACGTGGCGTCCCCGCGCTGTCGGCTTCACCTGCCGGCCGCCGGCTTGATCTCGCCGCCGTCGCGCAAGGCTTCGGGCGGATTGAGGACGACGGTGTCGCCGGCCTTCACGCCGTCGAGCACCACCGCCTGGTCTCCGACCGGCGTGCCCTGGCGCACCTTGCGCTGGGCGACGGTCTGGCCGGTCACGACGAACACGAGGTCGCCGCCATCGCGTGATACGACAGCCGACTTCGGCACGAGCACGCCGGGCGGCGGCGCGGTCTGCGCGCTTTCCTTCGCGGCGAGGAAGGACACGCGGACACCCATGTCGGGCACGACGCGCTGGTCCTTCTGCTCGAGCGCAACCCGCACCTTCACAGTCGCCTTGCCGCGGTCGGCCGAGGGCACCACCGCGATCACGTGCGCCGGGATGCGCCAGTCGGGATAGGCATCCAGCACCGCCTGGGCCGGCATGTCGGCCTTGACCTGGCCGATGTAGGCCTCGTTGACGTCGACGTCCACTTCCAGCGAGTCCATGTCGACGATGGTGCCGACGCCGGTCCGCGTGAAGCCGCCGCCGGCGGAGAGCGGCGACACAATCTCGCCGACCTGCGCCGCCTTCGCGATAATGACGCCAGAGAACGGCGCCTTGACGACCGTGTAGTCGAAATTGACCTGCGCCTGTGTGGCCTGCGCAGCGGCGGCATCGGCCTCGCGCCGGCGCGCTTCCAGCTGCGCAGCGTAGGCGTTCACCGCTGTGCGGGCCTGTTCGGCGGACTGTTTGGTGGTCATGCCGCTGAGGGCCAGCTCGTCCTGGCGCTTCAGGTCGGACTGCGACTGGAGCCAGTGCGCACGCGTCGCTTCGATGTTGGCCTGCGCGCTCTTCACGTTGGCCCGGGCCATGTCGAGCGCGGCCCGCAACGCGTGATCCTCGAGACGGGCCAACACCTGACCCTTCTGGATCTTGTCGCCTTCCTCGAACAGCACCTCGGTCAGTGTGCCGGTAATCTGCGTCGATACCGTCGCGGCACGACGCGCCGTCACGTAGCCGGTCGCCTGCAGGACGGCTGCGCCGCCTGCGCCGCCGCGCGACTGGGCCGTGGCGGTCTCAACCTCCGGCACCTGCGACTGCCGCCACCACCACCAGCCACCCACGACCAGCAGCGCCAACACGACCAGCACAGCCACCAGCGTCCAGACCCACCGGGGCGGCCCGCCCCCGTGGTCGTCGCGCTCGTTCCCCTGGATGCGCAGCTCTTTCAACAGTGCGGTATCGATGACGGCCCCCTGTGTGTCAGTACGGGGCGCATTCTCCGAGGCGCCCCCTGCTCGTCAATGCTGACTTGCGATGAATGGCGGCTGGCTGGCGTGAACGTCCCTGGATGACGACGAACGGGGACGGAGGATTTCGACTGAGGCCTGGACTCAGCTTTCGACCAGTCCGTTGCGGATGGCGTAGACCGTCAGTTCTGAGTTGTTGGACAACGCCAGCTTCTCCAGCACCCGCGCGCGGTACACGCTCACCGTCTTGGGGCTGAGCATCAGCTCCTCGGCGATGTCGGACAGGCGCTTGCCCGACGCGATCATCACCAGGGTCTGGAGTTCGCGATCGGACAACTTCTGGTGGGCCTGCTCCGGCGCCGGCGCGGTCAGGCTCTCCACCAGCATCTGCGCGATCTCGGGCGTCACGTACTTGCGTCCCTGCGCCACCGTGCGCACCGCCTGCACCAGCAGTTGCGGATCGCCGCCCTTGTTCACGTATCCGTAGGCTCCGGCGCGCAGCGCGCGTATCGCGTACTGGTCCTCGGGGTACATCGACACGATCAGCACCCTTGTCGTCGTTCCCTCGTCCTTGAGCACGTGCAACACGTCCAGACCGCTGCGACCCGGCATGTTGATGTCGAGCACCAGTACGTCGCACTGTTTGTCGACCGCCAGCGTGCGCATCAGGCTGCGCAGCTCGCCGTAATCGCCGGCTTCGCCGACCACCTCGATGTCTGGCGCGTCGGACAGCGTGTCGCGGATGCCTCGACGGATCAGCGCATGGTCGTCGCAAAGGATCACTTTGATCATAGGGCGCCCCACGAAGAGGGGTCATGGCCGGCACCGGCAGGGACCGGCTCCCCGTCGTCGTCGAATTCGAAATCGCCGATCACGCCGCGCAAGGGCACGGACAGGATCAGCGCCGTGCCCTGCAAGCCGCTGCTGAGATCCACCCAGCCGCCAACCGTCGCCGCGCGCTCGCGCAACCCGCGAATGCCGAAGCTGCGGGCCTTGCTCAGGTCGCCCGGCGCGACACCGTGGCCGTTGTCCTTGATCTCCAGCGTCAGCACGCCGCCCTCCATGCTCAATTCCACGTCGACCTTGGTCGCCCCGGCATGTTTGGACACATTGGTCAGCGCCTCCTGCGCGCAGCGGTAGGCCACCAGCGGGACGCCCGCCGGCAACTGGAATTGCTCGCCGACATGTCGCACCGCGGTGGCGATGCCGGTCCGGCGCTCGAAGCGTGCCGCGAGCCATTGCACTGCTGCCAGCAATCCTTGTTCCAGGATGGCCGGGCGGAGGTTGTGCATGATGCGCTGGCTCGATTCGATGGCGCTGGTCACCGTCTCCAGCGCCGACTGCACGCGCTGCTGGACGTCATCGTCCTTGCTGTGACGCGCGATCCAGGCCAAGTCGAACTTCAGCGCCGTCAGCGATCCCCCGACGTCGTCGTGGATCTCGCGGGCGATCGCCGCCCGTTCCATCTCGACGCTCGTCTGCAGGTGCCCCGCCAGCTCGTGCAGCTGCTGCTTGGATTTGAGCAGTTCTCGGTCAGCCTCCTGCCGCGCGAGTTGGGCCTCGCAGGACTCGATCGCGTGCATCAGCGCCGGCGCCAGCCGCGTCAGGTTGTTCTTGAGCAGGTAATCCGAAGCCCCGGTGCGCATCGCCGCGACCGCCGTGTCCTCGCCGATTTCACCCGACACCAGCACGAACGGGAGCACCAGTTGCCGCTGCTTGATCATGTCCAGCACGACCAGTCCCGAATACCCGGGGAGGTTGTAATCGGAAATCACCGCATCCCAGGTCCGGTCGAGGGCTGCCTCGATATCGGGCAGCGTGTCCAGCCGCGTGATCTCGAATCGCAATCCGGACCGCTGCAACTGGGCCAGGATCAGTTGGTGATCCAGGTCGGAATCCTCGATATGAAGCAGGCGCAGAGAGCGCTCGGCCAGGGGGAGAGTCGGCATGGCCGGGAGTATGCCAAGTTTGTCGCGCATCCCTCATCTATGCAGGGAGCCCCCACGCATTATTCATCTGGAAACCTTAGAGTCTTGGGTTTACCCTTATCGAGATTTGCCACGGTCAAGTCGATGACCAAACGATCTGACCTATTGGGATGACTTTGCACGGTTAGTCCCGTCGACAGATGCGTGGCAAAAGCCGAAGATTCTTGCCAGCCGACAAGTCCGGGCGCATGTCTGAGTTGGGCAGACATGAAGACGCACCAGGACACCCTAAGTGGAGCCAAGATGCAAATCGATGAGACGTCGGTCGAGCCGGAAGGCACAGGACTGATGCCGCTGCTCGCCGCTGCCGAGCTGCAGGACCATCTGATGACGGTCAACAACGATCTCGAGCGCCTGCAGCGCCTGCTTGATGACGCCTGCGAAGCGTTGTCGACGCATTTCTTCGGCGCTTCGAGCCTTGTGGACCAGATGCGCGAGCGTCTGCCGGAAGCCAAGGATCAGGATGCGCTGCAGCAGCTGATGCTGCATCTGGCCGGTGCGATCACCGCGCTGCAGTTCCAGGACATGTCGACGCAGTTGATCGCGCACACCAGCCAGCGACTGCGCAACTGTTCCGACCAGCTTGCGCGCGACACCTTCGGGGACGACGAGGACGGCATGGCCGTCGTCGAAACCGCCCCCCTGCGCCCCAATCCCGTCACGCAAGACGAGATGGACGCCGGTTCGGTTGAACTTTTCTGAATGTTCCCCCGATCCGTCCGTTAGGTCACGAAATCACCGGGCACCGTCACCAGACCGCCCTCAAGGTCCTCAAGAATCTTCAGGTCCACCCGAAAACCGCTTGTCATCCGGAGAACTCAAAATGCCCTCGATCCTCGCCGTAGACGATTCGGCCTCCATGCGCCAGATGGTCTCGTTCACCCTCAAGAATGCGGGTTTCAACGTCGTGGAGGCGGTGGACGGGCAAGATGCTTGGGAGAAGTCGTCCCAGCGCGATTTCGATCTGGTGCTGACCGACCAGAACATGCCCCGGATGGACGGCATCAGCCTGACCAAGAAGCTGCGCGACAACCCCAAGTTCAAGACCACGCCGATCCTGATCCTGACCACCGAGTCCAGCGATCAGATGAAGCAGGCGGGTCGTGCGGCGGGCGCCACCGGCTGGCTGGTGAAGCCTTTCGACCCGGCCAAGCTGATCGAGGTGATCGGCAAGGTGATTCGCTGAAGGCTAGCTGGAGAGATTCATGGGAGATATGACCTCCGAGGGCGCAAACCTGGGTGCTGGCATCGACCTGAGCCAGTTCTACCAGGTCTTCTTCGAAGAAGCCGGGGAGAACCTCGACAACATGGAACAGCTGCTGCTGAACCTGGACATCGAGAACCCGGACGACGAGCAGATGAACGCCATCTTCCGCTGCGCCCATTCGATCAAGGGTGGCGCGGCGACGTTCGGCTTCAACGACGTGGCCGAACTGACGCACCAGATGGAAACGCTGCTGGACAAGCTGCGTCGCCACGAGCTGGCGCCGACCTCGCCGATGGTGGATGTGCTGCTGCAATCCGGCGATGCGCTGAAGGCGCAACTGGCCCGCCATCAGGGATCGGGCGCCGACGCGGTGGACACTTCCGCCTTGCTGAGCAGCATCCGCACGCTGGTGGACGGCGGCACATTGGACGGCACGCGCGCACCCGCTCCCGCGCCCGCCACCTTGGCCGCGCCCGCCGCGGCACCTGCGGCGCCCGCGGCAGCCCCGCTGAAATCGAACGTTCGCCAGCTTGAACTCCTCGTCGGCCCGCTGAGCGACGCCGCGCAGGCCGACAATCTGGTCGAGCTGTTCAAGGAAATCACGGACCTCGGCACGATCGAGCCGCTGGACGGCGGCATCTCCGCCGACGGCATGCGTCGCTTCAAGGTGCTGACGAGCAGTACCGACAACGATCTGCTGGACCTGTTCACCTTCCACGTTTCGCGCGAGCAGGTCAAGCTGCTGCCGCTGAGCGAAGGCTTCGGCTTCCACGAGGGTGCGCCCGGCGCGCCGCTGGAGACCAAGAAGGACGAGGACCCCGGCTACGGCTTCTTCGACGACGCGCCCGGCGTGCCGGAAGCGACCGCCGCCGAAGCCAAGGCCGAGGCGCCCAAGACCAACGTGCCGGTGCCCGCCGCCAAGCCTGCGGCGCCCGCTCGCACCGACGTCGCCCCGCGCGCCGGCGGTGCCAGCCCGGATCAGTCCACGTTGCGCGTGTCTGTCGAAAAGGTGGATCAGTTGATCAACCTGGTCGGCGAACTCGTCATCACGCAGGCGATGCTGGCGCAGAACAGCCGCAACCTCGACCCGGGCCTGTATCAGCAATTGGCTTCCGGACTCGCCGACCTGGAGCGCAACACGCGCGATCTTCAGGAATCGGTCATGTCGATCCGCATGATCCCGATGTCGGTCGTGTTCAACCGTTTCCCGCGGATGCTGCGCGACCTGGCGGCCAAGCTCGGCAAGAAGGTCGAGTTGGTCACGCAAGGCGAAGCGACCGAACTTGACAAAGGCCTGGTCGAGAAGATCACCGATCCGCTGACCCACCTGGTGCGCAACAGCTGCGACCATGGCATCGAATCGCCCGCCGACCGCGCCGCCAAGGGCAAGCCCGAGCAGGGCACGATCACGCTGGTCGCCTCCCACCAGGGTGGCTCCATCGTCATCGAAGTGCGCGACGATGGACGCGGACTGAACCGCGAGAAGCTGATCCGCAAGGCCCGCGAAAAGGGCATCGACGCGCCGGACACGATGACCGACCAGGAGGTCTGGGGCCTGATCTTCGCGCCGGGTTTCTCGACCGCCGATCAGGTCACGGACGTTTCCGGCCGTGGCGTGGGCATGGACGTCGTGAAGAAGAACATCACCTCCCTCGGTGGCACGGTGGAGATCGATTCCGCCGAAGGCTACGGCATGAAGGTCTCTGTCCGCCTGCCGCTGACCCTGGCCATCATGGACGGCATGAGCGTGGGCGTCGGTGAAGAGGTCTACATCCTTCCGCTGTCGTCGGTGGTCGAGTCCTTCCAGGTCCAGTCCGACACGATCAAGACAGTCGGCGGTTCGGGTCGCGTGGTCGAGGTCCGCGACGAGTACATGCCCGTCGTCGAGCTCGAGCAGGTGTTCAACGTGCCCCGCTTCGACTTCGAGCATGTCAGCTCGATCATGGTTGTCGTCGAGGCCGAGGGCGGCCGCGTGGCGATGCTGGTGGACGAACTGCTCGGCCAGCAGCAGGTGGTGGTGAAGAACCTCGAAGCGAACTACCGCAAGGTGACGGACGTCTCCGGCGCGACCATCATGGGCGACGGTCGCGTGGCGCTGATCCTGGACGTGGGCAGCCTGGTGCGTCGCTCGCGTCATTGACACTCCCGGGCGTTTTTGAATCAGGGCGGACGTCGGTCGAAAGCCGGCGTCCAACGCATAAGAGGTAGACATGAATTTCAGCGCATTGATGCGTCAATTCAGCATCCGGACCCGCATGATCGGCGCGATCGGCATCGTGCTGGCGCTGTTGATGGTGGTCGGCAGCGTGGGACTGTTCGGCATGCAGTCGATGCGCGGCCAGACGCAGGAGTTCCTCGAGAAATCGACCGCTCGCGGCAATCTGCTCGGCGACCTCGCGGGCACGATGGGCAAGCTCCGTGTCCATGAGAAGGACATGATCATCAACTACGAGAAGCCCGAGGTGGTCAAGGATCGCCACGCCAAGTGGGATGCCGCCCGCAAGAAGGCTTCGGAACAACTGGCTGAGCTCGCCAAGCTCAGCGGCGCCGACGACCAGGACGCGATCAAGAAGTTGCAGACCGCGCTGGAGACCTACGGCGCCAAATCCGCGAACGTGGTGACGCAGTTGGAAGCCGGCGCATACGATCATGCAGCGGTCGCCGACCGGCTGCTGCAGCCCGCCAAGGACCAGGTGGCGGAAGCCGAGAAGCAGCTTGACGAACTGGCCACCCGCCTCGAAGCGCAGTCGGAAGCGATGCGCAAGGGCATGGAAAGCACCCAGGGCGGCGTGTTGTGGACCTTCGGCCTGGTGCTGGTGTTCGCCGCCATCGTCGTGGTGCCACTGACGCTGTTGAACATGCAGACCATCTGCGCTCCGTTGGCCGACGCCGAAGCCCTGGCGGCCGCGATCGCCGAAGGTGACCTGTCGCGCACGATGAAGCCGGTTGAAGGTGTCGACGAGGCATCCAAGCTGATGCGCTCGCTGCACCACATGCAGGAAGCGTTGCAGTCGATGGTCAGCCAGTTGCGGACCGCGGCCGATTCGATCCGCACCGCTTCGGTCGAGATCGCGACCGGCAACCAGGACTTGTCCAGCCGCACCGAACAGACCGCTTCCAACCTGCAAGAAGCCGCGTCCTCGCTGGTCCAGTTGACGGGCACCGTCAAGCAGACTGCCGACTCGGCGCGCACCGCCAACCAACTGGCCTCCTCCGCGTCCGGCGCGGCAGCCAAAGGCGGCGAGGTGGTGAGCCAGGTCGTCTCGACGATGGACGAGATCAACGCCAGTTCCAAGCGCATCAGCGACATCATCGGCACGATCGACGGCATCGCGTTCCAGACCAACATCCTGGCTTTGAATGCTGCCGTGGAAGCCGCCCGCGCAGGCGAACAGGGCCGTGGCTTCGCGGTCGTGGCCGGAGAGGTCCGTTCGCTGGCACAGCGCAGTGCCGAAGCCGCTCGCGAGATCAAGACGCTGATCGGCGCCAGCGTCGAGCGCGTCGAGACCGGCTCGCGCCTGGTGCAGGAAGCGGGCAGCACGATGAGCGACATCGTCTCCAGCGTGCAGCGGGTGACGGACATCATCGGCGAGATCACCGCCGCCTCCAGTGAACAGAGCGACGGCATCAGCCAGGTCAACCAGGGTGTCAGCAACCTGGACCAGATGACGCAGCAGAACGCCGCACTGGTCGAGCAGTCCGCCGCCGCCGCCGAAAGCCTGAAGGACCAAGCCGAGCGCCTGGGCGGCGTGGTCGACCGCTTCCGCGTGTCCGGCAACGCGACGGCGCTTTCGGCGACCGCGTTCACTGCCAAGTCGAGCACCGTGACGAAACCGGCCGCCACCTCGACCGCAGCCGCTTCTACGACGACGACGATGGCGCCGGTCAAACCGGCCGCCAAGTTCGAACACAAGGCCGCGCCGGCCAAGCCCGCCGCAGCGAAGGCCAAGCCGGCAAAGTCGGTCACCGCGCCCGCTACCAGACCCACCACCACGGCGTCGGCAAAACCAGCCGCCGCCAAGCCCGCAGCCTCGCCCAAGGCAGCGCCAGCACCGTTCACTCCCAAGCCGGCAGCCCCGGCCACCACCGCCGACGACGGCGACTGGGAAACCTTCTAATCAGCCGCACGAGGTCAACACATGGAAATCGTCCAACAAACCGGCACGCAAGTCGTGCAAGCGAACTCTGGCGCGCTGGTCCCGCAAGGTGCCGCGAATGCCGCCCCCGCCAGCGGTGAGTACCTCACCTTCCGCCTGGGCCAGGAGGAATACGGCATCGATATCCTGAAAGTCCAGGAGATCCGTTCCTACGAGCAGCCGACCCGCATCGCCAACGCGCCCGATTTCATCAAGGGTGTCGTGAACCTGCGCGGCGTGATCGTGCCGATCGTCGATCTGCGCCTGAAGCTGGGCTGCGCGACGGCCGAGTACAACAGCTTCACCGTCGTGATCGTGCTGAACGTCAAGAACCGCGTCGTCGGCGCGGTGGTGGACTCGGTGTCCGACGTGCTGGAACTGAATCGCGACGTGATCCGTCCGGCGCCGGAGTTGAGCGCGAGCACCGTCAACACCAGCTTCATCATGGGCATCGGCGCAGTCGCCGAGCGCATGCTGATCCTGATCGACATCGAGGGTCTCATGTCCAGCGCGGACATGGGGCTGATGGACGCGGTCACGATCGCCTGATCGAACAAAGAAGACGCCCGGCCCGCCCGGGCGTTTTTTCTGGTCGGTCCGCGCCGTGATGGCGCGCCAAGAGAGAGCGTGTTACGTGGGGGAATGGCGCCAGAGAGCGTGATGCCCGGTGCCGGCAACAGCCAAGGAGCCCGTTCATGTTCGACTCGATCAAGACCCGGCTGATCGCGCTGGGCGTCGGCATCGTCGCCCTGACGCTGCTGGCGATCACCGTCGCCAACTACGTGACCGTGCGGGGCCATACCCGGCAGCAGGTTTCCCAATCCCTCGATGAACTGGCCGCGGCCCGTTCCGATGCGATCCGCCAGTGGGTCCGTTCGCAGCGCGACATCGTCTCGTCGCTGCAGCCGGCCGTCGCGGCCGCCGATCCGGTGCCGCTGTTGCAGCAGGCAGCGAAGTCGGGGCGACTCGAGGCCGCCTACGTCGGGTTCGCCGACAAGAAGATCGTCTTCAATACGCCGCAGAATCTGCCGGCCGACTACGACCCCACCGCGCGGCCCTGGTACACCGGCGCTGCAGGCGCCTCGGGTACCGTACTGACTGCGCCGTACATGGACGCCTCCAAAGGCAGGTTGGTCGTCACCTTCGCCGCAGCAGACAAGAGTGGCGGAGGCACCAAGGCCGTCATCGCGACGGACGTGTTCCTGGACGACGTCGTCGCGACGGTCCAGGCGATCAAGCCGACGCCGGGCGGCTTCGCATTCCTGATGTCGAAGGACGGCAAGATCGTTGCACACCCCGACGCCAAGCTGGCGCTGAAGGACGCCACCGCCATCTCCGGGCAGTTGACCCCGCAGGCGTTGGCCACGGCGCTGGATCCGGCCGCGGGCTGGGTGGAAGCGAATGTAGGCGGCGATGTCTTCCTGGTCAGCGGCACGCCGATCGCGGACACCGACTGGCAATTGTTCGTCGCCGCGAAGAAGGACGAGGCCCTGGCCTCGTTGAGCGCGCTCCTTCGCACCGCGGTCATCACTGCGCTGGTGATGATGGCGATCGCGGCGGTTGCGATGACCGGCACGATCAGCGCGATGCTGCGCGGCGTAGACCGCGTGCGCGCCGCGCTCGACGACATCAGCGCCGGTGACGGCGACCTGACGCAACGCCTGCCGGCGGGCGGTCGCGACGAGGTCGGCCGGATCGCCTCGTCATTCAACCTGTTCGCCGAGAAGATCCAGCGCATCCTGCTGGACGTGCGCGCGGCCAGCAACTCGATCACGACGGCCTCCAGCGAGATCGCGATCGGCTCGCAGGACCTGTCGCAGCGCACCGAGGAAACAGCGTCCAACCTGCAACAGGCGGCGTCGTCGATGGAGGAGTTGACCGCGACCGTTCGCCAGACCTCAGACGCGGCGCAGACAGCCAACCAGCTGGCGTCGAGCGCGTCCAGCGCGGCGGCGCGCGGCGGTCAGGTCGTGGGCCAGGTGGTCTCGACGATGGACGAGATCACCGCCAGTTCCAGAAAGATCAACGACATCATCGGGACCATCGATGGCATTGCCTTCCAGACCAACATCCTCGCCTTGAACGCGGCGGTGGAAGCCGCGCGCGCCGGCGAACAGGGCCGCGGTTTCGCCGTGGTCGCGAGCGAGGTGCGTTCGCTGGCGCAGCGCAGCGCCGAAGCGGCCAAGGAGATCAAGACGCTGATCGGCGCCAGCGTGACCAGCGTCGAGGCCGGTTCACGACTGGTGCAGGCGGCGGGCGAGTCGATGAGCGACATCGTGGGGAGCGTGCAGCGGGTCACCGACATCATCGGTGAGATCACCGCCGCGTCGACCGAACAGAGCAGCGGCATCGCGCAGGTCAACGACGCCGTCGTGCAGCTGGACCGGATGACGCAGCAGAACGCGGCCCTGGTGGAGGAATCGGCGGCCGCCGCGGAAAGCCTCAAGGACCAGGCCCACCGCTTGACGGAGATCGTCTCGGTCTTCCGCCTGGGCTCGGAAGGAATGGCATCGGTCGCGCGGCCTGCGAAGCCCGCACCGACCTCCCGACCGGCGACGTCCGCCGCGTCATCGACTTCGTCGTCGAAGTCGCCGAAGTCCGGCGCGCCGATCGCGGCGCCGAAGCCGGCGTCCAAGGTCATGGCCACGGCCGCGGGCGGTGCCGTGCATGACGCCGTCAAGCCTCCCCTTTCTACGCCGAGGCCGGTGTCGAAGCCGAACCCGAAGCCCGCGGTGACGACGGCCCCGCCGCCGCCCCGACCGGCGCCGGCGGCCGACGACGGCGACTGGGAAACCTTCTGAGGAAGAGAATGCAGGTCTCGTGCGCGGCACGTCCGACTTGATAGCGCGGACGCCGCCCCCACGATAGAAACCTCCCGCGCATCCGCGCGCGAAAGGCTGAGACACTGTCCCGGCATTTCGCCAGACTCACGAGGCCTGCATGACCGACTCCACCGCCGCCGCGCCTTCCGCTGCTTCCTACGATGCGAACCCGCTGCTTTCCACTGCGTCGCTGCCCGATTTCGCCGCGATCGATCCCTCGCACATCCAGCCGGCCATCACCGAGCTGTTGACCCAGGCCCAGAGGGCGCTCGACCAGGTCACGGGCCCCGACGCCCCCGCCGACTACGATTTCCTGTCCCGCACGCTGAACGTCGCCTCGGAGCGCCTGGGGACCGCCTGGGGGGCCGTGGGCCACCTGAACGCGGTCGCCAACACCCCGGCGCTGCGCGAGGCCTACAACGCGATGTTGCCGGCGGTCACCGAGTTCTACACCGCACTGGGCGCCAACGAGGCCCTCTACGCCAAGTACAAGGCCATCGCCGCATTGCCCGACCTGACGCCCGAGCGCGCGCAGCTGCTGAAGCACGCGATCCGCGATTTCGTGCTGTCCGGCGCCGAACTGCAGGGCGAGGCCAAGGAGCGCTTCGCGAAGATCCAGGAACGCAGCGCCGAACTCGGGCAAGCCTTTTCCGAACACGTGATGGACGCCACCGACGGCTGGAGCTACCTGGCCAAGGCGTCCGAGCTGAAGGGCGTCCCCGCGGACGTGATCGCCAACGCGCGCGCCGCGGCGGAGAAGGATGGCAGCACGGATCCCGACACGCACAAGGTGACGCTGCACTTCCCCGTCTACATGCCGGTGATGCAGTACGCCGAGGACCGCGCGCTGCGCGAGCGGCTGTACCGCGCGTACGTCACGCGCGCCAGCGAACTCGGCGACAAGCCGGACTGGGACAACGGCCCGCTGATGCAGGAACTGCTGATGCTGCGCCAGGAGGAGGCCCGCCTGCTGGGCTTCGCCAGCTTCGCCGACGCCTCGCTGGTGCCGAAGATGGCGACCTCGCCCGCGCAGGTCCTGGACTTCCTGCGCGATCTGGCCGGACGCGCCCGCCCGTATGCGCAGCGTGATCTGGACGAGCTGCACGACTTCGCCAAGGCGGCGCTGCGCATGGACGACCTGCAGGCCTGGGACCTGCCGTTCGTGTCCGAGAAGCTCAAGGAGGCGCGCTACGCGTTCTCCGACCAGGAGGTCCGGCAATACCTGACCCTGCCGCGCGTGCTGGACGGACTGTTCCGTATCGTCGACCGACTGTTCGGCGTGCAGTTGGTACCGGCGACGGCGTCCCTGTGGCACGAGTCGGTGCAGTTCTGCGAGCTGCGCCGCGACGGGCGGCTGATCGGCCAGGTCTACCTGGACCTCTATGCGCGCACCGGCAAGCGGCCGGGTGCCTGGATGGACGAGGTCCGCAGCCGCTGGGCACGACCCGACCTGGCGGGCACGGGCGCCGAGCAGATCCCTGTCGCGCACCTGGTCTGCAACTTCCCTCAAGGCGCCGACGGCAAGCCGGCGCTGCTGACGCACGACGACGTCACGACGCTTTTCCACGAATGCGGCCACGGCCTGCATCATCTGCTCACGCGCGTGGCGGAGCTGGGCGTGTCGGGCATCTCGGGCGTCGAGTGGGACGCCGTCGAACTGCCGAGCCAGTTCATGGAGAACTTCTGCTGGGAGTGGGAAGTGATCCAGCAGTTGTCCGCGCATGTGGACACCGGTGAGCCGCTGCCACGCGCGCTCTTCGACAAGATGCTGGCGGCGAAGAACTTCCAGGCCGGGCTGCAGACGCTGCGCCAGATCGAGTTCTCGCTCTTCGACATGCGCTTGCATGCGGAGCCCGGCGCGGAGACGCGCGTGCAGGAGCTGCTGGACGAGGTGCGTTCCGAAGTGGCCGTGCTGCCGCCGCCGGCGTTCAACCGCTTCCAGCACAGTTTCTCGCACATCTTTGCCGGCGGTTATGCGGCGGGCTACTACAGCTACAAGTGGGCGGAGGTGCTGTCAGCCGATTGCTGGAGCGCCTTCGAGGAGGAAGGCGTATTCAACCCGGCGACGGGCCGGCGCTACCTCGACGAGATCCTGTCCATGGGCAGCGTTCGCGACGCGATGGACAACTTCAAGGCCTTCCGTGGTCGGGAGCCGCAGATCGATGCATTGCTGCGGCATCAGGGCATGGCGTGAAGAATCGAGCCCGGAGGATGCCGCCGGCATCGATCCGGGCTTGATGCCGACCGACTGCCCGGCCTTTACCCCGGCTTCTTCCACGGCACCGTCTGGATGAGCCGCTTCGCCTCCTCGGCCGGCAGGGCCTTGGCGAACAGCCAGCCCTGCGCCACCTGCACGCCGAGCTCCTCCAGCAGCGCGGCTTGCGCCTCCTCCTCCACGCCCTCGGCCAAGGTCTGCTTGCCAAGCGCGTCGGCGAGACCCACGATGGTCCGCACGATCTCGCGCGACTCGCGACCGGCGCCCAGCCGCATCACGAAGCTCCGGTCGATCTTCAGCGTGTCGAACGGGAAGCGGTGCAGGTAGGCGAGCGACGAGTAACCCGTCCCGAAGTCGTCGATCGACAGCTTGAAGCCCATGCGCGCCAGCTCCTGCAGCACCTCGGCGCTGCGCTGCGGATTGGCCATCGCCATACTCTCCGTGACCTCGAGCTTGAGCTGCGACGCCGGCACGTCGCCGAGCGCCTTCAGCGTCTCGCGCGCGTCGTTGAGCAGTTCAGCGTCCCGCTCCAGCTGCACGCCCGACACGTTGACCGCGATCTCGCCCTTGAAGCCGATCTCGCGCCAGCGACGCAGCTGCAGCGCCGCTTCGATCAGCGTCCAGCGACCGATCTCGACGATCTGTCCGCTCTCCTCGGCCACGGGAATGAAGTCGCCGGGCATCACCATGCCGCGCGTCGGATGCTTCCAGCGGATCAAGGCCTCGAAGCCGAGCAGCGCGCGGTCCGACAGTCTCACGAAGGGCTGGTAGTGGAGCTGGAACTCGCCGGCTTCCAGACCGCGCGCGATGTTCTCCTTCACCCAGCGCCGCGACTGCTCGACCAGTTGCTGCGCAGGATCGAACAGGCGCGCGTGGCCAGCGCCGGCGGCCTTGGCGCGAGCCAGCGCGCTTTCCGCCGCGGCCATCAGGTCGTCCGGACTGAAGTTGCCCTGGCCCGTGAACGCCCAGCCGGCGCACGCGGTGAGGCGATGCGCGCCGGTGCGCGCGGCTGGCGCGGTCGGAGTGGCAGGAGCAGCCGAGGCAGGCGCCGTGGTCGGACTGATCGACTCCATCGGGACGGCCGCCACCGAGCCCTGCACGGCCTCGAGGGTGTCGAACAGGAAGGGCTCCTCGATGCGCGCCAGCGCCCACTCGGGCACGCGATCGACAAGCGCGCCGGCTTCGATGCGGGCCTCGAAGAGCACGCCGAACTGGTCCGCGCCCAGCCGCGCGACCACGCGACCCGCGCGCGCCGCGCGTCCCGCGCCGCCGGCCAGTCGCCGCGCACTCTCGATCAGCACGGCGTCCCCGGCGATCAGGCCGTGACGTTCGTTGAACGCGCGGAAATCATCCAGGCCCACCAGCGCGACGCCGATCGGTACGCCGGGCGTGGGATTGGCCAGCCGCTGCGCCAGCAGCTCGACGAACAGCGCGCGATTGGGCAGTCCCGTGAGCCGGTCGTGCAGCGCCTCATGCGCGACCTGCGCCTGCAGGCGTTCGTTCTCGCTGATGTCGGTCAGCGAGCCGGCCATGCGCACCGGCTTGCCGTCCTGGCGCACCGCGACGCCGCGTGCCAGCAGCGCGCGGGTCTGGCCGCCCTGCTCGAAGTGCAGCACGTGATGGAACTGGAAGCTGCGGCCTTGAAGGTGCGCGTCGAGATCGGCGCGGAACAAGCCCGCCGCCGGCTCGTCCAGCGGTCTCGTGAAGCGCTCGATGCTGCCCCGCGTCACGTCCTCGGATGCCGCCCGCTTCGGGCGGTGCCAGAAGCGGCGCTTCGTGCCGCCGGGCTCTTCGCCCGGCGCCCGCGCGTCGCCCATCAGCGCGAGCCAGCGGGCCGACACGTCGAGCCGGTCCGAGGCGATGTCCCAGTCCCACAGCCCGTCGTTCGCGCCCAGGGCCGCCAGGGCATAGCGTTCCTCGCTCACCGTCAGGCGCCGGAGCGCCTCACGTCGGCGCGACTGGTCGGCGAGCGCGCGCAGCGTCAACGCGGCGAGACTCGCCGCTGCCACCGCCAGCAGCGGATAGGCGAGCGCCAGGACCAGGTGTTCCTCCTCGAACGCCCACTGCGCGCCGTAGAGACCGCCGCCAACGAGCAGCACCACGACCGGCAGCCCCCGCCACAGCGATCCGCGCGCCAGCAGCAGCGCGCACAGCAGCGGCAGCACCAGCAGCGCGGCCAGCTCGGCGAGCGGGGCCCACGACGGCCGCGTCAGCGTGCGACCGGTCAGGATGTTGTCGACGACGGTCGCGAGCCGCTCCATGCCGGGCAGGCCCGCGTCGAAGGGGCTCGGGAAATGGTCGCCGGCGCCGAGCGCCGACACGCCGATGATCACGATGCGGTTGCGCAGCGCCTCCTCGGGCACCTTGCCGTCGACGAGATCGGCCAGGGTCACCGAAGGGAAGGTGCCCGCCGGGCCGTAGTAGTTGACGCCCTGGCGCGACAGCAGATCCAGCGGCACGCGCAGCGAGCCCCAGCGCAGGTCGCGGCTCCAGCGCAGCGTGGCCTCGGACCACGGCTGGCGCATCGCGTCCCCGGCGATGCGCACGGCCAGCGACGGATAGACCTCGCCGTCCAGCGGCAAGGCCGGCAGATCGTGGCGCAGGGTGCCGTCGATCTCGCGCTCCGCCTGAACGTGGCCGAGCGCCTTCGCCGCCGACAGCAACGGCTCCGGCGGCGCGTCGGCACGTTCGGGCAGCAGCGCGCTGCGCGGCGTGCCTTCGGCACGCATGAACGCCTGAGGAAGCAGGCCGGGCGGAACGATGCCGGACGGCGCCGAAGCCGCACCGGCTGCAGCGACGCCGCCGATACCGCCGCCGGTTCCTGGCGGCATGGCGAACGGCAGCAGCACCGGCGCGCCGCCGCGCATCGCGGCCGCGAGCGCCGCGTCGCTTTCAGGCTTCGCGTCGAGCAGCAGCATGTCGACAGCGATGAGGCGCGGCCTGGCCGCCTGCAACTTCGTGATCGCATCGGCCAGCAGCGGACGTCCCGGCGCCATGCCGCCGAAGCGCGCGGCGCTGGCGTCGTCGAACCGCACCAGCGTGACCGGATAGGTCGCGCCGGGCGCCAGCCGGCCGCGCCACTGCGCCTGCGCGTCCTGCACCAGGCCGTCCAGGCGCGCCAGCGGTCCCGCCTGCAGGTGCGAGAGCCACAGCATCGCCACGGCCGCCGTGACCAGCAGCGCGACGATCGCCTGCGCCCAGGCCCAGCGCGACGGCCAGCGCCAGGCACCACGCTGCCGGCTGCGGGAACTCATGCCCGACGTCATCAGACCCCCGACAGGCGGTCCAGCGCCGCGCGGACCCGGTCCGCCGGCCAGGTCGTCGCAGAGGTACAGCCTTGCGACACCTCGCAGTCCGTGCCGCCGGCGCGGTCGACGACCACCGGCAGCTGCGCGCCCAGTCCCCGCGTCCGACCCGCGGCGCGCGGGCCCGGCAGCACGGCGACCTGACCCGACTGCACGTGCACGGAGGTCTGCTCGTTGTCGCCGACCTCCACGAGGAACTCCGTGCCACGCACCGCCGTCACCGCCGACGGCGTGCGCACCTCCCACTTGCCCGAGCCGGATGGGGTCACCTTCTGCCCCAGCAGGCCGCGTTCGAGCAGCAGGGACACGTCGCGCGCGCCTTCCGCATAACCGGGCATGACGCCCGTGCCCGCGTCGGTGCCGAGATTCAGCCGGGTCAAGGTCAGTTGGCTGCGATCGCCGACGACCAGGCTGGATCCGTCCGGACAGCGCAAGCGCACGCGGCCGTTGTCGCCGGTGCGCAGCTGGGCCCCCTCGCCCACCTTGTCCCCGATCCTCAGCGGCTGCGCCTGGCCCGCGACGACGCGCGTCGCGTCGCCCGCCAGCGCGGCGACCTCGCAGGCCTGCGCCCGTGCGGCCAGCGCGACCATCGTCATCGCCGCGATCAACGCGGCGTCCCTCATCACGTGTGTCATCGTTGTTGTCATCGTTCTCATCATCGTGTGTTCGTCGCGGATGAATGCGGCGGCCGACATCATCACTGCGCCGGGTCGCCGAACAGCGCGTAGGCCGCCCAGTAGTACGGATGCGTCCATTGGCCCTGCCCCTCCTGGCCGTCGGCGATCTGCAGCTGCGCGCGCCTCAGGCCGCCGGCGCGCGTGTCGGCCGGCTGCAGCGCGGCGCTGGTCAGCGCGGCGGCGGAGGCGGACTCCACCGCCCAATGCGTGGCCAGCACCGACCGCGCCCCGGCGAAGAAGAAGCCGCGCACCAGCCCCGACATCGCCGCGCCGCCCTGCTCGCCGGCCGCCGTGTTGCAGGCCGACAGCAGCACCCACTGCGCGTTCATGCGCAGCGTCAGCACGTCGTCGAGCTCGAGCAGCGGCGACGCGGTCTCGTCCGCCTCGGCCGCGAGCGCCAGTGCCGGCTTCGAGATGCCCGGCAGCTCGCCCGGCATCAGGCCGTGCGTCGCGAAGGCGAGCACGCGACGATCGGCCAACGGCGCCGTCAGGACCGCACTGCGCGTCGCGGCCGGGCCCAGACGCAGATCGGCGACCGGATCGGCGCCGAGCGCACGCGCGATCGCGACCAGCTCCGCGCGCGTCTCCGGCAGCGGAGGAATGTCGGCATAACGAAAGCCGAGTTGCGCGTCGTAGCTGCCCGCCGCGCGCGTGGGTGTCGGCGCGAGCAGGTGGCGCGCACTCATGCCCGGCTTGGCCTGCGGGGTTTGTGCAGCCTTTGGCGCCTGCGAGGTCTGCGGACCCGGCGAAGTCGGCGCGACGGCACTGCGATCGAACGCCGGATCGCCGAATCCGAGCAGCGCTTTCGGCGCCGCCGCGGACGGGCCGGCGCGACGCAGCGCCTGCAGCGAGGCGCCCGACGGGAGTTGCACCACGGCGTGCTGCCGCAGCAGCCAGGCCACCGGGCGCCCGGCGGCGGGCGCCTCGGTCACGAGCGCCGCGAGCGGCAGTCCCGCCAGTGGTCCGTCGCCCGCGACGATCAGCGTCTGGAGCCCCTGCCGGTTGAGCGGCGACAGCAGTTCTCGATGGAGCGACTGCAGCTCCGGCAAGGCCTGCGCGAGCGGCGTCTCGCGCCCGGCCGGCATCGCGCTGAGGTCCAGGCGCAGCCGCAGTGCCTTCACGCGCCGGGCCAGCGCAGACGCGCCTTCCGGCACCGCGCGGAACTGCGCCGGCGCATCGGCGCGCAGCAGCCAGATCAGCGTCTGTTCATCGAGCGCGTGCACGACCAGCAGTCCCTCGCCGACGCGCAGCCTCGCGCTCAGCACCGCGGCGCCGGGCGTGGCCGGCGTGATCAGGTCGGCATAGGCAGGATAGGCCGCGGCCAGCTTCTGCCGCTGCACCGCCAGCGTCTCGCGCGCGGAGCTCGCCGCGCCCTGCTGCGCCAGCAGCTGCTGGCGCAGCGCCTTCAGCGCGTCCTCGCGCGGCTTGCGCTGCTCTTTCGGCAGGGCCTTGAAGGCCTCGCCAGCCAACTCCTTGCGCAGCTTGTCCTCCTCCGCGATCAATGCGGCCACCTGGCTGTACTGCCCCGACGCGGCCTTGCGCAGCGACTGCTCCTGGTCCAGCAGGCCGCGCAATTCGGGCGTCGCCGCCAGCATCCGCGCGGTGCTGTCGGCCAACGCGCGTTGCGTGCTGCCGAGCTTGCGCCGGTCGGCGATCTGCAGCGCCCGATCGACCACGGCCGGCGGCAGCGCCTCGCCCGCGATCGCGCGTCGCGCCGCCTGCGCGAGGAACTCGTCGAAGGCCAGCCCGAGCACGAAGCCGCGGAAGCCGCGCGCGTCCAGGTCCACCCAGCCGTCGCTGCGATCCAGCGTGGCGGCGAAGAGCTGCTCGTAGTCGCTCATCGCACCGCCCGTGTCACCGCGCAGCAGCCGCACGACGGCGCGCACGCCGGCGCTCTCGCGCGTCTGCGGATGATCCTGGCCGTAGATGCGCGTGCGATAGCGCAGCGTGCGCTCGGCCGTCTCCAGCGCCTCGTCGAGCCGGCCGGCCTTGGCGGCCAGCAGGGCGCTCAGCCGGTTGTCCTGCGCCCGGCTGCGCGCGACGCCGTCGCCCCCGAGTTCCTCTAGGAACTGGCGATAGGCCTGGTCGGCCTCGACCCAGCGCTTGAGACCGAGCAGCGCCCGCACGATCTCCTGGCGCGCGAGCCAGCGCGTCTGGCTCGCCGCGGACGCATTCGCCTTCGCGAGCATCGCCTCCGACTGCCGCGCAGCGGCCAGTGCTTCCTCATGCTGCTGCGACGCGTTGAGCGCGGTCGCGGCGCGGTAGTGCCAGCGTGCGCCGGGGCCGTCCTCCAACTGACCGGCCCGCCACAGCGCGAGGTTGTCCTGCGCGATGTCGGCCGCCTCCCGGGTGCGCCCCTGCGCGACGAGCGCGTAGACCAGCATCCCCTGAGAGCCGTCCAGCCAGCCTTGCCACTGCCGCAGCGTGTCCGCATCGACGCGCGACTCGCCGCCGGTCCGGAGCAGTTCCCTTGAACGGGCGACCGCCTGGCGCAAGGTCGCCACGGCCGCCGCGCCGTCGCCGGTCAGGCGCTCGACCTCGGAGCGCACCTGCAGCCGGTCGATGGTCAGCGGCAGTCCTGGCTGCTGCTTGAGCGCCTCCGCCGCCAACGCGTCGGCGCGGCTCCAGGCGCGCAGCATCACGTTGCGGTCCTGGCCCCCGTTGGCCAGGAAGTAGGTCTGACGCAGCGCGACGGCCGCGCGCGCGGCCGCGCTGAGCTGCCTGTCGGCCATCAGTGGCTCGCACGCCGCCAGGGCGGTGCCGGAGCTGCCCCAGGTGTACTCGGTGATCAGGTAGAGCCGGATCCATCCCTCGCCGCCGGGCCGCCCGCGGCCCAGCGTCATCAGCGCCCTGGCGATCTCGATCTGGCGGGCGCGGTCCTCGATCCGTCGTGCCGCCGGCCATTGCCGCTGCAGCAGCGCATAACGGGCATCCAGCGCGTCGGGCAGAGGTTCGGCGAGGAGGCGACGCGCCTCCTCCACGCTGAGCCCGCCGGCAAGTCCGTCCTGGGCGTCGGCGTCCTCGGCGGTCGCGGTACCGGGCGCCTCTTCCTGCGCGAGCACGACGTCGGCCAACGGCCCGAGGGCCGCGCCGGTGATCAGCCACGCGCCCAGCCATCGTCCGAAAGATCGTGTCGGCGCGCATCGACGCCGCGTCGGTGTCCGGCGCGTTCCCAACATCTTGTGCGGCTCCTGTCCGGCCTGCGCCGGGCTGACGACCATCCTAGGTGAATGACTGCAGGCCCCCAACACCGCGAGTGCGGTGTTGAACGACGACCAGTCCGACACCGCGAGGGCGGTGTTCCCGCCGCACGAGGGAATGCGGCCTTGTCCGACAGACCGCCTCCGCGGCCGGTCTTAAGGTCAATCAACGGCCTTCGGGCCAGCGATGGAGTTCGCCATGCGTTCCTTCCCGCACCTTCCCCATCCGCACCTCGGTCGGATGTTCCGGCAGGCCAAGCATCCGGCACCGCATCACGGGGCGTTGTTCTGGTTCGCCCACGCGGCCGTGCTGCTGGGCCTGCTGCTGATCGCGACCGAGGTCTCCGCGCAGCAGGGCGCAGGACTGCGCGCGCAGTACGACCAGCTCGCGCCGCAGCTCACGAAGAGTCCGTTCCAGAAGCCCATCGTGCTGAGCTCCGCCGACGACACCGAACGTCCCACCGGGGAGATGCACGCCGTCGTCGATCATCCGTTCGGCACGCTGTCCGGCGCGCTGCGCAACGCCGATGCCTGGTGCGATCTGCTGACGCTGCCGGCCAACGTCAAGCGCTGCGCCGTCGAGGACGACCCGGCGCCGGGCGCGACGCTGCACATGGCCATCGGCCGCAAGTTCGACCAGCCTATCGAGGACGCCTACGCGCTCGACTTCCGTTTCCAGGTGCTGGCGGCGCAGCCGCAGTACCTGCTCGTGGAGATGAGCGCGAACAAGGGGCCGATGGGCACCAGCCATTACCGTCTCACGCTCGAGGCGGTGCCGCTCGATGCGAAGCGCTCGTTCGTGCGCCTGCGCTACGCCTACATGAACAACCTCGCGGCGCGCGTCGCCACCAGCGCCTACCTGTCCACGTCGGGCCGCGACAAGGTGGGCTTCACCGTGGTCGGACGCGACGACGACGGCCAGCCGCGTTACGTCGGCGGCATCCAGGGCATCGCGGAGCGCAACACGATGCGCTACTTCCTGGCGATCGAGTCCTACCTCGACACGCTGCCGGCGCCGCCCGAGCAGCGGCTCGACAAGCGGTTGCGCGACTGGTTCGCGGCCACCGAGCGTTATGCGCGCCAGCTCCACGAGCAGTCGCTCGACGAGTACGTCGCCATGAAGCACAAGGAAGCGCGCCGGCAGGTCGCCATCGCTCCGGGCGGGTGATGCCCTGAGGGCGTGCTCAGGGCGCACCGCCCGGGGGCTCGTGGCGCGGCGACTCGATCTGCCGCGCTGCCCATTGCGCGCCGACCAGGATGGAGGCCATCAGCCACAACGGCGCGGCCGCGACGCTCGCGGCGGCCAGCACGCCGAAGCCCAGCGGCATCGCGACCGTCGCGCCGTTGGCGGCCAGCATCCGCAAGCCGAGCGCCTGGCCATGGCGATCCGGCGGCGTGACCTGATGCATCGTCGCCAGCACCATCGGCTGCACGGCGCCGAGCGCCAATCCCAGCATGGCTGAACCGAGCATCAAGCCGAGCGTGCCGGGCAGCCACGCGTAGACGAGGAGCGTGACGGTCGCGACCGCCATCGCGACGCGCAACGCCTTCACGTCGTCGATCCGATGCGCCCACCGGACGATGGCCAGCCGGACCAGCGTCGCCGCCGCCGCGAAGCTGCCCAGCACCAGGCCGATGCTCGAGGCCGACAGCCCTTTCGCATGGCCCACGACGGGCACTACGAAGCTGTGGGCGTCCCAGCACGAGGACATCGCGACGTTGACGATCAGCAGGTTGCGCAGGCCGCGGTCCTTCAACAGGTCCCACGCGGGACGCGGCTTGACGCCGGCCTTGGCGGGCGCGGGCACGTGACGCGGCACGCGCCTTGCGATCGCCCAGGCAGCGAGCGGCAGCAGCGTTGACAACACCAGCGCGGCGGTGAATCCGGCCGTGTCGATGACGATGCCGGTGATGACCGGCGCGAACGCGTTGGACAGCGCGGGACCGAGCGCCACCCAACTGAACACGCGCTTGAGTTGCGAGGCGTCGTGCGCCATCAGGCCCGCCTCGCGCTGGATCGCGACGGCCGCGACCGCCACGGCGCCGCCGCACAGCAGGCAGCCCGACGCCAGCAGCCAGACCCAGCCCAGGACCTGCGCGCACAGCGCCAGCACCGCGCCGGCGAAGGCCATCGCGACGCCTATCCCCACCGGGCGATGGAAGCCGTGGCGGTCGGCCAGCCGACCGGCCCACAACGACAGGCCCAGCGGCGCGACCGCGAAGAGGCTGAGCAGCACGCCGACGAATCCGCCACCGTAGCCCTGATGCAGCACCCACAGCGTGGCCGCGACGCGCGTCGTCGCCATGCACGCGTGCACCGCGACCAGCGAGGCGATGACCGCCACGAAGCCGGCGCTCAGGCCGGTATAGCCCTTCGTCGCCGATGCGTCGTGGGTCATCCCGCGGCGCCCTCGTCCTCGAGATCGGACTCGCCGTCGGCAGCGATTCCCGCACCGCCGCCGGCAGCGTTCGCTGCGCCCGCACCGACACCGACGCCGACGCCGACGCCGAGCTTCAGCACACGTGCGGCCTCGTCTTCCGGCAAGGCCTCGACGGACTTCAGCTCACGGGTCATCACGCGCGTGCGCCGCTCCGCGAGTTCGATGTTGTTGCTGGCCTCGTCGAGCTTCTTCTTCGTCTTGGCCAGCACGTCGCCGAATTTCCCGAACTCCGTCTTGACCGCGCGCAGCACGTCCCAGACCTCGGCGGAGCGCTTCTCCAAGGCCAGGGTCCGGAAGCCCATCTGCAGGCTGGAAAGCGTCGCCAGCAGCGTCGTCGGTCCGACCAGCATCACCTTGTGCTCGCGCTGCAGCGCCTCGCTCAGGCCGGGCCGGCGCAGCGCCTCGGCGTACAGGCCCTCGGTGGGCACGAACAGCAGCGCGAAGTCGGTCGTGTGCGGCGGGCCGAGGTACTTCTCCCGGATGCTCTTCGCCTCCAGGCGCAGCCGGGTCTCGATCGCGCGACCGGCGATTTCCGCCGCGGGGGCGTCGGCGCGCTCCTGCGCGTCGAGCAGACGTTCGTAGTCCTCACGCGGGAATTTGGCGTCGATCGGCAGCCAGATCGGCTGGCCGTCGTCGCGCTGCCCGGGCAGCTTGAGCGCGAACTCGACGCGCGCGCCGGTGCCCGGCACGGTCTCGACATTCGACGCGAACTGTTCGGGCGTGAAGACCTGCTCCAGCAGCGCCGCCAGTTGCACCTCGCCGAAGATGCCGCGCGTCTTGACGTTGGTCAGCACCCGGTTCAGCGAACCGACGTCGCGCGCCAGCGTCTGCATCTCGCCGAGTCCGCGGTAGACCTGCTCCAGCCGTTCCGCCACCTGCTTGAAGCTCTCGCCCAGGCGCTGCTCCAGCGTGGCATGCAGCTTTTCGTCGACGGTCGCCCGCATCTGCTCGAGCTTCTTCTCGTTGTCCTGCTGGATCGCCTGCAGTCGCGCCTCGACGGTGCGGCGCGTCTCGGCCAGGCCGGCCTCGTTGCGCTGTCCCAGGGCCTGCAGCTGTTCCGTCAGCACGGTCGTCATGCGGGACGCGGCGGCGTCCTGCGCCTCGCGCGCACGGGCCGCCTGCTGGCCCAGCGCCTGCTGGAACTGCGTCAGCGTCGCCAGCGTCTCCTGGCGCAGCCCGGCGTTGCCGCGGTTGAGTTCGTCGCGCAGCGCGCGCTCCAGGCGTTCCAGGCGTTCGCCCGTCTGCTGCATGAGCGGCGCGAGGACCGCGGAAGGATCGGTGCGGGCGGGCCGTCGGAACAGGACCACCCCGATCAGCACGATGACGACAAGGAACAGGAGCACGGCCGCGAGGACCATGACCTGCCAGAACGACAGATTCATCCGCCCGATTCTCTCAGCGCTTGAGCACCTCGGGATTCAGTGCCGTCGGCGGAACACCGCCGGTCAGCGCGGCGATCAGGTTGTCCACGGCGAGGTCGCTCATGGCGCGGCGCGTCGCGATCGTGGCGCTGGCGATGTGGGGCGTGAGCACGACGTTCGTGCACGCGAGCAGCGACGGGTGCACCTTGGGTTCGCCCTCGAACACATCCAGGCCCGCGGCGGCGATGGTGCCGGCCTGGAGCTCGGCGGCCAGCGCCGCGTCATCGACGACACCGCCGCGGGCGATGTTGGTCAGCGTCGCCGTCTTCCTCATCAGGCGCAGTTCGCGCTGGCCGATCAGGTGGTGCGAGGACGCGCTGTACGGCACGACGATCACCAGATGGTCGGCACGCTGCAGCAGTTCATCCTTCTCGACCCAGGTCGCGCCCAGCGGACCTTCCTGGTCGGCCGGCAGCCGCGAACGGTTGTGATACAGCACCGGCATGCCGAAGCCGAGGTGCCCGCGGCGGGCGATCGCCGCGCCGATGCGGCCCATGCCGAGCACGCCCAGCGTCGCGCCGTGGATGTCCGCGCCGGCGAACATCGTCACCGACCATTCCTTCCATTCCCCGCGGCGCAGGAAGTGTTCGCTCTCGGTGATGCGGCGGGCCGTGGTCATCATCAGCGCGAAGCCGAAGTCGGCGGTGGTCTCGGTCAGCACGTCCGGCGCGTTGGTCACCACGACGCCGCGCGCCGTGCAGGCCGGCACGTCGATGTTGTTGTAGCCCACGGCCATCGTGCAGATGGCCTTGAGGTCGGGACAGGCATCGAGCAGCTTGGCGTCGATCCTGTCGCCGCCGGCGATGTACGCGCCGGACTTGCCCTGCAGGCGACGGATCAGCTCGTCCTGAGACCAGCCGGTGTCGCTGTCGTTGGTCTCGACCTCGAAGTGCGGACGCAGCCGGTCGACGATGTCGTCGAAGGTCTTGCGGGCCACCAGGACGCTGGGCTTGCTCATGGACGCATCTCCTTGCAGGGAAGCGCCAACTGTAGAGCGGACCTTCCCGCCGCCCGCACGCGGATCGCCCACGGGCATCGGGAATCAGCGTCGGCGTGTCACTCCAGAAAACGGGTGAACGACGCGACCGGATCGCGCTCGGTCACCAGCGTGTTCTCGACCGCGGCCGGATCCGCGTACCCGAGCGACATGCCGCAGACCAGCTGCTGTTGCGGCGACAGGCCCAGTTCCTCCGCGATCACGCGGTGGAACTGCGTGAACGCCGCCTGCGGGCAGGTGTGCAGGCCGCGGCCGCGGGCGGCGACCATGAGGTTCTGCAGGAACATGCCGTAGTCCAGCCAGCTGCCCTGCTGCATCACGCGATCGATGGTGAACATCAGGCCGACCGGCGCGTCGAAGAAGCGGTAGTTGCGGCCGTGCTGTTCGTGCATGCGCAGCTTGTCCCCCTTGGTGATGCCGAGCAGGCCGTACAGGTCCCAGCCGACCTTGCGGCGGCGGTCGATGTAGGGCGAGACCCACTCGCGCGGGTAGTACGCGTATTCCTCGCCGTGGGTGGCGAGTTCCTCGGGGTCGTCGTAGGTCGCCTGGATGCGCGTGACCAGCCGGTCCTTGGCCGCGCCGGTCAGCACGTGGACCTGCCAGGGCTGCGTGTTCGTGCCCGACGGCGCGCGGGCCGCGACGGTCAGCAGGTCTTCGATCAGCGCGCGAGGCACCGGGGTCGGCAGGAACGCGCGCATCGAATGCCGCGTCACGATCGCGGCCTCGACGGCGGCGGACTGCTCGGGCGTCGGCGGGACGAAGGGGTCGGGGAAGGAAGCGGGGAAGCTCATGGCATCTCCAGCGCGCTGAGCGCATTCAGATAGGACTCGGGCAGTTGCGCCACCGGGCGCCGGGACTCACGATCGACGTACACGTGGACGAAGTGGCCGCGCGCCGCGCACAGGGGCTCGCCTCCGGCGAACAGGCCGATCTCGTAGCGGACGCTGGAGCGGCCGCGCTTCGCGACCCGCAGGCCGGCCTCGATGTGCTGCGGGAACGCCAGCGACGCGAAGAAGTTGCAGTGGGTCTCGATGACCAGGCCGATCACCTCGCCGTGGTGCAGGTCCAGCGCGCCCTGCTCGATCAGGTAGCGGTTCACCGCCGTGTCGAACAGGCTGTAGTAGACGACGTTGTTCAGGTGGCCGTAGACGTCGTTGTCCATCCAGCGGGTCGGGACCGGGACGAAGCGGGCGAAGGCCTCGCGCGGCTCGGCGGCCGGGCGCGCATCGGCGGAGGCGACGGGGGAGTCGGTGGCAGCACTCATGCGCCGATTCTTCCACCGCCGCGCGGGGTCAGGTGTCGCGCGGGCTACTGGTGCACACCCATGGATTGGCAAGGCAACAATCTCAGCGGTTCTGCCACCGCTCCCAGGCACGCGCCGCGGCCTCCAGCGTCCGCATCTGCACGTCGACGGTGACGCTCAGGTCCTCGCCATAGCCGCCGGCCATGCTCAACGCGACGGGGATGCGGCGCTCAAAGAGCGCCTCCAGCACGATGCGGTCGCGTCGCAGCAGGCCGTCCGCACTGAGCTTGAGCCGGCCGAGCCTGTCGCCCTCGTGCGGGTCGGCGCCAGCCAGATAGAACGCCAGCCCGGGCGGCCGGTCCGCCATCCGTCGCCAGACCTCGGCGAGCGCCGTCTCCAGCGCGTCGAGGTAGACCGCGTCGCCGCAGGCGTCGGGCAGGCCGACGTCCAGGTCGCTGGACTCCTTGCGGAAGGGGAAGTTCTTCTCCCCGTGGATCGAGCAGGTGAAGACGCTGTCGTCGTCGCGGAAGATGCTCGCGGTGCCGTTGCCCTGATGGACGTCGAGGTCGACGACCAGCACTTGCAGACCACGGCGCTCCGGATGGCGCCGGTGCCATTCGGCCTGCATCAGCCGCGCCGCGACCGCGACATCGTTGAACACGCAGAAGCCGCTGCCCTTGTCCGCATACGCATGGTGCGTGCCGCCCGCCAGGCTGGCGGCGACGCCCTCTTCCAGGGCGGCGCGCGCCGCGGCGATGGTCGCCCCCACGGAGCACATCGAGCGCCGCGGCAGCCCCGGCGCCCAGGGGAAGCCGATCTCCCGCTGCGCCGCCGCGCTCAAGGTGCCGTGCACGACCGCGTCGATGTAGTCCGGCGTGTGGACCAGCGAGAGTTCCTCCGGCCCGGCGGCCTCCGCCACCCGAGGCCGCATCACGCCGGGCGCCCGCTCCACGCGCTCCCGCAGCATCTGGTACTTGGACTGCGGGAAGCGGTGACCCGGCGGGAGCGCCAGCGTCAAATGGTCGTAATGGAAGGCGAGCATGGTCGGGACCCTAGCAGAGGGCCGGCGCCAGCGCTCCGGCGCGCCTGGAGGCGCTGCTGACAGGGGCTCCGGAGGACAGAACCCGAACTTTGCTGCGATGCACAAAAAGTGCTTGCAATCATCGCCGGCGGTCCTATACTGATTCCATGCTGCACCGCAACAAATGTGTGGCGACGGCGCTCAGCCCGCCGCGTTTTCCCCGGCTGACCTCATTCCTCAAGGAGATTTCGCATGCTGACTGCTGACCAAGTGCTGGACCAACAAAAGAACCTGCAAGCTTCGTGGTTCGGCCTGACCGCCAAGGCCTTCGAAGGCTATGAAAAGCTGGTCGAACTGAACCTGCAAGTCGCCAAGACTGCCCTCGGCGAAGCCGCCGAAACCGCCCAGCAAGCCATCACGGTCAAGGATCCGCAGGAGCTGTGGGCCCTGCAGACCGCGCTGCTGCAACCGTCGGCTGAAAAGGCCGTCGCCTACAGCCGCCACCTGTACGACATCGCCACCTCGACCTCGTCCGAGTTCGTGAAGCTGGCGGAGTCGCAAGTGGCTGACGCCCAGGTCAAGTTCGGCGCCGTCGTCGACAACGCGACCAAGAACGCTCCGGCTGGCACGGAAAATGCTGTTGCTTTGGTGAAGTCGGCGGTGGCCGCGGCCAACAACGCTTACGAAAGCCTGCACAAGGCCGCCAAGCAAGCCACCGACATCGCGGAATCCAATTTCAACGCCGTGACCAGCACGGCGGTGAAGGCGACCCAGACCGCCACCCGCAGCGCCAAGCGCGCCGCGGCCTGAGCGAACGAGTTGCCGTATCGGTTGTCTCCTCGGTACCCAAGGAAGTCTAGCTTCCCAAGTGCCCTTCAAAGCCCAGCGTCATGCGCTGGGCTTTTTTTTCGCCTGTACGGGCCGCTGATGCAGCGCCCCACTCGGCGTCAAGGGCACCGCGGCGGTGCGCCGGTGATCGCCCGGATGCCCAGGCTGCGGGCATCGCAGGACTGGACGGTCAATCCGCGGCGGTCGGAGAGGCGCCCGACGACACCGGATCCGCGGCGGCCGGTCGCGCACCCGCCGCGAACTGCGCGTACTGGTCCGCCACGTCGCGCAGCACGCCCTGCACCGTGAACTCGCGCAGCGCCTCGCGGTCGTAGAGCGGATATCGGGGCAGCCCGATCGTCATCATCATGAAGCCCATGGTGCGGACCGACATCTGGTCGCACATCGAGCGGATCGCGACCTCGCCGGGCTCGAAGCCGGCCGGCGCGCAGGCCGCGACACGCTCCCGCATCAGTCCGAGCAGCCGGTTGTAGACGGGCTGCTGCGCCTGGCCGATCTCGTCGAGCGTGCCGGTCTGCGTCAGCGACATGTAGATCATGCGGAACTGCTCCGGATGCCGCTCCCAGAAGTCGAGCAGGCAGCGCGTGTGCGCCTCCAGCACCTTGCGGGGGCCGCGCTGGTCCTTGGAGGCATCCAGCAGTTCGTCCGTCAGCGACTCGAACACCTCGATCCACAGGCCGTCCAGCAGCGCCTTCTTGCTTTCGAAGTAGCTGTAGATCGCCATCGTCGAGATGCCGAGCTCCTGCGCCAGCCGGCGCATGCTGAGCGCCTCCACGCCTTCGTCGCGGTAGATCTTGCGTGCACGCTCCAGCATCTCGCGCTTGAGCGCGGCCATCTCGGCCGGACCGCGGCGCAGCCGGGGCCGTTCGCGGTCGGAGTCCTGATCGGTGTTTCGCACGGCGTTCCTGTCCCAAAAGGTTATTGTCGGTGTACGTTAACTCATACCACTGGCCACGTTAAATACTCACGAACCCTGGTCGCCAGGAGGCACGGTGAATTTCGTACAAGTACGAAAATAGCTGCAAACGGCATTCCCGCGCCTCTTTGCGGGTTCCTCTCCTGCAAAGAGTTCCTCATGCTCGACCGCCTGTCCGTGGGCGCCAAGCTCAGCTTGGCCTTTTTCTGCGTTCTCCTGATCACCGCCCTGCTGGGCGGCCTGGCCCTGTTCCAACTGGGCCGGGTCAACGACACCGCCACCGACATGGCGGCGAACTGGCTGCCGTCGTCCCGCGTGGCGCAGTCGATCAACCAGGAGGTCACTCGCCTGCGCACCCGCGAGTACCGGCTGCTGCTGACGGAGGGCAATGCACGCGCCACCTACGCCGAGAAGATCGCGCAGGGCCGCCAGACCATCGAACAGCGCCTGAAGGCCTATGAGCCGATGGTGTCCTCGCCCGCCGAGGGCGAAAAGCTGCGGCAGATCCGGACGCTGTGGGCGACCTATGACGCGCACAACATCAAGCTGGTCGAAGCCGCGGTCCGCGGCGACGACGACACCGCCAAGCACCTGCTGGCCGTGGACAGCCTGCCCACGTATGAAGCCATGGGCAAGGCCGTGGACGAGCTGGTCGAGATCAACACCGCCGGCGCCGCCGCGGCCGACGCGCTGGGCGACCAGATCTACGACCGCAGCCGCTGGATGATCATCGGCATGACGCTGCTGGCCGTCGCGATCGGCGCGACGCTGGGCTTCGTGATCACCCGCAAGATCACCCGGCCGCTGGCGGCCTCGGTCGTGATCGCCGAGGCGGTCGCCGCGGGCGATCTGACCCGCACGCTGCACGTCCAGGGCCGCGATGAAGTGGCGCAGCTGCAGACCGCGCTGATGCGCATGGTCGGACAGCTGAAGTCGGTGGTCGCGCAGGTGCGCGACGGCGTGGAATCGGTGTCGAGCGCCTCGTCGCAGATCGCCGTCGGCAACCAGGACCTCTCGGCGCGCACCGAGCAGACCGCGGCCAACCTCGAGGAAACCGCGTCGAGCATGGAGCAGCTGACCAGCGCCGTCGGCCAGTCCGCCGACACCGCGCGCCAGGCCAACCAGCTCGCCGGCAGCGCCGCCGAGTCGGCCGCGCGCGGCGGCAAGGTCGTCGGACAGGTCGTGTCGCGGATGCAGGAGATCAGCGCCTCGTCGACCCGCATCGCCGACATCATCGGCACCATCGACGGCATCGCGTTCCAGACCAACATCCTGGCGCTGAACGCCGCGGTCGAGGCCGCTCGCGCGGGCGAGCAGGGCCGCGGCTTCGCGGTCGTCGCGAGCGAAGTGCGCTCGCTGGCGCAGCGCAGCGCCGAGGCGGCCAAGGAGATCAAGACGCTGATCAACCGCTCGGTCGAGACGGTCGAAGCCGGCACGTCGGACGTCGCCGAAGCGGGTCGCACGATGGACGAGATCGTCCACGGCGTGCGCCGCGTCACCGACCTGATGGGCGAGATCGCCGCGGCCGCCACCGAGCAGCGCGACGGCATCGCGCAGGTCAACCAGGCCGTCGCGAACCTGGACCAGATGACGCAGCAGAACGCCGCGCTGGTCGAGGAGTCGACCGCCGCGTCCGGCTCGCTGCGCGAGCAGGCGCAGCGTCTGTCGGAGGTCGTCTCGGTGTTCAAGGTCGCCTGACCGCCCGGGGGCCGGGGCGCGGGCATACTTCCGCCCCATGGCCACCCGCACCCCGATCTTCTTCGCCAGTGCCGCGGCGTTCCGCGACTGGCTCGACGAGCATGCCGCCACGGCCACCGAGGTCCTGGTCGGCTTCCACAAGCGCGCCACCGGCGAGGCGAGCCTCGCCTGGCCCGAATCGGTCGACGAGGCGCTGTGCCACGGCTGGATCGACGGCGTGCGCACCCGCATCGACGACAAGCGCTACAAGATCCGCTTCACGCCGCGCAAGGCGGTGTCCATCTGGAGCGCCGTCAACATCGGCCGCGCCGAAGCGCTGATCCAGGAAGGCCGGATGAAGCCCGCCGGCCTCGCGGCGTTCGAGCGCCGGCAGGAGGAGCGCTCTCGCGTGTACGCCTTCGAGCAGCCCAAGGAACTGGTCGAGTTCTCGCCCTCGCACGAGGTGATCTTCATGCGCGATGCGAAGGCCTGGGCCTTCTTCCAGGCGCAGCCGGACGGCTACCGCCGCACCAGCATCTGGCACATCCTCAGCGCGAAGAAGCCGGAGACGCAGCTGGCGCGTCTGGAGAAGCTCATCGAGGCGAGCGCGCGCGGCGAACGACTCTGAGCGGGAGCGCCGGCTCCGGCGCCTGGCGTCACCGCGCGCCTCGGGTTGTCATGCGCACTCGATGCGGATGACTACTGATCGGACCTCCTCAACCTCCGGAGTCTTCCGATCATGCGAACGTCTCTTCGCTTCACCTCGCGATGCCGCATCGCGTTGGCGACCGTCCTCGTTTCCTCCGCTGGCGTCGCCCTTGCGGACACTGCATCGACCACGCCGGCAGCACAATCACTGCCGACCGAATGGAAGGAGTGGCATGGTCACTACTATCGCCTCGAAGCCGATGGCCATCTGAGTTGCTACAGCGAGAACAGCAAAAAGAACGCTTGCAGCATCGACGTGCCGGTTAAGGAGAAAGCACAGCCATTGAAATGCAACGACGCGCGCTGGGGCCGCAAGGAACACAAGCGGACGGGGTATCAGGTCGAAGGACACTGGTGCAACAGGGTCTACGCCAACCTGTTCGCCGAGTGGAAGAGCTATGCCCCGTTGGGGTTCGACATGCAGCTCGCCACCACACCCTACAAGGACGTCATGTGCAGGTCCGACAACGGCACCACGTGTCTGCCCGCCACGACGTCCGCTTCGACGAACCCCATCGACCCCTTGGTGTGCGGAAAGATCTATCGGAAGCGCATGGGAGGAACCAGCACGGGATACGACGATCCGAAGCATTGGTGTAGCTCGCCGGAATTCCAACGCATCGAAAAACCGGTTGGGTCGAGTGTTGGCAAGGAAAATGAGTTCCTAGAACACTTGCTCGTCTTATCCCCCTGGGAGGCCAAGGACGAGCCCGCGTGGATCCTGCGGGTGCAGTTGCCCGACCCCGCGAAAATCGACGTCGAATTCGCGGTGAGAGGTAAGGAGTATCTCGGCCCTGCCCCCGCCGAATCGAGGGTTGCAGCCGTCGCCATCAAGAATGACGAGATCGTGGTGGTGAACAATTTTGCAAGTGCCCTCGGGAACAACGTGCAAGTGGATACCGAGGGGCGCGCCACTCTTGCGATCAAGATGCAAGGGAACGGTCGCTTCGACTTCTTCCAACTACCTGGCTGGAACTGGCCCTTGGATGTGGAGCAAGCGCTTATATCGAGCGCAGAGGTGGCGGAAGACCATCGACGTTGGGGCCTCCCGGTCAGCGACTCATGGCTGAACTCCAAGCCCAATTCAAAGATCGCCATCCGGACATCCAAGCCAAAGGTCGCAGACATGAAGCCTGGGGAAAATCCTTTGGCGATGCATTTGGTCCACGAGCTGCTGGTCACCAAGAAGCGCCCGGCTCCCGGCTTGTAAACGCTGTGCGGACAGCATTCAGCGCGTCTTCGCCGCGACCTTGCGCCTGATCTCCGGCAGCATCGCCGTCGCCACCTCGCGCCCGAGCGCGATGGCGCGGCGGCGCGTGGTGAAGTCCGATCCGCTGAAGCCGTCCAGCTTCGGCCGCAGCACGACGTCCGCGCCCTGCAGCTCGTACTGGTTGATCGACTTGCCCATGATCGAGAAGGTCTGCAGCAGCATGCGCATCGCGTCGCCGGGGATCTTCGGATCGGGCGGCTCGCCGATGTCGACGGCGATGACGAACTCCGCGCCCATCTGCTTGGCGAAACGCACCGGCACCGGCGCGACCAGGCCACCGTCCACGTACTCGCGGTTGCCGATCTTGACCGGCTGGAACACCGCCGGCACCGCGCTCGACGCGCGCACCGCCGTGCCCACGTCGCCCTGCCGGAACAGGATCGGCGAGCCGTCGCCCAGGTCCGTCGCGACGATGCCCAGCGGCAGCGGGAGCTGCTCCAGCCCGCGATTGCCCGTCATCTGACGGACGTAGCGCGCCAGCGCCTCGCCGCGGATCAATCCGCGCATCGGGAAGGTCCAGTCGGTGATGGCGCCCTCGTCCATCGCCTCGGCGACCGTCTGCAGTTCCTTGCCCGTGCGACCCGCGGCATAGAGCGCGCCCACCAGGCTGCCGGCCGAGGTGCCGCAGACCAGGTCGACCTTGATTCCGTTCTCCTCCAGCACCTGGATCACGCCGATGTGTGCGAAGCCGCGCGCCGCGCCGCCGCCCAGCGCCAGCCCGACGCGCGGCGGCTTGGGGATCGGCTTGGGCGTGACCGGCGTGGGCAGCTCAGGGTCAGGTGTTGTCACGACCGGCGGTGGCGCCGAGGACGGCGTGAAGGTCGAGCACGCGCTCAACGCGCTCAACGCGCTCAATCCCAGCGCGCCGGCGGCGGTCAGCCAACGGCGGCGGGAAGGCAGCGCCAGCGTGGCGGTGACAGGCTTGGTATGGTCGCGATCGTCTCGGGGCATGGCGCGGGATTCTAGGGAAGCTCTGTAGCAAAGCTGTTGCAGCGCGCACGCACAATCGCGCCCCGGAAATCGAGCCCGAAAATCGACGCCCGAACGAGGAGAACCCATGAGTGGAAAGAGCGCGCTGCGGCGTTGGACCGTACGGGGCCTGGCCGGGCTGCCGTTCCTGCTGGTCGCGCTGGCCATCGCGGCGTGGGCGTGCGTACGCGCCAGCCTGCCGCAGCTGGACGGCGACGCCGAGATTCCCGGTCTGAGCGCGCCCGTGAGCCTGGGTCGCGACGCGCTGGGCACGCTGGTCGTCGAGGGCCGCACGCGACTGGACGTGGCGCGCGGCCTGGGGTTCGCCCACGCGCAGGAGCGCTTCTTCGAGATGGACCTGACGCGCCGTTCGGCGGCCGGGGAGCTGTCCGCGCTGTTCGGCGCCAAGGCGCTGGAGCGCGACCGCACGCGCCGCGTCCACCGTCTGCGCGCACGTCTGACCGATCGCTTCGAAGGACTGTCCGGCGAGGACCGGTTGCTGCTGCTTGCCTACACGGAAGGCGTCAACGCCGGCCTCCATGCGCTGCCGATGCGGCCCTGGCAGTACCTGCTGCTGCGCGCCAGGCCGCAGGACTGGACGCCGGTCGACTCCCTGCTCGTGATCTCGGAGATGTACTTCATGCTGCAGTCGGGCAGCTTCGACGCGGGCTTCGAACGCGCGACGCTGCGCGAGCACGCCGGCGATGCCCTCTTCGACTGGCTCAGCCCGCGCGGCGGTCGCTGGGACGCAGCGCTGGACGGCAGCCAGCTGCCGGCGCCGACTATGCCGACCTCGGCGCAGCTCGACGTGAGCAAGGCACACGTCCCCGACTCGCCCGCCTCTTCCGCTTCTTCCGCCAGCGGACCGGCCAGCGCCATGTCCAGCCGCATGTCCAGTCCTGATCTGCCGGTCCTGGGCAGCAACAGCTGGGCGGTGGCGGGTTCGCGCTCGACGCACGGCGGCGCGATCCTGGCCGACGACATGCACCTGGGCCTGGGCGTGCCCAGCATCTGGTACCGCGCGCAGTTCCAGATCGGCGCCGGCCCGAGCGGCCTGCGCGCCGCCGGCGTGACGCTGCCCGGCCTGCCGGCGCTGGTGGTGGGTTCCAACGGCGCCGTCGCCTGGGGCTTCACGAATGCCTACGGGCAATGGTTCGACTGGATCGAGGTTCCGCCCGATGCCAAGGTCTCGACGCGGACCGAAACGTTGGAGGTCCACGCCGGTCCGGCGGTGACCCTGGACGTGAGCGAGGTCGGCGACGCACCGATCGTCACCGTCGACGGCGGACGCCGCTTCGCGCTGCACTGGATCGCCCACCAGGGCGCGGCCTACAACCTGGAACTCGACCGCATGCTGCAGGTGCGGCACGTCAGCGATGCGCTGGCGCTCGCACAACGCGCCGGGATGCCGCACCAGAACCTGCTGGCCGCCGATCGCGACGGCCAGATCGGCTGGACCGTCGCCGGGCGGCTGTGGGCGCAGCCGGGGCTGCCCGAGGGCTACGGCCGGTTCATCGCGCCGTCGGCGATGCGGCGCGACTGGCTGGCGCCCGATCGCGCGCCCCAGGTGCTGTCGCCGGCACAGGGTCAGCTGTGGACCGCCAACAACCGCCAGCTCGACGGCGCGCCGGGTGAGCTGCTCGGCGACGGCGGCTTCGACCTGGGCGCCCGCGCGCAGCAGATCCGCGACCGGCTCTCGGCCCGGGAAAAGCACGACGAGGGCTCCCTCGGCGCCATCCACCAGGACGACGAGGCGCGCTTCATGAAGACCTGGGCGGCGCGTCTGCTGGCGGCCTCGCGCACCGATGCCGGCGCGAATCCGACGCACCGGGCCTTCGTGCAACTGCTCGAGAACTGGAACGGTCGCGCCGATGCGGATTCCGCGGCCTACCGCCTGGTGCGCCAGGCGCGGCTGCGGGTGCTGGACACGCTGTGGGACGCCTGGACGCTGCCGTCGCTCGGCGAGCGGCAGCTCGATCCGAAGCGGCGCATCCGCTGGCGCAACCAGTTCGAATACAGCGCCGCACGCGCCGTCGACGAGCGCCCGCCGCACCTGTTGCCGGCCGCGTTCGCGAGCTGGGATGCGCTGCTGCTGGCGCAGCTGGACGGCGCGGTGCGCGAGGTCGCACCGGACGGCAACCTCGGCGGCGCCACCTGGGGCGCGCAGAACGCGAGCCGCATCCAGCATCCGCTGGCCAAGGCCATCCCGGCGTTGTCGCGCTGGCTCGACATGCCGTCGGTGCCGCAGAGCGGCGACAGCAACCTCCCACATGTCGCCGGCCCCGCCTTCGGACAGTCGGAGAGGCTGGTCGTGTCGCCCGGTCGCGAGGAACAGGGCTGGCTCTCGATGCCGGGCGGCCAGAGCGGCCATCCGATGTCGCCGTTCTACGGCGCGGGGCATCAGGACTGGGTCGAGGGGAAACCGACACCGCTGCTGGCGGGGCCGGTGATCCATCGGATCACGGCGCATCGCGACTGATGCCCGAGCCCCGCGCGGCCGCGGCTCCGGGTCGTGCGCCGCGCTGGACGCCCGCCTGATCGCTCAGACCGGCGTCGGCACCTTGAACACCTGCCGCAGGTAGGCCAGGAAGGTCTGGTCCTCGCACATGGTCTTGCCGGGGCTGTCCGAGAGCTTGGCCACCGGCTGACCGTTGACGTGGGTGAGCTTGATGACGATGTTCAGCGTCGGCAGGCCCACGTCGTTGCTGAGCTTGGTGCCGATGCCGAAGCCCAGCTGGACGCGGTCCGCGAAGTGGCGGTACAGCGCCAGCGCCTTCGGCATGTCGAGCGCGTCGGAGAACACCAGCCGCTTGGTGTTGGCGTCGATGCGCAGCTGGTCGTAGTGGGCGAGCGCCTTCTCGCCCCACTCGACCGGATCGCCCGAATCGTGGCGCAGTCCGTCGAAGAGCTTGGCGAAGTAGAGGTCGAAATCGGCCAGGAACGCGTCCATGCCGATGACGTCCGTCAGCGCGATGCCGAGGTCGCCGCGGTACTCCTGCACCCAGTCCTCCAGCGCGGCCTTCTGGTGGTCGCGTAGCCGCACGCCGGTGGCCTGGTAGGCCTGCAGGTACTCGTGCGCCATGGTGCCGATCGGCACCAGACCGAGCTCCTTGGCCAGCAGCACGTTGGACGTGCCGCGGAAGGTCTCCGGCAGCTCGTCGCGCAGCGTGCGCAGGACTTCCTCGTGCCAGGCGCCGGAGAAACGCCGCCTCAGGCCGAAGTCGAAGAACTGGAACGGGTGGCGGCGCGGCGCCTCCTCCCGCGCGAAGGTCCGGATCAGATCGATCTTCTGCGCGAGCCGACGACGCCCCTCCTCGATCGCGGCGGCCTGATCGAAGCGGCGGAAGTACAGCTCGTTGACCATCGCCAGCACGAAGATCTCGAAGGCCATCACATGGACCTGCGGACCGCGCACGACGATCTCGAGCTTCTCGCCGTCCGCGCGCACCGTGATGAACGCGCGCTGGAAGCGGAAGATGCGCAGCAGGTCGATGAAGTCGGGCTTCATGAAGCGCAAGCGGCTCAGGTACTCGAGCTCGTCGGCGCGGAAGGTCAGCGCGCACAGGTGGTCGATCTCGCGCTCCAGGTCCTCCACCAGTTCCGCCAGCGGGTATTGCGGCGTGTTGCGGCACGCGAAGCGGTACTCCGACTGCGCCTGCGGATACCGGTGCAGCATCGCCTGCCACATGGTGAACTTGTAGAGATCGGTCTCCAGCAGACTGCGGATCACCGGGGGCGTGGCGTCGGTACGGCTCATGGGCGGGGACTGTACCCGCGGGGCCGCGAAGCTCGGCGATGATCGCGGCTTCGCCACACGCCGAGTCCGCCCTTCGTGCACGAGCCCTCCGCCCACCCCCGTTGCGTCGGCCCCCTGCGTCGCTTGAGTGCCGTGGCGCTGCTGCTGTTGCTGTCGGTGGCCGCGCCCGTGCGCGCGCAGGTCCCCGTCGCGGTCGACAAGCCGCCTGACGCCGCCACCGCGATGAAGCTGGTCTACGGGGGCAACACCTGGCGCGACGGCCGCGCCGCGGCGTTCTTCGGCGGACGCTCGCCGACGCTGCGCGCCGAAGTCCGCGAGGTGTTCCGCGGGCGCTACGTCGAATCGAACGTCGACAAGCTGATGCTGGTGTATCAACTGACGCCGGGCCCGCGCGACCAGTTCCGCTGCGCGGCCTGCGTGCCCGCGCTCGGTGCCGCGGTGCTCGCCGCCGACGAGGCCGGCCGCTGGAAGCTTCGCGCCAAGGGCCTGCTGCTGATGCCGGGCGCGCCGGGCTCCGGCGACGAGGACCTGCAGCTGCTGCAGATCGCCGACGAGCACTGGATCCTGCGCAGCCGCCGCTACGACGTCGACCGCGGCGGCGAGAGCCGCACCGAACGGCTGGTGCTCGAACGCGACGGCGAGATGCAACTCGGCGCGGAGCTCGGCTTCGACAACAAGCCCGGGCCGCTCGCCTGCGGCGCGACGGCGTCGCCGCAGACTTCCGGCGTCAGCGTGCTGAGCCCCGGGCGCGGCCCGCGTGTCGAGATCGTGCTGCGCTTCAACGAAGGCGCGTGCAACGCGCTGCGCGCGGTGGTGCAGCGCACGCGCATGGAGCTGCGCGACGGCCGCTTCCAGCTCGAACCCGACGCCCCCGAACCGGACGACGACGACGCGCCGGCGTCCGCCCCGAAGCGTTGACGCGCCTGATCGCTGACGCGCAGGCGCGACCCGGCGTTCAAGGACTTCATGGGCCTCATGGGCCTCATTAGCCTCATGGGCTCATGGGCTCATGGGCTCATGGGCTCATGGGCTCATGGGCTCAAGCGAGCTTGTAGGTCTGCAGGTGGATGCTGGTCTCGGTCGCGCCGATGCCCTTGATCAGGCGCACGCGCTCGAGGATCTCGGCGAGTTCGTTGAGGTTGTCCGCGCGCAGCTCGGCGAGCAGGTCCCACCGCCCGTTGGTGTCGAACAGCCCCGCCACGCCAGGCTCCCCGAGCAGGATGCCGACCACCTCGCGGGTGCGGTTGCCCTCCACCGCGATGCTCGTCCAGGCCGTGATGTGCGGCTGCGCCACGTCGGCCCGCAGCTTCACCGTGTAGCCGACGATCTGGCCGCTGTCCTCCAGCTTGGTCAGCCGGTTGGTCACCGTCCCGCGCGACACCTTCAGCTTGTGCGCGAGCGTCGCGATGCTGGCGCGGGCGTCCTGGCGCAGCAGCGCGATGAGTTGATGGTCGAGTGTGTCCATGTTGGTGCACCGGCGGCCGCATTGCGCGCGCATCGCCCAGGGTTAACCCGGATTTCACAGCAAAACGCCAGGGTTCGCTGACGAAATGCACAAGGCGCTTCGATTATTGATCAGTTCTCTGGCTTCCTGCTGACACGCCGATCCGAAGAATGGAGGCATTCCCACAGCCATGAGTCCGCCGATGACGACCCGCCTCCTCCTCACGCCTGACGTTGCCCGCGTCGTCCGACACGACGGCATCGCCCAGAGCTTCCAGACCCTCGCGCGCTACATCGCCGAGGACTACGTCCGCTGGAGCGAATTCGACAAGAGCGCCCGCGTCGCCAACCACTCGGACGACGGCGTGATCGAGCTGATGCCGATCTCGGATGCCTCGCTCTACAGCTTCAAGTACGTCAACGGCCACCCCAAAAACCACCGCGTGGGCCTGCCCACCGTGATGGCTTTCGGCGTGCTCGCCGACGTCGCGACCGGCACGCCGGCGCTGCTGTCGGAGCTGACGCTCAGCACGGCGCTGCGCACCGCGGCCACCTCCGCGCTGGCCGCGCAACACCTGGCACGTCCCGGCTCGCGCAAGATGGCCCTGATCGGCAACGGCGCGCAGAGCGAGTTCCAGGCGCTGGCCTTCCACCACCTGCTGGGCATCGACGAGATCCGCCTCTTCGACGTCGACCCGGCCGCGACGGACAAGCTGGTCCGTCATCTGTCGCGCATCGACGGTCTGACGCTGATCCGCTGCCGCGATGCCGCTGAAGCGGCGCGCGGCGCCGACATCATCACGACGGTCACGGCCGACAAGCGCAACGCGACCATCGTGACGCCCGACATGATCGAGCCCGGCATGCACGTCAACGGCGTCGGTGGCGACTGCCCCGGGAAGACCGAACTGCACCACGACGTGCTGGCGCAGGCCAACGTGTTCGTCGAGTACGAGCCGCAGTCGCGCATCGAAGGCGACGTGCAGCAGATGCCGGCGGACTTCCCCGTCACCGAGTTCTGGCGCGTGCTGCGCGGCGAAGCCGCCGGCCGACGCAGCGCCGACGAGGTCACCGTGTTCGATTCGGTCGGCTTCGCGCTCGAGGACTTCGCGACGCTGCGCTGGCTGGGCGACCGCGCCGAGGCGCTCGGACTGGGACGCGAACTGGCCCTGGTGCCCGCGATGGACGATCCGAAGGACCTGTTCGGGGAACTGGACCTCAGGTCTCACGCCGAGGCCGAGGCCATGGGCGACGCCCAAGCGGCGACCAGCGTTCCCGCAGGCCTCCGGGCGGCACTCTTAAACTGCGTCCCTCAACGGAAGGACGCATGGACTACGCCCCCCTCCTCAAGGAAATCGGCCGAGGCGCTCGCGGCGCCCGCGACCTGACGCGCGAGCAGGCGCGCGGACTCTTCGCCGCCCTGCTCGACGGCACCGTGCCCGACCTGGAGCGCGGTGCGATCCTGATCGCGATGCGCATCAAGGGGGAGAGCCTCGACGAGCTGCTCGGCTTCGTCGAGGCGATGCAAACCGGCGCCGCCCGCGTGGCCGCACCGGCAGGCCCCCGGACCGTCGTGCTGCCCACCTTCAACGGCGCGCGCAAGCAGGCCAACCTGATGCCGCTGGTGGCGATGCTGCTGGCACGTGAGGGCATCCCGGTGCTGATCCACGGTCGGCACGACTTCGACAGTCGCATCAGCCCGTTCGAGCTCTTCGAGGCCTTGGCGCTGCCCGTCGCCCAGGACGTGGACGAGGCCGGCCGACGCCTGGCCTCGGATCGTCTGGCCATCCTGCCGACCGAAGTCATCCATCCCGGCCTCGACGCGATGATGTCGCTACGCCCGCGCATGGGCCTGCGCAACAGCAGCCACAGCGTCGCCAAGTTGCTGGATCCGCTGCCGGGACGCAGTGTGCGCGTGGTCGCCGTGACCCACCCGGAATACGTGGACAGCATGGGCGAGGCCTTGCCCCGGTTGAGCGCAGACGACGGACGCGCCCTCCTCATGCGCGCCAGCGAAGGCGAGGCCTACCTGCACCTGCGGCGCAAGGCCCACCTGCAAGGCTTCGCGAACGGGCAAGGCCTGGATCTCAACCCGGCAAGCAACGAGGATCTGGACTGGGCGCTGTCTCCCGCTTGCGAGCCCGAAGCCAACGCCGACTTCATTCGGACGATCCTGGCCGGCTCCGAGCCACTGCCCCCTCGGATCGCCGATCAGATTTCGGCTCTACGCCGGCTGGCAACGGCTTGAGCGCGGCCTGCGGCCGTAAAACCCACCCTCACCCCTCCCTCTCCCGCCCCTGCGGGAGAGGGGGAATACGAAGGGCGCGGCGCCCCCCGGGTGAGGGCCAACCGCCTTTTGCAAGATTCTTCATATGCTTATCTGGCCATAAGCAATCTACGAATTTGTAGTTCTCATATATATAAAGCGTTCATAGAGTGCAGACTCCCGGCCAGCCCTGGGCCAGCCGCGGTGTCAGTTGACGCGGCGGGGTCCCTTGTGAAACCCGGCCGGCCCTAGCTGACGCCATGTACGCCTATACCGATTTCGACCGCCAGTTCGTCCACGCCCGCGCGGCCCAGTTCCGTGACCAGCTCGAACGCCATCTGGCGGGTCAGTTGCCCGACGACGACTTCCGCGCGCTGCGCCTGCAGAACGGCTGGTACATCCAGCGCCATGCGCCCATGCTGCGCGTCGCCGTGCCTTACGGGGTGCTGGACAGCCGCCAGCTCCGCCAGCTGGCCCGCATCGCCCGCGAACACGACCGCGGCTACGGCCACTTCACGACGCGCCAGAACCTGCAGTTCAACTGGATCCCGTTGCCGCAATCCGCGGACGTGATGGACCTGCTGGCCGATGTCGACATGCACGGCATCCAGACCAGCGGCAACTGCATCCGCAACATCACCAGCGACGTCACCGCCGGCGTGGCGGCGGACGAGCTGATCGACCCGCGCCCCTACGCCGAAGTGCTGCGTCAGTGGTCGACGCTGCATCCTGAATTCGCCTTCCTGCCGCGCAAGTTCAAGATCGCGATCTCCGGCGCGAAGGAGGACCGCGCCGCCATCGCGTGGCACGACATCGGCCTGCAGCTGCGCAAGAACGACGCCGGCGAAATCGGCTTCCAGGTCTTCGTGGGCGGCGGCATGGGTCGCACGCCGATCATCGGCCAGGAGATCAGCCCCTTCGTGCCATGGCAGCACATCCTGCTGTACCTCGAAGCGATCGTGCGCACGTACAACCGCTTCGGCCGCCGCGACAACATGTACAAGGCGCGCATCAAGATCCTGGTGAAGGCCGAAGGCCAAGCCTATTTCGACGCGGTCAACGCCGAGTACCAATCGATCATCAGCGACGACACGGGCAGCCACGAGCAGATCATTCCCGAAGCGGAACTGGCCCGCGTCGCCGCGAGCTTCGTCGAGCCGCAAGGCGTGACCCCGGTGCCGGGCGTCGACATCTTCGCCGGCGCTTCGCCGGCCTACCGCCGATGGCTGGAGCGGAACGTCCACGCGCACCGCGTCAGCGGCTACCGCTCGGTGACGCTGTCACTCAAGCGCGTCGGCCTGCCGCCGGGCGACATCACCGACGCGCAGATGGATGCGGCCGCCGCGCTGTCCGATGCGTACAGCCACGGCGAGCTGCGCGTCTCGCACGACCAGAACCTGCTGCTGCCCTGGGTGCGCGAGAGCGACCTCGCCGCGCTCTTCGAAGCCGCGAAGGAACACGGCTTCGCCACGCCCAACATCGGCCTGCTGACCGACATGATCGTCTGCCCCGGCGGCGACTTCTGCGCGCTGGCCAACGCCCGCTCGATCCCGGTCGCGGCCGAGATCACCGACCGCTTCCAGGACCTTGACGAGCTCTGGGACATCGGCGACATCGACCTGCACATCAGCGGCTGCATCAACAGCTGCGGGCATCACCACAGCGGCCACATCGGCGTGCTCGGCGTCGACAAGGACGGCAGCGAGTGGTACCAGATCACGCTGGGCGGCTCGGACGGCTCGACGCTGTCGGGCACCGCGGTGCCGGGCAAGGTGATCGGCCCGTCCTTCGCCGCCGATGAGGCCGCCGACGCGGTCGAGGCCGTGATCGCGACCTACCGCCGCGAACGCGAGGCCGGCGAGCGTTTCCTGCAGACGGTCCGCCGCATCGGCCTGGACGCCTTCAAGCAGGCGACCAACGACATCCGCCGCAGCACCGCCAAGCAATGACCCCGAGCACGCCGGACATGGAACGCCCCCGCATCATGAAGTTCGTCTCCAAGGCCCAGGACCCCTGGCATACCTGCGCCGGCGAGGACGGCCCCCAGCCGCATCCCGCCGCCGCCGACCACAAGCTGCTGACGCTGGAGCAGTGGCACGCCGTGCGCGACACCTGGCCGGAAGGCCTGGCCACCGGCGTGGTCCTGCCCAACGACGTCGACGTGCTCGACCTGAAGACCGACCTGCCGCGTCTGGCGCTGATCGTGCTGCAGTTCCCGAAGTGGGTCGACGGCCGCGCCTACAGCCAGGCGCACGTGCTGCGCTCGCGACTGCGTTTCGCCGGCGAAGTGCGCGCGATCGGCGAAGTGCTGGTCGACATGCTGCCGCTGCTGCAGCGCTGCGGCGTCGACGCCGTGCAGATGCGCGGCGACCAGAACCAGGAAGCGGCCGAGCGCGCGCTGGGGTTCTTCGCCGGCCACTACCAGGCGGACGTCAACGAGACGCGCCCGCTGTTCGCCCGGCCGGGCCAGAAGACCGAGGCCTGAGCATGAGCGGCGAGGTGTCTTCGCTGGACTTCGCGCCCATCGGCGGCGCGTCCGACGACGGATCGGCCGGCGTCTCCGCGTTGCCCGGCGCCGATGTCGGCGTCGGCTCGGCCATCAGCTTGTATGCCCGCAAGACCGCCGGCTTCGACGAGCGCGTCGCGCGCACGGTCGAGGTGCTGAAGCAGGCCGCGGCGGACTTCGGTCCCGGCGCGCTGCAGTCGACCTCGTTGGGCGTCGAGGACATGGTCATCACCGACCTGATCGCGCGCCACGGCCTGCCGATCGCTCTGGCGACGCTGGACACCGGCAAGCTGCACGTGGAGACGCTGGCGTTGATCCCGCGCATCCACGACCGCTACGGGATCGATGTCGAAGTCTTCGCGCCGGTGAACGAGCAGGTCGTCCACTTCGTCCGCGCCAACGGCGAAGAGCCGATGTACCGCAGCGTCGAGTTGCGCAAGGCCTGCTGCGGCGTGCGCAAGCTCGAACCGCTCTCGCGCATGCTGGCCGGCCGCACGGCCTGGATCACCGGCCTGCGCCGCGAGCAGAGCACCAACCGCGCCGAGGTCCCGTTCCGTGAGGACGACGGCCACGGCCGCACCAAGATCAATCCGCTGGCCGAGTGGAGCTGGGTCGACGTCTGGCACTACGTGCAGCAGCATGTCGTTCCCTACAACCCGCTGCATGACCAGTTCATGCCCAGCATCGGCTGCGCGCCCTGCACGCGCGCGATCGCCGTCGGCGAGGACTTCCGCGCCGGCCGCTGGTGGTGGGAAGACAGCTCGAAGGAATGCGGCCTGCACGCCACGCACACCGAATCTGAACCCGAAGCGTCCCCCCCCGACGTTGAATGCGACCTCCGGAGCCCCGGCATGAACGCCCCCGTGAACCTCGAACAACTGCTGCCGCTGGCGGATCACCGCCACCTGGACCACCTCGAAGAGGAGGCCATCTTCATCCTGCGCGAGGTCGCTGCCGCCTTCGAGCGCCCTGCCCTGCTGTTCTCGGGCGGCAAGGATTCGTGCGTCGTGCTGCGCCTGGCCGAGAAGGCCTTCAAGCGCCGCATCGCCGGCAACGAGTTCGCCGGCAAGCTGCCCTTCCCGCTGGTCCACGTCGACACCGGCCACAACTTCCCCGAGGTGATCGAGTTCCGCGACCGCCGCGTCGAGGAGATGGGCGAGCGCCTGGTCGTCGGTCATCTCGAAGACTCGATCAGGAAGGGCACGATCCGGCTGGCGCATCCGCTGGAATCGCGCAACGGCCACCAGACGGTGACGCTGCTGGAGACCATCGAGGAACACCGCTTCGACGTGCTCATCGGCGGCGCCCGCCGCGACGAGGAGAAGGCGCGCGCCAAGGAGCGCATCTTCAGCCACCGCGACAGCTTCGGCCAATGGCAGCCGAAGGAACAGCGGCCCGAGCTGTGGAACCTCTTCAACACCCGCATCCGTCCGGGCGAGCACTTCCGCGCCTTCCCGATCAGCAACTGGACCGAGCTGGACGTGTGGCTCTACATCGCCCGCGAGAACATCCCGCTGCCGTCGCTGTACTTCGCGCACGACCGCCAGGTGATCCGCCGCAAGGGCCTGCTGGTGCCGCTGACCGACGTGACCCCGCCGGAAGCCGGCGAGACCGTCGAGACCGCGCAGGTGCGCTTCCGCACCGTCGGCGACATGACCTGCACCTGCCCGGTGGAGAGCCCCGCCGCCAACGCCGCCGACATCGTCGCCGAGACGCTGACGGTCACCGTCTCCGAGCGCGGCGCGACCCGCATGGACGACCGCACCTCCGACGCCTCGATGGAGCGCCGCAAGAAGGAGGGCTACTTCTGATGTCCGCCTTCCTGAACGCCCTGAGCCCAGTGAGCACCGTGAGCCCCTCCCCCGCCGTGACCAAGATCCATCAATCCGACCTCGACACGACGCACCGTGCGCTGCGTTTCCTGACCGCCGGCAGCGTCGACGACGGCAAGAGCACGCTGATCGGGCGCCTGCTCTTCGACAGCCGCGCGATCCTCGCCGACCAGCTCGACACGCTGGCCAAGCGGGCCGCCGGCCAGCCGATCGACCTCAGCCTGCTGACCGACGGCCTCGAAGCCGAGCGCGAACAGGGCATCACGATCGACGTCGCCTACCGCTACTTCGCGACCAAGCAGCGCAAGTTCATCATTGCCGACGCGCCGGGCCATGAGCAGTACACCCGGAACATGGTGACCGCCGCCGCGGGCAGCGATGCCGCGGTCGTGCTGGTGGACGTGACCAAGCTGGACCTGTCGGTCGACGACGTCCCGCTGCTGGCGCAGACGCGCCGCCACAGCCTGCTGGCGCACCTGCTGCGCGTGCCGAGCATCGTCTTCGCGATCAACAAGATCGACGCCGCCGCGAATCCGGGCGACGCGTTCCGCAAGGTCTCGGCCGCGCTGGAGAAGTTCGCCTCGGCCGCCGGCATCCGCGTGACCGCGGTGGTGCCCGTCTCCGCGCTGCGCGGCGACAACGTGACGCAGCCGCTGGCAGCGGACTGGTACGACGGCCCGTCGCTGCTGCAGGTGCTGGAGTCGCTGCCGACCGTGCAGGAGACCGTCGAGGCGCCGCTGGCGCTGCCGGTCCAGTACGTGGCCAAGGACGGCGACGGCACGGGCAACAACCCGCGCGTGCTGTGGGGCCGCATCGCGCAAGGCCAGGTGCAGGTCGGCGACGAAGTGCAGATCCTGCCGAGCGGCCAGACCGCCATCGTCGGCGAGCTGCGCCGCGCCGGCGAGCCGGTGGCGACCTCGGTCGCCGGTGAATCGGCCGGGCTGCTGCTGGACCGCCAGGTCGACGTCTCGCGCGGCGACTGGATCGTCGCGCCGGGCGCGGCCACGCCCCGCCGCACGTTCGAAGCCACGCTCGCGTGGATCGACACCGAGCCCGCCGTGCTGGGCCGCAAGTACTGGGTGCGTCACGGCAACCGCTGGGTCCAGGCCCGCATCGCCGCGATCGATCACCGGCTCGACATCCAGACGCTGGCCGAGACCGAGGCCCACGAGCTGTCGGTCAACGAGATCGGCCACGTCACCATCGAGCTGCAGGCCGAGCTGCCGCTGCAGCCGTACGCGGACAACCGCGTCGGCGGCGCGCTGATCGTCGTGGACCCCACCAGCAACCGCACCAGCGGCGCGCTGCTGGTCCGCTGACCGCCCGCCCTTCGTCCACCCCACGTCCGCCCACCGACTGCCAGGAACCACCGCCATGGGACGAGTCCTCTTCGTCAGCGCCGGCCCCGGCGCCGCCGACCTGATCACGCTGCGCGGCGCGCGGGCGCTCGCGCTGGCGGACGTCGTGCTGTTCGACGCCCTGACCGACCCGGCGCTGCGCGAGCTCGCGCCGCAGGCGAAGTGGCTGGACGTCGGCAAGCGCGGGTTCTGCCATTCCACGAAGCAGACGGCGATCAATGCCGCGCTGGTCCGTGAGGCGAAGGCGCATGACGTCGTCGTCCGCTTGAAGGGCGGCGATGCCAACGTCTTCGGCCGCCTCGAGGAAGAACTCCTGGCGCTGGCCGAGGCCGACATCCCCTACGAGATCGTCCCGGGCGTGACCGCCGCGATCGCGGCCGCCGCGCAGACCGGGCGTCCGCTCACGCGGCGCGGCGCGGGCCGCAGCGTCGCGCTGACCACGGCGATGACACGCGAGGGAGACCTCCAGGCCGGCAAGTCCGCCGACACCGAGGTGTTCTACATGGCCGGCCAGCAGCTGGCCGCCCTCTCCCGCCGGCTGCTCGCCGCGGGCTGGGACGCCGGCACGCCGGTGAGCGTCGTGTCGCGGGCCGGGTGCGCCGATGCGCTGTCCAGCGAGCACGACGTGGCCTCGCTGGGCGCGGCGTCGATGCTGCACAAGGGACGGCCGACCGTGGTGATCGTCGGCGCGGGCGCAGCCCCGCTGGCGGGGGCTCCGCAAGCCGTTCTGGAGGCCGGTCCGGTGGTCCATGTGGGCGATTACGCGACACCGTCCTCACGCCAAGACCTTGAGCCGCAGGGGCTGGAATCCCTGCCGCAAGGGCCGAACGTTTAAAATCCCCTGTTTACCGTCAGCGCCATCGAGCCCACCGTCCACGGACCGCCAGGGGATCGCTGATTTTCGAGGGCCCGTTTTGCCGGCCCCGTCACTAGAAGAGCCGCTATGACCCACGTCGTCACCGAAGCCTGCATTCGCTGCAAATACACCGACTGCGTCGATGTCTGTCCCGTCGACTGCTTCCGCGAAGGTCCGAACTTCCTGACCATCGATCCCGATGAGTGCATCGACTGCGCGGTCTGCATCCCGGAGTGCCCGGTGAACGCGATCATGCCGGAGGAGGACGTGCCCGGCGATCAGCAGATCATGATCAAGCTGAACGCCGACCTGGCGAAGAAATGGCCCAGCATCACCAAGCGCAAGGCCCCGCTCCCGGACGCCGAGGAGTGGAAGGACAAGACGGGCAAGATCGATCAGCTGGTCCGCTGACCGATCCCCTCATCTCGCGGCGTCGGGTCCTGCTGCCGGCGGCCGCCCCACACAAGAATGGAAACGCAAGTGACTGAAGCGACCTCCGCCCCGCACGCGGGCGTGATCGAAACCGACGCCGTCATCGTCGGCGCGGGCCCGGTGGGCCTGTTCCAGGTGTTCGAACTGGGCCTGCTCGAGATCAAGGCCCACATCATCGACTCGCTGGCCTATCCCGGCGGCCAGTGCATCGAGCTGTACCCGGACAAGCCGATCTACGACATCCCGGCGCTGCCGGTGGTGACGGGCAAGGAGCTGACCGACAACCTGATGAAGCAGATCGAGCCCTTCGGCGCGACCTTCCATCTGGGGCAGGAGGTCACGACGGTCGAGAAGCAGGAAGACGGTCGTTTCTTCGTCGCGACGAGCAAGGGCACGCAGTTCCTGACCAAGACCATCTTCATCGCGGGCGGCGTGGGCTCGTTCCAGCCGCGCACGCTGAAGATCGAGGGCATCGACAAGTTCGAGGGCTCGCAGGTCCATTACCGCGTGCGCAACCCGTCGCAGTTCGCCGGCAAGAACCTGGTGATCATCGGCGGCGGCGATTCGGCGCTGGACTGGGCGCTGAACTTCTGCGCGGCCAACGACGACGGCAACCCGCACAAGGCGGAGAGCGTGATCCTGGTGCACCGCCGCGACGGCTTCCGTGCCGCGCCGGCCTCGGTGGCCAAGATGCGCGAGCTCTGCGACGCCTACGAGATGCAGTTCATCGTCGGCCAGGTCAGCGACCTGGACGAAGGCGAGGACGCGCTGAAGGGCCTGAAGATCACCGGCGGCGACGGCGTGACGCGCGTCGTGCCGGCGGACCAGGTGCTGGTGTTCTTCGGCCTGTCGCCCAAGCTGGGCCCGATCGCCGAGTGGGGCCTGTCGCTGGAGAAGAAGCAGATCCAGGTCGACACCGAGAAGTTCCAGACCAACGTGCCGGGCATCTTCGCGGTGGGGGACATCAACACCTACCCGGGCAAGAAGAAGCTGATCCTGTCGGGCTTCCACGAGGCCGCGCTGGCCGCGTTCGGCGCGATGCCGATCATCAACCCGGAAAAGCGCGTCCACCTGCAGTACACGACCACCAGCCCGAAGCTGCACAAGGTGCTGGGCGTCGAGACGCCGAACTTCGACTGAATGTGACGAGCGCTTCGACGAAGCGCCTCCGAAAAGAAGCCCGCCTGGCGAATGCCGGCGGGCTTTGTCTTTGGGCGGAAGCATGAGCTTGTGATTGATCAATACACGCGTCGAGCGAAAGGTGGACAGTTCCCACTCTTGTCTCAGGACACTGTCGGGGATGCAACCATTGCACCGGAGGAGCACGAACTCATGAAGACGCCGCAATTCACTTTGACGAGCGTCATTCCGACGCCGCGGGCCTCCTTGCTTCTGACGTTTGCCGACGGCGAGAAGTTCGAGGTCGATCTCGTCGACGTGATCACGAAACTCCGCGCACTCGGCCCGTTGAAAGATCAAGGTCTCTTCATGAGGGCGCGCCTGGGCGAGTTCCACGACACCGTCGTCTGGGATGAGGACGGCTCGCTGGAACTGGCGGCTGACAACCTTCGCGCAATGGGTATCGAGCAGACGGGGGGATCTCGCACGAGTTCATCGTGCGCTGGATGTATGAGAACGAACTGAACCTGGAGACAGCCGCCTTGGCGTTGGGCATGTCCCGTCGCATGGTGGCGTACTACCGCAGCGGCGCGAAGGCTGTGCCGCGCACCGTCGCATTGGCCTGTCTCGGCTGGCGGGCGATGAAGCTGGGCCAAGTCGACGATCGATTCGCGCTGGCCGCGTGAGTTCAAGGAGCCTGTCGGCTGCCCAGCGCACTTCGCTGGATGACAGAGAATCCCCGCCAGACTCGCGTACTGCGAGCGTTTTCTTGTGAGGGAGAAGAGACCGATGCCCACCACATTCAACGGAACCGGAACGAAATACGTCGGCGAGCGCGAGCACGATCGCGGCGGCCGCTACATCACGACGAAGTGGATCGTCCTCCTCGGACTGCCGCTGGTGCCGCTGAGCTCATGGCGCGTCTTTCCGCTCAATGACGGCGCCTCGCAGGACCACTCGCATCTGCTCAGCAGCGGCGCCAGCCTGTCGGAGGAGTCCGTCGCCGCGGAGCCCGTGCCGCTGAACTGGCGACAGGTGCTGAACGTCTACGCGATCGTGATTCCGGTGATCGCCTTCCTGGTCTGGGCGTTCTTCCGCCTGCTCCCGGGCGGCATCAAGTTCTAGCCCTTCGGATGGTGGCCGGGAGCCACCGGCCCCGGCGCCTCGGTCAACTCCCGCGCCAGCCCCTCCAGCAACGACGCCGCATCGTCGAAGTCGAAGACCTGTCCAGTGGCCAGGTTCTCGACCCGTCCGCTCAGCACACCTCGCGCCGGATCGGCCTGCCGATCCAGCTTGAGGACGTAATGCCGGCGTACCGGATGCAGCGGGTCCTGGGTCAGGGTCATGGCCGTCGTCCTCCTGCGCTCAGTGCCCGGCCTCGCTCATCGCCACCGCACGCGTCGGCCTTGGCGCGAGCCAGATGGCGAAGGCGGAGATCATGAACAGCGACGCCACGATCCAGAAGATGTGGTTGGTCGCGAGCATCACGCTCTGACCGGTGAGCAGGTTGTCGAGCATCGCGTTGCGCGCGTCCGGCGCCAGCCCCAGTCCGGTGAGCGAGCGCATCACCTCCCCCGACCGGTCCAGCGAACCCACCAGATCCGCATGGATGGCCGTCGTGCGGTTCTCCCAGCTCGTGGTGACCAGCGAGGTCGCGACCGCGCCGGCCAGCGTGCGCATGAAGTTCTGCAGCCCGGCCGCGGAAGCGGTCTCGTGCGGCTCGACGCTGCCCAGCGAGAGCGCCGTGAGCGGCACGAAGAAGAACGGCATGCCCGCGCCCATCAGCAGCAGCGGGAGGGCGACCTGCCAGTAGCCCATCTGCGTCGTGCCCACCGTGCGCAGCATCATCACGCCGCCCAGCCAGGCCAGGCCGAAGAACACCAGCGGACGCGGATCCACCTTGCCCGCCAGCTTGCCGGCCAGCGGCGCCGCCGCGACCGCCAGCACGCCGGACCAGGCCGTCGCCAGGCCCGCCCACGTGGACGTGTAGCCCATGAAGCTCTGCAGCCACAGCGGCGTGAGCACGTTCGCGCCGAACATCGCGCCGAAGCCCAGCGCGATCGTCAGCACGCCGACGGCGAAGCCGCGGTGGCGGAACACCCGCAGGTCGACGATCGGATAGGGCTCGGTCAACTCCCAGATCAGGAAGGCGACGAAGCCGACCGCGGCGACCACCGCCAGCGCGATGATCTCGTTGGACGCGAACCAGTCCTTCTCCTTGCCCAGGTCCAGCATCAGCTGCAGCGCGCCGACGAAGACGATGAGCAGCAGCAGTCCGACGCGGTCGATCGGCTTGCGTTCGAGCGGGGTCTCGTAGCGGCGCAGCAGGCGCGCCGCGACCGGTGCGACGGCGAGCGCGATCGGTACGTTGATGAAGAAGATCAGCGGCCACGAGAACGCATCGCAGAGCCAGCCGCCGAGGATGGGACCGAGGATGGGCGCGACCAGCGTCGTCATCGCCCATAGCGCCATCGCGCTGCCGGCCTTCTCCTTCGGGAACACGCGCAGCAGCAACGTCTGCGACAACGGCATCAGCGAGCCGCCCGACAGGCCTTGCAGCACGCGGCCGGTGACCAGCAGACCGAGCGTCGGCGAGAGGCCGCACAGCGCCGAGCACAGCCCGAACAGCACCATCGCCGTCGAGAACACGCGCACCGCGCCGAAGCGGCCCGCGATCCAGCCGGTGAGCGGCACGATGCAGGCCTCGGCGACGGCGTAGGAGGTGATGACCCAGGTGCCCTGGCTCGAACTGATGCCGAGGCTGCCGGCGATGTCGGGCACGGAGACGTTGGCGATCGTCATGTCCAGCACCGCGATGAAGTTCGCGGCGGCCAGGACGATGGCGGCGAGCCACAACTGCCCGCCCTCGAGCGGGCGGTCGTCGGCGTGGTTGGAAAGGACGGCGGCGGTCATGGCGCGGCTCCGGGATTGCGGCTCACTCGGCGCGCGTGTCGACGGTGGCGCTCATCGACAGGCCGACCTGCAGCGGCCGCTCGGCGAGCTCGCGCGGGTCCAGCGCGATGCGCACCGGCACGCGCTGCACGACCTTGATCCAGTTGCCGGTCGCGTTCTGCGCCGGGATCGCGGCGAAGGCCGATCCCGTGCCGCCGGACAGGCCTTGCACGGTGCCGTGATAGACGACCGAGCGACCGTAGAGGTCGGACTCGATCTCGACCCGCTGACCGATGCGGACCTTGTCGAGCTGCCCTTCCTTGAAGTTGGCGTCGACGTGCACCTGCCCGATCGGGACGATGCTGAGCAGCGGCGTGCCGGCGGCGACCTGCTGGCCGAGCTGCACGGCGCGGCGGGCGACGACGCCGTCCACCGGCGCGCGCACGACCATGCGTTCGAGGTTGACGCGGGCCTGGTCGCGCCTGGCGCGGGCGAGCGCGACCTCGGGATTGGTGTCCTCGCTGACGCCGGCGATCAGCGTGGCGTTCGCTTCGCGCTGGCCGACGGCCGCGACACGGTTGGCGGCGCTCTGCGCGGCAGCGGCCTTGGCGGCGGCGAGCGCGGCGCTCGACGTCAGGAAGGCGTTGCGCGCGCGGGTGATCTCGTCAGCGGAGACCGAGCCCGAATCGGCGAGCGCCTCGCGCCGCTGCAGGTCGACGCGGGCGCGGTCGAGGTCCGCGGAGGCGGAGGCCAGTTGCGCCTCGGCGCGGATGCGATCGGAGTCGCGCGCGGAGATCTGGGCCGCGAGGCTCGCGTCGTTGGCGACGTAGCCGCGCACGCGGCGCTGCGCGCGGCCGAGCTCGGCCTCGGCCTGATCCAGCGCGAGGCGCGCGTCGGTCTCGTCGAGCACGACCAGCACGTCGCCGCGCTTCACGCCCTGCGTGTCGGCGACGCGCACGTCGCGCACGATGCCGCCGACGAAGGGCGTGACCTGCGCGGTCTCGGCCGCGGTGTAGGCGTTGTCGGTGGTGACGTAGTGCGACGCGAAGAAGTGCTCGTAGGCGAAGACGCCCACCGCCGCGGCGACGACCGTCAGCGCGAGCACGGTGAACAGCCGCTTGCGCGTTTCGGGGCGGGCCGGCGCGGCGGGCGCGGCCTGGGCCGGTGGCTCGACGGCGTGCAGATGCTGCGATGGATGTGGAGGCTGATGCGACGGGGCATCGAAGACGGCTTCGGACATGGCGGGACTCGCTTTCTCTCTCGGGCTTCTTGTCGGGGGGAACGGGTTCGGGATCAGGCCAGGCGCCAGACTTGGATACAGAGCCGGGCGCAGCGGGGATTCAGGACTTCGGTGCGGCGCTGTAGCCACCACCCAGCGCGCGCTTCAACGACACGTCGAGCGTGAACGCGCGCGAGCGCAGGTCGGTCTGCGCGCGGCGGTTGGACAGCCAGGCGTCCTCGGCCGTGAGCACTTCCAGGTAGGTGGAGAGGCCGCCGGTGTAGCGCCGCTGCTGGATCTCCCAGGCCTCGCGCGCGGCGTCGACGCCTGCATCGGTGCTGGTCAGCTCGCCGCCTAGGGACCGTGTGCTGGCGGCGATGTCGGCCACTTCCTGCAGCGCCTGCACGACGACCTGGTCGTAGCTCGCGACGGCCGCATCGGCATCGGCGCGGGCGCCACGGAACTGGCCGCGCAGCCGGCCGCCGTCGAAGATGGGCAGCGAGATCGCCGGACCGATGCTGCCGGTGAAGGCGCCGCCGTCGGTCAGCTTCGACAGGCCGAGCGACTGCATGCCGGCGAAGGCGGTGAGATTCACATCGGGATAGAACGCCGCCCTGGCGGAGTCGACACGGCCGAGCGCGGCTTCGACACGCAGGCGCGCCGCGACGATGTCGGGACGGCGACCCAGCAGTTGCGCGGGCAGACGTTCGGGCAGGCCGAACTCGCGGGCGACGTCCAGTTGCGGACGCGTCAGCGCCAGACCGCGATCGGGACCGGCGCCGGCCAGCGCCGCGAGGCGATGCCGCTGCAGCGTGAGCTGCTCGCGCGCCGACAGCAGGTCGGCCGCGGCCATCGCGTGCCGGGCCTCGACCTGGCGCACGCTGCCCAGCGTCTCCAGTCCGTTGTCGCGGCGCATGCGGAACAGCTCGACGGTCTTCTGACGCACGGCCAGCGCGGCCTCGGCGGTGTCCTGCACGGCCCAGAGCCGGGCGAACTCGGCGTAGCCCGAGGCGATAGCGGCCGCCAGCATCAGCCGCGCCTGCGCCGCGTCGGCCTGGGCCGCTTCGGCATCGGAGAGCGCCGCCGCCAGCGCCGCCCGGTTGCGGCCCCAGAAGTCGAGGTCCCAGGAGAAGTCCAGCGTCGCGCGGCCGTAGTCCTTCCAGCCTTCGGGCACGGCGACGCGCGGGGTCAGGTACTCGTAGCTCTGCTTCTGCCCGGTGATCGAGGCATTGCCGCGCAGCTGCGGCCGGTCGGCGGCGCGCGAGGTCTGCACGGTGGCTTCCGCCCGCGCCAGACGCGCCTGGGCGGTGGCGATCGACGGCGACCCGACGAGCGCCTCATCGATCAGCTGATCGAGCTGCCCATCGCCGTACCCGCGCCACCAGGCATCGGACGGCCAGTCGGCGCGGGCGGCGGCGAGCGCCTGCGTGGACACGTAGCCGTCGACCGGTCGCGGGGTGGTGAGCGCCGGCACGTCGGGCAGCGCGGCGCAGGCGGCCAACGCGAGCGCCACGGCCGAGACCAGCGCGGGGCGGACAAAGCGTCGAAGGCAGGGGGACATCGTCATTTCTCCAGGTCGTCACGGTCGGCGCGGAAGGCGCGGCAACCATGGACTGAAGCGTAGGGACGACGGTCGAGGAAGTCGTTCGGGAACGGTCGGGGAACGGTCCGGAAACGGTCAGGACGCCAGCAGCGCGTCGGCGCGCGCGAGCACGGGCCAAGGCAGCGTGTCCCGCCAGCGCGAGCGCACCTCCCGCAGGGCGTCGAGGTCCGCGGCCGTTGCATCGGGCAGCTCGCAGAGCGTCAGCCGGGCGACGAGTTCCGCCGTCAGCGCGCCCTGCTCCCGCGCGATGCGGGCCGACGTCCCGGCCGCCGAACGCGCGCCGGCGTGGTCGCCTTCGCGCGCGGCCAGCGTGGCGTCCGACACCCACAGGTCGGGCAGATGGAGCGTCTCACCCAGCCGCTCAGCCATCTCGAAACCCTCCGCCAGATGGCGCCGCGCGGCGTCCGTATCGCCGGCGGCGAGCGCCGCGTCGACGGCCATCCGCTGCAGCCCGGACGCCTCGAACCACGCGCCGGTGGCCGCGTGGGCGGCGCAGCCCGCCTCGACCTCGCGCAAGCCCGTCACGGCGTCGCCGGTACAGGCACGGGCCCATCCGAGCATCGCCAGGCTCGGGCCCTCGCCCTGCCCCAGCTGATGCTCGCGCACCAGCTCGCGCATGCGCACAGTCCGGGTCATCACCGCCTCGGCGCGATCGAAACGCACGTCGACGATGCTGGCGCAACGCGCCGTGAAGCCGCGCATCACCGGCAGCCCGATCTTGACGGCATGCGCGACGGCAGCGGCGGCCCACTCGGTGGCGATCTCGCCGTCGCCGACGCAGGCGTGGGCGACCGCTCCGACGCCCAACGCCAGTGCGGAGGGGTCATGCAGCACGGTCGGCGGAAGACGCGGATGCCCCAGGGCCTCGGTGAGCGCACGCGCCTCATGCACGAGCGGCAGCACCTCGCGCAGGCGTCCGCGCTGCAGCAGCGTGACGGCCAGGGACACGGCGCCCGCCGCGCGCAGCAGGTCGTCGTCGAAGACGTCGGCGGCCACGCGCAGCCGCAGCGCGATCGCCTCGGCCTGCAGGTACTCGCCGCTGGCGATGAACATCCAGACCAGGCCCGTCATCACCCAGGCGCGATGCTGGGTCGGCGGCAGCATCTCGCAGAGCGCCGCGCAGCGCAGATAGGCCTCGCGACCTTCCGGCGTCGTCACGCCGGTCGACTGGGCGAGCGACGCGCCGCGCATCTGCTGCAGCGCCAGTTCGACCACGCAGCGGGCCTCGCCGTCGGGGCAGCGATCGAGCAGGGCCAGGCCCCGCGTGACGAGCAGCAGCGCCTCCCGCGGCGCGAAGCGCCCGAGCGCACGCTCCCCCGCGGCCGCGTAGGCGCTCATGGCGGCGAGCGCCTCCAGCCCGCGCTCGTGGTGCAGCGCGAGCGCGGCGGCGAAGGTCTCGATCCGGTCCGCGCGCAGCTGCCCCAGCGCGGCCGCGGCCCGCCGATGCAGGCCCACGCGTGTGGACGGTGCGATCCGCTGATAGAGCGCCTGCCGGTACAGCGCATGGCGGAACGCGAAGCGCGACTCCAGCGTGCCGTCCGCGAGCGTCTCCAGCACCGAGTGCGCGAGCCAGGCCTGACGCCGGGCCAGCTCATCGCACTGCATCGCCACGACCGCGGCATCCAGGCCCAGCATCGCGGCGACGATGGAACACTCGAACTCGACGCCGCAGACGGCGGCGGCTTCCAGCAACGTTGCCGCTTCGGGCGCGAGCCGCGCGCGCTGACGCTCGATGACGCCGGCGAGCGAGTCCGGCACGGGCCAGTCGTCGGAGGACGCCGCCTCGCTTGACGCGGCGGCGAGCTCATCGATCGCGTTGGCGACGAAGAGCGGCAGCCCGTCGGTCTGTCGATGAAGGCGTCGCACATGCGCCTCGTCGGCCACAAGGCCGGGCCGATGGCGCGAGAGATAGACGGCGAGCTCGGCTTCGCTGAACGGGTCGAGGAGCAATTCCTCGCAGAGCCTGCGGGCGCGCAGTTCGTGGCGAAGGCCGTTGAGCGGATGCTCGCTGGCGACGAGCTCGGGCGTCCGGTAGGTCGCGATCCACATCAGCCGCGCAGGCGGCCGGCGACGCGCGACGTGGTCGATCAAGCGGACGGTCGCCTCGTCGCACCAGTGCAGGTCCTCGGTGACGAGCAGCAGCGGGCGCACGGCGGTGAGCTGCTCCACGAGCTCCGAGAACTCGCGCAGCATGCGGTCCTGGGTCGAGTTCGCGAGGCCGGCCTGCAGGCGCTCCTGCTCGTCGCGGTCGATGAGCCAGGGCAGCTGCAGCAGCCAGGTCGGCGCGACGCGACGCAACAGCGCGATGAGCGAGGCGTCCGTCCGCGCGAGGCCGGCGAGCGCATCCAGCACGGGCAGGTAGGGCTCGCCCTCGCCGACCTGCTCGATGCACTGGCCGTGCGCGGTGGCCGCGTCGCCGAGCGCGGCGACGAAGGCGTCGATCATCGCGGTCTTGCCGATGCCGGCTTCACCGGCGACACAGCACAGTTGCCGTTGCCCGCCTGAGGCGCGCGCCCAGGCGGCGTGAAGGCGCGCAAGTTCGGCCTCGCGGCCGATGAGACCGGACGACTCGACCATCGACGTCGCGGCTTCGCGTTCAGCGCCACCGTCCGACTCGCCGTTCCGATCGCCTTCGACCGGCCCGATGAAGCGATACCCGCGGCGCGAGGCGGTCTCCACCCAGCGCGGGCTCTTCGCATCGTCGCCGAGCGCGGCGCGCAGTTCGCTGATCGTCGTCTTGAGGACGGATTCGCTGACGTGCCGATGTCCCCAGACGGCATCAAGCAACGCGTCCTTGGTGACGAGCTGCCCGGCGTTGCGCAGCAGTTCCGCGAGCACGCCGAAGGCCTTGGGCGCGAGCCCGACTGCCCGGCCGTCGGCCAGCAGCCGCGCGTCCGCCTCATCGAAGGCGAAGGGGCCGAAGCGCAGTGACAGAGGAGTTCGGGGATCGTCCATGGCGGCGGAATTATCGACCTGCCCGGAGTCGCGCGCAGGACCACAGGCAGGGGTCTCCAGAAAGCAGAACGCCCGGCACGGGCCGGGCGTTTTCTGGGAGCGGGGGAGGCGGTGTCAGCCGGAGCCTCGCTCCATCGATACAGCGAAACCGTCAGGCCTTACTGGGCCAAAGCGATCTGGCCCACGTCGGCCGACGTGTCGCGGCGGCCGGTGATGTAGACGGTGGGCAGCTGTTCGCGCTTGGCGGTGATGACCACCGGTTCCAGCGTGATGATGGAAGCGCGCATTTCGCGCTGACCTTCGGCGTGGGCGATGCCCAGGCCCAGCACCACAGCGGCCACGGCACCGAAGAGGACGGCCTTGACGGTGGTGTTGGTGGCGGAAGAGATCTGCAGGCGGGCGGTGTGGGTCATGTCGTTCTCCTGAAGCGGTTTGCTGTGTCGATGGAGTCAGTGTCGTCATCGACCCGGCCGCTTGCGAGCCCCAGGAGACGAAGCTCCACGGCGGCGGCGTGAACTGCATCTGCGGCAGACAAACGGGAGCGGCTCCAGGCCGTCATCAAAGGGAAACGCCGCCAGGACCTGCGTCCTGGCGGCGTTGCGCGGGGGGCTTCAAGTCTCAGCGGGCGGACACACCTTCGACGACGGCGCCCTTGCCTTCCTTGGCGGCGAAGCGCTGCACCAGTTCGGCGTACTTCGGCGAGGACTTGAGCGCCGCATAGCGGGCTTCAGCCTGCGTGCGCTGGGTGGCGTTCAGCGCGAAGTCTTCGGTGCGGTCCACGGCAGCCAGGCCGGACTCGCGATAGATCTCCAGATCGGCCAGCACTTCAGCGCGGCGCTTCTGGCTTTGCGTGATGGGGTCGAGGTGGCTGTAGCTCTGCGCGAAGACCGGCGAGGCGGCGGCCGACAGGACGATCAACGCGGCGGCGATCAGGGTCTTGGTGGTGGTCATGATGGTTCCTTCGAGAGGGCGTGGAGGTGGGTGTCTGGTATCGGAGCCGGCTTCGTCTGCCGTTGACTGAACAATAGAAGGCGGCCCGCTCTGCATAAATACGGAGGGACGCAATGGATGGATGCAGTGGCAGCAACAATCCGATTCGCAGGAAGGGGACGCCAGAATGCAGAACGCCCGGCACAGGCCGGGCGTTTGCGGGGAGCGGGAGGGCGGTGTCAGCCGGAGCCTCGCTCCATCGATACAGCGAAACCGTCAGGCCTTACTGGGCCGAAGCGATCTGGACCGCGTCCGCCGACGTGTCGCGGCGACCGGTGATGTAGACGGTCGGCAGCTGTTCGCGCTTGGCGGTGATGACCACCGGATCCAGCGTGATGATCGAGGCGCGCATCTCGCGCTGACCTTCGGCGCGGGCGATGCCCAGGCCCAGCACCACAGCGGCCACGGCGCCGAAGAGGACGGCCTTGACGGTGGTGTTGGTAGCGGAAGAGATCTGCAGGCGGGCGGTGTGGGTCATGTCGTTCTCCTGAAGCGGTTTGCTGTGTCGATGGAGTCAGTGTCGTCATCGACGCGGCTCCTTTCGAGGGGCAGGAGACGAAGCCGCATGGCGGCGGCGTGAACTGCATCAGCGACGGACAAACGGAAAGCGCCATCAGGCGCTTTCAATGAGAAACGCCGCCGGGACCTGCGTCCGGGCGGCGCTGCGGGGGCTGGATCGGCGCTCAGCGGGCGGAGACGCCTTCCGTGACGGCGCCCTTGCCTTCCTTCGCGGCGAAGCGCTGCACCAGCGCGGCGTACTTCGGCGAGACCTTCAGTTCTGCGTAGCGGGCTTCCGCCTTGGCGCGCTGGTTCAGTTCCAGCGAGGTGTCTTCTGTGCGGTCGACGGCGGCCAAGCCCGACTCACGATAGATCTCCAGGTCGGCCAGCACTTCAGCGCGGCTCTTCTGGCTCTGCGTGATCGGGTCGAGGTGGCTGTAGCTCTGCGCGAAGGCCGGCACGGCGGCGGCGGACAGGGCGATCAGGGCGGTGGCGATCAGGGTCTTGGCGGTCATGATGGTTTCCTTTGAGAGAGCGTTGGATCGGGGTGTATGGGGTCTTGGGCCGGCTTCGTTTGCCGATGACTGAAGGTTAGGTCCGGGCCCCGTCTGGATAAACGGCCCGCGTCGCAATGGGCCGTTGTGATCGCCGCAACAATCGCCCGCGCTCGGCACAAAGCAAGACGCCCGGCATGAGCCGGGCGTCTTGCATGGGAGCGAACCGAAGTCGTCAGTCCGTGGATCGCTCCACCGATACAGCGCGACCTGGGACGTTCACTCGGCCAAGGCGACTTGCGTGTCGACCGCGTCGGCGCTGCGGCGGCCCGTGATGTAGACGGTCGGCAGCTGTTCGCGCTTCACGGAGATCACCACCGGATCCAGCGTGACGATCGAGGCGCGCATCTCGCGCTGGCCTTGTGCATGAGCGATCCCGAGGCCCAGGGCCAGCGCCGCGATGGCACCGAAGGCGACGGCCTTGACGGTGGTGCTGGTGGCGGAAGTGATGCTGAGGCGGGTGGCGTTCATGTCGATCTCCTGAAGGCGTTGGCTGTGTCGATGGAGTCAGTGTCGTCATCGACCCGGCTGCTTGCGAGCGACAGGAGACGAAGCTGCGCGGCGGCGGCGTGAACTGCATCTGCGGCGGACAAACGGGAGCTGCTCCCAACCACGACGAGCGACTGGCTAGACTCCCCCGATGCCCACCTCCCTCCGCCTCGTCGACATCACGCGCGACAACTTCGACGCCGTCGCTTGCCTAGCGGTCCATGACCACCAGCGCGACTTCCTGGCCAGCAACTCGTACTCGATCGCTGAAGCGAGCTTCAACCCCGCGCTCCGGACGCGAGCGGTCTTCGTGGAAGACCGTCCCGTCGGATTCATCATGTACGTCGTTCCGGAGGCGGATGACGACGAGCCGGGCTGCTATGGCATCTGGCGGTTCATGATCGACCGCGCCTGCCAGGGCTTCGGATACGGACGGGCCGCCCTGTCTGCGGTGCTCCGCGAGATCGAGTCCAACGGCGACGCCATCAAGATCTTCATCAGCTACAAGCAGGACAACGAATTCGCGAAGCGCTTCTACGAAAGCTTCGGATTCGAGGAGGACGGGATCGATTCAGACTCCAACGAGATGGTGGCGGCGCTCGACCCGAGACGCGGTCGGCCCGGCTGAAAAGTGGGAATTGACGCTCGACTAGAATCACCACCACTCGCCGGCCCGTCCGGCGAGTTTCGCTAGGGGTGCTGCACCATCGATCCGTCGACGGCGCGGCTGAGAAAGTCCCTTTGAACCTGATTGAGGTAATCCTCGCGCAGGGAAGCATGCCTTCGACACGCCTCGTGTCCCGCACGCCGCCTTCTCATCGGCGTGCCCGGTTTGCCCACCTGCCATCGCATTTCTGGCTTCGGCACATCGATGGCAACTTCGTCCGCTCTGAATTCCTTCCCGCTGCACCGGCTCGCGATCGCGCTGATCGCCGGCGGCGTCTCGCTCCATGCCGCTGCGCAGTCGACAACGCCGGCCGACGCACCCGGCAACGCGGTCGCCAACACTGCGGCGACCGCCCCCGCCCTGCCCAGCGTCGTCGTCAAGGGCACGTCCGAAGCGCCCGTGATGGCCGGCGGCTTCGGCGACACGCCCGTCGCCAAGCTCCCGATCCAGGCCAGCATCGTCACCGCCGAGCAGCTCACCGACCGCGGCCTGTTCAACCTCGCCGGGCTGACGCTGCTCGACGCGAGCGTGGGCGACTCGTACAACTCCGCGGGCTACGTCTCCTATCTGAAGATCCGCGGCTACGACCTCGACAACCGCTTCAACTACCGCCGCGACGGCCTGCCGATCAACGCCGAGACCGCCCTGTCGCTCGCCAACAAGAGCAGCGCCGAGATCATCAAGGGCACGACCGGCATCCAGGCCGGTACCAGCGCCCCGGGCGGCCTGGTGAACCTCGTCGTGAAGCGTCCGACGGTGGAGCTCACCAGCGTGCGCCTGGGCGTGAGCGAGCGCGGCACGATCGAGTCCGCGATGGACTGGAGCCACCGCTTCGGCGACGGACACGGCAACGACAAGGCCTTCGGCCTGCGCGTCAACATCGAGGCCGCCAAGCTGCGCCCCGAACTGCGCGACGCCGACGGCCATCGCTGGTTGATGGCCGTCGCCGGCGACTGGCGCGTCACGCGCGACACGCTGGTCGAGGCGGAGGTCGAGATCAGCCGCCAATCCCAGCCGAGCCAGCCCGGCTTCAGCCTGCTCGGCGACAAGCTGCCCGACGCGAAGGCCATCGATCCGCGCATCAACCTGAACAACCAGTCGTGGAGTCAGCCGGTGGTCTTCGAAGGCCGCACCGCCTCGCTGCGCGTGCAGCATCAGCTGAACGCCGACTGGAAGCTGCAGGCGCACGCGGCGATCCAGCGTCTGGTGAACGACGACCGCCTCGCCTATCCGTTCGGCTGCACCGCGGGCGACGGCACCTACTACCCGAGCACCTACTGCCCCGACGGCACCTTCGATCAATACGACTTCCGCAGCGACAACGAGCATCGCAACAGCGATGCGCTCGACCTGTCCGCGCAAGGCAAGCTGAGCCTGCTCGGCATGGAGCACCAGATCACGACGGGCGTGCTGTTCTCGCGCTACAAGAGCCGGCTGCAGGGCCAGGCCTACAACTGGGCGGGCACCGGCAACATCTGGGGCACGCTGCCGACGGTCGCCGACCCGACGCTGGGTGCGACCAACACGGACCGCACCGAGCGCAGCACCGAGTTCTACTTCCGCGACGCGATGCAGTTCAGCGCGCAGTGGCAGGGCTGGCTGGGCCTGCGCCACACGCGGCTGGATCGCGATTCGTTCAAGGTCAACGTGCCTGCCGGCGAGGACAACGAAGCGACGAGCTATCGCCAGTCGGTCACCACGCCGTGGCTGGGCGTGAGCTACGCGATCGATCCTCAACTGCTGGCGTATGCGAGCTGGGGTGAAGGCGTCGAATCGGCCGTCGCGCCCAACCTGCCGATCTACGCGAATGCCGGTCGACCGCTGGCGGCGATCCGCAGCAAGCAATGGGAGATCGGTCTGAAGTCGGGCAGCCGCACGGTGGACTGGTCGATCAACTACTTCGACATCAGCAAGCCGGCGACGAACGATGTGCCGGTGGTGGTGGGCGGCGCCGACATGCTCGAGAGCCGCATCGACGGCAAGCAGAACCATCGCGGCGTGGAAGCGCAGGCCGACCTGAAGTGGACGGGCGGCGGCCTGATGGCGAGCGGCATGAAGCTGCACGCGCGTCGCGACGGCAGCGCGGACGCGACGCTCAACGGCCTGAAGCCGACGAACGTGCCGGAGACGGTGCTGAAGCTGCAGGCGCGGCAGAGCGCGGGCCTCCCCGGGCTGGAGCTGCAGGCAGGCGTGGTCTACGAAGGCAAGCGCATGGTGGTGCCGGACAACTCGGTGGCGATCCCGAGCTGGACGCGACTGGACCTGGGCGCGCGCTACGAGCAGAACGTCGGGCGGCAACTGCTGATCTGGCGGGTCGGCGTGGACAACGTGACGGACCGTCGCGCGTGGCGGGAGTCGCCTTATCAATACGGCCACGTCTACCTGTACCCGCTCGCCAATCGCACGTGGCGTGCGTCGGTGGAGTGGGTCTTGTGAAGGTGTGATTTTTCTGTGTATACTCTTAGGCTCTGATCCCCGATAGCTCAGTCGGTAGAGCGCCGGACTGTTAATCCGTAGGTCCCTGGTTCGAGCCCAGGTCGGGGAGCCAAGATCAGACAACGAAGGTCTTCGGACCTTCGTTTTATTTCAGCCAGTGTCCTACCGAAGATGCTGGCCCAAGAATTCAGATCGATTGGATCTGAGCAGACTTTTCCTCGATAGCTCAGTCGGTAGAGCGCCGGACTGTTAATCCGTAGGTCCCTGGTTCGAGCCCAGGTCGAGGAGCCAAAAATTGAAGCCCCATTCGCGAAAGCGAGTGGGGCTTTTTCTTTGGCTTGGCGCCCTTCCCTTGACGCTGCGCAACTCATGCAACATCATGAGTTTCATGAATTCATCTTTCACCGATTCCACCGCCGTGGCGAGCTACGCCGAGCGCACGTCGCGGCTCGTTCCCGGCCTGGCATCGCTGCATGCGATGACGGGGGTGCTGCTGGCCGAGCGGGCGCCCGTCGACGCCCGCATCCTTGTGCTCGGCGCAGGCGGCGGCATGGAACTCAAGGCCCTTGCGGAGACCCACCCTTCATGGACCTTCGTCGGCGTCGATCCGTCCGAGCAGATGCTGGACCTCGCGCGGTCGAGCCTGGGCGAGCACCTGCAACGGACCACGCTGCATCACGGCTACATCGACACCGCGCCGGAAGGTCTGTTCGATGGTGCCACCTGCCTGCTGACGCTGCACTTCCTGTCCGAAGACGAACGGCTGGCGACACTGAAAGCCATGGCGCGCCGTCTCAGGCCGGGAGCACCGCTGGTCGTCGCCCACCATAGCCTGCCGGCCTCACCGGAGGAGCGGAGCATTTGGCTCATGCGGTATGCCGACTACAACACTCAAGCCGGCGTGCGGATCGCCCAGGCGCGCGCCAGTGCGATCGCCATCGGCGAGCGCCTGCCGCTGCTGGCGCCGGGGCAGGAAGTCGCCCTGTTGCAGGCTGCCGGATTCACCCAGGTCGAGCTTTTCTACGCCGCGCTGACGTTCAAGGGATGGGTCGCGCGAAAGGCGTGAATGCGGCAGCAGCGCGCCGGGCATTGACTCTGGTCCACCCCGATGCGATCAGACCGATCAGGCCGATGACCCAGAGCAGCATCGTCGCCGGCTCCGGCACATAGGTCGGCGTTGCAAATGCATGGTTCAGGTCGGGGCCGACGACGCGTCCGAAGGCGACCGGCAGATTCTCAGGTCCGGCATTGACGCCCGAATACACGAAGAAGTTGATGTCCGTTCCTGTGTCAGGCGCGATGCGCGTGCTGAATGAGTAGGTCAGCAGACCTCCAGGATCCACGTCGTAGGTTCGGGACCCCCACGTCCAGAAGGAGCCATAGACCGGGACCCCGTCCTGGGTCCAACCGCCGACCGCCAGCGCGAAGTTCCAACCCTCCGGTTCGGAATGCGAGGCCGGCCACGGGGCATAGAAACTGGCGATGTAGTTCGACCGGATGGCGAGTTCCCGGAATCCCCCTTCCGGCAGGGCATCGGTGTCGAGGACATAGGTGTAGGTGTAGAGACGAGTCACTTGGTTGAACGTCACTTCGCTCGTTACCGGCGCGTTCGCGTACACGGCGCCGCTCACCCAGACCAGGAGCAGCGCCAACAGACGTTGAAAGTTCATTGCGATCTCCCACTGCAGTTGGAACGCGAGCTTCAACCTTGCCGGTGTTCGGGCGCAAGCCGTGACCGAGGACTTTCCAGTGACAGGATCGGGCACGCCAACGCGAGTGCGCGACGTGGGAGACCGATGTCCGGGACAACATTCGCACCGTCCCCGGTCAACTGCGCCGCATGTCGGTGCGTTCGACTTCTTTCAGGGAGACCTCACATGTCAATGATCCGCTCGACCCTTGTCGGCATGCTGTTCGGCGTCTGCGCCGCAGCGGGCGTCCACGCCCAAGTCTGGAAATGCACCACCGACGGCAAGACCCATTACTCGGACCAGCCCTGCGCGGCGAAGGGCGAGCAGATGAAGACGCAGGCCTTGCAGAGCAACGTGATCGACACGTCGGCGGACCGCGCCGCGGCCGAACGCTCCAGAGCGGCAACTGAGCAGCAGCAAGCGAATGCGGCTCCCGCTGCCGCGCCAGCCGCCCCCACCAACGCCTGCCCCTCCGACCGCGACATCACCGCGATGGAGACCAAGGCCAGCTCGATCTCGCTGAGCGCCGATGCCAAGCGTTTCATCCAGGATGAGATCCGCCGCGCGCGCCAATGCCAGAAGGGCCAGGGCAGCTACTCGGCCTCGGACTGGAACGTGAGCAAGCAAGCCGTCGATGCGCAGAGCAGCCTGACCGGCGGGGCCGACGCACGCCGTCGCGCCGAGGCGATGCACAGCGCCGCCAACGCCAGTGAAGGCGACCGCATCGCCCGTCAGCGCGAGGCCGACGAGCGCAACGCGCAGCGCCGGCTGAACGCCCAACAACCGCTGCGCGATCGCTGAAGTCGAACGCCCCGAAGTCGTTCAGTGGGTGAGGCGACTCTTCCGCCAAGCCAGATAGCTCGCCAGCTCCGTGAACGGCAGGAACCCCTCGTCATCGGGGTCCGCGGGCATCTCGCAGACTTCCACCAGATCGACGTCCGTCGCGGCCGCCTTCTCTCCGAGCGCCGTATCCAGGATCAGCAGCAGCCCGTTGGCGAACTCCTCTTCCTGGTCGTCGTTGAAGCCTTGAACGGCCACGCGCAGTCCGAGCACCTCCGGCGAGTCGGGATCCACGAGCGGCTCGAACCACATGTCGTCGGGGTTCAGCTCCAGGCCGCGATAGCCGATGCTGAAACCGAAGCCCATCGCCGGCTTCAACGGCACCGCCGTCCATCCCGGCAGCTCCGGCGCCACCGAGACCATCGCCTCGACCAGCGGGAACAGCTCCCAGTCGCCTTGCGCGGTGATCACCAGCTCGCGATCCTTCTCGCCGGCCGCCGAGACCTCGAACCACAGGCCCTCGTTCACGGCCTGCAGGCGTGCGAGCAGCTCGTCCCAGAACGGATCGTCCGGCGACTCCAGGGCGTTCAGGTCCGACTGGTGCGACGCCAGCCAGGCCCAGAAGGCGTTGATCTTCTGCGGGTCCAGGTCGACGTCGAGGTGGTCTTGCATGCGGGGCTCCAGTTCGCCGGATTGTGCGTCGGCCAGGAACGGTTCCGGCGCGCTCAGCGCCCCCGCGTGAGGAGGCCGCGCCACCGCCCCCAGTCCTTCGTCACCGGCGGCAACGCCAGCACGAACAGCACCGCCGCCAGCGGCACCACGCACACGAACCCGAGGTACTTGAACCCCAGCGCCCCCGCGCCGCCGCCGAGCACGAACGCCGCCAGCAGTCCGCCCGCCCTCATCGCCCGCTGCCGGTCATGCCGCACCGCCACGCGCTTCACCGACGGCTGCCGGTTCCAATAGAGCATCTTCCCGAGCTCCATCCCCAGGTCGGTGATGTTCCCCGTCATGTGGGTGGTGCGGATGCTCCCGCCCGAGGTCTTGGATCCCACCGCGTTCTGCAGCCCCATGATGAACGCCAGCAGCAGCACCGTCAGCGGCACCGCGAACGGCGTGTGCCAGGTCAGCGTGATCGCGCCCATCAGCCCGAAGGGGAACAGCAGCGCCGCCTCCAGCATCAGCGGCAGCGCATAGACGCTGCGAAGGCCGTGCTGCCTCGCCCAGTTCACCAGCACCGCGCAGACCGCCGCGCCGCCCAGGAAGGCCAGGATCGCCCCCAGCGCGTTCAGCACCAGCGTCCCCTGCCCCATCACCGCGCCGTCCGCCAGCTGCGAGGCGAAGCCCGTCATGTGCGAGGTGTAGCGCTGCAGGATCAGGAACCCGCCCGCATTCACCGCGCCCGCGTTGAACGCGAGCAGCAGCCCCAGCGCCTGGTTCGTGGACGGCGCGCGATGGCGGCTCGTCAGGTGCAGCAGTCGCCTCACGGCGCCTCCCGATGTCGATCACGGTGCGGCCGATGATACGGGTGCGCCCGCCGGGCCGCGGCTGCCGCGACGGCGACAGTTGCGGCGACGGTTGCGGCCCCGGTCCCGGCGACGCTCAGTAGATCGTCGGCTGGCCGTCGAGCTTCGCGCCGTACTTGGTCAAGGTCTTGTGCAGCCGGCCGAAGTCGATCGGCTTGACGAAGTAGTCGTCGAAGATCAGGTCCTCGGCGGACTCGAAGTCCGTGTTCAGCGGCGTGCCGCTGACCGCGATCGCGATCAGCGCCGGCAGGCTCACCTTCAGCCGTCCGGCCAGGTGCCGACCGTCGGCGTCGGGCATGTCGATGTCGGTGATCAGGAGGTCCGGCTCCCACTTCAGCCCGATGCCGATCGCCTCCAGCCCGCTGCGCGCGACCCGCAGCTCGAAGTTGTAGACGGTGAGCAGTTCGCGCAGGAGATCCAGCGAGTCCGGCTGGTCATCGGCGACCAGGACCTTGAGACGTTCCGACATGGCTTGGCAGGAATGACAGTTGGGGCGGCAAGAGCAAGCGGCGGGCCTGGGCGAATGCCGAGGCGGGAGTCGCGGCGCATTCTTCCATCAAGCGCGCGCGGGAGTAGGATCATCGGGTTCTTGAAAGCGCTTTCCCATGAAGAGAAAGAAGCCCCTCCTGTCCACGTCCAGCGAGGTCACGCTGGGCATGGTGGCCGCCGCCAGCGGCGTCTCGCCGAGCACCGTCTCGCGCGTGCTCAGCGGCGCCGCGCAGGTGAGTTCGGACAAGGCCGAGCGTGTCCGCCGCGCGATCGACCAGCTGGGCTTCGTTCCCAACACCATCGCCCGCGCGCTCGCGGACGGGAGAACCTTCAACGTCGGGCTGCTCGCGCAGTACTTCGAGAGCCCGTTCTACGCGCTGATGCTGCGCGGCATCGAGGAAGTGCTGACGCCCGCAGGCTACGGCCTCGTCGTGGCGAGCGGGCATTGGCAGCCGGATGAGGAGCAGCGCTGCATCGCCTCGCTGCGATCGCGGCGCGTGGACGGGATCATCGTGTTGACCGGCGGTTTGAGCGATGAGTTCCTCGCCGCGCTCGCGCGCGAACTGCCCGTCGTCGTGACCGGTCGCGCGCTGCAGGCGGTGGGGCTCCATGCGCTGAAGACGGACGACCTCGAAGGCGCGCGCGTGGCGACGCGGCATCTGATCGAGCGCGGCCACACGCGCATCGCCTTCATCAGCGGCGATCCGGCGCACGCGGACTCCTCGGAGCGCGAGCGCGGCTACCGCGCGGCGTTCGCCGAAGCGGGTCTTGCCGTCGATGAGGCCCTGATCGGCAGCGGCGACTATTGCGAGGTCGGCGGCGCCGCGGCGATGACGCGGATGCTCGACCACGGTGCGCAGTTCACGGCGGTCTTCGCGGCCAACGACCAGATGGCGGCCGGCGCCGCGCGCGTGCTGCACAGCCGCGGCTTGCGCGTGCCGGAAGACGTCTCGCTCGTCGGCTACGACGATCTCCTGAACACCGCGCATGCCAGTCCGCCGCGCACGACGGTCGATGTCCACATCGCCGAGCTCGGACGCCGCGCGGCGTCCGCGATGCTGGATCTGCTGCGCACCGGCGGCTCGACGATCGAGCCGCCCGCGCCGCAGTTGATCGTGCGCGAGTCGACGCGACGCCTGCAGCCCGCAGTGGCGAGCACCTGCTGATGAACTGACCCGCTCTGGCCTTGCTTTTCGTCAACTGCCCGTCACAAAAGCTCGGCAGAATGCAATGCATCCGAGGCAACAACCGGCTGCACTACTGGGCAGAGAGCTGGAACCCGTCACCAGCGTCGCGGATACCCCATTCAGAAACGAAGCCACCCCCGGGGTGGCTTCTTTCATTGGGACTTCAGGAAGGCCTCACTGCGAGGAAAGCCTCCAGATGCCACGGCCAAAGAGCGCGACCATGATCGGGCCAAAGGCAAGGCTCACGACCAGCAGCTTCCAGTTCGCATCGAAGTGCCCATCGATGACGACGCCGATGGCGACGAACAGGCCGAAGAAGAGCATCGACAGGCCAAACGAGAAGAAGAGCAAAAACCTGCGCGGTCCGGCGACACGCAACTTCTCAAGGTCGAGTAGATCGAGCATAGGGTCCCCAGTTAGGTTCAAGAGGGACGCGCCGTCGACCGACAGCGCGCCCCGGGACTTCGATCAATGCGCCTGGTACGAGACCCAGTAATGATGGACCGCGCCACCAACGGCGCCGACGGCAGCACCGCCCAGGAATCCCACAGGCGTGCCGCCAGTCACCGCGAATCCGGCGAAGCCGCCGGCAAGCGCGCCCTTGCCGATGTCGCTCAACAAGGCATCAGAGATGCCCCCAGCAACAATCTCAATTTCTTCCAGCGTGAGTTCACGCAGTTCCATTGTGTTGACTCCAAGAAGGATGACTGAAGGAAAAGCGGCCATCAACTGCGCCGCCGTGACTTGCTCGCGACCAGTCAGCGAGCCCCTTCAATGTGCCCACGGCGTTCAACGCAGCCAATTACATGAGTCAGTGCATGGCACTGACGTCTTCCACCCATTCGAGGCGGATAACACTCAAAGTGGTTAAGCAAGCTCCCACTCCGACCCGCATTTGCGGGGTTTCCACCTAGCTGCGTCGCGCCCGCCCATCACCTTGGGTAAAGAACTTTGAAAGTCCGCGCTCGCCTCCGTCACGAAACGTACAGCGTGCGATCCTTTCGACCATTCCGCACCGACACGCCCTCCTGCCGTCGTGCGCGGCGCCCCCACAACCCCGTTTCGCGCTTCCGTCCCAGCCATCGCCAGATCGGGCCGCGCTTGCTCCTGCCATTGCTCAATGACAAGCACCCGCCGACCTGCCCTGCATCCGCTCCCCTTCGCCCTCCTGCTGGGCCTGAGCGCCTCCGCCTGGTCGCAGACCACGCCACCCGCTCCCGCCACGCCGCCCGCAAAAGCACCGTCGCCGACGCCTGACCGCTCGCGCCCCGCGGCGCCGCCCGCCACCAAGGAAGCCGAGAACCCCACCCAGCTCGACCGCGTCGAGGTCCAGGGCACCTCGCGCGACGACGACCAGCGGCGCGCCTCCACCGCCTCCAAGATCGTCATCGGCCGCGAGGAGATCGAACGCTACGGCGACGCCACCATCGGCGAGGTGCTCAAGCGCCTGCCCGGCGTCACCACCGGCGGCCGACCCGGCCGCGGCGGCGAGGTCCGCATGCGCGGCATGGGCGGCGGCTACACCCAGATCCTCGTCAACGGCGAACGCATGCCGCCGGGCTTCTCGCTCGACGAGCTCCCGCCCGAACAGATCGAACGCATCGAGGTCATGCGCGCCCCCACCGCCGAGTTCGGCGCGCGCGCCATCGCCGGCACCATCAACGTCGTCCTGCGCGAAGCCCTCCAGCGACGGCTCAACGAGGTCCGCCTGGCCACCGCCTTCGAGCGCGACCACGTCACCCCGCACTTCAACTGGACCCGCAACGACAAGATCGGCGACAACGGCGACGCCTACAACTTCACCGTCAACGCGATGCAGCACAAGCGCGTCGACGACATCGACTCGCGCTCGTTCACCCACGTGTTCGACAAGGACACCGGCGTCACGCAGCGCGACACGCTGCTGACCAACCTCGGCCAGTCCCGCGACGAGCGCAAGTCGCTCAACATGACCGGCCGCCTCCAGCTGCGCCTGGACGGCGGCGACACGATCGCGATCCAGCCCTTCCTGATGGCCAATCGCGGCGAGTCGTCCAGCAACTTCCATCAGACGCAGACGCCACCGATCACCAACGACAAGGATCCCGAAGCCCTGCGCTACAACACCGCCGCCACGGACGGCAGCAGCCGTTCCAACATGGCCCGGCTCAACGTGCAGTGGAACAAGCGCCTGGACGACAAGTCGCGCGTCGAGACCCGCATGGGCGTCGGCCGCATGACGATGTCCAGCCAGAGCCATCGCGCGGAGGACACGGTCACCGACACGGCGACGGATTTCTACCGGACGCAGGACGACACCACCCGCAGCCGCGACACCTCGTGGAGCTTCAACACGAAGCTGACCCACCAGATGGACAACGACCACAACCTGGTCGCCGGCGTCGAAGGCGAAGGCACCAAACGCCACCAGAACCGCGTCTGCCTGCAGAGCTACACCGAAGGCGCCGCCGGCACCGCCTGCAGCTTCCTCGCCGACTTCGGCGACAACGTCGACGCGTCCACGCGGCGCTTCGCCGCCTATGCGCAGGACGAGTGGAACGTCGGCAAGCAGTGGGGCTTCTACGCCGGCCTGCGCTGGGAAGGCATCAAGACGGAAAGCACCAACAACCAGGGGCCCGTCAGCAACAGCTCCAGCGTGCTGACCCCGTTGCTGCACGCCGTCTACAAGATCGACGAGAAGAGTCGCGAGCAGATCCGCGCCAGCCTGACCCGCAGCTACAAGTCGCCCAACCTGAACGACGTCATCGGACGGCTGAGCATCAGCAACCGCTTCCCGTGCGACGACCCCAACCTGCCCTGCTCGTACAACACCGTCGACTCGCCGGACCGGCTCGGCAACCCCGATCTCAAGCCGGAGATGGCCACGGGTGTCGAGATCGGTTACGAGAAATACCTTTCGAAGGGCGGCCTGCTCAGCGCCAACTTCTTCTATCGCCGCATCACGGACCTGATCCGCAACCAGGTCGTGCTCGAGACCGTGCCCTACGCCCCCGTGCAGCGCTACGTCGTGCGACCGCGCAACATCGGCAACGCCAGGACCTACGGCGTGGAGCTCGAGGCCAAGTTCCGCCTCGACGAGTACCTGACCGACGCGCTCCCGGTCAACCTGCGCAGCAACCTCTCGCTGTTCCATTCGGCCGTCGACGGCATCCAGGGCCCCAACAACAAGCTGGACCAGCAGCCGCGCTACACGGCCAACCTCGGTGCCGACTACCGGCTGCGCTCGGTGCCGCTGACGCTGGGCGCCTCGTTAAACTACACGCCGTCGACGCTGCTCCAGCAGAGCAACCAGATCCTCAACGAGATCGACAAGAAGCGCGTCATCGACCTCTCCGCGATGTGGACCTTCTCGCCGGTCGTGGCGGTGCGCGTCGCCGCCAGCAACCTCGTCCCGCTGACCTACGGCAACGGCAGCATCGCCACCACGCCGGGCCGCATCGTCACCAGCGAAAGCACCGGTCGCAGCTTCACCGTATGGACGGTCCGCCTCGAACTGAAGGTGTGATCCCCTCCCCCGCGGCCCGTGCTCCGAGTCAACGGAAGCCGGGCAGGGGGCGACGATTTTGTGAGCATGCGAACAGTATGAGGAGCCCCCTGCCCGGCTTTCGTTGACGAGCGGGAGCAGCGAGCGCCAGACGCAAAAAAGGCTGCCCGGGGGCAGCCTGAAAGATGCGGAGCGAGAGGGCCTCCGCGAGGGCGACGGGGCTGCAGGTGCCAGCCCCAAGGAGTAAACAGTTCAGCCGCGGTTCAGCCGCGGTTCAGCGGCGCGCCTGGCCTTGTGCCTGGTCCTGCGCCTGGCTCAGGAACTTGCCCCCGATGGCATGGCTGGCCGGTGCCCACACGGTGGCGCCGACGCCCAGCACCAGCAGCGCCAGGACCGTCCACGTCAGCGGCGACGTGCGGCGGCGCGCGATCGGACGCGGCGGGCGCGAGCCCATGCGGGCGGGACGCAGCTGCGACGGCAGCTTGTATTCCTGCAGACGATGCACCCGCACCGCCTGTTTGCTGCCGTCACTTCTGGACACAACCTCGAAGCTCAGGCGCTCGCCTTCGCGGGGCGGTTGTCCGTCCATGGGGAAGGCCGAGACGTGCACGAACAGCGCATCACCGCCCTGCTCCGGCTTCATCATCCCGTGGCCGCGCTCGGCGTACCAACTCTCCAACGTGCCATCGAATCGCATGATCTGATCCCCCATCGTGTAGAAGCCCGACGAGCCCCGCAGGCTTGTGGCCTGCGCGGGGCGTCCTGGACCGGGCGCTTCTCTCTGTGTCTGGACAAAAAGGCCCGGCACTTGGCCGGGCTCTTTTCTTGTCTGGGGGCATCGTGCCTATGCCGGCGCGAGGCGCGGCAACAGCCTGTAAACCGTGCAACTTCGCACGGAATTAATTCTTCAGGCCGGGCTTCAGGTACTTGTCGAGGAATTCGAGCATCTTCTGGTTGGCCTCGATCTGGTTCTTCTTCTTCGAGAAGCCGTGGCCCTCGTCGTCGAAGACCACGTACTCGACCGGCACGCCGTTCTTCTTCACCGCGTCGACGATCTCGTCGCTCTCCGGCTTGATGACGCGCGGATCGTTCCTGCCCTGGATCACCAGCAGCGGCTTGCGGATCTCCTTGGCGTGGAACAGCGGCGAGGTCGCGACCAGGAAATCCTTGTCCTTCACCGGATCGCCGATCTCCAGGTACAGCGCCTTGCGGAAGCTCTCCCAGTACGGCGGGATGGACTCCAGCGTGCGCAGCCAGTTGGACACGCCGAAGATGTCGATGCCGACCTTGAAGGCTTCCGGCCGGAAGGCCATCGCCGCCAGCGTCATGTAGCCGCCGTAGCTGCCGCCCATGATGCCGATGCGCTCGGGGTCGATGACGCCCGTGCCGGCGAGGTAGGTCTTGGCCTCGATGCAGTCCCACAGCGGCTCGCGGCCGTGCTTGCCATCGTCCGCGGTGAAGAAGGTCTTGCCGTAGCCCGAGCTGCCGCGGTTGTTGATGCCCAGCACCGCGTAGCCGTGGTTGACCAGGTACTGCACCATCGCCGCGTAGCCGCGCGTGGTCTGGCCGCCGGGGCCGCCGTGGACCATCACCACGGCCGGCACCTTGTTGGTGGGCGACGCTTCCTTGGGCTCGTAGTAGACCGAAGGGATCACCATCCCGTCGAACGATCGGAAGCGGACGATGCGGCCTTCGACGAGTTCCTCCGGATCGATGTCCTTGGACAGCGTGCGGGTCAGCTGCTTCACCTGCTTCGTCCCGAAGTCGTAGACGTAGAGGTTGCTCGGCGAGCGGTCGCCGTTCAGGTAGAACGCCATGCGCTGGCTGCTCTTCGAGAAGGTCACGCCGCGCAGCTCGCCGCCGGGCAGCTTGGGCAGCACGACCGGCTTGTTGTCGGCGGTCGTGACGATGCGCAGCTCCAGGCTGGCGTCGGCGTTCACGCCGGTCACGCGGTAGCGGCCGTCGCGCGAGTAGCTGCTGTAGACGATGTCCCAGTCCGACTTCTCCAGGTCGCGCTTCTGGCCCGAGGCCAGGTCGTAGGCGATCAGGCGCTGGAACTCGGAGCCCTCGTTCGAGAGGATCAGCAGCGTCTTCGATTCCGGATCGAAGTCCGTCGTGCTGAACGAGGCCACGCCCTGGTGCGGCGTCAGATGCTTGGTCTCTTTCGACTGCACGTCGTACAGGTAGACGTCCGAATCCGCCGTCGTGTTGGTCTTGCCCAGCGCCACCCAGCGGCCGTCGCCGCTGACGTCGAACACCGCGTTGCCGTCGTTGTTCTGGTAGATCAGCGTGCGGGCGTAGGTCTTCGCGTCGTAGCGGTAGACGTCGATGTAGCGCGCGTCGCGCTCGTTGGTCGTGACGAAGAAGGCGTCGCCGTCGCGGCTCCAGCCGGAGAAGCCGGCCTTGACCTTGTCGCCGGGGGTCAGGTCGCGCTCGCTGCCGTCGAGCTCGCGCACGATCAGGTGGTTGTTCTCGTTGCCGCCCTGGTCGCGGGTGAACAGCACGCGGTCGTCGTTGCGGAAATAGCCGACGGCGTAATGGCTCTCCGTCGTGGAGGTCGTCAGCGCCACCGGCTCGCCGCCGTCGACCGACTGGCTGTAGACGTTGAAGATGCCGGTCGCATTGCTGCTGAGCAGGATGCGTCGCTCGTCCTGCGAGAACGACGCGCCGCGGACCGACGTCGTCGCCATGAACTGCTCGATCGTGTAGGGCTTGGCCGGCCGCGGCTGCGCGGACCTGGCCTGCGCCTTTGCGGTCGCTGCCGCCGCGGGGGTCTTCGCGACCTTCTCCGTCGCGGCCTGCGACGGCATCGCCGTCATCGCCGTCATCGCGCCCAGCGCCAGACACAGCGCGCTCAGCGCCAGACGCGGCGCGCCCTTCGGGGACAACTTCTTCATCGGGGATCTCCTCTCCTGATCGGTCCCGGGGACGTCCCGGGAACCCCCGACTGTAGGCACTGGGGTCAGGATTTGACCATCCCGGGATCCACGCGCTGCGTCCTGCCCCGACAGGCCGCATCCAGGCGCGATGAACGGGAGACCCCGGCGTTCTCAGGGCCAGTGGTAGTCAGGGCCGGCGGTACTGCGGCACGCCCGCGACGTAGCTCGCCACCAGGTTGCGATCGTCCGACAGCGTCATCCAGGCGAAGGCGCGCTCATGCGGGTCTCGCGCCAGCGCCATGCGGGCCTCTGCAACGGGGCCGGCGGCCCAGTCCCAGACGCAGACGTCGGCCAGGGTCTTCGCGCCGAAATGGCCCAGCTCGTCCGACAGTCCCAGCGCCTCGGCCGCGCCCAGCGTCGCCGCATGCAGCCCCGCCCAGGCGGTCAGGCGCTGGCCGTTGAGCGCCTGCACCTTGTAGCCGTCCGCCAGCGTGCGCTGCGCCGACAGCGAGGTCCCGCCGCCCACGTCGCTGGCGGCGCTCACCCGCACGCCTGCGGCGAGCGCGCCGGGCCAGTCGAACAGCCCGCTCCCCAGGAACAGGTTGGACGACGGGCAATGCGCGATGTGGGCGCCCGTGCGCGCGACGACGCGGCGGTCCTCGTCGTCGAGCCAGATGCCGTGCGCCAGCACCGCGCGCGGATGCAGCAGGCCGACGCGGTCGTAGACATCGAGGTAGCTGCGCGCCTCCGGGAAGAGCTTGGCCACCCACTCCACCTCGCCGCGGTTCTCGGCCACGTGCGTCTGCATGTAGAGGCTGGCATCGGCGCGGCACAACGCGCCGGCCATCGCGAGCTGCCCGGGCGTGCTCGTCGGCGCGAAGCGCACGGTGACGGCGTAGGACAGACGCTCGCGGTTGTGGTGCCTGGCGATGAGGTCGAGGCAGTCGCGCTCGGCCTGCACGACATCGTCGCGCAACGCTTCCGGCGCGTTGCGGTCCATCAGCACCTTGCCGGTGATGAGGCGCATGCCGCGCTCCGCGGCGGCGTCGAACAGCGCATCGGCGGACACCTTGTGCACCGTCGGATAAACCACCGCCGACGTCGTGCCGTGCGCCAGCAGCGCGTCCAGGAAGCGTCCCGCGCCGATGCGCGCGATCTCGGGATCCTGGTAGCGCTGCTCGGCCGGGAAGGTGTAGGTGTTGAGCCAGTCCAGCAGCTCCGTGCCGTAGGACGCGATCACGTCCAGCTGCGGGCTGTGCACATGCGTGTCGACGAAGCCCGGCAGGATCAGCCGGCCGCTGTGGTCATGGCGGACCCAGCCGTCGCCCGGATCCTCGGTCTGCGCGCCGACGATGCGGCCGTCCTCGATGAGCAGCCAGTGATCCGGACGGAAGCGCACGGCGGGGTCGTCCACGCGCGCCCATTGCGGCGCGGCGGTGAAGTCCAGCAGGTCGCCCTTCAGGGCCAGGCGTGCGGGAGCGGCGGATCGATCGGTCGTCATGCGTTCAGCGGAAATGGATTCAGGGAAAAGGATTCAGAAACGGATTCGGAAGACGCTATTTCACGAGCTCGCGCGCGACCTCGCGCACCTGCTCGCGAAGCCAGCGCAGCGGCGCGCTGTTGTGGCTGACGTCGTGCCACAGCTGGTAGTACGTCATCGGCGGGAACGCCACCGGGCAGCGCAGCACCGTGACCGGCAACTGGTCCAGGTAACGGTTGCAGAACAGCCGCCCCGTGGTCAGCACCAGCAAGCTGCGCGCCACCATCTGCGGCAGCTGTCCGAAGTGGGCACCGCGCACCGCGATGCGGCGCTCCAGGCCGAGCGAGGCCAGATGCTGCTCGATGACGCCCGGCTGGCCGCGGCTCAGCGGCATCGGCGCCAGATGCTGGCAATCGAGGTAGCGGTCCTGCGTCCACGCGCGCGGCGCCATGCGCGCGGCGGGGTGGTCCTGGCTGACCAGGCAGACGACCTCGTCCACCAGCAGCCGGCCCATGTGGAGTTCTCCGGGCGGCTCCAGCCAGTTGCCGATCACGAGGTCGACCTCGCCGCGGGCGAGCGAGGTCCGGTAGTCGAAATCCGCGTTCAGCGGCTGCAGATCGAGCTGCACGCCCGGCGCGAGGCGCTGCAGATGCGCCACCAGCAGCGGCAGGAACAAGGGATCGAGGTAGTCGCTGGCCGCGATGCTCAAGCGGAGCTCCGCGGTCGCGGGATCGAAGCCGGACTTGCGCAGACGCGCGCCGAACAGTTCATCGGCTTCGCGCAACAGACGTTCAGCGGGGGCCAGCAGTTCCAGCGCGGTGGCGGTCGGCGTCATGCCGGCGCCGCTGCGCACCAGCAGCGGATCGCCCGTCAGGGTGCGCAGACGCCGCAGCTGCGCGCTCAAGGCGGGCTGCGTGCTGCCGAGCCGCATGGCGGCCCTGGACACACTGCGCTCGGAAATCAAGGTATGCAGGACCCGCACCAGAAGGAGGTCGATCTTGTCGAAGTTCAGCGCTTCCGACATGTCCCATGGCATATAGAAGTCATAACCCCCATCGTATAACCATAGCGACGTCGGAGGAGTACCGTTCCGGGTAAGTGCATCCGGGGCCGCTCATCGCCACTCTCACTGGCTTCCCGCCCGTTTCTCGCCCTTTCATCGCCCTTTCATCGCCCGGTCCTCGCCCGTTTCTTGCTTGCCAGACAGCGTCCTTTCCGGCGCGCCCAGCCTCGCTTCCGTCCATGACCTCTCCCCGTCCGATCCGCTTCTTCCACCAGGGACAGCTGCAGTCCGTCTCCGGTCTGCCGCCGACGACCACGGTGCTGCAGTACCTGCGCGAGCACGCCCGCTGCGCCGGGACCAAGGAAGGCTGCGCCGAAGGCGACTGCGGCGCCTGCACGGTGCTGGTGGGCGAACTCGATGCCGACGGCAAGGCCGTCGACCTGCGCAACGTCAACGCGTGCATCCAGTTCCTGCCGATGCTCGACGGCAAGGCGCTGCTGACGGTCGAGGACCTGGGCGGCAGCACCGACCTGAACCCGGTCCAGCAGGCGCTGGTCGACTGCCACGGCTCGCAATGCGGGTTCTGCACGCCCGGCTTCGCCATGACGATGCAGGCGATCTATGAGCGGCACCAAGCCTGCGGCACGCGACCGGACCGTCAGGCGCTCGCGGACGACCTGTCGGGCAACCTGTGCCGCTGCACCGGCTACCGGCCCATCCTGGACGCGGGCGAGCGCATGTTCGACGCACCCGCGCGCACCATCGCCCACGCGCCCATCGTCGACGCGCTGCGCGTGCTGGCCGAGGATCCACCGCTTCATTACGAGGCGCTTTCGCGCGCCGGCTCGCCGCAGCGCGCCTTCGCGCCGCGCTCGATCGACGAGTTCGCCGCGCTGCGCGAATCGATGCCGCAGGCGCGGATCGTCGCGGGCGCGACGGACGTCGGCCTCTGGGTCAACAAGCAGCAGCGCGAGCTCGGCGATGTGATCCTCACGGGACGCGTCGAAGGGCTCCGGCGCATCGACACGGTAACGGCGCAGGAAGGCACGACGCTGCGCATCGGCGCAGCGGTGACGCTGGAAGACGCCTGGTCCGCGCTGACCGCGCATGTGCCCGCCCTGCGCGAGCTCTGGCTGCGCTTCGCTTCGCCGCCGGTGCGGCACGCCGGCACGCTGGGCGGCAACATCGCCAACGGCTCGCCGATCGGGGATGGTGCGCCGGCGCTGATCGCGCTGGGCGCGCGCATCGTGCTGCGACGCGGCGCGACGCAGCGCACGCTGCCGCTCGACGCCTTCTATCTCGACTACATGAAGAACGCGCTCGAACCGGGTGAGTTCGTCGAGGCGATCGAGGTCCCCACCCCGCCGCCCGGCACGCGGCTGCGCGGCTACAAGCTCGCGAAGCGCTACGACAGCGACATCTCCGCCGTCTGCGCAGTGCTGAGCCTGCGACTCGAAGACGGCGTCGTGCGCGATGCCCGCTTCGCGTTCGGCGGCATGGCCGCGATCGTCAAGCGCGCGGCGAAGGCCGAGGCCGCGGTGAACGGCCGCGCCTGGGACGAGGCCGCCTCCATCGCCGCGGCCGCGGCGCTGCGCGAGGACTTCAAGCCGATGACCGACCTGCGCGCGAGCGCGAGCTACCGCGAGCGCACCGCCGCGAACCTGATCCGCCGCTTCTGGCTGGAGACCCGCGCCAACGCGCCGATCTCTGCCGAATCGACCAGCGTCTGGCAGGCCGTCAACCTGCAGCGGAGCGTCGCATGAACAAGCCGTCGGAACTCCCGGTCGGCTTCAGCGTCGACGCGCCGATCGATGCACCCCCGGCGGCGTTGCAGCCGCAGGTCGGCGTCAGCCGTGCTCATGAGTCCTCGCACCTGCACGTCAGCGGCGAGGCGACCTACATCGACGACATCGCCGAGGCTCAAGGAACGCTGCATGCGGCGCTGGGCCTGTCGCCCGTGGCGCACGGGACGCTCGTGTCCATCGACCTTGAACTGCTGCGCCGCCAGCCCGGCGTCGTGGCCGTACTGACCGCCGCCGACATCCCGGCCGAGAACAACTGCGGCCCCCTGCTCCACGACGATCCCATCCTCGCCGACGGCGAGCTGCGCTACGTCGGCCAGCCGGTCTACGCCGTGATCGCGACCGATCGGGAACTCGCACGCCGCGCCGCGGCGATGGCGAAGCAGGCCGTCGTCAGCACGCCGCTGCCGGCGGTGCTGACCGCCCGCGAAGCCCATGCCATCGGGCAATACGTCATTCCGCCCATGCACCTGGCGCGCGGTGACGCGCCCTCCGCGCTCGCCGCCGCACCGCACCGGCTGGACGGCGAATGGGCCGTCGGCGGTCAGGAGCAGTTCTACCTGGAAGGCCAGATCAGCTACGCGCTGCCGCAGGAAAACCAGTCGCTGCTGATCCACTGCTCGACGCAGCATCCCTCGGAGATGCAGCAGCTGGTCTCGCATGCGATGGGCTGGCAGTCGCACCAGGTCACGGTGCAGTGCCGCCGCATGGGCGGCGGCTTCGGCGGCAAGGAGTCGCAGTCGGCGCTCTTCGCCTGCGTGGCGGCGATCGCGGCCCACAAGCTGCGCCGGCCGGTCAAGCTGCGCGTCGACCGCGACGACGACTTCCTCGTCACCGGCCGCCGTCACGGCTTCGACTACCGCTGGTCGGTCGGCTTCGACGACGAGGGCCGCCTCCTCGCCGCCGAGATCGACCTGATTTCCAACTGCGGTCACAGCGCCGACCTCTCCGGCCCGGTGATGGCGCGCGCGCTGTGCCACTTCGACAACGCCTACTGGCTGCCGAACGTCTCCATGCACGGCTACGCCGCGAAGACGAACACGCAGAGCAACACCGCCTTCCGCGGCTTCGGCGGCCCGCAGGGCGCGCTGGCGATCGAGATGATCCTCGACGGCGTCGCGCGGCGCCTGGGCCTCGATCCGCTGACGGTGCGGCAGCGCAACTTCTATCGCGACGGCCAGGACGTCACGCCCTACGGACAGCGCGTCGAGGACAACCAGATCCAGCCGCTGACGGACCATCTGGTCGAGACCTCCGGCTACCACGCGCGACGCGCGGAGATCACCGCCTTCAACGCGGCCAACCCGGTGCTCAAGCGCGGCCTGGCGCTCACGCCGGTGAAGTTCGGCATCTCGTTCAACGTCGTCCACCTGAACCAGGCGGGCGCGCTGGTGCATGTCTACACGGACGGCTCGGTGCTGGTGAACCACGGCGGCACGGAGATGGGCCAGGGGCTCAACACCAAGGTCGCGCAGGTGGTGGCGCACGAGCTGGGCGTGCCCGCCTCGCAGGTGCGCGCGAGCGCCACCGACACGAGCAAGGTCGCCAACACCTCGGCGACGGCAGCGTCCACCGGCTCGGACCTCAACGGGAAGGCCGCGCAGGATGCGGCGCGCAAGATCAAGCAGCGCCTGATGCCGCTGGCGGCGCGGCTGCTCGGCTGCGAGGAGGCGGCGCTCGTCTTCGACGGCGGCGAGGTCCGCGTCGACGGACGGGCAGATGGCAACGGCGACGGCCATCGCGAGGGCCTCGACGGTCCGAAGGCGATCGGCTTCAAGGAGCTGGTCGCCAAGGCCTACCTGGAGCGCATCCAGCTGTGGAGCGACGGCTTCTACGCGACGCCGGGCCTGCACTGGGACCGCGCGAAGCTGCAGGGCCGCCCGTTCTACTACTACGCCTTCGGCGCGGCGGTGGCGGAGGTCCTGATCGACACGCTGACCGGTGAGACCCGCGTGCTGCGCGCCGACGTGCTGCACGACGTCGGCAAGTCGCTGAATCCGGCGCTGGACATCGGCCAGGTCGAAGGCGCCTTCGTGCAGGGCCAGGGCTGGCTGACGAGCGAGGAGCTCGTGTGGCATCCGCAGTCGGGGCTGCTGCTGACGCACGCGCCCAGCACCTACAAGATCCCGACGGCCAACGACATGCCGCAGGACTTCCGCGTCGCGCTCTACGACGCGCCGAACGCGGCGGACAGCATCCACCGCTCCAAGGCCGTCGGCGAGCCGCCGCTGCTGCTGCCGTTCTCGGTGCTGCTCGCGATCAAGGACGCGGTCGCGGCCTGCGGACCGGAGCGCTGCGATCCGCCGCTGCGCGCGCCGGCGACGCCGGAGGCGGTGTTGGACGCGGTGGAGGCGGTGCAGCGCGGCTGAACGGGCGGTCTCAATATCGAAGAGCGCGCAAGACGTGCTCCGCGTGTTTGAACCCTTTGTCGGCACGAGGTTTCCGAAACGATAGCTCTGTCCGAGGCGCCACTGAGCCTCCAGATCACCGCCGTCAGCCAACTCCTCGAATGGAGAGCCACCGTCTGCTGCGTTCCGCGCCGCGCGGCATCCCTTCGTTTCCGGCGCACCAGAGCGCCATCATGAAGCAGGCAATGGCCTCCCCGGTCTCCGCGCACGCCTCCAACAAGCCAACGCCAGCAACTCGTCGTCCGAGTCATAGGCCGCCATTGCCTTCAAGAACCCGGAGGACCGTGTCATGAGTCGCTCAATTGAGCGGACGCGCTACGCCCTGCACCGCACTCTGAAACCAGTTCAGCCGAAATCCTCTGCAATAGTGGATTCAATACTATTCGAACATCTTCGGGCTCAGAAGAACCCTTGCCAAAAGCAGTGATTCGAAGTCCGGACGCGGTATCGCGTTCGATTCGGCCAGACAGCGCTCCGCGCTCTGTCCCCAACGGAATGACGAAGTCGACGATGTCCGTTTTCTCGAAATACCTGTCAATTTTTTCAATCGGGACTTTGGTTAGAGCCACGCGTGCGCATTGAGGGTAAGAAACCACGGACACCTCGACATGAAGTTCGCGACTCCACAAAACATCGCCGCAACCGGCAACTGCTACTGCACTTCCCAGAATGAGCAGGGCACGGCCTATAGCTTGCACTTCATCTCCCGTCGCAAGGTCGCCGCGGCTTCCGGCAATCACTCCCGTACCTATACGAATGCCTACTCTCGATACAAGACATTTATCATGTCACCATTCGCCAGAGAGCAAACCTCTTCAAACGTATCAACCTCATATACAGAATATGTAACTTCCCGCCCGCTGAGATTTATCGCAGAGATAGTCTCAGGATTAATTTCAACCTCGATGATCTTGCGAATCCCCGCGAATAGATAGGCCGCCTTTTGCTCATTCAATTCCAGATGCCCATCTTTACTGGGATCCTCACAAGACTGGCCGATTTTCCGGGCAATCGAATCCGCCTCATCTGCGTTGTTCGCTTCGACAAGATGGACATTCTCGTGGATCAGGAATGACTCCTGAGGGGCGTCTATCAACTTAAAGTACATGATTACGTGAGCGCAGAACCACATATCAATCCTCCGCGAGCAGGTCTCAGCCAACATTGAGTATCAAATAAACTTGTCAGCCAGCCGTGCCTTACCTTGATCGACGAGTCGTCGCATACCAAGCCAATCAGCGAGCAAGGGCTCCTCGCACCCAGGGACATCGGCGGAAAAGGAATAGCCGATCGGATTGATGCCTCCATATCTCCGCCAAACGGGGTTACGAAATCACGAGGTATTTCGATCGTCCATCTGAGCATTCAGCGCATCTTCGTCCCCCAAATCGCGAGCGCGCTGCAACCAGTAGCGGGCCCCTCTCATATTTCCTCTTGTGCGGTAAAGCACGAAGAGGTTATATGCCGCCTGCGTTAGCCCCTTACTTGCAGCGAGCCTGTAGTAGTGAACTGCAAGCTTGACGTCCACGGGCACACCCTCGCCCAGGTCATACATGTTCGCGAGATTGACTTGAGCTTCCGCATTGCCGTACCGGGCGGCGATTGAGAAGTTTCTTGCAGCGGCCTTGAAACGACCACGGGCATAGTCATCACAGCCGATTTCCAAATGACGTCGATCCAGTTTCATTTCGGCGCTGCTCGCGATCAAGACCTTGAAATCCGCCCCGTTGCCCCCGGAGGGTGAAAAACTTGCGCGCGGTTTTTCAAGCGCTGAACCCGGCGCTGGACATCGGCGAGGTGGAACGCAGGAGTTATGGCGCACCGCACTTCTCTTGAAGACCGGAGGCGATAAGTTTCAATATAGGATCCAGCTGCGATTTAACCTCTTCAGGCTCCGATAAACCCTTGCTAAATGCGAGAACTTTGAGCCCAAGTTCACCGTCCCTTTGAATGCGACCGGCAACTGGTCGATGCCCACCTCGTACCGGAATTGAAAAATCGATGATCTGCGGGTCACCAAGGAAATCAGAGACTCCTTCGACGGGCTCGCCCGCCAAGGCAATACGAGCACATTGCGGATAATTCTTGGTGGATACTTTCACGTGATTTTCGTGGAGCCATAGAATGTCGTCACACCCGGCAACAACGGCAGTAAAGAAAATGATACCCAATACTCTGCCAATGGCTTTTCGGCTCATTATATCGGTCTCGCAGCCATACCAAGATTTAAACTCAATGGGGGCGCAATCCATCCAGAAGAGTACTTGGACCCGTGGCCATAGGAGCGTCGGAAAAACCAGCATTCCTCACTGGCCGATTCCCCGGGCAATCGAATCCGCCTCATCCGCGCTTTTCGCATCAACAAGATAGACATTCTCATGCACCAAGAATGAATCTTGAGCGGCGTCAATCAATTTGAAGTACATAATAGCGTGAGCGCAGAGCCACATATCAATCCTCCGCGAGCGCGCTGCAGCCGATTGCCAGCACCGAATGATACCAGTCAGCCACCGTACCTTACATGTACCAAATGGGACTACGAAATCATGGGGTATTTCGATAACTGAGCATGGAGCGCGGACACTCTAGCCAATCAAAATAATTTTTTCAGCGGCCACTCCCAGATCCAGCCAAACCTTTCACCGGACGCACTGCACCGCACGCCGAGACCAACTCGGCCGAAATCTTCTGCAGAATCGGCTCCAATATTATCCGAACATTTTCAGGTTCAGAAGAGCCATTACCAAACGCAGTGATTCCAAGTCCGGAAGATGTATCGCGCTGAATTCAACCGGTCAACATTTCAGCAGTTGCACCCAGCGGAATCACAAAGTCCACAATATCGGTCTTCTCAAAGTACTTATCAATTTTTTCAATTGGGACTTTGGCAAGAGCCACGCGCGCGCACTGAGGGTAAGAATCAACCGACACTTCGACATGAAGTTCGCGACTCCACAAGACATCCCCGCAACCGGCAAGGGCTATGCTGACACCCAGCATGAGCACGGCGCGGCCAATTGTTTTGTTCTGACCACAACGGGAGAAGTCACGAGGACTCGTCAAGGAGCAGCCGTTGCTCGAAGCTTCAGAAACTGGCTCAGTACTGCCCAGTGAACAAACCCCGCCGGCACGATCAGTAGTGCCATGACTCCCGCGAAAGGCCATTCTGCAAAGGCATCTACCGTCTTGATCGCAGCGGCAAGCAGAATCAGAGGAATGAGTCCGACAACGCACTCAATGACGCTCAACAGACGCAGATCACTTGATAACTCAGTGCCGCACGCAGGGCATTGAAAATTGGGTCTAAAAAAGGCGATGACCGGATTGGCACCGCAATGTGGGCAGGTAGGGCGATTCATCTGGACAGCTCCTATTGTTTGCACACCATCGAGCAAATGGACATCCTGCCCGCAGTCGCGGCCACGCCACCGACGAGCCCGCCCCCGAGAGCCATGTTGCAGGCAGCGACCGGAGCGGCAGACGATATATTGCAGACGAGTTGGCATTGACCACTATCAACTTGCAATTGCGTACGATTATCCTGTGGGGCAGGTAGTAGCCCCGCAGCGCATTCTGCAGTCGCGCACTTCGACGTATCCGGCGAGGCCCACATCTTGTTCCACCACTCCGGCTTTGGCGACAGGCCGTCCGGATCGCTCAGGTTAAAAGCATTACCGCGCACATAAACATACGTGTTGATGCCGCCCGCCTGCCCGATCGGGTCACTCTGAATGTAGCGCCCCACCGACGCGTCGTAATACCTATTCCAGTTCTGCCACAGCCCCGTCTCCGCGTCGTAATACTGCCCCGGGAATCCGACATTCATCCCGCCGATGGCATCGACGACGACGCTGCGATCGAACGCCGCGTTGTTGGCCCGCCAGACCACGTTGCCTGATGAACCCGTCAGCACTTCAGGTCGGCCAAGGTGATCGTTGTGGCTCGCATAGAACTGGCCATCGCGCGAAATCCCCAGCAGTTGCCCAGCAGCCCAGAGGTAGATCGTCGTCTGCGGCCCGATCTCGGCGAGCAGCTCGCCGCCGGGCCCGTAGAAGTAGCGCGTCTGCCCCGCCGCACTGGTCTTCATGACCCGCTGGTTCAAGCCGTTGTTCAGGTACTGCCCGACCGTCGCGCCGTTGATCGTCGCGCTGTTGAGCCGGTTGAACGCGTCATAGCCGTACCCGCGACTCCCATCCCAACGCGACTCGCTGGAGAGGTTGCCCGCCGCGTCGTACGAGAAGTTCCGCCAGTTGGCCCCGCCCACGCTCATCAGGCGATTGCTGTCCGGCGCCAAGCCATAACTGGTGGACGTCCCCGCCCGAATGAGCAAGGTCCTGTTGTCGACGTTGTCCACCGCGATGGTCTGGTCGTCGCCGGATTTGCTGACCGACGTCAGCCGGTCATTGCCGTCGTAGCCGAACGCACTCGTCTGCGCCGGATACACCGAGTCGGTGATCTGCAGAACGTTGCTTCCGATATAGCCGTAGCCGAGGTTTTGCACGCCGGGGCTTTCCACGCGTTGCAGCAATCCATCGGCATCCCAGGTCTCCATTCGCGGCAGTCCGTTCCCGAATCGCCAGGCATAGGGGCGGTCTGTCGCCGGCTGATAGAGGAAGCTGCTCGCCACCGTCGACCACGGCACCGTCGGCGTGCCCAGCACCGCGCTCAGCCGTCCATACGCGTCGTACTGGTAGCTCACGCTCACGCCCGTCGGATACGTCATGCCCGTCACGCGACCGGCGTTGTCGTAGCTGTAGGAGGTCGAGTAGGTCTGCCCCGCAATCGTCACGGTCTGAGACGCCAACTGCCCGTCGGGGTTGTAGGCGAAGCTTGTCTGTCCCGACAGGTCGCTCATCTGCGTCAGATGGCCCTTGCCGTTGGCACCACCGTCATACGTGAACGATTCGACCTGCCCCCCCGACGAGCGGCTCGTCATGCGGCCGACGGCATCCCATCCGTAGGTCCAGACCTGCCCATCAGCGCGCGACTCGCTGGCGAGCCGTCCCGCGCTGTCGTAGGCGTAGCTCGTCACGCCCGTGTCGGGGCTGTTCAGCGACACGCGCTGGCCCAATCCGTTATAGCCGTAACGCGTCGTCAATCCGCGCGGATCCTGCACCGTCTGAAGGTTCCCTGCCGGGTCGTAGCCGAACTGCGTGATCCCCGAATCCGGCGCCGTGACGCGCGTGACACGGTCCATGGCGTCGTACGCCATGGACGTCGTGTGCCCCGAGCGTGTGCTCGTCAGCAGATTGCCGTTCTTGTCATAGCTGAAGGTCTGCCGCGCGTTGACGCCGTCGCTCCAGAGCGCCGTGACCGTGCGTCCGAGACTGTCGTACCGCGCCGCCGTGGCGAAGCTTCCCGTGCCGCCGACCACTGGCGTCCCGCCGCTGGACGCGGGGGTGTTGCGCGCGGAACTCATCGAACTCGACAGCGGCGGCACCGCCACGGCCGTGTGCACGTAATCGCCGCGCACGTTGCCGACGTCGGAAAGGCGCATGGACGCTGTGTACCGCCACCGCTGCGCCGAGCCGTCGGGATAGCTGGCATCCGTCATCAGCCGGTCGGCGTTGTAGGCATAGGTCGTCGTGCGGGCGACACCGTTGATCGTCGTCGTGGACGTGGTCACGTTGCTCTTCGCGTCGTAGACAAGGTCGGTCGCGACCCCATTGGCATCGACGACATGGGAGGGAAGGCCCCGGCCGTTGTAGCCCGAATAGCTCCACTGCCGCCCCACCGGGTCGGTGACCGACGTGAGGTTGCCTGAGCCGTCGAAGAGCCAGGTCGTTGTCGCGTTCCCCCCCGGAAGCGCCTGCGTGACCGTCTTGCTCGTCAGCACGGCGGACGCGGCAAACGTGTAGCCGAAGGTGGTCGTTCGCGTTCCGCCGTTGACCAGGTCCGTGGTCACGATCGATTGCACGTTGTTGAGCGCGTTGCCCGTCGTGAAGTAGGTGTAGTCGATCCGGTACAGCGACGCGCCGTTCGCATCCTTGAAGAGCGAGCTCGCGAGCAGGTCGCCGTTCCAGGTGTTGACCTGCGTGCTCGCCGAGCTGGTTCCGACCGCCGTCGTGAGCTGCAGCAGCTTGCCTGCGGCGTCGTAGCTGTAATCGTCCTTGTTGCCGTTCCAGTCGAGCGTGTAGTCCGTCCAGCCGTTGGCGTCGTAGGCCGTGGTCGCGGAGGCGGCCGGGCAGGACGAGGTCGGCTGGCGCGAGACCGACGTCAGCTTCTTCCCGCCCTGCAGCGACGCGAAGGTGTAGACCGTGGCCTGCCCGCGCGCGTCGGTGACCGTCGTGGTGTCGGTGCCATAGGTGAAGCCGTCCCGCTCCTCGTCACCGCTCAGCCCGCTGAACTGCACGCGCTTGTCCGCGTAGTAGCCGTAGGTGCTGTAGCGCACGCCGTTGATGGCGATGCCGGTCAGCAGCTTGGCATCGATCGCACCCGCCTCGTAGAAGTAGGTCCGGACGTCGGGCGCCCCGCTGGGCGCGGTGACCGTCGCCAACATGCCCTGCGCGTTGTAGCCGTAGGTCCAGATGTTGCCGTCCTGGTCCTTGGCCTGCGTCACCGCGCTGGCGGCGTTGTAGGTGAAATCGATGTAATGGCCGGCGGCATTGGCGATGCGCGACGGCGACGTCGAGCCCGCGAACGGGTAGGTGTAGGTCACCAGCGGCGAGCTGCCGCGGCTGGTGATGCTGCGGATCGTGTAGGTGTTGTTGTAGAAGAGCGTGAGCCCGTCCATGTTGAGCGCGAAGGACCAGTCGCGCGGCACGATCGTGAGCTTGCCCAGCGCCGACGAGCCGCTCACGTGATAGACCATGTTGTTGGTCGGATCCGGCGTGAATGTGTAGCTCGCGCCGTCGGGTTTCGTGAAGCGGATGGAGCTCGGGACACACTTGCCCGGGTAGTCGGCGTTCGTGTTGCAGGCGCCCAGCGGCGTCAACGGCGCGTAGTCATAGCTCGACGTCCACTTCGGACCGAACATGCCCGGCGTGCTGGAGAAGCTGCGATAGGTGCGACTCAGCCCCAAGCCATAGGCGCCATTGGCGACGATGTCCTGCTCGACCTTGAACTTCTCGCCCGTGGCGATCATCACCGGGTGAGCAGTCTGCGGCGTGATGCACGGATCGTCCGTGCCTCCGTTCGTGCCCGGCGGATTCGCCTTGTTGTCCTTGAGCGGAGAGCCGGCCTCACCGCCGAGCGGTGGGGCGTTCTGAATCAACCCTTGATCGACCGAGATGTACTTGATGTAGCCGATCGACTTCCAGTTGTTGACACTCGGCGGCAAGGTGACCTTGTTCTGGCCATCGTCCAGCCTGGGGTGCGGGTCGCCGTCGTCATTGGCGGCGCAAGCAACGCCGTGCAGCCCTGCCGCCAGCAAGACGACCAGTCCCATCGCTGATTTCACGCGCTCTCCCTGATGCGCATTTTTGTGCGGGAGACGCTATCAGCGGGCTTTCGGTCACTCCTCCTGGGATACCCGCAAGACCTGGCACGGGACGTTCAACCATCGCTCGGGCGTTAACGACGCCTTCATCCGTCCGCGTGTCCAGCGATCCATCCGTCGGGTCCGTTCATCTGAACAGCTGTCCGTTCAGCACGATCGCGACAGTCCGCACGAACAGCACCGCCAGCGCCACGCTCAACACGCCGAGCAGCACGACCGCCAGCGTCTGCAGCGGCAGGCCGCCCGCGTGATGTGCGTACTTCAGCGCCGCGCTCGCCAGCGCCGCCATCGGGAAGCTGATGCCCCACCAGGCCGGCGAGAACGCGATGCACGGGCGGAACACCTTGGGCGCGATCACCAGGAACAGGAACAGCCCGAAGTAGAAGAGCACCGCGGCGAAGCGGTCGACGCCGACGATGTTGGTGTACGCGAGGAAGCCCACCGCGAACGGCGCGACCAGCATCATCAGCGAGGGCGTCACGCCCGGCGCCATCGGTTCGCGGTGGACGAGGCGGCTCACAATCATCACGAACAGCACCGGCGCCAGCATGGCGCCGAGCGCGCCGGCGATCAGGGTCACCTCCGGCGCCCAGGGCATGGTCATGTCGCGGCCCGTGACCGCGATGTCGAGCGTCGCCACGCCGGAGAGCAGCCACGCGGGCATCACGAGCGCGGACTCCAGCTGCCCCTTCAGCAGCCGCGAGACCGCGATGAACGCGAGCGCGAACGCGCCCAGCGCGCCGATGGTCCACAGCGCCTGCGCCGTCGATGCGCTGTAAGGATCGATCAGCGAGGACAGCAGCAGCAGCGAGATCGCGATCGTGCCGAAGAAGTTGCCGCCCACCGGGTGGTGGAACTCCGCGCGCACGGCCTCGGGATGTTTCGCCAGCTTGACGAGATAGCCGACGGCCATCAGCAGGAACACGACGACCGCGAGCGCGCCGACCGCTTCGCCGATGAAGGCGGGGACGTCGAGGTCGCGATGCGCGAGACGCCAGGCCAGCGCGAGTCCGGACAGCCCCATCACGGACGCGAAGAGATTCACCGGCAGATGGCGGATCGAGGCGCCGGCGTGCGAGGACGACACCGGGTGTCCGGCCTTCATGGAAACCGATGGAGCGCTCAACGGAGAACTCGACGGAGAAATCGACGGAGAACTCGACGGAGACAAGGGTGACGAGGCGTGCATGGCTGTGTCCTGGGCGGGTCCGGTGGCGGGCTGGTTGGCTGGATTTGCGTGTGTCGTTATTTTCTGCCAAGCTCCCCGGAGCCTGCCCCTCCACGGCACGGCGTTTCCTGCCAATCACCGGGCATTCACCGCCATGCGCATCGCCATCCTCGCCTTCCCCCGTTTCCAGCTGCTCGACGTGGCCGGACCCGCCGATGTCTTCGCGGAGGCGTCCCAGCAGCTCGGCGACGCCAAGGCCTATCAGGTGAGCGTGATCAGCACGACGGCGGGTCTGCTCAGCAGCAGCAGCGGTCTGCGCATGGCGGTCGACTCGACGGTGGCCACGCATCGCGGGCGCATCGACACGCTGCTCGTCGCGGGCAGCCCTCGGCGCGCGGACATGGCCGTCGATGACGACCTGCGGCGCTGGCTGCAACGCCAGGCCCGCACGGCGCGCCGCTACGGCTCGGTCTGCACCGGCGCCTTCGCGCTGGCCTCGGCCGGACTGCTGGACGGCAAGCGCGTGGCGACGCACTGGAACTCGACCGACCGCCTCGCGGCCGACTACCCCGACGCCTGCGTCGAACCCGATGCGATCTACGTGAAGGACGGCCAGCTCTTCACGTCGGCGGGCGTCACCGCGGGCATGGACCTGGCGCTCGCGATGGTCGAGGACGACCACGGGCGCGAGCTCGCGTTGCGTGTCGCGCGCCAGTTGGTGATGTTCCTGAAACGCCCCGGCGGGCAGAGCCAGTTCAGCGCCCACCTGGCCGCGCAGACGGCGGAGCGTTCCGACGTGAGCACGATCCAGGACTACGTGCTCGCCCACCTGCGCGCGGACCTCTCCATCCCGGCGCTCGCGCGCCGCGCGGGCATGAGCGAGCGCACCTTCGCCCGCGTGTTCCGCGGCGAGACGGGCACGACGCCGGCGGAGTTCGTCGAGAACGCGCGCATCGACGCCGCGCGCCGCATGGCGGAGGACTCCGACCTGCCGGCGAAGCGTCTGGCCGACGCGGTCGGCTACGCGAACGTGGACGGCTTCCGGCGCGCGTTCAGCCGGCGGCTAGGGCTCACGCTGGTCGAGTACCGGCGACGCTTTGCGTGACGCGATACGGGACTGCGGTGGAGCAGTCCGCTGCAGCCGCATGCGGAGAGGCATCCTCAAATCTGATGAGGACCACCCGTGTCCGACTGATTAGCATGGCCTGCCGTCGTTCAGCGGCAGGGAACTGGGATGACGGCCTCCTCCATGCTCCGCCGACATCGGCAGTCGCAGCCTCAGGCGAGCGGGGTGACGCTAGCCGACACACTCAGTGCGGCCGAAGCCGAGCTTGACAGGCAGCAACGCGCCGTCGGCTACGCAGGGAATCCGCTGCGGTTCACTCCGATGGCGCCGGCCATCTGGGTCGCGGTCGTCTGGGCCGCCGCAGTCGGGATGCTCTACGCCGTGGGCTACCTGGACGCCGACACGGATCCGAAGGGAACGGGCGGACTCGCCGAGCTGAAGGCCCTCATCGTGGACCCCCACGTGGACTACGCCGCCCGCCGGGCAGCGCTGGCGTTCAGCGGTGTGACGCTGGCCATCACGCTGGCCCTGTCGATCACCAGCGTTGTCTGGGCCGTCTCGGCCTTCCTGAAGAAGGCCAATCGCTTTCGTATTCCTGCACTGATCGTGGCCGTCCTGTTTCTCGCGCTGTCCATGGGGCTCTCATGGAAGGTTGCCGACGCGTGCCAACCATTCACCTCCGAGCTTGGCAAGCTGCTGCTTTCGCCGAAGAGCGCCAACACTGCTTCGTGGATGGCAGGTGCAGTGCCCTACGCCATGTTCTTCCTGGCCTGCACCGTCCCCAGCGTGCTCCTGGCCGGCGCCACGTTCGTTCTTCAGCCGATGTGGCTTCCCTCCGACAGGCTGAACAGCACGACGAAGGTACGGAAGTTTGCGGAGATTCAGGTCAAGATCCTCATTGCGCGGGTGCGCGAGCTGGACCAGATGCTCTACATCGGCGCGCTCGCGCTGGTGTTCGGCACCTTGCAGCTCTCCGCGGGCTTCTCCATCCCGTTGGCGAGCATGCCCAAGGCCGCGCCATTGAAGGCTCAGGCAGACCTGTGCAAATTGATGTCGCCCGCCGCATCGGCGCCCACGTTCTTCACCGCTGCGTCCGCCGTCGATGCGGACGCACGGAAGACAGACGCACGCTGCCGGGAGCTCCCCAGACAGTTCGCGCAAGTCGAGTCTGCCGACAGCCTTCGGGAACTCGCCCGCGGCATCACGCTGTGCTTTGGACTCGCCTTCAGCGCGCTGCTCGCCGCCGTCTACGTGCCGGCCCTGGTCGGACTCCGCCTGATGATCGAGGAGCGCTTGCCCTGCATCCCGAGCAAGGACGATGGCGAGACAACGAAAGCCATCGCCGAGGTCGACCCGTTGCACCGGGTGGCTGCGGTCGTGGCGACGCTGAGTCCTTTGTTTGCAGGGCTGCTCGCCAACACACTCGCCATCGGATGACGGCAGGCAAGCCGTCCGCGGACGCCGGCTCTCGCGTGGAGCCCCGTGCTACGCCTTGGCCGGCGGCTGCGGCGCCAGATACCCGGCCATCAGGAACAGCGCGCCCATGCCCAGCAGGCTGCCGACGATGCCCATCGGCGACAGCGCCAGGCTGCCCAGCGACAGCAGCAGCTTGACCGCCGAGCCGGCCAGCACGACCGCCGACACCTGCCAGGCCAGGCGGTGACCGCCGCGCGTGCTCAGGAACAGGAAGGCCACGCCGACGGCGGCCAGCGCCACCGGCAGCAGGTAGCTGCGCCAGGCGAGCTCGAACGCGTAGGGCGGCGAATCCGTGAGGCCACGCACGATCACGTAGCCCATCGCCACGCCCGCCGCCGAGGCGGCCACGCTGCGGACCTGCGCGGGCACGCCCTCGCCGAGCTTCCACCAGGTCGCCAGCGCGGCGTAGAACGCCGCCGCGGCCATCACCCATTCCACGCGGTTCGTGCCGACGTCGGTCCAGGTCGCGAGCACCAGCGGGATCGGAGATCCCAGCAATGCCGCGAACGCGACGCTATGGGGCGTGAGGTAGGACGCCTTGGCCGACGGCGCATCCACGCGCAGTCGCGTCAGCACGTGAGCGAACGCGGCGGTGCCCGCGACGGCCAGCAGGGCCACCAGCGTCCAGCTGTCGTCGAGGATGAAGGCCACGAGCGCCGGCAGCAGATGCGCCAGCCACAGCAGCGCCTTCGCGCGCTCGGCCTCGCCGGGACTGAGCGTGCGGCGCAGCGACCGCCACGCCACCACCGCGCCGAAGACCACCGGCGTCACCAGCGCGCCGAGCGCCAGCGCCATCGGCGCCTCCCGCGCCACGGTCAAGGTGAGCAGCCAGCCCAGCACCAGGGCTGCCGAGTAGATCGTCGGCACGAAGCGGACGGCCGGGCCCTTCGGGGCCCCGGCGTTCGTCGCGCTCGTCTCGCTCGTCGACGCTGCGGCTGGTCCCGACGCGGCCCACGACCGCACCATCCCATGCGCCAGCGTGGTCGCGCCGAGCATGATCAGCGTGAACACCGGCAGCAGGCGGAAGTCGAGCCCGGCATACCGGTACGAGAACGCCGCGGCAGCCGCGACGGTCACCGCCGCCGCGAGTGCGGCCTCCACCGCCCAGCCCTCGCGCTGCATGCGAAGGGACATGGCAAGACTTGCCACCAGCAGCAGGGCGACCGGCCACATCGCCGGCACGTCGATCACGGCGACCGCGCCCACCCCGTACAGCAAAGGCGCCACCACGCGGCGGACGATGGACTGCGCGCGCGTCGTCAGCATCAGGATGGCGCCTTCGGCGAACAGCCCGAAGCTCGCGACCGAGCGGGCCAGATCGCCCTGCACCAGGCCGGTCGCGACGCTCAGTGCGCTCAGCACCCACGCGGTCTCGCGCAGCGCCCGCTGGCGGAACACGCGCAGGCCGATGAAGGCGAGGACCGCCGCCATGACGAAGGCGACGACCAGGAAGGCGGTCGGCGCGAGCAGCCAGCTCTCCAGCGCGAGGAACACGACGGAGGTCGTCGAGAAGCAGGCGCTGAGGATGGGGATCTCGCGCGCCGGTGCGGACGACACGTCGCCGCGCGCCAGCTCGGCGGGGCTGTGGCGTTGCGCCCAGACCAGCGCCCAGCCCGCGAACTGGGCGACGTAGGCCAGCAGCAGCGCCTGCTGCTGCCAGGCGGGCAGCGCGGGTTCGAGGTTCGCGCCGGCGTAGGCCAGCGACGCCAGGCCCGTCGCGCAGACGTGGGCGTGGATGCCGATCTCCTGCCATCGGCGCGACAGGCTCACCCACAGCGCGAAGGCCGTGACGATGAGGCCGTAGCCGAGGTTGAAGAGCAGCCCGGCGTGACCGTACATGGCCAGCAGCGGCGCCGCGTACGCGCCCAGGAAGCCGACGCCGGCCAGGACCTTGGCGTCTTCCTTCAGCGCGCGATACACCAGCGCGCCGGAGATCGCGGTGAACAGCACCAGCGCGATCGTCGGCGAGATGACTTCGTAGCCCGACGCGCCGACGTAGGTCGCGAGGAAACCGATGGCTGCCGCCCCGCCCTGCACGACCTGACCCCACAGCCCGTTGCGCGCGCTCAGCCTGATGCCGGCGAATCCCAGCGCGGCCGCGGCGACCCAGCCCAACGACACCTTGGCCAGCGGCGACAGCAGATGGCCCCACTCGATGGAGCGGAACAGCACGACGAAGCCCAGCAGCAGCAGGACGATGCCGGCGACGGCGAAGAGGTTCTTGCGCAGCAGGTCGAAGAAGGCGACCTGCCACTGCGGAGGGGATGACGGAGTCGGCGCAACGCGCGGTACCGCTGGCGCGCGTGCGGTCGTCGGCGCGGGCACTGGCGCAGCAGGCGTGGCGGGCGTGACGGGTAGCGGCGCGGCAGGCAGCGGCGTGACGGGAACCGGAACCGGAACAGCGGCGGCGGGAAGCGGAGCAATCGGCTCGAGCGTTGCCGGCACCGGCTGTGGCTGTGGCTGCCGTGTCGCCTCGGCGGGCGCGTGCTGCGCCCGCACCGCGTCCTTCGCGGCGAGTTGCTCTTCCAGGAGCCGGACACGCCGCTTCACATTCGTGAGCTGCCACCACAGATAGCCCAGGGCGGCGAGCAGGCAGAAAGCTTCGAAGGAGTCCATGTCGCGCGCGGCCGGAGCAGGTCGGGAGAAGGACCGCAGTGTCTTTCAGGCGCGCGCCGCGTCAATGGACGAAAGTCCTGGGGTATCGCGTGGCGGTACCGGCCGGCTCAGGTCGGGACGCCGCTCGCCCCTCCGCCGGCCAGCGGCGCGCCCTTCGTCGCGGCCGGCCCCAACGACAACGGGGGACCGAGCCCTCAAGCCCGATCCCCCGTCCTGACTGTCAGCGCGCTATCGCGCGCTCAGTCGTTTCAACGCGTCGACTCAGTCCGCTGCGCGTTCAGGCCGTCCGACACGATGAACTCGAAGCGGCCGCCGGCCGGCAGTTCATGCGTGTCCAGCGTCGTCTCGCCGCCCTGCAGGTCCTGCGCCAGGTTCAGGCGGCGGGTGCCGTCCGTCCAGGTCACGCTCAGGAACGGCGTCGAGTCCGCATCCCAGCGCAGCGTCGCCTTGCCGCCGGCTTCCTTCACCGTCACCTGCGCGCGGCTGCCGCCGGTCGCCTGCGCCTTCACACGCGCCGAGCTCACGCGCGGCTGGGTCTGGGTCAGGACCACGCCGTCCTTCAGCACGCTGATGCTGGCGATGTTGTCGACCTTGGGCACGAACACGCTGAAGTGCTGGTTGTCGCCGTCATGGTCCAGCGCCTGGGCCGCGAAGGCCTGGTCCTGGATCTGGCCGCCGGTCGTCTGCACGCGCAGCACGTACGGGCCGGAGGCCGCGTCAGGCTTGGCGAACAGCGCCTTCACCGGGTTGACCTCGACCTGGCGGCCGTTGATGCTGCCGCTGACCAGCAGCACGTCCTGCGCCACCGCCTTGGCTTCCGCCGCCTGCGCCTTGACCGCGTCGGTCGGCGTCAGGAAGGTCTGCATGATGCGGTAGTTGTAGTCCGAGAACACCGTGCCGCCGCAGTAGCTCATGATGTCGTGGCGGTCGGTCGGGCGCGGGTCGTAGAACGAGTTCGTGTCCGACAGGTAGCTCCAGATGTAGCGGCCCGGCTTGCCCAGGTTGGCGTCCGGGTACGGGTACTTCGGATCCGGCGAACCGGCGCCGCCGCAGGCCGCGTGCGGCAGCGAGAAGTTGTGGCCGAGCTCGTGCGCGACGACGTCGCGCACCGTGTCCGGATTGCTCGGCATGTCGAAGCCGACCGCCGAGTTGCCCGGCACGTAGCCCAGACCCGCCAGGCCCCAGGTGCGCTTGGGGATGAAGCCGAAGTAGTAGTCGTGACGGGCCGCGCCCTCGATGCGGTGCAGGTCGGCCAGTTCGCCCAGGATCTTGCCGAAGGCGTCGCTCCACTGCGCGTCCGTGCTCGGCAGCGTGGTGACCTTGCCCGACACGAAGGCCGGGTGCGACTGCAGCGTGACCGTCGACACCGGGAACAGCGCGCGCAGATGCGCGGTCTGGTCCGTCGGCAGCTGGCCGGTGGTGCCGGCGATGCGCACCGGGATCGGCACGAAACGCATCGGCGTGCTGCCGCCGACGCGCGGCGTGAAGGTCTGCGCCGCGGCGCCGGCCACGGTGACCGTGACCTTCAGGCCGTTCTTCACCAGCTCGGCCGGCACGCTGACCGTGTAGGCGTCGTCGAAGGACTGCGTGTCCGAGACCGTCGTCGGCAGGCCGCGGCGCGGTGCCGCCAGCACCAGGTCGCGGCTGCTGCCGTCGACCGTGTTGTCGATGCGCACCAGGCCCGTCGGCGCGGCGGTGCCGGCCGGGGCGGTCACGTTGACCTTCAGCAGCGCCGGCTTGTTGGCGATCAGCACCAGCTGGTTGTCCGTGCTGCCGTAGAGCATGGATTGCGCGAACTGCACCGACGCCAGCGTCACGGCCGAAGCGACCACCTTGGTGACGCGCATCGACGAGACCGCGTCGTTCATGCTGACCGAGGTCAGGTTGGCGTTGTCCGCCGTCAGCGTCACCGAGCGGCCGCCGAAGTTGATGTCGGCGAAGAGCTCCACCTTGAAGCCCGCGGGCACGCGGATGGACGAGACGCGGTCGTTCCAGGTCGGTCCGATCCAGCTCGTCGTGGTGCTGCGGCACAGGCCGGCACCGGCGTAGTTGGCGTGCTCGTAGAAGCAGACCTGCGGATCCGCGGCGGCCGTGACGGCGCCGGCCGACGCCGTGCCGGCGCCGTTCTGCTGCGCGGCCGAGACCAGATTGCCCGCGCCATCGCTGCCGCCGCCGCAGCCGACGAGCACGCCGGCCAGGGCCAGCGACAGGGCCAGCGGATGCAGGCGGAGGGCGCCGCTCGGGCGCTGCGTGGTGATCATCATGGAAACCGTCCTTTAGACCTTTGGAGGTAGGCGGCGGATTATTTGGAGCGACCTGCGCACGACCTGCAACCGATCGCGCCGTTTCGTAAGCGGTCGCAAGCAGGTTTCCAGCCTTTTGCGCTTTACACGGCGGACACGGGCGCTCCCGGACGCCGGACGGCGCCACGCCTGGTTGCATTCGATACGGAAAGCGCGTCGCCGATTCGGGGACAGTGATGAAAGCGATTTCACGGAACCCCCACAAAATCGCCGCCGATCGACCCAGGCCGCGCGGATGTCGCGCTGCGCCAGGTCGATCCCACAACCCCAAGGGAGCTCGCGATGACACTGTCCCACTCGTTCCGCCGTCCTGTCCTCACCGGCCTGCTGGCCGCGCTCGCCCTGTGCGGCGTGGCGTCCAGCGCCCTCGCCCAGACCAAGGTGGTTGGCTACCTCCCGGGCTGGAAAGGCCTGCGCGCCGTCGCCGACCGCACCGACCTGACCAAGCTCACCCACGTGAACCTCGCCTTCGCGAATCCGTCGGGCAGCGGCGCCTTCCTGAGCAACGGCAATCCGGCCTGCATGGACGCCTCCGCCGCGGACATCCAGTACGTCGTGCAGAAGGCCCACGCGGCCGGCGCGAAGGTGCTGATCTCGGTGGCCGGCGGCGCGATCCCGGGCTGCTCCGGCAACTGGCAGACGCTGCTGCAGCCGGGCAACCGCGCGGCCACGGTCAACGGCCTGGCGCAGTTCGTCAACACCTTCGGCCTGGACGGCGCGGACATCGACATCGAAGGCGCCGTGCTGACCGCCATCGACCGCGCCGGCAACTACACGCCCTTCATCCAGGCGCTGCGCGCGGCCCTGCCCGGCAAGCTGATCACGGCGGCCACGGCGAGCTACGAGGGCGGGATGGTCCCGGTCTCCTCGATCCCGCACTTCGACTTCGTGACCATCATGTCCTACGACAACGTGGGACCGGGCTGGGGTCAGGTCGGCCAGGAGCACTCGTCCTACGCGATGGCGCAGAAGGACGTCGCGACCTGGCAGTCGCGCGGCCTGCCCAAGGAGAAGCTGGTGCTGGGCGTGCCGTTCTACGGCTACGGCTTCAACGGGTATGCGTCGGACTACGGCTTCAACGACATCCTCAACCAGTTCGGCGCGGCGGCGGCGCAGAAGGACCTGATCGGCACCCTGTGCGCGAGCTGCGGCTACATCACCTACAACGGCATCCCGACGATCAAGGCCAAGACGCGGCTGGCGCTGCAGCAGGGCGCGGGCGTGATGATCTGGGAGATGTCGCAGGACGCGGTCGGCGCCAACAGCCTGCTGGGCGCGATCCGCGCCGAGATCGGCGGCGGCACCACGCCTCCGCCCACGTCGAGCAAACTGATCGAGGCCGAGGCCTTCACCAACCAGAGCGGCGTGCAGACCGAAGCCTGCAGCGAAGGCGGCAGCAACGTCGGCTGGATCGACGCCGGCGATTGGATGGCCTACGCCAACGTCAACTTCCCGACCAGCGGCAGCTACCGCGTCGAGTACCGCGTCGCCAGCCCGAGCGGCGCGCGGCTGTCGCTGGACCTGAATGCGGGCAGCATCCAGCTCGGCCAGGTCACGATCCCGGCGACCGGCGGCTGGCAGAACTGGACGACGGTGTCGCACACGGTGAACGTGAACGCAGGCACCTACGCGCTCGGCGTCTACGCGCCGGCCGGCGGCTGGAACCTGAACTGGGTGCGCATCACGAAGCTGTGATGCTGCACTGACGGGCTGCGACGGCGATTCAGTACTTGCACCGCCGCTGGCCCTCACCCCTGCCCTCTCCCGCAAGCGGGAGAGGGCGTCATGCGAATCAGCGCGGCATCAGGCGTCCCGGCCGTTGTAGTGCGTCACCGGGACGCTCTCCAGCTCGATGCCTTCCAGGCAGCGGACGTTGATCGCCGCCATCGCGTTGCCCTTCGGGTCCGTGCCCTCGGCATACGGATGGATCCCGCACACCGCGCAGAAGCGGTGCTTGATCGCGTGCTTGTTGAACAGGTAGGTGCTGGCCGCCGCCTCGTCCGTCTTCAGCCGGAACTGGGCCCGAGGCACGAACCACAGCAGCGAGCCCTTGCGCTGGCACATCGAGCAGTTGCAGGCCATCGCGCCGTCGATCTCGCCGTCCACTTCATAGGCCACGCGTCCGCAGTGGCAGCTTCCCTGGTATGTCGTCATGCCGTCTCCGCGCCTGATGGAGTCTGGAAGCGATCCACCTTACCTCAAGCGCTGCCGGCAGCGGCATGTCACATCCCTGCCGGCTGCGTCGTCTTGTGAGTGGGAGCCCCGCGGTGTCGCCGCCGCCTCCCCTTCACGATCGTCCATGCGACGCAGTCGGACTGATGCGGCTCAATCCGGGCAGCACGTCCCGGCCGGCGGCAAGCTCACAGCGGCGCGCACGCCGGGGCCTGCGCGACGACGACGGTCATCGGCTGCCGTCCGATCGTTGCCGCCCAGGCGCCCACAGCCGACAGTTGCTCCGCCATCTGCGCCTCGGACAGCCCCAGCAGGATCGTGCGGCAATGGGGCGCATGGTGGTCGATCAACCGACGCATGGCTCTCAGCGACTGGAACACCTCGTCCCGCACCGTCGGTTCGCCCAGGGTCAGGAACAGCAAGCCAGGGCCCTCCTGCCGGATGGCGCCCGGGCGCTCCTCCCCCGCATGGCTGTCATCCGCCTGCGTCGGCCAGGCCATCGCCAACGGCTGCAGCACATAAGGCAGCGATCCGACCAGGCCGCGGAGTGTCGGAGGGAGGTCCGCTCCTGCGGTTCCGCGCGTCATCGTCCGGTCGATGACGAAGTTCAGCGCTGCCATCAGCCGGCTCACCGCCTCGAGCCCGTCGACGTCCGTCGATCGCGATCGACCATCCGGATCCCCGTCGCGCGACGATGACCGCCCCGCGATCGACATGCGCCCGCGGAACATCAGCAGGGCGTACGCCTGCTTGGCGAGGAAATCCGCCTCGCCGGCATAGACCGAGACGGTGATCTCGGAGAACGGCCAGCAGCCCGAGGCCAGCAGCCCGGAAAGCCCGGATCGCCAGCGGGCCACGCGCGGCGATCCAGGCACGCGATCCAGGCGCACCATGCCGATCCGGAGATAGGGCGCGAGATCCCCGGTCTCACCGTCGATATCCGCGACGATCTCGTCAAACAGCGCGCGGTCGATCACGGCGACGTCCAGGTCGGACCGGTGCGCCTCGAAGCGGCGGGACCGCATCATCGAGAACCCGAAACGCGCGGAACCGCAGACCTGCACCGCGCCGGCATCGACCCCGAACAGGCGGCCGATGGCCGGCGCCAGCAGGCTGCGGAACGGCGGCCAGCCCTTGAGCCACGCCTCGTCCAACGGAAGGAACATGCGCGCCAGCGCCGTCGAGAGGTCCGTCGCGCCGTCCAGGCGCTCATGGATCGCCGACTCGTTCATCGGCGCAGGCAGATCCGTGCACATCACACCGCTCCCGATGCGGCGGGTGTCGTGGACACCGGCAGACTCCGGAACGGCGCCAGCAGCCAGTCGAGCAGACGCCGCTCCTCGACGACGAAATCAGCCGTCACCACGGACCCCGGCATCAATCGATAGGCATCGCCGCGATGCCGGATCACCGGATCGGCCAACGCGACGCGGACGCGGATCCTGGGCTCCTGCAGCTTGAAGTCGAAGGGCAGGTCCGTCGGCGTCGAGGGCACCGACCCCACGCTGAGCACGCGCCCCTCCACCACGCCGTAGGTCTGGTACGGAAAGGAGGCGACCTTGAGCTTGACGGACTGCCCGGCCTTCAAGCGCGTACCGACGGCCGTGCCGACCCAGACCTCGGCCAGCAGCGCGGCATCGGTGGGTACGACGCTGCCGATCGACTGCCCCGCCGACACCGCATCGCCCGACTTCAGCGACAGGTTGAACAAGGTGCCCGACTGGCCGCTGAGTACGGCGTAATGCCCCTGGATCTGCGCTTCGTCCCGACGGATCAGCGCTGCCAGACGGGTCTCGCGCGCCTCCGACTGTGCAAGGCTGTTCGACGCCTGCGCCTGCTCGCGCTCCAGGGCGATGGCCCGCAGACGGCCGCTGAGCGCGTTGCGCTCCCGCCGCTTCTCGACGGCCAACTGGCGCGAATCGAGCGAACGCAGCTCGATCTCCCGCACATAGCTCGGCGACACGAACCCCTCCTGCAGCAGGCGCTTCTGCTCGCTGACGCCGTCCTCGGCGCCATGGGAGCGACGTTCATGCAGGGCCAGCACTTCCTCGACCAGCGCCAGTTGGACACCCGTCTCATGCCGTTCCGCCTCCAACTGGGCCATCCGCAGCCGATGCGCCTCCCCCAGCGCCTCGAGCCGGTCGTCCGCCAGCCGGATGGCCTCCTCGGCATGAAGCTGGCGCACCCGCGACGACGCCGTCCCCTGCGGAAGATCGGAGTCCGTGCGGATCACCATCACGGGCGAGCCCTTGCTCACGACCTGACCCTCGGTGATCGCCACCGTGTCGATGATGCCCTCGCGCGCCGCGACCAGTCGGTGGAAGCCCGCCGAAGGCACCAGATAACCGTCTCCCGACTCCATGCGCGGATACCAGACGAGGAACAGGCTGGCGCCGACGACGCTCAGCAGCACCAGCCAGAACAAGGCCATGCCGCGCGCGAAGTCCAGCGAGATCGACACCGGCGCGCCGCTGCCGTGGCCGGTCCGCATCGCGGAGGCTCTGAACGTTTCCATGTCTCACCCTTCCCTTGTCATCGACACCAGCAGCAGTCCCCTGCCGGCACCCGCAGCGGCTGGACGCTCCGCGAGATAGAGGTTGGTCAGGAAGGCACTCATGCGTATCAGCACCTCCGCGCCCGCATCGACCGGCACCAGCCGCGCATCGACGCCGCGCGGCCGCGCGACGCGGACGGCCTCGCCCAGCGCCGCTGCGAGGCCGCCGGACGGCGCGGCGTCGCCCGCGACCGCGCGGTAGAACACGCCGCAGTCGATGTCCTTCGGCGCCCGCACGCGACCGTCCAGGAAGCTGCCGCCGACGAGCAGCGACTCGACGACGGCCACCGGCGCGAGGACGTCGATCAGGCGCTCGAGTTCCGCGATCAGCGCCGAGCGCCGGCCCGGCTGCGCGTAGGCGTGCCGGAAAACTTTCCATGCCATCGGGAACGGCGACGATTCGCGGGTGCCGCAGCGCTCCACCGGTCCGAGGAACCGGGGCACATGACCGTCGGCGGACCAGGACGGGACCGCGCTCACGGCGTCCCCGCCAGGGCGGCTGCCGCAGTCATCGCCGCCGGCGGCCCGTCGCCGACGGCATCCGGCGGCGGGACCGGCGTCGTCCCCGTGCCCCGCTTCACGCGCATCTCGCTGAGCCGCCCCTGCCGCAGATCGAAGGCGCGGTCCGCCAGGGTCAGCACCTCGAACCGATGCGCCACCGCGATGCGCGTGATCTTCATTTCCTTGAGCACCGCATGAATCCGGCTCTCGCTGGCGAAGTCCAGGTGCGCGGTGGCCTCGTCGAGCAGCAGCACCCGGGGCCGCTTGTACAGCGCCCGCGCCAGGATCAGCCGCTGTCTCTGCCCCGCGGAGAAGGTGGACCCCATGTCGCCCACGTCGGTGGACAGCTGCATCGGCAGGCGCCGCACCTCGTCCTCGATGTTGGCCATGCGCAGGCACTCCCACACCCGGTCCTGATCGGCGCACTCGTCGAAGAAGGACACGTTCTCGATGATCGACCCCGCCAGCAGCTCGTCTTCCTGCAGCACCGTGCCGATCGTCCGGCGCATCGATTCCAGCGTCACCGAGGTCTGCGGGTTGTCGTCGTACAGGAGCTGCCCGCCCGAGGGCGGATACAGCCCCGCCAGCACCTTCAGCAGCGTGCTCTTGCCCGCGCCGGACGGCCCGGTGATGGCGATGAACTCCCCCGGAGCAACGCGCAGGTCGAGGTTGTCGAACACCGACCCCTCGCTCGCGGAATAACGGAACGACAACTGCACGGCGTCGATGCCGCCGGCATAGCCGTCGATGTCGCGCGCGCCCTGGTGGGCGGCATGCTCCGAGGGACTGAGCGCGATTTCCGCCACCCTGTGCGAATGGAGATCGGTCTGCCGCCACGAGGTCACGTAGGCCACGATCGCGGACACCTTGCCGTTGAGCTGCTGGTAATAGGACAGGCAGGCGTACAGCGACCCCACGGTCAGGCGGCCGTGCATGCTCTCCTTGACGGCCAGGTAGGTGAGCGCGATGAGCAGCAGCCCTTCCAGCGTGACGATCACGTAGGTCTGGACGATGCGGAAACGCTCGGTCCGGTCCGAGGCCGAGATCGTCTTTGCAAACCGGTTGGACCAGGCCGCCTCGCGCTGGGTCTCGCCCCCCGCGGCCTTGATGGACTGGATGGCGCGGATGGTTTCGATGCGGAAGCCGCGCTCGGCGATGTCGGCCTGCAGCGCTTGTGCGCCCAGGCGGATGGACTGCGGAATGCAGGCGAGCTTGATGGCGTTGGTGATGCCCAGCCCGGCCACCGCGAGCAGCGCGACCGGCGCGCAGAAGAAGAACAACGCGCCGACCAGCAGCAGGACCAGCACGCCGTCCAGCAGCGTGGTGACCAGGCTGCCCGAGACCAGTTGCCGGATGGGGCCGATGCTGTCGAAGCGCGACAGCGCATCGGCCAGGCGACGACGCTGGAACCAGGGCAACCCCAGCCGCAGCATCTGGCGGAACAGGCGCAGCGTCATCTCCCACGACAGCGTCAGGGAGATGCGCGACGCCAGGATCGCGCGGCTGGCCTCCAGCGCGGTCGTCAGCAGACACAGGCCGACGAAGCCGAGCGCGATCGTGAGGTAGGCGTCATTGCCGGTCTGCGACAGCGCGTGGTCCACCGAGAACTGCAGGAACAAGGGCGCCAGCAGGGATCCGAGATGGAGCAGCACCGTGAAGAGCAGCGTGTACCCGAGCGCCCGCACGATCTCGCGCGACGGATTGACGAACGAGAACAGCGGCAGCGGCGAGGCCTGGCGGCGGCGCGTGAAGGCGGGCGTCGGGCAGAGCTCCAGCGCCGCACCGGTGAAGCTTTCGGCGCAGTCGCGCCAGGAGATCTCGGTCTCGCCGACCGCCGGGTCGACGACGATCAGGCCCTTGCGCCCCACCTTGCGAAGCACCACGAAATGGTTCATCCGCCAGTGCAGCACCGCGGGCAGACGCAGGTCTTTCAGCTCGTCGGGCTCGCAACGCACGGCGCGGGCCTGCAGATTCAACGAGGGTGCGATGTCGGACAGGGTCCTCAGGCTGGTGCCCCGCGTCGACGAGGGATGCTGCCGGCGCAGGTCGGAGAGCGCGATCTCCGAGCCGAGCAGCGTGGACACGATCGCCAGGCACGAGAGGCCGCACTCGGCACTTTCGTTCTGGAGTTGATGGCCGAGCCAGCTCATGCCGCCCTTCCCACCCGCGGCGCCATCAGCAGTCCGAGCAATCGCATCATGTAGGTCACGAAAGGCGTCCAGTCGCGATGCAGCTCGACGATGCGCAGGGTGATCTCGTAGCCGCCGCGCGAGTGGAGGAAGGCCTCCTTGAGCGGCAGGTAGTCCCCCGGTCCGAGAATCCGGTCGAGCCGGTGGTTGAGGAGGATGCGGGACAGCCGGCCGTTCCCGTCCTTGAAGCAATGCAGGTTGTTCACCAAGACGTACTCGAATAAGGCGCGCGCGAGGCGCAGGATGTCGTCACCGGTCTCGGTGACGCTTTCCAGATGCGCCGTCAGGCGCGATACGGCGGTTGCGGCGTCGCAGAAGCGGATGACCCGCGCGCCGCTCTGATCGGCCCCGAAGATGTCGTGGCTGCGGATCTCGATGCCGGGACCGAGGTGGCGCCCGAGCGCCAGCAGATCCGGCAGGGCGATCTGTCGCCCGTCGACCGCCCTCTCCCACGTCCGCAGCGAGGCCGCCTCGAGCACCGACACGCCGTAGCGCGCGCACTGCCGGGGCTCCCGCTGAGCGATGTAAGGCGACAACTCGTGGTGCAGGGGCGAGAAGTCGAGGCGATCCAGGTCCGGGACGATGCCCGCCGGCTCGCGACGGCGGGCCGCGGCCCGCCGTGACCGCCAGTCGGTCGGGAGCCCGGCGGCGAGGCCGGCCAGGTCGGCGACGAAGCCAGCCGCGGCCCGCGCCGCGGCATCGGCCTCCCCGGCCGGGATCACCCGGCGCGGCAACGGCGCTGCGGTCGCCTGATCAGGGCTTGACGACCGGTCCATGGACAGGGTCGTCGCCGCCGCCCAGGCCGCCGCCTTCGTTGCCGCCCGAGCCCTCGCCCGGGCCCTCGCCAGGGCCCGGTTCGTCCGGAGGGGTCCAGGGATCGCTGCCGTCGTCGGCATAGACCGAATCGAGCGACGTGCCGCCCGTGACCAGATCGAGTTCTTCGTTGTTCAGAGTGCGCATGAGTGATGGAAGCCGATTCGTCGAATCGGCATTGAATGATGTTGGAATGAACGGGCGAATGAAGAGCGGATGAAAGGCGCGTGTCGCGCCACTCACTTCGCCGGCAGTCGGATCAATACCGAGGTGGTCGGCAGATCGGCCCGTTCGCGGAAGAACAGCAGCAGATCCGAATGGTCCTTGAAGCACATCAGGCTCGCGCCCAGCGGCAATGCGCGCGGTGTCTCCGCTTGCGCCTGTTTCAGGAGCGCATCGGCGATCGGTTGCCCCTGGTAGGCCACCGAGTCGATGCGTGCCGTCTGCGTGGCACGTTCGAAATACGTCTGGACCACGATGCGACGACGGGACGTCGTGCATTCGAAGTCGTTGGTCGCGCGAATGATGCCGGGCCGCTCGTCCTCACGCAGTTCCAGCGTCGACAGATCGCCGGCCTGCGCGAAGCAGGACGATGCAGCCAGCAGCAGGAAGGCCGCGGCAGGGATCCTGAGACTCATGGTGGACCTCACGGGTGCTTGGGACAGGCTTGCGGCGGCGGGGTCTGCAGGCTCAGGGACTCGCCCAGGGCGGCGTTGGGGCTCCTGCGGATGTAGCCAGTGTCGACGCGTTGCTCCCAGACGGCGCGGTCCTTGTAGTCGTACTCGCGCAGCACGTTGTCGGGACCGACAACGTACAGCGCGTAGTTCGGATCGGTACGCCCCTGGAACAGCACCCCGGCCGTATTCCAGTCGTTCGTCGACGGCATCTTGTTGGCCTTCAGGGAAATCGTCGTGTCGTTGGAATCGTTGACGATGGCCATCGGATGGTTGTGGACCAGGCCGATGATGTTCTGCAGACCGCCGGCCTCGTTGACGACGCGCTGGATCTCCGGATTGGAGACGCTGTCCATCTGGCCCGAACTGGCCATCGAGGTGGTGCCGACGGAACCGTCCGCACGACGGTAGATGATCGACATGTACTCGACGCTCGATGCGTTCGGCTTGGCAAGGATGTCGCGCGCCACCTTGGCCGCGAATGCATCGACCACAGGTTCGGTGTGCTCGGTTCCGACGGGGTGTGCGCAGGTGCAAGGCGGCTCGTACGTGTCGTCGTCCCCACCGCCACCGCCGCCACCGCCGCCTTCATTGCCGCCGCCGCTGCCGCCGGTGTCACCCGGCTGATCGGGAATGTACGGCGGTTCCCAAGGGACTTCCGGATGCTGCCCGCCGACGTAGACGGAGTCGAGCGTCGTGCCGCCCGTGATCAGTTCAAGTTCTTCCTGGTTCAGGATTCGCATTGGATTCCAGTCATTGCCATTTTTAGGGAATGGAGGAGTGCCTTCGATGCCGGAGTGAATGACGTCGAAGGGCGCGCACGTTAACACCCACTTAACGCGACTCGAATTCCTACTGAATGGGGAAGTGTTTTCCCGAATGACCTGAATGACCCGAATGGATAACGAATGTCTCCGAATGAGGGCGAATTGAAAAAGGCACTCGTCGAGTGCCTTTTTCATTGATTCGTCATCACGGCGTCATCGACACGGAAGACACGTAGAACCGGCGGCCGCCGACATCCCGTCGGCAGCCCCTCATCTCGCCTTGCCTCGTCTTACTTCAGCATCAACTCCACGTCCTGTCCCGGATCCCCGCAGCCGTCCAGGCGCAGCCGCAGGAAGTCGAGGTCCAGGTGGAGATGCTCCACCAGCTCGGGCACCGCGGTCGTGAGCGCCGCGATCCGGTCGGCGTTGTGCTCGCAGGCGTCGGCGATGACCTCGGAGAGGTGCAGGATCGCCGCGAGCATCGAGAAGGGCTTGACCTCCAGCGGCACGTTCGCGTCCTTGAAGGCTTCCACCAGATCGGCCGGGAAGTGCCAGTGCGCGGCGAGCGCCGCCGTCACGTCCGCATGCGTGCAGCCGAAGCGGCTGGACTCCAGCGAGAAGCGGCTGCCCGGTTCGCCCGCGTGGGCTTCCACGTCGGCGACCTGATCGGGTTCCGTCATCGCCATCATCAGCTGCCCGGTGCGCAGCATCAGGCCGGCGAGATAGGCGGTGTCCGCATCGCCCTGCAGCAGCTTGGCCAGCAGCCGCGCATAACCGGCCGTGCGCATGCTGTGGCGCCAGAAGCGCTGGCGGTCCAGGCCCTTCACGTCGGGGAAGGTGCCCGTCAGGCTGGCCGCCATCGCGAGGTTGCGCAGCGTCTCCAGCCCCAGCGCCATCGCCGCGTCCTGCAGCGTGCTGATGGTGTGCGACGGGCTGTAGCGCGCCGAGTTGGCCAGGCGCAGCACCTTGGCCGCGAGCGTCGAGTCCTTGCCGATCAGCTCGGCGATCTGGCCGAGCGAGACGCCGTCGTCGTCCAGGCTGCGCAGCAGCTTGCGTCCGACCTCGGGCATCACGGGGAGACTGGCGTGCCCCCCGAAGAAACGTTCCGCGCTGGAACCGGTGGTGCCCGTGGGGGTCAGGGGGGTCACGCTGGCAATCGTCACATTGGCCTCCTCAGAACGTCACGACAGGGTGGCACTGAGTCTAAGCCGCTCAGCGGGCGCGCGCCAGCGCCAGCAACTCGACCCGGTCCAGCAGGTCGATGCGGTAGCCCTGGACCGCCACGACGCCCCGGTCGGCGAGCTGCCGCAACGTGCGCGACAGCGTCTCCGGCGAGATCGACAGCTGCGCCGCCACGTCGCGCTTGCGCTCGGTGAATTGCAGCTCCCCGGCGGCGCCGGCCTGCGCCAGCAGCCAGGCGGCCACGCGACCGGTGGCGTCCTTCATCGTCAGGCCGCGGATCGCGTCCTGCGCATCCCGCAGTTGCGCGGCCGTGGCGCGCACCAGCGCCTCCAGCACCAGGGGCTGCGAGCGCAGCCACATCCCCGCCACCGACATCGGCCACACCAGCACCAGCGCCGACGCGGAGACGACGCTGACGTCCTCCGCGTAACGGCCCTCGAGCCAGGCGGTGTGCAGGTCCAGCCACAGCGGACCGGTGAGCGGCGCGCGCGCGGCGACCTTACCTTCGCACAGCGCCAGCATGGCCACCGCGGCATCGCCGCGGCGGATCGCCAGGTCGCCGGCCTTGCAGCGGCGCAGCTGCGTCATGGCGGTCAGCGCGGACCAGCTCTCGCCGTCCAGCAGCACGTCGCCCAGCAGCGCGCGCCAGGGGATGGGATGGGCGGGTCCGGGGATCAGCCCGGCGCTGGAAGGCGGAAAGACCGCCTCGAGCATCAACCCTGCAGGGGTGACCATGGCCGTGGCCGTGGCCGTGGCCGTGGCAGCGGAGGCGGAAGCGAAAGGGGTGACAGGATCGCCGGGGTCGGCGGATCCGTCAGGGTCGGAGGTCAGATGGGCGAACACGGGCACTCTCGGAAGCCGGAAAAACCGGGAGATCCGGACTGTCCTCGCCCTCGGCGGAAATTGCCTTGAGGCGCGTCAACATCTGATCAATTTCCCCCTCGATTCGCTCGATGGGGGGATGTCCGTGAAACGCCTCAGCGGATCAGCAGCGCGCGGAAGTCGTTGACGTTGGTCTGCGTCGGCCCGGTGATCAGCAGGTCGCCGAGCGCCTCGAACAGCGCGTAGCCGTTGTTGGCCGCCAGCAGGTCCGCCGGCTTCAGGCCCAGGGCGCCGGCGCGCTCCAGCGTACTCGGGCTGAGGAAGGCGCCGGCGTTGTCCTCGACGCCGTCGATGCCGTCGGTGTCCGCGGCCAGGCCCCACACGTCCGGTTGTCCGTCCAGCGCGATCGCGCAGCCGAGCACGAACTCGCCGGCACGGCCGCCGCGTCCCGGCTGCGGGATCAGCGTCACCGTCGTCTCGCCGCCGGACAGGATCAGGCAGGGTTTGGCGAAGGGCTCGCCGTGACGCGCCACCGAGCGGGCCAGCGCCGCGTGCACGCGGCCGACCTCTCGGGACTCGCCCTCGATCTCGTCCGACAGCACGTGCGCGGTGATGCCCAGCGCGCGGGCCGCCTCGGCGGCCGCGATCAGGCTCTGGCGCGGCGCCGCGATGATGCGCTGCTCATGGCCGTCGAAGCACTTGTCGCCGGGTTTTGGGGTCTCCCACTCGCCGCGTTCGAGCGCGTCGATCGCGACTTGGGGCAACGCGATGCGGTAGCGGCGGCAGATCGCCAGCGCCTCGGCGCAGGTGCTCGCGTCGGGCACCGTCGGGCCGGAGGCGATCACCTGCGGATCGTCGCCGGGCACGTCGGAGATCATCAGCGTCAGCACCTTGGCCGGCGCGCAGGCGGCGGCCAGCCGCCCGCCCTTGATCCCGCTGAGGTGCTTGCGCACGCAGTTCATCTCGACGATGTTGGCGCCGCTGGCCAGCAGCGCGCGGTTGACGGCCTGCTTGTCGGCCAGCGTCAGCCCCGGCGCCGGCAGCGGCATCAGCGCCGAGCCGCCGCCCGAGATCAGGCAGATCACCTGGTCGTCGGCGGTGGGGTTGAAGTCCCGCACCTTCTGCATCATCCGGGCCGCGGCCTGCTCGCCGGCAGCGTCGGGCACCGGATGCGCGGCCTCGACCATCTCGATGCGGCGCGGCCGGTAGTCCGGCGGGATGTGGCCGTAGCGCGTGATGACCAGGCCGGTCATCGGGGCGCTCGCCGGCCAGGCGGCCTCGAAGGCCTGGGCCATCGATCCGCCGCCCTTGCCCGCGCCGATCACCAGCGTGCGGCCCTTGGGCGGGGGCGGCAGGTGGCTCGCGAGGATCTTTCCCGGCAGCGCCCGGTCCACCGCCACGCGGTAGAGGTGCTTCAGCAGCGCGCGCGGATCGGCGAGCAGCGCCGCGGCCTCCGGCGATCCCGGAACGGGCGACCCGGGGGCAGGTGTTGCGGCAGCCGAGGCCGCCGCAACTGCTGCGGCGGCCGGAGGGGCGGAGGCGTCGTGGGGCGTGCTCATGACCGGCGATTGTGGAGACCTGGCCCCTCAGGCGGCGTCCGTAGTGCTACCGACCTCATGGTTGGCCAGCACTTCCAGCGCCCGCACCAGCGCCGAGTGGTCGAGCTGGTCCCAGCCCTGCGCCGCGGCGGCCTGCATCAGCTGCGCGGTGTTGGCCGTGTTGGGCAGCGACAGGCTCATCGCCTTGGCGCTCTGCAGCGCGAGGTTCAGGTCCTTCTGGTGCAGCGCGATCCGGAAGCCCGGGTTGAAGGTGCGCTTGATCATGCGCTCGCCGTGCACTTCGAGGATGCGGCTGGAGGCGAAGCCGCCCATCAGCGCCTCGCGCACCTTGGCCGGATCGGCGCCGGCCTTGGAGGCGAAGACCAGGGCCTCGCCGACGGCGGCGATGTTCAGCGCCACGATGATCTGGTTGGCCACCTTGGTGACCTGGCCCGCGCTCGCACCGCCGACGAGCGTGATGTTCTTGCCCATCAGCTCGAACAGCGGCCTGATGCGCGCGAAGGTGGCTTCCTTGCCGCCGACCATGATCGACAGCGTGCCGGCCTTGGCGCCGACCTCGCCGCCGGAAACCGGGGCGTCCAGCCACTCGGCGCCGAGCGCTTCGATGCGTTCCGCGAAATCCTTGGTCGCGATCGGCGAGATCGAGCTCATGTCCACGACCGTCTTGCCCGCGCCCTTGCCGCCGGCGAACGCGGCGGCGATGCCGCCTTCGCCGAACAGCACGCGCTCGACGTCCGGCGTGTCCGGGACCATGGTGAAGATCACCTCGGCCTGCTGCGCGACTTCCGTGGCGCTGTCGCAGACGGTGACACCGACGGCGGCGACGTCTTCGCGGACCTGGGAACGGGTGTGGACGAACAGCTGATGCCCGCCCTGCGCCAGACGCACCGCCATGGGCGCGCCCATGATGCCCAGGCCGATGAAACCGATCTTGATGCTCATTGCCATAACTCCTAAATCAATCCTGAATCAACCCTGAATCAATCCTTGAACTTGTCGCGCAGACCCTGGGTCGCGCCGCGGAAGATGCCGAGATCGCTGCCGACGGCCACGAAGGTCGCGCCCTGCTCGATGTAGCGGCGCGCGTCGGCTTCCACCGGCGCGAGGATGCCGACCGGCTTGCCCGCCGCCTTGCACGCGGCGTAGATCGTCGCCATCGCCGCCTGCACCTCCGGGTGCTGCGGGTTGCCGAGGTGGCCGTAACCGGCCGCCAGGTCGGACGGGCCGATGAACACCGCGTCCACGCCCTCCACCGCCGCGATCGCCGCGACGGCTTCGACGCCCGCCGGGCTCTCGATCTGGACCACCACTGTGATCTGCTCGTTGATGCCCTGGAAGTAGCCCGGCACCGTGCCGTAGCGGTTGTTGCGCTGCGAGACCGACACGCCGCGGATGCCCTGCGGCGGATAACGCGTCGATGCCACGGCCCGCGTCGCTTCCTCGGCGGTCTCGACGAAGGGGACCAGGAAGTTGGAGAACCCGGCGTCGAGCAGGCGCTTGATCTCGACGGCGTTGTTGCTGCTCGGTCGCACGACCGGCGCGCTGACGCTGTCCTTGAGCGCCATCAGCTGCGGCACGAAGCTGCTGACCTCGTTGGGCGAGTGCTCGCCGTCCAGCAGCAGCCAGTCGAAGCCGGCCACGCCCAGCACCTCGGTGCTGATCGGGCTGGCGAGCGAGCACCAGCAGCCGATCAGGCGCTCGCCGGCGATCAGGCGCTGGCGCAGCGTGTTGGGAAAGGCGGAATACGGCGTGGTCGGGGTCGGCATGACGGGGCTCCTGGAGACGGAATCAAAGGGGAATCACCCAAGCGGCGCCCGACCCTGCGTCGAGCGGCACCCGGGCATCAAAAAAACATCAATCGAGCTTCAACCCGCTCTTGGCCACGACGCCCGCCCACTTCTTGCGCTCGGCGTTGAAGAAGGTGTCCATCTCGGCGGGGTTCATCGTGCTGACCTCGGCGCCCTGCGCGGCCAGACGGGCGCGGACTTCCGGCGAACGGATGATGGTGATCAGCGCGGCCGACAGCTTGTCGATGTTGGCCTTGGGCATGTTGGCCGGGGCCAGGATGCCCTGCCAGGTGCCGGACTCGAAGCCGGTGGCGCCCTGCTCGGCCAGCGTCGGCACGTTGGGCAGCAGCGGCACGCGGGTGGACTTGCTGACGCCGATGACCTTGAGCTTGTTCTGCTGCACGAAGGGCAGGGTCGCGAGCATGCCGTTCATCAGCACCTGCGTCTGGCCGGCGATCGTGTCGGTCACGGCCTGCGATCCGCCCTTGTACGGGATGTATTCCCACTTGGCGCCGGTCAGGCTGGCGACCTGGAAGCCGGCCAGGTGCGGCGCGCTGCCCATCGCGGTGACGGCGAAGTCGATCTTGGACTTCTTGGACAGCTCGACCAGTTCCTTCAGGTTGTTGGCCGGCACCGACGGGTGGACGACCAGCATGTGCGGCGAGTACGCCAGCATCGCCACGCCCTTCAGGTCCTTGGACGGGTCGAAGTTGAGCTTGGTGTACAGCGACGGGCTGATGGCCAGCGCGCTGACGTCGCACAGCATGATGGTGTAGCCGTCGTTGGCCTTGGACGTCTGGTCGGCGCCCATGTTGCCGCTGGCGCCGGGCTTGTTCTCGACGATGACGGTCTGCTTGAGCGCTTCGCCCAGCATCGGCGAAATGATGCGGGCGATGATGTCCGACGAGCCGCCCGGGGTGTACGGGACGATGATCTTCAGCGGCTTGCTGGGCCAGGCGGCCTGCGCGAAGGCGCCGGGGGCAACACCTGCCACCGCGGCGACGGCGGCTGCGGCGAGGACGGCACGGCGGGCGAATGTCTTGTCTTGCATGTTGTCTCTCTCCAGGTTTCGTTCGGGGGGATCGTTCAGCGGACCATGCAGGGCCGCTTGGGATCGAACTTCCAGTCGGGGATCAGGTGCTGCATGGCGATGGCGTCGTCGCGCGCGCCCAGGCCGTGCTGCAGGTAGAGCTGGTGGGCCGCTTCCACGGCCTTCATGTCGAGCGTCACTCCCAGACCCGGCGCCGTCGGGACCGCGACCTCGCCGTCGACGATCTGCAGCGGCTTCTCGGTCAGGAACTGGCCGTCCTGCCAGATCCAGTGCGTGTCGATCGCGGTGAGGCGGCCCGGCGCGGCGGCGGCGGCATGCGTGAACATCGCCAGCGACACGTCGAAATGGTTGTTGGAATGCGAGCCCCAGGTCAGGCCGAAGTCGCGGCAGGTCTGCGCGACGCGGACCGCGCCGGACATGGTCCAGAAGTGCGGATCGGCCAGCGGGATGTCGACGGACTGCAGGCTGAGCGCGTGCGTGAACTGGCGCCAGTCGGTCGCCACCATGTTGGTGGCCGTCGGCAGGCCGGTGGCGCGGCGGAACTCGGCCATCACCTCGCGGCCGGAGAAACCTTCCTCGGCGCCGCAGGGATCCTCGGCGTAGGCGAGCACGCCGCCCAGGTCGCGCAGCAGGCGGATCGCGTCCTTCAGCAGCCAGCCGCCGTTGGGATCGAGCGTGACGCGCGCCTCGGGGAAGCGCGTCTTCAGCGCCTTGATCGCCTCGACCTCTTCCTCGCCGGCCAGTACGCCGCCCTTGAGCTTGAAGTCCTTGAAGCCGTAGCGCGCCTGCGCGGCGGCGGCCTGCTCGACGATGGTCTCCGGCGTCATCGCGACGTGGTGTCGCACCTTCAGCCAGGCGTCGGTCGCGGCATCGCTGCCGGCCTCGTCCTCGGGCGTCTTGTAGGCCAGGCCCGTCTTCGTGCGGTCGCCGACGAAGAACAGGTAGCCCAGCATCGCGACGCTGTCGCGCTGCCTGCCTTCGCCGAGCAGCTCGCACACGGGCACGCCCAGGTGCTGGCCCAGCAGGTCCAGCAGCGCGCATTCGACGGCGGTGAGCACATGGATCGTGGTCCGCAGATCGAAGGTCTGCAGGCCGCGGCCGCCGCTGTCGAGGCCCTTGAACTTCTCGCGGACCTGCGCGAGCAGCGCGTTCCACTTCGCGACCGGCTGGCCGACGAGCAGTTCGCCGGCCTGTTCCAGCGTCTTGCGGATGGGCTCGCCGCCGGGGATCTCGGCGATGCCGACGTGGCCGGCGTTGTCCTCGAGGATCAGCAGGTTGCGGGTGAAGAACGGCGCATGCGCGCCACTCAGGTTCATGAGCATGCCGTCGCGGCCGGCGACCGGGATCGCGCGGGCGGAGGTGACGATGGGACTGCTGGCGCTCACGCGGAACTCCTGGTCGGTCTGAGGTCGATCTTGATCAATCGGCGGTGATCTTGCGGGTCTCGATGACCTGCTTCCAGCGCGCGAACTCGGTCTTCTGGAAGGCCTGCGCCTGGTCGGGCGTGTTGGCGACGGTCTCGATGCCGATGTCGGAGAACTTCTGCTTCACCGACGGGTCGTGCAGCGCGGCGACGATGTCCTTCTGCAACTGGGCGCGCACGGCGGGCGGCAGGCCCTTGGGCGCGGCCACGCCTTGCCAGGAGTAGACGTCGGCGCCCTTGATGCCGGACTCGGACAGCGTGGGCACGTTGGGCAGCACGGCGGAGCGCTTGTCGCCGGTCACGGCCAGCGCGCGCAGCTTGCCGCCGAGGATGTGCGGCAGCACCGCGTTGACGTTCTGGAACGAGGCGTCGATCTGCGCGCCCAGCAGGTCGCTGATCGCGGGGGCGCCGCCCTTGTACGGCACGTGCAGGCCGTTGGTGCCGGTCTGCAGCCAGAACAGCTCGGCGGTCAGGTGGTCGGAGGAGCCGTTGCCCGAGGAGGCGAAGCTCATCTTGCCCGGCTCCTTCTTGAGCGTGTCGACGACGTCCTTGACGGTCTTCAGCGGGGAGGCGGCGGGCACGACCAGCACATTGGGCGCCTGGATGGCGACGGTGAGCAGGTCGATGTCCTTGAGGGCGTCGTACTGGACGGCCTTGATCAGATGCGGGGCGATGACGAACGGGCCGAGCGAGGACACCAGCAGCGTGTAGCCGTCGGGCGCGGCGCGCTTGACCTGGGTGGTGCCGAGGGTGCCGGTGGCGCCGGGGCGGTTGTCGACGATGACGGTCTGGCCCCACTTCTTCTGCAGCTCGGCGCCCATGGCGCGGGCCAGCATGTCGGTCGACCCGCCGGCCGGGAACGGCACGACGATGGTCACCGGCCGGTCGGGGAAGCCGCTGGCGTGGGCCAGGGTGGCCGTGACGGTGGAGAGGACGGCGGCGCCGAGGGCGGCACCCACTTTGACGGCCAGGCGGCGGGTCAGAACGGTCATGGTTTGTCTCCGGGAAGGAACCGTGGAAAGCGCTCTATGTGCGACGCCGGGCTCAGTCCGGGGTCGCCGTGGCGGCCTTGTTGTCAGTCATCATACAAGTTGGTTTGCGCCGGTGGCAAGGCGATCAGCCCGCATCGGGATCGGGAAAAACGCGTAATCAGGTGGGTTCAGCCGCACAGCTGGCGGGAGGCCTGCGGGAAGGCCTGCGGGAAGGCCTGCGGGAAGGCCTGCGGGATGCCAAGCGCGGGCTCTCCAGGGAGCATGGGGGATCCCTCCAGGACCCCCAAGCACCCTTCCGGCCCCAGCAGCACTCGCTGGGTGCGGGCCTAGCGCTTTTCCTGCAACGCCAACGCCGCGCGCCGGCGCCGTTCGCGGCTGTTGGCCAGGTGCGTCCGCATGGCGGCGCGGGCGGCCTCGGTGTCGCGCGCGGAGATCGCGTCGAGGATGCTCTCGTGCTCCGCGTTCACGCGCAGCAGGTAGTCGCGCTGGGCCAGCGGGTCTTCGTCGCCGGCCGCCGCCAGGCTCGCCAGGCGGGCGCGGGGGATGCTGGGCGCGCCCAGCGTCGCCATCAGCTGCTCGAAGTGCGGGTTGCCCGTGGCGCGGGCGATCTCCAGGTGGAACTGGAAGTCCGAGGCCACCGCGTCACGGCCCGCCAGCGCCGCCTCGGCGAAGGCCGACAAGGCCGCGCGCATGTTGTCCAGGTTCGCATCGCTGCGCCGCTGCGCGGCCAGCGCCGCGGCCTCGGTCTCGATGCCGATCCGCAGCTCCAGCACCGCCACGACATCGTGCAGCGTGGCCATCTGGTCCGCGCCGATCCGGAACGGACCGCCCTCCCCCAGCCCCAGGACGAAGGTCCCGATGCCGTGCCGCGTCTCGACCAGCCCCGCCGCCTGCATCTTCGAGATCGCCTCCCGGACCACCGTCCGGCTGACCTCGAACTCGGCCATGATCGCCGCCTCGGTCGGCAGCTTGTCGCCATTGGCCAGCGCTCCCGCACGGATCCGGTCCTCCAGCGCACGGACAAGGCCGAGCGCCAGGGATTTCGGACGGGAACGGGTCAACGAAGCATTCATCACGGGGTCAGTTGTACGACAACATGGGCCAACACGACAACCGCGTTATCACGGTGTCGCGCCGATGCCGCGTGTTTTTGGAGCGGCAGGCGACGGAGAACGGTGCCGGCGCGTCAGGGGCGCTGTCTGGGAGCGATATCGGTGCGGCACCGGCAAGCGGGACGCGGATTCTCCCGCACCGGCCCCGCTGAGTGCGTCAGGCGGCGTCCAGCGGGAACTTCGTGCAACCCAGCCGGGCCGAGATGTCCCGGCTCGCCGCCTGCAGCATCGCCACGACCTCCGGCGCCTTGGCGTCGTCGTAGCGGAAGGTCGGGAAGCTGACGCTCATGCCGGCGATGGGCTGGCCCAGCCGGTCGAAGATGGGCACGCCCAGGCAGCGGATGTGGTCGTCGAACTCCTCGCGGTCCTCGCCGAAGCCCTGCGCCTTCACCCGGTCCAGTTCGGCCTGGAAGGCCGCCGGCTCGGTGATGGTCTTGTCGCGGAAGCGCTGGAACTCGGCCCCGGCCAGCACGCGGGCCCGGCGCTCCGGATGCTCCCAGGCCATCAGCACCTTGCCGATCGCCGTGCAGTGCAAGGGCGCGCGGCGGCCGATGCGCGAGTACATGCCCAGCATGTGCTTGGAATCGACCTTGTGGACGTAGATGATCTCGCTGTCGATCAGCGTGCCCAGGTGCACCGTCTCGCCGGTGGCGTCGGCCAGCATCTGCATGTGGTGCTTGGACAGGTCGACCAGGTCCGGGTACTGCAGCGCCTTCGCGCCGATCTCGAAGACCTTCATCGCCAGGCCGTAGCGCTCGCTGTCGGTCTCCTGTCGCACGTAACCCAGCGTCTTCATCGTCTGCAGGAAGCGGTAGACCGTCGCCTTGGGCATGGCCAGCCGCACGGACAACTCCGAGATACCGGTATCACTGCGTTCTGACAGGGCCTGCAGGATGGCAAACACCTTGAGCACCGCGGCCACGGATTCGGGCTGCTGTCTGCCATCGTTCAGATCGTCATCCATGCGCGGGGTGTTCTTGGAAAGGGAAGATTTCACCACAGCCGGCCCGTCCCCGCGCTCGCGCGGACTTGGGTGGCCACATCGCGTGCAAGCGCGATGGGCAGCCGGTATGGCGGCGTCCAGCCGGCGTCGTCGACGACAGCCTTGTCAGGGTTCGCGGCGCGCAGCAGACGCGTCGGATCGAAGGGGCCGCCGTTGAAGCTCGAGCCGCGATCCGTGAGGCGATCGCCCTTGAGCAGGCGCACGACGCGCTCCGGGACGATGCCCGGCGCGGCCTCCCAGACGTTGGCCTCGCTCAGCACCTGCGATTCGATGCCCAGGCCGATCGAGTAGCCGTAGGGATAGTCGCCGCCCGGGGCCGCGACGAAGAGGTTGTTGGCGACGTGCACCTGCCCGTAGCGCACGCGCGGCGTGCGCTCCTTCACCTGCTCCCAGAGGTTGTGGTGCAGCGTCACGCGCAGGCGGCCGCGATCGTCGCGATGGCTGTCGCTGCCGCCGATCAGCATGGTCTTGTCGTGGCGGCGGAAGACGTTCCAGGACACGGTCACGAAGTCCGAGCGGCGGGTGATGTCGAGCAGGCCGTCGTGGCGCTGCATCCGCTGACCCAGTGCGACGGGCTCTCGCGGATCGGGGCGCTCGCCGTCGTCGAAGGCGCAGTGGTCGATCCATACCTGCGTCGTTTCACGCAGCGAGACGGTGTCGTACTCGGAATTCCACTCGCCGTGACCGTTGTCGTTCGGGTCCCAGGCGGGGAAGAAGTCGTAGGCATCGGAGAAGCGCAGGTTGCGCAGGATCACCTGCGAGACCTTGTCGAGCATGAGCGAGCCGCCGTCGAAGCCGGCATCCGAGGTGACGCCGACGATGGTCGTGTTCGAGGGCACCTTGACCACGACCTGCGCGGCCTGCTGCTTCGCCGAGCGCTTGCGCGCCTCCTCCAGCGGGCCCTCGGGTGCGCGCCGGCCCCATGTCGCGGGGTCGTACTGGCGTACGAAGGCGTCGAAGTCGAAGGCGGGATCGCGGAAGTCCTCGATGCCCAGACGTCGTCCGGTCGCATCGGCGGCGAGGTCGATGCGCGCCGCGAGCGCGATGAGCTTGGGCGTGTCGCCGAGCGCGATCGCCGCATCGAGTTCCGAGCGCGTCCGCACGACGCGGACCGCGTCGGGCTTCGCACGGGCGCCGCCGATCGTGCCGCCGTTCATCGATGCCCAGCCGTCGCCCGACGCGATCGCGCCGAACGCCGCGACCGGCAACGCGACAGGCAGCGTGACGTTGCGGTACTCGGCCATGCGGTTGGCGGACTCGCCGGTCGCACTGAAGGGGCGCCGCGAGGTCGATGCGGACCACGGCGCCAGATGCGGGCCGAGCAGGTTGCCGCGCAGCACCGCCTGTCCGTTCGGGATCGCCGGCGATGCGCGCCACTCGCCGCGCGCGATGCCGCGGTCCCACGCCCGGCCCAGGCTGATGCTGGCCGGCGCCACGCCGGGCTCGGCCAGCCAGCGCGAGTCCTGGATCAGGAAGCCGCGCGACAACGCGTGGGGCGTGCTGGGCGCGATCACGTGCCCGCCGTGACCCGGAACGCGACGTCCGGCTCGACTGACGATCAGGCTGTCGTCGATGACGAGCGTCGCGCCGCCGAAGATGAAGTCGACGTCGCCTCGGATCTCCGAGCGGCGCACCAGCACGCGCGCTTCGGCCGCGGCGGCCTCCCGCTCCGCATAGAACGTGTCCTGATGGCCGATCAAGCGCACCTGATCGAGCTGGATCCGATCCCCACGCGTCATGAACGCGACGGCCTGCGCGCCGCCGCTTTCGCCGACACCGGCCGGATAACCCTGTCCATCGCGAACGCGGTCCATCGCATCGTTCGCGATGGTCAGGCGGGCGAGCTGGACGTCGTCGCTGAACAGCATCACGCTGGCACTGCCCGGCGTGCCGTAGGTGTCAGCGTCGAGCAGCGGCATGCAGCGATGCGCAGCCTCCCGCTTCGCCTTCGGCAGCGCGTTGTAGCGGCCTTCGACGATCACGACCTCGGACGCATCACCCGCGCCGTAGAGCGCGAACGGTGCCTTGTCCTGGATGCACAGCGGCTCGCGGTAGGTGCCGGGTTTGACGAGCACATAGGCGCGAGGCGCAGTCGACGTCCCCGCCATCCTCGCAGGCAATGCATCGATCGCGGCCTGCACCGTGCGGTGCGTACCGCTGCCGTCCGCAGCAACGACGAAGGTCGGCGTCCATGTCGAAAGATCGAGGGGCGCCGGCTGCCAATCGCCAAGGTAGGCGGCGACCGTGGCCGTCCCCGCCTGCACGTCGGTGAGCTGAGGGCGCTCCTGGACAGAGTCCGCAGGCGCCGCCGCGACTGCGCCGGGGAACACCGTGAAGGCCACACCCACCGTCATGACCGCGCGCCGGAGTCGCATCACAGGTCTGCCAGGTACAAGGCCGGTTCGCCCTCGGCGTCCGCGCTGAAGAGCACCTGCTTCTCATCCGGCGTGAACGACGGATGCGGATGCGTGACCTGCCGGTTGCCCTTGTAGACGCGCCACGAGCTGTCGTGCCGGGCGACGCGGCGCTCGGTGCCGGCCTTCAGGTCGAAGAGGTGCAGGAAGGGATCCGTCGCGATCTGGTGGCTGCCGGTGTCGGCGACATCGGCCGGCGAGTCGCAGCCGTCGCCGATCAGCAGCGTGCCGTCCTGGTTGCTCATCAGGTGCGAGCACGGCGGCATGCGCGTCAGCCGCTTCGATTCGAGCGTCACCGGATCGAGCGAGCAGATCCAGCGGTCGCGCTGCCCCTTCAGGTAGGAGACGTAGATCATCGCGGAGCCGTCCGGCACCCAGAACTCATGGGTGCAGCTCTCGCCCGGATCGTGGCGGCGGCCGCAGCGGACGTTGCGGCCGTCCTCGTCGATGAACCACATGCGCGCGTCGACGAGGTCGTGCGGCCCCTCGTGGCAATACGCGACGGTGTTGTCGTCGCCGGGCCGGTACTGCGGATGGCCGAGCCAGCCCTGCTGCTCGAGGATCACCTCGCGCGCGCCGGTCGCCAGGTCGATACGGATCAGCCGGCAGCGCGGCTTCGCATGGAACATCTGATGGAACTTCTGCCAGTCGCTGAGCGGGAACCAGTCGCTCGCGGCGATCTCGATGCCGACCATCTTCGTGCAGGCGGAATTCGCCACCCAGGTGCCGTAACCCACCCAGCCCTCGGGCACGGTGTAGACGACCTCCTCGCCCAGATCCCGCATGGACAGGCGGATCAGCTGACGCTCCGCGCGGACGAAGTAGAGGTGCCTATCGTCGGGGCTGAGGAAGCCGCCGAAGGTGTTCTCGCCCGGCTGATCGGTGAGCTGCGTCGCCACCTGCGTCTTCAGGTCGAGCAGGTGGTAGTTCCAGCTCGTGCCCGGCCCGAACCCGGCGCCGAAGATCAGCTTCGCGCCGTCGTTGGTGAAGCACTTCTGATAGAAGTAGTTGCGATGGCAGGTGACGTCGGTCGGCGTCAGCCGCGTGACGCGCGCGCCGGTGTCCGGATCCTCGCGGGTGGCGAAGTGGAGCTGTCGTTCGTTGGCTTTCATGATGGCTTTCACTTGATCCGTTGCAGCAAGGCCTGGCCTTCCGTGACGAGGCGGCGCGCGGCATCGACATCGCTGGTCTTGTTGTACGCGACGGTCTCGAAGACCTCGCGCATGAACTTGTGCAGCCGCGCATGCTCGAACAGCGGCGCCGGGCGCTTGAGCCGGCCCGACTCGCGCTGCACCTTGATCTGTTCGTGCGCGGCGACTTCAAGTGGCGGCAACTTGCCGGCCGCCTTCAACTGCTCGTAAGGACCGCGTGCCGATGGCAAGCCGCGCGTGCGGCCGAGCAGCGCCGCGGCCTCCGGATCGGTCAGCAGGAAATTGACGAGCTTGGCCGCCATCTCCGCGCGGCCGTTCTTCTCGGCATGGCGGCTGACCGCGTACATCACGGTCGGTCGGCCGAACATGCCGCTGTCGAGCGCGCCGGGCAGCGTCGGGAACTCGCCGAGCACCAGCTTCTGCTGCTTGTCCAGCGTCGACGCGCGCAGCGCGATGACCGAGTCCCAGGTGTAGTTGCCGGCCCAGCGGCCGACCACCCAGTCGGGCTGCTGCTCGGTCGGTTTCTCGGCGCCGCCCAGGCTCGCGCGCAGCGGCAGCGGCGTCGCGACGTGGTCCGTCACCAGCCGCTTGTAGGTGCGCACCCAGTCCAGCGCCGCCGCCTCGGTCATCGCCACGCGCGGTTGCGCGGGATCGACGTAGGCCATGCCGTGCCGCTGCTGCACCCAGGCCTGGGAGAGCAGCATCATGTCGTAGAGCTCGCCGTCGAGCGGGTAGGCGTCCTCGCCCAGGATCCGGCGGAACGCCGGTCCCGTCGCGAAGAGCTCGTCCCAGGTCTTCGGCAGCGCCAGGCCGGCCCGATCGAACGCGGCCTGGTTCCACAGCATCACGCGCGCGCTGAAGGACACCGGCAGCGCGTTGAGCTTGCCGGCGACGTCGCCGTAGGCGAGGTCCTCGCGATCGAACTGCGCGAGGTCCAGCAGACGCCCGAACCGGTTCAGGTCCGCGAAGCCGTTGCCGCGCTTGCTGAACATCGCCATCCAGGCCCAGTTGATCTGCATGACCTCGGGCTCGGAGCCGCCGGCGATCTGCGTGGTCAACCGCTCCAGGTAGCCGTTGAAGCCCATGTACTCGGCCTTCACGCGCACGCCGTGGCGGCGCTCGAAGAGCGCGAGCGCCTTCAGCGTCGCCTCGTGCCGGCCGGCGCCGCCCCACCACGCGAAGCGCAGCACCGTGGGCTGGTCCTGCGCGCGCAGGCCCGACGCGGTCAGCGCCGCCGTCACGCCCGCGGTCGCCGCGACCGCGGCCGATCCCGCGGCGATGCCGAGCAGCTGTCGTCGCGGCAGGCTCATGCGTAGGTCCCGGAGGTCGACGTCGCGGACGACGTCGACGTCGATGCGGCCGTCGATGCGGATGTCGAAGCCGGCATCGTCAACAGGTTCAGCCCACTCGCCGCGTCGAACAGGTGGCAGGCCGACATCTGCAGGTGCAGCGTCACTGTGTCCCCGCGGGCGAGGCCGTGCAGCGCGATCGCCTGCTCGGCCGGGATGCGCGCGGAGATCGGAAGCGGCCCGAGTTCCGCATGCAAATAGACCTCCGACCCCATGTGCTCGGTGAAACGCAGCCGCGCGCCCACCGGCACGCTGTCGCCTTGCGCGCGCGGTGCGAGACCGATGTGCTCGGGCCGCAGGCCGAAGGTCAGCGCGCCGTCGGCCAGGCGCGGCAGCGACGTGACGCCAGCTGTCTTCTGCACCGGCAAGGGCAACTTCGCACCGCCGACCTCGACCGCCAGACCGTTGTCGGTCGCGAGCAGCCGCCCTTCCAGCAGGTTCATCTCCGGCGAGCCGATGAAGCCCGCCACGAAGGCATTCGCCGGCCGGTCATACAGCGCCGTGGGCGTGTCGACCTGCTGGATCACGCCGTCCTTGAGCACGCAGATGCGCTCGCCCATCGTCATCGCCTCGACCTGGTCGTGGGTGACGTAGACCGTCGTGGCCGGCTGGCGGCTTTCGCGCAGCGTGCGGTGCAGTTCGGTCAGCCGCACGCGCATCGCGGCACGCAGCTTGGCGTCGAGGTTGGACAGCGGTTCGTCGAAGAGGAACACGTCCGGCTTCTTCACGATGGCCCGGCCGACCGCGACGCGCTGCGCCTGGCCGCCGGACAGCTGCTTCGGATAGCGATCGAGGAGGTGCTCCATCTCGAGCAGCCCCGCCGCGTGCCGCACGCGCTGGTCCAGCTCCTCCTTCGGCGTGCCGGCCAGCTTCAGACCGAAGGCCAGGTTGTCGTAGACCTTCATGTGCGGGTACAGCGCGTAGTTCTGGAACACCATCGCGATGCCGCGCTGCTTGGGCGGCAGCGCGTTGACCGCGCGGTCGCCGATGCGCAGCTCGCCGCCGGTGATGCTCTCCAGCCCCGCGATCATCCGCAGCAGCGTCGACTTCGCGCAGCCCGACGGGCCGACGAACACCATGAACTCGCCGTCCCGCACTTCCAGGTCCACCCCGTGCACGGCCTTGAAACCGTTGGGGTACACCTTCTCGATCTTGTTGAGGCTCAGTCTTGCCATGTCGTCAACCCTTGACTCCGGAGGACGTCGCGCCCTCGATGAAATGCTTTTGCGCCGCGAAGAACACCGCCACCGACGGGATCAGCGCCACCACCGAGATCGCGATCACGTTGGCCCACTCGACCTCCTCGGTCGCGCCTATGCTCATCTTCAGCGCGAGGGAGACGGGGTACTTCTCGACCGACGCGAGGTAGATCAGCGGGCCCATGAAGTCGTTCATCGTCCAGATGAACTGGAAGACGACCACGGAGATGATGGCCGGCTTGAGCAGCGGCACGATGATGTGCCAGAGCAGCTGCAGCGAATTGCAGCCGTCGATCTGCGCGGCCTCTTCCATGTCGCGCGGGATGCCGCGCAGGAACTGCACCAGCATGAACACGAAGAAGGTGTCCGTCGCGAAGGCCGAAGGCACGATGAGCGGCAGGTAGGAATCCAGCCAGCCGATCTCGCGGAACACGAGGTACTGCGGCAGACGCAGCACGATCAGCGGCAGCATCATCGTGGCGATCATGATGCTGAAGAGCAGCTTGCGGCCCCAGAACTCGAAGCGCGCGAAGGCGTAGGCCACCAGCACGCAGGAGATCACCGTGACGATGATGCGCGGGATGGTGATCAGGAAGCTGTTGAGGAAGTAGGTCGCGAAGGTGTATTCGGTGCTGGTCTTCCAGCCCTTGGCGTAGGCGCTGAAGTCGAGGCGGTCGGGCAGGAAACCGGCGGAGGTGAAGATCTCGGCGTTGCTCTTGAAGGAGGCGCCGATCAGCCATAGCAGCGGGTAGAGCATCACGATGGCCACCGCGCCCAGCGCGAGGTAGCGCAGCGTGCGGTTGCCGCGGTCGCGGCCGAGGATCAGGGCAGGCGCGGTGCCACGACCGCTGCCCTCACCCCCGCCCTCTCCCGCAAGCGGGAGAGGGAGTTGGGAAGATCGGCGGCTCATCGCTTGGTCTCCTTCTCGCCGGAGTAGAAGACCCAGTACTTCGAGCTCCAGAAGGACAGCGCCGCCAGGCCGCCGACCAGGGCGAAGAGCACCCAGGACAGGGCCGCGCCGTAGCCGAGGTTGAAGAAACGGAAGCTCTGGTCGTAGATGTAGAGCGCCAGCACGTAGGTCGAGTGCAGCGGACCGCCCTCGGTGATCAGGTACGGGCCGTTGAACTCCTGGAACGCGTGCACCATCTGCATGATCACGTTGAAGAAGATCACCGGCGTGATCAGCGGGACGGTGATCTTCCAGAACTGCTGCATCTTGCTGGCGCCGTCGCACTCGGCCGCCTCGTAGAGCGAGATCGACACGTTCTGCAGCGCCGCCAGGAAGATCACCATCGCCGAACCGAACTGCCACGTGAAGAGCAGGACGATGGTCCACATCGAGTAGTGCTCATCGGCCAGCCACGCGATCGGCTCGATGCCCAGCTTCATCAGCACCAGGTTGACCAGGCCGTTGCGCGCGAACACGAATCGCCACAGCACCGCCACCGCGATCGAGCCGCCCAGGATGGACGGGATGTAGAACGCGGCGCGGAAGAAGTTGATGCCCCGCAGCTTGAAATTGAGCACATGCGCGATGAACAGGGCGAATCCCACGCGCAGCGGCACAGCCAGCAGCGCGAAGAGCAGCGTCACGCCCAGCGACTTGCGGAACAGCGGATCCGCGGTCGCGAGTTCCTCGTAGTTCCGCAGGCCGACGAACGTCGGCGGATCGATCAGGTCGTACTGCGTGAAGCTGAGCGCGAAGCTCATCACGAAGGGGAAAAGCTTGAACAGCAGCACGCCCAGCACGAATGGCAGGACGAACAGGAAGCCCAAGCGCTTGTTCTCGTACATCGATCCCCCCGTTGTCTCGTCGGTGGTCGATCATCAAAGCCGCGCGCGTGGTGTCTTCACCCAGCGGAACCCACAAACCGGCTCTGCCGGGTCGTCGGGTTCGCCCCCTTGAGGGGGCGCGCGCAGCGCGTAGGGGGTGGGCCCGTTATCTGGCGAGCCAACCTCCGTCCACCGCGACGGTGTACCCGTTCACGTAGTCGGATGCCTTCGATGCGAGGAACACGACGGGCCCGGCGAGATCGTCCGGACTGCCCCAGCGGCCGGCCGGGATGCGGTCGAGGATCGCGGCGTTGCGCGTCTCGTCCTGGCGCAGCGCGGCGGTGTTGTTGGTCGCCATGTAGCCGGGCGCGATCGCGTTGACGTTGATGCCGTGCGACGCCCATTCGTTGGCCATCAGCCGGGTGATGCCCATCACGCCGCTCTTGCTGGCCGTGTACGACGGCACCCGCACGCCGCCCTGGAAGGACAGCATGGACGCGACGTTGATGATCTTGCCGCCGCCGCCCTGTGCCAGGTATTGCCTGGCCACCGCCTGCGAGAAGAAGAACACCGTCTTCAGGTTCAGGTCGACGACGTCGTCCCAGTCCTTCTCGCTGAAGCGGATCGCATCCTCGCGCCGGATGATGCCGGCGTTGTTGACCAGGATGTCGACGCGGCCGGTCAGCGACTTGGCCTCGGCCACGAGGCCCTCGATGCAGCTGATGTCGCCGAGGTTGGCGCGCAGGTCGAGGAAGCGGCGGCCCAGCCGCTCGACCTCGGTGCGCGTCTCCACCGGATCGGAGACGTTGACGCCGACGATGTGCGCGCCGGCCTGCGCCAGCGCGACCGCCATCCCCTGCCCCAGGCCGGTGTTGCAGCCCGAGACGATGGCCACGCGGCCGTCGAGTTGGAAGTTGTCCAGGATCATGTCGTTCGTTCCCTTGGTGACCGTGACGGAGCCCTGCGCGCTCAGCGCAGCGTCGTCATCGGCACGTGGTCCATGTCCTTGAACACCTGGTTCTCGCCGACCATGCCCCAGATGAAGGTGTAGGCCTGCGTGCCCACGCCGGAGTGGATGGACCAGCTCGGGCTGATGACCGCCTGCTCGTTGCGCACGACCAGGTGGCGGGTCTGCGTCGGCTCGCCCAGCATGTGGAAGACCACCGCGTCGGACTTCATGTCGAAGTAGAAGTACACCTCCATGCGACGGTCGTGCTGGTGGCAGGGCATCGTGTTCCAGAGGCTGCCCGGCTCCAGCTGCGTCATGCCCATCAGCAGCTGGCAGGTCGGCAGCACGTCGGGCACCAGGAACTTGTGGATGGTGCGGCGGTTGCTGGTCTCGGGCGAACCCAGCGTCTCCGGCGAGGCTTCGGCCAGCGTCACCTTGCGCGTCGGATACGCGGTGTGCGCCGGCGCGCAGTTGAAGTAGAGCTTCGCGGGATTGGCCGAGTCCACGCTCTTGAACTCGACGATCTTCGCGCCCTGGCCGACGTAGAGCGCCTCGCGCGGGCCGACGTCGTACTGCGTGTCGTCGACGAAGACACGTGCCGCGCCGCCGATGTTGATCAGGCCGAGCTCGCGCCGCTGCAGGAAGAAGTCGGTGCCGGTGTACTTGCCCAATTCGGCCGAGAAGGTCACCGGCTTGGTCACCGGCATGATGCCGCCGACGATGATCCGGTCGATCTGGCTGTAGGTCAGCGTCGCCTCGTCGGGCTTGAACAGGTCCTCGACCAGGAACTGCTGGCGCAGGCCTTCGGTGTCCAGGGTGCGGGCGTGTTCACTGTGGATGGGTTGGCGGATTTCCATGTCGTCTCCTGGCGGTTCCTGTGGCTTCACGAGCTCTGATGGGATCGCAGCGTACGGGCCTGCGGACTTTCCCGGAACTATGGTTTCCATCTAGTGAACCGCTGTTTCAATTTTCTGCGGCCTCGCTATAGTTGCTCGCAACGACGGCCAAGAACCGTCCTGAATCCAGGAGACATCCCCGATGAGCAGCCCGTACTTCCTGAACGACGACCAGCCGTGGACCGAGCTCGGCGACGGCATCCGCCGCAAGATCGTCGGCCACACGCCGGAGCTGATGTCGGTGCTGGTGCAGTTCGACCAGGGCGCCATCGGCACGCCCCATGCGCACGATGCGCATGACCAGATCGCGTTCGTGATCAGCGGCTCGTTCGAGTGCGACGTCGGCGGCGTGAAGCGCGTGCTCAAGCCGGGCGACGCGTTCGTCGCGCCGCGGCTGACCACGCACGGCGTCGTCGCGCTGGAGGCCGGCAGCACGCTGCTGGACCAGTTCTCGCCGCGGCGCGAGGACTACCTCTGACCTGAATCCCCAGGGTCCGCGCGCGCCGCGGATCGCATCGTCCAGCAGTACCGAGGCGGCATCGCACTACAGCGCTCCCGCTCCCTACCCTGCCGGCGCCCTGCGCGCGCCTGCGACCCCATGCCGCGAGAGCGACGGGCCACGATCCCACGCCCGCGGCCGCAAAAGAACCTTGGAGACAACGTCATGCCCCATCGCATTGGGACTCGCCTCGGGACGTCCGCCACGCCTCGATCCACGCCTGTGGTCACACCACGTTTGACCCGACTCGCCGCCTGCCTCCTCGGCGCGGCCACGCTGTCGCTGCCTGCCTGGAGCCAGGACCAGGCCGCGCCCCCTGCGGCCGCCGCATCGGCGGCGGACAAGGCGCTCGACACGGTGGTCGTCACCGGCATCCGCGCCTCGCTGGAAAGCGCGCTGAACGCCAAGCGCCAGGACCGCGGCATCGTCGACGTGATCAAGGCCGAGGACATCGCCAAGTTCCCCGACACCAACCTGGCCGAATCGCTGCAGCGCATCCCGGGCGTCGTCATCGACCGCGACGCCGGCGAGGGCCGCAACATCACCGTGCGCGGCCTGGGCGCGGACTTCACGCGCGTGCGCATCAACGGCATCGAGGCGCTGGCCACCACCGGCGGCACCGACAGCTCCGGCGGCGCGAACCGCTCGCGCGGCTTCGACTTCAACGTCTTCGCCGCGGAGCTCTTCAACACGATCACCGTGCGCAAGAGCAGCTCCGCCGAGGTGGACGAAGGCTCGCTGGGTGCGACCGTCGACCTGCAGGCCGCGCGGCCCTTCGACTTCAACAAGCGCGTCATCGCCGCCTCGGTGAAGGCCCGCTACAACGACCTGGCGCGCGAGACCGATCCGCGCGCGGCCTTCCTCCTCAGCGACGTGTTCCTCGACAAGAAGCTGGGCGTGCTGGTCTCGGGCGCGTACTCGAAGCGCCGGCTCTTCGAGGAAGGCTTCTCGACGGTGCGCTGGGACAACGGCCCCTCGTCCGGCGGCTGGTGCTCGCCGCAAGGCGTGACCCCCGCGAATCCGACGACCACCGCCGCCAACTGCGGCCCCGCCGCGCAGGGCGTGCCGCGCCTGCCCGCGTCGGCCGGCGCGACCGCGGCCTACAACGCGGCCAGCAGCGCCGACAACTTCCACCCGCGCCTGCCGCGTTACGGCCGGCTCACGCATGACCAGGACCGGCTCGGCCTGACCGGCTCCATCCAGTTCAAGCCGACGGACAGCACGCTGCTGACCTTCGACATGCTGTACTCGAAGCTCGACGCGACGCGGCGCGAGGACTTTCTCGAGGCCATCTCGTTCAGCCGCACGGCCAGCCAGGGCGGCAAGCCGCAGACCAGCGTGGTGGAGGCGCAGTACGCGCCCAACGGCGCACTGCAGTACGGCGTGTTCAACGGCGTCGACATCCGCGCCGAGTCGCGCTACGACGAGCTCACGACCACCTTCCGTCAACCGAGCCTGACGCTGGAGCAGGACATCACCGACCACCTCAAGCTCAATGCGAAGGTGGGCCGGGCGGACTCCAAGTTCCGCAACCCCGTGCAGACCACGGTCACGCTGGATGCCTTGAACGTCAACGGCTACACGCTGGACTTCCGCAACAACGACCGGCTGCCGGTCATCAAGTACCCCTTCGATCCGACGGCACAGAACGGCGCGCTGCAGATCGTCGGCGTGCCGCAGGTCACCACGGGCACGCAGCCGACGACGGTCACCAACACGACCACCAGCGAGATCCGCATCCGGCCGCAGGGGGCCAACAACGTCAACGACATCGCGCATCTGGACCTGGCGTGGGAAGTGATGCCGGACACGCTGACGTTGAAGGCCGGGGTCGACTACAAGAAATACAGCTTCGACACCTTTGAGTTCCGGCGCATCAACCAGAACGACACGATCTTCTCGCCGGCGGCGGGATCGGGCGTGCTGACGAAGATGCTGACGGGCTTCGGTCGCGGGCTGAGCCTGCCGGCGGGCACGCCGACCTCGTGGGTCATCCCCGACCTCAACGCGATCGCCGCGGCCTACGACATCTACTGCAACTGCATCAAGAACGGTCCCGCGGGCGGTCCGGGCGACTACACGCTGTCCTCCACCACCAACGGCAACGCGCGCGGCAACAACCGCGCGGTGGTGGAGAAGGACACCGGCGGCTTCGTGCAGGCGGACTTCGAAGGTCGCGTGCTGGGCTTGCGCATGCAGGGCAACGTCGGCGTGCGCTACGTCGTGACCGAGCAGGACGCGACCGGCTACCTCGCCACCGGCGGCGGCACCGAGGTCGTGATCGGACAGAAGTACAAGGACTGGCTGCCGGCATTGAACGTCTCGGCCAACCTGACCAAGGACCTGATCGCGCGCTTCGCGGCGGCCAAGGTGATGGCGCGTCCTCAGCTGGGCAACCTGAATCCGGGCGGCACCATCAGCACCACCGGCACGCTATCGATCACCACGGGCAACCCGTACCTGAAGCCCTTCCGCGCGAAGACCTTCGATGGCAGCCTGGAGTGGTACTTCGGCCGCAACGCCTTCATCGGCGTGGGCCTGTTCCAGAAGAACATCGACACCTACATACAGAGCCTGCGCACCAACGCGCCGTACAACCAGACGGGGCTGCCGATGTCGCTGCTGCCGTCCAACTTCACCGGCGAGGAAGTGTTCCAGCTCACCACGCCGATCAACACCCCCGGGGGCAAGCTGCGCGGCATCGAGCTGAACTACCAGCAGCCGTTCACCTTCCTGCCAGGCTGGGGTAAGAACTTCGGCACGGTGCTGAACTACACCTACGTGAAGTCCAAGATCACCTACCTGATCTCGCCGACCAGCAACTCGACCATCTCGGACGACCTGCTCAACATGTCGCCCAAGTCGTGGAACGCGACGCTGTACTACGACGACAACACCTTCAGCGCGCGGGTGTCGGCATCCAAGCGGTCCTCGTTCCTCACGCGCGTGCCGGGGCAGAACAACAACGACGTCGAAGGGAAGAACGCGTCGCTCAACGTGGACGCGTCGATCTCATACAAGGTCAGCGACAACCTCACGATCACGCTGGAGGGCGTCAACCTGACCAACGAGGTGAACGACCAGTTCATCTCGAGGGCACGGAACAGCCCGGTCGTCTATCACGTGACAGGGCGGGAGTTCCTGCTGGGGGCAGCGTACAAGTTCTGACGCAGCCCGCTTGACTGCGTGAGGATGAGCGCCGACTCTCCACGGGGCATGGGGCATCCCTCCGGGAACCCCAAGCCCCATTCCGGTCGCATCACCACGGAGGACTCATGAAGAAGTCATGGCTCGCGGCGCTGGTCCTTGTGGCTGGCGCCGCACATGCGCAGGACGCGCCGTCTTCGCTGCGCGTGATCCTCGTCGGCGATTCGACGATGGCCACGAAGAGCGGCTACGGCGATGCGCTGTGCGCGCGCTTCAAGCCGGAGGTGAGCTGCCTCAACGTCGCCAAGGGCGGACGCAGCACGAAGAGCTTCCGCGCCGAAGGCCTCTGGGGTCAGGTGTTGACGCTGCTGCGCGATCGACTGGCAGGCCAGGCCGACGTGGTGCTGATGCAGTTCGGCCACAACGACCAGCCCGGCAAGCCGGGCCGCTCCACCGACCTGCAGACGGAGTTCCCGGTGAACCTCGCGGGCTACATCGCCGACGTCGCGCCGACCGGCGCGCGGCTGGTGATGCTGACGCCGCTCACGCGCCGGAGCTTCAATGCGCAGGGCAGGCTCGAGAACAATCTGCGGCCTTGGGCCGACGCGACGATCCGCGTCAGCGCGGAGCATCAGGTGCCTCTGCTCGACTTGAACGCGATCAGCCACGCCGCGGTCCAGGCGATGGGCGAGACGGAGGCAGACACGCTCGCGATGGCGCCGAAGCCGATCGACGCGCCCGCGCAGGCCGCGTCTGCGCCGGAACGTGCCGGCGCCGCGAATCCCGTCTTCGATCGCACGCACCTCGGCGCCAAGGGCGCGCAGGTGTTTTCGGCGATGGTCGCCGAGCAACTGGTCGTGGTGATGCCGGAGCTCAAGCGCTGGATGCGCTGAACACCGGGCTGGCGACCTTCAGAGCAGATCCGCCATCGCTTCGACGGGAATGATCGCGCCGGGATGGCCGATCACACGCGCCGCGACGCGGTTGCCATGCGTTGCCGCGCTCACGGCATCGTGCCCCGACAGTCGACGTGCCAGATAGCCACCGGCGAAAGAGTCGCCCGCTGCCGTCGTATCGACGACGCGCTCGACCCACTGCGTCGGCGCTTCGAGCCACTCGCAGACTCCCTCTCCCGCTTGCGGGAGAGGGTTGGGGTGAGGGCCAGCGGCCTGCGCAGGCCGCCGTTGCGCGTCGCCGGCACGAACGAGCGTCGATGAAGCGCCGCGTTTGATCAGCATCTCCGGCGGCGACAGCGCCTTCGCATGCGCGATGGCCGCATCGATGTCGGGCAGATCCATCAGTGCCTGATGATCGTCCGCCGTCACCAGCGCGATCGTGGCGAGCGAGAACGCCCGTTCGAACTCGACACGCGCCGCGTACCGGTCCGCCCACAGGCGAGGCCGGTAGTTGTTGTCGAAGACGACGTGGGCGCCGCGCTCGCGCATCGCGCCCATGAGCGCGTAGAGCCGCTCGCGCCCCGCCGGCGGCAGGATCGCCAGCGTGATGCCGCTGAGGTAGAGCGCATCGAAGTCGTCCGCGTGGATCTCCAGCGGCGTGCGCTCGACGTCGAAGTACGCCTTCGCCGCGGCGGTGTCGCGCCAGTAGTGGAAGCTGCGCTCGCCGCGGCCATCGACCTCGATCATGTAGAGCCCCGGCATGCGGCCTGCGAGCCGCCGCACCAACCGCGTAGCTATGCCCTGTTCGCGCCAGCGATCGAGCAGACCGGAACTGAGACCGTCCTCGCCGACGGCCGTCGCATACGCCACCTCCAGCCCCGCCGCCGCGCCGCAACGACGCAGGTAGACGGCGGTGTTGAAGGTGTCGCCGCCGTAGCCCAGCGTCATCGCGCCGAAGGCCTCGCCCTTGAGCTCCAGCATGCATTCGCCGATCACGGCCACGCGCGTTGTCATCGAGTCGTCCCCTCTTCCACCGTCTCCGGGTGTTGCGTCATTCCACTTTTGAAACGACGTTCCGGATTCTGATTTCAGAGGCGGGCCAGCACCACCGGGGTGACCCGGAGGTGGGGATGTCGGGGGACGGGGGGCGCTTCCGTCCGGCTCAGCGTCGCCCGGCCGGCGAAAGCCGCCACTGACGGCACGTGGCGGTGTCGAGCGCGATGACGCGGCCCTCGTCGTCGAAGAACATCCAGGTGCCCCGGAAGTAGCGCGACCGCGGCGGCTTGTCGGACCGCCACGGCCAGCGGGCATGCAGGCGCCCCGTCTCGTAGCAGACCAGTTCGACGCGAACGGGTCCTGGCAACTCGTCGGCTCCCTCGCCATCCAGGCAGGTGGCGATCCATCGATGGCCGAAGCCGATGGTCCACCGCGCCTCGTCCAGAAGGACCGGGAACTGCCGCTTCGCATCCGTCGGATCCTGCGGCTGCAGACACTGCAGACCGTCGGCGTCGGTGAAGGCGTGCAGGTCGATCACCCGGCCGTCGTTGATCGCCACGCGCCGCGTCGGAATGCCGCCCTTCGCGGGCATCAGCGCCTGCAGGGTCTCGCGTCGGACCAGGCGACGCGTCGGCAGGCTGTAGACCCAGAGCTCATCGGCCAGCCGGCCCCCGTCGCCCGCGACCCACCAGTGCTCGAGGTCCTCCCGCGTGTCCACGGCCATGACCCGCCCCGGCAGGTCCGCGACCTGCCACAGCACCTCGCCCAGCAGGGGCGCCGAGACGTCGAGCACCCGCACGCGGTTGTCGGTCGACGTCGTCCAGCTGTCGCCGTCGAACTGCGATGAGTACGCATGGAAGGTGTGCGTGCCCAGGTCGACGACGCGGTCCTGCGGCACGATCAGGCGGCTCACGCGCCACTCGTCGACGCGGCGGCGCGCCAGCAGCAGCGCGGAGCCGCCGTCGAAGGCGCCCACCAGCCGATCCGCCGGCACCGGCAGATGCGCACGGCGGCGGCCTTGCGCGTCCAGTCGCACCACGCCCGAATCACCGAGCGCCAGCAGCCATTCCCCGTCGGGCAGCGGCAACGCGTCGAACACGGCCAGCCCGCAGGCTTCCGGCGTTTCGCCGGCCAGGGGTTCGTCGCGTTGATGCAGCGCCACGGGCTTGCGGTCGATCACCGAGCCCTTGATCGCCGGCAGATCCGCGGCGAACGCGGCGTCGCCGACGAACCGCGAGAAGCGCGTGATCTCATCGACGCCCAGCAGCGGATGCGCCAGGCGCAACTGGTCTTCGAGCAAGGGGCCGATCAGCCGCAGCGCGATGCGACGCGCCTCCGGCACGAGGGCGGTGAAGGTCAGCAGTTCATCGGCCATCGCGGCGCGCTCGACCGAACTCGCCGGCGTGAAGATCCAGCGGTCCAGGGCCTCCTGCTGAAGCCCCAAGGTCTGCGGCCATCCCTGCACGCGCCAGATCAGGCCCCGCGCCGCCTCGGCACCGCCGGCGGCCGCCATGGTCGCGAGCCAGCTCGCGGCGCGATCGCGTTCGTCGGTCACCGGCCAGAGGGTCCGGACGGCCGCGCGGAACTCACCGCGCTGGGCCAACGAGTCGGCCCACTCGATGCGCAGCCGGCGCGCGACGTCGGGCCACTTCTTTTCCAGCTCGACGACGGCGGCCGCGAACGCGCGATCGCGCCGCGCCACGCGCACGGCCTGACGCCAGTCCCCGGCCAGCGCGTAGTAGCGCACGATCACCGAAGGCGAGAGGTCCCAGCCCAGCGCCAGCTCGGCCGCCTTGGCGAACTGCTTCTGGCGCTCCAGCAGGTCCAGCGCGCTCTGCTTCTCGTTCAACAGCACCGCCAGCACGTAGGCCGCCTCGTCGAAGCGGCCTTGCGCCTCCAGGCGCTCGGCCGTCCTGCGATAGAGCTGGCGCAGGTGATCGAACAGCGCGTCCCCGCCGAAGAAGGCGGTGCCGCCATGGGTCGGCCCCGCCAGTGACAGGTCTTGCCGCGGTCCCAGCAGGAAACCCGGCCCCCGCGAGAGATCCTGCACCGGGTCGCCGCCCAGCGGCGGTGCGTGCCGCAGCGCGTCCTTGAGCTGGTCGTCGTCGAACATGCGCATCACGCGGCGCATGTAGGCCGCGTTGCGCACGCCGATCAGCGACATCAGGCCGGTCGTGGCCGACAGGCGCGCGGCCCACCGGCGCCAGGCCTGCGGACGGAAGTCGGCGCGCTTCAGCCGCTCGCGCAAGCCGCCGGCCAGACCGCTGCCCTTGCCGTTCTTGCCGGCCTGGGCGCCGTTGCCGGTGCCGGGACTTCCCGCCCTGCCGGCGCGCGTCCGCGCCGTCGCACGGTGCTGTCGTCCCGAGACGGTCGACCACATCGCCAGTATCGCCACCAGCACCAGGACAGCGATGGCGACGGACAGGAACAGGACCCAGAGGTTCGTGCCGGCGACGTCCCCCGGTCGAGTCCGTACCTCCGCCGCGATCCGCAGCACCGCGATCACGCCGAACATCGTCAGCACGACGTGCCCGCGAGACCAGCCGCCCGGGTCCTGTCCGTCGGCATCGGACGTCACACGCCCCGCCGCGCCGCGCGTCGACTCGCCCTTGCCCGCGCGGCGCCCACCCAGACGGCGCATGGCCTCGAGCATGTCGAGCGTGGCGGGCGCGATCTCGCCCGGTACGTCCGGTCCCAGCACGTCGCGCAGCTCACGCGGCGCCACGACCAGTTGCGCCTCCGGCGCCGGCAGCGTCAGGTCGAAGGTCTTGATCAGCGGCGCGTCCACGGCGATCCACTCGGACGGGTCAGCGCGCCCGGCCTCGGCGAAGCGCAAGGCGCGCAGCCGTCCGCCCTCGGCCAGCCACGCATCGGCGCGGCCAGGACCGGCGCCCTCGCCGTGCCGCATCCATTCCTCGCTCGTCACCGCCGCGCTGCACAGCACGCCGTGCTGTCGACGCAGCGGCCAGGCCCCGATCGCGCCGCAGTCCATCCAGCGCGCCGAGGGCCAGCACAGCAGATCGCCGTCGGCGAAGCGGTACAGCGATGCGCCGTCCCGCCAGTGTTCCAGCACCGCGCCACGCCGTGCCGCCTCATCCAGCCACGCGGCCGGCCACCACAGCGCGTCGACCGGCTGGCGCCCCGCCAGCACCGGTTGGCGAATGTCCGCACCCGCGCTCATGGCGTCGGCTCCTTCTGCTCATCGGTCATGTCGTCCCGGGCCACCATCAGCACCTGGCCGTCCTTGCCGTCCATCACGATCAGCTCGCGGTCCCGCGTCAGCACGGCGACTCGGCCCGTCTCGGCGCAGACCTCCGCCTGCACGATGTCGGCGGCTATGCTGAACAGCGGCCGGATCGCGCCCGACGACATTCGCGCCACGGAGCGGCGATCGCTGCCGATCACGATCAGTGCCGCGGAGTCCTCGTCGTGCGGCGTCGTCAGGCCGATCACCTTCGCACCATGGGGCACCCTGAGGGTCGCCCGGGACAGGTCGGGGAACGGCGCCTCACTGATCAGGGCCATCCCCGGCGACGCCCAGCACAGATCCCAGGTCTCGACAGGCGTGCGCTGCGACCGGGCCGCCAAGGCCGCCGGCATCGGCGACTGGCCTCGGCCTCGATCCGGACGCAGCGCCAGCAGCGCGCGGTCCGCCGCCTTCGTCGCCGGCATCATGGGAATCCCGCTCAGTTGCCGGGACGCCATGCCCAGCCACCCCAGACACACCTGTCCCTCCGCCAGGTAGACGGCCAGCGCCGACGTGGATGTCACGCCCGCGAGCGCGATCACCTCGTAGCCGATGGCGCGCAGCGGCGCATCGCGCGGTCCGGGCTGCCCCGGCCAGAACGACAGACGCTTCGTGCTGTCGACGAGCAGCAGCGCCGACTCCTTGCCGTCGTGCAGGCTCACCATCGGCATCCACCGGGCCGTGCCGGGGACGTGCACGAACACATCGGTCTCGCCCAGCTGGCGCTGGACGAAGCGTTTCACCTGCCAGCCCTGGAAGAGGCGGAGCTCCCCGCACTGGATCAGCGCATGTGCGCTCAGACCGCTGAGGCCGAAGGCGATGGGCGTCGCACGAGCGGCCCACTGGGGCGTACGGCGCTGCACGGGCCGTCCCGATGCCGGCGAAGGAATGGAGAAGATCAACGCCGTGTGCGAGCCCTCCACGCCCGGCACCAGCACCGAGCCGCCACCGCGTGAGAACACGGGCGGATGCGTCAGGGCCATGGGCGGCGCGTTGCCGCGCGGCGGCGCGCGCTTGCCCGTCCCCTTCGGACGCGCCCCCTGGAGCGATGAGGAGCGCTCCGGCGTCTTGAAGTCCGCCCGCATCAGCCGTGCGGCGAGGCCCTCTTCGGGCAACGGCAAGGTCGTCCGCCGCGTCGCGCCGGGCGCGGCGAAGGCGACATCCAGCTGCGGCGACGTCCACTGGAGTCGGAAACTCAGCACTCGCTCGTTGCCCGCGGGCGCGGCCAGGTCCGGCGTCGGCGCGCCTATCCACCAGACCTCGGCGTCGGAGAGATCCTGGCCGGGTTGCCCGCTGTCGTCGTGCGATTCGCCCGACGCGGACAACACCGCGCGCCAGGCGTCGCGATCCACCTCGGAGGCGGACGTCAGCGTGCGCGACGTCATCAGCCGCGCGAGGTCGGCGCTGCGCGCGGCGCCGTGCAGCGCGCCCGGCTGCTGCACGATGCCCCAGCGCAGCGTGCCGCCGAGGTCCGCGGCGCGGCGCGCCAGCAGCACCCATGCGGCCAGATGCGCCAGCCGCGGCGCCCCGAGCTGCAGCGGCCCTGCGTCGAAGAGCGCGACCACCGCGCGGTCCGTGGGCATCGCCTTCAACGCGGGCGCCAGGAACAGATGTTCCGAAGCGGCCGCGCGGCGCAGGAATTCCTCCGGCAGCTCGTCGGCCAGCAGCCATTCGGTCGTCAGCAGGCGGTCGTAGGGACCGCGCGACCGCAGATCGCCGAGTCCCTCGGGCTGCGTGTCGGCGCGCCCCGATCGCGCCTGCACCGGACCGGCCAGGTCCTGCAGACGACGCACCAGATCGCCCAGCGATTCAGCCAGCGCCAAGTCGAACCAGCCCAGCCAGTCGCGCCAGCGATGCAGCGGCGACGGCAGTTCCATCGGCGCGCTCATGGTGAGGGGTCCGCCACGGCCGGCTCCGCAGCGACCGTCAGCTCGACCTCCCAGCGCGCCGCGAGCAGGCGCAGCGTGGCGTCGTCGGCAGGCTGCGCGCGGTCCAGCGGGAGCACGATCTCCGGCGACGGCCACAGCAGCAGCGGCGACCGCGGATAGCGCCGCCGCAGTGCGCGCCACACCAGTTCCGGATCAAGATCGAGCGTCGCGTGCGTGGGCAGCCAGAGCGTGGTCACCCGCGGGCTCGGCGCGGCGTAACGCACGCCGTCGACCCACGGCACGACGGCGGTGTTGCCCAGCACGACCAGCCAGTCCTCGGCGGCGGTCAATTGCAGGCCTTCGCGCTGTGTCGGCGGGAGACCTCCCAACCGGGCCAGCAACGCCCGGCTCGCAGGGCCATGCGCGACGGCCGCCTGCGGGCGCGGTGCCGCGTCCTCCGCCGGCGGCCGCCACACCCAGCGGTGCGGCGCCACGGCTCGGTCCGCCGCGGTCATTGCAGGGTTGCGCCGCCGGTCGGAGCGATGTCGCCGCGCGCTCGCGCCAGCAACTGCTCGCGGACCGCCGCGAGCTCGGCAGGCAGTTGCTCCGCGGAGAAGTTGGCGTCGATCTCGCGCAGCACGCTTTCCACCGCCGCGCGTTCCGGCTTCTCCGCCACCTCCAGGCAGGCCTGGGCCTGCGCGAGCAGCCGCCCGACCCGCGACAAGGGCTGCATCGCGGCGTCCTCGACGGCGAAGCGCAGGTGCGGATGCTCCGCGTGAGCGAACAGGTCCTTCAGCACGTCCCGCGCCTGCAGCTGCGCCTGCTGCGTCGGCAGCACGTAGCGCAGCGGCCAGAGGTCCGCACGCGTCGCCTCCAGGCGACCCGCCAGCACGGCCGCCGCGCCGATCAGGCGCTGCGCCTTGACGATGCGTCGATCCGACAGGCGAAGGCCGGCGGCGCGCAACTGGCGGATCGCGTCGGCGAGCGCGGGACGCACCGTGTCCATGCGGACCTCGCGCAGCTGCCGGCTCAGCAGGTCCAGATGGGCCATGGCGCCGACCCCGTCGACGGTCTGGAAGTCGCTGCGCCAGCCGCCTTGCAGCAGCGCCTCGAGCTGCTCGTCGGGCACGGGCTCGACGAACGCATGGAGCAGGAACCGGTCGGCGAAGGCGGCGAGCGCCTCGTCCTCGGGTAGCGCATTGGCGGCGCCCACGCACACGCGCAGCGGGCAGGCGAGTTGCGTATGACCGCGCCGGAAACGGCGCTCGTTGAGCACACCCAGCAGCGTGTTGAGGATCGCGGTCGAGCCGAGGAACACCTCGTCGAGGAAGGCAACGTCCGCTTCCGGGAGCATGCCGGTGACGTCGGTCTCGACGGTGCCCTCGCGCAGCTTGCGCAGGTCGACGGGACCGAAGAGTTCGGTGGGTTCGGTGAAGCGGCCGAGCAGGTATTCGAAGTAGCGTCCGCCGAGCGCCTGCGAGACGCGGCGCACGACGGCGCTCTTGCCGGTGCCGGGCGGTCCGACGACCAGCAGGTGTTCCTGCGCCACGGCGGCGAGGACGATCAATTCGGCCAGCGGCTCGCGACCGACGAGGCCGGTCGTGGCGGCATGCAAGGCAGCGCGCAGCTCGCGCGCGGCATCGGAGATGGCGGTCATGGCAATGCGGCTCTGCGGCCGGGTTCGGTTCCTTCCCGGCTCGACGCGCGCGTCCTCCCTCCGGGGCTGACGTGGATTATGGCGACTCTGCTCCGGCCTCCCTGCCGCGAGACGCGCCACGACGCTTCAACCGAGGGGTTTCCCTCGATGGTGAATGGCATGGGGTGACCGGTCGGGATCGAACCGACGGCCTCCGGGGCCACAACCCGGCGCGCTGACCGACTGCGCTACGGCCACCCTTGAACTGGACTCGACGCCCGGATTCGAACCGGGGACGGCTTGCGCCAACGGATTTGCAATCCGTCGCCTTGAACCTCTTGGCTACGTCGAGATGAAGGTCTGAGAAATCCTCTCTCGGCTGTGTCCGCACGCGAGCCCGGCCGCCTGCGCGGTGCGTCTCGCTGCATGCCGGCGCGGCCGCGTCGGCACACATGCACGTCGAGCCGGCCCGCCGCTTGTGCACGGACACACCCGAGAGAAGAAGAAGAAGAAGAAGAAGAAGAAGAAGAAAAAAGGAAAACGGAAAACAGGAAGGCCCGGATCCTTGCGGAGTCCGGGCCTCTTTCGAGTCCTGCGAATCGTGGCGCGCTTGTCGGCTAAGCCTTGCGCGCTGCGTGATCCGCCCCGTCATCCGCACCGGCCATCCCGCGATGGTGGCCCTCGGTGTCATGGAAATGACAGGAGCAGCGATGCGCGCTCACCAGGGACGCAGCCACACCGCCGGCAGGCAGTGCGTTGGTCTGGAGGGAGATGGCGCGGTTCATGATCAGCTCGTCGATTTCTGGCGTGGATCAGGTCGTTCGACCCGTTCCGTGGTTCTGGAATGAAGCGGATTGTGAACACCGTTCACATCGTCGTCAAGTAGAATTTGTGAATACTTTTCACATCGCCCCGTGACCACGCCCACCTCGACCCTCCGCCGCCAGAACGTGCTGTCGCTCTTCCAGGAGTTCGTCGAGCAGAGCATCGCCGCCGGCGGATCGCCGAAGGGACTCGAAGCGGCGTTCGCGGAGAAGCTCGAAGTGAGTCGCGCCACCTGGAGCATGGCCAAGTCGGGCGAGCGCCCGATCGGGGACAAGCTCGCGCGCCAGTTCGAGGACCGCTGCGGTCAACCGTCCGGCTGGCTCGACGAGGAACGCGCGCCCAAGGGCATGAGCCAGGCCGAGCAGCAGTTCGTCGCGCTCGCGCTCAAGACCTACCGGGAGACCAACAGCGACGGGCGGAAGAAGCTGCGACAGGTGCTCAAGACCTGGTCGACGGACGCTGCATGAGCGGCAGGACGCGGATGAGCGTCCTCACCTCGCCTTGAACCACCGTCCCAACGCCGCCCGTTCCTCATCGGTGATGCCGGTCGCGTTGTTCAGCGGCATGGTCTTCTGCACCACGACCTGCTGGTAGATCTCCGCCGCGTGCTGTTCGATCATCTGCGGCTCGTGGAACTGGATGCGCTTGGGCGCGAGCGCCGCGTTGTGGCACGCGAGGCAGCGCGCGTTGACGATCGTCCGGACCTGTTCGAACGACACCTCGGCTGACTCGTTGAGCGCGATGGCCGAGCTGGGGCCAGGTGTTGCCGACGAGCCCGCCGTCGTCGTCGGGGGAACCATCGTGACGGGCACCATCGCCGGCTGCGGCGCCAGCCACGCGATCAGCACCGCGAGCAGCATCACCACCGCCACGAGCAGCGGCCAGGCGTCGATGCCCTTGTGACGCTTCACGAACCAGGTGCGCACCAGCGCGCCCGTGAGCATCAGCATCACCAGCACCAGCCAGTTGTGCGCATGGCTGTAGAGCATGCCGTAGTGGTTGGACAGCATCGCGATCAGCACCGGCAGCGTGAAGTAGGTGTTGTGCACGCTCCGCTGCTTGCCGCGCTGGCCGTGGACCGGGTCCACCGGCCGCCCCGCCCGCATGTCGGCGATGACCTGCTTCTGGCCCGGGATGATCCAGAAGAAGACGTTCGCGCTCATCATCGTGGCGATCATCGCGCCCGTGATCAGGAAGGCCGCCCGGCCCGCGAAGAGCTGGCATGCGGCCCACGCCGCGCCCACGACGGCCACCGCGATCAAGCCGAGCACCACGCCGTCGTTGCCGATCGAGCCGTCGGCCTTGCGACCGAAGCGCCGGCAGATCTGGTCGTAGACCAGCCAGCCGCCGACGAGGAAACCGAGCGCCCCGGCCACGGCCGCGGGGGCGCTCCAGTCGAAGACGCGCTTGTCGATCAGGTAGGTGTCGGCGTTGAAGAGATACAGCAGCGCGAAGAGCGCGAAACCGCTCATCCACGTCCAGTAACTCTCCCAGTAGAACCAGTGCAGGTGCTGCGGCAGGTTGGCCGGCGCGACCATGTACTTCTGCGGGTTGTAGAAGCCGCCGCCGTGCACCGCCCAGAGTTCGCCGTCCACGCCCTTGGACTTCAGGTCCTCGGCCTGCGGCTTCACCAGGTGGTTGTCCAGCCAGACGAAATAGAAGGAGGCGCCTATCCAGGCGATGGCCACGATCACGTGCAGCCAGCGCAGCAGCAGATTGGCCCAGTCAAGCAGGTAGCTGTCCATCAACGAACGTCGAGCAAGATCCGGACCACCACTGCGGGCGCTGTGAACCGGCAAGCGTCGCGCTGAGAAGATCGGGGCGCCGCGGCGACGTTGAGGATCCAAGTGTATACAGTTTGGCGTGCGGACTGCGACGGCCGCTGGCCCTCACCCCCGCCCTCTCCCGCAAGCAGGAGAGGGAGCAAGAGGAGCAGGCGCTGCGAGTAGAGCCAGTCGGACTCCCTCTCCCGCTTGCGGGAGAGGGCGGGGGTGAGGGCCAGCGGCGGTGGAAGTACGGAAGATGAGTCGCTCAACGCGGCTCGGCCGGTTCCTGCATCGCCTGCGCCACGACCGACAGCGCCACCATCTCGGGTTGCTTGCCCGGAATACCCGGGATGCCGATCGGACACGTGACATGTGCCAGCTCCGCGGGCGTGAATCCCCGCGCCTCCAGCCGATGGCGGAAGGTCGCCCATTTGCTCTTGCTGCCGATCAGGCCGATGTACGGGAGATCCCGCGACTCGCGCTGGCGCCGCAGGCACGAAGCCAGGATGTCGAGGTCCTCGGCGTGGCTGAAGCTCATGATCAGCACGTGCGAACCCGGCAACAGCGTCGGCACCGCGCCCTGCACCGGCTCGGACTGTTCGGCGCGGACGTTGTCCGGCAGCGGCTCCGGGAACATGCCGTCGCGGCTGTCGATCCAGTGCACCGTCGCCGGCAGCTTGGCCAGCAGGTCGACGATCGCGCGTCCCACGTGTCCACCGCCGAAGAGCACCACGCGCCGCCACTCGCTCTGATCGCCGAGCCGGTCGGCCAGTCCGGCGATCGACTGCGCGTCCAGCCAGTCGAAAGTCAACCACACGACGCCGCCGCAGCATTGGCCGAGCGACGGCCCGAGCGCGAAGCGCTGGCGCGCCTCCAGCACGCGCCCCGCCGCCAAGGCCGCCCGCGCCTTCGCGATCGCGTCGAATTCGAGCTGCCCGCCGCCTATCGTGTTCACGACGTCGGACGCGGTCACCGCCATCCATGCGCCGACCTCACGCGGTCCGCTGCCCTGCAGTTCGTCCACGCGCACCAGCACCGCCGGCTCGCGCGCGAGTCTCAGGGCCAGCGTCTGCCAGGAGCGCATGCGGGGACCTCAGCTGCCCCGGTAGGTCGAATACGCCCAGGGGCTCGCCAGCAGCGGCACGTGATAGTGCGCGCCGGGATCGGCGATCCCGAAGTCCAGCGGCACCTCGTCCAGGAAGGCCGGCTCCGGCAGCGTCACCCGGCGGCTGCGGAAGTACTCCGCCACCGCGAAGACCAGCCGGTAGCGACCGACCTGCAGCGTCGCGCCTTCCAGCAGCGGACCGTCCGCCCGTCCGTCGGCATTCAGCGTCAGCGCCTGCAGCAGACGAGGCTCGCCCGCTTCGATCCGGTACAGCCGCACCGCCATGCCCGCAGCCGGGCTGCCGTGCATGGTGTCGAGGACGTGAGTCGTGAGCTTGCCCATCGGCGCCTTCAGTGAATGAGGGTGTGAAAGCGCAAAGTGTATACACTCTCGAACACACTGCACACCCGCCTCCACTCAGCGTCTCTCCTCCCTTCGTCTCCACGCACGTCCACCACGTCCGTCAATCACACCGCCATGAACGCCCGGGACATCGACGCCAGCGCTTCCGTCACCGGACGCATCACCGCCGCGATCACGCAGGCGATCGTGGAGCGTCGGCTGATGCCGGGCACCAAGCTGGTGGAGCAGCAGCTGGCGGACATCTTCGACTGCTCGCGCACGCTGGTGCGCCAGGCGCTGAACCAGCTCAGCCGCGACCGGCTCGTGCGGCTGGAGCCGGCGCGCGGCGCCTTCGTCGCGCAGCCCAGCGTCGAGGAGGCGCGACAGGTCTTCGAGGTGCGCAAGATGCTGGAGGCAGCCATGCTGGCCGACCTCTGCCAGCGCATCACCCCTGCGCAGATCAAGCAGCTGCGGGCCCATCTGAAGCAGGAGCGCGAGGCCGTCGCCCGCACCGACGTCCCCGGCCGCACGCGGCTGCTGGCGGACTTCCACGTGGTGCTCGCCCGCATGCAGGGCAACGAGGTGCTGGCGCAGCTGCTGACCGACCTGCTCTCGCGCAGCTCGCTGATCGCGCTGATGTACCAGAGCTCCCATTCCGCCGCCGAGTCGCAGGCCGAGCACGATGCCATCGTCGACGCGCTCGAGGCGCGCGACAAGCGCGCGGCGCTGAAGCTGCTCGATGCGCACCTCGGCAACGTCGAGGCCAACCTGCGGCTCGATCCGCGCGTGCAGGACCTGAAGTCGGTCCTTCAGCGCTGATGCGGCCGCGCTCCTTCGACACGTTCATCGACACCGCCATGAAGTCCTTCGCATGAAGCCCGTCGTCTCCCCCGGATATCCCCGCGACCTCGTCGGCTACGGCGAGCACCCGCCGCACGCGCAATGGCCCGGCCAGGCGCGCATCGCCGTGCAGTTCGTCCTCAACTACGAAGAGGGCGGCGAGAACTCGGTGCTGCACGGCGACGCCGGCAGCGAGCAGTTCCTGTCCGAGATGTTCAACCCGCCGGCCTTCCCCGCGCGGCACCTGAGCATGGAAGGCATCTATGAATACGGCTCGCGCGCCGGCGTGTGGCGGCTGCTGCGCGAGTTCGAGAAACGCGCGCTGCCGCTGACCGTCTTCGGCGTGTCGATGGCGCTGGAACGGCATCCGGAGCTGACCAGGGCCTTCGTCGAGCTGAACCACGAGATCGCCTGCCACGGCTGGCGCTGGATCCATTACCAGGGCGTCGATGAAGCCATTGAGCGCCAGCACATGGACATCGGCATGGACATCATCCAGCAGTTGACCGGCGAGCGGCCGTCGGGCTGGTACACCGGCCGCGACAGCCCGCACACGCGCCGGCTGGTGGCGGACTTCGGCGGCTTCGAGTACGACAGCGACTACTACGGCGACGACCTGCCCTTCTGGCTCAACGTCCGCAAGACCGACGGCGCGCTGGCGCCGCACCTGGTCGTGCCCTACACGCTGGACTGCAACGACATGCGCTTCGCGCTGCCGCAGGGCTTCAGTCACGGCGACGAGTTCTTCGAGTACCTGCGCGACACCTTCGATGTGCTCTATGCGGAAGGCGCCGAGGCGCCCAAGATGATGAGCATCGGCATGCACTGTCGGCTGCTCGGCCGGCCGGGCCGGATGCGCGGGCTGCAGCGCTTCCTCGACCACGTCGAGAAACACGACCGCGTCTGGGTCGCCCGGCGCGTCGACATCGCCCGCCACTGGCGCGCCACGCATCCGTTCGATGCGGACAAGGCCTTCGTCTGGGGCTGAAACGCTGGACTTCCGATGAGCCACTCCTCCCCCACCCTGGCGCCCTCGCCGACCTTGTCCCTCGCCACGCTGAACGGCGCGAGCGAGGACGGGTTCATCTCGCTGCTGGACGGCGTCTATGAACACTCGCCGTGGATCGCGCAGCGCGCCTTCGCCGTGCGCCCCGCGGGCGGTTTCGCGAGCCTCGCGGCGCTGAAGCATGCGATGGCGACCGTCGTGCGCGAGGCCGCGCTCGACGAGCAGCTCGGCCTGATCCGCGCGCATCCGGAACTCGCCGGCAAGGCGATGGTCGCGAAGTCGCTCACCGCGGAATCGACGAACGAGCAGAGCCAGGCCGGCCTCACGAATTGCACGCCGGAAGAGTTCGCGCGGCTGCAGCAGCTGAACGCCGACTACAACGCGCGCTTCGGCTGGCCCTTCATCCTCGCGGTGCGTGGCCCGCGCGGCGACGGCCTGTCGCGGCGGCAGATCATCGACACCTTCGCGCGACGCCTGAACGGCCACCCGGACATCGAGCGCGCCGAGTGCCTGCGCAACATCCACCGCATCGCGGAGATCCGCCTCAACGACAAGTTCGGCAACACGTCCGACGTCGTGCCGACGCTCGGCAACCAGGTCTGGGACTGGGCGGAATCGCTCGCGCGGTTCTCCGATCCCGGCTTCGCGGAGAACGGCCAGCTCACCGTCCTCTATCTGACCGAGGCCCATCGCGCGGTTGCCGCACAGCTCGCGGACTGGATGCGCGAGTGCGGCTTCGACGAGGTCGGCATCGACGCCGTCGGCAACGTCGTCGGCGTCTATCACGGCGAGCTCCAGGATCAACACGATCAGCAGGACGGACCGGCCGATGAACCGCCGCGACTGCTCACCGGCAGCCACTACGACACCGTCCGCAACGGCGGCAAGTACGACGGGCGCCTCGGCATCCTCGTGCCGATGGCCTGTGTGCGCGAGCTCAAGCGCCAAGGGCGCCGGCTCAAGCATGGCATCGAGGTGATCGGTTTCTCCGAGGAGGAAGGCCAGCGCTACAAGGCGACCTTCCTCGGCTCCAGCGCGCTGGTCGGTCGATTCGATCCGGCCTGGCTGGACCAGGCCGACGCGGACGGCGTCGTGCTGCGCGACCTCATGCGCGAGGCCGGACTGCCCGGCACCATGGCCGCGATCCAGGCGCTGAAGCGGGATCCGGCGCGCTACCTCGGGTTCATCGAAGTCCACATCGAGCAGGGGCCGGTGCTCAACGAGCTCGACCTGCCGCTGGGCATCGTGACCTCGATCAACGGCAGCCTGCGCTACGTGGGCGAAGTGCGCGGCCTCGCCTCGCACGCCGGCACGACGCCAATGGACCGGCGGCGTGACGCCGCCGCGGCCGTGGCGGAGCTGATCCTCTACGTCGAGGAACGCGCCGGCGCGGTGCCCGAGGTCGTCGGCACCGTCGGCCAGCTGCAAGTGCCCAACGGATCGATCAACGTGATTCCCGGCCGATGCCGATTCAGTCTCGATCTGCGCGCGACGACCGACGCCGCGCGCGATGCGCTCGACGCCGACGTGCGTGCCCGTCTCGCCGAGATCTGCGAACGCCGCGGCGTGACCTTCACACTGGAACGCACCGAAGCTGCCGCCGCCGCGCCCAGCGATGCGGCATGGCAGGCGCGCTGGGAATCGGCCGTCGCCGCGCTCGGCCTGCCGGTGCACCGCATGCCCTCGGGCGCCGGCCACGACGCGATGAAGCTCCATCAGGCGATGCCGCAGGCCATGCTGTTCCAGCGCGGACTGAACCTCGGCATCAGCCACAACCCGCTCGAAGCGATCAGCAACGACGACACCGAACTCTGCGCGCAGGCCTTCCTCGCGCTGCTCGACCGGCTGTGAACGCCGCCCGACCTTCCGGACAAGACGCCCATGACCGCTTCCTCCCAGACCTCGTCCCAGACTTCGTACGACGCGCTCGACGCGTGGATCGACGCCCACTTCGACGAGCAGGTCCGCTACCTGCAGGCGCTGGTGCGCGTGCCCACGGACACGCCGCCGGGCAACAATGCGCCGCATGCCGAGCGTACGGCCGAGCTGCTCGCGGAGATGGGCTACGTCGCCGAGAAGCACCCGGTGCCGCAGGCGCAGGTGCGTGACTACGGGCTGGAATCGCTGACCAACGTCATCGTCCGTCGACGCTTCGGCACCGAGGGTGACGGCCCCCGCGGTCCCGTGATCGCCTTGAACGCGCACGGCGACGTGGTCCCGCCCGGCGACGGCTGGACGCACGACCCGTATGGCGGCGAGGTCGTGGACGGCCGGCTCTTCGGACGCGCGTCCGCGGTCAGCAAGAGCGATTTCTCGACCTACACCTTCGCGCTGCGCGCGTTGGAGGCGCTGGCCGCGCAAGGCGCCGCGCTGAAGGGCGGCGTCGAGCTGCATTTCACCTACGACGAGGAATTCGGCGGTGAGTTGGGACCCGGCTGGCTGCTCCAGCAGGGGCTGACGAAGCCGGATCTGCTGCTCGCCGCCGGCTTCAGCTACCAGGTGGTCACGGCGCACAACGGCTGCCTGCAGATGGAGGTGACGGTCCACGGCAAGATGGCGCACGCCGCGATCCCCGACACCGGCATCGACGCGCTGCAGGGCGCGGTCGTGATCCTCAACGCGCTCTACGCGCGCAACCTCGCCTACCGCGAGGTCACGTCGAGGGTCGAAGGCATCAAGCACCCTTACCTGAACGTCGGTCGCATCGAGGGCGGCACCAACACCAACGTCGTGCCGGGCAAGGTCACGCTGAAGCTGGATCGCCGGATGATTCCGGAAGAGGATCCGGTCGTCGTCGAGGCGGAGATCCGCGACACGATCGCGAAGGCGGCGGCTTCGTTCCCCGGCATCACGGTCGACGTGAAGCGCCTGCTGCTGGCGCGCGCGCTCAAGCCGCTGCCGGGCAACCGGCCGCTGGTCGAAGCGCTGCAGCGTCATGGCGAGGCGGTCTTCGGCGAACCGATTCCGACCTCGGGCACGCCGCTGTACACCGATGTGCGCCTGTACGGCGAGCACGGCATTCCCGCGGCGATCTACGGCGCGGGTCCGCGCACGGTGCTGGCGTCGCATGCCAAGCGTTCCGACGAGCGCGTCGAGCTCGACGACCTGCGTCGTGCGACGAAGGTGGTGGCGCGCACGCTCTTCGATCTGTTGCAGTCCCGCTGACCCTCCGCCGGCGCGGCGCGCCTAGAATCCGCCGCGTCATGCGCCTGCACTCCCCCACCGCCTTCGCCCGCTGGATGACCGTCCTGGTCTTCTGGCTGGCGGCGCTGATGCCTGCGGCGTCCATGGCGGCGCAGGCCTTGAACGGGGATCTGGCGCCGTGGACGCAGATCTGCCGATCCAGCGTGGTCGGGCCGCGCGCGGCAGAGCTGCGAGCGGGATTGGCGGACAGCGGCGTGGACGACCAGGACCATGCGCTGTTCCAGCACTGCGCGTTCTGCCACCTGCACCAGGACGCGCTGCCGCTGCCGCCCGTGCCCGTGGTGCTGCCGCTGCGCAGCGAATTGCGTCACGGTCTGCCGGAACGTTTCTACAGCGCGGACACCACTCCTTACGCCTGGCGCAACGCGCCGGCCCGCGCGCCTCCACTGACGGTCTGAATTTTTCCGTACCGGCTGCCGCCGGTGCTCATTCATACCGTTGGAGTTCCTTTCCATGCACAGCCTTTCCCGTGCGCGCCGGCTTCGAGCCGGCGCGCTGACGGTGCTCGCGTCCGCCTCCGCCGCCGTCTGCACGACCGTGTCCGCCGCGGAGGATGCCGACATCGGCGCCTCGTCCCACGTCCTGTCCCTGGGCATCGTCCGCGTCGACGGCGCCGCGCCGACCTCGCTCCCCAGCCGCATTCCCACCACGATGGAGGGCGTCACCGGCGAGGCCATCGCCCGCGACATCAACGCCACCGACGCGGAGGACGCGCTCAAATACCTGCCCAGCCTGGTGGTGCGCAAGCGCTACATCGGCGACTACAACCACGCCGTGCTGTCGACACGCGCCTCCGGCACCGGCAACAGCGCGCGCTCGCTGGTCTACGCGGACGGCATCCTGCTGTCCAACCTGCTGGGCAATGGCGCGACCTTCGCGCCGCGGTGGGGCCTGGTGTCGCCGGAAGAGATCGCCCGCGTCGACGTGATGTACGGGCCGTTCTCGGCGGCGTACTCGGGCAATGCGGTCGGTGCCGTCGTCGACTACCAGACGCGCATGCCGACGCGCTTCGAGGCGCACGCGCGGGTGGGCTACAGCCATCAGCCGAATGATCTCTACGGCCACAAGCGCGACTATGACGCGAAGCAGGCCAGCGCGGCGATCGGCAGCGCGGAGGGCGCGTTCTCGTGGTGGCTGCATGCCGGTCGGACCGACAGCGAGGGGCAGCCGCAGACCTTTGCGAACCGGCCCTTGAGCTCGGCCGCACCAGCGTCCGGTGCCGTGCCGGTCACGGGTGCCGTCGCCGGACCCAATCGGAGCAACCAGCCTTGGCTGCTGCTGAGCAGCGGCACGCAGTACGACACGGTGCAGGATCAGGCGAAGCTGAAGCTGGCCTACGACTTCGAACCGGGCCTGCGGGCCATGGTCGTCTTCGGGCTATGGAGCAACGGCTCGGATGGCCGCTCGCAGAGCTTCCTGACCGACGCGGACGGGCGGACCATCGATCACCGGTCCGGTGGCGGCATCACGCAGCCGATCAGCGTCGACGGCAAGGGCTACTCGCTGAGCGCCAGCGACTTCCCGCAGACGCGCGACGAGCTCGAGCACCGCATGCATGCGATCTCGCTGAAGCGCCGCGTGCGCGACGGGCTTGGCTGGGAGGTCTCGGGCAGCCTGTACGACTACCTCGCCGACCGCTCGCGCGCCTACGCGCCCACGAACGCCGCGCCCAATGCCGGCCGGATCACCGACCAGGCAGGGACTGGCTGGAACACGCTGTCGGCCAAGCTCACGTGGACGCCGGACGGCAGCGATCACACGATCGATGCGGGCGTGTCGCAGGAGCGCTATCAGCTGCGTACCAAGGTCTCTGCGTTGACGGACTGGCGTGATGGTGGCGCCGACGCGTTGACCTCGCGCTTCGACGGCGACACGCGCGTGCGCGCCGTCTTCGCGCAGGATGCCTGGACCTTCGCACCCGATTGGACGGCGGTGCTGGGACTGCGCGGCGAGCACTGGCAGTCGTTCGACGGCGTCACCCAGTCGACGACGAATCTGCAGAACCACCCGTCACGCGCGCAGACCGCGTGGTCGCCGAAGGCGGCGCTGTCGTACGGACTCAGCGAGCAGTGGGTGATCAAGGCCAGCACCGGCCGCGCGGTGCGCTTCCCGACGGTCAGCGAGCTGTTCCAGGGCGGCTTCAACGCGGCGGGGCAGTTCATCAACAACGACCCGAACCTGAAGGCCGAGCGCAGCTGGACCAGCGAGCTCAGCGCCGAATGGACCGGCAAGGACCGCGATGCGCTGCGGATGACGCTCTTCCACGAGGACAGCCGCGATGCGCTGTACTCGCAGCTGAACGTCGCGACCAATGCGAACACGGTGCAGAACATCGACCGCATCCGGACGCGAGGGGTCGAGTTCAGCGGCACGGCGGGCCTGCCGCAACACGTGACCCTGACCGGCAGCGTGACCTTCGCGGACTCGATCATCCTGGCCAACGCCGGCTACGCGACGGTGCCGGGCGACACGATCGGCAAGTGGCAGCCGCGCGTGCCGCGCTGGCGCGCCACGATGCTCGCGCAATGGCAGGCGCGTGACGACCTGAGCCTGAGCCTGGGCGCGCGCTACAGCGGCAAGCAGTTCAGCACGCTCGACAACAGCGACGTCAACGGCTTCGCCTACATGGCGGCGAGCAAGTACTTCACCGTCGACGTGCGGGCCCAGTGGCGACTCGACAAGCAATGGACACTCGCCGCCGGCATCGACAACCTCAACAACTACCAGTACTGGAACTTCCATCCGTATCCGGGGAGGACGTTCCAGGTGGAGCTGAGGTGGGATCACTGATCCGCATCACCTGGGAGCGCTGCCTCAGGCCAATGCCGCGCCACATGGATCACGCGCCGAATGATCAGTCGCGGCGGCGGTGATTGATAGAGGACTCGGTAGTTGCGTTTGACCGGCAATGCGCGGACGCCCTTGTTCAGCGTGCGAGTACCAAGTCCCGGCTGACACTCGAGGATCCGGAACTTGCGGAAGAACTCCTTCTGCATCCTTTCAGCGGCGATGGGGTCGTCTTCTTCAATGCGGCTCAATATGTCATGGAGGTCCCGGAATGCCTCCCTCGAAATCTCCGCGTTCATGATTTCGACGGGAGGTCTCCGGACCCCTCCGCTCCAAATCGCATCGCAAGCGCCTTCTCAGCGTCGTCGAGCGGAATGTTTTGCCCGGCCATTCCGGATCGGATGCTCTCGCGCACGAGGTGGTACTGCTGGGCCTCCCAGCTCTTCGGATCGAAGTACTCGGGGCTGTTGATGAACAGAGCCTCTTCGATCAAACCAATGACGAACTCATCGACGCTGAAATGCGCCGCGGCAGCTCCGGTCTCCAGCTTGTGCTTGAGGTCCGCATCGATGAGGATGGTCAAGGTGGTGGGGGAGATGTCGGTCATATACGGGCTGAAGTCGATGCGCCTTAGGACAGCGTTCATTCTGCACCTGCACTTTCCATGAAGGGGGATGCAGGATTCTGAGAAGCAGTTGGACCCGCCGGAATCGAGCCACAGCCCAAAACGACTCGGACGAGTCGGTCTGCGGCGAAAGACGATCACTTTGAGCCAGCCCCGGCGACGACACGGCGTCGCGGTTCGTCCACCCCGTACTTCCCCGCCCTGACCAAAGGCACCCCAGGGACAGCGGGGCACAATCCCCGCGCACCGCCCCGCACGGCCACGAGCCCCGCGGGGCGCTTCCCGACTCCAGGAGCACATCGCATGCAATCCCGCCTCTCGTTGACCGCCGCGCTGGCGGTCGGGCTGGTCGCCGGCACGGCCGCCACCGCACAGACCGCCACGGCGCCAACCTCCGCGGCCCCTGCCGCCACCACCGCGACCTCCGCGTCGTCCTCGACCTCGCAAGGCTTGAGCTATCCGGCCACCCGCAAGGTCGAGCAGACCGACAACTACCACGGCACCACGGTCGCCGACCCGTACCGCTGGCTCGAGGACGACAACAGCGCCGACACCAAGGCCTGGGTCCAGGCCGAGAACGCGGTCACCGACAAGTTCCTCGCCGCGATGCCGCAGCGCCTGCCCGCGCGCAAGCTCTACACCGACCTCTACAACTTCGAGAAGTTCGGCGTCCCCTACAAGGAAGGCGGCCGCTACTTCTGGACCCGCAACGACGGCCTGCAGCAGCAGGCGGTGCTCTACACCGCCCGCAGCCTGAAGGACACGCCGCAGATTGCGCTCGACCCCAACACGCTGTCCAAGGACGGCACCGTCGCGCTGACCGGCAGCGCCGTGTCCAGGGACGGACGCCTGATGGCCTACGGCACCGCCGGCGCCGGCTCCGACTGGCAGACCTGGAAGGTCCGCGACCTCGACACCGGCAAGGACCTGGACGACACCATCGAATGGGTGAAGTTCTCCGGCGCGTCCTGGACGCCCGACGGCAAGGGCTTCTTCTACTCGCGCTACGACGCGCCCAAGACCGGCGAGGCGCTCACCGGCGCCAACTACTTCCAGAAGGTCTACTACCACCGCCTGGGCACCGCGCAGTCCGCCGACACGCTGATCGTCGAGAACCCGGCCGAGAAGGAATGGGGCTTCAACGTCGACGTGACCGACGACGGCCGCCTCGCGCTGATCAACGTCTGGAAGGGCTCCGCCCGCAAGAACGGCCTGATGCTGCTGCCGCTGGACGGCAAGGGCGGTTATGCCGGCGCCAAGCCGGTCCCGCTGACCGTCAGCTTCGACGCCGAGTACAGCCCCGTGGTGCTCGACGGCCAGCGCCTGATCGTCAAGACCGACAAGGACGCGCCGCGCGGCCGCCTGATCGCGATCGACCTGGACAAGGACTGGGCGGCCAAGGATCCCAAGACCTGGACCACGCTGGTGCCCGAGACCAAGGACGCGCTGACCGCCGCCAACGGCGTCGGCGGCCAGCTGGTGCTGAGCTACCTGCAGGACGCCGCCACGCTGGTGCGCGTGCACGCGCCCAGCGGCAAGCATGTGCGCGACCTGCAACTGCCCGGCGTCGGCACCGCCGCCGGCTTCGGCGGCAAGTGGAACGACCCGGAGACCTTCTTCAGCTACACCAGCCTGACCACCCCGGGCGAGATCTGGCGCCTGGACGCGAAGACCGGCAAGGCCGAGCTGTTCAAGCGCACGCAGACCGCGTTCGAGGCGAACCAGTTCGAGAGCCGGCGCGTCTTCGTCACCAGCAAGGACGGTACGAAGCTGCCGATCTTCATCGCGCACCGCAAGGGCTTGAAGCTCGACGGCACCAACCCGACGCTGCTCTACGGCTACGGCGGCTTCAACGTGCCGATGACGCCGGGCTACGGCGTCACCGCCGCGACCTGGATGAAGATGGGCGGCGTCTACGTGCTGGCCGTGCTGCGCGGCGGCGGCGAGTACGGCGCCGCCTGGCATGAAGCCGGCACCAAGGGCAAGAAGCAGAACGTCTTCGACGACTTCATCGCCGCCGGCGAGTACCTCGTGGCCAGCAAGTACACGCAGCCCGCGAAGCTCGCCATCAACGGCGGCTCCAACGGCGGCCTGCTGGTCGGCGCGGTCGTGAACCAGCGGCCGGACCTGTTCGGCGCCGCGGTGCCGCAGGTCGGCGTGATGGACATGCTGCGCTTCCACAAGTTCACCATCGGCTGGGCGTGGACCTCGGACTACGGCAGCTCGGAGAACGCGGCCGATTTCCAGTGGCTCAAGGCCTACTCGCCGCTGCACACGATCAAGAGCGGCGCGCGTTATCCGGCGGTGCTCGTGACCACCGGCGACCATGACGACCGCGTCGTGCCGGCCCACAGCTTCAAGTACACCGCGACGCTGCAGGCCGCCGACACGGGCCCCGCGCCCAAGCTGATCCGCATCGAGACGCAGGCCGGCCACGGCGCCGGCAAGCCGACCTCCAAGATCATCGAGGAGCGCGCGGACATCCTGGCCTTCATCGCGAACACGTTCGGGATGGACGTGAAGTAGACCGGGCGTTTGCGCAGGGGAACTGGCGGATGTCAGTCGGCAACTGATGCCCATGCCTATTGCCTTCCCCTCCAACACCGTCCCTGACCTCTCCTACGCTCCGGTCGTCATCAGCACGCCGGGGCGCCACCCGCTCAACGCGTACGTTCGGCCCGAAGCCTTCGACCCCCGTCAACTCCCCGGGACCCTCGAACACTTCGGTCCGCTCACGCCGGCCTCCACGGTGGATGAGGCGTTCCAGCGGGCGCAACGCCATCAGCAGCTTCTCGATGCCGCGTCGATCCCGACGCTGATGCAGCTGCCAGCGACCGCCCTGGGACGTGATCCGGACAACTTCATGCGCTTCATGCGGCGGCTCGGTACCCCGGACCTGCAACATCGATGGTCGCTCCGCCAGGCGGAGGACGGCCACGCGGCAGAACTCTTGTCGATCGGCCTTGTCAGTGCCGTCCGGAGCGACAACGCCGAGGCATTCCGGGAGGCACTGAAGCGGTGCTCACTTCCTGCATATCGCCACGTCGGCTTCGACCTGACCGATGCGTTGAAGGAGGCCGTCGCGATCGGATGCACCGCGGGCTCGAATCCACGACTGGGCGCAATCTGGCGCGCGCATTGCGCGAAGTTCCTGCAGGAGGGTCGATTGACGCGGTCGGAACATCGACGCCTGGTCGCGTGTTTCGACACGGCGGTCTGAACGTCAATACCGCCGTGGGCCCGCAGCCCCCCAGGCTCTTTCCATGGCGGGTCGAGCGCCTGTCCGTCGCGGGCCTGGGACGTTGTCACCGGCGAACCATCCCCGGCCGATCGCGACTGACTGCCTTTGACATCTTCACGACCCGTCATGCCGTCGACGCCCGCCTCCCCCACGTTCACCACCGGTTTCGTCATCGTGGATGACGACGGCAACGTCGGCTATGAGCCGCCGCCAGCCTTGCGGGACCAACTCGAGAAGGCCGTCCTCGATGGCGATCTCGACACGACGAAACACCTCCTCGACAAGATCCACGATCGCAGCGGCTGGTGCGGCGAGATCGACACCCGGGAACATTTCGACGTGCTGAGTCATGCGCTCCAGACCGGCATGCGTGCCGGTCTGGCCGCGACCTCCGCCGCCTGCCTGCGGGCCATGGGCGGCGATCGCGCACTCCGGGAGATGGCGCAGCGCGAGATGCCGCAGGTGCTCCGCACCGTGCCGGCGAGCCAGCGCGCGGGCGACCTCATCCGCCTGCCGGCCGCGGCCCTGGACTGCTGGGCCCGTCTCGTGACGGAGGCGGGACTCACCGGCATCCTCACGCCGGGCGCCGCCGCATCGATGCTGGGCGGTGTCCGCCGCTCGACACCGCTCCTGCGCGCCGCGATGAAGGAGGCGGACCAGTTCCTCGCCGTCATCGAGGGCTATGCCCACGCGGGGCGCGAGAAGCTCGTCCGTGGGGAATCCCTGCTGAGCTTGATGCAAGGCCGTGCCAATGGGGGCGAGACCGTCCTGCTCGCCGCGGCGCTGCAGAACGGCGGGACGCAGTTGCACACCTTCCTGAAGGCGGCCCATGCCGCAAGACGCGGGAATGCCCTGTCGGAGAAGGAGTATGTCCAGTTGATCTCGGAAGGTCGCCCAGGCAGCACGGTCCTGGCCGCGTTGTGCGAGCCGACCCGGCTGGTGGATGCGGACGAGCCGCCCGCCCTCGACGTTCAACGCGGCGAAGCGCTGGCGACCTATCTGCAGGGCCTGCTCCTGGCGCGCCTGCCAAGCGCCGTGAGCTTGAGCGACAAGACCTTCGCGGAGATCCTCCTGAGCCCGGGCAGCGATGGCCGGCCGGCCATCCGGCAATGCAGCCAGCGCCAGGCCAGGGAGATCCGCTCGAGGCTGCAACGGGCGCTCGAGACGGGGATGCTGCCGGCGCCGACGGTGCAGAAGATCCTTGCGCAGGTGCCCGAGGTACAGGCGCAGTCCCCGGCGGAGGTCAGGCCACAGGGACACGCCTTCGGCGACCGCGTGCGGGAGGCGGTGCAACGCGGGGACATCGAGAAGGTCTGGGAACTTCACCGCAGGACGCCCGGCCCCGTGAAGCAGGATCTGGCATGAACGGACGCGATGGCGCCGGACCCGCGCCGTCGCTTCTCCGAAGCGCCGGAAATGGACGCGAAAACCGGCCACTTGTCTGGCCGGATTTGCCCCGTTTTCTCCGCGCCTTCAGGTCGCGCCGCTCCGCGATGATGCAAAGCATGACGACACGCCGCACGCCCGCCTTCTCGCAGCCCACGCTCCCGCGTCCCTGCCCCGGAAAGCCAGCCCCGGCGCCGGTCCCGCCTTCGCGGATCTGAGTTCTCACGATCCACGCGCCCAGGCCGCGTCCCTCAGCGGGTCGCCCATGGCCGGCGCACATGCGCTTCCCATTCGCCACGCCGCAGCGCCACGCCCCCTGAGCAGTCGGGGCGTTCAGGCGGCGTCACAGCGCCCTTGCCCGGCCTCTCCACGAGGGGCCGGGCTTTTTTTCGCCTCGGCCACGCCCGGGGAGGCCGCCGCGCATCGACGGCGCGCCGACGATCAGGGGTGGGATGCGGGAACCTTGCGGCCACGGCCCGCACTGACCGGCATGCACGTCCCCCCGGCCCCCCCGCGCTCCGCAAGCCCGATGCCCAGCGCGCAGATCCAGCCGTCGCAGGCCGCGAGCGATCCGGTCCTGCTGCTGCAGGAGTCCTTGCGGGAGTGCCGGCGTCACCCGGCACTGCTCGCCCTGTTGCTGCGCCTGAGTCCCGCCGAGGGTATTCCGAATCCGCTGCGTCAGGCCATGAGCGCAGGAGATCCCACCAGCGCCGGCATGCTGCTCTCGGTGGTTCAACGCCTGGCCGAGGAGCAATACCTGACCCCGGAACAGGAGCGGCGCCTGCTGATCGATGCGATGGACGATGCCGCACTCGTGCACCCGGACCTCTTCGACGCCTGGTTGCTGAGCGTCGACGCAGCCGCCAAGGCTGGACGCATGGCCATGAAGCAGGCGTTCAAGGTCATCACGAGACGCGGACACGACTCGACGGATGCGCTGCAATGGGTGCGCGGCGGATGCAAGGCCGGGGCGCTCCGGGGTTGGGTCGGTCTGGTCTCGCGGGCGTGCCGACTGGGCGTGATCGAGCGCGACATCGGTCTGCGGATCCTGCGCGCGCCTGGCGCGGACACCAGTTTCCTGGACTCGAGTCAGTTCCGCGAGAACAGGGCCGGCATGCGCGAGCTGCTGGAGGGCTATGTCGACGCCGCCGGCCAAGGCGACATCGATCATGCGGAGCTGATGGACCTGCTCCGCGAGGTGGCGGCGGCGCTCTCCCCGCTCTGGCAGCGCGCTCGGAGTCATGCCGACGCGCACGAGCATCTCGCGTCGTTCATGGACGCCGCCTTCACCGCGGCCGTCCGCAAGACCCTGAGCCCCGACGACTATCTGACGCTCATCGCCCCGCGGGAACGGACCGTCCCACTGCTGACCAGCCTCTGCGAGCCGCTCCGACAGGAGGGACTCAAGGTCTATCTGAAGAGGCTGGTGATCGCATCGGCGGGCGGCGTCCTGCCCGTCGAGTCCCTGCGTGCGCTGCTGCTCGCCAGGAGCGACTGCAGGCGTGCGGACATCGCGGGCGTCTCGGCGACGGCGAAGCAGCGACTGCTGGAGACCGTCGATCACCTGCTGGACTGCCAGTCGATCGATACCGCCGAGGCGGCTCGGCTGAGCCAGGAGATCGCCGAGGCGATCAGGGACGTCAAGGCAGCCAGGTCGACCGGGACGACCGGAATGACCAGAGCCTGATCGCGCACCGCGCGCGTTCATCACAGGTGCCGCACGGCTTTGAACCTCTCGCGGGGGCACCGGCACTGTTGTCGAATGCAACTCTCGTTCTCCGCCTCCTCGTCCCCTTCCCTCCAGCCTGTACCCAGCCTGGACGCCGGGCAAGCGCCGACTAGCCTCGGCCTTGAACACGATGCACTGGCCGCGTGGAACGACAACGGCTTGCCGCAAGTGCTGGTCGCCACGTCGGACACCCATTACCGCGTCGTCACTCCGGGACCACACGGCGTGAACGACCGCCCCGTCAGGCTGGATGACCTGGCCCATCTTGCCGCCCCACCGCCTGAAAAGACGGACGAACGGGCCGCCCAACAGCGATTGCGCCTGCGGCTGATCCGTGAAGCGTCGGTGCCCGAGCTCATTCGGATGCCGGTCGCTGCGCTCGGGGGTGACGTCACGGCGTACGAGACGTTCCTGCAAAGGCTGCCGGCGGGTGAAGCGCGCGACCATCTGATCGACCAGTGGTTCCGGGGCAACCGCGACGACGGCCATATTGCGGGCGTCATGGCCATCACTTTGGCCGGTGCCATGGCCAATGGATTTCACGACCCGGTGTCGGTGATCCTGAAGCAATTGCAGAGTCGCACCTACCGCGACGTCAACGCAGCGATTGTTCTGCAAGCCGGCGCCCGTGCCTATGTCAGGCGAGACGGGGATCAGCAGGAGTCGGAAGCGGATGTGAAACTGCGCCAGCTCTGGCAAAAGGAAGTCGGCGCGCTACTCGCCGCCGGACGCTTGACACCCGGCGAGCATCGAAGCGTGATGCGGGTCCACGACAGCGCGGTGTGATCCCCACCGATCCAGACGTGGCCCCCTCAGCCTCCGTCAACGCTTCTCCAGCGCATACGCCCGCACATGGTCGCCGGGCCGGGTCCCGGTCGACCCGTGTCCGCCCGCGATGACCAGCACGTACTGCCGCCCGTCCGCGCCGAGGTAGGTCATCGGCGTGGCCTGTCCGCCGGCGGGCAGCCGCCCCTCCCACAGCACGCGGCCGTCGTTGACGTCGTAGGCGCGGACATAGTCGTCCATGCTGCCCGACAGGAAGGCCACGCCGCCGGCCGTGATCAACGGTCCGCCCAGGCTGGGCACGCCCAGCCTGAACGGCACGGGGAGTGGGGACAGGTCGCGCACCGTGCCGTTGCGATGCCGCCAGACGACCTTGCCTTCGTTCAGGTCGACACCGGCCACCGTGCCCCACGGCGGCGCCTGGCACGGGACGCCCAGCGGCGAGGTGAAGGGCTTCATCTTCGCGGCGAACGGCGCGCCGAAGTTCTCGTTGAGCGCCGGCAGCGCGCCCTTGGGCGGTCCGCCGTCCTGCACCAGCAGCGAGGTGTCGTCGCGGCGCGGCACCAGCGTCGAGGTGAAGCCCAGCACCGCCGGTGTCGTGAACGCGATGCCGCGGACCGGGTCGACGGCGATGCTGCCCCAGTTGAAGACACCGAAGTTGCCGGGATTGATCAGCGAGCCCTGCTCTGAAGGCGGCGTGAAGCGGCCCTCGTAGCGCAGCTTGTGGAAGGCGATGCGGCACCACAGCTGGTCGAACATGGACACGCCCCACATGTCGCGCTCGCGCAGTTCCGGCGGATTGAACGAGATCGCCGACACCGGCTGTGTCGCCGCGCTGAAGTCGCCCGCCGCCGCGCCCTGGGGCGCCGGCGTCTCGGTCACCGGGAACACCGGCTTGCCGTCGCGGCGGTCCAGCACGAAGAGCTCGCCCTGCTTGGTCGGCTGCACCAGCGCCGGCACGCGCCGGCCCTTCACCGTCAGGTCCACCAGCACCGGCTGCGACGGCACGTCGTAGTCCCACAGGTCGTGATGCACGGTCTGGAACACCCAGCGCAGCCGGCCGGTCTCCAGCTCGAGCGCCACCACCGACGACGAGTGCTTCTCCACCGCCGCGGAGCGCTTGCCGCCCCACTGGTCCGGCGGCTGGTTGCCCATCGGCAGGTAGACCAGGCCGAGCGACTCGTCGACGCTGGCCACCGACCACATGTTGGGCGAATTGGCCCTGTAGCTTTGACCGGCCGTATCGGCGCGGTGGCGTCGGGGTTTGCGGAATCCCAGTTCCAGACCAGCGCGCCGGTCTCGACGTCATACGCGCGGATCACGCCGGACTGTTCCTTCGTCGACGCGTTGTCGAGCACGGTCCCCCCGACGATCACCAGCTTGCGGGTCACCACCACCGGCGAGGTCGAGTAGTAGGCGCCCGGCTGGGCATTGGGCATGCCGGCCATCAGGTTGACCGCGCCCTGCTGTCCGAACGAGGGGCAGGTCTTGCCCGTCGCGGGATCCAGCGCGATCAGGCGTGCGTCGGCGGTGGGCATGAAGAGCTTGGCCGCGCAGGTCGCGGGCTGGGCGCCTGCCGCCGCCATCGCGTCCGGGGGCGGCTGGTAGGACAGGCCGCGGCAGGTCAGGTGCTGCAGCGCCAGCTGTCCGCGCACTTGCGGGTCGAAGCGCCACAGCTCGCGGCCCGTCGTCGCGTCGAGTGCCAGCACCGTCTGGTGCGGCGTGCAGAGGAACAGGCGTTCGCCGACCTTCAGCGGCGTGACCTCGAAGGTGGTCTCGACCGGATCGCCGGGCCGGCCGCGGACGTCGCCGGTGCGGAAGTCCCAGGCCAGCTTGAGATCGCCGACATTGGCCGGCGTGATCTGCGCCAGCGGCGACCAGCGCTGGCCGAAGCCGGTGCGGCCGTAGGCATGCCATTCCCCGTCGGGCACCGACGCGGCGCCGGAGGCCGGCGCGCCCGGCGGACGTGCGGCACCGTTGGCCGGCATCGTGCCCTCGACGGCATGAAGATCACGTGTCCAGGACGTCAATGCCACGACAACGAAAATCCCGAGCACCGCCGCGAGCGCGAGCGCCGGCGGGCTGCGCCACGCGACGCGCCGGAGATCGTCGACGGGCAGGTGGCGCCGCATGGTCGGCACCAGCGCCAGCAGCACCGCGCCGATCACGAAGGGCACGCCGAGCCGCGCGCCCAGCGGCCACCAGTCCAGGCCCACTTCCCACAGGCTCCACACGAGCGTGGCCAGGAAATACAGCGCGTAGCCGAACACCGCCTCGCGCAATCGCCCCCACATCAACGCGCCGATCACGGCCCAGGCCAGGCCCGACAGCGCGTAGTACCAGCTGCCGCCGAGCGAGGCCAGCAGGCCGCCGGCGGCGAGCATGACGAAGCCCAGGATCAGCAGCGCGGCGCCGAGGACGCGGGCCAGCCAGGGGACGGGGGCGGGGGACGGTGCGAGGACGTTGGACATCAAGTCGCCTGAAGCGCCGCAAGCACGGCCATGGCGACACTTGGCAAGATTCATTCCGGCAACTTCAACGAACCGCTGCGGGCGCCCGCGCACCCAGAGACGCATGACCTTTCCATCACCGTCTTCCGGGGCGTCGAGCGTCCCGACCTCTTACGGCTTTGAAGCGGCTTTCCTCGAGAGCAGGCGCGCCGCAGAGAGCCGGCCCGGTGATACCCGACCCGAGCTTCTCGCGACTGGCTCTGCACCCGCATATGCCCCGCGCAAGCTCCGTGGCGTCGAGTTCGGCGCCCTGAAGGCTGACTTCCTAGCGCTCAACACGAAGTTCCTCGAGAGCCCCGAGGGCCTTCGGGCCCGGGAAGAATGGCAGGACGCGATGACAGCGGTCCTTGCCTTCGCGAAGCAGCATGGGCTTGAGGCGGCGACGAAAGAGTTGTCGCATGTGGTCGAGTTCCGGAAAAAGAACGCCGGGCCCCATGTCCATGGGGAGATCGAGCTCTATCGGCCCGATTGCAAGTACTGGCTCGAACGGTTGGCCCAGCATCTCGGAAATCCACGCATCGACCTGTCATCCCGTTGCCAAGCGCTCCTGGAACTTGAAGGGCTGGAGCAATGCCCGGAGCGCTACACCTCTGAGTTCAAGAAGCGCTCCCTATGGCTCGAAGGACGGAGCGGTGGACTCGGGAACTCGGTCTGGTCCGCATTTTCGGCGGTGGCTCTGGATGAGCTCAGGACTCTATTGCGTTCAGAACCTCGTCTCGCCGACCACGACTTCTCGACACCGCACGCGCTGGATCCCTTCGCAGCTGCCTTGCGTCTTCCAGGCTTTTCGCAGGCTTCGGAGATCGCGGACACTTTTGTGCTCGACGTCAAGATCTATCCCGAAGTGGTCGCACGATGCGCCGCATCGCTGGCACAGCGCGTGGACATGACGTCGATCGCGGAGCGGCTCGCCGAAGACTGCCTGCTGGCGATCAGCCAGAAGATCGATTCCGGAGTGAATGGCACCCAGCTCGACCTGTGCGATGGAGACCATTGGTACCTGCTGGTCAAGGCGCTGCAGGAACTCATGCCGCGCTTCGGCGATCTGCACGTCCATCAGGTGGCGGCACTGGACGACGACGGCAACCCGGAAGGATTGACCACGGACCACCGCCTGCTGGCCATCGGCATCCGCCACAACATGGCGCAGCAGGGGATCGCCCCCGCACCGGAGGAGCAAGTGCTCGAAGAACGCGTTGCCGACCGCCAGGGTCGTCAACGAATGGTCCTGTTCGAAGGCAGGTGGCCGTATGTCGCCATCGACGAAGGAGGAAAATCGGGCCCATTGCGTCGCTTCATGGATCGCAGGGAGATCGACGCACTGCTGCGGCCCACCGGACAGCCTCGCGGGCTCGATGCACGTACCCGACAAGCGCTGACTGCCTTCGCCGTCTCATTGTCGACGGCGCAGTTGGATCCGCAGGCTACACGGGAGTTGATCGCTTCCCGGCCAACCGCCGAGGGTCTCGAGACCGTCATCGAGCGCCAGGGACTGGACGATCGCGAATTGGCGGCATGGCTGAGCAAAGCCGCGCCGTCGTGGGACGCAGACCTCCTGGATCAGGCATTGCACCTGCTGCTCCGTGGCCATGGCGGGGCTTCGCTCGCGGCGCTTTTCGAGGCTTGGAACGCCGAAGGCTTCACCGACAGCTGGCAGCGCCAACTGCACGACCAGGCGGTGCGCGACCGATCGTTGAACACCGACCTGCGGGTCAGGGGCCAGCATGGCGACGGGGATCTGGGCTCGGATCGTCGCGTGCCGCAGCGCGAATTGCTCAGCCGCGTGACGCAACAGCTGGGCCCTATCGTTCGTCTCGCCGGCGCGCGCGCTCGACTCGTCCGGTTCAAGAAGACCTATCCGGCGGGCAGCGATCGATCGAACGTCGCCGGAGCCACTTGGGATGAGTTGATTGCAGCAGTGCGGTGGCTGCGCCAGGGTCCTGCCCGCCGGTTGACGGTACCGCTGCTCCAGGAGGTCGGCGGCCTGACCGATGCCCTGGATTCAGTGCTCTTCAGTGGTAGTTCTCGTCGACTGCAGGACGAACTTGCACTGATCCGTCAACTGTCCATCCATGGCGAGTTAAGCGCCGAGGAGACAGCCGCCCTGCTGCAGGTGAGTGACCGCAGCCGGCATCCGGTGCCCTCTTCGCTCCTGAGCGCCGCGCTGCTGGCGGGAAAGGACTCGCTGATCGGCAGTCTGTCGGCGTGGGTCACCGCCATGTTCCGGGAGGGGCTGCTTGACTCTGCCTCGGCTCGGCGACTCCTGCTGCCCGATGGGCTCGAAGCGGAACAGGCGCAGTCCAGCGTGAGGGGCGTACACATGCAACATGCGCTGACCCGTTATTTCGCGGGACTGGATGCCGCTTGCGCGGCGGGCGTGTTGCGGCCACACGATCTGCTGACCGCCGCAGGCGCCCCCATGGGCGAGCCCAGCGCGCTGCTGCGCGTGGCTGCGCAGCGCGGCGGCGCCGAGGCGGACGCGGAGCTCCAGACGTGGCGCACGGCGCTCCCGCGCCGCTTGGCCGCTCAGGCCGCTTCGAGCCTGCCGTCCACCCGCAACAGTGTCTCCAGCGCCTGACTGCGCAGGCCGTAGAAGCGCTTGATCTCCTCGAGCTGCGCCAGCAGCTCCGCGCGCCGCGCCGGGGTCGGGTCTTGCGGGCGCTTCACGGCCAGCACCATCTTGTTCTTGCTGGTGTGCTCCAGCGCGATGAACTCGATGACCTGGGTGTCGTAGCCCATCAGCTCCAGCAGCAGCGCGCGCAGCGAGTCGGTCACCATCTCCGCCTCCTGGCCGAGATGGATGCCGTGCTGCAGCAGCGGGCGCAGCGCCGCCGGCGTGGTCATCTGCGGCCGGATCTCCTTGTGGCAGCACGGCGCGCACATGATGATGCGCGCGCCGCTGCGCAGGCCGAAGTGCATCGCGTAGTCGGTCGCGATGTCGCAGGCATGCAGCGCGACCATCACGTCCAGCGGCTGGTCGCCGCGTTCGCGCACGTCACCGTGCTCGAAGCTCAGGCCCTCGAGCCCGTGCCGCGCCGCCGCGGCATTGCCCAGCGCCACCATGTCCTGCTTGAGTTCCACGCCCTGCACCCGCGGTGCCAGGCCTTGCGCGCGCAGCCAGTCGTGCATCGCGAAGGTCAGGTAGCCCTTGCCCGAGCCGAAGTCGGCCAGCCGCACCGGCGTCCCCGGTTCGTCCAGGCCCGCCTTGCGCACGGCCGCGCCGAAGATCTCGATGAACTTGTTGATCTGCTTCCACTTGCGCGCCATCGCCGGCACCAGCGCGGGCTGGCCCTTGATCTCGTGCGTGACGCCGAGATCGCGCCAGAACGGGCTGTCGCTCGACAGCTCGCGGGGCTTGGCGCGGTCGTGTCCGCCGGATGGCGCCGCGCTCTCCCCGCCTGCCGCGCCGGCGTCGGCCCCCGCCTTCTTCCCCACCTGCAGCAGCGGCTTGCCCTTGCGGCTGAAGCGCAGCTGCACCTCCTCGCCGAGCGTGTCCAGGTGCGCCTGCTGGAAGTCGTGTCCCAGCAGTCCGTCGATGAGCGCGAGGCCCTCGTCGAGCGGGTGGTTCTTGGTGACGTCCTTCGTCTTGTGCCGCCAGAGGAAGCTCAGCGCGCGTTCGCCGCGCAGCTCGATGTCGCGCACGGTCAGGCGCTCGATCGAGGCGTCCTCGCCCTCGTGACGGTTCAGCAGCAGGCGCTGGAAACGGCGCTCCGCCAGCGCGGTGCGCAGCAGGCGGAGGAAGCGTTCGCGCGCGTCGGGCGAGGCAGCGCCGGCATCGGGGGCAAGGAGGGAACTGAACATCGACGGTCCTGGGGCAATCCGCGATTGTCCCGCCAAAGCCGCAAGCGCGACGCAGGGCCGACGCATGTCCGCCATACGACCTCTGTAACGGGAGAAACCCTTCCGGAATCGAGGGGCACACAGCCGGATGCTCGAACTTCATCGTCATCTTTCCGCCCCCGATACGGGCGTGCTCGATCTCGGCTTCCGACCCGAGACGTTCGCCGACGATCCGCCCGCCGCCGGCGGCGCGCCGGGCACGGAGGCTCCCGTGTACGGCCCCGAGGACGTCCCATCAGATGGACCTGTCTTCATGGCGTTCCGAGCCAGCGAGGAAGGCCAGCGCGCGACGGCGCAGATGACGCGCTGCATCGACACGATCGCCCGGTTTGCCCACGATCGCGGCAAGACGAAAGTCGCTGAGGACATCCGTCTCTTTAAAGCCATGCTCGTGCAAGAGAAGCCGAGCGTCGAGATGCACGCCCCCTATCTGGCGCTCCATTACTCCAAGGGCAAGCGTTCATTGGAACAGATCGCCGCCATGCTCGTTCCCCTGGAGACTTGCGTCGACGGCCGCGAGCGGGAGGCCCTGCGCTGCCTGAAGCAGCTGGGCGAGGGGATGTACGTGTGCGGCAGCCGCATCGAGGGCGAACTGTCGGATGCCGAGAACTGGCTGCGGCAACTCGGCGGTGGCCTGAAGAAGACAGTCCAGTACCTGTGCCGGAACACTGCGGACGTTGCGATCGTCGACACACTCGTTCGCAGCGGCGCGGACGCGAAGCACTACCTGACGAACTCCCATGTGCGCCGCCAATTGGAGGCGCGCGTCGGTCTGCCTTGGGCGCAGGCGCCGGGCGACGATCTCCACTTCATACAGCCGCGCGATTTCCCTCGACGCATCCAGGAGTGCCGGGCCGCCGTCCGGCGTTCGGTGACGCCGGCCGCCATCGCGCGACAGCTCGCCAGCGACTGCCTGCACGAGGTGCGGACCTCGCTGCGCGAGAAGACACACGGCGCGCCGACGCTGGATCACGACGGCATGCGCGAACTGAAGGATTTGGTGAAACAGGCCAGCGGACGATTCGGTTCGCTGAAGGCGCACCGCTTCGTGCGGGGCGACGCCTTCTCGGAGCCGATGAGGATGACCGACGACCCGCAGGCCGTCCTGTCGAGCATCCGGATGAACCTGGTGACAGCGCACTTGGTGGACAACAAGAAAGACGTGCTGGTGTGGAAGGAAGACGTCGACGGCACGGAATGGAAACTCGTGCTGAGACAGGGCGACCTTCCGGCCGTGATAGAGGATGACGGCGGGGAAGAGAGCGAGAGGTCCGCGCAGCCAGCCGATTGGCAGCGCGTGCTGCGCAAGCTGGCATCGTCTGGTACAGCGGGGTCACCGTTCACAAGGCGGTTGTCGGATCCGGCCATCCAACGGCGGATGATCGACGGCGCCATGGCGGCACAGACCACTCCGCCCGAGACATGGGACGCGGAATTGCTGGCCGTGCCCGGCGTCCTCTCGCAGGTGTGTGAGTCGATGGAGGACCGGGCCGCCGCCCGACTGCTCAGCGGGATCGCCGGACGACCTGACGCGGGTGGGCCAGGACTCGCCCCGCTCGCGCTGGAGCTGGCCCTTCAGCGCAAGCTTGCCGCGAGCGTGGTCGAGGTGGTCGGCGGGATGGACGTCGCGGACCTGCGCACGGCGTGGCCCCCCAGTCTCCCGCTGCTGGCCGGCGCTCTGGCAGAAGGGAACGATGCCCTCGCGGACGCGGGTCTGACGGCTCTGGATCGCCTCAGCCCCACTGCCGACCAGTTCGTATGGCGATCGTGCCGAAAAGAGCTGCACGACTGGCGACGTGGCATGCAGGCGTGGTTAACCGGCGCGTCGACCCTGCCGCCGTGGCCGGAAGCCGCGCTCCAGCGTCTGGGATCCCTGCATCGCGAAGGCCTGCTGTCGGCGCCGGTGCTGGCGACGCTCTTGCAGGGCGACGCGCGGCTCGGCATCTTCGTGGACCGCGTCGGCGCACGACCCCTCCCCGAGCGTCGACCGCGGTTCCTGGCCTCCCTGGAGCGCGCCTGTGTCGAGCTGGGCTTGTCGCCGCACGACATTCGCCGCCTGGTGCCGACGGCACAGGGTCTTGGGGGTCCCGTCACGGACAACGGACTGGAAGCAACGGCACCCCGCTTCTGGCAACTGCCGCCGGCGCAGTTGGAGGAAGCACTGATTTATCGCGCCCACCAAGGCTATGGCAGCGTCGATGACCTGGTCCGCCTGTTGCGCCAGTTCCTGGACTACCCCGACTCCCTCGTCGCGCCGTTCAGCTGGCAGGGAAGTCTTGGCGCGATCAAGCGTCTGTCCTCGGACGGGGTGCTCTCGCACAGCGACTGCGTCGGGCTGCTGAGCAACACGTTGCCTTCGATCGCCCGGAGGTTCGACTGGCGCAGCCGGATGCTGCAGTCCAGCAACCTGCCCGCGCTGCGCGACTATCTCGACGTGGTGGAACATCTGGCCGTCAAGCACGGCGACCTGGTCGATGTCGATGATCTTCTGCACGTCTGCGTAGACGGCGGCGATCCGTACCGACCCCGACCCCCACTCCGACTCGAACGGCTCCGTCCGTGGCGACCTCATATCCACGAGCGGGACTTCCCCGCGCAGCGCGGCCGGATACCGCTGGCGAGCTACGACCCTCAGGTTCGCGGTGCGCTGACGCCTTCGTTCAACCTGGCACTGGACTTCGCGGTGAAGGCCGCTCAACGCGGTTGGATCACGTCGTCGCAGCTTTCCAGTCATCTCGCCGCAGGCGGATCCTGGGCAGGCAACTCCGTGTTGCCGTTGCTACTGGGCGTCGAGCCGGATGAGCACCCCTTCACCGAGGGCGACGACGCCTTCAAGCAGACCCACCTCCGGTCTTGGCTGAGCCGTCTGGTCGACGCCGGGCGCGGGCTGAGCGGCGCGGACCTGGTCGATCTGCTGAGGACCCCTCACCGCTCTCAGCAGATGACGCCGATGCACCTGGCGGTGACGCAGGGAAGCGCGTCGCAGCTGTCCCTCTTCCTCGACTGGCTGGTGACGGCCACGGAGCCCGACAACGCCCTGCAACGTCGACTCGTGCAGGTCGTTCAGGGCGGGACCTCCGCCGGGGACTGCCATGTCGCCTTCGACGCGCTGCGCCTGGGGCGCTACGAGGCGCTCAAGGCCTGGCTCACCGGAATCCGACGCTTGCGCGAGGCGGACCGCCTGAACAACGCGCAATACGTGACCCTGCTGGTGCCCGATGGCGACGGCGACCGACACGCGATCGACGCGGTGGCCCATGCCGACGCGCGTGCCAGCGTGACGCAATCGCGCGCCCTCGTCTGCGCGCGGCTGCTGCGCGAAGCGGCACTCGACGGCCAGTCGCGCGGCTGGATCGACGCCGACGACCTGCGGGACATCCTGGACCCGCTCGTGCAGGCTGGCCTGATCAACGATCAGGACGCTCCCGCCCTCCACGCCGCCACCGACGCTCTGAACGACCTCCTCTGAACATGTACAACACCATTCATCCCCAGCCCACCCCGGACACGGGTCTGCTCGATCTCGGCTTCAGAGCCGAAACATTCATCGTCACGCCACCCGTCACGCGTCCGACAGATGCGGATGCGGAAGCGCTGGTTTACGGCCCAACGGACAAGCGCGCCTTCGAGGCGTTCATCAACACCGAGGACGGTCGCCGCGCGAAGGCGCAGATGATGCGCTGCGTCGACACGATTTCCAGGTTCGCCCACGATCATGGCGATGCACTGACGGCGCGGAGGATCGCTCATCTGAACACCGTCCTGAACACCGGGGCCAACGACGCGCTCCAGAGCCACTATCTGCCGGAACTCTATGCCTGGGGCAAGCGCGCGCTGGAGCAGATCGTCGCCCAGCTCGACCGGCTCGCGGATGGCGGCGAACGCCGCGAGCATGTCGCCATGCGCCACTTGCACCATCTGGGCGAGGGCATCGGCGAGAACTGCGGCGGTCGCATCCTGCAAGAACTCACCAAGGCCGAGACAGGCCTGGGGCAGATCGGCGGCGATCTGAAGAACGCCGTCGTACGCGTGTGCAAGAACGCGGCGGATACCGTGATCACCCAGACCCTCGCCAGGGGCGGCGCCGATGTCATCGAATACACGGCCAGCGCTCATGTCCAACCGCAGCTCGCGCGAGGCATCGGGCTGCCCTGGGCGAGTGCGCCCAACAACGATATTTTTTACACCCAACCCCATGATTTCCAGCGGCGGCTCCGGGAATGCAGGGACGCCGTCCGGCTGGCGGTGACGCCGGCCCTGGTCGCGCAGACGCTCGGCAGCGAGTGCCTGCAAAAGGCACACGCCAAGCTGCGCCAGTGGGCGGGCGAAACGCCGGACCTGAACGACGCAGATTGGCCCGCGATGGACAAAGTCTTGCAGAAGCTCGGAAAAAAGTACGGCGAGCTGAATCCTTACTGCTTCGTGCGCGGCGACGGCGTCCTGGCGCCGAGGACCCTGATGGACGATCCGCAGGCCGTCACGTTGAACATCCGGATGAATCTGGTGGAAGAGGAGCTGGTAGACAAGAAGGACGACGTGACGCTGTGCCGGGAGGACATCGGCGACACGCGATGGCAAATGGAGTTGAAGCAAGGTGACGTGCCGGTGGTGATCGAAGATGACGGCGATGGCCCGGAGGAACGCATGCCTCTGACCGCCGACTTCCTTCGGGCGTTGCTCAAGACGACCTCGGACGACACGCCCGATGCCCCCTGCACGGACCCGCTGTCGGATCCGAAGATCCGGAGGATGCTGATCGACCGCGTCGTCCCCGCCTTGACCACCCCGCCCGCGACGTGGGACACGGCGTTGCTGGCGGTGCCGGGCGTGCTCTTGGAGGCCTGTCTACCGTTGGATGACGACGCTGTCGCCGGATTGCTCTGTGAGATCGCCGCGCGCCCCGATGCGGCGGGGACCCGACTCGTGGCGCTCGCATTCGAAGTCGCGGTCCAACAGAGAGTGCCCGCTGCAACGGCACAACTGATCTGCGCCATGAGCCTGACGGACCTGCGCGCCGCATGGCCCCGGATCCTGCCGCCTCTGTCGGATGCGCTGCTGGCGGCGAACGACAGGCTCGCGGACGCGGGCATGGCTGCCCTGGATCTTCTGTGTCCCCCTGCCGACGGGGTTTCCTGGCCGGATTGCCGCAGGGCGTTGCACGGCTTCCGACGCGGGATGACGGTTTGGGGGAAAGCGCCGTTGACGGCACCGGTGCCGCCGTGGCCCGACCTCGCGCTCCAGCGACTCGGGGCCCTGAACCGCGAAGGCCTGCTGCCCGGATCGACGATCGTGGCGCTCCTGCAAGGCGACATGAGGTTGGGCGTCTCCCTCTACAACCTCGGAAGACTCGTTGACGCCACGTTCTTCCGCACATTCCTGGTGGGACTGGCGCAAGCCGGTAGCGCGTTGTCCTTGTCCCGGGACGACATGCGCGACTTGATGCGTCCGATCGTCCGATTCCCCAACGCGGCGAGGGACTACGAAGCGACCTCGCCACTGTGCTGCGCTGTGATGCTGGGGCAGTCTGCGCATGTCCGCGAGTTCCTCTCGTGGATGGCAGATCACGCAGCGGAGCCCTGGATGCCGCCACTGCAGGACCTGGCACTGCCTGACGAGGTGATTGTTCTGGAAACCCGCCCGCCGGCAACCGTCGCCGAGGCGTTGAAGGCGTATCTGGATGGCTTGGTGACGCTTCATGAGAACGGCCACCTGCCCGCGCATGCCTTGGCGCCGTTGATCGAAGTTGCGGCGGACAACGCTTCCAACCGTTGGCCGGCGGGTCCAGGCTTCGAGCTGGTCCGCCAGGCACTGGCGAAGACGGCCGACGGGGGACTGGGCGAGGCTGTCCTGCGGGAATGGCGCCAACAAGCCGCACCCCAGCTGGCGAGCAGTCTGTCGCTCGTGAACGGCGCCGCACCCGACAACGCCCATCGAACACTGACGCCCGACGCCGTCGCTCAGGCCGTCCCTCGAAATGGAGCGGAACCGGCCATTCCCCGCCCCTACCGATTGCCAGCCGCACAGCTGCAGGAGGCCACGGTCTACTTTGGCCGACAAGGGTACTTCAGCATCGAGGAACTGGCAGAAACGCTGGTCTGGCACTTGAGCCTGAGTGACGTTCCCGCCCACAGGCTCAGCAAGGAGAGATGTCTCCACGTCATCCAGCAGCTTTCTTCCGACGGCGTCTTCTCTCTCAACGACTGTGTCGCAATGCTGATCGCCGCGGAGCCATCGGACGACTGGAGGGACAAGATGCTGATGGGCGACCAGTTGTCTGTCCTGCGCGCCTACTTCGATCTGGTGGAGCATCTCGCCATCAAGCACGGGAGCCTCGTCGATGCGGAGCACGGGGGGCTTGTCGACGTCGACAAGCTCCTTTGCCTCCCGACAAAGGACGGCAACCTGGTGACGCTGAGTTTGCGCTTCGCGCACGACGTCCGGTTCATGGGCCCCTCGCTGGACACGGCACTGGACTTCGCATTGAAGGCGTGTCATCGCGGATGGATCACATCGAGGCAACTCTCCAGGCATCTCACCGCCGTCCCTCTCCGGACCGGCAGCTCCTTGCTGGCGGACATGCTCCACGATGCGCCAGGCTGGTACACCGACCCTGAAGCTCCAGAGCGGAATGTGGATGCCTATCTGCGCAGGTGGCTGGACCGTCTGAGCGAAGCACAGCTCCTACGGGCGCTGAGCGGCGTGGAAGTCGTCGAACTGCTGGTGGCAACACATGGCCCCACGTGGATGACGCCGATGTGCATGGCGATCACGGACGGCTGCGTGCGACGGCTGGATCTCCTCTTCGACTGGCTGCTCATGTCGACGGCGACCGAAGGCGTCCTGAAGCGTCGGCTCGGCCATATCGTCAGCGGACGGAACGGCGTCCAGGGCGTCCAGGTCGCCTTCGAGGCATTGCGCCTTGGACGCGTCGACACGCTCAGGGCCTGGCTGGCCGGCATCCAAAGATTGCGCGAAGAGGGCCGCCTGACCAACGCGGACTATGTGACCCTGCTGGTTCCCGAGGGGGACGGAGACCGACGCGCCATCGGGGCCGTTTTCCGGGCGGACCCCCGTGCCGGAATGGCGCAGACGCGCACGCTCACCTGCGCGCGGATGCTGCGCGATGCCGCCGTCAAGGGCAACTCGCGTGGCTGGATCGACGCCGACGAGTTGCAGGAAATCCTGAACCCGCTCCGTCGGGCCGGCCTCATCAAGGATCAAGACGCGCGCGCCCTCCGCGCTGCACCACCGATACGCTGAACTCCCTCCTGGGCCAGGTCTTGCCTGGCCCGTACGAACGCGGCGCCCGCGCCACTGACCGGGCATGCACCCCTCCGGCGCCGCGTTCCCGTACGGCTTCCATCCTTCCCTGTTCGACGACGCCGACGATGTGCCGTCCAACGCCGGCCGTGCCGGTCGCGACGAGCAGAGTGCCCATGAAGAGCGCGGCGACACCGCCGCCTCTCCCGATGCGGTCGACTACAACGGCCCCTGCAGCGCGTCGGCCCTGCCGCCGGAGTTCATCGCGTTCCGCGCCGGCCCCGACTGGTCGCGCGCGCGGGCGCAGATGCAAGCCTCGATCGACACGCTCAAGACCTTCGCCGCGCGGCAGGGGATTCCCGATGCGACGTTGACGCGGTTCCAGCAGAACCTGATGGTCCGTGACGGCGCGTACTACGAGTCCTATCTGCCGCAGCTCTTCGGGCGCGGCAAACGCCTGCTCGCCGCCTGTGCCGCAGGCATCGGCGACGACGCCCTGCGCCAGGAAGATCGGCGTGCGATCTTCCAACGCATGATCGCCGGCATGTCCCTGTGCGGGATACGCATCGTCAACGACCTCGCGCGGGCCCACGACGCGCTCGGCATCCTGCGCGACGGCAACCTGCGCCGGCGCGCCGCGGTCTCGGTCAGGAACGTCATGGAGCAGGAAGGCCTCTGGGTGGAGCAACACACGCCGCTCAGACCGGGACGGCAGCGGAGGCTGTCGCTGGAGGTGCACTTCGTCACCGCCGCGATCGCGGAACTCCGGTTGTCCGGCCGCGAGCCGCGCCGGGACGACCCGCTCATCTCGTACACCGGGCGTGTCGCGGACCTGGTCGAACCGCTGCGGGAACGCTTGGTCAAGACGCTCACACCGCTGCGCGTGGCGCGACAGCTCGCGGACGACTGCCTGTCGCGCGTGTCGTCGGAACTCGCCACCTGGCTGGGCGGCGAGCCGCTCGACCTGATGGCGGGGACGCGGCCCGCGCCGGACGGCGCGACCTCGCACTGTGCGCGGCTCCTGACGCTGGTCCAGGGCATGGCGGCGGCGTACGGACCGCTCACCATGGACGCCTTCGTCCGCTCGCGCAGCGGGGCGCTCACGCTTCACCGCGATGCCGCGCTGGTGGCCGTCCAGATCCGCCGCAACCTCGCCGCGCAAGACCTGGCCCTGCCGCCGCGGGAGCGGCCGATCTTCGAGTGGCCCGCCGCCGACGGCCCGCGCCGGCTGGTCCTGATCGACGACGAACTGGCCATCAAGCGGGCGGGCTCGGGCGCCACCGCCGTGGACGCATTGCCCGAAGCCCGTCATCTCCACCGCGTGGAATACGCGGGCCTGCTGCAAGAACCGTCTCCCGGTGTCGGCGTCGACCGCCTGGATCCCGGTGAGCGGAGCGCCCTGTTCGCCGTCATGTTGCGCAACGCCTCCGGGGAAGAACTCCTGGACCTCCCGCACGGCTGGCTCGGTCACTGTGGCGACCTGCGCGAACTGGCCGAGCGGCTCGGGGACGACCGCTTCCGCTCCTGGTGCATCAGGTGCTGGCAGAAGCCGCTGACCGATGGCATGGCCCAGACACTGATCGAAATGAATGAGTGGCGGGCCGACACCGACTTCGTCATCGCCCTGCTGCACGCCGCGGGTCCGGAGCGCAGTCGACAGCTCTGGGGCGACGGCGCGGTGCTGTCGCACTACCGGGCCCATCTCGCGGCCGCGGAGGACAACGCGGCGAACGCCTACCTGAGCCTGCTCGCGCGCGGGCTTGCCCTGCTCGACGCGCCGACCGTCACGGGGCTGTTGTCCTTGCTCAGGGCCGATCGGCTGGACCGGTCGCTGCTGCTGGAAGCCAGTCCCCATGTCCTGGGGCAGTACCTGCAGCTGGTGGAAGCGGCGGCTGTGGCGGACAAGGTCCGCGGCGCCCTGTTGGCCGCGGCGCTCTTCAGCACGCCGACAAGTCGGCCGCACTGGCTGTGGGCCCTCATGATGCTGGAGGCGAACGCCCCGCGTCTGGCCATGCTGCTGGACACCGTGGCGCGCCTTCATCATGCCGGCTACCTGGACAAGGCGGAGATCGAACGATTCCTGATGACGCCCGAGGCGTTCCATCGCGACGACGCGGAGAACGGCACCGCGGCCTCCGACACGGCGGTGCCGGAGGCGCCCTTTTTCGCGGCCATGGCACGGGACCAGGGCGCCACCGTCCGCGTCGCGCTCATCGGCCTGCTGTCGCTGTGCCGCAGGGACGGCCTCGACGGCGAGTGGCTGCAACGGATGCTCCGGGCGTCCGTCGACGGGTCGGGGTCCACCGCGTTGGGCCAGGCCTTGTCCCAAGGCGCCTCGACGTCGCTGTCCTGGTATCTCTACGTCGTCCCCGCCGCGCTGCGGGACGGACAGCTGTCGCTCGACCAGGCCATGGCCCTGCTGCGCGCCGATCAGCCGCCGGACGGCGACGGCACCAGCTCCCTGGTGCTGGCACTGCGCGCGGGTCACCTGGACACCGTCGGCACCTACTGGCAACTCATCCTGCGGATGCAGGCGCAGGGAATCTTCACCGCGGACCAGATCCGCCCCCTGTTGCGCGCCGAGAGTGCGCGCGGCGTGCCGGCGCTGGCGGAGGCCGTCGAGCATCGGCTCCCCGGCGCCATCGAGCGGTACATGCGTCTGATGCAAGCCACCGTTGGCGGCGCCGGGCCGATGTCGCCGGAGCAGCTGGACTGGCTGACCCTGCGCAACGCCGACGGGGCGCTGTCCTGGCCTCCCGCGGACGGCGGTCCTCGCGACGCCTGGCCCGCGCTGAAGGGCTACCTGCGGGGGCTTCGAGCGCTCGTGGAGGATCAGAGCCTGTCGCCGTCGCAGTTGCAGACCCTGCTGTCGAAGCGGCACGGCGACTCGCCCTCGTTGCTGGGCCGGCTGATGGGTCTGGAGGACCGCTGGATGCTGACGCAGTGCCTGGAAGAACTCGGATCGTGGCCGCTGCGGCACCGGGCACGGCATGCCCCCGCGGTGGCGGCGGTGCTCGACATCGACGAACTGGACGGCATCGTCACGACCACGGTCCGGTATCCCGGGCTTCCCGACGTTCTCGGGACGCTGGTATCCGCCGTCGCCCAGCGCTGGATCGATCGTTCGACGCTGCGGCTACGCCTGGAAGGCGAAGAGGGTCCCCCTCCGCTGCTGATCGCTTTCGAGCACAACCGGCCCGACTTGATCAAGGCGTTCGTCACGGCGGTGCTGGGCGCCGGACGGCATGCCCGCTTCCTGAAAGCGCTCGTGCAGCGCATGCTGGAAGCCCGATCCGCCTCCGGCTGCGCCGCGGCTCATCTCGCCTTTGCGCAGGGGTACGACGAGGCGCTGAGGGTGTGGCTCGATGCCGTCCTGCAGGCCCATGGCGACGGGCTGCTGGAGGACGGCGCGCTGCGACAACTGCTGCCCGCGTATGGCGAGGGCGAGCGTCCCGGCCGCGACGCCGCCATGGCCGCGGGTCATGAGCGCTGTCTCGACGTTTGGCGCCAGGCCTTGCAACGCTGCGGGCAGCGCGGTTGGCTCAGCGCGGAGGACTTGGCGGCGCTCGATCCGGCACAGGGTCCACCCAGCCTCTGAACCGGGCCGCGACACCGCGGACCGCAGGCGCCCTTCCCGCGGGCTTCATCCGGCGATGGCGGACGGTCCCAGCGCCGAACGCGCCCGTTCCCGGGCCTGGTCGAGGTCGGGCACGCCCAGGCGCCGGCACAAGGCCTCCAGCCGCACCCGGTACGCCGCGTCCCCCAGCCCCATGGCCCTCGCCTGCTGATCGGGCGCGGGCTCGCCCAGCAGCCCGAACAGCAGCTCCGCGTCCGACATCGGCAGGTCCAGCCCCTTGGCCAGCGTCGCGATGCTCGCGGCCTCGTCCGCCTCATGCAGCACCAGCAGCCAATGGCCTTCGCCGATGACCGCGGCGTCCGCCGCCATGAGCGTGAAGCTCAGGCGCTGCCGCGGCGCGCCCGACGGCGGCGCGACCGTCAGCGACGACGGCGGCGCACCGGCGCGCCGGCGCAGCGCCTCGCGATGCAGCCAGGCCAGCACTTCCGGCGGCAGACGGGCGTGCTCCGACCAGGGCGGCGGGAAGAACGCCGCCATCAGCCCGCGCGCCTGCGGCGTCTGCCAGGCGCAATGGCCGTCGCGTTCCCGCACGGTCATGCTCGCCGTCGGCCGGCGCGGCGCCATCGGCCCGGTCGCGGGCGCCGGGCGCAGCAGGCGTTCGACGCGGGCGAGCAGGTCGCTCATGCGCACGGGCTTGACCAGGCACTCCGCGGCCCCCGCCGCCAGCAGCGCGCCCAGCCGCAGCGGATCGCGCGGCCGGCTCAGCGTCAGCACCGGGACACCGCCGCCGCCCAGGCGTCGCAGCAGCTCCAGCGGTCCGTCGCCGGGCAGCTCCGGCAGCTCCATGTCCATGATCACCAGCGCCGGTGACGCGCCCAGGCCCTGCATCGCCGCGATGGCATCCGCGGCGCGCAGGAGCTCATAACCGCTCTCCTCCAGCACGGCCGCGAGCGGCTGCACCGCCAGCGACTGCACGACCAGGAGCCGCGCCGGCGCCTCGGTGCGGGCGATGGGGAGATCGGCGGGCGGCGGCATGGGCATGAGCTTCACCATACAAGTCCCGTGCCCGCCTCTCAAGGTCGCCAACGCCAACGCCAACGCCAACGCCAACGCCGGCGGAAGGCGGGACCGGCGCGCCGGGGCTAAGCCGGAAACTCGGGGGCGATCGCCCCCGTCCCGTTGCGATCGACGTCGCGGGCGCTGACGCACAATGGCCGGCGCCATGGACGATACCGCCGCCACGCCCGACATCGACCCGACCGCCCCGCCCGCCGGCGAGGCCGCGCCTGTCGCCCCGCCCACGCCTGCCGCTCCCGCGACGCCGTGGGAAGGGCCGTCGCCCGATGTCGTCGCCTGGCTGCTGGTGAACTGGCACAACAAGCATCCGCTGGCGCGTCGACTCGGCATCGCCGACATCCACACGGTGGGCGCGGTGGCCCTGCCCTTCATGGCGCAGGCGCTGCCCAAGGAACCCAGCCTCGAGGGCGGAGCGCCCACCGAGCCGCCGCCACCGCCCGCTCGCCGTCGCCTGCCCTGGCAGCGCAAGGTCGCGGGTTCGGGGCCGCGACCGGCGTGGATCGAGGAGTTCATTCCCGGCCTGAAGACCGCGGCGGTCGCCACCATGGCCCTGGACAACGGGTTTACCACCGCGCCCGACGATCTGCCGCTGCGCCGCGTGGACATCGACGAACGCGCGCTGGCCGCCGACGCGAACCAGCCTGGTGCATGGCCCATGGAATTGGTGCTGCTGAGCGCCGCTTTCGATGCGGGCTCGGCCCGGCGACGCGTGCTCGTGGGGCGTCGCGACCAGGTGCTGGGACAGCGCGCGCTGGATCCCGCCCGGCTGGGCGTGGTCGGCAGCATCGCGGCGCTGGTGCTGATCGCGGCGGTCTGGGTGATGTGGCCCTCGTCCAAGCCATCCAAGGAGGCGCTGGCTGCCCTGGCGGCGGCCGAGGCGGCCTCCGCCGCGTCTGCGGCTCAGGCGGCGTCCGCGACCGCGCTGGCTGAGCAGGCGGCGCGGTCCGCGCAGGCCGCCTCCGCGGCATCGGCGCCGGCTTCTGCTGCCGCGGCCACCGACCCGGCTTCAGCCGCGAGCGCGGCGGCCTCCGCGGCAACGACCGCGGAAAGCCCCCCCGCCTCGGCGCCTGTCATCGCGATCCCCAACATCCGCCCGTCACTCCATGCCTCGACGGAAGCCGTTCCGCGGGAGAAGGAACCGGCACCGACGGCACCATCGACATCGACATCGACATCGACGACCGGCACGACCGCCTCGACGGGTCCGGCGAAGCCGGGCGCCCCGGCCTCCGAGGCCGAGCGCCGCGTGAGCGTCGACGACACCGGCCTGGGCAGCCTCATGAAGCGCGACGGCGCGGCACCCGGCGCCAAGCTGGTGGCCTTGGTGAGCCAGCCGCACAAGACCAAGGCCGATGCCGAAGCGCAGTTGGCGCGCATGCGCGAGATGATCGGTGCCACGCTCGGCGGCAACACCGTCCCGAACGGCGAAGTCTTCCAGACCAAGGACGGCTGGCGCGCAGCCGTGTGGCCTTTCGGCAGCCGCGAGGAAGCCCAGCTGATCAACGCCACGCTGCTGGCCCGCGGCATCCGCGGGACCCGGGCCGTCGACTTCTGAGCAGGGCCGCTCAGGCACTTTCAAGTCGGCCCTCTCAGGTCCGCCCGCTCAGGACTGACCCTTCAGGACTGCCCCTCCCGGACCTCGCCCTCAGGAACGGTAGTCGGCGTTGATCGTCACGTACTCGTGGCTGAAGTCGCAGGTCCAGACGGTGGTCTGGGCCGATCCGCGGTTCAGGCCCACGCGCACGGTGATCTCGCTCTGCTTCATGACGCGCTGGCCGTCCTCTTCCTTGTACTCGGGACGACGGCCGCCCTGCGTGACGACGTGGACGTCGTCCAGGTGCAGGTCGATCAGGCTCTGGTCGAGGTCGTCGATGCCGGCGTAGCCGACCGCCGCCAGGATGCGGCCCAGGTTGGGATCGCTGGCGAAGAACGCGGTCTTGACCAGCGGCGAGTGCGCGATCGCGTAGGCCGCCTTGCGGCACTCGGCTTCGTCCTTGCCGCCCTCGATCACCACCGAGATGAACTTGGTCGCGCCCTCGCCGTCGCGCACGATCGCCTGCGCCAGCTGCTGCGACACGGCAACCACCGCGTCACGCAGCGCGCGGCCTTCGGCGCTGGTCAGCGACGTGATCCGGTCGTGTCCCGCCTGGTGCGTCGCGATCAGCACGAACGAGTCGTTCGTCGAGGTGTCGCCGTCGATCGTGATCCGGTTGAAGGACAGGTCCGCCGCTTCCTTGACCAGCGGCTGCAGCAGCTCGGGCGCGAGCACCGCGTCGGTGGCGACGAAGCCCAGCATCGTCGCCATGTTCGGACGGATCATGCCGGCGCCCTTGGAGACGCCGGAGACGGTCACGGTCCTGCCACCGATCATGACCTGCTTCGAGCAGGCCTTGGGCAGCGTGTCCGTGGTCATGATGCCGGCGGCGGCCTCGGCCCAGTTGTCGGCCTTCAGCGCGGCGATCGCGGCCGGCAGGCCGGCGACGATGCGGTCGACCGGCAGCGTCTCCATGATCACGCCCGTCGAGAACGGCAGCACCTGCTTCGCGTCGAGCTTCAGCTCGGCGGCCAGTGCGTCACAGGTCTGACGCGCGCGCGCCAGGCCGTCCGCACCGGTGCCGGCGTTGGCATTGCCCGTGTTGATCACGATCGCGCGGATCGCCGTGCCGGCGGCGAGATGCTCGCGGCAGACCTGGACCGGCGCGGCGCAGAAGCGGTTGGCGGTGAACACGCCGGCGACGCTCGCGCCTTCGTCGAGCGCGATCACGGTCAGGTCGCGGCGGTTGGCCTTGCGGACGCCGGCCATCGTGACGCCCAGGCGCACGCCGGGCACGGGCAGCAGGGATTGCGGATCGGGAGCGGTCAGGTTGACGGGCATGGTGTGGGGCGTCCGTGGAGGAAATGGGCGCGATTGTAGGAGTCGCGTCCAGCGTCCGCCCAATGCAAAACGCCCCGGGAAGCGGGGCGTTGGTCCGTGAGGGGCCCGCGCTGCCGCGCGGACCCGTCCAGGGTCAGAGGCTCTGACGGCGCTTGCGCAGCATCAGCGTCATGAGCGCAAGCCCGCCGATGAACATCGCGTAGCTCTGCGGCTCCGGCACGGCGCTGGCGGGCAGCACGTTGAAGGTGCCCGAGTAGCTGGCCGAGATCCCGTTGGTGCCGGGCGCCAGGTTGCCGCCGGCGTAGCCCTTGACGACCAGCGTGTAGTCGCCGGCCAGCAGCTTGCTGGGCAGGCTGGCGCTGATCCAGCTGGTGCCGTTGCCGTCGCTCTCCGGCGCGCCGATGGACAGCGACTGCCCGTTCAGCGTGGCTTCGCTGAAGCTGATCTGCTGCGACTGGCCCGAGAACACGGTGATCAGCGACGCATCCACCCAGCCGCTGCCGGTGAAGCTGAAGCGGAAGGTGTCGACGAAGCTGCCGACTTCGGTGTGGATCGCGAAGGGCGCGGCGGTCAGGCCCGAGCCCGCGCCGGCCAGCGGCACGTTCTGGTTCCAGTCGGCGGCGTGGGCGCCCGTGGCGGCCACGGCCAGCAGCGCGGCCGCGGCACCGCCACGGACCGAGGCCTGCCGGCGGCGCGCCACGATCAGGCCGCCGCCCAGCAGCGCCAGCACGGCCAGCGCCAGCGTGCCGGGTTCGGGGACCTGCGTGACGTTGATCGTGCCGGAGTAGCTCGCGCTGATCGGCGTGCCCGCCACCAGTCCTTGGCCGGCGTAACCGCGCACGGTCAGCACCAGCGGACCGCTCAGGCGCACGTCGGGCAGCGCGGCGATCTCGAGCGCGTTCCTGTAGCCGCCCATCGTGGAGCGCGTGAAGTTGTAGGTCGCGCCGTTGAGCACCGCGCTGACGAAGTTGATGTCGAAGGCGGCCGACATGCCGATGGTCGTCAGGCTGGCGTTGACCATGCCCCAGCGATCGATGCCAGAGAAGGTGAAGGTGTCGACGAACTCACCGGCCACCGAATGCACGATGCTGAAGCCGGCCGTCTTGGTGTCGGCCGTGGCGCCTTGCTGGAGCGCGACGGACTGGGCTGCGGTCACCGGCGCGGCCAGCGCGGCGGAAGCGGTGGCGGCGGTCAGGACGACGGCGGCTGCGGCAGCGAAAAGGCGGTTCGTGAGCTTCATGGCGGTGCGGTCCGGAGACCTCGGAGACCCGCGTCGGCAGGTCGATGCAGCGGACTCTATCGAGGGGGTTCCGTACGGTGTCCCCCTCGCCACGGGGGGAGAAAAGCGCGCTCGCACCCGGGTCGTGAGAAAGCGCACATCGCCGGACCTTCACGTCGATCCGGCGCCACAGGCGCCCCGTGCATCCATCACGCAAGGACTGACCCCGGGACCCGGCGTCGGGCCCGATCGCCGGGCCGGAAACGACGACGGCGCCCCGGAGGGCGCCGTCGATCTCAGCCGAAGCGGCCGATCAGGCCAGCTTGCCGTGGCAGCTCTTGAACTTCTTGCCGCTGCCGCAGGGACACGGGTCGTTGCGGCCGACGTGGCCCCACTCGGCCGGAATCGCCTCGGTGCCGCCCGCGACCGGCGCCGCGTCCTGCGAGATCGAGCCGTCCTCGTTCGGATGCGTGTAGGTCACGTTGCCGACGTTCTCGGCGCGCTGTTCGATCGCATCGGCGGCCGCCGTGGCCTCCTCCTGCGACTGGATGCGCACGTTCAGCAGCACGCGGGTCACTTCCAGCTTCACCGCGTCCAGCAGTTGCGAGAACAGCTCGAAAGCCTCGCGCTTGTATTCCTGCTTGGGGTTCTTCTGGGCGTAGCCGCGCAGGTGGATGCCCTGGCGCAGGTAGTCCAGCGAGGCCAGATGCTCGCGCCAGTGCTGGTCGATGCTCTGCAGCAGCACCATGCGCATGAACGGCGTGAACTGATCCTGGCCGACGCGGTCCAGCTTGTCCTGGAAGGACGCGTCGCCCGCCTTCAGCACGGCGTCCAGCACGTCCTCGTCCGTCAGCGTCTCGCTCTTCTTGAGCATCTCGCCCAGCGGCAGGTCGAGCTTCCACTCGTCGCGCAGCACGCGCTCCAGCGCGGGCAGGTCCCACTGCTCTTCCAGCGATTCCTCCGGGACGAAGCCGCGGACCACGTCCGTCAGCGTGCCCTTGCGCAGGTGGGTGATCTGATCGAGCACTTCCTGCGCCTCGAGGATCTCGTTGCGCTGCTGGTAGATGACCTTGCGCTGGTCGTTCGACACGTCGTCGTATTCGAGCAGCTGCTTGCGGATGTCGAAGTTGCGGGCCTCGACCTTGCGCTGCGCGCTCTCGATCGAGCGCGTGACGATGCCGGCTTCGATCGCCTCGCCTTCGGGCATCTTGAGCCGGTCCATGATCGCGCGCACGCGGTCGCCGGCGAAGATGCGCATCAGCTGGTCGTCCAGCGACAGGTAGAAGCGCGAGGAGCCCGGATCGCCCTGGCGACCCGAGCGGCCGCGCAGCTGGTTATCGATGCGGCGGCTTTCGTGACGCTCGGTCGAGATCACGCGCAGGCCGCCCGCGGCCTTCACCTGCTCGTGCAGCTTCTGCCAGTCGGACTTCAGCGCGGCGATCTTGGCGTGCTTGTCGGATTCGGACAGCGCCTCGTCGTTCTCGATGGCGACGATGTCCTTCTCGATGCTGCCGCCCAGCACGATGTCGGTGCCGCGGCCGGCCATGTTGGTCGCGATCGTAATCACGCCCGGACGGCCGGCTTGGGTGATGATGTCGGCCTCGCGCGCATGCTGCTTGGCGTTCAGCACCTGGTGCGGCAGACCCGCCTTCGTCAGCAGCTCGGCGACCTTCTCGGAGTTCTCGATCGACGTCGTGCCCACCAGCACCGGCTGGCCGCGCTCGTGGCAGTCGCGCACGTCCTGCGTGACGGCGTCGTACTTCTCCTTGGTCGTCTTGTAGACCAGGTCCAGCTCGTCCTTGCGCACGGTCGGACGGTTCGGCGGGATCACCACGGTCTCGAGGCCGTAGATCTCCTGGAACTCGTAGGCCTCGGTGTCGGCCGTGCCGGTCATGCCCGACAGCTTGCCGTACATGCGGAAGTAGTTCTGGAAGGTGACCGAGGCCAGCGTCTGGTTCTCGGCCTGGATCTGCACGCCTTCCTTGGCCTCGACGGCCTGGTGCAGACCGTCGCTCCAGCGGCGGCCCGTCATCAGGCGGCCGGTGAACTCGTCGACGATGATGACTTCGCCGTTCTGCACGACGTAGTTGGTATCGCGGTGATACACGTGGTGTGCGCGCAGCGACGCGTACAGGTGGTGCATCAGCGTGATGTTGGCGGCGTCGTACAACGACGCGCCCTCGGCCAGCAGGCCGGCCTGGCCCAGCAGGCGCTCGGCGTTCTCGTGGCCGTCCTCGGTCAGGTAGATCTGGTGCGACTTCTCGTCGACGGTGAAGTCGCCCGGCTCGATCACGCCTTCGCCGGTGCGGGGATCCAGCTCACCGACCTGGCGCTTCAACTGCGGCGAGACCGCGTTGATCGCCACGTACATCTGGGTGTGGTCTTCCGCCTGGCCGGAGATGATCAGCGGGGTGCGGGCCTCGTCGATCAGGATCGAGTCCACCTCGTCGACGATCGCGTAGGCCAGGCTGCGCTGGACGCGGTCGCGGACCTCGTAGACCATGTTGTCGCGCAGGTGGTCGAAGCCGTACTCGTTGTTCGTGCCGTACGTGACGTCGGCGCCGTAGGCGGCCTGCTTCTCGTCGCGCGCCAGCCCCGAATAGTTGATGCCCACGGTCAGGCCGAGGAAGCGGTACAGGCGACCCATCCACTCCGCATCGCGGCGGGCGAGGTAGTCGTTGACCGTCACGACGTGCACGCCCTTGCCGGTCAGCGCATTCAGGTAGACCGGCAGCGTCGCCATCAGCGTCTTGCCTTCGCCGGTGCGCATTTCAGCGATCTTGCCGGCGTTCAGGACCATGCCGCCGATCAGCTGCACGTCGAAGTGACGCATCTTGAGGACGCGCTTGCTGCCCTCGCGGCAGACGGCGAAGGCCTCGGGCAGGATGTCGTCGACGGATTCGCCCTTGGCGATGCGCTGCTTGAACTCCTCGGTCTTCGCGCGCAACTGGTCGTCGCTCAGGCCCTCGAACTGGGGTTCCAGCGCGTTGATGCGCTCGACGTCCTTGCGATAGGTCTTGAGCAGGCGCTCGTTGCGACTGCCGAAAATCTGGGTCAAAAGCTTGGGCAACATGCGGCTTTTTGAAGTTCTGTGGAAGGCCCGGTCGACCGGGCCTGGACGCCCGACGGACCGCCTCGTGGGCGGCCTGATGAGGGCAGCGCCGCGCGACCGGTGAACATGAGGACGAGGCCTCGGGTTGCAAGCGTCTGCGCGGAGAAAAACCGGCGGAGTTTAGCACCCGACCCTAGGCGAGACCGGGCGGCTGCCACGGCGCCGGACCGGCGGCGGAGTCCGGGTTTCCCAGCGGCGGGACTACACTGCCGGCCCATGGCCACCCGCTATCTGCCCCCTCGCGTCAAGCCCGACGCGCCCGATCCGCTGGACTTCGGCCGGGCCATGTCGCAGAACGGCATGCTGGCGCGCCTGGGCAACCAGCTGGCGCTGTCGCGGCGGCACCTGGCGGCGGTCAGCGTCGCGCTGCCGGGCGCGATGAAGCGCTTCGTCCAGGCCGGCACGCTCGACGAGCACGGCTGGACGCTGGTGGCCGACAACGCCGCCATCGCAGCCAAGCTGCGACACCTGCAGCCGACGCTGCTGCGCCTGCTGCGCGAGGAAGGCCTCCTCCTGGAAGGCGAGCTCCGCATCCGCGTCCGTCAGTCCTGATCCAGCCATCCAGGAAAGAACGAAGCCCCGCTCGCCGGTGGACGAAACGGGGCTTCGGAACAGACTCGCGCCTGTGTGTGTTCGATGGTGCCGGCTATCGGATTCGAACTGATGACCTACCGCTTACAAGGCGGTTGCTCTACCAACTGAGCTAAGCCGGCACAAGGAAAACTGGAGCGCCGCAGAAGCTGCGACGCGGGCTGCATTCTAGACGCAGCTTCGAGAGGTCTGGAGCAAAAAACCGCGCCTTCCCTCTGCACTCGCCCCCCCGCACTTGGACGGGGTTCAGACGATCACTTGATGCGCTTGAGCGCCGGGCGACCGCCCGACGGACCCGCGCCCGGATCGTCGTCGTCCGGCGGTGGTGGTGTCACCGCCGCCGGCGCGACCGGCTCCGGCCTGGACTCGCCTTGTGGCGCGCCGCCGACGCTGCCACCGCCGTTCGCATCCGACGCCAGCCGCAGACCTCGCGGCGCGCTCGGCGCCGGTTGGCGCGCGGCGGCATCTTCCGGAGTGGGCGGCGGGAAGGCCATGCCCTGGCCGTTCTCGCGCGCATAGATCGCGACCACGTGATCGACCGGCACGATGATCTCGCGCGCCACGCCACCGAACCGGGCCTTGAACTGGATCAGTTCATTGCCCAGGTCCAGGTTGCTGGTCGCGTCGAAACCGACGTTGAGCACGATCTCGTTGTTGCTCACGTACTCCATCGGCACCTGCACCGTGCGGTCCACATGCACCGCGACGTAGGGCGTGAACCCGTTGTCCGTGCACCACTCGTGCAGGGCGCGGATCAGGTACGGGCGTGTCGAGCTGGCGGCGAGACCGCCGCCGTCCTTGCTGTCATCCATGGGGAGCCAGTGTATTACTTGCGCATCACCTTCTCGGACGGCGTCAGCGCCTCGATGTAGGCCGGACGCGAGAAGATCCGCTCGGCGTACTTCAGCAGCGGCACGGCGTTCTTCGACATGTCGATGCCGTAGTAGTCCAGGCGCCACAGCAGCGGTGCGATCGCGACGTCCAGCATCGAGAAGTCGTCGCCCAGCATGTACTTGTTCTTCAGGAAGATGGGCGCCAGCTGCGTCAGGCGGTCGCGGATCTGCGAACGCGCCTTCTCCAGCTGCTTCTCGGTCGGCTTGACCGTCTGGCCGCGGTTCTCCAGCACGTTGACGTGGGCGAACAGTTCCTTCTCGAAGTTGAACAGGAACAGGCGCACGCGGGCACGGGCGACCGGGTCGCCGGGCATCAGCTGCGGATGCGGGAAGCGCTCGTCGATGTACTCGTTGATGATGTGCGACTCGTACAGGATGAGGTCGCGTTCCACGAGGATGGGCACCTCGTTGTACGGGTTCATCAGCGCGATGTCTTCGGGCTTGGCGAACAGGTCGACGTCACGGATCTCGAAGTCCATGCCCTTCTCGAACAGCACGAACCGGCAACGGTGCGAGTAGGGGCAAGTGGTTCCGGAATAAAGCACCATCATGGCAGTGGACTCCTGATCGAAGCCTCTCGGCTTCATCGATTTCTACAAACAACACAGTTCAACGCCGGCGCGGTCAAAGACCGAACAGACAAACGACAACGCAGTGGGGGCCTGTTCGGCGCCCCACTGCGCTTGAGGACCCGGCCTTCGGCCGAGTCATCGGTTCTTACTTGATGTCCTTCCAGAAGGAGGCATTCAAGCGCCAGGCGAACACGGTGAACCCCAGCAGGAACAGCACCACGATGATCCCGAGCCGGAAACGCGTCCCCTGCGCCGGCTCGCCCATCCACTGGAGATAGGCGACCAGGTCGGCAACGGACTCGTCGTATTGCTGCGGTGTCATCATCCCGGGCGTCACCTGTACGAAGTCCTTGAAGACATGCGTGACCTTGGCCGGGTCATGCGGGTCCTTTTCTTCTTCGAACCTGGCGGTGCGGACGCCCTGGAGCTCCCACAGCACATGCGGCATGGCAACGCTGGGGAAAGCGAGATTATTCCATCCCGTGGCCTTGGTTTCGTCGCGGTAGTATTTTCTGAGGTAGGTATAGAGGTAATCCGCCCCTGTTCCCTTGGCCCCGTCGGCCCGCGAACGGGCGATCACGGTGAGGTCCGGCGGCAGCGCGCCGAACCATTCCTTGGCCTGTTTCGGGTCCAGCGAGACCTTCATCGTCTCGCCGACCTTGTCGCCGGCGAACAGCAGGTTGCCCTTGATCTGCTCGTCGGTCAGGCCGATGTCCTTCAGCCGGTTGTAGCGCATGAAGCTCGCGCTGTGGCAGTTCAGACAGTAGTTGACGAAGATCTTGGCGCCGTGCTGCAGCGCGGCCAGATCGTTCATCTTCGACGTCGGGAAACGGTCCCACTCGATGCCGCCCTCAGACGCGAGCGCCGTCGACGTCAGTCCCGCGCCCAGGCACAGCGACGTCAGCAGCGTGGCGATGATTTTCTTCATTCGTTCGACTCCGTGACGTTGGCGGTTCAGTGCGGGTGAAACGTGACGCGATCGGGGACTGGCTTGAAGGTGCCAGCCTTGCTCCACCACGGCATCAGCAGGAAGAAGCCGAAGTAGTACAGCGTGCCGATCTGCGACACGATCGTTCCCGCATCGGACGGCGGCTTGACGCCCAGGTAGCCCAGCACGAGGAAGAGCAGCACGAAGATGCCGTAGAGGTATTTGTGCCAGTCGGGCCGGTAGCGGATCGACTTGACCGGGCTGTGGTCCAGCCAGGGCAGGAAGAACAGGATGATGACCGCGCCACCCATGACGACGACACCCCAGAACTTCGCGTCGAAAGTCAGCAGCAGCGCGATGCCGACCACCGCCCCGACCACCACGATGCCCTTGCCCAGTACCGACAGCCCACCGCGCAGCAGTGTGATGACCGCCGACAGTGCGATCACGCCGCACAGCACCTGGACCATGATGTCGGTGGTGGCCCGCAGCATCGAATAGAACGGCGTGAAGTACCAGACCGGCGCGATGTGCGGCGGCGTCTTCAGCGGGTCGGCCGGGATGAAGTTGTTGTACTCCAGGAAGTAGCCGCCCAGTTCAGGCGCGAAGAAGATCACCGCCGAGAAGGCCATCAGGAAGAGGCCGACGCCGAAGATGTCGTGCACCGTGTAGTACGGGTGGAACGGGATGCCGTCGAGCGGCAGACCGTCCGCGCCCTTCTTCGCCTTGATCTCGACACCGTCCGGGTTGTTCGACCCCACCTCGTGCAACGCGATGATGTGCGCGACCACCAGTCCCAGCAGCACCAGCGGCACCGCGATGACGTGGAAGCTGAAGAAGCGGTTCAGCGTCGCGTCCCCGACCACGTAGTCACCGCGGATCAGCAGCGCCAGGTCGTTGCCGACGAAGGGCACCGCGGCGAACAGGTTCACGATCACCTGCGCGCCCCAGTAGGACATCTGGCCCCACGGCAGCAGGTAGCCCATGAAGGCCTCGGCCATCAGGCACAGGAAGATCGCGCAGCCGAAGATCCACACCAGTTCGCGCGGCTTGCGGTACGAGCCGTACAGCAGCCCGCGGAACATGTGCAGGTAGACGACGACGAAGAACGCCGACGCGCCCGTCGAGTGCATGTAGCGGATCAGCCATCCCCAGGGGACGTCCCGCATGATGTATTCGACCGACGCGAACGCGAGCGTCGAGTCCGGCTTGTAGTGCATCACCAGGAAGATCCCGGTGACGATCTGGATCACCAGCACCAGCAGCGCCAGCGAGCCGAAGATGTACCACCAGTTGAAGTTCTTCGGAGCGTAGTACTCCGACATGTGCTCCTTGTAGAGCTTGGACGCGGGGAACCGGTTGTCCACCCAGGTCATGAGCTTGACGCCCAAGGGGGCTCCGGCGGGTGCTTCCTTGAATTCAGCCATGTGTTGTCTGCCTCGGTCCTGTTCCTGGGGAGTTAGGCCTTCTTGTCTTCACCGATCAACAGCCGGGTGTCGGACAGGAACGCATAAGGCGGCACCTCGAGGTTGTCGGGCGCGGGCTTGTTCTTGAAGACGCGACCGGCCATGTCGAAGGTCGAGCCATGGCAGGGGCAGAGGAAGCCGCCATGCCAGTTGTCCGGCAGCGAGGGCTGCGGGCCGGTCTGGAACTTCTCGCTGGGCGAGCAGCCGAGATGGCTGCAGATGCCGACGACGACCAGGTACTCCGGCTTGAGCGAGCGCCATTCGTTCTTGGCGTACTCCGGAATGGGAAAGGCCTTGCGATCGGACTGCGGGTCGGCGAGTTCCGGATCGTTGCCCTTGAGCGCGTCGAGCTGCTCCTTGGTCCGGCGGACGATCCAGACCGGCTTGCCGCGCCACTCGACGGTCAGCTTCTGACCGGGGGCGAGGCCGCCGATGTCCACCTCGACGGCGGCACCGGCCGCCTTGGCGCGCTCACTCGGAGCGAAGGTACTGACGAACGGGACGGCGGTGGCCACGCCGCCTACTGCTCCCGCGCAACCGGTCGCAATCAGCCAGGTGCGCTTGCCTTGGTCCACTTGTGGGTCACTCATGAGGGTCCTTACAGGGAACTTCTGATCAGGGGCAACCAAAGATTCTAGGTAAGAAACTTCTTGTCCGCCCCTAGGCGCTCTACCGATGTGCATCGGTGCACCACGTTGACATTTGTCGTGGTGCAAACGCCGTTAGGATGCTTGCCCGGAGGCGAAGCACGCCCCCGGGAAAGCGCTTGGTAGTTGGCGCCTTCGCACACGTGGAGCACAAGGAGCAAGCGATGGGTTTTTTGACCGAATTCCGTGAGTTCGCCGTCAAGGGCAACGTGATGGACCTCGCCGTGGGCGTGATCATCGGCGCCGCCTTCGGCAAGATCGTCGACTCGGTGGTCAAGGACCTGATCATGCCGATCGTCGGCAAGGCGGTCGGCGGACTGGACTTCAGCAGCTACTTCGTCATGCTGTCGGACCCGCCGGCCAACTACGCGGGGCCCATGACCTACGAGGCCCTGACCAAGGCCGGCGTGCCGCTCTTCGCCTACGGCAACTTCCTGACGGTGCTGCTGAACTTCATCATCCTGGCCTTCATCATCTTCATCATGGTGAAGCAGGTGAACCGTCTGAAACGCGACACCCCTGCCGCCCCGGCAGAACCCGCCGCGACGCCGGAAGACATCCAGCTGCTGCGCGAGATCCGCGATGCGCTGAGGCGTGACAAAGCGTAAATCTGCGCTCAAAGAGCACCTTTTGCGCACAAGCCGGGTGAGTCCCACCCGGACGAGGGATGGCCATCGCCGATACTTGGCGTGTGGTGCGGTCACCACAATGTGCCTGATGCCTTGATGAACCGTCTGAACCCCCACGTCGACGCGGCGCTCCAGCGCGTGCGCCTCGCGGCGGAACAAGCCGCCGAACGCGGCGCTGAAGGTCTGGGTCTTGCCGCCCTGTCCTCTGGACAGGCCAAGCGGCGGGACGCGCTGTTGTCCGCGCAATTCATTTTCCGCAAGCACCAGGCACTGTTCTCGCAGCGCTTCGACCAGTCCATGCGCCAGCAGGCCGCCGAAGCGCCGAGCGCCGGAAGTGCTTCGCCCGGCAATGCACGTGCCGCGCCCAAGGCGACACAGTGGGACGAGCTGTCCCTGATGGATGACGATCAGGTCAACACGCTGGTCGCGACGGATCGCATCGGCTTGGCGCTGGGTCATCAGAGCGAGTGGGAACTGCGGGAGGTCAACTCCTACATGGGCGACATCCCCGGCGTGGACGAGGACCGCCACCCGCTGCGTCCGCAAGCTGTCGCCCAGGCGCTGATCGAGGCCGTGAACGCGGTGACGGACGATCCGGACACGCGCCAGGTCTTGACCGACGAACTCACCCGCGCGCTGGCGCTGGAGATGCGCGCCTGCTACGCCGACGTCGCCGGACTGTTCCGCAGCCGCGGCCTGCGTCCGCAGGACCTGCGCGTGCGCGCGGTGGCGGGCGCCACGCGGGGTCAGTCCTTGCACGGCGGCACGACATCCGGGGTGCCGCTGCACGACAGCCGCTACGCCACCCTGCCCGGCGCCCTGCACCCGGCCGTCCACGGCGGCCGTGCCGGCGGACCGCACAGCGTGGCCGGCGGATTCCACGGCGGCAGCCCTGACGGCTACGCGACGACCGGTGGCGGCCCTGCCGGTGGGGGCATGGGCGGCTGGTCCGTCGATCCGCAGTTGATGGACCTCATGCGGCGGCTGGCGATGAGCCCCTCCGTCGGCATGCCCTCGACCGGCAGCGGCGGACTGCCCATGAACAGCCAATGGCAGGGCTGGGACGGCGATCCCGGCAGCTATGTCGAAGGCGGACCGATCGTCCTGCCGCCCAACCTGATCCACCTGCACCGCGACGAACTGCGGCAGGCGGCCAGCGGCTCGCTCGATCACATGGTGATCGACGTCGTCGCCGGCCTGTTCGACCAGATCCTGTCCGACGCCAAGCTGCCGCCGCTGATGGCGCAGCAGATCGCGCGCCTGCAGCTGCCGGTGCTGCGCGCGGCGTTGGGGGACCGCTCCTTCTTCTCTTCCCGCCGGCACCCGGTGCGACGGCTGGTCAATCGCATCGCGACGCTGGCCGCGGCCTACGACGACTTCACCGACGAGCCCGGCAAGTCTTTCCTGACCCTGGTGCGCGAGCTGATCCAGGACGTCGTCAGCGGCGACTTCGATCGCATGGAGCTGTACGAGTCCAAGCTGGGCCAGCTCGAACAGTTCATCCAGGACCAGACCGCCGAGACGCTGAAATCGCAAGGCGACACGGCCGCGCTGCTGGAGCGCAAGGAGACCGAGCTCCGCCTGCAGCGCCGCTACATGCAGCAGCTGCAGCAGGCGATGTCCAGCGTGGACATGCGCGATTTCCTGCGCGATTTCCTCACCCAGACCTGGAGCGAGGTCCTGGTTCACGCCTCGCGTCATCCGGACCTGGACGCGGCGCTGGTCGAGCGGCTGCGCAACATGGGTCGCGACCTGGTGCTGTCGGTCCAGCCGAAGACGACGCCCCAGCAGCGACAGGGCTTCCTGGCGGCGCTGCCGGTGCTGATGCGCACGCTCAACGAAGGCCTGGACCTGGTCCGCTGGCCCGAGCCGGATCGCAAGAAGTTCTTCGCCGAACTGCTGCCGGCGCACGCTGACTCGCTGAAGGGCCAGGCCCTCAGCCCGCTCGAATACAACCTGCTGGCCAAGCAGCTGGAGTCCGTCTTCGGCATGGCGCCCCCGCGCGAACAGGACCTGCCGGCGGCCAGCGCCGCGCCGCTGGACCTGGACCTGAGCGAGAAGCTCTCCGACGAGGAAGCCAAACGGCTCGGGCTGATGGAGGACGCGCACGTCGACTGGGACGGTCATGTCGACATCGACCTCGACCTCGGCGCCGACGAACACCAGCCGCTGCTGGCGGTGGACATCAGCATCGACGGGCTGCCCGCCGCCGAGGAAGCCCCCTCCCCGCCCTCGGGCGAGCTGTTGATCGATCACCTGCAGATCGGCACGGCCTACCGGATGCACCGCGACGGCGACTGGATCAAGGTGCGGCTCGCCCACATCAGCGCCACGCGCAGCTTCTTCATCTTCACCCACGGGACGAAGCATCAGGAGACGCTGACGATGACCTCGCGCATGCTGCACAAGCTCTGCGAGGTGGGGCGCTTGCGCGCCTACGAACACGCGCATCTGCTGGAGCGCGCCACGGCGCGGGCTCGCCAGCAGCTGGCCGCGCTCGGCGCCAAGCATTGACGCCGGGCCGGCGCCTGCCGGCCGATCAGCCCGCCAGCACGCGGGCCATGCGGATCGCCGCGGACATGCTCGACGGGTCCGCCTTGCCCGTTCCGGCGATGTCGAATGCGGTGCCGTGATCGGGGCTGGTCCGCACCAGCGGCAGGCCCAGCGTCACGTTGACGCCCTCTTCCACACCGAGGTACTTCACCGGGATCAGCCCCTGGTCATGGGTCATCGCGACGACCACGTCGAACTCGCCTGGATGCTGAGGCGGCGCATGGCGCGCCCGCATGAATACGGTGTCCGGCGCAAACGGCCCGCGCGCGTCGATGCCCAGCGTTCGCGCCTGCTCGATCGCCGGCGCGATGTGCTCGATCTCCTCGCCGCCGAACAATCCGCCCTCGCCCGCGTGCGGATTCAGGCCCGCCACGGCGATGCGCGGCGCGGCGATGCCGGCACGACGCAGCGCGGCGTCGGCGATGCGAAGTGTCTGCAGCACACGGCCGGTCGTGATCTGGTCGACCGCCTGACGCAGCGCCACGTGGATGGTCACCAGCACGACGCGAAGTTCCTCGTTGGCCAGCATCATGCGCACCGGCGGCAGCCGGCCATCCGCGTCGGCACACAACGCCTGCAGCAGCTCGGTATGACCCGGATGGTCGATACCGCCGGCATGCAGGGCCTCCTTGTGGATGGGCGCAGTCACGAGCGCCCGCGATCGACCCGCCCGTTGCTCCTGCGTCGCGGCGACGATGCAGCGGGCTGCCGCAGCGCCTGCGGCAGCGCTGACCTGACCCAATGGCTGCGCGAGCAAGTCCTGCGGCAGGCCCGGCGGCTGCCACACCGGCAGGCAATCGGGCGGTGCCGGATCGTCGGCGTGCTCGAGCAGCGCCACCGGCAGGCGCAGACCCATGAAACGCAGCGCGCGCCGGAACACGTCGACATCACCGACAAGGCGCAGGTCGGCCCCGCGGTCCTGCGCCCATGCCGCGACGGCGATCTCCGGGCCGATGCCGCAAGCGTCGCCCATCGTCAGCAGCAGCGGACGGGAACTCTCGATGACAGTGCTCATGCCGGATTCGAGATGTCGATGAAACGGTACTGCAGGCCCAGCTGTTCGGCCACCTGACGGCCCAGCGCCTGCACGCCATAGCGTTCGGTCGCGTGGTGGCCGGCGGCGATGAAAGCCACACCGGTCTCGGCCGCGTAGTGCGCCTGCGGCTCGGAAATCTCACCGGTGATGAACACGTCCGCGCCCGCGGCGATCGCCGCCTCGAAGTAGCCCTGCGCCCCGCCCGTGCACCAGGCGACGCGCTTGAGCGGACGACCATCGCCAGCGGCCTGGATCGTCGCGCGCCCGAGCCGCTGCTCGACATGACTCCCCAGCGCCTCCAACGACTCGTACGTCGCCGGCAGCGCGCCGATGCAGCCCAGATCCTGCTCGCCGAAGCGTCCCTCCGCGGCCCAGCCCAGATGTTTCGCGAGTTGCGCGTTGTTGCCGAGTTCCGGATGTGCGTCCAGCGGCAGGTGGTAGGCGAACAGGTTGACCTCGTTCGTCAGCAGTCGCGCCAGCCGCTGCTTCATCCAGCCGGTGACCCGACCGTCCTGACCACGCCAGAACAGCCCGTGGTGGACGAGGATCGCATCGGCCCCGGACTCGATGGCGGCGTCGATCAGCGCGAGACTCGCCGTGACCCCGCACACCAGTTGCCGGATCTGGTCGCGGCCCTCGACCTGAAGACCGTTCGGCCCATAATCCTTGAAACGCGTGGGCTCCAGCGTGGCGGCGAGCAGCCGCTCCAGCTCCGTGCGATGTGCCATGACAGGATCTCTCTTGCGTCAAACCTGGCTGATTTTCTCCCAGGCCACCACGGTGGCGCTGGCCGGTTATTTCGTCGTATCGACGCTCAAGCCCGAATGGTTGCACGAGGCGCCCAAGATCGTGCCCACGCTGCCGGCCGCCGCGGGTGCGCCGCCTCGTGCGTCCGTCCAGTTCAGCTTCGCCGCGGCGGCGCAGGCGGCATCGCCGGCGGTCGTCGCGGTGCTGGCCAACAAGCCGGCGCCCAGCCAGCGCGAGATCGACGCCGACCCCTGGCTCCGTTTCCACTTCGGCAAGCGCCCGCAGCAGCAGCGGCCGCAGATGGGTCTGGGGTCGGGCGTGATCGTCTCGCCTGAAGGCTATGTGCTGACCAACAACCATGTCGTCGCCGGCGCGACCGAGATCCGCGTGCAGCTCGCCGACGGCCGCGACACGCCGGCGCGGCTGGTCGGCACCGATCCGGAAACCGACCTGGCCGTCCTGCGCATCACGCTGCCGGCGCCGCTGCCGGTGATCCACCCCGGCAAGGCCGACCAGTTGCAAGTCGGCGACGTGGTGCTCGCCATAGGCAATCCGTTCAACGTCGGCCAGACGGTCACCTCCGGCATCATCAGCGCGCTGGGCCGCACGCAACTCGGCTTGAGCACCTTCGAGAACTTCATCCAGACCGACGCCGCGATCAACCCCGGCAACTCCGGCGGCGCGCTCGTCGACGTGCAGGGAAGGCTGGTCGGCATCAACACGGCGATCTACTCGCGCACCGGCGGGGGCAGTCTGGGCATCGGCTTCGCGATCCCGGTGGACTCGGCCTACCAGGTGCTGGAAGCGCTGGTGAAGGACGGCAAGGTCTCGCGCGGCTGGCTGGGCGTGATCACCGGCGACATCAACGCCGAGGTCGTCGAGACGCTGAAGCTGTCGGTCGAACACGGCGTGCTGGTCAAGGAAGTCTTCAAGGCGAGCCCGGCGGCCAAGGCCGGGCTGGAAGCCGGCGACGTCGTCACCGAGGTGGCGGGGCAGCCGGTGCGCTCTCCGCGCGAACTCGTCAACGTCGTCGCGGCGCTGAAACCGGAGAGCCAGACACTGATCACGGTGCAGCGCGGCAAGGACGCGCTGAAGCTCCCGCTGCAGGTCGGCCTGCGGCAGCCGCAGACGACCGATGACGCCGTGCCGGAATGATCCATGGATGACGACCAACTGCTGCGCTACTCGCGCCACATCCTGCTGGATGACATCGGCGTCGAGGGCCAGCAACGCCTGCTGGACGCGCACGCGCTGGTGATCGGCGCGGGCGGGCTGGGATCGCCCGCGGCGCTGTTCCTGGGAACGGCGGGCGTCGGCCGCATCACGCTGGTGGATCACGACCGCGTCGACGTGACCAATCTCCAGCGCCAGATCGCCCACAGCCTCGCGCGCGTGAACCAGCCCAAGTCCGAATCGGCCGCCGCGGGCATCGCGGCGATCAATCCGGAGCCTCGCGTCCGGGCCATCACCGAGCGGGCCGACGCGGCGCTGCTCGACGAACTGGTGCCGCTGGCCGACGTCGTGCTCGACTGCACCGACAACTTCCCTACGCGCCACCTCGTCAACGCCGCCTGCGTGAAGCACGGCAAGCCGCTGGTGTCGGGCGCGGCCTTGGGCTTCGATGCGCAGCTGAGCGTCTACGACAGCCGCGATCGCGCCTTCCCCTGCTACGCCTGCCTGTTCCCCGCGGACCAGCCGCCCGAGGAGCAGCGCTGCGCGGTGATGGGCGTGTTCGCGCCGCTGGTCGGCATCATCGGCAGCATGCAGACGGCCGAGGCCCTGAAGCTGCTGACGGGCATGGGCTCGACCTTGCCGGGCCGACTGCTGATGCTGGACGCGCGCCGCATGGAATGGACCGACCTGCAGGTCGCCCGCGACCCGCGCTGCCCCTGCTGCGGCACGACCTGACCCCGCGCTGGAAGCGACCCTGACCGCGCGCAACAAACCAACGCCCGGGACGGCGACCGGCCAGGCCGAACGAACGGAAATTAAGTGGCAACGCCCGTAAGCTTTCGGGCCAACGAATCATGATCAGAAGCGACAAACTCACCGCCCGCAACTTCCCTTCCGCCCAGGAGGAAGCCCAACAGCAGGCCGCCTTCGACGCGGCCTTCGACGCCAATCCGCCAGCCGCCTATCAGCTCGCGTTCACCGACACGGACTTCCTGGTCCGGCCGGAACTGCGCCCGGTGCGCATGCAGCTGGAACTGCTGAAGCCCGAGCTGATCCAGCAGGAACTCAACATCCAGTCGACAGTGGTGATCTTCGGCAGCGCACGCATCGCCGACCGCGAGTCGGCGCAAGCGGCCGTTGATGCGGCCCGCGCGGCGAAGGACGAAGCCGCGGTGCAACGCGCCGAGCGCCGTCTGGTGATGAGCGGCTACTACGAGGAAGCGCGCAAATTCGCGCGGCTGGTCACCGAGACGACCAAGGACTTCGCGCACCCGCTGTACGTCGTCACCGGCGGCGGGCCGGGCATCATGGAGGCGGGCAACCGCGGCGCGCACGAAGCCGGCGGCCGCAGCATCGGCCTGAACATCGTGCTGCCGCATGAACAGCGTCCGAACCAGTACATCACTCCGGAGCTCTGCTTCCGCTTCCACTACTTCGGGCTGCGCAAGATGCACTTCCTGATGCGATCGGTGGCGCTGGCGGCGTTCCCGGGCGGCTACGGGACGCTGGACGAGCTCTTCGAGACCCTGACGCTGATCCAGACCGGCAAGTGCCGCCGGCGTCCTATCCTGTTGTTCGGACGCGATTTCTGGTCGCGCCTGATCGACTTCGAGCTGCTGATCGACACCGGCATGATCAGCCCGGGCGACGAGCAGCTCTTCCACTATGTTGAAACCGCCGACGAGGCCTGGGCGCTGCTGATGAAGGAATACGACATCGGCGGCACCACCAATGGCTCGAGCGGCACCAACGGCACCAACGGCACGAACGGCCATCCGGGGACCGGCGCGGTCCCGGCCGGCGGCACCTGATCCCGCCCCCCCGCGGGGGCTTCCAGCAAGCAAGAGAGGTTCGACCATGACCGCAGCACGACACGTGAGCCTGATCGGCGCCCCGACCGACGTCGGGGCCGGCGCCCGAGGCGCCAGCATGGGACCGGAGGCCCTGCGGGTCGCCGGGCTCGCCGAGGCGCTGCGGGCGCACGGCGTCGAGGTCAAGGACTGCGGCAATCTGGTCGGCCCCTCCAATCCCTGGCAGCCGCCGACGGCGGGTTACCGCCACCTCGACGAAGTCACGGCGTGGAATCGAGCGGTGCACGACGCGGTCTACGCCGAGCTCAACGGCGGTCGCATGTCCGTCCTGCTCGGCGGCGACCACTGCCTGGGACTGGGATCGATCGCCGCGGTGGCCCACCACTGTCGCGACACCGGCAAGAAGCTGCGCGTGCTGTGGCTGGACGCGCATGCCGACTTCAACACCAGCAAGCTCACGCCCAGCGGCAACATCCATGGCATGCCGGTCGCGTGCCTGTGTGGCTACGGTCCGCAGGAGCTGATCGAGATCGGTGGCAAGGTCCCGGCGATCGACCCGAAATGGATCCGCCAGATCGGCATCCGCAGCGTCGACGAGGGCGAGAAACGCTTCGTGCACGAGGTCGGTCTCGAAGTCTTCGACATGCGCTACATCGACGAGATGGGCATGCGTCACACGATGGAGCTGGCGCTGGCGACGATGGACGCCAACACCCACCTGCATGTGAGCTTCGACGTCGACTTCCTCGATCCGGATGTGGCGCCCGGCGTCGGCACCACGATCCCCGGCGGACCGACCTACCGCGAAGCCCAGCTGTGCATGGAAATGATCGCGGACACGGGTCGGCTGGGATCGCTGGACATCATGGAGCTCAACCCGGCGCTGGACGTCCGCAACAAGACGGCGCTGGTGGCGGTGGATCTGGTGGAATCGCTGTTCGGCAAGTCCACGCTGATGCGCAAGTGAGGCAGAAGTCACGCGAGCAGGGGACGCCCCACTCGTGACCTTGTTCACGTGCGCGACTTTGGATCACTACCCGACAGCGATGGTTGCGATACCAATCAAAATCGGGCGTACTCCTCCCCAGTTGGGGGGAACTCTCTAGGCCGATGCCCACGATCCGTGAAGTGGCTCACGGAGCGAAACTGACAAAATCGTGTCCAATTGATACCCAGGGACGGCAAAGAGGCCCGACATCGGAGTGCATCGCGCCGACGTCATTGCAGCCCGCCGACACCTGCGATGCACGAATAGAACCCAACCATGTTGTCTCGTCAGTTGTCTTCAGTTCTCTCGCGAACGTTGGCCATCGCCGCGGCCATCGTTGGCTCCGTCGCCGCCAGTCACGCCGCCACGCCGACGACCTCGTCGGGCACCTTCCAGGTCGGCGCCACGATCCTGGTCGCCTGCAACGTCACCGGCAGCACGCTGACCTTCGGCGGATCGATCGATCCCCTGCAGACGCCGGGTCCGGTGGACGCCTCGACGGCGCTCAACGTCACCTGCACGAAGACCACGCCGTACAGCGTCGCGCTGAGCGCCGGTGCCAACGCGGGCAATGCATCGGCCTTCGGATCACGTGTGATGAAGAGCGGCAACAACAACCTGCCGTACCAGCTGTACCTCGACGCGGGCCGCACCCAGGTCTGGGGCGACGGCAACAGCAGCGGCGTCTACAGCGGTACCGGCACCGGCAGCCAGCAGCAGTTGACCGTCTACGGCCGGCTCCCGTCGCTGAACGGCATCGTGCCCGGCAACTATGCCGACACGGTCACGCTGACCATCACCTACTGAGCCGCGACCGCTGGTCGCGCGCCCCCTTCGAAGCCGGGCCAGCCCCGGCTTCTTCACGTCCAGACCACGCCTGTCCGGCGCTCTCAATCCCGGCTGAGTTCCGCGAGTCGCACCAGCGTGTGCAGCACGCGGTTGGCGGGCGTGGGCACCCCCAGCGCCTCGCCACGGCGGACCAGGAAGCCGTTGAGGTGGTCGATCTCGGTCCGCTTGCCGCGGCTCATGTCCTGTGCGGTCGACGAGAACTGACCCGGCATGGTCTCGGCGATCTTCCGAACGGCCTGGCGGACATCCCCCACCAGCGTGACGCCATCCGCCTCGGCCACCGCGAGCCCCTCGTCGACGAGCTGGTCCATCACCGTCCAGACGCCCTCTCCCTTCACCAGCTCTCCGTAAGGCTGCTGCGCCAGCGCGGACAGCGCGTTGTACGCGCAGTTGATCAGCAGCTTGGACCACAGCGCGCCACGCACGTTGTCCGAGACCTCGGTGGGCACGCCCGCCGCGATCAGCGCCTGCGCGATCCGATCCGCACCGGGCGCCGGCTCGATGACTAGTTCTCCTCGCCCGTGATGCTTCACGTGGCCGGGGCCGGCCATCTCCGTGGCCACGTAGACCACGGCCGCCGACACGGGCTGTGACACCGTGTCGCGCAGTCGCTCGGCGTTGTCGACACCGTTCTGCATCGACAGCAGCAGTGTGTCCGCACCGATGTACGGCGCAAGCGCCTGCGCGGCGGACACCGTGTCGGTGGACTTGACACAGAACAGCACGACCTGTGCGCCGCGCGCGGCGGACGGTTCGGTATCGGCACGCAGGCGGACCTGCTCGTCGAACATCCGCGTCTCCATGCGCAGGCCGCGATCGCGGATCGCCTCCACATGACTCGCACGGCCGATCAGCGTCACATCGTGCCCGGCGCGGGCCAGCATGCCGCCAAAGAAACAACCCACTGCGCCGGCGCCCATCACGGCGATCTGAAGCGTGGCCAGCGGGGCCGGGGTGTCATCGATGCGGGTCATGGTGTCATCCTCATTGTTCGACGTTGAAGAAAGGGAGAGCGGACCGGCGCGGCGCGGCGCGTCAGGCGCAAACGATCCAGCCCTCGAGCGGATCCATGTCGGCGGGCAGGCCGTAATCGGGTCGCACGTCGGCCCAGGCTGCCTGCATCAGGCACAGCACCGCGTCGAGCTTGTCACCGCTGCCGTCATCGGCGATCTCGTCCCGCTGTGCGTGGCTGAGCTTCAACCGCAGGCCCAGCCGGCTGCGGCCCTGTTCGAGCGCCTCGATCAGGTCCTTGCGGGCGATGAAACGGTCAGGCGTCTGCTTGGCCCGATCGTCGCTCTTGTAGCTGCGGGTGCCGATCAATTCACGCGCCAGCAGGCCCGGATAGGCCTCCAGCGCCACGCGCGTCTCGTCGCCGGCATGGAGCCCTGGCAGGTGCACGCCCGCCCGCACCAGACGCGGCACGCCAGCGTGCAGCATGTAGGCGACAGGAGGATTCACCCACTTCATGCTGGGCGACGACCCCGCCGGACCGTCGCAGGCGCGATGCGCGAATTTGCCGCCCACCGGCCGAGCGTCGCAGAACGCGGCGAAGGTGTCCCGGATCTCGGCGCGCGACAGGCTCGCGTAATACGCGATCAACGGCGCCCACTCGGTAGGCCAACCCAGGGTATCGATGAGCTCGCGCGGCAGACCGAACGGCAGGTCGAAGCCGCCCAGCCAGGGGCCGGGTTCCCCGAGCCAGGTCTCGAAGTCCTCCAGCGTCGGGATCGCCACCTGGCGCTCCAGCTTCAGGACGCTCCCTTGCCGACGACCGATGGCCAGACGGATCGGCTTGCGAGCCGTCGGGGCGCTGGTGAAGTCGACACCCACCAGCGCGCGATCCACCGATGCCGCCGCCTGAACCGGAGACGGCTCGATGATGCGACGGAATGCGGCAGGCGCTTTCGAGACTTTTGGCATGCCCGCGACTGTATCCATCGTCCACTGGGGCGAGCCGCCATTGACGTGCGCTATGCGGCGGCGAATGCTGTGCCGTCAAGGTCGACAACATCGACGCAGGAGAGTCCGCCTTGTTCCAACGCGAACTGGCCCGAGCCCAGCATCTGAGCCGCCGCGGCGCCTACCGCGACGCCACCGATGCGCTGGAGCTGTCCCTGGTGGCCGCCGACACGGTGCGCGACCGGGCACGGGCGCTGATCCTCATCGCCCACAACCTGCCGCGACAAGGCGACCTGCAGGGGGCGCTGCGGCGCGCGAGCGAGGCTGCGGCGCTGGTCCGGCTGATCGACGGCGACGACCAGGACACCTGGACGGCCGAGGCGCTCACCGAGCTCTGCTACGTCTACGCGCAGTTCCAGATGGGCCGGGACGCGATGCAGGCCGGCTGGCAGGCCCTGGCCGCCGCCCGGCGCGCCGAGGACGCCGCACGCGAAGCCTGGGCGCTGAACCGGCTGGCCGTGGCCTTCGCGGTCTCGGACCAGGTCGAACAGGCCTGCCAGCAGACCCTGCAGGCCTTGGAGATCGCCCAGCAGCAGGCGCCGGGCGAGCGCGAACTGCTGCTCTCCTGCCTGAACAACCTCGCGCACTTCTGGCTGCAGGCGCATGCCGAAGCGATCCGCGACGAGGACCGGACCGCCTCCGCCGAGGCGCTCGCGCAGGCCGAGCCCTACGCGGTGCGGGCCGCGACGCTGGTGCGTGAGGAAGGCAATCCGTTCCTGGTCGTCGTCTCGCTGTCCAACCTGGTCGAGCTGCAGCTCGGGACCGGCGCGATCGACGAAGCGCTCCAGATCGCCGATGAATACGAACGTCTGGCCCAACGCCACGGCTATGCGGGCATGGTGCTGCAGGCACGGGCGCAGCGGGCGTTGCTGCAGCTCAAGCGCGACGACTCCGCCGGCGCGCAGGACGCGTTGCCCGCGCTCGAGACGCTCCAGGACCTGGTGGGCCAGCAGGCGCCGCAATCCCTGCCCGCCCGTCTGCGGCGGCAGCTGACGCTGGCGATCTATCGCGGCTACAAGCTCCGCGGCGACGCGGTGCGGGCGCTGGCGGCGCACGAACAGCTGACCGCGCTGGAACGCCAGTCGGCGCGCAGCGCCATGGCCTTGCAGACCGAGGCGATGCTCATCCGGCAGGAGTTCCAGCAGGCGCAGGCGCGCGCCGAACATGCCATGCAGGACGCGCGGCGCGAGCGCGAGCGCGCAGACCTGGCGGAGCAGGAACAGCAGCGCCTGCGAAGGCAGGCGGCGGAGCTTGGCCGCATGGCGCATGAAGACGCGCTGACGGGCCTCAACAACCGCCGGCATGCGGAGTTCGCGCTGCCCCTGCTGCTGGAGCGCGCCAGGCAGGAAGACAAGCCCATCTCGTTGGGCCTGCTGGACATCGACCATTTCAAGCAGGTCAACGATGCCTTCGGGCACGGCGTGGGCGACCAGGCGCTGCAGAAGGTCGCGCAGGTGCTGCGTCGTCAGCTGCGCAGCGCGGACCTCCTGGCGAGGGTCGGCGGCGAGGAGTTCATGCTGGTCTTCGTCGGCGTTCCGCCCGAGCGCGCACAGGACATCTGCGAGCGGCTGCGCGCCGCGATCGCCAGCCACGACTGGGGCGACATCGTGGAAGGCCTGAAGGTCACCGTCTCCATCGGCCTGGCCGCGGGCGCACCGCCCGCGAAACCCTCGCTCCTTGTCGAGACGGCCGATCTGGCGCTCTATGCCGCGAAGCACGCGGGGCGCAACCGCGTGCAGTTCATGGCCTGCTGAGCCGGTCGCGTCAGTGGAGCTTGAAGACCGCGACCGATTGCGCCAACGCATCGGCCTGATGCTGAAGGCTCTGCGCGGCGGCGGCGGACTCCTCGACGAGCGCGGCGTTCTGCTGCGTCATCTGATCCAGCTGCGAGATGGCCGAGCCGATCTGGTTGATGCCGCCGCTCTGCTCGGCGGTCGCATGGCTGATCTCGGCCACGATGCGCGACACGCGAGAGATCGAATCGGAGATCTCGTTGATCGTCTGACCGGCGCGCTCGACGAGCGCGGCGCCACTGGAGACGCTCTCGCCGCTCGCGGTGATCAGTTGCTTGATCTCCTTCGCGGCCTCGGCGCTGCGCTGCGCGAGCGATCGCACCTCGCTCGCCACAACCGCGAAACCGCGACCCTGTTCGCCCGCGCGCGCGGCTTCCACCGCCGCGTTCAGCGCCAGGATGTTGGTCTGGAACGCGATGCCGTCGATCGTGCCGATGATGTCGCCGATGCGCGCCGACGAGCTGCTGATCTTTCCCATCGTCTGCACGACCTCGCCCACCACGCTCACGCCGCGCACGGCGACGTCGGCGGCCTGCTCGGCCAGCGCCTTCGCCTCGCCGGCGGAGGCCGCGTTGTGCTGCACGCTGGACGTCAGCTGACCCATCGCCGACGCGGTGGCCTGCAGATTGGACGCGGCCTGCTCGGTCCGCTGGCTCAGGTCGTGCGCGCCGGCGGCGACTTCGCGCGATGCCGTGGCGATGCTGTCGGTGGCGCTGCGCACGCCGCTGACGACGTCGCGGATCGAGGCCTGCATGCCTTGCACGCCGCGCGCCATCGCGGCGGTCTCGTCGGAGCCTTCCGCCTCGACGGGTTGGCTCAGGTCCTTGCGGGCGATGCGTTCGGTGGTGCGCACGGCCTGCGCGAGCGGGGCCAGGATGGATCGGATGTTCAGCACGGTCAGCAGCGCGATCAACGCCACGCCCACCGCCATCACGACGCCGAGCACGCCGCGCACGCTCGCTTCGCGCGTGCCGAGGCGCTCCACCTCGTCCTGGCCGTGCTGCAGGATTGCCTTCGTCATCTCGGCGACGCCACTGTCCATCGCCTGCACGGGCGCCTTGATGGTGTCGGTGGAGCGGTTCGCCTCGGCGGCATCGACGAAGTCGGCGTTGAGGATGCGTTTGGCGATGTCGTCGACGCCGGCCTTGTAGGCCTCGAGCGACTGCTTGAGCTTGGGCGGCAGGCCGCGGATCTCGGGGCTGATCTCGAGCGTGGACAGCGTATCGAGCGAGCGGATCACGCCGGCGTAGGTCTTCTGCCAATCGGCTTGTGCCTGCTTGACGGTGCCGTCGTCGCCGATGTTGATGAGCATGTCCTTCTCGAAGCGGCGCAGGTTGCCGATGCCGGCGCGGACTTCGGAGAGTTGTGTCAGCGCGCCCACGTCCTGCGCGACGTACTGCTGGAAGTCGGACCGGGAACTGCTCATGGCCCAGAGTCCGGCGCCGCCGATGAGCAGGAGTGCGAGGACGGACAGGAGACCCAGACCCAGCAGACGGGTCCGGATCGAGTAGTTGCGCAGCGACTGCATGTTTTCCCAACGAGATGGATCGATGGGAAAAGACTAGCAGTCGCCATGCCAGCGCCCGACGACGCGGCACTCTAAACCTCGTCGACCGTGGACTCCTCCCGCACCGATGTCACGAACGAAGACCTCCGAAGCCCCCCCGAAGTCCTCGGTAGCAAAACCGCGGAAGTACGACAACGATGGGGGACGGCTGTGCTTGGGGTTTTGCCGCTAGCCGGCAAGGCCCCATGCACTGGCGGCCAACGCCCTGATCGTCGAAGGAGGCGTATTCAGCCGAGCTTGAACACCGCCACCGATTGAGACAGCGCATCCGCCTGATGTTGAAGGCTTTGAGCCGCCGCGGCGGACTCTTCGACGAGTGCCGCGTTCTGCTGCGTCATCTGGTCGAGCTGCGAGATGGCCGAGCCGATCTGGTTGATCCCGCCGCTCTGTTCGGTGGTGGCGTGGCTGATCTCGGCCACGATGCGCGACACGCGGGTGATCGAATCGGAGATCTCGTTCATCGTCTGTCCCGCGCGTTCGACGAGCGCGGCGCCGCTGGACACGCTCTCGCCGCTGGCGGTGATGAGCTGCTTGATCTCCTTGGCCGCTTCGGCGCTGCGCTGCGCCAGCGAGCGCACCTCGCTGGCGACGACCGCGAAGCCTCGGCCCTGCTCGCCCGCGCGGGCGGCTTCGACGGCTGCGTTCAGCGCCAGGATGTTGGTCTGGAAGGCGATCCCGTCGATGGTGCCGATGATGTCGCCGATGCGCGCGGACGAGGCGCTGATCTTTCCCATCGTCTGGACGACTTCCCCGACCACGTTGACGCCGCGCCCTGCGGCGCCGGCCGCCTCTTCGGCCAGCGCGTTGGCCTGGCGCGCCGAGTCCGCGTTGTGCTGCACGCTCGCGGTGAGCTCTTCCATCGCCGACGCGGTCTCCTCGAGGTTGGAGGCCGCCTGCTCGGTCCGGTAGCTGAGGTCGTGCGCCCCGGCTGCGACCTCGCGCGACGCCGTCGCGATGCTGTCGGTGGCGCTGCGCACGCCGCTGACCACGTCGCGGATCGAGGTCTGCATCCCCTGCACGCCGCGCATCATCGCCGCGGTCTCATCGGTGCCGAGCACGTCCAGGCGTTCGCTCAGGTCCTGGCGCGCGATGCGCTCGGTCGTGCTGACCGCCTGCGCCAGCGGCGTCAGGATGGACGCGATGTTGAAGAAGGTGAAGGTGCCGATCACCAGCACGCCCACGAGCATCACGCCGCCCAGCGCCATCCGGACCCGGTGCTCTTCCGCGTCGATGCGCTGCACCTCCTGGTTGCCGCGTTCCATGATCGCCTTCGTCATGGACCCGAGCTGCTTGTCCATCTCGCGGACCGGCCCCTTGATGGGCTCGGTCTGCCGGTTGGCCTCGGCGGAATCGACGAACTCCTGCTTCAGGATGCGCTCGACGATGCCGTCGAGTCCGCTGCGGTAACTGCCCAGCGAGGCCTTCATCGCCGGCGGCATCGACTTGATCTCCGGAAGGATGTCGAGCTGGCCGATGGCGTCCAGGCTCTTGTTGACGCCCTCGAAGGCCTTGCGCCATTCTTCCTGGTAGCGCCTCACGGCGCCGTCGTCGCCGATGTTGATCAGCATGTCCTTCTCGTAGCGACGCAGGTTGCCGACGCCCGCGCGGATCTCGGAAAGCTGCACCAGCGATTCGACGTCCTGCTTCACGTAGTGCTCGAAATCCTGCTTGGTGCGGGTCATCGCCCACAACCCATCGCCACCGATCAGCAGCATCGCGAACACCGACAACAGGCCGAGCGCCATGAGGCGCGTCCGGATCGTGAAGTTACGCATGGACCACATGGCATTCCCAACTTTGTAGAAGGAGTGGGAAAAGCCTAGCAGCCGGCGTGCCAGCCGGACATCCTGCGGAAACGGGGGTCAGCGCCAGAGCGCGTTCATCGTCGCGACGAAGTCATCACGGCGGCCGGCATCGTCGATCACGCGCTGCCTGCCGGCGACATAGACCTCGCGCCAGGTCGGCCCCTGGCTGGCGAAGACCAGGCCGTCCAGCAGCGCGGCGTCCGGCAGTCCGGCCAGACCGCTCGCGGCCGTGTCGAGCACCAGGAAGTCTGCGCGCGCACCAGCCAGCAAGCCCCAAGCGGGCAAACCCGCCGCACGCGCGCTGCCCGCGATGCAGGCCTCGAACAGCCGCGCCGCCGTCGACGGCTGCCGCCCCGGCCGCGCCGCCACGTTGCGCCGTTGCAGGCCGAGGCGTTGGCCGTACTCCAGCCAGCGCAGTTCCTCCACCCAGCCGCGCGTGACCTGGCTGTCCGAGCCCACGGTCAGCGGCACTTCCGCGGCGAGCCAGCCCGGCAGGTCCGCCAGTCCGTCGCCGAGGTTGCCTTCCGTGCCCGGGCAGATCACCACGCCCGCGCCGCTCGCGGCGATGCGTGCGATCTCTTCGCGCGTGCTGTGCGTCGCGTGCACGAGGTGCCAGCGCGGATCCAGCCCGTAGTCGGCCAGCAGGTCGATCGGCCGCTTGCCCGTCGCCGCCATGCAGTCGTCGACCTCCTGCTGCTGCTCGGCGACGTGCACGTGGATGGGGATGTCCGCGTCGCCGACGAGCGCCTGCAAGGCCCGCACGTCCTCGGCATGCGCAGCACGCAAGGAGTGCACGGCCACGCCGGCGCGCACCAGCGGCAGGCCCGCCGCGTTGATGCGCTCGCAGGCGCGCCAGACCCACTCGGCATCGGTGCGGAAGCGTCGCTGCGTGTCCCGCAGCCCCTTCTGCGCGAAGCCCGCATGCGCGTACAGCACCGGCAGCAGCGTCAGACCGATGCCGGTCTCCTGCGCCGCCTCAGCGAGCGCCATCGCCATCGCAAGCTCGTCCTCGTACGGCGTCCCGTCTTCGCGGTGATGCAGGTAGTGGAACTCGCAGACCTGCGTGTAGCCGCCGGCCAGCAGCTCCGTGTAGAGCTGCGCGGCGATGGTCTTCAACTGCGCCGGTGTCACGCGCAGCGCGACGCCGTACATGCGGTCGCGCCACGACCAGAAGTCGTCGCTGTCGCTGTCGCGCTGCTCGGACAGACCGGCGAACGCGCGTTGGAACGCATGGCTGTGCGCGTCGACCAGCGTCGGCATCACCGGCCCGCCCAGGCGGACGGCCTCCGCCGGGGCCGGCGTGCCGGCGACGAGTTCAGCCCAATGCCCATCGGCCGCGACGCGCATCAGCACGTCCGCCTGCCAGCGCCCGTCCAGCCACGCCAACGGCGCGTGGAAGATCGTCGGGCTCATGCGGCGTTCCGCGTCGGATTGGCCAGCAGATAGGCCTGCAGCAGCGTCGTCAGCACCGGCCGGACGCTCTCGACGCAGGCCGCGTCCAGCTCATACCCGGTGAAGCCCAGGTCGTTCTCGACCATGTAGCAGCGATAGCACATCTCCAGTTGCACGGCCTGCTGGCCGAGCTCCGGCCGGCCGTACTGGCGCGTGATGTAGCCGCCCTTGAAGCGCCCGTCGACCACCCAGCTGAAGCGGTCCTGCGCCTGCAGCGCGATCTCCATCGCCTGGCGCGTGACCTGCTTGCAGGACTTGCCCTCGACGGTGCCGATGTTCAGGTCAGGCAGCCGGCCCTCGAAGAGCCAGGGCAGTTCCGAGCGGATGCTGTGCGCCTCGAACAGCAGTGCGAAGCCGTGCTCCTGGCGCAGCCGCTGAAGCTCGCCCTGAAGCGCCTGGTGGTACGGCGCCCAGTAGGTCTCGATGCGGCGCTGCTTCTCGTCGGCGTCGGGCGCGAGGCCGTCCTTGTAGAGCGGCTCGCCGGTGAAGAAGCGCGTCGGGCACAGCTCGGTGTTGGACGCGCCCGGGTACATCGGCGTGTCCTCGGGCGGACGGTTCAGGTCGATCAGGTAGCGCGAGAAGCGCGGTACCAGCAGCCCGGCGCCGAGTTCCTCGGCGATCGGGGCGTACAGCGGCTCGAGGTGCCAGTCCGTGTCCTCGCTGCCGAGCGCGCGCTCGACGTAGCGGTGATGCTGGTCGGCCGGGATCTCGCGGCCCACGTGCGGCATGCTGATCAGCAGCGGGGTGCGGCCGCGCCGCAGCTCAAAGACGTCGTGCTTCATCGCTCGTTCCTCTTGTCTCCAGGAGGCGGCGGCGGGCGCGTGCGGCCCACCGCGGCTCCTCGTTCTTGTCTCAGCCGCGCGGCCGTCCGCCGACCACCGTCTGCCGCAGCGGATTCCGGCCGAACCAGTAGGCCAGCTCGCGCGGATGCGCGGCGTCCCAGACGCAGAAGTCGGCACGTTGGCCCGCGGCAAGCCGCCCGCGATCGGGCAAACCGAGCGCCCGCGCCGCGTTCGTCGTGAGACCGCGCAAGGCCTCCTCCGGTGTCATCCGGAAGAAGGTGCAGGCCATGTTGAGCATCAGCAGCAGCGACAGCCCCGGCGAGCTGCCCGGGTTGTGATCGGTCGCCAGCGCGATCGGCACGCCGGCGTCGCGCAGCGCCTGGATCGGTGGCAACTTGGTCTCGCGCAGGAAGTAGAAGGCGCCTGGCAGCAGCACGGCCACGGTACCGGACCGGGCCATCGCCGCAATGCCGGCGTCGCTGAGGTATTCGAGGTGATCGCAGGAGAGCGCGTTGAATCCGGCGGCGAGCGCCGCGCCGCCCTGGTCGCTGAGTTGCTCCGCGTGCAGCTTCACCGGCAGGTCGAGCGCGCGGGCGGCTTCGAACACACGGCGTGTCTGGTCGGGCGTGAAGCCGATGCGCTCGCAGAAGGCGTCGACGGCGTCGACGAGGCCTTGCTGATGCAGCGCCGGCAGCCACGCGCAGACGGCGTCGACGTACTCGTCCTGACGGCCGTCGAATTCGGGCGGCAACGCGTGCGCGCCCAGGTAGGTCGTCTTCACCGTCAAGCCGAGCTCCGACAACTGCCGCGCCACGCGCAGGCACTTGGCCTCGTCCGCCAGCGACAGGCCGTAGCCCGACTTCACTTCCAGCGTCGTCAGCCCTTCGGCCATCAGCGCGCGGGCGCGCTGCACCGCCAGCGTGTGGAGCGCCTGCTCGCTCGCGGCCCGCGTCGCGGCGACCGTCGAGCGGATGCCGCCGCCGGCGCGCGCGATCTCTTCGTAGGTCGCTCCCTGCAGGCGCAGCTCGAATTCCGCAGAGCGTTCGCCGCCGTAGACCAGATGGGTGTGGCAATCGATCAGACCCGGCGTCACCAGCAGGCCGCCGAGGTCGCGCAGCTCGACGGCACTGTCGCGCAGCTCGGCCGGCAGGTCCGCCATCGGGCCGACCCACCGCAGTTGTTCGTCCTCGACCAGCAGTGCGCCGTCGTCGACCAGACCCCAGTCGCGGTCGCCCGCCAGGGTGGTCAGCGTCGCATTGGCGTACAGCACGCGCCGCGGCGCTCCCGCCGACGCCGCGCCGTCCGTCGAGGCCTCCATCGTCATGACTCGCTCCAGATCAGCCACCACGCGGGGCCGTGCTGATCGCCATCGTCGAAGACGCAGCTCTGCGAGGCCGGCGACTCGCACCAGGCGAGCGTGTGCGGCGCCAGCGGCACCGACCGATGACCGTGGATGATCATCCCGCCCTCCTGCGTGAACAGCCCCAGCCACTGCGCCCCGTGCGGGATCACGGGCCGGTCCGCCGGCTGCACGCGGAACACGCCCGCGTCGCGGCGGTGCATCGCGTTGAAGTCCTGCGTCGGACCGTCGATGAGCACGCAGTTCGGCGCGTCCTCGCCGGCGAACTGCACGATGCCCTCGTTGGGTTTGAGCGCGCGGCCGCGCAGGATCACGCCGCCGCCCGACAGCACGCCGAACCAGCGGTCCACGCCCGGGAAGGCCGAGAACGGACCATCGCGATCGATGTCCGCGATGCTGACGCGGACCTTCCAGTCCGCCACGTGCGGCCACGCCAGCAACTCGCGCGTGCGCCCTCCCCCGTTGCGCCACGGGGTGGGCGCGACATCATCGGCGGTGATCCTCATCCAGCTCATGTCCGGCAGCTTGTTGGTTTTTGTCGAAGCCCGGGATTTTCGAAGACTCATCCACCGCGTCACGTCACGAAACGTCACATCCGCTCTCCTGCTACAACTTGCCCGACAACTCGTGAACAGCGTCACGCCTGGAAGCTTCCTTCGAGGAAGTAGCGGCTGGCCGGATGCACCAGCCGCACCGCCGTCACGGTCCGCCCCAGGCTCGAAGTTGCCCGCTTCACCACGAGGCAGGGCTCGCCGCGCGGCATGCCCAGCAGTTTCGCCTCCAGGGCATTGGGCATGGCCGCCTCGATCGTATAGCGCGCCTCCGACAGCGGGGCGACTTCGAGCAGGTAATGCGTCGGCGTCACGCGCTCGAAATCCTGGTCCATGTAGGCCGGGGCGCAGGCCGGATTGACGAGGCGGTCCTCGCACTGGATCGCGACGCCGTTCTCGCGATGCACGATGACGCTGTGGAACAAGGTCGCGCCGGTGCGCAGGCCGAGCATCGCGGCCTGTTCGGCGCTGGCCTTCAGCGTCTCCAGCACATGGACCTTGGCCTCATGCCGATGGCCGCGCTCGGCGATCTCCTCGTGCACGTCGCGCACGGTCAGCGTCGATGCGATCCGATGCAATTCGGCGACGAAGGTGCCGACGCCCTGCACGCGATCGATCATCCCTTCCTGATGCAGCTCGCGCAGCGCGCGGTTCACCGTCATCCGGCTGACGCCGAAGGCCTCGGTCAGCTCCGCCTCCGACGGCAGACGCTCGCCCGGCCGCCAGCGGCCGCCGGCGATGCCTTCGCGCAGATGCGTCTTCACCTTCAGGTATTGCGGCGAGGGGCCGTTGCCGGAAGGGCTCGATGAGGGGGTCGCCATGGGGCGGGATCCTACTTGACTGTACTTGTATAGACAACCAGGAAAACCGCTCCTATGATCGCGCCCCATCGGGCCCCGCCCTCGCCTCGCACACCAGGAGACATCGATGACGACCACCGCTTCCTCCGCCCAGCCGCGCGCCGTGCGCGCGCCCATCGGCACGCAGCTGAGCTGCAAGAACTGGCTGATCGAGGCCGCCTACCGCATGATCCAGAACAACCTGGATCCGGCGGTGGCCGAGAACCCCGATGCGCTCGTGGTCTACGGCGGCATCGGCAAGGCGGCGCGCAACTGGGACTGCTTCGAGCAGATCCTGACCTCGCTGAAGAACCTCAACGAGGACGAGACGCTGCTGATCCAGTCGGGCAAGCCGGTCGGCGTCTTCCCCTCGCATGTCGACGCACCGCGCGTGCTGCTGGCCAACTCCAACCTGGTGCCCGCCTGGGCGAACTGGGAGCACTTCAACGAGCTCGACCGCAAGGGTCTGATGATGTACGGCCAGATGACGGCCGGCTCGTGGATCTACATCGGCTCGCAGGGCATCGTGCAGGGCACGTACGAGACCTTCGCCGAGGCCGGTCGCCAGCACTTCGGCGGCGACATGGTGGGGCGCTGGGTGCTGACCGCCGGCCTGGGCGGCATGGGCGGCGCGCAGCCGCTGGCGGCGACCTTCGCCGGCGCCTGCTCGCTGACCGTCGAGTGCCAGCAGTCGCGCATCGACTTCCGCCTGAAGACGCGCTACGTCGATGAGCAGGCGACGGACCTCGACGACGCGCTGGCGCGCATCGCGAAGTACACGGCCGAGAAGAAGGCCGTGTCCATCGCGTTGCTGGGCAACGCGGCGGAAGTCCTGCCCGCGCTGGTCGCCCGCGTGAAGGCCGGCAGCGCGATCAAGCCGGACCTGGTCACCGACCAGACTTCGGCGCACGACCTGATCAACGGCTACCTCCCGGTGGGCTGGACGGTCGAGCAATGGAAGGCCGCGTCGGCCGATCCGGCCAAGCACGCCGACCTGAAGGCCGCGGCCGCCCGCGGCTGCGCCGTGCATGTGCAGGCGATGCTGGACTTCCAGTCCCTCGGCATCGCGACCGTCGACTACGGCAACAACATCCGCCAGGTCGCCTTCGACCAGGGCGTGAAGAACGCCTTCGACTTCCCCGGCTTCGTGCCCGCCTACGTGCGCCCGCAGTTCTGCGAAGGCCGCGGCCCGTTCCGCTGGGTCGCGCTCTCCGGCGATCCGGAGGACATCTACAAGACCGACGCCAAGATCAAGGAACTGTTCCCGCATCACGCGGGCGTGCACCGCTGGCTGGACATGGCGCGCGAGCGCATCGCCTTCCAGGGCCTGCCGGCGCGCATCTGCTGGCTGGGCCTGGGCGAGCGCCACAAGGCCGGTCTCGCCTTCAACGAGATGGTCCGTACCGGCGAGCTGAAGGCGCCCATCGTCATCGGCCGCGACCACCTGGATTCGGGCTCGGTCGCCAGTCCCAACCGCGAGACCGAAGCGATGCAGGACGGCTCCGACGCCGTCTCCGACTGGCCGCTGCTCAACGCGATGCTCAACACCGCCGGCGGCGCGACCTGGGTCTCGCTGCACCACGGCGGCGGCGTGGGCATGGGCTACTCCCAGCACAGCGGCGTGGTCATCGTCTGCGACGGCAGCGAAGCGGCCGACAAGCGCATTTCCCGCGTGCTGTGGAACGACCCCGGCACCGGCGTGATGCGCCACGCCGACGCGGGCTACGAGCTGGCGCAGAAGACCGCGCAGGAACGCGGCCTGAAGCTGCCGATGCTGGGCCGCTGAGCCACACCCGCCCTTCCCCAGACACCCGAATCAGACTTCGATCCGAGTTCCCATGACGACTTCCCTTGAACTCATCCCCGGCAAGCTCTCGCTGGAGCAGCTGCGCCGCATCCGCGCCGGCGGCATGACGCTCGCCCTGCATGCCGACGCCTGGCCGGCGATCCGCCGCGGCGCCGCCGTCGTGCAGGCCGCCGCGGCCGGCGACGACCCGGTCTACGGCGTCAACACCGGCTTCGGCAAGCTCGCGTCCAAGCGCATCGGCAAGGACGAGCTGGCCGCGCTGCAGCGCAACCTGATCCGCTCGCACTGCGTCGGTGTCGGCGCGCCTCTGGCGCCGCCGGTCGTCCGGCTGATGCTGGCGATGAAGGCGGCCTCGCTGGCACGGGGCTACTCCGGCGTGCGCGAGTCGGTGGTGCAGAGCATCCTCGACGCCTTCAACGCCGGCCTCGTGCCCTACGTGCCGGCACAGGGCTCGGTGGGCGCCTCGGGCGACCTGGCGCCGCTGTCGCACATGACGCTGGCGCTGATGGGCGAAGGCGAGATGCTGGTCGACGGCCAGCGCAAGCCCGCGCTCGCGGAACTCGAGAAAGCCGGCCTGAAGCCGCTGGTGCTCGAGGCCAAGGAAGGCCTGGCGCTGATCAACGGCACGCAGACCTCGACGGCGCTCGCGCTCGAAGGCCTGCTGCGCTTCGAGACCGTGTACGCGGCCGCCGTCGTCAGCGGCGCGCTGAGCCTGGACGCCGCGCGCGGCAGCGACGGTCCCTTCGATCCCCGCATCCATGAGGTGCGCGGCCAGCCCGGCCAGATCGAGACCGCCGCCGCCTACCGCGCGCTGCTGGCCGGCAGCCCGATCCGCCAGTCGCATCGCGACGGCGACGACCGCGTGCAGGACCCGTACTGCCTGCGCTGCCAGCCGCAGGTGATGGGCGCCTGCCTGGACCAGTCCCGCTACGTGCGCGACGTGCTGCTGCGCGAGGCCAACGCGGTGACGGACAACCCGCTGGTCTTCGCTCCGGAGGACGGACCGGCGGCGATGGTCTCGGGCGGCAACTTCCACGCCGAGCCGGTGGCGCTGGCCGCCGACGCGCTGGCCTGCGCCATCGCCGAAGTCGGCGCGATCGCCGAGCGTCGCATCGCGATGCTGATCGACACCGGCGTCTCGCGCCTGCCCGCGTTCCTGACCGAGAACGCCGGCCTCAACTCCGGCTTCATGATCGCGCACGTCACCGCCGCGGCGCTGGCCAGCGAGAACAAGTCGCTGGCGCATCCGGCCAGCGTCGACAGCCTGCCGACCTCCGCCAACCAGGAGGACCACGTCTCGATGGCCACCTTCGGCGCGCGCCGCCTGGGCCCGATGCTGGACAACACCGCGCACATCGTCGCCATCGAGCTGCTGGCCGCCGCGCAGGGCATCGAGTTCCTGCGCCCGCTGCGCAGCTCCGCGCCGCTGGAGGACGTGCACGCGCTGCTGCGCGAGCAGTGCCCGGCGATGTCCACCGACCACTACCTGGCGCCCGACATCGAGCGCGCCTTCGTGCTGGTCAACGACGACGGTCCGCGCGGTCCGGCCGCGCTGCTGCGCGCGCGCACGGAGATGGTCGTGCTGGACTAATATCCGGGGCCTCGGCGGGCCTCGCCCGCCACCTCCGCGCGAGTCCCGCATGCCACATACCGCCTCGACGGCGCGCTCACCGCGCGCCGTCCGCGTTTCCGCCCTCCCCGCGCCGGAACGCGCTTCGCCCCTGCTTGTGCGCTTCGTTGCGAGCCTGTTGCTGCTCATCGCGGCGATGCTCGTCGCGCCGCACGCTTTCGCCGCGACCAAGGTCGTCTTCGACATCGACATGCGCGAGGAGATCGCCGCCGGCCGCTTTGATCCGACCAAGGACGTCGTCGGCGTGCGCGGCGGCGCGGCGCCGCTCAACTGGGGACGCTCGCTGGTCGCACCGGCCGCGGGACTCGGCCGCGAGGGGTGGTACAGCGCCACCGCCGTCTTCGAACGCATCCCCGCAGGCGGCAACGTGCCCTACAAGTTCCACGTCGAGCATCCCGGCCAGAAGGATCCGGAAGGCGACTGGGAAACGGGCACCAACCGGTCGCTTGAGCTCGTCTCCGACGAGGTGCGCGTCACGCGCGCCTTCAACGCGCCGGGCGCGCCGATCTCGCTGAGCCGCGCCGGCACGATCGAACGACTGGCCCCGCTGCCCGGCAACTTCGTCGCCCAGCGTCCGGTGCAGGTCTGGCTGCCGCCCAACTATGAGCGCGAGCCCGAGCGCCGTTATCCGGTGCTCTATCTGCATGACGGCCAGAACGTCTTCGATGCCGCCGCGGCGGGCGCCGAGTGGCAGGTCGACGAGACCGCGCAGCGCCTGGTCGTCGACGGCCAGATCCAGCCGTTGATCATCGTGGCGGTGAACAACACCTCGCGTCGCATCGACGAGTACACCGCGACCGCAAGGACGTATGAGGGCCAGACACGTGGAGGCCTTGCGCCGGCCTATGCGCGCTACCTGATCGAGCAGCTCAAGCCGTCGATCGACGCGCGCTACCGGACCTTGCCCGATGCGGCGCACACGGCGGTGGGCGGTTCCTCGCTGGGCGGCATCGTGAGCCTGTGGCTGGCGGTGCATCACGGCGATGTCTTCGGCACGGCGCTGGTGGTTTCGCCGTCGCTGTGGTGGGACGACGAGTTCCCGATCCGCGACACGCAGAAGACGCCGCTGCCGATGTCGCAGCCGCGTCCGAAGTTGTGGCTGGACATGGGCACGAACGAAGGGCAGGACTCGATCAAGCAGCTGCGCAAGTTGCGGGCGGTGTTGTCCGCACGAGGCTGGGCGGGCGCCGACATCGGCTACCTGGAGGCTGAAGGTGCTGGACACGACGAGGGCAGTTGGGCCGCGCGTGTCGAACCGATGCTGAGATTCGTCGACAAGCAGTTCAACGCGAAGGCCGGCTCGGCCCACAGCACGCAGCAGGACCCCTTCCCGACGAACGTGCGTTCATCGATGCCACCGGGCCCCGGCACATACACCAAGTGACCCTCGCCGTCATCGGTCCCAAACCGATGAAGTCAGCGAGTGCGAGTGGGGCCGGAATGCTGCTGGGGGTTCCCGGAGGGACGCCCCCTGCTGCGTGGAGAGCCCGCGCTTGGCAACCCGCAGTCAGTAGCGTCCCGTAGCGCCAGCCACCCGCAGGTAGACGTACGCGACCCAAGCGACCAGCGCGCGCCCGAGGAAGCCGCGAATCCCTCGCCCTGCGGTCTGCTCGACGCGCAGGGACTTCGCCACTGCGGCGTCGAACTCCCGCCCGACGTCGCCGGCGAACGCGGCGTCGCGCACCACGACGTTCGCTTCGAGATTGAGCAGCAGCGACAGCGGATCGATGTTGGAGCTGCCGATGGTGGCCCAGTCGTTGTCGACGACGCAGATCTTGGCGTGCAGGAAGGCGGGCGTGTACTCGTAGATCTGCACGCCGTGCCCGAGCAGTTCGTCGTAGAGCGCGTGCGCGGCGAGCGCGGCGATCTTGTAGTCGACCTTGCCCTGGAGCAGCAGCCGCACCTGGACGCCGCGCTGGGCGGCGTCCTTCAACGCACGGCGGAAGCGCTGCCCCGGATAGAAATAGGGCGTGATCAGATCCACCCGCGCGGTCGCGGCGCGGATCGCGTCGACGTAGGCGCGCTCGATCGTGCGGCGCTGCCGGAGGTTGTCCCGCAGCACGAAAGCCGCGCGCACCGGCGGCAGCCGATCCGGATCACGCCGGCGGTGCTCCCCGCGCGGCATCCGGATACGCCGCATCAGGCGCTTCGCGCGCCGCCCCGGCGAGGCGCTGCGGATCATCGCCCGCATCTCGTCGCCGAAGTCGTGGCCCAGCCACGCGCGCGTCCACACCGCGCGCGCCGCCTGCTCGATGGCCCGCACCGCCGGCCCGCCGACGCTGACGGCGAAGTCCAGCCGCGGCGTCTCCGTCCGACCGTGGTGCAGGTCCACGCGATCGTCGATCACGTTGATGCCGCCGACGAAACCCACGGCCCCGTCGACCACGCACAGCTTCTGATGCAGCCGCCGCAACTGCCCGGGATGCAGCCAGTTCCACCACCGGTCGATCGGACGGAACACCGCCAGCGCGACCCCCGTGCCTTCGAGCTGCCCGCGCAGCCAGCCCAGGCTGCCCTTCGAGCCGAAACCGTCCACCACCACCCTCACCCGCACGCCGCGCTGCGCCGCGCGCTTCAGCGCCTCGACGGTCGCGGCGCCGGCCTCGTCGTCATGGAAGATGTAGGTCGCGAGCCAGACCTCGTGCCCGGCCCGGTCGATCGCCTCGATCTGCGCCGGGAACAGGGCATCGCCGCCGCACAGCAGCCGCACCGCGTTCCCGCCGGTGAAGCTGGGCTGGGACCCGAGGGTCCAGGGAAAGAGGGGTTCCTGCGGCCGCTTCAAGTCAGCACGAGCTCGGCGAGCAGCGGCAGGTGGTCCGACATGCGCGCCCACGCCGGACCGCGCGGCACCTTCATGTCGACGCAGCGCAGGCCGCGCGTGTAGATGCGGTCCAGCGCGAACACCGGCACCCGCGACGGGAAGGTCGGCAGCGAGCGCTTCGCGCCGGGCAGCATCGCCCGGCTCAGGCCGGTCGTGCGCATGGACTCTTCCAGCCGCTCGCCCCAGTCGTTGAAGTCTCCGGCCACGACCAGCGGCGCGCCGTGCGGCACGTGGTCCTCGATGAAGGCCGCCAGCTTCTGGATCTGCCGCACCCGGCTGCCATGGATCAACCCCAGATGGGCGACCACGGCGTGCACCTCGGTGCCCTGCCAGCGCACCGGCACGTGCAGCAGGCCGCGCTGCTCGAAGCGGTGGTCCGACACATCGTGGTGGCCGATATCCCCGAGCGGATAACGCGACAGCAGCGCGTTGCCGTGCTCGCCGTGGCGCGTGACCGCGTTGGTGCGATAGGCCACCTCGTAGCCTTCCGGCGCGAGGAACTCCGCCTGGCCCTGCTCCGGCCAGCCGAACCAGCTCCGGTCGAACTGGCGCGCCTCGCGGTGGTGGAACAGCCGCACCTCCTGCAGGAACACCAGATCCGCATCCAGCGCCTGCACGCCCATGCCCAGGTTGTGGATCTCCAGGCGCTTGCCCAGCCCCATCCCGCGCACGCCCTTGTGGATGTTGTAGGTCGCCACGCGCAGGCGCCCGACGCTGTCCGCCGGCGAGGTGTCCGTGGTCGCCGAATTGGTCAGGGCCGCGTGACGCGGCGTTCGGCGGATCATGGGGTGGCCTTTTCTTCGCGCGCCCGCTGGGCGGGCAACTGCAGGATGGCTTCCGCGTTGGACGGCGAGAAGCACAGGTCGGCCGCCTCGCGCCACGGCAGCCAGCGGAAATCGAGGTGCTCGCGCGGCGCCAGCGTCACCGCGGTGCCGGACGGCACCGTCAGGCCGAAGACGTGCTCGGTGTTGCGGGTCACGCCCGGGGCGTAGCGGTGGCGCCAGACCGGATAGATGTCGTAGACGTTGGCCAGTTGCCAGTCGACCAGCGACGCCGGGGCCAGGTCTTGCACGCGGATGCCGGTTTCCTCCAGCACCTCGCGACTGGCGGTCTCGCTCAAGGGCTCGTCGAGCGCATCCTTCGACCCGGTCACGCATTGCCAGAAACCGGGTCGGTCGGCACGTTCCAGCATCAGCACGTCCAGCGCGTCGGTGTGGATCACGACCAGCACGGATTCGGGGATCTTGTAGGCGCGCTCAGCCCGTTCGGCGTCGGCCGTCTGGGCGGCGGCCGGGAGCGGGGTGGCGGCAGGGGCGAGAGGCACATCGCTCATAGCGGACAAGCATATCCCAGGGTCATGGCGCGCCCGGCGTGTGCCGGGTCTGGCACGCCGTCGACATGGACTCCCACACGCGCGACAAACAGCCGACACGAACGGGCGCATCGCGGCGTCCGACACGTTCGCCGACCCCGCGGGCAACGCTTGTTCACGGTGGACGAACACGGGCGTCGGCAGATGTGCGGCAGGAAATATAGAAAGTTTGTAGAGCCGTCGGACGCCGCTGCTCATGAGGGCATCCGCCGTGCCGCCCCCCGGAAGAATGGCCTCCATCGCTACCACCACCCCGGAGGGGTCATGACCACCGTCACCACCACGAACGGCACCGGCGCTCCGCTGGTCGCCTCCCGCCAGCTCGTGAACCGCCCGAGCGGCAGCTTCGAGATCAACGCCCGCGAATACGGCACCGTCGCCGCCGGCGCGATCGGCCTGGCGCAGGCCGCCTACCAGGGCGGCGAGAACGCCGTCAGCGCCGTCGTGCACTGGAGCGAGGAAGGCCTGCAGGCGCTGGAGGACGGCGCCAAGGACGTGGGCCATGCGATCTCGACCGGCCTGTCCGAGGTGAAGGAACTGGCCGGCGACGTGAAGGACGCCGTCGCCAGCGGCACCAGCACGGTGATGAAGGAGGCCGGCGATCTCGGCAGCACCGTCGGCGGCTACCTCGCCGCGGGCGCCGTCGCCGGCAAGGCGCTGATCGACGAGATCCTCTGACCATGCGCGCCGCCGTCGCGATCGCCCTCGTGCTCGTGCTCGGGGTCGGCGCACTGCCGCTCTCCGGCTGCTCGCTGCTGAGCCCGATGCCCAGCATCGAGCTGGCCAAGGCCACGGCCGGCATGGCGACGATGGCCATCGGCCAGGGGCCGGTGCGCGCCACGCAGACCGTGTTCCACGACGCGGCGCTGCCGGAACGCGTCTGCATCGAATACAACCGCGCGCTCGCGCTGCCTGAATTCGTCCCGGCGCTGATCGCCGAACTGCGCGATCACGAGGTCCAGGCCCGTGTCTTCGAGGCCGGCGTGCGGCCCGGCGACGAGGCCTGCCCCGCCTGGGTCCACTACCAGGGCCTGCAGCAGTGGGACAAGCCGCCGCTGTCGGACCAGGTCCGGCCCTACCTCGCGCAGGCGACGCTGAGCCTGCACGACGCCGGCGGCCGCCTGATGGCCGCCAGCAGCTACCGCAGCGACGACGCGACGCTCGGCATGGGCAAGTGGGCCAGCACACGCAACAAGCTCGCTCCGGTGGTGCGCGCGCTGCTCACGGGCTTCGAAGGGTGAGCCCGGAACAACGCAGAACAACGATCACATCGACGAGGGAATCATGTTCAACGTTCACACGGCCGCGCAACGCGGCGGACTGCTGCTGGGCGCCGCACTCCTGAGCGCCTGCGCCTCGCCGGAGCCGCTGGTGCAGGGCCCGGTGCAGGTGATGCCGCCGCCCGACGGCGCCTATGTCGAGCGCGTCAACAACGGCGCGATCTACCAGCCCGGCATGGCCGCGGCCTCGCTCTTCACCACCGAGCGTCGCGCACGCCAGGTCGGCGATTCGCTGAAGATCGCCATCAGCGAGTCCCTCAGCGCCACGCAGAAGAGCAAGACCGACACCAGCCGCGACAACAAGCTCGCGGTCAAGGGACCGGGCGGTTCCAGCAACGTCGGGATCGTCGACCGGCTGCTCAAGGCCGACGCCACCGCGTCGGGCAGCGACTCGTACAAGGGCAGCGGCGACACCGAGGCCAGCGGCAGCCTCAGCGGGCAGATGGCCGTGTCCGTGATCAACGTGCTGCCCAACGGCCACCTCGTCGTCGCCGGGGAACGCAGCATCGCGATGAACGGCGGACTGCAGACGCTGCGTTTCTCGGGCGTCGTCAACCCGCAGGACATCCGCACGGGCAACCAGGTCCAGTCCGCGGACGTCGTCAACGCGCGGATGGAAATCGCCGGCAAGGGCGAGGTGTCCGAGGCCGCGCGTCGCAGCTGGCTTCAGCGGGTGTTGACGTCGAGTCTCGCCATCTGGTGAGCACGCAGCGCCGGCTCACCCGGCTCACCCGGCTCATCGCGACCTATCGCTGCGCGGGTGATCGGCGCGGGTGATCGGCGTCGATTCAGGCGAGCCGCGCGGCGAGTCGCCGTGCGAGCTCGATCGCTTCGGACAGCGCCGGGCGTCGCGCGTCGCCGTCCGCGGCATCGCCGGCGCTGCCCGCGAGCCGCTCCAGCATCGCCACCAGGGTCCGCGCCTGCGCGCCCGGGTCCGCGGCGTCGGACGTCCCGCCCAGCGTGTCCTCCGCGGGCAGTTGGGCGATCAACCGTTGCAGCCAGCCGGCGAGTCGTTCAGCCCGGCTGCGGTCGGCGCGCGACCAGACGGCCCCCTCCGCGCGTTCCAGCACCAGTTCACCGGCCACCGCGCCCGCCGCGTTCCTCAGCGACAGCGTCTGCGACGAGCGGCCCGCGCGCGCCGCGGCGCCCACGAGCGTGGCGCCGTTCCCCGCGGTCCAGCGCAGCTCCAGCGCCGTCAACGCCAACGCCTCCAACAGGCGCGGCCGCGCCTGCTGCCATTGCGACTCCACGTCGGCGACCGTCGCCACCGCCGCGCCGGAACGTCCCAGCGTCAGCAGCAAGCCTTCCGCACCGTGCGGGTCCGTGTCGAAGCGCGCGAGCTGTTCCAGCCGCGCCGGCAGTTCCGTCTGTCCGAGCGTCGCCTCCAGCCGCTGGCGCTGCTGCTGGTGGTACCAGCTCGGTCCGAGCTGCTCCTGCTCCGCCATCAGCTGTCCCAGCCGACCGTGCGCCGCGGCCTGCAGGGAGCGCGACTGGATCTCCTCGCCCAGCGCGAGCGCCTGCTGCGCCGGCGGCACGGCCTCGGTGCCGCCCCGCAGTTCGCTGATCAGCAGCAGCGTCTGCGCCTGCAGCCAGCGGTAGCGGCAGCGCCGCGACAGATCCTCCGCCTCGCCCGCGAGGGTCAGGGCGTGCGCCACCGCGCCGCTGTCGCGCGCGCATCGCGCGTGGTGCCACATCGCCTCCGCCTCGTAGTCGCGATGGCCGACCGCGCGCGCATCGGCACGGGCCTCATCCAGGCGCGGCAACGCGGCCTGCGGACCCTGCGTCGCACGCAGCGACACGGCGCGGTTCAACGCGATCTTGGAGCGCATGTAGGGGTCGTCGCCCAGCTGCGGATAGTGCAGCTCGGCCTGGTCCAGCACCCGGCCGCCGCGCGCCCAGTCGCCGAGCGCGAAACACAGGTGCGCCAGACCGATACGCGCCAGGCAGGCCCAGCGGGTCTCGTCGTCGGCCAGCTCCAGCGTCTGGCTCCAGGCATTGCAGGCCTGGACGTAGTCGCCGCGCTGGTAGTGCATGCGGCCCAGGGCCTCGCTGAGTTCCGCCGCTTCCTCGAGCAGGCGGTGCTGCAGCGCGCGGGCGATGGCGCGTTCGAGCTCCGCCTGCAGTTCCGGTCCGCGGCCCCAGCGTTCGAGGATGAAGAAGGCGCCGAGCAGCGCCTGGAACGGCGGCTCGCCTTCGCGCGCGATCAGCCGCTGCAGCCGCGGCAGGGCCAGGCCGGGACGACGCATCACCAGCCGCTCCCAGCGGGCCTGCGGCGTCAACGGCACGCGCCCGCCCGTCCCGGCGCCGCGTCGCGCGCCGGCTTGCCGCGCGCGCCCGTCCCTGACTTTGCTTCCGCGTTCGCCTCGCTCGCCCGTCGCCATCACTGTCCCGTTCAATGCTGTCCCCGCTCCGTGGAACGACAGGAGCATAAGGGCTTCAAGGCTTCAAGGCTTCACTTCGCCGGCGCCTGCCACAGTTCGTCGAGCCGCTGGAATCCCCAGGTGGCCGGATCCTCGCGGCCGACGATGCGGTCCCCGGCATTGGCCGCGGACAGGTCCAGCACCAGCGTCGGGATCGGCATCTGCGACTTGGTCGAATAGAACACCCGCACCCGCGGGGCCGTCAGGGCCGTGGCGTTCTGCTCCAGCACCACGCCCAGGCGGCCCGACTGCAGCTTCACCAGCGTGCCCACCGGATAGATGCCCACGCACTTCACGAAGGCCTGGAACACCCGCGGATCGAAGTGGCCCGTCCACTGCGCCATCCGCGCCAGCGACGACGCCGGATCCCACGCGTTCTTGTAGGGCCGGTTCGAGGTGATCGCGTCGTACACGTCGCACACCGCGCCCATGCGCGACAGCAGGCTGATCTGCTCGCCCGCCAGCTTGCCCGGATAGCCCGAGCCGTCCATCTTCTCGTGATGGCGCAGCGCCACGTCCAGCGCCGCCTCGGGCACCGAGGTGCCTTCCTTGAGCATCTCGAAGCCGCGCGTCGGGTGGTCGCGCATGATCGCGAACTCGTCGTCGGTCAGCGCGCCCGGCTTGTTCAGCACGTTCAGCGGCATCATCATCTTGCCGACGTCGTGCAGCAGCCCGGCCAGGCCCGCCTCGCGCGTCTGCGGCTCGTCCAGGCCCATCTGCCGGGCCAGCGAGACCATCAGCGCGCACACGGCCACCGAGTGCATGTAGGTGTAGTCGTCCTTGGTCTTGAGCCGCGCCAGGCTGATCAGCGCCGACGGATTGCGGACCACCGAGCTCGCCACCTCCTCCACGAGGGGCAGGCATTGCTCGGCGTCGATCGCCTTGCCCAGCCGGGCCTCGCCGAACAGGTGCATCACCGCGCGCTTGGAGCGCTGCATCACCTGCGTGGCGCGCTCGAGTTCCTCGCCCATCGACGTGGGCGCGGTGCTCAGTTCAAGCCGGGGCGCGGCGGCAATGACGGCGGGCGCGGCGGGCGCCGCGGGGACCGCCTGCGGTTCCACGGATGCCGCGACAGGCGCGGGCGCCGGCGGCGCCAGGGCCGCCTTCGGCGCCTCGGGCGCGTCGACATCCAGACCCTTGGACGCGTCGATCCAGCAGAACGGCACGCCGCTCGCCTTCAATGCCTTCAGGTCCTCGGGATCGGTGAGGACGAATTTCGTCTTCCAGAAAGGGTGTGACAGCCACGACCCCTCCATCCCTTGCAGATACATGCCCAGCTTCACCTGGGCCGTGGGGATCTTCTTCAGCATGACTGGCGTTTTCGTCCAGGACAACACAGTATGGCGCCCTCCTCGGCGCACGCACAGTCAGAACAGGCAATAAAAAACCGCCCCGGTGGGCGGTTTGCTACTTCTTTTCGCTTGCGCCGAGGCTGGCGCACAGCCTGCCACGGATCAGCGGAACCGCGATTGCGGGACTGTACGTAGTTCGGACGGCAAGCCTGCCAAATACTGCGACAGAAGCTTCAATTCGGCGTGACTGAATTGCTTCACCTGACCCGCCATCACCGCATTGGTGCGCCCGTGATACGGCTTGCCCTCGATCTGGTAGGACTTCAAGGCCACGTAGAGGTAGTCGGCGTGCTGGCCCGCGATCTTCGGGTAGGTGCCGTCGATGGGCTTGCTGAAGTTGGCGCCGTGACAGCTCGCGCAGGCGCCCTTGTCCAGCAGCTTCTTGACGTCGGCCGGGGCCTCGACCGTCGCGGGCACCGGGTCGACCTTGGCCAGGCCGGCGTAGTAGTTGGAGATCTCCGCGATGTCCTTGTCGCCCAGCGGCAACGCGATGCCGCGCATCGTCGGGTGCTTGCGGTCGCCCTTGGCGTAAGCCGCCAGCGCCGTGGCGATGTACTGGGCGTTCTGGCCCGCGATCATCGGCACCTTGTGGACCTCGGGGAAGGTCGCCTGGTAGCCGGGGATGCCATGGCAGCCGATGCACATGGCCACCTTGGCCTGCACGTTGGCCTGGGGGCCAGGGGTGGCCTGGGGGGCAGGTGTTGCGGCGCCTGTGGCGCCAGGGGTGGTCGTCGACGGCGCTTGTCCCGGCGCAGGCGACGAAGAAGCGTTGGACTGAGCGGCTACAACAAACGCACTACCGGCCAGCATCAACGCGAGGGAGATCTGCAGTTGTCTTCTCATGGTCCCGATCTTCTAGGATTTGGGGCGGCGCGATTATAGGGGGGGCCCTATATACTGGTTTTCACCCCTGCGCTAGAGAAGCCCGCCCATGAAATTCCAAGGTTCCCAGGACTACGTCGCCACGCCCGACCTGATGCTGGCGGTCAACGCGGCCATCACGCTGACGCGGCCGCTGCTGGTCAAGGGCGAACCGGGCACCGGCAAGACCCTGCTGGCCGAGGAAGTCGCCAAGGCCCTGGGACTGCCGCTGCTGCAGTGGCACGTGAAGAGCACGACCAAGGCGCAGCAGGGCCTGTACGAGTACGACGCGGTCAGCCGGCTGCGCGACAGCCAGCTCGGCGACGACAAGGTGCGCGACATCGCCAACTACATCGTCAAGGGCACGCTGTGGGAAGCCTTCTCGTCGGACACGCCGGTGGCGCTGCTGATCGACGAGATCGACAAGGCCGACATCGAGTTCCCCAACGACCTGCTGCGTGAACTCGACCGCATGGAGTTCTACGTGTACGAGACCCGCGAGTGGGTCCGGGCCAGGCATCGGCCGCTGGTGTTCATCACCTCCAACAACGAGAAGGAGCTGCCGGACGCTTTCCTGCGCCGCTGCTTCTTCCACTACATCAAGTTCCCCGAGGCCGACACGATGCAGGCCATCGTCGACGTCCACTTCCCCGGCCTGAAGAAGGACCTGCTGGCCGCGGCGCTGAAGACCTTCTACGACGTGCGCAAGCTGCCGGGGCTGAAGAAGAAGCCCTCGACCTCGGAGCTGATCGACTGGCTCAAGCTGCTGCTGGCGGAGGACATCCCGCTGGAGGCGCTGCAGACGCAGGACGACAAGGTCGCCATCCCGCCGCTGGTGGGCGCGCTGCTGAAGAACGAGCAGGACCTGACCCTGTTCGAGAAACTCGTCTACATGCAGAGCCGCAACCGTTGAACGCCGCCCGTACGATCGCCGCATGAGTCAAGACTTCAACACCGCCTGGCGGGCCGCGCTCGCCGACGCACTCGGATTCGTCGGCGGCGGCGTGATCGGCCTGCTGGCCGGCCGCGCGCTCGGATGGGAATTCATCGGCGACCCCGGCTGGGGCGCGACGCAGATCCTGGGCCTGCTGACGATCCTCGTCGGCATGGGCGGCTGCCGCTGGGCCCTGCGCCGACTGCTGCTCGGCAACAAGGGCTGAGGGCCCGCTCTTCCCGCTTCCTTCCCCTTTCCTCGCACTGCCGGCCGAGGGTCGGCCAGCCTCATGACCGCACCCAACCCCTTCACCGCACCGGTCACGCTGACCGGCCCGCATGCGCGGCTCGAGCCGCTCTCCCACGACCACCGCGAGGCGCTGGTCGAGGCAGTCGCCGACGGCGAGCTCTGGAAGCTCTGGTACACGACCGTGCCCGCGCCCGAGCGCATGGGCGCAGAGATCGACCGGCGCCTGGGCCTGCGCGACGCGGGCTCGATGAACCCGTTCACCGTCTTCGACGCCGATGGCCGCGTCGCCGGCATGACGACCTTCATGAACATCGACGCGACCAACCGCCGCGTCGAGATAGGTTCCACCTGGACGCGCGTGTCCAGCCAGCGCAGCGGGCTGAACACGCAGTGCAAGCTGCTGCTGCTGCGGCATGCCTTCGAGACGCTCGACTGCATCGCGGTGGAGTTCCGCACCAACCGCCTGAACACGCAGAGCCGCCGCGCGATCGAACGCCTGGGCGCGCAGCTCGACGGCATCCTGCGCTCGCACGTGATCATGCCCAGCGGCCTGCCGCGCGATACCGCCGTCTACAGCATCACCGCGGCCGAATGGCCCACCATCCAGACCCACCTGCAGTGGCTGATCGACAAACCCCGGAGCGCCTGATGGCCACCTCGAAGAAGAAGCAATCCGCTGAACTGAAGCCCTTCGACGTCGACGCCCTGTGGGCGCTGGCCCGGATCGGCGCGCCCAGCCTGTCGCCGGACGGCGCGCAGGCCGTCGTGCCGGTCACGCGCTTCGACATGGAGAAGAACCAGGGCGCGACCTCGCTGTGGCTGCTGTCGACGCTGGGCGGCGAGCCGCGCGCGCTGACCTCGGCCGGCGAGAAGGACGGTCAGCCGCGCTGGAGCCCGACCGGCGACTCCATCGCCTTCATCGGGCGCCGCGAGCAGGAAGGCGACAAGGACGAGGCACCGCAGCTCTACGTGATCCCGCCCGACGGCGGCGAAGCGCGCCGCGTCACGAAGCTGCCCTTCGGCGTCGAGTCCTTCAAGTGGTTCCCGGACGGAAAGCGCGTGGCCTTCGTGTCCTGGGTCGCCCCGGGCCTGAAGGGTCAGGCCGCGCAGGCCGAGCGCCGCAAGGCCGAGAAGGACCGCAAGGAATCGGCCTACGTGACCGAGGAAGGCTTCTACCGGTTCTGGGACCACTCGCTGCCGATGGACCGCGTGCCGCATCTGCACGTGATCGACCTCGCCAGCGGCGAGGTCCGCGACCTGTTCGAAGGCACCGACTTCGAGCTCAGCCGCGCCGAGCCCGATGCGAACACCTTCGACATCTCGCCGGACGGCCGCCGCATCGTGTTCAGCTTCGACCCGAACACGCCCAAGACGCTGGAGCACCGCAACGCGCTGGCCGAGATCGACGTGCGCTCCGGCCGTGCGCAGGTGCTGCTGCACGAGCCGGCCTGGGACTTCGTCGCGCCGGTCTACAGCCATGCGGGCCAGCACATCGCCTTCATCGCCACGCACCAGGGCCTGAAGCACACGATGCCGCAGCAGCTGGCCGTGCTCGACACGCACGGCAGCTGGGCCGTGCTGTCGGAGGAATGGGACCAGGACGTCGAGGCCCCGCTGCGCTGGGACGAGGACGACCTCGGCGTGATCTTCTGCGCCGAGGACCAGGGCCGTCGCCACCTCTACCGCTTCGACGTGAAGACGCTGCACGCGTTCCCGCTGTGCGAAGGGGGCCATGTCGGCGCGTTCGCGCTCGAGGCCGGCACGCTGGTCGTGCTGCACGACAGCGCGTCCTTCCCGCCGCAGGTGTCCGTCGTCGACCGCGAGGGCGACGCCGAGGAGCAGGTGCTGCATCGCATCGAGTCCTTCAACGACGCGGCGCTCGCCGCCGTGCGTTTCGGCGCGGTCGAGGAACTCTGGTTCGAGGGCGCGCTGGGCGAGCTCGTGCAGATGTGGCTCTACCACCCGCCGGGCTTCGATCCGAAGCAGAAGACCAAGGTGCCGCTGATGCAGCAGATCCACGGCGGTCCGCACACCGCCATGGGCGACAGCTGGCACTGGCGCTGGAACCACCAGGCGATGGCGGCGCAGGGCTACGTCGTCGCCTGCGTGAACTACCACGGCTCGTCGAGCTTCGGGAACCGCTTCACCGATTCGATCACCGGACGCTGGGCTGAGCTGGAGCTGCAGGACATCGAGATCGCGACCGACCTGCTGCTCAAGCAGCCGTGGGCGGATCCCGGGCGGGTGTTCGCGACCGGCGGCAGCTACGGCGGCTACATGGTGTCGTGGATGAACGGCCACCTGCCGGTCGGCCGCTACCAGGCCTACATCTGCCATGCGGGCTGCTTCGACTGGACGGCGATGTTCGCGAACGACGCTTACCTGTGGCACGCGAAGGAGCTGGGCACGCCGTACTGGAAGGATCCGGCCAGAGTCGCCGCGCAGAACCCGATCGCCTACGCGCACAACTTCAACACGCCGACGCTGGTCATCCATGGCCAGCTCGACTACCGCGTCCCCGACGCGCAGGGCCTGGCGTACTACAACACGCTGAAGGCGCAGGGCATCGAGGCGCGGCTCGTCTGGTTCCCGGACGAGAACCATTGGGTCATGAAGCCGCGCAATTCCAAGCTCTGGTACGGCGAGTTCTTCGATTGGCTCAAGCGCCACGACGTGGCCGGCGCGAAGGCCGGTGCAAAGTCGGGCGCGAAGGCCGGTGCGAAGGCCAAGGCGAAGAACGTCGTCAAGGCGAGCGCGAAGAGCCCAGCAAAGAGCCCGGCAAAGCGCACTTTGAAGAGCGTCGTGAAGAGCGCCGTGAAGAAGCGCGCCTGACGGTCAGCGCCAGCAACGCAAGACCCGCCACCAGCATCGCCACCGTCGAGGGCTCCGGCACCGCCGGTGGCGGGATCTCCACGGCGCGCGGCGGCAGCACGAACAGCGGCGTCGGGACCGTCACCGGCGGCGGTCCCCCGGACGGCGGTCCGATGGACACGCGCGGCGGGCTCGAGAACGAGCCCGGCGGCGTGACCGGTACATAGGGAAGCGGCGTCGGCGGCAAGCTCGCGAAGGGCGGCGCATCGGCAGGCACCGGGGTAGGCGCACCAGCGCCCGGCGGATCGAAGATCAGTTCGTCCTCGCCGGGAGGCGCGGCGCCACCCCCGCCGCCGCTGCCCGGCACCCGAGCGATGCGGCTCACGTTGCGGCACACCGTCGGCACCATCACGCAAGCCGTGCCCTCGCAGTAGACCAGCGCACGTTCGCGCTGCTCGTCAGTCCAACGATCGCGACTCACGCTCGCGCACACGCGGCCCTGTCCGAAATGCATGTCGCGGATCTGCGGCTCGTAGCTCGCATCGCCCACGATGCGATCACGCGAGATCTCGACGATGTCGTTGTAGTCGTGCGCCCTCATGCGCGCCTTGAGCCGCTCGCGCACCTCCGGCGCAATGTCCGTATAGCGATCGACCGCCGCAGGCACATCGCCCATGAAGCTGTCGTGCCCCGGACGGTCCCATGAACAGGCGGCAGGCGCGGCAGCGTGCGCCGGCACTTGCGCGAAGAGCGCCCCAACCGCAAGCGCGGCAAACAGGTACTGCAGTCGTGACATGGGAGGGCAGCGGCCCTGTGGGACCTCGGCGAAGTTGAACCCGAGATCTCTTTGGCAAGACCGGGACCCGGGGACAGGCCTTGCCTGGGTCGTACTGCGTATGGTCCAGTGCGGGTTCGACAGTGGGACGTCGAGGTCGAGAGGGCGTCAGTTCGACTGCGGGACTATGAGCGCGGGCACTCCACGGTGCAGGGGACATCCCTCCGGGAATCCCCAGCACCATTCCGGCCCCACTCCCGCTCACTGCCTGCGGGCCTTGGGAGTGCGGGAGGACTACGCTTCGTCCCAGTCGAGGTCGCCGCAGAGGACGCGCAGACGACCGTCCTGCCAGTAGGCGACGGAGACCGTCACGCACATCCTGGCCCCATGCAGGCTCAGGTAGGGACGCGTGGTCTGGATCTCGCCGACCGTCTCCACGGCGCGGCGGAAGTAAGGCCGTCGCGCCCAGCGGGCATCGCCCGCTCGCTCCATCGGCAGGAAGCGGGGATCGATCTCCGCCGGGCCCGAGGCCGGCACCGCACGCCCACCGATCTCGCGTCCGTCGTCATCCAGCAGGTAGCACATCTGCGCACCTTCCAGCTTGAGGAAGGACTGGCAGGCCTCGACCAGCGGACGGCCCTGTTGCACCGATTGCAGCGACAGCGCCAGCGCCGTGCGGAACGGCGTCAGCCGGTCGAGGTGGTCCTGTCGCAGCTGCGCCTGGCGCTCGTTGAACATGCTCCAGACATCCTCCAGCGCGGACACGCCCTCGCCATCCCGCAGGAAGGGCGCCGGATGACCGAAGGCGAAACCCTGCACCAGGTCCACGTCCGCATCCATCGCGAGCTGCGCGTCTTCCGCCGTCTCGATACCCTCCAAGAGCACGAGCGAGCCGCATTCATGCAGCAGCGCCACCATCTGCGACAGCACACGCGCCATGCGCCGCGAACCGCGCGAGCGCGTCAGCAGCGAGCGGTCGAGCTTCACGATCTCCGGCCGGATGCGCCAGATGCGATCGAAGTTCGAATGTCCGACACCGAAGTCGTCCAGCGCCAGCAGACAGCCGGTGGCGCGCGCGGCCTCGACCGCTTCCTCGAAGCTGTCGTCTCGGGCCATCACGTCCTCGGTGACCTCGAAGACCAGGCGGTGCGTCGGCAGGCCCAACTGGTGCACGACCTCGACCGCCCGCGCGAGCATGCGCACCTGCAGCGCCGCATGCATGAAGACGGCCGGGTGGATGTTCAGGAAGAGCCAGCAGTCGGGCTGCCGCTGCGCGACGAAGTTGTGCACGTGAAGCAGCCGGCACAGGCGGTCCAGCCAGATCTGCTGCTCGAAGTTGCCGACGCCCTCGAAGGCGGTGACCGGGGCGATGGGACGGCCGCGCTCGTCCTCGACGCGGATCAGGCCTTCGTAGCCGACCGGCCGGCGGTGCGGATAGCTGTAGACCGGCTGGAACGCACTGGTCAGCCGGTAGTTCTGGAAGCTGCCGACCCACCGGCCGCGCTCCTCGCCGACGGCGCCGTACAGCGCCTGCAGCATGCCTTCGACCTCGGCGTTGTCGTCGCCGCTGCCTGTCCCGTGATCCATTCGCCCGACCCCAACGTTGGAGGCTGCGCGGCTCAGCGACCGCGGAGCCGTGTTTGTGGCCGATGCTACGCCTGCGACCCGTCGGCCGGCATGGATAATGCCCTGATGCCCCGGAGTCTAGGGGGAGGCCCATGCTGATCCAGTTCTTCTACACGCTGCGCGCCGCCAAGCTGCCGGTCTCCGTCAAGGAGTACCTCACCCTGCTCGAGGCGATGAAGGCCGGGGTGCTCGACGACACCGACATCGGCGGCAGCGGCCCCACGGTCGACAAGTTCTACGCGCTCGCCCGCACCTCGCTGGTCAAGGACGAGGCGCTGTTCGACAAGTTCGACCGCGCCTTCGCCGCCTACTTCAAGGGCGTCGAGTTGATGGGCGACCTGTTCAAGGCCTTGCCGCAGGAATGGCTGACCAAGCAGCTCGAACGCGAGCTGACGCCCGAACAGCTCGCGCAGCTGAAGGCGCTGGACTGGGACGAGCTGATGGACACGCTGCGCCAGCGCCTCGAGGAACAGCAGGAACGCCATGAAGGCGGGAACCGCTGGATCGGCACCGGCGGCACCAGTCCGTTCGGCAACGGCGGCGTGAATCCGCGCGGCGTGCGCATCGGCGGCCCCGGCGGCCAGCGCAGCGCGGTCAAGGTCTGGGACCAGCGCGCCTACAAGGACTACGACGACAACATCGAGCTGGGCACGCGCAACATCAAGGTGGCGCTGCGCCGGCTCCGGCGCTTCGCGCGCGAGGGTTCGGAGCTGGAACTCGACCTCGACGACACCATCCACAAGACCGCGGCCAACGCGGGCATGCTCGACATCCGGATGATCCCGGAGCGCCACAACAAGGTGAAGCTGCTGCTGCTGATGGACGTCGGCGGCACGATGGACGAACACGTGCATCGCGTCGAGGAGCTGTTCTCCGCGGTCAAGAGCGAGTTCAAGCACCTGGAGTTCTTCTACTTCCACAACTGCGTCTACGACTTCGTGTGGAAGAACAACCGGCGCCGTTTCGCCGAGAAGACACCGACCTGGGACCTGATCCACAAGTACAACCGGGACTACAAGCTCATCTTCGTCGGCGACGCGACGATGAGCCCGTACGAGATCCTCCAGCCCGGCGGCAGCGTCGAGTACAACAACGAGGAAGCCGGCGCCGAATGGCTGCAGCGGCTCACCGCCCACTTCAACAAGCATGTCTGGATCAATCCCGAACCGGCCGGGGTCTGGCAGTACCGCCAGAGCATCTCGCTGATCCAGCAATTGATGCAGCAACGCATGATGCCGCTGACGATGGGCGGGCTCGAACAGGCGATGCGCGTGCTCAATCGATGACGGCGACGACCCCGACGCTTCCGGTGACTCGATGGCTGCGGCGCACGCTGCCGATCCTGGCGATCGGTGCGGCGCTCGCGCTGCTGGGCGGCTGCTCGCTGCTGCCCACCGACCGCAAGGCGCAGCTCAAGGTCGCCGTGACCGAAGAGGCCGACGCCAACAATCCCTACGTGACCAGCACGCGCAAGATCTCGGCGTATGAGCTGACCATCGAGGCCCCGCCCGAGCTGCGCGCGCTGCTGATGGAACACCTGGACCTGGCGCGCTTCCGCGACACGCCCGAGGACATGCGCCTGACCGCCGGCGAGTTGCGCCGGCTCGCCGCCGTCGCGCCCGAGCAGGCCACCAAGCTGCTGGAGACCGCCGGCTATTTCAACGCCAAGGTCCGCACCGAGGAAGTGGGCGACCTGTCCGACGGCGTGCGCAACCTGCGGCTGATCGTGGAGACCGGCCCGCGCGCGCTGGTCCGGCAGATGGACCTGCGCGTCGAGGGCCCGCTGAAGACCGCGGCGGAGCGCGGCGACAAGCTCGCGACCGCGCTGGACCGCACGCTGACGCAGAGCTGGCTGCTGCCGCCGCAGACCGGCTTCAGCCAGGGCGACTGGGCCGCCGCCAAGAACGCGCTGCTGACGCGCGCTCGCGCACAGGGCTATCCGCTGGCGCGGATGACGCACAGCGAGGCGGTCGTGCAGGCCGACGACAACCAGGTCGACATCGCCGTCACGCTGGAGAGCGGACCGCTGTTCACGCTGGGCGAGCTGACCGTCGAGGGCCTGAACCACCAGCCCGAGGAAAGCGTGCGCCGGCTGGCCGGCTACCAGTTGCACCAGCCCTACAACGAGAAGCTGCTGCTGGACTTCCAGGAGCGGCTGGTGGGCACGCAGCTGTTCGACAGCGCCAGCGTCGAGATCCAGCCCGAGAGCGTGACGCCGGCGCCGGGCGTGGAGACCGTCGAGGTGCCGGTGACCGTGAAGATCCGCGAGGCCGCGCGCCAGCAGGTGGTGCTGGGCGTGGGCTACCGGACCGTGGACGGTCCGAGCACCAGCGTCGAATACACGCACCGCAAGCCCTTCGGACTCAACATCCGCGAGCGCAGCAAGCTCGAACTCTCCCGCGTCCGCCAGGCGCTGGACACGGAAATCAGCTCGCACCCGCAGCCCAACATGCAGCGCAGCCTGGCGCTGGTGAAGGTGGAGCGCATCGACGACAACGACCAGGTCAACCTCAACCTCAGCACGCGCTTCGGTTATGCGAAGGAGACGGAGCCCGAGGACCGGCTGACCTACATCGAGGTGATCCGCGCCTGGGAACACAAGCCCGACATCCCGACGACGGTGGCCGGCGCGTTGTCGCTGAACCAGCAGATGACGTGGCGGCGTCTCGACTCGCGCGTGCTGCCGACCAAGGGCTGGAGCGCCACCGCCACGGTCGGCGGCGGCTGGGCCGACAGCTCGTCGGAGAAGAACGGCCCGTTCGCGCGGGCGACCGGCAAGATCTACTGGTACTCGCCGCTGTCGGGGCGCTGGCTGTTCTCGACGCGGCTCGAAGGGGGGCAGATCCTGGCCAAGGGCAAGCTGGGTCTGCCCGAGGCCCTGCGCTTCCGCACCGGCGGCGACGACAGCGTGCGGGGCTACGGCTACAACGACCTGGGGCCGGTGAACTCCACGGGCGCGCAGACCGGCGGCCGCGTGATGCTCAACGGCAGCGTCGAGGTCTCGCACCCGCTCACGCCCCGCATCCCGCAGCTGATGGGCGCCGTGTTCATCGACGCCGGCCAGGCCGCGCAGAACTGGGGCGACTACCACCCCGCCTGGGCCTACGGCACCGGCCTGCGCTACCGCAGCCCCGTCGGCGTGCTGCGCTTCGACTTCGCCAAGGGCAACCTGGTCGACAAGTGGCGCCTGCATTTCAGCGTCGGCATCAACCTGTAATCCGATGAGCGACCCGCGCGACGATCTCCCCTCGCCTGCGTCTCCAAACGCGGCGCCTTCCGGCGCTCCAGCGCCGGTTGCTGCGCCGTCTGCGCCTGTTGCGGCGGACGTTGCGCCACGCCGTCGTCGCCGCGGCCGTGGCCTGCTGTGGGTGCTGCTCGCGGTGCCGGTGCTGATCGGCCTGGCGCTGCTCGCGCTGACCTGGGCGCTGAAGACGGAAAGCGGCACCGCCTACGTGCTGGCCAAGGTGCCCGGCCTGTCGCTGCAGAACGCGCGCGGCCGGCTGCTGGGCGATTTCGACGTCGAGCGCGCGGAGCTCGTCCTGCCCGGCACCGAGGACCGCATCGTCCTCGAGCAGTTGCAATGGCGGAACGTGCGGCTGGTCTGGAACCGCTCGCCGCTCTTGTGGGGCGAAGTCCGGGCGGACCGGCTGGCGATCGCGCGCCTGCGGGTGCAGGTCGCGCCGAGCGCGTCGACCGAGCCGGCGAAGCCGCCGCTCAGCCTGCTGTCGCCGGTGGCGATCACGATCGCGGACCTGGAGATCGGCGAAGTCTTCGCCCCCGGCCTGGCGCAGCCGCTGCGCGGCCTGCGCGGCAGCGCGTCGCTGGGCACCGACGGCGGCAAGCAGCATGCGCTGACGGTCAAGTCGCTGGGCTGGCAACAACTGACCCTCGCCGGCGAGGCCCGGATCGCGACGCAGGACGACCTGAAGCTCGCCAGCCGCTGGACGCTGAGCCAGCCGACCGGCGAGTTGCCGTGGACCGCGCCGTTCCAGCTCGACGGCCCGATCGCGGACCTCACGCTGAAGGGCTCGCTCGAAGCGGCCAGGCAGCGGCTGCAGGTGCAGGCGCGGCTGCAGGCGTTCGCGCCCTTCCCCGTCGCGCAGCTGGAGACGCAGGCCAAGGACCTGGACCTCGCCGCGCTGCTGCCCGGCACCGACGGCGTGCCGCATACCGGTCTCAGCGGCAAGGTCACGATGACGCCGAACGCGGACAAGTCGCTCAGCGTCAAGGCGGACCTGGACAACAGCGCCGCCGGCCGCCTCGACCAGGACCGCCTGCCGCTGCGTCAGCTGCAGCTGGATCTGCTGCTGGACCCGTCCAACTGGACTCGCCTGCGCCTGCCGCGACTCGACGCGCTGCTGGCCGGCGGCGGTCGGCTGCAGGCCGTGGGCCAGACCAGCCAGGCCGACGGCAGCGTGCTCACCTTGCGCCTCACCGGACTCGACAGCCGCCAGATCGACGCGCGCTGGCCGCTGGTCCAGGCACGCGGGGAGCTCAAGCTCAGCACGAAGGCGAGCATCGTCAAGGCGTCCTCCGACCAATCGCTCCAGATCGAGGGCGACCTCGCCGGTCAACTCGGCCAAGGGAAGATGCAGGCGCCGCTCGCCGTGACGCTGGCGGCCGAGTTGCGCACGCAATCGATCGATGTGCAACGTCTCCAGGCGCGCTCGGGCCCCGCGACGCTGAACGCGGAAGGCGAGTTCACGCTGAACGAGGCGCTCGACTTCGCGTCGGGTTGGAAGACGCGCGTGGAAGCCTCGGTGCAAGGCCTGGATCCCCGCCGCCTGAGCCCCGAGCCGCTGCCGGCGAGCGCCGCGCCGCAGGCCATCAATGGCCGGCTGAAGGCCGCGCTCCAGTCGGTGCGCGGCAGCCTGTGGCCGCAGGGCAAGGCCGACCTCGACCTGCAGCCCAGCCAGTGGCAAGGCCTGCCCCTCAGCGGCCAGGTCCGCTACAGCCGCAACGGGACCGCCGCGCCGGATCTGCTGGCCGACCTGCGCCTGGCCGACGCGACGCTGCAGGCGCGCAGCCGCATCAACGCCGGAGCGCGTCGCGAGCAGGTCGACCTGTCGATCAACGTGAACGCGCCCAAGCTCGCCAGCCTGCAGCCCATGCTGCGCGCGCAGTTCCCGCAGGCAACCCTCGTCGGCAGCGCGCAGGCGCAGGCCACCGTGGTGCTGATCCAGCCGGGCGCGCGCCAGGCGCAGTACGGCAGCGACGGCAAGTGGCAGCTGCAGGGCTTCGGGCTCTCCGGCGTGCCGGGCCTTCCCGCCAACTCGGGCAGCCGGCCGGCGCTGCAACTGGACGACGCCTCGGGTCAATGGACGCTGTCCAGCCTCAAGGACGCGAAGCTGGCATGGACCACGCAGCTGCGCAACCTGCGGCTGCCGCAGCAGAGCACGCGGCTCGATGAACTGCAGCTGGAGCTCTCCGGCAGCTGGGCGCAGCACCGCTTGACGGTGACGACGCAGGGCCAGGTGCCGCTGCCGCCGGTGCTCACGCAACCGGCGCCGACCAGGGTGATGGCGCGGGCGCAGGCGGCGAGCGCGAACGGCTCCGCCCTCGCGCAGACGGTGCCGCTGGACCCGCAAGGCGCGCGGGCGCGGATCGCGCTGGACGGCGCGCTGGAAGCCGATCCCCTGCAAGCCTGGCGCAACGGCGCGGTGTGGAACGCGCGCGGGCTGACGCTCGCGCTGGAAGCCAGCCAGCAGGCCACGCCGCTGCTGAAGGCCGGGCCGCTGGCGCTCGCGCTGCGGCTGGACCCGGGACTCGATCCGCGCCAAGCGACGCTGGCGCCGGGACGGATGGAACTGCTCGGTGCCGGCCTGCGCTGGGACCGGATGATGTGGCAGAGCTCCAACCAGGCGCACCTGCCCTCCGGCGAATGGGACGTGCAGGCGGTGCTGGAGCCGCTGGCCGCCGCACCGGTGCTGAGCAAGCTGCAGCCGGACTTCGGCTGGGGCGGCGACCTGCAGATCGAAGGCCGCTTCAAGTCGCGACGCGACGCGCGCGGCCTGACGGTGGACGCGATGATCGAGCGCACCAAGGGCGACCTGACCGTCACCGACGAAGTCAGCACGCAGCGGCTCGCGCTGACCGACCTGCGGCTGGGCGTGCTCGCCGACCAGGGCGTGTGGCATCTGGTGCAGGGCGTGGCCGGCGAGAACATGGGCGCCATCGGTGGTGCCGTGACCTTCCGGACCGCCAATGCGCACGCGCTGCCGACGCCCGGCGCCAAGCTCGAAGGCGGCATCGAGGCCAAGGTCGACAACATGGGCAACTGGGGCCCGTGGCTGCCGGCCGGATGGCGGCTGGGCGGCAGCCTCGCCGCGACGCTGAACTTCGGCGGCACGCTGGGCGCGCCCGAGGTCCGCGGTCAGGCCGGCGCGCAGAAGCTGTCGCTGCGCAATCCGCTGATGGGCGTGGACATGCAGCAGGGCGAGCTCGCGCTGACGATGAGTGGCCGCGAAGCGAAGCTGGAGAAGTTCACCGCGCGCGCCGGCAACGGCACGATCAACATGGACGGCACGCTGCGCTTCGGTTCGCAGCCGAGCGCGGAACTCTCGCTGAAGGCGGACACCTTCGCGCTGCTGCAGCGGGTGGACCGGCGCGTCGTCGCGACCGGCGCCGCGCAGCTCAAGGCCAGCGCGCAGCTGCTGGACCTGAAGGGACAGTTCGTCGTCGTGGAGGGCCTGTTCGACTTCTCGCGCGGCGACGCGCCGCAACTCGACAGCGACGTGCAGGTCGTGCGCCAGAACGCGCCGCCCAAGGCCGTGGACGGCAGCGGCAAGCCGATGCGGCTCAAGCTCGACCTGGACCTGGACCTCGGCCGTCGCCTGCAGCTCAAGGGCTACGGCATCGACACGAAGCTGCGCGGACTGCTGCACCTGGCGCAGGACGGCCAGCCGCGCCCGCAGATGACCGGCGAGGTCCGCAGCGAAGGCGGCACCTTCAACGCCTACGGCCAGAAGCTGGTCGTGGAGCGCGGCATCTTCAGCTTCGTGGGTCCGCTGGACAACCCGCGGCTGGACGTGCTCGCGATCCGGCCCGACATGGAGAACGAGGCCGTGCGCGTCGGCGTGACCGTCACCGGCACGGCCAGCAGCCCGCGGATCAAGCTCTATTCCGAACCCGACATGAGCGAGACCAACAAGCTGTCCTGGCTGGTGCTGGGCCGCTCGCCGGACAACCTCGGCCGCAGCGACACCGCGCTGATGCAGCGCGCCGCGATGGCGCTGATCAGCGGCGACGGCGAGAGCGCCAGCGACAAGCTGATCCACAACATCGGCCTGGACGAACTGTCCTTCAGCGGCGAAGGCGACGACGCCCGCGGCACGGTGGTGCGGCTGGGCAAGCAGGTCAGCCGCAACGTCTTCGTCGCCTACGAGCGCGGCCTGAACGCGACCACGGGCTCCTGGCAGGTGATCTACAAACTCGCCCAGCGGTTCACGCTGCGGGCGCAGGCCAACGAGTACCAGCAGGGCCTGGATGTGATCTGGCAGTGGAAGTGGGAGTAGCGGCAGGCATGGCATCGGGCACCGAGGCGGAGGTCGTCGCCTGCACGATGGCGTCGACAGGCCCACTGAGTCGCGCGGCTTCCATGCGAGAATCCGCCGCTTTCGCGGACCTGCCTTCCTGAGGCCGGTCCCCGTGGCTCTCCGTAGTTCAATGGATAGAACGGCCGCCTCCTAAGCGGCAAATACAGGTTCGATTCCTGTCGGAGGGACCAGCCAACGCTTCGGTGCTTCAGCGCTTCAGGACGATCGTCACCAGCGCCGACGCGTCCACCACGCCGGTCACGGCGTGCACCACGCCCCCCTCGAGATAGCAGAGCTGCCCCGCCCGCAGCGTATGACGCTGCTCCGCGCCATCGCGCTGGACGCTGAGTTCGAGTTCGCCCTCCAGACAATGCAGCGTGATCTCGCCGTCGACCTTGTGCGACGGCAGCGACTTGCCCTTGGGCAGCACGATGCGCATCACTTCCAGACCCTCGGACTTGAACAGCGCGGAAGACGGCGTGTCGGTCAGCGCGGCGCCCAGCGGCGCAACGTCGATCGGCTGGGCGGGGGCGGCATGCGGCAGGGCCATGGAACTCCTCCTGGTGGGCGGGCGACTGCGGCGCAACGAGGTCGCGCACGCGGCTGGCATGGCATCGATCATGGCACTGACCGTGCCCGCTCGCATCCTCGATCCGGCGCCACCCTGCCGGAAGTCATCGCTGCGGTCACAAGCCGTATCCATCGCGCATCCGAATGCGCGCGATACGCGTAAATGCGGGGTAAACAGGCGGTTGATGCCGGGCCGGGTTTTTGCCGGACACATATACTGGGAACGCCTTTGTTCCGTCCCGCGCAATGGGGACGGACCATGCGGCGCCAAGCAGCCAGGCTGTACTGATTCAAGGTTTTTCATCATGGGCGCCAAACTGAAAGTCGCGGGCTGGGTCGCATTGGGTGCGATGGCCGGTGTCATGACGACAATGCAGCTGCAGGCCAATGCCCGCAGCACCACCAGCCCCCTTCCGCTCGAGGAACTGCAGCAACTCGCCGCGGTCTTCGGGATCGTGAAGTCCGACTACGTCGAATCCGTCGACGAGAAAAAGCTGATCAACGATGCCATCTCCGGCATGGTCAGCGGCCTGGACCCCCACTCCCAGTTCTTCGACAAGAAGAGCTTCAAGGAATTCCGCGAAAGCACCTCCGGCAAGTTCGTCGGCGTCGGCATCGAGATCGGCATGGAGGACGGCCTGGTCAAGATCGTCTCGCCGATCGAAGGCAGCCCCGCCTTCCGCGCCGGCCTCAAGAGCGGCGACCTGATCAGCAAGATCGACGAGACGGCCGTGCGCGGCCTCACGCTCGATCAGGCGGTCAAGAAGATGCGCGGCGAACCGGCCACCAAGGTCACGCTGTCGATCTACCGCAAGTCGGAAAGCCGGACCTTCCCCGTCACGATCGCCCGCGAGGAAATCCGCGTGCAGAGCGTGCGCGCCAAGCTGGTCGAGCCGGGCTACGCCTGGATCCGCGTGAGCCAGTTCCAGGACCGCACCGTCGAGGACTTCAGCCAGAAGCTGGCCGAGCTCTACAAGCAGGACCCCAAGATCAAGGGCGTCGTGCTGGACCTGCGCAACGACCCGGGCGGCCTGCTCGAGGGCGCGGTGGCGATCTCCGCGGCCTTCCTGCCCAAGGGCGTTGAGGTGGTGTCGACCAACGGCCAACTCGCCGAATCCAAGGCCAGCTACCGCGCCGATCCGGACTTCTACGCCCGCCGCGGCTCCGGTGACCCGCTGCGCCGCCTGCCGGACGCGATCAAGAACGTGCCGATGGTGGTGCTGGTGAACGAAGGCTCCGCCTCGGCCAGCGAGATCGTCGCCGGCGCGCTGCAGGACCACAAGCGGGCGACCGTGATGGGCCTGCAGACCTTCGGCAAGGGCTCGGTGCAGACCGTGCGCCAGCTGGGCCCGGACACGGCGGTCAAGCTGACCACCGCGCGCTACTACACGCCGAGCGGCCGCTCCATCCAGGCCAAGGGCATCGTGCCGGACATCCCGCTGGACGAGACCGCCGAAGGCAACGTGTTCGCCGAACTGCGCATGCGCGAGGCCGATCTGGAGAAGCACCTGCACGGCGCCGACGAGAAGACGGAAGAGTCGCGTTCCAAGGAACTGGAGAAGATCCGCGAGGAACGTCGCCAGAAGCTGGAAGCCGACTACGCCAAGCGCGCCGAAGCGCCGAAGCCGCTGCCCGAGTTCGGCAGCACCGAGGACTTCCCGCTGCGTCAGGCGCTGAACCAGCTGCAAGGCAAGCCGGTCGCGGTCTCCAAGCTCGCGCAGGAACGCAAGGCCGAAGCGAAGACGGAATGATCGAAGCCGGCGAAAGCCGGTGCCGCAAAGACAAACGCCCGATGCATGCATCGGGCGTTTTGCTTGGTGGGTGGGACCCCCAACTTCGCTGGGCCAAGCGCGGGCTCTCCACGATGCAGGGGACCTCGCGTCCGCGAATCCCCAGCATCATTCCGGCCCCACTGGCGATGGCTGCCCTCGGTCGAGGGCCGAGCCGTTCAGCCGGTGGTGCCGTTGCTTTCTTCTGCTTCGGTGTCCGGGGCCTTCGAATATCTGGCGAAGGCGTTGGCGGCCCAGAGACCGACTTCGTAGAGCAGGCACATCGGGATCGCCAGCGCGAGCTGGGAGACGATGTCCGGCGGCGTGATCACCGCCGCGATGACGAAGGCCAGCACGATGAAGTAGCCACGGAACTGCTTGAGCTGCGGCACCGTCACGATGCCCATGCGCGCGAGCACCACCACTACTACCGGCACCTCGAAGGCGGCGCCGAAGGCGATGAACATGTTCATCACGAAGCCCAGGTAGGCCTCGACGTCCGGCGTCGCGCTGATGCTCTTGGGCGCGAAGCTCTGGATGAAGGTGAAGACCTTGCCGAAGACGAAGAAGTAGCAGAACGCCACCCCCGCGAAGAACAGCAGGGTGCTGGACACCACCAGCGGCATCACCAGCCGCTTCTCGTGCGAGTACAGGCCCGGCGCGACGAAGGCCCAGACCTGATAGAGCACCACCGGCAACGCCACCAGGAAGGCCGCCAGCAGGGTGACCTTCAACGGCACCAGGAACGGCGACAGCACGTTGGTGGCGATCAGCGAGCTGCCCTGCGGCAGGTGCGCCACCAGCGGCTTGGCGAGCAGGTCGAACAGGCCGTCCGTGCCCGGCCAGATGCACAGCAGGGCGAAGGCGGCCAGGATCGCCAGCAGCGACCGGATCAACCGGTCGCGCAGCTCCATGAGGTGGGACACAAAGGGCTGTTCGGTGCCGGCCAGTTCGTCTTCTTGGGGGCTGCTCATGGGGCTCGGCGGGAGGGTCTGAAGCGCGCCACGCGGGCCGCGCCGGATTGGGCGTGGCGACGCACGCCCTGCTGCTGCTTGAACCAGACCGGCGTCGCGCCGCGCTTGAGGCGCCAGTTCTTCTTCGGATGCGTGTACACCGGGACCACGCCGCCGTAGCCGACTATGGTGCCGTCCGCGTTCGTCCCGTCCACGGACAGGTCGGACCAGGTGGACTGCAGCGACTGGTTCGCGGCGTCCATCTGCTCCTGCACGCTGGACTGCACGTCGTTGACCGCGGTCTGGAACTGGCCCTTCATCTTCTGGAGTTCCTCCAGCTCGATGGACCGGTTCACCTCCGCCTTCACGTCGGACACATAGCGCTGCGCCTTGCCCAGCAGCGTGCCCACCGTCCGCGCCACGCGCGGCAGGCGTTCAGGGCCGAGCACGACCAGCGCCACGGCGCCGATCAGCACCAGCTTGTCAAAGCCGAAATCGACCATGCGGGCCGCGCTCAGTTGCGCGTCTTGGCGTCGACGTCGACGGTGTTCGGATCAGCCGCCTTGTTGGTGTTGGCCACCTGCTGCGGCGGCGCGTCGGACGAGGTGCCGTCCTTCATGCCGTCCTTGAAGCCCTTGACGGCAGCGCCCAGGTCGCCGCCCACGTTGCGCAGCTTCTTGGTGCCGAAGACGGCGATGACGACGACCAGCACGATCAACCAGTGCCAAATGCTCAAACCACCCATGACAATCTCCAGAGTCGGAAGCCGAAATTCTACGGTGCGCGCATGACAGGCATGTCGGCGATCAATGCCCGTCCCTCCCCGCTTCAGCGGCTTATGGGCCCGCTGCCACCCGCTGGACGAACGAAAGGCCTCGGAAAGCCGATCGCCTGCGCAGGTTCAACCGACGACGGCCCAACTTAAATGAGGCCGGCGCTCAGCCTTTCAACCAGGGACGTGGGCCGCCGACGGCGTGCATGTGGAGGTGGAAGACCTCCTGACCGCCGTCAGCACCCGTGTTGATGACCGTCCGGAAACCGTTCGTGACGCCGAGTTCCTTCATCAGCTTCGGCACCAGCACCGACATCTTGCCCAGCAGCGGCGCGTGCTCGGGCTGCAGGTCGGCCATGCTGGCGATGTGCTGCTTGGGAATCAGCAGGAAGTGCACCGGCGCCCACGGATGGATGTCGTGGAAGCCGAGCAGGTCGTCGTCCTCGTAGACCTTCTTCGCGGGAATCTGGCCCTGGACGATCTTGCAGAAGAGGCAGTGGGGGTCGTGGCTCATGGTGGCAAGCAGTGAGAGGCGGTCAGGACGCGGTCAGGACACGATCACAGCGGCATCGGCCGGCGGTCGTTCATGGCCAGCCAGCCGCGCACGATGCGATACAGGAACCAGATCGAGATCAGGCACCAGGCGATCCAGCCCGGGATGATGAACAGGAACCACAGCGGGATCGTGACGACGTACAGGATGCCGCACCACAGCACGCTGCGCAGCCGCCATGAGAAGTGCGTGGCCTGCCAGGTGCCGGCGGCCTCGTCGCGCTTCACCAGGTCGACGATCACCGCGACGATCAGCAGCACGATGCTGGCCTGCACGCCGGGCAGCAGCGCGCCGATCGCGACGACCGCGTGCAGCGCATAGCTGATGATGCCGACGGTGCGCAGGCCCGCTTCGCGCTGCGGGTCGAGCACGACGTCGGGCGGCTGCGGTTCGAACGACTGGGTCATGCGATCTCCTTCATGCACGCTCCTTCATGCGGTCCCCTGCGGGGAGCTTCTGCGGGCGAATTCCTCAAGGCCGGACAGGCCTTCGCGGCGGGCCAGTTCGGCCAGCACCTGCTCGGGCCGCAGGTCCAAGGCCGCCAGCGCGACGATCGAATGGAACCACAGGTCGGCGACCTCGTAGACCAGCTTGTCCGGCGCGCCGTCCTTGGCCGCGATCACGACCTCAGTCGCTTCCTCGCCGACCTTCTTGAGGATGTGGTCCAGGCCCTTGGCGAACAGCTTGGCGACATAGCTCTTGTCGGGATCGCCCTCGGCACGACGCTGGGCGACGACGTCGCCCAGATGCGCCAGCACGTCCGTGCCGTTCAGCGGCGCCTTCGCCGGATCGGTCAGCGGGGCCGTCACGGCGGGCGAGGGACTGTCGGGCAGGAAAACCGAGTCAGGCGCGTCGGGCGCGCCAGCCACGGTCTTGCCGGAAGTGTCGGAGGGGGCCATGTCGCTCAAGCCTTGTAGATGCTGGCCGGGTCCTTGAGGACCGGCTCGACCGCCGTCCACTGCCCGTTCTCCAGCTTCTGGAAGAAGCAGCTGTGACGGCCGGTGTGGCAGGCGATGCCGGGCTCGTGGCCGTGCTGCGTGATGCTCAGCAGCACCACGTCGTTGTCGCAATCCAGCCGGATGCCGTGGACCTGTTGCACGTGGCCGGACTCCTCGCCCTTGTGCCACAGCTTCTGTCGCGAACGGCTCCAGTACACCGCTTCGCCGACTTTGGCCGTGCGGGCCAGCGCCTCGCGATTCATCCACGCGAACATCAGGATGTCGTTCGAGCCCTGCTCCTGGGCGATGACGGGCACCAGCCCGTCGCGGTCCCACTTGATCTGATCCAGCCAGTCCATCGGGGCAGTGTAGTCCGCGGTCGCTCCAGCGGCATCGCTCACACCATCGGTCGTGCCTTCAGACGACATGGGTCGCCCCGACATGGAAACGCTCGGCGGCGAACCACTGCAGCACAGGGATCGTGCCGGGGAGCACCGGTTGCACCTGCACCGGCAGGTGTTGCCAGCTCATGGTCTGGCCTTCGCGCATCTCGAACTCGCCCTGCCACTCGTACACCTTGCAGAAGTGCAGGCGCACCTTGGCGTGCGGGTACTCCATCAGCTCGATCTTCCACGGCTGCGCGGCGCCGATGGTGATGCCGAGTTCCTCATGCAGTTCGCGGCGCAGCGCTTGCTCCACGGTCTCGCCGGCCTCGAGCTTGCCGCCCGGGAACTCCCAGTAGCCGGCGTAGACCTTGCCCTCGGGGCGGGAGGTCAGCAGGAACTCGGTCTCGCGGCCGTTCGGTTCGCGGCGCACCAGCACGCCGACCGCCACGTCCACCGGCTTGCGATCGCTCGCGGCGGAGGGGCTGTGCGGGTTCGCGGATTCGTTTTTCTCAGTCATGGACTTGCCCCTGCCCCGCCAGATCGCGGGCGAACTGGTAGGCGACACGGCCCGAGCGCGATCCGCGCTCCAGCGCCCACACCAGCGCGAGTGGGCGCGCAGCCTCGATGCGCGCGGCGTCCAGGCCGAAATGCGTCAGCCATTGCGCGACGATCGCCAGGTATTCCTGCTGGCTGAAGCTGTAGAAGCTGATCCACATCCCGAAGCGTTCGGACAGCGAGATCTTCTCCTCCACCGCCTCGCCCGGATGCACCTCGACGTTGCCGTCGCGCTCCGAGTAGGTCGTGGCCAGGTTGTCCTTCATCTGCTCGGGCAGCAGGTGGCGGCGGTTGCTGGTGGCGTAGATCAGCAGGTTGTCGGTGGCCGCGGCGACGGAGCCGTCAAGCATGGACTTGAGCGCCTTGTAGCCGGCCTCGCCTTCGTCGAAGCTGAGGTCGTCGCAGAAGATGACGAAGCGCTCCGGCCGGTCGGCGACCAGGTCGGCCAGATCCGGCAGGTCGACGAGGTCGCCCTTGTCGACCTCGATCAGGCGCAGACCCTGTCCGGCGAATTCGTTGAGGCAGGCCTTGATCAGCGAGCTCTTGCCGGTCCCGCGCGCGCCGGTCAGCAGCACGTTGTTGGCGGGCTGGCCCTGCACGAACTGGCGCGTGTTGCGCAGCAGGCGTTCCTTCTGCGGCTCGACCTCCTTGAGGTCGGCGAGCCGGATCGCGGAGAGGTGCTTCACCGGCTCCAGGCGGGCGCTCGCGCCGCGCTTGCGGTAGCGGAAGGCCACGGCGGCGTCCCAGTCGGGCGGGGTCAGGGGCTGGGGCAGCACGGCCTCCAGGCGGGTCAGCAGCGCGTCGGCGCGTTGGAGCACGGCGACAAGGGCTTCAGAGGCGTCAGGAGCATTGACCATAGCCACCGAGTGTAGGCGGCGCCCCGAGGCGTACGGGGCGGTAGGCATCGCGAAAGCTCAGGCGAGCATTCGCATCGCGGCATCCAGCTGTTCGGTCGGCAGGCGCTTGAAGCCGGAGCGCGCGTAGCGCTGCAGCCGGCCGATGATGAAGCTCACCAGCACCGAGGCCTGCGCCTGCGCCTCGACGGTCGGCGTGGTCGACCCGGAGGCCTCCGCGGCGGTGCGCAGCCCCTGTCGCAGCGCCGACTCGACCTTGTCGAAGAACTGGTTCATGCGCGCGACCAGGCGCTCGTTCTCGTAGACCAGCGCGTCGCCGACCATCACGCGGGCCATGCCCGGATTGCGCTCGCCGAACTGCAGCAGCACCGCGACGATGCGCTGCGCCTGCGCCAGCCCGTCCGTCTCGCGCTCGGCGATCTGGTTGAGCAGCGAGAAGATGCTGGTCTCGATGAATTCGATCAGCCCCTCGAACATCTGGGCCTTGCTGGCGAAGTGGCGGTAGAGCGCCGCTTCGCTGACCTCCAGCCGTGCGGCGAGCGCGGCGGTGGTCACCCGCTCGGCGCCGGGCTGCTCCAGCATGCTGGCCAGCGTCTGCAGGATCTGCACCCGGCGCTCGCCCGGCTTGAGCCGCTTGCGTGGCAGCTCCGCCGGCTTGGCAGCGGCAGAGTCCGGGGTGTCCGAGGAGCTGGGGTGCATGGAGGGGGCCGAAGTGTGCGGCGATTCTGGCACAGCCGGAACGCCGCCTTGACGCCGATGCCGGACGTCGTACGCCAACTCCCCGAGGCCGGTTTCCGGCTCATGCCGGGAGGACCGCCACCCTGGAAGGTGGCAGTCCTTGCCCGATCAGTCGTCGATCAGACCGCGATCGGACCGCGATCAGTCGCGCAGCCAGCCGAGGCGGCGTGCCTCGTAGATGGCCTCGACCTTGGAGCGCACCTGCAGCTTGCGGTAGGTGCGCTTCACGTAGGTCATGATGGTGTGCGGCGACACGTTCATGAACTGCGCGATCTCGTCGAAGGTGAAGCCCTTCGCGGCGAGGTGCAGCACGCGCGATTCCTGTTCGGACAGCGCGACGACCTGCTCGTCGACCAGCGGCATCGGGGCCGAATCGCCGAAGCCGCGCGGATGCGCGCCCGCCCCCTGCGGCGCCAGGCGCAGCAGCAGCCGACGCGCGATCACCGGCGAGATCGGACTGCCGCCCGCGCGCAGCGAGCGCAGCTGACCCGGCAGGTCGAGCGCGAGCGAGTCCTTGAGCAGGTAGCCGGTCGCGCCGGCTTCGATGCTCGAGAGCACGTGCTGCTCGTCGCCGAAGACGGAGATGACCATCACCTCGCACTCGGGCGCGACGTGGGCCGCGTGGCGGATCAGTTCGATGCCGCTCCCCCCGGGCAGGTCGAGGTCCACCAGCAGCACGTCGGGACGCGTCTGGTCGAACATCTTCCGGCCCTGCTGGAGATCGGTGGCCATGCCCACCAGACGGATGTCGGGTGCTTTCTCAAGGGCATGGGCGAACGCTTCGCGGAAACGAAGCTGATCCTCGACGATCAAGACGCTGAAAAGTGACATGCAATCCCTCACGGCCTGCGGAGCCGTTTCGTGGCGCATTCTGGGATGTCGCGTGTTTCAGCGGCAATCCCCAGCTTGCAGTGGTATGACCTTCGACCAAGCCCGGCGGCCAGAGGGACAGCGAGGGCAAGCAGCGATCCTGCCCACCCTCCGGAAACGACCGAGCCCCCTCGTTCGGAGGGGGCTCGGTGGGGGAATCCACCCATCAGGGGGATCCGCGGAATGATCCGGAGCGCCTCTTCAGCGGAGGTTTCTCCGTCGGCCCGCTCAATGCGAGCGGATCATCGTGCCGTAGGCCTGCTCGGACAGGATCTCCAGCAGCATCGCATGAGGGACACGGCCGTCGATGATGTGGACGGCCTTGACGCCACTGCGGGCCGCATCCAGCGCGGAGGCGATCTTGGGCAGCATGCCGCCGGACAGCGTCCCGTCGGCGAAGAGCTCGTCGATCTCGCGCGCCGACAGGTCGGTCAGCAGCGTGCCCTGCTTGTCGAGCACGCCGGGGGTGTTGGTGAGCATCACCAGCTTCTCGGCCTTGAGCACCTCGGCCAGCTTGCCGGCGACGACGTCGGCGTTGATGTTGTAGCTCTCGTTGCTCTCGCCGAAGCCGATGGGGCTGATGACGGGGATGAACTGGTCGTCCTGCAGCGCCTTCACGACGCTGGGGTCGATGGAGACGATGTCGCCGACGGAGCCAACGTCGTGCTCCTTGGCCGGGTCGTCCTTGTCGATCAGCTTGAGCTTCTTGGCGCGGATCATGCCGCCGTCGCGGCCGGTCAGGCCCACGGCCTTGCCGCCGGCGACGTTGATCAGGCCGACGATGTCCTGCTGCACCTCGCCGGCGAGCACCCATTCGACGACGCTCATCGTCTCTTCATCGGTGACGCGCATGCCCTGGATGAAGTGGCCCTTCTTGCCGAGCTTGTTGAGCGCGTCCTCGATCTGCGGCCCGCCGCCGTGCACGACCACCGGGTTCAGGCCGACCAGCTTGAGCAGCACCACGTCCTCGGCGAAGTCCTGCTGCAGCGCGGGATCGGTCATCGCGTTGCCGCCGTACTTGATGACGATGGTCTTGCCGTGGTACTTGCGGATGTAGGGCAGCGCCTGGGAGAGCAGCTCGGCCTTGTCGCGCGGCGGGATGTGGCTCAGATCGGCGTCGTGGACGGGAGGGGTGTTGCTCATGGTGCTGTCCGGAGGAGGCTGAGGGATGGGACGGGGTGGGACGGGGTGAGATTGGGGACGAGGAATGGATCGGGCGCCATTCTAGGACCGGCAAAATCGGCGCCATGCAAGTGCAGCAATATCTGAAGTTGTCCGCCGGCGTGGCCGTGCTGACCATCGCCCTGAAGACGGCCGCCTGGTGGTGGACCGGCTCGGTGAGCCTGGCCTCGGACGCGCTCGAATCGGGGGTGAACCTCGCGGGGGCGCTCTTCGGTCTGGCGATGGTGACGATCGCGCGGCGGCCGCCCGACGAGGACCACCCCTTCGGCCACCATAAGGCGGAGTACTTCTCCAGCGCCTTCGAGGGTGCGCTGATCCTGATCGCCGCGCTGGGCATCGGCTGGGCCGCGATCGAGCGGCTGCGCGCGCCGCAACCGCTGGAGCAGCTCGGCATCGGCATGGCGCTGTCGCTGGTCAGCACGGCGATCAACGGCGCGCTCGCGTGGAAGATGCTGCAGGCCTCGCGCGAACACCGCTCGATCGCGCTGGAGGCCGACGCACGCCATCTGTTCACCGATGTCTGGACCTCGGTCGGTGTCGTCGCCGGCCTGATCGGCGTAATGCTGACGGGCTGGACCTGGCTGGATCCGCTGCTGGCGATCCTGGTCGCGCTGAACATCCTGCGCGAGGCGGTGCACCTGATGTGGAAGTCCACCGGCGGGCTGATGGACATGGCGCTCGAGCCCGAGGACCAGCAGGTCATCGCCGAGGTGCTGGCGCGTTTCGAATCGCCGGAGCTCCGCTTCGATCACGTCGCGACACGCGCGGCGGGCCAGCAGCGCTACGTCGACTTCCACCTCCACGTGCCGGCGCGATGGACGCTCGGCGAGGCCGCCGCGCTGCGGGGTCAGGTCGAGCAGGCGCTGATGGGCGCCCTGCCCGGCCTGCGCGCCAGCATCCAACTGCTGCCGGTGAACGTCGAGACGCGCTTCGCCGAGATGGCGGAACGCGAGACGGCCCCGTCAACCGCCGCATCCGCGGCCACCCCGAACCAGGAAGGACAAGGATGATCGCGCTGCTGCAACGGGTGAAGGAAGCCCGGGTCGATGTCGGCGACCGCTGTACCGGGCAGATCGGACAGGGCCTGCTGCTGCTGGTCTGCGCCGAGCCGCAGGACACCGAGGCGGTGGCGGAGAAGCTGCTGCAGAAGATCCTGAAGCTGCGCGTCTTCAGCGACGAGGCCGGCAAGATGAACCGCAGCGTGCAGGACGTGGGCGGCGGCCTGCTGATCGTTTCGCAGTTCACCCTCGCGGCGGACACGTCCGGCGGCAACCGGCCGAGCTTCACCGGCGCGGCGCCGGCGGAGCTGGGTCGACGGCTCTACGAGCATGCGGTCGCGTTCGCGCGGTCGCAGCATCCGGTCGTGGCGACCGGTGAATTCGGCGCGGACATGCAGGTCAGTCTGATCAATGACGGGCCGGTCACGATTCCGATGCGGATGTGATGAGAATGCGGTGCTACAACGGCCTATCGAAGCAAGGAAACCACCATGATCAGCTACGTCACCCTGGGCAGCAACGACCGCCGCGCGGCCAAGGCGTTCTATGACGCCGCGCTCGCGCCGCTGGGCCTGAAGCCGGGCTACTCGGACGACGAGATGGTCGGCTACGGCCCCGAGGGCGGCGAGACGCAGCTGTGGGTGGTGCAGCCCTTCAACGGGCTGGACGCGACGGTGGGCAACGGCTCGATGCTCGCGCTGGCGGCGTCGACGCGGGCGCAGGTCGATGCGGTGTACGCCGCCGCGATCAGCGGCGGCGGCAAGGACGACGGCCGCCCCGGTCCGCGCGAGAACTACGGACCGAATTTCTACGCGGCCTATTTCCGCGACCTGGACGGCAACAAGGTGGGCGTGGTGTGCCGGTCGCCAGCGTGACGGCGACAGGAAAGCGAGACCGGGGCTCGTCCGCCGTGCAGCAATGAAAAAGCCCGCCATGAGGCGGGCTTCGGAGCCTGAGCCCGAAGCGGCGGCGCCGCTTCGAATCGTCGTGCGTCGATCAGTCGGCGTACTGGCCGGCGGCCTTGATGACCGGCGTCCACTTGGCGATCTCGTCGGCGACGAACTTCTTGTGCTCGGCCGGGTTCACGCGGTTGTCGGTGACGATGACCGCGCCCAGCGCTTCCTCGCGCTTGTGGAACTCGGCATCCTTCAGCGCCGTCTTCAGCGCCGTGTTGATCTTGTCCAGCACCGCCTTCGGCGTGCCCTTGGGCGCGTACATGCCGTGCCAGATCGTGACGTTGAAGCCCTTCAGGCCGGACTCGTCCAGCGTCGGCAGCTTGGCGAGCGAACCGCCCAGGCGCTTGGGCGTGGACACCGCGTAGGCCTTGACCTTGCCGCCGTCGATCTGTGTCGTGGTGTTGGTCGTCTGGTCGCACATCAGGTCGACCTGGCCGCCGATCAGGTCGGTCATCGCCGGGCCCGTGCCCTTGTACGGGACCGTCGTCATGTCGATCTTGACCGTGCTCATGTACAGCAGGCCGCACAGGTGCGACGCCGAACCCAGGCCGGCGTTGGCCAGGTTGATCTTGCCCTTGTTGGCGTTCAGCCACTTCACCAGGTCGGCGTAGTTGGCGGCCGGCAGGTTGGGACGCGAGATCAGCGTCATCGGCACTTCGTTGATCAGGCCCAGGTACTCGAAGTCCTCCAGCGTCTTGTACTGCAGGTTGCGGTACAGGGCCGGCGAGGTCGAGATGCCGATGTGATGCAGCAGCAGCGTGTAGCCGTCCGGCGCGGCCTTGGACACCTTGGTGGCGCCCAGCGTGCCGCCGGCGCCGCCGACGTTCTCGATCACGATGGTCGCGTTCAGCGGCTTGCGCAGCGCCTCGGCCAGGTCGCGCGCGACCTTGTCGGTCGGGCCGCCGGCAGCGAACGGGACGACGATGGTCACCGGCTTGTCCGGGTAGTCGGCCCAGGCAGCGCCGACGCTCAGCGCCGCGACGGAGGCGAGCAAGATCTTCTTCATGGTGTCTCTTCCTCGTTGGAGGTGTGGGTGATGGCGCGGATGCTAGGTCGCCCTCCCACATTGCAACTTACGGAAACTACGTAAGCCGGGATAGCACCGAGGCATGGAACCGCTGCCATCCCCCTCCCTCTGAGGGAAATCAGTCGAACTTCCGCAGGTCCTCGATGACTTTTCCGTCGTTGGGCAGCCCGCCCGCCGCGACGAACACGACCTCGCCCCGCAGCTTGGTCACGTCGCGCAGCGCGGCGGTCAGGCCCTCCGCCATGCCCTCGGGCGCCGGGCCCTCTGTCTCGACCCGCAGCGTCATGCGGTCCTGCGCCATCTCGCCCTCGACCACCAGCCGGCCGCGCCGCGCCTGCGGGAAGCGCCGCAGCACCTCGGCCACCTGCCCTGCGTGCACGAACATGCCGCGCACCTTGGCGCTCTGGTCCGCGCGCCCCATCCAGCCCTTGATGCGCACGTTGGTCCGCCCGGTGGGACAGGGACCGGGCAGCACAGCCGACAGGTCGCCGGTGCCGAAACGGATCAGCGGATAGTCGCGGTTGAGCGTGGTGACGACGACCTCGCCCACCTCGCCGTCGGGCACCGGATCGCCGGTGCCGGGGCGGACGATCTCGAGGATCACGCCCTCGTCGACGACCAGCCCCTGGCGCGCCACGGTCTCATAGGCGATCAGCCCGAGGTCCGCGGTGGCGTAGCACTGGAAGCCGGCGACGCCGCGCTCGCCGCACCAGTCGCGCAGCGCGGTCGGGAACGCCTCGCCGCTGACCAGCGCCTTGCGCACGGACAAGGCCTGACCCTGCTCCGCCGCCTTGTCCAGCAGGATCTTCAAGAAGCTCGGTGTGCCGACGTAGGCCTGCGGCCGGAGTTCGGCCATCGCCTGCAGCTGCAGCTCCGTGTTGCCGACACCGCCGGCGAACACCGTGCAGCCCAGCGCCTCCGCGCCGCCTTCCATCATGGCGCCGGCCGGCGTCAGGTGATAGCTGAACGAGTTGTGGACCAGGTCGCCCGCGCGCAAACCCGCCGCGTGCAGCGCGCGGCCGACACGCCAATAGTCGCGCCCATGTCCTTCGGGCTCGTAGATCGAGCCCGGCGACTGGAACACGCGACGCGCGCCGCCGTCGCGCTTCAGGCCGCGCCAGCCGATGGTCGAGAAGCCCCCGAAGGGTTCGAACGGCACGCGTCCCGCGTCCGCGCGGACCGCCTGCTGCCGCGCGAGCAGCTCCGACTTGCGCGTCACCGGCAGCCGCGCCAGCGCGTCGCGCGTGCGGACCAGGTCCGGCTCCACGTCGACCAGCAGTTCGCCGAAGGCATCGGTGTTCTGCCGCGCGTTGGCCAACTGGTGCGGCAGCGCCGCCATCAGCGCGGCCTCGCGCGCGGCGGGATCGCGCGTCTCCAGCGCGTCGTAGAAATCGAGGCTGGCGGCGCCCATCACTCCTCCGCCCACTGCGCCAGACGACGCTTGAGGTCGTCCTGCAGCTTGCGCACGTCGGCCGCGTTGCGGCAGATGCGCGTTTCCCAGTCGGGGCTGCGCGCCGGCTTCTTCGCCAGCTTCGCGGTGATCTGGCCCTCGCCGACCGCGAGCTGGAGGACCTCCTGGTTCTCGAAGCTCCAGCCGGCGCCGCGCTCCGTCAGCGCGCGCAGGTCGCGCAAGGCGCGCTTCAACTGCACGAGCGCCTCCTCGGCCTTGAACGGCGGGGGCGCGAAGAAGTCGTTGTCCATGAACTGCTCTCCCATCAATCCTTGAATTCAGGCGAGCCAGCGCTTGCGGCGCTTGTAGCTCTTCACGTCGCGGAAGCTCTTGCGATCGGTGCCACCCATGCCGAGGTAGAACTCGCGCACGTCCTCGTTGTCGCGCAGCGCCTGGGCCTGGCCGTCCATGACGACGCGGCCGTTCTCCAGGATGTAGCCGTAGTCGGCGTAGCGCAGCGCCATGTTGGTGTTCTGCTCGGCGAGCAGGAAGGTGGTGCGCTCCTTGCGGTTGAGGTCGCGCACGATCTCGAAGACTTCCTCGACGATCTGCGGCGCCAGGCCCATCGAGGGCTCGTCCAGCAACACCATCTTCGGATCGGCCATCAACGCCCGGCCGATCGCGCACATCTGCTGCTCGCCGCCCGAGGTGTAGGCGGCCTGCGAGGTCCGCCGCGTCTTCAGCCGCGGGAAGTAGGCGTAGACCTTCTCCAGCGTCTGCGCGACCGCCGCCTTGCCGTCGGTGCGCGTGTACGCGCCGGTGAGCAGGTTCTCCTCGATCGTCAGGTGCGCGAAGCAGTGCCGCCCCTCCATCACCTGCACCACGCCGCGATGCACGAGGTCCGCCGGGGTGAGCCGCTCGATGCGCTCGCCGCGCAGCTCGATCGAGCCCTTCGTGACCTCGCCGCGTTCGCCCGCGAGCAGGTTGGAGACCGCGCGCAGCGTCGTGGTCTTGCCGGCGCCGTTGCCGCCGAGCAAGGCCACCACCGCCCCTTCGGGCACGCGCAGCGAGACGCCCTTCAGCACGAGGATCACGTGGTGATAGATGACCTCGATGCCGTTGACGTCGAGCAGCGCGGGCGCCGCCACAGCGACGCCCGTCGGGGCACTCGATGCGGCAGCGGAAGAAGCGGAAGTGGCTTGCATGGCGGTCGTGCTCAAGCAGAGTTCAGGCGAATGTCAGAAGCGACGTTCAGCTGCAGCTGCGCGGCTTCAGGTTCTTGGTCTGGGCGTACTTGGCGGCGTACTCCTTGACCAGCGGATCGATGTGGGTCTTGTCCGACTGGTACCAGTCGGAGGCGAGGTTCCACTTCGCGCCGTCCCACTGGACGATGCGCGCCCAGTCGTTGCCCATGTGGTTGGCGCAGCTGGTCTGCACCGGGCGCATCACCTCGCCGAAGCCCAGCGCCTTGAGCCGCTCGGCGCTCAGGTTCAGGTTCTCGAAGCCCCAGCGCACCTGCTCCGGCGTCATGACCTTGCCCTTGCCGAACTTCTCCTGCGCGGCGCGGATCGCCTCGACCTGCAGCATCGAGATCATCATGCCCCGCGTGTGCGCGATGGCGCCGATGCCGGTGGCCGGGCCGGTGCCCTGGCCCTTGTCGTAGACGAACTTCTTCAGCTCGTCATGGACCTTGTCCTTGGCCGAACTGTTGTGCAGCGTGATCGCGTTGTAGCCCTTGGCGCCGGCGCCGATGTCCTTGACGTCGTGGTCCGAGCCGGCCCACCAGATCGCGTAGATCTTCTCGCGCGGATAGCCGCTGGCCTGCGCCTCGCGGATGCCTGCGGGCGTCATCACGCCGGCGGACCAGAACAGCACGTAGTCCGGCTTCTGCTGGCGGATCTGCAGCCAGGTCGACTTCTGCTCGACCCCGGGCGGCGTGACCGGATACAGCAGCACCTCGAAGCCCTCGGCGGCGGCGCGCTTCTGGATCAGCGGGATCGGCTCCTTGCCGTAGGGGCTGTCGTGATAGACCAGCGCGATCTTCTTGCCTTTGAGCGAGCCCTTCTCCTTCTTCGCGATGTCCTGCAGCATCACGTCGGCGGCAGTCCAGTAGGTGCCCAGCAGCGGGAAATTCCATTCGAACACGGTGCCGTCGGCGGACTGCGACAGGCCGTACCCCGGCGTCTCCACGACGACCTTGTCGACGAAGGCCTTGTCCGTCACCGCGAAGGTGATGCCCGTCGACTGCGTGTCGAAGCCCGACGCGCCGCCGCCCTTCCCCTTCAGGCGCTCATAGCACTCGACGCCCTTGGCGGCGTCGTAGGCGGTCTCGCATTCCTCGAAGGCGAGCTTGACGCCGTTCACGCCGCCGTCGCGCGCGTTCACCAGCTTCAGGTAGTCCTGCTTGCCGTCCGCCCAGGGCATGCCCAGCGGCGCGAACTGGCCGGTGCGGTACACCAGCAGCGGGATGAACTGCTCGGTGGCGGTCTGTGCCGCCGCCGGCAGCGCCGCCGCGACCAGCGTGGCCGCGCAGAGCGCGCCTCGCGCGAAGGTCTTCAAGCTCATGGTGTCGTCTCCTGGTGGTGCACTCTGCGGTGCGGTTTGAAATCTCGTGGACCCAATGTCCGGTCGATGCGTGATCGATCGGCGATCAGTGCGGAAATGGCCACAGGCGCAGCTTCTGGCGCGCCGTCGACCACAACCGCGCGAGTCCGTGCGGCTCGACGATGAGGAAGAACACGATCAGCGCGCCGAAGATCATGTGCTCCAGGTGCGAGGCGGCCGCGGTGGAGAGCGGCAGGCCCAGCCAGTGCGGCACGTGGTTCAGCAGCAGCGGCAGCAGCACGATGAACGCCGCGCCGAAGAAGCTGCCCGCGATCGAGCCCAGCCCGCCGATGATGATCATGAACAGCAGCTGGAAGGACTTGTCGATGCCGAAGGCCGCGGGCTCCCACGCGCCCAGGTGCACGAAGCCCCACAGCGCGCCGGCCACGCCGACGATGAAGCTGCTGACCGCGAAGGCCGTCAGCTTCGCGTGCACGGGCCGGATGCCGATGACGGCGGCGGCGACGTCCATGTCGCGCATGGCCATCCATTCGCGGCCGATGGCGCCGCGCACCAGGTTCTTGGTGAGGATGCCGCACACGACCACCAGCGACAGGCACAGCAGGTAGCGCTGCGCCGGCGTTTCCAGCGGCAGGCCGAAGAGCTGCAGCGTGCCGACGCTCACCGAGCCCGACGAGGAGTTCGTCACCCACGGCACGCGGTTGGTGAACCAGTCGATGAAGAACTGCGCCGCCAGCGTCGCGACCGCGAGGTAGAGCCCGCGGATGCGCAGGCTCGGCAGCCCGAAGATCACGCCGCAGACCGTCGCGGCCAGCCCGCCGCCGATCAGCGACAGCAACAGCGGCATGCCCTCGATGCGCACCTGCAGGTTGTAGGCCGCATAGGCGCCGACGGCCATGAAGGCGCCGGTCCCCAGCGAGATCTGCCCGCAGTAGCCCACGAGCACGTTCAGGCCCAGCGCCGCGAGCGACAGCACGAGGAAGGGGATCAGCACCGCGCGGAAGGTGTAGTCGCTCGCCAGCCAGGGCACGGCGACGAAGGCCACCAGCGCCAGCGCGATCACCGCGCGGCGGTCCTGCGCGATCGGGAACAGCGCCAGGTCCGCGCGGTAGCTGGCCTTGAACTGGCCGTTTTCACGATAGAACACGGTCGTCTCCTTGATCGGTCGTCGAGCGGGAACTCAGACGCGATCGATGATCTTGTCGCCGAAGAGGCCTTGCGGCCGCACCAGCAGGAAGCCCAGCGCGAGCACATAGGCGAACCAGTTCTCGATGCCGCCGCCGACGGACGGACCGAGGTAGATCTCGGACAGCTTCTCGCCGACGCCGATGATCAATCCGCCGACGATCGCGCCCGGCACCGAGGTCAGGCCGCCGAGGATCACGACCGGGAAGGCCTTGAGCGCGACGAGCGAGATCGAGTACTGCACGCCCAGCTTGCTGCCCCAGATGATGCCGGCCACCAGCGCGACCAGCCCGCCGACGGACCACACGATCACCCAGATGCGCGACAGCGGGATGCCGATGGACTGCGCGGCCTGGTGGTCGTCGGCGACCGCGCGCAGCGCGCGGCCGGTGCGGGTCTTCTGGAAGAACAGCGACAGCAGGCCCACCAGCGCGGCGGCGATCACGGCCGAGTACAGGTCTTCCTTGTTGAGCAGCAGACCGCCGGGGAAGCTGTCCTCGAGCACGAACAGCGGATCCTTCGGCAGGCCGACGTCGATCTTGTAGGTCGAGCTGCCGAAGATCAGTTGCCCCGCGCCGTCGAGGAAGTAGCTGATGCCCAGCGTCGCCATCAGCAGCGTGATCGCCGGCTGGTTGACGAGGCCGCGCAGCGCGAGCCGCTCCACCAGCCACGCGACGACGACCATGCAGGCCGCGGCGGCGACCAGCGCCAGCACGTTGGCCAGCAACACGCTCTCGAAGCCGAACCACTGCGGGAACCATTCGGCGAAGCGCGCCATCGCCAGCGCCGCGAACAGCACCATCGCGCCCTGCGAGAAGTTGAAGACGCCGGAGGCCTTGAAGATCAGCACGAAGCCCAGCGCGACCAGCGCGTAGAGCATGCCGGCCATCAGCCCGCCGAAGACGGTTTCGAGGAAGAAGCCCATGATCGTTTCCTTGCTTGCCTGCTTGCTGCTGCTTGCTTCTTCCGGCGCTCACTCGCCGGCGCCGAGGTAGGCGCGGATCACTTCCGGGTTGGCGCGCACCTCGTCGGGCGTGCCGTCGCCGATCTTCTTCCCGTAGTCGAGCACCACGACGCGGTCGCTGATGTCCATCACCACGCCCATGTCGTGCTCGATCAGGACGATGGTCGTGCCGAACTCGTCGTTGACGTCCAGGATGAAGCGGCACATGTCCTGCTTCTCCTCGACGTTCATGCCGGCCATCGGCTCGTCGAGCAGCAGCACCTTGGGCTCCATCGCCAGCGCGCGGCCCAGGTCCACGCGCTTCTGCAGGCCGTAGGAGAGTCCGCCGACCGGCGTCTTGCGATGCGCCTGGATCTCGAGGAAATCGATGATCCGCTCGACCTTCTCGCGGTGCTCGATCTCCTCCTGCGCGGCCGGACCGATCCGCAGCGCCTGCCACAGCAGGTTGCGCTTCATGTGCAGGTTGCGGCCGGACATGATGTTGTCCAGCACGCTCATGCCCTTGAACAGCGCCAGGTTCTGGAAGGTGCGCGCGACGCCGCGTTCGGCCATGCGGCGCAGCCGCGCGCGCGGGCTCCACTGCCGCACGTCCTCGCCGCGGTAGCGGATGCCGCCCTGCTGCGGCTGGTAGACGCCGTTGATGCAGTTCAGCATCGAGCTCTTGCCGGCGCCGTTGGGGCCGATGATGGCGCGGATCTCGTGCTCGCGGACGTCGAAGCTGATGTCGTTGAGCGCCTTCACGCCGCCGAAGGACAGCGAGATGTGCTCGACCTCGAGGATCACCTCGCCGATGCGGCGGCCCGGCGACGCGTCGCCCGCGGACCGGGGCGACGCCGCGCCCTGCGCCGGCGCTGCCGGTGGCGCGGCATGGCCGGCTTCCTGGAACTGCGCCCCGGCCGCGGAGTCGCCTGCGGCGCCCCCGGCATTGACGGTGAGACTGGCGCTCATCAGGCGGCCCTCCGGGTGTGCGGGAAGGTGGTTGCCTCCTCGATGCGCAGGTCGGCGGACACGCTACCGCTGCGGCCGTCCTCGAAGCGGACCGCCGTCTCGATGAACTGCGAGGTCCTGCCCGCGTAGAGCGCGTCGATCAGCACGGCGTACTTCTCGGCGATCGCGCCGCGGCGGACCTTGCGGGTGCGCGTGAGCTCGCCGTCGTCGGCGTCGAGTTCCTTGTGCAGCACGAGGAAACGCGTGATCTGGCTGCCGGTCAGCCGCTCGTCCTGCGCGAGGTCCGCGTTCACCTTCTCCACGCAGTCCTTGATCAGCCCGAGCACTTCGGGCTTGCCCGCGAGGTCGGTGTAGCCGGCATAGGCGAGGTTGCGGCGCTCGGCCCAGTTGCCGACGGCCTCGAAGTCGATGTTGACGAAGGCGCAGACGTGATCGCGCCCGTCGCCGAAGGCCACCGCCTCCTTGATGAACGCGAAGAACTTCAGCTTGTTCTCGACGTACTTGGGCGCGAACATCGCGCCGTCATGCGCACCGCCGCGCAGCCGGCCGACGTCCTTGGCGCGGTCGATGATCTTCAGGTGGCCGCCCGCGTCGAGGAAGCCCGCATCGCCGGTGCGGTACCAGCCGTCGGCGCCCAGCACCTCGGCCGTCGCTTCCGGGTTCTTGTAGTAGCCCTTGAGCAGGCCCGGCGACCGCACCAGGATCTCGCCGCTGTCCGCGAGCTTGATCTCCACGCCGTCGATGGGCACGCCGACGGTGTCGGACTTCGCCTCATGGTCCGGCTGCAGGCAGACGAAGACGGCCGTCTCGGTCGAGCCGTAGAGCTGCTTCAGGTTGATGCCGATGGAGCGGTAGAAGCTGAAGAGATCAGGACCGATCGCCTCGCCCGCGGTGTAGGCCACGCGCACCCGCGAGAAGCCCAGCGCGTTGCGCAGCGGGCCGTAGATCGCGAGGTCGCCGAGGCGGTACTTGAAGCGCTCCCACGCGTCGACCGGCTTGCCGTCCATCAGCGCCGGGCCGACGCGCTCCGCGAGCGCCATCGCCTTCGCGAAGAGCCAGCGCTTGGGCGCGCCGGCATCCTCCATGCGGATCATCACGCTGGTGAGCAGGCCTTCGAAGACCCGCGGCGGCGCGAAGTAGTAGGTCGGGCCGATCTCCTTGAGATCGATGCTGACGGTGCTCGCGGACTCGGGGCAGTTGACGACGTAGCCGCAGGCCAGCCACTGCGCGTAGCTGAAGACGTTCTGGCCGATCCAGGCACAGGGCAGGTAGGCGAGGACCTCCTCGTCGGCGGTGAGCTTGTCGAAGCGCGCGCCGGCCTGGGCGCGGTCGATCAGCGAGGTATGCGTGTGCACCACGCCTTTCGGATGGCCGGTGGTGCCGGAGGTGAAGAACATCGCCGCCACGTCGCCGGCACGGCCGGCGTCGACCTCGCGCTCGAACCAGCCGGGATGGCGCATGGCATGGGCTCGGCCGTCGTCGCACAGGCTGTCGATCGAGGCGAGTCCGTCCGCCGCGTAATGGCGCAGGCCGCGCGGATCGTCGAACCAGATGCGCCGCAGCGCGGGGCATTGATCGCGGATCTCGAGCAGCTTGTCGACCTGCTCCTGGTCCTCGACGACGACGAAGGCGACGTCGGCGTTCTGCAGCGGGTAGGCGAATTCAGCGGCGACCGCGTCCTGGTACAGCGGCACGGGGATCGCGCCCAGCGACTGCGCGGCGAGCATCGAGGCGTAGAGCCGGGGCCGGTTCTCGCCGATCACGACGAGGTGCTGACCGCGTGTCATGCCGGCGGCGGCGAAGCCGTGCGCAAGGTCGCGCACGAGCGCCGCCAGCGCCGCCCAGTCGAGGGTCTGCCAGATGCCGAGCTCCTTCTCGCGTAGCGCCGGCGCGTGGGGGCGCTGGGCGGCGTGGGCGAACAGCAAGCGGGGGAAGGTGTGTTCCACCGTCGTCTCCTTTGTCCTCCCCGCTGTCGCCATCTCTATGGAGGCGCTCTGATCGCGGGGCTGCGCCGACTGTAGGCCGGCCCATTGACGTCGTGTTGTCGTTGCGACGACAGTCCTAGGGAGACTTCGGGGGAGCGTTTTCCCGGATCAGGCTGCCATGTTTGCGATGGCGTCCCTGCGGGCCTTGCGGTCAACAGGCGGTTGCAGCGTCGACGCGATGGTCAGGGGCGGAAGTCCGCACCGGGGCCCGTACGCAGTCCAGGACAGTCCGATAAGTCGCGGCGCTTCGGCTGTCCGGATGTCGATGCACAGGCTGCGCAAGCCATGCTGCAGCGCTGCCAGAGCTTCCGGCTGCATCAGGCCCGCGCGCCAGCGGTCATGGAGCAACCTGATCCGGTACCCCATGGACTGCCAGACGCCGCTCTCCTCGCAGCGCAGCCTCAGCTTTCCGATCAGGTTTCCGAATTGGACGACGTCCCGGGGAATGACGATCTCATCGGGACACAGTGCCTGCGGCTCAGTCCCGTCGCCGGTCAAGTCCTCAACGGCGTTCGACAACATGCGATCGTTCAAGGACATCATTTCGTCGAGATAGCGCTGGAGCCTTTCCGTGCAACATCGGATCACATGTCAAAAAGGGGAAGCTGCGCTAGTCGTCGAGGTTGTCATCCGGGTTCCTGCTCCGTGTTTCCCCCAGGGCCCCTCGTCAGGTTCGTGTCATGCACAGGCGCGATGAACGGGGGATGGCTCCGACCACCGACACCGTTGTCCACGCCGCGCCGGGTTCCCCCCCGCCCGCGGCCCTGCAGCCGTCCGTCTCCGGAGCCGTCCCGACGCAGCCGATACGGCTGCGGGCGCGGGCCGCGAGCGCGCAGGAGATGAGCGCCATTCCCTGGCTGAAGGCCATCGAGCCCGAACTGCGCGAACGCGTCGCTTCGAGCATCCAGGTGGCGGAGGTCGAGGTCGGCGAGCGCATCTGCCGCATCGGGCGCGAGGCCAACTTCTGGTTCGGCGTGGTCGACGGGCTGCTGAAGATGAGCAACGACGAGGCGGCGGCGCGGCAGGTCACCTTCACGGGGGTGCCTCCGGGGGGCTGGTTCGGCGAAGGCACGCTGCTCAAGCGCGAGGCCTACCGCTACAACATCCAGGCGCTGCGGCGCAGCGTGGTGGCGGGGCTGCCGCTGGAGAGCTTCCACGAACTGCTGGCGACCAGCCTGGCCTTCAACCGCTACGTGCTCAACCAGCTCAACGAACGGCTGGGCCAGTTCATCGCCGCGCGCGAGATCGACCGCCAGAGCGACCCCGACCTGCGCGTGGCGCGCAATCTGGCGTCACTCTTCCATCCGCAGCTCTACCCCGGCGTGAACGGGCTGCTGCGCATCACGCAGCAGGAGCTGGGACACCTGGTGGGGCTCTCGCGCCAGCGCGTCAACGAGGCGCTGCGCCACCTGCAGGAGCAGCGCCTGATCGCCGTGGAATACGGCGGGCTCAGGGTGCTCGATCTGGCGGGACTGCGGGTGTATCCGCAGCAGTAGGGAGAGGCCTCAGGCCCCGAACGGTGTTGCCTCGGGCGGCTCCGACGACCGGGCCGCGTACTGCCCGGCGTTGATCTCGTAGAGCAGGCTCGCCGCCTCGCCCGGACAGTCGGCGACCGAACCGGTCAATCGCAGGCCGACACGCTCCAGCGTCTTGCGCGCCGCCGTGTTGCCCGGCGCCAGCAGTGCGTGCACCGACGTCGCATGCAGGCTCTCGAAGGCCAGCGCCAACGCGGCCGTCGCCATCTCCGCCGCATAACCGCGGCCCCAGTGGTCGGACAGGAAGTGGAACTCCAGCAGCAGCGCCGGCGCGCCGCAGATGCGGCCCCGGCTCAGGCCGCCGAATCCGATCGCGCCCAGCGAGGGCTGTTCCCGCAGCGCCACCGCCCACGGTCCCAGACCGTCGCGTGTCCACAGCGCGCGCCACAGCTCCAGCCGCTCCGACGCCGCCGGGCCGCCCGCATCGAATCGGCGATTCGCGGGATCGGTCAGCAGGTCGCGGAAGCTGCGCGCATCCGCGGCGGCGGGCGGACGCAAGGTCAGCCGACGGGTCGCGGTGAGCCGCTCGACGGCGGGGATGGAGATGAAGGGCGCTAGCATAGGGTTAACCCGCAAATTATGCGCCCAAGCCGGATTTCAAGTGCACCTTCGACCGAGGGGTCGGTGACAGGCCCGGACTTGCGTCACGAAACGTGACGAAGGAGATGGAACCGCAGAAGCTTTGAACCCGATGCGCGTCAATCGCCCACCCGTCGCCCGCCAGTCGCCCTCAACGCGGGCGATGCCCCCCGCGTGAGCGGTGCCGACAGCCCGCGGACAGGTCGGGCGTTCCCTGCTGGCATAGCATTCCCGGCATCCGCGGGGCTCGCGGGGGGACGCCTCCCCACCGGGTCCCGTCCCTTCAGGACGACGCGGCGCCCGGCGCCGCAGGAACGAGAGCCTCGTGATGAAGCTGCTGGTCATCGAAGACAACCCGGACATCGTCGCGAACCTGTTCGCCTATCTGGAGCCCATGGGCTACGCACTGGACGTGGCCCGCAACGGCCTGGGCGGCCTGGCGCAGGCCGCCGCCGGCTCCTACGACGCGATCGTGCTGGACCTGACCCTCCCCGGCCTGGACGGCCTGGACGTCGCCCGCCGCCTGCGCAAGGACTTCCGCCGTCCCACGCCCATCCTCATGCTGACCGCCCGCGACACGATCGCGGACAAGGTCACCGGCTTCGAGAGCGGCGCCGACGACTACCTCGTCAAGCCCTTCTCGCTGGTCGAGCTGGAGATCCGCCTCAAGGCGCTGATGCGGCGCTCCCACGGCCTGAACCTCAGCTCGGCGGTGAGCTACGCGGACGTCAACTACGACCCCGACACGCTGGAGGCCACCCGCGCCGGCAAGCCGCTGCAGCTGACGCCGACCGGCTACAAGCTGCTGTCCGCGCTGCTGCGCGAGGCGCCCAAGCTGGTCCGCCGCGAGGACCTCGAGCGCGAGGTCTGGGGCAACGATCCGCCCGACAGCGACGCGCTGCGCACCCACATCCACGCGCTGCGCGCGGCGCTGGACAAGCCCTTCCCCGTCCCGCTGCTGAAGACCCATCCGGGCATCGGCTACCGGCTGGTGTCGCCTGATGCGGGATGAGCCGCGGCGCGACCGCGGCCAACACCGCAGCGACCACCGCGGCGATCCTCGTGCCGGCCGGTCGACGGCCGCGCCGACGACGCTGCGCACCCGCGTGGCCGCTGCGTTCCTGCTGCTGACGCTGCTGGTCTGCGGCGCCTTCGCGGTGGCCGCGGTGCGCATCGCCTCGAGCATCGAGGACCGCCTCGTCGACCAGCGCCTGGACCGCACCGCCGACGAACTGGTGGCCCGCGAGAAGCAGGGCCTGGACGCGGACCTGCCGCCCAGCGTCACGCTCTACCGCGGCGACGCGATCCCGCAGGCGCTGCGGGGCAAGCCGCCCGGCAAGTACACGCTGCCGCAGGAGGACGCCACCTTCACCGCACTGGTCCGGGACGACCTCGGGACGGTCTTCGTGCTGACCGACCGCGACGAGGACTTCGCCAAGATCGAGGCCGGCGTCTACGGCCTGCTCGGCCTGGCCTTCGTCTGCTGCCTGGGACTGGCGCTGTTCCTGGCGCAGCTGACCGCGAGCCGCATCGTCGCCCCGGTCACCGCGCTGGCCCGCGCCGTCGAGACCGACGCCGCGCCGCGCGCCTATCCGCTGCTGGACTCCACCGACGAACTGGGCGTGCTGTCGCGCGCCTTCGCGGCCAAGACCGAGGCGCAACAGCGCTACCTGGACCGCGAGCGCTGGTTCACCGGCGACGTCAGCCATGAGCTGCGCACGCCGCTGGCGGTCATGCTGGGCGCGGCCGAAATCCTGAAGGCGCGCCTGCAAGGCCGCGACGACATGGTGGAGCTGGCCGAGCGCATCCGGCGCACGGCGGCCGACACCAGCGAGCGCGTCGTCGCCATGCTGCTGCTGTCGCGCGACCCGGCCAGCATCGGCGCGCCGCCGACCGCGCTGCTGCCGCTGCTGCGCCAGGAGATGGACCGCTGCCGGCCGCTGCTCAAGGGCAAGGAGGTCGAGATGACGCTGCATGCCGCGCCCGCCGACGCCGGACTGGAAGTGCCGGCGCGGCCCGAGCTCGCGGCCATCGCGCTGGGCAACCTGATCCGCAACGCCTGCCAGTTCACCGACCAGGGTCACGTGGACATCCGGCTCGAGGCCGGCCGCGTGGTCATCGAGGACACCGGCATCGGCATCCCGCCGGCCGTGCGCGACCGGATCTTCGACCGTTTCATGCAGGTCGACCCCGCCGGCGCCGGCAGCGCGGGTCTCGGCCTGGCCATCGTCAAGCGCGTCGCCGAGCACCTGGGCTGGAGCGTCAGCCTCGAAGCACCGGCCCGCGGCGGTACGCGATTCGTACTGACTTTTCCCGCCTCGCCCGCGCCTGCCGAGGCGTCGGGCCGTCTCTCCGGACATGCCCCCGGTTTGAGTTGAAACAGCCCTGGACGGGCCTGCCGTCGTCCTATACTGTATGCAAATACAGTGATTCCACGCCGGTTCTCCAACCGGCGTTTTTGTCTCCAGTCGACGACCGCCATGCCTTCCCCGTCCGCCCCTCTTGCCCCCCTTCCGCCCGCCGTGGCGAAAGCGATCTGGCGCGGCGACTCGATGGGTCGCGGCACCGACACCGTCTGGCCCAGCGGGTTCGACGCGCTCGATGCCGAACTGCCGGGCGGCGGCTGGCCGGGGCGCCAGTTGACCGAGGTGCTGCTGCCGCAGTTCTCGCTGGCCGAATGGCGGCTGGCGGGGCCGGCGCTGCGACGTGTCGTCGCCGACGGCGCCGCGGTGGCGATGGTGGGGCCGCCCAAGCGTCCCCACCTGCCCGGCCTGATGCATCTGGGGCTGGATGAACGGCACCTCGTCTGGATCGACGCGCGCGCGCCGTCGGAGCGGCTCTGGTGCGCCGAACAGCTGATCAAGTCCAACGCCGCCGGCGCCGTGCTGGCCTGGATGCCGCAGGCCGCGCCCGAGCAGTTGCGAAGGCTGCAGGTGCTGGCGCAGTCGTTCGAAGGACCGGTGTTCCTGTTCCGGCCTCTGGGCGCGCGCCATGACCCGTCGCCGGCCCCGTTGCGGGTGCTGGCGACCATCGATGTCGACTGGGCCCTGGACGTCCAGATCCTCAAGCGCAAGGGCCCCGCGCACGAGACCCCGTTGCGCCTGGCGTCTATCCCCGGCGGGCTGGAGCGCGTGCTGACGCCGCGCGTGATGCGGCCCAGCACGATGCGTCCGGTGGCGCCCGTGCCGGTCCCGGTCGTCGAAGCAGCCACCAACGCCCATGCCCTGTCCCCGAGCGAGCCCGTCCCGCTCGCCCTGTTCCCGGAGTTCTCCCATGCTGTGGGTCGCCCTGGTATTGCCGCCTCGTCCGCCGGCACCGTTTGAGGATCCGACGACCGCCCCGCCGCCCCATCCCTGGGGCGTGTGCGCGGAGACGCAGGCGGGTCTGGCCGTGTGGTGCCTGCAGTTCACGCCGCGCGTGGCCTTGATGGAGGACGCCGTCGTGATGGAGGTCGAGGCCAGCCTGCGCCTGTTCCGCGGCCTGCCCGCGCTCAAGGCCCGCCTGAGCGACGAGGCGCCGGATCTCGGCGCCGTCGGCATCGGCTGGGCGTCGTCGGCCACCGCGGCGCTGGTGCTGGCGCGTTGCGGCGTGCTCGACCTCGGCGGGCGGCTGCTGCAGGCGGTGCTGGACCCCTTGCCGCTGCAGACGCTGAGCGCCGGCGCGGAGCACGCCGAGCCGCTGAGCCGCGCCGGCATCAACACGCTGGGCGAATTGCGGGCGCTGCCGCGCGGCGGCATCGGCCGACGCTTCGGCGCGGCGCTGCTGACCATGCTGGACCAGGCCTACGGACTGCGTCCCGAGGCGCACGCCTGGGTCGCCCTGCCCGAGGACTTCCACGCCCGCATCGAGCTGCCCAGTCGCGAGGACCATGCGCCCGCGCTCCTGATGGGCACGCGGCCGCTGCTGATGCGGCTGTGCGGCTGGCTGGCCGCGCGCCATGCCGGCGCCACCGGCGTGACGCTGCACTGGGTCCACGACTCGATGCGCGCCAAGGACGCGGGCGAAGGCGGCAGCCTCACCGTGCGCACGGCCGAGCCGATCCGCGAGCTCGAACACTTCTGCCGCCTGATGGCCGAGCACCTGGCCAAGACCCAGCTGCTGGCGCCGGTCGGCGAACTGCGGCTGGAGGCGGTCGGCGTGCAGTCGCTGGTCGAGGACAGCGGCTCGCTGCTGCCCGACGTGGTGCGCACCGGCGAGACGCTCTACCTGACGCTGGAACGCATCGCCGCGCGGCTCGGGCCCGAGCGCGTGCTGCAGCCGGTGCTCGCCGACGACCATCGGCCCGAATGGATGACGCGCTGGCGGACCTGCGGCGACGGCCGGACGCCCTCCCGCCGCAAGGGCCGGCAGGCGGCGGTGCGTGCGCCGGCCGTGCCGGAGCCGGCGTTCCTGCTCGACCCGCCGCTGCGGCTGGCGGTGCGCGAGCACCGGCCGCATTACCAGGGCCCGCTCACACTGCTCGTGGGGCCGGACCGCGTCGAAGGCGGCTGGTGGGACCGCATCCCCGACACCCAGGCGCATCGCCAGGTCACCCGCGACTACTGGATCGCCGTCAACGAGAACGCCGGCGTGCTGGCCGTCTATCAGGAACGGCTGACCGGAGCGGGGAACGAGACCGAAGACAAGGACGCCGTGCAGGCGTGGTACCTGCACGGGATGTATGCCTGACACTGCCCGCCCTGACGCCTCGGTCCTCCCGGACTACGCCGAGCTGCGCTGCCTGAGCAATTTCAGTTTCCTGAAGGGAGCGAGCTGGCCGGAGGAACTGGTCGTGCGGGCCAAGGAGCTCGGCTACGCCGCGCTCGCGATCACCGACGAATGCAGCATGGCCGGCATGGTGCGCGCGCACGTGGCCGCGAAGCAGCACGGCATGCCGTTGCTGGTGGGGAGCCAGTTCCTCATCGAGCCAGCCTCAGACGACGAGGGGCCCTTCACGCTGGTCGTGCTGGCCTGCAGCCTGAACGGTTACGGCAACCTGTGCCAGTTCATCTCGCGGTTGCGGCGCTCGTCCGAGAAGGGCACCTACCGCTGCACGCTGGCCGACATCGGCCCGCAGACGCTGGACGACTGCGTCGTGATCGCGTGCCCGGACCGGCACGCGACGCCGGCGCAACTGCTGTCGATGGCAAGCTGGCTGCTGTCGCGCTTCACCGGACGCTGCTGGCTGGGCATCGATCAGCCGCAGCATGCCGATGACGAGATCCGCCTGCTGCGCCTGCGCGAGGCCGGCGCGCTGACCGCGATCCCGCTGGTGGCCGTCGGCGACGCCACGATGCATGTGCGCAGCCGCAAGCCGCTGCAGGACGTGCTGACCGCGACCCGGCTGGGCAAGCCGTTGACCGACTGCGGCCAGGCGCTGGACCGCAACGCCGAGCGCCACCTGCGCCACCGCGGTCGCCTCGCGCTCAGCTTCCCGCCCGACCTGCTCGCCGAGACGCTGCACGTGGCCGCGCGTTGCGACTTCAGCCTCGCCGAGCTGCGCTACCACTACCCCTCCGAGGTCGTGCCCGACGGCCAGACGCCGACGAGCCATCTGCGACGGATCACCTACGAGGGTGCGGGCCGGCGATGGCCGGCGGGCGTGCCGGCTTCGGCCAGCGAGCAGATCGAGCGCGAGCTCGCGCTCATCGAGGACCTGCGTTACGAGCACTACTTCCTGACGGTGGCCGACATCGTCCACTTCGCGCGCTCGCAGGGCATCCTGTGCCAGGGCCGCGGCAGCGCGGCCAACTCCATCGTCTGCTTCTGCACGGGCGTCACCGAGGTCGACCCGGAACGGATGCAGGTGCTGTTCGAGCGCTTCATCAGCAAGGAACGCAACGAGCCGCCGGACATCGACATCGACTTCGAACACGAACGCCGCGAGGAGGTCATCCAGTACCTCTACCGCAAGTACACGCGCGAACGCGCGGCGCTGGCGGCGGTGGTGATCTCCTACCGCGTGAAGAGCGCGCTGCGCGATGTCGGCAAGGCGCTGGGTTTCGAGCCCGAGGTGCTGGACACGCTCTGCAGCAACCACCAGTGGTGGGACGGCCAGACGATCGATGCGGAGCGGCTGCGGGAGTCCGGTCTCGAGGCCGACAACCTCGCGGTGCGCCAGCTGGTCGAGATCACGTCCGAGCTGCTGGGCTTCCCGCGGCACCTCTCGCAGCATCCGGGCGGTTTCGTGCTGACGCACGGGCCGCTGACGCGCATGGTGCCGGTGGAGAACGCGTCCATGCCGGACCGCACCGTGATCGAGTGGGACAAGGATGATCTCGATGCCGTCGGCCTGCTGAAAGTCGACGTGCTTGGACTGGGCATGCTGACGGCGATCCGCAAGACGCTGGACTTCGTCGGCAAGCGCCAGCGGTATCCGTTCGAGCTGAGGGACATCCCGGACGGGGACAAGAAGACCTACGACATGATCCAGCGGGCCGAGACCATCGGCGTGTTCCAGATCGAGAGCCGCGCGCAGCGCAGCATGCTGCCGCGCTTGAAGCCGGAGAAGTTCTACGACCTGGTCATCGAGGTCGCCATCGTGCGTCCCGGCCCGATCCAGGGCGGCATGGTGCATCCCTATCTGCAGCGCCGTCAGGGCTTCGAGCAGGTCGTCTATCCGCACGGACTGGAGTCGGTCCTGGAGCGCACGCTGGGCGTGCCGGTGTTCCAGGAGCAGGTGATGCAGATCGCGATGATCGCGGCCGGGTTCTCGGGCGGCGAGGCCGACGAGCTGCGGCGCTCGATGGCCGCCTGGAAACGCAAGGGCAGTCTGGAGAAGTACCGCGAGAAGCTGATCGACGGGATGCGGGAACGGCACTACCCGGTGTCCTTCGCCGAGCAGATCTTCGAGCAGATCAAGGGCTTCTCGGAATACGGCTTCCCGGAGTCGCACGCGGCCTCGTTCGCGCTGCTGGTCTACACGAGCAGTTGGCTGAAGCGTCATCATCCGGCCGAGTTCCTCGCGGGCCTGCTGAATGCGCAGCCGCTGGGTTTCTATTCGCCGAGCCAGCTGGTGCAGGAGGCCAGACGCCAGGGCGTCGACAAGGAGGCTGTCGAAGTGCTCCCGCCCGACGTGATGTACAGCGACTGGGACTGCACGCTGGAGCGCGCGGATGGACGCGTCATCCGGCCGGCGCGGCGCGGCGCGGACGCCGACACGATCGATGCGTTGCCGCTGGACGAGGACGGCATCGTCCAGGAGGACGACGGCGACCCCTACCTCGACGCGGAAGAAGCGCTGGCGGCTGACGCGGCGCCAGTCAAGGTGCGATTGGGTTTGCGGCTCGTCAAGGGACTGCAGCGGTCCTCGGCGGCGCTGATCTGCCGCGAGCGTCGGAACGGCCCGTTCAACGATGCGGAAGACCTGGCGCGGCGCACGGGGCTGAACCAGCAGCAGATGACGATGCTGGCCTCAGGCGATGCGCTGACCAGCATCAGCGGGCACCGCCGCCAGCAGATGTGGGATGCGGCAGCGCAGCACGCGCCGCCGCCGCTGCTGGCCTCGGCGCCGGTGCAGGAGGATTTCCTCGCGCTGCCGCAGGCGCCGGAAGGCGAAGAGATCGTCTTCGACTACGCGTCGCTGGGCCTGACGCTGCGCCGCCATCCGCTGTCGCTGCTGCGGCCGCTGCTGCGCGAACAGCGCTGGATGTCGGCCAAGGAATTGAATGAACTTCCCGACGGCCGGCCAGCGCGAGGTTGCGGCATCGTGACGGTCAAGCAGCAGCCGGCGACGGCCAAGGGCACGATCTTCATCTCGCTCGAAGACGAGACCGGCGACATCCAGGTCATCGTGCACCGCGCGCTGTGGCAGCGGCAGCGCCACGTCATGCTGCACTCGCGGCTGATGGCGGTGAAGGGCAAGTGGCAGCGCAGCGGCGACGTGCGCAACCTCATCGCCGGACACCTGGAAGACCTGACCCCGATGCTGGGGCGGCTGAGGACGGAGAGCCGGGATTTTCATTGATCCGGCGTCGCCAGCGTCCTCTCAACGGACGCTCATGAAACGCGCTCCTTCGAAATCCGTTTGAGGACTGAAAGCCTAGCCCTCATCGCCGCCGAAAAACCGCGTCTCCCTCTGACTCCCGTCAATGGTGGGAGAGATCGCTGGATCTCCCCCGGATGTAGGCCTCGTCCGACGATCACATGCGACCTTGTGGGGATGCCCATGGAAAGCGGCTTGCGGAAAGATGGGCTCAACTGTCCTTCTGCCGACCTCGCCGGTCACTCCCGGAAGGCGGCCCCAAGACCATGAAGAAGATCGCCGCCCTTCCCTCCTCGGTGCCCGTGCCGGCACCGGTCATCTGTTCCCCGTCGTGGGCGCTGCTCGGCATCGAACCGCTGCGCGCCGCGATGGAATACGCCAGCTGCCGCATGATGGACCGCAGCGGTCACCCGCCCGGCGACGGGCATCCCGTCATCGTGTTCCCCGGCCTCGCGGCCGACGCGCAGTCGATCGCGCCGCTGGTGGGCTTCTGCCACGGACTGGGCTACGCGGCGCGCGACTGGGGTCGCGGCATCAACACCGGCCCGACCGGCGACATCGACCTGTGGCTCGACACGCTCGCGGCCGACATCGAAGTGCTGGTCGCCGAACAGTCGCAGCCGGTGTCGCTGGTGGGATGGAGCCTGGGCGGCATCTACGCGCGCGAGATCGCCAAGCGCATCTCGCTGCCGGTGCGTCAGGTCATCACCATCGGCACGCCCATCACCGGCGAGGCGACCCAGACCAACGTCAGCCTGATCTACCGCTGGGTCAACGGCTCGCTGCCGGTGCTCGACGACGACTTCAAGTCGCGCCTCATCGCCGCGCCGCAGGTGCCGACGACCTCGATCTACAGCCGCAGCGACGGCGTCGTCGCGTGGCAGGCCTGCGTGCAGCCCGACGACCATCCGATGATCGAGAACGTCGAGGTCGACGGCAGCCATTGCGGTCTGGTCTGGAATCCGGCCGTGCTCAAGGTCGTCGCGGATCGGCTGTCCAACGCGCCCGACACGTGGCGCCCTTATGGCGAACCGATAGGCAGCGAAGCTTCGCTCGCCATTCAGCCGATGAACTGAATGCCGGTTGGTCTTACCGGCTGGACGAACGGGAGCCGGTCCCAGGAATTGGCGAACCGGATAAGGATGAGCAGGACTGATGGACCCTCCTCATCAACCGGTCACTTGCATGTCATTTCCTGTCCCGAGCATCTTTGAAGCTTTCATTACCAACAAGCTGAGCGGCGACGTGTTCGTTCAGAGCATGGCGAAGTACGAGCCCGCCGAGAAACTGGCTGCGGAGCTCTTCAGGCGCCCGATTCCAGACACCTTGAAAGGAAAGGCGAACTACTTCGAGGATTGCGCCAAGTACGTCAAGGACCATACCAAGCTCGCCAATTGCCCGCTATTCGCGCCGGAGTTGGCAACGCGCTTCCATCAACTGCGGAATCAGCTCAAATCCTGTACTGACGGCCTCCAAGCGCTGCAGACCGCAAAGGAGGCCAAGTCCATGGTCGCTTCGCTGGTCACGCGGATGGGGCCCAAAGGTGACATCGGCATCAAGCGCTATGACGCCACTCCGGGCAACGTCCCCGAGATCTTGGCGTTCATCGACTACCCCTACGACGAGCAGGCCCGCAAGGTCGATCTCATGCGCCCGGACGCACTGAACATCCTCACTGAGCTGTTCAACCGGTCGTTGGAACACTCTAGAAAACTCTACACGGTGAAGGCCTTCGGTCCCTCACCCGACGCTCTCATCGTTGCCGCCGAGAATGGCCAGTCTTTCGATTCGGTGCGTCGGAAGATGTTGGATTCGCAAGCGAGCGCGACTGTCCAGGACGATTTGTATTGCTGCCCGGCCTGAAGATCGGCAATAGGCTCAGCGTTGCAGCTTGAGCACCGCCTTTTCATCGTCACCAGGCAAGCGCCGGACCGCGCCCGCGCGGTCCGGCCAGGGTTCACCTGATCAACGCGATCAGGATGATGATGGGAATGGGCACACCCAGGAAAAAGAGCAGCAACGATCGCATGTGAGTTCTCCTTGTCTTAGTCGATGAGGTCGCGCTGACGGCCGCCGACGGTGGCCAGCAGGCTCGCGGTGAACGCGCCGATCAGCAGCGCGACAACCATCCACAAGGCCGTCGTCAACGCCGTCTTGCGAGCGGCATCGGCGGCTTCCCGCGCACGGGTCTCGAGCGCCTGTGCTTCGGCACGGGCGCGCTGCAGCGTCTCGGTGACGCGTCGCTGCGCTTCGGCCTGCGACAGGCCGGTGCGCTGGGCCACGAGTTGCGACGCGGCCTGCGTGTCCTCCGGCGATAGCGTGCCGCCGTCGCGCAGCGCGCGGACCAGCAGGCGGTTCAACGAGGCCGACGACTGCTCGTCCGCATGCACCATCGAGGCATCCGGCCAGGCGCGCAGCGTCGCCGGATTGGCTCCGGCAGGTGCCGCGGTCGGTGTCGAAGTCGTCGCCGTGGCCGAGGGACGCAGCAGCGTGTCCACGTAGTAGCCGAAGTCGCCGCTGCCCAGCGAGGTCCGCGCGGTTCCCGGAGAACCGCCCTTCATGCCGGAGTCATCCGCAGAAGTCCCGGCGGCCGCGGTCACAGCCGCCGCCCCTGTCGCCGCGGTTCCGGCCGCCACGGCCGCGCCCTTGACGCCGATCCCCGCGATCGCACCGACCGAAGCGGTCAGCACGGCGGCGGTGAACAAGGTGGCCACGGCCCAGGACAGCATCCCGTGCGCCGTGTCGCGGAAATGGACTTCGTCCACGTCGGTGTCACGCCACCGGACCCGCAACCGGCCGGCGAGATAACCGCCTAGCCCCGACGCGGCCAGTTGCGTGAACGCGAGCCACACGATGCCCGCCACGCCCAGCGTCGCCGCGCTCGCGCCATCGTTGGCCCAGGGCGACACAGCGGACAGCCCCAGCCCCGCGCCCAGCAGCAGCAGGATCAACGACAGCGCCGCGGCGGCCGTCGCGCCGGCCAGCACCGCGCCCCATGACACCGCGGAAGTCGACGCGCGGGACGCGACGACCCCACCGACGCCGGCTTCGCCTGGATACCAGGCCTCATTCTTTGCCACCATGGCAGTCCCCTCGAGTTGTGATGGACAGCTACAGGCAAAGCACGGGCCCGACGTTTCGTTACGTGTCGACGCGCCCCTCCGTAACCCGCCCGCGTAACGCCCGTTACGCCGATGCCGTCACACCGCTGAAGCGCCCGGCGCAGAATGCGCCTCCAATGACCGCCCCCGCCCTCGCCCCCGCTTCCGCCATCGCCATCGGAGCCGCCTCGGCGGGTGCCGACATGCCTTCGCATCGCATCCAGCTGCTCGCGCAGGGCCTGCGCATCGACGGCCTGCCCGAACTGCGCGGCCGGTTGCTGCCGCGGCTGCTGGCCGCGCTGCTGCAGGCGCATGAGCAAGGCCTGGCGCGCATCGACAGCCCCTGCTCGCGCGCGGAGCTGCGCGAGCGCATCGCCGGCATGGCCGAGCTGCACCGCACGCAGGTCTGGCGCGCGCTCGCGCTGCTGGACGACGGCCCGCTGGCCACGCTGATCGAAGCCAGCGCCCGCAGCAGCGGCCCGTTCTGGCTCAACGCCGCCTTGCTGTCGGACTGCCGCTTCGAGATCGACGGCGAGCCCGCCACCGGCGAGGCCCTCGCGCGCTGGCTCGGCCAGCAGCGCCCGGTGCGCGCGCCGGCCGCCGCGCCGCTGCTCCCGCTGGCCTACGCCGAGGCGCTGGCCCGCGCCGACTACCTGCTCGATCGCGGCGAGCTCTATCCCGCGCGCCTCGCCTTGCAGCAGGCCGCGCCGCACGTGCCGCCGGGCGACGACGCCGCGGCCGCCGCGCTGGGCCTGCGTCGCGCCCGCATCGCGCGCCGGCTCGGCGACTGGGCCGCGCTGCAGGACGAACTGCGCGAACTCGGCCAGACGCTCAACAACAGCCGCCTGCCGCGTCTGGAACGCCGCCAGCTGCGCGCCCGCGTCGCCATCCTCGCGGCCTGGCACTGGTTCGGCAGCCTCGGCCAGGCGGCGCCGGCGCTGGACAAGCTCGACGAGGTCGATCCCGACGTGCTCGCCGCCGACTCCACGCTGCGCTGCGACCACGGCAACCTGCGCGGCATCGTGCTGCGCGACCTCGCCATCGCCCGCGGCGATGCGGCGCTCGCGACACAGTCGCTGGCCAGCCTCGGCGACGCGCTGCGCAGCGCCTCGCTGGCAGGGCTGCCCGATGCGCTCCAGGTCTGCGCCGCCAACCTGTCCAACGCGCTGGGCCGGCTCGTCGAAGCCGAGCTGCTGCCCGCGGATGGTCCCGGCATCGAAGACGCACTGCGTTGGCTGCTGCTCAGCGACGCGCTCTGCGCGCGCTGGCAGCTCGGACGCAGCTCGCTGCTGAACACCATCTTCCTGCTCCGGCTGGCAGCGCTCGGACGTCTGGACTTCGCGGCGCTGCAGCGGCTGGCCACCACGCAAGGCCTGCCCCTGCCGGCCACCTCCTTCGGCGACCTCGCGGCCCAGCGCTGGGCGTCCTGCCGGGCGCGCCAGTCGCAAATCCCCGCTGACCAGCGTTGCGCGTTCCTCCTGCTCTGGGCGCGCCACGCGCTCGATGAAGGCGATGCCTTCAGTGCCACCGACCTGGTGCGACAGGCCAGGCTGCAGGCGCGCAAGCTGCGCGATGAAGAAGCGCGGCGGCGTTATCTCGACGAGGCCGACGCGTTGATGCCTCAGTCGCGGCGGGCGTGAAAGCCCCGAATACAGCGGAAGGCCAAGCGCGGGCACTCCACGACGTGGGGGGCATCGCGTCTGAAGTGCACCCCGAAGGTTGGACATCAATCCAACCGATGGGGTGTTTTTCATGGCGAAGCACAGTGAGCGTCTGAAGCTCGAAGTTGTTCAGCGGTATCTATCGGGAGAGGCTGGCCACAGAGTCTTGGCCGCAGAGTACGGCGTGGCTCAGGAGCTGCTACGGCGCTGGATAGCGGCTTATCGCGTGCATGGAAAGGCGGGGCTGGAGGGCACCAGGCTTGGCAAGCGCTACAGCGCGGAGTTCAAGCTGGACTTGTTGCGCCGGGCCGAGTGCGAGAAGCTGTCCAACACCAAAGCGGCCATGCTGTTCGACGTGCGTGGGGGTGGTGCCGTGGTTGCCCTGTGGCGGCGCCAGTACGATGAGGGTGGCCCGCAAGCGCTTCATCCCAAACCCCAGGGTCGCCCTCCGAAGAACATGCCAACGCCCAAGCCCACCCCAGTCGCGCCCGAGAAGACGGAAGACAAGCGCTCCTTGGAAGAGTTGCGCGAAGAAAACGAGCAATTGCGTACGGAGGTCGCCTACCTAAAAAAATTAGAGGCCTTGGTTCGAGCCAATCGGCAAGCTGCGCTGAAAGGGCGCAAGCCGTCCTCGAGCTGAGGCCGCAGTTTTTGTTGCGTCGGCTTTTGCTGGCCGCATGTCTGCCGCGCAGCACGTTCTACTACCAGGCCGCGCAGCGGCAGGCCGGCGACAGGTACGCCGGCCTGAAGGCTGGCATTCGTGCTGTGTACGAGCGCCACAAGGGCCGCTATGGCTATCGCCGAATCACTGACGAACTCGGACGAAGCGGTCTGGCGGTCAACCACAAGACGGTGCAGCGCCTGATGCGGGATCTGGGCTTGAAGTCGCTGGTGCGTCCCAAGAAGTACCGTTCCTACCGCGGCGAAATGGCCACGATGCCCAACCTGCTCAACCGGCAGTTCACGGCTGAGCGGCCCAACGAGAAATGGGTGACCGACGTGACCGAGTTCAATGTCCGAGGAGACAAGCTGTACCTGTCGCCCGTGATGGACCTGTTCAACGGAGAGATCGTGGCCTACTAGATGAACGAGCGTGCGCTCTTCCCACTGGTGGGAAACATGCTCAAGAAGGCGCTATCGCGGCTCATGGCCCACGAAGCTCCGATGCTGCACTCGGACCAGGGCTGGCAGTACCAGATGCCGGGGTATCGACAGCAACTGGCCACGCGAGGCCTGACTCAGAGCATGTCCCGTCGGGGAAACTGCCTGGACAACGCGGCAATGGAGAGCTTCTTCGGAACGCTGAAATCGGAGTTCTTCCGGCTCAACAAGTTCGACAGCGTCGAGCAGCTACGACATGGGCTGCACCGCTACATCCACTACTACAACCACCACCGCATCAAGCTCAAGCTGAAAGGCCTGAGCCCGGTGGCGTACCGAGCTCAGGCCTTGGGGGCCTAGCTTCCTACTGTCCAACTTCTTGGGGTCACTTCACGTCCGCGAACCCCCCACATCATTCCGGCCCCACCCGCACTCGCTGGGATCGGGCCTTGGCGGAACAGGCGTAACGGCACTTCGACGATCTCTTGCGGGAGGGACTTCGCACACTGGCGACATCCCTCAACGACAGGAGACTGCCATGTCCTTTCCCCGCCTGATGGCGAGCGCGCTGCTCGCCTGCCTCGCCCTCACCGCCTGCCGCGCCTCGATCGCGCAGACCACGCCCGCCGATCAGCGCGAGCGCTGGGAGACCCGACCCGAACTGCAACGCCATTTCACCGGGCTCGGCACGAAGGGCACGCTCGTCGTGCTCGACACCCGCGCGCATCGCTGGATCGCGTCGGACAGCGTCCGCGCCTTCGAGGGCTTCCTGCCGGCGTCGACCTTCAAGATCCCGATGTCGCTGATCGCGCTGGAGACCGGCGCCGCCGTCGACGAGACGCAGCCGTTCAAGTGGGACGGCACGCAGCGCCGCATCGAGGACTGGAACCGCGACCAGACGCTGGCCTCGGCCTACAAGGTCTCGGCCGTATGGGTGTTCCAGTCGCTGGCGCGGCAGGTCGGCCAGCCGACGGTGCAGCAGTTCGTGCGCGACTTCCGCTACGGCAACGCCGTCGCCGGCCCGGTCGGCGACCGCTTCTGGCTCGACGGCGACCTGCGCATCTCGGCGGTAGGCCAGATCGAGTTCTTGCGCCGCGTGCATGACCGCGCGCTCCCGCTGTCCGACCGCACCTACGACATCGCCCGCAAGGTCCTGCTGCGCGACCAGGGTCCCGGCTGGCGCCTGTATGCCAAGACCGGCTGGGCCGACAGCACCAGACCCGGCCTGGGCTGGTTCGTCGGCTGGGCGGAGCAGGACCGCGACACGCGCCCCGTCTACTTCGCCCTCAACATGGACATGACGGACCCGGCGCTCTCCCAGAAGCGGGTGGAGATCGTCCGCCAGGTGCTGAGCACGATGGGCGCGCTTGAAGAACGATGACCGATACTTCCGGATCGTCATGAATCATGGATTGGACGCCCCGATGAAGTTCCGTTCCCTCGCCCGTCTGGCTGTTGTTCCCGCCCTGCTGCTGACCGCCGGGCTGTCCCAGGCCCAGGTCGTCGTCGCCGACGCCTGGGTGCGCGCAACGGTCCCGCAGCAGAAGGCGACTGGCGCCTTCATGCAGATCAAGTCGCCGACGGACGTGAAGCTGATCTCGATCAGCACGCCGGTCGCGGGCGTGGCCGAGGTGCATGAGATGGCGATGGACGGCGACGTGATGCGCATGCGGCCGGTGGCTGCTCTCGCAGTGCCGGCGGGCAAGCCGGTGGAACTGAAGCCGGGCGGGTATCACGTGATGCTGATGGACCTGAAGGGCCCGCTGAAGACCGGCGACGCGGTGCCGCTGACGCTGGTGTTCGAAGGCGCCGACAAGTCACGCTCGACCGTCACGGTCCAGGCCCCCGCAAGGACTGGCCCCGTCGTGTCGCCCGATGCCAAGGACCCGCACGCGGGTCACGGCGACCACAAGCATTGAGCGGATCCTCCAGGCGCGTCAGCGCCTGAGCCCCTCCGCCAGATGATCCACCAGCGCCTTCAGCCGTTGCGGCAGGAAGCGCTGGCTGGGCATCAACGCATGCAGCGGCATCGGCCGCCCGATCCAGTCCGGCAGCACCTCGACCAGCGCCCCGCTGGCGAGGCTGTCCCGGATGTCGAGGCAGCTCTTGTAGGTCAGGCCCCGTCCTTCGAGGGCCCACTGATGGGCGATGCCGCCGTCATCCGCCGTGCGGCGGCCCTGAACCGTGACGTCCACGGGCGCCGCCTGCATCGCATCGCGTCGCCAGAAGCGCCACTCGCGCTCCAGCCGGTCGCCGATCTTGAAGCGGATGCATTCGTGCTGCGTGAGTTCCCCGGGATGGGACGGCCGGCCGTGCCGCTTCAGGTAGTCCGGTGACGCCACCAGCAGCCGGCGTCCGTCGTGGAGCTTGCGCGCCACCAGCCGCGAGTCGGCCAGCTCGCCGTACCGCAGGGCCAGGTCGACCTCGTCGCGCACGACGTCCTGGAGCGCGTCGCCGACGTTGAGCTGCAACTCGACGCCGGGATGCCGGTCGAGGAAGCTGTCCAGCAGCGGCAGCACGATGCGCCGCGTCAGGTCGCTCGACGCGCTGACCCGGATGCGACCGCGCAGCGCCGTCGCCCCGCGGCCTTTGGCGGCCGCCTCGTCGCCGCCCTCCGACACCAGCGCGAGGCCCTCGTCGAGCAGCTCCAGCGCGCGCTGTGCGTAGTCCCTCAGGCGCTCGCCCGCGGCGGTCAGCCGCAGCGCCCGGGTGCTGCGTTCGGCGAGCCGCACGCCCAGCCGCGCCTCCAGCTTCTTCAGCATCGCGCTAGCCGCCGCCGGCGTGATGCCCATCTCCCGAGACGCCGCCGTCAGGCTGCCGCCTCGCGCGCATTCGATCAGCAGACGCAGCTCCGCGGTGTTCTCGATGTCCATGGCCAGCCCTCCTCCGTCAATCTTCAATCCAGCGTTGAAACTGATAGCGATTCAATGCGCTTCATTGATTCTGCCGGAAGGTTCAACATTCGTTCCCACAGCATCCCGATACCTCCGTCTTCCCCCTCCCTTTCCATTCCATCCGAACCTCCAGGAGTCCCGCCATGAAAGCCGTCGGCTACTTCAAGTCCCTGCCCATCACCGAAGCCGAATCGCTCATCGACCTCGATCTGCCCACGCCCGCCCCCGGTCCCAAGGACCTGCTGGTCGAGGTCACCGCGATCGCCGTCAATCCGGTCGACACCAAGATCCGCGTGCGCCGCGCCAGCGCCGACGGCACGACGCCGGTGATCCTCGGCTGGGACGCCGTCGGCACGGTGCGCGCGATCGGACCGGAGGTGAGCGGCTTCGCCGTCGGCGACCGCGTCTGGTACGCCGGCGACATCACGCGCCCCGGCAGCAACGCGCAGTTCCAGTGCGTCGACCATCGCATCGCCGCGCTGGCGCCGACCTCGCTCAGCGACGCCGAAGCCGCCGCGCTGCCGCTGACCGCCATCACCGCCTGGGAGCTGCTGTTCGACCGCCTGCAGGTGCAGCAGCAGCCGGAGCGGCCGGTCAGCCTGCTGGTCACCGGCGCGGCCGGCGGCGTGGGCTCGATCCTGGTCCAGCTGGCGCGCCGGTACGAGCACCTGACGGTCATCGGCACCAGCTCCGAGCCGGAGGGCGACGGCGGCAAGTGGCTGCACGCGCTGGGCGCCCACCACGTGATCAACCATCGCGAGCCGATCGCCCCGCAGATCGCCGCGCTGCAGAAGGCCGGCGTCCCGCCGCTGCGCTACGTCACCAGCCTGACCCACACGCCGCAGCACTTCCAGGGCTTCGTCGAGGCGCTGGAGCCGCAGGGCAAGCTGGCGATGATCGACGACTTCGGCCCGAACGACCTGGACGTGATGGCGCTGAAGGGCAAGTCGCTGTCGCTGCACTGGGAACTGATGTTCACCCGCAGCATGCATGCGACGCACGACATCGCCGCGCAGGGGCGCCTGCTGGCCGAGGTCGCGGCGCTGGTCGACGCCGGCAAGATCCGCACGACGCTGTCCGACGTCGTCGGCCCGATCTCCGCCGGGTCCCTCAAGCGCGCCCACGCGCTGCAGGAGAGTCAGCGCCAACGCGGCAAGCTCGTGCTGCAGGGCTGGCCTGCCTGAGCTTCGTGCGCTGTACGGCTTGCGTTGCGCGCATGCCGCACTTCCTGTCACGACTGTGACGTCTTACCGCCCCGGCCCGCCGGGGCGTTTTCATTCGTGGGGTCTCCCGGGAAAACCTCCAGTGCGCGCGCCCTCCGCGCAGGCGATACCTCGGCCTTGGACGCCACAACGCAGTCCCGGCGACAAATCAACAAGCGGCCCCCTACCCCGGCCACGAAGAAGAAGAGGGATCGTCATGAACATCCGCAAGGTCCTGGCCGCCGTCGCGGGCGCCGCACTGCCGCCGGCGCTGTCGGCCGTCCTGCTGTGCGCCGCCGCGCCGGCCACCGCCGCCACCATCGGCGTCATCCTGCCGGGCAGTTATCCGAGCACGACACAGGCCGAGGAGCTCCAGCTCGGCATGACGCTCGCGCTCAAGACCTGGCCCGGCGACGCCGCGCCCAAGCTGATCGTCAAGGACAGCGGCTGCGACGCCCGCAAGGCGCTCGCCATCTCCCAGGAATTCATCGCGGCCAAGGTGGACGTCGTGCTGGGCAACTGGTGCGAGATCAACGCCGGCGCCGATGCCCTGCGCGTCGCGGGCATCCCCTTCATCTCCAGCAACGCGGAGCGGATGAAGGACCAGGACCTGCAGCTGCAGCTGGGCCGCATCGAGCTCAACACCGGCGAGAAGATCGCCGCCGACCTGCGTCGCCAGACCGGCCTGCGGATCAGCGCGCGGACCTCGTGCTGGATGGACTTCGACGCGACGCTGTCGGATCGTGTCGACGCCGTGCTGTGCCCGGTGCTGACGATCGACCGCGGCCGCTGGGACCAGGTGGCCAACACCTACGGCGCCGCGTTCCGCAAGCCGTTCACGGCTTCGGCCGCACGCGGTTATGCGGCGATGGAGGTGGCGCTGAACTACCTGCGCCGCGCCAAGGGCATGAAGCCCGCCGCGGCGCTGAAGGAAACCCTGTCCATGGCGACGCTGCTCGGCCCGGTGCCCGCGCTGGACGCGCCCGCGCCGACGACGGCGCTGCAGCTGGTCTTCAAGCACGAGCTGCCCAAGCTCAATCCGCAGCAATCGCAGACGCTGGACAAGCTGATCAAGACCAAGGGCTGCGGCTGCCCGGGCGGGACGCTGCGCAACGGCTGCCCGCGCGATTCGGGACCGTGGGGCGAGCTGCCCTTCGTCGTGCGCGGCGGCGGCACGCCGGCCGCCTGCGCGAAACCGATCGGGGTGTTGGAGCTCTGATCGAAGCGCGCCTCGTGCGCGCCCGCATCACTTCTTCAGCAGCAGCGCGGCAAGACGCAGCGCGATCTCGATCAGCGTGGGCGGCGAGCCCTCGCCGGACGAGGGCCATCCGGACGCATCCCACCCGCGTCCGCCATCGCGGCGCGCTTCGCGGCGCTCGTTCTCCGCGTCGTAGCGCTTCTCGTACTCGCCCTTCCAGAACAGGCCGTGCTTGCCGCCGGCCGGATCGCGGTGCTCGAAGTTGTACGAGGCCAGGCGCTCGCGGCGTTCGCGCTCGAGCTGCGCATCGGCCTCGTGCCCGTCGTGCTCGAGGGCGTCGAGCAAGGGCCCCAGGTCCTCCATCGACGGCGCGACCACCGTGTGATGGCAACGCCCGCAGCGCGTCTCGCGCGTCGGGTCCATGGGCGCGCCGCAACCGCGGCAGGCCCAGCCCACCGGCTTGCCGCCGTTGGGCATCAGCAGCGGCTCCGACGGCGAACGCCTGCGCAGCGCATTCGCCAGGCGCGGCATGTCCACCATCAGCAACGGGCTCTTGCACCAGCTGCAGTCCTCGCTCTTCCCGTCCGCCGGACCGCCGCAGTTCAGGCACAGCAGCTGCCGCTTCTCGGCCTGCAGCGCGTAGCGCTCGCCGGGCAGCAACGGGCGGACCAGGCCGCGCTCGGCCAGCATGCCGGCCTGGCTGTGCAGATGACCGCCGCAATTGCCGCACTCCAGCACCGGGAAGCGGCCATAACGCGTGAGGTTGCGGACTTCCTTCAGCGCCTTCGCGCACAGCGGGCAGGCGCGGTTCGGCTGATGGGGACGGTCGCTCTGGCGCAGGCGGTCCAGGTCGCGCAGCAGCTGGATCCAGGCGGCCGTCGAGAGATGCACCGACTCGCGCGCATCGAACCAGACCAGGCCGCAAGGCTCGCAGTGATCGATGTCGACCGTGGCCGGTGCGTGGTGACCGGGCAGGCTCACATGGCGCATCGGCGCGCGGCATTGCGGGCAGTCGATGAACGCACCCTTGCGCAGCGGCAACTCGCCCGCCATCGTCAGCGGCGGCAGAGGCTGCAGCGACGACGGAACCGGCGGCGCGTCGGCCAGCGCCTGGGGCACGGTGTCGGGGAATTCGTCGCCGCCAGGGCGGCCCCGCGAGGAGGTCGGCAAGGACATGCCCGGTATTCTGACCCCTGCGCGGATCGCCCCGATGGGGGGTTGCGCGTCCTGCCGGCGTCAGCGTGAGACGCCTCACGGGTCGGCACGCCGCCTATAGTCCGGGTCTCGGCGAGCGACGACAAGGAAAGCCCATGGTCAGGAAGCAACAGAAGAAGGCTGCGGCCCAGGCGGCGGACACGCCGTTCGCCGAGCAGGTGAAGACCTCGGCGCAGCAGATCTGGTCGGCGGGGCTGGCGGCGTTCGCGAAGGCGCAGGACCAGGGGGCGGCCACCGTCGGCAAGGCCGAGGCGACCCTCGACACCACGGCGCGGCGCATGAGCGATCTGGCCGGCGAAGTCGGCTCGCGTGCCGGCCAGCACTGGGACAAGCTGGAAGCCATCTTCGAGGACCGCGTGGCGCGCGCGCTCGCGCGGCTGGGCATGCCGGCGGCGGAGGAAGTCGCGGCGTTGAAGGCACGCGTCGAGGCGCTGTCCGCGGAGGTCGCGATGCTGCGCGCCGCGCAGGCCGGCAGCACCAGCACCAGCACCACGCCGAAGTCGAAGTCGAAGCCGGCGGCCAAGCCTGCCGCGAAGAAGACGGTCGCGGCCCGGCCTGCGGCCAAGCCCGCCAAGACGGCCAACCCTCCGAAGGTCGCCAAGACCGTGAAGGCTGCAAAGGCCTCGAAGACCGCAAAGTCTGCAAAGCCTGCGAAGCCTGCAAAGGGCGGCAAGCGCACGACCTGACCCCGCCGCGTCGCGCGGCGGCGTGCACTGCGTCACGAAACGTATCCCGATCCCCATCGTGCAGGGGGATGGCACCCGCGGGTCGGTCTCGAACAATTCGACACAAGCGCAGACGCTCCTGCGCGCCCCTTGTCGAACTCCCGAGCCCGCCCCATGAAGCGCCTGATCACCTCCGCCCTCCTCGCCCCGTTGATGGCCGCCCCGCTGTTCGCCCTGGCCGCGCCGGTGAACCTGATCAACAACGGCAGCTTCGAATCCAACGTCGTCGGCAACGGCACCTGGACCACCGTCAGCAGCACGGTCGGCTGGACCGTCGGCCCGAACGGCCTGGAGATCCGCAACAACGTCGCGGGCAGCGCCTACGTCGGCAGCAACTTCGCCGAACTCGACACCTCCGCCAACAGCTGGATCAGCCAGACGCTGAACACCGTCGCCGGCCAGAGCTACTCACTGAGCTTCGCCTACGCGAACCGGCCGGACAACCTGGGCGCGGCCAGCAACGGCCTGTCCTGGAGCATCGGCAGCCTGACCGGCACCGTCGGCGACAACACCGACACCTCGTGGGCCACCTTCGCCACCACCTTCACCGGCACCGGCAGCCCGATGACCCTGCGCTTCGCCGCCGTCGGCCGCAGCGACGGGTATGGCACCTCGCTGGACAACATCATCGTCAACACCGTCAATGCCGGCAGCAACGCCGGCGCCGTGCCGGAACCGCAGAGCCTCGCGCTGATGCTGGCCGGCCTGGGCGCGATGGGCGTCGTCCTGCGCCGCCGCAAGACGGCTGGCAAGGCCTGACCCCACGGACCAAGGCATTCGAGTCCTCGACGACTCGTTGGGAGCGCCGTGGGTAGAGACCGCGTGCGCGCAAGGAGAAAAGGGCACCCCGCGCGGGGTGCCCTTTTCCATTGGGGGAGGCGGTGTCGGACCGGCCGACGTGCTTGGCCGACGTGCCTGGCCGACGTATTCGGCCTCAGTCTTCAGCCCAGGTAGCGCGACTCCAGGTGCCGGCGGAAGTGCGCCGGGTTCAGCGCCTCGCCGCTGGCGCGCTGCACCAGCTCCGGCGTTTCCCAGCGGCTGCCCTGCGACCACACGCGTGCCTTCAGCCAGTCGAAGACGGGCGAGAGTTCGCCGCGCGTGATCTCCGCGTCCAGCGTCGGACGCTCCCGGCGCATCGTCGCGAACCACTGCGCCGCGTACATCGCGCCCAGCGTGTAGCAGGGGAAGTAGCCGAACAGCCCGCAGCCCCAGTGCACGTCCTGCATGCAGCCGTCCTTGTAGTTGCCGCGCGTGTCCAGGCCCAGCAGCTCCTGCATCTTGGCGTCCCACAGCGCGGGGATGTCCTCGACCTCGATCTCCCCCTCGATCAGCGGGCGCTCGATCTCGTAGCGCAGGATGACGTGCGCCGGGTAGGTCACCTCGTCCGCGTCCACGCGGATGTAGCCCGGCGCGACGCGCGTCATCAGCTTGTGCAGGTTGTCGGCGGCCAGGCCCGGCTGCTGGCCGAGGTGGCGTTCCACCAGCGGCTGCAGCAGTCCGGCGAAGCCGGGATGCGAAGCCAGCTGCATCTCGAAGGACAGGCTCTGGCTCTCGTGCAGGCCCATCGAACGCGCGCCGGCCACCGGCAGGCCCAGCCACTCGCGCGGCAGGTTCTGCTCGTAGCGGCCGTGACCGGTCTCGTGGATGGTGCCGGTGAGGCTCTGCAGGAAGCTGTCGTCGCGGTAGCGCGTCGTCATCCGCACGTCCTCCGGCACGCCGCCGCAGAACGGATGGGCGCTCTCGTCCAGACGCCCCGCCTCGAAGTCGAAGCCCAGCAGCTTCATCGCATCCAGGCCCAGCGCGCGTTGCGACGCGGCGGGGAACGGCCCTTGCGGATGGATCACGCGGTCGTCGGCCTGGCGCGCCATCACCTGCCGGATCACGCCGGGCAGCCACTGGCGCAGATCGCCGAAGACGCGGTCGATGTCGGCGGAGCGCATGCCGGGCTCGTACTGGTCGAGCAGCGCGTCGTAGCGGCTCAGGCCGGAGTCGTCGGAGAGGAACTGGGCCTCTTCCCGCGCGTAGCGGACGACCGGGCGGAGGTTCTCGACGTAGCCGCTCCAGTCGTTGGCGCCGCGTTGGCTGCGCCATCCGTGCTCGCAATGCGAGTTGGCCAGCGAGCGCGCTTCCACCAGCCGCTGCGGCACCGCGTTGGCCGAGCGCCACACGCGGCGCATCTCACGCAGCGAGGCGCGCTGGAAGTCGTCGAGCGGCTCCTGCGCGGCGTCGTCGAGCAGCTGGCGCAGCGCCGGATCGGTGCCCAACTGGTGGAGCAGTCCGCCCATCTCGGCGAGGGCCTCGGCGCGCGCCTGGGCGCCGCGCGCCGGCATGAACGCGGACTGGTCCCAGGACGCGATCGATTGCAGATGGGAAAGACGGTGGATGCGCTGATGGCGCTGGCACAGGGCGTCGTAGGCCGGCGTGCTGGTTGTGCTCATGGCGGGGGTCTCCTGTCGGTCCCCGGATTGTGCAAGCTCGGACGCTCGCCGCCAGCGGTCACCCCCGAAGTGGCGAGAGCATCCGTTCGCTCACTCAAAAATGGCAGTGCCGATCGCCGTCATGAGCAGGTAGCGCAGGAACTTGCCCACGGCCATGTAGGCCACGCAAGGCCAGAACGGCAGCCGAAGCCAACCGGCCAGGGCGCATAGCGGATCGCCGACGATGGGCAGCCAGCTCATCAGGCAGGTCTTCGCGCCGAAGCGGCGCAGCCAGCCGAGCACGCGCTGGTCCCGCGGCGTGTGGTGCACGGCGGCCTCGTAGGCACGTTCCGCGCCATAGCCCATCCACCACGTGATCGCGCCGCCTATCGTGTTGCCCGCCGTGGCCACGAGGATCGCGGGCCAGAAGAGTTCCGGCTTCGCGACCACCAGCACGAGCACGACGGGCTCCGATCCCATCGGCAGCAGCGTCGCCGAAATCAGCGCGATGACAAACACCGCGCCCAAGCCCACCTGCGGGAGAGATAGGGTCTCCAGCATCAGGTGAATCATCTGTTGCAGCCAAGCTTCCATGCGTGGGATTATCTGAAGACCATGTCCTTGCGCCGCCTAGCCGTTTCGTCGTTCGCGTTGATCGGCCTGGCCGTCGCCGGCTCCGGGCCCACGGGATCGACCCCGTTCGCGCTGTCCGCGCTGTCTGCGCCGTTCGGTACCGCGGCGATGGCGCAAACCTCGCCGCCGCCCTCCGCCACCCAGGCAAGCGCGGCGCCCGGTCCTTCGACATCGTCGCAGACGCCCCCGCAAGCGCCCCCGCCACCGATCGCCGGTTGTCCGATGCTGGTCGCGTCCGGCAACCCGCAGTACCCGCCTTATCTCTGGCGCGATCCCGCGGACGAGCAGAAGCTGGTCGGCGCCAATGCCGACCTGATGCAGTGGCTGGCGGCGGAGATCGGCATCCCGGTCGAGACCCGCTACGTCGGTCCGTGGGGCCGCGTGCAGGAGGAGATGCGCGCGGGTCGCATCGACCTGATCGCGGGCGCCTTCTTCACGCTGCCGCGCACCGAGTACATGGACTACTTCCATCCCGCGTTCCGCGAGACGCGCAGCGTCATCTGGACGCGCGCGTCGGCGCCGGTCGCGTACAAGCGCTGGAGCGACCTCGCGCCCAAGCAGGGCGTGACGGTGATCAACAACAGCTTCGGCGTCGAGTTCGACAACTACGCGCGCCAGTCGCTGAAGATCAGCCAGGTCGCCAGCATCGAGCAGGCGATCCTGATGCTGCAGCGCGGCCGCGCCGACTACCTGATCTATGAGGACACGCCGGCCGAGGCCTATGCCGCGCGCAACGGCGGTCCGGCGATCCAGCCGCTGATGCCGGCGATCGCGCGCGAGGGCCTGTACGTGACGCTCTCCCACCGATCGCGTTGCAACACCCCCGAGCTGCGGGGCCGCATCGCCCGCGCGATCTACAAGCTGTCGCAGGACCGCGTGATGAACCGCTTCGTCGAGCAGGGCTTCGTGCTCTGGCGCAAGCAGCCATCCCTCTGACGGGGGCCTCGGAACGGGCAGCCCGGGGGCGGTATACTTCTGCCTCTTTTTTGTGCAACCGCTCTGCTGCTTCCGATGTCCACGCCGCCGCCCGGCCAGTCACCCGGCCCTCTCCCGCTGGGTCCCTACGTCCTGCCGAACCGTCTGTTCGTCGCCCCCATGGCGGGTGTGACCGACCGGCCCTTCCGCGTGCTGTGCAAGAAGCTCGGCGCGGGGTATGCGGTGAGCGAGATGGTGACCTCGCGCAAGGACCTGTGGAACAGTCTGAAGACCTCGCGCCGCGCCAACCATGAGGGCGAATCCGCGCCCATCTCCGTGCAGATCGCCGGCACCGACGCGGCGATGATGGCCGAGGCCGCCGCCTACAACGTGGACCGCGGCGCGCAGATCATCGACATCAACATGGGTTGCCCGGCCAAGAAGGTCTGCAACAAGTGGGCCGGTTCCGCGCTGATGCAGGACGAGGCGCTGGCGCTGGAGATCGTCGAGGCGGTGGTCGCCGCGTGCGCGCCGCGCGGCGTGCCGGTCACGCTGAAGATGCGCACCGGCTGGTGCCAGGCGGAGAGGAACGCGGTGGCGCTGGCGCGCGCGGCGGAGTCCGCCGGCATCGCGATGGTCACCGTGCACGGCCGCACGCGCGAGCAGGGCTACAGCGGCCGCGCCGAGTACGACACCATCGCCGCGGTGAAGGCCGCGCTGCGGATTCCCGTGGTCGCCAACGGCGACATCGACACCCCGCAGAAGGCGCGCGACGTGCTGGCCGCCACCGGCGCCGACGCGATCATGGTCGGCCGCGCGGCGCAGGGCCGGCCGTGGATCTTCGCGGAGATCGCGCACTTCCTGGCCACCGGCGAGGAACTGCCCGCGCCGCGCATCGCCGATGCCAAGGGCTGGCTGATCGAGCACCTGCACGACCACTACGCGCTGTACGGCGAACTGACCGGCATGCGCAGCGCGCGCAAGCACATCGGTTGGGCCGTGCGCGCGCTGCCCGGCGGCGAGGATTTCCGCCGCCGCATGAACACCCTCGAGAGTTGCGACGGCCAGGTCCGCGCGCTGACGGACTGGCTGGACGCGCTGGCGGACGACCATGACCGGCTGCCCTACCTGGCGGTGACCGACGAGGATCTGGAAGACGCTGCTGCCGCTGCGAACGACGAACAACACCAAGACCAAGAAAGAAGGCTGACGGCATGACGCCCAAACCGATCGACGCCTGCATCCGCGAGAACCTGGAGGTCTACTTCAGAGACCTCGGTGGCGAGGTGCCGCACTCGATGCACGAGATGCTGATCCGCCTTGTCGAGAAGCCGCTGCTGGAAGTCGTGATGCAGCACAGCGACGGCAACCAGAGCAAGGCCGCCGAATGGCTGGGCATCAACAGAAACACGCTGCGCCGCAAGCTCGTCGAGCACAAGTTGATCTAGACCACCCCTACCGGCTCCCGCCGGCCCCTCGAGGGGGCGAGCGCAGGAGCCCGGCAGAGCCGGTTCTCCGCGCTCCGCTTGGCAATACGAATCCCCCGCTTCCAAGGAATGTTCATGGCCCAACTCACCGCCCTGATCTCGGTCTCCGACAAGACCGGCATCGTCGACTTCGCCAAGGCGCTGCATGCGCTGGACGTGCGCCTGCTGTCCACCGGCGGCACCGCCAAGCTGCTGGCCGACGCCGGCCTGCCGGTGACCGAGGTCGCCCAGCACACCGGCTTCCCGGAGATGCTGGACGGCCGCGTGAAGACGCTGCATCCGAAGATCCACGGCGGCCTGCTGGCCCGTCGCGACCTGCCCGAGCACGTCGCCGCGATCCAGCAGCACGGCATCGACACGATCGACATCCTGGCGGTCAACCTGTACCCGTTCGAAGCCACCGTCGCCAAGCCCGGCTGCACGCTGGAGGACGCGATCGAGAACATCGACATCGGCGGTCCGGCGATGGTCCGCAGCGCGGCCAAGAACTGGAAGGACGTGACGGTGCTGACCGACGCGTCGCAGTACGCGCAGGTGCTCGAGGAGCTGAAGGCGCACGGCAAGACCAGCGACAAGACGCGCTTCGCCGCCTCGGTGGCCGCGTTCAACCGCATCGCGCAGTACGACGCGGCGATCAGCAACTACCTCAGCGCGCGCCTGGAAGACGGCTCGCTGGCCGAGTACCCCGCGCAGATGAACAGCAGCTTCATCAAGGTGCAGGACCTGCGCTACGGCGAGAACTCGCACCAGACCGCCGCGCTGTACCGTGACCTGCATCCGGCCCCCGGCTCGCTGGTGACCGGCAGGCAGCTGCAGGGCAAGGAGCTGAGCTACAACAACATCGCCGACGCGGACGCCGCGTGGGAATGCGTGAAGAGCTTCGAGGCGCCGGCCTGCGTGATCATCAAGCACGCGAACCCCTGCGGCGTGGCCGTGGCGGCGAACGCGGCCGAGGCCTACGCGAAGGCCTTCAAGACCGATCCGACGAGCGCCTTCGGCGGCATCATCGCCTTCAACCGCGAGGTCGACCGCGCCGCCGCGGAGCTGGTGTCCAAGCAGTTCGTCGAGGTGCTGATGGCGCCGTCGTTCAGCGCGGAGGCGCGCGAGGTCTTCAAGGGCAAGGTGAACGTGCGACTGCTCGAGATCGCGCTGCCGCCGGGCGGCACGCGTCCGTGGGACCAGGGCCGCAACGCGCAGGACGTCAAGCGCGTCGGCTCGGGCCTGCTGGTGCAGACCGCCGACAACCACTTCCTGACCAAGGCCGACCTGAAGGTCGTGACCACGCTGCAGCCGACCGCGCAGCAGCTCGACGACCTGATGTTCGCGTGGACCGTCGCGCAGTACGTGAAGAGCAACGCGATCGTCTTCTGCGGCGGCGGCATGACCCTGGGCGTGGGCGCGGGCCAGATGAGCCGCATCGATTCGGCGCGCATCGCGTCGATCAAGGCGGAGAACGCCGGCCTGACGCTGACCGGCTCGGCCGTGGCGAGCGACGCGTTCTTCCCGTTCCGCGACGGCCTGGACGTGCTGGCCGACGCGGGCGCGTCCTGCGTGATCCAGCCGGGCGGCTCGATGCGCGACGAGGAAGTCATCGCCGCGGCCAACGAGCGCGGCATCGCGATGGTGTTGACGGGCGTGCGCCACTTCCGTCATTGAGGACGTCGCGCGGCAACAACTGCGGGAAAGAAATGTGACATGTTCGCGGCACTGACGATCGGGTTTCCCCTGATCCCGGTGCTACCTTGCGCGCCGGCACCGTTCGGGTGCTGTTGTTCAAGAGCAAGCAAACATGAAAAAGATTTCCGCCATTGCCGCCGCCCTCCTGCTGGCCGGCGCCGCCCAAGCCCAAGCACCGAAGCCAGAGCTGTACGGTGAGGTGGGCTACAGCTTCATCACCATCGACGCCGGCGGGACCGACCTCGAGCCGGGCCTGCTGCGCGGCATCGTGGGCTGGAACGTGCATCCGTATTTCGCCGTCGAAGGCCTGCTGGCCGCCGGCGTCAAGGACGACAACACCTTCGGCATCAAGACCAAGGTCTCGAACGCCTACGGCGTGTACCTGAAGCCGAAGTACGCCTTCGCCAACGGCATCGAAGTGTTCGGCCGCCTTGGCTACGTGCACACGAAGATCAAGTCGAGCTTCGGCAACCAGTCCGGCTCCGACAGCGATGACGACGTCTCGTACGGCGTCGGCGCGAGCTACTCGTTCAGCAAGCAGTGGTACGGCGCCGTGGACTACATGCGCTACTACGACAAGGACAGCATCAAGGCTTCGGGCGTGACGCTGGGCGTCGGCTACCGCTTCTGATCACCGCGATCGCCTCGCGGCGATCCGGACGGGCTCCTCGGAGCCTGCAAGACAAAGCCCGGCTTAGGCCGGGCTTTTGCGTTGCGGGTGCGCCCGCCTGCTAGTCGGACCTCTCTAGTCCAGGGTCGCTTCGCTTGGCCCAGTGCCCGAATGCGCATAGCCTTCGTCTCCACAAGAGCAACAGCGGAGACACCCCATGGACCAAGCCCTGCACGAGCGCCTGCACCTTGTGTTGGAGCAGCAGCGCGCCGCGTTCGACCGCGAGCGGATGCCGACCTACGCGCAGCGCCGCGACCGTCTGGCGCGGCTGCTGCGCATGACCGTCGAGCATGCGGAGGCGCTGGCCGATGCGATGTCCCGCGACTTCGGCCACCGCTCGCGGCACGAGAGCCTGCTGGCCGACCTGTTCACCGTCCAGTCCGGCGCCAAGCATGCGATGCGGCACCTCCGGCGCTGGATGGCCGTCAAGCGCGCCCCGACCGCCCTGCACTTCCTGCCCGCCGGCAACCGGCTGATGTCGCAACCGCTGGGCGTGGTCGGCATCGTCTCGCCGTGGAACTATCCGTACTACCTCGCGATGGCGCCCGCGCTCGCGGCGCTGGCCGCCGGCAATCGCGTGATGATCAAGCCGTCCGAGCTGACGCCCGCGACCTCGGCGCTGATGGCCAGGCTCGTCGCCCAGCACTTCGCGCCCGACGAGATGACGGTCGTCACCGGCGATGCCGACGTCGGCAAGGTCTTCACGCAACTGCCCTTCGACCACCTGTTCTTCACCGGCTCGACGCCGGTGGGTCGTCTGGTCGCGCAGGCCGCGGCGCAACACCTGACCCCGGTCACGCTGGAACTCGGCGGCAAGTCGCCGGCGATCGTCGACCGCAGCGCCGACCTCGCCCGGACCGCCGAACGCATCGCCTTCGGCAAGCTGCTCAACGCCGGGCAGACCTGCGTCGCGCCGGACTACGTGCTGGCACCGAAGGAACTCGTGCAGCCGCTGGCCGAGGCCATCGTGGCGGCCATGCGCCGCCTGTATCCCCGCATCGAACGCAATCCGGACTACACCGCCATCGTCAGCCCGCGCCATCACGCGCGATTGAAGGGCCTGCTGGAGGATGCGCAGGCCCGCGGCGCGACGCTGCGCCCCACGCACGACGACGTCCCCGCGGACCGCCGCCTCGTCCCCACGCTGCTGCTGGCCACCACGCCCGAGATGGCGGTGATGCGCGAGGAGATCTTCGGCCCGCTGCTGCCGATCGTGCCCTACGGTCATCCGTCCGAGGCGATCGCGCATGTCAACGGCAGCGACCGGCCGCTGGCGCTCTACTGGTTCGGCGAGGACAAGGCCGCGCGCGACGACGTGCTCGCCCGCACGCATGCCGGCGGCGTCACGGTCAACGACTGCATCTGGCATCTGGGCCAGGAAGAGCAGCCCTTCGGCGGCGTCGGCGCCAGCGGCATGGGCGCATACCACGGCGTCTGGGGCTTCAACACCTTCAGCAAGCTCAAGCCGGTGTTCCTGCAGTCGCGCTTCGCCGGCACCAAACTGTTCCATCCACCTTACGGCGCGACCTTCGACCGCCTGCTCGGCCTGCTGAAGAAGATCGCATGAGCGCCGGGGACAGCGCGAGGAACGGCACGACACGCGACAGTGATGCCGACTTCGTGATCGTCGGCGGCGGCTCCGCGGGCGCGGTGCTCGCGAGCCGGCTCAGCGAGGACCCGGCGTGTCGCGTGCTGCTGCTGGAAGCCGGCGGCCGCGGCGACGGCTGGGTCACGACCACGCCCTTCGCCGGCGTGCTGCAAGTCGCTGCGAAGCTCAACAACTGGGGCTTCGAGACCGAGCCGCAGCCCGGCCTGAACGGCCGGCGCGGCTACCAGCCGCGCGGCAAGGCGCTGGGCGGATCGTCGGCGATCAACGCGATGGTCTACACGCGCGGGCACCGCAGCGATTACGACGCCTGGGTCGCGGCCGGCAACGCCGGCTGGGGCTACGACGACCTGCTGCCCTTCTTCATCAAGGCCGAGCGCAACACGCGCTTCGGCGCCCCGTGGCATGGACAGGACGGTCCGCTGCGCGTGGGGGACCTGCGCACCGATTCGCCGATCCACGCCGCCTGGCGGTCGGCGGCACGCGAGTCAGGCCACGCAGTCGTCGACGATTTCAACGGCGAGGCCATGGAGGGCCTCGGCGTCTATCAGGTCACGCAGTTCGAAGGCGAGCGCTGGAGCGTCGCGCGCGGGTATCTGGAACCGCATCTCGGCCAACGATCCAACCTGCGCGTCGAGACCGGCGTGCGGGCGCTCTCGCTGGTGCTGGAGAACCGTCGCGCGGTCGGCGTCGAGGTGCTGCAAGGCGGCCATCGCCGCACGATTCGCGCGGCGCGCGAAGTCATCGTCTGCGCCGGCGCGTTGCAGTCGCCGCAGTTGCTGATGCTGTCGGGCATCGGCGACGGCGCCCGGTTGCAGGCGCACGGCATCGCGGTGCGGCACCATCTGCCCGGCGTCGGCCGCAACCTGCACGACCATCCGGATTTCGTCTTCGGCTACGAGTCGGACTGCCTCGATGTCGCGGGCATCTCGGCGCGCGGGAGCGCCCGTTTCGTCGGACAGGTGCAGCGCTATCGCCGCGAGCGGCGCGGGCTCGTCACCAGCAACTTCGCCGAGTGCGGCGGCTTCCTGTCGACGCGCCCCGGCCTGCCCGCGCCCAACGTTCAACTGCATCTGGTCGTCGCGTTGGTCGAGGACCACGCGCGCAAGCTGAGGCTGGGTCACGGGTTGTCGTGTCATGTGTGTCTGCTGAGGCCGCGCAGCCGCGGTGAGCTGACGCTCGCGAGCGCCGACCCGTCCGCCGCGCCGAGGATCGATCCGGCCTTCCTGCAGGACACCGAGGATGTGCGCGAACTGATCGAGGGCTACAAGCTCACACGCGACCTGATGCGCGCGCCGGCGATGAAAGCGTTCTGGAAGAAGGAGGCCTGGAGCGCCGGCGTCGACACGGACGCCGGCATCGAGGCGCTGCTGCGCCAGCGCGTCGACACGGTCTACCACCCGGTCGGCACCTGCCGCATGGGCAGCGACGACGAGGCGGTCGTCGATGCCCGCCTGCGCGTGCACGGGATCGAAGGCCTGCGGGTCGTGGATGCGTCGATCATGCCGAGCGTGGTCAGCGGCAATACGAACGCCCCGGTGGTCGCGATCGCGGAAAAGGCAGCGGCGCTGATCCGCGCAGAATGAAAACGCCCCGCGCGGGCGGGGCGTGGGTCGAAGACCTGCTGCCGCCTCCGGCCCTCAGATCACCGACGAGTTGAGCGTGAACTGCAGCGAGCTGGTCGGGCTGACGTTCAAGAAGGAATCGGCGACCTGCACCTGCACGTTCTTGACGCCGTCCGAGCCGAACACCGAGCCGGGAATGTCGCCGCTGCTCTGCCAGTCCGACCAGTGCTGCCCGTTGTCCAGGCTGTAGTGGACATAGTCGCCCGACTTGAGTCCCGTGACCTGCACGGTCGCATCAGACGTCACGCGGTCCGAGCGGTCCGGGCCGGTGTCGTTCTTCAGCGCCACGTCCGGCTTGACCGGCGCGATCACGTCCGCAACGACGGTCACCGTCCGGCTCGACGTGTTGCCGGCCTTGTCTGAAGCCGTCACCAGCAAGGTGCTCTGCACCGGCGCGTCGCGTTGAGCCATGGCAAAGAATTCCGCGGCCCAGCTGGCGCCCCCATCCGGACCCAGGTTGTAGCCTCCACCGCCCACCCGCACATCGGCGGTGTCACTGCCGTGGGTCTTCACTTCGACGCTGCTCTGTCCATTGAGCTGCAGGCGTGAATCGCTGGCGAAGACGGCATTGATGCCGATCACTTCGATCACAGGCGGCGTCGAGTCCAAGGTCAGTTGCACCGCGCCGGCCGCGCCGGCATTGCCTGCCGCATCGATCTGCCGGACCTCCACGGCATTGGCGCCTTCATCGAAGAAGCGGCTTGAGAGTTGCGTCCCCAGGCCCTGACGCCAGTGGTCGTCGCCGTTGACCTTGAACTGCCAGGTGGCGCCTGCCTCCAGGTTGTCCACCGAGACGTAGCCGCTGGCATTGATCAAGTGATCCTCCGCCGCCGCCTCGCCGCCCTGCCTGCGCACGCTGGCCCGCAAGACCTCCGGCGCGACGTTGTCGACGGTGACGGCCAATGAGGCGACTTCGCTCACATTGCCGGCCTTGTCGCTCTGGCGCACATCGACCGTCTGGTTCCCGTCGTGGAGCAGGCCCGCCGCGAGCGCGTCTCCCGTCCCGAGCTGCCAGTCGCCGCCGTCGATGCGGTATTCCCAGGTTGCGGCGTCCTCGAGTCGATGGACCAGCAGGCTGCCCTGCGCGTTGATCACCGGCAGATCGTTGCTGGTCGCCAGATCCGGACGGTCCGGCACGAGGCTGTCGCGGGTGACCGTGATGGCGGTGATGCCGCTGTCGTGCCCCGCGCTGTCCGTCTGCATCAGCGCCACGTCATTGCGGCCTTCGACCAGATAGTTCGCCGCCAGCTGCGAGCCGGTGCCGACGTGCCAGTCGCTCTCGCCGTTGATGCGGTACTTCCAGGTCGCGCCGGCCTCGAGGTTGTCGACGGCGACCGCTCCCGTCAGCGGGACCAGATCGCCATGACCGCCCGCCACGTGCGCGCGCAGCGGATCGGGGGCGTCCAGGTCCTGACGCACTGCCAGCGTGGCCACGGCGCCCACGTTGCCGGCCGCGTCGACCTGCACGACGTCGACGCGGTTCTCGCCGTCCGACAGCGCGGTCGACGGAATGCGGCCGTCATGACCCTCGATCCAGTCGCCTGGCCCGTGGTCGCCCTGGCCGTTGACGCGGAACTTCCAGCTCGCGCCGGCTTCGATCCCCGAGACGTTGATGAAGTCCTTGGCGTTCAGCAGGTCGGTGCCGTTGCTGGTCTGCAGCAGCGGCGCCTCCGGCGGCGTGAGGTCCGGCGTCGGGGGCGGCGCGAGCGCCTCATCGTGGACACGCACCGCCAGCGTGGCGACATCGCCGCGGCGGCCCTGGTCATCGATCTCCGCGACCATCACCGCGTGAACGCCGTCGTTCAGGATGCCGGCCCCGATGCTGTTGCCCTGGCCGGCGTGCCAGGTGTTGTCCCCGTCGATGCGATATACCCACGAGGCGCCCGGCGTGGCGAGCGCAACCTCCACATGTCCCGCGCCGGCTATCGTGTCCTTGCCCGAGCTGGTGGACAGCCGCGGCGCGGCGGGCAGCGGCGCTTCCGGGGGAGGGGGCGGCGGCGTGAGCGCGCCCGTCGTCCCCGTGCCCATGACCGGCGCAGGCGCGGGTGCCGGCGGCGGCACTGGCGCTGCAGCCGTCGCATGGCTGTCGCTGGCCGGACTCGCGCCGCCGTGACCGCCAGCGCTCCATGCGCCGGCCAGCAGCACCCCGCCGCCCGCGATCATCCACGGCCACACGGCGGACTGGTTGCAGTCCTCCTCCGTGCCGTCGCCGCGGATCTGCCGGCACGAATCGGCCTGACGCGTCTCCGCGTCCGGATCGACACCGAGGTCCCTGGCTGCCACCTCACCGGGGTCGGCCGCAGCCGCAGGCGGCGCGTCCGCGGAAGCTTCGGGCGGGGCCTCCGCAGCGACCTCGGGCAGTGACTCTTCGGACGAATCGGGCGGCATCGCGGACATCGGCGGGACCACGCCCGGGGTCTTGGTTCGGGCGGGGACCGGGGCTTGGGCTGGGGCAGGAAGGGAAGTCGTCATCGGCTTGCTGGCTAACGGAAATAGGGAGAAGGACCGCAGTGTCCGGGGAGTACCCCCTCCGAGGCGATGACCGGTTCTTGTGTGATTTCTCACGAAACCAACTCACTTGAGTGGAACCGCCAAGCCGACGCGGCGGTCCGGGATAATCGGTCCCCATGGTCCTTGCCGAAATCACCGGCCTGTTCCTGTCCTGGCTGGCGCGCCTGATCACCGGCGCGCAGGGACACTGGAAAGGCTGTCCCCCGACGTCCGAACAACGCATCTACTTCGCCAACCATCAGAGCCACTTCGACTGGGTGCTGATCTGGGCCTCGCTGCCTGGCGAACTGCGCGCACGGACCCGCCCGATCGCCGCGCGCGACTACTGGACGAGCTCCAGACTCAAGACCTGGCTCACGAGCGCCGTGTTCAACGCGGTCTACGTGAGCCGCACGCGCGCCACGCCCGACGAGGATCCGCTGGAGCCCCTGGTCGACACGCTGCAGGGCGGCGACTCGCTGGTCATCTTCCCGGAAGGCACCCGCTCGCACAAAGGCGCGCCGCAGGCCTTCAAGGCCGGGCTCTACCACCTGTCCGAACAGTTCCCCGACGTGCAGCTCATCCCCACCTGGATCGACAACGTCCAGCGCGTCATGCCCAAGGGCGAGGTCGTGCCGGTGCCCATCCTGTGCACGGTCACCTTCGGCGCGCCGATCCGGATCGAGCCCGGCGAGGACAAGCGCGCCTTCCTCGAACGCGCCCGCGCCGCCGTGATGGCGCTGCGTCCGGGAGGGTGGAAGGAATGAGGTGGCTCAAGACATTGAACAGCAGCGAGCAGGTGGCCTTCCTGTTCGTGGTGCTGTTCGGCGCGCTGCTGCTGGTGAGCATCGGCTCGGTGCTGTGGTCGCTGCGCGAGCGCCCCGACGATGAACAGGAAGCCTGGCAGGCGCGCTGGTCGCGCTTCCGGCACGAGCTCAACATGGTCTGGGTCGGAGCCTGCCTGTTCTGGGCCGCGTGGGTGTCCGGGCCGGTCGGGGCGACGCTGCTGTTCGCGGTGTTCTCGTTCCTGGCGTTCCGCGAGTTCATCACGCTGCTGCATACGCGCCGCGCGGATCATCGCGGGCTGATCATGGCCTTCTTCGTGATCCTGCCGCTGCAGTACGTGCTGGTGGGGACGCGCCACTTCGACCTGTTCTCGGTGCTGATCCCCGTCTACGGCTTCCTCGCAATCCCGGTGGCCAGCGCGCTGGCAGACGATCCGCAACGGTTCCTCGAACGCAATTCGAAGATCCAGTGGGGCATCATGGTGTGCGTCTACGGCCTGTCGCACGCGCCGGCGCTGCTGCTGCTGGAGATCCCGAAGTACGAGGGCCGCGGCGCCTTCCTGCTGTTCTTCCTGGTGGCCGTGGTGGCCTGCGGCCAGATCGCGCAGGCGATCGCGACCAGCCGCTTCCGCGCCAAGCCGGTGGCGCGGCGGATCAGCCGCTCGTTCACGATGAAGGCGTGGTGGATAGGCGCGTTCACGGCGGCGCTCGCGGGCGCGCTGCTGTACTGGATCACGCCGTTCAAGGCCGGCCAGGCGGCGATCGCCGCGTTCGTCGCGGCGGGCTGCGGCAGCTTCGGCGTGTTCGTGATGCAGGCGCTCAAGCGGGACGCGGGCATCAACGCCTGGGGCAACCGCAGCGCGATCACCGGCGCGGTCGGACTGCTGGACCGCATCGCGGTGATGTGCTTCGCGGCGCCTGTGTTCTTCCATTCGGTGCGGTGGTACTTCCGCGTCGGCACCTGACCCTTGAAGGAGGCGACGGCATGCGCATCCTCGGCATCGACCCCGGCCTGCAGACGACGGGCTTCGGGGTCATCGACTCGGACGGACCGCGGCTGGCGTACGTCGCCAGCGGCACCATCAAGACCAACGCGCTGCCGACCGGCGACCTGCCGGGGCGGCTCAAGATCCTCTACGACGGCATCCGCGAGGTGGTGTCGCGCTACCAGCCGACCTGCGCGGCGGTGGAGATCATCTTCGTCAACGTGAACCCGCAGTCGACGCTGCTGCTGGGACAGGCGCGCGGCGCGGCGCTGACGGCGCTGGTGTCCTGCGACCTGCACGTGTCGGAGTACACCGCGGTGCAGATGAAGAAGGCCATCACCGGGCACGGCGGCGCGGCCAAGTCGCAGGTGCAGGCGATGGTGGCGAGACTGTTGAACCTGCCCGGCGAACCGGGCAAGGACGCGGCGGACGCGCTGGGCATCGCGATCATGGACGCCCATGCGCGCGTGTCCTTCGCGGCGATGGGCAAGCAGACGACGCTGCAGCGGCGGCAGCACGCGCAGTTCAAGGGCTCGCGGACGTATTGAGCAGCGCGACGCCGCTCAGGGCTCGTCCTGCCAGTAGTCGAGGTCGCCCTCGCCCACCTTGCGGATGGCCTCGAACGGGCGGTCCGCCTTGTCGGGGCCGTGCTCGGCCATGAACTTGTTCGAGTCCGGATAGACGCAGATCTCCGGCTGTTCCATCGTGCTGACGGACAGGTAGCGGATCGGCGCGTCCGAGGTGTTGATGATGTGATGCGGGTACTCGGGCCCCGCGGGGATGAAGATCACGTCGCCGGCCTTGATCGGCAGACGCTCGCCGGCGACGCGCAGCGTGCCGGTGCCCTCGAGGATGATGAACATCTCTTCCTGCGCGTAATGCAGGTGGTACGGGCAGGTGGTCTTGCCGGGCTCGACGATGTCGTACGAGGCGCCGAGCTTGCGCGCGGCGGTCCCGCGCGCAAGCCGCGCGAAGCGGGACTCGTACATCGGCTCGCGCGTGAACGAGGTCAGCTCGGCATCATGGAAGTTGCGGATCAGCTGGGCGGCAAGCGCCTGGGCGCGGTCGGTCATGCTGGGGTCTCCTGGCGGTTCTCGATGAACTGAGATGCAAGAACCTCAGACTAGCCCCGAAACTTCAACACCTCGTACCGGGTGTTCACCCGGTCCGTTCTCGACCCAGGAAACGCTGGCTGAGCATGGTCCGCGCACCACTGGCGATCTGATACATTGAGTTCAATAGGACAGGTTGCTACCAGGACATGAGGCACCATTTCAAAGCGCCGCCGGTCAACGAAGTGGTGATTGGCGAAGCCTTCGTACCGAGGGCTGACCTACTGATTCCACTGATCGGTGCATTTTGGGACCGTCATCTCCGTGCGGATTTCCCACGAGTCGAGCACGGCGTGCCCATTGGCAGCGTCGATGGTAGTGTCTACACGGATCCAACCACCGGCTTGGTCCTGCCTCGAGTGTTGATGAGCAGTGCCGATGGTGCATCGCTGGTTCAGTTGCAGCCTGATCGCCTCTATGTGAACTGGCGCAAGATGGAGGACTCCCAGGAGTACCCCCGCTTCGAAGCCGTGCGTGATCGCTATCTGCGCATCCGCGAGCAGTTCAACTTGTTCCTCAAAGAATTGTCAGGCGACGAACTTTCGCCCGCTGGCTACGAGTTGACATACACCAACCCGTTTCTGTCAGCCAATGGCTGGCGCAGCTTTGCCGATCTGCCCAACTTCTTCAAGCCGTGGGCGTGGGACAAGGCAGACTTTGGTTCGGCGCCGAAATCTCTTCGCCTGAACGTTGAAATGGAGCTCCCTGGAGATTGCGGCAAGCTGGTCCTCAACATCAGTCCAGCAATCCGCAAGGTCACCAACGAGCCGGCAATGCGCGTCGATCTGACGGCTCAAGCAGAGGCCACCGTGGCCGCAAGAACGTCGCTCGCTGAGTGGGCCGAAACTGCCCACGTGGCAATCGTCGAAACGTTCGTCAAGATATCCACTGCCGAGAAACTCGCGGAGTGGGGGCATTGGGAGGAACACGGGAAATGATCGAAGTCGAAGAATGGCCCGTCACGCGGGCGACGAATCCGAATTCAGTGAAAGGGCCAAGCCGCGTCCCGGCTGCATCAGGGCTGGACTTGCTATCTCCCGCCCTTGCAGAGACTTCCGCATCAGACCTCCTTTTCGAGGTGGAAAGCGTCGAACAGGTGGCGATGCGCGCAGAGGTGGAGCGTCGGGTTCGTGAGCTTCAGAAAGTGTTCTTGGAAGAGGTCGGACGCTTCCCTTCGCAGACCTCCTTGGAAGCACTTCGACGGTTCATGGGAAGGTTTCAATGGGTGACCCGTCCGGCTCTGTCTTTGGACGTCCACGGGAATTTCGCGGCGACCTGGCGTCGACCAGAAGGATCTTTGGCTCTGCGACTGCTCTCCACCCGCGAGATTCATTACTCGCTCATGACGCCTGACCGTCCGCAGGTCTGGGGCACAGTTGTCCTCGAGAGTCTTTTCCAGACCATCCCTGCGGCGCGCACCATCGTCGGTTGAGCATGCGTGTCGAGGTGCTCGGACCGGGGACGGCAGTTGCTCGGCTGTGCCGCCCCTCACAGCTGGAAGATCAAGGACGCCCGTCCGCCGCCGCATTTCAGGTGCGGATGGACGAGGACAGCCGTCCGCTCGAAGACACGCTTTCGGTGTATTGGATGGACTATCTCGTCGTGCCATTCGCCCCAGATCGTCCAATTCAACTCGAAGCTCTGCGCAGCTATCTCAAGGACGGACACACGGGTTTCCAGGAAATGAAACCAGGAGCAACCTGGGCATTTGCCGTCCTGGAAACAGATCGGCTCATTGAAGCCACCGCACCTGCCGGCGCCATCGAATTCCGAGTCAGTCCACGAGCGGACGAATCCGACAGGTCAATCTGCGTGCGCATAGACGGAGGCTTCGAGTTGGTCAATGGCGCCGAACTTTCTGCCCTCGGTCTGGTGGATCCTCACGCGAGCGTAAATTCCATTCCTCACGCTGCGCCCTTGGAGTGGGCCGTGTGTCACTTCCTCGCCGAACGGGTGATGTCCGCGTGGGAGCCTTTTGGTCCGAAGAGGGCAAAACCCGGCACGCCGTGGCCGATTGCCGGGACAGCCGCCGCATAGCTTCCTACCGATCTATGCGATAGCTTGCGGAGATTCGGCTGACTAACATGGGTCGCTCCTCGCCTCCAGGAGCTCCCCATGCCTCAACCGTTCCAGATCGACGTCAGCCGCGACGTCGCAGCTGACGTCTGGATCGCCCAATCGTCCGAGGTGCCAGGACTTGCCATCGAGGCCAACGACCTCGTGTCCCTTGACGATCGACTGCAGCAGATCGTCCCCGAGCTGCTCGAAGCCAACGGATGTGCCGTCGGCCCCACAACCCGGTGGACTTACCTGCTGCGCCTCAGCGCATGACCCTCACACCGTCGTCGCCGCGCCCACGCCGTACCGGTTCGGCTGGCTCGGCTGCACCAGCCAGTAGATCATCACGATCCAGCCGATCAGCGGGATGAGGCCGACCAGCTGCCACCAGCCGCTGCGGTCGATGTCGTGCAGCCGGCGCGCCGCGACGGCCAAGGACGGCAGCAGCGTCAGCAGCGAGAAGACCAGGCTCAGCTTGTTCGAGATCACGCCCAGGATCGCCGAACCCAGCACCAGGAAGAGCACGAACCACCAGTACTCGGACCGGCTGGCGGTCCCGTTGAAATCCACGTACTTGCGCAGGCAGGTCTGGATCGAATCGCCGAAATTCATGGCACGCCCTCTCTCTCGTGTGAACATGGACAACCCCGGATCGGGGACCGCCGGATCGTAAGGGCCTGCCCCCGCCATGGCGATCCCTCACAGGGAGGAAGAAAGTCAGTTGGAATAAGTGGGCCGCCCACCGTGTTCATGCAATACCCCCCACCTGAACTTCAACCCAGGAGACTCCGCATGACAAAGACCTTCACGCTGACCGCCGCCGCCATCCTGATGGCCGCCGCCGGCCTCGCCGCCGCGCAGTCGGCCCCCGCGACCGCCAAGGGCGACGCGCTGGTCGGCCCCAACGACATGACGCTCTACACCTTCGACAAGGACACCGCCGGCAACGGCAAGAGCGTGTGCAACGGCGGCTGCGCCACCAACTGGCCGCCGCTGATGGCCCGCGCCGACGACAAGGTCTCCGGCGACTGGTCCATCATCACCCGCGACGACGGCTCCAAGCAGTGGGCCTACAAGGGCAAGCCGCTGTACTTCTGGGCTAAGGACGCCAAGCCCGGCGAACGCAACGGTGACGGTATCAACCAGGTCTGGCATACCGCGAAGCCATGAGCGTCAGGTCTTGAGCGCAATGCCCTGACCGGAAGCCCCTCCCCGCAGACCGTCCCGCCCATGCCCCTGGTCCTCGACGAAGCGCTCCCGCTGCTTCCCCGCCTGCGCCGCCACGCGCGGCTGCTGTGCGGCGACCATGCCCGGGCGGACGATCTGCTGCAGGACACGCTGGAACGCGCCGCCCGCAAGGGCGCGCTGTTCCATGCGGAACCCGGACCCACGCGCCAGGACGCCCTGCGCAACTGGCTGCTGACGCTGATGCACCGCCTCTACCTGAACCAGCGGCGCGACGCGCGCGAGGCGCTGCACGATTCGCTGGACGAGGACGACGCGCCGCAGCCGGCCATCGAGGAACCCCAGCAACGCGTCGCGATGCGGCTCGATCTCGAACGCGCGCTGGCGGCCCTGCCCGCGACGGCGCGCGAGATCCTGCTGCTGGTCTGCGTCGAGGAACTCAGCTACCAGGACGCCGCCCGCGTGCTGGACGTGCCGGTGGGCACGGTGATGTCGCGGCTGTCCCGCGCCCGCGAACGGCTGCGCCTGTCGATGGACGGCGCCGCACCGGGCCGCCCGCCGCTGCGGGTGGTGAAATGAGCGCCGCACCATGACGCCCGACGACATCGACTTCGACGAATCCAACCTCCACGCCTACGTGGACGGACAACTCCCGCCTGAACGCGCCGCGCAGGTCGCGGACTGGCTGTTGCGCCACCCGCGTGCCGCGCAGCAGGTGCTCGGCTGGCGCGAACAGCGCGAGTCGCTGAAGGCCCTCCATCGCGACTGGCTCGATGAGCCTGTGCCGCCCTCGCTCACCGCGGCCCTGCGTCCACCGGCGGCGAATGCCTCGCGCTGGCCGCGCGCCTGGGCGGCGGCGCTGTTGCTGGCCGTCGGTCTCGGTGCCGGCGTCGCCGGCGGCTGGGGCGGCCACGCGTGGTGGTACGGCAAGAAGGAAGCCGCCGAGATGGCCGCGGCCGCCGCGGCCGCGCGCGCCGCCGGCCGCGATCCGTCCATTCCCGAATACGTCCGCGACGCCGCCATCGCGCACGCCGTGTACCAGCCCGAGAAGCGCCATCCGGTCGAGGTCGGCGCCGACCAAGCCGATCATCTGATGCAATGGCTGAGCAAGCGGCTCGGACAGCCGCTGTATGCGCCCGTGCTGCGCGACTACGGCTGGAAGCTGGTCGGCGGTCGGCTGCTGCCGGCAGGGGACGATGCCGCGGCAGGCACGTCCTCCGGCGGCGCGGCCCTGGCCCGCGCGCAGTTCATGTACGAGAACGAGACCGGCGAGCGCTTCACGCTCTACGTCAGCACCGGCGCGAGTTCGCCCGACGCGCCGGTGGCCTTCCGCCTGATGCAGCGCGTCGAGGCGGGCCAGACCACGCGCAGCCTCTTCTGGATCGACGGCAAGCTGGCCTATGCGCTCAGCGGCAACTTCGACGAGCGGCGCCTGCGCGTGCTGACCGACCTGGTCCACGCGCGCATCGGCATGATCGCGCGCGCTGCGTCATCCCCCTGAGCGCCCTGAGCGCCTGAGGCTCGCCCGGGCCATGGCCCTGACCTTCCGGCGGTCAGGACCCGGCGGGCACAATGCCCGGCCATGTCGTCGTCTCTCTCACGCCTGATCCTCGGTCATATCCGCGGCCATTGGCGGCCGTACGCGGCCAGCGCGCTGATGCTCAGCACCATCGCCGTCCTGACGGTCTGGATCCCGCGGCAGGTCGGCCACGTCGTCGACGCGCTGGTGTCGCACCGCATCGCCGGCTGGGACCTGCTCGGACAACTCGGCCTGCTCGTGCTGGCCGGTCTCTCGATCTACCTGCTGCGCGTCGGCTGGCGCCTGGCGCTGTTCCGCACGGCGTATGAACTCGGCCGTCAACTCCGCATGCGGCTCTACGCGCAGCTGACGAATCAAGGCCCCACCTTCTTCCACGCGCAGCGCACCGGCGACCTGATGGCGCTGGCGACCAACGACGTCGACGCGATCGAGATGGCCGCGGGCGAAGCGCTGCTCGCCGCCTTCGACGGTTCGCTGACGCTGGTCCTCGTGCTCGGGATGATGACGATCAGCGTCGACTGGCGTCTGGGACTGGCCGCGCTCGTGCCCTTCCCGCTCATGGCCTATGCGTTCTGGCGCATCTCGTCGCGCATCCACGTGGCCTCCGCCGACTCGTTGAAGCGCTTCTCGACGCTGAACCAGCAGGTGCAGGACAGCCTCGCCGGCGTGCGCACGGTACGCGCGCTGGGCCTCGTGCGACGCAGCCGCGAGCAGTTCGGCGAACTGGCCCGCGAGGCCGGTGACGCCTCTTTCCAAGCGCAACGCTGGGAGGCGATGTTCGAACCCGCCGTCGGGCTGTCGCTCGGCGCGGCGACGGTAATCGCGCTCGGCGCCGGCGCGTGGCTGGTCGGCACGAACGTCATCAGCATCGGCCAGTTGACCGCGTTCACGATGTACCTCGGCCAGCTGATCTGGCCGATGTTCGCGGCGGGCTGGGTGCTGTCGCTGCTGGAGCGCGGACGCGCCGCCTGGTCCCGGCTGCAGCCGGTGCTGGACGCGCCGGTCAGCCTGGTGGACACCGGGACGACCGACGTGCCCGCGCATGCCGACATCACGTGGGACCACGTCTCCTTCCACTACCCCGGCATGACGAAGGCGGCGCTCGAGGACATCGCGCTGACGCTGCCGCCCGGCCGCACGCTGGGCATCGTCGGCGCGACGGGCTCCGGCAAGTCGACGCTGCTGCGGCTGCTGCTGCGGCAGTACGAGCCCGACTCCGGCACCGTGCGCCTGGGCGGCGTGCCCGCGCCGGAGATCCGGCTGGACGCGCTGCGGCGCACGCTCGCCTGGGTGCCGCAGGAGCCCTTCCTGTTCTCGGCCTCGGTCGCGGACAACATCGCCCTCGCCCGTCCGGACGCGACGCGCGAGCAGGTCCTCGCGGTGGCCGGACTCGCCGCCGTGCACGACGACATCACGCGGCTGCCGCAGGGCTACGAGACGCTGGTCGGCGAACGCGGCGTCACGCTGTCCGGCGGCCAGCGCCAGCGCGTCGCGATCGCGCGGGCGCTGCTGGCCGAAGCCCCGGTGCTGCTGCTGGACGACGCACTGTCGGCCGTCGACAGCGGCACCGAGACGCAGATCCTCGACCACTGGCGCGAGTTGCGCCAGCGGCATCCCGAGCGCAGCCTCGCCGTCGTCAGCCACCGGCTGTCGGCGGTGATGGAGGCCGACGAGATCGTCGTGCTGAAGCAGGGCCGCATCGTCGAACGCGGCCGCCATGACGAGCTGCTCGCGCTGGGCGGCTGGTATGCCGGCCAGTGGCGCTATCAACAACTGGAGGCCAGCCTTGACGCCGCCTGAGACCGCGTCCGGCAAGGACGGCAAGAACCCGGCAAGCCCGCAGAACGACCACTCGCCGCGAGAGGCGCTGGCGCTGCTGGCGCAGGCCGCCGCGCCGGAGCGACGCGGATTGGTGAAGGGCCTGGGCTGGCTGGTCGTCGCCGCGGCGCTGGAAGCCATCGGCCCGATCCTCGGCAAACACTTCATCGATGCGCACGTGCTGACGCGCAACTTCGAGCTCGGCCCGATGGCGTTGCTGCTGGGGTCCATGCTGCTCGCGGGCTGGACCGCCAGCCTGCTGCGTTACGCGCAGCTGCGCCGCATGGCCTCGGTCGCGCGGCGCTCGGTGCTGCGCCTGCGCGAGCAGGTCTACGCCCACGTGCTCGCGCAGCCGATGGCCTTCTTCGACCGCAGCATCAGCGGTCAGCTGCTGAGCCGCATCACCAACGACACCGACGCGGTCAACAACCTGTACCGCCAGGTGCTGTTCGTGATGCTGGACTCGACGATCGTCGTGGCCGGCGCGCTGGTCGCGATGGCGTGGCTGGACTGGCGGCTGATGCTGATCGTGCTGGCGCTGGTGCCGGCCAGTTCCGGGATCATCTGGCTCTACCAGCGCGCGAGCAGCGGCCCGGTGCAGCGGGCCCGCGCGCTGCGCGCCGAGCTCAACGCGCAGATGGCCGAGAGCATGGCCGGCATGGCGATGCTGCAGTCGGCCGGCGCGGCGCAGCGTTTCGCCGCGCGCTACGAGACCGCCAACCGCGCGCAGCTGGAGGCGCGCGTGCAGGAGCTGCGCGCCAACGCCTGGCTGCTGCGCCCGGCGCTGGACCTGCTCAACGTGCTGCTGATCGTGACGGTGATCTACGGCTTCGGACTGCGCGAGCTGTCGGGCCTGGAGGTCGGTCTGCTGTACGCGTTCCTCGCCTACATCGCGCGCGTCGTCGAGCCGCTGATCCAGATCACGATGCAGTTCAGCCAGCTGCAGCAGGCGCTGGTGGCGGCGTCACGCGTGCGCTCGCTGCTGCGCGAACCCTGCGAGCCGAGGTCCTACCAGCCCGACCTGGTGGTCGGCGCGGGCGCGATCCGCTTCGAGCACCTGCAGTTCGCCTACAAGGCCGGGCAGCCGGTGCTGCGCGACCTGGACCTCGACATCCCGGCCGGCAGCTTCGTCGGCATCGCGGGTCACACGGGCTCGGGCAAGTCGACGCTGCTGGCGCTGCTGCTGCGCTTCTACCAGCCGCAGCAGGGCCGCATCCTGATCGACGGACAACCGCTAGCCCGGCTGCCCGACGAGACCTTCCACGCCGCGCTCGGCCTGGTGCCGCAGGAGCCCTACCTGATCGCCGGGAGCGTGCGCGAGAACATCCGCATGGGACGCGCTATCTCCGACGAGAAGATCGAGGCCGCAGCCCGCGCGTCGCGCGCGCATGAGTTCCTCAGCGCGCTGCCGCAGGGCTACGACAGCCGGCTGGGCGACGGCGGGCTGGCGGTGTCGACCGGGCAGAAGCAGCTGATCGCGCTGGCCCGCGCACTCGCCGGGGACCCGCGCATCCTGCTGCTCGACGAGGCGACGGCCAACATCGACAGCGCGACCGAGGCGCAGGTCGGCGAAGCGCTGCGTGCACTGCGCGGCCAGGTCACGGTCATCGCGATCGCGCACCGGCTGTCGACGATCCGCGAGGCCGACCAGATCGTGGTGCTGAATCACGGCCACCTCAACGAGCGCGGCACGCACGACGAGCTGATGGCGATCGCCGGCGGGATCTACCAGCGGCTGGTGCAGCTGCAGGCGCTGGAGGAGTGAGCCGGAGAGGCGCAGATCGCACAGGCATGGCCTGACCCTCCGCGAATGAGGGGTGCGAACCCGGCGTTCAGGCCGGGGCGCAAGGCGCCCGCTTCCCTAGAATCCGCGGCGCCCGAGGCGTCAGATCTCGCGGCGTTCAGGGAGTTCTCCTCATGCATCGATTCCTTCGCGGGGCGCGTCGCGCCCTGCTGTCTGCCGTCGTCCTGACGGTGCTCACCGCCTGCGGCGGCGGCGGCGGGTCGGACAGTCCGGCCAACCCGTCGGCCAACAACAAGCCGCCCCAGATCAGCATCCTGGGCAGCGGCGACGTGCGGGCCATGGCCACCGGGGCGGCCGGCCTCGGCGCGACCGTCGGCGGCATCGTCCGCCTGGATGCGGGCGCGAGCTCCGACCCCGACAGCGACGCGCTGGGGTTCGAGTGGCGGCTGGTCGCACGGCCCTCGGGCAGCGCCCTGGTGCTGGGCGACACGAAGGGCAAGGTGCTGCAGTTCTCGCCGGATGTGCTCGGCGACTACAGCGTGGAGCTGAAGGTCACCGACGGTCGCGGCGGCCAGGTCACGCAGCTGGTGCCGGTCTCCGTGGACAACCACGCACCGGTCGGCAACGTGGTGGTCCAGGTGACGCCGGTCGTCGAAGGCCAGGCGTACAACATCGCCAACGCCACGGTGGGCTATGTCTATCAGCTCGACAGCGGCGCGTCGACGGATGCCGACAACGACCTCGCGAGCCGCAAGTGGGAGATCCTGAGCAAGCCCGCGGGCAGCGCCGTGACGCTGGCGTCGCCGACGGCCACCGCGATCAGCCTGTCGCCCGACGTGATGGGCGACTACTCGCTGCGGCTGACCGTCACCGACGCGCGCGGCGCGAGTTCCACCTCCGCCATCCTCGTGCAGGCGAACAACCGCCGCCCCGTGGCGGCGATCACGAACAACGCCACCCCCGAGGCGCTGCCCTCCGCTCCGTCCATCAGCGTGCCGCAGCACACGCAGCTCACGCTGCGCGGCGGTGACAGCCAGGATGCCGACGGCGATGCGCTGACCTATCTGTGGACGCTGGTCGGCAAGCCCGCCGGCAGCGCCGCGGCGCTGTCGTCGACCTCCGCGATCAATCCGACCGTCACCGTCGATGCCGAAGGCCCGTACCAGTTCCGCCTGCGCGTGACCGACACGGCCGGTGCCTTCTCGGAACGCACGCTGACGGTCAACGTCGGGGTCGAGCCGCCGGTGGCGCTGGTCGACCGCGCCCGCATCACGCTGCTCGCGGGCCAGACGGCCCAGTCCAGCGCCTCGCCGAGCTTCGACCGCGATGGCGACGCACTGAGCTTCAGCTGGTCGCTCGACGCGCGCCCGGCCGGCAGTGCCGCGACGATCGCGACGCCCAACCAGGCGGCGCTGAGCTTTGTCCCGGACGTGGCGGGGACCTACGTCGCCACGGTCACCGTCTCGGACGGCCGATTCACCGCCAGCACCGGCGTCGAGATCCGCGCGCTGGCCAGCATCGCGACCTCGGTGTCGCTGGGCTTCACGCCGCTGGACGCCCGCTACAGCAGCGGACTGGACAAGGTGGTGATGACGACCGCCGCGCCGGGACTGCGCATCGTCGATCCGGCCACGGGCACCGTCGAGTCCGTGGTGCTGCCGCTCGCGGTCAAGAACTTCAGCCTCAGCCCGCAGGGCCGACTCGCGGCGGTGCTGCATGAAGGCCTCGTCACTCTCGTCGACGTGCAGAACGCGACGGTGCTGCGGACCTCGCCCACGCTCGGTTCGCAGACGGAGGCGATGGTCGACGACGCCAGCTTCGTCATGCTGATGGGCCAGACCGGCGGTCAGTGGGTGACGCCGGCGGTGACCGTGATGAACGGACGCACCGGGCAGTTCGTGACGCAGAGCCAGCAGGTGAACGGAGGCACGTTCTACGGCACGCAGTACGGCATCTTCTCGGGCAAGCTCAACAAGGCCTTCGTGATGGCGCAGGGCCTGTCGCCGGCCGACATCTCCTTCTTCACCATCGATCCTGCCACGCACCAGTTCAGCGGTTCGGGCGACAGCCCGTACCACGGCACGTACGCCATGCAGGCACCGCTGTTCCTGACGGACGCCGAGGATGTGCTCTTCACCGTGTTCGGCACCTTCTTCTCGACGCAGGACCTGACCTACCGCGGAAAACTGGTGGGACTGACGCGGGAGGTGCGCAGCCTGTCCAACAAGGCGTCGGCCGAAGAGACGCTGGTGGTGGAGGGCCCCGGACAGTACTTCCCATATTCGAGCCAGACGCTGCTGCCGAGCTACAAGCGCTATACCTCAAGCCTGATGCTGCCCCAGGCGGACCTGTCGCTGCCGACGATAGGCGGCCAGCAGAGCTACGGGCTGCAGGTCTTCCATTCGTCCACGGGCCGCCACGTCCTGCTGGTGCAGACCGGCAGCGCCACGCGCCAGGACCCGGCTGCGCAGTACCACGTGTTCACGCGCTGATCGCCGCCTGCAGTGCGCTCGTGCAAAGGGCCGCCGGAGTGATCCGGCGGCCCTTTTTTCCTTCCTTGGCGCAGAGGCGATGCGCGCGGCTCTCAGGCCGGCGGCGATCTCGCCCGGTCAGACGAGCAGCACCAGCCGCTCCAGGATCAGCACCGCGAAGAAGCCGATGCCGGCGATCACGGTCCACTTGATCAGCAGGATGCCGCGGCGGCGCCAGATAGGCTGCCTCGTGCCGAGGTAGATGGCGAAGCACAGCAGGCCGCCGGCCAGCAGCAGCGCGAAGACGAGGCGGAAGACGAGCACCTTCAGCGATCCGTCGCGCTCACCACGCCGGCGCCAGTTCGGCGAATCCCGCCGGCGCCTCGCGCTCGTCCTCGAAGGTCACGATCTCGTAGGCCTCGGCGTCCGACAGCAGCTCGCGCAGCAGCAGGTTGTTCAGCGCGTGTCCGCCCTTGAACGAGGTGTACGCCGCCAGCAGCGGATGCCCCACGACCTGCATGTCGCCGATCGCGTCGAGGATCTTGTGTTTCACGAATTCGTCGTCGTAGCGCAGGCCTTCGGCGTTCAGCACGCGGTAGTCGTCGACCACGATCGCGTTGTCCATGCTGCCGCCCAGCGTCAGCCCGCGCGAGCGCATCAGCTCGATGTCCTTGGTCATGCCGAAGGTGCGCGCCCGCGCGATCTCGCGCTTGTACTGGCCGCTGCCCATGTCGAACACGTACTGCTGGCCCGTCGCCGACACGGCCGGGTTGTCGAACTCGATCTGGAAGCTCAGCGTGTAGCCGTGGTGCGGCACCAGCTTCGCCCACATCAGGCTCTTGCCCTCGCCCTTGCGCACCTCCACCGGCTTCTTCACCCGCAGAAACTGCTTGGGCGCGTTCTGCAGCTCGATGCCCGCGGACTGCAGCAGGAAGACGTAGCTCGCCGCCGATCCGTCCAGCACCGGGACCTCGTCCGCGTTGATGTCGATCAGCAGGTTGTCCAGCCCCAGGCCCGCGCACGCGGACAGCAGATGCTCGATGGTCTGCACCTTGGGCTGGCCCGGATCGCCCTGCGGGCTGATCGTCGTGGCCATGCGCGTGTCGCAGACGCTGTGCGTGTTCACCGGGATGTCGACCGGCTGCGCCAGGTCCACGCGCCGGAACACGATGCCCGTGCCGGGCGCCGCCGGACGCAGCGTGATCTCCACCTTCTGGCCGCTGTGGATGCCGACCCCGACCGCACGGGTCAGCGACTTGATGGTGCGTTGCTTGATCATCCGTCCATTGTCCCAAAACGGGATCAACCTTGCTGGGTCCCCGGCTGGCCGCTCAACGGGGTCGTCGACGGGGCAGTCGACGAGGCATTGGCCTGGTCCACCGCCTCGCGATCGGCGCGGGCCACCAGCAGCCGCAGCGTCACCACCGTGCCGTGGCCGGGGCTGCTGTCCACGCGCAGCGAACCGCCCAGCACCTTCGCGCGCCGCTGCAGGCCGCGCAGCCCGCGGCCCTGCGCGATCGAGGCCACGTCGAAGCCCTCGCCGTCGTCCTCGACACGGATCTCCACGCGCTTGCCGAGGTCGCGCGTCACCACCCGCACCCGCGAGGCTCTCGCATGCTTGAGCGCGTTCGTCAGCGCCTCCTGCATCAGCCGCAGCACGTGCAGCGCGTCCGGCGGCTCCAGCCACTCCAGCGGCGGCAGGTCGTGCACGTCCCACTCGAGCTTGAGTCCGCCCAGCTGCAGCCGCTTGCCCAGCCGGTAGCGCATCGTCGCCAGCAGCGAGACGATGTCGTGCCCCACCGGCTCCAGCGAATCGATCACCAGCCGCAGGTCGTCCACGCATTCGCGCAGCACCGTCACGACCTGCTCCTGCGGCATCGTGCCCTGCTCCACCGCCACCATGGCCGACAGCAGCGACGAGCCCAGCCCGTCGTGCATGTCCTGCATGATCCGCTGCCGCTCCAGCAGCAGCGCCTGCTGGCGCTCGACCTCGCGCAGCTTGTCGTGCTGCGCGCTCAGCTGCGCGCTCTGCTCCTGCAGCCGCTCCCCGAGCTGCCCGTTGGCGCGCTCCACGCCGCGCAGCGCCTCGATGTAGCGGAACTGCACGGCGTAGAGGAAGCTCGCCAGGATCACCAGCGTCGCGAAGGGCATCAGGTAGATGTGCTCCGGCCACCACCAGCCCGCGAGCAGCCCCAGGTCGTGCACGCCCAGCACGACGCCGATCACCAGCGCGCCGGCCATCACGCGCAGCTCGCGCGTCCCCTGGCGCCAGGCCACGCTGGCCACGAAGCCCGTGCCCGCCAGGCCCACCACCGCATTGCAGATGTGCAGCAGCACCAGCGCGTCGAAGCCGTTGCCCCACAGCGGCATCGCCGCCAGGCTGGACACCAGCACGAAGAGCGCGATGCCCCGTTCGAAGCGCGCGAATCGCTGCCGCGCGAAGCGCAGCGCGAAGAGGAAGGTCAGCAGCATCACCCACGACATCGACGCGTGCGTGACCCACCAGAACCATTCGAGCGCATCGCGGGTGCGCGGCAGGTCCAGGTGGTAGTGGAGGTTGCGCACCAGCCAGGCGACGGCGGCCAGCGCGAACAGCAGGTAGGAGGAATCCTCGCGCCGCTTCGCCCACAGCATGAGCGCGAAGAGCCCCAGCGTCACCAGCGTCAGGCCGGTCGCCTGCGGCACGCCGATCTGCAGCACCCAGCGGCGGTCGTGGCGCGGCTCCAGGTCCTCGCGCGCGCCCAGCCACACGCTGGACACCGAGTAGTAGCCGGCCTGCATCACCGGCACCGCGATGATCACCTCGATCTCGCGCGCCTGCTGGATCTCGGTCAGCGCCGACGGCAGCACCACCCACAGCGGCCGCACCCACTGCTCGCGCGCGCCGGACTGGTTGTCGAAGACCGGCCGCCAGCCGTCGTCGGTCTTCACCAGCACCGCCGCCGCCAACGCCACCAGCCGCGGCATGTAGAGCGCGACGCTGGTCGGCCAGCGGCCGTTCGGCGCGGCGTAGCGCACGCGGTACCAGCGCATCTGGAAGCGCGCGTCGCTCGTGTGCTGCGTGGCTTCGCGCTGCTGCACCTCGGGCAGCGTGATCCGCTGCCACGACGAGGCGTCCTCCGGCGGCAGCAGCGCCTGCGGCAGCGCGCCGTTCGCGCCGTCCATGACGCGCAGCGCGCGCCACCAGGCCTTGAGCTGATCCTGCGTCCAATCGCTGGTGGCGACCTCCGCCTCGGTCGCGCGCTGCGCGCCGACGGGCGGCGCGGCGTCAGGCACAGGGCGGGCCGGGCCGAGCGGCGAGGCACGCGAGACCTGCGCCGCAGTCGCCGGGCCGGTCGCATGCGCGGGCTGCCCGCCTTGAGCGCGGCCCAGGTCGGGCGTCAACGCGAAGAAGGCCAGCACCAGACTCGCGAGCAACGCGACCAGCAACGGCGTCGACGGGCGAGACGCCCACCCCCACCGCGCACGCGCGGTCGGCGGTACCGACGTCGTTTTCCCCACCTCAGCCTGGACCATGCATTCGCTCTGTCTTGTGATCGCGCGCCAGTGTGCCGAAGTTCACTGAACGGCACGAGCATTCAATTGCAACAACGTCCCGCAACCGCCAGGGCAGCGCTTTGGGCGCCCCGCGTCGTTGCAAATCCTCGCCATAGCTGGGCTATGGCTGCGGTTTGCGCCTAGCGGTGCATCCCAAATCACTGCCCTGGCGGTCGCGGGACCCCGGTCGCGGGAAGAAAAAAGGCCGCGCCCCCGATGGGACGCGGCCTTGAAGCTGATGGCGTCGAGAGCGTCGGTCTCAGTCCGCCTGCTTGCGCAGGAAGGCCGGGATCTCGATCTCGTCCATGCCGTTGGACGACAGGGCCTCGACCTTGGCCGCGGCCGTGCGGCCATGGCGCCAGACGCTGGGCACGCTCATGCCGCCGAAGTCCGTCGTGGACATCGTCGCCGCGGCCGGCGCGCCCTGCGCTGCCGCCGAACCGGGCATCACCACCGGCTGCGTCAGCACCGGCATGTTGTCGGTGCCGGTGCGCAGCTGCGGCTGCTGCACGACGAGCTGCGGCTGCTGGCGCGCCGCGGCGCGCTGGCTCAGGCCGGTCGCGATCACGGTGACGCGCAGCTGGTCGCCCAGCGATTCGTCGTAGGCGGTGCCGTAGATGATGTGCGCGTCTTCAGCGGCGTAGCGCTTGATCGCGGTCATCGCGTTGCGGCTCTCGGCCAGCTTGAAGTTGTTGCGGCTGGCCGCGATCAGCACCAGCACGCCGCGCGCGCCGGACAGATCGATGCCTTCCAGCAGCGGGCAGGCCACCGCGCCTTCCGCGGCCTTGGACGCGCGGTCCGGACCGGCGGCCACGGCCGTGCCCATCATCGCCTTGCCCGGCTCGCTCATCACGGTCTTCACGTCTTCGAAGTCGACGTTGACCAGGCCCGGCATGTGGATGATGTCGGAGATGCCGCCGACCGCGTTCTTCAGCACGTCGTTGGCGTGCGCGAAGGCCTGGTCCTGCGTGACGTCGTCGCCCAGCACTTCCAGCAGCTTGTCGTTCAGCACGACGATCAGCGAGTCCACGTTCGCTTCGAGTTCCTGCAGGCCCAGGTCCGCGGCCTTGCCGCGGCGGTTGCCTTCGAACTCGAACGGCTTGGTGACCACGCCGACGGTCAGGATGCCCATCTCCTTGGCCACGCGGGCGATCACGGGCGCCGCGCCGGTGCCGGTCCCGCCGCCCATGCCGGCGGTGATGAACAGCATGTGCGCGCCGGTGATGGATTCGCGGATGCGCGCCTCGGCTTCCTCGGCGGCGGTTTTGCCGACCTCGGGTTTCGCACCGGCGCCCAGGCCGGTATGGCCCAGTTGCAGGAGTTGATCGGCCTTGGAGCGATTCAGGGCTTGGGCATCCGTGTTGGCCACGATGAATTCCACGCCCTGGACACCTTGGCTGATCATGTGCTCGACCGCGTTGCCGCCGCCGCCGCCCACGCCGATCACCTTGATCTGGGTGCCTTGATCAAACTCTTCGATCATCTCGATCGCCATATCAAACCTCCTGTCCATATTGTGCAGTTGCCATCAGCAAAATAGAAGTGGGATCCACCCTTTTTTAGGGGGCAAAACCCTCAAACGTCGTAAAGAAAGCGTGAGCCGGTCAGTGCCAGCCTCTTAGAAATTCCCCAGGAACCAATCCTTGGCGCGTCCGAACAAGGTCTTCACGGACCCCGCCTGCTGCGCCGCCTTGAATCCCCGTGTGCGCGACAGCCGCGCTTCCTCCAACAATCCCATCACGGTGGCCGAACGGGGATTGGCCACCATGTCGAACAATGCGCCGTTGTAGGTCGGATTTCCCCGACGTACCGGTTTCAGGAAAATATCCTCGGCCAGTTCCACCATCCCCGGCATCACCGACGAACCGCCCGACAGGACGATTCCCGAGGACAGCAGTTCCTCGTAGCCGGATTCCCGGATGACCTGATGAACCAGGGAGAAGATTTCCTCGACCCGAGGTTCGATGACCCCGGCCAAAGCCTGCTTGGAGAGCATGCGGGGTGCCCGGTCGCCCAAACCCGGCACTTCCACCTGATCCGCCGGATCGGCCAGCAATTGCTTGGCCACACCGTGCTCGACCTTGATTTCCTCCGCATCCTTGGTGGGCGTGCGCAGCGCCATCGCGATATCGCTGGTAATCAGGTCGCCAGCGATCGGAATCACCGCGGTATGGCGGATCGAACCGCCGGTGAAAATCGCCACGTCGGTCGTGCCGGCGCCGATGTCGACCAGCGCCACGCCCAGGTCGCGCTCGTCGGAAGTTAGTGCTGCCAAACTGGAAGCGCTAGGGTTCAGAACGAGTTGCTCGACTTCCAGCCCGCAGCGGCGCACGCACTTGACGATGTTCTCCGCCGCGCTCTGGGCCCCGGTCACGATGTGGACCTTGACCTCCAGCCGGCCGCCGCTCATGCCGATCGGCTCTTTCACCTCATGGCCGTCGATGACGAATTCCTGGGGTTCCACCAGCAGAAGGCGCTGGTCGTTGGGGATATTGATGGCCTTGGCGGTTTCCACCACCCGGGCGACATCCACCGGCGTGACTTCCTTGTCCCGCACGATCACCATCCCGGTCGAGTTCTGACCGCGGATATGGCTGCCGGTAATCCCGGTATAAACCCTCGAGATCCGGCAGTCGGCCATCATTTCGGCCTCTTTCAAGGCCTGCTGGATGGACTGGACGGTGGCGTCGATATTGACCACGACCCCGCGCTTCAGACCGTGGCTGGGCGCGACGCCCAGACCGGCGATGCGCAATTGGCCGTCTCCCATCACCTCGGCCACCACCGCCATGATCTTGGCGGTGCCGATGTCCAACCCGACGACCAAATCCTTGTATTCCTTGGCCATGCCTGTCCTCAATTCTTCTTGGCGCCCTTGGGCGCAGTGGTAACCGTCGTCACGCCCGCGAGCCGGACCGCATATCCGGATTCGTGGCGGAGGTCCGCCGATACCAGCGCGGTGCGGTAGCGGGCGGTGATCTGGGGAATGCTGGCGATGAATTGGCCATACCGGGCGACGACCTCGGCCTCGCTCCCCCGGCCCAGTTCGACGATCGCGCCCTTTTCGAGCGTCGCTTTCCAGGAGCCGCGGCCGGACAAATCCAGCCGGGCGACGCCTTCGTCCAGTTTTCCGTGGGTCAGCGGATCGAGTTGCCGCCACATCGCCAGCATCGCGGCCGAGGATTTGGCCGGACCGGCCAGCGTGGGCAGGTCCTCATCCTCGACGTCGCCGAGATTCGCCTCGAAGACCTCGCCGAAACTGTTCACCAGCCGGGTATCGACCACCGCCTCGCTGTCGGCGTCGGCGTTTTCGGCCTTGGTTTCCCAATAGGCGGCGGGGCGGTGTTCCTCGAGCGCGACCACCAGGTGCAGCGGCCAGACGCGACGCACCGTGGCGTGGCGGACCCAGGGCACGGCCTCGAAGGCGGCGCGCGCCTGCTGCAGGTTCATCGTCAGGAAGTTGCCGGTCAGCCGCGGCAGCGCGTTCGCGCGCAGCGACGCGCCGCTGTTGCGGCTCACGTCGCCCTCGACCGTGATCGCCCGGATCGAGAACGCCGGCTGCCGCGCCAGCCAATACACGCCCACGATCCCCGCGGCCAGCGCCACGACGGCCAGCAACAGGCCCGCCACGCCGTTCATCACGCGGATGTCCGGCGGCAGCGGGCTGGCAGTGTGGGTGAAGGTGGCGCCCATGGCGGTGGCTCGGGGTCTCGTGCGCTCGTGCGTCTGGGTGTTCGTCGAGGGCCGACTCAGGCCTGGCTGTCCAGCCGCGATTGCGACAGGAGGTACAGGCACAGCTTCGGGTAGGAGATGCCGACGGCGGCGGCCGCCTTCGGCACCAGCGAATGGGAGGTCATGCCCGGCGAGGTGTTGATCTCCAGCAGGAAGAGCTGGCCATCGGACTTGCGGCGCATCACGTCGACGCGACCCCAGCCGCGCGCGCCCAGCGAGCGGTAGGCCGCCAGCACCAGGTCCTGCACGCGGGCCTGCTCGTCGGCCGGCAACTGGCCGACCAGATACTGGGTCGTGTCGGTGAAGTACTTGTTCTGGTAGTCGTAGTTGCCGCCCTCGGCGCGGATCTCGATGACCGGCAGCGCGATGGCGTCGGCCCCCTCGCCCAGCACCGGGCAGGTCAGCTCGGCGCCGTCGACGAATTCCTCGCACAGCACTTCGGCGTCGTACTTCGCGGCGAGTTCGACGGCCTCCTGCATGTCCGAGTAGCCCATCACCTTGCTCGCGCCGATCGAGGATCCCTCGTGCGGCGGCTTGACGAAGATCGGCAGGCCGAGTTCATCGGGCACGGTGCGGACGCGCTCGCGCTGCAGCTCGCCGCGCTTGAGGCTGACCCAGCGCGGCGTCGACAGCTTGTCGGCGAGCCAGACGCGCTTGGTCGTGATCTTGTCCATCGCGATGGCCGAGGCCATCACGCCGGAACCGGTGTACGGGATGCCCATCAGCTCGAGCGCGCCCTGCACCGTGCCGTCTTCGCCGTGGCGGCCGTGCAGCGCGATGAAGGCGCGCTGGAAGCCCTCCGACTTGAGTTCGAGCAGGTTGCGCTGGCCCGGGTCGAAGGCGTGCGCGTCGACGCCCTCCGATTGCAGCGCGGCCAGCACGCCGCTGCCCGACATCAGCGAGACCTCGCGTTCGGCGGAGTCGCCGCCGAAGAGCACGGCGACCTTGCCGAGCGACTTCGCATCGATGCGGTCGATGGCGAGGTGTTGATACAGCGCGGACGGCGCCGGAGACGCGGAAGCGTTGTCGAGGTCCGTGGTCATGCGCGGCCTCCCTTCGTCATGAGTTCAACGGTGCGCGCGGGGACGGCGGCGATCGAGCCGGCCCCCATCACGATCACCACATCGCCGGCGCGCGCCTGGTGGGCGATCGCCTGCGGCAGTCCCTGCCAGTCGCCGACGAAGCCGGCCGCGGTGCCGCGGTCGGTCACCGCGCGCGCCAGGCTTTCGCCGCTGATGCCGGGCAGCGGGGACTCGCTGGCGGCATAGATCTCGGTCAGCAGCACGCCATCGGCCTGCGCGAGGACGTCGGCGAATTCCTCGAAACAGTCGCGGGTGCGCGTGTAGCGGTGCGGCTGGAAGGCCAGCACCAGACGGCGGCCGGGATAAGCGCCGCGCGCGGCGTTCAGCACGGCCTGCATCTCGACGGGGTGGTGGCCGTAGTCGTCGATGAGCAGCGCGGTGCCAGTGCTTGCCGTGCCACCGGAGGCGGTGCCGACCGACGCGGCGCCGGCGCCCTCCCCGGCGATCATCACCGGCAGCTCGCCATACGACTGGAAGCGCCGGCCCACGCCGCCGAAATTCGCGAGGCCTAGCAGCAGCGCGGCGTCGTCGATGCCCAGTTCCATCGCCATCGCGATCACCGACAGCGCGTTCAGCACGTTGTGCTGGCCGTTCAGGCGCAGCAGGACGTTCAGCACCGGCAGCTCGCGACCCTGACGATCGCGGCGCAGCGCCACGAAGCGCATGCCGCCGCCCGCTTCGGCGGCGACCTCGGTCGCGCGCACGGCGTTGCTTGCGTCGAACCCGTACAGGATCACCGGCCGCGACAGCATCGGCACGATGCTCCGCACGCCCGCGTCATCGCCGCACAGCACGGCCGCGCCCCAGAAGGGCATCCGGTGCAGGAAGTCGACGAAGGCCTGACGCAGACGGGCCATGTCGTGCCCGTAGGTGTCCATGTGGTCGGCGTCGATGTTGGTGACGATCGCCAGCTGCGGCAGCAGGTGCAGGAAGGAGGCATCGGATTCGTCCGCCTCGACGACCATGTGCAGCCCGCCGCCCAGCGCCGCGTTGGCACCCGCCGCCAGCAGCTGTCCGCCGATCGCGTAGCTCGGATCGAGCCCGGCCTGCTGCATCACCGTCGTCAGCAGCGAGGTGGTCGTCGTCTTGCCGTGCGTGCCGGCGACCGCGATGCCCAGGCGCGGGCGCATCAGCTCGGCCAGCATCTGCGCGCGCAGCAGCACGGGGATGCCGTGCTGGTGGGCGGCCATCAGCTCGGGGTTGTCGGCCTTGATCGCGCTGGACTTGACCAGCACCTGCGCCGAGCCGACGTGCTCGGCGGCATGGCCGATCTTCACGTCGACGCCCAGCGTGCGCAGGCGGCGCGTGGTGTCGCTCTCGCCCTGGTCGGAGCCGCTGACGCGGTAACCCTGCGCCACCAGCAGCTCGGCGATGCCGCTCATGCCGGCGCCGCCGATGCCGGTGAAGTGGATGCGTTGGAGGGCGTGTTTCATGCGCGCGCTCCGTTGGTGGACTTGGCGTCCCGTGCGTCCACGAGGGCTTCCAGCTCGTCTGCCACGCGGCCCGCCGCGCGCGGACGCGCCAGCGAGCGCGCCTTGGACGCCATCGCCAGCCAGTGTTCGCGCGGCTGCTGCAGCAGGTCGAACAGCGCCTGCGCGCTGAGCTCGCCCTGCGGCAGGTGCGTGCCCGCCGCGTGCTGCGCCATGTACTGCGCGTTGTCGCGCTGGTGCGAGGTCGTGCTGACGACCAGCGGCACCAGGATGCTGGCGACGCCGGCGGCGCACAGCTCGGACACCGTCACCGCGCCGGCGCGGCAGATCACCACGTCGGCCTCGGCCAGACGCTGCGCCATGTCGTTGATGAAGGGCACGACCTCGGCCTGCACGCCGACCTTCGCGTACGCGGCCTGCACGAGCGGGAAGTTGGCCTCGCCCGTCTGGTGCGTGACCATCGGGCGTTGATGCTCGTCCCACAGCGCGAGCGTCTGCGGCAGCACGTCGTTGATTGCGCGCGCGCCCAGCGAGCCGCCCACCACCAGCACCTTCAGAGGACCGTTGCGATCGGCGAAGCGCAGCTCCGGCGCGGGCAGGTCCTCGATCTCGACGCGGACCGGATTGCCGGTGACGACGCTCTTCTTCTGCTGCGCGGCGGCGAGGCCGTCGAAGCCGAAGGCGATCTTCTTCGCGACCGGCGCGAGCGCCTTGTTGGACAGCAGCAGCGCCGCGTCGGCGTTCACCAGCATCAGCGGACGGCGCATTACCCAGGCCATCAGGCCGCCGGGGAAGCAGACGTAGCCGCCCATGCCGAGGACCGCATCGGCCTTGCGCGCGCTGAAGACGTGAGCGCTCTGGCCGAGCGCCTTGAACAGGCGCACGACGCCGAGCAGCGAGTGCTTCAGGCCTTTGCCGCGCAGGCCGGCGAAGGACAGCCGGTCCATCGGCAGACCGGACGGCGGCACGAGCTTGTTCTCCATGCCGGCTTCGGTGCCGAGCCAGGACACGGTCCAGCCGCGGCGCTGCATCTCGGCAGCCACCGCCAGTCCAGGAATCACGTGACCGCCCGTGCCGGCGGCCATCACGACGAGGTGACGCGTGCTCATGCCCGCCCTCCCCGCATCAGTTGTCTGTTCTCGATGTCGATTCGCAAGCAGATCGCCAGTGCCACGCAGTTGAGGACGGTGGCCGAGCCGCCGTAGCTCATCAGCGGCAGCGTCAGGCCCTTGGTCGGCAGCGCGCCGAGGTTCACGCCCATGTTGATGAAGGCCTGGCCGCCCATCCAGATGCCGATGCCCTGCGCGTAGAGACCGGCGAAGACGCGGTCCAGCGCGACGGCCTGGCGGCCGATGTGGAACAGCCGGCGCGACAGCCAGAAGAACGCGAAGATGACGACGGCCACGCCGATGAAGCCCAGCTCCTCGCCGATGACGGCGAGCAGGAAGTCGGTGTGGGCCTCGGGCAGGTAATGCAGCTTCTCGAGGCTGGAGCCCAGGCCCTGGCCGAAGAACTCGCCGCGGCCGAAGGCGATCAGCGAGTGCGTCAGCTGGTAGGCCTTGCCCTGCGCGTACTTCTCGTCCCACGGATTGAGGTAGGCGAAGATCCGTTCGCGACGGAAATCGCTGAAGGTGATCATCAGCACGAAGGCGCCGATCAGCACCGCCACGCTGAGGAAGAACATGCGGCCGTTGACGCCGCCCAGGAACAGGATGCCCATCGCGATGGCCGCGATGACCATGAAGGCGCCCATGTCCGGCTCGGCCAGCAGCAGCATGCCGGTGAAGGCCAGCGCGGCGGCCATCGGCCACACGGCGCGCACGAAGTTCTCCTTCACCTCCATCTTGCGGACCATGTAGTTGGCCGCGTACATCGCGATGGCCAGCTTGGCCAGCTCGGAGGGCTGGAAGTTCATGACGCCCAGCGGCAGCCAGCGGCGCGCGCCGTTGACGCCTTTGCCGACGTGCGGGATCAGCACGATCATCAGCAGCGCCAGCGCGACGACGAAGAGCTTGGGCGCGTGACGTTCCCAGAAGCTCACCGGCACCATCACGGTGATCCAGCCCGACAGCAGGCCGATCGCGATGAACAGGCTCTGACGCACGAAGAAGTGCATCGGCTGGTACTTCGCGAACTTGGGGTTGTCCGGCAGCGCGATGGAGGCCGAATAGACCATCAGCAGGCCCAGCGCCAGCAGCGACAGCACGACCCAGATCAGCGTCAGGTCGAAGCCGAGCAGGCGCGTGGGCTGGCCGGCGGAGGTGGAAACCCAGTCGCGCACCGGCACATCGACGCTGCCCGCGCCGTTCGCACCCGCGGCCGTCGTCCGGCGCGAGGCCAGCGCGCGCACGCGCTCGCTCAGGGTCTCGAAGAAGGAGGCGCCGCTCATCCGATGAGGCCCTCGTCTTCGGCCAGCTCGCGCACGGTGGCGATGAACACCTCGGCGCGATGGGCGTAGTTGCGGAACATGTCCAGGCTGGCGCAGGCGGGGCTCAGCAGCACGCTGTCGCCGGACTGCGCCTGCGCGAGCGACCAGTGCGTCGCGGCTTCGAGCGAGTCGTGGCGGTGCATCACGACGCCGCAGTCCTGCAGCGCGGCTTCGATCTGCGGCGCGTCGCGACCGATCAGCGCCACGGCGCGGGCATGCAGCGCGATCGGCGTGGCGAGCGGGGAGAAGTCCTGCCCCTTGCCGTCGCCGCCCAGGATCATCACCAGCTTGGCCGGCGCACGGTCGGCGCCCAGGCCCATCACGGCGGCCACGGTCGCGCCGACGTTGGTGCCCTTGGAGTCGTCGTAGAAATCGACGCCCTTGATCGAGGTGATGAACTCGACGCGGTGCGGTTCGCCGTGGTACTCGCGCAGTCCATGCAGCATCGGCGCCAGCGGGCAGTCGATGGACGTGGCGAGCGCCAGCGCGGCCAGCGCATTCGCGGCGTTGTGGCGGCCGCGCACGCGCAGTGCATCGGCGGGCATCAGGCGCTGGATGATGAGGTCTTCCTCATCGTCCTTGCGGCGCTTGAGGCCCTTCAACTCTTCTTCCTGTTCACGGGCGCGAACCAGCCACGCCATGCCGTTCTCGACCAGCAGGCCGAAGTCGCCGGGACGGCGCGGCGCGTCGAGGCCGAAGCGCACGACCTTGCGTTCCACGACCTTCGCCGGGCGGCCACGGCCCTGCTTGACGGTGATCGGCGCGGGCACCAGCGCTTCGACCTCGGGGTCGTCGCGGTTGATCACCAGCACGCCCTGCTCGCCGAAGATGCGGCCCTTGGCCCGTGCGTAGGCCGGCATGTCGCCGTGCCAGTCCAGGTGATCCTGCGTGATGTTCAGCACCGCGCCGGCGCTCGGCTCGAAGCCCTTCACGCCGTCGAGCTGGAAGCTCGACAGCTCCAGCACCCAGACCTGCGGCAGGACCTCGAATTCAGCAGGCTTGGGCGGCGGCGGCTTGATCGGCAGCGGCTGCTCGTCGAGCAGTTCGGCGACGGTCTCGAGCGCGGTGCGGTCGTCGGTCGAGGCTTGCGCGGCGACAGACTCCACGACCGGCTCGGTCGGTTCGACAGCCTCGCCCGGCTCGATCTCGATCTCGTTCGCGTCGAAGGACTCCAGCAGCACGTCGGCGTTCGGCACTTCGGGCACGTCGCCGACGTCCTCGATGGCCACGGTCTCGCCGGGCTCCGTCGACACCACAGATTCCACGGCCAGGTCAACGACGGCCTCATCCGCGGCGTCGGCCGCATCGGCCTCCGCGGCGATGTCGGCGGCGACCTCGTCCTCCTTGGGCTGCGGCATCGGCTCCTTGTCGAGCGCCTCGCTCAAGGTGCCCAGCAGCGTCGGGCCGATGTTGCCGGCCATCGCGACGCGGCGGCCGGCGCGCTCGACCAGCAGCGCGGTCATGCTGGTCGTCGTCGTCTTGCCGTTGGTGCCGGTGATCGCGAGCACGCCGGGCTCGTAGCGGTACAGCGTCCTGAGCTCCGCCAGCGCCTGCGCGAACAGCTCCAGCTCGCCGCGCACGCGCAGGCCGATCTCCTCGGCGCGCTCGAACAGCGGCTTCAGCCGCGCGTCCAGCGGCGACAGGCCGGGGCTCTTCAGCAGCACCCAGCTGTGGTCGATCGTGTCCAGCAGCGCCGGCGAGAAGTCGCCGTGCACGAACGCGGCATCCGGCAGGCGCTCACGCAGCGCGAGCAGCTGCGGCGGTTGCTCGCGGCTGTCCCACACGGTGACGCGCGCGCCCAGGCGCGCGGCCCAGGCCGCCATCGCGAGCCCGGAGTCGCCCAGGCCCAGCACGAACGCGTGCCGGTCCTGGAAGAGCGCCGGGAAGTGGAGGGAGGACATCGTCGTTCCGTTCCCGCTCAGCGCAGCTTCAGGCTGGCCAGGCCGACCAGGCACAGCAGCATGGTGATGATCCAGAACCGGATGACGACCTGCGTCTCCTTCCAGCCCGACTTCTCGAAGTGGTGGTGCAGCGGCGCCATCTTGAAGATGCGCCGCCCTTCCCCATACTTCTTCTTCGTGTACTTGAACCAGGTCACCTGGAGCATCACCGACAGCACCTCGGCGACGAACACGCCGCCCATGATGCCGAGCACGATCTCCTGACGCGTGATCACGGCCAGCGTGCCCAGGCCGCCGCCCAGCGCCAGCGCGCCCACGTCGCCCATGAACACCTGCGCCGGATGCGCGTTGAACCACAGGAACGCGAGCCCCGCGCCCGCGAGCGCGGCGCAGAAGATCAGCAGTTCCCCCGCGCCCGGGATGTAGGGGAACAGCAGGTAGCGGCTGTACACCGACGAGCCCGTGACGTACGCGAAGACGCCCAGCGCCGAGCCCACCATCACCACCGGCATGATCGCCAGGCCATCGAGACCGTCGGTGAAGTTCACCGCGTTGCTGGTGCCGACGATGACCAGGTAGGACAGCCCGATGAAACCGAAGACGCCCAGCGGGTAGCTGATCGACTTGAAGAACGGCAGCATCAGGTCGGCCTTGGGCGGCAGCTCGGTCGAGAAGCCGCTGGTGACCCAGCGGAAGAACAGCTGCACCACGCCGAGGAAGCTGGTCTCCGACACGCTGAAGGCCAGGTAGATCGCGGCGATCAGGCCGATGATGGACTGCCACATGAACTTCTCGCGGCTGCGCATGCCCTCGGGGTCCTTGTTGACCACCTTGCGGTAGTCGTCGACCCAGCCGACCAGGCCGAAGCCCATGGTCACCAGCATCACCACCCAGACGAAGCGGTTGGACCAGTCGAACCACAGCAGCGTCGACACGCCGATGCCGATCAGCACCAGCACGCCGCCCATCGTGGGCGTGCCGCTCTTGGCCAGATGCTGCTGCACGCCGTACTCGCGGATCGGCTGGCCGATCTTGAGCTCGGTCAGGCGGCGGATCACCCACGGGCCGAAGGCCAGGCCGATCAGCAGCGCCGTCAGCGCCGCCATCACCGCGCGGAAGGTGATGTAGTTGAAGACGCGGAGGAACCCGAGTTCAGAGTAATTGGCCTGCAGCCACTGGGCCAGACTAAGCAGCATGGGGGTCTCCTGGGCCGCCGGACTGCAAGGCGGCCACGATCTGTTCCATCTTCATGAAGCGCGAACCCTTGACGAGGATGTTCTGCACTTGCGGCGCGTCCTTGAGCGCGGCGATCAATTCGGCGACGGTGTCGAAGGCGCGGGCGCCCGCGCCGTACGCGGTGGCGCTGTCGCGCGCGGCGGCGCCGGCGGTCCACAGCGCGGACAGGCCCTGGTCGGCGGCGTGCGCGCCGACTTCCTCGTGGAAGGCCGGGCCCTGCTCGCCCACTTCGCCCATGTCGCCGAGGATCAGCCACGACGCGCCGGGCAGTTCGGCCAGCACGTCGATGGCGGCGCGGACGCTGTCGGGGTTGGCGTTGTAGCTGTCGTCGATCAGCGTGATGCGACGGCCTTGCCACACCGCCGTCTGCAGCGCGGAGCGGCCCTTCACGGCCTTGAACGATTGCAGGCCGTCGCGGATCGCCGCGAGCGGCGCGCCCGCGGCCAGCGTGCAGGCCGCGGCGGCCAGTGCGTTGCGCACGTTGTGCTGACCGGCCATCGCCAGCGCGACCGGAACGGATCCGGCGGGGGTGAGGATCTCGATCGCCCAATGACCCGCACCGCCGGCACTGCCCGCGCCATTGGCGAGGGCGGCGGCGACGCTCGCGTCGGTCGGCGCGATCCACTGCGCCCGGCCCATCACGTCGGCCTGGCCCTGCAGCGCGAAGGTCAGCGTCGCACGGCCCACGGCCTGCGACTGCCACACCGGCGCGCACGGGTCTTCAGCGGGGAACACGGCGACGCCGGCCGTGCCGAGCGCGCCGATCACGGCGCCGTTCTCACGCGCGACCGCTTCGACGGTGTGCATGAACTCCTGGTGCTCGCGCTGCGCGTTGTTCACCAGCGCCACCGTCGGCTGCGTCATCGCGGCCAGCGGCGCGATCTCGCCGGGATGGTTCATGCCGAGTTCGACCACCGCCGCGCGATGCCACGCGGTCTCGTTCTGGCGCAGGCGCAGCAGCGTGAGCGGCACGCCGATCTCGTTGTTGAAGTTGCCTTCGGTCGCGAGCATCGCCGCATCGCCCAGCCAGGCGCGCAGGATGGACGCGATCATCTGCGTCACCGTCGTCTTGCCGTTGCTGCCGGTGACGGCGATCACCGGCAGGTGATGCTGTTCGCGCCAGGCTTGCGAGAGCAGGCCCAGCGCGACCTTCGCGTCCGGCACCAGCAGGCCCGGCAGGCCGGCCTCGGCCAAGCCGCGCTCGGCGATGGCCGCGGCGGCGCCGGAGTCCTTCGCCTGCGCGAGGAAGTCGTTGGCGTCGAATCGATCGCCACGCAGCGCAACGAACAGGTCGCCCGCGCGCAGCGAGCGCGTGTCGGTGTGCACGCGCAGCAGGGGCGTGGACGGCTCGCCCACCAGCGTCGCGGCGGGCAGCAGCGGCGACAGCAGTTCGAAGGCGCGACCGAGCGTCAGCATCACAGCCCCGCCCTTTCAATCAATGCGGCACGCGCCGCCTGCACGTCGGAGAACGCGCGGCGTTCGCCGTGGATCTCCTGGTAGTCCTCGTGACCCTTGCCGGCGACCAGCACGACGTCCCGTGCGCCCGCCTGATCGACGGCGCGCGAGATGGCCTCAGCGCGGTCGGCGATCACTTCACGCGCAACGCCGACCGGCAGGCCGGCCTCGATGTCGGCGAGGATCTTCAGCGGATCTTCGGTGCGCGGGTTGTCGCTGGTCAGCACGACGTGCGCGGCCAGCCGCGCAGCGATCGCGCCCATCAGCGGACGCTTGGTCGGGTCGCGGTCACCGCCGCAGCCGAACACGACGCGCAACTCGCCGCCACGTGCAGCGGCCAGCGGTTGGAGCGCGCTCAGCGCCTTGTCCAGCGCATCGGGCGTGTGGGCGTAGTCGACCACCAGTTGCGGCAACTCACGACCGCTACCCACGCGCTGCATGCGGCCCGGCACCGGCGTCACCAGCGCGGCGACCCGCGCGATGTCTTCGAGGCCATGCCCCAACGCCCGCAGGCCGGCGATCACGCCGAGCAGGTTGGACACGTTGTAGTCGCCGATGAGGCCCGTCTGGACGGGCACCGATGCCGCGCCTTCGCGCAGGGTGAACGCGAGACCGCTCGCGTCATGGCGCAGGTCGACCGCGCTCAGGCGCGCATCGGCGCGGTTGAGGCCGTAGGTCCACACGTCGAGCTTGCCGGCGGCGCTCAGCTCGGCGGCGAGCTCGACACCCTTCGGATCATCGATGTTCAGCACCGCAGCCTTCAGGCCGTCCCAGTCGAACAGCTTGCGCTTGGCGACCCAGTAGGCGTCCATGCCGCCGTGATAGTCCAGGTGGTCCTGCGTGAAGTTGGTGAACAGCGCGACTTGAAGCGTCGTGCCGGTCAGCCGGTGTTCTTCGATGCCGATCGAGGACGCCTCGATCGCGCACGCGCCGTAGCCCTCATCGGCCATGCGCTTGAACGCTTCCTGCAGACGCACAGGATCGGGCGTCGTCAGGCCGGTGGCTTCGATCGTCGCGGTCGTCGTCGCGCCCGGCACCGGCGGCTGGCCGACACCCAGCGTGCCGATCACGCCGCAGCGCGATCCCAGCAGCGTCAGCGCCTGCGCGATCCACCAGGCGCTGGAGGTCTTGCCGTTCGTGCCGGTGACGGCAAGCACGTTCAGGCGCTTGCTCGGTTCGCCATAGAACGCCGACGCGATGCGGCCGCAGTTGACCTTGAGGTCCGGCAGCGACGCGATGCGCGCATCGGTGAAGCCGTACTCGGCCGCCCCCGCGTGCTCGACCAGCGCGGTCGCCGCGCCGGCCGCGAGCGCGCCCGCGACGAACTGCCGCGCGTCCTTCGCATAACCCGGCCACGCGATGAACGCGTCGCCGGCGCCCACGGCGCGGCTGTCCGTGCGCAGCTGGCCGCTCGGGGTCCATTCCTGCAGCCAGCGGGCGGCGGCTTCGGGGGATTTCAGATGCATCAACATGATTCGTGCCCGCTCAGAAACTCTCGTCGACGGCCTGGAGCCGCTGCTGCGCCACGATCTGCGGCTTCACGTCGAGGTCCGGCGGCTCGCCCAGCAATCTGAGCGTCTGCGCCACGACCTGGCTGAACACCGGACCGGCGACGGCACCGCCGAAGTACTGGCCGTTCTTCGGCTCGTCGACCATCACCGCCACGATGATGCGCGGCTTGGAAATCGGCGCGATGCCCACGAACCACGAACGGTATTTGTGGCTCGCGTAGCCCTTGCCTTCCTGCTTGTGCGCCGTGCCGGACTTGCCGCCGACGCTGTAGCCGGGAACCATCGCCTGGGGCGCCGTGCCGCCCGGGCCGGCCGCCATCTGCAGCATGCCGCGGACGTCCGCGGCGACCTTGGGGCTGAAGACCTTGATGCCGTTCACCGGCTGGTCGGCCGCGTGCTTGGTCATCGTGATCGGGATGATGTCGCCCTCGCGCGCGAAGACCGTGTAGGCGCGCGCCAGCTGCAGCAGCGACGCGGACAGGCCGTAGCCGTAGCTCATCGTCGCCTGCTCGATCGGGCGCCAGCTCTTCCACGGGCGCAGCTTGCCGGTCACCGCGCCGGGGAAGTCGATCTGCGGCCGCTGGCCCAGGCCGATCGCGGTGAACATCTCGTGCATCTCGCGCGGCTGCATCATCAGCGCCATGCGCGCGGCGCCGATGTTGCTGGACTTCTGGATCACCTGCGTCACGGTCAGGTCGCCGTGCGGGTGCGCGTCGGTCGGCGACCAGCCGGAAATGACCACGCTGCGCGGACCGGTGCTCAGCAGCGTGTCGGGACGCACGCGGCCGGTCTCCAGCGCCAGCGCGGTCGTGAACGGCTTCATCGTCGAGCCCGGCTCGAAGACATCGGTCAGCGCGCGGTTGCGCAGCTGCTCGCCGGACAGGTTCTGCCGGTGGCCGGGGTCGTAGCTGGGGAAGTTGGCCAGCGCCAGGATCTCGCCGGTGCGCGCGTCCAGCACGACCACCGAGCCCGCCTTGGCCTTGTTCTCCGCCACCGCGTCGCGCACGCGCTGGTAGGCGAAGAACTGCACCTTCGCGTCGATCGACAGCTCGATGTCCTTGCCGTTGGTCTCGGGCACGCGCTCGCCGATGTCCTCGACGACGCGGCCCAGCCGGTCGCGCACGACCGAGCGCGAACCGTCGCGGCCCTGCAGGTCCTTCTGGAATGCGAGCTCGATGCCTTCCTGGCCCTTCTCCTCGATGTTGGTGAAGCCGACGATGTGCGCGGCGGCTTCGCCTTCGGGGTACTGGCGCTTGTACTCACGGTCCTGGAACACGCCCTTCAGGCCGAGCTCCTTGATCTTGCGCGCGGTCTCGTCGTCGGCCTGGCGACGCAGGAACACGAAGCGGCTGGCCGGATCGAGGCGCTTGTCGAGTTCGGCGCGCGACATGTCGAGCAGCTTCGCGAGCTGGCGGCGCTTGTCGGGGTCGGTGTCGACTTCCTTCGGGAAGGCCCAGATCGACGGCACGGCCACGCTGGCGGCCAGCACCTGGCCGCTGCGGTCGCTGATCTTGCCGCGGCTGGCCGGCAGCTCCATCTTGTGGGCGTAGCGGGCCTCGCCCTGGCGCTGGAAGAAGTCCTCGCCGATCAGCTGGATGTAGGCCGCGCGCGCCAGCAGGCCGGTGAACGCGAGGCCCACCAGTGCGACCAGGAAACGCGAACGCCACGGCGGCGTCTTCGACGCCAGCAGCGGGCTGCTCGAATAGCTGACGCCGCGCGTGCTGCCGTTTCTGGCGGCGTTGCGCGAGGCATTGCGGGCGCTGTTGCCCAGCTTCTTGCGGAGCTTGCCGATCATCGCGCTGCTCCCTGTGCCGAGGCCTGCGCGCGACCGCGCACGCCGCTGGCCTCGATGGCCGGCGCGTCGGGATTGAAGGTGATGGCCGGCGTGACCGGGCGCATCTTCAGCCGCTCGCGCGCGACCTGCTCGACGCGCAGGTTGGTCGCCTGCGCCTGGCGGTCGGCCATCAGCTTCTGGTAGTCGGCATCGAGCCGGCGGCCTTCGGTCTGCGCGCGGTCGAGCTCGGTGAACAGGCGGCGCGAGTCGTAGGCGCTGCGCACCATGTAGAAGCCGGACACCATCACCGCGGCGATGAGCAGCAGGTTCAGACGGCCGATCATCGACGACCGCCCTTCTTGCGCTTGCCGGTGGCTTCCGCGACCGGCGGCGGCAGCGGCGCGTCGGTGCGTTCGGCCACGCGCAGGATGGACGAGCGCGCGCGCGGATTGGCCGAGACCTCGGCCTCGCTCGGCTTGATGCGCGCGATGGCGCGCAGCGGCTGCGGCTTGGGTTCGGCGAAGGGCGCGCGGCGGTCGAACACTTCCTTGCTGTGCTCGGCGATGAAGTTCTTGACGATGCGGTCTTCCAGCGAATGGAAGCTGATCACCGCCAGCCGGCCGCCCGGCTTGAGCCTGGACAGCGCGGCGTTCAGCCCCTGCTGCAGCTCTTCAAGCTCACCGTTGACGAATATCCGTAGAGCCTGAAATGTCCGCGTCGAAGGGTCCTTGCCCGGCTCGCGGGTTTTGACTGCACCAGCCACGACTTGGGAAAGCTCGGCGGTTGTACGGACAGGGCGCCCGCCTTCCCGGCGAGCCACAAGCGCCTTTGCAATCGGGAGAGCAAACCGTTCTTCGCCATAGTCGCGGATCACCTGTGCAAGTTGGTCCACCTCCGCGCGGGCGATGAAGTCCGCGGCGCTTTCGCCCCGCGTCGTGTCCATGCGCATGTCGAGGGGGCCGTCGAAGCGGAAGCTGAAGCCGCGCTCCGGGTTGTCGATCTGCGGACTGGACACGCCCAGGTCCAGCAGGATGCCGTCGACCTGGTCCACGCCCAGCGCGTCGAGCTGCGCGGCCATGTCGGCGAATGCGCTGTGGCAGATGTGGAAACGCGGGTCGTCGACCCGCGTCTGTCCGGACGTCGCGGCCGCGACCGCCTCCGGGTCGCGGTCGATGGCAATCAACCGCCCCTTCTCCCCCAGCCGCGACAGCAGCAGACGCGAGTGGCCGCCGCGCCCGTAGGTGCCGTCGACATAGATGCCGTCGGGGAGGGTGAAGGCGCCGTCCACCGTCTCGTGCAGCAGCACGGTCGTGTGGCTGAAGGCGGGGGCGGCGGAGGACGGGGACTGCTCGCTCATGTCGGTCAGAAGCTGAAGTCCTGGAGCACGGCCGGCATCTCGGACTGCATGACGGCGGCCTCGTGGGCGGCGTAGGCTTGCGCGTCCCAGAGTTCGAAGTGGCTGCCCATGCCGAGCAGCATCGTGTCCTTCTGCAGGCCGGCGGCGGTGCGCAGCTCGGGCGCGATCAGCACGCGGGCGGCGGAATCGATCTCGACATCCTGGGCGTTGCCGAGGAAGACGCGCTTCCAGCCCGCGGCGGACATGGGCAGCGCGGCGACCTTGTCGCGGAACTGTTCCCAGGCGGGGCGGGGGAAGAGCATCAGGCAGCCTTCGGGGTGCTTGGTCAGCGTGAGCTGGCCGCCGCACAGCGCCTGCAGGACCTCGCGGTGCCGGGCAGGGACGGTCAAGCGCCCCTTGGCGTCCAACGCCAAGGCACTCGCCCCCTGAAACACGACATTCGCCACTTTGCCCCACCGAATTGCACTTTCTCCCACTTTAATGGCGAGGTCGACCCCGGTCAAGGTAATTTGGCGTTTTTCCCAATCAAATCAATTACTTAGCTCCCATTTTCAAGCCAGCGCGCGAAATAAAAGTCGTTCAAAAGCAAGGACTTAAGAAGTGCTGTGCAAGTGATGGATCAACTCAAACCGGTCGTCGTACCCGCCTGAAACCGGGACAGAGGCACCCGACCGATGCACCGATGTGGGGGCGCTGCCGCGCCCCCACCCCGCCTGGATCGGTCTGAAACCGCCCGGAAGTGGCGGAAAAGTGGGGGCCATGCAAAAAGCCCGGCGAGGCCGGGCTTTTGAAGGGGAAAGCGGACCGGAAACGGTGACTTGAAGTCAGGGCGTCGCGGCGGAAGCCGATGCCGGCCGTTCAGGCGTCGCGGAAACCGGCGAAGCGGCGGTAACGCCCTGCCACCACTGCGGCGTCGGCCCAGGCTGCTCGATCGCCAGCGGCGAACCGATCACCGGCGTCACCAGCTCGACGTTGCGCAGGCGCGCCAGCGCGCTGATGCGCTCGAACGGGTCCTGCCAGCGGTGCATCGCCAGGTCGAACGTGCCGTTGTGGATCGGCAGCAGGCGCTTGCCCTTCAGGTCGACGTGCGCCTGCATGGTCTGCTCCGGCTGCATGTGGACATAGGGCCAGCGCGGGTCGTAGGCGCCGGTTTCCATCAGCGTCAGGTCAAAGGGGCCGAAGCGCTCGCCGATCGCCTTGAAGCCGTCGAAGTAGCCCGTGTCGCCACTGAAGAAGACGCGCAGGTCGTCGTCGATCAGCACCCACGAGGCCCACAGCGTGGAGTTACGGTCGCTCAGGCTGCGGCCCGAGAAATGCTGCGCCGGCGTCGCGGTCAGTTGCACGCCCGCGATCGAGGTGCCCTGCCACCAGTCGAACTGCTGCACCTTGGCCGCGGGGACGCCCCAGTCGATCAGCCGCTGACCCACGCCCAGCGGCGTCACGAAGTGGCGCACCTTGGGCGCGAGCGCCAGCACGGTGTCGTGGTCGAGGTGGTCGTAATGGTCGTGCGACAGGATCACGGCCTCGATCTCAGGCAGCTCGTCGAGCGCGATGGGCGGCGCGTGGAAGCGCTTCGGGCCCATGAAGGAAAACGGCGAGGCGCGCTCCGAGAACACCGGATCCGTCAGCCAGAAACGGCCGCGCAGCTTCAGCAGGACCGTCGAATGGCCGAGGCGGAACAGCGTCCGGTCCGGCGCGGCCAGCAGTTGCGCCTTGGTCAGCGCCTGGACTTCGATGGGGGCGTCCGGCGCCGTGCCGGCGGGCTTGTGGAACATGAAGTCCCACATGATCCCCATCGTCTTCCAGAAGCCCTGCTCGGGCTCCACGGCCGGGTTGTGGAACTGGCCCTTCGCCCATTGGGGCGACTGCTCGATGGCGGGCTGGGTGCCCTCCGGCGCAGGGGCGGACACCCCGTTCGAGGGCACCACGGCGGGCGAGGACATCACACGGGAAGCGGTCATGGCAAGGGCTCCAACAATCAGGACGGCGGCAACGCTGCTCATGGCGTTGAACGAGCGCGGCAGCGCGCGGACGGTGCGAGCGACGGAGGGTCGGGAAGGCTGAGGACTCATTGGAATGCTTGCACCGGAACTTGCATCAAACTTGCACTACACAGTGTAGTTTTTCGGCAGTCTAGACGCTCGAATCCGAAAAGTAAACTCCCCGGTGTAAGATTGATCCCATGACTTCCGACGCCGCCAGCCCCCTGCCAGAGCCGCTTGCCCCCGAGGAACTCGCCGCCATCGGCGAGGCCGAGCGCATGCGGCTGACCGACCGCAAGCGCCAGGCGATCGTGGACGCGGCGATCGCGGAGTTCCGCGAGCATGGGTTCGAGGTCGCGAACATGGACCGTATCGCGGGTCGGGCGCAGGTCTCCAAGCGCACCGTCTACAACCACTTCAGCGGCAAGGACGCGCTGTTCGACGCGATCCTGGAGCGGCTCTGGGTCGCGACCGAGGCCAAGCTGAAGCTGACCTACCGCGCCGACCGTCCGCTGCGGGAGCAGTTGCTGTCGCTGGTCGAGCAGAAGCTCGCGATGAGCGACGACCCGCAGTTCCTGGACCTGGCGCGGGTGCTGATCGCCGAGGCGATCCACGCGCCGCAGCGGGCGCGGGAGATGCTGTGCCGGCTGGGCGGTCGCGAGGAGGCGCTGACGGTGTGGATACGCGCGGCGATGGCGGACGGCCGGCTCAAGGAAGGCGATCCGGCCTTTGCCGCGGCGCAGTTGCAGGCGCTGGTGAAGGGCTTTGCCTTCTGGCCGCAGATCACGATGGGACAGCCGCCGCTGGACACGACGCAGCAGCGGCAGGTGGCCGACTCGGCGACCGACATGTTCCTGCGCTTCCACGCGGTCGATCCCGCGCGCTGAACAGCGCGCCCGGCGTCGCCGTACTGCGCAGGCCGCTGGCCCTCACCCCTTCCCTCTCCCGCAAGCGGGAGAGGGGGTAAGAAGGGCGGAGATCAGAACGTCGTCGTAGACGTGGACGACGAGCCGCTGAGGCGGAAGGTGCCGACGACGTCGGCCAGCTTCTGCGCCTGGTCCTTGAGGCTCTCCGCGGCCGCCGCCGATTCCTCGACGAGCGATGCGTTCTGCTGCGTCACCTGGTCCAGCTGCGCGACGGCCACGTTCACCTGGCCGATGCCGTGGCTCTGCTCCTGCGCGGTGTGGCTGATCTCGCCGATCATCTGCGCCACGCGCTGCACGCTGCCGACCACCTCGTTCATCGTCTCGCCCGCGGAGGACACCTGGCGTGCGCCGGTGTCCACGCGCTCGACGCTCGCGGTGATCAGCGTCTTGATCTCCTTGGCCGCGCCGGCCGAACGCTGCGCCAGCGCCCGCACTTCGCTGGCGACCACCGCGAAGCCGCGGCCCTGCTCGCCCGCGCGAGCGGCTTCCACCGCCGCGTTCAGGGCCAGGATGTTGGTCTGGAACGCGATGCCGTCGATCGTGCCGATGATGTCGCCGATCTGCCGCGAGCTGGTGCTGATCTCCTGCATCGTCGACACCACCTGACCCATCGCCTCGCCGCCCTGGCGCGCGACGCGGCTGGCGGTGTCGGCCAGTTGCCGTGCCTGATCGGCGTTCGCGGCGCTGTTGGCCACGGTGCTGTTGAGCTCCTCCATCGAGCTCGCCGTCTCCTGCAGGTTGCTGGCCGTCTCCTCGGTGCGCTGGCTCAGGTCATGGTTGCCGGCGGCGATCTGCCGCGACGCGACCGCGATCGACTGGCTGGTCTCGCGCACCTGCAGCATCACCTGCTCGATCTTGTGGACGAACTGGTTGAAGCCGCGCGAGATGTCGGCGAGCTCGTCCTCGCCACGCACCTGCAGGCGCTGGCTGAGGTCGCCCTCGCCGGCGCCGATGTCGTTCATCGCGCGCTTGATGCCGGCCAGGCCCTTCAGCAGCGCGCCGACCGCCGCAGCGGCGACCAGCGCCGCCACGACCGTCACCACCAGCATCGTCAGGCCCGCGTTGCGCAGCACGTCGGACAGTGCGGCCAGGGCCTCGTTGCGCTCGGCGGCGGCGACCAGCACCCAGTCCGTGCCGGGCACGTCCACGGCCTTCAGGAAGAAGCGGCCGGCGCCGACCTCGGCCAGCGTCGGTTCGTCGCCGTGCGCGGTCGACAGCAGCGCGCCGTCGATCGCGGCGGACAGGTCCTTCACCGGCTTCAGCGTCAGCGCCGCGTCCGGATGGGCGATCACGGTGCCCTGCTTGTCCAGCAGCATCGCGAAACCGCTCGCGGTCGGCTTGATGGACTTCATCGTCGCGACGATGTCGTCCAGCGCCACGTCCGTGCCGACCACGGCCTTGAGCTCGCCGCCCGCGCGCACCGCGCTGGCGAAGGTCACGACCAGCTTCTTGCTCGACGCCGCCACGTAGGGCGCCGTGATCACCGGCTGGTCCGTGCCGGACGCCAGCTTGTACCAGCCGCGCCCGGTCGGGTCGTACTCCGCCGGGCGCTGGCGGTCAGGGATGGAGATCATCCGCTTGTCCGCGCCGCCGACGTAGGCCAGATCCAGCCGGCCCGACTGCAGCGCCTGCGTCAGCACGGGGCGCGGATCCTCGAGTTGAGCAGCCGGCGCCATCGCGGCGACCACGTCCTTCTGCGTCTTCACCCAGGCGGCGACACCCGCGGCGTTGGCGGTGGCCAGATCGGTCAGTTGGGCCTGCACCTGACGGCGCGCGTGATCACGCACGGCCCAGTAGCTGGCGAAAGTGGCGAGCGCCACGGCCGCCACGACGATCAGGATGCTGATGGCGATCAGGCGCGATTTGATGGTCTTCAACATGGTGGGAATCCTGGGGGAGGAGGCCGGCATTGTGCGGGTAGCGCTACCACAAACCAAGGGTTTACACCAAGAAGAAGGCCGAGGCGTGACGGTGGTCACGGCCTCGGCCCAAAGCGGAAACAGTGCTTTCCGCGGCTCAGTCTGTCTGCGTGTCGAAGGGCTCTGCCCCTCGCTGGCTCAGTTCGATTCCTTGATCAGGCGGCCCGACTGCGCCTGCAGCGGACGGGCGTTCATCGGGTACAGGTGCGAGAACACCGAGATCTGCTGCGACGAGAGCTGCACCGGCTGACGAAGCACCAGCCACAGCACGCCCTCGCTGCAAGGCGGCGTGGTCATCGAGCCCATGTACGAGAAATAGGCCTGGTCCCGCGGCAGCAGTTGCGTGAGGTCGATGGGGACCGGCGCCGTGTAGGTGTCGCCGCGTTCGAGCGGCAGGTAGTTCCAGACCGTCTGGATCAGCGTCTGGTCCTGGCCCCGTTCCAGCAGGACCGCGACCGTGGCCTGGCGCCCCTCGGCATCCTTGTGGACGAGGTGGGCCACCATGTCGTACTGGCGGCCGTTGATGCGCTCTTCGCTCGGGCGGTGGAAATGGAACTGCTGCAATTCGTACCGGCGGCCCATGATCGTCAGCGTGTTGCCCGCCGCCACGTTCACCTGGATCGTGTGGCCGTTGTCGACCACCGAGAAGCTGCTGGGCTTGTAGTCGAACTGGATGCGCTCCTGGTCGACCTTGATCGTGTCGCGCAGGTCGATCGGACTCTGGCGGGTGCCGATCGCGCACTGGCGGAACTCGGGCTGCAACTGGCCCCATTTGTCGGGCGCGCCTTCGCCGGTGTAGGACCACGGGGTCGACGACTTCGCCGCTGATGCTGCCCCGGCGGGCTTGGCCGAGCGGCGGGCGCGCAGGTCGACCGGGTTGGCGGTCTTCACGTCGGCGGCGCCGCCGGCCGCTCCCGCCGGCTTGGTGCTGAGCTTGAGCGCGGCGGCGTCTTCCTTCAGGCGGTCGGCCAGGCGATCACGCAGCTGCTCGCTGGAGGCCTCGCCCTTCGGAGCGGGCGCCGGCGCGGGCTCCGCAGCGCGGAGCGCGCCGGGCATCAGCAGGAACAGGCAGAGGGCCGCCGGCAGCAAGGCACGGGGTCCGGGACGGTCAAACATGAAAAGGGGCTCCGCGAGCGACAGAAGGATCGCTCTTCTATTTCGGAGCCTGGCCGGGCATCTTGAGGGTCGCCCGGTGTCCTGATGTCACGCGGGCGGCGCCGCCGACACCTCGCGCTTGACCCAGGTCCAGGCCACCAGGCCGATGCACATCATGGCCGCGGAGGTCACCGCCAGCGCCAGCATCGAATGCATCACCAGCGGCACCAGCACGCCCGCCACGAGGCCGTTGGCCGCGCTGCCGATGCAGGCCTGCAGCGAGGAGGCCATGCCGCGGCGCTCGGGCGCCTGGTCCAGCACCAGCAGCGTCACCACCGGCACCATCAGCGCCCAGCCGAACGCGAAGCTGCTGATCAGCGGGAAGGCCCACAGCGGGCTGTGCGGCAACGTCAGGTTGCACACGATGTTGGCCACGGACGTGAAGCCCATGATCAGGAAGCCGCGCCGGATCTGCTTGCGCGGCGCGATCTTGCCGGCGAGCCGGCCGCTGAGCCAGGCGCCGCCCATGATCCCGCCGATGCTGAACAGGAAGAAGATGAAGTACTGCGTCGGCGCCAGGCCCAGGTGTTCGCCCAGGAAGACCGGCGCCGCCAGCACGTACAGGAACATGCCGTTGAACGGGATGCCGCTGGCCAGCGCCAGCAGCAGGAAGCGGCGGCTGCCGACCAGCGAGCGGTAGCCCCGCAGCAGCGATCCCACGTGGAAGGGCTGGCGATGGTCGCGATGCAGCGTCTCCGGCATCAGGCGCCAGGTGACCGCGAACAGCAGCGCGCCGACGAAGACCAGGAACCAGAAGATGGCGTGCCAGTCGGCGTGCACGTAGAGGAAGCCGCCGATCATGGGCGCGATCGCCGGCGCGAGGCCGAAGAAGATCGTCACCTGCGACATCACCCGCTGCGCTTCCGACGGGGGGAACATGTCGCGGATGATGGCGCGCGAGACCACGACGCCCGCCCCCGCCGACAGCCCCTGCACCGTGCGCCAGAACACCAGCTGGCCGATGCTGCCGGCCAGCGCGCAGCCCATCGAGGACAGCGCGAACACGGCCATGCCCCAGAGCACGACCGGTCGGCGGCCGAAGCTGTCCGACAGCGCGCCGTGGAACAGGTTCATCACCGCGAAGCCGAGCAGGTAGCCCGACAGCGTCTGCTGCATCTCGATCGGCGTGGCGTCCAGCGCCTGGGCGATGCCGGCGAAGGCGGGGATGTAGGTGTCGATCGAGAACGGCCCCACCGTGGCCAGCGCGGCCAGCAGGATGGCGAGGGCCCAGCGCGGGGCGCGCCACAGTTGGCTGGCTTCGGGGTTCATGCGTGGGTGCGGTGCGAGCGTGCGGGCGGAAGCTGTCGACGATAACCCCGGGCAATCGGCGGGACCCGCAGTCATGCCGACCGGGAACGCCGCTTGCGGGTGGAACGTGCGCGGGCCGCCCGGACGGCCCCTGCGATGACCGGCAGTGTAGCGGGGCCCCTACACTGCGGGACTTTTGCGGAACTTCGGGCGGGGAACGTGGTGCCAGGCGTATTGAGCATTGGGTTGGTCGGACTGGGCGTGATGGGGCAGCGGATGCTGGCCCGTCTGGCCGGGCACGCCCGGCTGCGGGTGACCCGCGTCTGGGACCAGAACCCCGAGGTGCTGGCGCAGGCGCTGGTCCACTACCCGCTGCTGCGCGCGGCCACCAGCGCCGAGGCGCTGATCCGCGAGCCGGGCCTGCACGGCCTCTACATCGCGACGCCGCCGGGGCCGCACATCGACCTGACGGAGCAGGCCTTCGACGCCGGCCTCGTGGTGCTGTGCGAGAAGCCGCTGACCACCGACTTCGAGGCCGCGCGCGCCTGCATCGAGCGCATCGAGCGCGAGCGGCAGCGGGCGGCGGTCAACTACTCGCTGGCCTCGTCCACCGGACTGGCGCAGCTGCAGCTGGCCTTCGGCGCGGGATCGCGGCGCCCGATGGGCGCGCTCCACGGCGTGAGCATCGAACTGCGTTTCGCCGCCTGGCCGCGCCCGTGGCAGGCCGGCGCCGGCGCGTGGCTGTCGCAGCGCGCGGAGGGCGGGTTCTCGCGCGAGGTGCTGTCGCACTTCATCTTCGTGCTGCAACGGGTGCTGGGACCGGCCAAGGTCGTGCGCAGCCGGGTCGACTACCCCGCCGACGGCATCGGCTCCGAACTCGCGGTGGAGGCGGAACTGGTCGCCGCCGGCGTGCCGGTGACGATCAGCGCGAGCCTGGGCGGCGACCGCGCCGACGACAACCGCATGCTGTGGCGCGCCAGCGAAGGCGAGATCGAGCTGCGCGACTGGTTCGGCGTCACGCAGCAGCGCCAGGGCGAACGCGTGCAGAGCATGGGCGACGCGGAGACGCTGCGCATGAACGGCATGAACGATCAGCTCCACCACTGGTCGGCGATGCTGGACGGCCACTCGCACAGCCTGCCGGGCTTCGCCGAGGCGCTGGCCGTGCAGAAGACCATCGAAGGGGTGCTGGCCGGTCAGCCCTGAGCGCCTCCGGGAGCGGCCTCCTCTGGGCGCCCTCTGCCGCGGGGTAAAATTCCCCTGTGAAGCAAGCCAGACCGCCGCTGGTGCGATCGTGGAAACACGGCACTGGAGGAAGGTCCGGACTGCATAGAGCGGCGTAGCAGCTAACGGCTGCCCGGCGAAAGCCGAGGATCAGAGCAACAGAGACGAGTCGGTGCGGACGCAAGTCCGCATCGGGTGAAACGGGCAATCTCTACGCGCAGCAACACCAAGTAGGCCAGCGTCGATGCGGCTCGCAGAGCTGGCGGGTAGGTGGCACCGAGCCGGGCAGTGATGCCCGGCCCAGATGAATGGCGGTCACGCGGAAACTCGCAAGACGATCCGTGCACAGAATCCGGCCTATCGGCTTGCTTCACACTTATGACAACCCTGCAGGCGAACATTGGCTTGCAGAACTTTGCAGGGTCTTTCGCGGATCCCACGCGTCTGGGCACATCGGTTGCTACCTTCGGGTCATGCAGATCGAACCTCTGGACCCCCACAGCCCCGCCGCGTTGTCCCTGCTGGCGCAGTCGGACGCGTACATGGCGGCCCTCTACCCGAGCGAGAGCAACCACCTGGAAGACCCGCAGGCGCTGGCCCAGCCGCGCGTGCGCTTCATTGGCGTGTGGCTGGCGGAATGGCTGGCCGGCTGCGCGGCGGTGAAGGTCGTCGACGACGCCGAAGTCCCGTACGGCGAGATCAAGCGGGTATTCGTCCAACCGCATTTCCGGGGACGCGGCATTTCCAAGGTGCTGATGGAAGAGCTCGAGTCCCATCTCAGGGCACAGGGCATCGGACTGGCGCGCCTGGAGACCGGCGTGCACCAGCCGGAGGCGCTCAAGCTGTACGAGACCCTGGGCTATGACCGTCGCGCGCCTTTCGGCAGCTATGCCGAGGACCCGCTCTCCGTCTTCATGGAAAAGCGGCTGACGGCCAGCTGAAGACGACGCTGTCCCCTGCAGGGGTTCCCCCGTCCCGGGGGACATCGGATGAACGCGAGGCGCGATGCCGCCGTACCGTGCGAGGCTGTCCTGGCTCCCGCCGACGTGCCGCCGCCTCATGGCCCCGACCGCCCACTCCCCTGCTCCGAAGCTGGCCTCCATCGAGGCGGCCCGTGCGCTCGCCGCGCTGGCGGTGGTGCTCATGCACGCGACGCATCTCATGCGCGTGCCGCAGTTCACCGGCCACATCGCGCTGGGCGGCGTGTTCGACTTCGGTTACGTGGGCGTCGACTTCTTCTTCGTCCTGAGCGGCTTCATCATCACCTTCGTCCACCACGCGGAACTGGGCCGCGGCGCGGCGCGCTGGCCCGGCTACCTGTGGAAGCGCTTCGTGCGTGTGTTCCCGATCTACTGGCTGGTGCTGGCGATGACCGCCGGGCCCTCGATGCTGTCGCGGCTGCTGGCCGGCCGCACGCCGGTCTCGGAACTCGGCAGCGACGACCTCCCCGGCACGCTGCTGCTGTGGATAGGCGCGAAGGAGCCGGAGTACGTCGGCGTCGCCTGGTCGCTGCAATACGAGGTGCTGTTCTACCTGAGCTTCTGCGTGCTGCTGCTGCACTTGCGCGGCGGGCTCGCGGTGTACGGACTGTGGGCCGCGCTCGTCGTGGCGCAAGCCTTCGGCGCGCTGCCGGACGCCCTGCCCCTGAAGCTCGGCGATCCGCATTGCCTGCAGTTCCTGATGGGCGTCGCCACCGGGCTGGTCGCGCGCCGCGCGACGCTGCCGCTGATCCCCCGGCAGGCATGGCTGGTGGGCGCGGCCTTCGTCGCCGCCGTGCTCTACGAACGGCTCGGGCCGCAGGGGGCGCATGCCTTCGGCGGGCGCGTCGCGCTGGGGCTGGCCTCGGCGCTGGTCCTGGGCACGCTCGTGGCCATGGAGCGGCGCAACGCCGTCCGCGTGCCCGCAGCGCTGGCACGGCTCGGGGCGGTGTCGTACTCGCTGTACCTTGCCCACTGCCTGCTCATCAACATCGTGCTCGCGCTCCTGGCGAAGGCCGGCCTCTACCGCGCACTGCCGGAAGCGGTGACCTTCGCGATCGCCGTCGTGGCGGCCGTCGTCGGCGGCTGGCTCATCGGGCGGTGGCTGGAGTTGCCGGTGGTCGCGTGGCTGCGCCGCCGCACGGCGCCACGCATGGCGCCGGCGACGGTGACCACCGGCTGAGGATCACTCCTCGTTGTCGCCGCTGCCGCCGGCCTGCTCGTTGCGCTTCTCGGCCTGTCTCAGCAGCGGCGCCTCGAGCTTGTCCATGCCGTCGATGAAGCTGTCCACGGGCTTCGGCGATGCCAGGCGCAAGGACGGCGGCGCCAAGGTCGCCATGTAGTTCGGGCCGAGCCAGTACTGCTGCTCGGAGCGCCGTCCCACCGTCAGCACCAGGCCGACGACGCACATCGCGCCTATGCCCACCGCGACGCGACGCGACGCGCGCGGCCACACCACGGTGGCGTGCCACCACAGCAGCAGCGCGGCGCCCACGGACATGATCACGGGCTCCAGCGCCAGCAGGCGCGGGACATTGAGCATGTAGGCCACCAGCGGCAGCAGCAGGTCCAGCAGCTGCATCGTGACCGTCGCGACCAGCGCCCGCCACAGGTGGGCACCGAAGGCGAACCAGTGACGGAACAGCTGCGTCACCAGCGCCCAGAGCGCCGACCAGATCAGCGCCACGCCGATCGGCGCGAGCAGCGCGCTCACCGTGTCGACCCAGCTCGCCGAGCCGTCGCTGGCCGCCCAGTTGGCGCCCCACAGCATCAGCGCCCAGAGCGCGAGCATGGCGGGCAGTGCCCACGACGGCCGCGCATCCCGCTTGACGGGCTCGTCGGCGCGGTTCATCGGCTTCTCGGCCGGCAGCGGATCCAGCGCGGTGCGCAAGCGCAGCCGCGTGGTGCCGATCTGCAGCAGCGCCGACGACGGCCACGCCGCGCGGCTGCCCGCCGCGAGCCGGCGTCCGTCCAGCCATCCGCCGTTCTGGCTGGGGAGCAGTTCCAGCACCGGACCGCCAGGGGCGGGCGCCGCGGGCGCGAGGGGCGCGGACGGTTCGTCCAGGGTCTCGTCGCTGCGCTCGGCCACGGGCTCGCCGCGGTCCCAGTGCAGCAGCGCATGCGCGCCGGCCAGGTGCGGGTCGGACAGCACGAGGTCGCAATCCGGCGACCGCCCGATGCGCAGCGGCCACGCGCGCACCCGGTGCACTTCCCGGCAATGACCGTCCCGGTCGACGATCTCGATTACCGCGGCGTGGTCCATGCGAATCCTTGGAGATAGTGACGCGTCAGCTTGGTGGCATTCGCGAAGCTGACGCCGCGGGCGTCGAATCGGCCGAGGGCGCCTTCAGTCGAGGCGTCCACGTTGGTGACCAGCACGGTGAGGTCGAAGAGGCCCTCCAGCTTGCGGTAGGCGCGCAGGCAGGCGACGGCGCGCAGCGGCGGACCGTCCTTCTGCTGGACGAAGTCCTCCTTGCAGTACGGCGCGGTGCGGTCGCGGTCGGGACCGCCCAGGCGCTCGTTGCGGAAGCTCGCCGAATAGATCGCGGAGAAGCGGACCGCGCCGAGCTTGCTGCCGTCGTAGACCTCCTCGGTGACGCCGAAGTAGCCGGTCTGCAGCGATTCGCTGATGAACAGCGCATGCTCCATGCGGCATTGCGTGCGCTGCATCTGCAGGCCCTGCTCGTCGGCGGAGGACCCGCTGCCCCAGCAGCGCATGTATTCCTCCTGCGGGATCGGGAAGCGGTAGCGCGGATGCGTCATCGTGCGCCACGGCTGCGCCAGGAAGTTGCGCGAGAGCTCGTCCTGGTAGGCCATCAGTTGCTGGCGCAGCTTGGGCCAGGCGGCGCCCTTCATCGGCGCGGCGTTGCGGCTGCGCGCGAGCAGCGCGGCGGCATGCTCCGCCGGGACGAGGAAACTCATCTGCTGCGCGAAGATCATCGTCGACACGTTGATGCCGACGATCTCGCCGTCCTCGTCGATCACCGGACCACCGCTCATGCCGGGGTTGATGGAGCCGGAGTAGTAGATCAACGGGTCGAAGCTGCGCTCGACCAGACCGTTGTAGGTGCCCTCGACGACGGCGAACGCGACGTCGTGCGGGTTGCCCATCGAGTAGATGCGCTCGCCCTTCGCCAGGGGCTGCTCGGCCTTGCGGAACACGAGCGGCGTGGCCGTCATGCGCGCGATCACGTTCTTGGGATCGGGGGTGCTGCCCTTTCCCGCGTCGCCCTTGCCCACGATGCGCAGCAGCGCGAGGTCGCGACGCGCGTCGAAGTCCAGCAGCTCGATGTCACCGCCGTCGCCTTCGGGCGTCTGGTACTGGAGGCGGTAGCGCTCCGGCTCCAGCGCGTGCTGGCTGATGACGTGGTAGTTGGTGATGACGTGGCCCTGGTCGCTGACGACAAAACCCGACCCCACCGAGGCCTGGCTGCCGTTGTACAGCGTGCGGACCTGCAGCAGCTGCGAGCGGCTGCGGTCGTAGAGCCGGCGGGCGCTGGCCGAAACCGGCGCCGAGGACGCCGCCTGGCTGGCGGCGACGGCGGGCGCGCCGGGCGGCACGACCGGGGACGTCGGCACGACGGGCGAGGCCGGCGCCACCGGCGCGGGGCGTGTCTGCGCCGCGGCGGGCAGGCCCAGTGCCGCGATCAGCAGCAGCAGGACCGCCCCGGCGGCGGCACGCCCAGGGGTGAGAGGTTTTCGCGACAACGCAGGAGACTCCAGGAGAAGATCGACGGACGCCGCATGCTAGCGGCTTTGCCCAGCCCGCCAGCAATCGGGATGCCGGACGGCCTGACCAGCGGCACCGACGGGCGGCGCTGACCGCACCGCCCGTACCGGGTCTCTCACTGCTGCGGTCGCTCGCCGGCCGGAGGCTCTTCGGCGGCCGCCGGCTGCTTCGGCCGGGCCTCGCCGGGCCAGGGACCGAACAGCGGCAGCGGCATGCGCACCGGCGTCACGTCCAGGTAGAGGTTGACCACCGTGTAGTCCTCGGGGCCGAGTTCATCGGTGCTCCAGCCGATGCTGCCCGGCCCCTTGTAGAGCCGGAACAGGAAGCCCAGGTCGGCCAGCGTGTCGCCGGCCTTGGGCGCGGCCTCGAAACTCAGGCCGCGGAACTCGGGCTGCACGCTGTCGATCAGGATGGACATGGCCGTGGAGATCGTGGAGTCGCCCAGCATGTCCGTGTAGAACTGCGGCAGCGTGTAGTAGGGCTTGTAGTCGGGCGCGCCGGGCTCGAGCTTCTGTCCGCGCAGCTTCACCGCCGACGGCGTGACGCCGCGCGTGCGCAGGTTCATCCGGTCGCCGTGGTCGAGGTAGGTCAGCCGGGCGTTCTTGAGGTTGAAGACGCCGAGCTTGCGGTCCGAGGACGCCTCGCTCAGATCGACCAGCAGCGCGCCCTTGTGGCCGATGATCTCGACCTCGTCGCCGCGGATCACGGCGGCGGAGTTCTCGTCGACGCCGAGCCCGAGCTGGTAGTTCTTGGCCAGCATCAACGGCACCATGCGGCCGAAGCGCCCGCGCTTGAGGAAATGCTGGTCGACGAAGAGTCCCGGCCCGACGAAGCCCAGACCGCGGTCAATCTGCTTGCCCTCCTCCCACTGGCCCTTGAGGATGCTGATGACGCTGGGCGCGTCGCGGAACATGACCGTGCTCATGATGGCGGCGCCGGCCGAGGTGCCGGCCACGACGCCGCCCTTGCGGTAGACCTCCCAGATCGCGTCCAGCATCGGCGTCGAATGCCCGCCCGGATAGAGCACGTCGACGATGCGCTCCTGCGAGCCGCCGGTGAAGAAGATGCCCTTGGCGTTGCGCACCTTGGCGATCAGCGCGGCGTCGCGCACGACTTTGCTCAGGTCGACCCACGAGAACTTGGGCGCGACGGGCAGCGCCTCGGCAATCGCGCCGCGGCGCTGCAGCTGCTCGACGACCTGCTTGGCGCTGGCCTCGGGATCCTCGGCCGCGGTGCCGAACACGACGAAACGCGCGCCGCGTCCGCCGGCCAGCGCGATCAGGCGGTTCCAGACTTCGTCGTTGTCCGCCTTCAGCGCGCCGCCGATGGCCATCGCGTGGCCTTTAATGGGGACGTCGGCCAAGGGGCCAGTCGTTGCCTGCACGGCGGAAGCGGGGGCGGCGACAGGGGTGGCCGCAGGAGTAGCCGCGGGCTTTGCGGCGGTCGCGGGCCGGGGCGGCGCCGATGTGGCCGGCGGAGCGGCGAACGCCGGCAGCACGGAGAAGGTCAACAGGAGCGCGCCGACAGCGTGGCGCAGCAGACAGCGATCGAACATCGTCAGAGCCTCCCGCCGCGCGGGGCGGCTTCTCACACCACCATAGCGTCCCCCACCCTCCAACGGGTGACCATTGGTCACAGGTCAGTTGCTTCGTCGCGACTGTCGCGGGTCATCACCCTTGTCCGTGACGGTCCGCTCCCTAGACTGGTCCGACAGAGCCACCCCCTCATCGGCCCCAGGGAGCCCACCATGACCCTCCGCACGTCGCGCGTCCGCCGCCTCCCGCCCGTCACGCCTCGCCCGCCGTTCGCGCCCCGCGTCTGCGCGGGCGCGGCGCTGATCGCGCTGTGCAGCGCCGCGCACGCGCAGGTCGCGCCGCCGGAGTCCGCCGCATCGGCGCCTGCGGCAGCGGCGCCACAGGCCGCGCAGAAGCTGCAGCGCGTGCAGATCACCGGCTCCGCGATCAAGCGCATCGCCGACGAGGGCGCGCTGCCGGTGCAGGTGATCAACCGCAACGACATCGTCAAGGCCGGTGTCACCACGGCGGCCGAGATCATGGCGACGGTCTCGGCCATGAGCAATGCGTTGACCGACGGCGTCAGCATCGGCACCGGCGGCTTCCGCGATCAGATGGGCTTCAACTCGGCGAACCTGCGCGGGCTGGGCACGTCGTCGACGCTGGTGCTGCTGAATGGCCGGCGCATGGCCAACTTCGCCTCGCCCGGCGACGACAACGGCGTCGACCTGAACAACATCCCCGCCGCCGCCATCGAGCGCGTCGAGGTGCTGCTCGACGGCGCCTCCGCGATCTACGGCACCGACGCGATCGGCGGCGTCGTCAACTTCATCACCCGCAAGGACTACCAGGGCGTGCAGCTCGACGTCTACGGCGGCAAGACCGGCGAAGGCGGCGCCAGCAAGCGCACCGCGTCCATCGCCGCCGGCCACGGCGACCTGGAGCGCGACGGCTTCAACGTGATGGGCGTGCTGGACTTCCAGAAGACCGGCGCGCTGCGGACCTCGCAACGCGACTTCATCTCCGACCTGCGCATCCCGGAACGGCTGCCGCACCTGCTGTCGTCGGCCGGTTTCCCCGGCAACATCCGGCTCAGCGGCGACCAGCGCGACTACCTCCAGTCGCAAGGCTTCACGATCAACGGCAAGCCGATCACCTCGAGCCAGATCAACCTGAGCGCGCCCAACTGCCAGCCGCCGCACACGCTCTACCTGCCCGACGGCATCGGCGGCGTCGACGGCTGCACCTACGACTACATGCGCGACCTGGAGCTGTATCCGAAGACGGACAAGGGCAGCTTCCTCGGCCGCGGCGTGCTCAAGCTCGGCGACCGGCACGAGGCCTTCGTCGAGGCCGCGTACACGCGCAGCAAGAGCTGGTACGTCGGCACCAGCAACCGGATCGACGCCGACCTCGACGTGTCGATGATCCCGGCGCTGGCGGCGACGGGCCTGGGCGATGCGCTGCCGGACGACCGGCTCATCACCGTGCGCACCCGCATGCTGGAGGCCGGACCGCGCGCGAGCGAGCTGATCAGCACCGGCAGCCGCGTCGTCGTCGGCATGACCGGCACGGTGGGCGCCTGGGACTACGACTGGGGCTTCAACCACAGCGTCAATCGCGTCTCCGACCGCGACGTGCGCGGCTATCTGCCCTACGAGGAAACCTACCAGGCCTATGCGGACGGCCTGCTGAATCCGTTCGGACCGTCGAGCGCCGCGGGGCTCGCCTTCCTGCGCGACAACAACATCAACCAGACGGTGCGCAGCGCGCGGGGCACGATGGACAGCCTCGACATGAAGGCGACCCGCAGCCTGACCAAGCTCGCCGGCGGCGACCTGGCGATCGCGATCGGCGCGGAGCTGCGGCGCGAGAAGTCCAGCTCGGCGGCGAGCGACCTGCTGATCTCGGACAACATCCTCGGCGACCCGACGCCGGGCGACGCGCAGTTCACCAGCAATTCGCGCAAGGTCTGGGCGGCCTACGGCGAGCTGCTGGCGCCGATCACCAGGCAGATTGAACTGCAGTTCGCGCTCCGGCACGACCACTACCAGAAGGTGGGCGCGACGACCAATCCCAAGATCGGCGTGCGCTACGCCCCGATGAACAACCTGACCTTCCGCGCCTCGGCGGGGACCGGTTTCCGCGCGCCGTCGATGAACGACCTGTACCGCTCGGTGAAGACGGGCGAAACCGCGACGCTGCCCGATCCCGTCTGCATGCGCGAGAACGACAACGACCTCGGTTTCTGCGCCAACAACTTCGAGACGCGGACCTACTCGAACCCGAACCTCAAGCCGGAGAAGTCGCGTCAGTTCTCGATCGGCGTGCTGACGGATCCGACGCCGGAGATCAGCGTCGGTGTCGACTACTGGCACATCGAGAAGCGCAACCTGATCAGCACCATCGGCGACGACGTGATCCTCGCCAACCTCGACAAGTACGAGCCGCTCGTGCATCGCTACAACGAAGATGAAGGCCTCGCCGGATGCGATTACGACCCGACCGATTCCGAAATCTGCTACATCGAGCTGCACAAGGAAAATCGCGGCAAGCAGAAGGCATCGGGGCTGGACTTCACGCTGCAGTACCGCTCGCCAGGCACGGACTGGGGACGCTTCGGCGTGAAGCTGGTGGGGACGCTGACGCTCAGCTCGAAGAAGCAGACGGGCAACGGCGATCCCTACCTGAGCGACCTGGGACGCTTCGTCACCGACGGCGTCGTGCAACGCTGGCGGCATCGGTTGAACTTCGACTGGTCGCGCGGGCCTTGGAGCGTGAACCTCGCGAACACGTTCTACAGCGGGTACGACGATCAGAACTCGGCGATCGATACCAACACCGGGCTCATCGTCGGGAAGAACAAGGTCAAGGCGTATTCGCTCTGGGACCTGTCGGGCGGGTGGGATGCCACCTCCGCCCTCACCCTCCGGGCGGGGGTGAAGAACCTGTTCGACAAGGCGCCGCCGTTCTCGAACCAGGCCTACTTCTTCATCTCTGGCTATGACCCGAGCTACACGGATCCACGGGGACGGTTCTTCTACCTGTCCGCGCAGTACCGGTTCTAAGGAGGACGCCTACCTGCCGCGGCCAGAGCGTTGGCCGCCAGGTCGCAGGGCCCTGGCGTCAAGCGCCAGAACCCCGCGACCAGCCGTCCCCAACCACCGTCCTACTTCGCCGGTTTTGCTACCGAGGACTCAGTCGAGCTTCCAGCTCATGACTTCGCCGCCGCGCAGCGGCTTGAGCTGCGCAGCTTCGCCGAAAGGCACGGACTCGGGGAGCGTCCAGTCGGCCTTGCGCAGCGTGACCTGCGTGGTGTTGCGGGGCAGGCCGTAGAAGTCGGCACCGTTGAAACTGGCGAAGGCCTCGAGCTTGTCCAGCGCGCCCGCGGCCTCGAAGGCCTCGGCATAGAGCTCGATCGCGGACAGCGCCGTGAAGCAGCCGGCGCCGCACACCGAGTTCTCCTTCATCACCGACGCGTGCGGTGCGCTGTCGGTGCCGAGGAAGAACTTGGCGCTGCCGGAGGTCGCCGCCTTGACCAGCGCGAGTCGATGCTCCTCGCGCTTGAGCACCGGCAGGCAGTAGTAGTGCGGACGCAGCCCGCCCATGAAGATCGCATTGCGGTTGTAGAGCAGATGCTGCGGCGTGACGGTCGCGCCGGTGAAGCGGTCGGCGGCGGTCACGTACTGCGCGGCTTCCTTCGTCGTGATGTGCTCGAAGACGACCTTCAGTTCGGGGAAGTCCTTGCGCAGCGGCTGCATCACGCGGTCGATGAAGAAGGCCTCGCGATCGAAGACATCGACGTCGCCATCGGTCACTTCGCCATGTACCAGCAGCAGCAAGCCGGCCTTCTGCATGGCCTCCAGCGTCGCGTAGGTCTTGCGGATGTCGGTGACGCCGGCATCGCTGTTGGTCGTCGCACCGGCCGGATAGAGCTTGAGCGCGACGACACCGGCGGCCTTGGCGGCGGCGATGTCTTCAGGGGTGGTGCGATCCGTCAGATAGAGCGTCATCAGCGGCTCGAAGTCCACGCCGGCGGGCACCGCGGCGAGGATGCGCTGGCGATACGCGAGGGCCTGTTCAGCCGTCGTGATCGGCGGCTTCAGGTTCGGCATCGCGATCGCGCGCGCGAACTGGCGCGCGGTATACGGAACGACGCTCTGCAAGGCGGCACCGTCGCGCAGGTGCACATGCCAGTCGTCGGGACGGGTCAGGACAAGGGTTTCGCTCATGGGGCGGGATTGTCTCACCGCCCCAAATGCATGCCCGCCAGCACCATCAGCATGACGATGCCCATACCGCTCAATCCGCCCACGAACATATTCCAGAGGCTGCCCCGGAGGTGGCGCCATCGACGCGCCGATTCCAGCTCCATATCGATCTCATCCATCTTCCTCTGGAACTCCTGCCGGGTCACCGGCTGTTGAGACCTCGGAAGGGGGTTGTGGTCTTGCATGCTCATTCAGATCTCCTTGGTTGGTGCCAGGTGTTGCCGGGCGGATTCCCGCACGATGTCATCGCGCCTCGTGCGACTCGCCGCACAGTTCGGTCGAATCGCGAAGACCTCGATTGTTGGGATCCGGCCCTCGCGCGTCACTGACCTCAACCAGGGGTCTTGCGCTCATCCATGCCGTGGACGAGTGACAACCTCACCGGAAGCCGTGGCGAGCCAGAAAGCAGAAGGCCCGCACCTTGCGGAGCGGGCCTTCGGAGCCGTGCAGAGGACGCCAGCGGCGTCCGGGATCAGTGCTGCAGGATCTTCGCCAGGAAGTCCTTGGCGCGCGGCGAGCGCGCGTCCGGATCGCCGAAGAACTCGTCGCGGGTGCAGTCCTCGATGATCTTGCCGGCGTCCATGAAGATGACCCGGTGGCTGACCTTGCGCGCGAAGCCCATCTCATGGGTCACGCACATCATCGTCATGCCTTCGTTGGCCAGTTGGACCATCACGTCCAGCACTTCGCCGACCATCTCAGGATCCAGCGCGGAGGTCGGCTCGTCGAACAGCATGACGATCGGGTCCATCGACAGCGCCCGCGCGATCGCCACGCGCTGCTGCTGACCGCCCGACAGCTGGCCCGGGAACTTGTCCTTGTGCGCCATCAGGCCCACGCGCTCCAGCATCTTCAGGCCGCGCGTCTTGGCGTCCGTCATGTTGCGGCCCAGCACCTTGACCTGCGCCAGCGTGAGGTTCTCCGTCACCGACAGGTGGGGGAACAGCTCGAAATGCTGGAACACCATGCCCACGCGCGAGCGCAGCTTGGGCAGGTTGGTCTTGGGGTTGGTCAGGCTGGTGCCGTCGACGACGATGTCGCCCGCCTGGATGGGCTCCAGCGCGTTGACGGTCTTGATCAGCGTGGACTTGCCCGACCCCGACGGGCCGCACACCACCACCACCTCGCCCTTCTGGATGTTGGTGGAGCAATCGGTCAGCACCTGGAACGGGCCGTACCACTTGGAGACGTTCTTGATTTCGATCATGGAGCGGACCTCAGCGGATGATGGCGATCTTCTTCTGCAGCCGGCGGACCAGCATGGACAGGCTGAAGCAGATCACGAAATAGACAGCGGCCGAGACCAGGTAGGTCTCCATCGGCCGGTTGAAGTTCGAGCCGGCGGACACGAAGCCCTTCAGCAGGTCGTAGGCGCCGATCGCGTAGACCAGCGAGGTGTCCTGGAACAGCACGATGGTCTGCGTCAGCAGCACGGGCAGCATGTTGCGGAAGGCCTGCGGCAGCACCACCAGGCTCATGGTCTGGCGGTAGGTCATGCCCATCGCGTACCCCGCGAAGACCTGGCCCTTGGACACCGACTGGATGCCCGCGCGCATGATCTCCGAGTAGTAGGTCGCCTCGAACAGCGTGAAGGTGATCAGCGCCGTCTTCTCCGCGCCCAGCGGCCCCGCGATGTACGGGATCAGCAGGAAGAACCACAGGATCACCATCACCAGCGGGATGGAGCGCAGCGTGTCGACGTAGATCGCCGCCGGCTTCTCCAGCCACCACTTGCCCGACAGCCGCATCAGCGCCAGCAGGGTGCCCAGCACGATGCCGCCTATCATGGCCGAGACCGTCAGCTGGATCGAGAACCACAGCCCCTTGGAAACGAAGGAGACCAGGACGTCCCAGGTCAGGAACGAGAAATCGAGTTGCGTCATGTCACTTCGCCCCCAGGATGCCGGGCACGCGCACGTACCACTCGATCACCTTGGCCACGCGGTTGATCGCGTAGGCCGAGACGAAGTACAGGATGGTCACGGGCAGGAAGATCTGCACGAAGCTCGACTGCTCCGACGCCTGCAGCGAGAACTGCGCCAGGTCGGGGATGCTCACCGCGAAGGCGACCGCCGAGTTCTTGACGATGTTCATGCTCTCGCTCGTGAGCGGCGGGATGACGATGCGGAAGGCCATCGGCAGCAGCACGTGACGGTAGGTCTGCGGCAGCGTCAGCCCCAGCGCCTGGCCCGCGTAGCGCTGGCCCTTGGGCAGCGTCAGGATGCCGGCCTTGACCTGTTCGGCGATCCGCGAGGACGTGAACAGCCCGATCGCGATCACCACCAGCACGCTGGGCGGCAGGTCCAGCACCGGGAACAGGCGCGGGATCACGTGGTACCAGACGAAGAGCTGCACGATCAGCGGAATGTTGCGGAACAGCTCCGTCCACGATTCCCCGAACATCGCCAGCTTCCTGTTCGGCACCGTGCGCAGCACGCCGATCAGCGATCCCGCCACCAGCGCGACCAGCAGGCCCGCGATCGAGACGAACATCGTCCAGCCCCAGCCGCGGATCATCGCGTCCAGGTAGGTCTCATAACCGGGCGCGCCGAAACACTTCGGCGCGATCTCCTCGGTCACCATGTCTGTGCAGTACAACTGCCAATCCCAGCTCGCCATGGCGTGCTCCATCCATCAAAACGAAAGCCTGTTGCGACAAGGCGCCCCGCGGGGCGCCTTGTGCTCAGGCGAGGACCATCACTTCTTGGCGTATTCCTCGACCGGCTTGTCGTTCGGGTTCGCCCAGGCTTCCTTGGTCGCCGCCGTGGCCGGCAGGCCGACCTTGGTGTTGGTCGGCGGGATCGGCTGGGTGAACCACTTGTCGTACAGCTTGGCGGCTTCGCCCGACTTCATCAGACCCTTGATGCTGTCGTCCACGGCCTTCTTGAAGGCCGGGTCGTCCTTGCGGATCATGATGGCGATCGGCTCGACCGACAGCACTTCGCCGACGATCTTGAAACCGGCCGGGTTGCGCGACTTGGCGATGTTGCCGGCCAGGATCTGGCCGTCCATCACGAAGGCGTCGGCACGGCCCGACTCCAGCAGCAGGAAGCTGTCGGCGTGGTCCTTGCCCAGCACTTCCTTGAAGTCCACGCCGTTGGCGCGCTCATGCTTGCGCAGCAGCTGGACCGAGGTGGTGCCGGTGGTCGTCGCGACCGTCTTGCCGTTGAGCTGGGCGATCGAGGTGATGCCGGAATCGGCCTTCACGGCGATGCGCACTTCCTCGACGTAGGTCGTGACGGCGAAGGCCACGTCCTTCTGGCGGGTCAGGTTGTTGGTCGTCGAGCCGCACTCGATGTCCACGGTGCCGTTCTGCACCAGCGGGACGCGGTTCTGCGAGGTCACGGGCAGGTACTTGATGTCCAGCTTGGCCAGGCCCAGCTGCTTCTGCACGTCGGCCAGCACGCGCTGGCAGATCTCGACGTGGTAACCGACGTACTTGCCGTCGCCCAGCGTGTACGACAGCGCGCCCGACGACTCGCGCACGCCCATGGTCACGCTGCCGGTGTCCTTGATCTTCTTGAGCGTGTCGGCCTGCGCCACGCCAGCCAACGCGGCGCCAAGGGCCAGTACCAGCAATGCCTTCTTCATAGATGCTCCTGCTTGTTCGGATTCAAAAAGCGGATTCGAGGGGGGTTCGTCCGGTGAGCCCCCCAACCGGCAGAGCAGACCATGAGCGGTCGCTTTGCTGGGTAGGGAGTATCACGCATCTCGACTTGTAGCGTGGCTTACGTATGCAGGTTCCGTGCCCGGTTCAGGTCAGCAGGTCAGGCGTCGACCCAGCCGGCGACCCAGCTGTCGACTCAACTGTCGATCTTCTCGGCGTGGGTCAGGAAGTTCCACAGCGCCTGCGCGACCGGCTTGACCCGCCGCGCGGAACCCTGGCGCTCGCGGTACATGCGCAGTTCCATGTTGAGTTCGTACTGGCCGGGCTCGGCGGCCCGCACCAGGCGGCGCGCCTTCACTTCCTTCTTCACCGAGCTGGCCGGCAGGAAGGCCAGGCCGTGGCCCTCGATGGCCATGGCCTTGAGGCTCTCGGCCATGTCGGTCTCGAAGACCGATTCGAAGTTGAGCGGCTGCGCCGCGCCCTTGACGATCAGTTCCACCAATCGCCCGAGATAGGCCCCCGAGGCGTAACTGAGGAAGGGGATCTTCTGACCCGGGTGTCCGGAAATCCGGAACATCGGCGCGCCGGTTGTGTCAGCTTTCGCATAGGCGGCCAGCGTCTCGTGGCCGAGCGAGACCGATTCGTAACGCTCCGGGTCCAGTTGCAGCGGCTGGCTGGGGTGGTGGTAGACGACCAGCAGGTCGCAGTTGCCTTCGCTGAGCTGCAGCGTCGCGTCATGGACGTTGAGCGCGTTGAGCCGGCACTTCACCTCGCCGAAGCGCTGGCGCAGCTCCATCAGCCAGTGCGGGAAGAAGCTGAAGGACAGCGAGTGCGGGACCGCGAACTCGATCATGTCCTGCCCCGCCGACTGGTGGCTGCGCAGCATGTTGCGCGTGGCCTGCAGGTTGCCGAGCACGTCGACGGCCTGGCCGAGCAGCGTCTCGCCCGCGGCGGTCAGCCGCGTCGGATAGGACGAGCGGTCGACGAGGTCGACGCCCGCCCAGGCCTCCAGCGCCTGGATGCGCCGCGAGAACGCGGGTTGCGTGACATGCCGCAGTTGAGCCGAGCGGGAGAAGCTGCGCGTCTCCGCCAGGCTCACGAAGTCTTCAAGCCATTTGGTTTCCACGGCGCGGGAGTTTATCCGTGTGGTGCGAGGGGCTGCTCAAGCCCCTGCTGGGGGTCCTGGTCCTGACGATCGTGACCGTCCTGCTGCAGCGCCCACATCTGCGCGTAACGGCCGCGCTGCGCGAGCAGCGCCGCGTGCGTGCCGCGCTCGACGATGAGGCCCTGCTCCATCACCAGGATCTCGTGGGCGTCGACGACGGTGGACAGGCGGTGCGCGATGACCAGCACGGTCTTGTCCTGCGCGGCGGCTTCGAGCTCGGCCTGGATGGCGCGCTCGTTGCGCGAGTCCAGCGCCGACGTCGCCTCGTCGAAGATCAGGATGGGCGGATTCTTCAGCAGCGTGCGCGCGATCGCGACGCGCTGCTTCTCGCCGCCGGAGAGCTTCAGCCCGCGCTCGCCGACCATGGTCTGGTAGCCCAGCGGCAGATGGCGGATGAAGTCGTGGATGTGCGCGGACTTCGCGGCGGCCTCGATCTCCTCCGTCGTCGCCTCGGGCCGGCCGTAGGCGATGTTGTAGGCGATGGTGTCGTTGAACAGCACGGTGTCCTGCGGGACGATGCCGATGGCGCGGCGCACGCTGTGCTGCGTGACCTCGGCGAGCGACTGGCCGTCGATCGCGATGCGGCCCGACTGCGCGTCGTAGAAGCGGTACAGCAGCCGCGCCAGCGTGCTCTTGCCCGAGCCGCTCGGACCGACGACGGCGACCTTCTTCCCCGCCGGGATCTCCAGGCTCACGCCCTTGAGGATGGGGCGCTGCGGCTCGTAGGCGAAGTGCACGTCGTCGAAGCGCACCGCGGCGCCGTTCACTCGCAGCGGCTGAGCGCCGGGCGCGTCGGCGATCTCGCGCTCGCGGGCCAGCAGCCCGAACATCTTGTCCAGGTCGGTGAGGCTCTGCTTGATCTCGCGGTAGATCACGCCGAGGAAGTTCAGCGGGATATAGAGCTGGATCATGAAGGCGTTGATCATGACCAGGTCGCCCAGGCTCATGCGGCTGTCGACGACGCCCTGCGTCGCGCGCCACAGCATGGCCACCAGCGCCACCGCGATGATCACCTGCTGCCCGCTGTTGAGCAGCGACAGCGTGCGCTGCGACTTCAGCTGCGCGCGGCGCAGGCGCTCCAGGCTCTGGTCGTAGCGGGCGGCCTCGAAGTCCTCGTTGTTGAAGTACTTCACCGTCTCGTAGTTCAGCAGCGAGTCGATCGCCTTGCTGTGCGCGTGCGAGTCCAGCTCGTTGAGCAGCTTGCGGTACTTGGTGCGCCACTCGGTGACGACGATCGTGAAGCCGATGTAGAACACCAGCGCCGCGCCGGTGATCCAGGCGAAGAGCACGTCGAACTTCACCGCCAGCAGGCTGAGCACCAGCACGACCTCGACCAGCGTCGGGAAGATGCTGTAGAGCGAGTACGAGATCAGCGCGTGCACGGCGCGCGTGCCGCGCTCGATGTCGCGGGTCATGCCGCCGGTCTGGCGTTCGAGGTGGAAGCGCAGGCTGAGGTCGTGCAGATGCCGGAACACCTGCAGCGAGATGCTGCGCGAGGCGCCCTCGGTGGCCTTGGCGAAGATCAACTCGCGGGCCTCGGTGAACAGCGAGGTGCACAGCCGCAGCATCCCGTAGGCGAGCAGCAGCCCCACCGGCACGACCATCAGCGCCTGCGCGCTGCCGGCGGGGATGTCCAGGCTGTCGACGAGCTGCTTGAGCAGCAGCGGGACGCCGACGTTGGCCAGCTTGGCCGCGACCATGAAGCCCAGCGCGATGCCGACGCGCCAGCGGTAGCGCCAGAAGTACGGCAGCAGGCGCGCGATGGTGTGCCAGTCGCCGCGCGCTTCGGGCGCGGCGGTGGATGAAGCGGAAGGAGCGGGAGTCGGCGCGGTGCCGGCGAGTGTGGAACGGCGCATGGAGGGGGAGCGTGGCCTTGCCGTGGAGTCGGGCACCCGCCCTGGCGAGGGCGGACATGCTGGACGACAATGCCGCTCATTGTCACCGTTTGGCCATCATGAGCGACTCCACCGATCCGAATGCCCCCGCCAGCGCCGCCGGCCCCGCCAACGCCGCCAACGCCGCAGCCGCGCACCCGTCGGGCGCCCCGCTGCTGTCGCCCGAGACCATCGGCCCGCGCGAGCTGGTGATGCGCGTGATGCCGATGCCCGCGGATGCCAACGGCAACGGCGACATCTTCGGCGGCTGGATCATGGCGCAGGTCGACCTGGCCGGATCCGTGCTGCCGGCGCGCATCTCGCGCGGCCGCATCGCGACTGTCGCGGTGAACCAGTTCATCTTCAAGCAGCCGGTGTCGGTGGGCGACCTGCTGAGCTTCTACGCGCAGGTCACGCGCATCGGGCGCACCTCGATCACGGTACACGTCGAGGTCTTCGCCGAGCGCAACCCGGCCAATCCGCATGTGGTGAAAGTGACCGAGGCCAACCTCACCTACGTCGCGATCGATCGCGACGGCAAGTCGCGCGTCTTCGGCGAAACGGGCGACACGGGCGAAGCGGGCGCAGTGCGCTGAGCGCCGCGGCCCCGGGATGGGGCCGTCCGGCTGGTCTCCGCCCCATGGTGCGAATGAGCATTCACGCACCAGGGTTTGTACGTAGATCCCGCACACCCTGTGAATTCGTGGGTGGGATACTGCCCGGCCAGGGTGCGCAGACACGCCGGTGACGGCGCCTGCGGCCACCCGCAACCGGAGCCGTATCCCATGCTGACCCCCTCCGCTTCCGCCACGCCGGCCGAGTCCGTGCCGTGGTATCGCCATCTCTACCTGCAAGTCATCATCGCGATCGCGATCGGCATCACGCTCGGCTATTTCGAGCCCGCCTTCGCCGTGAAGCTGCAACCGCTGGGCGACGCCTTCATCAAGCTGGTGAAGATGATCATCGCGCCGGTGATCTTCCTGACCATCGTAACGGGCATCGCCAGCATGACGCAGCTGAGCGCGGTCGGCCGCGTGTTCGGCAAGGCGATGGCCTACTTCCTGTTCTTCTCCACGCTGGCGCTGATCGTCGGCCTGGTGGTGGCCAACGTCGTGCAGCCGGGCGCCGGCATGAACGTCAACGTGGCGGACCTGGACCAGAAGGAAGTGCACCGCTACGTCGAGAAGACGCATGACCTGACCCTGGTCAGCTTCCTGATGGACGTGATCCCGAAGTCGCTGATCGGCGCGCTGGCTGACGGCAACATCCTGCAGACGCTGTTCGTCGCGGTGCTGTTCGGCATAGCGCTGTCGCTGACGGGTGAGCGCGGCAAGCCGGTGCTGACCTTCTTCGAGGCGCTGACCGCGCCGGTGTTCCGCATGGTCCACATCCTGATGAAGGCCGCGCCCATCGGCGCGCTGGGCGCGATGGCCTTCACCATCGGCAAGTACGGCCTGGCCTCGCTGCTCAACCTGGGCATGCTGGTGGGCAGCTTCTACCTGACCTCGCTGCTGTTCGTGCTGGTGATCCTGGGCATCGTGGCCAGACTGTGCGGCTTCTCGATCCTGAAGCTGATCCGCTACCTGAAGGCCGAGCTGCTGCTGGTGCTGGGCACCTCGTCGTCGGAGTCGGCGCTGCCGTCGCTGATGGAGAAGATGGAGAAGGCCGGCTGCAAGAAGACGGTGGTGGGGCTGGTGGTGCCGACGGGTTACTCGTTCAACCTGGACGGGACCAACATCTACATGACGCTGGCGGCGCTGTTCATCGCGCAGGCGACCAACACCGAGCTGACGCTGACGCACCAGATCACGCTGCTGCTGGTGGCGATGCTGAGCTCCAAGGGCGCGGCGGGCGTGACGGGCGCGGGCTTCATCACGCTGGCGGCGACGCTGTCGGTGGTGCCGGAAGTGCCGGTGGCCGGCATGGCGCTGATCCTGGGCGTGGACCGCTTCATGTCGGAGTGCCGTTCGCTGACCAACTTCGTCGGCAACGCGGTGGCGACCATCGTGGTTTCCAAGTGGGAGAACGCGCTGGACCACGACGCGCTGGATCTGGCGCTGTCAGGCAAGACCGTCGATCCGGACGACCTCCCGGTCCGCGTGGCCGGACCGGCCGAGACCGCGTGAGCGATCTCGCCGCATGAACGACAACGGGCCTCCAGGGGCCCGTTGTTCATTGTGCTTCGCGAGACGGGTCATGACGAAACCCAGAGTGCGTTCGGCGTTCGTTCATTGATACCGCGGCATCAAATTCCCCTCGACGTCGATGATCCCCGCGGCGATTGCGCATTCACGGGCCTCCTCCAGCGAGAGCGGTCGACGCTTCGTCCGCAGTAGGCTGAAATCTCCCGCCTTGTGCGCCCAACTCGGCGGCTCGGTCACTTTCACCGAGGCCTTCGCGACCTGTCCGCAGCGCTCGCACAGGCTCTTGCGTTTGGCCGGCTTCGCGCTCTTGCCATTCGACTTCTTGCTCATCAGGAATCACTCCAATCAACAGGGGAGTGCTGATGATTCGCCGATGCGGCGCGGGAGCCAATCACACGTTGACGTGCAATCGCGGCCTGCGCTGACTTGAGCAAGTCGTGACCCTCCTGAGGATGAGGAGGCGTCCGTGATGCTTCGCCTTGCGCGACGCGCCTTCGCGGCATGGCAGGGCCCCGTGTCGACGGGACTGATACGGAGTTGATCCAACTCCGGGATAACCGCAACACAGTGATGCAAAAGAGTATCGCTGGCTGGGCTTGCGGGTATCAACGCGGCAACTGCGAGTGGATATCGTTCGACCTCAGCGCCGGCTCGACCCGGCGCCGACGCCCGATACCCATAACAGGAGACTCCCGATGCCCCACCCCGCCTGCCTGGCCCGGCCACGGCCGTCCGTGCGCGCCGCCCTCTTGCTCGGCGGCCTCGCCGCGCTCCTGGGCACCGCCCACGCGCAGACCGAGCTGGTGATCGCCACGGTCAACAACGGCCACATGATCGAGATGCAGAAGCTCAGCAAGCATTTCGAGGACGCCAACCCCGACATCAAGCTCAAGTGGGTGACGCTGGAGGAAGGCGTGCTGCGCCAGCGCGTCACCACCGACATCGCCACCAAGGGCGGCCAGTTCGACGTGATGACCATCGGCCTGTACGAGGCGCCGATCTGGGGCCGCAAGGGCTGGCTGCAGGAGCTCAAGACCGACGCGGCCTACGACGTCGACGACCTGCTCCCGACCGTGCGCAGCGGCGTGTCGGTGGACGGCAAGCTCTTCGCCGCGCCGTTCTATGCGGAGAGCTCCATGCTGATGTACCGCAAGGACCTCGCCGACAAGGCCGGCGTGCAGATCGGCGACCGCCCGACCTGGACGCAGGTGAAGGACCTGGCCGCCAAGATCCACGATCCCAAGCACGGCGTCTACGGCATCTGCCTGCGCGGCAAGCCGGGCTGGGGCGACAACATGGCCTTCATCACCACGCTGGTGAACACCTTCGGCGGCCAGTGGTTCGACATGCAATGGAAGCCGCAGCTCGAGTCCAAGCCCTGGAAGGACGCGACCGCCTTCTACGTCGACCTGCTCCGGCAGTACGGCCCGCCCGGATCGGCGTCCAACAGCTTCAACGAGATCCTCGCGCTGACCAACGCCGGCAAGTGCGGCATGTGGGTGGACGCCACCATCGCGGCCTCCTTCGTCTCCGATCCCAAGCAGAGCCAGGTCGCCGCGCAGATGGCCTTCGCCCAGGCGCCGACGATGAACACGCCCAAGGGCGCGAACTGGCTGTGGTCCTGGAACCTCGCCATCCCGGCCGGCTCGCGCAAGGTCGACGCGGCGCAGAAGTTCATCACCTGGTCCACGAGCAAGGACTACATCCAGCTGGTCGCGAAGACCCAGGGTTGGGCCAAGGTGCCGACCGGCACCCGCAAGAGCACCTACGCGAATCCGGAGTTCCAGAAGGCCGCGCGCTTCGCCGCCGCGGAGAAGGCCGCCATCGACTCTGCCAGCCCGAACGACGCGACCCTGCCCAAGAGCCCGTATGTCGGCGTGCAGTTCGCCGCGATCCCTGAATTCCAGGCCATCGGCATCGCCGTCGGACAGCAGCTGAGCGCGGCGCTGGCCGGCAAGACGACCGTGGACGCCGCGCTCAAGGCCGGACAGACCACGGCCGAGCGCGAGCTCACCAAGGCGGGCTACTACCGGAAGTAAGCCGCCATGAATCGCTCCATTCCGCGCCTGCTGCTGGCGCCCGCGGTCGGCACGCTGTTCCTGTGGATGATCGTGCCGCTGGGCATGACGATCTACTTCTCGCTGATCCGCTACAACCTGATGCAGCCGGACGAGACGGGCTTCGCCGGCCTGGAGAACTTCGCGTTCTTCGTGACCGATCCGTCCTTCGGCACGGCGGTGACCAACACGCTGCTGCTGCTGGGCAGCGTGATCGCCATCACCGTGCTGATCGGCGTGGCCCTGGCGCTGCTGATCAACGAGCCCTTCCCCGGCCGGGGCATCGTGCGCGTGCTGCTGATCTCGCCCTTCTTCGTCATGCCCACGGTCAACGCGCTGCTGTGGAAGAACATGATGATGAATCCGATCTACGGCGTGCTGGCCCAGGTCTGGACCTTCTTCGGCGCGCAGCCGGTGGACTGGCTGACCGACCATCCGCTGTTCGCCGTGATCGTGATGGTGGCCTGGCAGTGGCTGCCCTTCGCCACGCTCATCTTCATGACCTCGCTGCAGAGCCTGGACCGCGAGCAGCTGGAGGCCGCGCGCATGGACGGCGCGACCTACCCGCAGCAGGTGCGCTTCCTGGTCCTGCCACATCTGGCGCGGTCGGTCGCCGTCGTGGTGATGATCGAGATGATCTTCCTGCTGGGCGTCTTCGCCGAGATCTACACGACCACGGCCGGCGGCCCCGGGGACGCCAGCACCAACGTGACCTTCCTGATCTTCAAGCAGGCGCTGCTGAACTTCGATGCCGGCGTCGCGTCCGCGGGCGCGCTGTTCGCGGTGCTGATGGCCAACATCGTGGCGGTCTTCCTGATCCGCATGATCGGCAACAACCTGGACCGGTGAGGAGACGCCATCCATGACCGCAAGACGACGTCCCCCCTTCCCGCTCGGCCTGCTCATCCGCACCGCGACGGCCTGGTCCGTGGCGCTGCTGCTCTTCTTCCCGCTGGCCTGGCTGGGCCTGACCGCGTTCAAGACGGAGCTGCAGGCCGTGGCCACGCCGCCGCAATGGCTGTTCACGCCGACGCTGGAGAACTTCCACGAGGTGCAGTCCCGCAGCGACTACCTGCTGCACGCCCGCAACTCGGTGGTGACCAGCGTGCTGTCCACCGTGTTCGGGCTGCTGCTGGCGGCGCCGGCGGCCTACGCGATGGCCTTCTTCCGCAGCCGCTGGACCCGCGACATCCTGATGTGGATGCTGTCCACCAAGATGATGCCGGCCGTCGGCGCGCTCGTGCCCGTCTACGTGCTGGCGCAAAAGAGCCAGCTGCTGGACACGCAGCTCGCGCTCATCATCGTGTTCGCGCTGTCCAACCTGCCGATCATGGTGTGGATGCTTTACTCGCACTTCCGCGACATCCCGCCGGAGATCCTCGAAGCCGCGCGCATGGACGGCGCCACGCTGTGGCAGGAGGTGCGGCTGGTGCTGCTGCCGCTGGGCATGGGCGGCATCGCCTCCACGGGGCTGCTGTGCCTGGTGCTGTCGTGGAACGAGGCGTTCTGGAGCCTCAACCTCAGCGCCGCCAAGGCCGGCACGCTGGCCACGCTGATCGCCTCCTACTCGAGCCCGGAAGGCCTCTTCTGGGCCAAGCTCTCCGCCGCCTCCCTGATGGCCATCGCACCCATCGTGGTGTTCGGCTGGTTCAGCCAGAAGCAGCTCGTGCAGGGGCTGACCTTCGGCGCCGTCAAATAACCCGGACCTCCTATGGCATTCCTTGAACTGAACGGCATCGAGAAATTCTTCGCCCAGCATCGCGCCATCCGCGGCATCGACCTGAGCATCGAACGGGGCGAGTTCATCGTCTTCGTCGGGCCCTCGGGCTGCGGCAAGTCCACGCTGCTGCGGCTGATCGCGGGACTGGAGCGCATCGACGGCGGCTCGCTGAAGCTGGACGGCCGCGACATCACGGACCTGCCCTCCAGCCGCCGCGATCTGGCGATGGTGTTCCAGAGCTATGCGCTCTACCCGCACATGAGCGTCTACGACAACATGAGCTTCGCGCTCAAACTCGCGGGCGTCGCGCCGGCGGAGATCCGCGCCAAGGTCGAACGCGCGGCCGAGGTGCTGAACCTGACGGCCTACCTCGACCGCACGCCCAAGGCGCTGTCCGGCGGCCAGCGCCAGCGCGTGGCGATCGGGCGGGCCATCGTGCGTTCGCCCAAGGTGTTCCTTTTCGATGAACCGCTGTCCAACCTCGATGCGGCGCTGCGCGGGCAGACGCGCGTGGAGATCGCCAAGCTGCATCGCGACCTCGGCGCGACGACGATCTACGTGACCCACGACCAGGTCGAGGCGATGACGCTGGCCAGCCGCGTGGTGGTGCTGCGCGACGGGCAGATCGAGCAGGTGGGCACGCCGCTGGAACTCTACGACCGGCCCGCCAATCAATTCGTGGCGCAGTTCATCGGCACGCCGCAGATGAACCTGGTGCCTTGCCGGAAGCTGCCCGACGGGCTGCAGCGGCAGGCGCCGCGCGCCGCCGCGAACGGCAGCATGGGTCTGCGTCCGGAAGCCGTCGGCGTGGGCCCGCGCGGCGAGGGCGCGATGGGCGGCACGGTGGAACTGGTGGAGGCGCTGGGCGCCGAGACGCTGCTCTACGTGCGCACCGTCGAGGGCACTCAGCTGGTGGCACGGCTCAGCGAACGCACGCGCTGCGAGGCGGGCGACGAGGTCTCGCTGAAGCTCGATGCCGCGCAGGCGCTATGGTTCGACGACGCCGGCCGCGTGGTGTCGGCGGGTGAGGAACTCGCCGCATGAGCCTCGCCATCGACACCGTCGCCGCTACCGATGACGCCTTCACCATCCTTCACCTCGGGCTGGGCGCCTTCCATCGCGCGCATCAGGCGCTCTACCTGCAGGCGCTGCACGACCTCGGCGACACCCGCTGGGTGCTCGCCGGCGGCAACCTGCGCCCGGACATGCCCGACACCATCGCGGCGCTGCAGGCGCAGGGCGGCGCGTACACGCTGGAGACGGTCTCCGCGCAGGGCGAGCGCCGCTACGCCTGGGTGCGAGCGATCCGGACCGTCGTGCCCTACACGCCGGACCTCGCCGGACTGATCGCCATCGCCACGGCGCCCGCCACGCGCATCCTGTCCTTCACGGTGACGGAGGCCGGCTACTACCTGGACAGCCAGCACCGCCTCGACTGGGCGCAGGCGCCGGAGCTCAGCGCCGACCTGGACGCGGCACGCGAGGGCCGACCCGGCAGCACGCTCTACGGTGCGCTCACAGCGCTGCTGCGCGCGCGCATGTCGGCCGGCGCAGGTCCGGTCACGCTGCTCAACTGCGACAACCTGCGGCACAACGGCGACCGCTCGCGCGACGGTCTGCTGCAGTTCGTGCGGGCGCTGGGCGATGAGCCGCTCGCGACGTGGATCGACTTGAACACGACCAGCCCCAACGCCATGGTCGACCGCATCACGCCGCGCCCGACGCCTGAGGTCGGCGCCCGCGTGCTCGCCGAGACAGGACGCGAGGACCGCGCCGCGCTGATGAGCGAAAGCTTCACCCAATGGGTCATCGAGGACCGCTTCGCCGCCGGCCGCCCGGCCTGGGAGCAGGTGGGCGTGGAGATGGTCGACTCGGTGGTCCCGTACGAAGAGGCCAAGATCCGCCTGTTGAATGCCACGCACAGCTGCATCGCGTGGGCGGGCACGCTCGCCGGCTACCGCTTCATCCACGAAGGCACGCAGGATGCACGCATCCGGCGGATGGCCCTCGACTACGCCACCGACGACGCCATCCCCGTGCTGCAACCCAGCCCGCTGGACCTCGCGGCCTACCGCGATATCGTGCTGGAGCGCTTCGCCAATCCCGCCATCGCCGACACCAACCAGCGCGTGGCCATGGACGGCTTCAGCAAGATCCCGGGCTTCATCACGCCGACGATCCGTGAGCGGCTCGCCCGCGGCGAAAGCATCGCCAGCGTCGCGATGCTGCCGGCGCTGTTCCTGGCCTACCTGCAGCGCTGGCATGCCGGCACGCTGCCCGAGAAGTACCACGACCAGGTGATGGACGTCGACGCGGCGCACGCGCTCTGCGCCGCGGACGATCCCGTCGCCGCGTTTGCCGCCGATCGCGTGCTGTGGGGAGAATCGGCCGGCGATCCCCGGTTGGTGGCGGCCTTGCGCGCGGCCACGGAGCGGGTCCGTCACTTCATCGCGGGGAGCCCTTGATGCCGACGACGATCCAGGCCCTGCCGCGCCGGATCCAGCCCGAGCTGGAGCACGCCTGCTCCCGATCACCGGAGCTGGGCTACGAGCCGTCGGAGAACGCCGGCTTCATCCGCTGCCTCTCGCACGGCTTCCCGACGCCGCTGGCGCGCTGGCACTGCCACGACGAGTACGAGCTGCACCTGATCACCGCGTCCTCGGGCAAGGTCTTCGTCGGCGACTGGATCGGCCAGTTCCAGCCGGGGCAGCTGGTGCTGACGGGTCCGCGCCTGCCGCACAACTGGATCAGCATGGACGTGCCGGAGGCCGGCGTCCCGGAGCGCGACCTGGTCGTGCAGTTCCCGCATGAGCCCTTCGCCGCCGCCGCCGACGGCATCCCCGAGCTGCGCGAAGTGATGCCGCTGCTGGAACGCGCCCGCCACGGCATCGAGTTCTTCGGACTGCAGGCCCAGGCCACCGCGCATTGGCGGCGCGTCAAGGAACGCCAGGGCCTGGCGCGCTTCGGCGCCTTCTGCGACTGGATGGGGGAGCTGTCCCGTTGCAGCGACTATCGCCTGCTGTCCAGCGCGCCGCTGCGCAGCGAGGACAGCGACCTCGAACTCGCGCAGGTGGACGTCCTGGTCAGCCGCATCACCGAGCAGCTCGGCGCGCCGCTGTCGGCCGCCGACCTGGCGCACGAGATGGGCATGACGGAGAGCCGCTTCTCGCGCTTCTTCCGCCGCGCGACGGGCAACACCTTCACCGACTTCGTGAACCGGGTGCGCGTGAACCGCGCCTGCCAGCTGCTGCAGGAGTCGGACCGCACCATCACGCTGATCGCCTACGAAGTCGGCTTCAACAACATGGCCAACTTCAACCGGCGCTTCCTGGACATCAAGGGCGTCACGCCCAGCGAGTACCGCAAGCGGTCGGCCGGCCGTTTCGGCCTGAAGTGACGTGACAAGACGTGAAGTGAAGTGAACTGAGGACACCGCCATGAGCTTCGCGCCCTTCCCCATCGATGCCCCCTCGGGCGGACGATCCATCCAGGCCGCCGTGGCCGGCGAGGCCCTGATCGACCTGATCGGGCAGGCCGACGGGCGCTACCAGCCGTGCCTCGGCGGCGCGCCGTTCAACCTGAGCCGCGCCTTGTCGCGGCAAGGCGTCGGGACGCACTACCTCAACCCGTTGTCGGCCGATCGCTTCGGGCGCCAGCTGGCGGGACAACTCGTCGCGGACGGCGTGCGGCTGTCGCGGCCGGAGCCGGTCCAGGCGGTGACCTCGCTGGCGGTGGTGGAGGTCGATCCTCACGGCCACCCGCAGTACGCGTTCTATCGCGACGGCGTCGCGGACCGGGCCGTCGATGCGGAGGGACTGACACAGCATTGCCGCGTCCTGTCTGAACTGCGGCTGGTGTGCACCGGCGCGCTGGCGCTCGATGCGCGGGACACGGACCGCTACCTGCCCTGGCTGGCGACGCAGCGTGCCGAACGCCGCTGCGTGGTGGTGGATGCCAATCTCCGACCGTCGGTGATGCCGGACATCGAGGCCTACCGCGCGTCCGTGCATGGTGCGCTCGCGATGGCGGACATCGTGAAGGTCAGCGATGAAGACCTGCTGCACCTGGCCATGCCGGGCGACGATCCGCTGATCCGCTGCGGCAACCTGCTGGACGCGCATCCGCAGATCAGCCTGATCGCGTTGACGCTGGGGGCGGAAGGCGCGTGGCTGCTGCATCGCAACGGCATCCACTGCTTCGCGAAGGAGTCGCGCCGGCTGAAGGTCGTCGACACCGTCGGGGCCGGCGACAGCTTCCTCGCGGGCCTGCTGGCCCACCTGCTCTGCCAGGCCCAGATGGCCCGGGCGGCCAACCTGGTGGAGATGCTCCAGAACCTGCTGTACCACTCCTGCGACCAGGCGCTGCAGCACGCGCTGGGCAGCGCGAGCCTGTGCGTGCAGGCCAGCGGCGCCGGAGCGCCGACCTGGCAGGAAGTCAGGGAGTGGGTGGGCCGCGGCGAGCGCTACGCGGCCTGATCGGAACGTCGATCAGAACTTCGAGAAGTCCGGCTGACGCTTCTGGAAGAAGGCCTGGAAGGCTTCCGTCGCTTCGGGGCTGCGCAGGCGCACGCTGAAGATCTCGGCCTCGGCCTGGATGGTGGCCAGCAGCTCTTCCTTCGTCGAACGGCGCATCAGCTGCTTGCTCTCACGCACGGCGCTCGGCGGCAGCTTGTTGAAGCGCTCGGCGATGCGGCGCGCATGCGCCACGACCTCGCCCGCCGGCAGCACCGCGTTCGCGACGCCGCATTCCACGGCCTGCTCGCCGGTGAACGGATCACCCAGCAGGATCTTCTCGGCCGCGCGACGCGGGCCCATCAGGCGCGGCACCAGCAGGCTGGAGCCGAACTCGGGCACCAGGCCCAGGCTCACGAAGGGCATCGCCAGACGCGCGTCATCGGCGACGTAGACGAAGTCGCAATGCAGCAGCAGCGTCGTGCCGATGCCGATGGCCGCGCCGTTCACGGCCGCCACGATGGGCTTGTCGCAGCCGACCATCGCGCGCATGAACTGGAACACCGGCGCGTCTTCATCGCGCGGCGGGCTGCCCATGAAATCCTCGATGTCGTTGCCCGAGGTGAAGATCTGCGGCTGGCCCTGGATCAGCACGGCGCGCACGGCGTTGTCCGCGTTGGCCGTGACCAGCGCGTCGGCCATCTCCTGGTACATCGCGCGGGTCAGCGCGTTCTTCTTTTCCGGACGTGCGATCTCGATGGTCTGCACGCCGTTGACGATGGCGGTCTTGATGCTCATGGAGCACTCTCCTCGTTCGAATGAATGACCGCGATCATGCCAGCCACGCGCTGACCTGCGGCGAGAGGCTGCGCTCGAATCGATCGCGGAAGAAACCGAAATGGCCGATGCGGCGCTCGCCGATGTCCTTGGGGGCGATGCGGCGCATCTCGGGGTGCGCGCCGGCGTAGAAGCCGTGCAGGGACTCGGTGTTGCGGCGGGACATGAACTCGTCGTCGGTGAAGGCCAGCGAGAGCATGGGCACGGACAGCGACGCGTATTGAGCGCGCAAGGCGTCGCCGCCTTCGCCCATCATGTACTCGCGGTCCAGGCACCAGCGTCGCCACTGCGCCATCACGCCGCGCGGCAGGTCGCCGACCTTGCGCAGCTTGCGGCCGGGGAAGTAGCCGAAAGCCGGCAGCGCCAACGGGACGACGACGTACCAGAGCCACCAGACGTAGCGGCGCAAGCCGACGGAGTTCTCGCGCCAGTAGCCGCTGCCGCAACCCACCGTCACGGCGCGCGAGACGCGCGAGCGGTTGGGCAGCATGCCCAGGATCTGGCCGCCGAGGCTGTGACCGAGCCAGTGGATCTCGCGGCGGTCGCCGAGCAAGTGGTCGAGGTGCGACAAGGCGGCTGCGGCATCGCGCTCGGCCCAGGTGTGGATGTCGGCTTCAAGCCCTCGCAAGGAGCGCTTCATCGCGTCAGGACGCGAAGCGCCCATGCCGCGATAGTCGAAGCTCAGCACCAGCCAGCCCTGCTCCGCCATCCAGCGCGCGAAGGCAGCGTAGTAGCGCTGCTCCACGCCCATCGCCGGAGCGATCAGCAAGCCCGCCTTCGCGGTCGCCGCATCGCCGTAGAGATGGCCTCGAAGCTCGAAACCATCCTCCGCTCGGAAACTGATCATCGCGATCTCCCCCCGATGCCGTTGGCGTCCTTCTCAGGGCGCCTACCTGCGCTTGGCCAAGCGCGGGCTCTCCACGGTGCAGGGGGCATCGCGTCCGCGAACCCCCAGCACCATTCCGGCCCCACTCGCAGTCACTGACCGCCGAAGACCGTACTTGAAGAACCGAGCGCTTCTTACAGACGCTCGATGATGCCGGCCGCGCCTTGTCCAGCGCCGACGCACATCGTCACCATGCCGTACTTGCCGCCGGTGCGACGCAGACCGTGGATCACGGAGGCCGCACGGATCGCGCCCGTCGCGCCCAGCGGGTGACCCAGGGCGATCGCGCCGCCGTTGGGGTTCACCTTGGAACGGTCCAGCACGATGCCCTTGCTGTCCAGATCGTTCAGCACGGCCAGCGATTGCGCGGCAAACGCTTCGTTGAGTTCGATCCAGCCCAGGTCCTCGGCCTTGATGCCGGCCAGCTTCAACGCCGCCGGAATCGCCTCGATCGGGCCGATGCCCATGATCTCGGGCGGCACGCCGCGCACGGCGAAGGAGACGAAGCGCGCCAGCGGGGTCAGGCCGAAACGCTTGACCGCAGCTTCCGACGCCACGATCAGCGCACCCGCGCCGTCCGAGGTCTGCGAGCTGTTGCCGGCCGTGACGCTGCCCTTGGCGGCGAACACCGGCTTGAGCTTGGCCAGACCTTCCATCGAGGTGTCCTTGCGCGGACCTTCGTCGGTGTCGACGATGCGGCTCTTGACGATGACGCCGTCACCGTTCAGGTCGGGCTGACGATCCTTCAGTTCGAACGGGGTGATCTCGTCCTTGAAGAAGCCGCCTTCGATCGCGGCCAGCGCGCGGCGATGCGATTCCAGCGAGAACTCGTCCTGCGCCTGGCGCGAGACCTTCCACTTGTCGGCGACCTTCTCGGCCGTCAGACCCATGCCGTAGGCCAGGCCGATGTTCTCGTCGCGCTCGAAGATCGCGGGCGGGAACGAGGGCTTGTTGCCGCCCATGGGGACCATGGACATGGACTCGACGCCGCCGGCGATCATCACTTCGGATTCGCCGATGCGGATGCGGTCCGCGGCCATCGCCAGGGCAGTGATGCCCGAGGCGCAGTAGCGGTTCACCGTGACGCCGCCCACCGAGTTCGGCAGACCCGACAGCACGGCCGCGACGCGGGCGATGTTCATGCCCTGCTCACCTTCGGGGAAGGAGCAGCCGATGATGGCGTCCTCGATCACCGACGGGTCCAGGCCCGGCACTTGCGCCATGGCGGCCTGGATGACGCGCGACAGCATCTCGTCCGGACGGGTGTTCTTGAAGTAGCCCCGGCCCGACTTGCCGATGGGCAGACGGGTGGCGGCGCAGATGTAGGCGTCTTGAACTTGCTTGCTCATGATGGATTCCTTGTGTGCCGCGGGACTCAGTTGCGAACGGGCTTGCCGGTTTGAAGCATGCCCATGATGCGTTCCTGGGTCTTGGGATGCTCGAGCAGGCTGCAGAAGTGCTTGCGCTCCAGCGACATCAGGTATTCCTCCGTCACCAGCGAACCGGCTTCGACTTCGCCGCCGCAGACGACGTCGGCGATCAGCGAGGCCAGGTGGAAGTCGTGCGCGCTGATGAAGCCGCCGTCACGCATGTTGGCCAGTTGGGCCTTCACAGTGGCGATGCCGGAACGGCCCGCGACCGGGAACTTGGCCTTGAGCGGGGCGCGGTAGCCGGAGTCGACCATCGCCTTGGCCTGCGCCGTGGCGACGTACAGCAGTTCGTCCTTGTTGGGGACGATGATGTCGCTGTCAAGCAGGTAGCCCAGCTTCTGCGCTTCCAGCGCGGAGGTCGCCACCTTGGCCATCGCGGCGTTGGTGAAGCCGTCCTTGAGGAAGGCGAAGATGTCCGCGTTGGCGTTGCCGGCCGAAGCCATTTCCGCCGCGCGACGCGCGATGTAGGTCAGGCCGCCACCGCCGGGGATCAGGCCGACGCCCACTTCCACCAGGCCGACATAGGACTCCATGTGCGCGACGCGGCGGGCGCAATGCACCGCCAGTTCGCAGCCGCCGCCCAGCGCCAGGCCGCGCATCGCGGCGATGACCGGGACGCTGGCGTAACGCACGCGCAGCATCATGTCCTGCAGCTTCTTCTCTTCCGGGGCGATGCCCTTGGCGCCCTTGGTCATGAAGACCGGCATCAGCGCTTCCAGGTTGGCACCGGCGGAGAACACGTCGTCCGGCGACCAGATGACCAGGCCCTTGTACTTGGCCTCGGCGATCTCGACGGCCTTGAGCAGGCCCTCGGTGACCGTCGGGCTGATCAGGTGCAGCTTGGCGTTGATCGAGGCGATCAGGACTTCACCGTCCAGCGACCAGACGCGGACTTCCTCGTTCTTGAACTCTTCGGTGCCGGCCTTCAGCGGCTCGACGGCGCCTTCGCCGACCAGCGCTTCGGGGAAAGCCTGGCGCTCATAGACCGGCAGCTTGGCGCGCGGCTTGAACTTGCCTTCGGCGGCGCTCCACGAGCCGTCCTTCGAGTGCACGCCGCCGTTGTCGGCGACCGGGCCTTCGAAGACCCACGCGGGCAGCGGCGCGCTCGACAGCGTCTTGCCGGCGTCGATGTCGGCCTTGACCCACTCCGCGACCTGCTTCCAGCCGGCGGCCTGCCACAGCTCGAACGGGCCCTGCTGCGAGCCAAAGCCCCAGCGCATGGCGAAGTCGATCTCGCGCGCGGTGTCGGCCACGGTGTCCAGGTGCACGGCCACGTACTGGAAGGAGTCGCGCAGGATGGACCACAGGAACTGGGCCTGCGGGTTGGTCGATTCGCGCAGCAGCTTGATGCGGTCGGCGGCCGGCTTCTTCAGCATGCGCGCGACGATCTCCTCGGCCTTGCCGCCGCCGGTGACGTACTCGCCGGTGGCGAAGTCCAGGCGCTGGATGTCCTTGCCGACCTTCTTGTAGAAACCGGCGCCGGCCTTCTGGCCCAGCGCGCCCTTCTCGATCAGGCCCGCCAGCACCTTGGGCGTGGCGTAGGTCGAGTAGAAGGGGTCGTCCTTCAGGTTGTCCTGCATCGTCTTGACGACGTGCGCCATCGTGTCCAGGCCCACCACGTCCGCGGTGCGGAAGGTGCCCGACGAGGCGCGACCCAGCTTCTTGCCGGTCAGGTCGTCGACGACGTCGACGGACAGGCCGAACTTCTCGGCCTCGATCATCGTGGCCATCATGCCGGCGATGCCGACGCGGTTGGCGACGAAGTTGGGCGTGTCGTTGGCGCGCACGACGCCCTTGCCGACCGCCGAGGTCACGAAGCTCTCGAGCTGATCGATGACTTCAGGATTGGTGGTCGGCGTGTTGATCAGCTCGACGAGGTACATGTACCGCGGCGGGTTGAAGAAGTGGATGCCGCAGAAGCGCGGCTTGATCGACTCGGGCAGGACTTCCGACAGCTTGGTGATCGACAGGCCCGAGGTGTTGGACGCCACGATCGCATGCGGCGCGATGAACGGCGCGATCTTGGTGTACAGGTCCAGCTTCCAGTCCATGCGCTCGGCGATGGCCTCGATGATCAGGTCGCAGTCCTTGAGCAGTTCGAGGTGCTCTTCGTAGTTGGCCTGCTGGATCAGCGCGGCGTTCTCGGCCACGCCCAGCGGCGCCGGCTTGAGCTTCTTCAGGCCCTCGACGGCCTTGGTCACGATGCCGTTCTTCGGGCCTTCCTTGGCGGGCAGGTCGAACAGGACGACCGGCACCTTCACGTTGACCAGATGGGCCGCGATCTGCGCGCCCATCACGCCGGCGCCGAGCACGGCAACCTTGCGAACTTGGAATCGACTCATGGTTTCTCCAATGAACATCCCGAGGATGTAGGAATGTGGTTTGTACGAGGCGCCTGTGACGACACTGGACACGGCGCTTGGTTCAATGCTTTGTTCGACGCGATTCTCGAAGCGTTACTCGAAGCGTTACTCGACGCGGACCCAGGTCTGCGTGCGGCCCAGCATCGGCATGCCGATGAAACCGCGGACCTCCAGCTTCTTGCCTCCGTCGACCGGACGCAAGCGGACGCGATAGACCTTGCCGTTGCCCGGGTCGAGGATGTCGCCGCCGTCCCAGAGCGCCGTGTCGCCGACGTTCTTCTTGACGCCGCGAAGGATCGTCAGGCCGATGATGGGCTGGCCCTTGCGCTCGTCGCTGCATTCATCGCACTTGGCGTCCTGCTTGCTCGGGTCGGTGATCTTCTCGATCTTGCCGGAGAGCACGCCGTTGGCCTCGCTGATGCGGACCGTGGAGCGCTCCTGCTTGGTATCGTCGTCGATGGTCTTCCAGACGCCCACGGGGGTCGTGACCGTCGCGGCGGGAGCCGAGGCCTGCGCGAGCGCGAGATTGGCGGACATGCCGAGGCCCAGGGCGACGGCGGTGGCGAACAGCGGTTTCATCGTGTCTCTCTCCGGTTTTTTATGGAATGCGGGTGGCGACGTCTGCCGGTGAACGCGGGCGCCCCGCTCGAGGGGGCGCCCGTGACGCTGTCCTTAGAACAGCGCCTCGTCCATTTCCATCAGCGGGCTCAGACCGGTGCGCGCGGTGCGGATCAGGCTCGCGGTCTCGGGCAGCAGCTTGGCGAAGTAGAAGCGCGCCGTCGCCAGCTTGGCGGTGTAGAACGGATCGCCGCTGTCCTTCTTCTCCAGGGCCAGCTTGGCCATGCGCGCCCACATGTAGGCGAAGGTCAGGTGACCCACGACGCGGAGGTAGTCCACCGCGGCGGCGCCGACTTCATCGGGGTTCTGGAAGGCCTTCATGCCGATCTCGGTGGTCAGCTTGGTGACCTTGTCGCCGATGTCGGCCAGCGGGTTGATGAACTCCTGCATCGTTTCGCTGGTGCCCTCTTCCTCGACGAACTCGGCGATCTTCTTGCCGAACTTCTTCAGGGTCGCGCCGTTGTTGCCCAGGATCTTGCGGCCCAGCAGGTCCAGCGACTGCACGGTGTTCGTGCCTTCGTAGGTCATGTTGATGCGCGAGTCGCGCACGAACTGCTCCATGCCCCACTCGTGGATGTAGCCGTGGCCGCCGAAGACCTGCATGCAGTGCGAGGTGGCGATCCAGGCGTTGTCCGAGATGAAGGCCTTGATGATGGGCGTCAGCAGGGCGACTTCGTCCTCGCAGGCCTTGCGCTCGTCGGCGTCGTCGCTGCTCAGCGCCTTGTCCAGCTGCAGCGCGGTGTAGGCCGACAGGGCGCGGCCGCCTTCGGCGTAGGCGCGCGCGGTCAGCAGCATCTTGCGGACGTCGGGGTGGACGATGATCGGATCGGCCGGCTTGTCCGGCGACTTCGGACCCGACAGGGCGCGCATCTGGATGCGGTCCTTGGCGTAGACGACGGCGTTCTGGTAAGCGACTTCGGTCAGGCCCAGCGACTGGTTGCCGACGCCCAGGCGGGCGGCGTTCATCATCACGAACATCGCCTGCAGGCCCTTGTTGGGCTGACCCACCAGCGTGCCGACGGCGCCGTCCAGCACGATCTGCGCGGTGGCGTTGCCGTGGATGCCCATCTTGTGTTCCAGGCCGCCGCAGTAGACCGGGTTGCGCTCGCCCAGCGAGCCGTCGGCCTTGACGTTGAACTTGGGCACGACGAACAGCGAGATGCCCTTGGAGCCTTGCGGCGCGTCCGGCAGGCGGGCCAGCACCAGGTGGATGATGTTCTCGGCCAGGTCGTGTTCGCCGGCGGAGATGAAGATCTTCTGGCCGGTGATCTTGTAGCTGCCGTCGGCCTGCGGTTCGGCCTTGGAGCGCAGCAGGCCCAGGTCGGTGCCGCAATGCGGTTCGGTCAGGCACATGGTGCCGGTCCACACGCCCGAGGTCAGCTTGGACAGGTAGGTGGTCTTCTGCTCCGGCGTGCCGTGCGCATGCAGCGCCTCATACGCGCCGTGGCTCAGGCCCGGGTACATGGTCCAGGCCTGGTTGGCCGAGTTCATCATCTCGTACATGAACTGGTTCAGCAGCACGGGCAGGCCCTGGCCGCCGTACTCCGGATCGCACGACAGCGCGGGCCAGCCGCCCTCGACGTACTGCGCGTAGGCTTCCTTGAAGCCCTTGGGCGCCTTGACCTCGTGCGTGGTCCGGTCCAGCGTGCAGCCTTCCTGGTCGCCCGACAGGTTGATCGGGGTCAGGACTTCCGAGGCGAACTTGCCGCCCTCTTCCAGCACCGCGTTGACGGTGTCCTCGTCGATCTCGGCATGCGCGGGCAGCAGCTTCAGCTCGTCGACTGCGTGCAGCAGCTCGTGCAGCACGAACTGCATGTCGCGCAGGGGCGGGTTGTACTGAGGCATGGGGGCTCTCCTGAGGAATGGTTCTATGGAAGGATCGGAAGGGACTCGCCCCGCTCAGGCGCGCTTGCGTCCCGGGACGGTCCCGGTCGCGGCGGCGGTGGCGGATTGAGGAGAGGTCTGCCGCGACTCGGCATCGGCCTTGCGGCCGGCCGGCGTGGCGAAGCTGCCGAGGATGCGCTCCAGGCCCGTGCGGGCCCGGGCCAGCGCACCGTCGCTGCGCAGGAAACGCGCGTCGTGATGCAGCGAGAGGATCAGGCCGTGCATCTCGAAGAGGATCTGGTCCGGATCGGCGTCCGGCACGAGGTGGCCGACCTCCTGCGCCAGCAGGATGGCCTTGCGGATGGCGGCGTGCCAGTCGCGCACCATGCCGACCAGCGCGTCGCGCACGAGGCCCGGCCGGTCGTCGAATTCGACGGCGCCGCTGATGTAGATGCAGCCCGAGTCGACCTCGACGGAGGTGCGGTGCACCCAGCGCTCGAACAGCGCGCGCAGGCGCGGCAGGCCGCGCGGCTGGCGGATCGCGGTGTAGAAGACTTCTTCTTCGAACTTGGCGTGGTACTCGCGCACCACGGCGATCTGCAGTTCCTCGCGCGAGCCGAAGTGGGCGAAGACGCCGGACTTGCTCATCTTCGTCACATCGGCGAGCGCGCCGATGGACAGCCCCTCCAGCCCCATGTGCGAGGCCAGGCCCAGCGCCGCGTCGAGGATCGCGGCCCGGGTCTGCGCGCCCTTCTGCAGCGAGCGCGAGCCGCTGCGCGACGAGGCGGGCGGCTTGGCGGCGACAGGCTTGGCGGGGGTGAAGGAGGAGGTGGACACGGTGCCCGGAATAATAAAACGAACGATCGTTCTATTTTGAGCAGTTCCGGGCCGGAAACGCAATCCTTGACCACCCTTTTTTAGTGATGCCGGCCTAAAGCAGCCCCGGGTTTACCCGCACCCGTGAGCGCCGACTTCTCTGCGACGCTGGGTCTCCCGCGGGGCGTCGACGGCGAAGTGACCTTCGCCCAGGCGGGCCCGCCGGATGCCGGCATAGACTGGCACAAACAGGGAGCCAGAAGAATGTACAAGCCATTGAATGGCGTGTTCCGGGTTCTGGTGTGCCGGATCCAGTCCCGGTTGTGCGGCCTGCCGCTGGACGCCGTCGAGGAGACCCTGCGTCCGCAGCCGCTGCGGCCGCTGGCGTCGCCGGTGGTGCATGTCCAGGGCCTGGCGCGCATCCGCGGCGACTGGCTGCCGGTCGTCGACCTGGGCGGCCTGCTGGGCCTCGAGCCCGTCGCGCCTCGCCGCTACGTCGTCGTGCACGCGGGCCGGCACCGCGTCGCGCTGGCCGTGACCGAGGTGCTGGGCCTGCAGGCCCTGCCGGCCGACGAGGTCCGCACCCTGCCCCCGCTGCTGCGCGATCGCGAGCACGGCGCCATCGCCGCGCTGGCGGAGCGCGACAACGACCTGATCGCCGTCCTCGACCAGGCGCGGCTGCTGCCGGAAGCGTCGCTGGCGGCGCTCCACGCCCTCGAGGGGTGGTCGCAGGACGCGACACCGCCGCCCCGGGCGGAGGCCGGCTCATGACGCGCGCCGCGCCGGCTGCTCTCGACCTCCCTTCGCTCCTGCCGCGGCTGCGCGCGTTGCTCGCCGCCCGGCTGGGCCTGCACTTCGACGAACGACAGGATGACCGGCTCACCGCGGCGCTCACGCGCGTCGCGGGGCCGGTCAGCCCGGAGCGCTTCCTCGACCAGATGGAGCTGGCGCCCACGCGCGCCCGGCTCGACGCGCTGGCGGCGGAACTGACCGTCGGCGAGACCTTCTTCTTCCGGCATGCCGAGCAGTTCGACGCCCTGCGATTCGACCTGCTGCCGGGCATGGTGCGCAGCCTCTCGGAGTCCGCGCAGGCCGAGCCCGGCGGCCAATGGGGCGGACAACTCGGCGGCCCGGGCCGGCGGCTGCGGGCGCTGTCCGCCGGCTGTGCCAGCGGCGAGGAGGCCTACACCCTGGCGATCACGCTGCACCGCGCCGGCCTGCAGGCGCAGGGCGTGGACTGGGAGGTGCTGGCCGTCGACCTGAACCCGGCCGCGCTGGCCCGTGCCGCGGCGGCCCGCTACGGCGAATGGAGCCTGCGCGCGACGCCGCAGGAGCAGCGCGATCTCTGGTTACATCGCGTCGATCCCGGCCTGTGGACGCCGCTCCCGGCGATCCGCGAACGCGTGCGCTTCGCGCAGCGCAACCTCGCTCAACCCGACGCGATGTTCTGGGCGCCCGGCAGTTTCGACATCATCTTCTGCCGCAACGTGCTGATCTATTTCGAGCCCACCGCGCTGCGCCAGGCGATCCGCAACCTGACCGGCGCGCTGGCGCCGGGCGGCGCGCTCTTCCTGGGCCACGCGGAGACCTTGCGCGGCAAGGACGTGGCGCAGGAGGCCGGCCTGGTGCTCCGACAAGCGCACGGCTGCTTCTTCTATCGCCGGGAGCCCGTCGAGGACGCCCGCGTCTGGCCCCTCGCGTGGACTTCCTCATCCTCCCCCGCGCCCGGTGTCGACGCGGCCCCTTCCGCCGGGGCGATTCCCGGATCGGCGCTTTCCTCCGGGTCGGGGCACGGCGTGGCCGGCACGCCGAGCACGCCCGATGCCGCCGGCCCGGAGGGCGACGCCGACCAGGCGCTGCTCGACGAGGCCCTGCAACTGATCGAAGCCGGCCAGGTGGAGGACGGCCTGCGCGCCTGCGCGCGGCTGATCACGCCCGGCACGCCGGCGGCGCTGCAGGCCGAGGGCCTGTTCCTCCATGGACTGGCCATGGAAGAGCGCGGCCAACTGCCCGCCGCGGAATGGCACCACCAGCGCGCCGCCGCCAAGGACGCCGCGTTCGCGTTCCCGCATCTGCGGCTGGGGCTGCTGGCGCGGCGTCGCGGCGAGGTCATCGCGGCGCACCGCGAGCTGCGCCGCGCGCTGGAACTGCTGGACCACGAATCGTCCGAGCGGCTGCGCCGCTTCGGCGGCGGCTTCGACCGCGACGACCTGCGGCGTCTGTGCCGCGACGAGATGCAGGAGACCCGCGCATGACGCAAGCGTCCCGCGAACTGCTCGCCGAATGGCGGGAGTCCTTCGACCGCTCCTTCGGCGAACCGCGCCGCCATGCCGACGAGGAGGCGGTGCTGGACGTGCTGGGCATACGGATTGCCGGCGAGCCCTTCGCCCTGAACTTGGCCGACCTGGCCGGACTGACGCCCGCCATGCCCGCCGCCCCGTATCCCGCCGCCGCTCCCGGGTTGCTCGGACTCGCCGGTCATCAGGGTCAGGTGTTGCCGCTGTACGACCTGCAGGCGCTGATCGGTCGCGGTCCCGCGGGCGTCGTGCGCTGGTGGGCCATCGCGCGCGGCGCGCCGCTGGCGCTCGCCTTCGAAGGCTTCGACGGCCAGTGGCGGCTCGCCGCCGGCGACCGGCTGCAGCAGAACGACGCCGCCGGCACCGGCTGGGCGGTCCGCTGCGGCGGCGCGCTGCGCCCGCTGATCGAGCTCGACGGCCTGATCGCCGCCGTGTCGGCTCACGCCGACGAAGGCGCATCGACCCGCGCGTCGAGCCACGTCTCGACGTCCGCGACGACCTTCACGACGACAACAAGCGCCGGCGCCGCCGGCCGATGACAGGGAGACGTGCCATGTGGACCTTCGGAAGAAAGCTGTCGGTGGGCTTTGCGCTGTCCTTCGCGCTGCTGCTGCTCATCGGGATCCTGTCGTACCGCGGCGTCGATGTGATGACGCAGAACAGCTACCAGGTGGCGCGCACCCATGCGGCGGTGGGCCACATCGGCACGCTGATGAGCTACATGAAGGACGCCGAGACCGCGCAGCGCGGCTACCTGCTGACCGGCGAGGAGCCCTACCTCGAGCCCTACCGCAGCGCGGTCGCCAACGTGCCGCGGACGCTGGCGGAACTCAAGCCGCTGATCCGCGACAACCCGGCGCAGCAGACCCGGCTGAACCAGGCGACGACGATGATCGACGGCCTGCTGCAGCTGCACAAGGAGCGCATCGAGTCGCGGCGGACCAGCGGCCTCGATGCCACCCTGAAGGCCGTCGCCCTGGGCGAAGGCAAGCGCCGCATGGACGAACTGCGCGCGGTCGTCGGCCAGATGGAGGAGGAGGAGAACGACCTGCTGCGCGAGCGCGCGCGGGACGTCGAGTCCACCGCCGCCACCGTGCGCGCGGCCATCGTCTGGGGCACGGTGGCGGGCGCGCTGCTGGTGCTGATCGCCGCGCTGACGCTGAGCCGCGCGCTGAGCGGCCAGGTCGGCACTGCGGTGAAGCACGTGCAGCGCTCGTCCGCGGAGCTGCAGGCCGCCGCCAACCAGCAGGCCGCCGGCGCGCGCGAGACGGCCACGTCGATGACCGAGATCTCGACCACCATCTCCGAACTGCTGGCGACCTCGCGCCAGATCGCCGACAGCGCGCAGCGCGTCGTGGTCATCGCGGAGCAGACGGCGGGCCTGGCCCGCGGCGGCGACGGCACGCTGCAGTCGGCGCGCGAGAGCATCGCCGCGATGCGGCGGCAGATCGATCTCGTCGTCGACCACATGCTGGACCTGGGCCGCAAGTCGCAGCAGATCGGCGTCGTGCTGGACCTGGTGGGCGAACTGGCGGAGCAGACCAACATCCTGGCGATCAACGCGACGATCGAGGCCACCGTGGCCGGCGACGCCGGACGGCGCTTCAGCGTCGTGGCCGATGAGATCCGCAAGCTCGCCGACCGCATGACGGCGTCGACCAAGGAGATCCGCCTCCAGATCGACGACATGCGCGGCGCGGTCAACACCACGGTCATGGCGACCGAGACCGGCTCCAAGGCGGTCGACGCCGGCGCGCGCCAGTTCGACGACGTCGCCTCGAGCTTCGCCAAGATCGCCGGCCAGGTCGTCACGACCACCGACGCGGCGCGCGAGATCGAGCTCTCCACCAAGCAGCAGGCGACCGCCGTCGAGCAGCTCAACGTCGCGCTGTCCAACACCGCGCAGGCCTCGCGCGAGACCGAGGCGAGCTCCGGCCAGACCTCGCAGACGGCCACCGAGCTGGCGGAGATGTCGCGCGACCTGCTCCGGCTGGTGCAGGCGCAACCCACCTGAGACCCCCGCGCCGTGGCCAAGGACCCCTACCGTTTCTTCCGCGTGGAAGCCCGCGATCTGCTGCGGCAGATGGGCGAGGCCGTGCTCGCCGCCGAGCAGGCGCCCGCACCCGATCTGCCCAGCCGGCTGCTGCGGCTGGCCCACACGCTCAAGGGCGCCGCCAGCGTGGTTCGATTGCCCGCCATCGCGGCGCAGGCCCATGCCATCGAGGATCTGCTGACGCCGCTGCGCGACAGCGGCGACGCGCCGGGCCGTCCCGAACTCGACGCGCTGCTGGCGCTGATCGATGCGGCCGAGGAGTCGATCACGGCGCTCGATGCGCCGTCGGCAGGCGCGGGGTCGCCGACATCGACGCCATCCCGCCCGGCAGGTCTCGCGCTTTCAGCGAAGCGCATCGATGCCGCTGCTGCAGCGGCCGCAGCCAGCGGACCGGCCACACCGGACGTATCGGTCAACGCCGCATCCACGTCGGGAGCCGATGCATCGGGCTCGTCCTCCGCGACGGACCCTGAGCAGGAGCCGGCCGACGACCCCGTCGGCGGGATGCTGACGATTCCGCAGTTAATGCCGGAAGAGCTCGACGGGCTGCTCGCCGACATCGCGCGCACGCAGGGTCACCTCGCGCCGCTGGAGCGCGCGGGGCTGCTGCTGCGCGAGTTGCGCGGTGAATTGCAGGGGCAGCAGGAGATCCTGGCCGGACCGCTCGCGCGCATCGAGGACCAGATCGAACGCGGCGCGCGCCAGCTCGCCCGCGAGCTCGTCGCCCTGCGCGACAGCGCCGAGCAACTGCGGCTGCTCCCGGCATCGCAGCTGTTCGCACCGCTGCAGCGCGCGACGCGCGACGCGGCGCGATCGCAGGACAAGCAGGCGCGCCTGACGGGCCACGGCGGCGACGTGAAGCTGGAGGCCGCACTGCTCAACACGGTCTCCGGCGCCCTGGTGCAGATGGTGCGCAACGCCGTGGCGCACGGCATCGAATCGCCCGCCGAGCGCACCGCCGCCGGCAAGCCGCCGCAAGGCCGCATCGAGCTGCGCATCGAGCGGCGCGGCCGTGACGTGCTGTTCTGCTGCTCCGACGACGGCGCCGGCCTGGACCTGGACGCCGTGCGACGCAAGGCCGTCGACAAGGGCCTCCCCGGTGCGGCCTATCTCGACGACGAGGCCCTCATCGACCGGCTGCTGCGCGGCGGCCTGAGCACCGCGCGTCGCGTGGACGCCCTGGCCGGCCGCGGCGTCGGCATGGACCTCGTGCGCGACACGGCCGACCGGCTCGGCGGCCGGCTGACGCTGCACAGCCGTCGCGGCGAAGGCACGACGGTCGAGCTCTGCGTGCCGCTGCAGCTGGCCGCGCTGCGCGCGATCCGGCTGTGCGCCGGCAGCGTGTCGGCCTGGGTGCCGCTGGAGGCCGTCGAGTGCGTGCTGCAGCGCCCGGTGCTGACCGGCTCGCACGTGGCCGTGGGCGATGAACTGCTGCCCCACCTGTCGCTGGCCGAGGCACTGCGCCCCGGCGTCGCGGCGCCGCCGCCGCGTTCCGCGCTGGTGCTGCGCGCCGGCGGACAGCGCGCGGTGCTGGGCGTGGACTCGCTGGACGGCGTGACCAGCGTCGTGCTGCGACCGCCGCCGGCGCTGCTGCCGGCGTCGCCGCTGATCTCCGGCCTGGCGCTGGACGCGGCGCAACAGCCGGTGCCGGTGCTCGCGCCCGAGGGCCTGATCGCCGCGGCCCGTCAGGCGCGTCCGCGGCCCGTCGCGGCGCCGGCACGCACCGGCACCATCCTCGTCATCGACGATTCCCTGACGACGCGCATGCTGGAACAGAGCATCCTCGAAGCCGCCGGGTATCGCGTGCACATGGCCGCCTCCGCCGAGGACGGCCTGGAAGCCGCGAAGCGCGAGCGTTATGCGCTGATCCTGTGCGACGTGGAGATGCCGGGCATGGACGGATTCGAATTCATGACGCGCATCCGCGCCGACGCGGCGCTGCGCGACATCCCGGCGGTGCTGGTCACCTCGCGCAACGCGCCGGAGGACCTCGCGCGCGGCAAGGCCGTCGGCGCGGACGGCTACATCGTCAAGGGCGAGTTCGCGCAGAACGAGTTCCTCGCGCAGGTCGCGCGGCTGGTGGCGCGATCGGCGCAGGGAGTCTCCGCATGACCGGCGGCGCCGGCATCGGCGGCCTGGGCGGCAGCGCGCCGCCCTCGACGAAGACACTGCGCGTGCTGGTGGTCGAGGACTCGATCACCGTGATGGCGCACATCCGCGAAGTGCTGGCCGCGCAGAGCGACATCGAGATCGTCGGCGAGGCGCACGACGGCGCGACCGCCGTGGCGCTGTGCCAGCAGCTGCGGCCGGACGTCGTGTCGATGGACATGATGCTGCCCGGCATGAACGGCCAGGAGGCCACCGAAGCCATCATGGCCCACTGCCCGACGCCGATCCTGATCGTCTCGTCCTCGACCAACCGGGGCGAGCTGCTGCGCACCTACGAGGCGCTGGCCGCCGGCGCCGTCGAGGTCCTGGAGAAGCCCAACGCCAGCCAGCCCGAGGGCGAATGGGAGCAGCGCTACGTGACGCTGCTGCGCCTGGTGTCGCGCATCCGCGTGATCACGCATGTGCGGGCGCGCATCGGCGGCCGGCCCGCCGCGAAGCCGCCGGCACCGCCGCCGCCGCTGCCGCGCCGCGCGGTCCTGGCGCTGGGGGCATCCACCGGGGGGCCGGGCGCGCTGATGAAGGTGCTGCAGGCGCTGCCCGCGCCGGCGCCGCTGCCGGTGCTGATCGTGATGCACATCAACGCCGTGTTCAGCCGCGGCTTCGCCGAATGGCTGGACGCGCAGACGCCGCACCGCGTGCGCTACGCCCAGGGCGGCGAGCGCCTGCGCGAGCTGGCGGGTCAGGTCGTGCTGGCGCCGCCGGACGTGCACATGGTCGTGCGCGGCGGACAGCTCGAGCTCAGCCACAGGCCGCCGCGGCATTCGTGCCGGCCGTCGGTCGACGAGCTCTTCGAATCACTGGCCGCGGAGATCGGCCCGGGCGTCGCGGCGGCGCTGCTGACCGGCATGGGACGCGACGGGGCCGCGGGCCTGCTCGCGATCCGCCGGGCCGGCGGCGCGACGCTGGCGCAGGATGAAGCCAGTTCGATGGTCTACGGCATGCCGCGGGAGGCCGCCCAGTTGGGCGCCGCCGAACGCGTGCTGACGTTGGCCGACATCGGCCCCGCCCTGCTGGGCTTGAGCGGTATGGCCTGGGGAGGAGCCCACACATGAACAAGAGAACCCTCATCGTCGAGGACAGCCTGACGGTCCGCATGGACCTGCGGGAGGCGCTCGAGGACGCCGGCTTCGACTGCGTCGAATGCGCGACGCTGGCGCAGGCCCGGGCCGCGCTGGCCGAGGCCATGCCGGCGCTGGTCCTGCTGGACAACCAGTTGCCCGACGGCGACGGCGGCAGCTGGCTGGCTGAGCTGCGCGCCACGCCGCAGGGCGGCGGCGAGTGCGTCGTGCTGATCCTGTCCAACGCCTCGCTGGCCGGCGACCGGCTGCGCGGCATCGCGCACGGCGCGGACGAATACGTCGGCAAGCCCTACGACCGCAGCTACGTCGTCGACCGCGCGCGCGAGCTGGTGCGCCAGCGGCAGGCGCGGCTGGCGACGCCGGAGCCGCACGTCGCCTCGGTGCTGCTGATCGACGACAGCGAGACCTTCCGCGAAGCGCTGTGCGAGGCGCTGGAGCCGCACGGCTACGACATCTACATGGCCGCCCACGGCGAGGAAGGCCTGCGCCAGGCCGCGGCGCTGCGGCCCAACGCGGTCATCGTCGACCAGCACATGCCGGGCATCGACGGCGCCGCCGTGATCCGCCGGCTGCGGCTGGACCCGGCGCTGCGCCACACGCCCTGCCTGCTGCTGACCGCCGATGAAGGACCGGAGGCGGAACTGCGCGCGCTGGAAGCCGGCGCCGACGCTTTCGCGCGCAAGCAGGACGACGTGGACCTGATCCTGGCGCGCGTCGCCGCGATGCTGCGCAGCGCCAAGTCCAGCCTGCCCGACCAGGGCGCCAGCCTGTCCGGCCCCAAGCGGCTGCTGCTGGTGGACGACAGCGCCAACGTGCTGGCGGAACTGGGCGCGACGCTGCGCGACGACGGGTACGACGTGATCGCCGCCGGCACCGGCGAACTGGCGCTGGAACTGCTCGCGGTGCAGTCGGTGGACGCCGTGCTGCTCGATGTGCAGATGCCGGGCATCGGCGGGCTGGAGACCTGCCGCCGCATCAAGTCCGCGCCGGCGCTGCGCGACATCCCGGTGGTGCTGCTCACGGCCTTCGAGGGGCGGGCGTCGATGCTGGCCGGCCTTGAGGCCGGCGCGGACGACTACGTCGTCAAGTCCAACGGCGAGGTCGAGCTGCTCAAGGCGCGGCTGCGCGCGCAGCTGCGGCGCAAGCAGTTCGAGGACGAGGCCCGCCGCGTCCACGCCGAGCTGCACAGCAACGCGATGGAGGCCGCCGAGGCGCGCGCCGCGCGCGACCTGGCCGACAGCCGCGCGGAGCTGCTGGCCGTGCTGCAGCAGCGCAACGACGCGCTGGAGCAGCTCAACGCCGAGCTCAGCCGCGCCAGCAGCGCCAAGACCGCCTTCCTGTCGACGATGTCGCACGAACTGCGCACGCCGCTGAACGCGGTGATCGGCTTCGCCCAGCTGATGCGCGACGGCGCGGCGGGGCCGGTCAGCGACCGGCAGTCCGAGTTCTGCAACCACATCCACAACGCGGGCCAGCATCTGCTGTCGCTGGTCAACGACCTGCTGGACATGGCCAAGATCGAGGCCGGCCGGGTCGACCTCGACATCGAGCCGGTGGCGCTCGACGAGCTGCTGCGCGACGCCCTGGCGATCGTCCAGGAGCGCGCGCGGCTGAACCGCATCCAGATGGACTTCTTCGGCGTCGGCGCCCACCAGCGGCTGTGCGTCGATCGCCGCCGGCTGCGGCAGATCATCTACAACCTGCTGTCCAACGCCGCGAAGTTCACGCCCAAGGGCGGCAACATCCGGCTCGAGGCGCGCCGCGTCACGCGGCTGCGCGCCCGCGAGGCGCTGCCGGGCTTCCCCGACGGGCGGCGCTCGGAGCTGCCGGACAGCGAGTACGGCGAATTCATCCAGATCAGCGTCACCGACAACGGCATCGGCATTCCGCCCGAGGGGCTGGACAAGCTGTTCCAGCCCTTCAACCAGGTGCGCAACGTGCTGACGCACAAGGTCGAGGGCACGGGCCTCGGACTGGCGACCGTCGCGCGCCTGGTGCAGCTGCACGGCGGCGCGGTGGCGGTGAGCAGCGCGCCGGACAAGGGCAGCTGCTTCACCTGCTGGCTGCCGTGGCGCGACCCGGTGGTGCCCGACGTCATCCTGCCCGACGAGCCCGGCGCGCGCCCGCTCGCGCTGGTGATCGAGCACAACGAGCCGGCCGCGGCGCTGATGCAGACGCAGCTGAACGCGGCGGGATTCCGCGTCCGCCACGTGACCTCGGCCGAGGCGGCGCTGGAACTCGCGCCGCAGATGCGGCCCGACCTGATCACGCTGGAGGTCAACCTGCCGGGCGGACTGGACGGCTGGGAGCTGCTGTCGCGCCTGAAGAACCTGCCGGGCTGGGCGCACATCCCCGTCGTGGTCGTGTCGGTGGACGCGGGGCAGGAGGTGGCGCTGTCGCTGGGCGCGTCGGCGGTGCTGCACAAGCCGGTGTCGCGCAAGGCGCTGAGCAAGGAACTGGAGATGCTCGGCTTCAAGCCGACGGCCACGCGAAAGTTCCTGGTGCTGGCGATCAGCGACGCGCCTGGCGACCTGCAGTCGCTCAGCGCGCACTTGTCGCAGCCCGGGTTCTCGGTGCTGCGCGCGACCGGCGGCAAGGAGGGCATCGAGCTGGCGCGGCGCCATGTGCCCGACCTGATCGTGCTGGACCTGCTGATGACGGAGGTGGACGGCATCGGCGTCGTCGAGGCGCTGCAGCGCGATCCGCTGACGGCGGCGATCCCGGTGATCGTCGTCGCGGCCTCGCAGCTGACGACGCGCGACCGCGAACTGCTGAACCGCCATGTGCAGCGCGCGACCGCCGTGCGTGACCCGGCTGACGCGGGCGCTGCAGGCGCCGCGCCGGCGCCCTCGGCGGGAACCGGTGCCGGTGCGGGCACGCGCGCTCCGGCGAATCCGCAGGGACACTTCATGGACGAGGTCAAGCGCGCGATCAGCCGCACGAGCTGGGGCGACCTCGATCCCCTGGATGAATGAATGACGGACGACGCCCCGGCAGAACAAGCCGGACAGACAAGACCGATGAACACCACGTGACGAGGGACACGCCACATCACGATGCAAGCCACTGCGATCCCCATGACCATCGTCCTCGTCGAGGACTCGCTGACCATCCGCCGCCAGCTGCTGCAGCGGTTAGACACGGTGCCGGGGCTGCGCGTGGTCGGTGAAGCCGCCGACGAAGCCACCGCGCTGACGCTGATCGGCCACCTGCGGCCGGACGCCGTGCTGCTGGACCTCTCGCTCGCGCAGGGCGGCTCCGGGCTGGCGGTGCTGAAGGCGCTGCGCAAGCAGGGTTACGCGGGGCAGGTCCACGTGCTCTCGCACCAGACCGACGCCTACCGTGCGGCCGTGCTGGCGGCCGGCGCGAACGGCTTCTTCGACAAGGCCGAGGAACTCGACGTGATGCTGAGCCACCTGATGGGCCAGCAGCAGGTGCCCGCGCCGGAGCCGCTTTCTCCGGCGGCGCTGCGGGAGCGGCTGGACCAGACGGTGAAGCTGGCGATGCGGGACGGCTCGGAGGTCGTCGTGCACGTGCTCGCGGGCCCGGCCGCCTCGCTCCCGCCCCTGGCCGCGCAACTGATCGCGGGGCTCGACGGCGGCGACCTGGTGGGCTGGAGCGGCGCGCCGGGCGATGCGCAGCTCTGCGTCGTCCAGATCGACAGCGACGACACGCCCACGCTGCGGGAGCGGCTGGACGTGCTGGCGCCGGGCACGCGACTGGGACAGGCCCGGCTGCCGGACGACGCGCTCTCCGCCGGCGGACTGGTGGCCGTCGCCGAGCTCCGGGCGCTGGGGAAGCTGCCCTCCTGAGCGTGTGACGGGATCGCGACGGGGCGCATGACCCGAACGGGTCAACGCCCCCAGGTCATTCCCCGACTTGAACCCCGGCCTTCGGGCGCCTAAGTTCGGCGATCAGCTGAAATATCGTCTCGGCGGCACCACCGTGCCCGTCGGGCACTTGAGTTGCCCCCTCCGACTGGATTACTCTCCGTCGCAGGAGGTCAACGACCGTGGACGTTCTCCAGCTGGACATCTCGGGCCGACCGCAGGCCTGGATCTCGTCGAAGGAAGCAGCGGTGCTGTACGCCAGCGACGCCATCGCGTGGACACTGGGCGCGCCCTTCCACGTCCTGCGCGGCGGGTACCAGCGGCTCACCGGGCTGCAGTCGCGCATCGAGCTGCACCCGATCGTGGCAGTCCGCGGCGCGGTCCCCAGCCGCGCCTGGCGCCAGGCGCCGGCGCTGTCCAACTTCAAGCTCTTCGCGCGGGATCGCCATGTCTGCGCGTACTGCGGGCACGTGCTCCATTCCGACCTGCTGACGCGGGAGCACATCCAGCCGGTGTCGCGCAACGGGCGGGACTCGTGGATGAACTGCATCACCGCCTGCCGAGCCTGCAACGGCCGCAAGGGCAACCGCACGCCCGAAGAGGCGAACATGGCGCTGCTCTACCTGCCCTATGTGCCCAGCCTGCACGAGGACATGATCCTGCGCGGCCGCCGCATCGTGGCGGACCAGATGGAGTTCCTGCTGGCGAGCGTGCCCAAGTCGTCGCGGCTGTACGTCTCGTAGCGCGCCGCAACGCCGGACACTACGCCTCGTAGAGATCCTCCACGCGGATCGGCAGATGCCGCACGCGACGGCCCGTCGCGTGGAACACCGCGTTGGCCACCGCCGCCGCGACACCCACCATGACGACCTCCCCCAGGCCCTTCACGCCCTGCGCGTTGAGCTTGGGATCGGGCTCGTCGATGAAGTCGACGTCGATGCGACCGATGTCCGCCGCGACCGGGATCACATACTCCGCCAGATCCGCATTGAGGAAGCCGCCGTGACGCGGGTCCACCTCGCTGATCTCGCGCAGCGAGGCGCCGATGCCCCAGACCACGCCGCCTTCCACCTGGCTGCGCGCGGTGCGCCGGCTGACGACGCGGCCGCAGTCGATGACGCTCGCGCACCGGGCCACGCGGATGCGGCGCGTGGCCGGCTCGACGTGGACCTCGATGAAGTGGGCCGCGTAGCTGAAGGCGACGAAGTCCGGATACACCGGCCCCGCCGCCGCCGGCAGGCCGCCGTCCAGCCGGCCGAAGACCTGTTCGGGCTGCCCCGGCGCGCGCGTCTGGCTGCGGGCTTCGGCGACGTCCTGTCCGCTGGCCTTGAGCAGGTCGAGCAGGCTGCCACTGCCTTTCACGTCTGCCTTCACGTCTGCCTGCGCGCCGGCCTTCGCCCGCAGGTTCTCCATCAGGCGGCGACATGCCTCCTCGACGGCCGGCAACACGGTCGCCGTGCCCCAGGACCCCGCAGTGACATGCTGGGGCGCGAACTGCGTGTCGCCGATGCGGATCTCGATGGCACCGACCGGGGCGCCGGTGAGGCGCGCCACGCTCGTGGCGATCGCGGTACGCATGCCCTGCCCCATCTCATGACCGCCCACCGACACCTGCAGCCGACCCGAGGCGTCGAGCCGCACATGCGCCCGAGCCGGCGCGGAAGCCGCCTTGTAGGCGCCGATCGCGACGCCCAGGCCGACCAACGTGCCGTCCGGCAGGCTCATCGACCGGGGCGCGGCGCTGCGGCGCTTCCAGCCGATGAGGTCGGCGCCCCGACGCAGGCATGCGGCGACATGGCGCGACGAATGCGGCTTGCCGGTCAGCGGATCGGTCGTGCCGTCGTTCAGCAGGCGCAGCGCGACCGGATCGATGCCCGTGGCCGTCGCCAGTTCGTCCATGGCCAGTTCGAACGCGAAGACCGAGGGATGCTCGTGGGGGCCACGCATGAACCCCGGTGTCTGGACGTCGGTGCGGATCAGCCGGTCGGCGCTGCGGAAGTGCTTGATGTCGTAGAGCCGCGCGGTGGTGTCGCTCCCGGTGGAGGGGAAATAATCGTGACGCGAGGTCTGCTGGTCCGTCTCGTGGATCGCCGCCAGCACGCGCCCCTGCCGATCGGCGCCCAGGCGCACACGCTGCACGCTGCGCGGTCGGAAGGCGCTGTTGTGGAAGAGCAGCGCGCGCGGCACGACCAGCTTCACCGGCCTGCCCAGCCGGCGCGCGGCGATGGCCACCAGCACCGTCTGCGACTGCAGCGAGTTCTTCTGCCCGAAGCCGCCGCCTATCGTCGGCGACATCACGCGCACGGCGGACGGCGGGAGGCCGAGCTGACGCGCCAGACCGTGGCGCACGGACTCGGCGTTCTGCGTGGGCTCATGGACGATCAGCGTGTCGCCGTCCCAGAGAGCGAGCGTGGCGATCAGCTCCATCGGGTTCTGGTGTTGCGCCGGCATCTGCGCGGTGACATCGATGCGCACCGGCGCCTGCGCGAAGACCGTGTCCGCGTCGCCGACCCGCTTGTCGGCGAAGGGTGGGAGCGGCAGCGCCGCGGGTTGTCCGATCGTCTGGGCGCCGGGCGATTCCGGCGTCGCGGCGACAGGCGCCGGCGTGATGCGCGCCGAGACGCGCTGCGCGCCTTCGCGGGCGGCCTCGAGCGACTCCGCCACCACCAGCGCGATGTACTGGCCGCGGTAGGCGATGTCCAGGCTCGCCAAAGGCTGCAGGCTCTGGAAGCCGAAGCCGCCGCCCATCAGGAAGCCGGCGCCCTGCAAGGGTCCGATGTTGGCGTGCGTGAGCACGAGCCGCACGCCCGGCACGCGCTCCGCCGCCGTCGTGTCGATCGCGTCGATGCGACCGCGGCCCACGGGCGCCGGCACCAGCGCGGCATGCAGCACGCCGGCGGGGACGTGGTCGGCCACGTAGCGGGTCGCGCCGCGCACCTTGTCCCGCGCGTCGACGCGCTCGGGTCCGTCGCGGCGGCTGCCGGAAATGGAGGAGGACGTCGCCATGTCAGAGCCTTTCCTTGGATTGCATCAGCGCGTCGGTCAGCGTGTCGATCCCGAGCGCGACCTTGAAGCGGTTGTGCGGCAGCGGCCGCGCGTCGGCGAAGACCAGCTCGGCAGCCTGGCGCGCGGAGTCGCGGGTCAGCGCGCGACCGCGCAGGTGGCGTTCCGCCGCGGCGGCGCGCCAGGGCCGCGTGGCGACGCCGCCAAGCCCGATGCGCACGTCGATGACCTGCCCCGCCGTCATCTGCAGGCCGACGGCGGCCGACACCAGCGCGAAGGCGTAGGACTCGCGGTCGCGGACCTTGTGATAGACCGAGGCCTTCATCGCCGGAGAGCGCGGGATGCGGATCGCCACGATCAGTTCATCCGACGCCAGCTGCGTTTCCAGGTGCGGCGTGTCACCGGGTTCGCGATGCAGTTCGATGAACGGCACGCTGCGCGCACCGCGCGGGCTGCGCAGGTCGACCACCGCGTCGAAGGCGACCAGCGCGATGGCGAGATCACCGGGATAGGTCGCGATGCACTGGGAGCTGCCGCCGAACAGCGCATGGCCGCGGTGGGCGCCCTCCAGCGCAGAGCAGCCGGTGCCGGGCTCGCGCTTGTTGCACGGGTAGGCGGGCGTGCCGCGGAAGTAGGCGCAGCGGGTGCGCTGCAGCAGGTTGCCGCCCAGCGTGGCCATGTTGCGGATCTGCTGCGACGCGGCCTTCCACAGCGACTCGCTGAGCGCGGGGAACTCGCCGCGCACGCGCTCGTGGTCGGCGATCTCGCCCATCGTCATGCCGGCGCCCAGGCGCCATTCGGTGCGGCCGAAGTCCATCGTGCGCAGGTCCTGGCAACGCGTCACGTCGATCAGCGCGGTGGGCGCCTCGACGTTCAGCTTCATCAGGTCGAAGAGCGTGGTGCCGCCCCCGAGGTAGCGGACACCGGGCGCCTCGCCGGCCGCGCGTCGCGCGAGCACGGCGTCCGCGCTGTCGGGGCTGCCGTAGCTGAAGTCACGCATGGTCGCCTCCCTTCATCCGCCGGGCGCCGTCGCGCACCGCCTCGAGGATGGCGACATAGGCGCCGCATCGACAGAGGTTGCCGCTCATGTACTCGCGGATCTGGTCGTCGGTCTGCGCGTGGCCTTCGCGCACGCACGCGATGGCGGCCATGATCTGGCCGGGCGTGCAGTAGCCGCATTGCAGCGCGTCGTGGTCGATGAAGGCTTGCTGCATCACGTGCAGCGCGCCGTCGGCGCGCTCCAGCCCTTCGATCGTGCGGACCTCGCGGCCGTCGCATTTCGCCGCCAGCGTCAGGCACGACGCCACGCGGCGGCCGTCGACGTGCACGGTGCAGGCGCCGCACTGGCCGTGGTCGCAGCCCTTCTTGGTGCCGGTCAGCTGCAGGTCTTCGCGCAGCACGTCCAGCAGCGAGGCGCGCGCCTCGATCCGCAGCGCATGCGGACGGCCGTTGACCACGACCTCGCAGCGCGGCGCGCCCGCGGGCGGTGCGGCGGCGGGACCGGGAGCGGCGCATCCGGCGGTCAGCGCCGGACCCGCGACGCTCGCGGTGGTGACCATGAACGCCCGGCGATCGAGGGTCGTGGCGGGGGAGGAATCACTCATCGGAGGGTCCTTCGACAGGGGGAATGCGCGAGACTAGGGGCCCGAGAAGCGCCTGTGAAGTACGCACTTTTCGGGCGCCTGATTACCCGCCGGTAACCTTTGGACCCCGTCATGACCACGCCGACATCGCCCGCCGCTCCCCCGCATCACTTCGTCCATCCCCACAGCGGCGAAGCACTGTCACCGGAGATCGAAGGCGTGGTCCGCGACATCATCGGCAGGGTCGCGGACAAGTGGTCGCTGATCGCGCTGGAGGTGCTGACGGAGCATGGCCGGCTGCGGTTCACCGAGGTCCGGCAGCGCGTCGGGGGGGTGAGTCAGAAGGTGCTGACGCAGGTGCTGCGCGGGATGGAGGAGGACGGCCTGCTCACGCGCACCGTGCATGCGGAGGTGCCGCCCCGCGTGGAATACGAGCTGACGCTGCTGGGACGCGAATTGAGCCGCGCGCTGTGTGGCGTGTGGCAATGGGCCGAGCGCCATCGGGACGAGATTGCACAGGCGCGGCAACGCTTCGCATCGCGCCTTGAAGGCAAGGTTGCCCGGAGCGCCTGAGCCCGTCCTCCGACGGGCAAAGGATTTGCCCGTGTCGACGGTGCAGTCGTCCGCCCTGGCTTAAGAGCCCCCAAAGCCGGCTGCTGTAGAGTCGCTGCATGCCTCTTCGAGGACGCGGCATGCCGCCTGCCGTCGAGGTAAAGACTTGTTGCCTGGTCAACGGAACCTCACGGATGTTCGTTGGCCGTGCATCGATTGGAGAACCGAGATGAAGAAGCTGCTGATTGCCACGATGGTGGTGGCCCTGGCCGCCTGCACGACCACGAATCCTGACGTGATCCAGCGCGGCGACGCGCAGCGCCTGTCGCAGGTGCAGGACGCGACAGTGCTGTCCTGGCGGCCGGTGACGGTCGACGGCTCGCAGAGCGGCGTCGGCGCCGTCGCGGGCGCGGTGGCGGGCGGCGTGGCCGGCGGCAGCGTCGGCGGCAGCCGCGAGGGCGTGATCGTCGGCGTGCTGGGCGCGGTGGCCGGCGCGGCACTGGGCAACGCGGTGGAGCGCGGCACGACGAAGGAACAGGCCGTCGAGATCCTGCTGCAGCTGCGCAACGGCGAACGCCGCGCGATCGTCCAGGCGCAGGGCAACGAGAACTTCGCCTCCGGCGAGCCGGTGATCATCGTCACCACGGGCGGCAAGTCGCGCGTGATGCGCGCGCCGCAGGCGACGCGGACGAACTGAGCATCACTCAGGCGAGCGTTGAACGCTCATCGCGACGAAGGGGCCTCACGGCCCCTTATGTCGTTTCTGGATGCAAGTTCAACCTTGGTTGATCGCAGCTGCCCGCACCGCAGGCAATTGCCTCAGCAGGTCGACGAGATGAACCTCCACCGTGTCCCAGATCATGTGTATGTTGATGTCGATGGCGCGATGGGCAATCCGATTGCGCAATCCCCTCATGAGGCCCCACGGCAGGTGCGCATTGCCGGCGAGGAACGCCTCATGCTCCGCCAACAACCTCGCCGCTGCTTCTTCCCAACACCAGGATATTGAAGAGCACCGCGTGTTGCGTCTTCTTGTCTTCCAGAAAATCGGCCTTGCGGAGTCCGTCCACATGGTCGCACGCGAAGATCGCAGCTTCCTGCATGTGTTCCAAATGGTCGACCAAGGTGAAACGGCTCATACAGGCCGCGCCTCGGCAAGAACCTGACTGCGATATTTGATCGGCACCTCTGGGGGCGTGAGCAGGCACACGGGAACGCCCAGCAGCTCTTCCAGGTCGTTGTAGAGACCACCCAGATGGAACAGTGTGGCCCCAGGCAGCGCGTCCACCAACAAGTCGAGTTCCTCGTTGTCCTGATCCTTGCCATGCACCACCGAGCCGTACACACGCAGGTTTGTGGTGGGATATCGGGCCACGATCGCAGCCAATTGGTCTCGCTTCAGAGCGAGTGCTTCAGAGGGCTTCATTCACGCTCCTTCCGCTGCGGCAACATCACCGCAGTCAGAAAAGAATAAGCCCGCTCCGACCCGCTCAAAACGAGCGGTGTTGCGGAATCACTTCACCCGCTGCTTCTCCAGCTTGCGTGCCAGCGTGCGCCGGTGCATGCCCAACCGCCGCGCGGTCTCGGAGATGTTGAAGTCCGTCGCCGCCAGCGTCTCGTGGATGTGTTCCCACTCCAGCGTCTTGATGGACGTCGTCGCGCGGTCGGTGACCTCCACCTCGGCATCGCCCTGCGCGCGTGAGAACGCGGCCTCGATGTCGTCGGTGTTCGCCGGCTTGGCCAGGTAGTGCCGCGCGCCGAGCTTGATCGCCTCCACCGCCGTCGCGATGCTCGCGTAGCCTGTGAGCACCACGATCACCATCTCCTGGTCGTGCTCGTGCAGCGTCTGCACGCAGGCCAGGCCCGAGCCGCCGCCCGCGAGCTTCAGGTCGACGACCGCGTACTCCGGCGCCTCCTCCGGGCCGCGGTCGGTCAGCAGCTTCTGCACCTGCTCCACGCTCGTCGCGCGCAGCACCTGATAGCCGCGGCGCTCGAACGAGCGCGACAGCGTGCGCGCGAACGCGTCGTCGTCCTCGACGATCAGCAGCAGGCGGTCGGTATCCGCGATCAGGTCATCCGGCGTCATGGGCAGCATTGTCGGGGAGTCCAAGGGGCGCCAGTGCGGACAGGGGCATGCGGATTTCCACCTCGGCACCGCCCCCCTCCTCCGCCAGCCGGTTGCGCGCCTGCAGCGTGCCGCCCAGCGAGCGCACCACGTTCAGCGCGAGGAACAGCCCCAGCCCGCCGCCCGCGCGGCCCTTGCTCGATTGATAGGGCTTGCCGAAGCGCCCCAGCATCTCCGGCAGGAAGCCGGCGCCCCGGTCGCTCACGCGCAGCACCAGCCCGCCGTCCTCGACGAGCGCGCGCAGCGTCACCGGCCGGCCCGGCGCGGCCTCCAGCGCGTTGTCCAGCACGTTGTCGATCATCTGCTTGAGCCCGACGTCCGACACGATGCGCACCTTCGGCAGGTCCGGCGCGGGCAGGTACTCGAGGCCGTGATGCGGCCGCGTCGCGCGCCAGTGCTCGGCCAGGTCGTCGAGGAAGGCCTGCAGCGTGGTCACCACCGGCGATTCGCCGCGCAGCTCGCCCGCCGACATCAGGATCCCGCTGACGATCGCCTTGCAGCGGCGCAGCTGGATCTGCATCTCCTCGATCTCCTCGCGCAGTTCGGGATCGCCAGCGAAGGGCGCCATCCGCGACCAGTCGCCCAGGATCACCGACAGCGTCGCCAGCGGCGTGCCGAGCTCGTGCGCCGCGCCCGAGGCCAGCAGGCCCATGCGGACGATGTGCTCCTCTTCGGCCGCGCGCTGGCGCAGGTCGGCCAGCCGCGCGTCGCGCTGGCGCAGGTTGCGCCCGATGCGCTGGATGAAGATCACCAGCAGCGCCGCGTTGATCGCGAAGCAGATCAGCAGGCCGCCGATGTAGTGCGTCGGCAGCGCCAGCCCTTCCATGTCGGGCACCAGCAGCGGCTGGTGCCACTGCGTCAGCGCGACGAAGCAGCCGCCCGTCACCGCCACCGTGAACCAGATGTAGCGCGAGGGCAGCAGCACCGCGCCCACCGCGATCTGCAGCAGGAACAGGAAGATGAAGGGATTGGTGACGCCGCCGCTGTAGTACAGCTGGCCGCTCAGCACGGCGATGTCGACGAGCAGGCCGGCGAAGAGCTCGGCGTTGCGCACGCTGGGCACCCAGCGCGTGCGCAGCCAGCAGGCGACGTTGAACAGCACCAGGATCGCCAGCAGCGTCAGCATCTCCGGCATCGGCAGCCGGATGTGCAGCGCGAAGTGCACCGACAGCACCGTGCCGAACTGCCCCGCCGCCGCCAGCCAGCGCAGTTGCACCAGCTGCTGCAGGTTGTTGCGGCCGGCTTGCAGTGCACCCTCGCCCGAAGAGCCCTCGATGCCCAGCGCGCCCGCCGCACCGTCCAGGTAGCGGCTGTCGTCGGGGTGGTCGTCGTCCGGATCGGGACGGCTCAGCGGCATGGTCGCGGCCTCAGTCCTGGGCATCCGGACGGGCGTCGAGCCCGTCGTCCGCATCGGCGTCGGCACCGCGCCAGGGTCGGCTGTCATCGCCATCGATCCCAGACCTGCGGCGCTCCACGCGCCACAGCCAGAACCCGACGCCGGCCAGCATCGCCGCCATCGCAAACCACGTCAGCGCGTACTGCAGGTGATGGTTGTTGAAGCGCACCACCGTGAGCCCGCCGCGCGGCCATTGCGTCTGGTCGTCCGCCGCGGCGGCATCGACGAAGTACGGCGCCACCGGGCCCTCGACGACCTTCCTCGCCTTGGCGATCGCGCCGACATCGCGCGAGTACCAGCGGTCCTGCGCCGGCTCGTTCTTGCGCAGCAGGCTGCCGTCAGGCTCCGTCAGACGCAGCAGGCCGATGACCTTGTCTTCGCCCTGCGTCTCCGACGCGGTGCGCGACGCGCGGGTCTTGAACTCCGGCGGGACGAAGCCGCGGTTGACCAGCACCCAGTCGCCTCGCTCGGTCCGCAGCGGCGTGAGCACCCAGTAGCCGGTGCCGAGCTCGGTGCTCGCGCCGACGAGCGTCTCGCGCGAGTGGTCGAAGGTGCCGGTGAGCGCGACCTTGCGGTACTCGTCACCATCCTTCGTGATCGCGGCCCAGCGGTCCGCGCCGGGCGCGCGCTCGGGCGCCGCGGCCAGACGCTTGTCGAGCCGCGCGATCAGGTCTTCCTTCCACGCCAGCCGCTGCACCTGCCAGACGCCGAGCGACATGAACACCGCAAACGAAAGGGCCGCGCCCAGCAGCAGCGCCCAGAAGGCGATGCCGCGGCGCGGCCGCTGCGGTTCCGTGAGGAACGCGGTCATCAGGGCATGTTGCGCATGTCGTGGACCGGCATCATGTTGCTGTTCAGGTGGAACATCACCCAGATCGAGCCGGCCAGCATGATCACCACGACGGCGATCGTGAAGATCAGCGACAGCATGGACCAGCCGCCCTCGACCTTCGAGTTCATGTGCAGGAAATAGACCATGTGGACCACGATCTGCACGGCCGCGAAGCCCAGCAGCACGATGCCCATCGCCGCCGACGACGAGATCGACTTCGTCATCACCAGGAAGAACGGGATCGCCGTCAGGATCAGCGACAGCAGGAAGCCGATCAGGTAGCCCTTGACGGTGGCGTGGTAGCCGACGTCCTCGTGGTCGTCGTGGCCATGCGCGTCATGGCCGTGGTCGTGTTGGTGGTTGTTGCTCACGGCAGCACTCCCATCAGATAAACGAAGGTGAAGACGCCGATCCAGATCACGTCCAGGAAGTGCCAGAACATCGACAGGCAGATCAGGCGACGCTTGTTCTCCTTGGTCAGGCCCAGCTTGCTGACCTGGATCATCAGCGTCACCAGCCAGATGCAGCCGAAGGTGACGTGCAGGCCGTGCGTGCCGACCAGCGTGAAGAACGAGGACAGGAACGCGCTGCGCTGCGGACCCGCGCCTTCATGGATCAGGTGCGCGAACTCATAGAGTTCCACCGCCAGGAAGCACAGGCCGAGCACGCCGGTGACCGCCAGCCAGGCCAGCGTGCCGGTCTTCTTGTTGCCCAGCATCTTGATCATGGCGAAGCCATAGGTGATCGAAGAGAGCAGCAGGAAACCGGTGTTCAGCGCCACCAGCGGCAGGTCGAAGAGGTCGGCGCCCGACGGGCCGGCCGCGTAGCTGCGGCCCAGCACCGCATACGTCGCGAACAGCACCGCGAAGATGAGGCAGTCGCTCATCAGGTAGATCCAGAACCCGAGCAGCGTGCCGTGCTGCGGGTGATGGTCGCCGTTGTCGTAGAACACCGGCGCGCCGGTGTCGTTCGTCAGGGTCGTTGCTTGCATTTGGAGTTCGCTCGCTGCGGAATCAGGCCTGGGCGGCCAGCACCTTGGTGCGGGCTTCTTCCGTGCGGGCCACTTCATCCGCGGGGATGTAGTAGTCGCGCTTGTAGTTGAAGGTGTGGACGATCGCCGCGATGACGGTCACCGCGAAGGCGACCCCCGCCACCAGCCACATGTGCCAGATCAGGGCGAAGCCGAACAGCGTCGACAGGCCGGCCAGGATCACGCCGGCGCCGGTGTTCTTCGGCATGTGGATCTCCTTGAAGCCGCCGACCGGACGCTGGTGGCCGCGGGTCTTCATGTCGTGCCAAGCGTCGTGGTCGTGGACCACCGGCGTGAACGCGAAGTTGTACTGCGGCGGGGGCGACGAGGTCGACCACTCCAGCGTGCGGCCCTGCCACGGATCGCCGTCGAAGTCGCGCAGCTGGTCGCGCTTGAAGTAGCTCACCACCAGCTGGATCAGGAAGCTGCCGATGCCCGCGGCGATCAGCAGCGCGCCGAAGGCGGCGATCTGGAACCAGATCTGGAAGGACGGATCGTCGAAGTGGCTCATGCGGCGCGTCACGCCCATCAGGCCCAGCACGTACAGCGGCGTGAAGGCGACGAAGAAGCCGATCTGCCAGAACCAGAACGAGCACTTGCCCCAGAACGGATCCAGCTTGTAGCCGAAGGCCTTGGGGAACCAGAACGAGATGCCCGCCAGCAGGCCGAACAGCACGCCGCCGATGATCACGTTGTGGAAGTGGGCGATCAGGAACAGCGAGTTGTGCAGCACGAAGTCGGCCGGAGGCACCGCCAGCAGCACGCCCGTCATGCCGCCGATCACGAAGGTGACCATGAAGCCGACGGTCCAGTACATCGGGACCTCGAACTTGATGCGGCCACGGTACATCGTGAACAGCCAGTTGAAGATCTTCGCGCCCGTCGGGATCGAGATGATCATCGTCGTGATGCCGAAGAACGAGTTGACGCTGGCCCCCGATCCCATCGTGAAGAAGTGGTGCAGCCACACGAGGTAGGACAGGATGGTGATCACGACGGTCGCGTACACCATCGACGCGTAGCCGAACAGCTTCTTCTGGCTGAAGGTGGACACCACTTCAGAGAAGATGCCGAAGGCCGGCAGCACCAGGATGTAGACCTCGGGGTGGCCCCAGATCCAGATCAGGTTGATGTACATCATGGCGTTGCCGCCAAGATCGGTGGTGAAGAAGTTGGTGCCGGCGTAACGGTCCAGCGACAGCAGCGCCAGGGCCGCGGTCAGGATCGGGAACGAGGCCACGATCAGGATGTTGGAGCACAGCGAGGTCCAGGTGAAGACCGGCATCTTCATCATGGTCATGCCCGGCGCGCGCATCTTGATGATGGTCGCGATCAGGTTGATGCCCGAGAGCGTGGTGCCCACCCCCGCGACCTGCAGCGACCAGATGTAGTAGTCCACCCCCACCCCCGGACTGGCGAGCAGCCCCGACAGCGGCGGGTAGGCCAGCCAGCCGGTGCGGGCGAATTCGCCGACGAACAGCGAGGCCATGCACAGCACGGCGCCGCCGGTGGTCATCCAGAAGCTGAAGTTGTTCAGGAAGGGGAAGGCCACGTCGCGCGCGCCGATCTGCAGCGGCACGACGTAGTTCATGAAGCCCGTGATCAGCGGCATCGCCACGAAGAAGATCATGATCACGCCGTGGGCGGTGAAGACCTGGTCGTAGTGGTGCGGGGGCAGGAAGCCCAGCTGGTCGCCGAAGGCGATGGCCTGCTGCGCGCGCATCATGAGCGCGTCGGCGAAGCCGCGCAGCAGCATGACCAGGCCCAGCACGATGTACATGATGCCGATCTTCTTGTGGTCGATGCTGGTCACCCAGTCGCGCCAGAAGGGGCCCCACAGGCGGAACTTCGTCATCAGCGCGAGGACGACCAGGCCGCCCAGCGCCACCATGGCGAAGGTGCCGATCAGGATCGGCTCGTGCAACGGGAGTGCCTCTAGGCTGAGGCGCCCGAAGATGAGCTTTTGAAGGTCAATCATCTTGGATCTCGGTAGTGCTTGCGATCCCGGCGCCGCTGGTCACGGCAGTTCGCAGTCGATGCGCCGGGGACGCCGATCAGTTACGGGTGGCCGAGGCCTGCCATTGCGAGGCGTACTGCCCCGCGTTGTCAGGCGTGCACAGCGCGGCCACGAAGATCCGCTTCTGCTCGTTGCTCCAGGACTTGCTGGCCAGGCCGTCGATGGCGCCCTTGCCCCCGCCGCCGGCCTTGTCGATGGCCATCATCTGGCCCATGCACATCTTGGCGCCGTCGACGCAGCGGTTGACGACCGCGTCGAACAGGCCGGGGGCGACGCTGGAGAAGCGACGCACCGGCTGACGCTCGGTGGGTTTCTCGAGGTCGAGGTACAGGTCCTTGGTCAGCGCGACGCCGTCGGCCTTGTTGCGCTCGACCCAGGCGGCGAACTCGTCGTTCGAAAGGCCGTGGAACTTGAAGCGCATGTGCGAGAAGCCGTCGCCGCTGAAGTTCGACGAGAAGCCGTCATACACGCCGGGCTTGTTGATCACGGCGTGGAGCTGGCTCTGCATGCCGGGCATCGCGTAGATCATGCCGGCCATGGCGGGCACGTAGAACGCGTTCATCACGGTCGACGAGCTGATCTTGAAGTGGATCGGGCGATCCACCGGCGCGACCAGTTCGTTCACGGTCGCCACGCCCTGGTCCGGATAGATGAACAGCCACTTCCAGTCCAGCGCCACGACCTCGACGTTCAGCGGCTCGACACCGGCGGGGATCGCGCGCTGCGCGTCCAGCCGCTCGAGCGGGCGGAAGGGGTCCAGCTTGTGGGTGCTGATCCAGGTCATCGCGCCCAGCGCGATGATGATCAGCAGCGGCGCGCCCCAGATGATCAGTTCCAGACGCGTCGAGTGGTCCCACTCCGGCGAGTAGGTCGCCTGGGTGTTGGACGCGCGGTAGCGGAAGGCGAAGACCAGCGTGAGGATGATCACCGGGACGATGATCAGCAGCATCAGCAGCGTCGATGCGACGATGAGCTGCGCCTGCTGGTTCGCGATGTCGCCCGAAGGTTTCATCACGACCATGTTGCAGGCGGTGAGGGGCAGCGCCAGGGCCAGCAGCCCGAGACGGGCCAGTGACCGGATGGGGCCGGCGGGACTTGTTTTTGCAGATGCTTTGAGGTACATGGGACTCAGCAGACCATCAGGCGTAGTTCACGCGGAACCCCCTTCCTCGCGCTCCCTTGGGGGGGGAGGCTCCCGACGTCCAAAACCTGGTGGGGGTTTCTTCCGAAGGGAAAGCGATAAAGGGGAAAACGACACTTGTCGACCGTTGCACGCCGGGCGCAGATTTTGCCCGATTGACCAAAGCTAACTATTGGACATTTTGTCCCAGGTAGGAGACGTATGAACAGCAGCACCCTTCCAACAGCCGGGCAACACCTGGCGACCGTGGGCCAGCCGCTGCCGCGAGGCAACGGGGTGGCGACCAAGGAGGAGCAGGACGCGGTCGCCCCGGGCGACATCGCGGTGGGCGTGGTCATCGGGCGGGCGTCGGAGTACTTCGATTTCTTCGTCTACGGCATCGCCTCGGTCCTGGTATTCCCCTCGATCTTCTTCCCGCACATGGAGCGGCTGGAGGGGACGCTGTACGCTTTCGCGCTGCTGGCGCTGGCCTTCGTCGTCCGCCCGATCGGCACGCTGGTGGGGATGGAGATCCAGCGGCGCTTCGGCCGCAGCGTGAAGCTGACGGTGGCGCTGTTCCTGCTGGGCATCTCGACCTGCACGATCGCCGTGCTGCCCGGCTTCAACACCTGGGGCGGCGCGGCCATCGGGCTGCTGGCGCTGTGCCGGATCGGTCAAGGCCTGGCCCTGGGCGGATCCTGGGACGGCCTGCCCTCGCTGCTGGCGCTGAATGCCCCCCCGGGCCGCCGCGGCTGGTACGCGATGCTGGGGCAGCTCGGCGCGCCGATCGGCTTCCTGATCGCCGCGGCGCTCTACGCCTACCTGTGGAGCAGCCTGGCCACCATCGACTTCCTGAGCTGGGGCTGGCGCTTCCCGTTCTTCGCCGCGTTCGCGATCAACGTGGTGGCGCTGTTCGCACGACTGCGCCTGGTCGTGACGCACGAGTACGAGAAGAACCTCGAGGAGCATGAGCTGGACCCCTGCGACGTCGACGAGCTGTTCGAGAAGCAGGGCACCACCCTGTTCATCGGCGCGTTCGCGGCGCTGGCCAGCTATGCGCTGTTCCACATCGTCACGGTGTTCCCGCTGTCGTGGGTGATGCTGTACGGCGACCAGAACGTCACCCAGTTCCTGATCGTGCAGATCATCGGCGCCTTGCTGGCGGCGGGCGCGATGCCCATCTCCGGGCTGATTGCCGACCGCATCGGCCGGCGCAGCACGCTGGGCATGCTGGCCACGACGATCGGTATCTTCAGCCTGTTCGCCCCCATCCTGCTGGACAGCGGCGCCATGGGCCAGAACATCTTCATCCTGGTCGGCTTCGTGCTGCTGGGGCTGTCGTACGGCCAGTCCTCGGGTGCGGTGACATCCAACTTCCTGCCCCACTTCCGCTACACGGGCGCGGCGCTGACCTCCGACCTGGCCTGGATCATCGGCGCGGCCTTCGCCCCGCTGGTGGCCCTGGGGCTGTCGGCCAAGTTCGGGCTGTGGGCGGTCACCGCCTACCTGCTGTCGGGCGCCATCGTGACCCTGGTGGCGCTGCGGACCAACCGCATGCTGACCATGAAGGACAAGGACTGACACCCGAACTCGCTACACGGGCTTGACAGCCCGCGACGCGAAAAAGCAACGGCCGATCGAAAGATCGGCCGTTTTTCTTTGGGTGCGGCCACTAACGATTGGAAAGACCCTACCGCATTAGATAGCAAGCTAACTAATTAGAATTGCGGTCATGACGTCCTCCAACCCCAAGCCCCCTCGCACCTTGACGCGGACCGCGCGCGAGACCGCGCTGATGTCCATCGGCATGACGCTGCCCGTGCTGGAGCGGGCGTACCGCGCGAAGGCGAACCTCGCCATGGCCCACGTGGGCCTGTCGCAGGCGCTGGCCTGGCCGCTGGTGATGATCGGCCGCAGCGGTGACGGTCTTCGCCAGGGCGAGCTGGCGACGCTGCTGAGCATCGAAGGGCCGTCGCTCACGCGATCGGTGGAGCAGTTGATCAGCGGTGGTTTCATCGAGCGCCACGAGGATCCCGACGACCGTCGCGCCAAGACGCTGCACCTGACCGCGCTGGGCGCCGACGCCTGCGAGCAGATCGAGGACACGCTGCGCGACCTGCGCAACGCGCTCTATGAGGGCATCACGGACGCCGACGTCGAAGCCGCGCTGCGCGTCTTCGCCACGCTGTCCGAACGCGTCGGCGCGCCGAAGGCGATCGTGCCGCCGCGGCGTAAGTAAGGCGGCCCGTCCAGCAGTACCACGGCCATGAAGCGCCCCTCCCTCTCCTTCCCTTCGCTGCGCATCCCGGCGCTGCGTCTGCCACGGCTGCCGCAACTGCCGGCCATGCTGCGGCCCGGCTTCACCCTCGCCGAATGGCTGTTCTCGTTCAAGGCCTTCGCCGCCGCGATGCTGGCGGTGTTCCTCGCGAGCTGGGCCGGCCAGCCGCGGCCGTTCTGGGCGCTGATGACGGCCTATGTCGTGGCGAACCCGCTGGCGGGCGCGGTGCGCTCGAAGGGGCTGTTCCGATTCATCGGCACGCTCATCGGCGGCACCGCCGCGGTGCTGCTGGTGCCGCGCTTCGCCAACGCGCCGGAGTTGCTGAGCCTGGCGCTCGCGCTGTGGGTGGCGGGCTGCCTGTGCCTGTCGCTGCGGGACCGCACGCCGCGCGCGTATGCGTTCATGCTGGCCGGCTACACGGCCGCGCTGATCGGGTTCCCGTCGGTGGACACGCCGCTGGCGATCTTCGACACCGCCGTCGCGCGCCTCGAGGAGATCGGCCTGGGCGTGCTGGCCGCGACGCTGGTGCACAGCGTCGTGCTGCCCAAGAGCCTGTCGAGCTCGGTGCTGGGACTGCTGGATCGCACGCTCGGCGACACGCGCGCCTGGCTGGGCGACATCGCCGCGCGACGAGACGGCGGCGCGGACCGTCGCCGTGTCGCCGGCGACATCACGCAGCTGCGGCTGCTGTCGATCCACATCCCGTTCGACACCAGCCATCTGCGCTGGACCGCCGACGCCGTGCACGGGATGCAGGACGGCGTGGCCGCGCTGACGCCGTTGCTGGCGGGCGTGGAGGACCGGTTGCAGGCCTTGGAGGCGCATGCCGCCACCGCGATCGAGCGCGACGCTCGCGACGAGCGCGGAGATCGCGGAGATCGCGGCAATCCCGACGCCCTTCCCGAGGATGTGCGCGCGCTGCTCGGCGCCATCGGCCCGTGGCTCTCGCTGCCGGCCGCCGCGGCAGAAGCGCAACTGCCCGCCCTGCGCGCGCAACTCGCCGCGCTGACCGGCGACGCGTCGCGCAGCCGACTCGCCGACGACCCCTGGGCGCGCCTGCTGCGCGTCGCGCTGGCGGAGCGGCTGGGCGAACTGCTGGCCGGCTGGCTGCATTGCATGCACCTGCGCGCCGACATCGACCGCGGCCTCGCGGGCGAGGCCATGCCGGCGCGGCGCGGTCCGGCGCTGAGCGGACCCAAGCTCCACCGCGACATGGGCATGGCGCTGTGGTCCGGCGCGGCCGCGCTGATCGCGATCCTCGTCTGCTGCGCGTTCTGGATCCTCACCGGCTGGCCGATGGGCTCGGCCGCCGCGATGATGGCGGCGATCTTCTGCTGCTTCTTCGCGGCGATGGACGACCCGGTGCCGGCCATCAACGGCTTCCTCCACTGGACCGTGCTGTCCATGCCCTTCGGCGCGCTGTACGTGCTGGTGCTGCTGCCGCTGGTGCAGGACATGTGGACGCTGATGGCCGTGTGCGCGCCCATGTTCCTGATCGTCGGCGCGTATGTCGGCCGGCCCTCGACCTTCGGCGCCGCGCTGCCCTTCCTGTTCGGCGTCATCGGCACGCTGGCGATGCACGACACCGCGCAGGCCGACCTGACCAGCTTCCTCAATTCGATGTCGGGCCAGCTGGCCGGCGTCTTCGTCGCGGCGCGGGTCACGCGGCTGATGCGCTCGGTCGGCGCGGACTGGAGCGCCCGCCGCATCCAGCGCACGACTTGGCGCGAGCTCGACGACCTCGCCCGCCTGCCGCGTTCCGCGGGCCGCGCGCAGGCCTACCTGCTGCGCATGCTGGACCGCATCTCGCTGCTGGCGCCGCGCGTCGCGCAGTCGGGCGGATCGGTGCCGGGCGTGCCCACCGACGACGCGCTGCACGACCTGCGCGTGGGCGCCGACCTCGTCGCGCTCCAGGCCGCGCGTGGCCGCTTGCCCAGCGAGTCCACGCTGCCGCTGCAGCCCTTGCTCACGGCGATCGGCGACTGGCAACGCGCACGCATCGCCGGCGACGCCGACGCGATCGCGTCGCCACCCGCGCTGCTGCTGGAGCGGCTGGACACGGCGCTCGCGCGGCTCGTCGAGGTCTACCCCGCTTCGCAGCCGCTGCCCGCTGCGGCGATCCCCGCGGCCAGCGCGCTGATGGGCCTGCGCCGCAACCTGTTCCCGGAGGCCCCCGTGCCTCGCCTGCCCGTCGACCTCACCGATTCCGCCGAGGACGTCGATGGGTCCGAGGGGATGAACTCGACCGATACGACCGATACGACCGATACGACCGATCTGAACAAGGAGAACCCGGCATGACCGGCGCTGTGGACTTCTTCGGGCTCTATCTGCCCTGGCTGATGCCGCTCGCGGCGTTGGCGCTGCTGGCGCTCTCCGCGGTGCGGCGTCTGCTGGCTGCGGTCGGCGCCTACCGCTGGATCTGGCATCCGGCGCTGTTCGACCTCGCGGTCTACGTGTTGCTGCTGTGGGGCTTGAGCGTCGTGTCGTTGCACCTGCTGCACGGACCAGGATGACGACATCGCCTTCAAACGACCATCAAACGATCAACGAATGACTCTCTCCCGAAGTCCGGACCCGACGACATGAACACCTCCTCCTTCCCCCTGCGCCGCGTGATCTCCATCGCGGTCACCCTGGCCGTCGTCGGCGGCGCCCTGTGGGCCGCCGGCAAGCTCTGGGACCGCTACGAACTCCAGCCCTGGACCCGCGACGGCCGCGTGCGCGCCAACGTCGTGCAGATCGCGCCCGACGTCTCCGGCCTGGTCACCGCCGTGCCGGTGCAGGACAACCAGCAGGTCGCCGCGGGTGCGCTGCTGTTCGAGGTCGACCGCGCGCGCTACGAGCTTGCGCTGCGGCAGTCGCAGGCGCAGCTGTCGGCGCAGAAGGTCGCGCTGGCGCAAGCGCTGCGCGAGGCCGATCGCAACAAGGGACTCGGCACGCTGGTCTCGCAGGAAGCCAGCGAGCAGACCCGCAGCCGCGCCGAGCAGGCGCGCGCCGCCGTCGCGCAGGCCGAGGTGGCGGTCGACGGCGCCAGGCTCAACCTGGCGCGCGCCGAGATCCGCGCGCCGTCCGCCGGCACGATCACCAACTTCGACCTGCGCCAGGGCGCGTATGCGACCGCCGGGCATGCGGTGCTCGCGCTCGTCGACGCCGGCTCGCTCTACGTCGAGGGCTACTTCGAGGAAACGAAGCTGCCGCGCATCCACGTCGGCGATGTCGTCGAGGTCAAGCCGATGGGCGCGAGCCGCGCGCTGACGGGCCGCGTGGAAAGCCTGTCCGCCGGCATCGCCGACCGAGACCGCAGCACCAGCGCCAACCTGCTGCCCAGCGTGAACCCGACCTTCAACTGGGTGCGGCTGCCGCAGCGCGTGCCGGTGCGGGTGAAGCTCGATCCGCTGCCGGCGGGCGAGCGGCTCGTCGCGGGGCAGACGGTGACCGTGCAGGTCCTTGCCGGAGTGAAATCTTGAGCCGCGCGATCAGACCCGTCCTGGCGCTGCTCGCGGCGGCGGCGCTCGCGGCCTGCTCGACAGCGCCGAAGGGCCCCGACTATCAGATGCCGGCCGAGGCCACCGCGCTGAAGCCGCGCGCGTCCGCGCCGTTGCTTGAGCAGCAGCGCGCCGCGGAGACCGCGCAAGTCGACGGCACGACAGCGCCCTTCGACGCCGCGCCACTGCCAGCGCACTGGTGGCGGCTGTTCCAGGATCCCAGGCTGGATGCCTTGGTGGAGCGGGCGCTCGCGCGCAACACCGACCTGCGTCAGGCGGTCGCGAACCTCGAGCGCGTCCAGGCCCTCGAATCCGAAGTCGCGGGCGGCGGGAAGCCGACCGTCAGCGTCAATGGCGGCCCGAGCTACGGCCACCCGTCGGGCCTCTCGATGCTGAAGAAGGACTACGTGCCGCCCGACACCTACCGCTACAGCGCCGGTGTGGGTCTGTCGTACCAGCTCGACCTGTTCGGCCAGATCCGCCGCGCGATCGAGTCCTCGCATGCGAGCACGGAAGCGGCCGCGGCCGCGCTCGACCTCGTCAAGGTGAACGTCGCGGCGGGCACGGCACGCGCGTATGCGGAAGCCTGCGCGACGGGCCAGCGACTCACGTCCGCGCAGCATTCGGTCGACCTGCAGCGCGAGGCGATCGACGTCACCGAGCGGCTGCAACACGCCGGCCGCGTCGGCGAGATCGACGCGGCGCGCGCCCGCAGCCAGCTTCAGCAGCTGCGGGCGGCGTTGCCGCCGCTGCTGGCGCAGCGGCAATCGGCGCTGTATCGACTCGCGACCTTGACCGGCGAACTGCCGGAGGACTTCCCGCGCGAATTGGCCGACTGCCATGTCGCGCCGCAGGTGGCCGGCACGATCCCGGTCGGCGACGGTGCCGCGCTGCTGCGCCGTCGGCCCGACATCCGCCAGGCCGAGCGCGAACTGCACGCGGCGACGGCGCGCATCGGCGTCGCGATCGCGGACCGTTATCCGAAGATCAGCCTGGGGCTGTCGGCCGGCTCGGCGGGCACGCTCGCGGGCTTCGGCAAGAGCGACACGCTGAGCTGGAGCCTCGGTCCGCTGATCTCCTGGACGCTGCCCGACAACGGCATCGCCGACGCGCGGATCGCGCAGGCCGAGGCCGGCACGCGGCAGGCCGCGGCGCGTTTCGACGGCACGGTGCTGAACGCGCTGCGCGAGACCGAGACCGCCCTCAACCAGTACGCCCGCGAACTGGATCGCCGCGCGGCGCTGCAGGCCTCGCGCGATGAGGCCGCGATCGTGGCCGGGCAGGCGCGGAGGCTGTATCAGGGCGGCAAGGTCGGTTATCTCGATGCGCTCGATGCCGATCGCGCGCTCGCGGCGAGTGATGCAGCGTTGGCCGCTTCCGAAGCCACGCTGATCGACGAGCAGGTCCAGCTCTTCCTCGCGCTGGGCGGCGGTTGGGAATCGACTGCGGAACAGGCCGGAGCCGCGACGCACGCCGCGCGCTGATGAAAAAAGGCGGCCCCTCGCGGGACCGCCTTCCTCTGACTTCACCGGCTGCCGGCCCTCACCCCCACCCTCTCCCGCAAGCGGGAGAGGGAGCAAGAGCGGGAGCGCTCGCCCCTCCTCCTCGGCCGCCCCTCAGCGGCCGTGTTCCTTCATCAGGGATAGCTGATCGTCAGCTTGTAGGGCGAGGTCGTGCTCGATCCCGTGTACGACATCACCTTGATGTAGACCGTCTGCGCGGTCGCGCCGTTCTGGTACGTCAGCGACTCCGTGCTGCCGACCGCTTCCGAGCGCGCCAGGCCCGTGCCGGTGGACTTCACCACGTACAGGTCGTAGTCGATGCTCGACGAGGTCGGGCCGGTCATGTCCACGCGCAGGCGCTGGTTGGCGGCCAGCGTGACCTTGAAGAAGTCGATGTCGCTGGCGCTGCCGATGAAGCCGGTCAGCTGGTTGCGGCTGCCCAGCGCGTTCGCCGCGGCGATCGTGTTGTTGGGCTCGACTTCGTCCGCCGCATCGACGACGTTGTTGACGGTGAAGCTCACCGGCGCCGAGGTCGTCGTGTTGCCGGCCGCGTCATAGGCCTTGGCCACGAGGCTGTGCGTGCCGTTGGTCAGTTGCGTCGAGTTGACCGCGATCGAGTACGGCGAGGTGGTGTCGATCTCGCGCAGCGCGCCGTCCAGCCAGAACTCGACCTGCGTCACGCCGATGTTGTCGCTGGCGGTGGCGGAGAACGTGATCGTGCCGGTCGTGCCGTTCACCGCGGCCGTCACCGACGGCGGCGTCGTGTCGCCGCCGCTCGCCCCCTGGTTGACCCAGATCGGCGAGGACCACAGCACCTTGCCGTCGTCCTGCGTGACCTTGGCGTAGTAGAAGTGCTTGCCGTTGGCCGGCGTGATCGTCGCCGTCGGGCTGTTGCCCAGCAGCGTGACCGTGCCGTTGCGGCCGGGGACGCCTTCCCAGATCTCGGTCTGCACCACCGTGCGGCCGTTCGGGTTGTAGAACCCGACGTTCAGCGCCAGCGCGCCGGCGTTGTCGAAGCGCTCGCCCATGATCTTGCCGTTGGCGCTGAAGATCAGTTGCGAGTTCTTGTCCAGCGTCGCGAAGACGCGGCGCGCCTTCAGCGCGTCGACCAGCGAGGCCTTGCTCAGCGCCGTCCCCGTCGGGATCAGCACCGCGGTGCGGTTCGTGTAGGACTTGCCCCAGTTGGCGCAGTGGTTGTCCTGGTTGGTCGCCGGCGCGACGTGGAAGCCGCGCTCCAGCAGCTTCTTCCACGAGCCTTCATACGAACTGCGCGAGGTCTCGCTCTCGGTCGTGTTGGACGAGAACGCGGAGGTGTTCATCACCTCGGACATCACCATCACCTCGTCGCCGTCGGCGCTGTAGGCCATGTCGGTGCCGTTGATGATGAACTGGCCGCTGGAGTCCGGATGGTTGAACTGGCCGATCAGGCCTTGCGCGCGCATCACCGAGTACAGCGTCGCGTAGTCGTTCTTGGCGATGTAGCGGTCGCCGAAGAGCTCGTTCTGCGCGTTGTATTCCCAGGAGAACAGCTCGTTGCTGTTGAAGATGTTCAGGTGGCCGCCGTTGTTGATGACGCCCCACTCCATGCCGTACATCGCCAGGAATCCGGCGTTGGCCGCGGTGTAGTCGGTCGCAATCTGCAGGCCGCGCTGGTAGCGCGCCTTGGCCGCGGTGGCGCTGCCGCTGGTGTTGGTGCTCGACGAGCCGTCGAAGTAGTGGTTGTGGTCGGTGTTGGCGAAGATGTCCAGGCCCGCGTCCTTGGCGTACGGGAAGGCCGCGTCGGGACCGAAGGCCCCCGTCTGCGCCGGCTGCGAGGAGCTGCAGCTGCCGATGGCGCCGCCGCCGTCGGAGTCGTTGGTCTGGCCGTGGAAGCTGCCGTAGTAGATGGTGTAGGGCCAGGAGCCCGCACCGATCACCGCCGACTGCGCGCGCACGCGCTGGTCGGCCTCGCCCGAGGCGCCCGCGGCCAGCGGACGCAGCGTGCCCATCGCGATCTTGGCCGGCTTGCCGAGGGCGAAGGTCCAGCTCTGCTCGACCGCATGGCCGTCCGCACCGGCCTGCTGCGCGGCGAGGATCTCGGCGAATTGCGCGTCGCCGCCGGTGCTCTTGAGCTCGGCGTCGGCCTTGGCGCTCAGCGCCGTCAGCGTCGCGGTGTAGAGGCCGTCCGGCAGGCTCGCGTCGCCGCGGCCAGCCCAGTTCAGCGCGACGGTCTTGACGTCGCCGGCGTACTTCTCGACGCCGCTCCAGCGCTTGACCACCACGCCCTTGGGCGAGCGCAGCTCGACGCGGTAGGCCAGCAGCGTGCCGGCGGGCGCGCCGACGTAGTCGAGGTGGACGGCGAACTCGCGCGCGCCGGTGGCTTCGGCGCCGGTGAACGGCACGTCGAGCGCGGCATCGAACTCGTGGTGGTCGGGGTACTTGGCCGAGGGATCAGCGGTCAGCGCGGTCGCGCGGTCATCAGGCGTGGCCGCCTGCTGCTGCGTCTGCGACTTCTCGCCGTTGAGGCCGCCGCCGCAGGCGGTCAGCACGACGGCCATGGCGCTCAGCGTGGTGACGCGCAGCACGGCGCGTCCGGACAGGGGGAACAGGGTGCGGAAGTTCATGGGGGTGTGCTCCTCGACGTTGTTCAGGCTTGCTTGCGGCGGCGGATGCTCACGCCCATCGCGCCGAGCGCGACCAGGGTCAGCGCGATCGAGGCGGGCTCGGGCACTTCCGGCACGTCGACCTCGGGGATCAGCGCGCCGACGAACTGCACCATGTCGTAGCGGATGGTGCCGGCGGTGCCGTAGTTGCTCGTGGCGCCGGTGGCGCTGTAGGCCTGCGTGCCGGGCGCGAACATGCTGACCAGTTGCACCGCGAAGTTGGCGTTGTTGTCGACGCCGGCGATGTCGGAGAAGTCGAAGCCCAGGCCCTTCACGAAGACGCTGTCGCGCAGCATGCGGAAGGTGGTGGCCTCGATCCAGTTCTCACCGTCGAGGGTGTACTGCAGGGCGGTCCAGGACGAGGCCGTGGCGCTGTTGCGCTGGTCGAAGGTCAGGACGATGTCCTGGAAGCCGGTGGTGTCGATGGAGAAGCGCACGCCGGTCGTGCGGTCGCCGGTGCCTTGCGCGGCGTAGCCGGCGGTGTTCAGCGCCTGGGAGCCGGCGGTGGTGTCCGACGAGCCGGACTGGCTGACGAAGGTGGTGCTGACGCCCAGCGCGTCGAAGGACGCGTTGCCGTTGTCGGTGTAGGTGGGCTTCGTGGAGAACACGCCGTTGCGGTCGGCGGAGTAGCTCCAGAGCGCGACGGTGTCGGCCTGGGCGAGGCCGGTGAGCAGGAGACCTGCGGCGAGCAGGAAGGATTTGAGTTTCATGGCGACCCCTCGGACTGTCTATCGTTGAACCAAAAGTTTGCGCAAACGTTTACGGCAAAACTTTGGCGGCAAATGCGTGATGTTGTGCGCTTGACTTCACGCACGTAAAGGAACGGGCGGAGCGTAGGGTCGCTTCGTGACAAGCAGGTTGCGGGGAAGCCCGGAGGCGGGAATGCCGCACCCCGCGTTTGAGGGGGTGAGCCGCACGGTGGGGGTTCGGGATGGGGCGGAAACGGCGGTGTGGGTGCGCCCTGCACCACGCTGGATGTCCCTGCCGCGGTCTGGATAGTGAGGCGTAGGACCAGACCACCAACGAAACCCGTCTCCGTCTGACGGCCCTCCGCGACGGTCGCCCGAATACTGTGTCTACCGCCACCCGAGAGGCCGCCGATGACCGTGATCCGCAAGGGCCAGCAGCCCGCGGAGCTGACCCGCGAGCAATTCCACGAGCGCTACATGCGTCGCTTCCAGGACCCGGCCTACCGGGTCGAGCACGAGGCCATTGCGCGGCTGGAGACCATCGCCTTCGAGGCGATGAAGGAAGGCCGCAAGGCACCGGTCACGCGACCCGCCGGCAATGGCTTCAAGGATCCGTCGTATGAGGTCGCGGTCGAGTGGCTGGACACGCATCAGCGCCTCAAGATGGCCCAGCAGCGCTGGAGCGATCCCGCGACCCGCTCGCGCGTGCTGCTCGTCTGCGGCAGCGACCGCAACGACGGCACCTGCCCGGGCGAGATGTCCAAGACCTGGCGCATGACGCAGATCGCCAAGGAGCAGCTCAGCCGTCACGACGTGATCGTCGACGTGCTGGACCTGAGCCTCATCACCTCCGAGTACGGGCGCCAGATCCATCCCTGCAAGGGCTGCGTGTCGACCGCCATGCCGCTCTGCCACTGGCCCTGCAGCTGCTATCCGAATCACGCGCTCGACCAGTCCAGCGACTGGATGAACGAGATCTACGAGCGCTGGGTGTCCGCCCACGGCGTGATCCTGTTGACCCCGACCTACTGGTACCAGTCGCCCAGCGCCCTGAAGCTGATGATCGACCGCCTGGTCTGCGCCGACGGCGGCAATCCCGATCCGACCTCGACCCACGGCAAGAAGGTCGAGGAAGCCAAGGCGATCGAGGAGCAAGGCTGGGACTATCCCAAGCACCTCGAGGGCCGCACCTATGGCCTGGTGGTGCACGGCGACGTGGCCGGCGTGGAAGCGCAGCGGCGCAACCTCGGCGACTGGCTGGACTGGATGGGCCTGGTCGACGCCGGCAACCTCTCCCAACTCGACCGCTACATCGGCTACTTCGAGCCCTACTTCAACAGCCACGAGGCGCTGGACCGCGACGAGGCCCTCCAGAACGAGGTTCGCCTGGTGGCCGACCTCGTCGGCGACGCGGTCAAGCAGTTGCGGGAGGGAAAGCTGCCCCGTTCCAATCGCAAGGCCGTCCGCCCGAAGTGACGACGGCTTCGCCATTCCGTACGACCTCCCCTCGACTCATCCCTCAAGGAGCGCTCCGATGGCCCATTCCCCTTCCCACGCCAGTGCAACGCACCAACTCCGCCCGGAACTGCCGGCCGACACGCCGCCGTTCCCGACCTCCGATACCGACGTCGATTCCGACGATCTCGACAGCGTCTACGGCCAGCTCGTGAAGGGCGTGGGCCATGAGTTCGTCACCGACGGCAACGTCGACGAACTCGCCCGCCGCGCCGAGCAGGACGGTCATCCGATCCTCGCCACCGAACTCCGGGAGTGGAAGGCGCCCTGCTGACGCCGGTCCGCTGATGTCCGTTCCCCAATGAGCCAGGGCCCCTTTCGGGGCCCTGTTTCCTGGCGCGCGGGGTCAGGCCTTGCCGTCGCTCAGCACTTGATGCCCGCGTGCAGCGCCACGACGCCGCCGGTCAGGTTGTGCACGTCCACGTGGCCGAAGCCGGCCGTCTTCATCATGGCCTTGAGTTCGGCCTGCGGCGGATGCATGCGGATCGACTCGGCCAGGTAGCGGTAGCTCTCGGCGTCGCCCGCGATCAGCGAGCCGATGCGGGGCAGGATCTTGAAGGAGTACCAGTCGTAAGGCTTGCGCAGCGGCTCCGCGACCTGGGAAAACTCAAGCACCAGCAGGCGGCCGCCCGGGCGCAGCACGCGGTTCATCTCGGCCAGCGCCTGGTCCTTGTGCGTCATGTTGCGCAGGCCGAAGGCCACGCAAACGAGGTCGAACGAGCCGTCCTTGTAGGGCAGCGCCTCGGCGTCGCAGAGGTTGGTCGGCAGGACCAGGCCTTCGTCGATCAGGCGCTCGCGGCCGGTGCGCAGCATGGCCTCGTTGATGTCGGTGTGCACGACCATGCCGCGCTCGCCGACCTTCTTCGCGAACAGCCGCGCCATGTCGCCGGTCCCGCCGGCGATGTCCAGCACCCGGTCGCCCGGCTTGAGGTTGGCCACGGCCAGCGTGTACAGCTTCCAGGCGCGATGCATCCCCATCGACATCAGGTCGTTCATGACGTCGTAGCGCGAAGCGACCGAATCGAACACGCCGCGCACGCGCTTGGCCTTGGCGGTCTCGTCGACGGATTCGAAGCCGAAATGGGTGGAGCTCATGGTGGGGTCCTGCTGAAGAGGGGCGCGTCGGAAGGCGATCGCCGCGCGGGATCGATCAATGGCTGCTGCAGCTGCCGCCGCCGTGCGAATGGCCGCCCGAGCCCTTCGCCGCCATCGGGGCGTCGCGGTCCAGGCCGGCCGCCGCCAGCTGCGCTTCGTACTCGCGCATCAGGCGGTCCTGGTCGCGGCCGAGCTCGTACAGATACGCCCAGGTGAACAGACCGCTCTCGTGACCGTCGGAGAAGGTCGGCTTCAGCGCGTAATGGCCGACCTGCTCGATCGCGACGATGGTCACCTCGCGCTTGCCGGTCTGCAGCGTTTCCTGCCCCGGGCCGTGGCCCTGCACTTCCGCCGACGGGCTGCGCACGCGCATCAGCTCGAACGGGATGCGGAAACGCGCGCCGTCGGTGAAGGCGAGCTCCAGCACCCTGGACTGCTGGTGCGCGACGATGTCGGTGGGGAGCGGTGAATTGGGGGCGAGACCGGCCATGAAAACGCGCGCGACGCGCGTGGGAAAGTGAGGGAGGCAGTGTAGCGGCCTGCTCCACCGGTGGACGCCAGCGCGGCTTTGACCGGCACGGGCAAAAAAAATCCCGCCAGCTTTCACTGGCGGGATTCAACGGGAGCCCCGTTCGGGCCCGAGGCACCCGGCTTACCAAACGAGGAGAGTGGCAAGTCCTTGCGGGGTCATTACCAGCCCAGGGTCAGCGAGTACGTCCCGCTGGTGCCCGAGTAGTAATAAGCCCGGACGTACACGACGATCGAGGACGATCCGCTGTTCGTGTACGTGAAGCTGTCGACGGCGCCGGCGCCGTTCTCGCTGATCTTCAGCTGCCCGCCGCTGCTGTTCTGCAGTTGCAGGTCGAAGTCCTTGCCGCTGGCCGGTGCCAGGCTGGCGCTGAGCGTCTTGCCCGCGGGCAGCGTGATCTTGAAGTAGTCGTTGGTGTCGGACGTCGACAGGCTGCCCGTCACCTTGATCGGCGCGTTGATCACCTGCGCCGTGGCGCGGGTGTTGTTGGACTCGACCTCGGGGATCGTGCCGCCACCGCCGCCGCCCTTGATCGCGGTGATCGCCGCGTTCGCGTCCAGCAGGCCGGAACCGCACTGGCTGCAGGTGCCGGGGAAGGCACGGGCGCTGTTCTTCAGCGCGGCCGTGATCTCGTCCGGCGTGGCCGTGGGCTTGGCGCTGTACAGCAGCGCCGCGACGCCCGCCACGTGCGGCGTGGCCATCGAGGTGCCCTGGTAGTAGGCGTAGCTGTCGGCGCCCGGCGTGCTGGTGCCGTTGTTCAAGGTCGACAGGATGCCGTTGCTGGCGCTGGAGCGGACGTCGCCGCCCGGTGCGGCCAGCGTCACGATGGCGCCGTAGTTCGAGTAGTACGCGCGGGCGCCGTAGCGGTCCGTCGCCGCGACCACCACCACGCCCGAGCAGTTCGCCGGGCTGGAGTTGGAGGCGTTCTGGTTCTCGTTGCCGGCCGCGACGATGATGCTGGCGCCGCGCGAGCGGGCGCCGTTGATCGCCGTCTGCGTCGTGGTGTCGCAGGCGCCGCCGCCGCCCAGCGACAGGTTCAGGACCTTGGCCGGCGTCGCGTTGGCCGGCAGGCCGGAGACGCTGCCGCCCGAGGCCCAGGTCATGCCGTCGGCGATGTCGGAGGTGTAGCCGCCGCACTTGCCCAGCACGCGGATGGGCTGGACCTTGGCGTTGAAGGCGATGCCCGCCACGCCCAGGTTGTTGTTGGTCTTGGCCGCGATCGTGCCGGCCACGTGCGTGCCGTGCCAGCTCGAGGTGGCGGCCGGATCGCCGGCCTGGCATTCGTTGGCGGCGTTGAAGTCGCCGGGATCGCTCGGGTCGCTGTCACGGCCGTTGCCGTCCACCGAGACGGTGGTGTCCACGATCATGTCGTAGCCCGCGACGATCTGGCCGGACAGGTCCGCGTGCGGCCGGTAGCCGGTGTCGATGACCGCCACCACGACGCCGGTGCCGGTCGCCTGGTCCCAGGCGGCCGGCGCGCGGATGCCGCCGACGCTGTCGGACAGGTCCCATTGCGAGCCGTAGCTGCTGTCGTTCGGCACGAACAGCGCGTGCATCTTGCGGTCGGGCTCGACGTACTCGACGTTGGCGTCCTGCGACTTGATCCGGTCGCCCAGCTCGCGCAGTTCCTGCAGGTTCAGCCGGCGGTCCAGCTTGAACACGTGGGCGCCGGTGCCCATCTGGCGCACCAGCGACAGGCGGGTGCCCAGCGGGGCGGCCAGTTGCTGCAGGCGCTCGGTACGGGCGCCGATGGCGTCGCTCGCCACCGTTTGCGCCTGGATCGCGGCGCCCAGGCGCCCTTGCACGACGGTGCTGCCGTCCTTGTATTTCACGATCAGACGATCGGTCTGTTCGCTCAGTTGCCGCGGGGCCTTGTCGATGTCCACCGACGACACGCCAGCCTGGGCGGCGCCCATCGTGACGAGACCCACAGCCAGCGCGAGGCTGAGCTTGTTCAATCGCAACATGCTTGTCATCTCCAGAGTTTCTCGATAGCCGCCGGGTTCACCGGCGCCTGCAAAGCCCCGACACCCTGGCGCGTTGGCACCTCCGGTGGGGCACGCCATCCGACCCAACTCGATTGGCGTGCGATGCAGTGTAGGAAGACAGTCGGGCGACAACCGACCCACCTGAAAGGGTTAACAGGAAGGAATACCCCTATAACCTTTTTGTGTCAAAACGCAGACTTTGATCTGTCAATCGCCCATTTCTTACGCCTAACGCGCTGATTCGTAAGGTTTGCGCGCCGTTTGCGAGCCCGCGCGAACGGCGTGCCCGGGGTGCCGGAAGCCATGCGCGGGACGCCTCGGATGGCGGGGGCGCAGGGGCTGGATTAGCCTGTGCGCCTTGTCGTTTTCACCACACATTGGTGACAAATAACCATGTTCCCACTACGCCTGATTGCCGCCGCAGCGGCCTCCACCCTGGCCCTGGCCGCCATGCCGGCCCGCGCGCTGGACGTCGCGAGCTTCTCGCCCGACGTGCAGCCTTGTGCTGACTTCTATGACTATGTGAACGGCCCGTGGGTCGCTCGCACGGAGCTGCCGGCCGACCGCACCCGCATCGGCAGCTTCGACGCGCTGCGCGTGGCCAACGACCGGCTGCTGAGCGACGCGCTGGCGGAGTTGCTGGCCAAGCCGGCGCTGCAGAAGTCGCCGGGGCTGAAGCAGGTCGCCGCCTACTACGCCAGCGGCATGGACCGGGCCGCCGTCGAGGCCCAGGGTCTCAAGCCGGTCAAGCCGCTGCTGGACCGCGTCGCCTCGATGAAGTCGGCGGAGGATCTGCCCTTCGCGCTGGCACAGCTCGGCCGCGTGGGCATCGCCGCGCCGGTGGGCGCCTCCGTGCGCGCCGACGTCAAGAACACCCGCGTGAACGTGCTGACGCTGGGCCAGTCGGGCCTGGGCCTGCCGGACCGCGACGACTACTTCAAGGACACCGACATCGCCAAGAAGTTGCGCGCCGCCTACCGGCTGTATGCGCAGCGGCTGCTGTCGTCGGCCGGCTTCGACGCCACACCGGCAACGATCGACGCGCTGATCGCCTTCGAGTCGCAGCTCGCCGATGCGACGACGCCGCGCGCGCAGCTGCGCGATCCGCTCAAGGTCTACAACCCGATGACCACGCCCGAACTCAATGGCAAGGCGCCGGGGCTGGCCTGGGACGGTTACCTGAAGGCGCTGACGCGCAGCGACACGCGCGCCGGCGGCGTCGAACGGCTGATCGTCGCGCAACCCGAGTTCCTGGCGCGCGTCGGGCAGATGGCGGAGAAGGTCCCGCTCGCCACGTGGCAGACCTACCTGCGGGTGCGGGTGCTGGAGAACAGCGCCGCCCGCCTGCCGAAGGCCTTCGCCGAGGCCGACTTCGACTATCGCGGCGTGGCCATCACCGGCCTGGAGCAGCCGATGCCGCGCAACGAAGAGGTCATCCAGCTGATCGGCGGCCGCACCGGCGGCAGCCCGCTGGGACTGGCGCTGGGCGAGCTGTTCGTGTCCAAGGCCTTCTCGCCGGAAGCGCAGCGCCGCGCGACGCTGCTCATCGGCGACGTCAAGGCCGCGATGAAGACGCGCATCCAGAACCTGGCGTGGATGAGCCCCGAGACCAAGGTGAAGGCGCTGGAGAAGTTGGAGGCGATGCAGCCCAAGATCGGCGCACCCGAGACCTGGCCGAAGTACGAGGGCATGACGCTGGACCCGAAGGACTTCGCCGGCAACCAGCTGCGCGCCGCGGCCTGGTTCCACGGCGAGCAGATCAAGGACCTGGACCGCCCGAGCGACCGCACGCGCTGGACCATGTCGCCCTACATCGTGAACGCGCAGGCGGGCGGCCTCAACGAGATCACCTTCCCGGCCGGCATCCTGCAGCCGCCCTTCTTCGACGCGAAGGCCGACGACGCCGTCAACTACGGCGGCATCGGCATGGTGATCGGGCACGAGATCGTCCACCACTTCGACGACCGCGGCCGGCAGTTCGACAGCATCGGCAGCCTCAACGACTGGTGGACCGCCTCCGACGCCGAGAACTACAAGGCGCGCGCGGACCGCGTCGTGGCGCTCTACGAGAGCTACGAGCCGGTCAAGGGCACGCACATCAACGGCCGGCTGACGCTGGGCGAGAACATCTCCGACATGGCCGGCATGCCGATCGCCTTCGACGCCCTGCAGAACGCGCTGCGCCGCACCGGGAAGACCGACAAGATCGACGGCTTCACCCCCGAGCAGCGCTTCTTCCTCTCCAACGCCATGGTGTGGCGCAACAAGGCGCGCGAAGCGGCGCTGCTGAACCAGCTGCGCACCGATCCGCATTCGCCGGGCAAGTACCGCGTGCTGGCGCCGATGTCCAACATGCCGGAGTTCGCCAAGGCCTTCAGCTGCAAGGGCGGCGATGCGATGGTCGCGGCGGATCCGATCAAGGTCTGGTGACGCGCCGAACCCGCCGCGGCGAGACCCCGCCGCGGCCTTTGGGGCACTTCGGGGCCTGCCCGCCGTGAGGCGCGGCAGGCCCCGTGCCATTCAGGACCCGTGCCTTTCGGGACGGTCGCGCGGAAGTCATGGGCCAGCCGCCTCACACCCGGGGTCAGGTCTTGTCATCGCATCGTCATGCGCCGCTCCGACGGGAGTCATGCATGACTTTCGACCCGATGGATACTGGGGAAAGTCGATTCACGGCCCGTCGCGACGACGTGCGTTTCGTCGCGCTTTTCCGGCGCTCCGCCCCCCGGCTTCGACGCTTGGTCGCGCGCCGCTTGGGCGATGCCCTCGTCCTGCCTACGCTGAAAAAAGACCGAGCGTTCCGCCACCGTGATGCGGGTCGCGACGGTTCCTCAGCCCACAGGAGCACGACATGCACGCCACCACCCGCCCCTCCCGCCTCGTTCGCACGGACTTCCTCCGCGCGGCCTCCCGCATCACCGTCGGCGCCGTCTTCGCCGTCATGACCGCCGGCGCCGCTCAAGCCGCGCCGGACGACCTGCAGCGCGTCGAGATCTCCGGCCGCCGTCCCGGCGAGATCCCGCGCACCGACGTGCGCGCCACCTGCCCCGGCGTCGACAAGGCGCTCGACGATCGCCTGAGCCGCGTCCAGTTCTTCGAAGGCAAGGAAGGCCTCTCCACGGTCAGCTTCCGTCTGAACGGCAACGTCATCAGCGAGGTGCAGGACCGCGGTCCCCTCGCCTACCGCACCGCGCTGCGCCGCGCCGTGCGCGCGCTGCAGTGCCAGGGCGCGGCGCGCGACACGCTCTACGTGATGCAGGTGTCGTTCCGCAATGAAGACGCTCGCGACGACATGGGCGGCCGCATCGCGCTGCTCGAGATGGCGCCGCCGGCGGCGGGCTCGGCGGTCGGCGCAGCCAGCGCGGCGATGGTCGACGGGCGCTGATCGGGTTGTTCCGGGAGGGGACTCCGCGGAGTGCTGGCTACGATGGCCGGCACGACAACCCGGAGACCCCATCCATGCCCGTCCGCTCCACCGATGCCGCACGCCGTTCCCTGCTGATCACGGGCGCCCTGGGCGCCACGGCCGGTGCGCTCGGCTGGCCCGCCGCGGCGCGCGCGGACACCTGGCCGTCCAAGCCGGTCCGATGGGTGGTCGCCTACCCGGCGGGCGGCGGGTCCGATTTCCTCGCACGTCAGCTGGCGCCGGTGCTCGGCAAGGCGCTGGGGCAGACGCTGATCATCGACAACAAGCCCGGCGCGGCGGGCATCATCGGTACCGACAACGCCGCCAAGTCGCCGCCGGACGGCTACACGATCCTCACCGGCGACAACGGCGCGATGGTCTTCAACAGCGCGCTCTACAAGAAGCTGCCCTACTCGCCGGCGGACTTCGCGCCGGTCGGCTTCATGGCCCGCTTCCCGCTGCTGCTGCTGGTGGTCAATCCCAACGCCGGCTTCAGTTCCGCCAAGCAATGGCTGGAGACCATCAAGGCCAGGCCCGGCAAGTACAGCTACGCCTCGCCCGGCGTGGGCAGCCCGCACCACCTGGCGATGGAGCTGCTGAAGGACCGCACCAACAGCTACATCGTCCATGTGCCCTATCGCGGCACGTCGTTCGCGACGCAGGATCTGATCGCGGGCGTCGTGCCCATGGGCATCCTCGACACCGCCGCCGCCCTGCCCCATCTGCGCGCCGGCAAGCTGAAGGCGCTGGCGGTGCTCGCGCCCAGACGCATCGCCGCGCTGCCCGACGTGCCCAGCTTCGACGAGACCGGCGTGACCGGCGTGGAGGTCAGCGCCTGGCAAGGCCTGTTCGTCCCGAAGGGCACGCCCGATGCGATCGTCACGCGCCTGAGCGCGGAGTTGGGAAAGGCGCTCACGCAGCCGGAGCTGAAAGCGAAGCTGGAGGACTTCGGCCTCGAGGTCGCGCCCGGAGACGCCCCCTCGCTGGCTCGTTTCATCCAGGCCGAGACGCAGAAGTGGCATGCCCTCATCCGCAGCCGCGGGATCTCGGCCGAATGAGCCTGCTGGGGGCTGCGCCGTATTCCCGTGGATATATCGCAGATCCCGACCGCCCGGTCGGTCGCCCGATCGTCCACTGATAGCGCTGTCCTCCTCCGGAGGACGCCCCACCGATTACTTCCGGTGAGCGTGAAATAGCCCCGGGTTATCCCTTGAAGGGCGGTAGGCGAAACGAACCGATGGACTGTCATACGCAATACAGTTTGATCAGGCGCAAAGACAAAACGACAACGACGCGCTAGGAGACCTCCCCCATCACTCCCGTTCCGCCTCATCGCGGAGCCGTCCGGTCATGAACAACAACAATGCCGTGCGCGCGACGGTGGCCCGTCGCGTCTCCATCTGGTCCAGTGCCGCGATTGCGGTGCTCCTGATCGTCATCTGCGGCGCCCTGTCCTGGGTGCTCACCAATCAGGCGCAGCAACGCACGCTGGACTACATGTCGGCGGAAGCGGCGTCGGTGGCGCGCGTCGCGGACGCCCTGGACCGCACGGCGCGGGATTCGGCCAACCGGCTGTACGACGTGCTCGCCGGCGACTTCGAAGGCGGCGCCTTCACGCTGGATGGGGACGGCGAACTGGCCTTCAACGGCCAGAAGCTCAACGGCAACTTCGACGCGGTCGACCGCTTCACCCGCCGCACCGGCGGCGTGGCGACGATCTTCGCGCGCAAGGGCACGGACGACTTCATCCGCATCACCACCTCGCTGAAGAAGGAAGACGGCTCGCGCGCCGTCGGCACGACGCTGGACCGCGCCGGCGCCGCCTACGGCAAGCTCTCGGCGGGCGATACCTACGTGGGTCCGGCGACGCTGTTCAAGGTGCCCTACATGACGCGCTACTCGCCGATCAAGGACGCCGGCGGCAAGGTCGTGGGCATCCTGTTCATCGGCTTCGACATGCGCGGTCTGCAGCAGGAACTGGTGAAGATGGCCGACGCGGTCAAGCTCTACGAGACCGGCGGGCTGTACCTGCTCGATCCGGGCAAGACGCCGGCCGACGCGCTGCTGCGCGCGCATCCGCGCTCGCAGGGCAAGAAGCTGTCGGAAGTGATGCCGGCCGACCAGGCCGAGCAGTACGTCAAGACGCTCACCGAAGATCAGGACGGCGTGCTGGAAAAGGTCCAGGCCGTCTACGGCGACAACTACAAGGATGCGTTCGCCGTGGCGCGCAAGTCGCAGGCCACAGGCTGGTGGGTCGTCGCCGAGGCCTCGCGCGCGCAGGCGCTGGCGGCGCACAACACCACGCTGTGGGTGCTGTGGGGCCTGATCCTCGCGTCCGTCGTGCTGCTGGGACTGGGCGTGACCTGGATGCTGGGACGCTGGGTCGGGCAACCGCTGGCGGACCTGAACGAAGCCGTCGCCGCCGTCGCGGCCGGCGATCTGACCCGGCCGGTGGTCGTGCGTCAGCAGGACGACCTCGGGGCCCTGGCCGCGGGCGTCGAGCGCATGCGGCTGCAGCTCTCGCGCACCATCAACGAGGTGCGCCAGGCCAGCGATTCCATCGGCACCGCGTCGGCGGAAGTCGCCGCCGGCAGCCGCGACCTGTCGGCACGGACCGAGCAATCGGCCAGCCACCTGCAGGAGACCGCTTCCGCGCTGGAGGAACTGGCCAGCTCCATGAGCCAGACCGCGGCGTCGGCCGCGCAGGCCCATCAGCTCGTGGGCGAGTCCGATCGCGCCGCGCAGCGTGGCGGCAATGTCGTCGCCCAGGTCGTCACCACGATGGATGCGATCTCCGCGGCCAGCCGCCAGATCGGGGACATCATCGGCACGATCGACTCCATCGCGTTCCAGACGAACATCCTGGCGCTGAACGCCGCGGTCGAGGCCGCGCGTGCCGGTGAGCAGGGACGCGGCTTTGCCGTCGTCGCCGCCGAGGTCCGTCACCTCGCCCAGCGCAGCGCGGAAGCCGCCAAGCAGATCAAGGGCCTGATCACCGCCAGCGGCGAGCGCGTGGAGTCCGGCGCCAAGCTCGTCGGCGATACCGGCGACGCCATGCGCGACATCGTCACCAGCGTGAAGCGCGTGACCGACATCATCGGAGAGATCTCCACCGCCTCGCGCGAGCAGTCGCAGGGCGTCACCCGCATCAACGGCGCCGTCGCGCAGCTCGACCAGGGCACGCAGCAGAACGCCGCGCTGGTCGAGGAAAGCACCGCCGCCGCGGAGAGCCTGCGGGAGCAGGCGCATCGGCTGGTGGCGCAGGTCGGGCAGTTCAGGGTCTGATCCGCGAGGCGGAGGTACTTCCACCGCCGCTGGCCCTCACCCCTGCCCTCTCCCGCAAGCTGTATGGACCGAGGACATGGGTGACAGGTGTGCCAGGACATGGGTAACAGGTCAGGTCCAGGTTAGTCAGCCTGGCACAGGTCAATCATGCGTACTTTTTGATGGCAGAAGAAGACATCGAAGCTGCCATCAAGATCCAGGTGAGGTCGTAGGGCTACAGGCTGGCCGATGAGGCCTCTGCCGACGCGGTAGGTGTTGCCTTTGAAGGCGATCCGTCCACCGTATCCGACCCGGCGCACGATGGCGCCATCGCCATATTCGACGGGCCGCAAAGAGCTTGGCATCGAGCGCGGGCTGGCCGCGTAGCGGCTGGCTGGCGTGTCCATGCCCAGCGCTTGATGCGGGCGCTTGGCGTTGTACAGATGCCGCCACTGGATGAAGTGGTGCTGGGCATCGTCCAGGTCCTTGAAGTGCCGACTGGCCAGCAACTCGGCTTTCAGGGTGCGATGGAATCGCTCGTCCTTGCCGTTGGTCTGAGGATGCATCGGTCGGCTGTGGCTCAACCGCACTCCCAAGCGAATCAGCCAGACGCCCAGCTCGGTGAGTGCTCCGCGCGTCGGCGAGCCCCAGGGCGGACCGTTGTCGGCGTTGATGCGCTCAGGCAGCCCATAGCGCTCAAAGGCGCGCTGCAGCACCGGCTGCACGGACTCTAGCCGCTCGTTACTCAGCGCTTGCAGCACGATGTTGAAGCGCGAGTGATCGTCCAGCACGGTCAGCGGATGGCAGCGCTCAGTGTCGGTGGCGAAGTGGCCCTTGAAGTCCATCTGCCACAGTGCATTGGGCGTCTCGTGCTCGAAGCGCTGCCATGCCGTCGCGGCCTGGCTTGCTGCCGGGTCGATCAGGCCGTTTCGGCGCAGCACCCAGTTGGCTGTGCTGGCTGCTACGTGCACACCATGATCGCGCGCCAGCACCTTCGCGATCTTGCGACCGCCCCAAGCAGAACATTCGGCCCGCACTGCAAGCACCTGCGCCTGCAGCTGTTCGGGCGTACGAGTCGGCGAGGTGTGTGGTCGCCGAGATCGATCCTCGAGATCGTCTCGGCTGAGCCACTTGTAGCCTGTCTTGCGGCTGATCCCGCTGCGTCGACATAGCTCGCTGATATTGGCGCCAGGCTGTCGGGCCAGTCGAACAAATTCCTCTCGTTGATCCTTCACGGTGTCTTGGCTCCAGGGCAACTTCGTCCTCCCGCTGACTAGGCGGGAAAAGTGTCACCCATGTCCTGGCACGCCTGTTACCTATGTCCTCGGTCCATACAGCAAGCGGGAGAGGGAGCCACCCCGGCGCCCTGCCTACCTCTTCGCGCCAGCGAGAGGCCGCCCTTCTTACTCCCTCTCCCGCTTGCGGGAGAGGGTTGGGGTGAGGGCCAGCGGCGGTGGCAGTACTGAAGCCCTTAGACCAGCACGCGCTCGATGCCCCCGTTGTTGGCCTTGGCCACGTACTCGGGCATCCAGTTCTCCCCGAGGATCTTGCGGGCCATCTCGACGACGATGTAGTCCGCCTCGAGCAGGCCGTTCTGCATGTCGTCGCCGTAGCGGCTGAGACCTTGCAGGCAAGACGGGCAGCTGGTGAGGATCTTGAGGTTCTCGTCGGCGCCGACCTTGCCGGTGTCGCGCAGCTGCGTCTCCGCCTTGCGCAGTTCCTCTTCCTTGCGGAAGCGGACCTGCGTCGACACATCCGGCCGCGTGACGCCCAGCGTGCCGCTCTCGCCGCAGCAGCGTTCGCTCTTCATGACCTCGGGCCCGACCAGCGCCTTCACCGTCTTCATCGGCTCCTGGAGCTTCATCGGCGAGTGGCAGGGGTCGTGATAGAGGTAGGCCTGCTTGGTGTCGAGCTTGATCCCCTTCTCGAGCAGGTACTCGTGGATGTCGATGATGCGGCAGCCGGGGAAGATGTCCTCGAACTTGTAGCCCTGCAGCTGGTCGTAGCAGGTGCCGCAGCTGACCACCACCGTCTTGATGTCGAGGTAGTTCAGCGTGTTGGCCACGCGATGGAACAGCACCCGGTTGTCGGTGATGATCTTCTCGGCCTTGTCGAACTGGCCCGACCCGCGCTGCGGGTAGCCGCAGCACAGGTAGCCCGGCGGCAGCACGGTCTGCACGCCGGCATGCCAGAGCATGGCCTGCGTCGCCAGGCCGACCTGGCTGAACAGCCGCTCCGAACCGCAGCCCGGGAAGTAGAAGACCGCCTCCGCTTCCGCCGAGGTCTTCTGCGGATTGCGGATGATGGGGACGTAGTCCTTGTCCTCGATGTCGAGCAGCGCGCGCGCCGTCTTCTTCGGCAAGCCACCCGGCAACTTCTTGTTGATGAAGTGGATGACCTGTTCCTTGATCGGCGCGGTCCCCACCGTCGCCCGCGGCGCCGCGGTCTGCTTGCGCGCGACGCGCTTGAGCAGGCTGTTGGCGATGCGCTGGGCCTTGAAGCCGACGCCGACCATCGCCGCGCGGGCGATCTTGATCGTCTCCGGATTGGTCGCGTTGAGCATCAGCATCGCCGCCGCGTTGCCGGGACGGAAGCTCTTCTTGCCCATCTTGCGCAACAGGTTGCGCATGTTCATCGTGACGTCGCCGAAGTCGATCTTCACCGGGCACGGATTCAGGCACTTGTGGCAGACCGTGCAGTGGTCGGCGACGTCCTCGAACTCTTCCCAGTGCTTGATCGACACGCCGCGGCGCGTCTGCTCTTCGTAGAGGAAGGCCTCCACCAGCAGCGAGGTCGCGAGGATCTTGTTGCGCGGGCTGTAGAGCAGGTTGGCGCGCGGCACATGCGTCGCGCACACCGGCTTGCACTTGCCGCAGCGCAGGCAGTCCTTGATGGACTCGCTGATCGCGCCGATGTCGCTCTGCTGCATGATCAGCGACTCGTGCCCCATCAGCCCGAAGCTGGGCGTGTAGGCGTTGGTCAGGTCGGCGAAGGTGGTCTGGCCGCCCAGGCCGCCGGTCCCGGGCCGCAGCAGCTTGCCCTTGTTGAAGCGACCTTCCGGATCGATGCGCGCCTTGTAGCCGGCGAAACCCGCCAGTTCCTCATCGGTGAGGAACTCGAGCTTGGTGATGCCGATGCCGTGCTCGCCCGAGATCACGCCGTCCAGCGAGCGGGCCAGCGTCATGATGCGTGCGACGGCCTCGTGCGCGGTCTGCAGCATCTCGTAGTTGTCCGAGTTCACCGGGATGTTGGTGTGCACGTTGCCGTCGCCGGCATGCATGTGCAGCGCCACCCAGACGCGGCCGCGCAGCACCTCCTTGTGGATGCGCTTGCACTCCGCCAGGATGGGCGCGAAGGCCCCGCCCGCGAACACGTCCTGCAGCGGCTTCAGGATCTGGCGCTTCCAGCTGGCGCGCAGGGTGTAGTCCTGCAGTTGCTCGAAGTAGGAACGATCGCCCTCACGAGGAAGGTCCAGTTCCTGCATCCACGTGCGCCATTGCAGGCCGGTCTCGTCCAGCAGCGCCAGTGCCTGCGCCACGCGATCCTCGAGCAGCTCGGCGCTCGGGATCTCGCCGGCGTCGTCGCCCTTGCCCAGCGGCAGGTGGCCGTCGGCGAAGAAGGTGCGCAACGCGTCGATCAGCGCCAGCTTGTTGCGCAGCGACAGCTCGATGTTGATGCGCTCGATGCCCAGCGTGTACTCGCCCATGCGGGGCAGCGGGATCACGACGTCCTCGTTCACCTTGAACGCGTTCGTGTGCTTGGAGATCGCCGCCGTGCGCTTGCGGTCCAGCCAGAACTTCTTGCGCGCATCGGCGCTGACCGCGACGAAACCTTCGCCCGAACGGCCGTTGGCCAGGCGCACCACCTCGCTGGTGGCGCGCGCGACTTCATCGGCGTCGTCACCGACGATGTCGCCGATCAGCACCATCTTCGGCAGCCCGCCGCGCTTGCTCTTGGTCGCGTAGCCGACGGCCTTCAGGTAGCGGTCGTCCAGATGTTCGAGGCCGGCCAGGATCGCTCCATTCGGCTTCTTCATCTCGCCGAACATGAAGTCCTTGATGTCGACGATCGACGGCACGCAGTCCTTCGGATTGCCGAAGAACTCCAGGCAGACCGTGCGCACGTGCGCCGGCATGCGGTGCACGATCCAGCGCGCGCTGGTGATCAGGCCGTCGCAACCTTCCTTCTGGATGCCCGGCAGTCCCGCGAGGAACTTGTCCGTCACGTCCTTGCCCAGGCCCTCCTTGCGGAAGGTGCGGCCGGGGATGTCCAACCGTTCGGTGCGCTCCAGCGTCTTGCCGGTCGCGTCGTAGTAGTGGAGGTCGAAGCTCGCGACCTCGACGTCATGGATCTTGCCGAGGTTGTGATTGACGCGGACGACTTCGAGCCACTTCGCGTCCGGCGTCACCATCCGCCAGGAGGCGAGGTTGTCCAGCGCCGTGCCCCAGAGCACCGCCTTCTTGCCGCCGGCGTTCATCGCGACGTTGCCGCCGACGCACGAGGCTTCGGCGGAGGTCGGATCGACCGCGAACACGAAGCCGTGCAGCTCGGCCAGGTCCGACACGCGCTGCGTGACGACGCCGGCTTCGGTCCAGATGGTCGGGACCTCCCGGTCCAGGCCCGGCAGGCGCTGCATCTCGACGCCGCGCATGGCTTCGAGCTTCTCGGTGTTGATCACCGCGCTGTTCCACACCAGCGGCACCGCGCCGCCGGTGTAGCCGGTGCCGCCGCCGCGCGGGATCACCGTCAGACCCAGTTCGAAGCAGCCCGCGACCAGCGCGGCCATCTCGGCCTCGGTGTCGGGGGTCAGCACGACGAAGGGGTACTCGACGCGCCAGTCGGTCGCGTCGGTCACGTGCGAGACGCGCGACAGGCCGTCGAACTTGACGTTGTCCTTGGCGGTGATCTTCGCGAAGACCTTGACCGCGCGCTTGCGCAGCTCGGCCACCTGCTCGAACTGGTGGGAGAACGCGGCGACCGCCGCCTCGGCCGCGGTCAGCAGCTCGCCGACCCAGGCGTCGCGCTTGGCGTCGTCCTCCGGATGTCGACGGCGCTGCACTTCGCCCAGGCGATGGCGCAACGCGCCGATCAGCGCCTCGCGGCGCTTGGGGTTGTCCAGCAGGTCGTCCTGCAGATAGGGGTTGCGCTGCACCACCCAGATGTCGCCGAGGACCTCGTACAGCATGCGCGCGGATCGGCCGGTCTGGCGCTCGGTGCGCAACTGGTCCAGCAACTCCCACGCGCGGGCGCCGAGCAGGCGAAGGACGATTTCGCGATCGGAGAAGGACGTGTAGTTGTACGGAATCTCGCGCAGCCGGGCGGCGGGCGCGTGCGGCTGGCTCAGGTCGCCGGCCATCGCGGGGTCGGCGGGCATCAGCAGATGCGGTGCATTCATGGCGGCCAGGTGCTCGCGCACCGGGGTTGCGGCAGGCCGGCGTCCAGGGGAGCGGACACCGATGCCAGGCTGGAAAGACAAGCGGAGAGAGCATGCGCCCCGAGACCTGGCAGCGCCCCGGACTTGTGGTCCCCGCGCGCTTGGACAAGGGCACGGAAGCGGCGTTCGCGAATGGCCGCGATCGGCAGCCGGCCCGGTCTGGGCAATGGTGGGAATCCTAACCCACCACCAGAGGGCAATCCCGGGCGAGGGACTCTAAGTTCGCCAGTGTCACAATCGCCGAATAAGCTCGCCGGCCCTCGGCGGACCGTCCACCCGACGACGTCCGCCGCGGACCGCAGAACCACCCTCCCCGAGCATCGGAGACCCATGAAGCACCTCCCGACTTCCCTGTTGGCCACATCGGCCGTCGCGCTCGCCGCACTCCTCTCGCCCGCCGCTGCGTCGGCGCAGACCGAGATCCAGTGGTGGCACTCGATGGGCGGCGCCCTCGGCGACTGGGTCAACGACCTGGCCAAGGACTTCAACGCCAGCCAGAAGGACTACAAGATCGTCCCGACCTACAAGGGCAGCTACGACGAGTCCATGGCCGGCGCCATCGCCGCCTTCCGCGCCGGCAACGCGCCGCACATCCTGCAGGTCTTCGAGGTCGGCACCGCCACCATGATGGCCAGCAAGGGCGCGATCGTGCCGGTGGGCCAGGTCATGCAGCAGGCCGGCGTCAAGTTCGACAACGCCGCCTACGTGCCTGCCGTCGCCGGCTACTACACCGCGCCGAACGGCCAGATGCTGAGCTTCCCGTTCAACAGCTCGACCACCGTCTTCCACTACAACAAGGACGCGTTCAAGGCCGCCGGCCTCGATCCCGAGAAGCCGCCCACGTCCTGGCCGGAAGTCGCCGCCGCCGCGGCCAAGCTGAAGGCCTCCGGCTCCAAGTGCCCGTTCACCACGAGCTGGGTCAGCTGGACGCAGCTGGAGAGCTTCTCCGCCTGGCACAACGTCGAGTACGCGACCAAGAACAACGGCTTCGGCGGCCTCGACACGCGCCTGGCGTTCAACACGCCGCTGCACGTGCGCCACATCGAGAACCTGGCCAACATGGCCAGGCAGGGCCTGTTCGTCTACAAGGGCCGCGGCAACAGCGCCGACTCCAGCTACTTCTCCGGCGAGTGCGCCATGATGACCGGCTCCTCCGGCCTCTACGCCAACGTCAAGAAGAGCGCCAAGTTCAACTTCGGCATCTCGACCCTGCCCTACTACCCCGACGTGCCCGGCGCGCCGCAGAACACCGTCATCGGCGGCGCCAGCCTGTGGGTGATGTCCGGCAAGAAGCCCGCGGAGTACAAGGGCGTGGCCGAGTTCTTCCAGTACCTGGCGCAAGCCCAGGTCGCTTCCGAGAGCCACAAGCGCACCGGCTACCTGCCGGTGACGAAGGCGGCCTACGAGCTGACCGAGAAGAGCGGCTTCTACAAGCAGAATCCCGGCACCGACGTCGCCGTGCAGCAGATGATCCGCAAGACGACGGAGAAGTCGCGCGGCGTGCGCCTGGGCAACTTCGCGCAGATCCGCACCGTCATCGACGAGGAACTGGAACAAGTCTGGGCCGGCAAGAAGCAGCCCAAGGAAGGCCTGGACGCCGCGGTGAAGCGCGGCAACGAGCTGCTGGAACGCTTCCAGAAAGCCAACAAGTCCTGACCCCCGGCTGAGCGCTGACACACCGGAGCGGCCGCGCCGCTCCGGGTCCGCCTTCCCCGGTCTTTCCCGGTCCTCCCCTTCCCTCTTTCGGCGCCGCTCCCGGATGTCCCAACAGAAACGCGTGGTGTTCCGATCGCGCTGGCTGCCCTGGCTGCTGCTGGCGCCGCAGGCGCTGGTGATCGGCGTGTTCTTCTTCTGGCCCGCGGCGCAGGCACTGCTGCAGAGCCTGCAGCAGCAGGACGCCTTCGGCCTGTCGACCGAGTGGGTCGGCCTGGCCAACTTCCAGACCCTGTTCAACGACGACAGCTACCTCGCCTCGTTCAAGACGACGGCGGTGTTCTCGCTGCTCGTGGCCGTGCTCGGGCTGGCGCTGTCGTTGCTGCTGGCCACGATGGCCAACCGCGTGGTGCGCGGCGCGCCGGTCTACAAGACGCTGCTGATCTGGCCCTACGCGGTCGCGCCGGCGATCGCGGGCGTGCTGTGGCTGTTCATGTTCGCGCCGTCCATCGGCGTCGTCTCCTACGGTCTGCAGCGCCTGGGCGTGGACTGGAATCACCTGCTCAACGCCGACCACGCGATGACGCTGGTCGTCATGGCCGCCGTGTGGAAGCAGGTCTCCTACAACTTCCTGTTCTTCCTGGCCGGGCTGCAGTCCATCCCCAAGTCGCTGCTGGAGGCCGCCGCCATCGACGGCGCCGGCCCGTGGCGCCGCTTCTGGACGATCACCTTCCCGCTGCTGTCGCCGACCTCGTTCTTCCTGCTGGTGATCAACGTGGTCTACGCGTTCTTCGACACCTTCGGCATCATCGACGCGGCCACCCACGGCGGCCCCGGCAAGGACACGGCGATCCTGGTCTACAAGGTCTACTACGACGGCTTCAAGGCGCTGGACCTGGGCGGCTCGGCCGCGCAGAGCGTCGTGCTGATGGCCATCGTCATCACGCTGACCGTCCTGCAGTTCCGCTTCGTCGAAAAGAAAGTGCAGTACTGAATGGTCGAGCGCCGCCCCGCCCTGACGATGCTGTCGCACCTGATCCTGGTGCTCGGCGTGCTGATCGTCGCCTTCCCGCTGTACATCGCGTTCGTCGCCTCGACGCACACCGCGACCGAGATCGTCCAGGCCCCCATGCCGATGCTCCCGGGCTCGCACTTCCTGGACAACTACGCCGCCGCGCTGTTCGGCAACAGCGGCGGCGGCTCCAAGGCCCCGGTCGGCCAGATGATGTGGGTCAGCTTCGTCTCCGCGATGGTCATCGCGGTGGGCAAGATCGCGATTTCGCTGCTGTCGGCCTTCGCGATCGTCTACTTCCGCTTCCCGGCCCGGAACTTCTTCTTCTGGGCCATCTTCGTCACGCTGATGCTGCCGGTGGAAGTGCGCATCGGGCCGACCTACCAGGTCGTCTCCGACCTGAAGATGCTCAACTCCTACGCCGGGCTCACGGTGCCGCTGATCGCCTCGGCGACCGCGACCTTCCTGTTCCGGCAGTTCTTCCTGACGATTCCCGACGAGCTCGTCGAAGCCTCGCGCATCGACGGCGCCGGCCCGCTGCGCTTCTTCCGCGACGTGCTGCTGCCCTTGTCGAAGACCAGCATCGCGGCGCTCTTCGTCATCCAGTTCATCTACGGCTGGAACCAGTACCTGTGGCCGCTGCTGGTCACGACCGACGAGCAGATGTACCCCGTCGTCATCGGCATCAAGCGCATGATCAGCGGCGGCGACGCGGCCAACGACTGGAACATCATCATGGCCACGGCGATGCTGGCCATGATCCCGCCGGCGCTGGTCGTCGTGCTGATGCAGCGCTGGTTCGTCAAGGGCCTGGTGGACGCCGAGAAGTAGGCGCTGAAAAGTAAAACGAGAGAAGACTCCGATGGCAAGCATTTCCCTGCGCAACGTCGTCAAGCAGTACGGCACCGGCGCCAAGGCCAACCCGGTGATCCACGGCGTCAACGCCGAGATCCGGGACGGCGAGTTCGTCGTCATCGTCGGTCCGTCGGGCTGCGGCAAGTCCACGCTGCTGCGCATGGTCGCGGGCCTGGAGGAGATCAGCGGCGGCGAGATCGCCATCGGCGAGCGCGTCGTCAACGAGGTCGAGCCCGCCGACCGCGACATCGCGATGGTGTTCCAGAACTACGCGCTCTACCCGCACATGAGCGTGTACGAGAACATGGCCTACGGCCTGAAGATCCGCAAGCTGGCGGAAGGCCAGATCCGCGAGCGCGTCGACAAGGCCGCGCGCATCCTGGAGCTCGCCCACCTGCTGCAGCGCAAGCCGCGCGAGCTCTCCGGCGGCCAGCGCCAGCGCGTCGCGATGGGCCGCGCGATCGTGCGCGATCCGCAGGTCTTCCTGTTCGACGAACCGCTGTCCAACCTCGACGCCAAGCTGCGCGTGCAGACGCGGCTGGAGATCCAGAAGCTGCACCGCGAGCTGGGCGTGACCTCGCTGTTCGTCACGCACGACCAGGTCGAGGCGATGACGCTGGCGCAGCGCATCGTCGTCATGAACGGCGGCCGCATGGAGCAGTTCGGAACACCCGACGAGGTCTACGGCCGCCCGGCGACGACCTTCGTCGCGAGCTTCATCGGCTCGCCGGCGATGAACCTGCTGAAGGGTCGTGTCGACGGTCGGCGCTTCATCCTCGGCAATACCGCCCTGCCGCTGCCGCAGCCGGCACCGCGCGAGGGCGAGCTCATCCTCGGCCTGCGGCCCGAGCACGCGCTGCCGCACGACGGACAGATCGTCGCCGGAGAAACCACGGCCTGGCCGCTGAAGGTGGACATGGTTGAGATGCTGGGCGCGGAGCGGCTGGTCTACGGCCGGCTCGGCGACGCGGCCTTCACGCTGCGCATCGATGGCACCGACACACCGCCGCAACCCGGCGACGAGGTGCTGCTGAAGGCGCCCGCCGAGCGGCTGCACTGGTTCGATCCGGCGACTGGCCAGCGCGTCGACTGAGCGCGGCGCGGCGCGACGCGACGCTCGCCTTCGAGGATCCACGATCAGGGAGAACGACATGACGATCCGGACACCCATCCTTGATGACGAGACCAACTGGCCCTGGTCGCTGCCCTTCTGGGTCGCGCATCGCGGCGCCGGCAAGCTGGCGCCGGAGAACACGCTGGCAGCGTTCCGTGAAGGTGCGCGCCACGGCTACCGCGCCTTCGAATGCGACGTGAAGCTGAGCGCCGACGGCGTTCCCTTCCTGCTTCATGACGCGACGCTGGACCGCACGACGACTGCGCGCGGCCGCGCCGCGGACCGGACCTGGAGCGAGCTCTCCCGCCTGGACGCGGGCCGCTGGCACAGCCGCGCCTACGCGGGCGAACCGCCGCCCAGCCTGGAGGCCATCGCCGCCTTCGTGCGCCGCAACCAGCATGCGCTGAACATCGAGATCAAACCCACGCCGGGCGATGAGTTCCGCACCGGCGAGGTCGTCGGCGGCGAGGTGCTTCGCCTGTGGGAAGGCTCCGCGCCGGATACGGTGCTGTTCAGCAGCTTCCAGCCGGAGGCGCTGCGCGGCGCGCGTGAATCCGCGCCGCAGGTGCCGCGCGGGCTGCTGCTCGACAAGCTCGAGGGCGACGGCTGGCTGCGGCTGGCGCAATCGCTGGGCTGCCGTGCCGTCATCACGCATTACGCGCTGATGGATCAGGCACTGGTCACGCGCCTGCACGAGGCCGAGATGAAGGCCCTGGTCTACACGGTGAACGATGCCGCCGCTGCGCAGTGGCTGATCGCCAACGGCGTGGACGGGATCATCACCGACGCCGTCGACCGCTTCAGCCCGACGGCCTGAACCGCCGGAACTCGATCAACGCACGAGCCCCATCAACGCGTGGGATCGATCAACGCGTGGGATCGATCAACGCGTGGGATCGATCAACGCGTGGGATCGATCAACTCGTTGATCGAGATCATCCCGTAGATGCAGGTGTCGCTGAGCTGGCCACTGACGTTCAGCGCGTCATCGCGCAACAGCCCTTCCAGCGAGAAGCCGCAGCGCTCGGCCACGGCGCGGCTGGCCGCGTTGCGCGAATCGGTGCGGATCTCCAGACGCCGCGCGCGCAACGCGCCGAAGGCCAACTGCGCCAGCGCGATCACGGCCTCCGACACCAGCCCGCGCCCCGTGTGCGTCGGGCTGATCCAGTAGCCGAGCTCGTAGCGGCGCACCTTCCACTCCAGCGTGTGCAGCCCCGCGCCGCCGATCAGCCGGCCGACTTGCCCGTCCGGCCCGCGTTCATGCAGGTAGTACGCGAGGTGCTGCCGCTGCAGGAACTGCGCCTGCATGCGGCGCGCGATCGCCTCGGACTGCTCGACGCTGGGCGTCTCGTGCGCCCAGGGCATCCAGGGCTTGAGGTACTCCTGGGCGTCCAGGACCGCCCGGTTGAGGACGGGCCCGAGGCCCGCGCGTGGCGCCAGAAGCACGAGACGCGAGGTCTCCAGGCGTTCGGGGACCTCGATGAGGATGGGATCTTCGGCGGGCATGACTCGCATGGTGGACGGCGGTTCCATCAGTTGCCGTTGACCGGCTGCAAGTTCGTGCCGCTCGCCTGACTCGCAGGAGGGATGCCCGGCATGGCTTCGGCGCCCAGCGGCGGATCCTCATCCTCGACCCGGGGCAGCACCTTCACCGAGCGGATGGCCTGGACCTGCCATGCCAGCACCGCCAGCAGCAACGCGCCCACACCCGCGAAGGCCAGGGCGGCGCGCAGGCTGACGTGTTCGCCGAGCCAGCCGCCGATCAACGCGCCGGGGCCGGCGGGGATCAGGATCAGCCAGCGCATGGTGCTGGTCATGCGGCCCAGCAGCGGGCCCGGCGTCACCGCCTGCCGCAGCGACAGGAAGTTGATGAAGATGAACACCGCGCCGATGCCGAACATGAACAGCGTGAAAGCGAAGGCCGCGACGCCCCACGCATTGGCCGGCGCGACGCACAGCGCCGCCCAGCCCACACCGCACAGCGCGAAGCCGCTGACCAGGCAGGGCCCGGGTCCGAGGCGCGCGCTGACGCGGTGGCCGATGGCGCTCGCCAACACCGTGCCGGCGCCCAGCGCGATGTAGGACAGGCCGACGCTCTGCGCCGACAGCCCGAGCACGCGCGTCGCGAACAGGATCTGCACCACCTGCGCCGCCTGGTTGAACATCTGCCAGCCGCCGACCGCGCAGGCCAGCGCCACCAGCATCGGCTTGCCGCGCACGAACGCGACGCCGGCCTTCAGGTCGCGCCAGAAATGGGCACCGTCCAGGCGATGCAGGGTCTCGTTGACCTTCACGCCGCGCAGGATCGCCGCGGAGGCGACCAGCAGCAGCGCGTCGACCGCCAGCGCCAGCGGCGCGCCGACGAGCTTGATCAGCGCACCCGCGACGCCGGGGCCGGCGACTTCAGCCCCTGAAGAAGCCAGCGCATTCTTCGCATGCGCCTCGACCAGCCGGTCGCGACTCACCACCTGCGTCAGCACGATCTGCGAGGCGCTGCCGGCGATCGTGTACACGGTGCCGAGCAGGAAGCCCACGAAGTAGAGCCAGGGCATGCCCAGCCAGCCCAGCCAGTGGGCGATCGGCACGCTGGCCACGGCGACGGCCAGCGTGAGCTCGCCGACGATGTAGACCGGCAGCTTGCGCACGCGGTCCAGCCACACCCCGGCGGGCAGCGAGAACAGCACGAAGGGCGCGAGCTCCATGGCCGTCAGCAGGCCCATCTGCGTCGGCGACGCGTGCAGCAGCACCGCCGCGGTCAGCGGCAGCGCCAGCAGCGTGATCTGCCCGCCGAGGGAGCTGATCAGGATGGACGTCCACAGACGCCGGTAGACGAGGTTGCGCAGCAGATCGCCGGCGGGGAGCTGGATGAGATCCAGCAGGCGGTCGAGCAGACGGTCGACCCACGTGGTTGTCCTCTTGGGCAACATGATGAAACTCCGGATGCGGTCCGCGCGGGGCGTCGTGCGCCGGGTACGGACCGGGCGAGCGGGACGCCGTCAGCGTCGCGGTCGCGGAAAGCCAAGGACCTGGGGGCCGGCCCACTGGGGGCAGTTCGGGGCCGGCGGGCGCCGTGAAGGCGCTACGGTCGTCGCGCCCAGCCGGCCTGGCCAAGCGCGCGCACCGACGCCAGGGCGTCGTTCTTGGTGCGGTCCAGCAGCTTGGTCATGAGTCGGCTCCGATCGTGGATCGTGGCGTGAGAGCTTCCGGGGAGGAAGAAGGCGTCGATGCTATCAGCGCGCCTGCGTCATCGACAAGTGTGGAAAGGCAGGGGACTCACCAGCCCGCGGCCGCGCCGTCGCGCCGCGGATCGCTCGCGGCGACGTAGCCCTCCACCGCGGGATCGCCGAGGCGCCAGATGAACTGGCCCGCGCCGAAGTCCTGATAGCTGTCGCTGATCTCGGCGATCTCGTGGCCCAGGGCGCGCAGTCCCGCGACGGCTTCCGGGTTCATCGTCGACTCGACGTTGATCGACAGTCCCGCGTTGTAGCGCCAGCGCGGCGCATCGCAGGCGGCCTGCGGATGCTGGCGGTGGTCGAGCATGCGGACCAGCGTCTGCATGTGGCCCTGCGGCTGCATGTTGGCGCCCATGACGCCGTAGCTCATCTGCGGCTGGCCGTCCTTCATGAGGAAGGCCGGGATGATGGTGTGGAACGGCCGCTTGCCCGGCGCGACGACGTTGGCATGGCCCGCCTCGCGCGTGAAGCCGTGACCGCGGTTCTGCAGCGAGAGCCCGTAATCCGGCACGACGACGCCCGAACCGAAGCCGTGGTAATTGCTCTGGATGAAGCTGACCATCATCCCGCTCTCGTCCGCGGCGGTCAGATAGATGGTGCCGCCCTTGACCGGATTGCCGGCCTGGAAGTCCTGCGCCTTGTTCCGGTCGATGAGCTTCGCCCGCTCGGCGAGATAACCGGCGTCCAGCAGCTCAGCGGCCTGCACCTTCATCGTCCGCGCGTCGCTCACGTAGCGGCAGGTGTCGGCGAAGGCGAGCTTCATCGCCTCGATCTGCAGGTGATGCGACGCGGCGCTGTCCACCGGCAGCGACGCGACGTCGAACTGCTTGAGGATGCCCAGCGCGATCAGCGCCGCGATGCCCTGCCCGTTGGGCGGGATCTCGTGCAGCGCGTGGCCGGCGTAGTCCATGGAGATCGTGTCCACCCACTCCGGCGCGTAGGCGGCGAAGTCCGCAGCGGTGATCGCGCCGCCGGTCTCGCGCGCGAAGGCGGCCGTGGCTTCGGCGATCTCGCCGCGGTAGAAGGCTTCGCCCTTCGTTTCAGCAATGAGGCGCAGCGTGCGCGCGGCCGCGGCGAACCGGAACACTTCGCCCACCTCGGGCGCGCGGCCCTTGGGCAGGAAGGCCTCGGCGAAGCCCGGCTGGGACACGAGGTCCTCGACCTTCGACGCCAGTTGCCACTTGCCCTGCACGACCACCGGCACGGCGTAGCCGCGCTCGGCGATCTCGATCGCTGGCGCCATGAGGTCGGCGAACGGCAGCTTGCCGTAGCGTTCGCTCAAGGCGACCCAGCCGCCCACCGCGCCGGGCACCGTCACGGCATCCCAGCCGCGCAACGGCAGCGAAGCGCCGACGCCGTGCTTGCGGTCGAAGTAATCCGGCGTCCAGGCCTGTGGCGCGATGCCGGAGGCATTCAGGCCCTGCAAGCTCTTGCCGTCCCACACGATCGCGAAGGCGTCCGAACCGAGTCCGTTGCTGCAGGGCTCGAGGAGCGTCATGCAGGCCGCGGTCGCGATCGCGGCATCCACCGCGTTGCCGCCGTGCCCGAGGATGCGCAGGCCCGCCTGCGCGGCCTGCGGATGCGAGGTCGACACGACATTGCGCGCGAAGACCGGGCTGCGTTGGCTCGCGTAGCCGCGGGTCCAGTCGAAGGCGTGGTGGGGGGCGGTCATCGATGTCTCCTGGATGCGTGCGCGGCATCTTGCCCGATGCCTCCCGCGTCCGACAGCGCGCAAGACCTGACCCGTGAAGGACCCGTGCGGATTGCGTAACCCAATGCAAAGCTGCAAGGCGCTGTCAACACATCGTGTCGCCGCGTCGTTGTCTGCTCACCTTGTTCAACCCGCTGGAGAAACCAGATGCAAGCCTTCAAGACCATCAAGACCCTGGCCCTGATCCCCGCCCTGCTGATTGCCGGCGCCGCGATGGCCCAAGGCACCGCCACCCCGGCAGCGCCCGCGACCCAAGCCGCTCCGGCAGCGATGGCCGCCCCCGCGTCCGACGCCAAGGCTGAGCACAAGGGCGCCAAGCATCACAAGGCCGCCGGCGACAAGACCGCCGCGCACAAGGCCGGCCACAAGAAGGCCGACAAGGCTGAGAAGCCGGCCGAAGGCGCCTCCGCCGCCAAGTAATCGGCGCCGAGGTCGGCAGGACGCGGCGACCGCGTCCTGGACGCCCCAAAAAAGAAACCGCAGCACCGGGTGACCGGTCTGCGGTTTTTCTTTGTCCAGGGCTCGTCTGTTAGCCGCCAAGCGGCTGAGGGAATCAGGCAGCCAGTTGGGCGATCGGGATGACGCGCGAGGGAGTAACGCAGGTCACGCCGTGGGCGGCGGCGCAGTGGCGCAACGCTTCATTGAACACATCGCGCGCGCAGTCGTGGCAGCTGCCGCAGGCGGAGGCCACCTGCGTCTCGTCCTGGAGCACGTCGAAGTTGTGAACGCCGTCGGCCACGTTGCGGCGGATGTCGCGGTCGGAAACTCGATGACAGAGGCAGACGATCATGGCGGCGGCGAGTCAGGATGAACCTGGGATGCCGGAATACTAACGCAAACGCGAATCCCTCTCAATTGAGTTGAAGAGTCCCCTCGACGCGTCGGACAACTGTCGGTGAACAACGACACGGAAGACGTCCGGTCGACGCCCGGGCATCGCCTTCCCGCCCAGCGGACGTAAAAAGGCCCCGGCGAGCGGGGCTTCGGGGTTCCTGGCGGCGGCTGGGGCCCCGGGATGGACGGGCTGGCGATCAGCTGGCTTCGCCCATCTGGCTCTGCAGCCAATTCTGTTCGCCGATCTGCGCGATCAGCTCGATCTGGGTTTCCAGATGATCGATGTGCTCTTCGGTGTCGGCGAGGATCTCCTCGAGCACTTCGCGCGAGATGTAGTCGCGCACGCTCTCGCAGTAGGCGATGGCTTCCTTGAGCAACGGATGGCTGCCCATCTCGATCTTCAGGTCGCAGTGCTGGGCCTCGACGGCGTTCTCGCCGATGTAGAGCTTGCCCAGGTCCTGCAGGTTGGGCAGGCCTTCCAGCAGCAGGATGCGATCCATCAGCTTGTCGGCGTGCTTCATCTCCTCGATGGACTCGGCGTACTCGTGCTTGGCCAGACGCTCCAGGCCCCAGCTCTTGTACATCTTGTAGTGCAGGAAGTACTGGTTGATCGCGGTCAGCTCGTTCTTCAGCTGCGCGTTCAGATACTCGATGACCTTGGCGTCGCCCTTCATGTTCTTCTCCTGGGAATTCGGTGGGATGGAGCGCATTGTCCTCATCCCTACGGCGAATGGGGACAAGACCCGGCACCCCCGCTCTGCATGCGAAGTATTCGCAGCCCGTTTCCGTCCGCGCCCCTCTGAAAAAGACCCGATCCAGACCCCGGTCCAGCAGCGTTCGATCAAGAAAAATTCAATCGTCGCGATTCTTGGTTGCTATTGCGAATCGTTCTCATTAAGATGCTTCGCATGAATGCCCACCACCACCCCCATCTTGAAGCCCTGCAAGCCGTTGCGCTGGACAGCGCACGGGTCGCCGCAGGTTCGCCGCGCGAAGCGGTTCCGCTGGTCCAGCGCCGCCGCATCAGCAGCCAGGCGCTGATGGGCAACGACCGCGAGGTCGAGATCGAACACGCCGGATCGCTCTACCGGCTGCGTGTGACGTCGCTGGGCAAGCTCATCCTGACCAAGTGATCCGCTGAGCGGCGCGGCCGGCCGAGGACCGGTCCGCGCGCTCGCGATCCGCGTCTGCGGTTACCGCTTTCTTCGCTTGCGCTTTTTCGCTTGCGCTTTCGCGCTGCGTTTTCTGCTTCCCCTTTTGAACCGCCGGCCGTCCGCGAGGACCGCCCGCCCGCACCAGCCCGCGTCGTGCCAGCCCGTGCGAGATCCCAAGAACTACAAGGATTTCGTCACCATGCAACTGCGCCCGACGCCCGTCGCGCTCGCCCTGTCGTTGGCTTTCCCGCTGGCTTTCGCCCAGACCTCGCCAGCCGCTTCGACCGCCGCCTCCGAAACTCCCCAGCAACTCGGTGAACTGACCGTCTCCGCGACCCGCACCGAACGCTCGGTGGACGCGGTGCCCAACACGGTCACGGTCAAGAACCGCAGGCAGCTGGACCGCCGCGATGCGCGCGACCTGAAGGACCTGCTGTCCGACGAGGTCGACCTCGACGTGAAGGCGATGACACCGCGCTTCACGGCGGCGGGTGCGTCCACGGGCCGCTCGGGCAATGAAGGCATCAACATCCGCGGCCTCGAAGGCAACCGGGTGCTGATGATGGTGGACGGCATCCGCCTGCCGCAGAGCTTCGCGTTCGGTGCGTTCGCGAGCGGCCGGGCCGACTTCGTCGACCTCAACAGCCTGGCGAGCGTCGAGGTCCTGCGCGGCCCGACGTCCACGTCCTACGGCAGCGACGGCCTGGCCGGCGCGCTGAGCCTGCGCACGCTGTCGCCCGAGGACCTGCTGGTGGACGGCAAGACCTTCGCCGGCTTCGCGCGCCTGGGCGCCCTGAGCGTGGACGACTCCAAGCGCGCGAGCGCCGCGGTCGCCTTCGGCGCCGGCGACTGGAGCAGCCTGGTGCAGGCGTCGGTCCAGCGCGGCCACGAGACGAAGAACGAGGGCGACAACAACGCGCCCAACGCCGCGCGCACCAAGCCCAACCCGACCGACGTCGACACCAGCAGCGTGATGGCCAAGCTCGGTTATCGCGTCAACGCGAACCACCGCCTGATGGGCACGCTGGAGTACCGCCAGCGCAAGATCGACACCGATGTGCTGACGGCGGTGACCGCGCCGCCGGCGACCGGCACGCTGCCCGCGACGGCCGTGCTGGCGCTGGACGCGCACGACAAGATGGACCGCACGCGGTTCTCTCTGGAGCATCGCTACGAGGACCTCAACGCGACCTGGCTGCAGCAGGCCACGACGCACGTCTACGTGCAGGACAGCGAGACGCGCCAGTTCTCCTACGAGGACCGCAACACCGCCGCCGACCGCGCGCGGCTGGGCACGTACAAGGAACGCGTGATCGGCCTGAGCTCGCAGGCACAGACGCAGCTCGCCAACCAGCGCCTGAGCTACGGCATCGACGTGAGCCGCAACACGATCGAAGGCGTGCGCGACGGCACCGTGCCGCCGGTCGGCGAGACCTTCCCGAGCAAGCCCTTCCCCGACACCAGGTACACCCTCGCGGGCGCCTTCATGCAGGACGAGATCGAGGCCGGCGACTTCACGATCATTCCCGCGCTGCGCTTCGAGCACTACAAGCTGTCGCCGAAGTCGGACGGCTACGCCGGCCAGATCGTCTCGCTGTCGGACCAGGCGGTGACGCCGCGGATCGGCCTGATCTGGCGCGCGACGCCGTTCGTACAGCCTTACGTGAACTGGGCGCAGGGCTTCCGCGCGCCGACCCCGGACCAGGTGAACAACGGCTTCGCCAATCCGGTCCAGGGCTACCAGAGCATCGGCAATCCGGACCTGAAGGCGGAACACGCCAACAGCTGGGAACTGGGCCTGCGCGGCAAGCTGATCGACACGTTGCGCTGGCAGCTGAGCGCCTACGACAACCGCTATCGCGACTTCATCTCGCAGGAGATGGTGCGCGGCTCCTTCACGCCCGCGGACCCGGCGATCTTCCAGTACGTCAACCTCAGCCAGGCCCGCATCAAGGGCGTCGAGGCGCGCTTCGTCTGGGACCTCTCGTCGACCTTCAACGTCAACGCGTCGGTGGCGAAGTCGCGTGGCCACAGCATCGAGAACGGCGTCGAGACGCCGCTCGACAGCGTGCAGCCCTTGCGCGCAAAGATCGGCGCGCACTACGAGTCCGGGCCGTGGGCCGTGGATGCCAGCTGGCTGCACAGCGCCGGAAAGAAGCCCTCGGACGTCAGCACGGCGACGCAGTACACGCCGAAGAAGTACGACGTCGTCGACCTCGGCGGCGCGTACCGCTTCGACAAGACCTTCTCGATCTCCGCCTACGTCACCAACGTCTTCGACAAGAAGTACTGGCGCTGGGGCGACGTGACCGGCATCAGCGCCGCGACGCCCGCGGCCCTGGCCGTGATCGACAGCTACACCGCCCCCGGCCGCGCGCTTCAGGTGACGCTGCGCGCCGATTTCTGAACAGGAGTCCGTTCCCATGCAAGCCAGCTTCACCGCCCTGCGACAGGCCTTCGCCACCGCCCGCCAGGAGCGCAAGGCCCGCCACCGCGACATCGCCAGCGACCTGCGCATCTCCGAAGGCGAGCTGCTCGCGGCCCACGCCGGTCCGTTCGCCGATGACGAGTCCCCGCTGCGCGCGCGCCGTCTGCGCGCGGAGTGGCAGGACCTGATCGCCGCGCTCGAGCCGCTGGGCCCGGTCATGGCGCTGACCCGCAACGAGTCCTGCGTGCACGAGAAGGTCGGCGTCTACAACACCATCAGCGCGATGGGGCCGCAACGGCAGATGGGCCTGGTGCTGGGCGGCGCGATCGACCTGCGCCTCTTCTACAGCCACTGGCAACACGGCTTCGCCGTCGCCGAGCGGCTGTCCGACGGCGCGCTGCAGCGCAGCCTGCAGTTCTTCGACGCCGCCGGCCAGGCGATCCACAAGGTCTTCGTGAAGCCGGAGAGCGACCTCGCCGCATATGAGGCGCTGGTGCAGCGCTTCCTGGCGGAAGACCAGAAGCCGGGCTTCGAGCCCGGCGACGCGTGGCAGGACCCGGCGGAGGTGCCGGACGCGCGCATCGACGTCGCGAGCTTCCGCAGCGAGTGGGCCTCGCTGCGCGACACGCACGACTTCTTCGGTCTGCTCAAGCGTCACGGCCTGAGCCGCACGCAGGCCCTGCGCCTGGCCGAGCCGCGCTTCGCGCAGCCGCTGGCGCTGTCCAGCGCGCAGGAGCTGCTGAGCCGCGCCGCGCAGGAGAACGTGTCCATCATGGTCTTCGTCGGCAACCCCGGAATGATCCAGATCCACAGCGGTCCGGTGAACAAGGTCGCGATGATGGGCCCGTGGATCAACGTGCTGGATCCGGGCTTCAACCTGCATCTGCGGGAGGACCACATCGCCTCCGCGTGGCTGGTGCGCAAGCCCACGGTGGACGGACTGGTGTGCTCGCTGGAGCTCTTCGACGCGCAGGGCCGCACGATCGCGATGATGTTCGGCGAACGCAAGCCCGGCCAGGCCGAGCGCTGCGACTGGCGCAACCTGCTGGAGAGCCTCGTTGAAGGCGCGCCGGCGGAGACCGTGCCGTGCTGAGCCGCCGCCACGTCCTGTCGCTGGCGCCGGCCGCGGCGCTGCTGACGATAGTCGGCCGCGCGGGGGCCGCGCCGCAGCGCGTCATCGCCGTCGGCGGCGCGCTGACCGAGCTGATCTACGAGCTGGGCGCGCAAGGCGAGCTGGTCGGCGTGGACAGCACCTCGCTGTACCCGACGGCCGCGACGAAGCTGCCCAACGTCGGCTACGCGCGCACGCTGGCCGCCGAAGGCCTGCTCTCGCTGGCGCCGACGATGGTCGTCGCCACCGAGGAAGCCGGCCCGCCCGCGGTGCTGCGCCAGCTCGAAGCGGCCAAGGTGCCGCTGCACGTGCTGCGCGCGGAGCACCGCTTCGAAGGCGTGCTTGAACGGACCAAGGCCCTGGGCGATCTCCTCGGTCGCCAGCAGCAGGCCGCGGCCCTGTCGCAGAAGCTGCAGTCCGAATGGACCGCAAGCCGCGCGCAGGTGACGAAGCTCGCCGCCGGCCATCGTGCGCCGCGCGTGCTCTTCGTGCTGTCGAACGCGGCGAACCAGGCGCGCATCGCCGGCTCCGCCACGGCGGCGGACGCGATGATCGGCTACGCCGCCGCGACCAACGCGCTGGTCGATGCCCAGGGCTACAAGATGCTCTCGCCGGAAGCGGCGATCGCCGCGGCCCCGGACGTGATCCTGGCGACGACGCAAGGCCTCGAGGCCAGCGGCGGCATCGACGGTCTGCTGAAGCTGCCCGGCCTGGCGCAGACGCCGGCCGGCCAGCACAGGCGCGTGGTCGTGATGGAAACGATGGAGCTGCTCGGCTTCGGGCCGCGCACGCCGAAGGCGTTGACGACGCTGGCGCAGGCCCTGCATGCGCCGGCGGGCACGGGCAAGACGGCGTGAGCGTCGGGCAACACCCGGCGCGACACCCGACCCGACGATCTGCACGACGAACCGCACGACTGACCCAGCGATGAGCACCGTCGGATCCGCCCTGCCCTCGCCGATCACCGCGGTGCCGACGCGGCGCGCGTGGTCGCGGCCGATGCTGCTGACGGTGGCGCTGCTGCTCACGGTCATCGTGGCGGTGCAGTTCGGCGCAGTGCCGATCGCGGCGGCGGACTGGCTCAACGGCCCGTGGAGCGACGCGCCCAAGACCGGCGGCGCGCATGTGCTGTGGCAACTCCGCCTGCCCCGCCTCGGACTGACGCTCGCGGTGGGCGCGGCGCTCGGCCTGGCCGGCGCGCTGAGCCAGGCGCTCTTCCGCAATCCGATGGCCGAGCCCAGCCTGCTCGGCGTCACCAGCGGCGCCGCGGCGGCGGTGGCGCTCACCCTCACCGTCTTCGCCGGCATGCACGCCGTGCTGCCCGCCGAAGCACGCCTGTGGCTGCTGCCGCTGGTCGGCTTCGGCGGCGCGCTGGCGGTGTGTTTCTCGCTGGACCGGCTGTCGCGCTGGCTCGCGCCGGGATCGATCGCTGCGCTGCTGCTGTGCGGGCTGGCCTTGCAGGCGATGACCTTCGCGATCGTCGGCCTGTGCAGCTTCCTCGCCAACGACGAACAGCTGCGCGCGATCAATTTCTGGACCCTCGGCTCGCTGGCCGGCGCCAACTGGATCATGGCCGCGGTGATGGGCGGCGCGCTGCTCGTGCTGGCCGCGGTGGCGCTGCGCGTCGCGCCGCGCATGAACGCGCTGGCGCTCGGCGAGGCGGCGGCCGCGCACGTCGGCATCGACGTCGACCGGCTGCGCTGGCAGTGCATCACCATGGTGGCGCTGCTGTCGGCGCTGGCGGTGGCATGGTGCGGGAACATCGGCTTCATCGGCCTGATGGCGCCTCACCTCGCCCGGCAACTGGTCGGCGCGGACCAGCGCCGGGTGCTGCCCAACGCGATGCTCGCGGGCGCGCTGCTGCTGGTCGTGGCGGACACCTTCGCGCGGACGCTGGCGGTGCCGGCGGAGATCCCCGTCGGCGTCTTCAGCGCGCTGATCGGCGCGCCGTGGTTCCTCTTCCTGCTGCGCGGCGCGGTGCGCCGCATGGGGAGCGCGTGATGGGCTCGCTGCTGAACTTGCAGGACGCGCGCGTGACGCTCGGCAACGCGACGATCGGGCCGGTGACGCTGCGCGTCGATCCGGGCGAGCGCATCGCGATCCTCGGCCCGAGCGGTGCGGGCAAGTCGACATTGCTGCGGCTCATCGCGCGCGAGCTGCGTCCGGCTTCCGGCGCGCTGCATTTCGATGGGAAGCCGCTGAGCGTCTGGTCGCCGGCGGAACTCGCGCAGCGTCGCGCGGTCCTTCCTCAACAACACGGCGTCGCGTTCGGCCTGCCCGTCGAACTGGTCGTCGCCTTGGGCCGCGTGGCGCGGCAAGGCGATGGCCGACAGGACGCGATCGTGCGTGAGGCACTGACGCAGGCACAGGCCGATCACCTCCACGGCCGCCGCTTCGACACGCTGTCCGGCGGCGAGCAGGCGCGCGTCCAGTTGGCCCGCGTGTTCGCGCAGGCCTGGGACGCGCGCGACGGGCTGCTGCTGGTCGACGAGCCGGTCGCGGCGCTCGACCCGGGGCTGAGCGTGTCGCTGATGGCGGCGATGTCGGACTTCGCGGCGGAGCGCGGCCATGCGCTGGTCGCGGTGCTGCACGACCTCAATCTCGCGATGAATCATTTCGACCGGCTGTGGCTCCTGAAGTCCGGCCGGCTGCTGGCCGACTGCGACGCGCTGCCGGCGACGCTGCCCTTGCTGGAGCAGCTCTACGACACGCGGCTGCGCCTGCTGCGGGACGAGCACGGTCTGGCGATCCTGCCGATGCTCAGCGCCGCCGTGGGAGTGCGCGCATGAGCGCAACCGCACTGCCACGGCAACTGCAACTGCAGTTGCAGCTCCAGCTGCACGGCCGGATGCCGCGCTGGACCGGCTGGGCCGTGACGGGTGTGGTCCACGCGGCGATGCTGCTGGCGCTGATGAGCGCATTCGCGACCAAGCGCCCACCCACGCCTGCGCTCTTGACGATCAACGCGCGCCTGGTGCCGTCGGCGACGACGCCGAGCCCGACGCTCACGCCATCGGTTTCCGTCCAGCTGCCGCGCTCCGCGTTGACCGTGCCACCGATCCCGGACATCCCGCCGCCGCCCGTGCAGATCGAGGCGGCGCCGACTATGGCCGCCGCGACGACGCCGCTGCGATTCGATCCGCCGGCGGCTGCGGCGATCGATCAGAACGCGGCCACGGCCCGCCCGGTGGCGGTCGCCGCAGTCACCGCCGTGGCAGCGGCAGCCCCACCGCCGCCCGCCACTATCCCCACGCCGGCGAGCGCCGACTCCCCGGCACAGTTGCCCGCCGATCACCGCGCCTGCAGTGCGCAACAGACCGCACGCCACTATCCCGCGATGCTGCGCGACCGAGGCATCCAGGGTCAGGTCGTGCTGCGCGTGAAGGTCGATGCCGACGGTCACGCGGCCGAGGTCGTCGTGTCCGGCGGCAGCGGCTGGCGCCTGCTGGACGAGGCCGCGCGACGCGTCGCCGAGTCCTGCCCCTTCATCCCGGCCCGGCGCGGCGACCAGCGACTGGTCAGTTGGGTCGAGTACCCGGTGCGCTTCGCGCTCCAGGCGTCCCCCTTGCAGTAAGGAGTCCACCGCATGTGCGACAAACCCACCCCCGTTTCACTCCTGAGCCTGCTGGCCCGCTCCGACGCCGGCGCCTCCGGCTTGCCGGGCGATTCCCCCTTGCTGGCCTCCGCCGCGAGCGCGGTGACCGGCGGCGGCGTCTTCATGCAGGAGGGCGACGCGGTGCCCGCCGCGGTCGCGGGACTGCCGCTGGCGCAGGCCTTGGCGCGGGGGGATGCCTCGCCGTCGTCGTTCTCCTCGTCTTCGTCCTCGTCCTCCGACGACACGCCGGTGCCGCGCGGCTCGCGCCGCCGCCGCTTGTGGGAACTGCCGGCGCAAGCGCTCTGCCCCGTGATCGGCGTGTGCCTGCCGATGCCGGTGCTGCGCCGCAAGCTGGGCAAGATGCTAGGCGGCGAGGCGCTGGCCAACGACTACGAGATGCACTGCGGCGCGATCAACGAATGCGCGCGTCGCGGGCCGATCTCCGAGATGCTGCAGAAGGAGCTGGACCAGCGCTTCTCGATCGCGCTGCGGCAGTCCTCGCAGCACAAGACGGCGGAGTCGCTGACGCGCTGGTGGAACGCCGCGCAGCAGGGCAACGACGTCGGCGGCGCGTTGTGGGGTGCGCTCACGCACGCGCGTTGCGACGCGGCGCTGCAGGAGCAGGTCCTGCGCGACATCCACATGCTGCAGCACCAGGTCGGCGCGGCGAACCGCGCGGACCTGCAGCGGCTCGACGAGCTGCAGGACGAGCACGCGATCCTGACGCGCGAGCTGGCGCAGGCGCAATCGCGCAGCACGCGCCTGCTGGCGGAGCGGGCCCGCGAGCTCGAACTCTCACAAGCCGAATGCCTGCGCCTGCGCGGTGAGCTTCTGGCGCGCGACACGCTGGCGGCGGGACTGCGCGACGAGCTGCAGCAGCTCGAAGAGAGCATCCCCGGCCTGCGCCATCGTCACGAGCAGGCCAGGCACCTGCAGACGCAGCAGGACCGCATCCATCAACTGGAGCGCGCGCTGCTGACCTCGCGCCAGCAGGCCGAACGCGAGCAGCGCCGTGCGGACGAACTGCAGCAGGCGCTGGTGCAATCGGAACGGCAGTTGACGCAGCAACAGACGCAGACGGCGCAGCAGGCCGAATCACAGGCCGGCGCTGAAGGCGCGCTGCCCTCACTCGACGAGCGCTCGGTGCTGTGCGTCGGCGGCCGGCCCGCGGTGGTGCCGATCTACCGCCAGTTGATCGAGCGCACCGGCGGCCGGTTCCTCCACCACGACGGCGGCGAGGAAGACGCGGTCTCCAAGCTCGACGCCAGTCTGGCGGCGGCGGACCTCGTGATCTGCCAGACCGGGTGCATCAGCCACGACGCCTACTGGCGCGTGAAGGACCACTGCAAGCGCCACAACAAGAAGTGCGTCTACATCGAGTCGCCGAGCGCGAGCGGCATGCGGCGGGCGCTGGGATCACTGGGTGTCGAGGAACATGCGGAGGTCGAGGGGCCGCAGCCCGGCCTGCCAGGCTGATTCACTTGGCCGGGCACCCCTCGTCGCCTTCGGATTCGCTCAATGCAGATTGACGGCGCGGAGACCCGTCCCGAAATAGCCGCCGATGTAGAGCACGCCTTGACCCGAGAGCGCCAGGGAGCCGCCCAACGGGTCACTCCACGCCGAGGCGTGCGTGCTCAGGTCGATCGCGTGAGTGGCCCAGCGACTGGCGACGAAAGCATGACCATTGCTGACCACCAGCCCGCTGTCCAGTCCATCAAGTCCGGAGCTGTCGCTGACCCAGGACCACAGCAAGCGGCCGTCACTGCTCGCCCTGGCATCCAGTGATCGGTCGTTGGACACATAGACCGCATCGCCCACGGGCACCGGATTGCTGTCGAAATGCCCGCTCAGTTGCCAGGCCACGGTGCGCGTGTTGAGGTCAAAGGCGATGAGGCTCGAGTCGTTGGTGAAGGAGCCGGTGGTGTATGCCGCCACATAAGCCCGCCCGCGGCCGTCCAGGACCGGCGGCGGCGTGAGATAGCTGCCCGGTGTCTGCGCGGCGATGCTGTAGTTCACGGCGCCAGTGGACGCGTCGATGGCCGTCAACTTGTTGTCGCCAAAGACATAGATGCTCGTGCCATCGCTGGAGGGCGTGCAGGTGTCGATGCTCAAGGGCACGGTCCAGTCCGGCTGGAGCGTCGTGGCATCGAAACGCGTCAGGCCGCGACTGCCGGATGCCGACCTCAAGCAGAAGTACAGCTTTCCGTTCACATGCAAAGGCGCGGTCTGGCTGGTGCTGGAGAACGAATAGCTCTGACGAAGCAGGATCTGACCAGTGGCCTGACTGATGCGCCAGAGCTCTGTTTCCGAGCCGCTGGCCACGAGGCCAGAGGTCACGACGAACACCTCACCGTTGGCGAGCGTGGGGCTGCTGGCCTTGGCGCCGGGCGACCCCAGGGCCTGGGTCCAGGCGATCGAGCCGTCGCTTTCACGCTGAGCGACGAGTACCGGCGGGCGGCCCGTCAGATCCAGGGCCACATAGAAAAGCAGACCGTCGTCGACTGCGAAGGCCGAGGCTCGCATCGCCGAGGCCTGCATCGCCGTCGCCGGTATCTGCGTGGTCCAGCGGCGATTGAAGTCCGCCGCTTTCAGCGACACGGCCTGGAATCCGGACTGTGCGGCGTCTCCCAGATAGGTCGACCAGCCCCGACCGCCAGGAACCGCGCTCAGGGTCGAGAGATTCGTCGCCGGGCGAACCGTGAACTTGTAGGGTAGCCGCCAGGGCGAGGCCCCCACGGGCTTGGCACAGACCGTCGGCGCGTCTTCACAGACGCGCACTTCCAGGCTTCCGCTATGGGTACCGGCCGGGAGGCTGTTCGAAAGCCGCAGCCCGACGCGGTAGACCAGCTGGCTCGTGGCCGTCAACTCGGCCTGGCCGCTCAGCACACCCACGCTGTCGATCACGGCCACCTGCACGGGAGCCGCATGCGTGCGGCTGGCAGTGGCGGTCACCGTCAACAACGGCGCTTCTCCGGCATAGAAGGTTGCTTCCAGAGAGGTCGGCTGGAAGCTCAACTGGAATGCATCGGCGTTACCGCCTCCGCTGCCACCTCCGATGCCAGCTTCGATGACACCTCCGCCCCCTCCACCGCAAGCGGCGAGCATCAAGAGCGGTAGACCGATCAGTGCGAGTGCTGCCCCGCTTCGCTTGAAAGCCACTGCCAAAATCCCCTGCATGCCCGATTCCCTCTTGATGAATGACTGTTCCGGCGGGTTTGGACCCGCTCAAGAAATGGACGCAGATTATGGTCGAGCGCATCCCCGCCGAGCGGCGCCGAGGCTGAGGGACCTGCGGTGCCTCAAGCCGCTCGAAAGAATCGAGACCGCAGTGTGGGTCGTTCAGCCGTACACCGCGCGCCGCACCTCCCGATGCAGCGCCTCATCGAACGGCAACTTCTGGGCGAAGAACACCACCGCGAGCCGGTTCGCCGGGTCGACCCAGAACAGCGTCGACGCCGCGCCGCCCCACGAGAACTCACCCACCGCGCTGGCCGGCTCGTCGGCCGTGGTCGGCGCGATGCGCACCGAGCCTCCGAACCCGAACCCGAGGCCTGGACTCTTCAGGAAGTGACGCGGCGAGGTGGCCGGGTCCAGGTGATCGACGAGCATCACCTTCACGGTCGCCGGACGCAGCACGCGCACGCCGTCGAGCTCGCCTTCGCCCAGCAGCATGCGGGCGAAGCGCAGGTAATCGTCGATGGGGCCGATCAGACCCGCGCCGCCGCTGGCGAAGGTGAAGGGCACATCCGGCTCTCGCTGAGGCGGCGCGCCCTCGGGGAGTCGATACGTCGCGGCCAAGCGGTCCTTCCGCGCCTCGGGCTGCGTCCAGTCCGTCTCCTTCATGCCCAGCGGCTGCAGGATGTGGCGGCGGACGTGTGCATTGAAGGGCTCGTCGCCGAGCACCTCCACCAGGCGGGCCACGATGTCCGTGGACGTCCCGTAGTGCCAGGCCGTGCCCGGCTCGTGACGCAGCGGCAGCGCGGCCACCGCGCGGCTGAACGCGGCCAGGTCCCGCGAGGTCTCGAGCGGATTCGCGGCGCGGAAGGCGCGATCGGCCGGGCCGTCTTCCATCGCGTAGGTGAGGCCCGACGTGTGCCGCAGCACGTCGCTCACCAGGATCGGTCGCTCGGCGGGGCGTTCCCCGCGACCATCGTCGGCGTGGACCCGCATGGACTTGAACTCCGGGAGGTAGAGCGCGATCGGATCGTCCAGCCGGAAGCGCCCCGCGTCCCACAGGCGCATGAGCGCCACCGACGCCACCGGCTTGGTCATCGACCAGATACGCGCCAGCGTGTTGCGGGCCATGGGCCGCTTCGCCTCCACATCGGCCAGTCCGAATGCGCCGAAGTAGCGCTCCGCCCCGCCCTGCCAGACCACCGCCGACACGCCGGCAGCACGTCCATCGGCCACCGCGCTCCTGAGCATCCGCTCGATGCGCCGCGGCGAGAGCACCAAGGACGTGCCGCCTGATCGGGGCGTTGCCCCCGACGCGGCTGTTGCAGCCGGTGCGGCCGGTGCGGCCGTTGCTGCTGTCGCAGCGATGGCTGCAGCGGGCGCGGCCAATGCGGCAGCGAGGAGATCGCGACGGGTCGATGTTTGCGTCATGCCCGATGCTAGAGCTGTACCCACGTGTAATCGGTCCGTTCGTCGCCCGGCTTGGTCTAGACTTTCCCCATCACGGCTTCGAGGGAAGGTCATGAAGGCACTGGTCGCATCGCTCCTCGCCATCGCCTGTTCAACGATGGTCTCCGCGGCGGCCCCTGCCGCCGACCCGCCCTCCCCCGCCTGCGCGGCGAAACGGGCCAGCATCGAATCCCAGATCGCCGAAGCCCAGGCCAAGGGCAACCGCCGCCAGCTCTCGGGCCTGCAATCGGCGTTGGCCGCCAACAAGCGCCATTGCACGGACGCCTCGCTGGCAGCCGCACGGCAACGCGACATCACCGCCGCGACGAAGAAGGTGAGCCGTCGCGAGGCCGACCTCGCCGCCGCGCAGGCCAAGGGCGACGCGAAGAAGATCGCCAAGGAACAGAAGCAGCTCGACGCCGCGCGCGAGGCCTTGTCCGAGGCGCAGAAGCCTGTTCCCCAGTGATGCGGTATGGGCACAGGGGAGCGCCGCATAGCGCCCAACGCGGACCTTCTTTCGGTCCGAAGCTGCCGCTTGTCGCCAAGCCCGGCCGCGGCTCTCCCAGTCGCCCAACTGTTACCGCAACCATCATCGTATTGATCACAATGGCCGGTCCTGCACGCCAGCTGCCGCACCCAACATGACCCTTGCTTTCGCCCGCCGCGCCCGCCGCCTGATCACCCTCCTGTGCCTCGCGGCCGCAACGACGGCGCATGCCGACATCGTCATCGGCCAGGTCGCGCCGTTCACCGGCCCGCAGGCCGTCACCGGCAAGGCGATCCGCGCCGGCGCCAAGCTGTGGATCGACGACGTCAACGCCCGCGGCGGCATCCGCGGCCAGAAGATCAAGTTCGTCACCCGCGACGACGCGAACAAGCCCGAGGACACCGTCCGGCTGGTCAAGGAACTCATCAGCGCGGACGCGCCCACCGCCCTGATCGGCACCGTCGGCACCTCCAACCTCGAGGCCCTCAAGCAGGACGGCGTGCTCGAGAAGTCCCACGTCTCCATGGTCGGCGCGGTCTCCGGCGCCAACAGCGTGATCACCGCGCGCGGCATGTACCCGGTCAAGGCCAGCTACCGCGAGGAGGTCGACCGCCTCTTCAAGCAGCTCAGCGAGATGGGTCGCACCAAGGTCGCCATCGTCTACCAGGACGACGGCCTGGGACGCGACGCGCTCGCCGGGGCGCAGGCGTCGGCGAAGACCTACGGCCTCTCGCTGGTCGCGCAGTCCGGATACGCCCGCAACACCATCGAGGTGGGCAAGGCGGTGGCCGACATGATCAAGCAGGCGCCCGACGTGATCTTCCTCGCCGCGACCACCGCGGCCGCCATCGAGTTCACCGACAAGTACCAGTCCGCGGGCGGCCGCGCCGGCCTGTACGGCATGTCCATCATCGACGTGCAGGCGCTGCTGGCCAAGCTCGGCCCGGACCGCGCCCGCGGCTTCGCGTTCTCGCTGGTGCTGCCCACGGACGACCGCGCGGATCGGGAAGTCGTCCGCGACTACCAGCGCCTGCGCGGCAACGCCAAGGACGCGGACCTGTCCTCGCGCTCGCTCGAAGGCTTCATCGCCGCGCGCGCGCTCGTGAAGGCGCTGGAACGCACGCCGGCCGCCGGACCCGCGGCACTGAGCGATGCCCTGGAACGCGGCTTCGAGACCGACGTCGGCGGCCATCGCCTGACCTTCGGCAAGGGCCCGACCTCGCGCTATGTCGACTTCGCCGTGCTGGGCGCGGGCGGCAAGCTGGTGCGTTGAGCGAAACGCAGCAAGACCCGGAGAGAACGCCCGGCTGAGACGGGGCGCGCCCCGTCAGCGGTAGTGTTCCGCGTCCGCCGGCGGGACCACCCAGCCGTGCTTCCGGTCTTCGTAGACGGACACGGTCGGCGCCGGGAAGCCCGGCTCCGCGAACGCCCCGACGGGAATCGCGATGAACTCCGGCATCGCCTCCATCTCGTAATAGACCGTCGCGCCGCAGGTGGCACAGAAGTGGAAGATCGCGCGCGTGCCTTCGTCACCGGTGATCGCGTAGGTCGACGACGTGCCCGACGGGGTCACGTCTTGACGACGGAACCTGGCCTGCTGGGCGAAGGGTCCGCCGGTCCTGCGCTGGCAGTTCAGGCAGTGGCAGATGGAGATGCGGACGGGCTCGCCGACGACCCGGGCCGTGAGCTGACCGCAACTGCAGGAGGCGAGACGTGTCGTCATGGGAGCAGCCTTCATGGACAGGAGGGTTCATCTTGCCATGCACGCGACAGGCAGGACCGCCGCTTCAGCGCACCACCTCGCCACTCGCCGCCTCGACGAATCCAACGAGCTCCGCATTGAATCGATCCGCAGCCTCCACGAACGGCGCGTGTCCGGCGTCCTCATAGAACGTCGTCCGTATCGCGGGATTGAGCGCCCTCGCCCGATCGGCGGAAGGCTTGGCGCGCACGAGCGCATCCTGCTCACCGTAGATCTGCAGCATGGGCTTGCCCGCACGCCGCAATCCCTGCTCCGCCGCCACGCTCATCCGGTGCACGACGCGCTGCATGTCGAACGACGCCAGCGAGGCATTCGCGAGCAGGCGCTGGAAGACCTCGTCTCCGGGCTGCCGGTGGAAGCACAGGACGATGAATGCGCGTTCGGCGTCGAGTCGCGTGCGCAGGTCTGCGGAGTTCATGTCGCGGTAGACGTCCGGATGCGGCACGATCTGCGCGGGGTCCAGTTCGATGACGCCACCGACGTACACCACACCGGCGACCGCCGCATCGCCTTGCGCCGCCAGGTAGTTCGAGATCACGGCCGCCCCGAGCGACCATCCGACCAGCACCGGCCGCTGCGCGCCCGAGGCGCTGATGACCGACGCCAGGTCTTGCCCCCAACGTCTGCCTTCGACATAGCGCTCGGGCTCCGAGGGCTTGCCGGACTGGCCATGCCCGCGCAGGTCGAAGGTGATCAGCCGATGGCGCTGCAAGGCCGGGCTCCCGACCTGGGCTTGCCAGCTCAGATGGCTGCCGAGCAGCCCATGGACGAAGATCACGGGCGTTCCGGACGGATCGCCGTACTCCTGGACCGACAGGGGCACGCCGTCCGGCGAGACGACCGTGTATTGCCGTGTGGGCGTGGCATCGGCCCGGGCGACGCCGCTCCAGGCGCTCGCGAGGGCCAGCAGCCAGAAGACCAGGAAACGGGCCAGGAGACGGGCCGAGAGACGGCCCGGAAGGCCGCGTGGGACAACAGTCATGAAGGACTCCAGATGAATGGGGAGCCGGACTGTCGAGCCTCACACCCGTGTCAGGGTCAAGCCGCGATGGAAGAATCCCCTATGCCCATTGAGCCCTCTCCTGCCGACGTCCCCGCAGACCTCCGCGCCGACCCGCCCGAGTTCCTCGCCATCGGCGAGTTGTCCCGCGTCAGCGGCGTCAGCGTCCGCGCGATCCGGCACTACGACGATCTCGGGCTGCTCGCTTCGCTGCGGGCCGCGAACGGCTACCGGAAGTTCCGGGCCGGCGCCGCGATCCAGGTCCGCCAGATCCAGCGCTTCCTCGCGAGCGGTTTCAATCTCGAGGAGATCCGGCGCTTCCCCGGCTGCATGCTGGTCATCGAGGGCGCCCTGCCCTGCGCGCAGACCTCACCCGCGCAGCGCGAGCGCCTCGCGGCGATCGAAGCCCAGATCGCCGATCTGGAGCGTCGACGCGCACAGTTGCTGCAGATGCTCAGCCATCACGACGGCGACGCGGCCGACGCCGATGCCGCCCACGGCACCCTCCCGTCCACCGCATACGCCCCACCGCCGCGCACGACGACGTAGGCCGCCAGCGCCGCCATCAGCACCGGGTACTCGATGCCGCGGTCGATCCACGGCCAGGTCGGGCCGAGCGCGACGCAGATGCCGATCATCTCCAGCGTGAACGCGAGCGCGACCCAGCGCGTGCAGAAGCCCGCCGCCAGCGCCACCGCGCCCACTGTCTCCAGCAGCATGACGAGGACAGCCAGCTGCGGCGCGAAGGGCAAGCCCATCACCTGATCGATGAGCCGGATCGAGCCCGCCATCGGATCCGCCATCGATCCGTGCGAGGTCCCCAGCGCCTTTGGCAGGCCATGCGTGAACAGGATGGCGCCGAAGGCGACGCGCAGCAGCGCATATGCCGCCGGCTCGAGGCGGGCGGCCGCGGCACGGAGCGGCGACGCTCGCCGTGAGACCTGGGAGGAAACGGGGGCCATCGCAGGGACTTTCGAGTGGGTGGTCGACCGCATTCTTCGGATCCCGGCCCTGGCCGTCGAGGCGTGCCCGCGAGCATGTGAATTCAACGCGCCCCAACAATGCGCGACGGCCCGACCCGCGGTGGATCCGCAGTGGACCCATCGCAGACCCGTCACCAGGGCAACACCTGGATACCGCGTCGCCAGCCCCCTTGCCATCGGACAACCGCTTGTTTCCAACGAAGCGAAGTTTCCAGGGTTTTCCCGCAAGACACGGTGAAAGCGCTTTCAGATAGTCATGCCGGAGAGGCGGCGGCGCGTCGACGAGCGATCGGCGACGGGCCAGCGGCCCCATTGGCTTACTTGATCTCGGGCGTCGACACCCGGTCCCTGGGACCGGGCCCCCTGGAGACGCCGCCCTGTCCTTCGCGCGCGTCTCCTCCATCACCACTGGTTCCGAGGAGATCCCATGACACGCTGGATTCGATCGCTCGCCGCGGTCGCGCTCGCCCTGACGGGTGTCGCGGCGCAGGCACAAAACTGGCAACTCGTCTGGCAGGACGAATTCACCAACGGCATCGGCCCGCAATGGCGGTTCGAGACCGGCACCGGCTCGGGCGGCTGGGGCAACAACGAGCTGCAGTACTACCGGCGCGAGAACGCGACCATCGAGAACGGCCAGCTCGTCATCACCGCCAAGCGCGAGGACTTCGGCGGCATGCGCTACACGTCGGCGCGCATGACCACGCAAGGCCTGGCGCAGTTCAAGTACGGCCGCATCGAGGCGCGCATCAAGGCGCCGTCGAGCTCCGGCATGTGGCCCGCGTTCTGGATGCTGGGCAGCAACATCAACTCGGTCGGCTGGCCCGCGTCGGGCGAGATCGACATCATGGAACACGTGAATGCCGAATCGGACATTTACGGCACCATCCACTGGCAGGGTCCGGACGGCGGCCACGCCTCCTACGGCGGCCACACGGGCAACAACGTCGCGGACTATCACATCTACGCCGTGGAATGGGACGAGAAGGCGATCCGCTGGTTCGTCGACGGCCGTCAGTTCCACGTCGCCGACATCACCAACAGCGTGAACAGCACCGAGGAATTCCATCGCGACTTCTTCCTGCTGCTGAACCTGGCGGTGGGCGGCAACTGGCCGCAATGGAACATCGACGAGAGCAAGCTGCCCGCGAAGATGTACGTGGACTACGTGCGCGTCTACAAGAAGGATGCCGGCACGGCGTTCTCGACGACGCTGCAGGCGGCCAACTTCGCGCTGCAGTCGGGCATGCAGCTGGAGGCATCCACCGAAGGCGGCCAGAACCTCGGCTGGATCGACACCGGCGACTGGGCGGTGTGGAACCTCAACCTGCCGCAGGGCGGCACCTACACGGTCGAGTACCGCGTCGCCAGCCAGAACGGCGGCGGCAGCCTGCAGCTGGAGATGGCCGGCGGCACGCCGGTATACGGCTCGCTCGGCGTGCCCTCGACGGGCGGCTGGCAGAACTGGACGACCATCTCGCACCGCGTGACGCTGCCGGCCGGCCAGCAGCAGATCGCGGTCAAGGCCAACGGTCCGGGCTGGAACCTGCGCTCGGTGAAGATCACGAAGTCGTGATGCCGTGATCTCGTGATCCCCTCTCGGGGCGGATGACGCGAGGCTCCGGGGTCTGGTCCAATCGGCCGGCTCCGGAGCCTTTTCCATTGCTGCCCCCATTCATGTCTCGTTGGTCCTCACTGTCGCCTCGTCGGCGTTTCCAGATCCGGTCGCTGGTCTGGAGCCTGCCGCTGCTTCTCGCCATCTACGGCGCGAGCACCGGATTCGGTCCGTCCAGCGAGATGGTGGGAAAGGCGGTCTATATCGCCGCGCCGCTCGGCCTGCTGCTCGCCATCACGATGCCCCGCGCGGCGGATCGTCCGCCCCTGCGATTCGGACAGATCGTGTTTCTGGTGCTTGTGGGCCCGCCCCTGGCCTATGGGCTGGCGTTCTTCACGGTGGCGTTCGGCGCTGGCCACCTCATCAACGAGGCCACCGGCCGGCCTGAGACGCAACACTTCGTGGTGGTCGACAAGACCGACAGGCGTTGGAAGTTGCTCCCAGGCTGTGGGCTGAAGATCCGCCTCGAGCATCGAGACAGCGGCGAGCGCGTCACGCCTTGCATCTCCGAGGAACTCTGGAATCGCCTGGCGCTGAAACAGGAGGTCCTGCTGCTGGTGCATGCCTCCTGGGCGGGGACTCGCGCGCTGCGCGACGCCTCGCCCGCCGAGGCCGCCTCGTCCGCGGCTCGCTAAGATCGCCGCTCCTCCACGGCCCGGTCGCTTCCCGATGTCCATCGTCCGCCGCGTCTCGCCGCCGCGCGAGAGTCAGCTCGCATCGACCTACGCCGGCGCGAACCTCGCCGACGCCTTCGCCGTCACGCTCGCGGACGACGCGCCCGACGACGCAATGGCGCTGGCCCGCGCGACGCTGGCCGATCCGCCGTGGTGGTTCCGCGCGCTGCTCGCGATCCGCGACGCAGCCGTGAAACCACTCGGTCTGAAGACCTCGGCGGCGATGCGCCACCACCTCGATGACATCGGCGTCGAGCACGTCGACATCTTCCGCGTGCTCTCCGCCACGCGCGAGGAAGCGATCTTCGGCGAGCAGGACCAGCACCTCGACTTCAAGCTGTCGATCCTGATCCGTCGCGTCGAGGGATCACCGCATCGCGAAGCGGTCGCGACGACCGTCGTGAACTGCCACAACCGGCTCGGTCGCTTCTACCTCGCGCTCATCCTGCCCGGACACGTGCTGGTCGTGCGCTCGCATCTGAAGGCGGCGGCACGGCGCTTCGGCGCCTCTCCTCCGAAGCCCTCAGCGCCGCACCGCGGCTGATGGGGTGAGAATCTCCAGTCACTGGACCAGCGGAAGCGGGGACACGATGGACTGGCGATTGAAGGTGGGCCGACAAGCCATCCTCACGCGGCTGCCGTTCGGTCGGCTGCTGCGGGTCACGAAGCGCAGGCTCTTCGGCTACCGGCCCGATCCGGACAACCTCAGCGACACGCTGAAGAACTGGTCGCAGATGCGGGCGGCGCTGTCGCACACGGGCGGTGTGATCGAAGGCGCCACGGTGCTGGAGATCGGCACCGGCTGGTTCCCGACCATCCCCATCCTGCAGTGCCTGCAAGGCGCCGGGCACGTCTACATGTCCGACCTCAACGCCCACCTGGACGATGTCAGCTTCGCCGCGACGCTGGACTTCCTGCGGCGGGTGGATCCCGCGGACCAGCGGCTGCGCGAGATCCGGTCGCGCAAGGACCTGCCGCTCACCTACCTCGCGCCGTTCGACGTGAACGACCTCGCCGACGGAGCGATCGATCTCGTCACCTCGCGGACCGTGCTGGAGCACATCCCGCCGGACGTGCTGGTGCAACTGCTCAAGTCCCTGCGTCCCAAGCTCTCCGCGCGCGGGCGCATGGTGCATCTGGTGGACCACTCCGACCACCTGGAGCACGCGGACAAGTCCATCAGCAAGATCAACTTCCTGACCTGGCCGGAGCGCAAGCACGCGTGGATCAACCGGCTGACGCGTGAAGGCGAGAACCGGCTGCGGCATCACGAATATCCGCCGCTGTTCGCGCTGGCCGGCTACCGCCTGCTCCTCGAGCAGGACAAGATCCATGAACCGACGCGGCAACTGGCGAAGTCGCTGCCGCTGCAGTGGCGCTTCGCGGCGATGACGCCGGAACAGCTGGCGACGATGTCGTCGCTGTATGTGCTGGCGCCTTGAGGGTCAGCGCAGCTCGTGCAGCACGTCGGGGCAACGCTCCTCATTCCCGGCACCGTCCGAGAAGTCGATCGCCTTGAAGCCATGCCGTTCGTAGAAGGCGCGCGCGCCTTCGTTGGCCTGGAAGGTGTAGAGCCGGATGGGACGAGGCAAGCTCGCCAGCGCGTGCGCGAGCAGCCGCTCGCCGATGCCTTGGCCGGTCCATCCCGGCAGGAGGTAGAGCTGCTCGATCCACGCGGCGTCCTCTTCGCGCGAGGTCGCGAGCACGCCGACGATCCGTGCGCCTTCGCAAGCCACGGTCACCTGGCCCGAGGGCACCAACACATCGCGCACCCAGCCTCGAACCTCGGGGGCCGTGTGGGCCATCGGCGCGTACGGCAGGAACGCCTCACGCGAAGCGATCAGGACGTCCGCCACATCGAGTGCGTCCTCGTCGATCGCCGGTCGCAGTTCGACGGTCATGGCGTCATGCCTCCTCAGTTCAGGCGGCAGGCGCCGCCTTCTCCTGATCGCGCCTGCCGGCGGTGAGCCACAGGATCACCGCGAACACCGCGCCGCCGACGCTGGCGAGTCCGAAGAACAGCATCATCGGCTCATAGCCGGCGGGGTTCTGCGCGCTCGCGCCGGCGCGGTCGTTGAGCCAGCCGGCGACGAGGTTGGCGCCGGCGATGCCGGCGTTCTGCGCGACCCACATCAGCCCGAGGGCCGTGCCGAAGCGCGACGGCGACACGAGCTTGCTGGCCAGCGGCCACATCACCGCGGGCACCAGCGAGAAGCTCACGCCGATCAGCGCGGTCGAGATCCACAGGCTGGCCGAGGTCAGCGCCATCATCGCCATCGCGATGGGCAGCAGCACCGCGCCGAAGGCCAGGAACGGCGCGTAGCGGCCGAAGCGGTCGCACAGCCAGCCGAAGGCCGGTGTCGCGAAAACGGCGGCCAGGAACACGTAGCTGTTCATCGCGCCGGCCGAGGCCAGGTCCAGGCCGTGCGCGTGCTGGAAGTACTTGATCGAGAAGGTGCTGCGGAACGCGAGGATCACCGAGTACCAGAGCACGCACAGCGTGAGCAGGTACCAGTAGGCCTTGCCGAAGTGCAGCAGGTCGCGCCACACGAAGGGCTGCGCCTGCTTCTCGATCTCGCCCTTGGCGGAGGCGGCGATGCGGCGGTCCATCGCCCAGTAGGCCAGCCCCGCGGCGAAGGAGGCGGCGGCCATGGCGGCGGCGATCATCAGCGGCGGTTGCCAGCCTTGCGCGTAAGCGGCGGGGAACCAGGTCGGCGACATGTCCGAGGAGAACGACCCGAGACGACCGATCGACAGTGCCAGGCCCATGGAGAGCGCGACCTTGCCGCCGACGAAGTACTGGGCCAGGGCGGCCAGCGTGGCGATGCCGAAGGTCTCGGCGCCGATGCCGAACAGCAGCCGTCCCGCGGCCATGCCGGCGAAGTTGGGGCTGAGGGCCGTGAGCAGCGCGCCGAGGAAACAGACGGCGGCCGTCCAGAGCGTCATGCGCGCGGCGCCGAAGCGGTCCACGAGCACGCCGCCGACGAGGATCAGCACGACGTTGGGCAAGCTGTAGATCGCGTTGAGCAGGCCGATCTGCTGGTCGCTGAAGCCGCGCTGGCTCTGCAGCGCATCGGCGACGGGTCCGATGGAATCGTAGACGTAGTAGTTGCCGTACAGCGACGCGGCGATCAGGGCGCACACCAGCCACGCGGTGGCGCGGCTCGGGGACTTGTCGTTCATGAGGAGGGCCTGGGGAATCCTGGGCGGTCGTGGAGGACCGAAGGGGCGGATTCTGGAGCAAGTCGGGCGGCGGGAGGACCCGCGGCGACTCGTCGTTTCCCCGGATCGCCCTGGGCATGGGCCCTGGAACGTGAAGCCGGCGTTAGGCGCCGATCGGGTACCGTTGTGGTCAGGTGAGAATCATCGCTCGACCGGAACAGCCACGACCACGACGACGGGCCATTGGATGCTGAACGAACTTGAACTCACAGGACGCGCTCGGACCCATGTGACCCAGCACGACGCCCCACGTTTCGCCGCGCAGCCCGAGGCGGTGGAGGCGTTCCTGGCCCTTCGCGAGGCCGCGCATCGCGACGGCATCGACCTGGTGCCCTACAGCAGCTTCCGGGACTCCCGGACGCAACTCCGGATCTGGAATGGCAAGTTCAGCGGCAGCAAGCCGCTGTACGACGAGCAGGGCCGGGCGCGCGACTTCAGCAGGCTCACGCCGCCCGAGATCGTGCGCCACATCTTGAACTGGTCGGCGCTTCCAGGCGCGAGTCGGCATCAATGGGGCACCGAAATCGACGTCTTCGATGGCGCCGCGGTGCCAGCGGACTATGTGCCCAAGCTGCTGCCCGAGGAAGTGACGCCGGGCGGCGTGTTCTTCGAACTGCACCGTTGGCTCGACACGCACATGGGGACGTACGGCTTCGTGCGCCCCTATCGGCGCTTCAACGGCGGCATGTTCCCGGAACCCTGGCACCTGAGCTACCGGCCGCTATCGACGCTGGCGCTGGAGCAGGTCTCCGTGGACCTGCTCACGCGAGTCATCGCGGAGGCAGACATCCTCGGCAAGGACCTGGTGCTGGAGATGCTGCCGGAGATCTATCGGGATCACATCTGCAACGTCGATGTGAGCTGACGCCCTTCGTCGGAACTTCGATCGGGGCGTCCCGGTAACCACCCGTAAGCACCGCTGTCACGACGCGACATTCCGCGACGCAGCCACCCATCGGTGGGGGCTGGGTTCACCCGCATTTGGGATAAGGTCCGGGCCGTTCCTCAGGAGATCCTCATGGCATTCGCGCGTTCCTTCGCCTCCATCGGCCCTTCCCTGCCCCGCGTGGGCGGCGTGATCGCCGCTTGCGTCGCCGTGGCGATGCTCGCCGGCTGCGGCAAGCAGGGCGCGACGCTGGGCGACGGCAGCTCGGAGATCACCGGCTCCGCCGGTCCGGCCGGCGCCAACAAGGCCAACCGCGAGCTGATGAAGTGCGACGCGCCGGTCGCGACGCTGTCGCTGATGGAGAACCCCAACGGCTACACGATCAGCGCGCCCAACGGTCTGCCGAATTCGCCGCTGCCGCTGGTGCGCCTGCTCGCGCAGCAGAGCGGCTGCTTCCGCGTCGTCGATCGCAACTCGGGCCTGAAAGCCACGATCCGGGAACAGGAGTTGAAGGACTCCGGCATCCTGCGCAAGGAAGGCAGCACCGTGCAGAAGGGCAAGGGCTATGAAGCCCAGTACACGCTGATCCCGAGCCTGACCTTCAGCGAGCAGGACGCGGGCCGTCAGGTCGGCGGCATCCTCGGGATGATCCCGGTGCTCAACAAGTTCGTGGGGGCGGCCGAGCACATCAAGCTCAAGGAAGCGCAGGTCGCGCTGCTGCTGACCGACAACGAGACGACCGAGCAGGTGGCAGCTGCGACGGGCTCGGTGCGCGTCACCGACCTCGGCATGGGCGGTCTGGTGCTGGGCAAGCTCGGCGGCGCCGCCGGCGCGGGCTGGGCCAACAGCAATGAAGGCAAGGTCATCGCCGCGGCGTTCCTCGACGCGCACAACCAACTCGTCGTCCAGGCCCGCATGCTGCAGGCCAAGGACCTGCCAGATCCGGTGCCGATGAAGAAGGCCGGGGACGCGAAGAAGGCAGCCGCGGGCGCGTGAGTCGATCGCTGCGGGGGTAAGAAGGCTTCAGTACTTCCACCGCCGCTGGCCCTCACCCCTGCCCTCTCCCGCTTGCTGTATGGACCGAGGACATGGGTGACAGGTGTGCCAGGACATGGGTAACAGGTCAGGTCCAGGTTAGTCAGCCTGGCACAGGTCAATCATGCGTACTTTTTGATGGCAGAAGAAGACATCGAAGCTGCCATCAAGATCCAGGTGAGGTCGTAGGGCTACAGGCTGGCCGATGAGGCCTCTGCCGACGCGGTAGGTGTTGCCTTTGAAGGCGATCCGTCCACCGTATCCGACCCGGCGCACGATGGCGCCATCGCCATATTCGACGGGCCGCAAAGAGCTTGGCATCGAGCGCGGGCTGGCCGCGTAGCGGCTGGCTGGCGTGTCCATGCCCAGCGCTTGATGCGGGCGCTTGGCGTTGTACAGATGCCGCCACTGGATGAAGTGGTGCTGGGCATCGTCCAGGTCCTTGAAGTGCCGACTGGCCAGCAACTCGGCTTTCAGGGTGCGATGGAATCGCTCGTCCTTGCCGTTGGTCTGAGGATGCATCGGTCGGCTGTGGCTCAACCGCACTCCCAAGCGAATCAGCCAGACGCCCAGCTCGGTGAGTGCTCCGCGCGTCGGCGAGCCCCAGGGCGGACCGTTGTCGGCGTTGATGCGCTCAGGCAGCCCATAGCGCTCAAAGGCGCGCTGCAGACCGGCTGCACGGACTCTAGCCGCTCGTTACTCAGCGCTTGCAGCACGATGTTGAAGCGCGAGTGATCGTCCAGCACGGTCAGCGGATGGCAGCGCTCAGTGTCGGTGGCGAAGTGGCCCTTGAAGTCCATCTGCCACAGTGCATTGGGCGTCTCGTGCTCGAAGCGCTGCCATGCCGTCGCGGCCTGGCTTGCTGCCGGGTCGATCAGGCCGTTTCGGCGCAGCACCCAGTTGGCTGTGCTGGCTGCTACGTGCACACCCAGATCGCGCGCCAGCACCTTCGCGATCTTGCGACCGCCCCAAGCAGAACATTCGGCCCGCACTGCAAGCACCTGCGCCTGCAGCTGTTCGGGCGTACGAGTCGGCGAGGTGTGTGGTCGCCGAGATCGATCCTCGAGATCGTCTCGGCTGAGCCACTTGTAGCCTGTCTTGCGGCTGATCCCGCTGCGTCGACATAGCTCGCTGATATTGGCGCCAGGCTGTCGGGCCAGTCGAACAAATTCCTCTCGTTGATCCTTCACGGTGTCTTGGCTCCAGGGCAACTTCGTCCTCCCGCTGACTAGGCGGGAAAAGTGTCACCCATGTCCTGGCACGCCTGTTACCTATGTCCTCGGTCCCATACAGCAAGCGGGAGAGGGAGTAAGAAAGGTGGCGCCATCAGAAGGTCAGCTCGGTGCACTCTCGCTCCCTCTCCCGCTTGCGGGAGAGGGTGGGGGTGAGGGCCAACCCCTGTCGGCAAGTCACCCTACGCTTCAAGTCGGAGCTGCCCAAATGCAGCCGGGACATGGAAGTTCGCCTTCTCGCTGCCCGTCGGATTCCAGGCGCTGAACTGCCGCGACTCCTTGTTCCCCTCGACGCGGAACAGGTTGATCCGCCAGCCGTCGAGCGACTGCGCCCCGCGCGGCATCGGCACGACGAGTTCCGCCGTCCACACGCGGTGGTACTCGTCCACCGACGTGCGCGCCCGGCTCTCGCCGATGAAGCGCTTGCGGCCCTGACCTCTCACCTCCAGGTCCATCGTCAAGCCGTTCGGCGAGACCTCGACCTCGCGGTAGCGGTCCGTGCCCGCGTCCTGCGGCGCCTGCAGGAACACCTCGACGACGTCGCGCTCCCACAGCGGCCAGATGTCCGTCGCGGAGACCTCGCGCTCATACGTCGTCAGCGCGTTGTAGCGGCTGCTGAAGCGCAGGTGCAGCGCGCCGTCCGCATGCAGCAGCTGCACGCGCGTCGACTGCGTCCCGGTCAACGGCCGGCCGCGCCAGTCGTGCGCGAAGAACAGCGCAGGCGCGTCCTCCCACGCCGATGCGAGAGCGAAACCATCGCGCCCGATCAACCGTGACGGCAGCCGCGCGGCCCGCGCCAGCGGACGCTCGATCGCCGACGTCAGCACCGCTTCGATCAGCAGGTTCTCCTTGAAGCTCACCTTCAGCGTCGGCTTCGCCGCGTCGACCGAACCCAGGTCCACGCCGTTCACGTAATCGCGGATCTTCCACACGCCGGGGCCGAGCCCGCGCAGCGTCACCGTGCCGTCGAAGGTCGGCGCGTAGAACGCGTAGTGCATCACCCCGTTCTTCTCCACGACGTGCGTCTCCGGCTTGTCGAACGCGATGTCGTAGAGCTCGCCGCGATAAGCGCCGTCGGACAGGCCCTTCGCGTTGTGCGCGGTGATCCACTTGCGCCAATGCGTCTCGCGCTCCGGCGTCAGCAGGAAGGAGTCCTTCGGCTTCGGATCTTCCGGCCACGTGAACTTCGTCGACACCACCGCGCCGACGCCCACCGAAGACGCGAAGTCCATGCCGCCGGTCGACAGCTCGACATGGTCGCCGGCATACGCCGACCAGCGCCCCATCTGCGCCTTCAGCGCCTTGCCCTTGTGCCGCACCTGCCAGCTCGACAGCGGGTCCGAGGCCGGTGCCTGGTCGATCCACGGCATGTTGTGGAACGCGTAGCTCGTGCCGCAGGGGCAGACCTCGACGACCGCTTCCGGATTCACCGAATGGCAGGCCTCGAACATCACGCGGTAGAAGTCCGCCATGTGCTCGTACGAGTCCTCCGGCTTCTTGTGCTGGTGCCTGGGGTTGAAGCACGGCGCGACGCCGTTCAGATGCTGGCCGTCGACCTTGACGCCGTCGAAGCCCCAGTCCTTGATGATCTTGCGGAACATCGCCGCCGTGCGCTCCTGCGTCCCCTTCGCGCCCGGGCACAGGTAGAGGCAGTTCCACCACGTGATCATCTGCGGCGCGCCGTTCTGGTCGAGCAGCAGCAGATCCGCGTGTTCATGCAGCTCGTCGCTGCCCGGCGCCACCGCCAGCGGCGCGATCCACAGCCGCGCCTTCATGCCGCGCGCATGGATGTCGGCAACCAGCGCCTTCATGTCCTCTTCGCCGCGCGGGAACTTCTTGAGGTCGATGTCGAACCAGTCGCCCGTCTGGCGCTGCCAGCCGTCGTCGAGCACCGCCCACTTCAGACCGAGCTCCTGCGCCTTCGGCAGCGTGGCGCGCACGCGCTCCAGCGAGAAGTCGCGCTCGTAGCCCCACGCGCACCAGACCGCGTCGTGCGCGCTGCGCGGCGGCTCCGGCGCGATCAGGCCTTGCGTGTTCATCAGCCGCCGATAGCGGTCCAGCGGCACGAAGCAATCGCCCTCGTGCACCGCGACGAAGGCCAGTGGCAGCGTCAGCGTCTCACCCGGTGCGAGCGTGCGCGGCTCGTCGCCGCGCAGCGCGATGTCGACCTGCTCGCCAACGGCTTTCACCGGCAGCGAGACCAGGCGCGGCAGCTTGTCCAGATGGCCGACCGCGACACCCAGGTCGCGCCGCCACACGTCCACGAGCGGCGTGCCGCCGCCGTAGTCGGACGAATCCATGCCGAGGAAGTTGCGCTGCTCGAAGCCGCGCTTGACCGGCTGCATCCAGTCGCGCCGGTCCGTGTGCGTGGAGCCCGAATAGGTCCACCACCCGCCCGCATGCCGCGGCGCCGCCAGCAGGCGGTGCGAGGCGACGGTCCAGCCCTGGACCAGCAACGGCTTGTCCGAGCGGTTGATGAAGGCGACCTCGATCAGCGCGACGCCGGGGTGCTCGTCGAGCAGCGTGACCGTCATCGTCTTCTCGACGGCGGCACCTTCGGCCTTGCCGGTGAGGGTCAGGCGTTGTCCCGCGCCGAACGGCGTGGCGCCGCTGCTCGGGACCGCGCTCGTCAGCGCGAAGCGTTCGAGCGTCCGCGACGTGGTCGGCGGCGGTGCGCCAGCCGCTTCCGCGCCGAGCGCCGCGGCCGCAGCACCAGCCGCCACGGGTTTCAGTTCAGCGATGACGATCTGCTCACCCGCGTCGAAGCCGGTCAGCGCCAGCGGACGCGCGCCGCCCAGCCGGACGATCCGGCTGCGCATGCGCTCGTCGAATTGCAGCGAGAGCCGCTCGTCCTGCAGCCGCACGTGGCCACGGCCCAGGTCCGCCGCGCGCGCCGCCGCGGCCGCACCGGGCGATGCGACGGTGGCGGCCAGCGCCAGCTTCGGCGTGATCGTGGCGACCGGAGCCGCCCCCAGCCATTGGAGGAACGCGCGGCGCCCGGTCATTGAGCCGCCTTCCAGGCGGTGGGGTAGCTCCGCTCGGCGTTGAGGTGGTACAGCTTGTCGACGACGTCCTTGGGCAGGCCCAGGCCCTTCACCGGTTTCTTGAGATCAGACACCTTGAACGACTCCTCCGTGTTGAAGTAGCGCCAGTGCATGCGCCACACCGGCTCGACTTCCTTCAGCAGCTCGGCCCCCGATTGTTGCGGCGGTTGCGAGATGTCGGTGCCGTACATCAGACGGTCCTGATACTTGATCATGAAGGCGCGCACCTTCGCGCGGTCCAGCTGGCTCTGGTACTGCAGCTGCCCGATGCGCGCGGCCAGGTCGACCTTGGCCAGCGGGAAGCGGTCCAGGAACGCGGCCAGCTCGTCGACGTTGCGCTCCAGCGAGGCCATGTGCATGCCGACGAACTTCAGCTTCGGATGCGCCGCCACCATGCGGTCGCGCGCGGCCATCTGGTCTTCCCAGCTCGGCATCTCCGGGTGCAGCGCCATGTGGTACTGCGGGTGGTGCGCGAAGTACTCGCGGTCGTTGATGACCGTCATCTTGTCCAGCGGCAGCCAGCAGTTGTGCGGCTCGCCCTGGTGGCCCAGCATCGTGATGCCCTTGTCCTCGAAGTAGGTGAACAGCGGCGTGAAGCGCGCGTCGTCGATCATGACGAGCTGGCCCTGCTTGTCGCGCAGGCTCATGCCGATGTTCTTCCACACCTTCACGCCGACCGCGCCGGCGCGCAGGCCGGCGTCGACGCGCTGTTTCGTCGCGTCGAGCCAGCCCGGTTGATCCGACGTGTCCGACGAGAAACTCACCGCCCAGGCCACGTCCGCCGGACGCGCCTTGCGCAGCTCGATCGCCGCCTGCTGCTGCTCGTCCAGCGGCGGGAAGTCCGGGTAGTCGACGTTGATCGTCAGCACCTTGAAGCCGAGCTTGCGCGCGGCGTCGATGAACGCCGGATCGGCGTTGTGCAGATGCACGTGCGAATCGATCTTGGTGACCTTCGCGAAGTCCGCCATCGTGTAGCGGGCTCCATCGTTGTCCTTGGACTTCGGCGCCGCCAGGACGCCTTGAGAGGCGGCCATCGCGACGGCCGTCAGTGCAGCGCTCAGCAGGGCCGGCAGCGCGGCGCGGACGGGAGTTCTCGTCATGTGGGTCATCGGTTCAACATCAGTGGAAACAGTGGAACCATCAGCAATGGGACCACTGAAAACAGGGGAGGAAGGTCAGTTGCAGCTGTAGCGGTAGGCGTCGTCCAGGTCCAGCGGCAGCACCAGCGTGCGGATCTTCGCGGCGGTCATCTTCGTGCAGAGCTTGTCGCGCGCGCCATTGGTGTTCTTCTTGTACTTGGAGGCGTACTCGGCGTTGAACACGGGCTTGTTCTTGCTCGTGAACACCGAGTAGCCGCCGCACTCGTCGTACTGGTTGCACTGCTCGTTGACGGCCATGTCGAAATACGGCTCCAGCTGCGCCAGCTGGTCGACGTCGTTCTTCAGCGCGATGGCCAGGCCGCGGCCGTGGGCGGCGTTGGCGAGGTACTTGTTGTAGTCGAGCTGCGTCGCGGCCGTCAGCGGGAAGCCCGTCGAGTTGGTGTAGCCGTCGACGTTGTCCGGCTCGACGCCGTCACAGCCCTTGGACACCGCCAGGTCCAGCCGGCTGAGCATCACCGCGCGCACGTTGGCCGAGCGGGTGTCCAGCCACTTCTCGCCGGCCCAGCCGTCCAGCGCCTTGCCCATGTCGGCGGCGTTGAAGCTGCCGAAGTCGGCGCGCCAGTTCTCCGAGCTGCCGGCGGAGAAGTAGCAGACGACCTTGCGGCCCTGCGCCTTCAGCCCGGCGATGGTCTGCGCGGTGGTGTCGAACAGGTCGATGTCGTACACGGCCACGTTGTAGCCGGTGTTGAGCGTGCCCGTCAGCTGCCACTGCCAGGTCGTGTTCACGCCGGGCTTCCACCACGACTGCGCTTGCGCGCCGGTCGCGGCGGTGAGGCCCAGCGTGAGCGCGGCGGCGGTGGCGAGGCCGGTGGCCATCGAACGGATCAGCGATCGTTTCATGAGTTCTCCTGGGATGCGGCCGGCAATGCGGCCTGCTTGTTGTGGAACGCCCAACGTCCTCTCAAGAACATCCCGACTCGAATGCGGCGACCGGATGACGCCGGCTGGATGGCCCAGTCCGGCGTCTCCCGTCTGTCCTGCTTGCTTGTCTTGCCCGTCTGTTTTTCTTCTTCGATCAGCGCAGCGTCAGAACTTGATGCTCGCCCCGAGCGTGAAGGCCCGGCCCCAGCGGTTGTAGCCCTGCGGCAAGGTGATGTTCCCGTCGCCCAGCGTGTACTCCTGCTTGGCGTCGGTCAGGTTGCGGCCCTCGATGGAGACACGCAGCCACTTGTTGACGTCGTACGCGGCCTGCGCGGTCAGCCAGGTGATGGCCTTGGCGCGCTCGTTGAAGCCTGGGCCGATCACGTTGATCGCGGACACGAACTCGTCCGTGTGGTCTGCCGTGGCGCTGATGCTCCACGGGCCCTTCTCGTACAGCAGGCCCAGCGAGGAGGTCGCCGGCGCGATGCCTTCCAGCGGGCGCTTCTCGCCGCCCACCCAGCTGTCGGAACGGTTGCGCGTGTACTGCGCGCGCACGCCGAAGCCGTTGTCCCACAGGTGCTGGAAGCCGATCTCCATGCCGCGGACCTTGGCCTTGTCGCCGTTGATGGGCTTCATCACGTTGAACAGGTGGCCCGGCACGCCGATGTCGACGCCGGTGGTCCAGCTCGTGGTGATCTGGTTCTTGATGTCCTTCTGGAACACCGCGAAGGTCAGCGCCGAGTTGCGCGCGTAGTACCACTCCAGCGAGGCGTCGTACTGCTTGGCGCTGTAGGGCTTCAGATCGGCGTTGCCGCCGAAGACCTGCGTGAAGTCGCCCCAGGCGACGCTGGCCGTCGTGCTGGTAGGCGCGAGCTGCTCGACCGACGGACGGGCCATCGTCTTGGCGGCGCCCAGGCGCAGCTGCAGCTTGTCGGTGAAGTGCCAGACGAAGTTGGCCGAGGGCAGGCCGTAGGTGTACTCGGCGTCCTGGCTGATCTCGGTCGGGTCCGCGTAGTGGGCCGTGTAGTTGAACGGGCCGTTCTCGGTCAGGCCGTCGATCTTGGCGTCCCAGGCCTTGGCCGTGGTCTTGGTCTTCACGAGGCGCACGCCGACGTCCGCGTTCCACTGCTCGCCGGAGAGGTCCGCCTCGACGAAGAAGGAGGTCGTCTTCTCCCGCACGCGGTAGCTCTGCAGCGGGTTCCAGACCGGACCGGCCTTGCTGAAGTCGTAGGTGCCGCCGTCCGGACGCGGCTTGCCGTTGTAGGCCTGCAGCGCCGCCAGGTAGTTGGGCACGTCGAAGCCCAGGAAGGAGCGCGGGAAGCTGCCGCTGACGCCGTTCATGAAGTTGGGCGGTGTCAGGTGCTCGTTGAGCACGTTGCCGCCGAGCTGGCCGACGTTGATCGCGTTGGTGCCGGAGTAGTAGTTCTCGCCCGCGTTGATCGCGTTGTCGACCAGGTCGCGGTTCTTGTCGCGCCGCGTGGCCTGCACGCCGAACTGGATCTGGTCGACGTTGAAGCGGTCCACCGACAGCGTGCCGTTCAGCGTCAGGCCGCGGATCTTGTCGTCGATGTTGTCGCCGCTCAGGCCCAGGTAGTGGGTGTTGAAGTCGCTCGGGCCGAAGGCGCCGCTGGCCAGGCCGGAGATCAGGTCGCGACCGTCGGAGAAGGTCGTCTTGATGTCGGGCACCTGCGAGCCGGTCAGGTTCACTTGCGTCACGTTGGGCTGGTTCATGCGCAGCACCGTGTAGGTGTCCTGCCCGCCCGAGTGGCGCTTGGAGGTCGACTGGTAGATGTCGCCGTTGAACTTCAGCGACTCGGTGGCCTTCCACTCGGTGTTGATGCCGTAGACGGCGCTGTCGACGACGCGGTGCGTGGTCAGGTTGAGCAGCTCCGGATTCAGCATCAGCTCCGGATCCGTGCTGTCCATCGTGAAGCCGGTGACGACGCCGTTCTGGGTCTTGATGTTGGACCAGCGGCCCGGCGAGAACAGCGTGTAGAAGGACTGCTGATAACCGACCTGCGGCGAGTTCAGCCGCGTCTTGATGCCGTCGACGGTGACCTTCAGCGAATCGCTCGGCCGCCATTCGACCTTGCCGGACAGGGCGGTGCGCTTCTTCTGTTCCTGGATGGTGCCGACGCGGAACTGGCCCGGACCGATCAGGCCTTCCTCGTCCTTGTCCAGCACGCCGTTGCCGTTCGGGTCGATGTTGCCGCCCCAGGCGTTGCCGGTCCAGTTGGCGGCCGGATCGGAGATCGGGTTGCGCGTCCAGCCGCCGTCGTTGCCGGCCGTGTCGGTGCGGACCTTGCGGTCGGCGTAGACCACGCCGAACAGCACGCCCAGCTCCTTGCCGAAGGTGTTGCTGTAGGTGGCCGAGATCTTGCCGCCGTTCAGCTTGGACATCGTGTTGCGGTCGCCTTCGACGCGCAGGATGCCGTGCTGGCCGGGCTGGTCGAAGGGGCTGGCCGAACGCAGGTTCACCAGGCCGCCGATCGCGCCTTCCATCACCGAGGCCTGCGCGGACTTCACGACGTCGGCGCCGCTGATGATGTCCGAGGGCAGCACGTCGAAGGCGAAGTCGCGGCCTTCGCCGTCGGTCGCGAGGATGCGGTTGTTGAAGGTCGTGAGCGTGTATTCGGGACCCAGGCCGCGGACGCTGACCTTCTGGCCTTCGCCGCCGGCGGTGCGCGAGATCGACACGCCGGTGATGTGGCTCAGCGAGTCGGCCACGTTGTCGTCGGGGAAGCGGCCCAACTCGGTCGCGCTGATGCTGTCCTGCACGCCCGACGCGCTGCGCTTCAGATTCAACGAGCGTTGCAGGCTGGCGCGGGTGCCGGTGATCTCGACGCGGTCCAGCGTCGTGTCGGCTTCCTTGGCCTTCGCGTCGGCCTTCGATTCAGCGGGCTGGGTGTTGGCAGGCGCCGAGGCGGCCGCGGCCGGCGGCTGGACCTGCGCCTGGGCCAGGCCCACGGCGGTCAAGGCGGCGATCGCGGCGGCAGCGGCAATGGGCCGCGGCGCAAATCCGGCATTCAAGAGGGAGGACAGGGGAGCTCGCATCTCAGGTTCCTTTTGTTGGCTTGTCCGCTGCCAGTCCTGGACCTCGACCGGCTTGGCGCAAGTCTAAGCAGTCTTTCGAATAATTTCGCATATCGTTTTTACCGACGTTTATTCTTTCGAATTGATGACTATCGAAAGAATTCGAGCTACACATTCTGACGAATGCACCGCGACGGCGCCCGTCGTGTCCGGGTTTTCCCGCAAAATGCGCCTGTTCGGGGCCGCGCGCCGTTTCTTCCGTTGTGTTTCCGGTTTGCTTGCCCTATTCTTTCGTTCGAAAGCTTCCGACGATCTCCGACACCGCCGGACCGTCGAGACCCCTCCAAGAAAGAAAGCGATCCATGCAACGACATTGGCTGACCTACGCGCTTGTCACGACCCTGTTCTGGGGTGCGTGGGGCGCGCTGACGGGCTTGTCTTCCGAACGCGGCTTCCCCGACACGCTGGTCTACGTCGTGTGGGCGCTGACCATGATCCCGCCGGCCGTGTTCGTGCTGGCCCGCGCGGGCTGGAAGCTGCAGCGCGACCGGCGCGCCGTGATCCAGGGCCTGACGGTCGGGCTGCTGGGCGCGGGCGGGCAGATGCTGCTGTTCCGCGCGGTCGAGTCCGGCCCCGCCTACCTGATCTTCCCGATCGTGTCGCTGTCGCCAGGCGTGACGATCGCGCTGTCCTTCGGACTGCTGCGCGAGCGTACCGGCAAGCTCGGCGTCGCCGGCATCGTGCTGGCGCTCTTCGCACTGCCGCTGTTCGACTACCAGCCCGGCCAGCAGAGCCAGGCGCTGGGACTGTGGTTCGCGCTGGCCGTCATCGTGATGGCCGCGTGGGGGCTCCAGGCCTTCTTCCTGAAGACGGCCAACAACGCCGCCAGCGCGGAGAGCATCTTCTTCTACATGACCCTCAGCGCGCTGCTGTGCATCCCCGCCGCGCTGTGGATGACGGACTTCTCCAAGCCGATTCCCTGGGGCTGGAACGGCCCCGGCCTGGCCGCCGTGATCCAGGTGCTCAACGCGATAGGCGCGCTCACGCTGGTCTACGCCTTCCGCTACGGCAAGGCGCTGGTCGTCTCGCCGCTGGTCAACGCCGGCGCCCCGCTGCTGACGGCGCTCGCGTCGATGGCGATGAGCGGCGCCGCGCCCGGCGGCTTCAAGCTGGCCGGGGTCGCGCTGGCGCTGCTCGCCGCGCTGCTGCTGGCCCTGCAACCCGAAGGCGACGCCAACAAGACCTGACCCCAAGGTCCGCGCCCGCCCCACCCTCATTCGACAGGAAGGATTCCCCTTGAAGCTCATGCTCGATCTCGTGCGGCGCCACAAGCAGTCGTCGACCTCGTTTTTGAACGGTCCGGGCGTCGGCACGGCCGTTCCGGCCATCGGCATCCCCTCGATGTGCTCGGCCCATCCCGTCGTCATCGCCGCGACGCTGCGCGAGTGCGGTGCGCTCGGCCGCCCCGCGCTGATCGAGGCGACCTCCAACCAGGTCAACCAGGACGGCGGCTACACCGGCATGACGCCGGTCGACTTCCGTCGCTTCGTCGAAGCGATCGCGAAGGCCGAGGGCGTGGACCCCGGCCTGCTGATCCTCGGCGGCGACCACCTCGGCCCGAACGCGTGGCGCAAGCAGCCCGCGGCGCAGGCGATGGCCAAGGCGGAGGTGATGGTGGCGCAGTACGTCGCGGCCGGCTTCCGCAAGATCCACCTCGACTGCTCGATGTCCTGCGCGGACGATCCGGTGCCCTTGTCCGAGGCCGAGATCGCCGCCCGCGCCGTGCGCCTGTGCCTGGCGGCCGAAGCCGCCTGGCGCGACACGCCGGACCGCGGCGAGCCGCCGGTCTACGTCATCGGCACCGAGGTGCCGGTGCCCGGCGGCGCGCACGAGGACCTGGAAGACCTCGCGGTGACGTCGCCGGAAGCCGCGGGCGCGACGCTGTCGTTGCATCGCGACGCCTTCGCGAAGTCCGGTCTCGATGCGGCCTGGGAACGCGTGATCGCGATGGTCGTGCAGCCGGGTGTCGAGTTCGACCACCACAAGGTCATCGACTACCAGCCGGAGAAGGCGCGCGCGCTGAGCGCGTTCATCGAATCGCAGCCCGGCCTGGTCTTCGAAGCCCACTCGACCGATTACCAGACGCCCGAGCGCCTGGCGCAACTCGCGCGTGACCACTTCGCGATCCTGAAGGTCGGCCCCGGCGCGACCTTCGCGCTGCGCGAGACGCTGTGGGCGCTGGCCGCCGTCGAGCGCGAATGGCTGGGCCCGCAGGCCGGCCAGGAGAACCTGGTCGACACGGTGCTCGGCGTGATGCGCGCGGAGCCCGGCCACTGGGCGCCCTACTACCAGGACCCCTCGCGCGTGCAGGTCGACCTGGCCTACAGCCTGAGCGACCGCATCCGCTACTACTGGGCGCATCCCAAGGTGCAGACCGCCTGCGCGGCGCTGCTGGACCGGCTGGAGCATTCGCCGCCGCCGCTGACGCTGCTGAGCCAGTTCCTGCCGCGCCAGTACGACGCGATCCGCGAGGGCCGCCTGCGCAACCGTCCCGCGGAGCTGCTCCGCGACGGCGCCGCGCAGTCGCTGCGCCCCTACCTCGCGGCCTGCGCCGCTTGAACGACAGAACGCCTGAACGTCCGGACGCCTGAACGCGTGATCCCCTGACCGCTTCGACATCCGGCCCTTTCCCATAAAACAAGACCTGTCACGATGAGCCTGCTCAACTTCGAATCCGCCGAACTCGACCGCCGCGGCGCGCCGCACACCGCGCGCGAGATCGCCCAGCAACCCCAGGTCTGGCGCACGGTGCATGCGCTGGTGCAGTCGCAGCGCGCGGCGATCGATGCCTTCCTGCAGCCGCTGCTGGCGCTGCCGGACCTGCGCATCGTGCTGACGGGCGCGGGCAGCTCGGCCTTCATCGGGCAATGCCTGACCCCCGCACTGCTGCAGCAGCTGGGCGCCAGGCCCGGGATCCGCGTCGAGGCCATCGCCACCACCGACATCGTCTCCAACCCCGCGCAGTGCCTGCAGCCGGGCGTGCCGACGCTGCTGGTCTCCTTCGCCCGCTCGGGCAACAGCCCGGAGAGCCTGGCGGCGGTGGAGCTGGCCGACGCGACCGTCGGCGAGTGCCATCACCTCGCGGTCACCTGCGCGGCCGAAGGCACGCTGGCGCGCCGGCTCGGCGATCGCGAGCGCGCCCACGTGCTGCTGCTGCCCGACGAGACCCACGACCGCGCGTTCGCGATGACCTCCAGCTTCACCGGCATGCTGCTGGCCGCGGCCTGGGCCTTCGGCATGGCGCTGCCGTCGGTCGACACGCTCGGCGACGCGGCGCGCCAGCTGCTCGCGACCGAGGCCGCGCGCCTGGACGCGCTGAACGCCCAACCCTTCGAGCGCGTCGTCGTGCTCGGCAGCAACGGCCTGCAGGGCCTGGCGAAGGAAGCCGCGCTGAAGGTGCTGGAGCTGAGCGACGGCCGCCTGGTGGCGCTGGCCGATTCGCCGCTGGGCTTCCGCCACGGTCCGAAGACCATCCTGAACGACCGCACGCTGGTGCTGATCGTGCTGTCCAACGACAGCTACACCCGGCGCTACGACCTGGACCTGCTGCGCGAGCTGCGCCGCCAGGGCCGCGGCCGCATCGTCGCGCTCAGCACCTCGGCGCTGAACGCCGAGGACGCGCTGGCCGCCGACGACGTGCTGCTGGACCTGCCGGTCAACGCGCCCGACCTGGCGCTGGCGCCGGTGGCGCTGGTCTTCGCGCAGTGCCTGGCGCTGCTGGCCTCGCTGAAGCTGGGCATCACGCCGGACAATCCCAGCGCCTCGGGCACCGTGACGCGCGTCGTCAGCGGCGTCATCATCCATCCGCTCGCCACCCCGGCGCCATGAATCGCTCCGTCCTCCGATCTGTCCACTGACCCGCTCATGACTCCTGGCACCCACGACACCGCCGAGCGCCCGATCTTCCTCGGCATCGACGGCGGCGGCACCAAGACCTCCTTCCTGCTGCTGGACGGCGGCGGCCGGCAGTTGGCCCGCCACACGACGACGACCAGCTACTACCTGGAGATCGGCTTCGGCGCGCTGCGCGTGCTACTGCGCGACGGCGTCACCGAGACGCTGAAGCTCGCCGGCGTGGCGCCGGAACAGGTCACGTCCGCCTTCGCCGGGCTCCCGGCCCACGGCGAGGACAGCGCGCTGTCGGCCGACTTCGACAGCCTGCTGGCCGGCGCCCTGCCGCGCGCGGTCATCGGCAACGACATGGTCTGCAGCTGGGCCGGCTCGCTAGGCGGCGACGACGGCATCAGCGTGGTCGCGGGCACCGGCTCGATCGCCTACGGCGAATGGCTGGGCCGCGGCGCGCGCGCCGGCGGCTGGGGCGAGGTCTTCGGCGACGAGGGCTCGGCCTACTGGCTCGCGCGTGAAGGGCTCGCGCTGTTCTCGCGCATGGCCGACGGCCGCGCCGCGCCGGGACCGCTGCTCGGGCTGGTGCGCGAGCACTTCCAGCTGGCGCACGACCTGGACCTCTGCGCGGCGATCAACGGCGACGCGGCGCGCAGCCGCCTCGCGCAGTTCGCGCGGCTCGTGTCCGCGGCGGCCGTCGACGGCGACGCGCAGGCGATCGCTCTGCTGGGCCGCGCCGGCGATGAGCTCGCGGCGCTGGCCGGTGCCATCGCCCGGCAACTGGCGCTGCCCGCGGAGGCGCAGGTCCTGGTCTCCTACACCGGCGGCGTCTTCGAAGCCGGCGCCACGGTGACCGATGCCCTGCGCCGCGCGCTGGCCCGGGACGTGCCGGGCGCGACGCTGATCGCGCCGCGTTTCGGTCCCGAACTCGGCGCGGCGATGTACGCGGCGCGGCTGGCGGGTTTTCGCCTACGGCCGCAAGGCTGATTCAGTCCCTTCCGAACGCAGCCGCCTCGATATCATTCGAAAGTTTTCGACTTCCGGATCGTCATGACCACCTCTCCCTCCTCCATCGCCGAGAAGCCTGACGCCGCGCTGCTGATCGACGAGCGTCGGCGGCTGATCCGCGAGCAGGTGCAGGCGCAGGGCAAGGTCACGGTGGAGGAACTGGCCGAACGCTTCGGCATCTCCGTCGTCACGATCCGCAGCGACCTGAACGCCCTGGCCTCGACCGGCGCGCTGCTGCGCACGCACGGCGGCGCGCTGGCGCATCGCGACACCGAGGAGGTGCCGATCAGCGTCAAGCAGAAGCTGCATCACGAGCAGAAGGTGCGCATCGCCATCGAGGCCGCCAAGCTGATCCGCGACGGCGACACCATCCTGCTCGACTCCGGTTCCACGACGGAAGAGATCGCCAAGCAGATCCGCGGCCTGCGGCTGCAGTCGCTGAACGTCATCACCAACGCGCTGAACATCGCGGTGCTGCTGGCGACGGTGCCGGGCGTCAACGTGATCATGCCGGGCGGGCTGCTGCGGCAGAACTCGTATTCGCTGTCCGGCCCGCAGGCGGTGACGGCGCTGCAGAGCCTCTACGCGGACCGGTTGTTCCTCGGCGTCGACAGCCTTGATCCGGAGATCGGCCTGATGACGCCGCATCTGCTGGAGGCGCAGCTGAACGCGCAGATGATGAAGATCGCGCGTCAGATCGTCGCGGTCGCGGACGCCTCCAAGCTGATGAAGCGCAACCTTTCGGTGATCGCGCCGGTCGAGCAGATCGACATGCTGATCACCGACAAGGAGGCCGACGAGGGGATCGTCGGCGAACTGCGACGCCGGGGCGTCGAGGTGGTGCTGGCTTGATCGGATCAGACCTAGAGGATCTTGTCGGACCCAGAGACGGTAACCTGCACTGTATTCGACTCCCTGAGCATGATCGACATATCGCGCTCTGAGGAGTCCTGGTCAACCTCCTGCCGTTTGACCTCCAGTCGCGGATACCTCTCGGCCAGCATTTCAAGCTGCTGCTGAAGTTGTTCCTGCAACGATCCGAGATCGCTCCATCCGACTGAACAGGCTAACTCCGCGGCCATCATCACGCCCCGGGTCGACGCCACGATGTCTTTCGCCGCATCATTCCCCACGGCCTCGAAATCCAGCACAAACGATTTATCAGCGATGCTCAACGTCCATTCGCGGGGCGGTTGCCAGTCGTCAGGCACCGGCCTCGGGGCGAGCAGATCAAAGTTTTCGATAAACATAAATTCTCCTTCGGAAAGTTGGCATGCGATGCGCCGTCGATATGCCGATCATCAGCACGCGCGACGCACCGGATGGCCTAGTCGGTTTGCGAAGGCATCGGGATCCATCGAGGTGACGGATCGACAGGATGATCAGCGCTTGAGCTGCACGTACGGAGCCTCACGCGACGGCGCATCGCATTGCGCGAGCGGATCGACCGACCAGACGGCCTCGCCTGACGACGCTCAGAGCAGGCTGAACGGCAGCGTCCCCAGATGGTTCAACTGGAACTGGCTGCCGTCGTCCAGCATGAAGCGCTCGATCGCGAATTGGCGCTGCGTGCCGTTCCTGATGGTGACCCGGGTGTCGTACAGGCCGTCCTCTTGCAGGAGCTGGATCACCAGATCGGGCCCTTCCGTCCGCTTGAGCAGCAGATCCGTCCGGATCCCGGGCCCGAAGCGGAGCGTGTCGACATTGCCCTCCGTGTCGTCCCAGTCGTCGATCTGATCCTTCCCGCCGCCGAAGGTCACGACGTACTCGTCGTCGCCCTTGCGGCCGGTCATGACGTTGTCCTTCCGGTCTCCCTCGAACCGGTCGGCGGCGTCGGTGCCGACGACGTTCTCCACGTTGATCAGCCGGTCGATGCCGCGCGTTCCCCAACGGACCTCCCGCTTCGCCAGCGATGCCTGGATGCCGGTCCCTGCCTCGACGAAGGCCGAGTGGTAGTCCACGGTGTCGACGCCGCCGCCGCCGCGGATGTGCTTGTTGTCCGGGCAAGGGTCGCCGGAGCCTCCATGCGCCACCGTGATCATGTCGTCGCCGGCGCCCGCGGAGACCCGATCGCGACCGGTGCCGGTGTAGATCCTGTCGTCCTCGCCGGTGCCTTTTGTGATGTCGTCGCCCGGCGTCCCGACAATGACGCGCGACGATCGCGGCGCGCCGGTCTGGCGTTCATCTCGAGTCGTCACCGCGCTTGCGGCGAGCCCGCCGCTCGCATCTTGCGGGGGCAGCTCGAGGCGATCCCTGCTCACGAGTTCAGACAGGCGGCGCCAGGGCGCCAGGTCGTTCACGACGTCGACGAAGGCGCCGTTGCGGTACTGGATCTTGTCGAGGCGCCATGCCCCTTGGCGGTCCCCGTACCAGTCTTTCAGTCGCAGGTGGTGAGCGTGCTCCGGCACCCGGATCAGGAGATCGTCGCACGCGCGGTCGAACCGCAGTTGATCGACGGTGTAGACCTTGCCGGCCGTCTCCTGGTAGATCCTCAGCGTGCGCAGGTCGGGATGGGGGTAGAAGACCCAATCCCCGAGCCGCGGGTCCCAGAGGTATCCCCGTGTCCGATTCGCCTCGCCGGCAGGCGTGTTGCGGACCTTGCTCATTGACTGTTCCTTTGCGATCGGAACCGCGGCGCGAGCACGCCACGGCGCGCATGCCGACGCCACCCGCAGCGCATCCGCGAGCGGTCGTCCCATGCAACCGCTTGGTCAACGCCGGCGGGGTTGGCGCTCGCCAGATCAGCGCTTGAACTGCGCGCAGGGATCCTCGCGCGACGGCGCGGGCGTGCGCTCGACGCGGTCGTAGCCGCCGGCGGCCGTCGCGCTGCCCGGCTCCAGATAGGCGATGGCGTCGATGTCCGACGCCGGCACGCCGGCCGCCTGCAGATAGACCGGCACGGCGACATCGCGGCGCACGTGGCCGTTCCCCGCGATCAGCACGACGCGCTTCGCGCCGGACGCCCGCGCGTCGAGCATGGCCTGCGCCATCGCGGCGTCGCGCGCGCGTTGCGCCTGGACCATGCCCGGCAGCATGGCCTCCGGCATCGCGCCGCAGTGGCCGTCCTGGATGTCCTGGCGCAGCGTGTCCTGTTGCGCCGCGTTCCACACGGCGCGTTCGCGCAACGCGAGCAGGTCGGCGGGCCAGGCGGCGTCGCCTTCGCGGACGATCCTGCGGATCCGGTCGCGGTCGATGTTGCCGCCGCGGACTTCTGCCCCCGACTGCAGCGCGGCCTCGAACAGCGGCTGATGCAGCGGCCAGCGCCAGCCCTTGCGGTCGAACTTCGCGGCGTCGACGACGGCGTTCACGTCGCCCGGCGCGGCCTTGCGCGCCGTCGCGACGGCGGCATCCTCGCTGCGCGAGAACTGCTCGAAGACGACCACCGTCTTCGGTTCCTGCGCGATCAGCCGACGCAGTTGCTCCGCGCGGGCGCGGTGGTGTTCGGGGTTGTCGTGCAGCTCGCCGAGCAGGACGAATTCGGGCTCGGCATTGGTGGACGCCGCCATAGTCGGCGTCGTGTCCGTCGTGTCCGTCGTGGGCGCCGTGGGCGTCGCGCAGGCGGCGAGCAGGAGCGGAAGAAGCGCCAGGGCGGCGCCGCGGGAGGCGATGTTCATGGAAGCGGTCCTGGAGGCAGGGGGATGCGAACAGGCCTGGCGACGGCGCCGCGAACCGCTGGAAACGGCGGTGGCGGCGCTGGCTGGGTCGGACATGCATTGTCGGGCATCCGCCCCGCCATCCGCCCGGAGCCGGGCAGGATCAGAGGGGCGCTTGCACCTGCACCTGCATGCTCGAATAGAGGGCCATGGCAGCCATCGCCAACTGCGCGGCGACGTTCGATGCCGTCTCGCGGATCTCGTCGTTGGGCGCCTCATACTCTGTCACAAGCGCCGCGATGAGCTGCGCGATCTGCTCGGCAGACATCGTTGCCTTCAGCGCGGCGTTGTCGAATTCGACCAGACCTTCATCGGTCTCGAAGACCGAGGTCCGCTGTGCCAGAAGGTCATTCGCGTATTTCAATCCGGACTGCAGCGATGCGCCTGCAGCAGTGGACGTCGTGTTCTCCAGCGTCGTCTGCGATGCAATCGTCATGACAAGTTCTCCTTCAGAAGTGAGGCACGTCGCGCGTGCCGAGTACGGAACGCATCGGCCACGCGCCGCGGCGCGACGCGCGGTACCGATGCCGCGCCGTAGTCCTCTTCCGAAGGAGATCGGATCGCCGGTCCGGCGAGCGCCGGTCAGCGGATGGACGTCATCGATCGCATCGCCTTGACCGCGCCCTCGCCCATGGACGCGCCGAAGCGTTTGGCGATGCGTTCGGCCACGTTGTCGCGCGGCGTGTAGTCGACGACGTCCTCGGCCTTCACCACCTCGCGGGCGACGTAGTCCAGCGTGCCCGTGCCGTCGGCCAGGCCGAGCTGGATGGCCTGCTCGCCGTTCCAGAACAGGCCGGAGAACATCTCCGGCGTTTCCTTGAGCCGCGTGCCGCGACCCTCGCGCACCACCGCGATGAACTGCTGGTGGATCTGGTCCAGCATCGCCTGCGCGTACGCCTGCTGCTTCGGGGTCACCGGCGAGAACGGATCCAGCATCCCCTTGTTCTCGCCCGCCGTCATCAGGCGGCGCTCGACGCCGACCTTCTTCATCACCTCGGTGAAGCCGAAGCCGTCCATCAGCACGCCGATCGAGCCCACCACCGACGCCTTGTCGACGTAGATCTCGTCCGCGCCCGCGGCGATGTAGTACGCGCCGGAGGCGCAGATCTCCTCGACGACCGCGTAGACCTTCTTCTTGTGCAGCGCCTTCAGGCGCTTGAGCTCGTCGTTGACGATGCCCGACTGCACCGGGCTGCCGCCCGGCGAGTTGATGCGCAGCACCACCGCCTGCGAACCCGGATCCTCGAACGCGGCCTTCAGCGCGGCGTTGATGAGCTCGGCGCTGGCCTCGGTGTCGGGCGCGATCTCGCCGCGCACCTCGACGAGCGCCGTGTGCGGCCCGGTCGTCGCGCCGCCGTGGTGCCTGGTCGCGAACATCGACCAGATGAACAGCAGCAGCACCGACACCCAGATCAGCCGGAAGAAGGTCTTCCAGCGCCGGTCGCTGCGGCGGTCGCGCAGGTAGTCGTGGGCGAACTGCTCGATCACGTGTTCGTAGCGGCCGGGCACGGCTGCGGCGGGCGTGGCCGATGCGGGCTGCGCCGCCGCAGCGGGCGCCGCGGCCTTCAGGATGTCCTCGGGCCGCGCCGTCGCGTCGGGGATCGGGCGGGGCAGATCACTGCCGCCGCTGGAGTCGTCGTTGGGGTTCATTCAATCCTCGAAAACGGGTCGCGTGTCGCGCGATGGATACCAATAGACCTGGCCGTCGCGTTCGCGCACGTCGAGCTTGGTCAGGCCGAAACGGCCACACATGCCGGTCACGCAGCGCCCGTCCCGCGGGTGGTACACGGCGCCGTGGATGCTGCAGATGATGTATTCCTTCTTGCTGTCCAGGAACTCGCCTTCCTGCCAGTCCATCTCGGTCGGCACATGGGCGCAGCGGTTCAGGTAGCCGACGACCTCGCCGTCGAAGCGCAGCGCGAAGGCCGAGGCCGGCTGGCGGAACTGCAGCACGTCGAAGGTGTGCGCGCGACCGCGTTCCTCCAGCTCGGAGGAGGCGCACAGCGGCACCGGGGGCAGGTCTTGCTCGGGCGTCATTCGGAAGGAGTCCGGGAAGCAGGAAGGAGAGGAAGGCGATCGGGAAGTGATCGGGAGGCGGTCGTCGCGCGGTCAGGCGTTGGCCAGCAGCCACTCGTGCAGCGTCGGCACGTCGTGCGCGACCAGCAGCGGCTCGAAGCCGCGCAGCGATTCGTGTTCATGCGCGCCGTAGGTCACCGCCACCGCCGGGCAGCCGGCATTGCGCGCCAGCTGCAGGTCGTGCGTCGTGTCGCCGATCATCAGCGTGCGCTCCGGCTCGGCGCCGAACTCGCGCATCAACTCCAGCAGCATCTGCGGATCGGGCTTGCCGGCGGTCTCGTCCGCGGTGCGGGTGCCGTCGAACAGCGTCTTCATGTCCACCGCGGCCAGCGCCTCGTCCAGGCCGCGGCGGCTCTTGCCGGTCGCGACCGCCAGCCAGTGGTGACGCGCCTTCAGGTCGCGCAGCAGTTCCGGCACGCCGTCGAACAGGGTCACCTCGTGCGCCGACGCAAAGTAGTGATGGCGGTAGCGCTGGCCGAGCTCCGGATACCGCGACGGGTCCAGGCCCGGCAGCGCGTACTGCAGCGCCTCGATCAGGCCCATGCCGATGACATAGGCGGCGAGCTCGCGCGACGGCGGCTCCAGGCCGAGGTCCGCGGCCGCCGACTGCATGCAACGCACGATCAGCGCGGTGGAGTCGAACAGGGTGCCGTCCCAGTCGAACACGATGAGGTCGAAGCGTTGAGGCATGGTGATCCGGAGGAGGTCGTCGGGGCGGGTCGTCAGGGCGAGGGGCGACGCAGCGCGGCCAGGAGTTTCTCGCACTCGGGGGGCAACGGCGCCTCCAGGGTCAAGGTCTCGCCCGTGGCCGGGTGCACCACGCGCAACAGGCGCGCGTGCAGGAACATGCGGTCGAAGCGCAAGGCCCCGCGCGCGATCTGGCGGTTGGCCTCGAAGTCGCCGTACTTGGGATCCCCGACGATCGCGTGGCCCTCATGAGCCAGGTGGACCCGGATCTGGTGCGTCCGGCCGGTCTTGATGGTGACGTCGAGCAGGCTGTAGCCCGCACAGACTTCGACGACCTTCACCAGACTGATCGACCGCTTGGCCTGGTCCGCCTGCGGATCCTTGGGATCGGGCACCGCCCTCACCCAGCGCTCGCCGTCGCTGCCGACGAACTTCAGCAGCGGAACGTCGACGACCTTCTTGCTCTTCGTCCAGGTGCCGCTCACCAGCGCCGCGTAGGTCTTGCCGGTCTCGCGGTCCCGCAACTGGTCCTGCAGATGCGTCAGCGCGCTGCGCTTCTTGGCGATCATCAGGAGGCCGGAGGTTTCCTTGTCCAGCCGGTGCACCAGCTCCAGGAACTTCGCCTGCGGGCGTGCGCGGCGCAACTGCTCGATCACGCCGAAGCTCACGCCCGAGCCGCCGTGCACCGCCACGCCGGCGGGCTTGTCGACGACGATCAGGTGCTCGTCCTCGAAGACGATGGGGAACTCGCGCGCGGGAATGGCGGCGGTCTGTTCGGCGGGTTTCTCCGCCAGACGCACCGGCGGCACGCGCACCACGTCGCCCACGGCCAGCCGGGAGTCGGCGCTGCAGCGGCCCTTGTTGATGCGCACCTCGCCGGACCGGATGATCCGGTAGACCAGCGTCTTGGGCGCGCCCTTGAGTTCGCGGATCAGGAAGTTGTCCAGCCGTTGTCCGGCGGAGCCCTCGTCGACGGTCAGTTGACGGACCTGCGCCGGCATGACCGGTGCGGCCGGCGCTGCGGGCGGCGCGACGGGTGAAGATGTGGCCGGCTTGACCGGTGCCGTCCCGGGTGTCGACCGGGCTTTGGGGGGCGCGGGGGCCCTCGTGGCACTGCGGGCAGTCCCTGGGGCGGCCTTGCGGGCTTTAGCCCCTATAATGCTGCTTGCCACGTTTCCGTTCTAAGTATTTGATTTTTCTCATTTTACTCGGACGTGCGCGTTCGAGGTCGACGAGAACGTGGCAGTGAGCAGCGATTGTGAGTAGGCTGCTCATCACTTTTGGTGATGCAACGTCAGGTCATCGTTGTCGGGCCCGCTTCCCAAAGCGAGCGGGCAGGTACCGAGGCCGGACGGCAGAGCAACATCGTCAGAACCATGCCCACGCGGCCGGTCGCATTCCAGGATGTCGGCAGACGGCGCGGGCAGTACAACAAGGTTTCACGACGACAGAAGACGGGCCGCAAGGCCCAGGCGCTGACGTCAGCACCCAGGCTCCGATTCCGGATGTTTTCTTCGGTCCATTCCACCCCCCGCCGCCTGCGAGCGCGTGTTGGCTTCGTCCACACGCCAGGCTCCGGCCGTGGTCGGGTCGCGCCTCAGTCGGCGCGTTTGAGGACCAAGACAGCCGACCCGGGGCCCGCGGCGCACGCGCCAACGCTGCATCGCTGAACGGTCGAACGAGCCGTTCAATTTGCAGTCCAGGGCGATCCTTTCATTGGTTCTTTCGCGTTACTCGTGCATCGGTCGAATCGCCCGCCGGTGAACCTCCGGCGGCGGTTCTGAAGTACGCGCGTCAGCGGCAATGCCCTGGCGTGGAGGAGAACTGATGAAACGCATGCTGATCAACGCGACGCAGCAGGAAGAGCGTCGCCTGGCCATCGTCGATGGACAGAAGCTGTTGGACTTCGAGACCGAGATCGAAGGCCGCGAACAGCGCAAGGGCAACATCTACAAGGCGGTCGTGACGCGCGTCGAGCCGTCGCTGGAGGCCTGCTTCGTCGACTACGGCGAGGACCGCCACGGCTTCCTGCCGTTCAAGGAAATCTCGCGCACCTACTTCCGCGAAGGCGCCGACGTGCGCTCCGCCAAGATCCAGGACGTGATCAAGGAAGGCCAGGAGCTGCTGGTCCAGGTCGAGAAGGAAGAGCGCGGCAACAAGGGCGCCGCCCTGACGACCTTCGTGTCGCTGGCCGGCCGCTACCTGGTGCTGATGCCCAACAACCCGCGCGGCGGCGGCGTTTCGCGCCGCATCGAGGGAGAGGACCGGGAAGAGCTGAAGGACGCGCTCGACCAGCTCGAGTACCCCAAGGGCATGTCGCTGATCGCCCGCACCGCCGGCATCGGCCGTTCCGCCGCCGAGCTGCAGTGGGACCTGAACTACATGCTCAAGCTCTGGACCGCCATCGACGAAGCGTCGGGCGGCAAGGGCGCCTTCCTGATCTATCAGGAGTCGTCGCTGGTGATCCGCGCGATCCGCGACTACTTCACCGCCGACATCGGCGAGATCCTGATCGACACGGACGACATCTTCGAACAGGCCCACCAGTTCATGTCGCACGTGATGCCGGAGACGGCACACAAGGTCAAGCGCTACCGCGACGACGCGCCGCTGTTCAGCCGCTTCCAGATCGAGCACCAGATCGAGACGGCCTTCAGCCGCACGGTGAACCTGCCCTCGGGCGGCGCCATCGTGATCGACCACACCGAGGCGCTGGTCTCGGTGGACGTGAACTCGGCGCGCGCCACCCGCGGCGGCGACATCGAGGAAACCGCCACCCGCACCAACCTGGAAGCCGCCGACGAGATCGCGCGCCAGATGCGTCTGCGGGACCTGGGCGGCCTGATCGTCGTGGACTTCATCGACATGGAGGAGTCCAAGAACCGCCGCGAGGTCGAACAGCGCCTGCGCGACGCGCTGCGCCAGGACCGGGCCCGCGTGCAGTTCAGCTCGATCAGCAAGTTCGGCCTGCTGGAACTGAGCCGCCAGCGCCTGCGCCCGGCGCTGAGCGAAGGCAGCCACATCACCTGCCCGCGCTGCAACGGCACCGGCCACATCCGCGACACGGAGTCCTCCGCGCTGCAGATCCTGCGCATGGTCCAGGAAGAGTCCATGAAGGACAACACCGCCGCCGTGCACGTGCAGGTGCCGGTGGAAGTGACCTCGTTCCTGCTGAACGAGAAGCGCACCGAGATCACCAAGATCGAGCTCAAGCAGCGCGTGACCGTGCTGCTGGTGCCCAACCGTCACCTGGACACGCCGAACTACAAGCTCGAGCGCCTGCGCCACGACGATCCCCGCCTGGAGAACCTGCAGGCGAGCTACACGATGATCGAGGAGCAGCAGGAAGAGGAAAGCATCACCCGCCGCGGCGCCGAGAAGAAGAACAAGCAGGAGCCGCTGATCAAGGGCATCCTGCCGGAGCAGCCGGCCCCGATGCCGGTCGCTGCCGCGCCCAAGGCCGTCGAGCCGGTGGCCGCCGCCCCCGTGGCGGCACCGCCCGCGCCGGCTGCGCCCGTGGCCGCCGGTGGTGGCTTCTTCGGCTGGATCAAGAGCCTGTTCGGCGGCGAGCCTGCGCCCGCACCGGCACCGGCCCCCGCGGCCAAGTCGGCCGAGCCCGCGAAGAAGGAACGTGGCGAGCGCGGTGAACGCAGCGACCGTGGCGAACGCGGTGGTGATCGCGGCCGTGGCGGCGATCGCAACCGCCGTGGCGAACGCGGCGAGCGTGGTGAACGCGCCGGCGGTGAACGCGGCGAGCGCGGTGAACAGAAGGCCCGCGACGGCAAGCCGCGCGGTGAAGGCAAGCCGCAGCAGGAAGGTCGCGCCGAGCGTCCGGAACGCGGCGACCGCGCGGAGCGCGGTGAGCGTGCCGAACGCGGTGGCGAGCGCGCCGAACGTGGCGAGCGCGGTGATCGCGGCGGTGAACGTGGCGAGCGTGGCGGTGACCGTCCGCGCCGCAACGAGCGCGCCGACAAGCCGGAACAGGCCGTCGAAGGCGCACCGCGTCAGGAACGCACCGACCGCGGTGATCGTCCTGAACGGGGTGAGCGCGGTGATCGGGGCGAGCGCGGCGAAGGCCGCCGCCGCCGCGAGGAACGCCCGGCCGATGGTTCGCAGGAGCAACTGGCCGCGCTGGCCGGCACCGAAGCCGCGAACGTCGAATCGCCGATCGCCTTCGCCGACACGCAACCGCTGGAGAACCCGCTGGGTGAAGCCGGCGACGAGCGTCAAGGCCGTCGTCGTCGTCGTCGCGGCAACCGCGACCGCGGTGAAGGCGTCGAGGGGGGTGAGCAGGTCGAAGGCACGCTGGTCGAAGGCCAGGCCCAGTCCGGCGACACCTCGTTCACTGAAGGTGCCGGATCCGCTGCCGCTGCGGTGGTCGACGGTGACGCCCCGGCTGGTGAAGAAGGCGCGGAAGGCAACGCGGATGGCCAAGGCCGCCGTCGTGGCCGTGGTCGCGACCGTCATCGCCGTGAGCGCCGCGAAGGCGAAGGCGCACCGGCTGACGGCGTGACTGCCGAAGGCGACGTTGCCGCCACGCCGGCCGTCGCCGCGCTGGACGGCATCGTGCTGGATGCCGGCGCTGCCCCGCGTCAGCTGGAACTGGGCGACGAGCCGAAGCAGGCCCCGGTGCAAGCGCCGGTGGCGGCTGCCGCTCCGACGCCGGCTCCGGTCCAGGCGCCGGCCCCTGTGGCTGCTGCTCCGGTGCAGGCTCCGGCTCCCGTTGCTGCTCCGGCCGCACCGGTGGCCCCGGTCGCCCGCTTCGAACTGCCGATGACCGAGCTCAGCGCTGTCGCCGAAGGCGCCGGTCTGGTCTGGGTCAACAGCGATGCCGACAAGATTGCCGCCGCCAAGGCCGCGATCGCTGCCGAGCCGGCCGCTGCGCCGCTGGGCCGCGAACCCGCGCCGGTGGTGGTGGTCGAAGAGGGCCCGCTGGTCCTGGTCGAGACCCGCAAGGACCTCAACCAGATCAAGCTGCCGTTCGAAGCCTGATTCGAAGCTTGATGACGGCATGAACTCCCTCTCCCGCTTGCGGGAGAGGGCAGGGGTGAGGGCCAGCGACCGCTGAAGTACGCCACCCCATGAAGGCCACCCGAGCCCGAACACCACAGCCGCCGAGACACCCCTCGGCGGCTTTCCTTTTGGGGCGTCACGAGCGCCCCGAGACATGACGGAGACAGACCCGTGAACACGTCCACCATCGCTGCCCAGCCGGGCGACGCGGCCGGCGCCAAGGCCGCGCCCAAGATGCCGCCGCAGATCCCGTACATCATCGCCAACGAGGGCTGCGAGCGCTTCAGCTTCTACGGGATGCGCAACATCCTGACGGTGTTCCTGATGACCAGCCTGCTGCTGGCGATCCCGGAGCCGTTGCGCAAGGGCGAGGCCAAGGAGGTGTTCCACACCTTCGTCATCGGCGTCTACTTCTTCCCGCTGCTGGGCGGGTGGCTGTCGGACCGTTTCTTCGGCAAGTACAACACCATCTTCTGGCTGAGCCTGGTGTACTGCGCCGGCCATGCCTGCCTGGCGATCTTCGAGAACAACCTGCGCGGGTTCTACTTCGGCCTGTTCCTGATCGCGCTGGGCTCGGGCGGCATCAAGCCGCTGGTGAGTTCCTTCATCGGCGACCAGTTCGACAAGAGCAACCGCACGCTGGCGCAGAAGGTCTTCGACGCCTTCTACTGGATCATCAACTTCGGCTCGTTCTTCGCGTCGCTGCTGATGCCGATCTTCCTGGACAAGCTGGGCGCGAGCATCGCCTTCGGCATCCCGGGCGCGCTGATGTTCCTCGCGACGGTGATCTTCTGGAGCGGCCGCCGCAAGTACACGCACGTGCCGGCCGGCGAGTCGCACCGCGACCCGCACGGCTTCCTGAAGGTCGTGCGCACGGCGCTGCTGTCGCAGGCGCCCGGCCAGGGCCGCGGTGGCTTGATCGTCGCCGGCCTGGGCGTGGTGCTCGCGATCGGCGCGCTGGTGCTGACGCCCAACCTCGGCTTCGTGATCGCGTTCTGCTCGGCGCTGGTGCTGGTGATGGGCTTCGGTGGCGTCGGCGCCTGGATGCAGCTGGAACGCGCCCGCGCGGTGCATCCGGCCGAAGCCGTCGAAGGCGTGCGCACAGTGCTGCGCCTGCTGGTGCTCTTCGCGCTGGTCACGCCGTTCTGGTCCCTGTTCGACCAGAAGGCGTCGACCTGGGTGCTGCAGGCCGACCAGATGGCCAAGCCCGAGTGGTTCAAGTCCTCGATGATGCAGGCGCTGAACCCGGCGCTGGTCATGATCCTGATCCCGTTCAACAACCTGGTGCTGTACCCGCTGCTGTCGAAGCTGGGCCTGAAGGTCACCGCGCTGCGCCGCATGGGCGCGGGCATCGCGTTCGCGGGCCTGGCGTGGATCGTGGTCGGCGGCCTGCAGCTGTGGATCGACGGCGGCCACGCGGTCGACATCACCTGGCAGGTGCTGCCCTACGCGCTGCTGACGCTGGGCGAGGTGCTGGTGTCGGCGACCGGCCTGGAGTTCGCCTACAGTCAGGCGCCGCTGGCGATGAAGGGCGTGATCACGAGCTTCTGGAACCTGTCGGTGACGATCGGCAACCTGTGGGTGCTGCTGGCCAACTCCAGCGTCAAGGGCGCGGCGGTGACGGCCTACATCCAGTCCACGGGGACCAGCGTCACGGCCTTCCAGATGTTCTTCTTCGCCGGCTTCGCGCTGCTCGCGGCGCTGCTCTTCGCGCTCTATGCGCGCGGGTACCGGATGCAGGACAACTACCGGGGCTGAGGCCCCTCGTCTCAAACAGACTCAAGCAGATTCAGGGAGACACACGCATGGCACGAATCCTTTCACTGGTCGCCGCGCTGGCGGTGCAGGCCGCGGTGGCGGTGCCCGCCGCGATGGCGCAGGACAGCGTCAAGCTCAACATGGTGCCGCTGCCGTCGACGCGGCAGCAGGTCGACATCGCCATGGACATGAAGATGAACATGTCCATGCAGCTGCCGCCCAACGCGACCGAGCAGCAGCAGGCGCAGATGGCGCAGATGAAGGCCACGATGCCCATCACCATGAAGATGGGCATGCGCCAGGACCTGTCGACGACGGCGAAGGCCGCCGACGGCGCCTACACGCTCAACGCCGAGATCACGCCGCTCAAGAGCGAGATGCGCGACGGCACGGGCCAGACGCGGCCGGTGCCGCCGCAGGGGACGATGCGTTTCAGCGCGCAGCTGAAGGACGACCAGTTCGAGAAGATCGATCTGCAGTTGTCCAACGCCGGGCAGGCGCAGGCGCTGAGCAAGGAAGTGCAGGAGAAGATCTTCAACCAGAGCTTCGACTGGATGCGCAAGTTCAACGGCAAGTCGCTGAAGGTGGGCGAGACGATCGAGATGCCGATCGACATGAACCTGCCGATGACCGGGGCCAAGACCGGCAAGCTGCTGGGCCGATACACGCTGACCTCGGTGAACAAGGGCATCGCGTCGTTCGACGTGGACGTTCGGATGGACATGAGCTTCGCCGCGCCGGCGCAGCCGGCCTCGGGCGCGTCGGCGCCGGCGGGCCCGGTCGAGGGCGTGATGAGCGGCTCGGGCCGCGGCAAGATGGACCTGCGGCTCGCGGATCGCCTGATGGTGCGCAGCACGATGGCGATGACGATGGGCGTGGACATGGCCGGCCCGCAGGGCAACAAGATGCGCATGGACATGGAGATGGCCATGACCAGCACCGGCAAGGCGCTGCCTCCCGGAGCGAAGAAGCCGGCCGCGCCGGCGAAGGCCGCGACGAAGGGCTGATCACCCGCTTGCGCCGTCGGATCGGACGATCCGTCGGCACCATGAAGAAGACCGCCCGAGGGCGGTCTTCTTTCTTGTCGAGTCAGTGCGCAAAGAGTCTGACCAGAGAAATCGAGCAGAACCCAAGGCTGACGATGGCCATGAACAGGACGAAGTAGTCCTTCCAGCGCTCGTCCGTCCGTCGCCACCTTTCTTCGGAAATTGCGGTCTGGATCTCGACGGCAATCGCGCCGGCTTCAATCTCGCTCAAACCGGCACGGACCAGTCGTTTGGATATTCCTTCAACCATGAATCAGCTCCTTGGGAGTACTTGGATCACCGGACAAATCTATGTCCAACCCGAACGGTGATCACTGACCCATCGATGCGTTCTTGTCCTCGACTTTGCGACAGCGAGACACGCGGAATAGAGGGGCTCAACGCCTGCGGGTTTCGCGCATGCCACGCATCGTCGGAATGACGTCGCGCATCACTTGCAGGAACGCGCGCAGTCGCGCGGGCTGAAGACGCCGCGAGGGGTAGACGAGTGAGATCGGCAGCGGACTCGCGCACCACTCGGGCAGGACACGGACCAGACGTCCCTCGGCCATGTCATCGAAGACGGCCCATTGCGACACCAGGGCGAAGCCCAATCCCCGACGGGCCGACTCGATGAGCGCGAAGAGGCTGTCCGTGCCCAGGCGCGGGCGGAACGCGATGTGCATCCGTTCCTCGCCGTCCGCGGCGCGCAGGTCCACGCCGTCGCGATAGAACGCCAGCAGCGCCAGCCACGGCTGCGCGCCGAGCACCGCGGCGATCTCCTCCGGCGGCTTCTTGCCCAGGCCCTTCGGCAGCTTCTTCGCGAGCTGCGGCGTGGCGACCAGCACGCGGGGGATCTCGGCCAGCTGCGTCGCGATCAGGTTGGGCTGGCTGATCTCGCCGACCAGCAGCGAGCAGTCGACGTTCTCGCGGCTGAAGTCCGGCAACTGGTCCTGCAGCATCCACTCCACCGACACACGCGGGTGCTTGCAGAGGAAGGCCGCGAGCGGCTCGATCAGTTGGCTCTGCCCGAAGGCATGGGGAACGCGCAGGCGCAGCGTGCCGGAGAGGTCCTCGCCGCCTTCGAGCTCCTCCGCCAGGGACTGCCAGCCATCGATCAGGTCCTGCGCCTGCGCGGCGCAGCGCTCCCCCTCCTCGGTCAGGCGCAGCCCGCGCGTGGAGCGCTCGACCAGTCGCGCGCCCAGCAGCGATTCCAGCATCTGCACGCGGCGGCTGACTGTCGGTTGCGTGGTCGCGAGCTGGAGCGCGGCGGCGGAGAAGCTGCCGGCCTCCGCCACGCGGAGGAAGGTCTGCAGCAGCGCGAGGCGGTCCTGGCCGCTGTCCCGGTTGGCGTCGTTCATGACCCGCTTTATACGCCGTGCGTATGGGCGCTGTGCAAGCCGGACCGGTTCCCGCGACAGCCCTGGACAAGAAGAATGCGGGTCATTCGGCGCTCAAGCGCCCCCTGCTCCACCCTCTTCTCCTTCACGCCATCTTGAACCATCCTCCGGGAGCCGCGATGTCCAGCCTTCCCATGCCATCCAACGCCGCCACCGCCGCGCCGCGCGATGCCACCACACCGTCCGCACCGTTGATCGTGCTGCTGGCGGCGTCGGCGGGTCTCGGCGCCGCGTCGCTGTATTACAGCCAACCGATCCTGGCCCCGCTGGCCGAGGACCTGCACGCCTCGACGGCCGGCATCGGCGCGGTGCCGATGCTGACGCAGCTCGGCTACGCGGCCGGCATCCTGCTGCTGACGCCGCTGGGCGACCGCTTCGACCGCCGCAAGGTGATCCTCACCAAGTTCGTGCTGCTGATCGCCACGCTGCTGCTGTGTGCGTTCGCGCCGGGCTTCGCGCCCTTCCTCGTGGCCAGCGCCGTGCTGGGCCTGACGGCCACGCTGGCGCAGGACGTCGTGCCGATGGCCGCGACCTTGAGCCCCGCCGAGCACCGCGGCCGAATCGTCGGCCAGGTGATGACCGGGCTGCTGCTCGGCATCCTGCTGTCGCGCGTGATGAGCGGCGTGATCGCGCAGGCGTTCGGATGGCGCTGGGTCTACGGCCTGGCGGCGACGGCGCTGACGATCACGGGGCTGGCCAGCTGGCGCTGGCTGCCGTCGTCACCGCCGGCAATGCGCACGACGTATGGCGCGCTGCTGCGCTCGCTTGGCGGGCTGTGGAAGACGCTGCCGACGCTGCGTCGCGCCGCGATCGCGCAGGCGCTGCTGGCGGTGGCGTTCAGCGCCTTCTGGTCGACCCTCGCAGTGATGCTGCACGAGCGCTTCGGGCTTGGCAGCGCGGTATCGGGCGCATTCGGCCTGGCGGGTGCTGCGGGCGCGCTCGCCGCGCCGCTGGCAGGTCGTTTCGCTGACAGGCGCGGCCCCGGTGTGGTGACCAAGCTCGGCTCGCTCCTCGTGGCGCTGTCCTTCGCGGTGATGTCGGTAACGGCATGGCTGGACCGCGGTGCGGCCATCGTCGTGCTGGTGGTGCTCGCCATCGTCTTCGACTTCGGCGTGCAGGCCGCGCTGGTCGCGCACCAGACGATCGTCTACAGCCTGGACCCCGCGGCGCGCAGCCGCCTCAACGCGCTGCTGTTCACGGGCATGTTCATCGGCATGGCGACCGGCGCCGCGTTGGGCAGCGTGCTGCTGACCCACTGGGGCTGGATCGGCGTGACGGGACTGGCGACGGTGGCGAGCGCCGCGGCGCTGGTGGTGCGGCTCGGCGCCGACGAGTGACGCGGGAAGACTCGGGCGAGTCAGGTAAGTTCAGTCGCCCCGCCTCTGGAAGCTCATGGTGGGAAGGACAGTCGGCGGGGACGCGCAGTATCGCGAGCTTCCCGCTTCAGACGCCGTGCCGCTTGAAAAGGCCGGGGTAGTCGAGCACGAGCAGGTCGTCATCCACCGGCAGATCGGCGGTGAAGCCGGAGCCGTCCAGCGACTCGAAGCGATAGCGCCGATCGTCGAGTCGCGTATAGGCCTGCGCCTGCGCGCGCACGGTCAGCGTGGTGCCGTCGACCCAGGCCATGCGGAACTCGCGTCGTTCACCGATGGCCAACGAGACGCGTCGGATCGGAAAGCTGTTGGTGAACGGCGTGGGCCAGATGTCGATGTCCAGGCATCCGTCGAGATCAGCAAGTGCCCGGCCCTCGCCGTCCTGCCAGTGGCCACCGCCATCGGTCTTCAGCTGCATCGAGCGAATCGAGGCGCCCTCGCCATCGATGAGCGATAACGCCGCTTCGCGCAATCGCCAACGCTCATCCCAGTCGAGACGATAGGCGAGTCGAAACGACCCAGCTTCCTCGTCGATGGCGATCACGACGCCGTCGGCGTGTCCGTCGGAGAGCCGCATGTGCTCGATGCCCACGCCGGGTTGCGCGGCATTCCACAGCGGGATCCAGCAGACGGTGCGAGGCAGAGGCATGACGGGCTCCTTGATTGCTACTTCGCCCACGCCGGCTTGCGCGTCGTCGCGCAGAAGCGCTTCGCCTCGTCCTTGCCCATGGGCTCCACCTGCGGGTCCAGTGGCTGAAGCACTGCCATCACGGCGGGATCGCCGCGGTACTTCTTCTTCAACGCGGCCAGGCGCGCATCAGTGCCGGGACAGCTCTGGCACATGCCCCACTCGATGTCCCGTTGGCGCTCCGCATCGCCTTCCCCCGGCTCGCCGAGCCAGTGCGTGCAGGCCCCGTGTCGTTCGACGAGCGCCGTCACCTCCACCGGGAACGCCGAGGGGGCGGCCGAAGCGGTCAGCGACAACAACGCGACGAGGCACGCCATCGCGCCGCGTCCGACGAGCCGCTGGAACGAAGAATCGCCGGAGACTTTCAAGCGCCCTCCGACGGCGACGGCTCCGCCTCATGACACACCACGCACAGCTTGTTCCCATCCGGATCGCGGAAGTAGGCGCCGTAGTAGTTCGGATGGTATTGGGGCCGCAGGCCGGGCGCGCCTTCGCAGGTCCCGCCGTGGGCGATTGCCGCGGCATGGACCTCGTCGACCATCGCACGCGAGGCCGCCATGAACGCGGTCATCTGGCCGTTGCCGAAACAGGCCTCGCCTTCGAGCGGGCGTCCGATCAGGAACAGCGGTCGCACGGTCTGCGCGGACTGCCAGCCCGCCCGCGGATAAGCCGGATCGACGAAGCGCTGCGGCTGCTTCAGCGCCGCCATCACCGGCGTGTAGAACGCCAGCGCCCGGTCGAAGTCGGTGATGCCGACGAAGAGGTGAGAGAACATCGCTGCGCCTCCTTCACTGCGTCCGGCCGCGCCAGCCGATCAGGCTGACGCCCAGCGCGACGAAGCACGCGCCGAAGGTCCGGTTCATGATCTTCACGCGCGACGGCGCCGCGAGGCCGCGCCGCAGCGCCCGCGCGAGCAGCACATAGAACGCGTGCGCCAGCACCGCGCAGGAGGAGAAGGTCACCGTCAGCACGACGAAGTCGCGCAGCGCCGACTCCGGGTGGTTCATGAACTGCGGGAACAGGGCGGTGAAGAACAGGATCGCTTTCGGATTCGTCAGCGCGACCATGATGCCGCGCAGGAACAGCGCCCGGCGCGACAGGCCGGCCACCTCCGCGGCGGCCGCATCGCCCGTGGCCATGGCCATCCGCGCGCCTTGACGCCATTGCTTGATGCCCAGCCAGATCAGGTAGCAGGCGCCGAGCAGCTTCACGACCAGGAAGGCCTGCGCCGAGGTGCTCAGCAGCACGCCCAGTCCCGCCGTCGTCGCCGCGGACACGGCCAGCAGCCCGATCGCATTGCCCAGCGAGCCGACCATCGCACGTCGGGGCCCGACGCTGAGCGAGTTCGAGATCGCCATCAGCACCGCCGGCCCCGGCGTGAACGTGACGAACAGCGCCACACTGACAAAGCCCAACCAGCTGGTCACATCCACACCGATCTCCCTAGCGCACGACACAGAAGGGACCGATGTTAGCGGTCGCGGCTTCAGGGCTAGGATCGTCCGATCGATCACCCCTGCCCGGGAGTCCCCATGCGATCCGTCTTCCACCTGGCCTACCACGTGCGCGACCTCGACGACGCCCGCGCCTTCTACGGCGGCGTGCTCGGCTGCGAGGAGGGCCGCAGCACCGACACCTGGGTCGACTTCGACTTCTTCGGCCACCAGATCTCGCTGCACCTCGGCGAGCCGTTCAGGACGGGCAACACCGGGAAGGTCGGCGACCACATGGTCCCGATGCCGCACCTCGGCGTGATCCTCGCGATGCCGGACTGGCGCGCGCTCGCGGACCGGCTGGAGACGCACGGCATCGAGTTCGTGCTCAAGCCCAGCATCCGCTTCGCCGGCCAGCCCGGCGAGCAGGCGACGATGTTCTTCCTCGACCCCTCGGGCAATCCGATCGAGGTCAAGGGCTTCGCATCCACGGACGGGATTTTCGCGACCTGAACGGTTCCGATGACTGACCGCTCGAGAACGCGCGCACCGGACGACCCTCGATGAACGAGGCCGTCGCCATCGGACCCCTGGTGCTGCCTTGGGCGTTCCTGCACCTGTGCGTGGCGGTGGCCGCGTCGCTGGTGATCGCCACCTTCCTCGCGCGCAGGCGCGGGCAGGACGCGGGACCGCTGCTGTGGCGCAGCCTCTGGGTCGCCATCGTGTTCGCGCGGCTCGGTTTCCTCTACCAGTACAAGGAGCTGTACGTCGAGCACCCGCTCAGCATCCTCAACCTGCGCGACGGTGGCTGGTCGCCCGAGATCGGCATCATCGCGATGTGGATGTATGCGACCTTCCAGCTGCGGAACGTGCCGGCGATGCGGCTCTCGGCGAGCGTACCGCTGGCGCTGGGCACGGCGATCGTGATCGCGGGGCAGATCCAGCTCGCCATGCGGCCTGCGACCGAACCGCTGCCGACACTGAGCTTCCAGCAATTGAACGGCGACGCCATCGATCTCGCCGCGCTGCGCGGGAGGCCCGTGCTGATCAACCTGTGGGCGACCTGGTGCGGACCCTGCATCCGCGAGATGCCGATGCTCGCGCAGGCGCAGCGCGACCGACCCGACGTGCGCTTCGTCTTCATCAACCAGGGCGAGGACGCGGCCCACGTCGCGAAGTGGCTGGGCCAGCAACGCCTGACCCTGAGCAACGTCGCCATCGACGAACGTCGTCAGGCCAGCGCGGTGTTCAAGCAGGTGGGATATCCCACCACCCTGCTCTTCGACGCATCGGGGAAGCTCGTCGGCAAGCGCACCGGAGAACTGTCGCAGCCGGCGTTGGAAGCGATGTTGAGGCAGCTGCGATGACGCCGACCGGCACAGATCGATCCGACGCGCGTGTCGTTCTCACAGACGCAAGCCGAGCCAGATGACCGTCTTCGTCGATGCGGCCACGACCGGCGTCAGCAACTTGACCCACAACGAGCCTTCTCCGAGTTCATCGGCGAAGGCATCGCAATGCTCCCGCTCCTCGGCCACGATCGCGCCGATGGCACTGACAGCCGCTTCATCGTTGCCTTGCAGACACGCGACCTGGGCGTCGAGATGCGTCAGCACGACCCGCTCGACGGCGACCGTCGTCGCCGCGATCGCCCGGCGGCCGAGCAGACCGGTCACGAGACCTAGGACGACGCCGCCGAGAGCACACGGCCAGTAGCTGCGGCAGCGCGGTCGTCCTCGTCGCTGCAGCTCGCCCCAGAAGATCGCCCGGTGACCCTCTTCATGCGCCTTGAAATCGCGCAACGCGGGGAGCATCGAGCGTGCCGTGACACGCGCCATCAGGATCTGCCCCGCGTAGATGTGCACGGCGCCGTGCTCCCCCGCATGGTTGACCTTCAGGAAGCGATCGCCGAGCGTTTCGCCGTCGCGCAAGGAGACAACAGTGAGATCCATCCGGCGAGTGTCGCGCACGCCCGGTGACGCCGTCATGCGCGGTTTCTCCAGGGTCTGGTGGATTCGACCCGCCGCGTAACATCCGGCGAGTCCCTGCCCGCTCACGCCCCATGACCGCCTTCACCACCGCCGCCTTCGACGATCCCAAGCCGGGTCTGGCCGCCCTGGTCGACGCCGGTCTCGACCAGCACAACGAGGCCTTCGGCGATCACGGCGCCTTCGACGGTCAGCATGGCCTGTCGAGCGCCGCCTACGACGCCGGCGGCCGCGTGATCGGCGGCGCGGTCGGGCGCACGCTGGGGCGCTGCTGCGAGCTCAAGCAGCTCTGGGTCGATGCGGCGCATCGCGGTGCCGGCGTCGGTGGCGCCGTCGTCCGCGCCTTCGAGCAGCGCGCGATCGGGCGCGGCTGCGACACCTTCTACCTCAGCACCTTCAGCTTCCAGGCCCGCCCGTTCTATGAGCGCCTCGGCTACGCGGTGCAACTGGAGATCCCAGGCCACGGCGTGGCGGGCTCCAAGTTCTTCATGGTGAAGAAGCTGCCCGGCTGATCGCGGCTGCGCGGCGCCACATCAGCAGGGACGGGCACGCGGGCCGGCGGGCACGCACCTTGCCGCCATCCCGGCATGAACACCCCTACCCGCACCGTCCATCTCTACCTCTTCGAAGGCTTCGCCGACTGGGAGGCCGCCTATGCGGTCGCGGGCATCAACACGCCCGAATTCCAGAAGACGCCCGGCGACTGGCAGGTGAAGACCGTCGCCGCCGCCGGCGCCAATTTGACGCGCTCGATGGGCGGCCTGTCGGTGATGCCCGACATCCGCCTGTCGACGCTGTTCCCCGACGACAGCGAGCTGCTGATCCTCCCCGGCGGCGCCGGCTGGGACAAGGGCGAGCACATGGAAGCCGCGAAGAAGGCCCAGGAGTTCCTCGACGCCGGCAAGCGGGTCGCCGCGATCTGCGGCGCGACGGCGGGCCTCGCGCGGCTCGGCGTGCTCGACGACCGGCAGCACACGAGCAATGCCTTGTCCTATCTGAAGGGCGTCGAGGAATACGCCGGCAGCGACCGCTACGTCGACGAGCCCGTCGTGTCGGACCGCGGCCTGCTCACCGCGGGCGGCATGTCGGCGCTGGACTTCGCGCGCGCGATCTTCGAGACGCTCGACATCTACGAGCCCGACACGCTCGAGGCCTGGTACCAGCTCAACAAGACCGGCAAGTCGGCGTACTTCGCGAAGATGGCGCAGGCGGCCGAAGGGCGCTGAGGCGGCTCAGGCGGCTCAAGCGCCTCAAGCGCCTTTGGCCGCCGTCACGATGCCCTGCCCCGCCGCCCACGCACCGATGTCATCGCGGCGGATCGCCGCGGCCATCAGGCCCGGGAAGGCGTCCGGCGTGCACGCGAAGGACGGCACGCCCAGTGCCGCCAGCTTGGCCGCGAGCGGGCGGTCGTAGGCCGGCGCGCCCTCGTCGCTGAGCGCGAGCAAGGCCACGCATTGCACGCCGCTCTCGACCAGGGACGCCGCGCGGCGCAGCAGCTGCGGCTCGACGCCGCCCTCGTACAGATCGGAGATCAGCACGAAGATCGTGTTGCGCGGCTCGCGGATCAGCGATTGGCAATACGCCACCGCGCCGTTGATGTCAGTCCCGCCGCCCAGCTGGACGCCGAACAGCAGATCGACCGGATCGTCGAGCTGCTCGGTCATGTCGACGACCGCCGTGTCGAAGACGACCAGCTTCGTGCTCACCGCCGGCAGCGATGCGAGCACCGCGCCGAAGATGCTCGAGTAGACGACCGAGTTCGCCATCGACCCGCTCTGGTCGATGCACAGCACCACCTCGCGCTGCGGACGCCGCGCCTTGCGACCGTAGCCGTGCAGCGTCTCCGGGATCACCGTGCGCAGTTCCGGCTGCCAGTGCCGCAGGTTGGCGCGTATCGTCCGGTGCCAGTCGATCTCCGACAGCCGAGGCCGGCGGTTTCGCTGGCTGCGGTCGAGCGCGCCGGTCACCGCCGCGCGCATCGGTTCCTCGAGCCGCTTCATCAACTCGTCGACGACCTGACGCACGACGCGGCGCGCGGTGTCCTTCGTTCCCGCCGGGATCACCCGCGACAGGGCCATGAGGTTCGCGACCAGGTGCACGTCCGGCTGCACGCCTTGCAGCATCTCGGGCTGCAGCAGCATGTCGCGCAGATTCAACCGTTCCAGCGCGTCCTTCTGCATCACCTGCACGACGGAACTCGGGAAGTACTTCCGGATGTCGCCCAGCCAGCGCGCCACGCGCGGCGCCGAGTTGCCGCGACCGCCGCGGCGGTCGTCGCCCAGGCCGCCGCCGTCGCCGTACAGCGCGCTCAGCGCCTGGTCCATCTCCATCGCATCGCCGCCCAAGGCGCCGCAGCTCTCCTCGGCTTCGCCGCCTAGCACCAGGCGCCAGCGGCGCAGGCGATCCGCATCGCTCGTACTCATGCGTCCACTCCCAGCATCAGTCGCAGCAACGGCAGCGGGAGCGCCGCGCGCGCTTCGTCCCATTCCGCCGAGGCCGTCACGGCGCCCGCACCGCCGCCCTTGCGCGCCGCGCGCTGACCGAGGTCGCGCCGCTCGCCCGCGTCGAAGTGCGCGAAGGTGCGCCGCACCAGCGGCAGCACGCGGATGAAGTGCTCGTCGTCGAGGCCGCTCAGCCACGCGTCGACCAGCGGCCAGACGCCGTCGTGATGCAGCAGCACGACGGCATTGCGGTTGAGGAAGCCGTCCAGCCACGCCGCCGCCCTGGCCGGCTCCGCCGCGCGCGACAGCTGCAGCGAGATCGCCGTGCCCGCGTCGTCCGCCGTGATCAGGCCGTCGTCCAGCAGCAGCCGCGTGCACAGGCCGCGCAGCAGCGCGTGCGCGCCCTCGCGGCCGGCCAGTTGCGCGACGGCGGCGCGCCATTGCGTCGAGGGCTCGGACTGGCGGCCCGGATCGCGCAGCCGCACCGCCGCCTGCGCGCCGAGGAGCCGGTCGCGGACCTGCTCCGACGCGGCCTCGTCCAGCGAATCGCCCATCAGCGGCAGGCTGATCGCCGCGCGCGTCACGAGGCCGTCGAAGACATCGCCCACCATCGCCGCGTCGGTCTGCCTCACGTTGCCGTAGCGGAAGACGTTGGCCAGCGGCGGCAACGCGCCCAGCAGCTGGTCGGCGTCGCCCGTGATCGCGGCGTGGTCCTGCAGCGCGCGCGAGGCGATCGTCACCGCGTCCGGCAGGTCGGCGAGCAGCACGCGATCGACGAGTTCCGCCAGCGCGGCCAAGGTCGCCGATTGTCCGCAGCGCTCGGCCACGGCGGTCGTCGCGGCGTGCGCGACCGACTGGCCCCAGCGGCTCGCCTCGATCAGGCGCAGCGCGAACTCCGGCTGCCATTGCAGCGTCCAGATCTCATGGAAAGTCCCGCGCGAGGACTTGCCCGTGCGCGCGATCTCGCCCCACGGCAGGTCGATCAGTCGCAGTCGATGCAGCAGATGGCTGCGCGCCAGATCGTTGGGCTGGCGCAGGTCGAGGTCCAGCGTCTTCTGCGTCGCCTCGGGCTTCATGCGCAGCGACTTCTGCAGCTGTTCCAGATCGCGCTGCAGCGGCACCGTGGGCACGTCGGCCGGCACGCTCCCCAGTTGATCGCCGATGACCAGTTCATCGCGGATGAAGCCGAGCACGGCGTCGTCGCCCAGCGTCATGACCGTGCGCGTCGCCTCGTGCAGTTCGTCCAGGCCCGGCGCAGGCCGCTGCCGCAGCGCGGCCAGCGTGTCGGCGAGCCGGGCCGCCTCGATCAGATGGGCGGAGGAGCAGTCGAGGTCGCGTTCGCGCATCAGCCGCGCGACGCGGGCGAGCCAGCCGATCGCGCGAGGACGGCGCTCACCGTCCGGGCCTTCCTGGCCGCTCAGCCACAGGTGCTCGTACCAGCCGGGCGAGTGGATGCCGGCGCCATAGCCGCTCGCGCGCGCGAGGTGCCGGTAGGTCCACGGCACCCAGGTGCTCGTGACCTTGAGCTTGGGGAGGCCCTTGAGCAGCGCCTGGTCGGCCTTCGCGGTGACTTCGGCCCGCAGGCCTCCCAGGTGCCAGGCGCCGCAGACGACGGCGATGCGCTCGAAGCCCTCCTTGCGCGCCGCGCGGATGCACTGGCGCATGTGGGCCTCGCGCATCGCCTCGCGGCGGGCGCGCGGCGTCCGGGGATCGAGGGTCTCGTCGTCGCCGGACTCGGCGCGCAGCGTCGTCATCGCCTCCGAGATCGCGGCGAACAGGTCTTCGCCGTCGCCCCGCTCCTCGACCATGTGGTTCCACCAGGTCTCGCCATCGGCGTAGCCGGCCGCGCGCGCGAGCCAGTCCAGCGGATCGCCGCGACGCGCCGAGCGCCCGGCCGACTCATCCGTGGAATCAGGCTCCGTCGATTCCGGTGTGGATTCCGGCGTCGGTTCCGGCGTCGGTTCCGCGGTCGGCTGCGTAGCCTCTTCTTCCCTCGCCTTCTCCAACGCAAGCGAGATACCGACCGGCAGATCGATGAAGCGGACCGGCACGCCGGCGAGTCCTGCCCAACGCAAGGCCTGCCACTCCGGCGAGAAGCTCGCGAACGGGTGGTAGACCGCGCGGCCCGATTCCTCCACGCCGTGCGTCAGCAGCGCGACCGGCGGCGCCATCGCGGGATCGAGCACGGCGGCGACGAGGCCATCCGCCTCGGGCGGACCCTCGATCAGCACGCAGTCGGGCTTCAGCGCCTCGAACGCGGCCAGCAGGCTGCGCGCGCAGCCCGGGCCGTGGTGCCGCACGCCGAAGTAATGGACCGGATCGCTCATGGCCGCTCGTGAAGAGTCAGGGGCTCGGGATTGAGGAAGGGAAGCGATGGCTCAGGACTGCTCGCGGCAGGCGCGGTAGAGGTCCTTCCACTCGGTGCGTTCCTTGACGACCGTCTCGAGGTATTCGTTCCAGACGACCTGGTCCTGCACGGGGTCCTTGACGATCGCGCCGAGCAGGCCGGACGCCACGTCGCGCGGGCGCAGCACGCCGTCGCCGAAGTGCCCGGCCAGCGCCATGCCGCTGTTGATCACGGAGATCGCCTCCGCCGTCGACAGCGTGCCGCTGGGCGACTTCAGCTGCGTCTTGCCGTCCTCGGTCTTGCCGTTGCGCAGCTCGCGGAAGATCTGGACGATGCGGCGCACTTCCTTGAGCGCCGGCGGTTCGGCGGGCAGCTGCAGCGCGACGCCCAGTTCGGCCACGCGCTTGACGACGATGGACACCTCGGCGTCCTCGCTCGCCGGCACGGGCAGCACGACCGTGTTGAAGCGGCGCTTGAGCGCGGCGGACAACTCGTTGACGCCCTTGTCGCGGTTGTTGGCCGTGGCGATCACGCTGAAGCCGCGCGTGGCCTGCACCTCCGCGCCGAGCTCGGGCACGGGCAGGGTCTTCTCCGACAGCACGGTGATCAGGCAGTCCTGCACGTCGGCGGGGATGCGCGTCAGTTCCTCGATGCGCGCGATCTTGCCGTCGCGCATCGCCTTCATCATCGGACTGGGCACCAGCGCCGCCTCGCTCGGACCGTTGGCCAGCAGCTGCGCGTAGTTCCAGCCGTAGCGCAGCTGCTCCTCGCCGGTCCCGGCGGTGCCCTGGATCAGCAGGGTCGAATCACCGCTGACCGCCGCCGACAGGTGTTCCGACACCCACGACTTCGCGGTGCCCGGCACGCCGTAGAGCAGCAGCGCGCGATCGGTCGCGAGCGTGGCGACCGCGATCTCCATCAGCCGCTCGTCGCCGATGTACTTGGCGCTGACCTCGAAGCCGTTCTCCAGCGTCCCGCCCATCAGGTAGCGCAGGACGGCCCACGGCGACATCGCCCAGTTCTCCGGACGCGTGCGCGTGTCCTGGCGCTTCAGCTCGGCGAGCTCCTCGGCGAACTGGTGCTCGGCGTGGCGGCGCAGCAGCTGCGAGGCTGCGGAGGTCTCGGTGGAGGTCGTCATGAGGTCCTCGGGATCGGATCGGGTGAAAGGGCGAGCAGGACGCGGCGCAGCGCGGCCGTCTGCGCGACGGCCTGCAGTTGCTCCGCGTGGGCGGCGGTCTCGTCGGCGGCACGGATGTCGGCCAGCGACGCATAGGCGGGAAGGCTGTCGGCATGCACGACCGCGCCGAAGTCGACCAGCATCGCGCGGACGGCGTAGTCGTCCTTCAGCGTGCCGGCACGGGCGCGCGTCAGCAGTTGCCCGGTCAGCGCCTGCGAGAGATCGGTGCCGAGCGTCTCACCGCCGCTCGCCGCCGCGATGAGCGCCGACAGCGGCAAGGAACCCTTCTGCAGATGTCGAAGCCAGTGACGTTCGCGACGGGCTTGCGGCAGCCAGTTGAGCGCCTGCGCGGCCTGATGCATCTGCTGCGGCACGTTCGCCTGCGCCGGGCTGGTGCCGGACGCCTGCAAGGCGCCGAGGAAGGCTTCGCACCATTCGATCTCTCGCGTGGCGGCCAGCGCATCGAACCAGCCGCGCATCAGCGCCTCGGCCCAGTCCGTCCTGGCGGCCCAGCCGAGCAGCTCGGCGGGCGTCATCGAGGTCGTCGTGGTCCACCAGCCCAGCGGGACCTGGCGCACCAGTTGATAGAGCCACCAGGCGCGCTCACCGAGCTTCTCGGAGGGCGGTCGGGCGACGACGATCTGATCGGACGACCAGTCGGCGGCCGCGGCCTCCGGCGCATCGATCACCCAGTGCTGACGCAGCAGCGCGCGCTCGCGGCGCAGCAGCGGCGAGAGCCGCTCGATAGCGCGGCGCGGATGCGCGGCGTCGGGTAGACGCAGCAGCAGGTCGAGCGCCACGTCGCGCACCTCGCGGCTGCGGTCGGCGCGCAATCGATCGAGCAGCGCCTCGTCGTCCATGCCGAGGCTGATCGCCAGTTGCGCCACCAGGTCGGCGCGCTCCTTGGCGGAGAGTTCCGTCAGCGCGGCCTCGAGGCGGCGGCGGCCCGCGGCGGCATCGGCACTTCGCTCGCGCGCCAGGAAGGCGCGTCGCTGCTCCAGCGTGCCGTCGGTCCACTGAGCCTCGCCGGGGGCGTCACCGCCGGCACCGGCGGCGTAATGCCAATCCTCGCGCTGCCGCGCCAGCCACAGCCCGCGCTCGCCGAGCACCGGCAGCAAAGGGGCACGCAGCGCGACCGACCGTCGTCCGACGTCGAGCGCCAGCGGCAGCAGCATCTCGGGCAGGCGCAGGCCAGCCGCGGCCAGGTCCACGAACGCCTGCTGCTGAAGGCGCCCCGGCGCTTCGGTGAGGGTCCAGCGCAGCAGCCTGTGCAGTGAGCCGGCAGCGCCGTCGATCCCTTCGATACCGTCGATGCGTTCGGGCACGACGGTCAGACGATCGTCTGCGGCGGCCTCCGGCAGCGGCGCATTCCATGCGCGGTCCTGAGTGCCGGCCGCCTCACACGGTGCGATCACGGCCATCGTGCGCAAGACCTGACCCGCCGCGCCGCCAGTTGCGCCCGTTGCACCCGTCGCACCCGTTGCACCTGCAGTCTGCGCGACCTGCGCGACGAGCTTGCCGATCTCGCCCGGCCATTCGGGCAACGGTCCCGGCTGTCGATCCGTGCCCACCATCGCGACGGGCAGCAGCGGTGTCCAGGCGCTCATGCGGCACTCCTCGACCAGACGGGGTTGGCGGTTCCCGACCGCCACGCGGTCAGCGGACGCAGGCCGCGGCCGTCCCACTCGCCCATCACCGCCAGCGGACGACCACCGGCCACGGCCATGAGCGACCACCAGTCCGCATCACCGACCTGCAGCGGCACGGCGCGGCCGTCGGCAGTGAGATGCGGGCCGGCCTCGGAAGCGACCGGTGTCGCGTTCGAGAGCACGACGGGATGCAGCAGCGCAAAGGGATTGGCGGCCACGCGCTGGGCGACGCGCTGCCATTCGTCCTCCCAGGGAGCCTGCCAGGGGTCAGAGCCCCCGAGCTGCACGTTGCTGACCGTGCCTTCAGGTTCGGGCGGCGGAGAGGATTCGGCGATCAACGCTCGCAACGGCGCGTTGCCAGGATGGAAGGCGAGCGTCAGATCGGCGGCGATGCCGGGCACCCACATGCCCTCGAAACCGCGACCGCCGTGCGTGTGATCGAGCAGCCACGCGCGCCGGCCCGAGCGGGCGCCGTGCAGCCAGACGCGGCGCTCGTTCAGGCGCGCGTCGCGCTCTTCGACGATCACGCCGAGCACGGTCCAGCGATCGGTCAGGCGTTCGCCGGTGGCGAGTACCTCCGCCTGGTCGAGCGGCCAGCCGCAGACGGTGCGCAGGTCGGCCTGGACGGGCTCGGGCAGCACCTCGCGACGGGCGATGCCTTCGCAGGCGAGCTGCAGCAATCCGAGGCGCGACAGCGTCCGTTCAGGCCAGTCGGCGCCGACGCGCCAGCCTTCCGCGGCGGCGACGATGCGCTGGCCGAGACCGGGCGCTTGCGCGTCCACCATGCGCGCCGCCATCGTGCGCCAGCCGCGGATCGCCGCATCGTCGAGCCCGCCGAGGCCGCGACCGATCTGATCGCCCAGCCAGCGCTGCAATTCGGAAGACGCGTCCTCGATGCGACGCCAGCGTTGCGACTCGCGCTTGAGCGCGGTGTCGGGATCGGCAAGCGCCGATGCGGCCTGCGCGGGATCGACGCCGTCGGCGATCTGGGCGGCGCGTTCAGCGGCGCGCTCGACGGCCTGCTGGTCGCGCTCCTCCTTCTTCTGCGCCCGCTCGCCGCGGGAGGCGATCCATTCGGCGACCCAGGCGGGCGCCTCGGCGGCGGTGAAGCGGGAGGCATCCTGCGCCCGCAGCATCAGCAGCGCGAGACCATGCTTGCAGGGGAACTTGCGACTGGGGCAGGAGCAGCGGAATGCGGGGCCGTTGAGATCGACCTGCGTCTGATACGGCTTGGAGCCGCTGCCCTGGCACTCGCCCCAGACGGCGACCTCATCGGCGCCGAGCAACGGCCATTTGGCCGGCGAGGTCAGTCCCCGCGCGGCCTTCGCCGATGCCTCGTCCGGCGCCAGCGCCAGCACGCCCTCCATGGTCAGCGACATGCTGGCCCGCTCCCTGTCGAATCGTTGTGGGTGAGTTTGGAGGCGAGTCTATCTGGAGCTGATGACTGCCTCAGTCGTCGAAACAAGGAGACGCAATGCGGCGCACTGCGGCATGGCCGCCTTGGCTCAAGGCTGCGTCTTGAACGCCTCAAGCTGCTTGATTCGCAATTGCGCGTGATCGCGCATGCAGCCGAGGTACTGGAGATTGCGGATCGAGCCCTCGGACCACAGGTCGAGCACCGCCTTGCAATCGGCCTCGCGGAACTTCACCCAGAGGCGCTGCGCGGCGACGAGGCTGTCCTTCGGCTTCGCGGGCTTGGCGCCGCCGACCTTCGCCGGCGTCGCCGCCAGCACGCGGCGATAGACCTCGTTGAGCTGCTTCTCGACCTGCTGCTGCTCCTGCGCGGCGCAGTCGTTCATGTCGACGGTGCTGACGGCGTTGGCGCAGTCCAGCGCATGCGCAGACGACGCGGCGCTCATCACCAGCGCTGCGAAGGCAAGTCGGCGCACGATGGCGCGATCGAAACGGGAAACGTTGCTCGTCATGGATGTTCCTCATCGTCAGAGAGAAGCGCGGCCCGGAGGGCGGCGTGCATTCGACCAGAATGCCACGTCGCCGCGCCCCTCGGATCAGGGGGCGCTCCTATCGGCCTTAGGGATGTCGCTCGCATGGCTCGTGGCTAGGCTCTCAGTCTTTCCCGAGGCGGCCGTCCGGCCGGATGCATCGCGATCGGGAACACTCCGGAGGAGCCCGCCATGGCCAAGACCGACAAGCCCGCAAAGCCCGACAAGGCAACCAAGACCGTCAAAGTGAAGAAGACCGACAAGGCCCCCGACACGACCAACATCAGCGTCGTCCCCATCGCGCCTCAAGGGAAGGTCTGCAAGCCCTTCCTGCTGGAGGTGATGGTCTTCAGCCCCGAGTCGGGCTTCAAGTTCAAGGTCATCGTCGAGCGCTCCTGCACGCCCACCGCCGACCCGATCTGGAAGCTGGTCTTCGACCTGTACAAGATCGTCGACGACAAGGAAGTGCAGATCGTCCACGTGTCCTACACCGCCGGCACGCCCGTGGAGAGCCAGGCCGTGGCCGTCATGGCGCGCGAGGGCGTCAAGCCGGACCAGGCCACCGTCCTCGTCCAGGAAGTGCATCCCGCCGCCCGCGCCGTCGCCGGCAAGACCACGCCCCCGACGGACGAGCAGAAGGCCGCCCTGCACGGCGCCATGGCCGACGTGCTCAAGATCGAGTTCTGAGCACCGTCATGCGACGGCGGCTCTTCCGGCCAGCGTGTCGGCCAGCGTGTCGGCCGGCGTGTGGTCCGCGATGCCGGCCGCGATGTCGGCCACGGCGTGCGCTGCTGGACGGCGTGCTCGCGCTGGTCGCGTCGGCGGGCGTGGCGCCGCTCGCCTGGGGCGCCGACCCGCCGCCCGTGTCGATCGAGTTCGACGGGCCGCCAGGCGCGTCGAGTCGTCTCGCCGCGCAGGGCGCGATGCCGCGGCAGGCGGTGCCGGATCTGCGCGTCCGCTACGTGCGCATCAAGAGCCGCTGGGCCGACGCGGCGACCCTGCCGATCGCCGCTTGCGATGTGCTGACGAACGACAGGATCTCGGCGGCGATGAACGCGCTCCGGCAGCAGATCGGCGAGAGCCCCGCCGCGACCGGCGTGCTCGGCCGCCAGGGCCGCGCGGAGGTGCTTTTCATCGGCGTCGAATACGACCTGTCTACCGGCCGCGGCGATGAATGCCCGGGTGGAGGCGCGACTGCCGGCGTCACGCTGGAGCCGTACCACGTGCGGGTCGACCTCGCGCGCCTGGGCGACAACGTGCTGCCGATCCCGCGCGCCGGCACGGCCTCGCTGTACGACCACGTGCCCGCCGTCTTGCGCCGCTTCGATCCTCAGGTCGGCGCCGGCTATGACGAGGCCTTCGGCCCCACCGTCACCGCCGCGGTGCGGATGCCGCTGCCGTTGTCGGACGCGGCCGACTCGCCGATGGGCCTGAGCCTGCGTCACGAGCAGTCGACCCGCAGCGCCTTCCATCGCAGCGAGGGCCGCCTGGAATATCGTCATCAGCCCGTCCGACGCGATGGCCAGGACGTCCTTCAGGAACTCCGCGTCTTCGCCAACGCGATCGACCGGCGCGAGCCGGTGCTTGGCGGCGAGCTGCAACGCAGCGCGGGAGAAGCGGGACTGGGCGCCACGATGAAACCGGCGATCGGCGTGCGGGTGGCCCTCGATGGCTCCTGGCAGGCGGGACGGGATGAAACCACGCTCGCGAACGGCGTCGACCACCGCGCCGACACGCGCCGCCTGACCGCGCGCGTGCTCACCGAGTGGATGGTCCCGCGCGCCGAGGGCGTGCTCCGCGCCGGCGTCTGGGCCGAACGCGTGCGGCCCGACGGCGTCGCCCCGCTCGCGCGCTGGTCGGCGCGGCTCGGGTATGCGCGCGAGTTCTCGCTGGGCAGCGGACCGACCTGGGGGCTGGAGGTGATGGCGGGCGCCGGCCGCGTGTCCGATCGCGCCCCGGCCGCCGAGCGTTTCTACGGCGGTGGCGCGAAGGGGCAGTTCCTGTACGACGGGCTCGGCAGCGCCGCGCTGAGCCGGGCACCGGACGGGCCGCTGCTGCGTAGCGCGGGGCAAGGACAGGCGGGCCTGCCCGGTCAGCGCGGCGGCACGCGGTACTGGCACCTCAACGCGCAGCTGGCCTTCCCGATCAAGGCGTGGTCCTCACCCTTGATCCCGGACGAACGCGTGGACCTGGGCGACACGGACAGCAGCGGCCAGCCCATGCCGCCCATCCCGCTGAAGACCTTGCTCGGCAATCAGCTCGACGTGAGCGGTCCCTCGATGCTGGTCGCGACACTGGTCGCGCAAGGCAAGTCGAACGAGGAGGCGACACGCGAAGCGGACGCGGCCTTCGACGAGGTCCGCCCCGCAGCGCACTTCATCATCGACAAGGCCAGCCTCCATGCCGTGCGTCCGTTGCTGCTGATGGACGTCGCCGGTCTGTCCGACGGGGCGGGCCAGTTCAGCGCGCGATGGGTTGCCGTCGGCGTGGGCGTCGGCGTGACCGTCGTGACGGCGCGGCTGGAAGGCGGCGTGATGCACACGGTCAGCGGCCCGGCCATCCAGGGCGGCCGCAACGCGGCCTTCCTCCGGATGGTGTTCCAGAACCTGTTCTGAGCGGCCGCTTCAGGGCAGGCGCGCCAGCGCTTCCAGATAGCGTGGCGCCAGCATCAGCTCGTCCCAGGTCAGCGGCGCCGATTGCGGCACCAGCGCGGCGCGGCGGGCCTCGCTGTCGATGGCGGGCGTCCACGTCCCCTTCGCCTGCGCGTCGGCCAACCCGTCGAGCAGTTCGTCGATCGCGCGACCGCCCTCCTCCAGGCTCTGGTTGCACAGCAGCACCAGGTCGCAGCCGGCGCCCAGCGCAGCCAGCGCCGCTTCGGTGTAGCCCACCGGACGGCCTTCGATCACGCGCGCTGCGGCCATGCCGAGATCGTCGCTGAACACCGCGCCGGCGAAGCCGAGGCGGTCGCGCAGGATGTCCTGCAGCCAGCGCTGGCTGAAGCCCGCCGGCCGGCTGTCCACCTTGCGGTAGATCACGTGCGCCGGCATCACCGCCGACAGGCTCAGGCTCAGCCATTCGAACGGACGGACGTCCTCCGCCAGGATGGCCTTCAGCGAGCGCGTGTCCACCGGCACGCCCACGTGCGAATCGACGCTCACGGCACCGTGTCCCGGGAAGTGCTTGCCGCAGCTCCCCATGCCCGCCAGTGCCAGGCCTTGCATCAGGCTCTGCGCCAGCAGGCTGACCACGCGCGGGTCGCTGTGGAAGCTGCGCGATCCGATCACCGGGCTGATCGACTGCCGGCCCTCGTCCTGGTGGTCCAGGTCCAGCACCGGCGCGAAGCTCATGTCGACGCCGCAGGCCCGCAGTTCCAGCGCGAGCACCAGGCCCGTCGCCGTCGCCGCCTGGATCGCCCGCATCGCGTCGTCCATCCACAGCTCGCCGAGCGCGCGCATCGCCGGCAGCGCCGTGAAGCCGTCCGTGCGGAAGCGCTGCACGCGGCCGCCTTCCTGATCGACCGCGATCAGCAGATCGGGCCGGATGGACTTGGCCTCGGCGCACAGCGAGGTCAGCTGCGCGCGGTTCTCGAAGTGGCGCGCGAACAGGATCATCCCGCCCGTCAGCGGATGCGCCAGCCGGCGGCGGTCGTCCGCCGTCAGCGTCGTGCCGGCGATGTCCAGGATCACGGGCGAATGCAGGTGCTCGGTCATTGAGGGTGTCTCTTTCATTTTCAATCGCGGGTCTCGACGACGACGAACGCCGTCGCATAGTCGGTCTCGTCGCTCACGCTGACATGCGCGCTCAAGCCCTTGGCCTCGAACCACTCGGCCAGCGCGCCGTGCAGCTGGATGCCCGGCTTGCCGCTGCGCGCCTTGACGATCTCGCACGCGCGCCACGTCATCGGCATCCGCATGCCCATGCCGATCGCCTTCGAGAAGGCCTCCTTGGCCGAGAAGCGCGTCGCCAGGTAGGCGATGCCGCGGGCCTCGACCTTGGCGTAGCGCTCGTGGAAGACCGCGATCTCGTGCGGACCCAGCACCTTCTCGGCGAAGCGCACGCCGCGCCGTTGGAAGGTCTCCCGGATGCGCCGGATGTCGCAGACGTCCGTGCCGATGCCGTAGATCATCGCGACCCTTTCATGCGCAGCGCGTGCGCGCTTCGTGCCCGGTCTGTGGGCGTAAGGTGCGGAAGTGCAATCAGACGTATGCGCGCTGGATGCAGCGCTGGTAGTCGCGCACCGCCTCGGCGTAGCCGAGCTCCAGCGCATCCGCGATCAGCGCGTGGCCGATCGAGACCTCCAGCACGCCCGGCACCTCGCGCAGGAAGCGCGTGAGGTTGTCGCGGTTCAGGTCATGGCCGGCGTTGATGCCCAGCCCCTGCGCCAGCGCCGCGCGCGCCGTGGCCGCGAAGGCCGCGACCACCTCGGCCTCGCGAGGCGTGCCGAAGGCGCTCGCCCAGGTCTCGGTATAGAGCTCGATGCGGTCCGCGCCCACCGCGGCCACGTGCGCCATCGCCTCCGGCAGCGGGTCCATGAACAGGCTCACCCGCACGCCCAGCGACTTGCACTCCGCGATCATCGGACGCAGGCGTTCGGCATCGGCCGGCAGGTTCCAGCCGTGGTCCGAGGTGAACTGGTCTTCGCCGTCCGGGACGAAGGTCGCCTGATGCGGCCGCGTCTCGCGGATGAAGTCCATCAGGTTCTGCGTCGGGTTGCCCTCGATGTTGTACTCGGCCTGCGGCCAGGCCTTCATCAGCGCGGCGAGTTCGCGCACGTCGTCGGCGCGGATGTGGCGCGCGTCGGGCCGCGGGTGCACGGTGATGCCCTGCGCGCCGGCCTCCAGGCACAGCTGCGCCGCGCGCGTCACGCTGGGGATGCCCAGGTGCCGGGTGTTGCGCAGCAGCGCGACCTTGTTGACGTTGACCGAGAGCGCGCATCGCGCGTCGTGGCGGCCGGATTCGGGAGCGATCAGCGGATTCATGTGAGCAGCTTCTGGACGTCGAGCAGCACTTGCCGAGTCCGCAATGGACGATGCCCCAGATGATAGTGAAGCAACGCGCGCGCCAGCGGCTTCAGCGCCGGACCCGCGAGTTCGCAGGCCTGCTGCAGCGCCGCCTGGCTGCCGTGCAGCAGCGCCGCCTGGAGCTGGATGAAGGCCTGGCCCGTGAGGCCCGTGAGTCCGGTGATGCCGGTCTGGGGCGGCGCGTCGTGCACCGGGACCACCACGCCGGATTCCGGCGCGAGCAGGTAGAGCCGGTCCGGATCGAGCGGCGCCTGCGTCGTCGACAGCACGCTCAGGTCGGGCAGCAGGCCGCAGATCGACAGCATCTTCAGTTCGAAGGCGCGCAGCGCGGCGTGGGCGTCGTCCACCGAACGCAGTTGCGGCAGCAGCGCCGCGTAGGCATCGAAGAGCTCCGGCTGCGCATCCTGGCGCGGCAGGAACTTCAGCAGCAGCTCGTTGACGTAGTAGCCGCTGAACAGTGCGGCGCCGCTGGGCAGGGTCTGTCCGCCCACCCACTCCGCGCCGCGCAGCGACTGCACCTCGGCCGCGCCGTCCTCGTTCATCTTCGACGGCTTGGACAGCGTCACCTGCAGGCGCAGGAAGGGCAGCAGCACCGATCGCAGCTGCGAATACGGCCGCTTCGCGCCTTTCGCAACCACCGCCAGCCGGCCGTGCTCGCGGCTGAAGAGGTCCAGCACGAGGCTGGTCTCGCTCCAGTCGTAGTGGTGCAAAACAAAAGCCGCCTGCGTCGCGGGCGGCTTCGGGGCGCGTGTGGCCATGGCCTGGTGTCGGGCGATGTCTGCGGATGTCTTCAGCGACCGCGGGCGCGGATCACTCGTAGCCGTAGCTTCTCAGATGCTCTTCGGAGTCGGCCCAGCCGGACCGCACCTTCACCCAGAGCTCCAGGAACACGCGCGCGTCCCAGAGCTTCTCGAGTTCCTGACGGGTCTCGGAGCCGATGCGCTTCAGGCGCTCGCCGCCCTGGCCGATGATCATGCCCTTCTGCGCGTCGCGCTCGACCACGATGGTCGCGGCGATCCGGCGCAGGTTGCCCTCCTCCTCCCAGCGATCGATGATCACCGTGGCTTCGTAGGGCAGCTCGTCGCCGGTCAGCCGGAAGAGCTTCTCGCGGATCATCTCCGCGGCCATGAACTTCTCGCTGCGGTCGGTCAGCGCGTCTTCCTCGTAGAACCATTCCTGGTTCGGGAGGTAGGGCTTCAGGATCTGGAACAGACGCTGCACGTCCGAATCCTTCTTCGCCGACAGCGGCACGAACTCGCTGAAGTTGCGGCGCTCCTGCATGCTCTTGAGCCAGGGCATCATTTCGGCGCGGCGCGTCACCGCGTCCAGCTTGTTGGCGATCAGCACCACCGGCTTGTCCTTGGGCAGCAGCGACAGCACCTTCGCGTCGTCCAGGCCGAAGCGGCCCGCCTCGACGACGAACAGCACCAGGTCCACGTCCGCCAGCACGCCCTGGACCGTGCGGTTCAGGTTGCGGTTCAGCGCGCTGCTGTGCTTGGTCTGGAAGCCCGGGGTGTCGACGAAGACGAACTGCGCCTCGTCGACCGTGCGCACGCCGGTGATACGGTGACGCGTGGTCTGCGCCTTCTTCGAGGTGATCGACACCTTCTGCCCGACCAGCGCGTTCAGCAGCGTCGACTTGCCGACGTTGGGCCGGCCGACGATCGCGATCAGGCCGCAGCGCAGGTCGCCCTCGTACGGCATCGCACCGATGCCGCCCTGGACCTGGGGCAGGTCCTCGCCATCACCGTCCTCGTCCTCGTCGAGTTCATCGCCCACCTCACCCTCTTCGCCCTCCTCACCCTCTTCGTGGGCGAGCGCGTCGGCGTCCTGGTCCAGCGGAGAGTCGGCGGCGTGTGGCGTGGCGTCGTGCGGGGTGGCGGGGTCGTGCGGGGCGTTCAGATCGGGATCCTCGGAAACAGGGGAAAGGGACGGGGAAAGGGACGGGGAAAGGGAAGATTCGGAAAGCGAATCGGACGAGGCCGCCGGTGTCGGCGTCCTCGGGGGTGTCGGTGCGTTCATCGCGGGCTCCGCGTCAGTCGCGCAGGCCGGTGCCGGGTCGATCGCCGGCGAGCAGTTCGTCCAGCACCTGCCGGGCTGCCTCCTGCTCCGCAATCCGGCGCGAGCGGCCTTCGCCGCGGCGCGACAGCGTCAGCGAGGCCACTTCGCATTCGACGGTGAAAGTCTGCGCGTGGGCCTGGCCCCGCGTCTCGGCGATGCGGTAGGACGGCACCGGGAGCTTGCGCGCCTGGAGCCACTCCTGCAGCGCGGTCTTCGAATCCTTGGCCCACTGTTCGATGCCGCTCGCGGCGATCGTCTCGCCCAGCAGCCCGCGCACGATGTCGCGCGCGGCCTCGTAGCCGCCGTCCATGAACGCGGCGCCGATCACAGCCTCCAGCGCGTCCGCCAGGATAGACGGCCGCTGGCCGCCGCCGCCGCGGGCCTCGCCCTCGCTCATGCGCAGCGCCTCGGGCATCTGCAGGACCAGGGCGAGCCGGTGCAGGCTGTCCTCGCGCACCAGGTGCGCGCGGATGCGGGTGAGGTCGCCTTCGTCGGAACCGGCGAAGCGGTCGAACAGCAGCGCCGACACCGTCAGGTTGAGCACCGCGTCGCCCAGGAACTCCAGCCGCTCGTTGTGCTGCTGGCCGAAGCTGCGGTGCGTCAGCGCGCGCTGCAGCAGCCCCGGCTGCTTGAAGCGGTAGCCGAGTCGTTGCTGGAGGGCGTCAAGCGCTTGCGGTGTCATGGACGGGCGTCAGGGTGGAAGGAGACCGTGCGGTCGTCGGCGGGGGTCGTCGGTGGGGTCGTCAGCGGGATTCGCCCTTGTACTTGATCACCAGGAACACCGGGTTGAACAGGGGCACTTCCTTGTCGTAGGCGAAGCTGATCTTCACCTTGTCGTCGACCTTGGTGATGATCAGGTCCTTGGGCTCGATGCTGACGATCGAATACTCGATCTGCTTGGTGCGCTCGAACGCGTCGCGCGCCGCCGGCACGGTCGACGGACCGTCCTTGGCGATCTTGTCGATCGCGCGCTGGATGGTGTAGTACTCCATCACGGTCGGCACCACGCGCAGCACGATCACCGATCCGCCGCCGATGATCACCGCCCAGAACAGCAGGCCCAGCAGGCTGATGCCCCGTTGAATCTTCCGTGCCCTCATCACGTATCGCTCCGATGGTTGTCGTTGGAACAGGGTAGTCGATCGTCGGCCGGCAATCCGTGAATCGGTGTGTCAGCCGGTGAGTCGACCTGTCTTACTGAATGCTGCCGATGCGCTTCAGGCTGCCGAAATTCATCCAGACCACGAAGGCGCGGCCCACGATGTTCTCATCCGGCACGAATCCCCAGAAGCGCGAATCCATCGAGTTGTCGCGGTTGTCGCCCATCATGAAGTAGTGGCCGGCCGGCACCTTGCAGGTCACGCCTTCCAGCGTGTACTTGCAGTTCTCGCTGTACGGGAAGTCGTACTGCTTCCTGATGTTGCCCTGCGACTGCGCGTCCACCAGGATCTGGTGCTCGACCGCGCCCAGCTTCTCGGTGAAGCGCGGGCGGAAGCGCATCGAGTTCGGATCCTCGTCGAAGAACTCGCCCTGCGAGACCGTCTCCACCAGCTTGCCGTTCACGTACAGCTTCTGGTTCAGGTAGGCGATCTCGTCGCCGGGCAGGCCGACCGCGCGCTTGATGTAGTCGACGCTGGGCGTCTGCGGATAGCGGAACACGACCACGTCGCCGCGCTTCACGTCGTTGTTGCTGATGATCTTCTTGTTGATCACCGGCAGCCGTACGCCGTAGTGGAACTTGTTGACCAGGATCAGGTCGCCGATCAGCAGCGTCGGCACCATCGAGCCGGACGGGATCTTGAACGGCTCGAACATGAACGAGCGCAGCAGGAAGACGATCAGGATCACCGGGAACAGGCCGGCGGTCCAGTCCAGCCACCAGGGCTGGCGCAGGATCTCCTCGCGGGCGCCTTCGACGTCGCCGTCCACGCGCTGGATGCCCTGCGCGGCCAGCGAGGCGCGGCGCTGTTCGTCGTTCCTGGCCAGCCGCTCGGCGGCGCGTTCACGCGAAGGCTGGAAGTGGAAGCGCTCGGCCAGCCAGTAGGCCAGCGTCACCGTGGTCAGGATCAGCAGCAGCAGGGAGAAATTGCCGTTCCAGTAGCCCTGGTACCAGCCGCCCAGGTAGGCGATCAGGGTCACGTACAGCAACCCGGTCAGTGCGCTCATGGCTTTCATGCGGAGACTTATTCTTCGACTTGGAGGATGGCCAGGAAGGCTTCTTGCGGCACCTCCACCGAACCGATTTGCTTCATGCGCTTCTTGCCGGCCTTCTGCTTCTCCAGCAGCTTGCGCTTGCGGCTGATGTCGCCGCCGTAGCATTTTGCCAGCACGTTCTTGCGCAAGGCCTTGATGTTCTCGCGCGAGATGATGTTGGCGCCGATGGCCGCCTGGATGGCCACGTCGTACATCTGACGCGGGATGATCTCGCGCATCTTGGCCGCCACCTGGCGGCCGCGGTACTGCGACTGCGCCCGGTGCACGATCAGCGACAGCGCATCGATGCGGTCGCCGTTGATCAGCATGTCGACCTTGACGACGTCGGAGGCGCGGTATTCCTTGAACTCGTAGTCCATCGAGGCGTAGCCGCGCGAGACCGACTTCAGCTTGTCGAAGAAGTCCAGCACGATCTCCGCCAGCGGGATCTCGTAGGTCAGCATGACCTGACGGCCGTGGTAGGCCATGTTCAGCTGCACGCCGCGCTTCTGGTTGGCCAGCGTCATCACCGCGCCGACGTACTCCTGCGGCATGTACAGGTGGACCGTCACGATCGGTTCGCGGATCTCGGCGATCTTGCTCTGCTCCGGCATCTTCGAGGGGTTCTCCACCTCGATGACTTCGCCGTCGCCCAGCAGCACCTCGTACACCACGCTGGGCGCGGTCGTGATCAGGTCCTGGTCGAACTCGCGCTCCAGGCGCTCCTGCACGATCTCCATGTGCAGCAGGCCGAGGAAGCCGCAGCGGAAGCCGAAGCCCAGCGCCTGCGAGACTTCCGGTTCGAAGCGCAGCGACGCGTCGTTCAGCTTGAGCTTCTCCAGCGCGTCGCGCAGCTGGTCGTACTCGCTGGCTTCGGTCGGGTACAGGCCCGCGAAGACCTGCGGCTGGATCTCCTTGAAGCCGGGCAGCGCCTCGGTGGCCGGGCCCAGGTTGTTCGGGAGCTTCTTTTCCAGCGTGATGGTGTCGCCCACCTTGGCCGCGGACAGCTCCTTGATGCCGGCGATGATGAAACCCACCTCGCCCGCGTTGAGCTGGTCGCGCTTCTCCGACTTGGGCGTGAACACGCCCAGGTGCTCGGCCGGATAGATGGCGTTGGTGGCCATCATGCGGATGCGTTCGTTCTTCTTCAGCGTGCCGTCCACGACCCGGACCAGCATCACGACGCCGACGTAGTTGTCGAACCAGGAGTCGATGATCATCGCGCGCAGCGGCGCCTCGACGGTGCCCTGCGGCGGCGGCATGCGGCTGATGACGGCCTCGAGGATCTCGTCGATGCCCATGCCGGTCTTGGCCGAGCACGGGATCGCGTCGGTGGCGTCGATGCCGATGACTTCCTCGATCTCCGTCTTCGCGCCTTCCGGGTTCGCCGACGGCAGGTCCATCTTGTTCAGCACGGGGACGACTTCGACGCCGAGCTCCAGCGCGGTGTAGCAGTTGGCCACCGTCTGTGCCTCGACGCCCTGGCTGGCGTCGACCACCAGCAGCGCGCCTTCGCACGCCGACAGCGACCGGCTCACCTCATAGGAGAAGTCCACGTGTCCCGGCGTGTCGATCAGGTTCAGGTTGTAGACCTGCCCGTCCGCCGCCTTGTATTGCAGCGCGGCGGTCTGCGCCTTGATCGTGATGCCGCGCTCGCGCTCGATGTCCATCGAGTCCAGCACCTGCGCTTCCATCTCCCGGTCCGACAGCCCGCCGCAGCGTTGGATGATCCGGTCGGCCAACGTGCTCTTGCCGTGATCGATGTGGGCAATGATGGAGAAATTGCGGATGTGGTTCATGGACTCGGACGGAGACCGCGCGGTTCGTCCGCCACATCTCAGCGGCGCTCGAGCGGAGCACGCTGATGCATGCTGAACATGCTGGGACGGTCGGTCGAGGCGGTGATGCAGGGCCCTTCGCAGGGCCTGAACGGGACATAAAAAAAAGGCACGTCTAAACGGTGACGCGCCTTCCAACAAAACGTATGGCAACTGCTTGTTGGGCTTTCATTGTAGCCAAAAGCCCCGCCCTGGAAACCGCATGGATGCGAGCTTCTCGCGCGTTGCCCTTCGCCAACAGCAATTTTGTGCACAGGTTATCCACAAAACTTGAGGACATCCTGTGGATCGCTGAGCCCATCAAAATGATGCCTTCCGATTCACCGTCGGAACAGCGACAAAGCTGCCCGAACGCGGCGTGATTGTAGCGGAGCGGGGCACCAATACCCTGCCTTGGTCACATCCGTTAGCAAGCACCAACCGACGTGGAGTTGTGCACCGAATCACCAACCACCGGCCAGATTTTCCGCATTGCGGAAAGTCCCATGCCGGCGGTGGGTGACGGGAACCGCTTCAGCCCTTGCCCGGCTTCAGCACGACGTAGGTCGCGACCTCGCCCCGGCGCACCAGCATCTGGAGCGATTTGCCCTTCTCGAGCTTCGCCAGCGCGGCCTGGAACTGCTTGACCGTCTTCACCTCGGCGTTGTTGGCCGAGAGGATCACGTCACCGGTCTTCAGGCCGGCACGGGAGGCCGGACCATCGACGGTGTCGATGCGCAGGCCGCCGTCGACCTTGAGTTCCTTGCGCTGCGCGTCGGTCAGTTCGCTGACGGTCAGGCCCCAGGCCGAAGCACCGGTCGCGGCCGGCGCCTCCGCTTCCGGCGTTGCCGCGGCGCGGTCGTCCGGCAGCGCGTCGAGCGTCGCGGTCAGGTCCTTGTAGCCGCCACGGCGGAACACCTGCAAGGGCACCTTGGTGCCCGGCTTGGTCGCCGCGGCCAGACGACGCAGGTCGACCGCCTTCTCCACGGTCTTGCCGTCGAACTTCGTGATCACATCACCGAGCTGGAGGCCGGCCTTCTCGCCGGGGCCCGCCGCCGTGATGCGACTGATCAGCGCGCCTTGCGGCTTGCCCAGGCCGATGGCCTCGGCGACTTCCTTGCTGACGTCGTCCGGATAGACCCCCAGCATGCCGCGCGTCACACGGCCGCCGGCGCGCAGCTGGTCGGCCACGCGCATCGCCTCGTCGATCGGGATCGCGAACGAGATACCCATGAAGCCGCCCGACTGGCTGTAGATCTGAGAGTTGATGCCCACCACCTCGCCGCGCAGGTTCAGCAGCGGACCGCCGGAGTTGCCCGGGTTGATCGCGACGTCGGTCTGGATCAGCGGCAGCAGGTCGCCGGTGTCGCGCGCCTTGGCGCTCACGATGCCGGCCGTCACCGTGTTGTCGAAGCCGAAGGGCGAGCCGATGGCCATCACCCATTCGCCGACCTTGAGCCGGCTCACGTCGCCCATGCGCAGCATCGGCAGGTTGTTCGCCTCGATCTTGAGGACCGCCACATCCGTGCGGCGGTCCAGGCCGACCACCTTGGCCTTGAACTCGCGCTTGTCGGTCAGCGTGACCGTCACCTCGTCGGCATCGTCGACGACGTGCGCGTTGGTCATGACGAAACCGTCCGCGCCGATCACGAAACCGGAACCCAGTCCGCGACGCTGCGGTGCGTCCTCGTCGTCATCGTCGTCGGGGGTCGGCGCGGGTGCGGGCGCCGCGCCCGGAGGCGTACGGCGCTGCTGCGGCACAGGGATGCCGAAGCGGCGCAGCAGCTCGCGCATCTGCTCGTCGATCTGCGCGTTGGCGACCTTGACCTTCTCCGACGTCCGGATGTTGACGACGGCCGGACCGGCCTGTTCGACCAGGGCGCTGAAATCGGGGAGTGCACGCGCCAGCTCAGGTGCGGCGACGGGGACCGAGCCGACGACAGGCGCGGCGGCCGTGGCGGGCGCCGCGGGCTTCGTGGCGGCCTGTGCGGCCGCGCCCAGCGAAGCGCTCAGCAAGGTGGCTCCGGCGAGCGCCAGGGCAAGACGTCGAAGGGAACAGGTGCGATCGAAATTGAGCATGAACACTCGCAGGTGGCGATGCAAAAACGGAAGGCCCACATCATGCCCGGAATTCAGAAACGACATGGTGTCAGCCTGCAGCGAGAAAGAGGTGGAGCCGCAGCGGCGCCCATTGCACTTTGTGCGCGTCTCGCGAGAGAGCGATCCAGCGCTCGGGCGGCGTGGGACCGCGAACGCCGTCCGCATCGGTCACGGCATTGAGCCGCAATAGCATCCATTGTTCGAGGTCGATGACGACGTCCGGCGAAATGGCAAGCGGCTCTCCCGCACGCTGCCACCACCACTGCGCGCCGTCCCATCGCAGCACGCCGACGGCGGACGCGCGGACAGGCAGCGCCGCCCCCGCCAGCGTCGCGAGCAGAAGACCGAGCCAGGGACCGATGCCATCGGCGACACCGGCATGCAGCAGTGCGGCGATGAGCGCCGCGGCCACGCCGCCGCCAAGCGCCGCGCGTTGAACGCGCACCCAGCGTGGATCGTCCACCAATGAAAAACGCCGGGCAGTGGCCCGGCGTGATGTCGATCGGGCCGGCGTCATGGGTCGCCGTCCTTCTCGTTCTCGTGCTTGAGGTGCTTGAGACGCTTGACGCGATCAGCAGCCCAGGCGATCAGATCCGCTTGAAGATCAGCGTCCCGTTCGTGCCGCCGAAACCGAAGTTGTTCTTCGCGGCGTACTCGATCGGCATCTTCCGCGCCTCGTTGGCGCAGTAGTCCAGGTCGCACTCGGGATCCTGGTTGAAGAGGTTGATCGTCGGCGGCGCGATCTGGTCATGCAGCGACATGACGGTGAAGACGGACTCGATGCCGCCCGCGCCGCCCAGCAGGTGGCCGGTCATCGACTTGGTCGACGACACCACCAGGCCGTCCTTCGCATGCGCGCCGAAGGCCTGCTTGATCGCGTTGGTCTCGTTCGCATCGCCCAGGGGCGTGGACGTGCCGTGCGCGTTCATGTACTGGATCTGGTCCGCGTTCAGCCCGGCGTTGCGCAGCGCGTTGCGCATCGAGCGCGTCGGGCCGTCCACGTCGGGCGCGGTCATGTGATACGCGTCCGCGCTCATGCCGAAGCCGATCAGCTCCGCATAGATCTTGGCGCCGCGCTTCTTGGCGTGTTCGTACTCTTCGAGCACCAGCACGCCGGCGCCCTCGCCCAGCACGAAGCCGTCGCGGTCCTTGTCCCAGGGACGGGACGCGGTCTTGGGGTCGTCGTTGCGGGTGGACAGCGCGCGGGCCGCGGCGAAGCCGCCGACGCCCAGCGGCGATACGGTCGATTCCGATCCGCCGGCGATCATGACGTCGGCGTCGCCCGCCTCGATCATGCGACCGGCGGTTCCGATGCTGTGCAGGCCGGTGGTGCACGCCGTCACGATGGCCAGGTTCGGCCCCTTGAAGCCGCACTTGATCGAGACGTGGCCCGAGATCATGTTGATGATCGAGGCCGGCACGAAGAACGGGCTGACGCGACGCGGGCCGCGATTGGTCAGTTCCGCGTGGGTTTCTTCGATCATCGGCAGGCCGCCGATGCCCGAACCGACGAGCACGCCGATGCGCTCCGCCAGTTCCGGGTCGAGCGCGTCGCCGGTGGGCAGCCCCGCATCGCGGACCGCCTGCAGCGAAGCCGCCAGCCCGTAATGGATGAAGGTATCCATGTGGCGGGCTTCCTTCGCGGGGATGTACTCATCCACCTTGAAGTCCTTGACCTCTCCCGCGAAATGGCAGGCGAGGATCGAGGCATCGAAACGGGTGATGGTGTCGATGCCGGACTTGCCAGCCACGATGTTGGCCCAGCCTTCCTCGACCGTGTTACCCACGGGCGAGATCAGGCCGAGTCCGGTGACGACGACGCGACGACGGCTCATGCTGCTTGCTTACGCCTTCTGGTGCTTGACCGCGTAATCGATGGCCAGCTGCACGGTGGTGATCTTCTCGGCCTCTTCGTCCGGGATCTCGATGCCGAACTCGTCTTCGAGGGCCATCACCAGTTCCACGGTGTCCAGAGAATCAGCGCCCAGATCGGCGACGAAGGCCTTTTCATTGGTCACATCGGCTTCGGGCACGCCGAGTTGCTCGGCGATGATTTTCTTGACACGTGCTTCGATATCGCTCATGACTCCTCCAGGAGGGGGTGGTTTGCTAGAACAACCCGGGATTCTAAGGCCTTAGAGTGGCGCCCCTAGTCGGACCTCCCGAGGCGCGCCTTCCACGATGGATACGGCGCGCGCTCGCACTCTATCAGCCCTACACCGGCCGGGTGAATCCGGTGGGTGGGCCGCCCGCGCCGGGTGCGCGGGACGGGGTCCACCTCAATTCATGTACATGCCGCCGTTGACGTGCAGTTCCACGCCCGTGATGTAGCCGGCTTCCGGGGAAGCCAGGAACGCCACGGCATGGGCGATCTCGGCCGGATCGCCCAGGCGGCCGGCCGGGATCTGGGCCAGCAGCGCGGTCTTCTGCGCCTCGGGCAGCACCTCGGTCATGTCGGTCGCGATGAACCCGGGGGCGACGCAGTTGACGGTGACCGAGCGGCTGCCGAGCTCACGGGCCAGGGCACGCGTCATGCCCGCGACGCCGGCCTTGGCGGCCGCGTAGTTGGCCTGGCCGGCGTTGCCGGAGGCGCCCACCACCGAGGTGATGTTGATGATGCGGCCGTAGCGCTGCTTCATCATCGGGCGCATGACGGCGCGGCTGGCGCGGAACACGGCCTTCAGGTTGGTGTCGAGGACGGCGTCCCAGTCCTCGTCCTTCATGCGCATGGACAGCATGTCCTTCGTGATGCCGGCGTTGTTGACCAGCACCTGGATGCCGCCGTCCTGAGCGACGATCGCGTCGATCAGCGCGTTGACGGCCGCGCCGTCGTTGACGTTCAGGACCGCGCCGCGGCCGCCGTGCGGCGCGAGCGCCTCGGTGATCGCCTGCGCGCCGGACTCGCTGGTCGCGGTGCCGACCACGACGAAGCCCTTCTGGGCCAGCGTCAGCGCGATCGCGCGGCCGATGCCGCGGCTGGCGCCGGTCACCAGCGCGACGTGCTTGTTATCGGGCTTGTTGTCGGACATGGGAAACCTCGGGAGGGATTCGGAAGGAAGAGGATGTGGCTCAGGCCAGCAGCGCCTTGGCTTCGGCCAGCGAGGCCGGGTCCAGCACGGTCGCGCTGACCAGGTCCGCGTCGATGCGCTTGGCCATGCCGGCGAGCACCTTGCCGGGGCCGCACTCGATCAGCGTGTCCAGGCCGCGCGCCTTGAGCGCCAGCACGACTTCGACCCAGCGCACCGGGCCGAAGGCCTGGCGGAACAGCGCGTCGCGCAGCGCCTGGGCGTCGTCGGTCACGGCGACGTCGATGTTGTTGATCACGGGGAAGGCGGCGCGCTGGAACGACACGGCGGCGAGCTTCTCGCGCAGTCGCTCGGCGGCCGGCTTCATCAGGCTGGAATGGAACGGCGCCGACACCGGCAGCGGCAGCGCGCGCTTCGCGCCGGCCGCCTTGAGGGCTTCATTGGCCTTCTCGACGCCCGCCTTCGAGCCGGCGATCACGGTCTGCTTCGGGTCGTTGAAATTGACGGCCTCGACGACCTCGCCGGATTCGGCGGCGATCTTCTGGCAGACCTCGCGGACCACCGCGGCGTCCAGGCCCAGGATGGCGGACATGGCGCCGGTGCCGACCGGCACGGCCTCCTGCATGGCCTGCGCGCGGAAGCGCACCAGCGGCAGCGCATCCGCCAGGCTCAGCGCGCCCGCGGCGACCAGCGCCGTGTACTCGCCCAGCGAGTGGCCGGCAGCGGCCGCCGGGACCAGCCCGGTCTCCGCGATCCATGCGCGGTAGGCGGCGATGCCGGCGGTCAGCATCACCGGCTGGGTGTTGGTCGTCAGATCCAGCTGTTCTTTCGGACCGTTCTTGATCAACGCGCCGATGTCCTCGCCCAGCGCGGCCGAAGCTTCCGCCAGGGTGCGGACCACCTCCGGATGATCGCCCCAGGCGTCCAGCATGCCGACCGACTGCGAGCCCTGGCCGGGGAAGACGATTGCGAAGTTCTTGCTCATGGTTCGAGTCCGGGACTATCTGTGAGGAGGGAGAAGCGCGCGTGACAGCGGCGCGGCACCCGGGGTGCCGCTGCGGTCCACGCGGGTCCGGCCACCAGGATCGGGCGCCGGAACAGCATCGGAAATCAGAAATCCAGCAGCACCGCGCCCCAGGTGAAGCCGCCGCCGACCCCTTCCAGCATCACCGTGTCGCCGCGCTTGATCTTGCCGGCGCGGACCGCGACGTCGAAGGCCAGCGGGATCGATGCCGCGGAGGTGTTGCCGTGCTCGTCGACGGTCGCGATCAGCTTGTCCAGCGGCATCTTCAGCTTCTTGGCCGTGCCCTGCATGATCCGGATGTTGGCCTGGTGCGGGATCAGCCAGTCGATGTCGGACTCGTGGCGGCCGGCCTTCTCGAGGACCGAGCGCGCGACCTTCTCCAGCACGCCCACGGCCAGCTTGAAGACCGCCTGGCCGTCCATCTTCAGCAGCGGATGGCCGAGGATCTCGCCGCCGGACACGGTGCCCGGCGTGCAGAGGATGTCGACATGGCGACCGTCGGCATGCAGTTCGCTGGCGAGGATGCCGGGCTCGTCGCTGGCACCGACCACCACGGCGCCGGCGCCGTCGCCGAACAGCACGCAGGTCGTGCGGTCCTTGAAGTCGAGGATGCGCGAGAACACCTCGGCGCCGACCACCAGCGCCTTGGTCGCGGCACCGGTCTTGATCATCGAATCGGCGACCGTCAACGCGTACACGAAGCCCGAGCACACGGCCTGCACGTCGAAGGCGGCGCAGCCGTGGATGCCGAGCTTCTGCTGCAGCAGGCAGGCGGTCGAGGGGAACACCATGTCCGGCGTGGACGTGGCGACGATGATCAGGTCGATCTCGTCGGCGCGAACGCCGGCGGATTCGAGCGCGGCGAGCGAGGCGGGCAGGGCCAGGTCGCTGGAGGTGACGTGAGGGTCGGCGAAGTGGCGGGCGTGGATGCCCGTGCGCTCGACGATCCAGTCATGGGAAGTTTCGATCCCGTCGCGGGCCAGGCGTTCCGCCAGGGCCGAATTGGTGACGCGGTTCGCGGGCAGGTAGCTGCCCGTACCGAGGATGCGGGCGTGGCGCGTGGAAGCAGTGGTCATGCAGCGTGGGCGGCGGTGGCCGCCGTGTCTCCTGCATCGCCGCCCTCCTCATTGGCAGGCGTGGGAAGCGCCTGCAGCGTTGCGACGATGCGATCGTGAACCCGGTCTAGAAGCCGGTTGCGGGCCGCATCATACGCCCGGTTCAATGCCTGCTCGAAAGCGAAGGCATCGGCCGAACCGTGGCTCTTGAAGACCAGGCCGCGCAGGCCCAGCAGCGCCGCGCCGTTGAAGCGGCGGTGGTCGACGCGGTCCTTGAAACGCTGCAGCACCGGCATCGCCAGCAGCGCGATCGCCTTGGTCCACCAGCTGCGGGTGAACTCCGCCCGGATGAAGCTGGAGATCATGCTGGCCAGCCCTTCGGCCGTCTTCAGCGCCACGTTGCCGACGAAGCCGTCGCAGACGACGATGTCCGTGGTGCCCTTGAAGATGTCGTTGCCCTCCACATTGCCGTGGAAGTTCAACTGGTCGTGCGAGGCGGCCTCGCGCAGCAGTTCGCCCGCGCGCTTGATCGTCTCGTTGCCCTTGATCATTTCCTCGCCGATGTTCAGCAGGCCGACCGTGGGGTTCTCCTTGCCGTCCACCGCCGACACCAGCGCGCTGCCCATGACGGCGAACTGCAGCAGGTGCTCCGGGCCGCAATCGACATTGGCGCCGAGGTCCAGCACCGTCGTGAAGCCGCCGATCTGGTTGGGCATCACGGTGGCGATGGCGGGACGGTCGATGCCCTCGAGCGTCTTCAGCAGGTACTTGGCAACCGCCATCAGCGCGCCGGTGTTGCCGGCCGAGACGCAGGCATGCGCCTGCGCGGGCGTGCCGTCCTTGGCCGGCTTGAGCTGCGAGAGCGCCACCCGCATCGACGAATCCTTCTTGCGCCGCAGGGCGACCTCGATGGGATCGTCCATGCTGACGACCTCGCTGGCCGCGACGATGCGCGTGCGCGGCCAGGATTCAGCCGCCTTGAGCGCGTCGGGCAGACCCACCAGCACGAGCTCCACCTGCGGATGCGCGGCGAGGAAAGCCTGGCAAGCCGGCAGGGTGACGGCGGGGCCGTGATCGCCGCCCATGCAGTCCACCGACAGGCGGAGCGGCTCGGCGGAGGGCGATGAGCGGGTGGCGGGAATTGCGGTCATCGAAACCTGAGAAGAACACCGGTCGAAGGTGCGACTGTAGCGACCCCGCAAGAAGCGTGCGCGACAAGGGAAGGCTTCCGGAGGAAGGGGAACCCCCTCCGCGGGAAGGATCGGAAATGCAAAAGCCCGGCGACGCGTGATGCGGAACCGGGCTTTTTCAATCGGTGAGACCAGGCGGGGGCCCGTGGGAGCCCTCCGGACCGGCTGATCGAATCGATCAGGCGGCGTCGCCCTTGGTCTTCAGCACCTTGCGGCCACGATAGAAGCCGTTGGGGCTGATGTGGTGGCGCAGATGCACTTCACCGGTGGTCGGCTCGATCGCGGTGCCCGGGGTGACCAGGGCGTTGTGCGAACGGTGCATGCCGCGCTTGGAAGGGGACTTCTTGTTTTGCTGAACGGCCATGATGGATTCTCCTAAAGGCTTCGGCTGGCTGGTGATTCGAGGTTGCTCGGGCTCTCGAGAGAACTCGAGCTGTGCCGCGGATCCATCCGGGAGGATGCGATGCTCCGCTACCGACGCCTCGGTCCCGGTACCGCTCGTCCGTTTGATCGCAGGACCGTGTGGACGAACTTCTATCCGGGAAAGCCGGAAACTATAGCACAGCACCCGCCGGACTCGCAAATCCGGTGAACCGGAAAGCGTCGTGGCCGCGCCCTCAGGCCTTGCCGCCGGAGCCCTTCTTCAGCGCCGCCAGTGCCGCAAACGGATTGGGCCGCTCTTCCGCCGGCGCCTCGTCCTCGTCGACGTTCGCGTGCGGCAGCGGCTCCGGGCACACGTCGTGACGCGGCACGACGGGCAGGGTCAGCAGCAGCTCGTCCTCGATCAGCTCGCGCAGATCCAGGTGGCGCGGCAGCGCCAGGACGTCGTCGTCCGAGTCCATGTCCATCTCGGCGGCCATGTCCTCGTCCTTGACGAAGCGGAACCAGCGCGACACCGCCAGATCCTCGCGCACCGGCTGCAGACAGCGCTGGCAGGTCACCGCGACCTGCGCCTCGGCGGTCAGCTCGAGCCACGCCTGCGGCTCGCCGCCCTTGGGCGTGCGCAGCTCGCCCTGGGTGGACCAGGACACGGGCGGCCATTGGGCCGGATCGGACTCGGGCGCGGCGGCCTCGGCCAGGCGCGTCAGGCTGGTGGCGGGCCACTCGCCAGCCAACGTGCCGCCCTCACGGGCGAAGAAGCCGACATCGAGTTTCAATGGATCGAACGAACGCGGTTTCATGGGGCGCAAGTGTACGAGCCGCCTCCGCCCCGATGGGAGAATCCACCCCCATGACCGATGCGTCCGGGGCCTCGCGCCCGCTCATCCTAGGCTCCACCTCCCGCTACCGGCGCGAGTTGCTGGAGCGCCTGCGGCTGCCGTTCGAGACGGCCGCGCCGGACGTGGACGAAACCCCGCAGCCGGGCGAAACGCCTGAAGCGCTCGCCCGCCGCCTGGCCCTGGCCAAGGCCCGGGCGGTGGCGGCGCGTTTCCCGCAGGCGCTGGTGATCGGCTCGGACCAGGTCGCAGACCTCGACGGCCAGCCGATCGGAAAGCCAGGCACCCATGAGCGGGCCGTCGAACAGCTGCGCGCGATGCGGGGTCGCACCGTCGTGTTCCAGACGGCGCTGGCGGTGGTCTGCGAGGCGACCGGCTTCACCGCGCAAGACCTGGCCCCGGTGCGCGTCCGCTTCCGCGACCTGAGCGATGCCGAGATCGAGCGTTACCTCCGCGCCGAGCAACCCTATGACTGCGCCGGCAGCGCCAAGGCCGAAGGCCTGGGCATCGCGCTGCTGGACGCGATCGACTCCGACGATCCGACGGCGCTGATCGGCCTGCCGTTGATCCGCACCGCAGCGCTGCTGCGTCGCGGCGGGCTGGACGTGCTGAGCCGACTCGCCTGAATCCGCCCCCTGACTTCGCCCATTTCGAGAACAACAATGACCCGCGGCCGCCTCTACCTCGTCCCCAACACCCTCGACTTCGGCATGAACGGCCAGGAGGTCGACCTGCGCGAGGTCTTGCCCGACGCCGTGCTCGCACGCGCCGCCTCGATCACGCATTGGGCGGCCGAGAACGCCAAGACCACGCGCGCCTTCCTCAAGCGTGTGGGGGCCATCCATCCGCTGGCGGTGCCGCTGCAGGAACAGCACATCGAGGAGCTTCCGCGCCCGCCCAAGGGCCGCGGTCCCGCGGCCGGCGCCGCCACGGCGTCGTCGAGTGAAGAGAAGCTCTGGCTGGCGCTGCTGGAGCCGGCGATGAGCGGTCACGACATCGGCCTGATCTCCGAGGCGGGCATGCCTGCCATCGCGGATCCGGGTGCGAAGCTGGTCGCCGCGGCCCATGCGGCGAAGGTGCAGGTCGTGCCGCTGACCGGGCCGAGCTCGCTGCTGCTGGCGCTCGCCGCGAGCGGACTGAACGGCCAGAGCTTCGCCTTCGTCGGTTATCTGCCGCTGGAAGCGGCCGAGCGCACCGCGCGCATCAAGGCGCTGGACGCCTTCTCGGCCCGCGAGCAGCAGACCCAGCTCATGATCGAGACGCCGTATCGCAACAGCGCGCTGCTGCAGGCGCTGCTGGCGGGACTGAGGCCGGGCTCGCTGCTGTCGGTCAGTTGTGGCTTGAGCCTGAAGGACGCGTGGTCGCATACGGCCACGGTCGAGCAATGGCGTCAGGCGCCGAAGACGCTGCCGGACAAGGTGCCGGCGGTGTTCGCGATCCTCGGCGTTCGCTGATCAACGTTCGCCGACCGGGTCTCGCCCGATCGGGACTCGCGGATCAGGATTCGCGGATCAGGATTCGCTGTCCGCCGTGACCGGAGGCGGCTTGGCGCCGAACAGCGCCGCCACCCTCTTCTTCGGCTTGATGTTGGACGACAGGGCGCCGCGCGGCCCGTTGGACGGACCCTTTTCCCAGGCCGCCACATCGGAGCCCTGGGTGGCCTCGTAAGGCTTGTCGAACAGCGGGTCGTAGGCCTGGCGCGGTGCGCGCGCCGGTGCATGCGAATGCGAGCCATGCGAACTGTAGGCTTCGTCCCGACGGTCTTCGCGCTCGCGGCGGAAGTCGCGACGCTCGCCGCCGCCCTCGCCTTGCGGCGCACGGTCGGTGCGCTCGCCCCGGTCCGGGCGCTCGCCGCGAGGGGCGCGGTCGCCGCGATCGCCGTCAGGACGACGGCGTTCACCCTCAAGCTCGATCGGCTCTAGGTCGAGCTTGCGCTTGATCAGCTTCTCGATCTCGCCGACCAGACGCGCATCGCCCTTGGTCACCAGCGTGAAGGCCAGGCCCGACGCGCCCGCGCGGCCGGTACGGCCGATGCGGTGCACATAGTCCTCGGCATTGAACGGCACGTCGAAGTTGAAGACGGCCGGCAGGTCGGCGATGTCCAGGCCGCGCGCGGCCACGTCGGTCGCGACCAGCAGGTCCACCTCGCCGCGCTTGAACGCTTCCAGCGACTTCAGGCGTTCGTCCTGGGACTTGTCCCCGTGCAGGGCGGCGGTCCTCAGACCGTCGCGCTCGAAGGTGCGGGCCAGGCGCGCCGCGCCGAGCTTGGAATTCACGAACACGATCGCCTGACGGATCTCGCGCTGGCGCAGCAGCTGCTTGACCGCGGCGCGCTTGTCGTCGTCGTCGACGCTGAAGAAGCGCTGCTCGACGGTCGAGGCCGTCGCGTTCGGACGGGCGACCTCCACCAGCTCCGGCTCCTGCAGGTAGCTCTGCGCCAGACGCTTGATCTCGGGCGAGAACGTCGCCGAGAACAGCAGCGTCTGCCGCGTCTTGGGCAGGTAGCTCAGGATGCGCTGCAGGTCGGGCAGGAAACCGATGTCCAGCATCCGGTCCGCTTCGTCGAGCACGACGTACTCGACGTGGTTCAGCACGGCGTTCTTGGCCTCGATGTGGTCGAGCAGACGGCCGGGCGTGGCGATCAGGACTTCAACCCCGGCCTTCAGCTGCAGCGTCTGCGGCTTCATGTCGATGCCGCCGAAGACGCAGGCCACGCGCAGGTTGGTGTGCTTGGCGTAGGCCTTGACGTTGTTGGCGACCTGGTCGGCGAGTTCGCGGGTCGGGGCCAGCACCAGCGCGCGCACCGGGTGGCGGGCGGGAGACATCGAGGCGTTCTCGTGCTTGAGCATGCGCTGCAGCAGCGGGATCGAGAACGCGGCGGTCTTGCCGGTGCCGGTCTGCGCGGCGCCCATCACATCGCGGCCGGCGAGGACGATCGGGATCGCCTTGGCCTGGATGGGCGTCATCGTCGCGTAGCCCTGATCGGACACGGCGCGCAGCAGCTTGGGATCCAGCGGCAGCGTGTCGAAAAGAGGGTTTGGCGTCGGGGTGGTGTCGGTCATGGGCGCGGATTATCCTCCAAGCCCTGGAAAGCCCCGGGAAACCACCGATCCGCGCACGCGGACCGTTGTGGGATCACTGCGACTAGCGATCGGTGAGCTTGCGCTGGTCGCCGCGGAAGACCATCCACTTCGGCGTCCGGAACCGCACGATGCGCCAGTACAGCGCGACGTACGCGATCCCGAACAGCACCATGCACCCGCCGATCATCGGCGTCGAATCCCAGAACAGCAGCGCCGGCGCCAGCGACGAGAGGCACAGCGTCCAGAGGTAGGGCGCCGTCATCGAATTGCGTCGCGTCATCAGGCGGGCGTCGCGTGCGCCGATCGCCCAGCGCATCAGGCGGCGGTAGATCAGCGAGTGCAGGTGGATGCCGTCCGGATCGCCCGGGCTGGTGTTGCGCAGGAAGCGGCGCCGGTAGATGGAGAAGACGGTCTCGAACACCGGATAGATGCACACCATCAGCGCGAACAGCGGCGACACCTGCGGATGGCGGTGGATCAGCAGGATGGCGATCTCCGCCAGATAGAAGCCCATGAAATACGCGCCGCCGTCGCCCAGGAAGATCAGGCCGGCGGGGTAGTTCCAGACGAAGAAGCCGAGGATGGCGCCGACGCCCGCGAGCGCCCAGAGCGCGAGTTCGGTGTCGCCGACCTGGTAGGCCACATACGCCAGCGTGAGCAGCATCAGGCTGACGCACATCGAGGACAGGCCGTTGAAGCCGTCGATGATGTTGACCGAGTTGGCCACGCCGGCGACGACGAAGATCGTGATGATCACCGCGCCGACGGTGGTCCCGACGATGAGGTCGAGGCCCGGGATGTCGGTGCGCGTGATCATGGCCTGCAGCAGCCAGCAGCCCAGCCCGGCGGAGATCGCGGTGGCGATCAGGCGCTCGCGCGGCGAGACCTTCTTGGTGAAGTCCTCGATCAGGCCGGCGGCGAAGGCGGGCAGGCCGCTGAGCAGCAGCAGCAGGCCGGTCCTGGCCTGCGGATGCTTCAGGAGGAACGCCAGCGCCACCATGCCGGCCAAGCCCACGAAGATGCCGAGGCCGCCGATGCGCGGCACGGGCCGCGCATGGAACTTCTGCGGACCGGACAGATCGTGGTCCGCGGACAGATGGCCGTGCACCGTCGACGAGTGCACCACGTAGAGCGTGATCGCCGCCGCCAGCGCGAACGGGATGAGCAAATACAACATGGGCGGCAGTGTAACGATGGGCTTCAGGCCCGAGGCGGTTTTGGCGCCACAGCGCTGCCATAGAATGCGCCGCTGGTCGCTCCGACGCCCTGGTCATCAGGCCCGCCGAGGGCGGCCTCGTTCATCTGAGACGAGATCACGCATGGAACTTCGCGCCCAACGCGCCCTTTCGCCGGTGTCCACGACTCGCGCGCGCCATTCCCTCCACAGGCCCGTGCTGGCGGCGCTCGTGGCCTGCCTGATGGGGACCTCCGCGTTCGCGCAGGTCATGACGAACGGGGGCCAGACCTCGTCGGACCAGGGCAACGATCTGTCCGGACCGGTCCGGCTGAATCCGGCGAATCGCAACGCGCAGGACACGAGCCAGCAGCAACAGCAGCAGGCGCCGCAGAGCCGCGCGCCGAAGTACGTGCCCGGCGAATTCGAGATCTACGTCAACAAGCTGCTGGGCATCGACCTGACCGATCCCATGACGCTGGACCAGTTGCGCCGGTCCGAATCCGGCCTCGCCGACACCTCCACCGTCGCGCAGTCGCAGATGGGCGGAGCCGGCCGGACCGCCAACGTCTCGACCGACAACATCGTCCGCCGGCTGGGCGCCGACCTGATGCTCGACGACCGTTCCTCCCGCGGTCAGCTCTCCGAGATCGACGGCCCGCGCCAGGCGCCGGCGGACTACCTGATCGGCATCGGCGACGAGATCCAGGTCACCGCCTGGGGCTCCATCGACGCCGACCTGCGCCTGACCGTGGACCGTGCCGGCCGCGTCACGATCCCGCGCGTCGGCCCCGTGCTGGTGGCGGGGGTGCGCTACGGCGACCTCAATGAAGTCATCCGGGCGCGTGTCGCACAGACGTTCAAGAACTTCCAGGTCAGCACCTCGCTGGGCAAGCTGCGCACGATCCGCATCTACGTCACCGGCTTCACCGCCAAGCCCGGCGCCTACACGGTGAGCAGCCTGGCCACGATCGTCAACGGCCTGATCCGCGCCGGCGGCCCCTCCGCGGCCGGCAGCTTCCGCCAGATCGAGCTGCGCCGCAACGGCCAGGTCGTCGCCAACTTCGACGCCTATGACCTGCTGCTCAAGGGCGACAAGGCCAGCGATCGTGCATTGCAGGCCGAGGATGTGATCCACATCGGCCCGATCGGCCCGCAGGTGGCCGTGCTCGGCAGCGTGAACCGGCCGTCGATCGTCGAGCTCAAGCCCGGCGAGACGGTGGACGATGTCCTCGCGATGTCCGGCGGTTTCAGCGCCGTGGCGGACCGCTCGCGCGTGTCGATCGAACAGTTGAGCGACCGCAACGACCGCCGCGTGCGCGAACTGCAACTGCCGGCACAGCTGAAGACGGCGGCCAGCAACGGCGACGTGGTCCGCGTGTTCAGCAGCGTCAACGCGGCGCTGCCGCTGGGCAAGCAGTACAAGCGCGTGACGGTGGAAGGCGAAGTCGCCCGCCCCGGCGAATACGTGCTGCCGCCGACGAGCACCTTGCAGGACGCGATCGCTGCGGCCGGCGGTCTGACGCCGCAGGCGTACGTCTTCGGCACCGACTTCTCGCGCGACAGCGTGCGCCAGTCGCAGCAGGAGAACTACGACCGCGCGCTGCGCGACCTGGAGACGGAGTTCACCAAGAACAGCAGCACGCAGCGCGCGACGACGGCCGATGAAGCGGCGGGCAATGCCCAACGCGCCGCCGGCACCGAACGCCTGGTGGCGCGCCTGCGCGCCGTGCGTCCCACCGGCCGCGTGGTGCTGCAGCTCGAACCCGACGCGCAACGCCTGCCCGTCCTGACCGTGGAGGACGGCGACCGGTTGATGGTGCCGGCCAAGCCGACGACGGTGGGCGTGTTCGGCAGCGTGTTCAACGCGGGCAGCTTCCTGCTGCAGAGCAGCGCGACCGTCGACGACGTGATGAAGCTCGCCGGCGGCCCGACCCGCGGCGCGGATGCGCGCGGCGCCTTCGTGATCCGCGCGAACGGCACGGTCGTGAGCGCACGCCAGCAGAACAGCGGCTGGTTCGGCGGCACCAGCCTCGCCGGCCTTCAAGCCTTGCCGGGCGACACGGTCTTCGTGCCTGAAGAGATGAACAAGTCGACGTTCATCCAGGACGCGAAGGACTGGACGCAGATCCTGGCCAACTTCGGCCTGGGCATCGCGGCGCTGCAGACGATCAAGAACTGACCCCATGACGCAGACGACCTTCCAGGGCACGACGCCGGGCGCGACCGCGCCCGCCGCGGACATCAACCTGATCGACCTGTCGCGCGAGCTCGTGCGCCACTGGCGCCGTCTGATCCTCGTGCCGATCGCGGCCGGGGCACTGGCGCTGGGCGCGACCTACCTGATGGCGCCTCAATTCACCGCCCGCACCACCTTCCTGCCGCCCCAGGGCGGCAGCGGCGGGCTGAGCGCGGCGCTGAGCTCGTCGCTCGGTTCGCTGGCCAGCCTTGCCGGCGGCGGCGGTGGCGGCGCCGCCAAGGGTTCCGGCGACATGTACGTGTCGCTGATGCAGAGCCAGACGGTCGCCGACAAGCTGCTCGACCGGTTCAAGCTGCAGGAGCTCTACAAGACGAACTTCCGCTTCGAGTCGCGCGACGTGCTCAAGTCCCGCTCGCGGATCTCCTTCAACAAGAAGGACGGCCTGATCACCGTCGAGGTGGACGACGGCGACCCGCAACGCGCGGCGAAGATGGCCAACCAGTACGTCGATGAGCTGCGCACGATGACGGCCTCGATGTCGCTGACCGAGGCGCAACGCAAGCGCGCCTTCTTCGAACAGCAGCTCGAACGCACCAAGCTGCGCCTGACCGAAGCCCAGACCGCGCTGCAGGCCACCGGCTTCAGCCAGGGCGCGTTGCGCGCCGAGCCCAAGGCCGCCGCCGAGGAGTACGCCCGCATCAAGGCCGAACTGACGGCGACCGAGGTCCGCCTGAACAGCATGCGCAGCGTGCTGGCCGACCGGTCGCCGGAGCTGGCGCCGCTGACGGCCGCCGCCGGCGCCCTGCGCGCGCAACTGCGGGCGCTGGAGCAGAAGACCGATGTCGCCCAAGGCCCGGACTACGTGAGCAAGTACCGCGAGTTCAAGTACCAGGAAGCGCTCTTCGACCAGATCGCCCGTCAGTTCGAGGCGGCACGGCTGGAGGAAAGCCTCGAGGACAACAGCATCCAGGTCGTGGACCAGGCGCTGGTGCCCGAATGGAAGAGCAAGCCCAAGCGCGCGTCGATCGCGGTGGCGGTCGCCCTGATCGTCGCCCTGCTGCTGGCCGTGCACGTCGCGGGCCGGCATCTGTGGAGATCTGCGACGCCTCGATGAAGGGGATCCCCGGGAAGAGTCCGGGGAGAGTCCGGGGAGAGCGGGGAGCCAGCCGATCTCTCCTGATCGACGGGCAGGCCGGAACCCGTTCAATCGCTGAACGGGCGTGCTAGACTACTCGTTCAACTTCTGAACGCATGTCCGCCCAACCCGCCCCCACGCCCGAAGCGGCGAGCGATCCCAGCACCGACGACGCACGCCTGATGGTGCTGCGCGCGCTGGAGCAGGATCCGCACATCTCGCAGCGCAGCCTGTCCAAGCAGCTCGGCATCAGCCTGGGCAAGACGCATTACCTGCTGCAGGCGCTGCTGAACAAGGGGCTGGTGAAGATGCGCAATTTCGAGCGCAGCGACCACAAGCTCGCGTACAGCTACCTGCTGACGCCGGTGGGCCTGTTGGAGAAGGCGCGCATGACCAAGGAATTCCTCCAGCGCAAGGAAGCGGAGTTCGAAACCCTGCGCCGCACGATCGATGCGCTGCATGACGAACTCCGGCGCAGCCCGCCGGCCGACGCCGGCGCGCCCCCCTCCCCGACCTCGAAGTCCTGATTGAAAGCAACACCACAATGAAGCGTGTCCTCGTGACCGGCGCCGACGGTTTCATCGGCTCCCACCTTGTCGAACTGCTGGTTCGGGAAGGCCTGGAGGTCAAGGCCCTGAGCCAGTACAACTCCTTCAACTACTGGGGCTGGCTGGACGACATCGACTGCGCCAAGGACGTGGAGATCGTCAGCGGCGACGTCCGCGACCCGCACTTCTGCCGCAAGGTCACGCAGGGCCAGGACGCGGTGTTCCACCTCGCGGCGCTGATCGCGATCCCCTACTCGTACGTGGCGCCGGACAGCTACGTCGACACCAACGTCAAGGGCACGCTCAACATCTGCCAGGCGGCGCTGGACAACGGCGTGCAGCGCGTGATCCACACCTCGACGAGCGAGGTCTACGGCACCGCGCGCTACGTGCCCATCGACGAGAAGCATCCGCTGCAGGCGCAGTCGCCATACAGCGCGTCCAAGATCGGCGCGGACGCGATGGCGATGAGCTACTTCAACGCGTTCAACCTGCCGCTGACGATCGCGCGCCCGTTCAACACCTACGGCCCGCGCCAGTCGGCGCGCGCGGTGATCCCGACGATCATCACGCAGATCGCCTCGGGCATGAAGCAGATCAAGCTCGGCGACACGACCCCCACGCGCGACTTCAACTACGTCGCCGACACCTGCCGCGGCTTCCTCGAACTGGCGCGCTGCGAGCAGGCGATCGGCGAGACCGTCAACATCGGCTCCAACTACGAGATCTCGGTCGGCGACACGCTGAACCTGATCAAGGAGCTGATGGGCAGCGACGTCGAGTTCATCACCGACGACCAGCGCATCCGCCCGGAGAAGTCCGAGGTCTTCCGCCTGTGGTGCGACAACGCGCGCATCCGCGGCCTGACCGGCTTCGAGCCGCGCCACGACATCCGCGACGGCCTGCGCCGCACCATCGAGTGGATGACGCAGCCGGCCAACCTGGCGAAGTACAAGGCCCACATCTACAACGTCTGAGGACCGCCGCGATGTTCGACCGCCTCGTCAGTTTCGTCCGCGAGCAATACGCCACCAACGAGTTCATCCCGCTGCACGCGCCCGTGTTCCGCGGTCGCGAGCGCGAGCTGCTGGTGGACACCATCGACTCGACCTTCGTCTCCAGCGTCGGCGCCTATGTCGACCGCTTCGAGAAGGACACGGCCGCCTTCACCGGCAGCCCGCGCGCGGTCGCGGTGATGAACGGCACGGCGGCGCTGCACATCGCGCTGGTGCTGGCGGGCGTCGAACGCGACGACCTGGTGGTGACGCAGTCGCTGACCTTCGTGGCGACCTGCAACGCGATCGCCTACTGCGGCGCGGAGCCGCTGTTCATCGACGTCGACCGCCACACGCTGGGCCTGTCGCCCGGCGCGCTGGACGCGTGGCTCGAGGAGCACGCGCTGATCGACGACGACGGCGTCTGCCGCACGCGCGACGGCGGGCGCCGCATCCGCGCCTGCCTGCCGATGCACACCTTCGGCCATCCGGTCGACCTGGACGCGCTGGTCGCGGTCTGCGACCGCTGGCATCTGGTGCTGGTCGAGGACGCGGCGGAATCGCTGGGCAGCTACTACAAGGGCCGGCACACCGGCAACTTCGGCCGCATCGGCGTGCTGAGCTTCAACGGCAACAAGATCATGACCACCGGCGGCGGCGGCATGGTGCTGGCGGACGAGACCATCGGCAAGCGCGCCAAGCACCTGACCACGACGGCCAAGATCCCGCACCCGTACGAGTTCTTCCACGACGAGGTCGGCTACAACTACCGCATGCCCAACCTGAACGCGGCGCTGGGCTGCGCGCAGCTGGAGCAGCTCCCGGCCTTCCTGGCGTCCAAGCGCGCGCTGGCCGAGCGCTACATCGCGTTCTTCGCCGGCACGGACCTGCAGCCCATCGTCGAGCCGGAACACTGCCGCTCGAACTACTGGCTCAACGGCGTCGTCTGCGAGGGCCCCGCGCAGCGCGAGGCGCTGCTCAAGGCGACGAACGACGCCGGCGTGATGACGCGTCCGATCTGGGCGCTGATGAACCGCCTGCCCCTGTACGCGAAGTCCCCGCGGGGTCCGCTGGACAACGCGGAATGGCTGGAGGCGCGGGTGGTGAACCTGCCCAGCAGCGTGACGCCGGAAGCGGCATGACGCCGCACGCACGCCCCGTTCCCGGGCCGACCCACTCCTCTACCTTCCTTTGCGCATGAACATCACCAGCGTCACCAGCAAAGCCGATCTCCTGCAGCATCGGGAATCGATCGAACGGCTCTTCTTCGCGAGTTTCGGCCAACGGTCGCTGGGCGAGATTTGGGACTGGGCCTATCAGCGCAACCCGAATGGCGAACCCATCGTCACGCTCTGCTACGAGGACGAGGCGCTGGTGGGCCATTACGCGATCGTGCCCATGCCGCTGTCCAACGGCGAGGTGCGCAAGAACAGCTACATCTCGATGACCACAATGGTGGCCGAATCCCACCGCAAGTTCGGTCTCTTCACCCAGCTGGCGGAGCAGAACTACGCGGTGGCCGCGGACCTCGGTGTGGACTTCGTGTTCGGATTCCCGAACGCCCAATCGACACCGGGCTTCCGCAAGCGTCTGAATTGGCAGCTTCCAGAATCGGACTACGTCGCCACCGTCGACAAGGCGGCGCTGCTGGCGCTGGCCGGGACCGGCCAGTTGGACAAGGCAGGCCGGCTCGGCCTCGACCTCACCCAGCCCGCGCTGCGCGAGTGGCGGCTGTCCCGCCCCGGCGCGAGCTACACCTTCGAGAACGGCCTGGCCTACAAGCGCCACGGCGATGCGCTGGACCTGCTCTGGTGGGAACATCCGGATCAGTTCGTCCACCTGCCGGAAGATGCCGGGATCAACCTGCTGGTCGACGCCAGCACCGGCCTCGAGCCGAACCGCCAGTTCGACTACCAGTTCGGCGGCATCGGCCTGCGCAGCGCCTTCGACCCGGCCGCCATCCATCGCGAGATGGCCCTCTCCGACCTGTTCTGAGCGGAACGATGAAGCGCATCCTCGGCCTCACCTCCATCCGGTCGGATTACGACCTGATGAGCGGTGTCTATCGGGCGCTGCATGACGACCCCGAGGTCGATCTGCGGCTGCTGGTGTCGGGCGCCCACCTGTCCCCCCAGTTCGGCCGCACGGTCGACCTGATCGTCGCCGACGGATTCACGCTGCTGGGCGACGTGGAAAGCCTCATCAGCGGCGACAGCAAGTCCTCGCGCCTGAAGACCGCCGCGAACCTGCTCAACGGCGCGATCGACCTGATCCGGGCCTACGCGCCCGACCTGATGATCTTCGCGGGCGACCGCGAGGACGTGCTGGTGGCGGCCACCATCGGCGCCTTCCTGGACATCCCGACGGTGCATTTCTTCGGCGGCGATCATGCGTCCGACGGCCACGTCGACAATCCGGTCCGCCACGCGACCTCGAAGCTGTCCACGGCGCATTTCGTCAGCATCGATGAGCATCGCCAACGCTTGCTGAACCTCGGTGAGAGCGACCGCCGGATCTCGGTCATCGGCAGCGTCGCGCTCGACAAGTTCGCATCGGAACCGTTGCTGGACAAGGACGCCGTCCTGCAGGGGATGTCGGCCGGGTCGCACGCGTCGGACCATCCGCTGGCGGTGCTGATCTTCCACCCGGTGGACCAGGAGCGCGCCACGGCGCCGTCCTTCGTCCGCGACGCGGTCCACGCCATGATCGAGCGCGGTTATCACGTCATGGTGGGAGCGCCCAATCCGGACCCCGGCAACAACGACCTCGTGGCGGCGCTGCGCGAGCTGGGCCGGCTGGATCAGGTCACCTATTACGGCAACACCTCGCGCGCGAATTTCGTCAATCTCATGCGCCACGCGTCGCTGATGATCGGCAACTCCTCGGCCGGCCTGCTCGAGGCCGCGAGCGTTCGACTGCCCGTCATCAACATCGGCGAACGCCAGCGCGGTCGCACCTGCGGCGCCAACGTGCTGTTCTGCGACGGCGACCGCGACGCGATCTCATCGGCGCTGGACACGGTGCGCGGCGACGCCTTCACCGCCGGCCTGCCGGGTCTCGTCAATCCGTACGGCGATGGCCGAAGCGCCGTGAAGGCGGCCGAGCTGCTCAAGTCGACCGACTTCCGCGCCCTGATCAAGAAGACCGAGGACCCGCTTCATGCACGCCAGTGATCCCCAGACCGTATTGGTCGTCGCGCCGCATCCGGATGATGAAACCCTGGGCTGCGGCGGCACCGTGCTGCGGCATGTCCAACGCGGCGATCGCGTGCATTGGGTGATCGTCACGGCGGTCAAGACCTCGCACGGTTTCAGTGAAGAGCGGGTGCGCTCGCGCGATGCCGAGATCGACGCGGTGGCACGGGCCTACGGTTTCGCCGGCGTTCATCGCCTCGACTTTCCCACGATGACGCTGGACACGGTGCCCAAGGGCGACCTCGTCGGTGCGCTGGGCCGCGTCGTGAAGGAGACCTCCGCGCAGATTCTCTACGTGCCTTATCGCAACGACGCCCATACCGACCATGCGGCGGTGTTCGACGCCGCGGCGGCCTGCGCCAAGACCTTCCGCTATCCGTCGGTGAGGTCGGTGCGCGCCTATGAAACCCTGTCGGAGACCGAATTCGGCATCCGTCCGGATGATCCGGGCTTCCGCCCCAACCTCTTCATCGACATCGCGGACCAGTTGGACAAGAAGCTCGAGATCATGGGCATCTTCGCCAGCGAGCTGGGACCGTTCCCGTTCCCGCGCAGCGAGGTCGCGCTGCGCGCGCTGGCGCAACTGCGCGGCAGCCAGAGCGGCGTCATGGCGGCCGAGGCCTTCATGCTGCTGAAGGAAATCCAATGAGCGACAGATCCGTCTACGTCATCGCGGAAGCGGGCGTGAACCACAACGGCAGCCTGGCCCTGGCCCGGCAACTGGTGAGCGCCGCCGCAGCGGCCGGCGCGGACGCCGTCAAGTTCCAGACCTTCGACGCGAAGAAGCTGGCCCGCGCCAGCGCGCCCAAGGCGGATTACCAGCGCCAGACGACGGACCAGGCCGAGAGCCAGCTCGACATGCTGAGCAAACTGGAACTCCCGCGCGAGTGGCACGCCGAGCTGAAGGCGCACGCGAAGGCCGAAGGCATCGAATTCCTGTCCACCGCCTTCGACATCGACAGCCTGGACTTCCTCGCCGGTCTGGACATGCCCTTCTTCAAGGTGCCCTCCGGCGAACTGACCAACGGTCCGCTGCTCTGGCGCTTCGCACGGCTGCGCAAGCCGCTCGTCGTGTCGACCGGCATGGCCACGCTGTCGGAGGTCGAGCAGGCGCTGGCCGTGATCGCGCATGCCTTCAACGCGGAGAGCGAGCCCGCCGACCTCGACGAGGTCTGGGAAGGCTGGACCCGCCCCGAATGGCGACGTTCCCTCCAGGGCCGCGTGACGGTGCTGCACTGCACCTCCCAATACCCGACCCCGATGGGCGAGGTGAACCTGCTGGCCATGGACACGCTGGCCCAGGCCTTCGGCCTCCCCGTCGGCTATTCGGACCACACCGAGGGCATCCTGATCCCCGTGGCTGCGGTGGCGCGCGGTGCCGTGCTGGTGGAGAAGCACTTCACCCTCGATCGCTCGATGCCCGGGCCGGATCACCGCGCCTCGCTCGAACCTGGCGAACTGACCCAGATGGTGCGCGACATCCGCGCCCTGGCCGTCGCACTCGGCGAGGGGGCCAAGAGTCCGCAGCCCAGCGAATGGAAGACGCGCAAGGCCGCGCGGCAGCAGGTCGTGCTGGCGCGAGCGGTGGAACGCGGCCAGGTGCTGACGCGCGCCGATCTGGCGACGGCCCGCAGCGGCGCCGGTCTGCCGGCGGCCACGCTGTGGCAACTGGTCGGCCAGCCGGCCAATCGCGACTACGCGCAAGGCGACCTCTACCAGCCATGACGCGCGCCAAGGACCTTCCGCTGGTGTTGATCGGTGCGGGCGGCCACGCCAAGGTCGTGCTGTCGCTCGCGCGCGCGCTGGGTCGCGACGTCATCGGCGTCTGCGATCCCGCGCTGGCGCGCGACGGCGCGACCGCGTGGCGTGGCGTTCCGGTGCTCGGCGACGACGAGGCGCTGTCCGCCCTCGACATCGACCGCGTCGGCCTGCTCAACGGCATCGGACAGGTGTCGCACAACAAGGTGCGCCGGACCCTCCACGAGCGATGGACGTCCAAGGGTTTCCGCTTCGTGGCGCTGGCTCATCCCGGCGCCGTGATCGATCCGACGGCGACGCTGGGAGATGGCGCGCAGGTCATGGCCGGGGCGATCGTGCAGGCCGATGCCACGATCGGCGCAAGCACCATCGTCAACACGGGTGTCCGTGTCGATCATGACTGCCGCATCGGCGACCACGTCCACCTTGCGCCCGGTGCCGTGCTGTGCGGGGGCGTCGAGGTCGGGGCCGGCAGTTTCCTCGGTGCCGCGTGCGTCGTGCTGCAGCAGGTGGCGATCGGCGAAGGCGCGATCGTCAGCGCCGGCGCGGTGCTGGCGCGGCCGCTGGCGGCCGGTTCGCTGCATGCGCCGCATCGTCGGCGTCCGGCCCGCGCGCCCGATCCGTCCATGCCAGGAGACGCGGCATGAGTTCGATCGTCACCGACGCCGTCGTGACCCCGTCGAGCGCGGGCACGCCCCTGTCGCCGGGCCGGCTCGCGGCCCCGGCGCGTTTCGAGTCGCTGGACTGGCTGCGCGGCCTGCTGGCGCTCTCGATCATGCTGTACCACCTGAACCTCTGGGAGCTGGTGCAGCCGGACGCCTCGACGGCGCTGGGCCGGCTCGGCGTCTACGGCGTGTCGATGTTCTTCGTGCTCAGCGGTCTCAGCATCGCGATCGCCTACCACCGCTTCCTCCAGGGGCCGGGCAGCACGCCACGGTTCCTGGTCCGCCGGATCTTCCGGATCTGGCCGCTGTTCTGGATCGCCGTCCTGTCGGTGACCGCCATGAACGTCGCCAGCCGCGAGCCGGTCAGCCTCAAGCTCATCGCGCTCAATCTCACGACCCTGTTCGGCTTCATCAGTCCGTCGTCCTACATGACCACGGGCGCCTGGTCGATCGGCAACGAGATGGTCTATTACGCGCTGACGCCGCTGCTGCTGCTCGCCTACCGGCGTTCGCGCGCATGGGGCAACGGCGTGGTGCTGGCTTGCGCGGGCGTGGCGCTGGTGTTCTCGCAGGCGCTGCTGGATCCCGCGGTCCCGCTGTCCCGCCAGTGGGCGACCTACATCAATCCGTTCAACAACCTGTTCCTCTACGCCGCCGGGATCGCCTTGTATTTCAACGCCGGACAGGCCCGACGCCTCGTCACCAGCGCGCTGCTGCTGATCGCGGGCGTGGCCGTCTTCACCGTGTACCCGGTGAGCGGCGACACCGTGAACATCGTCACCGGCCTGAACCGGTGGGTGTTCAGCGCGGCGAGCATCGGCATCGTCCTCGCGGTGTACGGCACCTCGTTGCGGCTGCCGGCCTGGGTCGGCACACCGCTCGTGCACCTGGGTCTCGCGACCTATGGCGTCTATCTGCTGCATCCGGTGATCTGGCGAGCGCTGCATCTGCTGGCGCCGGATCTCGTGGCCTCGTGGGCCGGCTGGGGCATGCTGGCGGCGGTCTCCGCGCTGACGATCGTCGTCTCGCTGCTCATTTATCACCGCATCGAACATCCGATGGTCCTGCTCGGCAAGCGGCTCACCCCCGCCCGACCGTCGTCCGAACCGCCCCGGCCGTGAACCGGCCGTCGAACTTCAAGCTGTTGTCGTCATGAGCACCTGGTCCTCCGTTCTCATCGCCCCTGAGGTCTCCCTGCAGGACGCCATCGCCGCACTCGACCGCGGCGGGCTGCAGATCGCCGTCGTCGTCGATGAGCAGCGCCGCATCCTGGGCACCGTCACCGACGGCGACGTGCGTCGCGCGCTGATCCGCCAGGTCGGCCTGGACGCGCCGATCGCCGAGGTGATGGCGCGCCAGCCGCGCACCGCCCCGGCCGGCTCGACCAAGGAGCGCGTGCTGCAGCTGATGGAGCGCCACCAGGTCTCGCAGATCCCGCTGGTGGACGCCGAAGGCCGCGTCGTAGGCATCGAGACCCTGCACGGCCTGCTGCACGGCAAGCGCCGCGACAACGCGGTGTTCCTGATGGCTGGCGGCTTCGGCACCCGGCTGCAGCCGCTCACCGACAACTGCCCCAAGCCGCTGCTCAACGTGGGCGACAAGCCCATCCTCGAGATCATCATCGAGAACTTCGTGCGCGCCGGGTTCCACCGCTTCTTCATCTCGACGCATTACCTGCCCGAGATGATCCGCGACCACATCGGCGACGGCAGCCGCTGGGACATCGAGGTCCAGTACGTGCACGAGGACGAACCGCTGGGCACCGGCGGCGCGCTGGGGCTGCTGCCGCGCGACGCGATCCGCGAGCCGATGTTCATGATGAACGGCGACCTGCTGACCAACCTCGACTTCAACAAGCTGCTCGACTTCCACGAGAGCCACGACGGCATCGCCACGATGTGCGTGCGCGAGCACGAGCACCGCGTGCCCTACGGCGTGATCGAGGGCGACGGCCAGCGCATCATCTCGATGGTCGAGAAGCCGGCCTACCGCTACTTCATCAACGCCGGCATCTACGTGCTGTCGCCCGCGGTGCTCGACGACGTCGCGCGCGGCCAGCGCATCGACATGCCGACGCTGCTGCAGCAGCAGATGGCCCAGGGCCAGCCGGTCAACATGTTCCCCGTCCACGAGTACTGGCTGGACATCGGCCGCATGGAAGACTTCCAGCGCGCCCAGTACGACGTCGCGGGGCTGTTCCATGGCTGATCCCGTGGTCGGCACGCCGCGCCTGCTCGCGCTCGTCCCCGCCCGCGGGGGCAGCAAGCGGCTGCCGCGCAAGAACGTGCTGCCGCTCGGCGGCCGGCCGCTGATCCGCTGGTCCATCGACGCGGCGCGCGACAGCGGCGTCTGCGTCGACGTGCTGGTCAGCACCGACGACGAGGAGATCGCGCAGACGGCCCGCGCCGCCGGCGCGATGGTCCCCTGGCTGCGCCCGGCCGAGCTGGCCACCGACACCGCCGGCAGCGCCGGCGTCATCGCGCACGCGCTGGCCTGGTACGAGCAGACGCACGGCGCCGTCGACGCGGTGCTGCTGCTGCAGCCGACCAGCCCCTTCCGGAGCGCCGCGGCGATCCGCGGCGCGGTCAACGCCTACGCGGACCAGCCCGGTCCGACGCGCCATCCGGTCGTCAGCGTCAGCCCCGCCGCGTCGCACCCCGCCTGGACCTTCGCCTGGCAGGACGGCGAGCTGCGTCCCAGCCTCGGCTGGGAGCCGCTGGCGCTGCGCTCGCAAGACCTGACCCCGGCCTACGCGCTCAACGGCGCGCTCTACGTGATCCCGGCCGAGGACGCCCGCACCGCCCGCCCCATCGTGCGGCCCGGCGTCCTGCCTTTCGTGATGACCGACGCTCGCGAGAGCCTGGACATCGACACCGCCGACGACTGGGCGCTGGCTTCGCACTGGGCCAACGCGCCCGGCGCCCGCTGAACCCGCCCGTCCCTCGTCCCCTTCCCACGCCTTTCATCGAACGCGCAGCCATGAACCAAAAAGTCGCTCTCATCACCGGCATCACCGGCCAGGACGGTGCCTACCTCGCGGAATTCCTGCTGGACAAGGGCTACGTCGTCCACGGCGTGCGCCGCCGCGCCTCGCTGTTCAACACCGACCGCATCGACCACCTGTACCAGGACCCGCACCTGCCCGACACGCGGCTGTTCCTGCACTACGGCGACATGACGGACTCGTCCAGCCTGGTGCGCATCATCCAGCAGGTCCAGCCCGACGAGATCTACAACCTGGCGGCGCAGTCCCATGTGCACGTGAGCTTCGAGGAGCCCGAGTACACCGCCAATTCGGACGCCATCGGCCCGCTGCGCATCCTGGAGGCGATCCGCCTGCTGGGCCTGCAGAAGAAGACCCGCTTCTACCAGGCCAGCACGTCCGAGATGTACGGCCAGGTGCAGGAGATCCCGCAGAAGGAGACCACGCCCTTCTACCCGCGCAGCCCGTACGGCGTGGCCAAGCTCTACGGCTACTGGATCACGGTGAACTACCGCGAGTCCTACGGCATGTTCGCGTGCAACGGCATCCTCTTCAACCACGAGTCCCCGCTGCGCGGCGAGACCTTCGTGACGCGCAAGATCACGCGCGCGCTGGCCCGCATCAAGCTGGGCCTGCAGAACTGCCTGTACCTGGGCAACATGGACTCGCTGCGCGACTGGGGCCATGCGAAGGACTACGTCGAGGCGCAGTGGCTGATGCTCCAGCAGGACACGCCCGAGGACTACGTCATCGCCACCGGCGTGCAGTACAGCGTGCGCGACTTCGTGAACGCCGCCGCCAAAGAGCTGGAGATGCCGCTGCGCTGGGAAGGCAGCGGCGTCGACGAGAAGGCCTGGCTGGTCGACGCGGACGGCGCCGAGCGTGTCGTCGTCGCGGTGGATCCGCGCTACTTCCGTCCGGCCGAGGTCGAGACGCTGCTGGGCGACCCCAGCAAGGCGAAGAAGCAGCTCGGCTGGGCGCCGAAGATCAGCTTCGAGGAACTGGTTCGCGAGATGACGCGCGAGGACCTGATCAGCGCGCAACGCGACGAGCTGGTCAAGGGCCACGGCTACAAGGCGCTGAACGCGCACGAGTGACCGGCCCGGCATGACACGACACGACTACGCCTGAACCTGGGACCCCGGACATGTCTGACAAGGACACGGCGCGCCTGCAGATGCGCTCGGTCATCGCGTTCTTCAGCGGCAACCTGGGCGCGACCGTGCTCACGCTGCTGGCCACGCTGATGGTCACGCGCTGGACGCCGCCGCACCAGCTCGGCCTGTGGAACCTGATGACGGTGTTCATCAGCTACGCGTCGGCGCTGCAGCTCGGCGTGTTCAACGCGATGAACCGCCAGATCCCGTTCCTGCGCGGCAGCGGCGACACTGTCAAGGCGGAGCTGGCCGGGCAGGTCGGACTGGCCTGGTGCCTGGGCCTGACCGGCCTGACGCTGATGCTGGGACTGGTCGGCATCGCGTACTTCGCCGTGGCCGGGACGCGGGATCAGATGCTCACGGCCACGGCGTTCGTGGTGGTCCTGGCGTCGTCCTGGTCGCTGCAGTTCCTGACCGTGGGCTACAGCACGGCCGGCGCCTTCGGACCGCTGGCGCGCAGGACCACGCTGATCGCCATCGCCGGGCTGCCGCTGGCCCTGCTCGCGCAGCTGCTGGGCTACGCCGGTCTGCTGCTGCGCGCGGCGCTGGTCGCGGTGATCAGCAGCTCGGCGCTGCACTATCAGCGCCCGCTGAAAGTCCGTCCGAAGTGGGACGGCGCGATGTTCCGGCAGCTCGTGCGCATCGGCCTGCCCATCTGGCTGCTGGGGCAGCTCGGCGCGCTGTTCATGACGCTGGACCGGCTCGTGCTGGCCGACTCGCCGCAGCTGCTGGGCTATTACGCCATCGCCGCCCAGTTCGCCGCGCTGGCCGTGATGGTGCCGACGGCCTTCAACTCCGTGCTCTATCCGCAGATGTCGCGCAGCTACGGGGAACACCGGTCGGCGATGGCGCTGTGGCGCCAGGCCTTGCGGGCGAGCCTCGGGATGTTCGCCGCCGGCATGGCCTTCGCGGGGATCTGCTGGCTGACCATCCCGACCTTCGTCACGATGCTGCTGCCCGCCTACGCCCCCGCCATCGAGGCCGCCCGCTGGACGGCGTTGGCTGCCGCCGCGATGACCTTCTCCGCCTTCGGCAACGTGCTGAACGTGCTCGGCCGGCAGGACGTGTACCTGGTGAGCAGCGCCGTGGGCGGCGCCACCTTCTTCGCGACCTGGAAGGGCCTGTCGGCGACCGCGGACGTGTCGCCGCTCGTCGCCGCCGCGCAGTCGATGCTGCTGGCCACCTTCGTCACTTCCGTGTGCGCCATGCTCCTGTGCCGCCTGCTGTGCGCGCGGCTCGACCGGCGGCCCCCCACCCCCTTGACCCCCGTCGGATCCGCATGAAGAAGCGCCTGCTGACCGTCCAGGGCCCGCTGCAGTATCTGGCGGGACTCATCGCCTATACCCACGGCATTCCGGAGGGCGAACGCTGGGACGATTCCGAGAACGTCCTGCTGCTCTACGACTTCCTCGCCTCCCCGGAGATCGAGGACGACATGGCCGCCGCCGTGCGTCAGCTGAGCGACGGACGCGCCTGGTCGCGCGTCGTGGTCATCCGGCAGGCGGACATGGACGCGCTGGCGCGCGGCCGCCATTCCCGCAATGTCCGCTATCTCCGCGAGCGCCTGGGCAGCGACCACTTCGACGAGATCTACCTTGCCCGGGATCAGATCGGCCTGGGCAGCCCGATCCTGCTGGACGCCTACAGCGGCGCCTGCAAGCGCGCCTACGGGGACTCGCTCGGGCTGGTCGGCCAACGCGCCGACAGCAGCGTCTTCCGCGACCCGGCGCGCTCGCCCTGGATCGCCCGCGCCCGCGCGCTGGCCAAGCGGCTGCTGCTGGGAGCGCCCCGCAGGATCGCCTTCGACGAGGCGGTGCTGACCTTGCCGATGGACCTGTCCGGCCGGTTCTTCCAACGCGTGCCCCTGGTGGTGCCGCCGCGCGAGCATGTCGTCGCCTGCGTCGAGGATCTGGCCGCCAGCCTGCAGCCCCTGGACGCCTACTGCGCGCAGCTGTGCGGACAAGGCACGCCGCTGGGCGACCGCCTGTACCTGCTGAGCAATCTGGCGGCATCGGGCCTGTCGACGCCGGCGCAGGAGATCGACTTCTACGTCGAGGTGATCGCCACGAGTTCCCCGCCCGGCTCGACGGCCTATGTCAAGCCGCACCCGCGCAGCACCTACGAGTCCCTGAAGGCGATCGAGCGCCGGCTCCGCGACCATTGCCGGCTGGTCGTCATCGACGACGAGCGCTTCGCCCGCATGCCCATCGAACTGTGGCTCCGCCTGATCCGGCACTGCGTCGTGGTGCCGATGTTCTCGACGAGCGCCATCAATCTGAAGTACCTCTACGACAAGGCGGTGGACATGCCGCTCGACGAGCAGCGTCTGCAGCGCTACGTCAAGCCCGAGCGGATCGGCTACATGCGCGACAGCGACCGTCTGATCCGCGAGTGCATCGACAACCTGGACCGCTGGGACCGGCGCTCCGCCCTCTGGTCGGCGCCGGCGCCGGCCTCGACCTGACCCCTGCCCGGACCCATGCCTTCGTCTTCGCCCTCGTCTTCGTCATGCTGAACGACCCTTCCCCCTCCGCACCCGCGCGTTGCGTCCTGATCACGGGCGGCCTGGGCTTTCTCGGGCAAGCCGTCGCCCGATGCTTCCGGGCGGCCGGCTACCGGGTCGTGGGGATCGGCCATGGCGCGGCGGATGCCGCCGAGGTCACGGCATCCGGATACCACCGCTGGATGTCCGGCAGCGTGACGACGGACGCCCTGGCCCGGCTCGCGCAACTCGGCGAGCGGCCCGACGTCGTCGTCCACTGCGCCAGCAACGGCTCGGTGCCGTACTCGCTGGAACAGCCGCTGGACGCTTACGAGCGCACCGTCGGCAGCACGATGGTGCTGCTGGAGCATCTGCGCCGGCACGCGCCGACGGCCGTGGTGCTCTACCCGTCGAGCGCGGCGGTCTACGGCGCGACGCCCGACCGCCCGCTGCACGAGACGGACGCGCCGAACCCCGTGTCGCCCTACGGCTTCCACAAGCAGATGGTGGAGACGCTGCTCGCGGCGCATGCCGCCTGCTTCAGTCAACCGGCGGTGGCGGTGCGCTTCTTCTCGATCTACGGACCCGGCCTGCGCAAGCAGTTGCTGTGGGACGCCTCCGCCCGGCTGCTGTCGGGCGAATCGCCGCAGACCTTCTTCGGCACGGGCGACGAGACGCGGGACTGGATCCATGTCGAGGACGCCGCGGCGCTGATGCTGCACCTGGCCGAGCGCGCCGCCGAACGCGCCACGATGGCGCCGGCCGCCGACGTCCGGCTCGAGATCGTCAACGGCGCCAGCGGCGAGCGGGTGACCGTGCGCGACGTGCTGGGGCGGCTCGCCCGCGCGCTGGGCAGCACCACGGAGATCCGCTTCAACGGCACCGTGCGCGCCGGCGATCCGCGCTTCTATCACGCCGCCACCACGCGGATGCACGCCACCGGCTGGCGGCCGACGATCGCGCTGGCCGACGGCCTCGCGGCCTACGCCGGCTGGGTCCGAACGGCACGCAGCACCACCGCCTGAGCACCGCACCAGCCCCCATGACCGTCACTCCACCGTCTTCGACGCCCGTGTCCGCCTCCTCCGAAAAACCGCTCCACGTCGGCTTCTGGTTCGACTTCGGGCTGGCCTATGCGGGCGGCCTGAACTACTTCCGCAACCTGCTCCATGCCGTGCACGCCGCGCGGCCCGAGCAGGTCCGCGTCACGCTGTTCATCGGCAAGGATCTCCCGGCCAAGCTGCTGGCGGAGTTCCAGGGCGTCGCCGAGGTCGTCCAGCTGGACATCCTCACCCGCGGCACCGTGCCCTGGTTCTTCCACCGGCTGGCCTACCGCGGGCTGCGCTCGCAGGTCTTCGTCGAACGCGAGCTGCGTCGCCACGGCGTGGACGTCGTGTCGCATCCGTCGATGGTCGAACGCCTGAGCCCGCGCTTCCGGCTGATCTCCTGGATCCCGGACTTCCAGTACCTGCACCTGCCGCACCTCTTCCCGGGGCTGGACGTCGAACGCCGCAGCGCCGACCTGCGCGCGCTGCACCGTCACAGCGACGCGGTGGTCGTCAGCAGCCAGGACGCGCACAAGGACTTCGCCCAGGTGATGGGCGAGCCCCGGCCGGCCCGCACCCACGTGCTGCCTTTCGTCTCGCAGTTGCACCTCGGCGCCACCAGTCCCGAGGCGACGCGTGCACTGCTGGACAAGCACGGACTGCCGGAGCGTTTCTTCTTCCTGCCCAACCAGTTCTGGGCCCACAAGAACCACCGCGCCGCGTTCGAGGCGGTCGCCCAGCTCAAGCGCGAAGGCCTGGACGTCACGCTGGTGTGCACCGGCTGGATCAAGGACCCGAACGGCAACACGCTGGCCGACGACGCGCTGCGCGTGCGCGAGGACCAAGGCCTGCAACAGCACGTCCGGCTGCTGGGCAGCATCGACTACGCCGACGTGCAGGGCCTGATGCGCGCCAGCGTCGCGGTGGTCAATCCGTCCTTCTTCGAGGGCTGGAGCAGCAGCGTCGAGGAGTCCAAGTCCATGGGCAAGCCGCTGATCGCCTCGGACCTCGCCGTGCACCGCGAACAGGCCCATCCGCAGGCCGTCTATTTCGACCCGAAAGACCCGTCCGCGCTGGCCGCGCTGCTGCGCCAAGCCTGGGCGGCACTGCCTGGCGGCGTCGACGATGCCGCCGAGGCAACCGCTAGAATCGCGCTCCACCGCCGGACCGTCGAGTTCGGCCAGCGATACCTGCAAATCCTGAGGGCCGTGGTCGAGGCACCGCGCCCCTCCCGCACCGCCCCCCGCACCACCTCCCGCTGACCGTTCCCCCATGTCTTCCGACCTTGGCTTCGTCGTCCTCAACTACGTCAACCACGACGAGACGGTGCGCTGCGTCGACAGCATCCTCGCCCTGCCCGGCGAGGCGCCGGTCGTCGTGGTGGACAACGCCTCGCCGAACGGCGCGTTCGACGTGCTGGCGCGCCATTTCGCCGGTCATCCGCGCGTGACGGTGCTGCAGTCGGGGCGCAACGGGGGCTACTCGTCCGGCAACAACGTGGGCATCCGCGCGCTGCGCGAGCGGGGCATCCTCAACGTCGTCATCGCCACCAGCGACACCCGGGTCGAGTCGCCAGACCTGATCGAACGTTGCCTGGCCGCGCGCGACGCCGGCATTGCGGTCGTCGGCCCCTACGTGCGCGGCGACGAACCGGGCTCGGACAACCCCATGCTGCCGCGCCTGACGCTGCAATACATCGCCGCCATCCACCTCGGCAAGCTGTGGACGGCGCTGAAGGGGATCGCCCTGCGGACCGTGGTCAAGCCGCGCCCCACGCGCATGCCGGACGCCGCCGATGCCCTCCCGGTCGACGACAACGGCGGGACAGGCGGACTGACCGACGTCTACATGGTCCACGGCTGCTTCCTGTTCCTGTCGGAACACTACCTGCGGGCCTTCGGCGAACTCGACGAAGACATCTTCATGTACGGCGAAGAGGACCTGATCGCCTTCAACTGCGTCCGCCGCCGCCTGCGCGTGGTCTACGACCCGCGCATGGTGATCTACCACGGCGATGCCAAGAGCACGAGCCCGGGCGAGTTCCGCCTGCGCGCGGTCGCGGCGTCGATGGCCACGCTGCGACGCAAGATGCGCGTCGGGACGCTGATCCATGCCTACCTCCGTTCTCACTGAGCTGCCGCAGCCGGCGCAGACGCCGGCCCATCGGCTCAAGCGCCTGCTGCTGCTGGCCGCCTGCGGTTCGCTGGGCTTCTACCCGCTGCTGGAACAGTTCATCGCGCCGGTGCTGGTGCTGTCGTTCGCGCTGGCGGCGCTGGTGGCCGGCGCGGGCCTGGTGCATCGCCGGCTGCGCTTGCCGTCCACCTTCGTGTCCGGCATCTGGGCGGCGCTGCTGATCGTCTACGTCGGCTGGTCCTGCGTGGCCGTCGTGCACGGCAACGTCAGTCAGTACATCGTCACGGATTCCGCCGGCTTCCTGCTCTACATCGGCGTGCTGCCGGTGCTCTACCTGCTGATCCTGCAGAACGACCTGCAACGCTCGTTCTTCCGGCTCATCGACCAGCTGTCGATCGCGATCGCGCTGCTCAGCGTCACGCTGGCGGTGGGTTTCTTCGTGCTCTTCGGCGCGGTCGAGACGGACTCCCTGCTGCTCGTGAACGCCTTCCTGAAGGGCCTCGGCCTGTCGTGGAAGGTCGACAGCAATTCGGGCGCGCTGGGTCTGTACACCAACATCGCCCACCTGATGATGCTGGGCCTGGCGCTGTCGCTGTACCGCTTTTCGCAGACGCAGCGCCGGCGCGAGCTGCTGCTGTCGCTGCTGTACGTGGTCGCGCTCCTGCTCGACGGCCGCCGCGCGCTGGTGATCGCCACCGCGCTGCAGCTGCTCATCGTCGCGCCACGGCTGCTGAAGGTCCTCCCGCCGCGGCCGCGTCTGCGGCTGGTGCTGGGCTCGCTGCTGATCCTCGTCCTGACGGTAGGCGCCAACCTGGACTGGATCCAGGAGCGGTTCGAGTTCTCCGACAACGACATCTCGTCCGCGGAACGGTATGCCCAGATCCCGGCGCTGCTGGACAAGATCGCCGAGAACCCGGTGCTCGGCGGCGGCTTCGGCACGGTCGCCGCCTACATCCGCAGCGACGAACGTCCGTTCAGCTACGAGGTCGACTTCCTGGCGACGCTGATGAAGCTGGGGCTGGTCGGCGGAGCGCTGTACTTCGGCAGCTACCTGTTCGGCGTGATGCAGGCGCGCCGCATCCGCGACCCGCTCGGCCTGTTCCTGATGTCGGCGGGTTTCCCGTTCTTCTTCTACATGGGCACGAACGGCAACCAGGCGATGTCCACCGACAGCGCGGTGTTCCACATCTACCTGTTCCTGCTCATCGCCATCGCCGTCGAGCAGCGACGCGCGCCGTCCTCCCTGCCCGCGCCCACGACCGATCCCGTCGCGCCCACCTTGCCCGATGCTGCGCGACAGCCACCGCTCGCGCCGACCTGAGCCGCCCGCCTTCATGCAGACCGTCCTGATCTTCGTCCCCAACTACTTCCCCGGCTACATGTCGGGTGGCATCGCGCGCACCGTGCTCAACACGGTCGAATGGCTGGGCGACGAGTTCTCGTTCCTGATCGTCACCCGCGACCGGGACCTCGGCTCGGACGTCCCCTATGCCGACGTCCCGCGCGGCGAGTGGGTCACGATGGGCCGCTCGCGCGTGCGCTACCTCGCGCCCGAGGAGCTCGGCCTGTCCGCGCTGGCGGATCTGGTCAACGGCACGCCGCACGACATCCTGCACCTCAACAGCTTCTTCGACCCGGTCTTCACCATCAAGCTGCTGCTGCTGATGCGACTGGGCCGGATCCGTCCGGCACGCGTCGTGATGTCGCCGCGGGGCGAGTTCGTCGAAGGCCCCTTGCGCATCAAGTATCCGAAGAAGAAGCTCTACATCGAGCTCTCGCGCCTGGCCGGCTTCTACGGCGGCGGCATGCGGTGGCACGCCTCCAGCCCGCACGAGGCGCAAGGCATCGTGGACGCGATGCGGCTGCCCGCGGACCGCGTGCGCTCGGCCATCGACCTGCCGATCCGCGACGCCGCCGCGCTTGCGCCTCAGGCGCCGCCGCAGGAGCGGTTGCGCGTCGTGTTCCTGTCGCGGCTGACGCGCGAGAAGAACCTCGACGGCGCGCTGCGCATCCTGCAGCACGTCCGCCGTCCGATGGACTTCGACATCATCGGCCCGCAGGAGGACCCGGCGTACTGGGCGGAATGCGCGGCGCTGCTCAAGCAACTGCCCGCGAACGTCCAGGCCCGTTACCTCGGCCCGGTCGCGCCGGAGGAAGTCTTCCAGCGCCTGGCCGGCTACGACGTGTTCCTGTTCCCGTCCCACGGCGAGAACTACGGTCATGTCATCGCTGAATCGATCGCCGTCGGCACCCGCGTGCTGATCAGCCAGAACACGCCCTGGCGCGGACTCGCGGCCGACGGCGTGGGCTGGGACCTCGACCTCGCCGACACCGGCGCGTTCGCGACCGTGCTGGACGAGCTCGCCGACCAGTCGCCCGACGTCCGCGCGGCGGTGCGGCCGGCGGTCCGGCAGGCCGCCGCCGATCGCCTGTCCGACCCCGTCGCGCTCGAACACAACCGCCACCTCTACTCGACCATCTGAATCTCTCCAGGGACTGTCCGCCGTGTCACAACAGAACTACCGCATCTGCGCCAACTGCATCATGGACACCAGCGACGCAGGCATCACCTTCGATGCCCGCGGCTGGTGCGACTACTGCAACAACTACCACGACAACATCCTGCCGAACTGGCACACGGACGAGCGCGGCCAGGCCGAGATCGACACCATGGTCGCCCGGATCCGCAAGGACGGCGAGGGCCGCGAGTACGACTCGCTGCTGGGCATCAGCGGCGGCGTGGACAGCTCCTACCTGGCCTACCTGGCCAAGGAGAAATTCGGGCTGCGGCCGCTGATCTTCCACGTCGACGCGGGCTGGAACTCGCAGCAGGCGGTGCACAACATCGAGCGCATCGTCGAAGGCCTGGGCCTGCACCTGCACACCGAGGTGATCAACTGGCAGGAGATGAAGGACCTGCAGCTGGCCTACTTCAAGGCCCAGGTCCCGCACCTGGACACGCCGCAGGACCACGCCTTCTTCGCCTCGCTGTACAACTTCGCGGCCAAGCACAAGATCAAGTACATCCTCAACGGCGGCAACTACTCGACCGAATGCGTGCGCGAGCCGCTCGAGTGGGCGTATCACGCGTCCGACCTGGTGCAGCTCAAGGACATCCACGGCAAGTTCGGCACACGTCCGCTGAAGACCTTCCCGCTGTCCGACATCTTCACGTACAAGCTCTACTACCGCTACATCAAGGGGGTGCAGGTCTGGCGCCCGCTGAACTGCGTGCCGTACATCAAGGACCAGGCCATGCAGCTGCTGATCGACAAGTTCGGTTGGCAGAAGTACGCGCACAAGCATTACGAGTCGCGCTTCACCCGTTTCTACGAAGGCTACTGGCAGCCCACCAAGTTCGGCTACGACAAGCGCCGCGCGCATTTCTCCAGCCTCATCCTGACCAACCAGATGTCGCGCGACGAGGCGCTGGAGAAGATCGCCAAGCCGGCCTACGACGAGGCGACGATCGCCCAGGACTTCGAGTACATCGCCACCAAGCTCGACATCTCGGTCGAGGAGCTGCGCGCCCTGCACGACGGTCCGAACAAGAGCTGGCGCGACTACAAGTCCCGCCAGGGCCTGATCGACCTCGGCACCAAGGTCATGCGCGCCGTCGGCGTCCAGCGGGCGATCATCCGATGATCAAGATCATCGACTACGGGCTGGGGAACATCCTGGCCTTCCAGAACATGTACAAGCGGCTCAACGTCCCGGTGGGCCTGGCGAAGACGGTGGACGACCTGGCGGGCGCGACGCGCCTGATCCTGCCGGGCGTCGGCGCCTTCGACCATGCGATGGAAGAGCTCGACCGCTCGGGCATGCGCCAGCGCCTGGACGAGATGGTCCTGGGCGAGAAGATGCCGGTGCTGGGCATCTGCGTGGGCATGCAGATGCTGGCCGACCGCAGCGACGAGGGCACCCAGGCCGGCCTGGGCTGGATCCCCGGCGAGGTCAAGGGCTTCAAGGGCTTGAACCAGCCCGACCTGCTGCTGCCGCACATGGGCTGGAACGACGTCCACCCGGCCGCCGGCCACCGCCTGTTCAATGAACTGACGACCGACGCGCGCTTCTACTTCCTGCACTCGTTCTACTTCGACTGCGCGGATCCGGCCCATGTCGCCGCGGTTTCGAGCTACGGCAAGGAATTCAGCTGCGCCGTCAGCGCCGGCCACATCCACGGCGTCCAGTTCCACCCGGAGAAGAGCCACCATTTCGGCGCCCAGCTCCTGAAAAACTTCTCGGAGCTCTGACATGCTGCGTCCCCGCATCATCCCCTGCCTGCTGGTCCACGACGACGGCCTGGTCAAGACCGTCAAGTTCAAGGACGCCAAGTACGTCGGCGACCCGATCAACGCGGTCAAGATCTTCAACGAGAAGGAAGCGGACGAACTCATCGTCCTGGACATCGACGCCACCGTGCAGGGCCGCGAGCCCAACTTCCGCCTGATCGCGCAGTTCGCGGCCGAGTGCCGCATGCCGCTGTGCTACGGCGGCGGCGTGCGCACCGTCGAGCAGGCCAAGCGCATCATCGGCCTGGGCGTCGAGAAGGTCGCGCTGAGCGCCGCCGCGGTCGAGGACCCGACGCTGATCTCGCGCATCGCCGCCGAGGTCGGCAGCCAGAGCGTGGTCGTCGTGCTGGACGTCAAGACCAGCCTCTTCGGCAAGCAGGAGGTCTGGACACACAACGGCCGCAAGAACAGCGGCAAGTCCCCGGTCGACCTCGCCAAGGAAGCCGAGCGTCTGGGCGCCGGCGAGGTGGTCGTCAACTCGATCGACCGCGACGGCCAGATGAAGGGCTACGACCTGGCCCTGGCGCGCAAGATCCGCGAGGCCACCCGGCTGCCGATGTCGGTGCTGGGCGGCGCCGGTTCGCTGCAGGACATCGGCGCGCTGATCAAGGACTGCGGCGTCGTCGGCGCCTCGGCCGGCAGCTTCTTCGTGTTCAAAGGCCAGTACCGCGCGGTGCTGATCAGCTATCCGTCGCCGGAGCAGAAGGACGAGCTGCTGCGCGCGTCGCTGCCGGCTGCCGCGGCACGCGCATGAAGGTGCTGATCCTCAGCCAGCATTTCTGGCCTGAGACCTTCCGCATCAACGAGGTGGCGGAGTCGCTGATCGCGGCCGGCTGCGAGGTGACCGTGCTCACCGGTCAGCCCAACTATCCCGAGGGCCGCGTCTTCGACGGCTACCGGGCCGCGAGCCTGGCCGCCGAGACGCACCCGTCGGGTTACCGCATCCACCGCGTGCCCTTGTGTCCGCGCGGCGCGGGCGGCGCGAAGCGGCTGGTCGCGAACTACCTCTCCTTCCTGGCCTCGGCGGCCGTCCTGGGGCCGTGGTCGCTGCGCGGCCGGTCCTTCGACGTCGTCTTCGTCTACGGCACCTCGCCCATCCTGCAGGCCATCGCCGGCATCGTGCTCAAGCGCGTCAAGCGCGCCAAGCTGGTGACCTGGGTGCAGGACCTGTGGCCGCAGAGCCTGGAGGTCACCGGCTTCGTCCGCAACCCGAGGCTGCTGGGCGCCGTCGCGACGGTGGTGCGCTGGATCTACCGCCGCAACGACCTGCTGCTGGTGCAGTCCCACGCGTTCGAACCGCCGGTCCGCGCGATGGCGGGCGCCACGCCCGTCGAGTACCACCCGAATCCGGGCGAGCTGGCCTTCAGCGCGCCGGCCGGCGACGTCCCCCCCGCGCTGACACTGCCGGAAGGCTTCAACGTCGTCTTCGCCGGCAACTTCGGCACGGTGCAGGCGCTGGACACGGTCGTCGAGGCCGCCGCTCTCCTGGCGCAGCGCGCGCCGGACATCCGCCTCGTGATGGTCGGCAGCGGCGGCCGCGGTCCCTGGCTGGAAGCCGAGGTCGCGCGCCGCGGCCTGGACAACGTGATGCTGGCCGGCCGCTTCCCGCCGCAGGCCATGCCGGGCATCCTCGACCAGGCCGCCGCGGTGCTGGTGAGCCTGAACCGCGGCGAGATCCTGTCGCAGACGGTACCGAGCAAGGTGCAGGCCTATCTGGCTGCCGGCCGGCCCGTCATCGCCTCGCTCGACGGAGAAGGCGCCCGCGTCGTCGAGGAGGCCGGCGCCGGCATCGCGGTGCCGGCCGAGGACGCCGCCGCGCTGGCCGAAGGCATACTCCGGATCCATGCCATGGCGCCCGAGGCGCGCCGCGCGCTGGGCGAGTCCGGCCGCCGGTACTACGAGCAGCATTTCGCGCCGGAAGCGCTCGCCGCCAAGCTGGCCGCCCGCTTCCGGCAGCTGGCGACCGGGTCGCGCGGCGACCGGTCGTTCACCGACGCACAAGACAAGCAATCGACATGACCTCTCCCCTCCACGTCCTGGTGATCGGCGCCTCCGGCATGCTCGGCAATGCCGTGCTGCGCGTGTTCGCCGAGAGCGACGGCTACCGCGCCTTCGGCTCGGCGCGTTCGGGCGCGCTGCTGCGCAAGCTGCCGACCGCCCTGCATCCGCACATCGTCACCGGCGTCGACGTCGACAATCCCGACAGCCTGGCCCGCCTGTTCGCGACCGTGCGTCCGGACGTCGTCATCAACTGCGTCGGCCTGATCAAGCAGCTGGCCGAGGCGGACGACCCGCTCGCCGCGATCCCGATCAACGCCCTGCTGCCGCACCGGCTGGCGCGGCTGTGCGACGTCGCCGGCGCGCGCCTGATCCACATGAGCACCGACTGCGTCTTCTCCGGCAGGACCGGCGGCTACCGCGAGAGCGACACGCCCGACGCCACCGACCTCTACGGCCGCAGCAAGCTGATGGGCGAGGTGGACTACCCCAACGCCGTCACGCTGCGCACGTCCATCATCGGCCACGAGCTCGACAGCGCGAACGGCCTGGTGGGCTGGTTCCTGTCGCAGAGCGGCACCGTCAAGGGCTTCACCCGCGCGGTCTTCTCCGGGCTGCCGACGGTGGAACTGGCCCGCGTGATCCGCGACCACGTGCTGCCGCAGCCCGCGCTGCGCGGCCTGTACCACGTGTCGGCCGCGCCCATCGACAAGCACGCGCTGCTGACCCTCGTCGCGCAGGCCTACGGCCGCGACACCGTCATCACGCCGGACGATCGCCTCGTGATCGATCGTTCGCTCGACTCCTCCCGCTTCCGCGAGGCCACCGGCTACCAGCCGCCGGCCTGGCCCGAACTCGTGCAGCGCATGCGCGCGTTCGGCTGACAACCGCTTCCACCGACAGCATCCACCGACAGCCTCCACCGACCGCTTCCACCGACGACACGGTTCCGATCATGTTCAAAGACAAGACCCTCCTCATCACCGGCGGCACCGGCAGCTTCGGCAACGCCGTGCTGCAGCGCTTCCTGCACTCCGACTTCGCGGAGATCCGCATCTTCTCGCGCGACGAGAAGAAGCAGGAAGACATGCGCATCGCGCTGAAGAACGACAAGGTGAAGTTCTACATCGGCGACGTGCGCGACTACGACGCGGTCCACGACGCGCTGCGGGGCGTCGACTACGTCTTCCACGCGGCGGCGCTCAAGCAGGTGCCGTCCTGCGAGTTCTATCCGATGGAAGCGGTGCGCACCAACATCGTCGGCGCCGAGAACGTCATCCGCGCCGCGATCGCCAACGAGGTGAGCCGCTGCGTCGTGCTGAGCACCGACAAGGCCGTCTACCCGATCAACGCCATGGGCATGTCCAAGGCGATGATGGAGAAGGTCATGGTCGCCAAGTCGCGCCTGTGCGACCCCGGCAAGACGGTGCTGAGCGCCACGCGCTACGGCAACGTGATGGCCTCGCGCGGATCGGTGATCCCGCTGTTCCTGGACCAGCTGCGCGCCGGCAAGGCGCTGACGGTGACCGATCCGGCGATGACGCGTTTCCTGATGTCGCTGGAAGAGTCGGTGGACCTGGTGCTGTACGCGTTCGAGCACGCCCGGCCCGGCGACATCTTCGTGCAGAAGGCGCCGGCCTCGACCGTGGGCGACCTGGCGCAGGCGCTGCGTGAGCTGCTGAAGTCGCAGAGCGAGGTCAAGGTCATCGGCACCCGCCACGGCGAGAAGCTGTACGAATCGCTGGTCTCGCGCGAGGAGATGGCCCGCGCCGAGGACCTGGGCGGCTACTACCGCATCCCGGCCGACTCGCGCGACCTGAACTACGACAAGTACTTCGTGCAGGGCGAGACCGAGATCTCGCGCATCGAGGACTACACCTCCCACAACACGCACCGCCTGGACGTGGCGCAGGTCAAGGAAGTGCTGATGAAGCTCGACATCGTGCAGGAGGCCGTCCGTGCTTAAGGTGATGACCGTCGTCGGCACGCGGCCGGAGATCATCCGGCTGTCGCGCACCATCGACAAGCTGGACCGCTTCTGCGAGCACGTGCTGGTGCACACCGGTCAGAACTACGACTACGAGCTCAACGAGGTCTTCTTCAGCGACCTCGGCATCCGCAAGCCCGACCACTTCCTGGAAGCCGCCGGCGGCAGCGCGGCCGAGACGATCGCGCAGGTCATCATGAACGTCGACAAGGTGATCGAGCAGACGCGCCCCGACGCGCTGCTGATCCTGGGCGACACCAACAGCTGCCTGGCCGCCATCGCCGCGAAACGCCGCAAGGTGCCCATCTTCCACATGGAGGCCGGCAACCGCTGCTTCGACTTCCGCGTGCCGGAGGAGATCAACCGCCGCATCGTCGACCACACCTCCGACATCAACCTGACCTACAGCCAGATCGCGCGCGACTACCTGCTGCGCGAGAACCTGCCGCCCGACCAGGTCATCTGCACCGGCAGCCCGATGCGCGAGGTGATCGAGCATTACCGCGACGGCATCGAGTCCTCCGACGTGCTGACGCGCCAGGGCCTGGAGGCCGGCAAGTACTTCGTGGTCAGTTCGCATCGCGAGGAGAACGTCGACTCGGCGGAGAACCTGCAGCGCCTGCTGGCCGTGCTGAACATGCTGGCCGAGCGCTACGACGAGCCGGTGATCGTCTCCACGCACCCGCGCACCCGCAAGCGGCTGGAGCAGCTCGGCGACGCCGTGCAGGTGCATCCGCGGGTGCAGTTCATGAAGCCCTTCGGCTTCCTGGACTACATCCACCTGCAGACCCGCGCGCGCGCGGTGCTGTCGGACAGCGGCACGATCACCGAGGAATCGTCGATCCTGAACTTCCCCGCGCTGAACCTGCGCGAGGTGCACGAGCGCCCCGAAGGCGTCGAGGAAGCGGCCGTCATGATGGTCGGACTGGACGTCGAGCGCGTGCAGGACGGCCTGCGCGTGCTCGAGGGCCAGCCCCGCGGCGACGAGCGCCTGCTGCGCCTGGTCGACGACTACGCGCCGGCCAACGTCTCGGACAAGGTGCTGCGCATCATCATCAGCTACACCGACTTCGTGAACCGCAAGGTCTGGAAGAAGACGCGGAGCTGAATCCGCGCCGGCCCCGGCACGCTCCGGAATGGCCCGGGGGGATGCCGATCAGAGGCTGAGGCTCAGGGCCGGCCGCTGTAGCTCAGCGGCAGCCGCGCGAGCAGGCCGCGCGCCTCGGCGCCCTCGCGCCGGGGCTGCCCGGCGGCCAGCGCCGCCAGCAATTCCTGCACGGCGGCGTCGCCCGCCACCTGGTCGCCCAGCCGCGCGATGCGCAGCGCGGCGATCCGCGTCGGCAGCGTCGTGTCCTCGTCGCCCAGCAGCTCCTCGTAGAGCTTCTCTCCGGGCCGCAGGCCGGAGAACTCGATCCGGATCTCGCGCAGGTCCTTCCCGCTCATCCGGATCATGGTCCGCGCCAGGTCGACGATCTTCACCGGCTCGCCCATGTCGAGCACGAACACCTGTCCCGACTCCCCGATGGCGCCTGCCTGGACGACCAGTCGCGCGGCTTCCGGAATCGTCATGAAGTAGCGCGTGATCTCCGGATGCGTGACCGTCACCGGCCCGCCCCGGGCGATCTGCTCCTTGAACTTCGGGATCACGCTCCCGCTGGAGCCGAGCACGTTCCCGAACCGCACCGCCATGAACTTCGTCGCATGCCCCTGCCCGGCCATGTGGCTGATGATCAGCTCCGCCGCGCGCTTGGTGGCGCCCATCACGTTGGTCGGGTTCACCGCCTTGTCCGTCGAGATCAGCACGAAGCGCTCGGCGCCGGCTTCGGCCGCCGCCACGCACGCGTGATACGTGCCCAGCGTGTTGTTCCTCAGCGCCGCCCACGCGTTCTCGTCCTCCATCAGCGGCACATGCTTGTAGGCCGCCGCGTGGAAGACGATCTGCGGCCGGTACTTGCCGAAGGTGAAGCGCAGGTGCTCCAGGTCCTTCACGTCGCCGACCAGGCGGACCAGCGGGATGCGCGGGAACTTCTCCGACAGCTCCTGCTCGATCCCGTACAGCGCGAATTCACTCAGCTCGTACAGCACGATCCTCGACGGACCATAACGCGCCACCTGCCGGCACAGCTCCGATCCGATCGAGCCGCCCGCGCCGGTGATCAGCACCGTCTTGCCGCCTATGCACTCGCTGATGCCGCCCTCGTCCAGCTCAACCGGCTCGCGGCCCAGCAGGTCCTCGGGCTCGATGTCGCGCACCTGGTTCACCGCGCGTCCGGCCAGCAGTTCCTGGCTGCTCGGCACCGTCAGCACGGCCAGGCCGGTCTTGCCCGCGAGGTCCAGCGCCCGGCGCCGCTGCACCGTCGTCGCCGCCGGCATCGCCACGATCACGTGCGTGATGCCGTGCATGTCCGACAGCCGCGTCGCGTCCTCCAGCGTGCCGATCACCGGCACGCCCGCGACGCGCGCACCGCGTTTCTCCGGCGCGTCGTCCAGGTAGCCCACGACCACCCAGCCCTGCTGGTGCTGGATCCCGGCCACGAGCAGCCGCCCGGCATCGCCCGCGCCCATCACGAGTGCGCGACGCTGCTCCAGCGCGCTGCCGCTGATGCGGCTGCGCATGTGCTCGTAGAGCATGCGGTAGCCCATGCGGATCATCGCCAGCACCATCAGCGTGAACACCGGATGCAGCGCCAGCACCGCGCGGGGCACCTTGGTCAGTTGCGCCATCAGCACCGCCACCGCGGCGATCAGGCCCGCGGTCACGCACACCGCCGCCAGCCGCTTGACCTCGCCGAAGCCGCTGAAGCGCCACATCCCCTTGGGCACCTGGAACAGCTTCAGCAGCCCGCCGTACAGCACCACGATGCCCAGCATCACCCAGTGGTCGTAATCGGGCCGGGCCTCGAACCAGCGCTCGAACCCCAGGCGGAACAGGTAGGTCGCCTGCCACGCGAGCGCCACCGCCACCATGTCCAGCGCGAGCGCCAGGGCCTCCCGGTAGGGGCGGATCCGCGTGAGGAAGGCATCCAGGGACAACCAGTTCATCGTGTGCTTTTCTCTCAGTCCCTGATCGCGCCCAGCGTCGCCAGGATCAGCCGGATGTCGCCGCCCAGGCTGGCGTTGCGCACGTAGTCCGCCGCCAGCCGCAGCTTCATCGGCATGACCACCTCGACGTACTCGCGCTCGGGATCCTCGGCCTGCGCCAGCAGCTCGCTCTCGTTGCGGAAGCTCAGCGAGGCCGGATCGGTGATGCCCGGCCGCACCGACAGCACCAGCGCGCGCAGCTCCGCCGGATACAGCGCCACGTAGCGCGGCACCTCGGGCCGCGGCCCGACGAGGCTCATCGCGCCGCGCAGCACGTCCCACAGCTGCGGCAGCTCGTCGACCTTGCTCGCGCGCAGCCAGCGGCCGCTGCGCGTGATGCGCGCGTCGTCGCCGATGGTGATCTGCGGACCGAGCGCCGGCGCGTCGACGCGCATGGTGCGGAACTTGTGGATGCGGAAGGTCCGCCCGAAGCGCCCCACCCGCTCCTGCCGGAACATCACCGGCCCGCGCGAGTCCATCTTGACCCACGCCGCCACGACCAGCAGCAGCGGGCTCAGCAGCAGCAGGCCGAGGCCGGCGCAGAGAATGTCGAAAAGTCGCTTGGCCATCGGCCGTCCCGTTCCCGCCGTGCCGTGCTCAGAAGCCCAGACTGCGGCGCACCGCGACGATCACGCGCTCGACCTGCTCGTCGGTCATCGCCGTGTACAGCGGGATGGTCACCGTGCGCTCGTAGGCCTTCTGCGATTCGGGGAACATCGCCGGCGTCAGCCCGTAGAGTTCCTGCCAGTACGGATGCTGGTGCAGCGGCACGTAGTGCACGCTGCAGCCGATGCCCTGCTCGAACATGCGTTCGATGAACAGGTCGCGCGACACGTCCGTCGCGTCGGACAGGCGCAGCACGAACAGGTGCCAGCTGTGGACGTCCTCGTTGGGCGCCTTGGGCGGCAGGATCAGCGGCAGGTCCGCGAGCGCCTCGAAGTAGCGCGCGGCGATCTGCTCGCGCCGTTTCTGGAAGCCCGGCAGCCGCTTGAGCTGGTGCAGCCCCAGCGCCGCGGCGATGTCGGTCAGGTTGTACTTGAAGCCGGGGGCGACGATCTCGTAGTACCAGCTCGGCACCTTCGCGGTGAAGCGGTCGAACGCGTCGCGGTTGATGCCGTGCAGCCGCATCACGCGGGCGCGCTTGGCCAGCTCCGGATCGCGGGTGACCAGCATGCCGCCCTCGCCCGTCGTCATCGTCTTGTTGGCGTAGAAGCTGAACACCGTGGCGTTGCTGCCCATCGTGCCGATCAGCTCCTTCTCCAGCGTGGTGGGCAGCGCGTGCGCGGCGTCCTCGACCACCTTCAGCCCGTGCTTGCGCGCGATGTCCAGCAGCGTGAGCATGTCCACCGCCAGGCCGGCGTAATGCACCGGGATGATCGCCTTCGTGCGCGGCGTGATCGCGGCCTCGATCTGGTCGATCGCGATGTTCATCGTCGCCGGATCGATGTCGACCAGCTTCACGTCCGCGCCGAGGTAGCGCACCACCTCGGCCGTCGCGGTGAAGGTGTGCGTCGTCGTGATGACCTCGTCGCCGGGGCCGATGCCCAGGGCTTCCAACGCCAGGTGCAGGCCGGCGGTCGCGGAGTTGACGGCGATGCACTCGATCTGCGGCTCGGCCAGGAATTCGGCGAAGGCCTGCTCGAAGCGCCGCGCCTTCGGGCCGGTCGTGATCCAGCCGCTCCTGAGCGTGTCGACGACCTCGGCGATCTCCTCGTCGCCCAGCTCGGGCAGCGCGAACGGGAGGAAGGGCAGCTTGGGCTCGGCCGTCTGCCCAGCCGTCTGCTCAGGGTTCGGCACGGCATTCGGACCGGCCTTCAGATCGTTGATGTTCATGATGTCTTGGTGATCAACGCCAGCACGTGGCTGCGCAGGAAGGGGATCGTGTTGAGGACGCGGTAGGCGCCGGGGTGCAGGCGGCAGACGGCCCGCGCGATCGGCGGGGCCAGCGTGACGCGGCGCACCGCCATCCGGCCCTCGGGGAACAGAGCGCGCACGCGTTTCAGCGGCACGCCCCGGACGTCGGGATTGCGGGGATTGTCGACGATGAAGTCGTACCAGAGCACCGCCCCGCCCGGCTTCACCCAGCGCCACATCGCGTCGGCGAGCCGGCGCTGCAGGCCGTCGTCCAGGATGGAGGAGAACACCGTCGACTGCAGCACCAGGTCCTGGCTGCCGGCCTCGACGTCCGCCTGCGAGGCGTCGCCCGCCAGCAGGCGCACCTGCTGCGGCAGCGCGGCGCGCGCGGCCTCCAGCCGTTCGGGCAGCAGCTCGATGCCGGTGAGGTGCTGCGGCAGCAGACCCAGCCGCAGCATGTCCATCAGATTGCCGCCGGCGCCGCAGCCGACCTCGGCCATGCGCCAGTCGCCCAGCGGCACCGCCGGATCCGCCAGCGCGGCGCGGTGCGCGGCCAGCAGGCGCAGCATCGCGGCCTGGCGCTCATGCAGCATCTGCCAGACCTCGGGACGCAGCAGGCTGTAGCGCTCCAGACCCGCCAGCCGCTGGTCGCGGCGGGCGTAACGCTGGGCGATGGCCTGGAGTTCTCGGTCCTGGGTCATGTCGTCGTCGGCGGAACGCCGTGGTGAGGACTGCGTTGATCGGGACTGCGGAGACAGGGAAAGACGGTTCAGGACACCGCGTCGATGAATCGCTGCGCCAGGACAGGATAGGTGTGATTCGCCAGCACGAACTCGCGACCGCGCCGGCCCATGGCGGCGCGCTCTTCAGCCGTGACGGCGGCGAGCTGGAGCAGGCCCTCGGCGACCGCCTTCGCATCCTGCGGCGGCACCGTCAGGCCAGCGCCGGCCTCGGCGACGGGGTCATTGCCGGCCTCCACCGAATGCAGCACCGGCCGCTGCGCCATCATGTAGTCCATCAGCTTGTTGGGCGCGATGCCGAAGCGATAGATCGGCGTGCGCTGCCAGCCGATGTAGGCGATGTCGAAGCCCTTCAGCAGCGACGGGATCTGCGCCTTCGGGATCGGGGGGAACATCGCGACGTTCGTGATTCCCTCGTCGCGCACGCGCGCTTCGAGTTGGTCCCGCAGGTGCCCGCCGCCGACAAGCACGAAGCTCAACGCGGCGCCCTCCGCGCCATGCGCGTCCTTGAGCCGTTTCGCCGCGTCGAGCAGCACGTCCAGCGCGTTGGGCTCGCCCATCGAGCCCGCGTAGCCGACGACGGTGCGTCCCGCCGCGCGCTCGGCGGCCAGGTGCGCCTGGATCGCGGCGTCCAGCGGCTCGCCCTGCCCGGACCATTCGTCCAGCGTGATGCCGTTGGGCACGATGTGCAGCTTCTTCAGGTCGAGGCCGTGCGCGGCCATGTGCTGATGCACCTTGGGCAGCATGGACACGACGACGTCGGCATCGCGGTAGGCGTCGTTCTCCGCCTTCTGGCAGAGCATCGCGAACGGGTGCCACTTCGACATGCCCGACAGCTCGATCGGCGACAGCGGCCAGAGGTCGTGCACCTCGTACACCAGCTTGGCCTTGGCGAGCTTCGCGACGCGGCGCGCGACCCAGACGTCCATCGGGTAGGTGCTGGACGCGATCACGACGTCCGGCGCGAATTCGCGCGCCAGGATGTCGGCGTCCTTCCAGACCTGGCGGCAGAAGGACCAGATGTTCTTCACCCGGCCCGTGCCGTTGCCCTGGTACTCGGGCGTGTCGTAGAAGAGGTAGTTCACGCCGTTCAACGCGGCCATGCCGGGCTCCGGCTGGGTCGTGCGGACATGCGAGTACGACGCGCCCAGGATCAGCGCCTGGTGCCCGGCCCGGACCCATTCGCGGGCGAGATAGAACGGGCGGAATTCCATGCCGTGCATGGGCGAGCCGGCGTAGTGGTTGATCAGCAGGAGCTTCATGGGGAGGAGAACGGCATGCTCGGACGGGAATGCTCAGAAGCGCTTCAGGCGCTCGACGAAGGTCTTGACGGCGGGCCCGAACATCGCGTGCTCGGCGACCCACGCGCGGTTGGCGGCGCCCAGACGGTCGGCGTCGACCGAGTGCCCGGCCACGTCGGACTGTCCGACCATCAGTTGCAGGCGGTCGGCCAGCGTGGCGAGGTCGTCGCCGTCCTTCAGGATCAAGCCGTGACGACCCAGCAGCTTCGCGTTCGGGTGCATCGCCGCATCGATGCTGGCGATGCCGCCGGTGCCCAGCACCTCGTCGTTGGCGGGCAGGTCGGACAGGATGGGCAGGCACTCGTGGGCCATGGCCTCCAGCACGGAGACCGACACCGAGTCGCTCTGCGGCAGGCTCAGGAACCAGCGCGCCGGCGCGTAGCGGCGGCCTTGCGACGTCGCATCGACGCGACCGATGAACTCGACTCGGTCCGTGAGCCCGAGCGACGCGACCTGCGCCTCCAGCGCGCCGCGCAGCGAGCCGTCGTTGCCGACGACCAGGCGCGCCTCCGGCTGCTTCGCGGCGATCGCGGCGAAAACCTCCATCACGCGATGCGGCCGGTAGATCGGCTCCAGCCCGCGGTTGGTGAAGAACAGCCAGGGCTGCTTGCGGACGTTCTGCTTGGGCAGTTGCTCCAGCCCGAACGGGAAGGTCATCACCTCGGCCGCGCCGAGCTCACGCATGCGGGCGCTCATGTGCTCGGAATCGGAGGTGGTGATCGCGCAGGCCTGCAGCACCTTGGTCGTGAGCCAGCGGTAGGCCCAGCCCTGGTCGGGCGTGACCAGGATGTCGCTGCCCCAGGCGGAGCCGGCGATCCTCGCGCGCAGCTTCCAGCCGCGGCGCGCGGCCCAGGCCAGCGTGCCGTGCGAGGTCAGGTAGTGCGCGTGCAGCCAGTCGGCATCGACCCGCTTGAGCCAGGCGCCCAGCGCCGGCAGCTGCCTGAGCACGGCGATGTTGCCGCCGGCATGCGCGGGATCGGTGTTCATCGCCAGGCGGCGGTCCTCGGGGATCAGGAACTGGAACTCCGGCGCGAAGCCGCGCGTGGACGCCGCCCACAGTTCGACCTCCCGCTGCTGGGACAGCGCGCGGGCCCATTTCAGGAGGTGGGGACTCTCGCCGTCCCCGATCAGGACCAGTCTCATGCAGGCACTCCGTGCAAGGCGGGTCGCGGCGCCGAGCCGCGCACCAGCCATGCGAGATAGATCGCGAAATAGATGGGCAGCAGCACGGCGATGGCGGCCAGCGCCGTCGTCAGCGCACCGCCGGTACTCAGGACCAGCGCGACCGGCAGCACGTACAGCGCATTGCCGACCAGGCTGAAGACCAGTGCGCCGCGCTGCCGGCCGGTGACCATCGGCGTGACCGTCAGCGGCGCGGCGATGAAGTGCGCCGCGACATAGGGGGCGAGCCAGCGGCCGTACTCGCCGGCGCGGGCCCAGTCCGCTCCGAGCAGCCAACCGAACAGCGCGGGACCGATGGCGATCAGCACGACCATGCAGGGCAGCGCGACCATCGCCAGCAGCTTGATGCCGCGCCGCAGGCGCGGGCGCAGGTCGATGCCGCGCTGCCAGTCGCGGGCGAGCTCGCCGAGCAGGGCTTCGGACAAGGCGCCGCCGACCAGCGTCGCCGGCGCTTTCACGAGGCGCACCATCAGCGCGTAGTAGCCCGCCGTCGCGGCATCGGCCCAGGCGGCGATCATCGCCAGCACCAGCGTCTCCTGCGCCGCGTTGACGAAGGCATGCGGGCTGTTGAGCAGCGGGAACTGCTTGTAGCGCCAGCCCAGGCGACGCAGGTGTCGCCAGTGCCAGGTCTTGCCGGCCCGGTCCAGCCGCGTCGCACGGCGCCAGCGGGCGCCGCGCCGCAGCAGCCACAGCGGCGCGAGCAGCGCGGCCAGGCTCTGCGACAGCACCAGCGCCGCCACGCCCGCGAATCCGCCCAGCGCGGCCGCGGCCTGGGCCGCCGCCATCACGCTCTGCTGCAGCACGCGGGCCTGCGCGATCACGTCGATGCGGCCCTGGCGGTTGTTCCAGAGGCTCAGCGCCTGCTGCATGCCGGCCAGCGCGACCACCGGCGCGAGCATCAGCAACCACGGGTCCAGCTGGTCGAGGGACACCCAGCGCCCGCCGAGCTTGGCGTGGTGCGCCATCAGCAGGTGCCAGCCCGTGGCGCCGACTGCCGTGAGCAGGCCCATGCCCAGCGCGATCCACAGCGCCAGCTGCAGCACCAGCGCGGCCTCGCCGTCGCGGCGCGGCAGGACGATGGCGAATTCGTAGCGCGCGTTGGCGATCGTCGCGAGGTTCGCGGCCAGCGCCACGAACAGCGCCCAGTGTCCGAGCGCCTCCGCGCCGTACCAGCGCGTCAGCAGCGGCGCGATCAGCATCGGGATCGCCTGCGTCAGCATCGAGGCGCCGGCCAGCTGCGCGAAACGGCGGCGGACGGTCATCGGACCTTCCCCCCGTGGCGTTCCGCGATCGCGCGCAACGCGGCGCGTTGCGACGGGCTCAGCCGCGCATGACGACCCAAGGGCAGGTTGAGCACGGTGCGCGCGGCGCGCTCGCCGTTCGGGCACTCGCCCTCGGTGTAGCCGAAACGGCGGCAACCGCGCGGATGGACGACGTCGTCGAACCAGGTGCCGCCGACGACGCCCGCCTCCTCCAGCGCGGCGATCGCGGCGTCGCGCGTCGCGGCGTCACGCAGCAGCAGCGGGTACCTGAGCAGCACCGCGCCGGGCGCACGGACGGGCCACTCCCAGCCCGGCAGATTCGCCAGCAGCGCGTCGTAGTCCTGCGCCTGCGCGCGGCGCAGCGCATGGACCTCGTCGAAGCGGCCCGCCTGCATCAGGCCGATGGCCGCGCTCAGCGGGTGCAGGCCGGCACGGTAGTCGGGCTGCGTGTCGCCGGCGACCTCGCTGTCGGGCGTCTTCGCGACCACGCCCAGCATCCGCGACGGCGCCCGCAGCAGCGCGACCAGCGCCTGCAGCGCGGGGCGCGGCAGGCTCATGGTCAGGCGGTGCCAGCACAAGGTCAGCAGCTGCTTGAAGACCGTCGACGTCGCGGGCGCCTGCAGCACGGGCATGCGCGCCGCGAAGCGCTCGCGCAAGGCGGGGTCGTGGATCACCAGCGCGCCGCCGATGCCGGTGGTCAGCGGCTTGGAATACTCGAAGCTGAAGAACGCCGCATGCCCCAGCGTGCCGACCTCGCGGCCGATCGCGTCGGTGCTGCCCCAGGCGTGGGCGGCGTCCTCGATGAACACGACGTCGGGGTGTTTCGCCCGCAACGCGTCCAGGCCCTCGGTGACGAGGCCGAAGTTGTGCGGCACGACGACGAGGCGCGTCGCCTCGCTGATGGCCTGGGAGATCGCGTGGGGCGTGGGATTGAAATCGTCCCGCGCGATGTCGACGTAGCGCACCGCCAGCCCGAGGTGCATGAAGACGTTGGGCACGACGACGCAGGTGTAGCCCGGCAGCAGCACTTCCGAGCCGGCCGGCAGGTCCAGCGACGCGGTGAACGCATGCAGCGCCGCGCGGCCCGTGCCGAAGAGCCGGACCTCGCCGGCCTGCGCCGGATCCAGGCGCAGGCTGCGCGCGAACGCGGCGCGGAAGTCCTCGCCGCTGGCCGCGCCGCGGCGCAGCCAGTGCCGGAGCGCGCCGGGCAGATCGCGCCAGCGCAGCGCGCCGGCGACGTGACCCTTCACGGGGCGGTCGACGGCGGCCTGGCCCCGTCGATCCGGTGGAGCGGGCGGGCCGGCACGCCGCCGTAGACCCAGCCGCTGGGCAGGTGGCCGCGCACCACCGCGTGCGCCGCGACGACGACGCCGTCGTCGATGAAGCTGCCCGGCAGCACCGTCACGCGGGCGCCGATGAACACGTTGCTGCCGATGCGGATCTCGCCGCGCCGGTAGTGATCGCGGAACAGGCCGGTGGCCGTCACCGCGTTGGACTCGCAGAACAGCATCAGGCCGGGGCCGATGGCGACGTCGTCGCCGATGCTCAGGCACTGGTCGCCGACCAGCAGGTAGCCGCCCGGCGCGACATGGCTGCGCGCGCCGATCACGAAGCGGCCCTGGCCGGTGGCGAGGATCTGCACGTCGCGGTACAGGATGGATCCCGCGCCCAGCGTGCTGCCCGCGCCGCAGCGCACGCGCGCGCCGGGGTGGATCTGCGCGCGGGTGCCCACGTCCAGGCCCAGCCATGCCGCGACCCGCGCCCGCATCCGGGCGCGTACGGCATCCAGCGTGTAGCCGATCAGCATCGGGGCGGTCAGGTCAGCGCAGCCCGGAGCGCGGCGACGACCTGGTCCTGCTGCGCCTCGCTCAGGTCGGGACTCATCGGCAGGCTCATCACGCGCCGCGCGGCGGACTCGGCGTTGGGCAGCGGTGTCGCGACGCGGCAGCGCTGCTCGTAGGCTGGCTGCCGGTGCAGCGGTTTCGGGTAATGCACCGCGGTCGGAACGCCGGCCTGCTTCAGCGCCTCGGCGATCTCATCGCGGCGGTCGACCTGCACGGTGAACTGCGCCCAGACGCAATCGCGGTCCTCGCGCACCGCCAGGCGCTGCACCGGCAGTTCGCCGATCAGGCGCTGGTAGCGCTCGCCGATCGCCAGGCGCTGCGCGATCTCCCAGTCGAAGCGTTCCAGCTTGCCCAGCACCACCGCGCATTGCAGCGTGTCCATGCGGCCGCCGACGCCCACCCGCGTGTGCGTGTAGCGCTGGCTCTGGCCGTGGACGCGGATCTCACGCGCGGCCTGCGCCAGCGCGTCGTCGTCGGTGAACAGCGCGCCGCCGTCGCCGTAACAGCCCAGCGGCTTGCTCGGGAAGAAGCTGGTCGCGCCCCAGGTCGACAGGCCGCCGCTCTTCCTGCCCTTATAGGAAGCGCCGAAGCTCTGCGCGGCGTCCTCGATCACGGGGATGTTGCCGTGCTTCGCCGCGATCGCATTGATCGCGTCCATGTCGCAGACCTGGCCGTAGAGGCTCACCGGCATGATCGCCTTCGTGCGCGCCGTGATGGCCGCCTCGATCAGCGTCGCGTCGAGGTTGCAGCTGTCGGGCTCGATGTCGACCAGCACCGGCACGCCGCCCAGCAGCACGATGGTCTCGACCGTCGCGGCGAAGGTGAAGGGCGTCGTGATGACTTCGTCGCCGGGCTGCAGATCCAGCGCCATCAGCGCGATCAGCAGCGCCTCGGTGCCGCTGGCGACGGTGATGCAGTGCTTCGTGCCGACGTAGGCGGCCAGCGCGGTCTCCAGCTCCTTGACCTCGGGGCCCATGATGTACTGGCCGTGGTCCAGCACGCGCTGGATGCGCGCGTCTATCGTCGTCTTCAGCGCGGCGTACTGCGCCTTGAGATCGATGAAGGGAAGGCTCATGACTGGGGATCCTGGGGCGTGACCAGCATCAGCGTCTGGCCGTCGAGTTCGTAGAGGTCGCCGCCGGCGGGGCAGGTCGCGCGCCCGTGGCCGTCGACGGGCAGATCGAGCTTCTCGCCGTGCCGGCTCATCCAGCCGATCTGGCGGGCCGGCACGCCGACCATCAGCGCATGCGGCTTCACGTCGCCCTTGACGACCGCGCCGGCGCCGACGAAGGCGTACTCGCCGATCGTCGCGCCGCAGACCACGGTGCAGTTCGCGCCCAGCGTCGCGCCGCGCTTCACCAGCGTGCGGCGGTACTCGCTCTTGCGCGGCACGGCCGAACGCGGGTTGTAGACATTGGTGAAGACCATGGACGGACCGCAGAAGACGTCGTCCTCCAGCGTCACCGCGTCATAGACCGACACGTTGTTCTGGATCTTCACGTTGCGGCCTATCGTCACGTCGTTGCCGACGTAGACGCCCTGCCCCAGCGAGCAGCCCTCGCCGACGCGCGCACCGGCGCAGACATGGCTGAAGTGCCAGACCTTGGTGCCCTCGCCGAGCTGCGCGCCGTCGTCGACGACGGCCGAGGCGTGTTGCCAGAACGCCATGTCAGAACACCAGCGGCAGGCCGACGCGCTGGCCGTCGCGCGCGCTGCGGTAGCAGGCGATCAGCAGTTCCAGCGAGCGCAGGCCCTCGTAGCCGTCGACCTGCGCCTGCGCCTCGCCGCGCAGCGTCTGGATGACGTTGTCGTAGTACGCGGCGTGGCCGAAGCCGTAGACGCTGGTCGTCTCGTAGCTGGCGTTCTTCACCAGCTCGTCGTCGGGATGCGGCGTGTCGAAGGCCCAGTGCTCGATCTTGTTGACCGCGGTGCCGCCGATCTTGACCGTGCCCTTCTCGCCGAGGATGGTGATCGAGCCTTCCAGGTTCTGCGGGTAGGTCAGCATCGTCACGTTGATGCTGGCCAGGCCGCCGTGGCGCAGGCGCAGCGCCAGCACGCCGGTGTCCTCGGCCTCGATGTCGCGGTCCAGCGTGGCGGTGTAGGCGTGGACGTTGTCCACCGGGCCGACCAGCCAGTCCAGCAGGTCGACGTAATGGCTGGCCTGGTTCATGAAGGCGCCGCCGTCCATGTCCCAGCGGCCGCGCCAGCGGGCGGCGTCGTAATAGCTCTGCGGGCGGGTCCAGAACACGTTGACCGTGCTCATGAAGATGCGGCCGAAGCGGCCTTCTTCCAGCGCCTTCTTCACCAGTTGCACGGTCGCGTTCAGGCGGTTCTGCTTGACGACGAAGAGCTTCACGCCCGCGTCGCGGCAGGCACGGACCATGGCCTGGCCTTCCTCGAACTTCGTCGCCATCGGCTTCTCGCTGAGCACGTGGCGGCCGGCCTGGGCGCAGGCGATGGCCTGCTGCGCGTGCAGCCCGCTGGGCGTGGACAGCACGACCAGGTCGGCGTCCGAGCCCGCCAGCAGCGCGTCCAGCGAGGCGAAGCCGCGGTCGGCCGGCAGGCCGGTCTGGGCCAGCGCGGCCAGCACGGCGTCGGGGCGCGTATCGCAGACGGCGACCAGCTCCGCGCGGCCCTGATGCCGGGTCAGCGCGTCGACGTGGTTCTTCGAAATTCGGCCGCAACCGACCAGGGCGACGCGGACCGGGCGGTCCAGGATGGGGAACTGAGGCATGGGGCGCGATTTTAAGAGCCTAAAATCGCGCCCTGCCCTTTTTGCAGCCCACGATGAGCCAGCCCCAAGACCCCCAGACCGGCAACGACACGCCGGCGCCCGCCCAAGACGAGAACAAGCTGATCGCAGAACGCCGCGAGAAACTCGCCGCCGTCCGCGAAAAAGCCAAGGCCAAGGGGGTCGCGGCCTTCCCCAACGACTTCAAACCGCAGCACCGCGCGCAGCCGCTGCAGGCCCGGTACGGCGAGCTCTCCAACGAGGAACTCGAGCCCCAGGCTGTCGCCGTGACCGTGGCCGGCCGCATGATGCTCAAGCGCATCATGGGCAAGGCCAGCTTCGCCACGCTGCAGGATGCCACCGGCGCGATCCAGCTCTTCCTGTCCAAGGACGCGTTGGGCGAAGAGCTCTACGCCGACTTCAAGCACTTCGACCTGGGCGACATCCTGGGCGCGGAGGGCACGCTCTTCCGCACCCGCACCGGCGAGCTGTCGGTCAAGGTCACGACCCTGCGCCTGCTGACCAAGTCGCTGCGCCCGCTGCCGGACAAGTTCCACGGCATGGCCGACCAGGAGCAGAAATATCGCCAGCGCTATGCCGACCTGATCTCCGACGGCAAGGCGCGCGACCGCTTCGTCGCGCGTTCCAAGGCCGTGTCCTCGATCCGCTCGTACATGGTCGAGAACGGCTTCCTGGAAGTCGAGACGCCCATGCTGCACCCGATCCCGGGTGGCGCGAACGCCAAGCCCTTCATCACGCACCACAACGCGCTGGACCAGGAGATGTACCTGCGCATCGCGCCGGAGCTCTACCTGAAGCGCCTGGTGGTGGGCGGTTTTGAACGCGTCTTCGAGATCAACCGCAACTTCCGCAACGAGGGGATCAGCGTCCGGCACAACCCCGAGTTCACGATGATGGAGTTCTACGCGGCCTACTGGACCCACCAGGAGGTCATGAGCTTCACCGAGGAAGTGATCCGCCACGCCGCGCGCGCCGCCACCGGCAGCGCCCAGGTCACCTACGCCGGCAAGCCGGTCGACCTGGAGAAGCCGTTCACGCGCCTGTCGGTGCGCCAGTCGCTGATCGTGCACGCGGGCGTGAGCGAAGCCGAGGCCGACGACGCCGACGTGCTGCGCGCGAAGCTCAAGGAACTGGGCGAGGAAGCGCCCAAGCACTGGGGCCTCTCGGCGCTGCAGTTCGGCATGTTCGAGGCGGCGGTCGAGGAGAAGCTCTGGGAGCCGACCTTCATCGTCGACTACCCGGTGGAGGTCTCCCCGCTGGCGCGTGCCTCGGATGCGGACCCGACCATCACCGAGCGTTTCGAGCTCTTCATCACCGGTCGCGAGTACGCCAACGGCTTCTCCGAGCTGAACGATGCCGAGGACCAGGCTGCGCGCTTCCAGTCGCAGGTGGCCAACAAGGATGCGGGCGACGAGGAGGCGATGTTCTTCGACGCCGACTTCATCCGTGCGCTCGAGTACGGCATGCCTCCGACGGGCGGTTGCGGCATCGGCATCGATCGTCTGATGATGCTGATCACCGACAGCCCCTCGATCCGCGACGTGATCCTCTTCCCGGCGCTGCGCCGCGAGGCTTGAGTCAAACGCGCACCACCTGACCCCATTCAACGTGCAGTCAACGACTGCGAGTGGGGCCGGAATGGTGCTGGAGGTTCGCGGACGCGAGGCCTCCTGCACCGTGGAGTGCCCGCGCTTGGCCTCACGAACGCAAGCCTTCATGAACGAAAAAAGGACACCCACACGGGTGTCCTTTTTCTTTGCTGGCCCCCCAGGCCGGCCGGTGCATCCGGCAGTGTCGAGGGGGAAGCGTCAGGCTTACTTGGCCGAGTTGCCTTCGGTGGCGGCGCCCTTCTTGGCGGCGGTCTTCACGGCGGCCTTCTTGGCGGCGATCTGGGCCGAGGTCGGCGAATTGATGCCGTTCTCCAGCGAGCCGACGCCTTCCTGCTCGGACGTCAGCGCGGCGAGTTCACCGGATTCACGAGCGGCTTGCAGCTCGGCGATGACTTCGGCGCGGGTCTTCTGGACCGGTTCGGCGGCGAAGGTGGCGCCGGCGGTCAGGAAGGCGGCGGCAATCAGGGTGGTCTTGATCAGGGTGTTCATGGCGGGCTCCTAGCGGTTCGTTGCACCGGACTCCGCACTCCGCGTCGTCCATGGGTTGAACTCTAGGCGCCGCCGCCTAGGGGAAACACTAGGCAATCTGGAAAGATCCGTTCACGGATTGTCAACAATCCCTCAATCGCACACTTAGCGTACAGCGGTCGGGGTCAAGGATTGTTTCAAAAAGATGCTGCCTAGGCAGGGACCACCCTCCCGGAATCGCGGTAATCACGATGCGTTTCCACCACGGGGCTTCAAACGCGTCATCCGCCGCGCTGCTAATAATCACGACATCAGACGCTCGCTCCGGCTGCGTCACGAAGGACTGCCAATGACCACGTTTGAATTCAAGTTGGAACTTTCCGATCGCTTTGCGCGAGATGCCCTGGCCGCAGGCTTCCTGAATGCGAAGGCGGTTCGCGCGCTCATCAAGGACGCCATGGCGCGTCGCGCTGCACAGGAGTTGCTGGACGGTGCCGCCCGCGGCCAGGTAGCGATGTCCAAACCGATGTCGATGAAGGCGATCCAGGCCGAAGTGAATGCCGTGCGCCGTGAGCGCGATTCGAAGGGCGCCATCGGGAAATGAGCGGTCGCGCACGTTGGGTCGTGGACACCAACGTGCTGGTGTCCGCGTTTCTCTGGGGCCGCAATCCCGCCAGGATCATCGAAGCGGTCGCCGAAGGCGAGGTCCAGCTGTTCACCAGCAAGGCACTTCTGGACGAGCTCGCCGCAACACTCGCGAAGAAAAAGCTTGCGAAGGCGGTATCAGCGACCGGTTTTTCTTCGGAGGAACTCGTCGCGCGCTATCGACAGTTCTCCACGCTGATCACTGCCCGGCGACTGGCGTTCACCGCCTGTCGCGATGTTGATGACGACAAGGTGCTTGCCTGCGCGATAACAGCGCGGGCCGTGTTGATCGTGTCTGGCGACGACGATTTGCTATCGATGAAAGACTTCGACGACATCCCGATCATGACGGTGGCGCAGGCGCTGAAAACGCTGCCCGACCGTTGACCGAGTCGCGGCGACGTTCGCCAGCGACTCGGAATCGATCACTGATGCTTGAACGCCGGCGCCCGCTTCGCCAGGAACGCGTCCATGCCTTCGCGCTGGTCGTCGGAGCCGAACAGCGCGTGGAAGTAGCGCCGCTCGATCGCGACGCCGTCGGTCAGCGGGCCCTGGTAGGCCAGGTTGACCAGCTCCTTGATCAGCATCGTCGACGGGCCGCTGAAGCCGTTGATCGTCTCCGCCGCCGTCAGCGCCTCGGCCATCAACTGATCCGCCGGCACCACGCGCGACACCAGCCCGGCGCGTTCCGCCTCGGCCGCGTCCATCATGCGGGCCGTCAGCAGCATGTCCATCGCCTTGCTCTTGCTGACCGCGCGCGGCAGGCGCTGCGTGCCGCCCGCGCCGGGGATGATGCCCAGCTTGATCTCCGGCTGGCCGAAGCGCGCCGTGTCCGCCGCGATGATGAAGTCGCACATCATCGCCAGCTCGCACCCGCCGCCCAGGGCAAAACCTGACACCGCGCCGATCACCGGCTTGCGGACCTGCAGGATGGTCTCCCAGTTCTTCGAGATCAACCCGCTCTTGAACGCCGACATGAACGTGTGCGGCGCCATCGTCGGAATGTCCGCGCCGGCCGCGAAGGCGCGCTCGCTGCCGGTCAGCACGATGCAGCCGATGCCGTCGTCCGCGTCGAAGGCCAGCAGCGCACGGCCCAGTTCGTCCATCAGCGGGTCGCTCAGCGCGTTCAGCTGCTTCGGGCGGTTCAGCCGGATCACACCGGTCTTGCGATCGCCGGCGCCGGCGACCTCCACCAGGATGTTCTCGAACGTCACGCCGGTCAGGGCTGCAATCATGGGATGTCTCCTCGTACTGGAATGGCGGCAACTATAGGGGCGACGAAGAAAGCGCCCGTGACGCTCAAGTACCCGCGCCGGATGTGCCGGATGCGGCGGGAGCGCCCGGAGCGGCAGACGCCGAGGGCGCCGGCGCCAGCGCCTGCTTGGGCGGCGCCTTCAGCACCAGGTCGATGTGGGTGCGCGGGTCGGTCGGACGGTTCTGCCAGATCCGCACCCGCACCGGCAGGTACTGCAGCGACGGCGCCAGCCAGAACTCGGCCTGCATGTCGCCGCGCGTGTCGCTCATGTCCGAATCCACGTGCCACGCCGGGATGGGACCCAGCGGCGTCGCGACCTCTTCCAGCCCCGTCACCTTGTAGCGCCACAGATGCACGTTGCGCGGCAACGCCAGCGGTTGCTGGATCAGCAGGTCGCCCTGCGCGGCCTGGCGGCCGGTCAGGAACAGCCAGGTAAGCTGCACGAACTGGCTGGCCGCGTCCTGCGTGCCGTCGGGCACCGGCGCCCGCCGGCCGTTGGCCAGGCGCACGCCGCCGAGATCGAAAAGCAAGGTCGTCTGCCGGTTCCCGCCCGCGAGCCCGCCGGTCACCTCGTCGAAACGACGCGGCGCGAGGCCCAGCGGCGTGATGTCGCCGTCGCTGCTCATCCGGCGCGACATCAGCGGTGCGATCTTCGGGCCGATCCAGGCTTCGAGATGCACCTGGTAGTGCGAGCCGTCCCGCAGCCATTGCACGCGGGCATCGCCGTACACGGGGCCGCGGAAGTCGCCGGTCAGCTTGTAGTCGAGCTCGGTCGACAGCGGCCATTCGATGCCCGGCATCCACTCGCCGACCGCGTCGGACACCGCGAGCGCCGGCGGCATCGCCAGCGCCTGCAGCTCAGGCGTCGGCTCGCTGGCGGCGGGATCGCGCGGCAGCGGCGCCGGGCCGTCGCCCAGCGCGGGCATCGATTCGATGTGGCGTTGCGGCGCGCCCTGCGGTCCGTCCTTGGGCGGCGTGGTGGCCGGCGGCGGCGGCGGGGCCGGCGCCAGTTCCCGGATGAACGCCGCCTGCAGCCGCTCGGGCTCCGGCGTCCCGGGCGTCCACGCGTCGTGGAGCTCTCGCGCGCCGCTCAGCAGCCAGAGGTGGGCACCGATGACCGCCGCCGTGAGCCCGGCGAGGGGGAGCCGATGTCTCAGCCCCCCAGCCATGCGCGCCGCAGGCTTTGCGCGCGCGCCGGCGCCTTGTCGAGCAGGCCCAGGCAGACCGGCCGCGCGGCACTGTCCTGCAGCGGCAGGGTCAGGGCCAGCGTCAGCATCCGCTGGTCACGCGCCACCAGCAGCTCCAGCCGTTGCGGGTCGACGTGGTTCAGCGTCAGCGGCAGGTCCTCGAGCCTGCGCACGCGCCAGCCGTTGCAGGCGACGATCTCGTCCCCCGCGCTCAGTCCTGCGGCCAGTCCGGCGCTCTCGAGCAGCACGTTCTTGACGATCACGATGCCGTCGTTCTCCGACACCCGCAGCCCCAGGCGCTGCGCCAGCGTCGGCTTGTCCAGGCACCAGCGCACGCCGACGCGCTCCAGCAGCTGCGGCAGCGGCAGGTCCTCGGTGCCGTGCACCCAGGTCGACAGCGTCTGCGCGATCGCCTCGCCGCCGATGTCGACCAGCTTCTGCAGGATGGTCGCCTCGCTGACCGGACCGCCGCCGGTGTCCTTCCACAGGCCGCGCATCAGGTCGTCCACCGACTGCGGCTTCTCGCATTTCTCCGCGCCGCGCAGCGACAGGTCCAGCGCCAGCGCCACCATCGAGCCCTTGGCGTAGTAGCTGACCACCGCGTTGGGCGTGTTCTCGTCCTGGCGGTAGTACTTGGTCCAGGCCTCCAGGCTTGAGCGCGCCACGCTCTGGTGCTTGCGGCCCGGCGCGCCCAGCACCTGCGTGAGCGTGTTGCCGATCAGCTTCAGGTAGCGGGCCTCGTCGATCAGGCCGGCGCGGACCAGGAAGAGGTCGTCGTAGTACGAGGTGAAGCCCTCGAAGAACCAGAGCAGCTCGGTGTAGTTCTCCTGCTCGTAGTCGTAGCGCTCGAACACGTCCGGCCGCAGCCGCTTGACGTTCCAGGTGTGGAAGTACTCGTGGCTGATCAGGCCGAGCAGCTTCACGTAGCCGTCGCTGGTCTCGGACTGCCCCAGGCGCGGCAGGTCGCGCCGCGCGGCGATCAGCGCGGTGCTGGCGCGGTGCTCGAGCCCGCCGTAGCCGTCGTCCGTGCAGTTGAGCAGGAACACGTAGCGCGACATCGGCGGCTTGCTCTTGCCGCCGTGCCAGAAGGCGATCTGCGTCTCGCAGATCTTCTGCGCGTCGCGCAGCAGCCGCTCGCCGTCGAAGATCGGCAGCGCGCCGGACACGACCAGCTCGTGCGGCACGCCGCCGGCGACGAATTCGCCGCGCCAGAACGGGCCCAGCTCGAACGGATGGTCGGCGAGCTCGTCGTAATCGGCGGCCTCGAACTGCAGCGGCGCGTCCTCGACCGGCGCCATCGCCGTGGCGACGTCCCAGCCCGCGGGCAGGCCGGCCAGCTCGACGCGATGCGGCAGATCGTCCTTGCCGTGCGCGCGCAGGCACAGGCCGGTCGCGTTGAAGAAGCCGCGCTGCGCGTCCAGGAAGGCGGCGCGCACGGAGGTATCGAAGGCGTAGACCGGGTAGCTGACGACCAGCGCGCCGCGGCCCGCGCAGTCGAATTCCCAGCGGTTCTTCGCCGTCTGGGTGACGAGCACCTCGCGCTGTCCCTGGCGCGCCGTCACGGCGCCGAGGTGGCGGGAGAACTCGCGCACCAGGTAGCTGCCCGGGATCCAGACCGGCAGGCTCAGGGTCTGGCGCGCCTCGGGCGCCGGCACGGTCAGCGTGACTTCGAAGCGGTGCGCCTGCGGGTCGGCGACGGCGATGCGGTAGTGGATCGTGGGACGAGCGGTCATGAGGAACAGCCTACCAAGCCCGGCGGCCGCATGGTGCGCGACCGGGCGGTTCTCGTTCAAATGAACCGGACCAGGGTTCGTCCGGATCGACGCCCCCGAGGGTTCTGGGGAATCAGGTGCCCTGGGCGGCGATGAAGCAGCTGAGCGCAGCCACGGCGCTCAGCCGGAAGCGCAGCGTCAGCCAGGGCGAGGCGCCCAGCGACGGGTACAGCTTGCGGTCGGCGACGTAGCAGGCGATCAGCAGGAAGCCCTCGATCACCAGCCCGGCGTACGGGGGCATCGTCGAGGCGATCCAGGCCAGCAGCGCCGGCACGATGCCCCAGATGAAGGGCGCGGGCGACGGGATGCTCTGGCGCATGCCCAGGCCCCAGTGGATCGCCCCCAGGAAGGTGATCACGATGGCCGCGTAGCGCGACAGGCCGTCGGTGACGTAGGGGTGCGCGTCCTCCCGCACCAGCCACACCAGCGCCGCGCCGAGCACGAAGGGGATCAGGCCCGCATAGCCCAGTCGCGCGGCGATCGGGTTGACGGAGGCCGAGGCGGCGTGCACCGGAGCGGCGTGGTGGTGGGTGCGGTCGGTCATCGGGAGCGGTCAGTGATCAGTCAAGGATCAGGCGGGATGCCATCGGGATTCGATGGGATCAGGACTTCTTCTGGTTCTTGTCCGCTTCCTGGATCGCCTGGAAGCGTTGCTCGAGCTGCTGCGGGCTGATCGCGCCCGGGGCGCGGGTGCCGTTCTCGAACAGGATGGCGGGCGTGCCGTTGACGCGGATCTTCTGGCTCAGGGCCAGGTTGCGCTGGATGGCGGAGCTGTCGCATTTCGGATCGGCCGGCGGGGCCATCGCGCCGTCGATCATCCAGTTGCGCCAGGCGACGGTGTTGTCCTTGGCGCACCACATGGTGCGCGACTTCTCCGGCGAGTCCCCGCCGAGGATGGGGATCACGAAGGTGTAGACGGTGATGTTGTCGACCTCTTGCAGCGACTTCTCGAAGCGCTTGCAGTAGCCGCAGTTCGGGTCGGCGAAGACGGCGATGCGGCGCTTGCCGTCGCCCTTCTTCCAGACGATCGCGTCCTTGAGCGGCAGCGAGGCGAAGTCGATCGCGGTGAGCTTGTCGACGCGCTCCTGGGTGAGGTTCTTGCGGTTCTTCAGGTCGAGGATCTCGCCCTCGACGAGGTACTGGCCGCCGGCATCCGTGTAGCGGATCTCGCTGCCGATGCGGACTTCCCACAGCCCGGCGATGGGGCTGGGGCGGATCTCGTCGATCTTGATCTCCTTGGGCATCATCGCGGTGAGGTTCTTGCGGATGGTGTCCTCATTGGCCTGGGCCGAACAGCCGTACAGGCCGAGCGCGGCCAGCGAGGCGGCCAGGGCCAGGGTCTTGCGGGAGATCCTGCGGGAGCGCTTGAGGGCGGAGGACGTGGGGAACATGGACGTCATGTGAACTTTCGAAGGCTTTCAGGTGAACGGATGACACCGTTCAGTGCGTTCAGTGGCCGAGCGCGCGCGCCGTGAGCCATTTCTTGAGCGGGCCGGCGCGATCGACCAGGCGCAGGCCCTCGTTGCGCAGCCGGGCGAGGACCGGCGCCTGGCTGGCGAAGCCGCGCAGCAGGCCGTCGGTCAGTTCCCCCATGGCCCAGGTCGGGGCGATGCGGGCGCGGGCGTAGCGGCGCAGCAGCTTCTCGTCGCCGAGGCTGCGCCAGGATTCGCGACGGACGATGACATCGACCAGCGCCTCGACGTCGGCCAGGCCGAGGTTCAGACCCTGCCCCGCCAGCGGATGGACGAGGTGGGCGGCGTCGCCCAGCAGCACCCAGCCGGGGCCGCACAGCGCGTCGGCGCGGCACAGCTGCAAGGGCCAGGACTGGCGCTCCCCGGCCAGCTTCAGCGTGCCGGCGGCGCCGCCTGTGGCTTCCAGCAGGGCGGATTCGAATTCGGCCGGGCCGGCGGCCATCAGGCGGCGGGCCTCGTCCTTGGGCAGCGACCAGACCAGGCCGTAGCTGTGGCCGGGTTCGGGGCGATCGAAAGGCAGCAGCGCCAGCACGTCCGGCGATCGGAACCATTGCCACGCCTGACCCTGGTGCGGCTTGCTGGCGATCAGCCGGGTGGCGACGCCCATGTGGCCGTAGTCGTGGCGCTCGTAGTGCACGCCGAATTCCTGGGCGGCGCCGGTGTCGCGGCCTTCGCACAGGGCCTGCAGCGTGGCGGGGACGGGTTCGGTCACGCGCTGCACGTGCGGGGCGAAGCGCAGCGCGGCGTCGAGCTGGTCCTCCAGCGCCGCGGCGTCGACGATGTGGGCGAGCTCGCCCGCGCCCTGCTGCCAGGCGCTGAAGTGCAGTTCCGCGCCGGCGCGGTCGCCGTGGATGCGCATGTCGTGCACGGGGGTGCGGGCGTCCTCGGCGAGGCCTTCCCACACGCGCAGCCGGGTGAGCAGCGCGACGGAGGCGGCATTGAGCGCATAGGCGCGGACGTCCGCGGAGGACGAGGGGGCGGTCGGCCGGGCCAGCAGGGCCACGCGCAGGCCGCGGGCGCCGAGCGCCAGCGCCAGGCTGCGACCGACGCAGCCGTTGCCGCGCACCAGGACGTCGAACTTTTCCATGGAGGACGATTGTAGGCAGGGGCGATGAGCCCGTCCCGGGCGGACCTCCAGACGGCGCGGACCGCCCGATGGGCGACTAAAATGCCGGTTTCGCCCGCGCGCTGCCGCAGGCCACCCCCGCTTCCAGCATTTCCCCCGAAAGCCAACCATGAGCCTCAAATGCGGCATCGTGGGCCTGCCCAACGTCGGCAAGTCCACCCTCTTCAACGCGCTGACCAAGGCCGGCATCGCCGCCGAGAACTATCCCTTCTGCACGATCGAGCCGAACGTGGGCATCGTCGAGCTGCCCGATCCGCGTCTGGGGAAGCTGGCGGAGATCGTGAAGCCGGAGCGCATCGTGCCGGCGATCGTCGAGTTCGTGGACATCGCGGGTCTGGTGGCGGGCGCGTCCAAGGGTGAAGGCCTGGGCAACCAGTTCCTGTCGCACATTCGCGAGACGGACGCGATCGTGAACGTCGTGCGCTGCTTCGAGGATCCGAACGTGATCCACGTCAACGGCAAGGTGGACCCGATCTCCGACATCGAGGTGATCCAGACCGAGCTGTGCCTGGCGGACCTGGGGACGGTGGAGAAGAGCCTGCACCGCTACAACAAGGTGGCGCGCGCGGGCGACAAGGAGGCGGCGGCGCTGGTGAAGGTGCTGGAGAAGTGCCAGGTCGCGCTGGACCAGGCCCTGCCGGTGCGGTCCATCGACTTCAGCAAGGAAGAGGTGGTGATCCTGAAGCCGCTGTGCCTGATCACGGCCAAGCCGGCGATGTTCGTGGGCAACGTGGCGGAAGACGGGTTCGAGAACAACCCCTTCCTGGACCGCCTGAAGGAGTACGCGGCCAAGCAGAACGCGCCGGTGGTGGCGATCTGCGCGAAGACCGAGGCTGAGCTGTCGGAGATGGAAGACGAGGACCGTGCGATGTTCCTGGCCGAGATGGGCCAGGACGAGCCGGGTCTGAACCGCCTGATCCGCGCGGGCTTCAAGCTGCTGGGCCTGCAGACCTACTTCACGGCGGGCGTGAAGGAAGTGCGGGCCTGGACCATCCACGTCGGCGACACGGCGCCGCAGGCGGCCGGCGTGATCCACACTGACTTCGAACGCGGTTTCATCCGCGCGCAGACGATCGCCTTCGACGACTTCATCCAGTTCAAGGGTGAGCAGGCCGCCAAGGACGCCGGCAAGATGCGCGCGGAAGGCAAGGAATACGTGGTCAAGGACGGCGACGTGCTGAACTTCCTGTTCAGCAGCTGATCGCTCTTCCCGGTCCCCAAGACGCCCGCTCATGCGGGCGTTTTTCATTGCCTCTCCGACTTGTGCTCAATGCGGTGCCTGCAGGTCGGAGACCAACTCCGACTTTGTCGCCCGTTCGAGCTGTTTCCGCTTGAGCTTCAGCTTCTCCAGCATGAAGCCGTTGGTCAGTTCAAAGTTTTCCAAGAGCCAGTGCCAGGTCTTGACATAGAGCTTCATGCGCGGACGGTTCGCGACCAGTCCTGGATCCCCTCGGTCCGAGAACTCCTCAAGGCGATCGTCGATCAGCGCCGGCGTTGACGACACCTGGCGCCCGACAAGCATCAACTCGTAGTGCGTCGATTCGGATTTGAACTGAGGGAGCTTCCTCAGAATCGCGGCGTAATCCTCCAGCTGTCGCAAGTGCTTTGTGTTGAGCGAGATCGCCGGTCGCTTGATCTCAATGACGATGCATTTGTTGATCTTCCGACCTGTCGAGTCGAAAGTAGGAAATTTCCTCGCCAGAAACAGGTCGGGCTGACGCTTCGCCCCAGGCAAGTCGCTCGGACTGTCGACGTCATCCTCATCCAGCTCTGAACGCGAGATCAGATCGTCACGCAACGATTTCGCAATGCTGGTGAAACTGTCGTCCTCGGCCCCGAGCGTCTCGTACTGGGGACCAAACAGCCAAGTGTTGTTCTCGATGATCCGCTGCAGGTCGGGGGTCTCAAGCACATCGCGATAGTGCTCCGTCATCAGATGCCGCATCTGCTCGACGAGCGTCGATTTTCGTTGGAGTACTTCGATCGTTGCCGCGATGTTTTCCAGCGACGATTTGCCCCATTGATTCATCAGCGAAGCGATGTCGCAGGACTCGCCGACTTCGGATAACTGGTCGAGTTCATTCGTTCCCATCGCCTCATCCACCTTCAATGATCACAACAGCGATCATTAAAAGCCTGCCTGGCGGGTGCGAAATTGAAGCGCCGAAGTACCCGTTGCGCACACGCCGCAGGTGCGGGGTCAGTCTTTGCAGAGTTGAGACCGGAGATGACCTGGATAGGTCGGTCGCGGAAGAACCAGACCGACCGACAGGCGAAGCGGATCAGCCGCGGAACGCCCTGTTCAAGCGCTTGCCCGCGCGGATCGTAGACCGACTCCGGCGATCAGCGATCCCACGGCCACCAGGGCCGCACCGGCCCAGAAGATGATAGGCAGCGGCGCGCTGAGCAGCACCGAGGCGAACAGCGCCGACATCAGCGGCGTGCCGTTCGCCGCGAGGCCCAGCACGTGGATGTTCCCGCGCAGCACGCCGATGTTCCACAGCAGGTAGGCGAGCGTCACCGCCGCGCTCGCGAGCGCGACCTGGATGACGACGTGCGTCGACCAGTTCATGGTCGCGCGCTCCGCGTTGAACGCGTGCACGATCCAGAAGCCCACCGCGCTCAGTGCCATGAAGAACCAGAGCGCGTTCTTGCCTTGGGCCATGTGCTTCGTGCAGGTGCTGTAGAGAGCCCACACGATCGCGCCGATGAAGGCCAAGCCGTAGCTGAGCGGATTCGACGCGGCGTTGTGGAAGAAGCGGCTGAGCGACAGCCCCTCCGCCGGCGAGGACGCCGTGATCACGCCGATGAAAGCGAGTCCCAGGCCGGCGAGCATCAGCGCGTTCAACCGCTTGCGATCGGCGATCGCGGAGCACAGCACGGTGAGGCTGGGCCAGAGGTAGTTGACCATGCCGACCTCGATCGCCTCGTGGCGCGTGCGCGCGAATCCGAGCGCCAGCACGAAGCAGAGCTCGTATCCGACGAACAAGGCCGCACCGAGCCAGAGATAACGCCGCGGCAGCTCCCGCAGCGAGGTGCGCGTCGGCAGGAGCAGCAGCGCGGACACCGTGAACAGGACAGCGGGCGCGCCGGTCCGGCCGAGGAATTCGATCGTGCTGCGCGTGACCCCGACGGAGGTGCTCCAGAACAGGATGGCCACGAGGCCCAGCAGCGTGGCGCCCTTCGACAGGTCAGACTTCGACATTCATGCTTTCGTTCGGGGCGAGGTGCTCGGCGACGTTTCTGGCGAATCTTCCGGGAGGCATGCCCACGTGCCGCGTGAACGCCACGCCGAACGGACCGACCGCGCTGTAGCCGACGCGCTCGGCGATCTCCGCGATCGACAGCTCGCGCTGCCGCAGCCATTGTTTGGCCAGCGCCATGCGCCACGCGAGCAGATAAGCCATCGGCGCGACGCCGATCGCACGGCTGAAGCGCTCGAAGAAGGCGGAGCGCGACATCGACGCCTCCTTCGCAAGCTCGACCACCGTCCACGGCAGCGCGGGCGCCTCATGCATGCGCCGCAGCGCCTGCGCGAGCTTCGGATCGGCGAGGCCGCGCACCAGACCCGGCGTCTCCGCCGTGCTGGCCGTCGACCGGAAGGCCTCGATCAGGAGCACTTCCAGCAGGTGCGACATCACGATCTCGCGCGCCGGCCGATGGGCGCGCGATTCGTCGCCCACGAGCTGGACCAGCGTCGACAGCCGGCTTTCCCCGCGCACGTGGACCCACTGCGGCAGCAGCGACACCAGCAGCGCCGCGTCCGGCGAGCCGAGCACGCAATGGCCGACCAGCATCCGCAGATCGACCTTCCCGTCGGGATCGCCGATGCGGGCGCCGCCGGGCATGGGAACGATCGGGGTCGTGACGGGCTCGTCTTCGCGCGGCGGCTGGCGGTCCAGGCTGGAGGTCGCGAAACCGCGCGCCGCCGGAAGCAGCACGAAGTCGCCCGGCTGGACCGTGATCGTCTCGCTGCGCGACGCCCCGTCGATCGTCAGATGGCAGGCGCCTTCGAGTACGACGAAGTAAAACGGCCGGCCCGTCTCGCTGCGGCGCACGGCCCACGGCGCCGAGGCCACGACGAGCTTGGAGAACGGCGCCTGCGGCCGCAACAGGGACACGACTTCGGCCAACGGGTCGATCATCTGGACGATCTCGACAAAGGAATGGACTCGACAGTGTAGTCAGTCCGGAGGCTGATCCCTATCGTGTGGACATCCCCAACCCAGGAGTTCCTGATGTCCCATACGTCCACCGTCCTGATCACCGGCTGCTCATCGGGCTTCGGCCTCGAGACCGCGCGCTTCTTCCTCGACAAGGGCTGGCGCGTCGTCGCCACGATGCGCACGCCGCGCGAGGACCTGCTGCCGCGCTCCGAGCTGCTGCGCGTACTGCCGCTCGACGTCACCGATGCCGAGAGCATCCGCCAATGCCTCTGGGACGCCGGTCCGATCGACGCGCTGGTCAACAACGCCGGCGTCGGTCTGCTGGCGCCGCTGGAGGCCGTCGACATGGACAACGCCCGCGCGCTCTACGAGACCAACGTGCTCGGCACGATCGCGATGACGCAGGCGGTGCTGCCGCAGTTCCGCGAGCGCCGCGCCGGCGTGGTGGTGAACGTCACGTCGAGCGTGACGCTGAAGTCGCTGCCGCTGCTGTCGGTCTACACCGGCAGCAAGGCGGCGGTGAATGCCTTCACCGAGTCGCTCGCGCTGGAGCTCGAGCCTTTCAACATCCGCGCACGGCTGGTGCTGCCGGGGCGTTCGCCGAGCACGAGCTTCGGCGACAACGCGCGCAAGCTGATGCCCGAGACCGTGCCTGATGCGTATGTCGCGTTCCGTGACGCCGTCTTCGCCGCGGTCCGCGATGCGTCGGCGCCGATGACCTACGCGCAGGACGTGGCCGAGGCCGTCTGGCGCGCCGTCACGGATCCGCAGGCGCCGATGCGCATTCCGGCCGGAGCGGATGCGGTGGCGGTGGCGCAGGCACTGGCGTCGACCTCGGCGAGCTGAACGTGAGGGGCTGACCGCGAGGGGCTCACCGCGACGTGCCGCGACGTGCCGCAACGATCACGGCGCGTGCGGCCCGTCGCCCTCCCGGGCCAGGCGCCACAGCAGCGTCACCTTGAGGCCCGTCCCCCCGAGGCCCGGCGACAGCTTGACCCGTCCCCCCAGCTGGCGCGCGGCGGCCAGCACGATGGACAGGCCGAGCCCCGAGCCCGAGGTGGACACGCTCGCCGCGTGGCCGCGCCAGAAGCGCTCGAAGACCTGCTCGCGGTCGCCGTCGGCGATGCCCGGCCCGTCGTCGCTGACGCTGATCGCGCACCAGTCGTTCTCGCCGCGTTCCAGCACCGCCTCGACCTGTCCCCCGGCGCGGCCATGGCGGATGGCGTTGCTGACGAGGTTGTGGACGATGGTCTCGACGCCGTGTTCCGGCACCCAGGCGATCAGGCTGTCGCAGCCCTGGTAGCTCAATTCGATCCCGCGCGTGGCGGCGTCGCTCGCATGGAGCGCCAGACAGTCGCGCATCAGGTTCGCCAGATCGATGCGTGCCCGGCGCGCGCCGTCGCCCGCCTCCAGGCGCGCCAGCACCAGCAGCTGGTTCACCAGTCGCGCCGAGCGTCCCACGCCCAGGCCCAGGCGCTGCATCGCCTCGTCGCGTTGCGGTCCCTGCGGCGATTGCTTCAGCGTGTCGTACTGGGCCGAGATGACGGCCAAGGGCGTCCGCAACTCATGCGCGGCATCGGCGAGGAAGGCCCGCTCCCGCAGCAGCAGCTCGGACAGCCGCGCCAGCGTGTCGTTGAGCGCGTCGGCCATCGGCATCAGCTCGCGATGCGGCGGATCGAGGTGGACCGGCGCCAGGTCGCCGACCTGCCGCGCCGCGAGGCTCTCCGACAGCCGCCGCAACGGCGCCAGGCCTGTCCAGACCGCCAGCCAGATGGGCAGGAAGAGCAAAGGGATGCAAGCCAGCAGCTGGGCCAGCGCGGTCGCGTTGAAGGTGCCGGCGCGGAGCATCCTGATGCGCATCTCCCGGGTCTGCGCCACCAGGATCACGCGAGCGCCGCCCAGGGACACCTCGCGATGCACCCGCCACCGTCGGCCGTCGACGTCGGCATCGAAGAAGCCGTCGGCGACCTCCGCCCGGAAATCCGGCAGCGGCACGCCGCCGCGCGCGATCAGCGCGTGCGCGCCGTCCCGGATCTCGAAGCCGTAGGGCGCGCCGTCCACGCCCGACATGATCCCGTCTTCCACCAGCTTCAGGCGCGCGCTCTCCAGCGCCGAATGCAACGACAGGCCGGGGTCGTTGAGCACGCTGTCGATCACGTGCGACATCGCGCGCATCTCCTTGTCGAAGTCCCCCGAGTCCGACCAGGTCGAGGCACTGAACGAGATGCCGGTCACCACCACCCAGACCACCGCGTAGGCGCCCAGCAGGGAGAAGAGCTGCCTGCGGGCGATCGACGGTCGCGTCAGCCAGCGGCGCATCATTCGGCCAGGCTGTAGCCCACGCCGCGCGTGGTGAGGATGCGGGTCTCGCCCAGCTTGCGGCGCAGGTTGGCGATGTGCCACTCCAGCGCGCCGAAGTCCAGCGGCTCCGACAAGGGCGACACGGCTTGCGCGAGGCGATGCTTGGGCACGACTTCGCCCGGACGCCGCGCCAGTTCCGCGAGCACGCCGAATTCCTTGGGCGACAACGCGACGAGGGTGTCGTCCAGCATGACCTCGTGGCGCGCGGTGTCGATGCGCAGCGGGCCTATCGTCCAGATCGCGGTCGCATAGCCGCCCGCGCGCCGCGTCACGGCACGGATGCGCGAGGCCAGTTCCTCCGCGGCCACCGGCTTGAGGACGTAGTCGTCGGCGCCCGCGTCCAGCCCCGCCACGCGCGTCTCCAGCGCGTCGCGCGCCGTCAGCACGATCACCGGGACCTTCAGGCCCTGCTGGCGCCAGTGCGTCAGCAGCTTGAGGCCGTCGCCGTCCGGCAGTCCCAGATCGAGCAGCACGCAGGCGAAACGCGCCGCGTCGTCGCCGTCGGTCAGCGCACGGGCCGGCGCCACGCCGCGCACCCATTCGCTCGTGAGCCCGCAACCGGCCAGCGCGCGCTGCACGTCGGCCCCGAGATCAAGGTCGTCTTCAACGAGGAGGAGGTGCACCGGCGGGGCCCGAATGGCTGCGAAGGAGTCAGTCTAGCCAACGCCAACCCAGGACTTGCCCAGGCCGGCCGCCCCCCCTCTCGCCCCGAGGCGCTTCGGCCTCTCCCCGGCTTCCCCTGGGCATTTCCTGGGCGTCGGCTTTGAACAATCCCGTCACGTTCTCCCGACCCGTCGTGGCCACCGGCGCCAGCAGCGCCCACGGCACCGGCATCCCTCGACTCACCACTGAACCATGACCTCACTTCACCAGTTCCGACTCACGCTCACGGCCGCCCTGCTGGCCTATGGCTGCTCCGCCTTCGCCCAGGAGGCCGCCCCACCGCTGGGCCTCAGCGGCCAGGTCGGCGTCGCCGCCGTGAGCACCTCGACCTATCTCGGCAGCCCGAACCGCGTGACGCTGCCGGCGCTCGACCTCGGCCTGAGCTATCGCACCCGCGACTGGGGCCACATCGATCTCGACGGGCGCTCCGGCCTGAGCTGGAACACCGAGATGGGCGCGTTCTGGGGCGGTATCCTGCTGGGTGTCGATCCGGGCCGCAAGGAGCGCAAGCCGAGCGGCGGCTTTCCGATCCCCGGCGACGCGCGCCTCAAGGGCATGGGCGACATCCGCAGCAGCGCGCAGGTCGGCGCGATGGCGGGCTACGGCCCGGTCGGCGTCATGGTCCTGAAGTCGGTCGGCAGCCGCGGCCGCGAGGGCGCGCAGTTCAGCCTGCTGGCCCGGCACGCGATGCCTGTGGGCGACCGGCTCTCCCTCACGCTGGACGCCAGCGCGACCTGGGCCGACCGCAAGCAGATGCAGGCCTACTTCGGCGTCACGCCGGCGCAGTCGGCCGCCAGCGGCTTCGCGGCCTACGCGCCCAAGTCCGGCCTGGAGAAGGCGGACCTGGCGGTGGGCGTCGAATACAAGATCGCCGATCACTGGACGGTGAAGGGCAACGTCGGCGCGACGCGCCTGCTCGGCGATGCTCGTCGCAGTCCGATCGTGAGCAAGCCCACGGTGGCCACCGTCGGAGCCGGTGTGGCCTACCAGTTCTGATCGAACGGCTGAGCGATAGCAGGGCGATCGCAGAGCAATGGCAGAGCCAGGGCGGCAAGGACGCCCCGGCGGGCGTCACGCCCGGGCGAGCCGCTCCTTTGCCAGCCTCGTGCCTTCTGCCAGCGCCTGCAGCTTGCGCCACGCCACGTCCCGCGCCATCGGCGCCAGGCCGCAGTTCGTGCAAGGGAACAGGCGCTCCTTCGGCACGAACTGCAGCGCCCGGCCGATGGTGTCGGCCACCTCCTCGGGGGTCTCGACCACGTCGCTGGCCACATCGATCACGCCGACCATCACGTCCTTGCCGGCCAGCAGCTTCATCAGGTCGGGCGGCACGTGGGAGTGGATGCATTCCAGGCTCACCTGGTCGATGCGGCTGCTGGCCAGCGCGGGGAACACCGTCTCGTACTGGCGCCATTCGTCGCCCAGGGTGCTCTTCCAGTCGGTATTGGCCTTGATGCCGTAGCCGTAGCAGATGTGGACGGCCGTCGTGCAGGTGAGGCCCTGCGCCGCGCGCTCCAGCGCCTCCACACCCCAGTCGGCGGCGTCCTTCATGTAGACGTTGAAGGCGGGCTCGTCGAACTGGATGATGTCGACGCCATCGGCCTGAAGCGCCAGGGCCTCCTGGTTGAGCAGCTCGGCGAACGCGAAGGCCAGCTTCACCTTGTCGCCGTAGAAGCGGTCCGCCACGGTGTCGACGATGGTCATGGGGCCCGGCAGCGTGAACTTCAGTTTCTTCTTCGTGTGCGCACGCGCCAGCTGCGCCTCGAAGGCATGCACGCGGCCCTTCAGGCGCAGGGCCGACACCACCTGCGGCACCATCGCGTCGTAGCGGTTGTCGCGGATGCCCATCTTCACCTTGTTCTCGAAGTCGATGCCGTCGACCTGCTCGAGGAAGCCGTGCACGAAGTGCTGTCGCGATTGCTCGCCGTCGCACACGATGTCCAGGCCGGCGTCCTCCTGGGCCTTGATCCACAGCAGGGTCGCGTCGGCCTTGGCCTGGCGGAGCGCGTCGCCTTCTGCTGTCCATCGAGGCCAGAGCTTGTTGGTTTCAGCGAGCCAGGCCGGCTTCGGCAGACTGCCGGCGATGGAAGTTTCAAACACAGGGGATTCCTTTCAGGCAAAGAGGGATGCGGCGAGTGATGTCGGCGGATTCACTCGGCGGGTTGGAGATCGACATGGGCCGCCCATTGGTCGAGCAGGTGCCGGTAGGGCTTGATGAACTGCTCCTCCGCGAACTTGCCCTGCTTGACGGCGAGCTGACTGCGCTCTTCCCGGTCGTAGACGATCTGCGTCAACGAGTAGTCCTGGTGCTTCAAGCTCGGTTGGTAGAACTGCCCCGCCGCAGAATTGGCGTTGTAGATCTCCGGGCGATAGATCTTCTGGAAGGTTTCCATCGTGCTGATGGTCCCGATCAACTCCAGGCTCGAGTAGTCGCCCAGCAGGTCGCCGAAGAAGTAGAAGGCCAAGGGCGCGACGCCGTTCGGCGGCATGAAGAACCGGACCTGCATCCCCATCTTCGCGAAGTACTGGTCGGTCGACGAGCGATCGCTCTGTTGGTACTCGACGCCCAGCACGGGGTGGACGTTCCCCGTGCGCCGATAGGTCTTGCTGGTCGAGGCGCTGATGCAGATGACCGGCGGCTTGTCGAATCGCGCCTGGTAGGCACTGGAGTTCGCGAACTCCTTGAACAGCTTGCCGTGCAGGTCGCCGAAGCCTTCCGGCGTTCCGAATTCGGGGCGGTCGAGGTTGTACGCCGGCAGCAGGACGCTGAAGTCGTAGTCGCGCACGTAGGAGGAGAAGTTGTTCCCCACGATGCCGGCGATGCGCTGGCCGGTCTTCCTGTCGAGGATGCGGGGCTGGAGGATCTCGATCAGCGGAAATGCCTGATCACCGCTGGCCGTCTCGAGGTTCATCTCGACCGAGATGATGTCGAGCTCGACCGTGTAGCGATCGCCGCTCGGGTTGTCCCAGGACGCCAGGTCGTTGAAGCGGTTGTCGATCATCCGCAGCGTGTTGCGCAGGTTCTGCTGCCGACGCTCTCCACGGGCCAGGTTGGCGAAGTTGGTCGTGATGCGCGTGCTGTCCGACGGCTGGTAGTCCTCGTCGAAGCGGAGGCTCTTGAGGCTGAAGGTGAAGGCTTCGTTCATGGCGGTGGGGTCGGCTGATGGCTGGGAGAGGCGTCGATCGCGGGGTCAGGCCACGGCCACGGCCACGGCCATGTCCTGAGTCCGACGGGCCGGGACGTGGCGCGCCAGATCGATCAGCGGCAGCGCCCGCTGGACCGCCAAGGTGGCGCGCTGAAGCAGCGCTTCGTCCCGCAGACGGTGGTCGACGAATTCCTTGTCGGTCGCGTAGACGCCCAGCGGCAAGGTGCGCGCTTGGAAGAAGCTGAACAGGGGTCGCAGCTGGTGGTCGATGACCAGGGCGTGGCGATCGCTGCCGCCGGTGGCGGCCAGCAGGACCGGCTTGTCGATCAGGGCGTCCTGATCGATGAAGTCGAAGAAGTGCTTGAACAGGCCCGTGTACGCGCCGCGGAACACGGGCGTCGCCACCACCAGGACGTCGGCCTGCTCGACCTCCACCAGCGCCCGCTCCACCGGGTCGGGCAACTGGGAGCGCCAGACCGCGCCGGCGAGGTCGGGCGCCAACTGACCCAGCTCGATCAGCCGCTGTTCGACGGGGACTGCTTCGGCAATCAGGTCCAGCAGATGCTCTGCCAGGGCGGCGGATTTGGAGGGGCGTTGCAGCCCGCCGGAGACAGCGACTAAACGGAGTGGACGGTTCATAGGAAGCGGATGCTATCCAGTGAACCTCATGAAGTTAAATGGTTTAATCTCACGAATCCATGAAAACGGCTCATCTGAATGATGGCGCGCATTCACGTCGCCATCGTCCAGCCGCTCACTTCGCCGTCTGATACACCTTCACATATTCGATCTCGTACCCGATGGGGAAGATCCTGTCGTCGATCTCCCCGCCGAGGTCGCCGCCGATCGCGAGGTTGAGGATCAGGAACTGCGGCTTGTCGAACGGCCATTGCGCCGTTCCCTGGCCCAGGTTCGGATAGGCCGCATGGACCTGGCCGTCGATGCCGAAGCGGATCTCCTGGGGCGTCCACAGCATCTGGTAGTTGTGGAACTCGCCGCAGGCCGTGGCGAGCTTGCGTCCGTCTCCCACGCCATGCCCGCCGTGCCCCGACGTCGTGTGCACCGTGCTGAACACCCAGTCCGGCTTCTGGCCCATGTGCTCGAGGATGTCGAGCTCGCCCGAGGCCGGCCAGTCGCCCTGGCTGCCGAGCGTCCAGATCGCCGGCCACGTGCCCTGACCGCAGGGCAGCTTCGCGCGGGTCTCGAAGTAGCCGTAGGTCCACTCGGCCTTGCCCTTCGTGATCAGCCGCGTCGAGGTGTACTTCTGCCCGCCCCAGTCGGGCTGCGACGACAGCGATTCCTTGCGCGCCGTGATCACCAGCCGGCCGCCCTTCAGCGCGGCGTTTTCCGCGCGCGGACCCGAGTAGTACTGCTTCTCCCGGTTGTGCCAGCCCTGCTTGTTCATGCCGGTGTCGTAGGCCCACTTCGACTCGTCGGGCAAGGTGCCCTTGTCGAATTCATCGGACCACACCAGCGTGTACCCCGCGGGCAGTCCGATCGGTCCGGTCGCCGCGCCGCCCTTGCCTGTCGCCGTCTGCGCCTGCGCGAACGCCGCGCCGCCGTCGATCGCCAAGGCCGCCAGCAGGGGCACGGCGGCCCAGTGCCGCGTCAGTCGTTGCTTCATGAACGAGGTCTCCTTCGTTGTGATCCATCGTCGTCGATGGTGATCGGTCCTCACGCGCGGCCCGTCGGCCGCGGTGCGCTCAGCGCTTCGCGCGCCGCTGCAGCAGCTGCTCGGCGTCCGCGAGCGCCACCTTGATCGTCTTCTGCCCGCGCAGCACCTTGTCGAGTTCGGTCTGCACGACCTCCTCGGCGAACTTGGCCTGCTTGTGCACCGGCAGCGCCGTGATGCGCAGCGCGTCGTCGCGCCACAGCAGCCGCGCGCGCTGACCACCGAGGAAGTCCACCGGCTCGCTGAAGAACGGGTCGTCGTGGACGTCCCGCAAGGCCGGGAAGGCATCGTAGGACTTGAAGGCCTGCAACTGCCGCTGCGGGTCCAGCGTCATCAGCTGGATGAAGCGCCACGCCAGCAGCTTGCGCGACGGCGCCGACTTGCGCGCGATCGCGTAGAAGGTGCCGCCGTACGGCGCATGCGAGCCGCCCGGCAGCGAGGACGCCCGCCACAGGCCCTTGGTCTCCGGCGCGATGAAGGCGTTGAGCTGGCCGACCAGCCACGCCCCCGACAGCTCCGTCGCCAGCCGCCCCTGCTTGAAGCCGGCGCCCCAGTCGTTCGACCAGGCCGGGACTTTCGCATCGAGGCCCTTCTGCCGCGCCTGCAACGAGACCTCGAACGCGCGCTCGAAGCGCGGCGAGTTCACCAGCACGCGGGACTCGGTGTCGAAGTAGATGCCCTCGCCCGGCTTCAGGCCGTCGGCGATCAGGATGTCCTTGATCTCCTGCACGTTGGCGATCAGGTACGCGCCGGTGCGGGCCTTGATGCGCTCGCCCATCGCCACGTAGCTGTCCCAGCTGCGCGTGAGTTCCTCGGGCGCCACGCCGGCGCGATCGAGGATGTCCTTGCGATACAGCATCGTGCCGGGGCCGATGTCCGCCGGCACCGCGACCACCGCGCCGCTGCGCGCGACCGCCTGGTCATACGCATACGGCACGAGCCGCTGGCGGAAGGCCTCGATGCCGAAAGGCGCCTGCCGCAGATCGTCCAGCCCGCCGCCTTGCGCGAAGCGGCCGACGAAGCTGGACTCCAGCGCCATCACGTCCGGCAGTCCCACCGCCGTCGACAGCGCCGTCGTCATCGCCGTGTGGTGGTCGGTGTACTGGCGCATCAGGATGCGCAGCTCCACGTCGGGATGCATCGCCTGCCACGCCGGGATCGCCGCCTTGGCGATCTCGTCCATCAGGGGGAAGGCCGCGATCGTCAGCACTTCGCGCGTCTGCGCCAGCGCCGGCACCACGAGCACGCCGGTCCACGCCGGCGCCGTCATCGCCGCGAGCATCCCGCGGCGCGTGAGTCCCGGGCGGAGGCGCCTGTCACGTCGGTTGTCCGCGCTCAAAAGTCGAGCTCCATCGTCATGACCGTGCCTTCACTCAGCGAGCTGCCGGCGGGCGGGCTCAGATAGACGCCGAAGCGCGAGGCATGACCCGGCCAGCGCTGCGCGCTGAGCTCCGCGATCGCCGTATCGATGCCGGATTGCGCCTCGCCGCTGTCCGGATCGACGTTGGGCACGACGCAGCGCTCGCAGGCCGCCGCATGGGTCATCCGACGCCACCAGCCTTCGCCGTCGCGCCAGACCAGCTGCATCAGGTGTTCCTCGATGAACGGCACCAGGGCCTCCTGCATGCCGCGCAGCACGAGGTTGGGACGCAGCCGCCGCACGTCGACGCGGGCGCGCCCGTGCGCGGCCAGCATTTCGTTGAGCTCGACCACCGATCCCGTGGAGACCGCATGCAGCGCGTTCGGGGCCGTCGCCAGCGCCGAACTGCGCTCGAGCTTCACCAGCCGGAGGTCCTCGCCCGTGACCTCGCGCAGGAACTGCGCGGCCACCGCGCCGGCATCGCGGCCCGGGTGGATCACCAGGCGACGCTCCTCCGCGTTCCAGATCAAGGCGTGCGTCACCTCGCCTTCCGCCGCACGCGACAAGCGCACCGGCTGCTGACCCTGCGCGCACAGCAGCAAGGCATCGGCCAGCAGCTTGGGCTGCACGCGCGCCAGCTTTGGATGCGAGCCGAGCCACGCCAGTTCGCCGCGCGCATCGACGACGATCCATTCGCGGTCGCCGACGATCCGGCCGTCCGCGTCGAAGCGCAAGTCGGACACGCGCACCCCGGCGCAGGACTTCACCGGATACACATACAACGCCTCGACGCAGGCGTAGGCCGTGGACGAGACCGCCGAGCGGTCGCCGTCGATGGCGGCCATGGCGGCGAGGACGTTGTTCCGGTCCACGTCGCCCTCAGCGCGGCAACACGTAGGTCGCGATGCAGCGCGGCGGCAGCGCCGCGACGCCGGCCTGTCCGTCGATGCGCAGCGAGAAGCGATGCTCCCGCTCGCTGCGGTTCATCACGACGACGGCGATGCTGCCGTCCTCGTTGACGGCCGCGGTGCATTCGAGGTCCTGGCTGCTCGCCGAGCACAGCACGCGGAACGCGCCCGGCTTGATGAAGCGGCTGAAGTGGCCCAGGTAGTCGTAGGAGCTCTGCGGCATCAGCCGGTTGTGCTCGCGGTCCGCGAGCATGGGCGCGCTGCACAGGTTGCCGACGTGGTTGGGACCGCCGGTCTCGTCGAGCAGCAGGTTCCAGTCGATCCAGCCCACGGTCCAGCGGTTCAGGTCGTTGAGGATGCTGCGACCGTAGCGCTCGCCGGTGTTCCATGAGCCGATGTGCGGGCCGCCTTCCTGGCAACCTTCGGTGAACAGCAGCTGCTTGTCGGGATAGGCGTCATGCAGCAAGCCGACATGGTCGAAGTGGTCCTCGACGTACCAGTGGAAGCCGCAGCCCCACACGTACTTCGCGGCCTCGGGGTCCGAGTACACGACGTCGGCGCGCTGCACCATCTGGTCGCGGTTGTGGTCCCAGATGACGACCTTGATGCGCTGCAACCCTGCCGCATGCAGTGCGGGTCCGAGGTGGTCGCGGACGAAGTCGCGTTCCTCCTCGGCGGTGTAGACGCAGGAGTCCCAGCGCTGCACCGCGTCGGGCTCGTTCTGCACGGACACGCCCCACACGGGCACGCCTTCGGCCTCATAGGCCTGGATGAACTTCACGTAGCACTGCGCCCAGGCCTTCGCGTACTGCGGCAGCAGCTTGCCGCCGTTGTTCATCTGGCCGTTGGTCTTCATCCACGCCGGCGGGCTCCACGGCGAGACCAGCAGCTTCATCGGCCCCGGCGCGACCTTCATCGCGGCCTGGATCATCGGCAGCAGCGCGCGGCGGTCGCGGTCGATGTTGAAGTGGGTCAGCGCCTCGTCGCCCGGGACGTCCGCATGCGCGTAGTTGCCCAGCGCGAAGTCGCAGCTGTTCATGTGGACGCGGTTGAACGTGTAGCCGTGGCCCGCGTTGGCGTCGAAGTAGGCGTGCAGCAGCGCGTTGGCCTCGGCGGGCGGCAGCTTCTGCCAGGTGGTCGCGGAGGCTTCGGTGAACGCGCCGCCGAAGCCTTCGATGCGCTGGAAGCGTCGCGCGCTGTTCACCACCAGCTTGGGCATGCCGGCGATCGCGGCATCGGCCATCAGTTGCGCCACCGGCTGCAGCGCGAGCTCGGGCTGCGTGGCGAGGCGCGTCGAACTCGCCAGGTCCGCGCCTTTGGCGGACAGGGTCCATCGCAGGGACGCACGTGCGCCCGCTGAAGTTGTCTCCGTCATCGAACTACCTTTGTTGTCGTGTTCAGGCCAGCGCTTGAAAGCGCTTTCATGACGCGAGCATAGAGGCAGTCGGGACGACGGTCAATTCAGGGATGGCCCGGAGGCGGGGCGGTCCGCGCACGGCGGCCGAGGCCTGCGCGGGACCCCGATGCTTCAGCGACTCGTCGCCCCTTGCTTCGGATGCAGCGTGTCGGTGCCCGTTGCCGCGGCGCGGCGTGCCGGCTCGGGCATCAGTCGACGACCCCCTTGTCGCCAGCCGCGCCACAGCTCTTCGAGATACGGCACGAACTCGAGGAAGACCACCACCGCGAGGACGCCGACGATGTAGCCCACCGGCAGCGCGGGCGACTTCCAGTGCAGGGCCCAGTCCGCCGGCTCCGTGCCGCCGCCGAAGAGGGCGAGGAACTGCGGCCAGTGGATGGAGGCGACCGCGATGATCGCCATCAGCGGCACCATCTCGAGGAAGCTGTGGACGTGTTGCTCGATCGGCGTCACCACGCGCGCGGTGACGGCGTAGCTGACGTCCCAGAGCGCCGTCGCCTCGTGGACGAAGAAGGCCACGATCATGAGCGCGATGACGCCCGCGTTGATCTGCAGGAACAGCCCGGCCAGCACGGGCAGGCCGACCTCCGCGAACATCAGCAGATGGATCAGCGACTCCTTCGCGCCGGTCGTGCGGCCGATGCCGGAGGCGCGATGGCAGAACCAGTCGACCATGCCGGCGATCAGCCAGACGGGCACGATGAAGTACAGCAGGATCAGCTCGGTGGGATCGTGGGTCATGGGAAGACGCAATGCGTGCAAGGAGTTCCGTTGAACTCCCGCAGCAAGCGCGGCTCCCATGCAGGCGGTTCTAGATCCCCGCCCCTAATGGACGGCGTCCCGCGGGTCCCGCCCGACGATCCGTCACGTCGTCACTTCTCGGCCTTCGCCGCCTTCTCCGACTTCTCCGCGCCTTCCGGATAGGCTTTGCGCAGCGCCTCGTACTGCGCCTTCGTGATTGGCATCATCGAGCCATGCCGCAGCTGCGCGGGCATCTCGAAGCGATCCCACTCCTTGCGGCGCGAGTTGCCCCAGACCTCCACCCACGGCCCTTCCAGCCGCGGCGCCATCGACAGGCCGTAGCCGTTCCCCGCGTACTGCTCGTAGTACAGGAGCCAATCGACGCCGTTTGGCGCGCGGACCAGCGTCGGCGCTTCGCGGAACGCGGGGCTCAGCGCCGGGCCGGGCTCGGGGTACGGGCCCAGCAGCTCCTGCGCGCAGCTCATGCGGATCGTCTTGCCCGTCGTCCAGATGTAGGACGGATAACGCTCATCCTTGATCACCGCGCAGTAGCCACCTTCCGGATTCGCGATCAGGAAGGTGTCGATCGTCGCGATCTCCCACTTGAACAGCCGCTTGGGCGGCGCGTCGAAACGCTTCAGGTCCGGCGACAGCGCATAGAGCGTGCGCTGGCTCGACCAGTAGCGCTCGGGATCCTCGGGGACACCGGGCACCGTCGCCGTGTGCCACAGCACGACGAACTGATTCGACGGCTTGTCGAAGTAGATCTTGGGCGCGCCGATGCGCTGCATCGCGTTGGGCAGGCCCGCCACCTTCGACAGGTCCGGCCGGTAGGTGCCGAAGACCTGCCACTTCACCAGGTCGTCGGAGACCCAGAAGCGGATGTCCGGATCGTCGTCGCTCTTGTTGCCGACCAGGTAGAAGCGACCGTCCGGACCTTGCGCGATGGACGGGTGGCCGTGGTACTCCTCGTTGACGGCCTTGCCGCCGTTGAGCTTGGACCAGTGCAAGCCGTCCAGGCTCACCGCGTAGTGCAGCACGCCGTAGCGCGCGTCGGTCATGTGGGCGAAGAGGTAGGCCTCGGGGCCGGTCTTCGCGAGCGCGGCCGCGCTTGGCGGACCGGCCGTGTGGGCCGGGTTCGCCACGACGGCGGGCCGCGCCGCCGAGGTCTGCGCCACGGCCGTGGACACCGCGACCACCGCCAGGATCGCGCCCGCAAGCGCTTGGATTCGTCTCATGTCTCTCTCCTTGTTTGCATTTCTGATTCGATCCTTCGCGATGGCGTCCTCAGCGGAAGCGGCGCGCCTCGACGCGCCGCCCTGCTGTCACACGCTCGGCGTCACGGCGCCGAGATCGCCCATCGCTGGCAGTCGCCGCCCAGCCATTCCCATTGCTGGACCTTGGCGCCGTTGGTCGTCGAGCAACCGTCGACGTCGAGCACGCGACCGCTGTTCTTGTTGATGAAGCGCCAGTAGCCGGCGCCCACGTTCTCGATGCCCCAACGCTGCGTCGCTGCGTTGTTGCTCATCCACTGCCGCACCTGCGCGCCCATCGCGAGCGAGGCGTCCTGCACTTCGAGCTTCAGGCCGCTGTTCACCGAGGTCAGCTCGTAGAAGCCGTCCGAGGTCGCGGTGACGTTCCAGCGCTGGCAGTTGGCGCCGCTGTACGGCCATTGCTGGACGAGACCGCCCGCGGCCGTCGAGCAGGCCGCCACGTCGAGCGCCTGAGCGCTGTGCTTCGCGATCACCTTGTAGGTGCCGTTGGCGATGTTGTTCGGGCTCACGCGTTCGAACTTCCACCGCTGGCAGTCGCCGCCGATCCAGCTCCATTGCTGGACCTTGGTCCCCGCCACCGTCGAGCACGCATCGACATCCAGCACCAGGTTGCTGTTCTTGTTGATGACGCGGAAGTAGCCGTCTTCCACCGGCTCGATGCGCCACTTCTGGCAGTTGTTGTTGACCACCGTCCAGGTCTGCACCTTGCCGCCGTTGGTCGTCGAGCAACCATCGACGTCGAGCTGCTGCCCGCTGTGCTGCGCCGTCAGCGTGTAGTCGCCGTTGCCGGTGTTGGCCACGCGCCAGCGCTGGCAGTCGCCGCCGACCCAGCTCCACTGCTCGATCTGCGTGCCGGCTGCAGTGGAGCAGCCCGTCACGTCGAGCACCTGCCCGCTGTGCTTCGCGACCAGGCGATAGACGCCGTCCGCGACCGGTTGGTTCAGCGGCACGCTTGCGAACTGCACGCGGCAGGCGATGTTGGCCATCTGCAGCACGCGCGTGCCGTCCGTCGACGGCAGCAGCTGGCTGCTGTAGTTGCTGCACGGATCGGTGCCGGTGTTCGGCGTCACCAGCGGCGCCGCGGCCTCGGTCCACTGCCCTGCACCACCGTTCGTGTTGAACATGTAGATGCGGCCGTTGACGTCGTCGTTGATCGCGTTGCCGGCGTTGCGACGCACGATCTGCCCGATCAGCAGCAAGCGCCCTTGCGCGCTGCCGTCGTTCATCCACGACACCGTCGGCGCGTGCGAGAAATGGTTGCCCGCCGTCGACTCGACGCGCGTGCCCATGTTGCTCGCCGTGCCCCAGCCGCTGCCGTTGGTCGAGGTCCGGAGGTACACGTCGCAGCTGCGCGAGCCGCAGATCTCGTAGCTCATCACGTAGCTGCCGTTGGGCAGCCTGCGCACGATGGGCATGCCGGGACGCAGGTCGCCGTTGTCGCTGATGCCGACATCGATGGTGTCCGCGCTCCAGGTGAGTCCGCCGTCGGTCGAGACCTTGTGCGCGATCAGCTGGTTGAAACCGCCGGACTTGTACTCCTCGCTCGAATAGAACATCAGCAGCCGGCCGGCGCTGTCGACGGAGAACTCCGGCTCCCAGGTGCCGACGCTGCCGGTGGCCGCGACGCTGTGCGAGGTCCAGGTCCGTCCCACGTCCGTGCTGCGGTAGATGCGGATCGAGTACGCGCTGCCGTTGCGCGTCGTCGTCGCCCAGAAGAGCGTGCCGGGCGCGGTCGAGCCGAGCTGCTGCGGCACCTCCCACATCCCGCTGCAGCAATGCCACGGCTCAGGCACCGTGACGCTGCCGACCTGGGTCCAGGTCGTGCCCTGGTTGGTGCTCTCGTAGATCAGCGACTGCGCGCCGCCGAGGTCGTAGGACGCGATCAGGCGTCCGTTGGCGCCGCCGCTGGCGGCCAGGCGGATCATCCGCGGGTAGAAGCTGTCCTGGTTGCCCAGGACCGTCTCCGCCGCCTGCGACGGTCCGGCGACGAAGGCCGTCGCCGCCATCACCATCGCGAGCAGCCAGCGCCACCCACTCCAAGCGAACTTGCTCATGCGTGTCTCCAAATGCGGCCTCGCGGGCCGCGTTGCTGTCGTCGATCGGCGAGGTAAGCGGCGCCGGTCAGGGGAATGGGGCGGCTCTGCGGCCGCCGCCGGGTCAGGTGTTGCCCGGACCCACGTCGCATCGAAGACGATCCGACGTCGGTCCGCAACGATTGCTCATCGACCGTCGATCAACGCCTTGTTGGCCGTGCTCACGCGGTCGAAGTCCAGCTTCTTCACGCGGCGGTCGTAGGTGAAGAAGCCGTTGAGCTCCTCCTCGACGTCCGTCGTCTCGGTGTAGATCGCGGCGCTCAGGCCCTTGTCGGCGCGGAAGCCGCGCAGCTTGTCGACCTGCGCCACGTAGGCGTCGTTGATCGCCGCCGCGCTGTCGAAGAGGTGGTAGCAGCACTTCGACTCGGGCCGGTACATGTGGCCGGGCACTTTCAGGCTGTTGCCGCCGTATTCGCCGAGCACGGCGATGCGCCACGGCTGGTACGTCGGCGCGGCGGGGCCGGGATAGTCGTGCAGGTCGATGAGGTCGCCGCCGCCTTCGTCATGCGGCGCGAAGTTGATGCCGGAGTGCGCGTTGATCAGCCGCGTCGGGTCCATCGCGCGGAACTGCGCGGCCATGCGGCGGTGCTCGAAGTCGCCCCAGCTCTCGTTGAAGATCACCCAGGTGACGATGGACGTCTCCGAGCGCAGCTGATCGACGATCTCGCGCCACTCGACCTCGGTCTTCGCGCGCACGGCGAGGTCGGTCTCGGCGTCCCAGGCCTGCGGCATGTCCTGCCACACCAGCAGGCCAAGCTTGTCCGCGTGGTAGAACCAGCGTGCCGGCTCCACCTTGATGTGCTTGCGGACCATGTTGAAGCCGAGCTTCTTCGTCTCCTCGAGATCGAAGCGCAGCGCGGCGTCGGTCGGCGCGGTGTAGAGGCCGTCAGGCCAGAAGCCCTGGTCCAGCGGGCCGAACTGGAACACGAACTTCCCGTTGAGCAGCGGACGCGGCACGCCGTCGATCATGCCGACCTCGATGCTGCGCATGCCGAAGTAGCTGTCGACCTGGTCGACCACCTTGCCGTCGCGGCGCAGCGTGATCTTCAGGTCGTAGAGGAAGGGATCGTCGGGCGACCACAGGCGCGGCTGCGGCACGGGCAGCGAGAGCGCCTTGTCGGCGGCGCCGCGCACGCGGCCGACGACCTGACCGTCCTTGAGCGCGACGGCCTCGACCTGCAGGCCCTTCGCCTCTCCGGCGCGCACGGTCAGCGCGAGGCGCTGTTCACCGACGACTGGCGTCATGTCGAGCTTCGCGACGTGCGCCTGGCCCACGGGCTCCAGCCACACCGTCTGCCAGATGCCGGAACTCGGCGTGTAGAAGATGCCGCCCGGTTTCAGCGACTGCTTGCCGAGCGTGCCGTCGTTGGTGCTCGGGTCGAAGGCGGCGACGACCAGCTCGTTGCGGCCGGGCTTGAGCATCGGCGTGATGTCGAAGCCGAAGGACGTGTAGCCGCCCTCGTGCTGACCGACGCGCGTGCCGTTGACGTAGACGGTGGCCAGGCGGTCGACGGCGCCGAAGTTGATGCGCACGCGCTGGCCCTTCCAGGTGGCGGGCACCTCGAAGCTGCGCCGGTACCAGAGGTTCACTTCGCCGAGGCGCTCCACGCCGGACAGCGTCGATTCCACCGGATAGGGGACGCGGACGCGCTCGGTCTTCTCGGGGAAGCGCGGCGCAGAGGTCGGCGCGAGGCGCGCATCCGGCGCGCCCTTCCCGCCCCAGTACTCCCACTGCCCGTTGAGGTTGAGCCACTCCGCGCGGACCAGCTGCGGGCGCGGGTACTCGGGGAACGGCACCGGGGCCTTCAAGGCCTCGTCGGTCCACGGCGTGGTCAGGTGCACATGCGGCGCGGGCGCGACGACTGCCTGCGCGTCCTGCGTCGGCTGGGCCGCGGCCGTTCCGCTCAGCGACGCGAGCGCCGCGAAGGTCGCCGCGAAGCTGGCCGCGATCAGCAGGGAATGTTTCGAAGACATCGATCTGTTTCCTCGTTGTTCTGATGAACGTTCTCGTGAAAGCTCTCGTGAAAGTTCTCGTGAGCGTTCTGGTGAAGTGCCGATGAAGGAAGACGGACTCAGGCGCGCCGCGACGAGCGGCCGTGCCACAGCACCATCACGCGCTGCAGTCCGCAGAACAGCCCCAGCAGCGCGCCGATGACGATGCGGGTCCACCACGAGCTCAAGGTGCCGTCGAACAGGATCAGCGTCTGGATCAGGCCGAGCATCAGCACGCCGGTCAGCGCGCCCAGCACATGGCCGATGCCGCCGCTGAGCAGCGCGCCGCCGATGACGACCGCGGCGATCGCGTCGAGCTCCAGCCCCTGCGCATGCAGGCCGTAGCCCGACAGCGTGTAGATGCCGAAGAGCACGCCGCCGAGCGCGGCGCATCCGCCGCTGAGTGCGTACACGCCGATGCGCGTCGCGGCGACGGGCAGGCCCATCAGGCGCGCGGAGGTCTCCTGTCCGCCGAGCGCGAAGACGGCCCGGCCGAACGGCGTCGACCGCGACACGGCCACCGCCAGCGCGAGCATGGCGAGCGCCGTCACCGCGCCCGGTGTGATCTCGCCGAGCGGCCCTAGCGACCAGCGCGACTGCGACCACGCGGTGAGCGTTGCATCGGTGATGGGGATCGAATCGACGCTCAGCAGGTAGCAGAGGCCGCGCGCCAGGAAGAGCCCGGCCAGCGTGACGATGAAGGGCGGAATCGCGAAGACGTGGATCACCGCGCCCATCAGCGCGCCGAACGCGGTCCCGCCGATCAGCAGCAGCGGGATCAGCACCAGCGGCGACAGATGCGCGCGCTCGACACCGAGCGCCAGCAGCATGGTCGTCAGCGCGACGACCGACCCCACGGACAGGTCGATGCCGCCGGACAGGATCACGAAGCTCATGCCGACGGCGACGACCAGCAGGAAGGCGTTGTCGATCATCAGGTTGAGCAAGACCTGGCTCGACAGCAGGCCCGGATAGGCGGAGGCGCCGGCCAGCGCGCCCACCACCAGCAGCAGCACCGAGGCCCAGCTCGGCAGGTCGCGGGCGTGCACGAGGGAGCGGGCATTCTTCATGCCGTTCTGGAGCTCGCTCATGACGCCGCTCCCGCGCGGCGTTGCCAGCGCTCGCGCCAGGAGCGCCACACCGGCGCCTGGCTGATCGACACGGCGAAGACGACGGCAGCCTTCACCACCAGCGTGACCTCGGGCGCGATGCCCAACGCGTAGATGCTGGTCGTCAGCGTCTGGATGATGAGCGCGCCCAGCAGGCTGCCGCGCAGGCTGAAGCGACCGCCGAGCAGCGATGTGCCGCCGAGCGCCACCGCGAGGATCGCGTCGAGCTCCAGCATCAGGCCCGCGTTGTTGGCGTCGGCGCTCTTGATGTTGGCGCTGATCATCAGCCCGGCCACGCCGGCGCAGAGGCCGCACGCGATGTAGACCGCCAGCATCAGGCCGGCGGCGTGCACGCCCGCCAGACGCGCGCCGGCCGGGTTGGCGCCGCTGGCCTGGAGGAACAGCCCGAGCGCCGTGCGGTGCTTCAGCAAGCCGAACAGCGCGGCGACGCCCAGCGCGATCCACGGCGCGAACGGCAGTCCGAAGAGGAAGCCGCTGCCGAGGAAGAAGTAGGGCTCGTGATAGATCGTGATGATCTGGCCGTCGGTGATCAGCTGCGCGATGCCGCGGCCCGCGACCATGAGGATCAGCGTGGCAATGATCGGCTGGATGCCGCCGGCGACGACGAGCAGGCCGTTGAACAGGCCGCATACCGCAGCCGCGCCGAGCGCGCCGAGGATCGCCGCCGTCATCGGCATCGCCGCGCCGTCTTGCGTCACCAGCGTGGCCGCCACCGCGCCCGCGATCGCGACCACGGCGCCGACTGAGATGTCGATCCCGCGCACCGCGATCACCAGCGTCATGCCCATCGCGACGACCATCAGCGGCGCCGCGCGGTTCAGGATGTCGATCAATGGGCCGTAGGCATGGCCGTCCTGCCAGCGCAGGCTGAGGAACTGGGGATTCAGGATCGCGTTCAGCGCCCAGAGGGCGAGCAGGACGTAGGCCGCATGCCGCGCGCCTGCGTGGTGATCGGCCGATCGCCGTGCAGGGCGATTCGCGAGGGCGTCCGCGCCCGTCTCCGCGTTCGCATCCGCAGCAGCGGCACGTCGCCAGCGACGCAGGAAAGCCGGCGCGCTCATGCGTGCGCCTCCGTGGCGCCGGCCATCACGTGCAGCAGGCGTTCTTCGTCGAGTCCGTCTGCGTCGAGCTCCGCCACCTGGCGACGCTCGCGCAGCACGGTGATGCGGTCGCTCGCGCGCAGGACTTCGGACAGCTCCGACGAGATGAAGATCAATGCCATGCCTTGCCGGCACAGCGACAGCACCTGGTCCATCAGGTCCTGCTTCGCGGCGATGTCGATGCCGCGGGTGGGTTCGTCGAGGATCAGCAAGCGAGGCTCGGTCGCGAGCCAGCGCGCGAGGATGGCCTTCTGCTGATTGCCGCCGGAGAGAAGGCCGATGGGCGTTTCCGCGTCGGCGGTCTTGATGCCGAGCTGCCGGATGAAGCGCTCGGCGAGCTCGCGTTGCGCGCCGCCGGAGAGCGTGCGCAGGATGCCGCGCCGCGCCTGCAGTGCGAGCACGATGTTCTCGCGCACGCTGAGTTCGGCGACGATGCCGTCGACCTTGCGCTCCTCGGGGCAGAAGGCCAGGCCGGCGCGAACGGCGTCGCGCGGGCTGCGCAGTCGCGCGGCGCTGCCGTCGATGCGGATCTCGCCGGTGTCGGCGCGGTCGGCGCCGAAGAGCAGGCGCGCGGTCTCGGTCCGGCCGGCGCCGAGCAGGCCCGCCAGACCCAGCACTTCGCCGGCGGCGACGTGAAGGTCGACGCCCTCGACCGCGCCACGGCGCCCGAGCCCGAGGGTGGAGAGGATCGACGGCCGCTGGCCCTCACCCCCACCCTCTCCCGCGGTGCGGGAGAGGGAGCCACCCCAGTGCGCCGACGCCCGCACCGCGCCTCTTCCTAAGTGCGCATGCGTGTCGGAGGACAAGGCGTCCGGTGGCTCCGCGAAGGAATGCGGAGCATGCGACGCGATTGACTGAGCGGGGCCACCGGATGCCTTGTCCTCGTGCTCGGTCCCGAGCATGAGGTGCACCAGTTTCATCCGCGACAGTTCCACGGCACCACGCTCGCCGACGAACTCGCCATTGCGGAACACCGTGAAGCGATCGGCGACTGCGTAGGCCTGATCGAGGAAGTGCGTGACCAGCAGCACCGCGACGCCCTCTTCGCGCAGCTGACGGACCATCTGCAGCAGTCGTGCCGTCTCCGCTTCATCGAGCGACGACGTCGGTTCATCGAGGATCAGCACCCTCGCCTGCTGATGCAGCGCGCGGGCGATGGCGATCATCTGCTGGACGGCGACGGGAAAGTCGCCCAAAGGCTGCCGCACGTCGGCCTGGATGCCGAGCCGCGCCAGCGCCGCATCGGCTTCCTCGCGCACCTTCGGCCAGTCGATCGCCACCCCGCCCCAGCGGCGCGGGAAGCGTCCGGCCAGCACGTTCTCCGCCACCGAGAGATTCGGGCAGAGCTGCACTTCCTGATGGACGACCGCGATGCCGGCGCGTTGCGCCTCCAGCGGAGACCGCGCCGCGAAAGGCACCCCATCGAGCGCGATCGTCCCCGCGTCGCGATCCTGCACCCCGGCGAGGATCTTGATCAGCGTGGACTTCCCCGCGCCGTTCTGCCCCATCAGCACCTGCACTTCGCCGGCGCGCAGCGTCAGCGCCGCGTCCACCAATGCGGGCACCCCGCGGAAGGCCTTCGCCACCCCGCGTGCCTCCAGCACGACGGTCATCAGTACTTCCGCTTGGGGAGTTCCTGCGCCGCGACCTCGGCGGGGAAGACGCCCTCCTCGGTCACAATGCGGCGCGGCACGGTCTTGCCGGCCTTCAGGTCTTTCACCGTCTGCATGAGCTGAGGCCCCAGCAGCGGACTGCATTCCACGGTGACGTTGAGCTTGCCCGCGACCATCGCCTGGAACGCGCCCTTCACACCGTCGATCGAGATGATCAGGATGTCCTTCGCCGGCTTCAGCCCGGCCTCCTCGATCGCCTGGATCGCGCCGATCGCCATGTCGTCGTTATGCGCGTAGAGCACGTCGATGTTGCGGCCCTCGGCCTTCAGGAAGGCCTCCATGACCTCCTTGCCCTTCGCGCGGCTGAAATCGCCCGTCTGCGAGCGAACGATCTTCAGGCGCGGGTCGGCCTTGATGCCTTCCTCGAAGCCCTTCTTGCGATCGAGCGCTGGAGCGGCACCCACCGTGCCCTGCAGTTCGACGATGCGGATCTCCTTGCCCGCGGGCCGGCTCTTGACCTTGTCGGTCAGCCACTTCGCCGCGCGACGGCCTTCCTCGACGAAGTCGGAACCCATGAAGGTCGCCCACAGCGTCTGGTCCGTCTCCTGCACCGTGCGGTCGGTCAGGATCACCGGGATGCCGGCGGCTTTCGCCTCGCGCAGCACCGTGCCCCAGCCGGTCTCCACGACCGGCGAGAGCGCGATCACATCGACCTTCTGCGCGATGAAGGCGCGCAAGGCCTTGATCTGGTTCTCCTGCTTCTGCTGCGCATCGGCGAACTTGAGATCGATGCCGGACTCCTTCGCGGCCGATTTGATGGAGGCCGAATTGGCGGTACGCCATTCCGACTCCGCACCGATCTGGGAGAAGCCCAGGACGATCTTCTTGTCGGCGGCAAACGCAGTGGGCATCGCGCCGATGGCGGCGATCACGCCCATGGCGACGGACCCGAGAACGAAACGGCGGCGTGCCGCCGGACGAGCTTGGCGCATGAAAACTCCTTGGTATGCGACGGTCGCTGGCCCTCACCCCTGCCCTCTCCCGCAAGCGGGAGAGGGAGTCCGACCGACGCCCTTCTGACCCCCTCTCCCGCTTGCGGGAGAGGGTGGTGGTGAGGGCCAGCGGCGGTGGAAGTGAAGAGGCCTCGTGAACGGATCAGTACTTCGCGTTGAAGCTCAAGCCGTAGAACTTGTCGTCCGACCGGATGTCGTGCGGGAAGCTCTCGTTCTGGAAGTAGCTGTAGTACTTCGACCCGGTCAGGTTGTTGGCGTTGAAGCTCACGCTCAGCTTCTCGCTGAACGCGTAGCCGATCGCGAAGTCCAGCCGGCCGTAGTCCTTGACGCGGTTGTAGGTCGGGGCCACGTTCGGGTCGCAGGCCGCGACGGCCATGCCGTTCTCGGTCGACGGCGCCAGCAGGCAGCCGAAGGAGCCTTCGTTGAACTTGCTGCGCCAGGTGTAGGTCAGCCGGCTGGTGAAGCCGTACTTCTCGTACAGCACGCCCGCGTTGTAGCTGTGCTTGGACACACCCAGCAGCGGCTTGCCGAACAGCGGATCGGTCCTGGTGTTCACCTTGCTGTCCGCCAGCGTGTAGTTGCCGAAGACGCCCAGCCCGCTGAACGCGCCCGGCAGGAAGTCCATGAAGTACTGGCCGCTCAGCTCCAGGCCCTTCAGCGTCGCCTTGCCCAGGTTGCGCGGACGGCTGATGTCGTACTCGACGCCGTCGATGACTTCCGGCGCGGTCGAGCGCACGACGCGGTTCTTCAGCACGCGGTGGTACACCGCCGCCTGCAGGTAGCTGCCCTTGTTGAAGTACTTCTCGATCGACAGGTCGTAGGCCGTGCTGGTCTGGTCCTTCAAGTCGGAGTTGCCGCCGCTGCCGCTCGGACGGATGTTGGCGTTGGTCGGGATCGAGTAGGTCAGCGAGGGGTTCAGGTCACCCAGCGCCGGACGCGACATCGTCTTGCCCGCCGTGGCGCGCACCAGCAGGTTGGGCACCACCTCCAGCTTGGCGCTGAAGTTGGGCAGGAAGCGCGAGGCCGTCGACGACGCGGTCTGCGGCGTCACCACGCCGTTGATCCGACCGGCGCCGCTGATGTCACGCTCCAGACGCACGAAGCGGCCACCGATCACGCCGTCCAGCGGCAGGCCGGCGAGCTTGGTCTCGTAATGCGGCTGCACGTAGACCGCGTAGGTCTTCTCGTCGCTGTCGTAGTTGTTGAGCGGGTCGTAGGACGGATCCCCCAAAGCGCCGCCGTACAGCGCGCGCAGCGTGTCCGTGTTGTTGAGCAGGTAGTCCGGATTCGGCGTCATCCACGGCGAGCAGTTGTTGATCTGCGGGATGCAATTCGGCGCCGTGATCAGGAAGTTGCCCGGCAGCTGCGTCGCGCTGCTCACCAGCGTCGCGCGGTTGCCGCCGGGGGCGTTCGGGCCGCCCGGCGCATTGGCGCGCCAGTGCGATTCGCGCTTGGTCACGCGGGCGCCGAAGTCGACGTTGCTGATGAAGCCGCCCAGCTCGTAGTTGCCGCTCAGGGCCACCGCGTCCTGCTTGGACTTGGCGCGGTTGATGTCCTGGAACAGCGAGTTGGCGAAGCGGAAGTCCGTCGCCTGGCCGAGCGGGTTGCCCGGCATGTTGGTCGTGCCGTAGCCGCCGTTGTTGATCACGATGTCGACGGCGCTGATCTGCTTGCCGAGGTCGACGATGACCGTGCGATTGCTGTTGGTCGACTCCATCCGCGACAGGTCGAGATTCATCGACAGCGGACCCGAGTTGTACTTCCAGCCGCCGGCCAGCACGCGCTGGTCGGTGGACTGCTTCTTGGCCTGCGTGCTGGTCAGGCCGGGCACGTTGTTGAAGGTCGCCGACACGCCGTTGCACAGGCGCTGGATCGGCTGCGACGACGGGCCGAGGAAGCCCGCGCCGTCGACGTGCGCGTCGAAGCAGTCGTCGCTGCCCTTCGGGTTGGTGATGTTCTGCGCCGCGAAGATGTCCGAGAAGATGAAGAAGGTCGCGAACTTCGCGCGATAGCCGGCGTAGAGGCCGTCGACGTAGAACTCGTTCTCCTGGTTCGGGCGCCACTGGAAGGACGCGTTGACCTGCGGACGCTGGTACTCGCCGGTGTCGGTCAGGCCGCCGACGCAGGTCGGCAGTACCAGGCCGGGGGCTCCGGGCGGGCCGTTGGTGCCCGAGCGCGGATCGCAGTTGAACGAGATCGGCCGGTTGAACTTGTGGTCGGCGTAGGAGATGTCGACCAGGCCGCCCATCTCGCCCGCGGGCGTGTTGGTGCGGTAGGAACCGAGCACGCCCAGCTTGGTGCTGGGCTTGTCGGCGTAGTCGCCCTGGCTCGCGCGGCCGTTGACGACCAGCGTCAGGCCCTTGGCGAACTCCATGGGCTTGCGCAGCTTCAGGTCGATCGCGCCGGCGACGCCGCCTTCGATCAGGTTGGCGCCGGCCGACTTGTAGACGTTGGCGCGCGAGATCGCTTCCGCGGGCAAGTCCTGGAACGCGAAGCCGCGGCCCACGCCGGTGAACATCTCGCGACCGTCGACGGTCGTGATGATGTCGCCGATGCCGCGGATCAGCGGGTTCACGATCTCGTTGTTGAAGTTGACGACGGTCTGCACGCCGGGCACGCGCTGCAGCGCCTCGGCCACCGTGTTGTCGGGGAACTTGCCGATGTCGTCGGCGACGATGGATTCGACGACCTGGTCGGCGTCGCGCTTGGTCTGCACCGCCGCCGCGCGGCTGGCGCGCTGGCCGACGATGACCACCTGCTCCAGCTTCGTGCCCGCCGCGCCCGAAGCGGCAGTCTCAGGAGCGGCAGGCGCCTTGGGCGCGTCCTGCGCCAGGACCTGCTGGCCGGCCAGGCACAGCGTGAGGCAGGCGGCGGCCGAGATCGGCGAAAGCCGGAGGGAGTTGGGGATTCGATTCATTGTTGTCTCCAAGGGCCTCGTGACCGGTGCGCGGGGAGGAACGCGCGCCTGGTCCGGGCCGGGTTTTAATACAAACAACTTTTCTTGCAGTATTCGACGAGATTCGGCGCCCTGCCGGCACTCGATGCGTGCCTGCCGTTGCCCCGGTGTGGCGGGATCTCCGCCCGGACCGGTCCTACTGAAAGCTCTTCAGGAAGCTCTGCATGCCGTGGGAATCGGCGCGAACGCTCTGACCGCTGCCCGGGCCCGGCAGTGCGCTCCGGGCAGTTCCAGCACGGTCTTTCAGGACCTTAGCGTTCGGTTTTTGTGATTATTCACAAATTAATTCGTTATAAACCTAGCGCAAACCATGAGAGACGTCGGCCTGTGCCGTCGGCGCCACGCCGAGGAAGCGCGACTCGCGCTCCAGCAGGCGGTTGATGCGTTCCTGACCCTTGGCCAGGGTCGCGTCCAGCGGCTCGCCGGAGACCACGATGGAGGCCACCGTGTCGCCCAGCAGGCCCATCACGCGGGACTGCCGCGCGACCGTCGTCGGCAGGCCGGTGCCGTGCGCGGCGACCGGTCCGAGCGACGCGCGCATCGGCAGCGCCTTGAACGCGGCGCTGTCGACCGCCGACTGCCGCGCGGGCAGTTGGCCGGTGCGGGCCCAGGCCAGGCTCTCGTCGTTGAGGAAGCGCAGGAAACGCAGCGCCGCGGCGCGCTCCTGCGGCGTCTGCCGCGGGTTGCGCAGCATCACCCAGACGTGGCTGTCGGCCCAGGTCGCCGGTTGTCCGAAGAGGGAGGGCTCGGGCAGCGCCTCGTACTGGTTGCTCAGCGGATTGCCGGGCTTGGCCGCGCGCGTGGTGAGCTCGCCCAGCAGCCAGGTGCCGTTGGGCATCACGCCACCGGCGCCGCCCATGAAGGCCTGCAGCGCGGCGCTGTAGTCCATGTTGCGCGTGGACAGGCCCTCGGCGTAGACGGTGCGCATGAACTGCACGGCCTCGCGGACCTGCGGGCTGGTCAGATCGACGGCCTGGTCGCCGCGCGGGAACAGCGTGCCGCCCTGCTGCGCGACCAGCCCCAGCACCGAGCGCGCGAAGAAGCTCGGATCGTTCAGCGTCAGCCAGACGAAGTAGGGCTTGCCGGTCGCGCGCTTGAAGGCGCGCGCCTGGGCTAGCGCCTGCGCCGTGGAGGTCGGCAGGCGTGCATGGCCCTTCGCATCGACGAGTCCCGCCTGCTTCATCAGCCCGAGGTTGATGTGCCACAGCGCCGCATGCGAGTCGTACGGCAGCGCGACGACGTGGCCGCCGAAGGTCACGCCGTGGCGCGCATGCGGGGTGAAGTCGGCGACGTCCACGCCCTCGCGGGCGAAGCCGTTCTCGAGCGGCTGCAGCAGGTCGCGCTTGGCGAAGTCGCCCAGCACCGAGCTGTGCATGATCGCGATGCTCGGCAGGTCGCCGCCCACGATGCGCGCGCCGAGTTGCTGGTAGTAGGCCGAGTGCTCCACCACCTGCGTGTCGACGCGGATGCGGCCGGCCTCGCGGGCGTTGAAGCGGTTGGTGAGCGCGGTGATGATCCCGCACTCGCTGCTGGCCTTGGACGGGTCGGTGACCTGGCCGTACTCGGCATCGCAGCTGCCGAAGAAGCGGGCGAGCGTGATGTGGATCTCGCCGCCCTGCCCCGCCTGACCCTGCGCGAAGGCAGCGATGCCGGCGAGGCTCAGACACGTGGCGACGGCGAGCCGGCGCCACGGCGAGCGCGCACAGGCCATCGCGCCTTGCTTGATGCGTTGCTGCTTCATGCGTTGCTGCTTCATGCGGCCTTCCCTCCCGCCACCGCCGCGACGATGTGCCGCTGGAAGAAGGCATAGAGCACCAGCACCGGCAGCGCCGCGAAGACCGCCTGCGCCATCAGGAAGCCCAGGCCCTCGGACTGCGCGAAGTTGGTCTGCGTGGCCGCCAGGCCCAGCGTCAGCGTGTACATCTCGGGACGGGTCGCGGAGATCAGCGGCCACAGGTAGTCGTTCCAAGCGGCCAGGAAGCTGAAGATGCCCAGCGTCGCCTGCGCCGGCAGCGTCTGCGGCAGGATCACGCGCCAGAAGATCTTCCAGCGCGAGGCGTTGTCCATCAGCGCGGCTTCTTCGAGTTCACGCGGGATCGCCTTGAAGAACTGCGTCATAAGGAACACACCGAACGGCGCGGCCAGGCGCGGCAGGATCAGCCCGGCATAGCTGTTGTGCAGGCCGAGTTCCGCGAAGATGCGGTGCAGCGGGATCACGACCGCGGGCTCCGGGACCGCGAGGCCGGCCAGCGCGAGCGCGAAGGCGATGCGGCGGCCGGGGAACTCGCAGCGCGCGAATCCGTAGCCCGCGAGCGAGGAGATGAACAGCACCAGCGCCGTCTGCACCAGCGCCACCACGCAGCTGTTGAGCACCCAGCGGAACACGGCGGGATTGGCGAGGATGTCCGCGTAGTTGCGCAGCGTGAAGGGCGTGGTGAGGATGGCGTCGGTGCGCTCCATCAGGACCGCGTTCGACTTCAGCGACAGTGCGAAGACCCACGCGAGCGGCAGCATCCACAGCAACGCCAGCGCGATCGCCGCGCCGAGGAGCGCCCGGTCCCACGGACCGTTCTGCCAGACGCGGGCGCTCATGCCTGTGCTCCTTCGCGGCGCTCGGCCCAGCGTTGGAACGACACGCCCAGCACCATCAGCACGAACAGGATCTGCGCCGCCGCGGCGGAGTAGCCCAGCGCCCACTGGTCGAAGAGCGCCTCGTAGATGAACATCACCATCGTGCGGGTGCTGTTGTTCGGACCGCCATTGGTCAGCAGCTGCGCCTGGCCAAAGACCTGCAACTGGCCGATGACCTGGATGATGGCGACCATGATGAGCGTGCGGCGCAGTGCCGGCAGCGTGATGAAGCGGAAGCTGCGCCAGCGGCTGGCGTTGTCCAGCGCGGCGGCTTCGTAGAGGTCGGGCGGGATCTGCTGCAGCGCGGCGAGGATCAGCATCATCGGCAGGCCGATGCCCCACCACAGCGTGACCAGGGCGATGAAGGGCAGCGCGAGGGATTCGTTGCTCAGCGGGGCGAGGTCCGGCAGGCCGAAAGCCGCGAGGCTCTGGCTCAGCAGCCCGCGGTCGGGCAGCAGCACGAGACGCCAGATCAGCGTGACGACCGTCACCGAGAGCACGTTGGACGCGAAGAAGGTGCCGCGCAGCCACGCGCCGGTGCGGCCGGGGCGGTTGAGCACCAGCGCGAGCGCCAGGCCCAACCCGACGAAGGCCGGCGTGCAGATCGCCGCGAAGAAGATGGTGTTGCGCGCGCAGCGCAGGAAGGTCTCGTCGCGCACCAGGTCGAGGAAGTTGGCCAGCCCGACGAACTGGCCCTTGCCGGTCAGCAGGTCGACGGCATTGAAGGACAGCCAGAAGCCTTCCAGCACCGGCGCCGCAAGCAGGCCCAGGTAGCAGAGCGCGAACGGCGCGATGAAGGCCCAGCCCACCCAGGCCGGGCCGTCCATCGCGGAGCGGCCCAGCGCGCCGCGCGGCGGCTCGGCGCCGGTCGCGACGTCCGCCGCTTCCCGCACGGCGTCGTTGGCGGTGAGGTTCGCGGCGCTCATCGGGCCTCCGCGGCCGCGGCGGTGCCATCCGCGCCAACGAGGCCTACCGGGCTCCCGAGCGCCACCGCCTCGTCCAGCACGACGTCGGCGTGATATGCCAGACCAGCGCCGTCGAAGAGATGCACCTGATCGAGGTCCGGCCGCAGGCGGACGGTCTCGCCCATGGCGAGCGTCTTGTTCACCGGCACCTCGGCCACGACGACGGTGCCGTCGCCCAGACCCACGTGCGCGAGGCTCCGCTCGCCCAGGCGCTCCAGCAGCTCGACGCAACCGGTGATCGGGCCGTCGGCGGCGAGGCGCAGGCCCTCGGGCCGCACGCCGATTTCCAGTTGACCCGCGATCGACGTCGCCGCGATCTGCGTGACCACCGTCGCCCCGCCGGGCAGGCGCACGGCGATGCGCCCCTGCTGATCGGCCATGCGTTCGACCGGCAGGAAGTTCATCGACGGACTGCCGACGAAGCCCGCGACGAAGCGCGTGCGCGGGCGTTGATAGATGTCCATCGGCGCGCCGGCCTGCTCGATGCGGCCGCCGTTGAGCACGACGATGCGGTCGGCCAGCGTCATCGCCTCGACCTGGTCGTGGGTGACGAAGACCATGGTCGCGCCCAGCCGCTTGTGCAGCCGCGCGAGCTCGATGCGGGTGCGGTTGCGCAGCTTGGCGTCGAGGTTGGACAGCGGCTCGTCGAACAGGAAGGCCTTGGGCTCCTTGACCACGGCGCGGCCGATGGCGACGCGCTGGCGTTGACCGCCGGAGAGCTGCGCGGGGCGGCGCTGCAGCAGCGTGTCGAGTTCCAGCATGCGCGCGGCGACATCGACGCGGCGCCGCACTTCTGCATCGGCGAGGCCGATGTTGCGCAGGCCGAAGGCCATGTTGTCGAACACGCTCATGTGCGGGTACAGCGCGTATTGCTGGAACACCATCGCCAGCCCACGGCGGCCGGGCGGCAGCGCGGTGACGTCCTGGTCGGCCAGCAGGATGCGGCCACCGGAAACGCTCTCCAGCCCCGCCAGCATGCGCAGCAGCGTGGACTTGCCGCAGCCCGAAGGGCCGAGCAGCACGATGAACTCGCCCGCACCGATGGTGAGCGAGAAGTCGGGAATGATCTCGACGCTGCCGTAGCGTTTAGCCACGCCGGCGAACTCGATGCTTGCAGTCATACGTCTCCTACCCGATTCGGGCGCCCCGCGTCGTTGCAAATCCTCGCCATAGCGCTGCTATGGCTCCGGTTTGCGCCTAGCGCTGCATCCCGAATCGCAGCGCTGGCTATATTTTTGGGGGCTGGTTCTTTGGGAATCTTCAGCGCTTGAGAGCCCCATAGTGCCGCAACAATTCGGCCTCGCGGGCCCGGTACGGCGTGCCGTCGGTGTGCAGCACGTCGTGGAACCACACCAGCGGCGGATCGATCGTGTAGGGCTTCTTCCAGGAGTCCCACGGCATCTTCGTCTGGCTCTTGCCGTCGACGAAGCCCCAGTTGAGCATGCCCACGTCCTCGCGCCACGCGATCGGCAGCGCGACGTCGAAGGTCGATCCCAGGCTGCGCGCCATGTACTCGGTGCAGATCAGCGGGCGGCCGTAGGCCTGCAGCTGCTTGATGCGGGCCTCGAGCTTCTCGGGCCAGCTGTAGTCGTGGAAGCTGACGACGTCGGAGCCGGCGAGCTGCGCCTGCTGCACCGCGTTCAGGTCCTTGGATTCGGGACTCCAGTCGTCGCCCAGCCACACGCCGCTGGTCAGCGGCTGCGACGGCCGCTGCGCGCGCGCCCAGTCGAAGACCTGGGGGATCAGCTCCGCGACCAGCGCGATCTTGTCCTTGGCTTCGCGCGGCAGGTAGTAACCCATGCCGCCGCCCTGGTTGTCGGGCTCGTTCCAGACGTCCCAGTAGGTGACGCGCGGATCCTGGCCGTAGGTCTTGACGATGTCCTCGACGTAGGCGCGCAGCGCGGGCCAGGTCGAGCGGTCGGCGAGCTGCGTCGCGGACGGGCTCTGCACCCATCCGGAGTTGTGCACGCCGGGGATGGGCTCGCGCTGCGGGCCCAGCTTCGGATGCGGATCCCAGCAGGAATCGAAGAGCACGAACATCGTCTTGACGCCGTGGCGGTCGGCGATGTCCAGGTACTGGCCGATGCGGCCCTTGAAGCCTTCGGCGTCCTGCGCCCACAGCAGGTCGTGCAGGAACACGCGCATCGTGTTCATGCCCAGGCCGGCGGCCCAGCCGAGTTCGAGATCGATGCGCTCGGCGTCGAAGCTGTCGGCCTGCCACATGGCGAGCTGGTTGATGGCGGACGCGGGCACGAAGTTCGCGCCCAGCGACCGGGGCTGCGCCTTGAACCAGGTGTGGGCCTGCTCGGGCGTCCAGCGGGCGGGAGCGGTGGGGGAATTGCTCATGATGGTCTCGGGGTCAGGTCTTGTCGGCCAGCGTGGCCGGAGAGGACGAAGAGGGCGAAGAAGACGAGGGAAGGAAGCGGTAGGTCAGGCGATGGCGGTAGACCTCGCCGGGACGCAGCACCGCGCCGGGTTGCGGCCATTCGGGATGATGAGGACTGTCGGGCAGCGCCTCGGGCTCGATGGCGAGGCCGCCGTGCTTGAGGTGCGGACGGCCTTGGCGATCGGGCGTCTCGGGCAGGAACTCGCCGGCGTAGAACTGGAGCCCCGGCGCGTCGCTGTGCAGCGCGAGCGTCAGTTGCCGGTCACCGGAGCGCAGCGTCGCGGCATCGTCCTCGCCGAGCGGATCGTCGATCAGCCAGCAATGATCGTGGCAGGCGGGCTGCACGTCGAGCCGGCGAAGCGCCTCCAGCGCATCGCCGATGCGGCGCGGCTGGCGGAAGTCGAAGGGCGTGCCGGCTACCGGCTGCTGCTCGCCGGTCGGGATCAGGTCGACGCGCACCGGCAGGTAGCGGCTGCCCGCGATCTGCAGTTGCTGATCGAGGATGTCGCGACCGGGACCGTCGAGGTTGAAGTAGGCATGGCTGCTGATATTGACCAGCGTCGGCGCATCGGTGCGGGCCTCGAAGCTCACGCTGACGGTCAGCGGCGCTTCGACGCGGTAGGTCACGCGGACGTCGAGACGACCCGGATAGCCCTGGTCGCCGTCCTCCGAGCGCAGCGCCAGTTCGAGCGTGTGTTCGTCCTGATGGGTCACGTCCCACACCTTGCGGTGGAAACCGCCGGTGCCGCCGTGCAGCTGGTTCGGACCTTCGTTGGCGTCGAGCGCGAAGCGCCGGCCGTCGAGCTCGAACGAAGCGCCCGCGATGCGGTTGGCGTAGCGGCCGACGACAGCGCCGAGATACCCGGGTTGGCGCAGGTAGTCCTCAGGCGTCTCGTAGCCGAGCAGGACCTCGCGGTCATCGCCGTTCACGGGAACCACGCAGGACATCCACGACGCGCCCGCATCGGTGACGGCGATGCGCAGTCCGTCCGGCGAGCGCAGCTCAAAGGTCTTGAGCGCGCTCATGCGAGCACTCCCGCGCCATCGGACGCCGCGCAGACATGGACCTCCGCCGCGCGGCCGTCCGGCGAGCGGTAGCCGCGTCCGACCGCGACGCGGATCTCGTCGACCATCGCCCGCGGCGCCAGCGCGATGACGCAACCACCGAAGCCGCCGCCGGTCATGCGCGCGCCGCCGTGTTCGCCGATGACGTCCTGCATCAGCGCGGCGAGCGCGTCGATCGCGGGAACGGTGATCTCGAAGTCGTCCCGCATGGACCAGTGGGATTCGCGCATGAGGTGGCTGATCGCGGCGAAGTCGCCGCGCGACAGCGCGTCGGCCAGGCCGGCGCAGCGGTGGCTGTCGGTGATGATGTGGCGCGCGCGGCGGCGCACGACCGGGTCGAGTTGTCCGCCCAGCCGCGACCACAGGCCGTCGTCGACATCGCGCAGCGCCTTCACGCCCAGCCCCTTGGCCGCCGCCTCGCATTGCTGGCGGCGCAGGTTGTATTCGCTGTCGACCAGGCCGCGCTGGATCTTCGAATCGACGACCAGCACCGCGATGTCCTCGGGCATCGGGATCGGACGGACCTCCAGACTGCGGCAGTCCATCAGCAGCGCATGGCCCTTCACGCCGAGCGAGGACGACAGCTGGTCCAGCACGCCGCAGCGGCAGCCGGCGTAGACGTTCTCGGCGCGCTGGCCGGCGAGCGCCATCGTCGTGGGCGGCAGCGTCCAGCCGTTGAGCGCGGAGAACGCGTGGCCGATCGCCATCTCCAGCGAGGCCGACGAGCTCAATCCCGCGCCCTGCGGCACGTTGCCCGCGATCGACAACGTCGCGCCGCCAACGGCGTGGCCCTGCTCGCGCAGCACGGCGACCATGCCTTGGACATAGCGCAGCCATTGAGGACTGGCGGAGACATCCGCCGCATCGCCGATGCGGAAGCGGCCTCGGGCACCTTCGCCGCTCACGCTGGCGATGCCGCTCGAACCGCCCGCCTCGGCGGGCAGGTCGCAGGCGAGAACCTCGATCACATCGTCGTCGCGCTGCGCTGCGGCCACGACGGTGTCGCGGTCGATCGCGCACGGCATCGCGAAGCCCTCGTTGTAATCGGTGTGCTCGCCGATCAGGTTCACGCGCGCCGGAGCGCGGCTCAGGCGCTCGGGCGCCTGGCCGAAGGCGCGCTCGAACCCTTGCACCGCGCGCTCACGCGGTGTCGCTTGAAGATCCTGGCTCATGCGCCCTCCGCCTGCGCGGCGCGACGCGCCTGCCGGTAATGCACCGTGTCGCTGACCTCGCGCAACCGCTGCGCGGCGGTCTCGGGCGTGAGGTCGCGCTGCGCCTCGCCGAGCATCTCGAAGCCGACCATGAACTTGCGCACCGTCGCCGAGCGCAGCAGCGGCGGATAGAAATGCGCATGCAGCTGCCAGTGGCGATTCGCGTCGTCGTCGGGCTGTCCGGCGCCGTGCGGCGCGCCGTGCCAGCCCATCGAATACGGGAACGAGCACTGGAACAGGTTGTCGTAGCGCGTCGTCAGGCGGCGCACGGCGACCGCGAGGTCGTCGGCCTGCGCCGTCGTCATCGCGTCGAGGCGCAGCGTGGGCGCCTTCGGCAGCAGCAGCGTCTCGAAGGGCCACGCGGCCCAGTACGGCACGACGGCGACCCAATGGTCGGTCTCGACGATCACGCGTTCGCCGGCGGCGAGCTCGTCGCGGACGTAGCGGACCAGCAGCGGTTCGCCGTGGCGATCGAGGTAGTCGCGCTGATGCGTGTCGGCGAGCACGGCCTCGTCGGGCAACTGGTCCAGGCCCCAGACCTGGCCGTGCGGATGCGGATTGGAGCAGCCCATCGCCGCGCCCTTGTTCTCGAAGACCTGCACCCAGCGGTGACGCGCGCCCATGTCGATGGACTGCTCCATCCAGGCCCGCACGACGGCGCGCAGTTCAGGCAGTTCGAGCTCGGGCAGCGTGCGGGCGTGGTCCGGGGAGAAGCACAGCACGCGGCACTCGCCCGCCACCGGCATCGCCTGCAGCAGGTCGGCGCCGGCCTCATCCGCCACGGCCAGGCTCGCCTCGTCGCCTTGCGCCGGCTGCAAAGCCGCGAAGTCGTTCGTGAAAACGAACGTGTTCGTGTAGTCCGGATTGCGCTGGCCGTTCGCCCGCACGTTGCCGGCGCAGAGGTAGCAGGTCGGATCGTGGCTGGGCAGCGGCGAGTCGTCGACCGGCTCCTGCGCGCCCTGCCAGGGCCGTTGGGTGCGGTGCGGGGAGACCAGCACGTGACGGCCGGTCAGCGGGTTGCGGCGGCGGTGCACGCGCCCGGGGGAATCAGCGGAGGTGGCGGTCTCGGCGCCTCGCCCGTCATGGTGTGCGGGGTTCATGGCAGCCATTATCACGAACTTGTTTGTTATTAATGATCGGTCTTTACCCTAGGAACCTCGGAAAGCGCACCGGACAGGCCCTGGGCGGGCCACCCGCGCGGGGCGATCCGCATAAACTCCCCAATCCTTTCGGCCCTATGGCGGGCGAGAAAGACGGTCCAGACAACGACGAGCTGCGGCGACGCAGAGAGGGGACGCGCAATGGTGGAGGTCTCGGGCAGCCGGGTCTTGATGGTCGAGGGGGACGCGGCATTGGCCGTCGCCAAGGCCCTGGCCTCGGACACGCGGCAGGCGATGCTGGGCCTGCTCACGCACCAGGTGCTGAACGTCTCCGAGCTGGCGGGCGCGATGAACCTGCCGCATTCGACGGTGAGCTTCAACATCAACCAGCTGCAGGCCGTGGGCCTGGTCTCGGTCGAGGTGGAGCCCGGCACGCGCGGCCAGCAGAAGCTCTGCTCCAAGCGCTACGACGAGGTGCGCCTGCGCCTGCCCGGCGCGGCGATCGAGTCCCGTCCCAACGTCATCTCGATCAGCATGCCCATCGGCAGCTACCGCCACGTCGAGGCCAAGCCCACCTGCGGCCTGGTCAGCGAGAGCAAGATCATCGGCATGCTGGACGACTCGCGCTCCTTCTTCGAGCCGGAGCACGTCTACGCGCAGCTGCTGTGGTTCGGCGGCTCGGGCTACGTGGACTACGCCTTCCCCAACAACCTGCCCTACGGCGCGGTGCCCAGCCACCTCGAGCTGTCGATGGAGATCTGCTCCGAGGCGCCCCAGTTCAACGAGGATTTCCCCTCCGACATCACGCTCTGGATCAACGACCGGGAGATCGGCACCTGGACCAGCCCCGGCGACTACGGCGGCAAGCCTTCGCTGCTGATGCCGAGCTGGTGGCAGGTCGACCGCACGACGCACGGGCTGCTCAAGCAGTGGAGCGTGGGCGAGAAGGGCTCCATGATCGACGGCGTCGCGCTGGGCGCGGTGAAGATCGGCGACCTGGACCTGCCGCAGACCAACCACATCAAGGTGAGGCTGGGCATCAAGGACGACGCGCGCAACCGCGGCGGGCTCAACCTGTTCGGCCGCAAGTTCGGCAACTACCCGCAGGACATCGTGATGCGGATCGCGTTCGACTTCCCTCGGGGGCACGGGCCCGACGCGGTCGGCGCGGACGCCTCGGCCTCGCCCAGACCGCGCGAGATGCGCTGAGCGCCAGCAAGCTCGTTAGTAACAAACATACTTGTTATTAACGACCGATGCGGTCTACCATCCGCGCCGATCCCCACCCGGGGCGCGGCATGTGGCCGTGCCGATGCGGCGGGACAGGAGACTTCCCCATGCATCCAGACTCGGACGCGGACCTGCCGCGCCGCCGTTGGCTCGGTCTGGCCGCCGGACTGGGACTCGCGGGCGCCGCGATGTCGACCGGCTGCGCCAGCGCCTCCTCCGCTCGCCCTGCCGCCTCATCGGGCTCCTCAGCGACCGCTTCCTCCTCCGCTTCGTCCGCCGTGAAAGCGGCCTCCGGGACCGCCATGTCGACCACCTTCACCAACCCCGTGCTGCCGGACCGCGAGGCCGGCGATCCCTTCGTCGTCTTCCACGAGGGCGCCTACTACCTGACCGCGACCTTCGACCCCAATGGCGGCGTGTGGGTCTACCGCTCGGACCGGCTGAGCGACTGGCGCGAGGCCGAGCGCAAGAAGGTCTGGACCGCGGACGCCAGCGGCCCGCGCAGCGCCATGATCTGGGCGCCGGAGTTGCACCACCTCAACGGCCGCTGGTACCTGTACTTCACCGCGTCCGATCAGGTCGACGCGAACCACCGGCACTACGTGCTCGAAGCCGATCACCCGATGGGGCCGTACCGCGATCTCGGGCGCGTGCACCTGGCGCATGAGCGCTACTCGATCGACGGCTCGGTGCTGCAGCTGGCCGACGGCCGCCTGTTCTGGATGTACGCCGACTCGGGCCTGTGGATCGCGCCGATGTCGAGTCCCGCCAAGGCCATCGGCCCCGGCGTGCGCATCGTCCAGGGCGAGCACGATTGGGAGCGCGGCTGGCACAAGGTCGACGGCAAGTGGCAGGTCCAGCCGAACGACTACTGGATCGAGGCGCCGCAGCCGCTGCGGCACGGCGGGCGCGACTTCGTCGCGTACTCCGCGGGGCACACGGCGGCGGTGTACTACCTCGGGCTGCTCGAGTTGACCGGCAAGGATCCGATGGATCCGAAGAGCTGGACCAAGCATCCGAAGCCCGTCTTCGGCCCGTCGGACGGACCGACCGGCGTGGCCGGCGTCGACGGCGTTTTCGTCCCGGGCCACAACAGCTTCACGAAGTCGCCCGACGGCACCGAGGACTGGCTGGTCTATCACGCCAAGGACAGCGCCGAGAACGACGCGCACGGCCGCACGATGCGCATCCAGCGTTTCACCTGGACGGCGGACGGCAGGCCGGAGTTCGGCCGGCCCATCCCGTCCGGCGTGCCGCAGCGCAAGCCTTCCGGCGAAGTCTGAACGGGAGCACGCCATGACACCTCGTTCCCCCCTCCTCCGCGCGCTGGCGACCGGCGCTTCGGCATTGACGATCGGCGTCCTGCTCGCTGCCTGCGCCAGTTGCGGCGGCGGTGGCGGCTCGTCGGGCTCCGGGACCGCGACACCCACCGCACCGCCGCCCGTCACGACACCGCCGGTCACGCGTACCGGCACGCTGCTCAACGGCGACGCGCCGGCCTTCTATCCGCGACTGATCCGGCTCCAGCATCAGACCGATGCGACGCTCAACGGCGCGCTGCTCGCCAGCACGATCACCTTCGACGGCGATCGCGGCCAGGGCAAGCTGTTCCTGAGCAAGGACGACGGCGCCAGCTTCCAATCGCAGGGCGCGGTGACCGATGCGGCCTGGCCGAAGGGCCTGTGCTGCGGCTCGGTCTTCGAGTTGCCGACAGCGGTCGGCGCGCTGCCGGCGGGGACGCTGCTGTGGTCGGCGTCGGTCGGGCAGGACACGCCCGGGCAACCGATGACGCATCCCATCCATCGCAGCAACGACGGAGGCAAGACCTGGCGCTTCCTCGCGAACTGCGGCGTCGGCAACAAGCCGCGCGGCGGTGAAGGCACGGGCATCTGGGAGCCGGAGTTCCTCGTGTCGCGGGATGGTGCCCTTGCCTGTCTGTACTCGGACGAGACGGACGGAACGGCCGCCGGCGCGTCGCAGACGCTCAAGATCATGAGCACAACGGACGGTGCGATGTGGACGGCGCCGCGCGTGATCGCGTCGGCGGTGAAGCCGTCGGATCGCCCCGGCATGGCGGTGACGAGCCGGTTGGGCGACGGCAGTTTCCTGCTGAGCTACGAGCATTGCAGCACTGCGGGGCTGGACTGCCGCGTGGCGCTGAAGCGCTCGGCGGACGGGCTCGATTGGGGTGACCCCGCCGTCCGCGGTGCGGAGCCGAAGACGGCCGACGGTCGCTTCTTCCGGCATGCGCCGACGCACGTGTGGTTGCCGGGTCGGCAGCGGATCGCGCTGATCGGGCAGATCCTGTTCAACGCTGCGGGACAGGTCGATACCGCCGGCAACGGCGCGACGATCTTCCTGAGCTCGACCGCCGATGGCACCGGCACCTGGACGACGATGGAAGCGCCGGTGAAGCCGCTGAGTCCGCCGGCGCAGACGAACTGGTGTCAGAACTACTCGTCGCCCCTGCTGCCGAGCGCGGACGGTTCGCGGCTGATCATGCTCGCGAGCGACTTCGAGACGAATGCAGCCGGCCAGCAGGTCTGCCGCACGCGGTTCGGCAGCGCCGCGCTGCCAGCGCCCTGAGCCCCTCTTGCTCCCTCTCCCGCTTGCGGGAGAGGGCGGGGGGTGAGGGCCAGCGGCCGCTGCAGTACGCCCGTGTTCAGATCGCGATCGCGTCGAGCACGTGCGTGACGCGGCTGGTCGGCCACAGCGCCAAACCGCCGGCCAGGCTCCACGCCTGGCCATGCCCGAGCCGCCGCAGCGCCCGCGCCGCCTGCGCGCTGCGGTTGCCGCTGCGGCAGAAGAAGATCACCGGCGTCTGTTCCGGCAGCGCGCGCCAGCGCGGCAGCGCGTTGATCAGCGCCGACAGCGGCACCGCCTCCGGCGCGAGTTCCTCGGTCGGGCTCATCCGCGCCTCATAGGCTTCTCGGACATCGACCAGCACCGGCTTCGGTCCGAAGCCGTCACCCAGCATCGACTGCAGTCCGACGACGTCGAGCTCCACGCGTTCCGTGGTCCGCGCGCAGTCCACGCGCGCACCGCAAGCCATCGTCTGGTATTCGGTGGGTGCCAGGTCGTGCTCCAGCACGCCCTTGCCGATCGCGAAGGCGTCGGCGCTCAGACGCCCCTTCAGCACGCCATCGAGCAAAGGCTGCGCGCCGCACTCCACTGCCAGCGTCGTCGCAAACCGGTCGTCGTAATCGTGCCCAGGCAGCAGCAGGCCGTTCAGGCCGACATTGCGCTCCAGCGTCTTCAGCGATGGGCCGAACGCGGCCGGCGCGCTCTGCTCGAAATCGCTGCGACCGAGCGCCCCCGGCATCACGGTGTCACCGACGAAGGCCGTGATCAGTTCGCCGCCCGTGTGCAGCAGGTAGGCGGTGGAATCTTCCGTGTGGCCGGGAATCGCGAGCCGCGACAGCCGATGCGCGCCGAGCGCGATCACTTCGCTGCCCTTCGGCCAGCCCAGCGCGTCGACGCGGTCGGCGAGCGCTTCCTCGGCGAGCAGGCTCGTCATCGCGTCTCGCAGCGACTGGGCCGACGACGCATGGTCGCCATGGCTGTGCGTGTCCAGCACCGCGGCCAGCGTCAGTCCGCGACATCGCATCCACTGCGCCAGCGTGCCGGTCAGTTCAGGCAGCGGGTCGACGACCACGCAACGGCGGCTGGTCACATCAGCGACGACGTAGCAGCAGGCGCCATCGACGGCAAAGCGCGTGAACAGCTCCGGCGCCTGCGGGGTCTCATTCGGTGCCGGCGACTGGCAGGTCGCGCGCAGCGAGTCGCCGCAGGCGCGCAGGCGTCTGCAGGCCTCGTCGATGGTCGACTCGGCATCGGCCGCGCCGAAGGACAGGCGCACCGCGGAGCCGGCGCGCCACGCCGGCAGGCCCATCGCCTGCAGCACGTAGCTCGGTGCCGCCTTCGCCGCGCCGCAGGCGGAGCCGCCGCTCACGCGAAGTCCTGCGGCATCGAACAGGTCCAGCAGCAGCTTCGCGCTCAACCCGGGAACGGAGACGTTGAGCGTCGTCGGCAGGCTGATGTCGAACGGCGCATTGAACACGACGCCGGGGAAGGCCTCGCGCAGCGCATCGGCCAGGCGCTGCCGGCGATCCAGCAACTGCCCGAGCGACGCGAACACACCGCCGCCTTCGAGCGCCTCCAGCACGGCCCCCAGCGCCGCGATGCCGGCCATGTTCTCGGTGCCCGAGCGCTGCGCGCCTTCCTGCCCGCCGCCGGCCATCAGCGGCGTGAACGGCGCGCCCTCGCGGACGTAGAGCATGCCGACGCCCTTGGGCGCATAGAGCTTGTGGCCGGAGAACGGCGCGTAGTCGATCGCGCGTTCGCCGAGCAGCAGCGGCAGCTTGCCGAGCGCCTGCACGCCGTCGACCAGCCACAGCGCGCCGGTGCCGCGCAGCGCATCGGCGATGCCGTCGAGGTTGCTGATGACGCCGGTCTCGTTGTTCGCGGCCATCGTGCAGACCAGGCCCGCGGAGGACGCGTTCGCGCGCAACCAGGCGAGGTCATGGCGGCCGTCGATGCCGACCGGGATCGCGACGATGTCCAGCTTCAGGCCCAGCAACGTGTTCCAGTGCCGGAGCGCTTCGGGAACCGCCTTGTGCTCGGTGGCGCCGTAGAGCAGCTGCGGCGGGATGGCCTGACCGGCCTCGCGACGCTGGCGCAAGGCGGTCAGCGCGGACAGCACGGCGGTCTGGATGCCCTCGGTCGCGCCGCTGGTGAAGACCAGCCGACCGCCCGGCGCGCCCAGCACGCGCCGCGCGGTGGCGCGGACCGCATCGAGCCGGGCCCGGGCCTTGAGTCCGCTGCCGTGGATGCTGCTGGGGTTCCCGAACGCGTCCGCCATCACGGAGAGCGCGGCGTCGCGCGCCTGCGGCAGGACGGGGGTGGTGGCGTTGGCGTCGAGATAGATTTCCATGGGGGTCGATTGTCAGAATTCACGCTTGGAATCCACGTGCAAAATCCGTCTTTCCTTGGCCGATTTCGGCAATTGAATTCCAAGGTTGGCTGAAATGACGAAACTGGATTCCATCGACCGCAAGATTCTGGATGTCCTGCAGCGTGACGCATCCGTGCAGGTGAGTGAACTGGCGGCGGAGGTCGGGCTGTCGACGACGCCCTGCTGGCGCCGGGTGCAACGCCTGAAGGAATCGGGCGTGATCACGCGCAACGTGATGCTCGTGGATCCGAAGAAGGTGAACGTCGGGGTGACGGTGTTCGTCTCGGTGCGGACGAACGTGCACTCGCAGGCCTGGTTCGACCAGTTCCGCGCGGCGATCGAGGCGATCCCGGAGGTGGTGGAGTTCTACCGGATGAGCGGCGACGTGGACTACCTGCTGCGCGTGGTGGTGCCGGACATCGCCGCCTACGACCAGGTCTACCGCCGGCTGATCGCGGGGACGCAGCTGTCGGACGTGAGCTCGAGCTTCGCGATGGAGGAACTGAAGTTCACGACGGCGTTGCCGTTGTCGTATATCGCGTGAGGGGAAAAATCTTCGCAACCGAGGAGGACGGCTGAGAGACCAGCTTCCGACCCTTGGTCGGTCGCCTCGTCCGGCGAAACGCCGCAAGGTCTCCCATCTTCCTCATCAATATCGAGTCGAATGCACTGAGCTCGATCACCGGGACGCCTTTCCGGGTCTCTCAGTTGCGAAGTGGGTTGAGTTTACCGGCGCCCGCTCACCATCTCAGCCAATGCCGACCCGCGAGGGCGCCGAGCGCCGCCGACATGCCCATCCCGAGCACGTACCAGATCGCCACGAAGGGCGCGGCCATCTCGGGGCAGTGCAGCGAGTAGACGCACGCCCCCACCGCCCCCGCCAGCCAGCCGGCCGCCGCGCCGGTCAGTACCGGCCGTGTCGGAGCCAGGCCGCGCAGCGCCCACAGCAGCCCGACGCCGATCGGCAGCGCCGTCGCCGTCACGTTGAAGACGCAGACCCGCCACGTCGTGCCCATCACCAGCGGGATACGCGCGCCGGGCTCGGCCATCCAGAGCACCACCGCCGCCCAGATCCACAGCAGCGACACCGGCAGCCACACCCCCAGCCACCAGCCGTTCATTCGCGCGCCGGGGTGACCCAGCCGGAACACCACGACCAGGCCGGTCGCGGCCACCGCCAGCGGCATCGCCACCTTCTGCCAGAACGCGGGCATCGCCATCACCTCCGCCAGGTCCGAGCGGATGCCGAAAGCCCCCTGCACCCACGCCAGCGCGAGCGCCACCCCCACCAGCAGCGCGAGGGCGAAGCGCCGCTCGCCCGTGCGCGTCGGCACCGGGCCGGCGTCCTGCGCCAGCAGTCCGATCAGGTCGTCGGTCTTCATGTCATGTCCTTCCACAGCCGAGCCAGCGTCTTCAATCCCCGGTGCACGCCGACCTTCACCGCCGACTCGCTCAGGCCGGTGAGCTGCGCGGTCTCCTGGACCGACAGCCCCTCGACCTTCGTGTGCAGGATCGGCAGGCGCTGGTTGGTCGGCAGTTGATCCAGCAGCCGGCTCAGGTCGCGGCGCGAGTCGCCGGCCTCGTGGTCGGCGGTCGCGAAGACCGCCAGGTCGTCGTCGAGCGGGTCGTTCAGTGCGTCATGCCGCTCGCGCCGGCGCCAGAGGTCCACCAGCTTGTAGCGCGCGACCGCGTGCACCCAGGCCGTCAGCGGCTCGCCGCGGCGATAGGTCTGGCGTTGCGCATGCACGGCCATCAGCGTCTCCTGCACCAGGTCCTCGACCTCGTCCGGCAGTTGCTGCAGCCGCCGCCGGAAGTACCCGCGCAGCAGCGCCCCCAGGCGCTGGAGGAAGCGGTGGTAAGCCCCCGCGTCCCCGTCCAGCCCGGCCACGAAAAGGTCGTGCAACTCATGCTCTGTCGCGATCACGGGATCTATTCGCGTCATGGGGCCGGAAGGTTACAGGGGGCTCGAAAAAAGAATCCGAAATTTTTTGAGCGGCGCTGTAACCCCCGGCGAGATTGGCACGAACTAGCTACCGGATGCGGCGGACAAACCATCGCGTTCATCACGCAAACAACTTTCAACCCGCACACACGCACAAGGAGTGCCCCATGAAGTCGACCACCCTGAGCCTCGCCCTCGTCACCCTGACCGCCCTGTCCGCCTCCGCGATGGCGCAGGACGCCAAGCCGGCCGCCGCCGAGAAGGAGCGCTGCTACGGCGTCTCGATGGCCGGCAAGAACGACTGCGCCGCCGGACCCGGCACCACCTGCGCCGGCACCTCCAAGATGGACTACCAGGCCAACGCCTGGAAGTACGTCCCGGCGGGCACCTGCACGACGATCAAGACGCCCAAGGGCATGGGTTCGCTGGCCCCGGTCAAGTCCTGACCCTGACACCCGCCGTTCCACCATCATGTCGCACACGCTGGGTGCCGGCCTGGGCTTCAAGCCCGAGTTCGCGGAAGACGCGCTGACCGTGCGCGATCCCGGACTCTGGTTCGAGGTCCATCCCGAGAACTACCTCGTCGCGGGCGGACCGCGCCTGGCGCTGCTGGAGGCCCTCCGTGCGACACATCCGCTGTCGCTGCACGGGGTGTCGATGTCGCTGGGCGGCGCGGCGCCGCCGGATCCGGATCATCTGCGACGCTTCGCCGCGTTGGCAGACCGGCTGCAGCCGGCATTGGTGTCGGAGCATCTGGCGTGGAGCCGCTTAGTCGGCGCGTACGCGCCGGACCTGCTGCCGATACCGCGCACGACGGAGGCACTGCATCACGTCGCCGCGAACCTCTCCCGCATGCAGGACGCGCTGCGGCGCCGCGTCGCCATCGAGAACCCCACGCATTACCTGACCCTCGCCCACGAGTGGGGCGAGGTCGACTTCCTGCATGAGCTGGTCCGCCGCTCCGGCTGCGGGCTGCTCGTCGACGTGAACAACGTGTTCGTGTCCGCGAGCAACCTCGGCGTGGACGCCGAGGCATGGATAGACGCGATCGACGGCGACGCGGTGATGGAGATCCACGTCGCCGGTCATCGTGCCGACGCCGATGCCACCACGGGGCTGCTGATCGACAGCCACGATGCGGCCGTTGCGGCGCCGGTCTGGGCGCTGCTGGAACGATTGACCGCGCGCATCGGTCCCAGACCGACGCTGGTCGAGCGCGACGGCAACCTGCCGCCCTTCGCTGAGTTGATCAACGAGCGAGCGCGTGCGCAGTCGGTGCTCGACACGATGGCGCGAGCGCCACTGGAGGCGCTCGCATGACACGCGTCGACGCGCCCACCGGATCACACGTCGAGTCGTACGCCGAGTCGCTCGCGAGATTCCAGGAAGACTTCTGGCGCGCGCTGTGGGCCGAACCCGACAGCGCCGACGCTCGCCTGGCCACGTCGGCGCAGCCCGGCTTCGCCGTGTACCGCAACACCGTGCTGAAGGGCTGCGCGGATGCGCTGCTCTCGCTGTATCCGTCGGTGCATCGATTGACCGGCGATGCGTGGATGCAGGCCGTCGCGCTCGACGCCGTGCGGGCCGATCCGCCGTCGGGCGGCGACCTTCAACATTACGGCGAGCGTTTCCCCGCATTCCTCGATGCCGCGCTCGCCGGCGGTGATCTGCCGTGGCTCGGCGAAGTCGCACGCCTGGACCGGCTCTGGAGCGAGAGCCACGTCGCGGCAGACGCAGCGGTGCTCGACGTGGCGACGATCGCCCGCCTCGATCCCGGACGGCTGGCCGCCTCCACCCTGGTTCCCCATCCCGCGGCGCGCTGGCGCTGGTCCGCCCGTTGGCCGGCGTTCAGCCTGTGGCGCGCCGCGCGCGAGCACGCCGCCGATCCGAATCCGCCGCACTGGCAAGGCCAGGGCGCGCTGCTGACGCGCCCCGCGGGCGCGGTCGTCGCGCTCGAGATCGACGCCGCCGAGTGCGCGCTGCTCGACGCCTGCGCCGACGGCGCGCTGCTCAGCGCCGCGCTGGACGCCGTCCAGGCCCGTTTCCCCTCCTTCGACCCCGGCGCCGCGCTGGGCCGTCTGCTCAATCAAGGCGCCTTCGCCGGCGTCACGGAGATCCCGTCATGAACACGATCACTTCCACCTCCCGCACCGGACGCGACGCCTCCGGGTCGCTGGCCGCGATCCGTGAGCGCCTGGAGCGCCTCATCTCGCACGACCTGATCGCCCTGGCCTGCCGGTTCAGCATCGCGGGCGTCTTCTGGCTGTCCGGCCGCACCAAGGTCGAGGGCTGGTTCACGCTGACCGACACCACCTTCCTGCTGTTCCGGCAGGACTACGCGCTCCCGCTGATCCCGCCGGAATGGGCGGCGTACCTGGCCACGGGCGCCGAGCACCTCCTGCCGATCCTCCTCGTGCTCGGGTTGTTCACCCGGATCGCGGCGCTCGGCGTACTGGGCATGACCGCGGTGATCCAGACCTTCGTCTATCCGTCGGGCTGGCCGACCCACCTGAGCTGGGCGGCGCCCATGCTTTACCTGCTGGGCCGGGGGCCCGGCCGGTGGTCGCTGGACCATGTATTCGGCTGGGGTGTTCGACCGCGCCCTTGAAACGCCAGGACCCGTCCATATAATCTCCCTGCTAGCACTCGCGATGGTCGAGTGCTAACGAGCCCCGCGGCCCTGCCGAGGGGCTTACTTCTTGTGAAGGGCTGGCCGGTGCGATGAGCGCACGGCGGGTCCTTGAAGCAAGTCTGCATTAGTCAAGGAGATCTGATGAAACTGCGTCCTCTGCACGATCGCGTGATCGTTAAGCGCCTGGAAAACGAAACCAAGACGGCCTCCGGCATCGTCATCCCCGACAACGCCGCCGAGAAGCCCGACCAGGGCGAAGTGCTGGCCGTCGGCCCGGGCAAGCGCAACGACAAGGGTGAATTCGTCGCCCTGAACGTCGCCGTCGGCGACCGCGTCCTGTTCGGCAAGTACAGCGGCCAGACCGTCAAGGTCGACGGCGACGAGCTGCTCGTCATGCGCGAAGAGGATCTGTTCGCCGTCATCGCCAAGTAATCGGCGACCGCGACAGACTTTCATCCAGATAGAGATTTCGGAGAGATACACATGGCAGCAAAAGACGTTGTCTTCGGCGGCGAGGCCCGTGCCCGCATGGTCGAAGGCGTGAACATCCTGGCCAACGCGGTCAAGGTCACGCTGGGCCCCAAGGGCCGTAACGTGGTGCTGGAGCGCTCGTTCGGCGCCCCCACCGTCACCAAGGACGGTGTCTCGGTCGCCAAGGAGATCGAGCTCAAGGACAAGCTGCAGAACATGGGCGCCCAGATGGTCAAGGAAGTCGCTTCCAAGACCTCGGACAACGCCGGTGACGGCACCACCACCGCCACGGTCCTGGCCCAGGCCATCGTCCGCGAAGGCATGAAGTACGTGGCCGCCGGCATGAACCCGATGGACCTGAAGCGCGGCATCGACAAGGCGGTCACCGCCCTGGTCGCCCAGCTGAAGGCGGCCTCCAAGGCCACCACGACCTCCAAGGAAATCGCCCAGGTCGGCACCATCTCCGCCAACTCCGACGCGGACGTCGGCGAGATCATCGCCAAGGCGATGGACAAGGTCGGCAAGGAAGGCGTGATCACCGTCGAAGACGGCAAGAGCCTGGACAACGAGCTCGACATCGTCGAAGGCATGCAGTTCGACCGCGGCTACCTGTCGCCGTACTTCATCAACAACCCGGAAAAGCAGTCGGCGATCCTGGACAACCCGTTTGTCCTGCTCTACGACAAGAAGATCTCGAACATCCGCGATCTGCTGCCGACCCTGGAAGCCGTGGCGAAGTCGGGCCGTCCCCTGCTGATCATTGCCGAAGAAGTCGACGGCGAAGCGCTGGCGACCCTGGTCGTCAACACGATCCGCGGCATCCTGAAGGTCGTCGCCGTCAAGGCGCCGGGCTTCGGCGACCGCCGCAAGGCGATGCTGGAAGACCTGGCCATCCTGACCGGCGGCAAGGTGATCGCCGAGGAAGTCGGCATGTCGCTCGAGAAGGTCACGCTGGCTGACCTGGGTCAGGCCAAGCGCGTCGAAGTGGGCAAGGAAAACACCACCGTCATCGACGGCAACGGTTCCAACGACGACATCCAGGCGCGCGTCAAGCAGATCCGCGTCCAGATCGAGGAAGCCACCAGCGACTACGACCGCGAGAAGCTGCAAGAGCGCGTGGCCAAGCTGGCCGGCGGTGTTGCCGTCATCAAGGTCGGTGCTGCCACCGAAGTCGAGATGAAGGAAAAGAAGGCCCGCGTCGAAGACGCGCTGCACGCCACCCGTGCCGCCGTTGAAGAAGGCATCGTGGCTGGCGGCGGCGTCGCGCTGCTGCGCGCCCGTCAGGCTGCTGGCGCCATCAAGGGCGACAACGCCGACCAGGACGCCGGCATCAAGCTGATCCTGAAGGCCATCGAAGCCCCGCTGCGCGAGATCGTCTACAACGCCGGCGAAGAGTCGTCGGTCGTCGTCAACACCGTGCTGGCCGGCTCCGGCAACCACGGCTACAACGCGGCCAACGGCACCTACGGCGACATGATCGAGATGGGCATCCTGGACCCGACCAAGGTGACCCGCACCGCGCTGCAGAACGCCGCGTCCGTGGCCTCGCTGATGCTGACGACCGAGTGCATGGTCGCCGAAGCGCCGAAGGACGAGTCCGCCGGCCCGGCCATGCCCGGCGGCATGGGCGGCATGGGCATGGACATGTGATGTCCGCCTGAGCAGGTCGCGCGGTGCTTGCACCGCGCGTCACGCTCGGGACCCACGCTCTCGAAAGGGGTCGCTTCGGCGACCCCTTTTTTCGTTCGCACGGCGCCAGCCTGTTGCGTCTGGATACGAAGTAGGCTCATCCCTTGCCGCTGCCCGGTGCGGCATTCACCCAGAATCAGTCGTCCCCGCCGGCCGCGAGGTCGGGCATCCACCGGGCTTTCCCCAGGTCGCACGTCCCCGTGCCCCAGGGGATGTCACCTGAATGAGGGGCGACCATAATGCGGCTGACAACTTGTCACAAATGATGGTCCAAGCGTCTTCGCCTTCCCTGCAGTCCCTGCTCGACGACATGCTCACGCATGTGCCTTCGCTGGCGCATGCGGTCTACAACGGCCTGCAGGACGAGCTCAAGAGCCGACTCGAACACCACCAGCTGCTGGCCGGCTGGTCCAGGCGGCGCGCGAGCTTCGCCTCCGACTTCGAAGGCTCGCTCAGCCTCCTGCTGAAGATCGCCCGCGACGGCGGTGATCCGCTGCAGCGGGAGCGTCCGCCCCAGCGCGGCGGTGACCTGTCCTTCAGCCTCGTCGACGAGAGCCAGGCCCTGAAGGACGTCGCGATCGCGCATGTGATCACCGCGATCGAGGACCAGTCCCGGGCCGAGCTGCACCAGCTGAGCAATTTCTTCGCCGCGCTGCGCGGCATCGCGCGACCGCTGAAGAACGACAACCCGTTGCGGGCCGCCCTGTTCGCGCAGGCGCTGGCGCGCACCATCGAAGGCGTGGACCTCGACGCCGACGGCCGCTACGCGCTGATGCGCCTGGCCGCGCAGCCGCTGGCCACCCGGCTGCAGCCGATCTACACCCTGCTCTGCCAGGGGCTGAGACAGGCGCATCTGAGCGGCATGCTGACCAGTCACGGCTCGGCCATCAAGGAATCGGAACTGCGCCTGCGCCAGTTCAAGACCCTGACCGACACCCCGACGCAGAACGCCACGCTGGACCAGGTCGCGATGAAGCTCGACCTGATGAACACGCGGGCCGCCGAACTCGGATCGACCCGCGCCGCGGCGTCCCCCTCGCCGGCATCGGCCACGGGCGCCCTGGCTCCGCCGCCGCACAAGCTGGGGCCGGGCGTCGGCGCGCCGGGCACGGATCTGCTGTCGCGCCTGTACGACCAGATCCTGGCCGACGACAGCCTGCAGCCGCCGCTCAAGGTGCTGATGGGCCGCCTGCAGGTCGCGATCGTGCGGCTGTCCAAGACCGATCCCACGCTGCTGCGCCGACAGGACCATCCGACCTGGCAACTGCTGAACCGCTTGGCCGCGCACGGCGCGGGCTTCCGGCGCAGCGACGACGCGGAACTGAAGGCCTTCCTGCAGTTCCTCGATCGCGTGATCCAGCCGCTGCTGGACAGCGCGCATCCGTCGGCACTGCAGTTCCAGCAGGCCTTGACCGAGGTCGACGCCCACATCCGCGCCCAGGCGGAGGCACGAGGCCAGCGCAGCGCCGTGGCGCTCGAGCGCCTGGACCGCGAGCAGCGCCGCCAGGAATGGCAGCGCATGCTGCGCGACCAGCTGCAGCACCAGCTCGACGACGCCCAGGCGGGCAAGCTGATGCGGCGCTTCCTGCTCGGCCCGTGGGTCGAGGTCATCGCGCAGGCGATGGTCCAGCACGGCCGGGATGCGTCTGAACCGCAGACCTACATCGAACTCGTGGACGCACTGCTGCACAGCGTGGCGCCGCAACCGGACGAGGCCGCCCGCGTGCGCCTGCGCGGCCAGTTGCCGGACCTCGTCCGTGCGCTGGACCGCGGCATGGATGCCATCGCGCTGCCGCCCATGCAGCGGCAGACCTTCCTCGACGAACTCATGCGCCAGCATGCCCGCGTGCTGCGCGGACTGCCGGCGGTGGAAGAGGCCGCGCCGGCCGTGCCCTCGCTGCGACGCCGGGCGCAGACGCCCGAGGAACTCCTGCAGCAGCTGCTCGACGAACGCGAATCGCAGCTTCCCTCGCGCTGGGCCTACGAGCGCGTCGACCGCGGCCAGTTGCCGACGGTGCCGGTGGCGCTCTACAGCGAGGAGCACTCGCCCCATGCGCACGCGGCGCTGCAGGACTGGATCGCCGGCGTGCACATCGGCGGCTGGTACCACCTCTTCCACCAGAGCGAGTGGGTCACCGCGCAGATCGCGTGGATCAGCGACAGCCGGCAGATGTTCCTGTTCATCGGCCAGGTGGCGGAGGAGCGCCACTCGGTCACCCGCGGCGCGCTGGAGCAACTGGTCGCCGCCGGCCTGATCACGCAGCTGGAAGACGAGCCGCTGCTGCAGCGCGCGATCGGCACGCTGATGCTGGACCTGGACCGCGCGCCGCCCAACGGCGACGATCACTGACGATCACGGTCCGGAGACCGCCGGGGGCCTGCTCGCGGGCCCGGTTCGGGTCACAATGCGCCCGCCTCGCGCCGTTGCCGCGGGGATGTCCCGCAGCCCGATGTCCGCCGTGTCCAGAGATTCCCGCGCCCTTCCCCGCCCTCACCGTTCCGGCCACGTCCGCCGCCTGACGCTGGCGGCCGCCCTGACGGCCCTGACGGCGCTGACCGCCCTGGTCGCGCCGGTCGCACTCCTGGCGCAGACGGTCCCGCCCAATCCTCCGCCGGGACCGGTGGCGACGCCGGCGGCCGAGCGCGCCCAGCGGCCCAAGCTCGGCCTGGTGCTGTCGGGCGGCGGCGCGCGCGGCCTGGCGCACGTCGGGATCCTGAAGGTGCTCGAGCGCGAGCGCATCCCCGTCGACATCGTCACCGGCACCTCGATGGGCGCGATCATCGGCGGCCTCTACGCCAGCGGCATGTCGGCCGACGACCTCGATCGCGAGCTGTCGCGGATCGCGTGGGACCGCCTGTTCGCGAGCCGCGTCGACCGCCAGGATCTCTCGCAGCGCCGCAAGGAGGAGGACTTCGAGTTCTCCGCCACGATCGAGTTCGGCCTGCGCGACGGCGAAGTCCGCGTGCCCACCGGCACGCTCTCCAGCCGCGGGCTCGAGGCGCTGCTGCGCCGCTTGACGCTGCCGGTGCGGGACGTCCACCAGTTCGACCGCCTGCCGACGCCCTTCCGCGCCGTCTCCACCGACATGGAGAACGGCCACGAGCGCATCCTGGCCGAGGGCGATCTCGCGCTGGCGCTGCGCTCCAGCATGAGCGTGCCCGGCGTGTTCGCGCCGGTCGAGTGGGAGGACCGCATCCTCGGCGACGGCGGCCTGGTCAACAACCTGCCGGTCGACGTCGCCCGCGAGATGGGCGCGACGCGCCTGATCGCGGTGAACGTCGGCACGCCGGTGGGCGGCCGAGACACGTTGAACTCGCTGCTCGGGCTGACCGCGCAGATGATCAACATCCTCACCGAGCAGAACGTGCAGCGCTCCATCGCCAGCATGTCCGCCGGCGAGGACCTGCTGATCACGCCCAAGCTGGGCAAGCTGACCTCGGGCGATTTCGACAAGGTCCGCGACCTGATCCGCGCCGGCGAGGAAGCCGCCGAGGCGATGCTGCCGCAGTTGCGCGCCTATGCCGTCGACGAGCGCACCTACACGGACTGGCAGATCGCGCGCATCGGCACCAAGGCGCCGGGCGTGTTCCTCGCCGCGGTGAAGCTGGAAGGCTCCGACAACACCAACCCGGAGCGCTTCCGCACCCAGCTCGAATCGAAGCCGGGCCAGCCCTTCAACAACGAGACGGCGGAACGCGACATGCGCTTCCTGTCCTCCAGCGGCGACTACAACCGCGTCGACTATCACGTCGAACAGCGCGCCGAGGGCGAGACGCTGGTCTTCAACATGGAAGACAAGCCCTGGGGACCGAACTACTTCCGCGTCGGGATGGATCTGTCGACCGACTCCAGCGGCGACAGCTTCTTCAACCTGAGGCTGAGCCACAACCGCCACTGGCTGACCGACAAGGGCACCGAGTGGCGCAACCAGATCACGATCGGCGAGACGCCGCGGCTCTACACCGAGCTGTACCACCCGCTGGGCCTGAAGCTGGGCGTGGCCGACGACTGGTTCGTCAGCGCCTGGGGCGAGGCCAACCAGCGCAAGCAGATCGTCTATGACGACAACGACCCGGACAACGCCTCCGTGGGCCAGGCGCGGCTGGTGCGGCGCGACGCTTCGGTGGGCCTGGACCTGGGCCAGCCGTGGGGGCGCTGGGGCGAGGTGCGCCTGGGCGTCATCAGCCAGATCCGCCATGCGAAGCCGGACCTGATCACGCTGCTCACGCCGGACATGGGCAAGCTGCGCTGGACCAGCTACGAGCGCGGCTTCCGGCTCCGGACCGTCGTCGACCAGCTCGATTACGCGAACTTCCCGCAGCACGGCTACCGCTTCACCGTCGAGGCACAGGGCGGCCGGCAGGACAACCGCAACCTCAACAGCGGCCGCTTCCTGCGGCTGAACACGGACGGGAACGTGGTGCGCAGCTTCGGCGGACACACGGTCAGCCTGTACGCACGCGCCGTGGCGTCGCAGCAGCCGGACGACACGGGCCTGGGCGGCTACACGCTGGGCGGCTTCCACCAGCTCTCGGGCTACAACCCGAACCAGCTGAGCGGCAACTCGCTGCTGTTCACACGGGCGACCTACTACCGGCGGCTGAACGACCAGCCCTTCCTGTCGCGCGGCTTCTTCATCGGCGGCACGCTCGAGGCAGGCAACACCTGGCTCTCGCACCGCGACATCAGCGTCAAGGACATGCGCTACGCGAGCAGCATCTTCCTGGGCTCGGACACGGGGCTGGGGCCGCTGTACGTGGGCATCGGCTACGCGCCGCGCGGCGGCACGGCGTTCTACGTGTTCATCGGCCGGCCCTGAGCGGCATCGCCGGCCACGGGCCGGCGATGTGCGGGGTCAGGCCTTGCCGGCCTCGTCTTCCGCGACGTCATCCAAGGCTTCATCCGAGGCTTCATCCGAGTCGTCCTCGGCAGACTCGTCGTCCGACGCGCGCGGCTCGGCGTGCGCCCAGTCGTAGATGACCTCGGCGACGTCTTCCAGGCCCTGCTTGTTCAGCGCCGAAAACAGCGTGACGCCGATGTCGGAGTCCTCCGTCGCCAGCACGCCCAGGTCCTTCTGGACCTGCGCCAGGATGGCGGCGCCTTCCTTGCGGTTGAGCTTGTCGGCCTTGGTCAGTACGACCAGCAGGCTGACCTCGCCGGCGGTGACGCGGTCGGACACGTATTCGAGCAGCTGCTTGTCGAGGTCGGTCAATCCCAGGCGGGAGTCGACCATCAGCACCACGCCCGACAGCTCCTCGCGCTGGCCGAGGTAGTCGGCCATGACGCGCTGCCAGCGCAGCTTGGCGTCGCGCGCCACCGCGGCATAGCCATAGCCGGGCAGGTCGGCGAACAGCGCGTTGGGCGCGTCGCGCGGGCCCACCGCGAACAGGTTGATGTGCTGCGTGCGGCCCGGCGTCTTCGACGCGAAGGCCAGGCGCTTCTGCTGCGCCAGCGTGTTGACCGCCGTCGACTTGCCGGCGTTGGAACGGCCGACGAAGGCGATCTCCGGCAGGCCGCGCGGGGCCAGCGGGGCCAGGTCTTGCGCGCGCGCCTCGCCCTCGCCGACGTCCTCGCCGACCGCTTCGGATGCCGGGGCGTCTTCGGCGTCGCCTTCCGAGTCGGCTTGCGCCGCGCCGACGTCGGCGTCAAGCAACTCCTCGTCGAACTCGTCGAACCCGGCGGCCTCGGCCTCGGCCAGCGCCGCCTCCGCGCGCGCCCGGGCCTCACCCGGCAGCACGCCGTCGACCGGCAGGTGCTTGAGCTGGCTCGCGGTCGTCAGGAAACGCGCGGTGTGCGTCCAGGCCAGCGCGCGCTTGCCCGGCGTCATCGGCTCGGTGCTGGCGGTCTTCTTCACCGGCGGGGGCAGGCCTTGCGCCTTCGCCTTTTCGGCGTTCTTCGCACGGGCCTTGGCGGCCGCGCGCATACCCGTTTTCCCGGGGCCCTGCTTCTTCTTCAATGCGCCAGCGCGTCCCGCGCCACGGCCTGCGGGTTTCCCTGGGGCCGCAGGGGCGGGTTTCTTGTTGGAATCGGTCATCGGGCTGCGCGGGCTCTAAAGAGGTGCATTGTAAGATCCCGCGGTTGCGCTCACCCAACCCTCAACATTCATGAAGACTGCCGCTTTCCTGTTGTCGAGCATGGTTTTGATGTCCGGCGCCGCCAACGCCAACGAACCCCCAGCAGCGGCCAAGCCCGATCTGACCAAGGGCCAGGCCATCAGCTCCCAGGTCTGTGCCGCCTGCCACACGGCGGACGGTACCCGGGGCAGTCCCGCCAATCCCATCATCGCCGGCCAGCACGCCGACTACCTCGCCAAGCAATTGCACGAGTTCAAGTCGGGCAAGCGCAAGAACGCGGTGATGTCGGGCATGGCCGCGCCGCTGACGGATGACGACATCCGCAACGTCTCCGCGTTCTACGCCAGCAAGGGCTCCAAGCCCGGCTTCGCGAAGAACAAGGAGCTGATCACCCTGGGCGAGAAGATCTACCGGGGCGGCATCGCGGACAAGCAGGTGCCCGCCTGCGCCGGCTGTCACAGCCCGAACGGCGCCGGCATCCCGGCGCAGTACCCGCGCCTGGGCGGCCAGCACAGCGACTACACCGAGGCCCAGCTGACGGCGTTCCGCGCCGGTGGCCGCCCCAACAGCCCGCAGATGCTGGCCATCGCCGCCAAGATGAGCGACCGCGAGATCAAGGCGGTCTCGGACTACATCGCCGGCCTGCGCTGAGCGATCGCCCGCGGGGCGCACCTTTCGGGGAAGCTTCCGACGAACGAGGCCGGTGATCCGATCACCGGCCTTCGCTTTTGCCGGCCCTCGCCCGATTCGTCACCCGGGGCAACGAGAATGCCGGCCATGACCGAGAAGTCCCCCGAGAGTCCTCCCCGCCAGCCAGCCCGGACCGCCCAGGCGGTCGCGCGCGTCGCGCTCGACGACGCGATGGAGCTCGTGGCGTCGATGCGCTTCGCCATCGCGCTGCTGACGGTGCTGTGCATCGCCTCCGTGATCGGCACCGTCGTGCAGCAGCGCCAGCCGATGCCCAACTACGTCAACCAGTTCGGACCGTTCTGGTCGGAGCTGTTCGGCAAGTTCGACCTCTACACCGTCTACAGCGCCTGGTGGTTCCTGCTGATGCTGGGTTTCCTGGTCGTGTCGACCAGCCTGTGCATCGCGCGCCATACGCCCAAGATCCTGCGCGACCTGAAGACCTACAAGGAGTCGATGCGCGAGCAATCGATCCAGGCCTTCAAGCACAAGGCGCTGGGATACCTGCACATGAATCCGGAGGCCGCGCTCGGCCAGATCAACGCGTGGCTGAGCGCCGAGGGCTGGAAGGCCCGCGCCCAGGTGCGCAACGGCGGCGTGATGATCGGGGCGCGCAAGGGCTCGGCGCACAAGATCGGCTATCTGGCGGCGCATTCGGCCATCGTGCTGATCTGCCTGGGCGGGCTGTTCGACGGCGACCTGGTCGTGCGCGTGATGATGTGGGCGCAGGGCAAGCACATCTACCAGGGCGACGACCTCACCAAGGTCACCGACATCAACCGCCTGACGCCGGCCAACCCGAGCTTCCGCGGCAACCTGTACGTGCCCGAGGGCAGCCGCTCGTCGACGGCGCTGATCTCGATGCCCAGCGGCGTCGTGGTGCAGGACCTGCCCTTCGACGTGGAGCTCAAGAAGTTCATCGTCGAGTACTACTCGACCGGCATGCCCAAGCTGTTCGCCAGCGACGTCATCCTGCACGACCGCCGCGACGGTTCAACGACCAAGGCCACCGTCAAGGTCAACGAGCCGGTGACCTACCGCGGCGTGACGCTCTACCAGAGCAGTTTCGAGGACGGCGGCTCCACGCTGAAGCTCAAGCTGCGCGCGCTGCAGGCGGCGCATGACACGCCGCTGGAAGGCAAGGTCAACGGCACGACGACGCTGACGGCGGACGGCGAGAAATACGGGCTCGAGTTCACCGGGCTGCGCGTCATCAACGTCGAGAACTTCGCCGACGACGGCAAGGACAAGAACGGCACCGACGTGCGCAAGGTCGACCTGGTCGGCCGGCTGGAGCAGCACCTGGGCTCGGGCGCCAACCTCGAAGGCAAGAAGACGCTGCGCAACGTCGGTCCCTCGTTCAGCTACAAGCTGCGCGACGCCAGCGGCCAGGCGCGCGAGTACAGCAACTACATGCTGCCGCTGGAGCTGGACGGCCACCGCGTGATCCTGCTGGGCGTGCGCGACACGCTGTCGGACAGCTTCCGCTACCTGCGCATCCCCGTGGACGGCAAGGACAGCATGGAAGGCTGGCTGGCGCTGCGGCGCGGGCTGGCCGATCCGGCGCAGCGGCTGCAGGCGGCCCGGAGCTACGCGCTGGGCGCGAGCCCGCCGGACAAGCCGGCGATGCAGGCGCAGCTGGAGGCGACCGCGCTGCGGACGCTGACGCTGTTCGCCGGCGCCGAGGGCCTGAAGGCCGATGCGCCCGCGCAGGGCGCGGCGGTGGGCGGCCTGCCGGCGCTGTCGCAGTTCATCGAGCGCGAGGTCCCCGAAGGCGAGCGCGCCCGCGTGTCCGAGGTGCTGCTGCGCATCCTCAACGGCAGCCTGTTCGAGCTCCACAAGCAGGCCGAGGAACAGCTCGGCCATCCGGCGCCCCAGCCGGGCGAGGCGACGCAGGCCTTCATGACGCAGTCGGTGATGTCGCTGTCGGACGCGATGTTCTATCCGGCGCCGGTCGTCATCCAGCTGGACGATTTCCAGCAGGTGCAGGCCAGCGTGTTCCAGGTGACGCGCGCGCCGGGGCAGACGCTGGTCTACCTCGGAGCGGTATTGCTCATCATCGGCGTGTTTGCGATGCTCTACATCAAGGAACGCCGGCTGTGGCTGTGGCTGGAAGCCGCGCCGGGCCGGAACGAACAGACCCGCGTCCGCATGGCGCTGTCCAGCAACCGCGATACCCCCGACCTGCCCGTCGAATTCGAATCGCTCAAGCAGCGTCTGCTGCATGAGGAGGCCTGACATGAACACCACCACCGCGGACTCGTCCCACCTGCCCTCCCAGCTGCCTTCGCAGCTGCCGGGCTCGGGCGAGGCGACGCCCACACGCTCGCTGGTCATCGGCAAGCACGGCTACTTCCAGGGTCGCAACACCTTCGACTGGATCTTCGCGGCGCTGGTGCTGATCGGCGCGGGCTTCGCGTTCAGCCGCTACCACGCGTCGATGGATGTCTACGAGAAGGGCATCCTGGCCGGCGCCACGCCGGCGCTGATCGCGCTGGGCTGGTTCTGGCGGCCGCTGCGGCTGCTGTGCCTGATCGTGGGCGCGGCCAGCCTCTTCGCCATCCAGCTCTACCTGCGCCAGACCGACAGCTTCGGCGCCGACCTGGCGGCGGGCGAGAAGGTCTTCTTCCTGAAGTACATGCTGTCCAGCCAGAGCGCGATCCTGTGGATGAGCGTGCTGGTGTGGATGAGCACGCTGTTCTACTGGCTGGGCTTCCTGAAGAAGGACGGCGTCAGCGCGGCCGAGGCGATCGGCACGCGGCTGGCCTGGGGCGCCGTGGGCATGGCGCTGATCGGCACGATGGTGCGCTGGTTCGAGAGCCACCAGATCGCGCCCGACATCGGCCACATCCCGGTCAGCAACCTGTACGAGGTGTTCGTCCTCTTCACCTGGCTGACGACGCTGATGTACCTGTACTACGAGCAGCGCTTCGCGACGCGGGCGCTGGGCGCCTACGTGATGCTGGTGGTGAGTTCGGCGGTCGGTTTCCTGCTCTGGTACACGATGGCGCGTGAGGCGCACGAGATCCAGCCGCTGGTGCCGGCGCTGCAGAGCTGGTGGATGAAGATCCACGTGCCGGCGAACTTCATCGGATACGGCAGCTTCGCGTTGGCCGCGATGGTGGCCCTGGCGACGCTGCTCAAGACGGCGACGCCGCGCGCGCTGGTGATCGGTCTGATCGGCGTGCCGGTGGGTCTGGTGCTGGTGCTGGTGGGCTTCCGCTTCGGCGCGAACGTCTCGCCGGAGATCGCGACGGGCCTGAACGGCTGGGCCGGCAAGATGGCCGGCGTGGCGGTGTTCCTGGCCGCGAGCGTCGCGTTGCGCGGTCCGCTGACGGCACGGCTGCCGGCGCTGACGGTGCTGGACGACCTGACGTACAAGTCGATCGCGCTGGGCTTCGCCTTCTTCACGATCGCGACCATCCTGGGCGCGTTCTGGGCGGCGGAAGCCTGGGGCGGCTACTGGAGCTGGGACCCGAAGGAAACCTGGGCGCTGATCGTCTGGCTGAACTATGCGGCCTGGCTGCACATGCGGCTGATCAAGGGCCTGCGCGGCGTGGTCGGCGCATGGTGGGCGCTGATCGGGCTGCTGGTCACGACCTTCGCGTTCCTCGGGGTCAACATGTTCCTGTCGGGGCTGCACTCGTACGGGACGCTGTAAGACCGCTGAGCCTTCAACAGGGCGGCGTCGGGTGCAAACCCGAAGCCGCCCTGATTCATTTCACACGAGCCGTTTTCGGTCCGTCATTCGATCAGGAAATGGCCCGCGACCTCCCCGTCATGTGACACGTAAAGGGTGTCTCCTTTTTCAAGACGCCCCGAAACCTTGATCTTGAGCGCCCTTTGGCACTCGCATCCGGAGCTGAACCAAGCGTCATCCTTCTCTCGCAGGACCAGAGTCGCTTTGTGATCGACGCTCAGCGTCAGATACGGGTCGACCAGCGTTCCGCTGCAAGACGCGGGGCCCACCACATCCACGATGTAGTCGGCTTCTTGCCTCTTCAATACAAGACTTTGCGCCTTCGACGCATCCTGGCAAGGGGACGCCTCGATCACCTCAATCCCAGTCGAAAGCGTGAACGTTGGGGGCGGCGGCTTGGAGCAGGCCGTGCCAATCAAGGCGGCCAGTGCAATGAGGCTGTATGTACAGGCGCTCTCCAATCTGAAATCAAACGCCGTCCAGTTCAACTGATTCAGTGGACGCCGTATCGCTCGGTGCGAACGACTTTTCCTGATGCGTCGAGCCATCGCCACTCACCTTCCTGCTTGTCCCGCGAGTATTGCCCTTGAATCTTGATCTGTCCGTGTTCCGAAACCACGGAAGGACCATGCCGCTGAAGACATGTGGCCTCTAACCCGGATTCACCCCATGGCAAGTACTCGAGATGAGAGCCTTCGGGGCACTGGATCTTCTGGCCGGCCAGAACTTCATAGTCGGCATTCGATTTGGAGCAACCTGCTATTGCTGCAGCGAGGCCAATGAGGGCGAGAAAGGAATAGTTCAGTTTCATGTCTAACGAGCAGGCGCGCCTGCTGCCAATGGTGGTGCCGGAATCAAGGACGACTCACGAAGCGTCCGTTGTGCGAAGGACTGGCATTGGTTGGTGGGTCCCCAGCGGCCTAGTGGCCGGCCGATTCTCAAAGCCTCGTTGACCTTGTTCTCGTCAACGTCGGGAACTCTCCCACATGAGGCGCCAGCCTCGCTACTTCTGCCCCTGTGACTCGTTACTTGGACCAAATCACCAGGGAGGTCGCCACTTTCATTCCCCGGGACGTTGCCCCTCGTGCCCCCCATGCCCGCCTCAGCGGTGTCTGTCTTCAACCATTGATGGTCCACTGGATTCCAAGGGATCCCAAATGCCGGTTGAGAGCACAGATAGACGTCCAAGCCGCTCGGGTCGATCCAACTCACAGGGTCCCCGTAGACGTACGCATAGGTGTTGATTCCACCGGCAAGGCCGATAGGATCAGATTGCGCATATCGACCGCTCGTCCCGTCATAGTCCCGGAAGTAGTTGTAGTTCAGCCCCGACTCCTTGTCGAAGTACTGGCCGGGGAAGCGCAGGTTGACGACGAGGTTCTCGAGCGAGTTGGGGATGCTCTCCGCCGCCGTGGTGCCGAAGGGCTCGGCGATCCAGCGCCAGCGAACGTCGCCCGCCGAGTTCACGATCACGCGGGGCGTGTTGAGGTGATCCGAGTACGCGTAGTAGACACGCGGCTCCGCCGTCGACGAGTTGGTCAAAACGGCGATCAGCGTGTTGCCCAGCCACACGAACTCCTGCAGTGCGCCGCCTGAGCTGTTGTACTCGCCGAGCAGTTGTCCGTCCTGGTCGTACGCAAAGTGGGGTCGGGACGTGCCTGTCACCTTGCGCACGCGCTGGCCACCAGCGTCGTAGTTGTAGGTCGTGGTGACGCCAGCGCTCGTGAGCGTGGCCAGACGGTTATCGAGCCCGTACGTGGTCGTGTAGCCGAGCCCGGTGTCTGTGAGCGTGTTGCCTGCGGCGTCGTGGGTGAAGCTGCGTACCGGGTTATCGATACCGGTGAGCCGGTTGCTCGTCGTCGCGGTGGTGTAGTTCCTGGCCGCGCCGTTGAGCGTCATCCCGGTCCGGTTGCCGTTGGCGTCGTAGCCGATGGTCCAGGAATTGGCGGGCGTGACGATGCTGGTCAGACGCCCGAGCTCGTCATAGCCGAAGCTCTGGTTCATCGCCTGCGCTTCAGCCGTCACCGCTCCAGTTGTCGCGTCCAGATGCGTGTAGCTGACGATGCGATCGGCGGCGTCGTAGGTGATGTCGCGCACCACGCCGTTCAGCGGGTAGCGGACGAGACGTCCGTAAGTGTCGAAGACCCGTTCGATCGTCTTCGGCCCTGCCGTCAGCTGGATCTGCCAACTGCTCATCGGTCCGAACGGATCCCACTGGACGTTGGTGACCAACGGCTTGGCGGTGCTGACCGCATCCTTGGCCAGCGTCATGCCGGTCATGAAACCGTCTTCGTACTGGATTGTCAGCAGTCGACCCGACGGATACGTGATGGAGGTGACGTGGTCCGCGCGGTCGTAGCCGTAGCGGGTGGTGAGCACCACGCCGCCCACGCTTTGAACCACGGTGATGAGCCGCCCCTTGATGTCGTAGCCGTACTTCGTGGTCGTCGATGGGCTGACAGCCGTGGTCAGACGTTTGGTGCCTATGCCGAAGTCGCCGCCCGTCTGGTCGTAGGTCCACGAGTAGTTCTGCGCCGCCTGTCCGCTCTTCGTGTAGATCGCCGATGTCATTCGGTTGAGACCGTCATAGACGTAGGTCCCCTGGACGCCTCGGCTGTCGATGCGGGTGAGCAGATTCCCGTTGGGGTCGTAGGTGCTGTTGGCAGTGCCCGTGTCGGGACTCACCAACTGCGCGAGGTCACCCAGCCCATTGCGCTGATAGCTCGTCACCAGGTTGCGAGGATCGGTGACCTGCTTCAGCTGATCGATGCCGTCGTAGCCGAGCTGCGTCACGCCGTTGCGCGCGTCCGTGCTGGTCTTGACCCGGTCCAGTGGGTCATAAGCATTGGTTGTCGCGAAGCCGAAGCCGCTCACGCCCTTGGCCTTGATCACCTTGGTCGGATTGCCCTTGGCGTCGTACTCGTAGTCGGTGACCGGGGCCGGCGAGACCGGTGGAGGCGGGAGCGTCGCTGCATGCGTGCCGAAGGCGAAGAGTCCGATGAACGCAGCCACGATGGGCGCGAGCGTGCTCCGGCACTTCCCGTGCTTCTTGATTCCGTTCATGTCTTATTCCCTCCCTGTCGTCTGTTGTGCGCGACCCAGCGCATCGAACGCGCGGCTCATCGTCCGCTTGAGCGCTCCACTCGGGTCCTTGGCGTTTTCCTTGATCCGCTTGCCTTCCGCGTCGAGCGTGTACTCGACCCGATTGCCACGCGAGTCCGCCACCGCGGTCAGGCGCCGCGCGTCGTCGTACTCATAGTTCACGGTGCTGCCGTCGGCTTGCGAAGTGCGCTTGAGCTCTCCGGTCGGCCAGTAGTCGAAGGTCGTGGTCGAGCCGGACGTCGTCGTCGTTTTCACGCGCTGACGCGCGTCGTAGGTGTAGACCGTGCTGGCCGCATTCGCATCCACGACCTCGAGCGGCTGTCCGTACGCGTTGTAGCGAAGGAAGCTCGTCTTGTGCCCGACCGCGTTGGTCGTCGACTTCAGATCGTTCTTCGTGTAGTCGGCGGTCGTCGCCGCGTAGTACTCGTTGGTCACGATGGTGACGCCGCGAGCATCTCTCTCCGTCAACACCTTGCCTTGCGATGTGTAGGTCCAGGTCGCCATGCGTGTGGCCACGCCCGGCTTCGGCTGCGCATCGAAACCCTGCTCTCCGGTTTCATCCGTCGTCGCCTGCTCCACGCGCTTGCACACGACGGCAATCGGTTCGCGGTTGCTGAGAACACCGTCCGAAGGCGCGCAACTCGCGATGGCGTTTCCGTTGAATGGATCCGGCTGGCCGTTGTGGATGATCGTCGTCACACGCAACGGCTCCGCCGTCCTGGTGGCCATGCGCCACAGCGGGTGCCATTGCGTGCTGATCTTTCGTGCGCCGGCCGGCAACGCCGCCGTCCTGACGACATCGCAGACCGCCGTGGCGTTCAACCCCTCGATGCGCGTCAGCTCGACATTTCGGTCCGCTGCATAGGTCATGCACGACCGGACACCGTTGTAGTCGTCAAGCTGGGTCACGTTCATCCGCGCGTCGAAAGCCCGACGTGTCGTTCGCGACAGGCCATCCACGCCGGTCTGTGTCTTCGCCGACCATTTCAGGAGGCCGAAAGTCCCGTCCATCTCGAGCGCCTCGGTCGAGCCGTTCGGGAAAGTCACCAAGCCGTCCTTCGGGGCATCAATGTAGAGATCGCGCCAGATGACCCGATGCTCCGGGTCGTACGTTTCGCTGACCCACTTGTTGCGAGGGCCCTTCGTCCACCTGACCGAGAAGGCATCCAGGCCGAGCGCGCGCTCGGTGGAGATGGCCCGGCCCGTCGCGTCGTAGCGGTAGGTTCCGGCCCGAACCCCGGCTTCGTTCACATAGCCGCTCAACAGCCGCGCGTTCCCGTCTTCGTACAGGAATCGCCGCGACGTCCCGTCGGGCCATCGGATGCCTGTGACGCCTGAAGCGGTACTGTCGATCGACACGACCTTCCCCGCCGGGTCAGTCACGCTCACGACGAAGCCGGCGCGATAGCCGAGAGACCATCGACGCCCGTCCTGGTCCTCCACGTAGAGCGGCGCATACAGCGGATAGTCCGCGGTCGCCGATTGCGCGCGGCTAAAAGTCAGGCGCTTCCCGGTCGCGTGATGCAGCGTGGTGACTCTGCGCAGATCCCGATCGAATTCCTCCAGGACCATCGCACTGGCGTCCCGGAAGTACGTCCAGCCCGCCCCCCATGCCTGGTCGTTCACCACCGGGCTGGCGGGGATGCGCAGATCGGCGCTCGATCCGGAGGCTGACGCCCCGTAGGTGAGGAGATTGCCGTCGGGTCTGACGAAATTGACCAGGGCTCCGCTAGGGCCGGAATAGAAGAACTCGCGCTCCAGACTGAGCGACCAAAAGCCTGGCAGAAGCGGCGTGGCGTTGCCGACGTACGGGGCAGCGCCGTCCTCGAACGGCAGCGCGTCGATCGAATTGAACGTCAGGTGCAGCGGCAGCCAAGGCTGCCAGCCGAGTTCCTGGATCTGCAGCTTGGTGCCGTTGCCGACGACCAGCGGGTTGCCGTGGCACGTGTCGCAGGGCAAGGTGATCCGGCGGTCTGCGCGCGGGAGGCACGCATTCTCCGGCGGGTAGAAGACGCTGTCGTTGGCGCAATAGCACCGAGCGCTGTCGACATCGAACAATGCGCCTTGTGTTCGGCTCTGGCAGGCCTTCGTGGCCATGACGCCGCCTTCCGTTTCCGCGATCCGCACGGGCCCCTCGCAAGCGTCAGTTCCCGGGTTGTAGTCCTGGATACGGCGAGTGCCGGTCACCGGGCAGCTGAAGTACCCGCTCTGCGCTCCGTCAAACCGGCAGGCGCCGCCGGCCGCCCACGACACGGTGACGCACTTCGACTCCTTCTTGCAGGCCGAATTGCCGAATGAAAGGGCCTCGGCCAGTGCCATGGCAGCGAACCCCCGCCCCAGGTGGGGGTCATCGGGCGCCGGGATGTGATGCTTGGTCCCGTCGACTTCGCCGCAGGCCACCGGGGCATAGCTGATGGTGGCGTAATCCCAAGGCCCCGGCACCCATTTGCTGTATTCGGCAGATGCCGGCTGGATACCGGTCAAGACCAGCGCGCCGAGCGTCAACCACCGAGAGGAACTGCAGGCACGCAGGCGCAGACCGTTCAAGATCGAAGAGAGGGGCATGTGAAGGGGACTCCCGGGCACGCAGCGGGGCGCCCGCGAGCCACCATGGCCCACGCCTGCACCGGCCTGGTCCACGTCAAATGCGCGGATCCAGTACCGTCCTCCCTGCTTGCTGCGGCGCGATTCTGCCAAATCGCCGACGAACGCCTGACGCCCCGAACGAGGGGGCCTCAAGGGGGCCTTAAGCACGCCCTCATGAAAACCTTCAGCCAACAGCGTAAGGTTCGAACCTTCCTTCCCCCGAGGTCCGCCATGCATTTCCACAAGCCCCGCGACGGTCAGCGCATCCCGTCCTCCGAGATCACCTCCCGCGAGGTCTACGACAGCCGCCGTGGCTGGCTGAAGTCGGCCGGCGCGCTCGGTCTGACCGGTCTGGGTTTGAGCGGCATGTCCGGCGCGAACGCGCAGACGGCCGGCCCCGGCAAGCTGGCGAAGCTGCCCGGCGTGAAGAGCACCGTGCCGGGCGCGACCGTGATGGAAAAGGTGACGGCCTACAAGGACGTCACCTCGTACAACAACTTCTACGAGTTCGGCACGGACAAGTCGGACCCCGCCGAGAACGCGCACACGCTCAAGCCGCGGCCCTGGTCCGTCGTCATCGAAGGCGAATGCGCCAAGCCGGGCCGCTTCGGCCTGGACGACCTGCTGAAGGTCGCGCCGATGGAAGAGCGCGTCTACCGCCTGCGCTGCGTCGAGGGCTGGTCGATGGTGATCCCCTGGGTTGGGTACTCGCTGGCGGAGCTGCTGAAGAAGGCGGAGCCGACGTCCAAGGCGAAGTACGTCGAGTTCACGACGCTGGCCGACAAGGCGCAGATGCCGGGTGTGCGCTCGGGCGTGCTGGACTGGCCGTACACCGAAGGCCTGCGCCTGGACGAGGCGATGAACCCGCTGACGCTGATGGCCTTCGGCCTGTACGGCGAAGTGCTGCCGAATCAGAACGGCGCGCCGCTGCGGCTGGTGGTGCCCTGGAAGTACGGCTTCAAGTCGGCCAAGTCCATCGTGAAGATCCGCTTCGTCGAGAAGCAGCCGGTGAGCAGCTGGACCAAGGCCGCGCAGCAGGAGTACGGCTTCTTCTCCAATGTGAATCCGCAGGTCGATCACCCGCGTTGGAGCCAGGCCACCGAGCGCCGCATCGGCGAAGACGGCCTCTTCGCCAAGCGCCGCCAGACCTTGATGTTCAACGGCTACGAGGCGCAGGTCGGCCAGCTCTACGCCGGCATGGATCTGAAGAAGAACTTCTGACGCCGCCAGGGATCCCATCATGAGTGCCACGCCCGCCGCGCCGTCACGGTCGCCGCCAGCCCAGTCCGCGCCCAGGCGCCCGCCCGCGAAACGTCATCCGCTGCTGCATCCGGCGGCGAAGGTCGTGCTCTTCGTGCTGTGCCTGCTGCCTTTGAGTTGGTACGTCTTCGGCGCCTTCGCGGACCGGTTGGGCGCGAATCCGGCGGAAACGCTGATCCGCGGCCTGGGCGACTGGACGCTGCGCTTCCTGTGGATCACGCTGGCGGTGACGCCGGTGCGCACCTGGACCAACCAGCCCGCGCTGGCGCGCTTCCGGCGGATGGTGGGGCTGTTCACCTTCTTCTACGCCAGCCTGCACCTGCTGGCCTACGGCTGGCTCGACAAGAGCCTGGACCTGTCCGACATCCTGCGCGACATCGCCAAGCGACCGTTCATCCTGATGGGCTTCGTGGCCTGGCTGCTGCTGGTGCCGCTGGCGGCGACCTCGTTCAACCGCGCGATCAAGGCGCTGGGCGCGGCGCGCTGGCAGATGCTGCACAAGCTCGTCTACGCGATCTCGGTCATCGGGCTGATGCACTTCATCTGGATGCGCGCGGGGAAGAACAACTTCGCCGAGCCCATCGTGTACGGGACGATCCTGGCGGTGCTGCTGGGATGGCGGGTGTGGAAGCGCGTGAAGACGGCGAAGCCTGTGAAGCGCTGAAGCGGTCGGGCGCCGGCCCGCGTGTCGGGCGCCGCTATGCTCGGCGCCCATGCTGAGCCTCCACCCTGTCTCCGAGCGCGACCTCGCCGATCTGCGCCGCTTCGAACACGACAACCGCGCGTTCTTCGAAGCCCACATCAACGCGAGGCCGACGTCGTACTACGCCGATGGCGGCATCGAAGCCGCCATCGCGACCGCGCGCCGCGAGGCCGACGCGGACACAGGGCACCAGTTCCTGATCCGCGGCATCGCGGGCGCGCTGATCGGCCGCATCAACCTGAGCCAGATCAAGCGCAGGCACTACCACTCCTGCGAGCTCGGCTACCGCATCGCGGAGCGCGAGAACGGCAAGGGCCATGCGAAGGAGGCGGTGCGCCTCGTGCTGGAAAAGGCGTTCGGCGAGCTGGATCTGGTCCGCGTCGAGGCCAAGGCCCGCGCGGGGAACGCCGGCTCGATCAAGATCCTTCAGCGCAACGGCTTCACCGAATTCGGCCGCTCGACGCGGAGCTTCCAGCTCGTCGGGGAGTGGGAGGACATGCTGTATTTCGAGTGCCGCGCACCGGGGCGTTGATCCGCATCGCGACAGCGTCGGCCCAGGCGGCCGTGATGGATTTGTCGATCGCTCCAGTCAGGTTGAAGGACAGCCCCGGTGCCGTCGAGTCGTCGATCTACATTCCGCGCTCTCTTCAACTTTGCGCGTGCCTCCGATGATCTGCCCGAGCTGCCAACAATCGAACGACGCCCTGAGCGTCCACTGCTTCAACTGCCGGCAGACGCTGATCGTGAGTGGTGACAAACAGCTATCGTCGCAGTCGCAGCGCACCGTGCGCAAGATGACGGGTCGGCTGACGTCGGGCATCGGCGGCATGATCGGCTTCTTCACGGTCTGGATCGGATTGACGAAGGTCTACACCGATCACTGGTTGTCCGGACCGCAGGTCGCCATCATCGGCATTGCTGGAGCGCTGGTGGGCGGCATCGCGTGGGAACTCTGCTTCTCACGTCCCTGGCGGCGCTGAGGCGCGAACCACAAACCCCTCACACCGGCCAGCGCTGCCCGGCGACTGCGGCCGACCACGCTCGCTCGAACTCGAATGCGTCACGAGCCGCGAATCCGGACCGCGCAGGGTCCGCGCTGCATCTCCGTCGGGACCTGCCAACAGGAGGCTGGGCAGCCACTGTCCATCCTCATCGCGCGTTTCCCAGACTTCATGCAGCAATTGAGCCATCGAAGCGTTCTCCGCGATCGATGCGCCGTCGGCCTGCCTACCAATGTCCCGTCGCGCGCAGCATGTCCGGCAGATTCTCCGGCCACACCGTGGCCGTCGTGGTGGCCAGCTCGGCGGCGGACCACCAGCGATGGCCGGCCATGACTTCGCGCTCCAACACCGTCCACGCATCGCGCGTCAGCGCGCGATCGACGACGTGAATGACGAAGAACTGCTCCAGCGCCCACACGCGTTCGCCATCGGGCAATTGAAGCTCGAACTCGCGCTCTGCCATGGACGCTCCAACGTCCGTCGCAACGAAGCCGGTCTCTTCCCTCAACTCGCGGATCGCGGCCTCGGCGAAAGACTCGCCTGGCTCGACGCCGCCGCCCGGCGTCGCCCAGAAGTCCGCGCCCGCCATCGGCCCGTCCTTGTGGACGAAGCGGAACAGCAGCAGATTCGAGTCTGCGTCGAGGACGAGCAATCGAGCCGACGGACGGCGGCGCAGGGGAGCAGCTTCAAGCGTCATTGGCGGCGATTGTCCGCCGTCGATACTCGCCCGGTCTTCATCGCCTCATCGCGCCTCATGACCGACCACGACGAGTCCGACTCCCCGAGAGAAGTTCCCACGGACGCGCCCGAACTGCCGCCCGCGATGGCAGCGAGACTCACCGGCTACGACTGGCATCGCAACCTCGTCGGCGAGGCCGGCGCGCGCGTCCATCGTCTGCATCGAGCCGATGCGCCGACGCTGTATCTCAAACATGGCGACGGAAATGCGGCGATCGCCATCGTCGACGAGTTCGCCCGACTGCAGTGGTTCGCCGAGCGCTGGCCGGTACCTCGCGTCGAGCACTTCGAATGGGCGGGCGACACGGCCTGGTTACTCACCCTCGCGCTCCCCGGTCGCACCGCCTACGAATGGCTCGAAGACGATCCCGCTAGGGCCGAGGCGATCGTGACCTCCCTCGGGCGATGCCTTCGCGACCTGCACAAGCTACCGGTCAACACCTGCCCCTTCAATGCGAATCACCGGCTGCAACTCGACCTCGCGCGGGAGCGCCTGGCCGCCGGCCTCATCGATGCCGACGACTTCGACGAGGCGCGTCAAGGCTGGACGCCGCAGCAGGTGTGGGACGCGCTGGTCGCAATGCTGCCGCTGGCCGAGGACCCCGTGGTGAGCCACGGCGACTTCTCGCTCGACAACCTCCTCATGAGCGAGGACGGCGAGGTCGTCGGCGTGATCGACCTCGGCCGCGCGGGCGTCGCGGATCGCTCCCGCGACCTCGCCATCCTGGCGAACTGCCTCGATGAATTCGGCCCGACGCTGCGCGACACGCTCTTCAGCGCGTACGGCATCGCCCAGCCCGATCTGCGCAAGCTCGAATTCCACCTGCTGCTCGACGAGTGTTTCTGAGGCCGCGTTTCGGCAGGACGTGAAGGGCGACGGCGCCCGGCGCACCGAGACGTGAGGGCCCGGGAAGGCCCCGGGCAGTGCCATTTCAACGCCCATCCGGGATAATCGGCGGTTTGCTCCGGCGCCGCCCGTCCGCCGCCACCTGCCCTCCCCATGTTCCAGCCCACGCCCGACCGACTGCCCGCCAGCCTGCCAGCGCTCGTCGACGCCGCCATCATCGGCGGCGGGCCGGCCGGCTGCAGCGCCGCGAGCTGGCTCACGCAGCTGGGCCTGAGCGTCGCGCTGATCGAGCGCGCGCCGCGCCTGTGCGACAGCCTGCGGCCCCTCGATTACAAGCAGGACTGGCTGCTCGGCGCGCCCGCCGAATCGCTGGCCGAGCTCGGCGAACGCTACGCCCGCCATGCCATCGCGCAGCCCGGCGTGCACACGGTGCTGGGCCAGACGATCAACACCCTCGACTGGCAGGCCGAACAGGGCTGGACGCTCTACTTCGACGGCGGCCCCGCCTTCGCCGCGCAGGCCGGTGACACCGCCGAACCGGCCGCCACCGGCAACCTGCGGCCGCTGCGGGCCCGGTCGCTGCTGCTCGCCACCGGCCTTACGCCCCGCCATCCGTCGCCGCTCTATCCCGAGCGGGACCGCCACGATCGCGTGCTCGACGCCATCGAGCTGACCGCCGCGCGCGACCGTCTGCCGCCGGGCAAGGTCCTGCTGCTGGGCGGCGGCGACAACGCCATCGAGAACGCGCTGTACCTCGCCGGCCGCGGCCACACGGTCACGCTGTGGTCGCGCTCCGAATGGCGCGCGCAGAGCCATCTGATCCAGCAGCTCGACGGCGCGAACGGCCTGCGTCGCCGACCCGCCCAATCACTGCCGACCGCAGTGACAGCCTCGCCCGACGGCGTGACCGTCACCTCCAAGGCCTACGGCGAGGAGCGCTTCGACCACGTCGCCGTGCTGCTTGGCTACGAGCCCGCGCCGTCCGCCTGGCTGCTCGTCGCCGATGCGCTGCAGCGCGCCGGCGTCACCGCCCCCTCGCAGCCGTTCCGCGATGAACCCCGCTTCGGCGTGCTGGGCCTGTTCGTCGCGGGCGATGCCAGCGGCCGCCAGCATCCGTGCGTGCAGACGGCCCTCGGCGACGGCGTCGTCGCGGCCAAGCAGATCGAATCCTTCCTGCGCCCGCTGCGTGAATCGCAGCCGCCGCCGGCGCTGCGCCGCAACAACCGCCAGGTCATCCACATCAACGGGCTGCGCTTCGGCGCCAACCTCGGCGTGCTCGACTTCGAGCGCCAGGGGCCGCAGCCCATCCTGGTCGACGCCGAGATCAACCTCGGCGCGCAGACCATCGTCTCGCGCGACGCCGACATCGGCCACGTGCTGGACTACCGCCGCGTGCGCACCATCATCATCGACGAGTGCACCGCGGAACACACCGACCTGCTCGAAGCCCTGCTGGGCAAGCTCTGCGTCCGGCTGATGAAGCTGCCCGGTGTGGTGGGCGTGCGCATCAAGGTGACCAAGCTCGAAATCTTCCCCGACTGCCAAGTCGCAATCAGCGCCGAATGTGGCCAGTGGTGATCCCCATGACAACCGAAATCCTCTCCCCCGTCGCCGACACCGCCATCGACAGCGCCATCGACGCGAGCGCCGCCGAGGCGATCCAGGCCTCCGAGGCCGCGAAGAAGCACGCGCACGAGATGAACAAGCTCTCGAAGCGTCTGCACCGCCAGGTCGGCCAGGCGATCGGCGACTTCAACATGATCGAGGACGGCGACAAGGTCATGGTCTGCGTGTCCGGCGGCAAGGACAGCTACTCGCTGCTGGACATCCTGATCAACCTGCGCGACCGCGCGCCGATCAAGTTCAGCATCGTGGCCGTCAACCTCGACCAGAAGCAGCCCGGCTTCCCCGAGGACATCCTGCCCGCCTACCTGAAGTCGCGCGGCGTGGACTTCCACATCGAGGAGCAGGACACCTACTCCATCGTCAAGCGCCTGGTGCCCGAGGGCAAGACCACCTGCTCGCTGTGCTCGCGCCTGCGGCGCGGCATCCTGTATCGCGTGGCGGGCGAACTCGGCGCGACCAAGATCGCGCTGGGCCACCACCGCGACGACATCGTCACCACGCTGATGCTGAACATGTTCTTCGGCAGCCGCATGAAGGGCATGCCCGCCAAGCTCGTCAGCGACGACGGCAAGAACGTCGTCATCCGCCCGCTGGCCTATGTGAAGGAATCGGACCTGGAACGCTGGGCCGAGCACCGCGAGTTCCCCATCATCCCGTGCAACCTCTGCGGCAGCCAGCCCAACCTGCAGCGCGCCACCGTCAAGGCCATGCTGCAGGACTGGGACAAGCGCTTCCCGGGCCGCGTGGACAACATGTTCACGGCGATGGGCAACATCGTGACCTCGCACATGATGGACCGCGAGCTGTTCCCGTTCCAGACGATCAAGGCCACCGGCGCCCCGGTCGCCGACGGCGACATCGCCTTCGACGAGGACGAGCAGTGCGGCACCCCGGCGCCGGCCACCGGTGTCGTCAACTTCGTCCGTCCAGGCGCGAAGGGGCAAGTCCCGGCCCCCGTCGACGACGCAGGCGAGGCGTACTCGGCCGCCGACTGAACATAGGTTTACCGAGCCGTCACGCCCTCCGCACGCCCGGGTCAACCGGGTCAGGCCACAATCGTTGGACTGTCACGCCGTGAAGCGGTGTCACCGGGCGCGGCGCGTGCCCTGTTCGACGACCCCGAGCGGTATCCGACCTGGAGGTCTCCATGTTCACCTTGAATCGTCGAGTCGCCCTGATGAGCCTGGGCGCGGCGGCGGCGCTGTCCCTCGCCGGCTGTGCCGCCCTCAGTACCGTGGTCGCCGATGCGCAGACCTTCGGCAGTTGGCCGGCAGGTCGCCAGCCCGGCACCTTCGCCTTCGAGCGGCTGCCCTCGCAGCAGCGCAATGAAGCCAACCAGGCCTCGCTCGAGGACGCCGCCCGCGGCGCGCTGCTGAAGGCCGGCTTCACCGAGTCCGCCGATCCCAAGGCCGCCGACATCATCGTGTCGCTGGGCGCGCGCGTCTCGCGCTCCGGCCCGGCGCCGTGGGACGACCCGCTCTGGTGGCGCTGGAACGGCAGCTACTGGGGCTGGCGCTACGGCCCGGCCTGGCGTCCGTACTACAGCCGCTGGGGCTATTCGTACCCGATGGATCCGATGATGGAGCGCCGCTACGACCGCGAGGTCGCCATGCTGCTGCGCGACCGCAAGACCAACGAGCCGCTGTATGAGGCGCGCGCCTCCAACGACGGTCTGACGGAGGGCGGCAAGGAGCTCTTCGGCGCGCTCTTCGAGGCGTCGATGACCGACTTCCCGCAGACCCGTCCCGAGCCGCATCGCGTGAGCGTGCAGCTGCCGCCGTCGAAGTAGGACGGCCTCCCGCCCGGGGGCGCCGGCCGGCACCCACAAGTGGCGACAACCGGTCACCGCGACGCCATCAAGTCCGTCGCGGGCGACCCCGATAATCGCGGTCTCTCCACCAGGGAACCGCGATTCTTCTTATGTCGCTGAACATCGTCGTCATGGCCGCGGGCAAGGGCACCCGCATGAAGTCCAGCCTGCCCAAGGTGCTGCACAAGCTGGCCGGCCGCGGGCTGCTCCAGCACGTGCTCGGCAACACCGCCGCGCTGGACGCGCAGGCCCGCATCGTCATCACCGGTCACGGCGCGGAGCAGGTCGAAGCGGCCGTCGGCGGCGAGGGCGTCCGCTTCGTGCGCCAGGAACCCCAGCTCGGCACCGGGCACGCGATCCAGCAGACCATCCCGGCGCTGGTCGCCGGCGGCAGCACGCTGATCCTCAGCGGCGACACCCCGCTGATCAGCACCGCGACGACGCGCGCGCTGGTCGAGGCCTGCGGCGGCGAGAAGCTCGTGCTGCTGACCATCGAGTACGCCGACCCGACCGGCTACGGCCGCATCGTCCGCGAGGGGGAAGCGGTCAAGGCCATCGTCGAGCACAAGGACGCCAGCGACGCGCAGCGCGCTATCCGCGAGTGCTACACCGGCATCATGGCCGCACCCACCGAGGCGCTGAAGCGCTGGGTCGGTCAGCTGACCAACAACAACGCCCAGGGCGAGTACTACCTGACCGACATCGTCGCGATGGCCGTCGCCGAAGGCGTCTCCGTCGTCGGCGTGAAGACGCGCGACGAGACCGAAGTGCTGGGCGTCAACAGCCCCTCGCAGCTCGCTCAACTGGAGCGTCGCTTCCAGCTCGTCCAGGCGGAGACGCTGATGACGGCGGGCGTGCGTCTGGCCGATCCGTCGCGCTTCGACCTGCGCGGCACGCTAAGCTGCGGCAAGGACGTCGAGATCGACGTCAACTGCGTCTTCGAAGGCGACGTCACGCTGGGCGACGGCGTGCGCATCGGCGCGAACTGCGTGATCCGCAACGCGACGATCGCCGCCAACGCCCGCATCCATGAGTTCACCCACATCGACGGCGAGGCCGCCGGCGCCAGCGTCGGCGAGGGCGCGCTGATCGGCCCGTTCGCGCGGCTGCGTCCGGGCGCCCAGCTCGGCGCCGAGGTCCACATCGGCAACTTCGTCGAGGTGAAGAACTCCACGCTGGCCAAGGGCGCCAAGGCCAACCACCTGGCCTACCTGGGCGACGCCACCGTCGGCGAACGCGTCAACTTCGGCGCCGGCAGCATCACCGCCAACTACGACGGCGCCAACAAGCACCGCACGACCATCGGCGCGGACGTGCACGTGGGCTCCAACTGCGTGCTGGTCGCACCCGTCACGCTGGGCGACGGCGCCACCATCGGCGGCGGATCGACCATCACCAAGGAGGTCGCCCCCGGCCAGTTGGCTGTGGCGCGGGGCCGACAAACGGCGATTTCCGGCTGGAGCCGGCCCAAGAAGGGGAAGTGATTCACCCAAACCGGCGATGAAACGCCGTAAGCTCGGTCTGTTCGTGTCACGAAGTGTGACAAGTTCCCGTAGATCGGCGCGTCAGGCGCTTGTACGGTGAGCGCTCCCCCCGAGCTGTGGGAGGCGCGTTTGCCGGTCACTGCCTAGCATTCGTGTCGTTGATTGGCTGAACCGCTGTTCCCCAGCTGAACTCTCATGGCGAACTCCAAGACCGCTTCCCCGCTGCTGCCCCAGGACGACGATTTCCTCGCCGTCCCCCCGGCGTCCGCCGCGCTGGACGCGTTGGCGGACCGCTCGGACGATCCGGCCGCCCAGGCGGCCCGGGCCGAGTCGCTGGAGCAGTTGGCGATGTCGCATGCGATGTCGGATCAGGCGGCGGAAGCCTGCTTCTATCTCTGCCGCAGCTTGGGGCTGGCTCGCCAGCAACGGGCGCCGGACGCCGAGCCGGATCTGGAACTGCTGTTCCAGCTGCTGGGCGCGCTGGCGGATCTGCCGGGTGAAGTGTCCGCCCTGCCGATGCCGGAAGGCGAAGCCGACGGCCTGGGTGTGGCCGAACTCTGCCATCAGCTGAGCGCCGCTCGCGAAATGACAACGGCCGCCTGGAACGAGGCGGCCGAGGTGGATGAGTCGGTGGCAGCTTGCCCGGCTGCCCCTGCTCGGGCTCTGCACTGAGCCCCTGGCGGCGCTTCAGCGCTGCCGTTCGTGGCCGGCGATCAGCCGGCTCACTCGAGACACTGACAATCCCAATTCCCGTGCGAGTTCAGTCATCGACTGGCCGCCTTCGGTGTGCGCGCGATACAGCGCCTCTTCCCTGCTGCCGCTGGCCTTGAGCCAATCGCCCCAGCGTCGCGGACGCGGTGTGCGCGGCGGGTGCTCGCTCAGCCGCACGGTGCGTTGAACGAAGGCCGCATCGCCGAGGAAGATCTGGTGTCGCAGCTGGCTCCAGATGTCGAGATCCGGTTCTGACTCCACGATCGCCTGATAGCGCTGCGCCGCCTTGCGACGGTCGGCCGCGTTCTGCGGCACGCGGCCCAGGACGTTCGTCCACAGGCCGTCGATCTCCAGCCATTCCGGCGCGGTCACCAGCCCGGCGTGCGCCTGCAGACTGCTCCACCGCCAGGCCGTCGGCGAGGACGCCAGTCCGGAACGACGCCCGATCAGTTCCACGTAGCGGCAGGCGTCCAGCAGCAGATGCTCGCGATCCACCAGCACCGCCTTGAACCGGCCTTGGAAGACATGCCCGATCTGCCCATGCCGCCGGTTGTGCGCCTGGGTGTACACGCCGTTCAGATGGCGCATCAGCCGGGAGAGGTTCGCCTGCCGCGTGAACAGCAGCAGCTCGTAGTGCTCCCGGCCCAGCCCGTAGGCGAGCACCTGGGCGTCGAAGCGGTCAGCCGCCTGCTCGATGAGGCTGAGCAGCGTCTGACGATCCTCGTCGTCGGAGAAGACGGGGGCGTCGGCACGTGTCGCCACGTGATAGACGGCGCCGGGGAATTCGATGCGGAGGGGCCTGGCCATGCCCAATAACTAGGCGATGAGCGCACAAAAGACAAGCACCCGGGCCGGTATTCGGGTCCGGACGCAAGACTTGACCCCTGATCGCGGGGCCTGAGCGGCCCTCGCGATAGCGCGAGCGCTATCGGGGGTCAGGACTCAACAGCAAAACCTGGAACCCGAACCCCTGCCTATGCATGGATCCGGAGGCGCCGATTCAGCTCTTCCCGAGCGAATCCAGCACCTTGATCACGGCGTCCTCGCCCATGTTGCGGGCGTCGGCCAGTTCGCCGCCCTTGGTCGTGCCCAGGACCTGGCCGTCGGCACCGATCACCGCGACGGTCGGGATGCCCTTCTTCAGCGTCACGCCCATCTGGTTGGCGACATCGACGTTCTTGTCGAAGCGGCCGACGTTGACCTTGACCGTCACGAAGCGCTTGTCGACGGCGGTACCGAGGTGGCCATCGCCGAAGCCCTTGTTCAGCGCCAGGCAGTCCTTGCACCAGTTGGCGCCGTAGACCACCAGCACCTGCTTGCCCTCCTTCGCGGCGCGGGCGACGGCATTGTTGATGTCGGCGCGGGCGTCGGCCTGCTCGTCATAGGGACCAGGTCCCGAGACGGCGTCGGCGGCATGGACCGAGGTCACGGACACCGCGGCGAGCGCGGCGGCGAACAGCAAGGAGGCGGTGCGGCGTTTCATGACGGCGGAGTGTGCCACCGGTGGCAAAACCGTGACGGTGATGAGGAGGCGAAGAGGAGGCGAACAGGCGCCGGCAAGACCGAGAAACCGCGGTTGGCGACTCGAAAGCCTGACGGCTTGCGGTACAAAGGCGGGCTTCGCACAAACCATCACTTTCCGGGAACGGGACTCTTCCGCCATGGCCTCCAGCCTGCTCGCACTGCTCGACGACATCACCACGGTCCTGGACGACGTGGCCCTGCTCTCCAAGATGGCCGCGAAGAAGACGTCCGGCGTCCTCGGCGACGACCTGGCGCTCAACGCGCAGCAGGTCACCGGCGTCAGCGCCGACCGCGAACTGCCGGTGGTCTGGGGCGTCTTCAAGGGCTCGATGGTCAACAAGGCCATCCTGGTCCCGGCGGCGCTGGCGATCAGCGCCTGGGCGCCCTGGCTGGTCACGCCGCTGCTGATGATTGGCGGCGCCTACCTCTGCTTCGAGGGCGTCGAGAAGCTCGCCCACAAGTGGCTGCACTCCGCCGAGGACGACGCCCATGAGGCGGCGCTGTCCGAAGCGGTCAAGAACCCGGCCGTCGACCTCGCCGCGCTGGAACGCGACAAGGTCAAGGGCGCGATCCGCACCGACTTCATCCTCTCCGCCGAGATCATCGCGATCACGCTGGGCACGGTGGCCGACGCTCCGTTCACGACGCGGCTGCTGGTGCTGTCCGGCATCGCCGTCGTGATGACGATCGGCGTCTACGGCCTGGTCGCCGGCATCGTGAAGCTGGACGACGCCGGACTCTGGCTGAGCCGCAAGGCGGCCGCCTGGCAGCAGGCGCTGGGCCGCGGCCTGCTCTGGCTGGCGCCGTGGCTGATGAAGGCGCTGTCGGTGGCGGGCACGGCGGCCATGTTCCTGGTCGGCGGCGGGATCCTGACGCACGGGGCCCCCTTCCTGCATCACTTGATCCAGCATGTCGTCGAAGCGCTGGGCGTGAGCGGCTTCGCGCGCACGATCGTCGAGGTCCTGGGCGATGCGATCGCCGGCATCCTGGCGGGCATCGTCGTCGTGGCGGTGGTGACCGGTATCCAGCGCCTGCGTCATCGCCGAGAATGACGCCCATGAAGACGCATCACATCGAAGTCCAGAAGCTCAAGGGCGCCTCGAACTCCTCCACCAGCGGCCTGGTGACCTTCAAGCTGGACGCTTTGGTCAAGGAACGCGAGCCGGTCGACGGGATCGAGCCGAGCACCCTGCTCGTCCTGACCGAAGCCAACGCCCGCGTGCTGATGGCGCTGCTCAAGACGCAGCTGACCGACATGGACGGCCGCAAGCCCAAGAGCCGTCACGGCCGCCACGGCTGACTCCGCTGAATCACTGAACATCGCCCGACTCTCCAGGATCCGACATGGACTTTCCGCAGTACCAGCCTGACAAGGCCCTCTACACCCCGCTGACCGACGACGAGCTGTCGGACCTGGACGATTTCCTGTCCGAGCTGGACAACGACGCCGCGATGAACATCGAGGCGCTGGACGGCTACCTCAGCGCGCAGCTGCTGAGCCCGCTGCCGCTGAGCGACAAGCCCGGCGCCGAATGGATGGCTCCGGTGTGGGGCGGCGGTGATCCCTTCCCCAGCGGCAAGCAGCGCAAGAAGATCGCCCTGCTGCTGCTGCGCCACGTGCACAGCCTGTCGGTGCAGTGGACGTCCAAGCAGGACGAATGGGAACCCATCTTCAGCGTCGCCGAGGAAGGCGAACAGCAGCTGGTGGACGCCGAGGACTGGTGCACCGGTTTCATGATCGGCGTCGACCAGGACGGCGAGGCGTGGACGCCGCTGTTCGACCACGTCAAGACCGCGGCCGCGCTCGCGCCCATCGCGCTGCTGGGCGGCGACGAAAGCCAGCTCAGCGCCGAGGACCAGGAAAAGCTCACCGACCTGCATTGGCGCGACGCGCTCAGCCGCGAGGTGCCGGAAGGCGTGCTGACGCTGTGGACGCTGCGCACGCAGGCCGGGTGAACGCCTGAACGGCCGCCCCGACTGACCACCGGCCCGGTCGAATGACCGGGCGCCCTTTCCCCCTCATCCATCGCTGGTTCCGATGAAGCGCAACTTCCCCTTCGCGGTGCTGGCCACCGCCGCCTTGCTGACGATCGCCGGCTGCGGCACCAACGTCGTCAATCCGGTCACCGGCCGCACCGAACGCAGCGCGATGAGCCCGCAGCAGGAAGTCGCGACGGGACGTCAGGCGCATCAGGACGTGCTCAAGGAGTATTCGGTCGTCGACGACGCGAAGCTCCAGGCCTACGTGACCGCGCTGGGCAACAAGCTGGCGGCGCAGTCGCACCGGGCGGAGCTCGAGTGGCACTTCACCGTGCTCGACAGCCCGGAGGTCAACGCCTTCGCGCTGCCCGGCGGGTATGTCTACGTGACGCGGGGCATCCTCGCGTACATGGAGAACGAAGCCGACCTCGCCGGCGTCATGGGCCATGAGATCGGCCACGTCACCGCACGCCACGGCGCACAGCGCGCGACGCGTCAGCAGAACGCCGGCATCGGCGTGCTGGCCGCGACGGTGCTGGGTGCGGTGCTCGAATCGCGCGGCGTGAGCGGCGCGACGGACATCGCGGGTCAGGTCTCGCAGAACGCCGCGGCGGGCTACGTCGCCTCCTACAGCCGCGAACAGGAACTGCAGGCCGACCAGCTCGGCGCCGAGTATCTGGCGCGCAACCGCTACGACCCCAAGCACATGGTCGACGTGATCCAGGTGCTGAAGGACCAGGAGCAGTTCGCGGCCGACCAGGCCAAGGCGCAGGGCAAGCAGCCGCAGAGCGGCAACAGCTGGCTGGCCTCGCACCCGAGCAACGAGCAGCGCCTGCAACGCATCCGCGACGAGGCGGCGCAACTCACCGGCGACAAGCCGGTCGACGAGAACCGCGCGGCCTTCCTGCAGGCGATCGACGGCATGGTCTTCGGCGACAGTCCCGCGCAGGGGCTGGTGCGGGGCCAGCAGTTCCTGCATCCGTCGCTGGACATCGCGCTGACGGCACCGGCCGGCTGGGCGCTGCAGAACGGCAGCGAGACGCTGACGGTGATGAGTCCGCAGCGCGATGCGGCGCTGATCCTGCAGCCGGTGCCGGAGAAGGCGGGCACGGTGCACGACGACATCCTGCGCCGCTGGGGTGCGGAGCAGGGTCGCACGGATGCGAAGACGATCAACGGCTTGAAGGCCACGCACTTCAGCGGCGTTCGCAAGAACGCGCAGGGCCAGCGCGGCAACGCCGAGATCACGCTGATCACGAGCGCCAAGGGCGCGGTGTATGCGCTGGTCTATGCGGCGAAGGATGGCCAGTCGCTGCAGACGCGGCGCGCCGCGCTGACGCAGGCGGAGGAGAGCTTCCGCGCGCTGACAGCGGAGGACAAGAAACTCGCCAAGCCGTGGAAGGTCGCGCTGCGCCCCTATCCGACCGGCGGCTTCGCCGAGATGGCGAAGAGCTCGGTGATCACCGAGGCGCAGCTGAAGCTGCTCAACGGCCGCTACGGCGGCGAGGCGCTGCCGAAAGTGGGTGAGCGCGTGAAGACGGTGGTCGCGGCGCCCTAGTGCATGACCGAGAGCACCATCTTGCAAGGAGAACATTACGCATGGGAGCGAAGCCGATTGGGAAATGGAACTTCCACGAACGTCAAAAGAACGGCAAGGGAGTGATCTCAACCTGGGTAGAGAAGTCGAACTTCAGTCCGAAATCCGAAGCTCGGATGGACCGAGCGATTGACCAACTTCGTCAATTGCCGAAGACCTCGTGGCACAAGCCACATCCAGCCAGCGGGATCGGCGATCACATCTTTGTGATACGCTTTACTGACGTGACGAACGCGCAAAAGCGCATTTTCGGCCACTTCAACGACAGTCACGAATGCTTCGTGATGACTCTCGACGGATATGAAAAGGACGACGTCTATGTCCCGTCCAATTACAAAGCGCTGGCCCTCGAACATCGAGGGGAATGCGAAAAAGATTTTTTCGTCAACACGCGCAAATACGGCAACCTATGTCCGCTTTGCGAAGAGCAGCGAAACTCCTCCGTTGCTCGACATTGATTTGGATGACGCTGAGGTAAACCCAAAAGTCCCACATCTCACGTCATTCAAGGATGTCGCTCGACAGGCACTCTCGTCAAAACCCAAGTGGACCAATCGAGAATATCGAGAGGCATACATGGAAGCTGCGATTGACCAAGGGGTAGCTTGGCAGATTCGAATAAACAGGCAAGCTCGCGGATTGTCCCAAAGTCAATTGGCCGCAGCTATTGGGAGTAGGCAATCAGCCATTTCTCGCGTCGAAGACCCTGAATATGGCAGCCACTCGTTAGACACTTTAATATCTTTGGCAAAAGCTTTTGACTGTGCGCTCATCGTGAAGTTTGCTCCGTATTCCGCGTTGGCTGCAGAGAGTAGCAGTCTTTCAGAGGAAGATCAGTTTGCCGCGCCGTACAGTCTAGAGAAGGAATATTGAAATGGGCAAGTCCATCGAGCGCTATGGGGCGCCGCCGCTCTTCTACGCTGACCAACCTGCCGAAATGATGTTGGGGCCATTTACGACACGGATCACTTTCGGGGTAGCTGAGAACGATGACAGCGATTTTCCGCGTCCCGTTGTGACGCTCGCGATGCCGACAGAGGCGTTACGCTCTTTGGCCGAAGACATCCTCAAGCAGATTGATGCTCCATCATTCAAAAAGCAACGGGCACAAACGCTTCTTCGCCTAGCTGAATCCCTTCTAGATGGAGGCAGCGGCAAATCCCCTCCTGCGTTGAAGATGGTTCGAAAGCCGGTAGGCAAGCGAGCACCGAAGCTATCAGAATAATGGATAGGTCGGGCTGTCGATTTCCACCCTCATAGAATAACGACTACCTGCCCTCAGCCGCTTCACGAGGAAAACAAGGCCCGCTACCGAAAGGAATGTGGGCCTTGTTTTCACACGGGTCAACAAAGTTGCCTCGGGCTTGATTCAACCAACGATCACTTCTGCTGCGCCGCCCCGAGGTTCCGCAGCCAGAACTGCTCGTACTTCCGATGCCAGCCGACGGCCTTCACCGCGCCGCCGAGGGCGTGCTCGCCGTCCGGGTCCAGGAAGAGTTCAACGAGTCCTTCCTTGCCCGACTCCAGCAGCGCGCGGTACACGTTGACGGTGTCCTGGTAGAGGACGTTCGGGTCCTGCATCCCGTGCACCAGCAGCAGCGGCTTCTTGAGGTTTTTCGCCAGCGGCAGCAGCGAGTACTTGCGCAGCACGGGTTTGGTCCGATCGACCTTGCCGATGGTGCGTCCGCTGTACCAGCTGTTGTAGTTCTCCCATTCCGTCGGGCCTGCGCCCGCGATGCCGGCCGCGAAGAGGTCAGGCTTCGTGTACATCGTGTACTGGGTCTGGAAGCCGCCGAAGCTCCAGCCGTTCAGCCCGACGCGCGCGCCGTCGACGCCCAGGTTGGACTTCATGTACGCGGCCAGGTCCTCGAGGTCTTCGGTCTGCGGCGCGCCGGGCTTCTCCCAGTTGGCGTCGGCGAACTTCTCGCCGTAGTTGGAGTGGCCGCGCGGGTCCACCGTCACCGTGACGTAGCCGTGCTTGGCCGCCATGTACATCGCGAAGACGTAGCCGGTCGGTTGGAAGCTGTCGGTCTCCACCGAGTGGCGGTCGTTGAGCGGGCCGCCGTAGGTGTAGACGATGGCTGCGCGCTTGTCGGTGGGCGCCCAGCCCAGCGGCTTGAACACGTAGGCGGGGATCATGTCGCCGTGGCGGTTCTTGAAGCTGAAGCGCTCTGGCCGCAGCACGTCGACCTGCGCCCAGGCGGGATCGTGGCTCTGCGTCAGCAGCTTGCCCGCTTCCGCGCCGGCCGCGGGGGCCTGGCCCTTCAGGAGCTTGAGCTCGGGACGCTCGGCCCAGTTGCCGGCCACCGCCGCCGCCCACTGGCCGTTGCGGGCCACCACCGCGTTGCGGTGGTAGTCCGGCGAGCGACCCAGCGCGGTCATGCGACCGTCCTTCAGGTCGACGCGCCAGACGTTCATCGCCGCATAGTCGTCCTTGTTGGCCACGACGAACATCGTCTTCGCATCCGGCGTGAAGCCCAGCACCTGGAAGGCCTCGAACTCGCCCGTCAGCAGCGGCTTCACCGAACGGTCCGCGCCGGCCGCGAGGCTCATCGCGTACGGTTGACGCCAGCCGTTGTCGGCCAGGATCAGCACCAGCTGCTTCGAGTCCGGCGTGAACGACGGCGTCATCACGTTGACCAGCTCGTGGTGGATGGGCGCGCGGCGCTCCAGCACCATCTCCGGCTTCGCCTCGCCCGGCTTGCCGAGGTAGACGCGGAACTGGTCCTTCTCACGCTCGAAGGTCGTGAAGACGTAGACGCTGCCGTCGCGGGCCCACACGACCGGCGAGATCTCGAACCAGCTGTCGCCGCCCGGATGCGTGAACACCGGCTGCGGCTGGCGCTCCGGCGCGGCGCCGGGCGCCGGCACCTTGCGGATGTAGATCGCCATCGAGGGCACGCCGCGCTTGTCGTCGGAGACCTCGCGGTCGACCTTCTTCGCGGTCGCCCAGCGGTCGTTGAAGTTCATGATCTCGACCTGCCGGCCCGGCTTGGGCAGCGGCTTGCCGTCGGCGCCGACCAGCGGCGCGTTGGCGACCAGCGCCATCCAGCGGCCGTCCTCGCTCATCGCCGTCTGGGCGATCTTGAACTTGCGGTCCTCGTCGTCCGGATTGAACAGCTCGCGGTTGATCACCTCGATGCCGGCCGTGGCCAGACGCACCCGCAGCACGCGGGTCTCGTCCTGCACGATCAGGGACTGGTCGTCCGGCGCGTAGGCCACCGGCTTGAGCGTGCGCCCGGTGGCGAGCAGCGGCTCGGCGCGCTCGCCGCCGGCCTTCCAGCGCAGCAGCTGGCCGCGGTAGGCCAGGACGAGTTCCTCGCCCTTGGACGCCCACACGAACTGCGACACGCCGGGGTACAGGTCCTCGGGCTTGAGCTTCTCGCGTTCGCGCTTCTTCTTGAGCTCGTCGCGGAGCTCCCAGAGCGCCATGTCCTTCGGATCCTTGGCCGGCTTCTTCGCCTCGGGCGCCGAAGCGCCGGAGGCGGGTGCGGCAGCCGCGACGGCGGCATCGCCCCAGGCGGCCTTCTCGGCGGCCTTGCGGGCGTCCTCGCGCGCCTTGCGCTCGGCCAGCTCGACCTTCAGCTCGTCGATGGCCTTGCGCTCCCACTGCTCAAGGTCGACCGCCTCGCCGCGCAGGTAGGCGGCCTGCGCCTCCTCGCGAGCCTGGCGCTCCGCCACCTCGTCTCGCTTCTGCTTGAGCTTCTTCGCGTAGCGGTCCAGGTTCTCCGGCGTCTCCACCGCGGCCATCAGCGTCGGGGACGTCAGGCGCAGCGTCTTGCCCGTCTGCGTGTCATGCACGTAGAGGTCGCTGCCCGGCTCGCCGAACGGGTTCCACAGATAGGCGACGTACCGGCCGCTCGCGCTGAAGCGCGCGTCCTTGGCGGCCTCGCCGCGATAGGGCTCGGCGCGGAACAGCTGTTCCAGCGTCAGCGGCCGGTTGGCCACGGCCACCGGTGCGGCGGCCGTCTGTGCCAGCGATCCCTCGCTGGCGCCCAGTCCCGTGGCCAGGGTCGCCAGCACCAGGGAAGTCAGGATCCATTGCTTCAATCGTTGCTCCACGCCCCGCAGGTTCGGCGGGGTCGCGGGATTCTAGGGACGCGCTCAACAACTGCTTACCGCTGGCGTGTCCACCGCATCCGTCAAGCGCGCGTTAACTGTCCATACTTTCCCTAGGCTGGCCCTTTCCGGACGCCTCGCCCATGACCTCCGACAGGGGGTTGGGTCGCGAGACGAACAGAAAGCACCAAAGAGAGGTTCACGATGAAGCACCTGATCCAACGCATCCTCGGCGCCGTGGCGCTGACGGCTGGCGCCCTGGCCGCGCCGCCGGCCTTCGCGGGCGACGTGGGCGTGTCCATCAGCGTCGGTCAACCGGGCTTCTACGGCCGGATCGACGTGGGCAACGTCAGACCCGACGTGGTGTACGCACAACCGATGGTGATCGAGCGCGTGTACGCGCCGGCCCCCCCGCTCTACCTGCGCGTGCCGCCGGGCCATTACCGTTCCTGGGCGCGCCATTGCGGCTACTACGGGGCCTGCGGCCGGCAGGTGTACTTCGTGCAGGAGGGCTGGTACTCCCGCGCCTACGCGCCGGCGTATTACGGCCGCCCGCACGTGCATCCGATGCCGGTGTACGCGCCGCCCCCGCCGCGCTGGGATCCGCCGCGCCGCGATTGGGATCGACGGGACTGGGACGGCCGCCGCGACTGGCACGACCATCGCGACGACCGTCGCGGCTGGGAAGGTCGTCGCTGGGACGAGCGCCGGGACGACCACCGCGGCGGTGACCGCGGCGGCGGGGATCGTGGCGACCGGGGTGGCGATCGTGGCGACCACGGGCACGGCCACGGACGGCATCGCGACTGACAGACGGGCCGCGAGGCCTCGCGTATAGTGGTCGGCTTACACACCAGCAAGGTGTGAGCCACAGCGCCGACGTATGTTCGCCAAAGTCCTCGCCGCTCTCGGTCTGCTGACCTGCGTGTTCCTCGCGATCGACATGGCCTTGCCGCGCCGGCATCAACTGGCCTGGCGCGGCTGGTTCAAGCGAACCGGGCTCCTCATCAGCGGGTTCAGCCTGCGTGGCCGCTTCAACTCCCGCGACCGCCGCCGGGCGGCGCACGATGCGGCGCGCGACGCGATCGCCCGGGCGAAGAACCGATCCGGCACCTGGGACGGCAACGTCTATCACGGCGACGACTTCGAGCAGCGGCAGCGGCGCAAGCCGCACTGAGATCGCCGCAACCCACCGAGCAATCGATCCGGAAGTGCCGCGATGGCCGTCCTCGATCACCTCATCCTGAAGGTCAACGACCTCGCCGACAGCGTCGCGTTCTACGTCGGCATCCTGGGTTTCTCGAACGAAGGGGCCTCAGGGCCGTTCACGGTGATCCGTGTCGGCCGCGATTGCCAGCTGCAGCTCGCGCCGTGGGGCACATCCGGCATGGAGCACTACGCGTTCTCGGTGACACCCGAAGAATTCGATCGCATCTTCGACCGCGTGAAGGCTGCAGGCATCGGATACGGACCGAGCTTCCACTCGGTCGGCACCAACACCGGTCCCGGTGAAGAGATCGGCGCCCGCGGCGCGGCACCGACGCTGTACTTCAACGATCCGAACAAGCACCTGATCGAGATCAGGGCGTATCCGGTCGTCTGAGTGGACGCCTCCGAGCGGCCGTCTGGGCAGCCGCTCGAGCCTCACCGCCGCGCCAGCACCGGCGCCAGCGCCTTCCCGGTATGCGTCCCCTGCTCGACCAGCGTCTCCGGCCTTCCTTGCGCGACCACCAGTCCGCCCGCCGAGCCGCCCTCCGGCCCGAGGTCCAGCACCCAGTCCGCTTCCGCGATCACGTCGAGGTCGTGCTCGATGACGACCACGCTGTGGCCGCCGTCCACCAGGCGGTGCAGCACGCGGATCAGCTTCTCCACGTCCGCCATGTGCAGCCCCACCGTGGGCTCGTCCAGCACGTACAGCGTGTGCGGCGGCTTCTGGCCGCGTCGCGTGACGTCGTCGCGCACCTTCACCAGTTCGGACACCAGCTTGATCCGTTGCGCCTCGCCGCCCGACAGCGTCGGGCTCGGCTGCCCCAGCGTCAGGTAGCCCAGCCCGACGTCCTGCAGCAGCTTCAGCGGATGCGAGATTGAGGTCATCGCGGCGAAGAACTCCACCGCCTCGTCGACCTCCATCTGCAGCACCTCGCCGATGCTCTTGCCGCGCCAGCTCACCGCCAGCGTCTCCGGATTGAAGCGCTGTCCGTGGCACTGGTCGCAGAGCACCTTCACGTCCGGCAGGAAGCTCATCGCGATCGTGCGCATGCCCTGACCCTCGCAGCCCGGGCAGCGGCCTTCGCCGGTGTTGAAGCTGAAGCGGGCCGGCGTGTAGCCGCGCGCCTTCGCTTCCAGCGTCTCGGCGAAGAGCTTGCGGATCGCATCCCAGAAACCGATGTAGGTCGCCGGGCAGCTGCGCGGCGTCTTGCCGATCGGCGTCTGGTCGACTTCCAGCACCCGGTCCACCTTCGCGTGGCCCTCGACCGCGTCGCAGCCCACCCACTTCGACGGCGCCCGGCGCAGCGGCACGGCCGCGGCCATGTTGGCCAGCAGCACGTCCCGCGCCAGCGTGGACTTGCCGGAACCCGACACGCCCGTGATCGCCACCAGCCGGTGCAGCGGCACATCCACGGTCACGCCACGCAGGTTGTGCAGCGTCGCGTTGAGCACCGTGAGCTTGGGGGCGTCAGCCTCCATCACGCGGCGCTCCTTCAGCGGATGCACCAGCGGATGGGAAAGGAAGCGGCCCGTGATCGAGTCCGGGTTCTTCGCGATCTCTTCCGCCGTGCCCTCGGCGATCACGCGACCGCCGCGCTTGCCCGCGCTCGGGCCGATGTCGATGATGTGGTCGGCACGACGGATCGTGTCCTCGTCGTGCTCGACGACCACCAGCGTGTTGCCCTTGTCGCCCAGCGTCGCCAGCGCCTTCAGCAGGATCTGGTTGTCGCGCGGGTGCAGGCCGATCGTCGGCTCGTCCAGCACGTAGCAGACGCCCTGCAGGTTGCTGCCGAGCTGCGCCGCCAAGCGGATGCGCTGCGCCTCGCCGCCCGACAAGGTCGGCGCGGCGCGGTCCAGCGTCAGGTAGCCCAGTCCCACTTCCTCCAGGAACTCCAGACGGCCCTTGATCTCGACGACCACGTCGCGCGCGATCTCCGCGTCGCGGCCGGTCAGGGTCAGGGCCGCGATCCACTCGCGCGCTTCCTTCACGCTCCACGACGCGACCGTGCCGATCGTCTCGTGCTCGAAGCTCACCGCGCGCGCCACCGGGTTCAGCCGCGCGCCGTGGCAGTCGGGACACGGCGCATCGCTCAGGTCCTCGATCTCGGCTTCTTCCGCGGGGAAGCTCTGCTCGCGGCCGCGGTTGTCCTTGTCCTGCTGAGTGTCGTCGAGCGCCTTGCGCTGCTCGCGCGTCAGCGCCAGGCCCGTGCCGACGCAGGTCGTGCACCAGCCATGCTTGGAGTTGTAGCTGAACAGCCGCGGATCCAGTTCCGGATAGCTGGTGCCGCACTGCGGGCACGCCCGCTTGGTGGAGAACACGCGCAGTTCGCCGATGCCGCGCGTCGCCTTGCCGCTGCGCAGCGCGTCATGCAGGCCGTCCAGCGGCGAGAGCACATGCACCACGCCCTTGCCGTGATCCAGCGCCTTGGCCAGCAGCTCGCGCAGCGCCGACTCGGTCTCCGGCGTGATCGTCATGTCGCCGACCGGCAGTTCGATGCTGTGCTCCTTGAAGCGGTCCAGGCGCGGCCACGGACTGGTCGGCAGGAACTCGCCGTCCACGCGCAGATGCGTGTGGCCGCGCTGCTTGGCCCACTTCGCGAGGTCGGTGTAGACGCCCTTGCGGTTGACCACCAGCGGCGCGAGCAGCCCGATGTGCCGGCCCTTGTAGTCGCGCAGCAGCTGCGCGGCGATGGCCTCGACGCTCTGCGGCTTCACCGGCGTGCCGTCGTGCGCGCAATGCTGGACGCCCAGCTTCACGTAGAGCAGGCGCAGGAAGTGCCAGACCTCGGTCGTCGTCGCGACCGTGCTCTTGCGCCCGCCGCGCGACAGGCGCTGCTCGATGGCGACGGTGGGAGGAATGCCCCACACCGCGTCGACCTCGGGCCGCCCCGCCGGCTGCACGATCGAGCGCGCATACGCGTTCAGCGATTCCAGGTAGCGGCGCTGCCCCTCGTTGAACAGGATGTCGAAGGCGAGCGTGCTCTTGCCCGAACCCGACACGCCGGTCACGACGTTGAACTTGCCGCGCGGGATGCTGACGTCGACCGACTTCAGGTTGTGCTCGCGCGCGTTGACGATGCGGATCACCTCGTCTTCCTGGCGGCGCCGGCGCAGCAGCGACTGCAGCGGCTGGCCTTCCGACACCTTCACCGGCGCGCGGTCCATCTCCAGCGCGTACTCGCGCAGCGCCTTCGCGGTGTGCGAGGTCGGATGGTCCTTGAGATGCTCCGGCGTGCCGGTGGCGACGACCAGGCCGCCGTCCTCGCCGCCCTCGGGGCCGAGGTCGATGACCCAGTCCGACGCGCGGATCACGTCGAGGTTGTGCTCGATCAGGATCAGCGAGTGTCCCGCCGACAGCAGCTTGCGCATGGCGCGCATCAGCTTGGCGATGTCGTCGAAGTGCAGGCCCGTCGTGGGCTCGTCGAAGAGGAACAGCGTGCCCTTGGTCGCCGTCGCCTGGCGCGGCTTGGAGGCCGCCTCCGCCAGGTAGCCGGCGAGCTTGAGCCGCTGCGCCTCGCCGCCCGACAAGGTCGGCACCGGCTGACCCAGCGTCAGATAGTCGAGCCCGACGTCCGACAGCGGCTGCAGCTTGTTGAGCACCTCGCGGTCGACGCTGAAGACCTGCAGCGCCTCGGCCACCGTCAGCTCCAGCACGTCCGACACGCTCAGTTGCCGCCCGGCGCGCTCGAGCTTGACCTCGAGCAGCTCGGCGCGGAAGCGCTTGCCGTCGCAGTCGGGGCAGCGCAGGTAGACGTCGGACAGGAACTGCATCTCGACGTGCTCGAAGCCCGAGCCGCCGCAGGTCGGGCAGCGGCCGTCGCCGGCGTTGAAGCTGAACATGCCCGCGCCGTAGCTGCGTTCCTTGGCCATGGGCGTGTCGGCGAAGCGCTTGCGGATCTCGTCGAAGACGCCGACGTAGCTCGCCGGGTTCGAACGCGCCGTCTTGCCGATCGGCGACTGGTCGACGAAGACCGCGTCGGCCAGCCAGTCCGCGCCCAGCAGCCGGTCGTGCTGGCCCGGCGTCTCGGTGGCCTGGCCGAACCAGCGCGCCAGCGCCGGATAGAGCACGTCCTGCATCAGCGTGCTCTTGCCCGAGCCGGAGACGCCGGTCACGGCGACCATGCGCTGCAGCGGGAACTCGACGCTGACGTTCTTGAGGTTGTGCTCGCGCGCGCCTTCGAGGATGAGGCGCGGCGTGCTCTCCTCGACCACCCGCTTCAGGCCCATGCCCACATGCTTGCGCGCGCCCAGGTAGGAGCCGGTCAAGGTGTCGGCCGACCGGATCTGTTCCGGCGTGCCGTCGAAGACGATCTGCCCGCCCTGCTGGCCCGGTCCGGGGCCCATGTCGATGAGCCGGTCCGCCGCCAGCATCACCGCCGGGTCATGTTCGACGACGACCAGCGTGTTGCCCGCGTCGCGCAGCCGCTGCATCGCCTCGACGATGCGGTTCATGTCGCGCGGATGCAGGCCGATGCTGGGCTCGTCCAGCACGAACAGCGTGTTGACCAGCGAGGTTCCCAGCGCCGTCGTCAGGTTGATGCGCTGCACCTCGCCGCCCGACAAGGTGCGGCTCTGCCGGTCCAGCGTCAGGTAGCCGATGCCGACGTCGACGAGGTACTTGAGCCGGTTGCGGATCTCGTCGAGCAGCAGCTTGAGCGCCTCGTCGAGCATCGACCCCGGCAACTGCAGGTCATCCATGAAGCGTCTCAGCCGATGGATGGGCAGCTGCATCAGGTCATGGACGGCCAGCCCCGGCAGCGCTTCCAGCTGCACGCGGTTCCACTTCACGCCCTCCGGCATGAAGCGCAGGTCGGGCGGCAGCGCCGCGTCGGCCAGCGCCTTCGAGCCGACGCGCCACAGCAGCGCCTCGGTCTTGAGCCGCGCGCCACGGCAGGTGGGACACTCGGTGTAGCTGCGGTACTTCGACAGCAGCACCCGGATGTGCATCTTGTAGGCCTTGCTCTCCAGGTACTCGAAGAACCGGCTCACGCCGTACCACTGCTTGTTCCAGTTGCCGTTCCAGTTCGGGCTGCCGCCTATGACCCAGTCGCGCTGGGCCTGCGTCATCTGGTTCCACGCCGTGTCGCGCGGGATGCCGGCATCGCCCGCGTACTTCAGCATGTCGTCCTGGCTCTCCTTCCAGGCCGGCGTCTGCATCGGCTTGATCGCGCCGCCGCGCAGCGTCTTGCGCTCGTCGGGGATCACCAGGCCCAGGTCCACGCCGATCACGCGGCCGAAGCCGCGGCAGGTCTCGCACGCGCCCATCGCCGAATTGAACGAGAACAGCGCCGGTTGGGGATCGGCATAGCGGATGTCGCTCTCCGGGCAATGCAGGCCGGTGGAGTAGCGCCACAGCGTCGGCTCGACGCCCTCCACCGCGCTGAGCACGTGGACCGTCAGGCGGCCGCTGCCGCGCTTGAGCGCCAGCTCGATCGCCTCCATCGCGCGCGCCTGCTCGACGCCCTGCATGCGGAAGCGGTCGGCCACGACGTCGAGCACCTTGCGCCCGTTGACGACGCGCTCGGACTGCACGCGCGTGAAGCCCGAGGCGGACAGCCATTGCTCGACCTCGCCGGCGCTGACCGACTCGGGCAGCTCGACCGGGAAGGTCAGCACCAGACGCGGGTCGTCGCCCACCGTGCGCGCCAGCAGTTCGGCATAGATCGTCTGCGGCGTGTCATGGCGGACCGGCAGCGCGGTGTCGCGGTCGAACAGCTCGGCGCCGCGCGCGAACAGCAGCTTCAGGTGGTCGTTGAGCTCCGTCATCGTGCCGACGGTGGAGCGGCTGGTGCGGACCGGGTTGGTCTGGTCGATCGCGATGGCGGGCGGCACGCCCTCCACCTTGTCGACCGCCGGACGGTCCATCCGGTCCAGGAACTGGCGCGCGTAGGCGGAGAAGGTCTCCACGTAGCGGCGCTGGCCCTCGGCATACAGGGTGTCGAAGACCAGGCTGGACTTGCCCGACCCGCTGGGCCCGGTCACCACCGTCAGCTCCCCCGTGCGGATGTCCAGGTCGAGGTTCTTGAGGTTGTGCTGGCGGGCGCCCCGGATGCGGATATCGGAATCGGACATGTGGTGTGGGCCTTGGAGCCTCGAAAAAGGCAGTGGGCGGTGATTCTAGGGAGCACCGGTGCCATGAAGTGGCAGCAGCGGGCGAGGAAGGGCCGGAGCGGCAGGCGTGGCGGGCGCGACGACACAGTGGTAAGCAAATGAAAGCAGGCGACCGCTCAGGAAGCCTTCCCCTACCTCTTGTCAAGGCCTCCGATCGATGACTTCCGCACACTTGCTAGTCTTCGGGGGCTGCGGCAACAATGGACCCCGTCGTCGCCGAGCAACACACGCTGCCGGTTCCACCCGAACGGCGGACGGCTTTTCTAGGGAATACCCGCATCCTGATCGGATCGGGGACGACAAGCGACATGGACAGAAACGACGGCCATCCTTTTTCCGAGATCTCCGAGACCACGCTGGTCTTGATGACCTCGGACGCGTCCCCGAAGCCCTCGCCTCCGTCGACGATGACTGATCCTTCCGTGTCCGGCCAACGCCCGGCGCCGGGTGAGCCCTTCGTGCTGCTGGTCGAGGACAACCCGATCAACCAGGTCGTCGCGCTGGAGTTCCTGGCGCTGATGGGACTGAAGACGCAGCTCGCGCGCAACGGCCAGGAAGCGCTGGACCTGTGCGAGCAGGCGGCGCCCAGCCTGGTGCTGATGGACATCCAGATGCCGGGCATGGACGGCCTGGAATGCGCGCGCCGGCTGCGGGAGCAGCAGGCGCAGGGACGGCTTCCCCGTTTCCCGATCCTGGCGCTCACGGCGCATGCGCTGGACAGCGACGTCGCCGACAGCCTGAAGGCCGGCATGGACGAGCACCTGACCAAGCCGCTCGACTTCCTGACGCTGCGCCGCCGGCTGGCGCGCTGGCTGGATCTGCCGCAACTCAACGACTGACCCCCGAGGGCACCCCGACGAGGGATGAGGCGTCCCCACAACGGGTGGACGCTCCTTATTTCGAGGGTCGTTGACCGCGCGCAAAGCTTCCAGGAATCCCCCATCGCAACACTGGCGTTGAGCGCAGGACGCGTGCTCCACTTTCGATCCGCGCCCGATGTCCGGGTGCGCCGTCAGGAGTTGCGCATGTATCCGATTCCCTCCTATCACCCATCCGAGATCCTTCAGGCAAAGATCCGCCTCGCGGCGCTTGAAGATCGCCAGACCGACGCCGAAATCCTGTCCAAGGCCGCTCAGCTGTATTTCCGGATCCGCCAGGAGTTGCGATCGGGTCGGGTCATCGGTTTCGTCGAACCGGATCGCAAGGATCAACTGGCCGAAGAGATCGTGGGGATCTGAATGGACTCGCGGGACAGCAAGCTCGCGGAGCCCATTTTCAGGGCGTCGATAGAGCCGCCAGAACCCCTGGCAGATGGCAAGGTCCGGCGTATCAAAGACCTCACCCTCTTCTTCGTCAGCACATTCATTCTTCTGACCTTGGTCGGCTTCAGTGTGTTTGTGCTGACCGACGCCTGCGTGACAGAGGAAGAGCGAAAGTGGGCCACGTCAACACTGACGATGGCTTTCGGTGGCGTGCTGGGCTGGCTCATCAAGCGATGAGTCCTCGCATGTCGCACGCTCACCCGTTCTCAAGAAATCGCTGCACGACGGCGAAGTGCTCAGGCACGTTCAGTGCGGGCGCGTGGCCGCAGCCCGGGATCGTCACGACCTCCGCTCGGGGGCCGCGCACACGCATCGCGTCGGCCGTCTCGGGCAGCAGAAGATCGGACGACTCCCCACGCAGGCAGAGCACCGGCAGGCTCAGCGAGTCCCACTCGGTCCAGCGCTTGTAGTCGTCCGGATGGACGAAGAACTGACGCACCATCGCCGGGTCGTAGTGGGGCGTCACGCGGCCGTCGGGCAAGCGCCGCACCGAGCTCTCCGTCAAGCGCCGCCATTGCGCGTCGCTCATCCAGCCGTAGGGCTGGTAGATCTGGCGGAAGTACTGCTCCAGCTCCGACACCGTGTCGAATGCCCACGGCGACCCCGCGTAGCTGCGGATGCGCTGGATCGCAGGCTCCGCGAGCTCCGGCCCGATGTCGTTGAGCACCAGCCGCCGGATGCGACCGCGTAGCGAGGTCGCCGCCGCGAGCAGCCCGATCGCGCCGCCCATCGAGGTGCCGACCCAGTGGAATTCCTTCAGCCCCAACTGATCGACGAGCGCCACCGCCAGCTTCACGTAGAACGCGAGGCAGTACTCGTTGTCGGGATCGGGGCTCCACTGCGACAACCCTCTTCCGAGGGTGTCCGGACACACCACGAAGTAGCGGCCCGTCCCCGCCAGGTGGGTGGCCAACTCGTCCATGTCCCGCCCGGTGCGTGCCAGGCCATGCCACGCGATCACCGGCTCGGCGCCCGGGTCGCCCCAGGCCTGGTAATGGATTTCGCGGCCTTCGCAGCGCAGATAGTTCGACGTCGACTTCACGATCCCCTCCTCGCCTGTCGCAGGCGCCCGACCAGCCCGTTCGGGAAGTGGTACACGGCCAGCACGAACAGCACCCCCAGCCACAACAGCCAGCGTTCCGGCGCGATCAGCTGCGAGAGCACCGGCACGCCTTCGACGGCGGAAGCGCCGACGCGCATCAGGTCCTGCAGGTAGCTCTGCGCCAGCACGAACAGCGCGCTGCCGATCACCGCGCCGTAGATCGTGCCCATGCCGCCGATCACGACGATCAGCAGGATGTCCAGCATGATCTCGAAGGACAGCGAGGTGTCCGGCCCGTTGTAGCGCAGCCAGATCGCCAGCAAGGCACCGGCCAGCGTCGCGAAGACCGCCGCCAGCAGCGTCGACAGCGTGCGGTAGGTCACCAGCCGGTAGCCGATCGCCTCCGCGCGGAAGTCGTTGTCGCGGATGGCCTGCAGCACGCGGCCGAACGGGGAGTTGACGATGCGCAGCAGCGCGAGCACGAGTCCCACGGCGACGACGAACAACAGGTAGTAGCTCAGCAGCCGGCCGTCGATCGAGACGCCGAGCACGGGCTCCTCGAGGAATTCAGTCGACGGCGACAGCAGCTCGGGCAGCCGGAAGTTCAGGCCGTCCTCGCCGCCGGTGAAGTCGGACAGCTGCGAGGCCAGCCCCTGGAACGCCGCCGCGACGGCCAGCGTGATCATGGCGAAGAAGATCGCCTTCACGCGCAGCGAGAACAGCCCGATGACGAGCGCCAGCAGCAGCGACACGCCCAGCGCGCCGACTATGCCGACGGCGAGCGCCGTGAAGCCCGGATCCATGCGCGAACTCGCGATGGCGACCCCGTAGGCGCCGATGCCGAAGAACATCGTGTGCGCGAAGCTGACGATGCCGGTGTAGCCGAGCAGCAGGTCGTAACTGCCCACGAGCACGATGAACACGAGGATCTTGGCCGCGACGTTCAGCGCCTTGGTCCCCGGAAATACGAAGGGCGCGAGCGCCAGTCCGAACACGGTGAGCAGCAGCAGTGCCGTGAGCATGCGGCTGCGAGGGAGGTCGTGCGACAGCAGGGAGCGGATGAGCGTCATGAAGGCATCGCCCCTTTCAACGGCGCCCGACCGCATAGAGGCCTTGCGGCCGCCACAGCAGCACGGCCACCATCAGCCCGATGTTGGAGAACAGCGCCGCCTTCGGCGCGAGGAAACCGCAGTAGTTGGCCATCAGGCCGACCAGCAGCGCGCCCACGAAGCAGCCCAGCGTCGAGCCCAGTCCGCCGATGATGATCACGATGAAGATCAGCGTGTTGACCTGGGCGCCGATCTGCGGGATCACGCTCTGCTGGTAGAGCCCCCACAGCACGCCACCCAGTCCCGCCAGGCCGGAGCCGGCGACGAACACGGCCACGAAGAGGCGCCGGATGCGGTAGCCGAGGCTCTCGACCATCTCGCGGTCCTGAACCCCGGCGCGGATCAGCAGGCCGAGCTTGGTCCGGTTGAGCAGCCACAGCAGTCCCGCGAAGACGATCAGGCCCACGACGACGGCCAGCAGCCGGAATTTCTCCACCGCCACGTCGCCGACCACGAGCGCGCCGCGCAGCGACTCCGGCGGCTGCAGCGGGATCATCTGCGCGCCCCAGACCAGCTTGATCAGTTCCTCGCCGATGATCATCCCGCCCATCGTGATCAGGATCTGCTTCAGGTGCATGCCGTAGACGGGCCGGACCAGCACGCGCTCGAAGACCAGCCCCAGCGCCGCGGCGCTGACGATGCCGGCCAATGCGGCCATGGCGACCGCGAACAGGTTGGCCGCCAACGATGGGCTCGCGACGAATCCGCCGTACGTGTTCATCGCCCCCATCACCGTCGTCGCGACGAAGGCGCCGAGCGCGATGAACACGCCGTGCCCGAAGTTCAGCACGTCCATCAGGCCGAAGATCAGCGTCAGCCCGGAGGCGATGACGAAGACGATCAGGCCCATCGCGAGGCCGGCAATCGTCAGCGTCGCCCAGCTCGACATCGAGCCGATCAGCGGCATCGCCGCCAGCGCCAGCGCGACGACCAGCAGCAGCGGGATCGCGTCGAATCGTGCCTGCGGCACCGGAGAGCTCTCGTTCATTGATGGGCCGCCAGGGACAGTCCGAGCAGCCGCTGCTGCAACGCCTCATCGGCGGCCAGATCGGCCATGCGGCCGGCATGCACGACACGGCCGTCGTCCATCACGGCGACGCCGTCGCCCAGCGCCTGCGCGACCATGAAGTTCTGCTCCACCAGCAGCACCGTCGTGCGCGCGCCGTCGCGTCCGCGCTGGATCTCCCGCAGCGCCTCGATGAGGTTGCGGATGATCGCGGGCGCCAGCCCCTTGGTGGGCTCGTCGATCAGCAGCAGCCGGCGCGGCTCGACCATTGCGCGCGCGATCGCCAGCATCTGCTTCTGCCCACCGCTCAGCTTGCCGGCCGGATACAGCCAGAACTTGCGCAGCGCCGGGAACAGCCCGAACAGCCAGTCCAGCCGCGTGGTGTCGAGATCGTCGAGCGAGCGCGCCTGTCGCGCCGCCAGCAGCAGGTTCTCGCGCACCGTCAGGTCGCCGAAGATCCCCATGTTCTCGGGCACGTAGGCGATGTCCAGCCGCGCGATCTCCGGCGTCGGCGCGGCCTGGATCTCGCGGCCGTCGAGCAGCACTCGACCCGCGCTCGCGCGCCACAGCCCCATCACCGTGCGCAGGGTCGTCGTCTTGCCGGCGCCGTTGCGGCCCAGCAGCATCGTCACTTCGCCTTCGACCACGGCCAGATCGACGCCGTGCAGGATGTGATACGCCCCGATGTGCGTGTGCACGCCGTCGAGCCGCAGGAGCGTCCTGGCCATCGTCGCGTTCATGCGGCCTCCGGTATTGCGAGCCCCAGGTAGGCGTTCTGCACGACCGGCGAAGCGATCACCGCTTCGGGTTCGCCGTCCGCGACCAGTTGCCCGTTGTGCAGCACGACGATGCGATCGGCCAGTTCCCGCACCACGTCCATCTTGTGCTCGACCAGCAGGATCGTGTGCGTGCCCTCCGTCTTCAGCGCACGGATCAGGTCGAGGATCACCGGCACCTCGTCGACGCTCATGCCTGCGGTCGGTTCGTCGAACAGGTAGACCTTGGGCTTGAGCGCCATCAGCATCGCGACCTCCAGCTTGCGCTGATCACCGTGCGGCAGGCTCGCGGCCGGCGCGTCGACGCGATGACCGAGCCGCACGCGCTCGACGATCGCGCGCGCCTCCTCGAGCAGCTCGCGATGGTTCAGCCACACGGAGAGCATCCGCAGCCCCTCCCCCCGCCGCGATTGCACGGCCAGTCGCACGTTCTCCAGCACGCTCAGGCTTGGGAACAGCTGCGTCAGCTGGAAGGCGCGTCCCAGTCCGCGCCGCGTGCGCAGCGGCGCGGCCAGACGCGTCAGGTCTTCGCCGTCGAGCAGCACCCGACCCGCGCTCGCGCCGAGCTGTCCGGAGATCAGGTTGAAGTAGGTCGTCTTGCCGGCGCCGTTGGGCCCGACGATGGCCGTCAGCGTGCCCGGATGGAAGCTGCAGCTGACGCGGTCGACGGCCGTGTGGCCGCCGAACCGGATGGTGAGGTCGCGGGTCTCGAGCATCAGGGACAGGTGCCGATCACGTAGTAGTTGGGCGCGGTCTGCTTCAGCGTCGTGGTGACGAAGATGTTCCACAGTCCCATCGACTGGTTGGAGCCGTTGGCATAGGTGATGCCGTACAGCGCGTAGGCGCGGCCGGAGACCGAGTGGGTGTAGTTGGACGCGGTGAAGCAGGTCGCGGGCGTGCCCGGATCACCAGGGTTGCCGGGGTCGCCCGGGTTGCCCGTCGTTCCGCCGGAAACCTTGTCCACCATCGCCTTGAGCGCCGCGATCTGCGTGCCAGCCTTCTGCGCGAAGTTCGAGCCGTACCAGCCGACCCAGTCCCAGCAGCCGTTCGGGTTGGGGAGCAGGCCGCTGGCCGCGGTCGAGCGCGAGGTGCTGTCGACCTTCGTCTGCGGGAACAGCACGACGATGTTGTTGGTGTCGGCCCAGCGCGAGAAGCCGGTGTTCCGCACGAACTTGTCGCCGATGGTCGCGTAGTTCTGCTGGCAGCCGTGCAGCGCGACATGCAGCTTGCAGACCTGTCCGGCCGCGCAGTTGGCCGGCACGTAGGCCCAGCCGGTCGCCGCGAGTCCGGGGTTGGTGCTGAACGCGGTCTGGTCGAACTCGATGTAGTTGGCCGCGGCGGGGCTGTTGTTGCGCGCGCTCAAGCTGCCGTAGAGCTTGGTGAGCACCGCCTTCGCGCCGTCGTAGCCGCAGTTGGCGATGTAGGGCGACGCGCTGCTGCCGCAGCTGTTGTTGCCGGTGGCGTCGAAGTCGGTGGGCAGCACGTGGGCGGTGCCGCTGCGCTGGACGTATTCCAGGTTGGCGGCCGTGACGCCGTTGTTGAGGTACTGCGTCTGTACCGCGTTCATCGGGTTGGGACCGACGGTCGTATCGCTCAGGCCGACGAACAGGAACACCTTCTGCGACGCGACATTGCTCTTGGCGTCGATCGCCGTGCCGCTCCAGTTGTTGAGGTCGGCCTGCATCGTGTTCAGCGCGGACGACGAGATCGTCGCGTTGTACATGCAGGCGGTGTAGTTGCTGTGGCCGGCGCAGTTGTAAGGCCCAGCGGCGAAGACGCCGACGCCCTTGAACGTCGATGAATGCGCGTATCCGAGCTGGTTGGCCATGAAGCCCCCCGACGACAGGCCCGAGACCGTGATCTGGGTCTTGTCGATGTTGAGCGAGGGCAATGGCACCGCGGCGTGGGCCAAGCCCATCGACAGCAACGACGCCGCAGTCGCGGCGGCGGCAACGAAACGATGGATCGCGGAACTTCTGACAACGGATGACTTCATGGGAAACCTCCTTGATGTCGACGGACCTTCAACGCGTGACGCTCGGCGCTCAGCGCTCAGCGCTCAGCGCTCAGTGCTCAGCGCTTGTTGCGGATCGGAATGTTCATTTCCTCGGGCTTGATCTCGCGCACCAGCTCGGGCACGCCCCAGGCGAAGGCCGGATCCACCTTGATCTTGAAGTGGTACATCGACTGCATCGCCTGGTGGTCCTCGGGCCGGAAGGTCATGCGGCCCTTGGGCGTCTCGAAGCTCATGCCTTCCATGGCCTTGATGAGCTTGTTGGTGTTCGTGTCGCCGCTGGTCTTCTTGAGCGCCTCGACGACCGCGATCGCCGCGCTCATGCCGCCGGCGGTGAAGAAGTCGGGCGGCGCCTTGAACTGCTTGTAGTGGTTGGCGACCAGCCACTCGTTGACCGGATTCTTCGGGATGCCGAAGTAGTAGTAGGTCGCGCCCTCCATGCCGGGCAGCGCCTTGTACGCGGCCATCGCGGGCAGGATGTTCCCGCCGGTGGCGATCTCGATGCCGTAGCGCTTGAGGTCGAGGTCGGCGATCTTGAACGGGTTCCCCGCACCGGCCCAGATGATGAAGATCACCTTTCGGCCAGGTTGGTCCTTGAGCCGGTCGATGAGCCGCTGCGCGCCAGCGGTGAAGTCGGTCGTGGTCGTCGGCAGGTACTCCTCATGCACGACCTTGGCCTTCTTGATCGCGTCCTTGAAGGCCTTCACGCCGTCGCGGCCGAAGGCGTAGTCCTGCGCCAGCGTCGCGATCACCGTGCCCGGCTTGTCGAGCGCCACCGCGTTGGAGATCGCATCCTGCGAGCTGTTGCGCCCGGTCCGGAAGATATACCTGTTCCACTTGTCGCCCGTGATCGAATCAGCGACGGCGGGCTCGACGAGCAGGATCTTCTTGTATTCCTCGGCCACCGGCAGCAACGCGAGCGCGACCCCCGACGAGGACGGGCCCACGGCGATGTCCGCCTTGTCGTCGCCGTAGGCTGCGGCCAGCAGGCTCTTGCCGACGTCGGGCTTGCCCTGGTCGTCCTTCTCGATGACGACGAGCTTGCGGCCCGCCACGGTCATCGTGCCGCCGGTCGCGTAGTCCAGGCCCATCAGGAAACCGGTCTGCGTCTGCTTGCCGTAGGCCTCGAGCGGGCCGGTGCGGCTGTAGACGTGGGCAATGCGGATCTCCTTGCCTTGGGCGAGCGCCGGAGTGCTCGTGCTCAAGACGGCGGACAGCGCCAGCACCGCGCCGGTCGCGGCGCGGAAGAAGCCATGGGTCATGGAACTTGTCTCCTGTGGGCGGACCGGTCGTGTGCCGGCCTCGGCCCGTTCAGTCGCAAGGTCCGTGCCGATGGCGTCCCGCCCTGAAAGCGACAACGCCGCTGTCCGGAATCCGGGCAGCGGCGTGTGATTGCCGAGGAAACAGTGTCTGGAAACCGGTCAGTGTCCGGAGTCCAGACAGCGGCGTCTCAGGTGCGGAAGGTCGCCACGTGTTCGTTGAGCAGGCGGGCCTGCTGCTGCAGCGACTCGGCGGCGGCGGCCGTCTCCTCGACCAGCGCCGCGTTCTGCTGCGTCATGTCGTCCAGATGCTTCACGGCCTGGTTGATCTGCGCGAGTCCGTCGGACTGGCCCGCGCTCGACTGGCTGATCTCCGCGACCGTGCCGCTGACCTGCTGCACCGATTGCAGGATCTGACCCATCGCCTCGCCGGCGCGGCCGACCTGAGCGCCGCCCGCATCCACACGCGTGACCGAGTCGTTGATCAGCGCCTTGATCTCCTTGGCCGCGTTGGCGCTGCGTTGCGCGAGCGCGCGCACCTCCGAGGCGACGACCGCGAAGCCGCGTCCCTGCTCGCCCGCGCGCGCCGCCTCGACGGCCGCATTCAGCGCGAGGATGTTGGTCTGGAAGGCCACGCCGTCGATGACCGAGATGATGTCGGCGATCTTGCGGCTGGCGCCGGCGATGCCGTCCATGGTCTGCACGACCTCGCCCATCACGTCGGCGCCGAGCTTGGCGCGGTCGGCGGCGCCGATGGCCAGCTGATTCGTCTGGTGCGCGGCCTGCGCGGAGTGCGTGACCTGCTGCGTGAGCTCATGCATCGACGCCGCCGTCTGCTGCAGGCTGGAGGCCGCCTGCTCGCTGCGTTGCGACAGGTCCTGGCTGCCCATCGCGACCTCGCGTGACGCATGCTGGATGGAGTCCGTGGCGTCGCGGATCGCGCGCACCAGATCGCTGAGGCGTCCCTGCATCGCGGCGACCTGCGTCAGCACCTGGCCGATCTCGTCGTTGCCCACGCTCTCCGTGCCGAGCGCCTGCGCGCGCAGATCGCCGTTGGCCACGGCCTCGACGACTTCGCGCATCTGGTTCAGGCGGCGCTTCAGGCCGCGCGCGAACCATTCGACCGCGATCAGCGCGGCGATGCCGAAGACGATCACCAGCGCCAGCGCGACGGTCGCGTCGCGGCGGGCGATTCCGGACACGTCATCGATGTAGACCCCCGAGCCGATCACCCAGCCCCACGGCTTGAAGCCGGCGACGTAGGAACGCTTCGGCTCCGGATCCTTGGCGCCGGGCTTGGGCCACAGGTAGTCGACGAAACCGCTGCCCTGCGCCTTGACCGTGTCGACGAAGGCGACGAACAGCTTCAGGCCGTTCGGATCCTTGTTGCCGGACAGGTCCTTGTCGTTGAGCTCCGGCTTGATCGGGTGCATGACCATCTTGGGCGTCATGTCGTTGATCCAGATGTACTCGTTGCCCGAGTACCGGATCTTGCCGATCTCGGCGGCGGCCTGCTTCTTCGCGTCGGCCTCGGTGAGACCACCCGCGCCGATGCGGTCGAAATGGCGCTTGGCGATCTGCTCGGCGTTCTTCACCTGCTCGACCGTCGTGATCATCTTGACGTCCAGCAGGCTCGTCGCGGAGCGGTGGCTCAGCCACATCACCAGCACGACGAAACCGACCACCGCGGCCAGCACCGCGACGCGCAGCTTGGTGGCCAGTGTCCAGGCGCGAGGGGCCGCGCCCTTCGCTGTCGTCCTGGCGCCGGAAGGCGCGTCCGCGTGAAAGCCGGTCGCAGTCGTGGTGAGCGTGTTCATGAAGTCTCCTGGGCGGGCCGGTCCATCCGGTCCTCGTCGTCTGCCCTTGACCTCGAATATGCGCATGTCGCACGGGGCACGACAAGCCCCCCGAACCCTCGAAGAAGCCCATGAACACGGGCCAAACGTGACGATGTGGTGTCACCCCCGCTGCCGTACGCGTCAGGCAGAGGCCAGCTCCGGGTACTTCGCCAGCTTCTCGTAGAGCGTCGCGCGGGAGATCGCCAGCAAACGCGCCGCCGCGACGCGGTTGCCGTTGGTGCTGTGCAGCGCCTGCGCGATGGCGGAGCGCTCCAGCTCGGCCTTGCGGGCGGGCAGGGTCTCCACCGGACCGGACACGCCGCTCGTGGTGAGCCTGCCCAATGCACCGATCCCTACCGTCGCCGTCGCTGTCGCCGCTTCATCGAGTCCGAAATGCCTCGGACCCAGCTCGTCGTCGTCGCTCATCAGGAAGGCCTGCTCCAGCGCGTTGCGCAGCTCGCGCACGTTGCCGGGCCAGGTCTTGCCTTCGAGCGCCCGCAGCGCCTCGGCGCTCAGCGTCTTGGGCGCGAGGCCGCTGCGCCGCGCGATGTCCTCGAGCAGCACCTCGACCAGCGTCTCGATGTCCTCGCTCCGCTCCCGCAGCGCGGGCAGACGGATCGGCAGGACGTTGAGCCGGTAGAAGAGGTCGGCGCGGAACTCGCCGCGCTGGACCATGGCCGCCAGATCGCGGCTCGTCGCCGCGATCACGCGCACGTCGACCTTCACGACGGCGTTGCTGCCCAGCGGTTCGAGCTCCTGCTCCTGCAGCACCCGCAGCAGCTTGGCCTGCAGCGCCGGCGGCATGTCGCCGATCTCGTCGAGGAAGAGCGTGCCGCCGTCGGCCAGCTTGAACTTCCCGTCGCGCGCCTTGCGGTCGGCGCCGGTGTAGGCGCCGGGCGCGACGCCGAAGAACTCCGCCTCCAGCAGCGTCTCGGGCACGGCCGCGATGTTCACCGAGACGAGCGGCTTCGCCGCGCGTCGCGAGGCCGCGTGGATCGCATGCGCGAGCAGCTCCTTGCCGGTGCCGGTCTCCCCCAGCAGCAGCACGGTCGCACCGGTCTGCGCGACGCGGCGCGCATGGCGCTTGACCTCGACCGCGGCCGGGCTGGATCCGATGAAGTCCACGATCCGATGCTTGGCGCAGCGGTTGCGGGACTGCTCCGCGGCGAGCTGCCGGCGCGTCTCGTCGAGCTCCGCCTGCAGGCACGCGAACTTGTTCATCAGCGGTTGCATCGTCGTCTCGGGATGGTCCAGCAGGACCATGCCCATCGCGCCGATGACGTCGCCGCCGGGACCGCGCAGCGGCAGCCGGCTGACGAGGAAGGTCCCCGCCTTGTTGGTGAGCAGGTCCACGAGGATGGGCTGCCCGGTGTCGATGACCTGCGCCATCAAGGTGTTGGGGACCACCTCCTCGACGCGGCGTCCGACGAACTCGGACTCGTCGCGGAAGCCGAGCGCGGGCAGGAAGCGCTTGTAGCCCTCGCTGATCCAGACGACGCGATGCTCGCGGTTCACCACCATCGCGCCCTGCGCGGTGCTGGCCAGCACGTCGAACATCGACTGCGCCGCCAGCCGCAGCACCGCCTCGGCATCCTGGGGAATGTCGTTCATGGCTTGTCTCCTGGGCAGTCATCCCGGGCCTGCCCATCGCGGCCCGGACGGGTGTCCGAGGTCGGGCTGCCGCCGCGCGGCGCCGCCCCGGATCTGGTGCGGACCAATGTAGCAGCCGGTCCGCCGGTGCGAGGGCCGTCCCGGGAGGCGGACGCCCTGGGGAATCCCCGAGGCGACCATCGAGCCGCGCGCGAGGCTATCCAGCTATAAACCGCCGCACGACTCCGTTTTTTCCCCACCTTGCCCACCGACACCGCGGCCCGCAGAGGCCCACAGGAGACACGCATGACGCAGAGTTCCCCGATCCGTCGCCGCCTGCTGGGCGCCGCCGCCCTGGCTTCCCTGTCCGCCGTCGGCGCCGGGATCGCGCCTTCGGCGTTCGCGCAGGCCGCCTGGCCGAGCCGGCCGGTGGTCATCGTCGTGCCCTTCCCCGCCGGCGGCGGCACCGACGCCTTCGCCCGCCCGCTGACGGCCGTGCTGACCAAGCAGACCGGCAAGCAGTTCATCATCGACAACAAGGGCGGCGCCGGCGGCACCGTGGGCGCGACGATCGCATCCAAGGCCGCGCCGGACGGCTACACCTTCTTCATGGGCGCGGTGCACCACGCGATCGCGCCGGCGATGTACCCGAAGCTGGACTACAAGCTCGAGGAGGACTTCATCCCCGTGGCCATGGTCTCCAACGTGCCGCAGGTGATCGTGATCAATCCGCAGAAGGTGCCGGTCACCGACGTCAAGGGCCTGCTGGACGTGCTCAAGAAGAACCCGGGCAAGCTGAACTACGGCTCGGCGGGCAACGGCACCTCGCACCACCTGGCGGGTGAGCTCTTCAAGCTGCAGACGCAGACCTTCATCACCCACATCCCCTACCGCGGCGCGGGACCGGCGCTGCAGGACCTGATGGCGGGCCAGGTGGACCTGATGTTCGACGGCCTGGGCTCATCGGCGGCGCACATCCGCGGCGGTCGCATCAAGGCACTGGCGGTGGCCTCGTCCAAGCGCGCGCCGGGCTTCCCGGACATCCCGAGCGCGGTGGAGGCCGGCATCCCGCAGTACCAGGTATCGACCTGGTACGGCCTGTGGGCGCCCAAGGGCACGCCCAAGGAAGTGATCGCCGCGATGCAGGCCGAGCTGCGCAAGGCCTACGCGACGGAAGAACTGAAGAACATCTGGACGGGGCTGGGCACCGACATGCCGACGCTCTACGGCGACGCCTTCGGCAAGTTCGTGCACGGCGAGGTCGTGCGCTGGGCCGACGTGGTCAAGCGCAGCGGTGCGAAACTGGATTGATGAACACCGCCAACGCCAACCTGTTCGCCGCGCTGCGCGCGAATTTCTCCGACGACCTGGACGCCTGCGCGATCGAGCTGGCGGACGGCCCCGAGGCCGGCCAGCGCTACAGCTGGCGCGACATCGACCGCGCCACGGCGATGATCGCGAACCTGCTGGACTCGCTGGACCTGCCCCCGGGCAGCCGCGTCGCGGTGCAGACGGAGAAGAGCGTCGAGGCGCTGCTGCTGTACCTCGCCGTGCTGCGCGCCGGCTACGTCTATCTGCCGCTGAACACGGCCTACCAGGCCGCGGAGCTCGACTACTTCATCGGCAACGCGGAGCCGGCCGTGGTCGTCTGCGCGGGCAGGAACTTCGGCTGGATCAGCAAGCTGGCGTTCCAGGCCAAGGTGCCCTGGGTGTTCACGCTGAACGAGGACCGCAGCGGCACGCTGCTGGACCGCGCGGTGCAGATGCCCGACACGCACCAGGTGGCCGCGAAGACCGCCGATGAGCTGGCCGCGATCCTCTACACGAGCGGCACGACCGGTCGCAGCAAGGGCGCGATGCTGAGCCACGGCAACCTGCTGTCCAACGCGGAGGTGCTCAAGCACGCCTGGGGCTGGAAGGCGGACGACGTGCTGATCCACGCGCTGCCGATCTTCCATGTGCACGGGCTGTTCGTCGCGTCGCACGGGGCGCTGCTGGCCGGGGCGAAGATGCTGTGGTTCAACCGCTTCGATCCGCGCGGCGTGATCGCGCGGCTGCCGGACGCGACGCTGTTCATGGGCGTGCCGACGCTGTATGTGCGGCTGCTCGAGCAGGCGACGCTGACGAAGGACGTGTGCGCGCGGATGCGGCTGTTCATCAGCGGTTCCGCGCCGCTGCTGATCGAGACCTTCCACGAATGGCAGCGCCGCACCGGGTTCACGATCCTGGAGCGCTACGGCATGAGCGAGACGGTCATGCTGACCTCGAATCCCTACAAGGCCGAGGACGGCGAACGCCGAGGCGGCACGGTCGGATATCCGCTGCCGGGCGTGGGCCTGCGCGTCGTCGACGACGCGGGCGCGCCCTGCCCGAGCACGGGCGACGGCGAGATCGGCCACCTCCAGGTGAGCGGGCCCAACGTCTTCTCCGGCTACTGGCGCATGCCGGAGAAGACGAAGGAGGAGTTCACCGCCGACGGCTGGTTCAAGACCGGCGACGTGGGCCGTCGCGACGACCGCGGCTACGTGACCATCGTGGGGCGGAGCAAGGACCTGATCATCACGGGCGGCTACAACGTGTACCCGGCGGAGATCGAGGGCTGGCTCAACGAGCTGCCCGGGGTGGCGGAGTCGGCCGTGGTCGGCGTGCCGCATCCGGACTTCGGCGAGGGCGTGATCGCCGTGGTGGTGCCGCGATCCGGCGCCGCGCTGGAAGGCGCGACGCTGGTCGCGGCGCTGAAGGACCGCATCGCGGGATTCAAGGTGCCCAAGCGGGTCTTCGTCGAGACCGAACTGCCGCGCAACGCGATGGGCAAGGTGCAGAAGAACCTGCTGCGCGAGCGGCATCAGGGACTGTTCGGCTGAGCATCGCCGACAATCGTCGTCATGAGCACGCCGACGCCGCTCCCTCCCAGCACGGCCGACACGACCGGCAGGAGCTCCCCCCTCGACACCGCCTGCCCCCGCTGCGGCGGCGGTTTCCATTGCGGTGTGAACGACGGCTGGTGCGCCTGCTTCGGCACGCGGCTGGGCGAGGGCCTCAAGCGCGATCTCGCCGCGCGCTGGCCCGACCGGTGCCTGTGCCTGCGCTGCCTCGGCGAGCTCGCCCGCGACGATCCGGACAGCCACGTGCCGGACCCGCCGAATAACCCGCCCGGGCCCCCGCTGTTGGGCGTTTGAAGGCGTACGCGGCACGGCCACAATCGGATCGATGCCCGCCTCCCCCTTCAGCCAGTCCGTCGCGGAGCGCCTCCAGGTGAGGCGCCTGGTGGTCTTCGGCCCGTTCCTCGCGCTGGGGCTGGTGCTGGTCGTGCTGTGGGCGCTGGTGCTGTGGTTCGCGCTGCTTTATCCGAAGTCGCTCGTCGAGGACCTGCAGGACGATCTCCACAGCATCGCGCTGAACGCCGCGCAGGATACCGAACAGCTCTTGCGCGAGACGGAAGGCAGCCTGCGCACGCTCGACCTGCTGCTGCTCACGCGCAGGACCGAGCGCCAGGACCTCGACGCCACCGTGTCGCTGCTGGCCGACTCGCTGCGCGACAACTCGCGCGGGATCACCGACGTGATGCTCGCCAGCGCCGACGGCCGCCTGTGGCGCATCCCGTCCGTCACCGGCGAACCTTACGTCGACCTCGGCCCTAAGAGCTTCCTGTCCGAACTCGGCCGGCCCGGCGGACCGAGCGTCGTCCTCGGCACGCCGATCCGGCTGCGACCCGGCGCCCACTTCGTCCTGCCGATCGCCACGCGCCTGAGCGCACCGACCGGGGCCTTCACCGCGACGGTGGGCTTCATCGACCTCGACACCCTGCTGCGCATCTACCGCACGCGCTCGATGCGCTCGGGCATGGCCGTGCTTCTGGAACGCGACGACGGCGTCGCCATGGCGCGCTGGCCCGAAGTCCCGGGCCTGGTCGGCACCAACATGCGCCAGGTCCCCGGCGGCGAAGTGCTGCCGCCCAGCCCGCCGGCCAGCGGTCAGTTCATGGTGTCGCGGAGCCCCGCCGACGGGCGTGACCGCATCGTCTCGTACCGGGTGCTGCAGGACTACCCGCTGCGCCTGTTCGTGTCCTTCGAGCGCGACCGCATCCTCGCCGGCTACCTGCAGCAGCGGCGCGCGGTGCTGGGTTTCTCGCTGGTGGTCACCGCGATCGCCGTCGGCCTGATGGCCTGGTTCACGCGGCTGCAGCAGCGCACCCGGCTGCGCGAGGCCGAGCGCGAAGCCACGGCCGACGCCTCGCCGATGGGCCTGTTCCGCTGCGACCTCCAGGGTCGCACCGTGTATGCCAACGAGACCTACCTGCGACTGATGGAGGTCGACCGCAAGGACCTGGCCTGGGGCTGGCTGGACCGCTTGCCCGCATCGGAGCGCGAGCTGACGCGCGAGCAGTGGGCCGCGCTGGTCGCCGTGGGCGAGCCCGTCGACCGCGTGCGGCAACTGGCGCGGCGCGACGGCTCCGAACTGCTGGTGCGTCTGCGGATGCGACCGATGCGGCTGGGCGGGCGCATCGTGGCGCACGCGGGGACCATCGCCGATATCACGCCCGAGCTTGCAGCCCGCCGCGAGCGCGAGCGCAACCAGGCCGTCATGAGCGCCATGGCGCAGAGCGTCAACGTGATGATGCTGGCCGTGGACACCGATGAACGCGTGCTGTTCTGCAACAAGGCCTTCGAGCGCCGCTTCGACATCCCGGAAAAGTCCTGGCAGGGACGCCACGCGGCGGACGTGTTCGACGACCTGTACCCGGCCGTGCATCCGCTGATCCAGCGCGCCTTCGCGGGCGAGACCAGCGTCGTCGAGATGCGCGACGACGACGGCATCAGCCGCCCGATGCCGCTGGACGGCGACGACCGCGGCGAGACGCGCTATGTCGAGCTCACCTACGCGCCGCTGGTCACCGACGACGGCACCATCATCGGCGCCTACGGCGTCGCGCGCGACGTCACCGACGTCAAGCAGGAACAGATGCGGCTGCTGCGGGCCTCCAACACGGACCCGCTCACCGAACTGCTCAACCGCGCCGGCTTCGCGTCGCAGGTCAACGCCGCGCTCGGCCGCGCGACCGACCGCGATGAGTTGGTGGCGCTGCTGTACCTCGACCTCGACCGCTTCAAGCCGGTCAACGACGAGTACGGCCATCCCGTCGGCGACGCGCTGCTGAAGGCCGTGTCAGGCCGGCTGCGGCATGCGCTGCGGCCCCAGGACCTGGTCGCCCGCGTCGGCGGCGACGAGTTCGCCGTGTTCCTCACCCACGTCGCGAAACCGGTCGACGCGCAGGTCGTCGCCGACAAGCTGGTGCACGCGTTGACGATGCCGTTCCGCATCGGTGCGCTCGAACTCCACATCGGCACCAGCGTCGGGTTCTGCGTCCAGTGGGCGAGAAAGGCCGACATCGACGATCTCGTCACGCAGGCGGATGAGCAGCTCTATCGGGCGAAGCGGGCGGGTCGGGGGCGGTCGAGCGGGAGCCTCTGCGCGGAGCGCTGAGTCAGCCGCAGTTGCCGAAGTCGCCAGGGCTTCGGCCGTCCAACGAGGCCGTCGGCGTCAAGGGGCCATGCTTCAGGCGCATCAAGGTCATCTGCAGGACCTTGGCGTCGGCGCTGGCGCGGTGACGCCGCAGCTTCGCCTCGGCTCGGACCTCCTGCTGCACCGCGTTCCAGCGCAGGGCTTCGTCTTCGCTGAGAAGGCGACGCAGGTCCTCGATCCGGAAACGCGGCAGGCGGCCGACGCTGTCGAAGAGCTTGCTCATCCACGGGTAGTCGTGACCCCAGCTGTCCGAGTAGACCGTCTGGCCCGCCAGTCGATGGTTGAGCTCGTCGACGACCCATTCACGCGGACGGCCGTGACGCAGCAGGAGCTCGCGCGTGATGCCGTGCAAGGCCTCCGCGCCTTCATCCCAATGCTCCCATTCGGGCGCGGGCTGGATCAGCGAGCAGAACGGCAGGCCGCCGGCTTCGACGAAGCCGATCTCGATCGGGTAGCTGCCGCGCCCGAAACCGGACGCCTCCAGGTCGAGGATGGTCGGCGCAAGGACCGGCGAGGCGGCGGGCAGGACGGCAACGCTCATGGCCGCGAGTATGCAAGCGCCGGGCCAGCCGCGGGAGCCACCCCTCCTCAGATCAGGGGACGGCAGGCGTGGCCGACTGCAGGTCCACCGGCGCCGCGGGCGCGACCGCCGGCACGGTCGTCGGCTTGGGCGCTTGTCCCGCCGCATCGCCGTCGCCGCTGTCGCCCCGGTCCCGCCCCTGGCGGCGCTGCAGTTCGTGCCAGCCGTCCAGGCCGCCGTCCAGCGCCAGCACGCGCGCGTGACCGCGCTTCATGAGCTCGTGCGCGCCCTGGATGGCGGAGACCTCGTTCGGGCAGTTGCAGTAGAGGACGAGCAGGCGGTCGTCGGGCAACTGCTCGGCGTATTCCGGGAGACGCGTCAACGGGATGTTGAGCGCGCCCGGCAGGGTGCGCGGGTCGGCGGCGCGGCCCGGATCGCTGCGGACGTCGATGAAGAGCGGCGCCATGTCCTGCTCGCAGAGCGCGGCGGCGTCCTCGACGCTGATGCGCTCGACCTCGCCCTGCAGCTTCGCCATCTGGCGGCGACGGCGCCAGCGGTTGCCGATCAGCAGGGCCAGCACCGCGACGATCGCGGCCACGGCGAAGATGCCGGCGTTGGAGAGGAAGTCCAGCACGTCCTGGATCTGGTCGCTGAAGATCAGGCCGAGACCGAGGAAACAGGCCGTCCAGACCAGCCCGGCGACGGCGTCATAGGCGATGAAGCGGCGCCAGCCCATGCCGAGCGCGCCGGCCATCGGCGCCGCGACGACGGAGATGCCGGGCAGGAACTTCGCCGCCAGCAGCGAGCTGCCGCCCCAGCGCGCGATGAGGCTTTCGCTCTGGCGGACGCAGACGTCGGGCGACAGGGAGACGCGGCACAGCAGCCGCAGCACGCGGTGGCCGTAACTGCGGCCGGCAATGAACCAGATGGCGTCGCCGAGGACATTGGCCAGCACGGCGGCCACGACCAGCGACAGCGCCGACAGGCGCCCCGCCGCGGCCAGTCCGCCCGCCACCACCAGCAGGGGCGCCGCAGGCACCGGCGCACCGATGCGCGCGGCCAGCGTCACGAGGAAGACGAGCAGGAAGTCGTGTTGGATCAGCAGGTCGATCAGGGCGCGCATGCGACATATTGTCGCGGCTGCGGAGGACGCCCGTCGCCGGTGGGGCGATTCTCCGGCCCCGTCAGGACACCAGCCGGGGCGCCTTGGGCCGGGCGACGAAGGCGAACTGCACCCACTTCGTCTCCTCGAGCTGCCGCCCGAAAAGGCGGAAGGCCAGCCGGCGCTTGAGCGAGGAGGTGTACCACTGCTCGTTGATGCCCTGGACGCTGAGCACCTCGTAGCCGCACTCGTCGAACATGCGCTGCGCGCTGGTGCGGGTGAAGAAGCGCAGGTGCGTGCGGTCGCGGACCCCGCAGGGCTCGTAGCGGAAGTCGCGGTCGTGGACCAGCGGCCAGATCGTGTCCAGATGCAGCAGGTTGGGCAGCGAGGCGAGCACGACGCCGCCCGGCGCGAGCAGCGGCGCGGCCAGGTTGAGCGCGGCCCAGGGATCGGGCATGTGCTCGAGCACGTCGTTGAAGGTGATGGCGTCGAAATGGCCTTCGGGCAGCGGCAGGGACGGGTCGAAGAATCCCTGCATCACCCGGTCCAGGTGGACGGCGGCGCGTTCCGCGGAACCGGCGTCGGGCTCGACGCCCCAGACCTCGGTACCGGGACGCGCCTGCTTGACCGCCTCTCCGAAGGCGCCGGTGTTGCAGCCGACGTCCAGCATGCGCCGGCATTCCTGCGGGAGGAAGGCCAGCATCTCGCGGCGCGCGGCGTGCGGGTAGTCGAATCGGGCCAGGGGACTGGCGGAACGGAGAGCCGGCATGGATACCTCCTCGGCACCCGCCGCGAGCACCGCGGCGGTGCGCGAAGCATAGTCAGGACCGGTCCCTGTCGACATCCTCCTCTTACGGGACAGGGAAGTCCCGACCGCCGGCCTCAGGAAGGGGCATGCGCGACGCGGAACGCCGCCACCGCGCCCACCATGTCGGCGGCCTGCTGTCTCATGCTGTCGGCCGCGGCGGCGCTTTCCTCGACCAGGGCCGCGTTCTGCTGCGTGGCGCGGTCCATCTGGGTGATGGCCTCGCCGACCTGCGTCACGCCCGCGCTCTGCTCGGCGCTGGCCACGCTGATCTCGCCGACGATGTCGGAGACGCGGCGGATGGCGCCCACGACCTCGGTCATCGTGGCGCCGGCCTGGTCGACCAGCCCGGTGCCCTGCTCGACGCGGGCGACGCTGTCGTCGATGAGCTGCTTGATCTCCTTGGCGGCTCCGGCGGACCGGCTGGCCAGGCTGCGCACTTCGGAGGCCACGACCGCGAAGCCGCGGCCCTGCTCGCCGGCGCGGGCCGCCTCGACCGCCGCGTTCAGCGCCAGGATGTTGGTCTGGAACGCGATGCTGTCGATGACGCCGATGATGTCGGCGATGCGACGGCTGCTGTCATTGATGCCGCGCATCGTCTCGACGACCTGGCCGACCACCTCGCCGCCGCGCGTGGCCACCTCGCTGGCATTGCGCGCCAGTTGATTGGCATGCTGGGCGTTGTCCGCGTTCTGGCGTACGGTGGCGCTCAGCTGTTCCATCGAGGCGGCGGTCTCCTCGATCGCGGAGGCCTGCGCCTCCGTGCGCGCCGAAAGGTCGTTGTTGCCTTGCGCGATCTGGGTGCTGGCGATCGCGATCTCGTCGGCGGAGCCGCGCACCTGGCCGATCAGCGTGACCAACTGCGACTGCATCGCCCCCATCGACGCGAGCACGCTGTCGGGCGGCGCCGACACGGCGCCTTCGACCGGTCGCAGGTCGCCGCCGGAGATGCGGTTGGCGGCGGCGGCCAGTTGCGCCGGCTCGGTGCCGAGCGCCGTCGTCAGGCGACGCGTGATCAGCCAGCCCAGGCCTGCGGCGATCCCGACGACGCCCAGGCTGATCAGCGCCAGCCACCGACGTTGCGCTTCGTATTGGGCGGTGGAGGCGGTCGCCACCTCGCCACCGGCCTTGCCCGCGTAGTCGGTGTATTCCCGCACCGCCGTCAGCAGCTTCGCCAGCAAGGGTCGGCAATCCCGGCTCATGGCCTCCATGGCCTCTTCGCGCTTTCCGGCGGCGGCCAGTTCGACAATGCGCGCAGCCACCGGTCCGTAGCGTTCTTCGACCTCGACGATGCGACCGAGCAGTTCACGCTCGCGCGGCATGGCGTCAGGCGCCGCGGCGACCGCATCGCGCAGCTCCCGCAGGTGCAGACCGATCGCGACATGCGCGTCGAGCGCCATCTTTTTCGATGCTTCGAGGTCGATCGAGTCCTTCACGATGACCATGTCGCGCACCCCGATGGCGCGACGGTTGGCGTCGATGCGGATACCCACCGCCATCGATTCGCGGGTATCAATGCCGTGGAAGAAACCGTTGAAGCGCGCATCCGCGGCGGCCAGGTTGTGCAAAGAGAAGACGCTGACCAGCACGACCGCTGCCACGAGGGTGGCAAAGGCGAGCATCAATTGCTTCTTGATCGAAAGACCCTTCATGGTCTGCCCCAGGAGTAGTTGGAAAGGAAAGGAAATGCCTGCCCTTGAGAGCAGCGCATGGCCTTCCTCAGTCATCGACTCCAGCAGACCGGTGCGGGAACAATTACCGGAATACCGCATCGGGTGACTCGTGCAAGTCACTCCGAGCCCAGGCGTTTTCCTCCATGTCAGGAGGAGGTCGCCGCCGCGGGTGGGACGACGTCAGCCGCCGTCCCGCCGATTCAGAACGAGGTCCAGTCGTCGTCGCCGGCCAGGACGGGCTCAGCCGCCGCCCTGGCAGGCATGGCTGCCGCCTTGGCGGGGGCGGTGGAAGGCCGGACCACGTGCAGCTCCGGCGTCGGCGCCGAACGCCGCCGCGGGGCCGGCGTGGCCGCGACGACGTGGACCTTCGGACGCGAGGTGCCCGGTGCGGACACAGGCGCCGCCCGCGATGTCGATGTCGACGCCGGGACGGCGCGGAGTGGCGCAGACCGCGGAGGTGTCGACACCCGCGCCATGGCCAGGCCGTCGGCACGAGCTCTGGATCCTCCCGCATCCATCGCCGGTGTCCGGACGTCGTCGCCGATGCGGAAGACCGCCACCGCACCGACCATGTCGTTGGCCTGCTGCTTCATGCTGTCGGCCGCGGCGGCGCTCTCTTCGACCAGGGCCGCGTTCTGCTGCGTGGCACGGTCCATCTGCGTGATGGCCTCGCCGACCTGCGTGACACCGGCACTCTGTTCGACGCTGGCGGCGCTGATCTCGCCGACGATGTCGGAGACCCTGCGGATGGCGCCGACAACCTCGGTCATCGTCGCGCCGGCCTGGTCGACCAGCCCGGTGCCCTGCTCGACGCGGGCGACACTGTCCCCGATGAGCTGCTTGATCTCCTTGGCCGCGCCGGCGGACCGGCTGGCCAGGCTGCGCACCTCGGAGGCCACGACCGCGAAGCCGCGGCCCTGCTCGCCGGCGCGGGCGGCCTCGACCGCCGCATTCAGCGCCAGGATATTGGTCTGGAACGCGATGCCGTCGATGACGCCGATGATGTCGGCGATGCGGCGGCTGCTGTCATTGATGCCGCGCATCGTCTCGACGACCTGGCCGACCACCTCTCCGCCGCGCAGGGCCACCTCGCTGGCGTTGCGCGCCAACTGGTTGGCCTGCTGGGCGTTGTCGGCGTTCTGGCGCACGGTGGCGCTGAGCTGCTCCATCGAGGCGGCGGTCTCCTCGATCGCGGACGCCTGCTCCTCGGTGCGCGCGGACAGGTCGTTGTTGCCCTGGGCGATCTGGGTGCTGGCCATCGCGATCTGGTCGGCGGAACCGCGCACCTGGCTGATCAGCGTGACCAACTGCGACTGCATCACGCCCATCGAGGCGAGCACGCTGTCGGCCGGCGCCGACGCGGCGCCTTCGACCGGACGCAGATCGCCGTCGGCGATGCGATGCGCGGCGTCGGCCAGCTGCGCGGGCTCGGTGCCGAGCGCGGTCATGAGGCGACGCGTGATCAGCCAGCCCAGGCCCACGGCGATGCCGACGGCGGCCAGGCTGATCAGGCTCATCCACCAGCGCTGCGCCTGGTACTGGGCGGTCGATGCGGCGGCGACCTCGTCGCCGCCCTTGGAGGTGTATTCCATGTACTCCCGTGCCGACTGGAGCAAGGCCGCCAGCAGCGGCCGGCAATCCTTGGTCATGGCCTCCATCGCCTCGTCGCGCTTGCCGGCGGCGGCCAGGTCGACGATGTGCGCGGCCACCGGGCCGTACTTGGCCTCGACCTGGACGATGTGCGCCAGAAGTTCCCGCTCACGCGGCGTGGCATCCGGCGCCGCGGCCACGGCGTCGGTCAGTCGCTTCAGATGGGCGCCGATCGCGGCGTGCGCATCGAGCGCCATCTTCTTCGCGGACTCGATGTCCGCCGCCTCCTTCACGATGACCATGTCGCGCACACCGATGGCGCGGCGATTGGCGTCGATGCGGACGTCGACGGCCATCGATTCGCGTTCGTTGATGCCGTGGACGAAGCCGCTGAAGCGGGCATCCGCGCCGGCGAGGTTGCGCAAGGCGACCACGCTGACCAGCACCACCGCCGCGACCAGCGCGGCGAAGGCGAACATCAGCTGCTTCTTGACCGAAAGAGCATTCATGACCTGTTCCTGAAGAGGCGTCGACACAGGCGAAATGCTACTTTTGAAACCAGCGTCATGAATCTGTCACTCCCCCCTCGGCGTGACGCAGTGAGGGATCGGTTTTCCGGCCCCCCGCATTCGCGGGGAGGACCGCCGTGATGCGCATCACGGACCGCGTGCTTCCCCCATGGAATCGCGGAGATTCCGGAGCCAGTGCTCCATGACAGGCGTGTGTCAGAAGTGCCTCCGCAGGCACCCTGCTCGGGCGGTGCCGCGCAGCGCCAGGGCCTCCTAGCATCGCGTGAATTTTTCACACGAGACACATCGCGCCATGGCCCATCTTCTGTCCCGCCGCCCCGCCTCCGATCTGCGCCGTGCGCCGGTGTTCCGCCTGAGCGGTCTGGCGCTCGCCGCCCTGCTGCTGCAGACGGGCGCGGCCAGCGCCGCGTCGTTCGACCTCTGCGGCGCGGTCACCGCGGCCCAGACCCTGGGCAGCGGCAGCGGACAGACCGGCGCACTGTGCGCGACGGGCACGCTGACGGTGGGCGGCTCGACCGTCGCGGTGACGGTCAGCGGCAACAACGCGACGCTCAACAACCTCGGCAGCATCGTGCAGACGGGCACCGGCCGCGTGATCCGCGACAACACCGGCGTGCAGAACCTGGTCATCGTCAACGGCAGCGCGAGCAACAGCACGGCGTCCATGCGCGCGCAGGACGCCGACCTGATCCAGATGAACAAGTCCCCGGCCAGCGTCACGCTGACCAACTGGGGCAGCATGATCTCGACGAACGCGTCGGGCGGCGGCAACCAGGTCGTCGACTTCAACGCCATCGGCTCGGGCAGCAACATCGTCAACAACCAGGCCGGCGCGCTGATGCTGGCCTACGAGGCGGACGCGATCCGTCCCGGCGTCAACGGCATCGTCAACAACGCCGGCACCATCCGCTCGGTCACGACGACGGGTTCGAGCAGCGACGGCATCGATTTCCAGGGCAACAGCGGCATCACCTTCAACAACCTGTCGGGCGGCCTGCTCGAAGGCGGCCGTCACGGCGTCACCGGCGGACCGGACACGGCGATCGCCTGGACCGGCACGATCAACAACGCCGCCGGCGCGACGATCCGCGGCATGAACGGCGCCGGGCTGAACTTCGACGGCTTCAACGCGCTGCAGGTGATCACGGTCCGCAATGCGGGGCTGATCACCGGCAACGGCCTGACCGGCGACGGGGACGGCGTGGATGTCGACGGTCCGCTGGACCTGGTCAACAGCGGCACGATCCGCTCGATCAACGCGTTCTCGCCGCTGGGCAGCGGACTGGCCTTCAGCGAGGGCATCTCGGCGGGTGGCGGCACGATCCGCAACACCGGCCTGATTGAAGGCCTGGTCGCGGCCGGCAACACGAACGCGATGGGCCGCGGGATCTCGCTGGTCGGCAACGACATCACCAGCGGCCCGAACACCGGACTGCGTGAGGCGCTCTACGCAAACGCGACGGTGATCAACGGCGCCGGCGGCGTGATCCGCGGATCCAGTGATTCGGCGATCTACATCGGCGGACTGGGCGGCAGCGGCAAGCTGGTCCGCATCGACAACCAGGTCGGCGGCACCCTCATCGGCGGCGGAACCGCGGCGGCAATCCGGTCGGCTTCGGACTACGACACGACGATCGTCAACGCCGGCCGCATCGACGGCAGCGCGAGCGGCGTGGCCATCGACCTGGGCGCGGGCCGCAGCACGCTGGTGGTCAGCGGCGGCCAAGCGGTGATCCTCGGCGACGTGCGCGGCGCCAGCGGCGCGGGCTCGGCGACGGTGCGCTTCGAGGTCGGCAATGGCAACCAGTTCAGCTACGCGGGCGCGTTCAGCAACGTCAACCAGATGCAGGTCGAGAGCGGCCGCGTCGTGCTCACAGGCGAGAGCCGGAACATCGGCACGGTGACGCTGGACGGCGGCGTGCTCGAACTGCAGGGCGACCAGCGGCTGGGGGCCGCCGGCGCGCTGGAAGTGAACGGCGGCACGCTGAAGGTGAGCGGCGGCAATCAGAGCTTCGCGAGCCTGGCGCTGCTGGGCAGCGGCGCGTTCGAGCTCGACGGCGGCGGACTGAACTTCGCTTCCCTGGGAAGCGTCGTGGCGGGCGGCGTGCTGCAGGTGACGCAGGTCGGCGCGGGCTACGCGCTGCGCTTCGCGGGCGACCTCTCGCATGACGCGAGCTTCCTCAGCCTCGTCGCCGCGACGAAGATCAACGGCCTGGCCGCCACCTACCGCTTCAGCAACGGCTTCACGACGCTGGGCGCGGTCCCGGAACCGTCGACCTACGCGATGCTGCTCGCCGGGATCGCAGTGCTGGGATGGCGCCTGCGCAAGCGCGGCGCAGCGGTCTGACTGCGCTCACGCTGACGCGCTCTTGCGCGTCCCTTCCTCAGCGCATCGCCACCGGCGCCCAGAAGATGTAGTCGGCCTGGTAGTCGACGACCTGCTTCTGGCCGACGCCCGTGGCATCGCACGGGACCTGCGGCGCGACGCCGCCCTTGGTGGCCACGCGCTGGATGTAGCTCACGCCCTGCATCGCGCCCATGCCGACAGCCGGATTGGCCTTCACCAGCTGCAGCGGGATGCTGCCCGCCGAGGCCGGCGCCACCGCCACCTGGGTGCCGGTGACCTTGGAGCCGTCGCGGGCTTCCCAGGTCGCGGGCGGACCGTAGTACTTGCCGACCATGGTGCTGCGCCTGTCGTTCAAGGCGGCGTCCGGGCCGACGAAGACCCATTCGAACTGCCCCGCCATGTCCTTCTTCGCGCGGCATTCGTAGGTGATCTTGCCCACGCCCACGGTCTCCATCGACACCTTGTGCCCGTCCGGCACCTGGACCGCGGCCGGCAACCCGGCCTGGGAGAACGTCGGCGCGTTCGAGCCCGACGGGCCGGACATGGCGCAGGCGCCGAGCAGCGCGACCGGCGCCAGCAGGACAAGGACGGACGTCGCGGACTTCGGGCGGGTGGACAAGGGGGTCATCGCAGCTCCTGGGGGTTGGGGGCAAGGCCGGAATGCCTCACCGGAACGCTGTACGCAAACGCCGTCTTAACGGATTCGTTTTCCGCGAAAAAGGTTCGCGCGCGGGTCTGCGCTACGATCAGCCGATAGACCGTGAGCCTGTCATCCGAAGTCTTCGCTTCGTCTCTCCTGCCGGAAGCCGTGCAAGTCCTCGCCTTGATTGCCTGGCGAATCTGTCCGCTCCGCATGTCGCGGGGCGGGATCGGAGGAGGAGCACCATGCCTGTCCCACAAACCCTCGACGAGCTCCGTGCTTCGTTGCGGCAGAGTGTCGATGCGCTCCAGCGCCGCCAGGCCAACGAGATTCCGGAAAAGCTGATCGACCGGCTGGTCGACCTGGACTGGCTGGAATGGCACGGCGGCGGACTTCGATTGACCACCACCGGGACCAACGTCCACCGCCAGGAGCTGGCCCGGATTCGCGCAATGGCGGAAACGTCAGGCTCATCGATTACCCCCAACCTATCGGAGGCCGATATCGCTACCCCCAACTACTCATACGAAAAACGCCAACGCGAGCTGGCCAAGAAAAAGAAGAAGGAAGAGAAGGCTTACCGCAAGTCCACCGGTGCCGGTTCGGACGCTCCGGCGGATGAACCCGGCGCCCAGGGCGCACCGGCCGGAGGCGATGCCCCGGCGGCGGACGACAAGCCGCAAGGCCAGGCCTGAGTTCCAGCGTCAGGTCCGGCGCCAGCCCCGGTGTCAGACCCGGGCTGAGACTAGGCCGGGGCAGTCACCCGCACTGCCCCACGAACCCGCACGCGGTGCAGAACTCGCACCCGTCGCGGTGGATGAGCGTGGCGTTGCCGCACTCGGGACACTTCTTGCCGGCCATCGCGATGATGCCGCCGGCTTCCGAGGCGGCGCGCACCGTCCCCAGTCCCGCGCCCTTGGCCGGCGCCTGCTGCATCAGCCCCATGTCGACGAGCGGATAGCCGTTCTCGTCCAGCACCCCCAGCATCGCGTAGCGGTGGATGACCAGGCGCGCGACATACGCGACCGTCGACGGCCACACCTGCTGCCGTCGCTCCCCCGACAGCGTCGGCACCGGGGCCATGAAATGGCCCAGGGGCTCGCCCACGTTGAGCAGCTTGCGCAGCTTCATGCCGATCCAGCCCGGGTCGAGCACCCGCATGTCCAGCGACAGCAGGCGCGCCAGCCCGTCCAGCGCCTTCGGATAGTTTCCTGAGAACCCCATCGCGCAAGGCCGCGTGACGCTGCCGCCGTCGGGCGTGGGCAGGCTCACCTCCTTGAGCGTCAGCGTGAACAGCTCGCTGGTCGCGGGGTTGTCCACGTCGACCGCCCAGGCGAGCGTCCCGGCCGTGCCGGTGCGCGGTTCCTCGCGCGAGAACATCGCGTCGAGCACCGGTGTCGGACCGCCTTCCTGCAACGCGCCGAGCTGCTCGCAGCGCCAGCGGATCACCGCCGCGGTCGCGGCGACGACGCCCGGGAAGAGCCGCGCTTCGCCGAGCGGCGGCATCGGCATCTCGAACGCGCGTTCTTCGGCGACGGTCGCCAGCGCATCGAGCTTCAGGCGCAGCCAGGCCGCGTCATTGGCGCGCAGGTCCATCGACAGCGTCTTGGCCAGCGCGCCGAGGCCGCGCGGCTGCTCCGCGCCGTTGACCCAGACCTCGAACGGCAGCGTGCGGCCGAAGAGGCCCGCATCCGGCCCCTCCGCCGGCAGCTCACCGACGAAGAGGGCGAAGTCGCCATGCGGGTGGCGGATCATGGTCGACCACGCCGGATTGCCGCCGGGCATCTCGGGCCGGCTCGGCCAGCGCAGCGAGGCGAGCACCGGCTTGGGCAGGCGCTCGACGCGCAGCCGCTGGTTGGGGCCGATGTCGGGCTTCAGCGGCTCGGGCCTGGCGATCGGCTCGACGCTGAGCACCGCGCCGAGCACGCTGTTCGGCCGATAGGTGGCGAGACCCTTCAACCCGCTCTTCCAGGCCAACCGGTAGAGGTCCTGGAAGTCGGCATACGGATAGTCGGCCGGGACGTTGACGGTCTTGGAGATCGAGGTATCGACGTAGGGCGCGACAGCCGCGACCATCGCCTCATGGTCCGACGCTTGCAGCTCGAGCGCGGTGACGAAAGCATCGGTCAGCGGCGCGTCGGCGCCGAACAGATGCCGGTAGAGCCGCCAGGCGTGGTCCTCGACGGCGTACTCCTTGAACGAGTTGTCGGGCATGCGCTTCCTGCGCGTGTAGCTCCACGAGAAAGCGGGCTCGATGCCGTTGCTGGCGTTGTCGGCGAAGGCCAGCGAGATCGTGCCCGTCGGCGCGATCGACAACAGGTGCGAGTTGCGCAGCCCCTGCGCGCGGATCTTGTCCTTCAGCCACGGTGGCAGCCGCGAGGCGAAGTTGCCGCCGGACAGGTAGAGATCGGCGTTGAAGAGCGGGAACGCGCCGCGCTCGACGGCGAGATCGGCGGAGGCTTCATAGGCGGCGTCGCGCATGATCTCGCTGATGCGCCGCGCCATCGCGCGGGCGGCCTCGCCGTCGTAGCGCAGGCCGAGCATCACCAGCGTGTCGCCCAGGCCCGTGAAGCCGAGCCCGACGCGCCGCTTGTTGGCGGCCTCACGCGCCTGCTGCGGCAGCGGCCACGATGTCACGTCGAGCACGTTGTCGAGCATGCGGGTGGCGGTCTTGCAGATGTCGGCGAACTCGGCCTCGTCGAACGACGCCTTCGCCACGAACGCGTCCTTCACGAAGACCGTCAGGTCGATCGAGCCGAGACAGCAGCAGCCGTAGGAGGGGAGCGGCTGCTCCGCGCAGTTGTGGACCATGAGCCCGTTGGCGTCGAACGCATGCACGTGCTCGACCGTCACGTCGTAGACGGGCTCGACGCCATCGAGTTCGACCGAAGCGACTGTCGCCACGAAGCGCTCGCGATTTGGCGCGCGCTTCTGTGAAGCCAGGCGCTGCGCCAGTCGTTCTGCCTTTGCCGAGTCCGCAAAGCCGATGCGCTCCGCAAAGACCTGCAGGTTGTCGCATGCGACGACCAGATCATGGACAGGCTGGTGGGGATACTCCCGTTGTCCGCCTTTGCCGTCCGGCAGGACACGCATCCCCGCGAGCCTCCGGTTGGCGTAGATCGTGCTCACGATGCCGAGCCGCTGCAGCATTCGCTGCACGGCTTGAAGCGTGCCCAGGTTGGACTGGGTCAGACGCACGCTAACGCCCTTCTCCTGCGTTCCTTGCACTGAACCATCAGCGTCAAACAGGCCGCGCAGGAATGCAGCCTGAAACGCCGACGACGCCCGCTCCATGACGGGCGTGATCTGCTTGCCCTCAGGGCCACATCGCATGCCAAGCTCAAAAGCCAGATCGCGCAGGGGTGCAGACGCCATCCGCATCTGACCTTGCGCGACGATCGGGCGTTGCCAGCCGCGGAAATCTGCGCGATGAGGCAAGGTCGCGATCGCCTCCGAGATTGCAGCGGCAATCCCTTCCGCCGAATGGGGCGGCGTCACGCCGTTGACCGCCTGATGCAGTTCTGGTGCCCACACGGAAAGCACTGCCTTGGAATCCCTCAGCCATCCGTCGCCCAGCAGCGCCCCGATCAGGTATCCCTGTGCGGCCGTGTAGTCGCCGCCCCACCCTTCGAACGAACGATGCTCGTGGAGGACGACCTCATCCCCCGGCTGCAACGCACCTGCCGCTACCCAATCGGTCTCGGTCAAATAGCGGGAACGCTTGAGGACTCTCCTCACCAGGTGATTCGCGGTCAGCCGCAGCGAATGTCCTTCCTTCGTCTTCAGATTCAACACGGGTTTCGTCCCCGTCGGGAAGAACCCGGCCGACTCCGTCCGGTAGGCCTTGCCGTCGACCATCGCCAGGAACGGCGTCCCGATCAGGTCGCCGACCTGTCGCGGGCCGTCCCCGGTCAACACCCAGGTGTCGGCCGTCACGCACGGATTCGTCGCGCTGATCGACTCGCAGTAATGCAGGTTGTTGTCCGCATTGATCCGGTCCAGGAACAGCACGCCCGGCTCCGCGTGGTCGTAGGTGGAGCGCATGACCTGGTCCCACAGCTTGCGGGCCCGCATCCGGCGGTAGACCCACAGCCCGTCCGCCCGCTGCGTCGCGCCGGCGGCGCGCTGCTTGTCGCCCGGCGCCGCCTTATGCACTAGCTCGATGTCCGCGTCCGCCTCCACCGCCTCCATGAACGCGTCCGTCACGCCCACCGAGATGTTGAAGTTCTTCAGGTCGCCCTGGTCCTTGGCATGGATGAACTCCTCGATGTCCGGGTGGTCGCAGCGCAGCACGCCCATCTGCGCGCCGCGCCGCGAGCCGGCGGATTCCACCGTCTCGCAGCTGCGGTCGAACACCCGCATGTAGCTCACCGGTCCCGACGCGCTCGACTGCGTCGACTTCACGTACGCGCCCTTCGGCCGGATCCGGGAGAAGTCATAACCGACGCCGCCCCCGCGCCGCATCGTTTCCGCCGCCTCGGTCAGCGCCGTGTAGATGCCGGGATGGCCGTCCTCTTCCTCCGCGATCGCGTCGCCCACCGGCTGCACGAAGCAATTGATCAAGGTGGCCGACAGCCCCGTCCCCGCCGCCGAGGCGATGCGGCCGGCCGGCACGAAGCCGCGCCGCTGCGCTTCGAGGAACTTGGCCTCCCAGTGCGCGCGCTGCTCCGGCGACTCCGCCGCGGCCAAGGCCCGCGCCACCCGCGCCCGGACCTCCTCGAGGCTGCGTTCGCCGCCCTTCGCGTATTTCTCCAGCAGCACCTCGGCGCTGATGTCCTGAGGCGGCAGCGTCTCGGCGGTGGCCTGCAAAGGCAGTTGCGACGAGGTCGCGGGCACGGTCGGGAGAGCAGTCGGGGGAAGGGTCGGCTGGGTCATTCGAGGGGGCTCCATCAACATCGGCATCCACGGGCTCGGACCATCCTAGTCCTGCCCCGCCACGAGCCCTGTCCCCCATCCACGAAAGCGTCATGGAGGCGAGGGGCGATGCTCATCCGCTCCACCTGTCGCACCGGTCGTCCCGCCATCGCGGGCCCCTCATCGGCTCGTCACCAAGCAGTGGTCCAGGTGTCCACCGGTAAGCACGCACTTGCGGCCCGCACACCATTTGATGCGAGTGCAACGGCGTTTCCCCGGGTTCGTCCCATAGTTTGGTCGGATAGCGGACGCTATTCTTTTCAGTTATGACTCCCGACAAGGTCCTGCGGTCCAGCCCCAATACGTTGGGCGATCTGGAACAAGGTTGCGCCGAAGCCCGTCGTCTGATCCTGGACGGCCAACTCGACGCCGCCCGCTCCCGTCTGGACGAGTTGCGCAAGATCCACGGCGACAACCACGCGCCGGTGCAGGAGACCTTCAGCGCCCTGGCGGAAGCCCATGGCGACTTCAGCGTCGCCCTCGCCCACTTCAAGCGTTTCCATCTGCTGGCCATCGAATCGGGAGCGTCTTCGCCGCTGGCCTCGCGCGATCAGTTGCTTGCGCGGCTCGTCGAACGCCAGCAGCAGAACTCCCCGGACATGGCCTGGTGCCTGGTCGCGCTGGGTGCGGCGCGTGCGCCCGCCGGCGCGCTGCCGCACATGCTGCGTCAGCAATGCCGTGCGCAGGACGTCCTCGCGCTCGGACAGGGCGAGGCGATGCTCATGCTGCTGCACGACGTCGACCTGCCCACGGGCCGCAAGGTCTGCGAACGCTTCCGCGCGGTGTGGATGCAGCAGCAGCCGACGGCCGGCCCGCTCAGCATGGGCCTCACGGCCTGGCGCGGTCCCGGCGACACCGGCAGCGGCCTGCTCGGTCGTGCCGAACAGGCGCTCGCGCGCAGCCAGCGCGAAGGCGCGCCGCTGCGCACCGGTTGAACGCCGGCTGAACCCCGGCATGGCGCCCGCGAACGGGCCCTCGGAGAGGGCCCTCGGCCTCAGAACGCCTCAGAACGGATTGATCGACTTCTCGCGCCGGTAGTGCACGTAGCCGACGCTCGCTCCCGCGCGCAGCCCCACGCCCAGCCGGATCGGCGCCAGCGTGATGCCGTCGGCGCGCTGGTAGTTCACGCCCGCGCCGCCGATGTAGTACAGGCTGCCGTCCACGCCGGGGAAGCGGCGGTAGATCGCGCTGGCCTTCGGCAGCTTGTAGACCAGGGTGAACACCTTGGACGCATTGCCGCCGACGTCGAATCCCACCGACGGGCCGGCCCAGTAGACCTTGCCGCCGCCGCCGCGCTTCATGATCAGTTCGCCATCGCCGTAGCGCAGGCCCACGGTCACGGCGCCGCTGGCCTCCTGGCCCTTGATGTACGCGTTCGGGCGGCCCTGGTCCTTGAAGGCCTTCTCGATCACCTTGGCCAGGCCTTCGGTCGTTTCGCCGAAGAAGTCGGTCGCCTCTTTCAGCACCGAATCCTCGTCGTAGGTATCGTCCGCGTTGTCGGCGGCCAACGCTGGCAGCACGGCCAGTCCGGGCGGCAGCACCAGCCCGGCGGCGGCATAGCGGCCCAGCCGTCCCAGCGCGTCTCGTCGCGCGCGCATCGTCGGCGCCTCGCTGAGATCGATCAGTCCCTCGGTCGGCATGTCTTGACGGTCCATGTGAATCTCCGGGTAAATCTGGATGGCGTGGGGTTCTGGCAATGTCCGCGCCGGGCCAGGTGGGACGGCAAAAAGAGTGCCCGCCCTGCGAACCGATGGATGCTACCCGCCGTCGTGACAAACGGTGTGCGCAGCGCCGCAGCGCGCCGATACACTCCTCTTTCTCGCCGTCCGGAGGGACTGGTTTCCAGGACGAGGAACGGCGATGCATGCAAACAGCAGTCGTGAAAAGAGTGCATCAAGGAGGACATGCAGTGAGTGATCTGCCCCGTCTGGCGCGAGCGCTGGAATACCTGGACATGGCGTCGGCCCTCTACGTGGGCGGCGGCGCGGACCATTCCGCCCAACTGCTGGCCGCCGCCGGCGAGCGCCTGCTGGGCGACCTCGCGCGGCTGATCCAGTCCCCCGAGCACGGCCATGAAGTCCAGCAGCTGCTGGGCCGCCTCACCCAGGCCCATGTGCCGTCGCAGGTGCCGGAGGTGGGCGGCCACAACCAGTCGCGCCAGCTCCAGGCGATGCTGTCGCGCGCCGAGACGCCCGAATCGACCGAACTCCGCCAGGCCACCTCCGCGCTGCTGCGCGCCTCGTGGTACCTGCTGGAGACGATGGGACTGGAACCGCTGGCGCCCTCGCGCCTGCACCAGGCCATCGAGAAGAGCACGATCTACGCCGAGCTCTGACCGCCGGCCCACCCGGAAGACACCATGAGCGCCGAACGTCGCCATTTCTCCCGCATCGCGTTCGCCGGTCCGGCGCAACTGGTGACGGTCGATGAACGCCTGCCGGTGCAGGTGCTGGACCTGTCGCTGAAGGGCGCGCTGCTGCTGCTGCCGCCCGGCTCCGCCGTCGAGCCCGGCGCGCTGTGCCTGCTGGACCTGCCGCTGGCGCCGCATGACGGCCGCATCACGATGGCGGCGCAGCTCGCGCACGTGGAAGGCGATCGCGCCGGGCTGCTCAGCCTGGGCATCGACATCGAGAGCATCACCCACCTGCGCCGCGTCATCGAGCTCAACCTCGGCGACGCGACGCTGGCCGAGCGCGATCTCAAGGCGCTGGTGGCGTCCTGAGTCAGACGGCCCTGGGGCAGGTCGTACTTCGACGGCCGCTGGCCCTCACCCCCACCCTCTCCCGCAAGCGGGAGAGGGAGCAAGACCGGCTCACCCGGCGATGAATTTCCTCAGCACCGCGAAGGCCGCGACCGGATCGTCGCGCCATGCGCCGTGCCCGACACCCGGGAAGCGCGCCAGCTGACGCCACTGTGCCGGCAGCGCATCGTGGATCTCCAGCGCATCCTCGAGCGGGCACACCGGGTCGTCCTCGCCCACCATCACCAGCACCGGGCACTGCGCCTTCTCCAGTCCCTTCAGGAGCCCGAGGTCCTGCTTCTCGCCGCTGACGAAGTGCAGCAGGATGTCCAGGTTCACCAGCGTGCGGCCGCCCGCCTCGGGGTCGGCGGCCGGCTGCGTGTTGTAGAGGTGGCGCACGCCGGCCCAGTAGGCCTCGAAGGTCTCGCGCGTCGGACGGCTCCAGAAGGCCTCGGCCAGCGCGCGCGCCTCGGGTCCGCCGCGCCGCTCGAAGGCGTCGAGCTTGCGCGCCAGTCCCATGTGGTGCGAGGTGCTGGACAGGATCACCTTCGAGGCGTGCCCCGGATGCCGCGCGATGTAGCGCTGCGCGACGAAGCCGCCGAAGGACTGGCCCAGCACGATCGGCTTCTCGATGCCCAGCGCGTCGCTGAGGCGGACGATGTCGTCGGCCCACATGTCCAGCGTCCACTCGGACGACGGACGCGGATCGCTGCGGCCATGGCCGCGATGATCGTAGTAGACGATCTGCGCGAGGTCCGCCAGCTGGCTGAACGCCGGCTTGAACGCCGCATGGTCGAAGCCCGGTCCGCCATGCATGCAGATCAGCGTCGGCTTCTCCCGCATCCGTGCCCCGTCCGGCACCAGGCCGGGTCCCTCGACGTCCACGAACAGGCGGGCGCCGTTACCGATGTTGATCTTCATGGGCGACGAGTATGCCGTGTCCTTGCGCGGTCCTCGCCGCGTCCTCCGCCCCATGGATGCCGGACTCGTCCGACCCTGGGCCGCTTCGTCGCACGCCCGCTGGCGGGCCCCGCGCACGACGGCCAGAATGCCGTCCATGTCCGACGCGTCCCCCGCCCCGTCCGCAGGCGATCCCGCCGAGCCCCGCCGCTCGGCGCGGGACGCCGCGCTGCAGCTCTTCAACCTGCGCATGATCGCGGCCGCCTTCTACTTCTGCCTTGCGATGGCCGGCGCGCGGTCGCTCACCTGGCTGACGCAGGACGACAGCCTCTCCGGCTGGCTCGCTGAATGGCTGCGCTTCACACGGCAGACCTTGCTGACCGCGCTCAGCGTGCTGATCGCACTGGCCCTGGCCGAGGCCCTGCTCACCCGCTGGCGGATCCGATGGCCGCTCGCCGTTCGCGCCGTCGCGATCGCCGTCGGCGCCACGCTCGGCACCCTGCTGCGCTACAAGGTCGCCAATCTCGGCGATCCGGACGCGCCGCTGCATTGGGACTGGTTGTTGTCCACCCTGCTGCTGTGGCTGGTGCTGGGCGGCTTCTTCGCCGCGCTGCTGCACGGCGTGCGCGAGGAACGCAGCGCACAGGCCCGGCTCGCCGAACTGGCGCGCCAGCATGACCGGCTCCAGGCGCAGCAGATGGAGGCCCAGTTCTCCGCGCTGAATGCGCAGATCGAGCCGCACTTCCTGTTCAACACGCTGGCCAACGTGAAGCGCCTCTACGAGACCGCGCCCGAGCGCGGCCGCGACATGATGGGCAGCCTGATCGCGTATCTGCGCGCGGCGCTGCCGAGCATGCGCCAGGGCACGTCGACGCTGGGGCAGGAACTGGAACTGGCGCGCAGCTACCTCACCATCCTGCAGATGCGCATGGGCGAGCGCCTGCGCTTCGACATCGAGGCCGACGCCGCGCTCTTCGCCACACCGCTGCCGCCGATGGTGCTGCCGACGCTGGTGGAGAACGCGATCAAGCACGGCCTGTCCCCGCTGCCCGAGGGCGGCCGCATCGACATCTCCGCGCGGCGCGAGCCGGGCGGCCAGGGATTGGTCCTGGAGGTGCGCGACACCGGTCAGGGGTTCGCCGCCAGCGGCGGCAGCGGCGTGGGCCTGGCCAACACCCGTGCGCGGCTGACGGCGATGTTCGGCCGCGACGCCTGCCTGGAACTGGAGGCGGCGGCGCCGCGCGGCGTCGTCGCGCGGGTCCGCGTGCCGCTGGGCGGCGGAGCGCGTGGCGATTCCGCCGATCCAGCCACGGCGGCCACGACGGCTGCGGCCACCGCAGCGACCGCCGGAGCCTCCTCGTGAGCGTGCGAGAACCGGCGGCCCACGTCTGGCACTCGTGGCGCTCGCTGCGCCGCGAGGAGTTGTCCTGGTTCCTGCTGATCGGCGTGTTCTACGGGCTGATCGATGCGTCGTCGATCTTCTACGTGATGGAGGACGCGCGCTGGCCGTCGGCGCTCGCCAACCAGATGCTGACGCCGCTGCTGGTGGCGCTGATCATCCTGCTCACCTGGCTGCCGGCGTCGCGCAGCGCGCCGGAGAGTCGCTGGCGGATCGCGCGGCTGGGCGCGGCGGTGCTGATCGGCGCGGTGCTCGCGAAGCTGCTCTACGACCAGCTGATGCCCCTGCTCCAGCTGCCCTCCATCGCCGAACTCGCGCGGGCGCGCAAGTGCGATGCGCCCTGCCAGCCGATCGGCTGGCTCAACTTCATCGGCGAATGCCTGTCGATCTGCGTCACCGCCAGCCTGTCGGTGGCCTGGTACGAGATGGCGATGCGCCGCCGCCGCACCCGGGCGAAGGTGGAAGCGCTGCTGCGCGAGCAGAGCGCGATGCAGCGCGACGCGGTCGCCGCGCGGCTCGCCGCGCTGCAGGCGCAGGTGGAGCCGCAGTTCCTGTTCGACACGCTGGTCGACATCGAGCGCGCCTACGACCGCGCCGACCGCGAGGCGCCCGAGCAGATGGAACGCCTGATCCGCCACCTGCGCGTGGCCCTGCCCCGGCTGCGCGAGCGCGGCGTGACGCTGGCCTCCGAGGCGGCGCTGCTGGACAGCTACCTCGCCGTGGTCGCGGGGCGGCATCGCCGGCTGCTGAGCCTGTCGACGGACTGGTCGGCCTGGCTCGCCACGCGGCCGTTGCCGCCCATGCTGCTGCTGCCGCTGGCGCAGCTGATGCTGCGCGACACGACGCGGCTGCCGTCGCAGGCCCGTCTGAGCGCGCAGGAGTCGCCCGGCGGCGGCCTGCGGCTGAAGCTGTCGTTCGACCGCGGCGGGCTGGGCGGCGAGGAGGCGTCGCTGCACGCGCTCGGCGAGCGGCTGGAGCGTCTGGAACGCGCGCCCGGCACGCCGCCGCCGCGGCTGCAGTGCCGCAGCAATGCCGAGGACACCGAATTCACGCTGGAGCTGCCCGCATGACCCCGCACCCGACCGCCGTCGTCGCCGAAGACGAGGCCACCCTGCGCCATGAACTCGTCGAGCGGCTCTCGCAGCTGTGGCCGGAACTGGACATCCTCGGGGAGGCCGCCGACGGCGTGCAGGCGCTGCGGCTGCTGCACGAGGTCAAGCCCGACGTGCTCTTCCTCGACATCGAGATGCCGGGCGCCACCGGCCTGGACGTGGCGCGCCAGGTGCAGGGCCGCTCGCACGTCGTGTTCGTCACCGCGTACGACCAGTACGCCGTCGCCGCGTTCGACGAGGGCGCGGTGGACTATCTGCTCAAGCCGCTCGAACCCGCGCGCCTCTTCACCGCGATCCAGCGCATCAAGCAGCGGCTGGCGGGTCCGCCCGCCGACCTCAGCGCGGTGCTGAGCCAGCTCGGCGCGCAGGCCGGCGCGACCACGAAGCGGCAGTACCTGCGCTGGATCAACGCGTCGGTCGGGCAGACGCTGAAGCTGATCACCGTGGACGAGGTGCTGTACTTCCAGTCCGACAGCAAGTACACCCGCGTCGCCACGCGCCAGGGCGAGGCGCTGATCCGCAAGCCGCTGAAGGAACTGGTCGACGAGCTCGATCCGCAGCAGTTCTGGCAGATCCACCGCTCGACGCTGGTCAACGCGGCGGCGGTCGCCGGCGTGTCGCGCGACTTCCGCGGTCGCATGCAGGTCAAGCTCAAGGAGAGCGAGGACGCGCTGATCGTCGCGGAGAGCTATACGCACCTGTTCCGGCAGATGTAGCCTGCGACGGCCGCTGGCCCTCACCCCCACCCTCTCCCGCAAGCGGGCGAGGGAGTCACCCCAGCGCGCAGTTGTCGCGTACATGACCTCGCGGGCGTTGAGCGACTCCCACAATCGTCGGCAAACGACGGGAGACAGCCATGGCCATCGACGCCGCCGCCACCGAACACACGCACACCCGCATCTGCCCGCTCTGCGAGGCCTGCTGCGGACTCGAGATCCGCACCCGCACGTCCGCCGAGGGCACGGCCATCGTGTCCATACGCGGCAATGACGCGGACCCGTTCAGCCGCGGCTACCTCTGCCCCAAGGGCGTCGCGCTGAAGGACCTGCACGAGGATCCCGACCGCCTTCGCCAGCCGATGCGCCGCCGCGCGGACCGCTCGGGCTTCGACCCGATCAGCTGGGACGACGCCTTCGAGGAGATCGCGCAGCGCCTGCCACCCTTGCGCACGCAGTTCGGCGCCGACACCGTCGCATTGACGATCGGCAATCCGGCCTCGCACAAGATCGGCCTGTTCAGCTACTTCCCGCACCTGGCGCGCGCGCTGGGGACGCGCAACCTGTTCTCGGCCTCGACGCTGGACCAGATGCCCAAGCAGCTCGCCTGCGGGCTGATGTACGGCCACTGGCTCAGCGTCCCGGTGCCGGACCTGCCGCGCACCGACCTGTTCATCTGCCTCGGCGCCAATCCGATGGTCAGCAACGGCAGCCTGTGGACCAGCCCCGACTACCGCGGCAAGGCCAAGGCGATGCGCGCACGAGGCGGTCGGATCATCGTCATCGATCCGCGCCGGACCGAGACCGCGCAGGCCGCCGACGAGCACCTCGCGATCCGCCCCGGCGGCGACGTCTTCCTGCTGCTGGGCCTGCTGCACACGGTGTTCGAGGAGAAGCTCGAGAAGCTCGGCAAGATGGCGGATCACGTCGACGGCCTGGACGCGCTGCGCGCCGCCGTCGCCGACTTCCCGCCCGAACGCTGCGCCGCGCACTGCGGCATCGCCGCGGACGCGCAACGGCGGCTCGCGCGCGAGTTCGCGACGACGCCCAAGGCCGTCCTCTACGGCCGCTTCGGCACCTGCACGCAGCGCTTCGGCTCGCTGAACAGCTGGCTGATCGACGCGCTCAACATCGTCACCGGCCACTTCGACACCGAGGGCGGCCTGATGTTCCCCAAGGCCGCCGCGTTCGCGGCCAACACGATGGGCCGGCCGGGCCAGGGCAAGGGCGTCGCGACCGGCCGCCGCCAGAGCCGCGTCGGCAGGGCCCCCGAGGTGATGGGCGAGTTCCCCATCAGCTGCCTGGCCGAGGAGATCGAGACGCCCGGCGACGGCCAGGTCCACGCGCTGATCACCGTGGCCTGCAACCCGGTGCTCTCCTCGCCGAACGGTGCCCGGCTCGCGCGCGCGCTCGACGGCCTGGACTTCATGGTCAGCCTGGATCCGTACATCAACGAGACCAGCCGCCATGCCGACCTGGTCCTGCCGCCGCCGTCGCCGCTGGAGGACTGGCACTACGACATGGTGTTCGCGCAGCTGTCCTGGCGGAACCACGCGCGCTGGTCCGGCCCGGTGATGCCCACGGCCACCGATGCGAGTGCCGCCGCTGGCGACGACGTGCCGCGCGCCGAATGGCAGACGCTGCTGCGACTGGCCGCGATCGTCGCCGGACAAGCCGCCGACGCGGATCTGCAAGCCTTCGACGACGCGGCACTCCGGGCCGAGCTCAAGCGCCAGACCGGCGACCACGCCGACACGATCTTCGCGATGCTGGACGGCGGCTCGGGCCCGGCGCGATGGCTCGATCTCGGCCTGCGCTCGGGCCCATACGGCGACGGCTTCGGCACGAAGCCGGACGGCCTCACGCTGAAGCGCGTGCGCGCCGCACCGCACGGCATCGACCTCGGCGAACTGCAGCCGCGGATTCCCGAAGTGCTGCGCACGGCCTCGGGCCGCGTCGAACTGGCGCCGCCCGCGCTGCTGGCGGACCTCGTCCACGCGGATGCCGCCCTGCGCCATCCGACCGGCGACGAGCTGCTGCTGATCGGACGTCGCGAGACCCGCAGCAACAACAGCTGGATGCACAACCTGCCGGTGCTGGCGAAGGGGCGGGACCGCTGCACCCTGCTGGTCCACCCCGACGACGCCGCGCGTGCCGGCCTCGCGGACGGCCAGTCCGCGCGCCTGAGCAACGCACGCGGCAGCCTGATCGCGCCGATCACGCTCAGCGCGGACATGCGACCGGGCGTCGTGAGCCTGCCGCATGGCTGGGGCCATGACCTCACCGGCAGCCGGCTCTCGGTCGCCGCCCGGCATCCGGGCGTGAACATGAACCTGCTGCTGGACGACGAGGCCCGCGACCCGGTCTCGGGGACCTCGGTGCTCAGCGGAATTCCAGTGCGCCTGAGCGCGGCGGCGTCGTGAGCAGGCTGTCCGGCGCGCCTGTCGTCGGCTTCGCCGGGAAGCGTCCCGCCAGCACGCCGCTGACCAGCTCGAGGTGATGCATCACCTCCCACTGCTTGCTCAGCGCCCGCGTCGGCACGATGCCGTCGATGAGCCCGGTGAGGTAACGCCGCACCGCCTCCGTGGGACCGAAGCTGACGTCGGTCCGGTCCAGCGCGGCATGGAAGGAGAGCAGCGCCTGGCGGAAGCGGGCGTCCGCGCCGCCCTCGTCGGGACCGAAGCGTCCGCCCATGAAGTGCTCGATCCAGAACTCGCCGGAGGCGGGCGCCGTGCGCAGGCAACTGAGCCGGAAGGCCGCGAGCCGCGACGGCAGTTCCGGCGCCTCGGGGCGTGACGGCAAGGTCGTGTAGTCCGAGAACCCGGCGAGCCCGTCGGCCAGGAAGGTCAACGCGCGGTCGGTGAACAGGTGCCGTTCGCTGACGCGCAGCTCCGGGTTCTCCGGCAGCCGCCGGTCCTCCACCCAGACGCATCCCGCGGCGCCTATCATCGCGCGCGCCGCCCGCGTGGGCTCGATGTCCTTGAAGAAGACCATCCGCACCTGCGCGCCGCCGAGCAGCGTCATCACCTCATGCAGCGGCGGCGCGTCCGTGCCGACGACGATCCCCAGCGGTCGCGCCCCGAACAGCTGCACGAAGCGCCGGATGACGGCCGGCGTCAGGGAGGGGCCGAGCATCAGCGTCGGATGGATCCATTGCCGCTGGGGCAAGGACGTGAACAGCTGACGGCCCCATTCCAGGGATTGCGCCGGCGGCAGCAGTTCGAAATCCTGCCGCACGGGATTGATCACCAGCCAGACCTGGAGCCGGTGCGCCTCGCAGGCCTCGAGCGTGTGACGCACCGAGGTCGTCGCCTGGCGCACCGGCTCCAGCACCGGCTGCACCTGGCCGTCCGACCCGAGCACCGGCGCGAGGTGCCGCAGGGCCAGCACCTCCTTCTGTTTGCCATGGAGATAGGGAAAGTACATCGACGCGTCCTCCGCTTTGCTTATTGAGGGAGGCGCGATGATGAGGAGCACTGACCGATCCGTCAGCAGCGATTGCCTTCATGTGTGAGGCAAGTCAAAGGACTCGCAAAAAAGATCAAAAGCGACGAGTCGAGATCGCACCGCCCACGAGGGTCGCGACACTGATGCGCCCCTTTTTTCCGGGCAGTCCTTTCGCCGACCGTCCGCGCAAGAAAAAGGGACCGCGTCTGCGGTCCCTTCGAGGAGAAATCGGGTGGGCGGCCAGTGCCGACCAGCCCGTTCAAGGCATGCTTTTCAAGACGTGCTTTTCAAGACGTGCTTTTCAAGGCGAGCCTTTCAGGCGTGCCGTTCAAGGATTGCTCTTGGGCTTGGCCTGCTGCGACTGGCCCATCGCGGCCAGGTCGGCCTCGCTGATGATCTCCATCGCGCGCACGACCTTCTGCACGCCGCGCACGCCGCGCGCGATGTCGGTCACGCGGGTCGCTTCGCGTTCGGTCACGCGGCCCATGATGTACACGTTGCCGCGTTCGACCACCACATAGAACGCGTTCGAGATCAGATCTTTCGCATCGACCAGGCTGGCCTTCACCTTGGCCGCGATCGCCACGTCGTTCGCGCGGCTGGACAGCGAACTCAGCATGCCGACACCGACTTCGTTGAGCACGCTGCTGACGTTCTCGACGCCCTGCGCGATGCGTTCGACGGCGGCCTTGTCCTCGTCATTGCGGGTCTCGCCGGTCAGCAGCACCATGCGGTTGTAGCTGTTGACGCTGATGTGCACGCGGTCGCCGAGCTGCTCGCGGATGCGGTTGGAGGTCTTGAGCTCGATGCCCTGGTCCTCGAGCTGCGTGCCGGAGGTGCGGCGGTCGGTCGCCACGAACGCCCCGCTCACCGCGGCGCCGCCGACGATCAGCGGCACGCACGCGGTCTGCAGCAAGGCGCCGCCGAGTGCGGCGGCAAGGATCAGGCGGCGGTTCCAACGGGTCTGGGTCATCGGGAGGTCCTTGGAGAGGTCGGGGAGATCGGAGCGGTCGGGGTCACGGGGAGGGCCAGGTCTTGACCGGCGTCATTCGCCGGCGCCCAGGAGCTGCAGGTCGATCGCGTCGCTGAGGCAGTGGGAGAGCAGGCGGTGCGCCTCCGCCACCCGCGCGAAGCGGCTGTGCGGCACGCGCAGCTGCACGTCGGTGTCCAGCAGCGTGCCGCGCCACTCGTCGTCCTGCGTGCCGCTGAGCACGATCACGCTCATCTCCTGGCCGTGCGCCACCTGCAGCAGCGCCGCCGCCGCGCCGCTGGCCTGCGCCTCGTACAGCAGCAGCAGATCGCCCGGATGGCCGAAGGTCTGGATCTGCCGCATCAGCGCGGACGCCGGGTCGGCGTAGCCCTGCGCCTGCGCGTCCAGCGCGATCGCGGCCAGGCCGGGCCGTTCCTGTTCGAAGCGGCCGGACAGCAGCGAGGCCATGTAGGTCGCGTCCGCGGCCGAGATGCCCAGGCCCGCGCTCAGCACGCGACCGCCGCCCGTCAGCGCGTCCACCATCATCTGCGCCGCGACCGCCAGCGGGCGCGACAGGCCCTCGGCGATCTGGTACAGCAGGTCCGCGCTTTCGAAGAATTGTTGTTGTATGCGTTGTTCCAACATAGATGCGGGGATGATAAAGGCTGCATCGGGCGGGGATGCGGGTCGTCTCAATGCTCCGCCGGCACATCGAACGCGCCCTTCAACCACTCGATGCTGTCGCCGTCGATGGCCACGACATCGAAGCGGCAAGGCGGCACGATCCGCTGGGTGCGCAGGAAACATTCCGCCGCGAAGATCACACGCCGTTGCTTGGCCCGCGTCACGCTGGCCGCCGCGCCGCCGTGCGCGTCGCCCTCGCGGGCGCGGACCTCGACGAAGACCAGCGTCCCGTCGCGCTCCCGCATGATCAGGTCTACCTCGCCCCCGCGCGCGGACGGTCCGCGCGCCACCCGATAATTGCGCGCCACCAGCCGCAGCCCCTGCCGTCGCAGATGATCGAGGGCGCGCTGTTCGGCCTCGGCGCCGCGCGCCTGCTTGTCCACGGCCTCGGTGGTGCCCGTGCTTCCCCTGGAGAACTTCTTGAACATGTCGACGTCCCCGTCCGCTTCGCTGATCGCCGCCGCTTCCGCCGCGGCCGGTCATCAGCAACACCCGGGCGGCACGCTCTACGTCGTCGCGACCCCGATCGGCAACCTCGCCGACCTCAGCCTGCGCGCGATCCACGTGCTGGGCCTGGTCGACGCGGTCGCCTGCGAGGACACGCGCGTCAGCGCTCAGTTGCTGCGCTGGCTCGGTCTGCACAAGCCGCTGGTGGCCCTGCATCAGCACAACGAACAGCAGGCGGCCGAAGGCCTGGTCGCACGGCTGCTGGCGGGCGAGCGCATCGCCTACGTCAGCGACGCGGGCACGCCGGCGATCTCGGACCCGGGCGCGGTGCTCGTCGCCGCCGCGGCGAAGGCCGGCGTGCGCGTCATGCCGCTGCCCGGCGCCAGCAGCGCGGCGGCGGCGCTCAGCGTGGCCGGCGACGCGCGGGCGCAGGGCTTCCGCTTCGTGGGTTTCCTGCCGACCAAGGCTGCGGAGCGCCGCAGCGCGCTGCAGGCGCTGACCGGCGCGCCGCACAGCCAGGTGCTGTTCGAGGCGCCGCATCGCATCCAGGAGCTGATCGCGCTGCTGGCCGAGCTCGCGCCCGAGCAGACGCTGACGGTATGCCGCGAGGTCACCAAGCAGTTCGAAACCATCCACACCGCGCCCTGCGCGACGCTGCCCGCCTGGATGGCCGAGGACAAGCAGCGCGAGCGCGGCGAGTTCGTGCTGGTGCTGCATGCGGCGCCGGTGGTCGCCGGCAACGACGGCCTGCCCGACGACGCGCTGCGCACGCTGCGCGTGCTCGTGCGCGACCTGCCGCTGAAGCAGGCCGCGGCGCTGGCCGCCGAGCTGACCGGCGAGTCGCGCAAGGCGCTGTACCAGCAGGCGCTTGAGTGGAAGCAGGAAGCTGCGGGCGACGATGAAGAGGACGCCTGAGGGCGACAAGGCCCCTCAGGCGATCACTCCCTGATCACTTCCCGGCGGTCTTGTTGTTGTGCTTCGCGCGGCGGATGTCGGCGCTGGCGACGTCCTGCTTGCGCTGCAGCTGGCGGCGTTCCTTCGCGGTGACGACGCCGTCCGACTTGGCCTTGGCCTCGGCGTTGTCGACACGGGCCTGCTCCTTCTCCAGATGCTGCGTCTCCTTCGCCGTCAGTTGGCCGGACGCGGCACCGTTGGCGATGCGCTGCTGCTGGTTCGCTTCACGCTGGTCGACGCGCGGCGTCGCGGTCGCGGGCGTCTGGGCAAAAGCCGAGACGGCCATCAGGCTGGACACGAGGGCGATCGAGAGGGAAATGCGCTTCATCGAGGGGCTCCTTGGGAGGGTTGGCTGCGGTGTTCGTTGCCGCTGAGGAGACAACGAGCGCCTCTTCCGAAACGGCGACCGGGTCACCGTAAAGATCGGTGAAGCGATTGCTACGGGAGGTCACCATCCCTCCCGGAGGGTCGCCCCCGCCCTCCTGCGGGCGGGCCTCGCGGGCGGTGCCTACAATCGGCCGATGATTTCGCGCGAACCCACCCTCGCCCGCCTGGTCACCGCCCGTGCCCAGCTGCTTGAACCCTTCGGCCTGACCGATGCGTCGCTCTCGCAGGCCTTGCGCCTGATCACCGAGCACCGCGTCGACGACGCCGACCTCTACTTCCAGACCACCCGCGCGGAGGGCTGGAGCCTGGAGGAAGGCATCGTCAAAAGCGGCAGCTTCTCGATCGACCAGGGCGTGGGCGTGCGCGCCGTCGCCGGCGAGAAGACGGCGTTCGCGTATTCCGACGACATCTCCGAAGCCGCGCTGCTCGACGCCGCCCGCACCGTGCGCGCGATCGCGTCGGCCGGCCAGAGCCGCCGCGTGAAGGTGCCGACCGAGCCGGTCGTCTCCGGCAGCCGCGCGCTCTACGGCGACGCCGATCCGATCGCCAGCCTGGACAGCGCGCAGAAGGTCGCCCTGCTGGAGCGCACCGAGCGTCTGGCCCGCGCCAAGGACCCGCGCATCGCGCAGGTGATGGCCGGCCTGGCCGCCGAACACGAGGTCGTGCTGATCGCCCGCGCTGACGGCACGCTGGCCGCCGACGTGAGGCCGCTGGTGCGTCTGTCCGTCACCGTCATCGCCGAGAGCAACGGCCGCCGCGAGGTGGGTTCCGGCGGCGGCGGCGGGCGCTTCGGCCTGGCCTATTTCACCGACGAGATGATCGCCTCCTACGTCGAACAGGCGGTGAGCGCGGCGCTGACCAACCTCGAATCGCGTCCGGCCCCGGCCGGCGAGATGACCGTCGTCGTCGGCCCGGGCTGGCCCGGCGTGCTGCTGCACGAGGCCGTCGGCCACGGCCTGGAAGGCGACTTCAACCGCAAGGGCTCGTCCACCTTCGCCGGCCGCATCGGCGAACGCGTCGCCGCCAAGGGCGTGACGGTGCTGGACGACGGCACCATCCCCGACCGCCGCGGCTCGCTCAACGTCGACGACGAGGGCTGCGCCTCGCAGCGCAACGTGCTGATCGAGGACGGCATCCTCAAGGGCTACATCCAGGACGCGATGAACGCGCGCCTGATGAAGGTCGCCCCGACCGGCAACGGCCGCCGCGAGAGCTACGCCCACGTTCCGATGCCCCGCATGACCAACACCTACATGCTGGGCGGCGACAAGGATCCGAAGGAGATCATCGCCAGCATCGACAAGGGCCTGTACGCGACCAACTTCGGCGGCGGACAGGTGGACATCACCTCGGGCAAGTTCGTGTTCTCCGCCAGCGAGGCCTACTGGGTCGAGAACGGCAAGATCCAGTACCCGGTCAAGGGCGCGACCATCATCGGCAACGGCCCGGACGCGCTGACCCGCGTCACCATGATCGGCAACGACATGCAGCTGGACACCGGCGTGGGCGTGTGCGGCAAGGAAGGCCAGAGCGTGCCGGTGGGCGTCGGCCAGCCGACGCTGCGCATCGACGGCCTGACCGTCGGCGGCACGGCCTGACCCTCCGTCCGATCGCGACGGAACCACAAAACCCCGTTTCCCACGAAGGATGACTTGTCCGATGTCGTCGAGCGGACCGTGCGGCTGTCACCGCACGGCGCTTGACGCGCCACGACAAGCACAGGCACTATCGGTCCCCATGCGTTCCGCACCCAAGTTTTACTTTGCTTATTTTTGGTTCTCGCACCGCCCCGGCGGAGGAGAGGCGAACGCATAAGCAGAGCGCCAAGATTCCTCAAAAACCGCCGGGCCCACAGCCCGGCGGTTTTTTTTCGGCCGGGCGAAGGGACTCCCCAGCAGCAGCCCGTCCACCACGAGAAAGCGTGAATCCCATGAATGCCAAGTCGACCAGTCCTTATCCCAGCGCCACGCAGGCGGAGCGCTGGTATTCGCCGCAGGACAAGACCTCCGAGACCGACGACGAACGCATCCTGGACATCACGCCCTTGCCGCCTCCTGAACACCTCATCCGCTTCTTCCCGATCCGTGGCACGGCCATGGAGCAGCTCGTCGTCGGCACGCGCCAGCGCATCCGCCACATCATGCAGCGCAAGGACGACCGCCTGCTCGTGATCATCGGGCCCTGCTCGATCCACGACCCGGCCGCGGCGCTGGAATACGCCAGGCGCCTGGTGGCGCTGCGCGAGCAGCACGCCGACACGCTGGAGATCGTGATGCGCGTCTACTTCGAGAAGCCGCGCACGACGGTGGGCTGGAAGGGCCTGATCAACGACCCCTACCTCGACGAGAGCTACCGCATCGACGAGGGTCTGCGCATCGCGCGCCAGCTGCTGCTGGAGATCAACCGGCTGGGCATGCCGGCGGGCTCGGAGTTCCTGGACGTGATCTCGCCGCAGTACATCGGCGACCTGATCAGCTGGGGCGCGATCGGCGCGCGCACCACCGAGAGCCAGGTGCACCGCGAACTGGCCTCGGGCTTGTCCGCGCCCATCGGCTTCAAGAACGGCACCGACGGCAACATCAAGATCGCGACCGACGCGATCCAGGCGGCGGCGCGGCCCCACCACTTCCTGTCGGTGCACAAGAACGGCCAGGTCGCGATCGTCGAGACCAAGGGCAACCGCGACTGCCACGTGATCCTGCGCGGCGGCAAGACGCCGAACTACGACGCCGTGAGTGTCGCGGCCGCCTGCGCGGACCTCGCGACCTCCAAGCTCGACACGCGGCTGATGGTCGACTGCTCGCATGCCAACAGCAGCAAGAACCACGAGCGCCAGCTGGACGTCGCGCGCGACATCGCCGCGCAGATCCGCGCCGGCGGCACCAGCATCTTCGGCGTGATGGTCGAGAGCCACCTGAAGGGCGGCGCGCAGAAGTTCAGCCCCGGCAAGGACGATCCGTCCAAGCTGGAATACGGCAAGAGCATCACCGACGCCTGCCTGGCGTGGGACGACTCGATCGAGGTGCTGGACGTGCTCAGCGAAGCGGTCCGCGCCGCGCGCACGGAGACCGTCGCGCGCTGATCCGGGCGACCCGCCTCACCACGACCAGCGCTGGTTGTCGCCGCCGTTGCAGCGATACATGATGACGGCCGTGCCCGGGCGGGCGCGGCCGTTCTCGATGTCGAGGCATTTGCCGGAGTCGACGCTGCGGATCTCCCCGCCGCGCGTGCGCCAGCGCTGGTTGGCGCCGCCGTTGCAGTCGTAGGCCATGACGCGGGCGCCGTCGGACGTGTTGCCGTTGGCGACGTCGAGACACAGGCCGGAGACGCGCAACTCGCCGTTGCGGTTCCACTCGAAGCGCTGGTTCCCGCCGCTGTTGCAGTCGTAGACGATGAGGTTGCGACCGGGACGCGCGCCGCCTTCGATGTCCAGGCACAGGCCGCCCTTGCCGCGGATCTGACGGCTGTTCCAGCTGGCGTCGCCCTGCCAGTCGCTGTCACGGTCGTTGTCTTTGTCCTTGTCCTTGCTGGCGAGCAACGCGATGCCGGCGATCACCGCCGCGGCGGCCACGGCAGCGCCGACGTTGCTCGAGTTGTCCGAGCTGCTCCCGCTGTCGCCCGAGCCGCCTGTGCCGCCTGCTCCGCTCGCTGCGGTCGTGACCTTGAAGCGGCCGCCGCAGCCGCCGTCGACCCACATTTCCTTGTTGGTGAGATCGAAGCCCCAGGTCCGTCCAAAGCGGCAACCGCCGGCGGTCTGCTGCACGAGTTCCACGTCGGTCGTGCCGTCCGGCAGCCGGTGGCTCTGATAGCCGCCGCGGGAGTTCAATTCGATGGTCTGTTCGGCCGCTCGGGCCGGCGCGCCGCCGAGCACCAGCCCGGCCGCGACCGGCGCCGCGATGACGCGCCGCATCCAGCGCGCGCGCCGACCCTGTCGATCCTGTTGGCTCATCGTGCCCTCCCGGCTGTCGTCCGATCCGCGCGCCAGTCGCACACGGTCTCGGCGATGCTAAGGCGGGTCAGGCGGTGACGTCCAGCACGCGCGGCGTGCCGCCCGCGCGGTCGACGTGGCTGACGAGCAGCGGTCCGAGCTCGACCTGCACGCGCAGGTCCGGGAAATTGGCGGCCGTGTAGGTGCCGTGCGAATACGGCGGCGTCTCGACGCGGCTGACCGGCGGCACCGTCTGGCCGAGCGGGTGACGGCCGTAGGTGACGTCGGCGCTGTTCTGCGCGTACATCTCCTTGAGCGGCCCTTCCGTCCCGATGAAGGGGGACAGGCGCAGCACGACGGACGGCGGAGGGCCATCCAGCATCTCCTGCTGGACCTTCGCGCGGTACTGCTGCAGCGGACTGACGTCGAACGGCGACGTCCTGAGCGACGCCGCCTGCATTTCCGGAAACTTCAAATCGCCTCGACGGCCACCGCGCCTCTCGGCCGGTCGCCGCCCTCCCTCATGCTCATCGGTTCATATCAAGGCGACCGTCTGGGGGCGGCGCTTCAATCAGCGCTCAAGTCCGCGGTCGTCCAGGCCGAAATTGTCCGGGTCATGCATGACCGGGGTGGGCGTCTCCGCCCTCGCGCCGACCGTCAATCGCCCCGCAGGCAGGACTTCGTCGCGCCGACGCCGCACTCCTGTTCGAACAACGATTGCAAGCGGCAACACCTGACCCGCTCTTGAAAAGCGTCCGGCTTGCGCGCATCTTCGGAGTCCTGCAGCGAAGCGCCGATGCGCTCCCCGCCATGACCCTGCTGTTGCTCGCGCTGATCGCGGCGCTGATCTGCTTCTGGCTGATGAGCCATTCCTGGCGGCAGGCGCGCCGCCGCGCCGCGCTGCGCGCCAAGGCCTTCCCGGCCGCGTGGCGCGCGATCCTGCGCCGCAACGTGCCGCAGGTCGCGCAGCTGCCGGCGGACCTGCAACTGAAGCTCAAGCGCCAGATGCAGGTCTTCCTCGCGGAGAAATCCTTCATCGGCTGCGCCGGCCAGGTCATCACCGACGAGGTCCGCGTGACCATCGCGGCGCTGGCGACGCTGCCGCTGCTCGGCCGCGCCCGCGGCTACTACCCGAAGCTGCACACGGTGCTGGTCTATCCCGGCGCGTTCATCGTCGATCGCGTGCGGCATCAGGGCCCGTTGCAGATGCAGGACCGGCAGGTCCTGAGCGGCGAATCGTGGGGCGAGGGTCAGGTCGTGCTGTCCTGGGAGGACGTGCTGAGGGACGCCTCGCAGCCCGGGCGCGGCCACAACGTCGCGGTGCACGAATTTGCGCACCAGCTCGATCAGGTCAAGGGTCTGGCCAACGGCGCGCCGTGGCTGGGCAACCGGGCCCGGCAGGCGCGCTGGGCGGTGGTGATGCAGCAGAGCTTCGACCTGCTGCGCGCGCGACTGGCGGCCGGCGAGCCCGATCCGCTGGGCGACTACGCGGCCACGGAACCGGCGGAGTTCTTCGCGGTCGCGAGCGAGCGCTTCTTCGGTCAGCCGTGGGCGCTGGCGCAGGCGCATCCCGCGTTGTACGGAGAGCTGCGCCGGTATTACGAGGTGGATCCGATGCTCTGGTCCTGAACACGGACAGCGGAGCCCTTCATCGACTGGGCCGGGAACGGCCTCAGGGGCTTCTCGGAAGCGCCTTCAGAAGCCCATCTCGGCCAGCATCGCGTCGACGTCGTCCTGCTGCAGCGCCTTGTCCGGCGTCTGCACCCCGGCGAGCTGTTCTTCCGCGGCGGTGGCGGGCGCAGCGTGTTCCTGTCCGGCGAGCAGCTGTTGCAGCGGTTCCTCCGCGGGGCGCAGCATGCCCAGTACCTTGTTGATCACCTGGCCGGACAGGTCCTGGAAGTCCTGGGCCATCATGATCTCGGTCTGCAGACCCTTCACGCGGTCGGCAAAACCGGCGGCACCGGCCGCATAGGCCGCGCACAGCCGCATCATCGCGCGGGCGCGCTCGACGCTCAGATCGGGCGCCGCGGCCAGACGCTGCAAGGACTCCGACAACTCGTGTCCCTGACGCGCCACCGCCTGCGCATCGTCCTGCGCCGACTCGACGATCCCCAGCACCTTGTTGGCGGCCTGGTCGGTCATGCGTTTGACGTAGTCCAGACGCTCGCAGGCATCCGGCAACTCGTGCGACAGCTTCTGCAGCGCCTGATGCGCGGCGGCCGTGAGAGGGGCATCGGCGTGGGACATGGTGTTCGAACTCGCGAAGGTGGACGCAGGGTCGGCGTTTGGGTCCGCGCGGTGTGCGCACTGCGCCACTTCGGGCGCTACAGGGCGCCTGGGAGGCGTCCTTTTGAGGTGCGGAAATCTTAGTTCTGCAACTGCTGTAACCAACGGAAAGGGGCCCAGGCACCCGTGCATTTTTGGTGGGGAGCCCCGCATTTAAGTTATTGACTGGGCCGGTCGCCTGTAGCCTTCATCCCATACGTCCCCGGTCCCGCCCTGCTGGTGTTTGTCTTTGGCAAAGCGATCCGTTTCATGAACATGGCCACCACCCGTCCTTCGTCCGGCTTCAATCGCGCCAACACGCGATCCGGTTCGACGTCCACGTCGCGCTCCCCGTCAAGCGCGTCGCGTGACGACGGCCGCAGCTTCGCCGCCGCGCCTCGTGCGCAGGCGGCGGCGCCGGCACCGCCATCCGCCCTGCGCGACGTCAGCGACATCGTCGTCGGCGTGGCGCTGATGCTGGGCGCGCTGTTCGCGTTGCTCATGCTGACGCTGTACACCCGGGATTCGATGGTCGTCGGCAAGGCGCTGCAGGACCAGGGTCAGGCGCGCGGCACGCTGATCTGCAAGGACGGGAAGGTCGCCCGCGGCGACGGCTCGCTGCCGGACCGCATCGTCGAGGACGGCGTGTTCGTCTGCACCGACTGGCGCACGCTGCAGGCGATCGAGCAGGAAGAAGCCGACCGCGGGATGCGCAAGTACTGACCCCGAGGGGCCGCGGCCTTCAGGACCAGAGGTCCAGCGGCGGTTCGTGCGTCATGCCGCGCAGCAGGTCGCTGCGTGAGAGGAAGCCGATCAGGTGGCCGTTGTCGTCGCCCACCGGCAGACCGGGCAGACCCAGGTCGAGCATCAACTGGGCGGCCTCCCGCAACGGCGTGTCGGGCTGCGCGACCGGCACCGGCGTCCACATCACGTCATCCACCGGAGCAGCGAGCCGCCTCGCGATGACCATGATCTCCGCCATCTCCTCGAGGTCCTCCGCCAGGCCGCGCGTGAGATCGCCGCGCGACACCAGCCCGCGCACCTCACCCTGATCCCCGAGCACCGGCGCCTGCGCGACGCCGGCGCGCGACATCGTCCGCATCGCCTGCCGCAGCGACGAGCCCGACATCACGCTGATCAGCTTGCGGCTCATCAGCTGATGCACCTGCGTCAACGGCACCCGCGTGGTGTCGCCGGCGTAGGCGGCCAAGGCCTCATGCGCCATGTAGGCCGAGGGCCCGAATCCCGGCGTGCCGCCGACGCCGCCGCCAGTCCCCTGCCCCACGCCCGCAAGCACCACCGTCGACGGCGTCAGGTCACCCTGCCGCGCGATCGGCGCCACGGCGCGCGTGCGCGCCACCGCCTGCACCGGAGCCAGGTCGCGGACCTGCTCCAGGCCGCCGGTGATCAGCTTTCCCGAAGTGCCGTAGACGGAGAACATGGCGTCAGGATCTCACGTCGAAAACGCGATGCCCATTGAGGAGAACGCGCAGGCGCCGGCTCATGGGACGGGGTAGGCGGTCTCGTATTTCACCTCGCGCAGCACCACGTTGCTGCGCACGCTCGCGACGCCCGGCACCCGGAACACCTTGCTCTGCAGGAACTGGTCGTACGCCTTCATGTCCGGCGCGACGATCTTGATGACGTAGTCCGCCTCGCCGGTGATGGCCTGGCACTCGACGATCTCCGGACTGCCCGCCACCATCGCCTCGAAGGCATCCACCGCGCCTTCCGTGTGACGCACCAGGCTGACGTTGGCCAGGACACAGATGGACAGCCCCAGCTGCTCCCGGTCCACCAGCGCCACATGACGCTTGATCACGCCGCGCTCCTCCAGCTCCTTGACCCGGCGCCAGACCGGCGTCGCCGACAACCCGACCTTGTCCGCCAGTTGCTGCGTGCTCTGCCGCGCGTCGGCCTGCAACGCCTCGAGGATCAGGCGCGTCGCACGATCGAAACGTTCGTTCTCCATATTGGCGCTTTCTGAGAATGATCTGGTCGATCCAAGGCTCCGTTCTAGTAAACGAAGCAAGAAAGTGCGCATTGTCTCGGAAAGAATCCCTCCATTCATTCTTCAGATAATCCGAGCCGACCGGGTCCGTCCCGGGCGGCTCGTCCCCTTGGGGAGACAAGCCATGACCGAAGCCAGTCTTGCCGCCGCGCCGGCCTTGCGCCCCTACCAGCTCTCCGACAACCTGGCCGCCAGCGCGGGGCCGGTGTTCCTGACCGGCACCCAGGCGCTCGTGCGCCTGCTGCTGATGCAGAAGGCCCAGGACGAGCGCCAGGGCCTGAAGACCGCCGGCTTCGTCAGCGGCTACCGCGGCAGCCCGCTGGGCATGGTCGACCAGCAGCTGTGGAAGGCGAAGAAGTTCCTCGACAAGGCGGAAGTCAACTTCCTGCCGGCGATCAACGAGGACCTCGCCGCCACCGCCTGCCTGGGCGTGCAGCGTGTGGCGCTGGACCCGAAGCGCACCGTCGATGGCGTCTTCGCCATGTGGTACGGCAAGGGGCCGGGCGTGGACCGCTCCGGCGACGCGCTCAAGCACGGCAACGTCTACGGGACCGCGAAGCAGGGCGGCGTGCTCGTCGTCTGCGGCGACGACCACGGCTGCGTGTCCTCGTCGACGCCGCATCAGAGCGACCTCGCGCTGCAGGCCTGGTCGATGCCGCTGGTGCATCCGGGCAACGTCGCGGAATACCTCGAGTTCGGCCTCTACGGCTGGGCGCTGTCGCGATTCTCGGGCGCGTGGGTGGGCTTCAAGGCGATCTCGGAAGTCGTCGAGTCGGGCATGACGGTCGACCTCGACGCGGTGGCTATGGACTTCGAGCTGCCCGTCGACCACACGCCGCCGACCAATCTCCACATCCGCGCCGTCGACCTGCCGTCGCTGGAACTGGAGTCGCGCCTCGCGCACAAGATCGACGCCGTCCTGGCCTTCGCGAAGGTCAACTCGATCGACAAGCACATCGTCGTCAGCCCGCGCGCGTCGCTGGGCATCGTCACGGTCGGCAAGGCGCATTACGACTTCATGGAAGTGCTGCGCCGCCTGGACCTGGACCCCAACGCGCTGGCCGCCGCCGGCGTTCGCGTCTACAAGGTCGGCCTCGTGTACCCGCTGGAGCCCACGCGCATCCGCGAGTTCGCGCAGGGCCTGACCGACATGCTGGTCATCGAGGAGAAGGCGCCCGTCGTCGAGCGCCAGATCAAGGAACTGCTCTACCACCTGCCCGACGCGCAGCGCCCGCGCGTGGTCGGCAAGTCCGATGAACACGGGGCCGCGGTGCTGAGCGCGCTCGGCGAGCTGCGGCCGTCGCGCATCATGCCGACCGTCGCCGACTGGCTGGCGCGGCTCAACCCGGCGCTGGACCGGCGCCATCTGGTCGTCGATTTCCTGACGCCCTGCCTGCTGTCCAACAGCGCCGACGCGGTGCGCCGCCAGCCCTACTTCTGCTCGGGCTGCCCGCACAACACCTCGACCAAGCTGCCCGAGGGCTCGCGCGCGCTGGCCGGCATCGGCTGCCACTTCATGGCGAGCTGGATGGAACGCGGCACCTCGGGCCTGATCCAGATGGGCGCCGAAGGCGTCGACTGGGCGGCGCATTCGCGCTTCACGACCGAGAAGCATGTCTTCCAGAACCTGGGCGACGGCACCTACTACCACTCGGGCTACCTGGCGATCCGGCAGGCCATCGCGGCCAAGGCCAACATCACCTACAAGATCCTCTACAACGACGCGGTCGCGATGACCGGCGGCCAGCCGGTCGACGGCCAGACCTCGGTGCCGCAGATCGCTCGCCAGGTCGAGGCCGAAGGCGTCAAGCGCCTGGTCGTGGTCTCCGACGACATCGAGAAGTACGAGGGCCACCACGGGCTCTTCCCGACGGGCACGACCTTCCACGACCGCGCCGAACTGGACGCCGTGCAGCGCGAGCTGCGCGAGATCGCCGGCGTCACCGTGCTGATCTACGACCAGACCTGCGCCGCCGAGAAGCGCCGCCGCCGCAAGAAGGGCGAGTTCCCCGACCCCGACAAACGCATCTTCATCAACGAGTCCGTGTGCGAAGGCTGCGGCGACTGCGGCCAGGCGAGCAACTGCCTGTCCGTCGTGCCGGTGGAGACCGACTTCGGCCGCAAGCGCGTCATCGAGCAGAGCAGCTGCAACAAGGACTTCAGCTGCGTGAACGGTTTCTGCCCGAGCTTCGTCTCGGTGCACGGCGCCAAGCTGAAGAAGCGCGCCGGCGCGGCCTTCGGTCCGGCGGACCTGGCGCGCGAGATCGCCGCGATCCAGCCCCCCGCGCCCTGGGCGTGGACGGGGCCCTTCGACATGCTGGTCACCGGCGTCGGCGGTACCGGCGTCGTGACGGTGGGCGCGCTGGTCACGATGGCCGCGCACCTGGAAGGCAAGCAGAGCTCGGTGCTGGACTTCATGGGCTTCGCGCAGAAGGGCGGCGCGGTGCTGTCCTTCGTGCGCGTCGCGCCGACGCAGGACCTGCTCAACCAGGTCCGCATCGACACGCAGCAGGCCGACGTGCTGCTGGCCTGCGACATGGTCGTGGGCGCGAGCGCCGACGCGCTGGCCACCATCAAGGCCGGCCGCACGGTGATCCTGGCCAACACGCATGAGCTGCCCACCGCCGCGTTCGTCCGCAACCCGGACGCGAGCCTGCAGGCCGATGCGCTGATCGCGAAGATGCGCCACGCCGTCGGCGAGGGCAAGGACCTGCTCGCCAGCATCGACGCGCAGGACATCGCCAAGCGCCTGATGGGCGACACCATGCCCAGCAACATCATCATGCTGGGCGCGTGCTGGCAGCGCGGCCTGGTGCCCGTGTCCTTCGAGGCGCTGATGCGCGCGATCGAGCTGAACGGCGTCGCGGTCGAGAACAACAAGACCGCCTTCGCGCTGGGCCGCCTCGCGATCGCCGCGCCGGAGGCGCTGCGCCGCCTGGCCGGCGAGCAGACCGGTTCCGCGGTGCAGTGGTTCAACTTCGACCAGCTCGACGACAAGGACGGCCAACCCGGCCTGATCGCGCGCCGCAAGGCCTTCCTGACCGATTACCAGGACGCCGCTTACGCGTCGCGCTACGAGGCGCTGGTGCAGCGCGTGCGAGCCGCCGAGTCCGCACTGGGCGACGCCGGCAAGGGTCTGCGCCTGACCAAGGCCGTCGCGCGCTATTACGCCAAGCTGCTCGCCATCAAGGACGAGTACGAGGTCGCCCGCCTCTACACCGACGGCAAGTTCGAGGCCGCGCTGAAGGCGCAGTTCGAGGACTGGGATCACTTGAGCTTCCACATGGCCCCGCCGCTGCTGTCCAAGCCGGGCGCCGACGGCCGCGCGAAGAAGGTCGAGCTCGGCTCGTGGACCTTCAAGGCGCTGAAGACGCTGGCGAAGTTCAAAGGCCTGCGCGGCGGTGCGCTCGACATCTTCGGCAAGACCGAGGAGCGCCGCATCGAGCGCCAACTGGTGCGCGACTACGAAGCGCTCGTCGACGAGCTGCTCGCGCACCTGAGCGCGGAGAAGCTCGACGTCGCCATCAAGCTCGCGCGCCTGCCCGAAGGCATCCGCGGCTACGGCCACGTGAAGCTGGCGAACGTCGTCACCGTGCGCGCGCAGTGGAAGGATCTGCTGGACCGCTTCCACGGTCGCGCGGTCGAAGCGCCCATCGCCGCCGTGCCGCTGACGAAGGCCCCCGAACGGGTGAAGGGCGTCGCCGAACTCTGAGGGCGGGCGTGCCGGCGCGTCGGCGCGTCGGCGCGTCGGCGCGTCGGCGGAACGGGGCGCTACAACTGTGAAGTAGCGCAAAGGCCACTGGACATGGCCGACATCGGGGCGGCATGCTTGTCGCATGTCTGCCCCGACCTCCGCACTCAGTCGCCGCTCGCTGCTGCTAGGCGCGACGGCCTCCGCCGCGCTCGCCGCATGCGGCGGGCTGCCCTCCGCACCTGATATTCCGATGGACGCGTCGCAGCGCCTGCGCGCGGCCAATCGCATCGGTTGGGGCGCGACGCAATCGCAGCTGGACGAGATCGAGCGCGTCGGCTGGGGCCGTTATGTCGAACGCCAGATCAAGGCCGACCCGAAGGCGACGATGCCCGCGCCCGTCCAGGCCCGCATCGATGCGATGGGCATCAGCCAGGGCAACCTGCCGTCGCGCGTGTGGGCGGCGGAATCGTTCCGGCGCAACGGCGACAACAAGGTCGCGACGGAGGAAGAACGCATCGCCGCGCGCAAGGCCTACCAGGACGCGCAGGGCCTCGCGGCGCGCGAGACCGGCGAGCGGCAGCTGCTGCGCGAGCTCTACGCCGAACAGCAGCTCCTTGAACAGCTGTCGTGGTTCTGGTTCAACCACTTCAACGTGCACCAGGGCAAGCGCGACATCCGCCTGCTGCTCGCGGACTACCAGGACCGCGCGCTGCGCCCGCACGCGCTGGGATCGTTCCGGACGATGCTGGGCGCGGTCGCGCGGCACCCGGCGATGCTGCGCTACCTGGACAACGATCAGAACGCCGTGCGCGCGCTCAACGAGAACTACGCGCGTGAGCTCCTCGAGCTCCACACCCTCGGTGTCGACGGCGGGTACACGCAGCGCGACGTGCAGGAACTGGCGCGCGTGCTGACGGGCTTCGGCGTGCGCGTCGATCCCGAGCCGGCGAAGATCGCGCCGCGCTTCGAGGCGCTCTACAAGCGCGACGGCCTGTTCGAGTTCCACCCTGCCCGTCACGACTTCGGCGACAAGCAGCTGCTGGGCCGCACGATCAAGGGCCGCGGCGCCGATGAACTCGACGAGGTGCTGGACCTGCTGGTCGCGCAACCCGCGACCGCGCGTTTCGTCTGCGGCAAGCTGGCGGTGTTCTTCCTCGGCGAGCAGCCGCCGCGCGACGTGGTCGACGCGATGGCGGCGGCCTTCCTGAGAACGAAGGGCGACCTGCCCGCGACGCTGCGTCCGATGCTGTACGCGCCGCAGTTCGCCTCGGCGGAGGCGCCAAGGTTCAAGGATCCGCACGTCTACCTGCTGTCCAGCCTGCGCGCGGGTTTCGAACAGCGCGAGCTGCAGAACGCTCAGCCCTTGCAGAACTGGCTGCGACGCCTCGGACAGGGGCTCTACGACAAGCAGACGCCGGACGGTTATCCGCTGACCGCGGATGCGTGGAACAGCCCGGGGCAGATGACCTTGAGATTCGAGGTCGCGCGTCAGATCGGCGGCGGCGCGGTGGCGCTGTACCGGCCGGAGGGCACGAACACGCCGGTGCCGCTGCCGGACTTGAAGCCGCTGCGCACGCGCGTCGAGCCGACGCTCGCACCGGCGACGCGCACGGCGCTCGCGCAGACGACGACGCCGCAGCAATGGCTGACGCTGTGGCTCTCCAGTCCTGACTTCATGTATCGCTGACCGGAACCGCAGACCATGCAACGACGCCACCTCCTGCAATCGCTCGCCGCGGCACCGTTGGCGATGTCCGGCGCGCGACTGTTCGCAGCGGGCGCGGACAGGCCGCGTTTCCTGCTTGTCTTCCTGCGCGGCGGCTACGACGCGACCAACCTGTTGATCCCCACGAGCAGCAGCTTCTACTACGAGCAGCGGCCGCGCATCGCGATCGCCAGGCCCTCGCCGACGGACAACGCCTCGGCGCTGCCGCTCACTGCCGACTGGGGCCTGCACCCGGCCCTGCGCGCGAGCCTGTTCCCGCTGGTGCAGGCGGGACAGGCGCGCTTCCTCCCGTTCGCCGGGACGGAGGACCTCTCGCGCAGCCATTTCGAGACGCAGGACAGCATCGAACTGGGCCAGCCGGTGGGTGGCTCCCGCGACTACAACTCGGGCTTCCTGAACCGGCTGGCGGCGGAGCTCGACGCGCAGCAGGCGCTGTCGTTCACCGACCAGTTGCCGATCGCGTTCCGCGGCCCGGTCCGGATCGCCAACGCCGGTTTGCGCGAGACCGCGAGACCTGCCGTGGACGCGAAGAACCGCGCCTTGATCGCGAGCATGTACCAGGGCCAGAGCCTGGGCGCGTCGGTCGAGGAAGGCCTCGCGCTGCGCGAGGAACTGGCGCGCGACCTCTCGCCCGATCGCATGAAGACGATGACCGACGCTGCCGGCCGCAATGCGATTCCCGCCAAAGGCTTCGAGCTGGAGGCACGCCGCATCGCGACGCTGATGCGCGGACGCTTCAACCTGGGCTTCATCGACGTGGGCGGCTGGGACACGCACGTCAACCAGGGCGGCGCGACCGGCCAGCTGGCCAACCGCTTCGAGGAAGTCGGCCGAGGCCTGGCGGGCATCGCGGACGAGCTCGGACCCGATCTCTGGCGACAGACCACCGTGATGGTGATCAGCGAATTCGGCCGCACCTTCCGCGAGAACGGCAACCGCGGCACCGACCACGGTCACGGCAGCGTGTACTGGCTGCTGGGCGGCGGCCTCGCGTCCGGCGGTCCGGTCGCCGGCGACCAGATCGCGCTGACGGCGACCTCGCTGTTCCAGAACCGCGACTACCCCGTCCTCAACGACTACCGCGCCGTGCTGGGCGGGCTGTGGCAACGCCAGTTCGGCTTGTCCAACGACGCCGTCGCCCGCGTCTTCCCCGGCGTCCGGCCCAAGGACCTTCGCCTGGTCTGACGCCGCTTCGCCCAAAGCCCCCAGGCACTGCAAGCGCTTGCAGACGGGAGGCTTGCAGATGAGAGCAATTCTCATCTAGGATAGTCCTCAAACGAGAAGACTCCTGCGGGTTCCGACCCCGCGCGACCAATGCAAATTGCAGAGAGGTTGCGCCGCGATCCGATTCGGCATCGTTTCGCGGCTCGACCTCTCTTTTCTTTTTGCCTTTGCGTCGGGCGCCGGTCTTGCCGGATCCCGCTTCCCGTTCCGCCACAGCAAGCGTCCCTGCCAGCCCGTGTCCGCCGGATCCACCGGTTCACGCCTCGATCGTCAGGAGTCGCCATGCCCTTGCTGCCCTCTCGCATGCCCGTGCCGCGCGGCCCGTCCGTGACCGCATCCGCCTCCGCATCGGGTCTCCCTCGCGCGGGGGAGACGCGCGCCGCGCCGATGGCAGTCGACGGGGGATGCGCCGCCGCCGATCATCCGGGCGTCGAATGCCTGCGCTGGATGGCGCTGAAGATCACCTGCGGCCTCGCGCCCGATGAGCCGGCGCTGCTGCGGCAGCATCAGCTGGCGCTGGAGCAGCTGGTCGACGCCGGCGTCCTCGCCGCGATCCCCGCCCACGAACAGGCCCTCCGGCTGCTGTACGGCGCCGCTCACAACACGCTGCTACCCTGGCATTGGCGATGTGCCTGCCTGGATCAGCTCAACCGTCCGCTCGCGGCGTTGCACCGGCTGGCCGACGCCCAGGGCGACGCCGCCCTCGTCGCGCGCCTGCAGCGCTTCCATTGGCGCCTGAGCCGCAGCCCCCTCCAGGAATGATCAGGAAAGAAGCATCCCCATGACCAAGGCCACCCGCATCGAACGCGACTCCATGGGCGAAGTCGCCGTCCCCGTCGACGCGCTGTACGGCGCGCAGACGCAACGCGCGGTCGAGAACTTCGCCATCAGCCGCCAGCCCATGCCCGAGCGCTTCGTGCGCGCGCTGGTGCTGCAGAAGGCCGCCGCGGCGCGCGCCAACATCGCGCTCGAGCAGGTGCCGGCCGACATCGGCCAGGCCATCGACCGCGCCGCGACGCAGCTGCTGCAGGACCCGGCGCTGATGAGCCACTTCCCGGTGGAGATCTTCCAGACCGGCTCGGGCACCAGCTCGAACATGAACGCGAACGAGGTGATCGCCACGGTCGCCACGCGGCTGATCGGCAGCGGCGCGGCGAACCCGGTCACGGTGAATCCCAACGACCACGTCAACGCGGGCCAGAGCAGCAACGACTCGATCCCGACGGTGCTGCACATCAGCGCCGCGCAGGCGCTGCAAGGCGAGCTGCTGCCGGCGCTGGACCTGCTGGTGCAGACGCTGCAGGACAAGATCCAGAGCGACGGGCATCACGTGAAGACCGGCCGCACCCACCTGATGGACGCGATGCCGCTGCGACTGGGACAGGAGCTCGGCGGCTGGTGCGCGCAGATCGAGGCGCGCCGCGCGCAGCTGCGCGCGCTGCTGCCGTCGGTGTGCGAGCTCGCGCAGGGCGGCACCGCGGTGGGCACCGGCATCAACGCGCATCCGGACTTCGCGCAGCGCTTCGCCGAGGAACTCTCCAAGTTGACTGGCCTGAGCTTCCGCCCGGCGCCGGACTTCTTCGCCGCGCTGTCGGCGCAGGACACGGCGGTCGCCTTGTCAGGCGCGCTGAAGGGTCTGGCGGTCGCGCTGATGAAGATCGCCAACGACCTGCGCTGGATGAACTCCGGCCCGCTGGCCGGCCTCGCGGAGATCGAGCTGCACGCGCTGCAGCCCGGCTCGTCGATCATGCCGGGCAAGGTCAATCCGGTGATCCCGGAAGCGGTGACCATGGTCTGCGCGCAGGTCATCGGCCACGACGCGGCGATCACGATCGCGGGCCAGTCGGGCAACTTCCAGCTCAACGTGATGCTGCCGCTGATCGCGACCAACCTGCTGGACAGCCTGGCGCTGCTGGCGGCGGCGACCAAGGCGCTGGCCGAGCAGGCGATCCGCGACTTCAAGGTCAACAAGGAGGGGTTGCAGCACGCGCTGGCGCGCAACCCGATCCTGGTCACCGCGCTGAACCGCGAGATCGGCTACCTGAAGGCCGCGGCGATCGCCAAGCGCGCCTATGCGGAGAAGCGGCCCATCGTCGAGGTGGCCGAGGAGATGACCGACTTCGACCGCGCCACCCTCCAGCAGATGCTGGATCCCGGGAAGCTGACCGATGGCGGACTCTGACGCGATCCCCCGCGACGACCGCACGCTGGCGCGCCGGCATCGGCTGCGCCAGGCCTTCGGCTTCGCGATCCTGCTGATCGGCGCGGTGCTGCTGTTGCAGCAGGGCTGGCTGTGGATCAGGCCGGCCGGCGGCGTCGGTCACGGCTCGGTGATCGCGATGGCGCTGCAGGCGGGCCTGCTCGCCGCGGCGGCGACGGCCTTCGGCACGCTGCCCGCGCTGGGCACGCGCAGCCTGTCCGCGCGCGGGCAGGACGCGCTGATGGGCTTCGGCGCCGGCGTGATGCTGGCGGCCTGCTCCTTCTCGCTGATCATTCCCGGTCTCGAGGCCGCGCGCGTGCATTCGACGCCCACGGGCGCCGCGACGCAGGTCGCGCTGGCCGTGCTGCTCGGCGCGTGGTCGCTGATGGCGCTCGATCGCTGGCTCCCGCACGAGCACTTCATCAAGGGCCGCGAGGGCATGGACCCCACGCGGCTGCGGCGCACGACGCTGTTCGTGATCGCGGTCACGCTGCACAACCTGCCGGAGGGCCTGGCGATCGGCGTGGCCTTCGCGGCCAACGATCCGGTGGCGGCGGCCAGCCTCAGCCTGGCCATCGCGATCCAGGACCTGCCCGAAGGCTTCGTCATCGCGGTGGCGCTGATGGCGGTGGGCTACTCGCGGCGCAAGTCGCTGCTGCTGGGCGCGGCGTCAGGGCTGGTCGAGCCGGTGGGCGCGGTGCTCGGTGCGTGGGTGGTCTCCGCATGGCCGCTGCTGCTGCCGTGGGGACTGGGCTTCGCGGCGGGCGCGATGCTGTTCGTCATCAGCCACGAGATCATTCCGGAGTCGCACCGCAAGGGCCACGAGCGCTGGGCGACGCAGGGGCTGATGCTCGGCTTCGCGTTGATGATGGTGCTGGACACGGCGCTGGGCTGAGCCGACCTGAGCGCCCGGCGCCTGCCGCACGGCGTCCGGTTTACAACTCGCCGCTTTCAAGCGGCAGCCTTTCACGCGGCCCCGGCTCGCGCGCGGAACCGGCCGCCCACAAGCGCCGCACGCCCCTTCACCATCGGTGTTCTGCCTCCTCAACCGCAGGACCCGAGCCGTGATGAAGAAGTTTTTCGCCGCGCTTGCCGCGCTCGCCGCCGCCCACGCCGTCTTCTCGACGACCGCGCACGCCGCCGGTCTGACATCGCTGGAACAGCGATGGATCGCGGGCATGACGCCGGTGCTCCAGCACGCGAAGACCTCGGGCATGCCGGTCGACGTCGTGGTCCAACCGCAGGACGCGCCCGACGCCGCACCGCTGGCGCTGGGCTTCAAGGACGGCCGCTGCAAGCTGGTGCTCAGCCTGCGCGGCAACCCCGAGGGCGAGGCGACGATGCGGCGCCTGCCGGCGGGCCTGGAAGACAGCGCGCTCGAACTGATGGCGGCGCATGAACTCGGCCATTGCCGCCGTTACCTGGACGGCGCCTGGTTCAACCTGCCGACGGGCTTCTCGGCCACGCCGGTGCCCGAAGGCCTGAGCCCGGACCTGCAGCGGGCCTACCTGTCGATGAAATCCGCGCGGCGCGAGGAGGGTTTCGGCGATCTCGTCGGGCTGGGCTGGACTGCGCAGCGCCACCCCGAACAGTACGCCGCGCTGCACGCGTGGCTGATGCAGGAACGCAGCCGCGACCTGCTGCCGGGCAGCCACCACGACACCCTGGCGTGGATCCGGCTGGCCCGCGATCCGAAAGCGCTGGGAAGCGCGCCGTCGATGTTCGAAGCCGCCGCGCCGCTCTGGGCGCAGGCGCTCGACAGCGACGAGTGATCGCTGCGCCCCGTCGGGCGCAGCGTCCACCTGGCGATCAACGCAGGTTGAATGCCTTCAGGGTCGTCAGCGTCTGCGAGCTTTCGCCCTGGGACAGCACCACCAGCACGCCCTCGCGGGTCACGCCCAGCGAGCCGCCGCTCGGCGTGCGCCACGCCACCTGCCGGGTCGTCAGGTCCAGCGCCAGCGTCTGCTTGTCGGTCGAAACGAACAGGTGACTGTCGGTCAGCACCATCTGGCGCTGCCAGTAGTTGTCGCCCGCGTCCATCGGCCAGGACCAGAGCACCGCGCCGTCGGTCATCCGACGGGCCTCCACCGCCTTGGTCAGCTGGTTGGACGCGTACACCACGCCATGCGCCGACACCGGAAGGTCCATGAACTGGCCCTCGACGTACCAGCGCTGCGCGCCGCTGGCACGCTCCACCACGGTCAGGCGATTGCCGATGGCCGAGCCCGGCAGGATGTCGCGATGGCTCAGCAGGATCGCGCTGACGCCGTCGTCGGGCAGCACCGGCGCCTGGTAGGTCGTCATCTGCGTGAAGGTGCCGTCTTCACGGGTCGGCACCTGCGCCTCGGCCAGGATGGCGCCGTCGCTCAGGCGGAGCACCCGGTACACCCCTCCCGCGTCGACGTAGACACGATCAGCCGCCGTGTCGGCGGTCGGCCCCCAGGACCGGTAGTTGACGTTGGCCACCCGGTCGGAGAGTTCCGTGGTCCAGCGCGTGACGAGGTCCGCGCTGCCGATCGCCGTCAGGTTGTTGACCTGGGGGTCGACCGGAATCAGCAGCCGGTCTCCCGCGACGGTCCAGCCCGGATCCGCGGTGGTGATGCCCAGGCTCGCGTGCTCGCCGACGACAGTGCCGCCGGTGCTCGCCGTGACCATCACACGACCGCGCGGCGTGCTCCAGAAGAGGCGGTCGCCGGCGGCGATCACCTGCGAGGGCACAGCGGGCAGCGTCGCCGACCAGACCTCCTTGCCGTCCTGCAGGTCCAGCACGGACGCGTTGGTCTGGGTGGCGTTGTCGGGCCGCAGGCCGGGCACGGCGATGCGTCCCAGGCCGAGCGTCAGGCCCTCGCCGCGCACGTCGGCCGTCTTGTAGAGCCACCGCGCCCAACGGGCGCTGAACTTCGACGCATCCAGCGTCACCGGCACGTAGCCCGTGCGCGCGGGCGTGCCGCCGAAACTCGTCCAGTCGGCCTGGCCCGGGATCGCCGCCGGCAGCGTCGTCAGCGTCGGCGTGACGCCCGTGCCGATCTCCAGTCGATAGCGGATCCTGTCCGGCACGTAGGTGGTGAAGATCTCGAGGGAGATGATGTTGATCTCGATCGTGCCGGTGTAGACGCCCGGCAGCAGCTGGGTCACGAACCCGATGCTGAGCTGCACGTCGCCGTTGGGCAGCACGTCGCGGTAGACGTGGTCGACGACGCGGAGGGTGGCATTGTTGTCCGGCACCTCGTTCCAGGTCGGCCGGATCGTGTTGACCCCGTCGTGCCGCTTCGAGGCGTAGATCTTCACGTCCGGGCACGAGGCGCCCGGCTCCGCGGGCTTGCAGTCCGCCGTGTTCTGGCTGAGCGAGTACGGAACCTTGGTCTCGTCCAGCAGATTCCCGATGGCCTTCTCGACCGCGCCGCCGCAGCCGGTCAGCATCACCGAGACCGTCAGCGCCAGGACAGGCGCGAACAGGTTTCCCATGGCAGGCAGGCGCCGCCGCATCGTCGACAACATGAGCTTCTCCCTGATCGAAGGCGGCGCCCGATGCCCCGTCGAGGGTCAGGTCTTGTCGCCAGCGGGCCGCAATCTACGTCCCCCGTCGCGCGCCGGCAAGCCATCCAAAGAGGGAGCGGGAAAACGCGAATGCCGATGCGCGTGACCTCAGGCATCCGGGAAGTTCGGTGTCGTGGACAAGCGTTCGCAGACAAACCCTCATATTCAACGATTTCATGAGGTTCGGATCACGTCGAAGGCCAGGCCGGGCAAGCGCCTCCACTGATGCCTCTCCTTCAATCCTCCGGAGCATTCCATGTTCCTCCACGCACGTTTCCTGCTCGCCGCTCTGTCGGTCGGTCTCCTGTCGTCCGCCTTGCCCGCCGCCGCCGCGTCGCAGTGGGAATACACCGGCGACAGAGGCGCCCCTCATTGGGGCGAGATCGACCCCTCGTTCGCCACGTGCGCCTCGGGCCATCGGCAGAGCCCGATCGACATCGTCAAGACGGTGAAGGCGGCCTTGCCCGCCCTTGATTTCCATTACGGCAGCGTCGCGCCGACGATCTGGAACAACGGCCACACGGTGCAGGTGAACCTGCCTGCCGGCAACACGCTGGAAGTCGGCGACCAGCGCTATGAGCTGCTGCAATTCCACTTCCATACGCCCAGCGAGGAACACCTCCAGGGCCGGTCGCTGCCGATGGTGGCGCACTTCGTCCACAGGAACGCGGCCGGGGAACTCGGCGTGGTGGCGGTGCTGATCCGCGCGGGGCGCTCGAACGCGGCGTGGGCACCGGTGTTCCAGCACCTGCCGCGCGTGGGCGAGAAGATCACCGTGGATGAGCTGTCGCTGGACCTGGCAGCCCTGTTGCCGAAGTCGCTGGGCTACTACGACTTCGCCGGCTCGCTGACCACGCCGCCGTGCTCGGAAGGCGTGCACTGGATGGTGCTGAAGGAGCCGGTGACGCTGTCGTCGCGGCAGATCGCCGCGTTCCGCAAGCTGGTCGGCAAGAACGCGCGGCCGGTGCAGGCGCTGAACGCGCGCGTGGTCCGGGAAAGCGAATAAGCCGGCACGAGCCGGCTCCTGGGCCAGCTCATGGGCCGGCTCAGACGAGCGCGCGGCCGATCAGGATCTTCTGCACTTCAGACGTGCCTTCGTAGATCTGCGTCACGCGGACGTCGCGGTAGATCCGCTCGACCGGGAAATCGCTGACGTAGCCGTAGCCGCCGTGGACCTGGATCGCGGCGGAGCAGACGCGCTCCGCCATCTCGCTGGCGAAGAGCTTGGCCATCGCCGCTTCCTTCAGGCAGGGCTGGCCGGCGTCCTTCAGCGCGGCGGCGTGCCAGATGAGCTGGCGCGCGGCCTCGATCTGCGTGGCCATGTCGGCGAGCTTGTGCTGCATCGCCTGGTGTTCAAAGATCGGCACGCCGAAGGCGACGCGCTCCTTGCTGTAGCGCAGCGCCGCCTCGAAGGCCGCACGGGCCATGCCCACCGACTGCGACGCGATGCCGATGCGGCCGCCTTCCAGCCCCGACAGCGCGATCTTCAAGCCCTGCCCTTCCTCGCCGATCCGGTTGGCGGCGGGCACGCGGCAGTTCTCGAACAGGATCTGCGCCGTGTCGCTGGCGTGCTGGCCCATCTTGTCCTCGATGCGCGCCACGACGTAGCCGGGCGTGTTCGTCGGGACCAGGAAGGCGGAGATGCCTTTCTTCCCCGCGGCCTTGTCGGTCACCGCCATCACGATGGCGACGTCGCCGTTCTTGCCGCTGGTGATGAACTGCTTGACGCCGTTGAGGACGTACGCGTCCCCGTCGAGGACCGCCGTGGTCTTCAGGCCGCCGGCCTCGGAGCCCACGTGCGGCTCGGTCAGGCAGAAGGCGCCCAGCATGTCGCCGCGCGCCAGGGGCTTGAGGAAGCGCTGCTTCTGGTCCTCGTTGCCGAAGGCCATCAGGATGCTGCACACCGGACAGTTGTTGACGCTCACCACGGTGGAGGTCGCGCCGTCGCCGGCGCCGATCTCCTCCAGGATGATCGCCAGCGCCAGGTAGTCCAGGCCCGCGCCGTCGTACTCGGTCGGCACGGCCACGCCATAGCAGCCCAGCGCGGCCAGGCCCTTGAGCTCCTCGGCGGGGAACTGGTGGGACTTGTCCCATCCGGCCGCCTTCGGCGCGATCTGGTCTTGCACGTAGGCGCGGACGGCGTCCTGCACGGCGCGGTGGTCTTCGGAAAGCAGCATGGTCAGCTCTTGGACGGAGAGGGATCGAGGGTGGATCCCGTGACGGGGGCGGCGCTCGTGGCGCCAGGGGGAATGCGGTAGCGCAGCGTGTCCTGCTCGGACACCGTCGCCCAGACGCGCGCGACGATCTCGTCGCCGTCGACGCTCAAGCGCTCGCGCAGGCGGGCGTCCATCGGTTGTCGGGCCAGCCAGGCCGAACGCTTCGAGGGCTCGACGTTGCCCGCCGCGAGCGCCATGCGGGCGGCTTCGTTGAGCAGCATCAGCGAGGCCTGTTTGCGGAAGTAGTGCGGATACATGGGCGCACTGACCGAGACCAGCATGCCGCCGATCGAGTTGCGCCATGGCACGCTCAGCACCCATTTCGACGCGGGATCCGGTTGCCAGTCGATCAGGTCCAGCAGCCCCGTGGACGCCTTCGCCTGAACTTCCAGCCATTGCGCGTCCATCAGATGCCGGGTGGCGTGAGGCATCAGCCAGAAGGCCGGCTTGCAGCGCAAGGGCTGGGTCGACGATGCCGCGCCGGAATGCACGCCCTCATCGACGCAGGTGTCCTCCTTCACCGCTTCCCGGCCGAACTGAGACTCGCTCCGGATCCAGACCGAGGCATCGAGCGCCTGCGCCGGCAGCGGTCGCAGCATGGCGCGCAGGTCCTGTCCCGCCGCCGGGTAGCGTGCCGCCAGATCGGTGACGGTGCGCCAATGCATGCGAGCCATCGCGCCGGAGACGCCGACACCGATCAGCGTGCGCGCGCCAGAGAGCATCGCGCCGGACAAGGCCTCGCCTTGCCTGGCGAAGCCCAGCATCGCAGCCTTGTCGCCCGCCTGCCCCGCCAGCGCGGCGCGGATTTCGAGCCAACGCTGGCAGTTCACCACCCCTTGCCAAGACATTCCCATGCTTGCGCGCCGGACATAGCTGTCGTTGACTGTCTTGAGTTGGTCGCGCGGCGTGATCAGCGGCTCTTCGAGCACCATGCCGGGACGGGCCACCGCCTCGCAGCGACTGCCCATGTCGACGTGCGCATCGACCAGCGCGCGCAGGCTCGTGGCCTCGCGCGTCCAGACGGCCACGCAGTCCTTTGTCTGCGCGTCGCATTGCCACGCTGCCAGGATCGGACCTAGCGCCGTCGCGGTCGGCCACCGACGGGGTGCAGCCGGTTCCGGCAGATTGATCGCGCCCGCGTCGATCGCGGCCCAGCGCTTGACGCCTTCCGCCTGCGGATCGTCGCCCGCGGCGGTCAGGCCGATCAACGCGAAGAACGCGTTGCGCTCCTGCGGCAACGTCGTCGCCGGCACGCGCAACGCCTCGGGCACGGGACGCGGCGCATCGTCGACCAGGCGGTTGTTGAACGCCGCCCAGGCCGCCGCGAGCGTGACCACGCCCAGCAGGAAGCCGCCCAGGATCTTCAGCGTCACGCGGGCCCAGCGTTTCATCACCAGGGCAGCGGGGTGCCGTCGTAGTTGAAGAAGCCGCCGTTGTCGGCCGGCTTGAGGCCGTCGAGCACCGCGCGCAGGCTGGACGCGCTGGTGGCGACGTCGATGTCGGCCTCCTGGCCGCCCATGTCGGTCTTGACCCAGCCCGGATGCAGGCTGACGCAGATCGCGCGGCCGTCGAGCGTCAGCGACAGGTCCTTCATCACCGAGTTCACCGCCGCCTTGGACGCGCGGTACACCCAGCCCGCCGAGTTCGCGCGCAGCGTCATCGATCCCATCCGCGAGGACAGGATGCCGATGCGCGCGTCCGGCGCGAGCGCGTCCAGCAGCTGCGGCAGCACGCGCATCGGACCCAGCACGTTGGTGTGCATGACGGCGTCGAAGTCGGCCGCGCTCGGCGGCTGCAGGCCGATCGTCTTCGGGCCGTAGAGGCCCGCCACGTACAGGACGCGGTTGAACTGGTAGCCGTCCAGCTGCCAGGCCAGGCCGGCGATGCTGACCACGTCGGACACCTCGAGCTTGATCGCCGTCGCGCCGAGCGCCTTCAGCTTCTCGAGGCTGGCGTCGTCGCGCGCCGTGGCGACGACGGTGTCGCCGCGGTCGCGGTGCTGCTTCACGAGCTCGAGGCCGATGCCCCGCGACGCGCCGATGATGAGGACTTGCGTCATCCGGTCCGTCCTCAGATCAGCTCGACGCCGACGGCGGTGGCTTCGCCGCCGCCGATGCACAGCGCCGCGACGCCGCGCTTCAGCCCGCGGTGCTTCAGCGCGCCCAGCAGCGTGACGAGGATGCGGGCGCCCGACGCGCCGATCGGATGACCCAGCGCCACGGCACCGCCGTTGACGTTGACGATCTCGTGCGGCAGCTTGAACTCGGCCATCGCGGCCATGGTCACCGCGGCGAAGGCCTCGTTGACTTCCCACAGGTCGACGCTCTTGGCGTCCCAGTTGTTCTTGGCCAGCAGCTTCTGGATCGCGCCGACCGGGGCCGTCGTGAACCACTCGGGCGCATTCGCATGCACCGCGGTGCCGACGATGCGGGCCACCGGCTTCACGCCCAGCTTGTTGGCAGTCGATTCGCGCATCAGCACCATCGCCGCGGCGCCGTCGGAGATCGACGACGAGGTCGCGGCCGTGATCGAGCCGTCCTTCTTGAACGCCGGCTTCAGCGTCGGGATCTTGTCGAGCTTGGCCTTGAACGGCTGCTCGTCGCGCGAGATCACCGTATCGCCGCCCTTGCCGGCGATCGTCACCGGCGCGATCTCCCACGCGAAGCTGCCGTCCTCGTTGGCGCGCTTGGCACGCTCCGTCGACGAGATCGCGAACTGGTCCTGCGCCTCGCGCGTGAAGGCGTACTTGTCGACGCACTGCTCGGCGAAGACGCCCATGGCCTTGCCGCGCTCGTACGCGTCTTCCAGGCCGTCCAGCGCCATGTGGTCGTACATCTGCGCGGCGCCGTACTTCACGCCCTTGCGCGCGAACATCAGATGCGGTGCATTGGTCATGGACTCCATGCCGCCGGCGATCAGGATGTCGGCACTCTCCGCCTTCAGCGTGTCATGCGCGAACATCGTCGCGCGCATGCCGGCGCCGCACATCTTGGACAGCGTGACCGCGCCCACCGATTGCGGCAGGCCCGCCTTCAGCACGGCCTGGCGCGCCGGGGCCTGGCCCTGGCCGGCCATCAGGCAGTTGCCGAGGAAGGCTTCCTCGATCGCGTCGGTCGGGATGCCGGCGCGCTCGACGGCCGCCTTGATGGCGACGGCGCCCAGCTCCCACGCGGCCAGACCGGCGAAGTCGCCCAGCAGGCCGCCGATCGGCGTGCGGGCGGCGGAAACGATGGCGATGGAATCGGACATGGAGGTCTCCTTCAAAGAAATCAGGGGGTTCGTCAATGAATGGGAAGTTCCCGGTCCTGCGACTCCGGCACCTTCAGGGCCGGGGCGACGTCGCGGACGTGGAAGCGCTTGTGCGGGTCGTACGGGAACACGTCCTCGACGTGCCCCGCCAGGATGCGTTCCTTGTGGGTCTGCCAGAACGCGGGGTCGAGCAGGTCGGCGTGGTGCGCCATGAAGACGTCGCGCACGCCCGGATGGCCGAGCAGGAAGGGCCCGAAGGTCTCGGGGAACACGTCGAGCCTGTTCACCGTGTACCAGACCTCGCCCGACATTTCCTCTTCCTCGTTGCGGGCCTCGGGGACCTTGCGGAAGTTGCAGTCGGTCAGGTATTCGATCTCGTCGTAGTCGTAGAACACGACCTTGCCGTGGCGCGTCACGCCGAAGTTCTTCCACAGCATGTCGCCGGGGAAGATGTTGGCCGCCACCAGGTCCTTGATCGCGTTGCCGTACTCGACCACCGCATGCGCCAGCTGCGCCGGCGACGCTTCCTGCAGGTAGATGTTGAGCGGCACCATGCGGCGCTCGATGTAGAGGTGCTTGATGACCAGGTCCTCGCCGGTCTCCTCCAGCAGCGACGGGCAGAAGTGCTTCAGCTCGGCCACGAGCTCGTCCTCGAAGCGGTGGCGCGGGAAGGCCACCCGCGTGTACTCCAGCGTGTCGGCCATGCGCCCGACGCGGTCGTGCTGCTTCACCAGCAGGTACTTGGACTGGATCTGCTCGCGCGTCGTGTCCTTCTGCGGCGGGTAGAAGTCCTTGATGACCTTGAACACGAACGGATAGGACGGCAGGTCGAAGACCAGCATCACCATGCCCTTGATGCCGGGCGCGATGCGGAACTTGTCGCTGCTGTGGCGCAGGTGGTTGAGGAAGTCGCGATAGAAGAGGTTCTTGCCCTGCTTCTGCAACCCCAGCGTCGCGTAGATCTCCGAGCGCGGCTTGCGCGGCATCAGCGAGCGCAGGAACTGCACGTAGGCGCTGGGCACTTCCATGTCGACGAGGAAATAGGCCCGCGCGAAGCTGAACAGCATCTGCAGCTCGTCCTCGCCGAAGAGCGCGGCGTCGATGTAGAGCTGGCGTTCCGCCGTCTGGTCGATCTCACCGTCGCTCGCCTCCTTGTGCAGGATGGGCAGCGCGAACGGCGTCTCCGTGAAGCCGTTGATGATCTTGCCGACGATGTACGCGCCCTTGTTGCGGAAGAACAGCGAGGACAGCACCTGCACCTGGAAATTCGTCCGCCAGCGGAAGGCGCCCAGCTCCTTGCCGACGGCTTCCAGCACCAGGTCGATGTCGCGGCCGAGGTCCTCGAACTCCAGCGCCAGCTGGAAGTTCCAGACGATGCGCATGAAGGTGTCGCGCAGCGTGTCCTGCGAGGGGTAGTAGCAGCGGTAGGTGGGCTGCGCGGCGGGTTCCTCGTTCTCGATGAACTCGGTGGAGATCGCCGGCCGGACGAAGATGAACTCGTTGTGGAAGTAGCTGTGGTGGAGGATGCGTGTCGTGACCGAATTGAAGAAGGTCTCGGCGAGCTCCGGCCGCAGGTGCTTGGTCAGCAGGCCGATGTAGTGCAGCTTGACCTGTTGCCAGACCTCGCTGGGCAGCGCGCTGGTCTTGAAGCGCTGTTCCAGCTCGAGGACGGCCTCGTCGACGCGCAGGTCGTAGAACTCGATGCGCTCGCGCTGCGCGAACTGCTGGCCGTGCCAGTCGGCCTGCTCGAAGCGCTGCTTCGCGGTCGCGGACGCCGCGCGGAACAGGCGGTAGTGCTTGTCGAAGCCTTCGAGCATCGCCTGGGCGATCTCGAAGGCGCGCGGATCGTTGAGCTCGTGAGGGAACATCGGTGGTCCTGCTCCGTCCCGGTCGTGACCGCTGGTATCCGCTCGGTGGCCGTGCGGGCTCAGCGGCCCATGGCCGCCTCGTAGCGGCGGTGCAGCGCGTCCAGCGCGCTGCGATAGGCGGGGCCGACGTCCTCGGCCTTGCCGACGGTGATGCTCAGGTCCTTCAGCAGGCCGTTGTGCAAGCCGTAGACCCAGCCGTGCACGGCGACTTCCTGACCGCGCGCCCAGGCATCCTGGACGACGGTCGTCTGGCAGGCGTTGCGGGCCTGCTCCAGCACGTTGAGCTCGCACAGCGCATTGGCGCGCTGGTCGGGGACCACCTGGTCCAGCCATTCCTGATGGTGGTTGCGCACGTCCTGGACGTGACGCAGCCAGTTGTCCACGAGGCCGACGCGCAGGTCTTCCAGCGCGGCGCGCACGCCGCCGCAGTTGCTGTGGCCCACGATGATGATGTGCTGGACCTTCAGCTGGTCCACGGCGAACTGCATGACCGACAGGCAGTTCAGGTCCGAATGGACCACGACGTTCGCCACGTTGCGGTGGACGAAGAGCTCGCCCGGCAGCAGGTCCACCAGCTCGTTGGCCGGGACGCGGCTGTCGGCGCAGCCGATCCAGAGGTATTGCGGCGTCTGCTGCTTCAGCAAGCGCGAGAAGAAGCCGGGCGACTGTTCCTCAGTCGCGGTGGCCCAGCGCTTGTTGTTGTCCAGCAGGTCTTGCAGTTCGTTCGTCGTGCTCATGACCAGCATTGTCGCGTCACATGGCGTGACAGTAGCGAATGCGGCTTTCCAACCAAGCGGCACCCATGGAACTGGCTCTGCCAGGCCATCGGGTGCGCCCCCTCGGGGGGCCGGCGAAGCCGGTAGGGGGGTCACATTGTCTCGGCGAAGAGCTCGCGGCCGATCAGCATGCGCCGGATCTCGGACGTGCCCGCGCCGATTTCGTAGAGCTTCGCGTCACGCCAGAGGCGGCCCAGCGGGTACTCGTTGATGTAGCCGTTGCCGCCGAAGATCTGGATGCCTTCGCCGGCCATCCAGGTGGCCTTCTCGGCGCACCAGAGGATGACGGAGGCGCAGTCCTTGCGCACCTGGCGGACGTGCGAGCCGTCCAGCGCGTCGAGGTTCTTGCCCACGGTGTAGCAGAACGCGCGGGCGGCCTGCAGCACGGTGTACATGTCGGCGACCTTGCCCTGGATCAGCTGGAATTCGCCGATCGACTGGCCGAACTGCTTGCGGTCGTGGATGTAGGGGACGACGTTGTCCATCACCGCCTGCATGATGCCGATGGGTCCGGCGGCCAGCACGGCGCGCTCGTAGTCCAGGCCCGACATCAGCACCTTGGTGCCGCCGCCGACCTGGCCCAGCACGTTCTCGGCCGGGACCTCGACGTCCTGGAACACCAGCTCGCCGGTGTGGCTGCCGCGCATGCCGAGCTTGTCCAGCTTCTGCGCGATCGAGAAGCCCTTCATGCCCTTCTCGATCAGGAAGGCGGTCATGCCGCGGGCGCCGAGCTCGGGTTCGGTCTTGGCGTAGACGACCAGCGTGTCCGCGTCGGGACCGTTGGTGATCCACATCTTGTTGCCGTTGAGGACGTAGTAGCCGCCCTTGTCCTCGGCACGCAGCTTCATCGACACGACGTCGGAGCCGGCGCCGGGTTCGCTCATCGCCAGCGCGCCGACGTGTTCGCCGGAGATCAGCTTGGGCAGGTACTTCTGCTTCTGCGCGTCGGTGCCGTTGCGCTTGATCTGGTTGACGCACAGGTTGGAGTGGGCGCCATAGCTCAGGCCCACCGAGGCGCTGGCGCGGCTGATCTCCTCCATGGCCACCATGTGGGCCAGGTAGCCCATCGCGGCGCCGCCGTATTCCTCGGGCACGGTGATGCCCAGGACGCCGACGTCGCCCATCTTGCGCCACAGGTCCATCGGGAACTGGTCGCTGCGATCGATCTCCGCAGCGCGGGGGGCGATCTCGGCTTGGGCGAACTCGCGCACCGCGTCGCGCAGGGCGTCGATGTCCTCGCCGAGATGGAAATTCAGACCGGGCAGGCTCATGGGTTTGTCTCCTCGACCACCTCCGCGGCCGCCTCTCCGGGCGGCCGCTGGGCAATTCGTCTTACGTTTACGTAAACGTCAATTGTAGGGCAGCTTGGGCCTCGTAGGGCCCATGGCAGAAATGCGTAAGGGTGGGCCCGAAGACCCTGGGATCACAGGAAGCGCTCGAGCAGCTTGCGCGAATGCCGATCCAGCGCGAACCGGTCCGGCACCAGGAAGTGCAGCCCGTGGGAGCTGGTGATCAGCAAGCGCCCTTCCCCGAGGCGGCGGATCTCTTCCTCGCTCTTGAGGATGAAGCCTGTGGTGCCGCGGTCGGTCTCGACGGTCCACTGGGACGGCGTCGAGAAGGTCGAGACGGCCAGCAGCTTGAGCACCGTCGGCGTCATCTCGCGGTGGGCGAGCTCGTCCTGCAGCAGCTCGCGCTGCGCCTGCGGCAGGTCCGTGAGCCGGTCGATCCAGGCGATCTCATGCCCGTCGGTGCCGACCAGCGAGAGGCCCTCATCAGGCGCGCTCAGCGGATGCGCCCGCACGGGCGTGACGTTGTCGTGGGTCTGACCGGCGTCGTCCACCAGCGTCAGCCGGCCATAGGCATTGCGCGCCAGGGTCTGGATGTTGTTCATGAAGAATCCTGGTCGCGATCAGGCCTGCGTGGCCGTGTGGACGTTGACGTTGGGCGCGACGACAACGACGTTGTCCTGCTCCTCCGCGTCGACGCGGCGGGCCTGCGCCTCCCACAGGCGCCAGTAGGCGCCCTGCTTGGCGATCAGCTCGTCGTGCGGTCCGACCTCGACGATCTCGCCGCGGTCCATCACCACCAGCCGGTCGGCCTTGCGCAGCGTCGACAGGCGGTGGGCGATGGCGATCGTCGTGCGGCCCCGCACCAGGTTGTCCAGCGCCTTCTGGATCTCCTTCTCCGTCTCCGTGTCCACGGCCGAGGTGGCCTCGTCCATGATCAGGATGCGCGGGTCGATCAGCAGCGCGCGGGCGATCGAGATCCGCTGGCGTTCGCCGCCGGACAAGCCCTGACCCCGCTCCCCGACCAGCGAGTCGTAGCCCTGCGGCAGCCGCAGGATGAATTCATGCGCATGCGCGGCGCGCGCCGCGGCGACGATCTCGTCGCGCGTCGCTTCCGGCTTGCCGTAGGCGATGTTCTCCGCGATCGTGCCGAAGAACAGGAAGGGCTCCTGCAGCACCAGCCCGATGTGACGGCGGAAGTCCGACAGCTTGAAGCGCCGCAGGTCGACGCCGTCGAGCTTGATCGCGCCCTCGGTCACGTCGTAGAACCGGCAGATCAGGTTGACCATCGTGCTCTTGCCCGAGCCGCTGTGGCCGACCAGCCCGATCATCTCGCCCGGCTTGATCACCAGGTTGAGGTCGCGGATCACCGTCCGGTTGCCGTAGCGGAAGCCAATGTCCTGCAGCGACAGCTCGCCCTCGACCTTGTCCAGCACCACCGGCTGCGTCGGCTCCGGCACGTTGGAATGGTGGTCGAGGATGTCGAAGATCCGCTTCGCGCCCGAGGCCGCCTTCTGCGTCACCGACACGATGCGGCTCATCGAATCCAGCCGCCCGTAGAAGCGTCCGATGTAGGCCAGGAACGCGGTCAGCGTACCGACCGTGATCTGCGAATGCGCGATCAGCCAGATCCCGAAGGCCCAGACGACCAGCAGGCCGATCTCGGTCAGCAGCGAGACGCTGGGCGTGAACAGGCTCCAGGTCTTGTTCAGCCGGTCGTTGACGACCAGGTTGTGCTTGTTGGCGGTGCGGAAGCGCTCGGCCTCGCGGCGCTCCTGCGCGAAGGCCTTCACCACGCGGATGCCGGGAATCGTGTCCGCCAGCACCGAGGTCACCTCGCCCCAGACCCGGTCGATCTTCTCGAAGCCGGTGCGCAGCTTGTCCCGCACCAGGTGGATCAGCCACGCGATGAAGGGCAGCGGCACCAGCGTGGCCAGCGCCAGCCACGGGTTGGTGTGGAACAGGATCGCCGTGATCATCGCCAGCATCAGGCAGTCGGTGATGAAGTCCAGCGCGTGCAGCGACAGGAAGACGCTGATCCGGTCGGTCTCCGAGCCGATGCGGCTCATCAGGTCGCCGGTGCGCTTGGAGCCGAAGTACTCCAGCGACAGGCCCAACAGGTGGTCGAAGGTCGCCGTGCGCAGGTCCGCGGCGATGCGCTCCGACACCAGCGCCAGGATGTAGGTCTTGGCCCAGCCCAGGATCCAGGACACGATCGCCGCCCCGAACAGCCCGCCCAGGTACATCACCACCAGCATGGTGTCGATCTGCTTGCCTTGCTGGAACGGGATCAGGACGTCGTCCATCAGCGGCATCGCCAGGTAGGGCGCCACCAGCGTCGCGCCGGTCGCGCCCAGCATCAGCAGGAAGCCCAGCAACAGCTGACCCCGGTAGGGTCCGGCGAAGCGCCACAGCCGCAGCAGCACCCAGGTGGACGGCGGCGTGTGCAGCTCGCGGGCGCAGGAGGGGCATTCCTCGCTGTCTTCCGGCAGGATGGCCTGGCAGCTCGGGCAGAGTTCGGGCTCCTCGTCCAGCTTGGCCTCGACCTCGTCGCGGCGGTTGAAGGCGTCCTGGAAGCGCTGGGCCTGCAGGTTGGCCCGCATCGTGAAGCGCCATTGCGCCAGCCGGCCGTCGGCGTCCACCAGCTCCAGCGCGCCCAGCCCGGCGTGGTCGGACAGCACCAGCTTCAGGTCGGGCGTCAGCGGCCATTCCCGGAAGACCGGGGCGCCGCCTTCGTCCTCGGAGGCTTCCAGGGACAGCAGCCGTTGATCCGTGAGTCGCAGACCGCCCGCCGAGAAGCGCAGACGCCCGTCGAGGTCAACCTCCAGCGAGGCCCGGACGTTTTCGCCACGCCGCAGGCGTGTTTCGAAAGCCTCGGCGGCCGGAACGCCGCCGGCACCGGCCAACGCGACAGGATGTGAATGCTGCATTTTTGATTCTTCTGGCGATCTGCGAAACGAAAGGTTTCTTCGAGACTTTTCTGCCGTTGCCCCCCAACGGGGCAAGACCCGGTCCAACCAGGTCGTGGCATCTTTCGCACAATTTTCGCTTAAGCGCACAATTGTGCTTCGCATCATTGTCCGGTGGTCCGCCGGGCGACCCTCTTCCACGTTTCCACCCCTCATGAGCCGACACGACGACATCAAGCTCCTGCGCATCAACTACCTGCGCGGCCCCAACATGTGGACCTACCGTCCGGTGCTGGAAACCTGGCTGGACCTGGGTGGCCTGGAAGAGCATCCCTCCCACCTGATCCCCGGGTTCACCGACCGCCTGTGCCAGCGTCTGCCGGCGCTGGTCGAGCACCACTGCGGCGTGGGCGAGCGCGGGGGCTTCCTGCAGCGCCTGACCGAGGGCACCTGGATGGGCCATGTGCTGGAGCACATCGTCATCGAGCTGCTCAACCTGGCCGGCATGCCGACCGGGTTCGGCCAGACGCGCTCCACCTCTCGCCACGGCGTGTACCGCATGGTGTTCCGCGCCCGCGACGAGCAGGTCGCGCGCTGCGCGCTGGAACAGGGCCACGCGCTGCTGATGGCCACGATCAACGGCGACGACTTCAATGTCGACGCGGCTGTCGTGGCGATCCGCGACAAGCTCGACGACTGCTACCTCGGCCCGTCGACCGCCGCCATCGTGGCCGCGGCGACCGACCGCCGCATCCCCCACATCCGCCTGAACGACGGCAACCTGGTGCAGCTGGGCTACGGCGCGCGCCAGCGCCGCATCTGGACGGCCGAGACCGACATGACCAGCGCGATCGCCGAAGGCATCGCCCGCGACAAGGACCTGACCAAGGAACTGCTGAAGTCGGTCGGCGTGCCGGTGCCGGCGGGCCAGGCGGTCAAGACCGCCGCCGAGGCCTGGGACGTCGCCCAGGACCTGGGCCTGCCGGTCGTCGTGAAGCCGTCCGACGGCAACCACGGCCGCGGCGTCACGCTGGACCTGCGCCATGAAGCGGACGTCGAGGCCGCCTTCCACGTCGCCGACAAGGAAGGCTCGGAAGTGCTGGTCGAGAGCTACATCCCGGGGATGGAGCACCGGCTGCTGGTCGTCGGCGGCCAGGTGGTCGCGGCCGCGCGCGGCGAGGAAGCCTGGGTCACCGGCGACGGCACGCACACCGTGATCCAGCTGATCGACCTGCAGATCAACACCGATCCGCGCCGCGGCACGACCGAGGACTTCCCGCTCAACCGCATCGACATCACTGGCGACCCAGTCGTGCTGCTGGACCTGCAGCGCCAGGGCCTGACCGGCGACGGCATCCCCGAAGCCGGCCAGCGCGTGCTGATCCAGCGCAACGGCAACGTCGCCATCGACTGCACCGCGCAGATCCATCCGGAAGTGGCGCACGCCGTCTCGCTGGCGGTGCGCACCGTCGGCCTGGACATCGCCGGCGTCGACCTGGTCTGCAGCGACATCTCCAAGCCGCTGTCCGAGACCGGCGGCGCGATCGTCGAAGTCAACGCGGGCCCCGGCCTGCTGATGCACCTGAAGCCGGCCGAGGGCATGCCCCAGCCGGTGGGCCAGGCCATCATCGACCACCTGTTCGCCGAGGACGAGAGCGGCCGCATCCCCATCGTGGGCGTGACCGGTTCGCGCGGCACCGCGCAGATCGCGCGCCTGGTCGGCTGGCTGCTGCACCTGAACGGCCGCCACGTCGGCCTGGCCTGCGGCGCCGGACTGTTCCTGGGCACCCGCCGCGTGGAGCGCAAGCCCAGCGCGACCTGGGCCGCCAGCCACCGCCTGCTGATGAACCGCGCGGTCGACGCCATCGTGGTCGAGAACGGCGCCGGCACCATCCTGGGCGACGGCCTGGCCTACGACCGTTGCCAGGTCGGCGTGGTCACCGACCTGGGCCGCGTGGACGAACTCGACAACCACGACATCCAGACCGAGGACCAGCTCTTCAAGGTGCTGCGCACGCAGGTCGACGTGGTGCTGTCCGACGGCGTCGCCGTGCTCAATGCCGACGAGGCCAAGGTGGCCGAGATGGCCGAGCTGTCCGACGGCGAAGTGATCCTCTACGCGCTGGACGCCGGCAACGCCGCGCTGACGGAACACCGCGGCAAGGAAGGCCGCGGCGTGTTCCTGCGCGGCGGCGCCGCGATGCTGGCGCAGGGCACGTCCGAGACCTCCGGCGCGAACGTCGAATCGCTGCAGGCCCGCTTCCGCGCGGTCGGCCAGGAGATCGCGACCGACGCGGTGCTGGCCGCCGTCGCGACCGGCTGGGCCATGGGCATCTCGCCCGAGCTGATCTCCGCCGGTCTGGACACCTTCGTGCCGGACCTGCCGCAATAAGCGGCCCCGCTTCACGATCGCCCTTCAAAGAACAGTCGAACCCGAAAGACGACAGATGGAAGTCTCCCGCACACGCGCCCTCCGCGGTCCCAACATGTGGAGCCGCCACACCGCCATCGAGGCGGTCGTGCACTGCAGCGACACGGAACGCACGATCGCGGACATGGCCGGCTTCGAGGCCCGCCTGCGCGAACGCTTCCCCGGCATCGGCCCGCTGCGGCCGGCCAGCAGCGCCAAGACCCCGATCACGCTGGCCCACGTGCTGGAACAGGCCGCGCTGGCGCTGCAGGCGCAGGCCGGCTGCCCGGTGACCTACAGCCACACGCACACCACGTCGGAGGACGGCACCTACCAGGTCGTCGTCGAGTACAGCGAGGAAGACGTCGGAAGGGCCGCCTTCGAGAAGGCCGTCGAGCTGATCAATGCCGCGCAGTCGGGCGGCGCCTTCGACGCCGACGCCGCCGTCAAGGCGCTGCGCGAGACGGACGAGGACATCCGCCTCGGCCCCTCGACAGGTTCCATCGTCGACGCCGCCTGCAAGCGCGGCATCCCGTTCCGGCGCCTGACGCAGGGCTCGCTGGTGCAGTTGGGCTGGGGCGTGAAGCAGCGCCGCATCTGGGCCGCCGAAGTGGACGCCACCAGCGCCGTCTCCGAATCCATCGCGCAGGACAAGGACCTCTCCAAGCGCCTGCTGCAGTCGGCCGGCGTGCCGGTGCCCATCGGTGCCCCCGTGGAGACCGTCGACGAGGCCTGGGAGCTGGCGCTCGAGATCGGCCTGCCGGTCGTGGTCAAGCCGCTGGACGGCAACCAGGGCAAGGGCGTGACGGTCAACGTCGCCTCGCGCGAGCACATGGAGATCGCCTACAAGGCCGCGGACGAGATCGGCACGGTGATGGTCGAGAAGTTCCTGCCCGGCAGCGACTACCGGCTGCTGGTCGTCGGCGACAAGCTGGTCGCCGCCGCCCGCCGCGATCCGCCCAACGTGACCGGCGACGGCGTGCACACGGTGCGCCAGCTGGTCGACAAGGTCAATGAAGACCCGCGCCGCGGCGACGGTCACGCGACCTCGCTGACCAAGATCCGCCTGGACGACATCGCGATCGCGCGCCTGGACCTGCAAGGCCTGACCCCTGAATCGGTGCCGGACAAGGGCCAGCGCGTGATCCTGCGCAACAACGCCAACCTGTCCACCGGCGGCACCGCCACCGACGTGACCGACGACGTGCACCCGGAAGTCGCCGCCCGCGCGATCGCCGCGGCGACGGTCGTCGGCCTGCATGTCTGCGGCGTCGACGTCGTGGCCGAGAGCGTGCTCAAGCCGCTCGAGGAACAGAGCGGCGGCATCGTCGAGGTCAACGCCGCGCCCGGCCTGCGCATGCACCTGAGCCCGTCCTACGGCAAGGGCCGCGACGTGGGCGAGGCCATCATCTCCAGCATCTACGGCGGCAACCGCGGCGCCGCGAGCGAGGACGGCCGCATCCCCATCGTGGCGGTGACCGGCACCAACGGCAAGACGACGACCTCGCGCCTGGTCGCTCACATGTTCGCGACGCAGGGGCTGCGCGTGGGCATGACCAACACCGACGGCGTCTACGTCGACGGCCGGCAGACCGACAGCGGCGACTGCTCCGGCCCGAAGAGCGCGCGCAACGTGCTGATGCATCCGGACGTCGAGGCGGCGGTCTTCGAGACCGCGCGCGGCGGCGTGCTGCGCGAGGGCCTGGGCTTCGACCGCTGCCAGGTGGCGGTGGTGACCAACCTCGGCGAGGGCGACCACCTCGGCATGAACTTCCTCAACACCGTCGAGGAACTGGCGCTGGTCAAGCGCGTGATCGTGCAGAACGTGGCCCCCAACGGCTACGCGGTGCTGAACGCCGCCGACCCGGTCGTGGCGAAGATGGCCGAGGTCTGCCCGGGCCAGGTGATCTTCTTCGCGAGCGACCGCCACCATCCGCTGATGGCGACGCACCGCGCGCAGGGCAAGCGCTGCGTCTATGTCGACGGCGACGCGCTGGTCGCGGCGCAGGGCGCGTGGCGCGAGTCCATCCCGCTGCGCGACATCCCCTTCACCCGAGGCGGCGCGATCCCGTTCCAGAACGAGAACGCGATGGCCTCGGTGGCGGCGGCCTGGGGCGTGGGCCTGGACTGGGACACGATCCGGCGCGGGCTGGCGAGCTTCATGAGCGATCCGGACAGCGTGCCGGGCCGCTTCAACGTGATGGACTATCGCGGCGCGACCGTCATCGCCGACTACGGCCACAACGGCGACGCGATGCGCGCGCTGGTGCAGGCGGTGCAGGCGCTGCCGGCCAACAAGCGCTCGGTGGTGATCTCCGGCGCCGGCGACCGCCGCGACGAGGACATCCGCATCCAGACGCAGATCCTGGGCGAGGCCTTCGACGAGGCCATCCTGTTCCAGGACGCCTGCCAGCGCGGCCGCGAGGACGGTGAAGTCCTGGCGCTGCTGCAGCAGGGCCTGAAGGGCGCGACGCGGACGAAACACATCGAGGAGATCCGCGGCGAGTTCGTCGCGATCGACCGCGCGCTGGAGCGTCTGCAGCCGGGCGACCTGTGCCTGGTGCTGGTCGACCAGGTCGAAGAGGCCCTGGCCCATCTGAACCAGCGCGTCCGGGAAGCCTGATGGCGGCCGGTCGCTGGCGGCACTGGCCGGCGCACTGGTGGAACGGCCTCAGCGTCGCCCTCGGGGTGATGCTGGTGCAGGTGATCGTGTCGCACGCGGCCCCGGCCGAGCTGTCGCACATCGCCTCGCAGCTGGCGATGGCCTGCGCCATCTGCGCCAGCCTGGCCGATCTGCCGGGCAGCGTCCGCCGCAACCGCAACCGCGTGCTCACCGCCGGCGGCATGACGCTGCTGGCCGTGGGGCTCGTGGCGGTCCTTCATCCGTATCACGCCGCGATGGGCACGCTCGTGGCGGTGCTCGCATTCGGCAGCGCCATGCTGCTGAGCTGGGGGCCGCGCGCGGGCCCCGTGTCCTTCGCGCCCATCCTGGCGATGGTGTTCGCGCTCGCCTGGCCGCACCAGCCGCTGCACATCGTGCTGGCGAGCGGCGCGGCGGGCATCGCGCTCTACCTCGTGTGGAGCGTGATCTCCAGCGCGGTGCTGCACCGGCGCTTCCACCGGCTGGCGCTCGCCGATGCGCTGCACGGCCTGTCGCAGCTGCTGAGCGCACGGGCCGAGCTGCTCGGCACCGGCGGCTCGGCGCATGCGATGCGCGACTGGCTGGGCAACGAAGCCCAGCTGGCGGAACTGCTGCAGACGGCGCGCGACCAGGTCTTCCCGCGCGCGAAGACCGATCCGCGCAGCGCCGCAGTGCTGCTGCACATCGTCGAGCTGCGCGACCTGATGCTGGCGAGCCGTCTGGATCTGGAACTGCTGGGCGAGGATCCGGTCGGTCAGCACATGCGCACGGCGCTGGTCAGCCGTCTGCGGGCGCTGGCCGTGCTGCTGGACGAATACCGCGATGCGCTGCTCGACGAGCGCACGCCGGCGATGAACACCGTGCGACCGACGCAATGGCCGGAGCTGCCGCCGCAGGATCCGCGCACGCGCCTGCAGCTGGTGCTGCAGGACCGGCTGTCCCATCTGGACGGCGAGGTCCTCGCGATGGGCCGCGCGCTGGACACAGCCCAGCCGCTGCCGCCGCTGGCGCTGGACGCCGGCGAACTGCGGAGCTTCGTGACGCCGGTCGGCTGGCCGATCGGCCTGCTGAAGGCGCAGATCCACCTCGACTCACCGGTGATGCGCCATGCGCTGCGCAGCGCGCTGGCGTTGTCGTCGGCCTACTTCATCGCGCTCGCGCTGCCCTGGGCCTCGCACCCGCACTGGCTGGTGCTGTCCGTCGCGGTGGTGCTGCGCGGCAGCCTGGACCAGACGCTGGAGCGTCGCAACATGCGGGTGCTCGGCACGGCGATCGGCTGCGGGCTGATGCTGGCGCTGTCGCTGATCCCCAACCAGACCTTGTGGATCATCGTGCTGCAGATCGCCGTGGGCATCGCGCATGCGTTCGTCACGCGCCGCTACCTGATCACCGCGATCGCGGCCACGATGATGGCGCTGCTGCAATCGCACCTGGCGGACCCGGCACATGGCATCGCGATCTCGGAGCGCCTGGCGGACACCGTGCTCGGCGCGATCCTGGCCTGGGCCTTCAGCTACGTGCTGCCGGCCTGGGAGCGGCGCAACCTGCCGCGCTCGCTCAAGCGGGCGCGCGGCGCGCTGCAGCAGTACGCGATGCAGGCGATGACCGCGGCGATGACGCCGGCCGGTGCGCTCACGCAGCGCATGGCACGACGCCAGGCCTACGACGCGCTGGCCGCGTTGTCCGCGGCCCTGCTGCGCAGCGCGGCCGAGCCGCGCCGCGTGCGCCCGCCGCTGCAGGAACTCAACACGGTGCTCGACCACGGCTACCGGCTGATGGCGCATCTGTCGATGATGCGGCAGAGCCTGATGCGCCGCGCCAAGGACCTCGATGCCGACTTCCTCGCGGAACTGCCGGAGTCCGCGAAACGCCTGCAACGCGCGCTCGCCGGCCAGGAGCCGGTGCCGCACGCGGTGCAGGCGCTGCAGGACTGGAGCCTGCTGCCCGACGTCGGTCCGCTGGAAGACCTTCGCCCGTGGATGCGTCGCCGCCTGCAGGTGAGCCTGGACGATGCCGCCCGCGCGGGCGAAGCAGCCGATGCGGCCTTCGCTGCGATGTCCGCACCGCCCGAGCCGGACGTGACCTTGTCCCGCCTGCAGTGACATCGCTTCACCTCTTACTCCCTCTCCCGCTTGCGGGAGAGGGTTGGGGTGAGGGCCAGCGGCGGTGGAAGTACTGAAGCCTTCCCGGTCTTCAATCAACCCAGCTTGATCTCGATCTTGCGCGGCTGCGCATGCGCGGCCTTGGGGATGCGCACGCGCAGCACGCCGTTGTTCAGTTCAGCGGCGATCTGCTCGGCGTCCAGCTCCTTGCTGAGCGTGAAAGCGCGGCGGTAGAACTGGCGCGACACCTCGACATGGCCGGCCTTCAAGCCGTCGGGCAGGTCGAGCTGCATCTCGGCCTCGATGATCAGGCGGTCCTTCTCGACACGCAGCTGAAGCTGCTCACGCGGCACGCCGGGCAGGTCGGCAAAAAGGGTCAGTCCTTGCGCGTCCTCGGTCACGTCGACGGCGGGCTGGATCGCGTAGTCATCGCGACGGCGCGCGGCCTGCGTGGTGGTGGAAGCGCTGGACTTCACCTGCTCGGCCGCGTCGGCGGCGGGGGTATGGACGGCAGTGGTCATGGTGTTCTTTCGAATCGTGATCGGTGGCGATGGACGGGCGGGAATGGCCTGGCGCGTCCGGGACTCAATGGATGTCGATGCGACGCGGCTGCGGCGCGGGGCGGCGCTTGACGCTGACGCGCAGCACGCCGTCCTTGTACGAGGCCGAGACCTGTTCCGGATCGATGTCATCGGGCAGGCTGACCACGCGGCGGAACTTGCCGGCGAAGCGCTCGCGCTGATGGACGATGGCCTTGCCGGCGGCCTTCGCGGCGGGCGCGGCGGTCTCGCCTTCAACAGCGGCAGCGGCGGTCGCTGCGGCGGCACCTTCGGTGCTGGCGGACAGCGAAGCCGCGCGCTCACCGGACAGGCTCAACACACCGCGGTCCAGGTCGACGCCGATGGAGGCGGGATCCAGGCCCGGGGCGAAGGCGTAGACCTCCACCGCTTCCGGCGACAGGCCGACGTTCAAGGCGGGATAGCCGCCGCGCGGGGTGCCGCGGTTGGCGGTGGATTCGAACAGGCCGCTCATCTCGCGCTGGAAGCGGTCGAGGTCGTTGAACAGCTCACGGGCAAACAGTTGACGGTACATGCGGGGCTCCTTGGCATCCTGCGGGTGGGTCGCGGCGGAACGTCGTCCGCCATGCATCCCAAACTAGGTGCGAGAAGCCGGGCTTCAAGATCTTGAAATCAGGGGTGGCCCGTCCCCATATGCCGCGCCCGCTGCGCGAAGCCGTCGGTCCTGAGCCGACATTCCGTGCGACTGTTCTCGCCCCGGCGATGCGTCCGGGACCTCAGCCGACGGACGCCGCGTCGGCTTCTGCTTCAGGCCAGAGCGCGGGGAAAAGGAAGCGCAACGCCGGCATCGGGATGCCGAAACGGACCCTCCCCCGGGTCGTATCGGACACCAGCAGCCCCGCCTCGACCAGCTTGCCGATGAGCGTGGCTGCCGTACGGTCACCCAAGCCGGTCATGCTGGCGAAATCCCCTCTTGCGATCTCCCCTTGCGTGGCAAAAAGGTAGTGCAAGGGCCGCAAGGCCTCCATACGGATGCCGCGTTTCACCACGTGTTCCTCGTGCGCCAGCAAGGCACCGAGTCGGTCCTGCATCTCCTGCAGGTTCAGCATCTGAGACATGAATCGAACCTGATCGATGCAGACGTCCAGGAAGAAATCGATCCATTCGATCAACATCTTCTGGCTGCGTTGCCCGCGCCCGTCGAGGTCGCCCATGCGAGCCATATCCGCATTGGACAGTCGTTGCGCGTAGCGGTCTCCGCTCCGCGCCAGTCCGCGCAAGGGCGACCACAGTCCGCAGGTCAGATCGAGCGACTGCAGCACCGCCAGCGAATGCAGCCGGGCCGTCCGGCCGTTACCGTCGAAGAACGGGTGGATCCATGTGAGGCGGTGATGGGCCGCCGCCGCCGCGACGAGTTGCATCTCTCCGCGGCGCACGCGGCCGTACGCTTGAGACCATCGCGACAGCATCGGACCGAGTGCCTGCCAGGCTGGGGCCACATGCCGCCTGACGGCGACGTCCCGCGTGCGGATCACGCCGGGCTCGACGGACACCTCCTCCGTGACTTGCCCGGAAACGTCCAGGAGCCGGACCACACGGTCCTTCGGCTCGAGTTGGGAAAAGAGATGGCGATGGATGGCCTGGACGCCCTCGACGTCGTAGAGCGCGGCCGTGTCCGGACGGGATTCGAAGAGCCAACTCTCCGTAGCGATGTGCGCGATGGCCAAGCGCTGCAGACGCGCCTTTTCAGCATCGTCGGAGAACTGGTGTGCCATCGCCTGTTCGATCTCTACGGGGCGGGTATGTTCGCCCTCGATCTTGTTCGAGTAGTACGAATTCATCGCCCGCAGCAACCAGGCAAGTTCCCGGCTGACACCCGCTTGGCAGGCGCCAGCGAGCCTCGTGGACGCGGTCCGGAGGTCGTGCGCCTTCTCAAGCACGGATTCGCAGGCCCGGTCCTGGGGGATTAACGGCTCCAACTGGTCCGGATGATCGGTTCCTGATGCAGACATTTTTGCGGATCTTTAAACCATCGCAACTGCTTGATTCAAAAAGAATAATCAGAACTTTTTCTGATTATTTTGCGGATCTTTTTGCGGATCTTTTTTCGCATGCGATTGCTGGAGTGTACGGGGTCGGTGAGGCTACTTCAAACGCAGCACTTCCTGCTCCGTCACCGCCGACGCCCTGTTCCCCCAGCTCTGCCGGATCACCGTCGCGACGGCGGCCATCTCGGCCTCGGTGAGCACCTGCCGCAGCGGCGGCATGCCGTACGGACGCGGGTGGGCGGGCGTCGTCGGCGCGTAGCCGCCGTCGGCCAGCATCTGCAGCACGTTCTGCGGTGCGTCCAGCGTCACCGCGCGATTGCCGGCCAACGGCGGATAGGCGGGCTCGCCGGCGATCTGGCGTCCCTGCCCCTGATCGCCATGGCAATCGGCGCAGTGCTTGGCGTACACCTGACGGCCGAGGTCCAGTTGCGCCGATGGCGCAGGTTTGAACTCGGCGACCGGCGAGCCCTCGCGCGGCAGGCCGCGCAGGTAGACGCTCATCACCTGCACATCGGCATCGGTCAGGTGCTGGAGACTCTCCGCAACGACGTCGGCCATGGGCCCGAGCGCCGCGCCCTTCGGCGACCAGCCGGATCGCAGCCAGGAGCGCACCTCGGCATCGGACCAGTCCTGCACCCCCGCCGCATGCGGATCGGCCAGCGAGGGCGCGATCCAGCCCTGCACGCCGACCCAGCCGCCGCGCAGCCCCGCCGCGTCGCGCAACGCGCCGAGCCGGTTGCGCGGCGCGTGGCATTCGGCGCAGTGGCCGACCGCCTGGACCAGATAGCGGCCCCGCGCGAGTGCCGCCTGACCGGCGGCATCCTGCGCCGCGCCGCCATCGCCCCCACGTTCGACGACGGTATCGTCATGCGACGGGGCATCGCCCGGCGTGAAGTACATGAGCCGCCACACGGCCAGCGCGGACTGCCAGCGGTACGGCCAGCCGAGCTGATGCGTCGGTGCCGTCTGCGTCACCGCCGGCTGCTGGCGCAGCCACGCGAAGATCGCATCAGCATCCTCGCGCGTCATCGCCGTGTAGCTCGTGTACGGAAAGGCGGGATAGAGCAGCCGGCCATCACGGCTGCGGCCGTGATGCATCGCGCGCCAGAAGTCGTCCGCCGTCCAGCGGCCGAGACCGGTCTCCGGATCCGGCGTCAGGTTGCTGCTGAACAGCGTCCCGAACGGCGTGCCGAGCGGCAGCCCGCCGGCCAGCGGCGCGCCGCCGCGCGGGCTGTGGCAGCCGGCGCAGTTGGCGATGCGGGCGAGGTAGGCCCCGCGGGCGATCAGCGCGGGACTCGTTTCCTCGGCGGCCGACTGCACAGGGCGACTCGACAGCCAGAACTCCCGTCCCCACGCGCCGGCCAGCAACAACAGCGCCATCACCGGCACTGCGATCGCCACGCCGATCAGCAGACGGACGAAGGCCCTCATCGGCGCGGCGCCGGAAGCATCCTTGGTACTCACGTCCCCGCTCATGGCGCGAGCCCTCCGCACTGGACCGGCAAGGGCGTCGTCGACGGCGGTTCCGGATGCGCGCCCGCGGGCTTCGCGGCGAGCCAGCTGGCGACGGCGGCGATGTCGTCGGTCGACAGCGCCTTGGCCACATCGGCCATGCAGTCGGGCGCATGCGCGTGGCGCAGTCCGTTGCGCCACGCGCCGAGCTGTCCGACCAGGTAGTCGCGCGGCAGCCCGAGCAGCCCCGGGATCGCCGGTTCGCGTCCCGCCATGGCCGGCCCGTGACACGCCGTGCAGGCCGGCACCTTGCGCGCCGGATCGCCCTGCGTGATCAGCCGCTCCGCGCGCGCCTGCTGCTCGGTGTTCAAGCCCGAGGGCCCTGGCGCCGGATACGGCACGTCGAGCGCGGCGAAGTAGCCGGCGATCTCGCGCAGGTAGTCGTCGCTCATGTTGCGCAGCAGACCGGCCATCAGCGCGTGATGACGGCGTCCGTCGCGGAAGCTCTGCAGCTGGTTGTAGAGGTAGCCCGACGGCTTGCCCGCCAGGCGCGGGAAGTAGCCCTGCGTCGTCGCCCGGCCCTGCGCGCCGTGGCACAGCGTGCAGGCCTGGATGCGCTCGGCGATGTCGTTGGTGAGCGGGCGCAGCGGCCGCGCAGCCGGATCCGACGGCGGTGCTGCAGCCCCTTGCGCGAACGCCGCGCCCATGTCGGAGACGGTGGAGAGTCCCAGGCCCATTACAGCGGCGATGAGGACACCCGGGAGGCATCGGGAGATCATCATCGGGCCATCATCGCCGATCGCCGCAGGGACTGCCGCCGCGGGCGCGGACCTCAGCGTCGCTGGTCCGCCCCCGGCCATCCCAGGGCCGCCCAGCCGTCGCGGCCCTGATGCTTGGCCTGATACAGCGCGCGGTCGGCGAGCGCGATCAGTTCCGCCGCCGGGACGTCGCCGTCGGCGACGCTGGCGATGCCGATGCTGGCCGTGACTGCGACGCCCGCCGGCTGCGCGGCCCGTACCGCTTCCACGATCTTGGCGGCGATCTGCTCGGCTTCCTCGGGCCGGTTCAAGCCCTCGAGCACCGCCACGAACTCGTCGCCCGCGATGCGCGCGACGTGGTCGCTCCCCCGTACGGCGCGCCGCAGCACGGTCGCGAAGTCGCGCAGCACCGTGTCACCGACGCCGTGGCCGTGCGTGTCGTTGATCGCCTTGAAGCGGTCGATGTCCAGGAACAGCAGCGCCAGCACCCGCCCCTCGCGCATGTGACGCCGCTGACGCGACAGCGCGCCTTCCAGCGCTTGATCGAACTCGCGCCGGTTCGGCAATCCCGTGAGCGCATCGGAACTGGCCAGCCGCGCCAGCTGCGCCTCCGCCTGCTTCATGACGGTGATGTCGATGGACAGCGTGAAGATCCCCAGCACGCGACCGTCCGGCCCGAGGTCGGGGGCGTAGATCGAGCGCAGGTGCCGCTGCTTGCCGAGCATGGTCGAGGTGATCTCGAACTCGACGCGCTCGCCGCCCAGCGCCAGCATCAGCTGCGCGCTGCGCTGGCTGGTGCTGGCGACGCCGAAGACGTCGTCGATGTGCAGCCCCAGCGCCGCCTGCGGATCCAGGCCGAACCAGTTCCGCAAGGTCTCGTTGACGTAGCGCAGCTTGCGCTGCGCGTCGATGTAGCAGATGAAGACCGGCAGGTTGTCGGTGATCGCCTTCATCTGGCGCTCGCTGGCGGCGATCACGGACTCGGCGCGCTTGCGCCCGGAGATGTCCATCGAGCAGGCGTAGAAGCCTTCGACACGGCCGCCGACCAGCTCGGGCACGAGGCTCTGGTGGAAGTGCAGCGTCTCGCCGTCGATGACCTGCTCGGCGTCGAAGGCGACGGCCTCGCCCTTCAGCACACGTTCGACGAAAGGCCGCATCTGCTCGGCGCTATCCGCGCCGCGCATCTGTTCCAGCGTCTTGCCGACCAGGCTGTCCGGATGGGTGTGGAAGACGCGGCCGACCTCCGCGTTGGCGAAGCGCAGGTGGCCCTTCCCGTCGTAATGGCTGATCATGGCCGGCACGTTGTCGGCGATGCCGCGCAGGCGCTTCTGGGTACGCAGCAGGTCGCGCGACCGCAGCAGCACCTGCGAGGTGGCCATGACGGTGAACAGCGCCAGCATCGCCAGGCCGGCCAGCATCAGCAGCTCGGTGTGGCCGGCCTCGCGGGACAGGCGCTCGCTGATCATGCCGCGCTCGGCGCGCAGCGACGAGGTCATCTCGCCCAGCACGTCGCGCAGTTCGTCCATGTGGTGCAGGCCCTGGTCGCCGAGCACCAGTTCCAGCGACTCCTCGTGACGACCGGAATCGTGCAGCCGGATCGTCTGGTTCATCTCGCTCATCTTGAGCTGGACCAGCTCCCGGATGCGGGCGAGCTTGGGGGCGTGCGCGGGGTCCTCGTCGCGGGCGAACAGGTCGTCCACGCGGCGGTCGAGGTTGCGGATGGCGTCCCGGTAGGGCTGCAGGTAGCTGGCGCGCTGGGTCAGCAGGTAGCCGCGCTGGCCGGTCTCGGCATTGAGCAGGTCCTCCATCAGCAGCGTCATCGCCGGCAGGGCGGTGTTGATGCGGTCGGCGCGGCGCAGGTCGTCGAGCGTCGCGCGGGCGCGCCAGGCCAGCAGCGCCACGATCACGGCCATCGCGAGCAGGGCCACGATCAGCAGGGCCACGCCGCGACCGAGGCTGCTGCGGTGGAGGGACTCGGCGGAAGAACGCATGCGACGTCTCGGCGGGTCGGGTCGGTCTCGAGGACAGGAAGGATGGCGCGACGGCGTCGCGCGGACGCGAGACGCGCGAAAGCGCGCGACCCGACGCGAACTCAACCGGCCGTGGCGGCGGCGGGGCCGGTGAGCGATGCGGCCGATTATGGGGATGGCGGTGCGATTGCCGTCAAGCCGGCATCGGCCCCGAGGGGCCGGCGGCGCCCGCATGCGACAGTCCGGGGATGCCCGCCATCCCCCTCCTGCGCCAGCCCGATCCGCACGGCCATGCCAAGGTCAGCTTCGTCGAGCTGTTCTTCGACCTCGTGTTCGTCTTCGCCGTCACCCAGCTGTCGCACACGCTGATCGGTCACTTCGCGCATGACGGCGTCACGCTGAAGGGGGCGCTGCAGACCGGCTTCCTGATGGCCGCGGTCTGGTGGGTATGGATCTTCACCTCCTGGGTCACCAACTGGCTGGACCCGGAACGCCTGCCGGTACGGATCTGCCTGTTCGCGATGATGCTGGCCGGACTGCTGATGTCGGTGTCGCTGCCACAGGCCTTCGGCGAACGCGCGCTGATGTTCGCCGCCTCGTTCACGGCGATCCAGGTCGGACGGACGCTGTTCTTCCTCTGGGCGGCGCGCGGCGCGGAGGAAGCCCTGGTGCGCAACTTCCAGCGCATCGGGGCGTGGCTGGTCGTGTCGGCGGTGCTGTGGATCGCCGGTGCCTTGAATCCGTCGCTGCGCGTGCCGCTGTGGGTAGCGGCGCTGGCGATCGAGGTCGTCGGGCCGTCGGCCGGCTTCTTCGTGCCGGGTTTGGGGCGCTCGACGACGGCGGACTGGACCATCTCCGGCGGCCACCTGGCCGAGCGCTGCGCGCTCTTCGTGATCATCGCGCTGGGCGAGTCGCTGCTGGTCACGGGCGCGACCTTCGCGGAGCAGCCCTTGACGACGATGAGCCTGCTCGCCTTCCTGGTGTCCTTCGCGGGGAGCATCGCGCTGTGGTGGCTGTACTTCGACACCACCAACGACTTCGCGACCGGCCGCATCGTCCACAGCGACGATCCGGGACGCATCGCGCGGCTGGCCTACACCTACATCCACCTGCCGATCGTGGCGGGGATCATCGTCAACGCGGCCGCGGATGAATTCGTCCTGGCGCACCCGGACGGCCACACGGACCTGAAGACGGCGCTGTGCCTGCTCGGCGGCGTAGCGATCTACGTGATCGGCGTGGGCCTGTTCAAGCGCGCGGTCGTCGGGCACTGGCCGTGGTCGCACGGCGTGGCCGTGATCGCGCTGGCGGCGGCGGGGCCGTTCGTGCACGACTGGACGCCGGTCGTGACCAGCGCGTTCGCCTGCCTCGTGCTGGTGGCGCTCGCGGCGTGGGAGCGGCACTCGCGGGCGCAGTGTCTCGTTCCCGACAGCGAGGATGTGGACGACGCGCCTAGCATCGGCCCATGAGCGCCCCCTCCTCCACCGCAGCGTCCGTCGCGTCTGTCGCGTCCACCGCATCCATGGCCTTCACGGCGGACTTCACCGCCGAGCCGCATCCGGCCGACGCCATGTTCCCCGCATCGACGCGACGGCTGTCGGTCGAGACCGAGCCCGGCGTGCGAATCCATGCGCGCGTGTGCGGCGAAGGCCCGCCGCTGCTGCTGATCCACGGTCATCCGCAGACGCTGGTCATCTGGCATCGCGTGCTGCCGGCGCTGGCGGCGCGCTTCACCGTGGTGATGCCGGACCTGCGCGGCTACGGTGATTCGTCCAAGCCTGCGGGCGATGAGGGCCACGGCAACTACAGCAAGCGCCGCATGGCGCAGGACCTGATCGCGGTGATGGCCGCGCTGGGCCATGCGCGCTTCCGCGTGCTCGCGCACGACCGGGGAGCGCGCGTCGCGCACCGCATGGCGGCGGATCATCCGGCGGCGGTCGAGCGTCTCGCGCTGCTGGACATCGCGCCGACGCTCGCGATGTACGAGCAAACGACCGAAGCCTTCGCGCGGGCGTACTGGCACTGGTTCTTCCTGATCCAGCCGGCGCCGATGCCGGAGCGGCTCATCGAGGCCGACCCGGCGGCCTACGCGCTGGATGTGATGGGTAGGCGGCACGCGGGCCTGTCGGCCTTCGATCCGCGAGCGTTCGCCGAGTACCAGCGCGCGCTGGCACTACCTGGCACCGCGCACGGCATGTGCGAGGACTACCGCGCCGCGGCAGGCATCGACCTCGAACACGACCGCGCGGACCGCGACGCCGGCGCGAAGCTCGCGATGCCGCTGCGCGTGTACTGGGGTGCGCAAGGCGTGGTGGCGAAATGCTTCGAGCCGCTGAAGGAATGGCGACGCGTCGCGGCGGACGTCGACGGCGGTCCGCTGCCCTGCGGCCACTACATCCCGGAGGAAGCGCCGGACGCGCTGCTCGCTGCGGTGATGCCGTTCCTCACCGAAGGGCTTTGAGCGAAGGGGCCGCGAGGGCCGTTAGGCTGAGCGCATTGCAGTGTCCGACGAGGACGGAGTGAAGGGATGAACAAGCTGGTCGCCCTCGGGCAGTTTCTGGGCGGCGCGGTCCTGTGGATCGCGGCGGTGGTGGCGGGCTACAACGCGATCAAGCCGCTGATCGGCGCCGCGGACGGCGCAGGCGCGCCGGCGGGAGCCGGTGGAGCGTTCGTGATCGTGCTGCTGCTGGCGGGTATCGGGACGTGGCTCATGCGCGCGGGATGGCGCCGGTTGAGGGCGCGGGCGGGTGGGCATTGCTGAGCGGCCTGTGTCGATTCACGCAGCCAGACGAGCGGCTTTTGCCTCGACTCAAGGACAGTAGAACGGAAGCGAATCAAGCAAATGTTTGTGGCCAATGCCACCGCCAGCCGAGTGGCAAAATCGACTGACAGATCGGCGGCGCTGGAAAGGTGTTGTCGTTCGACCGCATCGAGGCGCACGACCTTGAGCGACGCAAGAGAAGGAAAAGGTCACGATGCAACTCGGCTCCCAGATTCCGGATGAGCAGCGCCAATGGTGGCGCATTGCTCTCGAGCTAAGGCTTCGTCAGTGCCATGGCGATTCATTTCAGGACCTCTTCTCGGTCGTCATGGGGCATCTTCACGGCGACGACTTTGTTCGCGTACGAGCTTTCGGCAAGCTCGGCGACAAGGGCTGTGATGGCTACCTTCTATCGACGGGCCAGCTCTTTCAGTGCTATGGCGCATTGAACGGCGAGACGAAGAACGTCGCAAAGCTCGTCAAGAAGATCAAGAGCGACTTCGCAACTGCAAAGGTGAAGCTCGCCGGCATCACGAAGGAATGGCACATGGTGCTGAACCTCGTCGATGGAATTCCAGTAGAAGCGCTCGAGGCTTTGGAAGAACTGAAGATTTCGAACCCAAACATCAAGATCGGCTACATCGGCAAGGAAGGGTTTGAGGAACGCATCTTTGAATTGAGCAGCGAGCGCGTTGCCTCGTTGCTTGGTCCCGCAGCGACCCCTGCCGACGTGAAGAACCTCGACGTCGCAGCACTCCGGAAGTTGGTAGACGATCTGTCGCTTTCGTCTGCGCCCCCGCTCGAAGAAATTGATCTGAATCTCGTGCCAGTAGGCAAGCTGTCGCACAACGCTCTGCCTACACATTGGCAAATGTTTGTGCGAAGCGGCTGGGCAAATGCACCCATCGTCGCTTCGTACTTTTCCCGCCACCCAGACCCATTGAAGGGAGAGCAGGTCGGCGCCCTGCTCAACGAAAAATATCGTGCTTTGAAGGCGCAGAACCTGACGCCCGGCACCATCATGACTGCGCTGCTGGAGACGGTCACCGGCGTTGGCAGTGCTCCACCTCCAAGGTTGGTCGCGGCACAAGCGTTGCTGACACACTTCTTCGAGAGCTGCGATATCTTCGAACGCCTGCCGGTTGCGAGCCCAACATGATCCTGCCAACTAAGCACTTGCCACAAGATCGTGCCCTGCTCGGTGTAGGCGCCGAGATACTTGGACAGTTGAAGGAACCACGCTCGGTGTCAGAACTTTGGGAAGCGGTGCGCGAGGCTCGCGGCAGAAACCCCAACTCCGCCCCCCTCTCATTCGACTGGTTCGTGCTGGCGCTCAATCTTCTGTATGCCATCGCCGCCGTCGACCACAGCCACGGCATCCTTCGACGGGAGGGATCAGAATGATCCTCGATATCGAGAGCTCCCTGCCATCATTTAAGACGGTCAAGTTCCACGAAGGTCTCAACGTCCTGCTGTCGGACAAGAATCAGGAGTCAACGGACAAGAAGACTCGCAACAGCGCGGGCAAGACCAGCCTTGTAGAAATCATCCACTTCTTGCTCGGTGCTGACTGCGACAAAGATTCGTTGATGCGCGACAAGGAGCTTGTCTCGCACACATTCACCGGCCGATTCCGAATCGGTGGTGAGCTGTTCAAGGTTGAACGTGGCGGTGCTGACCCGAGCAAGATATTTCTGATTGCAGGAGGCGAGGACCGAGAAGATCTCCCGAAGAAACTCGATAAGTCAAGCGGACGCTTCTATCTGTCAAACGTCAACTGGCGCCTGTTCTTGGGCCACAGCATGTTTGGCTTGCCGCTTGATGATCGTGGCTCCGCGTTCGAAGAGTCCTACACGCCGACATTCCGGTCGATGTTCTCGTACTTCGCCCGACGGTGGGCCTCGGGTGGTTTCATTGCGGCAGAGCGGCAGGCGGAACAACAGCGCCGGTGGGACTGGCAGGTGAACCTCTCCTACCTCCTCGGACTCGATTGGCAAATTCCTTTCGAGCTCAGCAAGATTCGCTTGCGTGAAAAGACGCTTGAGGAGCTTCGCAAAGCGGTGAAGGACGGCGCGCTGGGCCAAGTGGTGGGGACAGTGGCAGAGCTGCGTCCACAAGTAGCTATCGCGGAACTCAAGGCCACCAAGCTGAAGCAGGACCTGACAGCGTTTCAGGTCCACGATAGCTACAAGGCATTGTCCCGCCGGGCAGCTCAGGCAAAGACCGAGATGCAGGCGATAGCGCGTGACACCATCTCGCTTGAAGAAGGTCTGGAGCATCTTGAAGCAGCGTTGCGGTCAGAGAAGCCACCACAACGGTCAGACATTCAACAGCTTTATGCGGCGGCGGGAATCGAGCTTCCTGGCATGGCTCTGCGCCGATTCGACGAGGTTGGGGCCTTCTATGAAGCAATGGTGTCGAACCGGCGTATTCACCTCGAAAACGAGATCGCGGACGTGAAGGCAAAACTCGCCGAGCAACAAAAAAGCGCGGCGCGCCTCGACGTGGAGAGGAGTGGCATCCTGAAGAGTCTCGAAGGTCGAGGCGCCTTGGATGATTTCCTTGATCTGCAACGTGATCTGGCCGTGGCAGAAGCGAATGCCGCAACGCTCGGCGAGCGCTTCAAAGCCGCCGAATTGCTGGAAGGAGAAACCACCAAGCTAGACATTGACCGATCGAAGGTCCAACGACGGTTGCAAGACGATCACCGGCTACGCTCCGCTGCTTTGACGGAAGCCATTGTCATCATCGCGAACGCCATCTCGCGCCTTTACGACGACCGCACAGGCCGGTTCGTAGTCGAGGCCACGGACAACGGTCCGGAATTCCATATCTCAATTGAAGGGGACCGCGGTGGTGGCATTTCCAAGGTCGAGATCTTCTGCTTCGACCTAGCGCTCTTCACGGTCGTCACGGCGCGCTTCGGGGGACCACGCTTCTTATTGCATGACAGTCATCTGTTCGACGGCGTGGATGAACGACAAATCGCTGGCGCACTTCAGCTCGGCCTTGAGGCGACCGCCGGAAAGGGCCTGCAGTACATCGTCACGATGAACTCCGATATTTTCACGAGGCTGCCACTGCCTGAAGGCTTCGATACCTCGAAGGTCGTACTTGAGACTCGGCTATCCGATGAAGGCGAAAGCGGAGGACTTTTCGGATTTCGCTTCGGCTAGTCCCCACCGGGCCCGAATAAGAAGGCTGCGGGGAGGATGTGCGAGCGGCGGCCAACCCGACATTCCGCACATTGAATGTCATCGAAAGTCCAGTCTCTCCCCAGCTTTGGACACTGCGATCCAACGCGATCCGCCTAGGCGGTCGCTGTGTGTGCGCGCCAGGGATGCCCAAGGCAGTCCGAGGTCCGCGGCCAGGTGTGCGGCCGCACGGACGACCTTGATCCGGTCCGTCCGCGCCAGCAGTTGATCGAGCACCTTCGTCCGCAAACCGCCAAGCCCTTCCATCAGGCGGCGGGTATCCGCAAGGCTCTGCGTCTTGCCCAGGTCGCTCAGCATCTCGAGCATGGCTCGCTCGGGTGAGGAGACCAGCACGCGAGGGTCGCCGGCAGGCAAGGGTTTCAGCCCTAGTGAGGCGTGGGCCTGCTTGTCAAGGATCCGCGTCGTCTGGTACCGGACGGGAAACCGCTCGGCGATCCATGCCGGTATCGCCTTGGGTCGATCGCCCCAAAGGCTAAGGGCCTCCTCAAACGCGATGTCGTGCTCCAGGCCATGCCAAGCCAGCGCCGTCTTTCCGCCCACGTGAAATCCCGGCACCTGACGCGACAGGAAAACCAGAGCGCCATCGCGCGACAGCTCATCACCTGCGACGGCATAGACACCTCGACCCAGATGATCGAGCCATCCGCTGCGTGCCCAGGCTGATGCTCGGAAGGCGGAGATGCCCTCGCGCCGCAGGACGCCCATGTCCACGGGCTCGCCACGAGGGTGCTTGCGAAGCAGCATCTTGAATGATCCTTGGTCGATAGTTGTCGCCATTCGTCAACTGCACGCTTCATTTCATTCCGTGCATCGTGGTCGGTCCAGCGACGAACGTTAGAGGCGGCGCTAGAGACAGGCCATGACCTCTTATCGTGGAGAAGGCGCAGGGGCCAACTGCAACAGGTAGCGATGATCAGTTCAGACGCGAGTCGCCCTCACGACTCACCTGGCGATCGTCGGATAGAGATCGTCCATCCACACCACCTCGTCCGCGTAGGACTGCAGGTCGGTCGACAGATTGGCCTGCAACCCACTGACCCAGACCTCTTTCTTGAGATCCGACTTGACGTAGGAGATCGCCTCTTCGAAATCGCCGTCGCCCGCCGACAGGATCAGCCGGTCGTAGACGTTCTGCACCGCGAGCTTGATCAGCAGCGTCGCGATCGCGACGTCCACGCCCTTCTGCACTTCGCGGTCGAACTGCACGCCGCAATCCGGGCATTGAAGATGCAGGTTCTTCATTTCGTACAGCTGGACCCGAATCTTCGGACCGCGCGGTGGCGCCGCCTTGAGCCACGTGTGGAACCCGCTCTGCTGATCCGTCGCCAGGTCGCGGGTGGAGTTCAGGTAGTAGCTCTCGTAGATCGGACCACCGTTGCGCTGCACGAGCTCGTTCTTGAGCTTGAGGTAATCGAACGGACGGCCGCGCCCCACATTGAACAGGTAGGCGCCATCGATGATCCAGACCGTTTTCATGCTTGCTCGCTCATGCATCGATTCTAGGCAGAGCCCCACGCACGATCGGAACGAAAAAAAGGGCGTGCACTCCTGCACGCCCAAAGGGGCACCGGTAAACCGGTCGCATATGAAAGTGCCGGGTCTTGCCCGGCGTCGGCTTTACGCCGGCGTGTTCTGCCAGCCGCCGCCCAGGGCGCGGACAAGTCCGACCGTCGCCTGGTACTGCGCGGCTTGCACCTGCAGCGCCGCGCGGCGGTTGCGCAGCTCGCTGCGGCGCGCGTCGAGCAGGTCAAGCTGGCTGACCAGCCCGTTGCGGTAGCGCGAGTCCGACAGCGCCGTCGCACGCGTCGACGACTGCACCGCCTGGCCCTGCACTTCCGCCTGCTGCGACAGGGTCTGCAGACCGACCAGCGAGTCCTCGACCTCGCGCAGCGCCTGCAGCAGCTGCTGCCGGTAGCTCGACATCGCGAGATCCAGGCCCGCCTTCGCCGACTCCACGCCCGCCTTGCGGCGGCCGCCGTCGAAGATCGGCAGCGACAGCAGCGCGTCGACCGACCACGCGCGCGCCGACCAGCGGAACACGTCGCTCAACTCCGGCGACGCGTAGCCGCCGTTGGCCGTCAGCGTCAGGCTCGGGAACCACGCAGCCTGCGCCACGCCCACCCGCGACTGCGCCGCCAGCAGGCTGCGCTGCGACGCGGCCACGTCCGGACGACGCGCCAGCACCGTGCTCGGCAGACCCGATGGAATCGAAGGCAGCGGCGCGAGCGCCGTGTCTTCCGCCACCTTGAAGCCCGAGGCGGGCTCGCCCAGCAGCACCGACAGCGCGTTCTCCAGCTCGGCACGACGGCGGTCGAGGCTGATCGCCTCGGCCTCGGTCGAAGCGACCTCCGTCTGCACGCGCGCCAGATCCAGCTCGGCGACGTCGCCCGCTTGATAACGACGCTGCGTCAGCGACAGCGTCTCGCGGTAGGCCGCGACCGTGTCGCGCACTAGTCGGCGTTCCTGGTCGGCGAAGCGCAGCGCCAGGTAGGTCTGCGCCACATCCGCTTGCACCATCAGCCGCGTCGACTGCAGCAGCGCTTCACGCGACTGCGCGTCCAGCGAAGCCGCACGCGTCGCTTCCGACAAGCGACCCGACAGGTCGACTTCCCAGCTCGCGCCCAGGCCGGCGTTGTAGATCGTCGTGGCGGCCGGGCCCTGGCCCGCTACCGTGCCGCGCGTGGCACCGGCGCTGGCGCCGACCTGCGGCAGGCGATCCGCATTCGTGCTGCGCAGCAGCGCGCGCGCTTGCGCCAGTCGCGCCGCCGCGCCTTGCAGGTCGTTGTTGTTGACCAGCGAGCGGCGGATCAGGTCATTCAGCGTCGCATCGCCGAACGCCAGCCACCAGTCGCCGCGCGGCTCGGCATCGGCGGGCGGGGCCACCGCCCAGCGCGCCTCGCCGACCGTTGCGGTCGCCTGCGACTTGAAGGCCGTCGGCGTCGCCGGCAGGCGCGACTCATCGATCGGCGGCGGTGTCGCGCAACCGGCCAGCACCAGGGCCGCCAGCAGCGTCGTCATCATCAGTTTCGTTGTCATGGCTCGAATCCTTTATTCGTGCTCGTGGCGCGGCGCGGCCGGATGCGGACGGGCGTTGCCGCCCGGGCCGAAGTCGTGACCCTCGCCCTGCGCGGGCTGCACGAAGGCCTCGACGTCATGCGGCACCTCGCCGTGCTGCTTCAGCGGCTTGTTGCCGGTCAGGCGACGCACCACCACGTAGAACACCGGCGTCAGGAACAGGCCGAAAGCCGTCACGCCGATCATCCCGGCGAACACCGCCACGCCCATCGCGTTGCGCATCTCGGCGCCCGCGCCCGTGGCCAGCACCAGCGGCAGCACCCCCATCACGAAGGCCATCGACGTCATCAGGATCGGACGCAGACGCAGCCGGCTCGCCTCGATGGCCGCCTGCAGCGGCGTCCTGCCGGCGAATTCCAGCTCCCGGGCGAACTCCACGATCAGGATCGCGTTCTTCGCCGACAAGCCGACCAGCACGATCAACCCGATCTGCGTGAAGACGTTGTTGTCCCCGTGGCTCAGCCACACGCCGGTCATCGCGGCCATCAGACCCATCGGCACGATCAGGATGATCGCCACCGGCAGCGCCAGGCTCTCGTACTGCGCGGCCAGCACCAGGAACACCAGCAGGATGGCGAGCGGGAAGACCCACACGCCGGAGTTGCCGGCCAGGATTTCCTGGTAGGTCAGCTCGGTCCACTCGTAGCTGATGCCCGGGGGCAGCGTCTCCGCGGCGATGCGTTCGACCGCGTCCTGCGCCTGGCCGGTCGAATAGCCCGGTGCGGCGCCGCCATTGATGTCGGCCGACAGGAAGCCGTTGTAGCGCATCGCGCGTTCCGGACCGAAGCTCGGCTGGACCTTCATCAGCGCCGACAGCGGCACCATCTCGCCCGACGCCGAGCGCACCTTCAGCAGACCGACGTCCTCGGCACGGGCGCGGTAGGCGGCATCCGCCTGCACACGGACCGTGTAGGTGCGGCCGAACTTGTTGAAGTCGTTGACGTACAGCGAGCCCAGGTAGATCTGCATCGTGTCGAACACGTCCGTCACCGCCACGCCCAGCTGGCGCGCCTTGGTGCGGTCGAGGTCGGCGTACAGCTGCGGCACGTTGACCTGGAAGCTGCTGAACAGACCCGCCAGTTCCGGCGCCTTCTGCGCCTTGGCCATGAAGGCCTTCACCGCCTGGTCGAGCGCCTCGTAACCCAGGCCGCCACGGTCTTCCAGCTGGAACTTGAAGCCGCCGGTCGTGCCCAGGCCCTGCACCGGAGGCGGCGGGAACATCACCACGAACGCGTCCTGCAGCTGACCGAAGTCGGCGTTCATCTTGGCGGCGATCTCGCCGGCGGACAGGCCCTTGCCGGTGCGCTCGTCGAAGGACTTCAAGGACGCGAACACGATGCCCGAGTTCGAGCTGTTGGTGAAGCCGTTGATCGACAGGCCCGGGAACGAGATGGCGTGCTCCACGCCCGGCGTCTTCATCGCGATCTCGCTCATGCGGCGGATCACGTCTTCCGTGCGGTCCAGCGTGGCGCCGTCCGGCAGCTGCGCGAAGCCGATCAGGTACTGCTTGTCCTGCCCCGGCACGAAGCCGCTCGGCACGGCCTTGAACAGGCCCACCGTCAGACCCAGCAGGCCGGCGTAGATGATCAGCATGATCACCTTGCGCGAGATCGCCTTCGTCACGCCGCCGCTGTAGGCCTTGGCGCCGCGGTTGAACAGCTTGTTGAAACCGCCGAAGAAGCGGCCCAGCACCTTGTCCATCGCGCGCGTCAGCCAGTCCTTGGGCGCATCGTGGCCCTTGAGCAGCATCGCGGCCAGCGCGGGCGACAGTGTCAGCGAGTTGACCGCCGAGATCACCGTCGACATCGCGATCGTCAGCGCGAACTGCTTGTAGAACTGCCCTGTCAGGCCGGTGATGAAGGCCAGCGGCACGAACACCGCGACCAGCACCAGCGCGATCGCGATGATGGGACCCGACACTTCGCGCATCGCGCGGTAGGTCGCTTCACGCGGACTCAGGCCCGCCTCGATGTTGCGCTCCACGTTCTCGACGACCACGATCGCATCGTCCACCACGATGCCGATCGCCAGCACGAGGCCGAACAGCGACAGCGCGTTGATCGAGAAGCCGAAGAGATGCATCACCGCGAAGGTGCCGATGATGGAGACCGGCACCGCCAGCAGCGGGATGATGGACGCGCGCCAGGTCTGCAGGAACAGGATCACGACCAGCACGACCAGCGCCACCGCTTCGAGCAGCGTGTGGACGACGGACTCGATGGACGCCCGCACGAACTGCGTCGGGTCGTAGACGATGGAGTAGTCCACGCCTTCAGGCATGGCCTTCTTCAGCTCGGCCATCGTGGCGCGCACGTTGTTCGAGATCTCGATCGCGTTGGAGCCCGGCGCCTGGAAGATCGGGATCGCCACCGCGGACTTGTTGTCCAGCAGCGAGCGCAGCGCGTATTCGGCGGCGCCCAGCTCGATGCGGCCCAGGTCGCGCAGACGCGTCACCTGGCCGTTGGCGCCGGACTTGACGATGATGTCGCCGAATTCCTGCTCGTTGTTCAGACGGCCCTGCGCGTTGATCGGCAGTTGCAGGTCGATGCCCTGCAGGCCCGGCGAAGCGCCGACGACACCGGCGGCCGCCTGCACGTTCTGCTCGCGGATCGCCTGGACGACGTCGCTGGCCGACAGGCCGTGCTCCGCCACCTTCTGCGGGTCCAGCCAGATGCGCATCGAGTAGTCCCCCGAGCCGAACAGCTGAACCTGACCCACGCCCTGGATACGCGCCAGGCGGTCCTTGACGTTCAGCACCGCGTAGTTGCGGAGGTAGGTCATGTCGTAGCGGTCGTTGGGCGACAGCAAGTGCACGACCATGGTCAGGTCGGGGCTGCTCTTGACCGTCGTCAGACCGAGTCGGCGGACCTCCTCGGGCAGGCGCGGCTCGGCTTGCGAGACGCGGTTCTGCACCAGCTGCTGGGCCTTGTCCGGGTCGGTGCCCAGCTTGAAGGTGACCGTCAGCGTCATCAGGCCGTCGGTGGTCGCCTGGCTGCCCATGTAGAGCATGCCTTCGACGCCGTTGATCGATTCCTCGAGCGGCGTGGCCACCGCTTCCGCGATGACCTTGGGGTTCGCGCCGGGGTACTGCGCGCGGACGACCACCTGCGGCGGCACGACTTCCGGGTATTCCGAGATCGGCAGCACGCGCACGGCGAGCAGCCCGGAGACGAAGATCAGCACCGACAGCACACCCGCGAAGATCGGGCGGTCGATGAAGAATTTGGAAAGATTCATGTCAGTCTTTCAAGTCGACTGGAGAAAACGGCAAAGGTCCCCCCACGGGGCGGCGTCGCGCCGCCCCGGAGGCTGTCCGTAGCCCCATGGGGACGGGTCTTGCCCGTCCCTTCGGGATCAGGTCAGGTCAGGTCTTGTCCGCCTTGGGGGCGCCGTCCTTGGCCTGGATTTCTGCCTTGGCGTTCATCGGGACGATGGTCGGAGCGACCAGGGCACCGGGGCGCACACGCTGCAGGCCGTTGACGACCACGCGCTCGTTGGCCTTCAGGCCCGACGTGACGACGCGCAGGCCGTCGACGTTGGCGCCCAGCAGGACCTCGCGGTAGCTCAGCGTGTTGTCCGCGCCGACCACCATCACGAAACGCTTGCTCTGGTCGGTGCCGACCGCGCGCTCGTTGACGAGCACCGCGGCGCGCGTCTTCGATTGACCCAGGCGGATGCGGGCGAACTGGCCCGGGATCAGCGCACCGTCCTTGTTGTCCAGCACCGCGCGCACGCGCACCGTGCCGCTGCGGGCGTCGACCTGGTTGTCGATCAGCTGCAGCTTGCCGGTGAACGGCGTGTCCGCGGTAGCGGCGGTGCCGATCTGGACCGGGATGCTCGACAGGTCACCCGAGACGGCGCCCTTGCCGCTGCCGTGCAGCTCGGTCAACGCGCGGGCGACGGTGCCTTCATCGGCATCGAAGCTGGCGTAGATCGGGCTGACCGAGACCAGCGTCGTCAGCACCGGCGCGCCCGGGCCGGCGGCCACGAGGTTGCCCTGCGTGACTTCCAGCTTGCCGACGCGACCCGCGACCGGCGCCTTCACCTGCGTGTAGCCGAGGTTCAGCTTGGCCGATTGCAGCGCGGCCTGCGCGGCGCGCAGGTTGGCGTTGGCTTCATTGGAAGCGTTGCTGCGCTCGTCGAGCTCGCGCTGCGCGATGGCGCGCTCGCTCCACAGGCGGGTGGAGCGCTCCAGCTCGCTCTTCGAGTAGCTGACGCGGGCCTGCGCGGCCAGCACCTGCGCATCGGCGCGGTCGACCTCGGCCTGGTAGGGCGCGGGATCGATGGTGATCAGCAGATCGCCGGCCTTGACCAGCGCCCCTTCCCGGAAATGCACCGACTGCACGGCGCCGGAGACGCGGGCGCGGACATCGACGCGCTCCACGGCTTCCAGGCGGCCAGAGAACTCGTCCCACGCGGCCACTTCCTGGCTCGCGACGGTGGCGACGGAGACGGGAATCGCCTGCGGCGCGCCCGACGGTTGATTCGCGACGGCCTGCTGGCTGTGCAGGCCGACGACGAGGGCGCCGACCACCGCGGCGACGGCGGTGAGCGAGGTGGCAAAGGTCTTCTTGTTCATGGTGGGTGCTCCGGTGACGGGGGTAGACGTTGGGAGTTCTGTGAGGGCTCTTGGGGTCAGGCAGGTTGCAGCCGGGATTTGCCGGCGGGTGGGATCAGGGTCAGGAAATCGGTCAGCTTCTGGCGCAGGGCGCTGGCCCAGGGCAGCTGGAGGACGGACAGCGAGGGCAGCTTCATCAGGCTGCAGGGCCAGCCGCTGGGGCCGGCGATCAGCGCCTGCTGCACGTCGACACCGGCGCGCTTCATCGCGCGGGCGTAGGCCAGGGCCTCGTCGCGCATCGGGTCGTCGTCGGCGCTGACGACCAGCGCCGGCACCAGGCCCGCGAGGCGGCCGGTGTTGGCCGGCGCGGCGTAGGGGTGGTCGCCGTCCTCGCATTCACCGAGGTAGGCGCGCCAGCCGTGCATCCAGCGGCACTCGCCGTAACCCGCGTCGGCCTGGCGCAGCGAGGCGGTGCCCATGCAGGGATTGAGCATCGGCCCGATCAGGATCTGGCCGGAGAGCTTGCGGTGACCCTGGTCGCGCGCCATCAGGGCGAGTGCCGCGGCGAGGTTGCCGCCCGCCTCTTCGCCCGCGACCACCAGCGGCGCGCCCTTGCCCGACAGCTTGGCCCGCGCCTTGTGCACGGCGGCCAGCAGCGCGTCCAGCGTCTTCAGCGCGGTGGGGAACACGGTCGCTTCGCCGGTCGGGTAGTCGACGTCGACGACCACAGCGCCCGCATCGGCCAGCAGCCGTGAGACCAGCTCGCCGCTGTCCAGGTTGCCGCCCGTGAAGGCACCGCCGTGCAGGTGCATGACGACAGGGGCGTCCTTGCGGCGGGCGGCGCTCTTGTACACGCGCACCGGCACCACGCCGTCGCCGGCGGGCAGGAGGTCGTCGTGGCAGGAGGTGAGCGGCAGCGCGTCCATGGCAGGGCCAAAGGCCTGCTCCCAACGGGGGCAGACCGGTCATGTTGCAATGCAGCGAAATTTAGACAACGGACGCCGTCCGATAAATAGCCCGGGACGCGCTTCAGCGTTTCATCGACGAAACAATCGATCGGGCAGGATGGCGACCTCGCGCGCGCGCAGACGCGCCGTTGTGTTGGAGCAGTCGCGGCGACACGCCGCACCAGTCAGGGTCAAGGGGTCACGGAATGGACAAGCTCAATGCCATGCAGGCTTTCGCGCGCGTCGTGGAAGCGGGAACGTTCACGCGGGCGGCGGAATCGCTGGACCTGCCCAAGACGGCGGTGACGCGGCTGATCCAGTCGCTGGAGGACCACCTCAAGGTCAAGCTGCTGAACCGCACGACGCGGCGCGTCAGCGTGACGCCGGACGGCGCCGCGTATTACGAGCGCGTGACGCGGCTGCTGTCGGACATCGAGGAACTCGAAGGCTCCGTGTCGCATGCGCGCGCGGCGCCGAAGGGGCGGATCCGCGTCGACGTGGCCTCATCTGTTGCGCGCCTGCTGCTGATCCCGGCACTTCCGGAGTTCTATGCAAGACATCCGGACATCCAGATCGACCTCGGCGTGTCGGACCGGCCGGTGGACCTGATCGGCGACAACGTCGATTGCGTCGTGCGTGGCGGCGAGATCACCGACCAGTCGCTGGTCGCGCGCCGCATCGGCGACTGGGGCTACGGCTGCTGCGCCTCGCCGGCCTACATCCAGCAGCACGGACTGCCGCAGCATCCGCTGGACCTGGAATCGGACCAGCACCACGTGGTCAGCTATTTCTCGACCCGCACCGGCAAGCGCTTCCCGTTCGACTACAGCAAGAACGGCCAGCGCTACGAGATCTACGGCCACTACAAGGTGTCGGTGAACGACGGCAACGCGTACATGACGGCAGGTCTGACGGGACTGGGCGTGATCCAGGCGCCCTACTTCATGATCAAGCCGCACATCGACTCGGGCGAGCTGGTGCCCTTCCTGTGCGATTGGGAATCGGACCCGCTGCCGCTGTACGTCGTGTACCCGCCGAACCGGCATCTGAGCACCAAGCTGCGCGTGTTCGTCGACTGGATCGCGGAGCTGTTCGAGCGCCATTCGGTGTGGCAGAAGCAGCTGGTCGCGAGCTGCGAGGCCAAGCGCAACGAGTCGGACGAGGCATACATCCCGCTGGAACCGAATGCGGCGAAGCAGGCGGTACTGAGCGCGGCGTGAGCCTTCACGCCCTGACGGCGCCGCTTGAGCGGAGTCACGCCCCGCACCCATAATCGCCGCCGACCTCCGGTCGCCGCCAAGCCTTCGGAAGCGTTCGCGCCTCCGGCCGCGGGGCATCCCCGCGGCGCTCTTCTTCGTTAGTCATCCGGCGCCGATACCGAGCCACGCTGCCGCGCGGACCTGTATCGGTCGAGACCGGCCAGTTGGCGGCGCATCCGGGGGTCACCTCTTGCCCCCATCGCCTATGACCGTTGCCGCGCCGTTGACCTATCCCCGCTGGATCGCGCTGGCGCTCGCCCGCGCGCTGCAGGCGGACGACGAGTCGCCGCGCGCCCGCGAGGCTGACGCCCTGCAAGCGCGTGCTGAGCAATGCCTCGGCGTCGAGTCGCGGCCCTGGTTGAAGCCGCTGTGCGTGGCGCTCGCGCGATGGACGACGCCGGTGTGGCGCGCGCATTCGATCCGCAGCTTCGCCGATGCGTTGCTGGAGATGGACGCGTTCCACGAGGGCTTCGATCTCGAACGTTTCTCTCGACCCACCGTTCGCCGCCTGCTGCTTCGACCATCGCGGATGCGGCCGTTGCCCTTCGCGCTGGAACACCTCGTGCTGCCGGACTTGGCAACGGAGGCCGACCTGGCGGCGTGGCTGGGACTGACGCTGGACGAGCTCGATCACTTCGCCGGCCCGGCACGCAGATACCGCGAGGCCGTCGCCACGCCGGAGCGACCTCACGTCGCGCCGACGCCGCACTACCGCTGCCTGCTCGTGCCGAAGCGCCGCGGAGGTCTGCGACTGGTTGAAGCGCCACTTCCGCGTTTGAAGGCCGTTCAACGGCGATTGCTCGACGGCTTGTTGAACACGCTGCCTTGCCACGAGGCAGCGCACGGATTCGTGCCCGGCCGCAACGTCGCGACGAACGCGGCCGTCCACACCGGTCAGGACTTCGTCATCCGCTTCGACCTGCGCGATTTCTTCCCCAGCATCGGACGCGCGCGGATCGCAGCCACGTTCCGGACGCTGGGGTTTTCCGACGCGGTCGTCGAGCGGCTGACGACGCTCTGCACCGCGCGCACGCCGGCGCCAGTGAGAGAGCGCCTGCGCGAGGACGGATCGATCGACTTCGACGGCGCGAAGCGGCTGGCCTCGCCGCACCTGCCGCAAGGCGCGCCGACGTCACCCGCGCTGGCCAACCTGTGCGCGTTCCCGCTCGACATGCGGCTGGACGGACTCGCCCATCGTTTCGGTGCGCGCTACACGCGGTATGCGGATGACCTCGTGTTCTCCGGCCCCGCCACGCTGCGCCGCGATCAGCGCGAGTTCCGCGCCTGGGTGCAGGCGATCGTCGAGGACGAGGGTTTCCGGCTGCGACGCGACAAGACGCGTGCAATGCCCGCCGGCGGGCGGCAGCAGGTGACCGGCGTCGTCGTCAACGAAAAGCCGAACCTCGCGCGCGAGGACTTCGATCGATTGAAGGCCGAGCTGCATCGGCTAGTCGGATCGACAGACGTAGATCCCGCGCAGCGGTCCGTGCTGCTGGGGCGACTCGCGTGGGCGCGGCAATTCCTGGCACCGATGCGGGTCGAGAAGCTGCAACGCATGTTTGATGCGATTGCCTTCGGCGCGGCCAAGAATTTGTAAGCCCGCTTCGCGTCGGAAAGCGGTCGCGCGTCTGCCCCGATACTCGGAACCCATCGCAACCTCCGTCGTCGCGCCGTGTTCACATTTCGCTGCACCCGGAAGCTCCTGGACAGGCTCAACGCGGTCCCTGACCCTGAGCCCGCTTCGTCCGATACGGTCCTTGGCGACTGGTACGCCAACCTTGTTTATGCCGGACGGACTCAGGTCGTGGTGGCTGTCGCCGCGCGAACCTTGTTGCCTGTCGTGGTGCCGGCAAAAGACAGTCGATCTTTGGTAAGGCGAATCGGTGAGGCACTGGACCCAATGCTCGCGTCCCTTGGAGTTCCAGCGGACGACGTCATCGCCGAGCGCGATGCGATGCAGCATTGGGTTCTCGGAAAGACAGCGAGTCGGAGCATCCTGGGATCGCTCAACGACTTCGCCCTTCAACTTCAAATCGGACTGACCCACTTCCCCGATCGAACGTTTCTGGAGCATTCGCTTTGGCTGGCGGAGGCCCCAATGGGGGCCATTGAATACGGATCACCGGACCGCGCCACCGTCGCAGCCTTTGCAACTGACCGCGCGCTCCGTGCAGCCAGCCGCCAATGACTGCGAAGTACTTCAGCCCTCTGCGCGCTGCTTCGGCACGCTGAACCGCACCCGCAGCCCTTGCCCCGTCGTCGCGTCGAGCAGCTCCAGCTTCCCGCGGTGCCGCTGTGCGATGTCCTCCGCGATGGCCAGGCCCAGGCCGCTGCCCGTTCCCTTGGACTCGCTGCCGCGTTCGAAGCGGCGCAGCGCGCGGTCGCGCTCCTGCGGCGGGATGCCGGGACCGTTGTCCTCGACCTCCATGCGGGACCAGTCGCCGTCGCACCCGGTGCGCACCGTGATGCGCGGATTCGGTCCGGCGTAGTTCAGGCTGTTGTGCAGCACGTTGGCCAGCAACTCCCGCAAGAGGAAACTCTGGCCCAGCACCGGCGCGCTTTCGAGCTCGAACTCCAGGTCCGCTCCCGCCTGCAGCGCGCGCGGCACCCAGTCCTCCGCCACCTGCGCCGCGATGTCGCGCAGGTCCAGCGGCTGCTCGCGGCCGCCGGGCTCGGCCTCGGCGCGCGCGATCGACAACATCTGCGTCGCCAGGCGCGCGCTGCGGTCCACCGACCCCTGCAGCCGCTTGAGCACCGGCTCCATCTGCGGATCGTGCGGTTCCAGCAGCGCCAGATCGATCTCTGTCCGCAACGAGGTCAGCGGCGTGCGCAGCTGGTGCGCCGCATTCGCCAGGAAGTCCTGCTGCGCCGACGACGCCCGTCGCAAGCGCTCGAAGAGGCGGTTGAACGCCGCGATCAGGGGTCGCAACTCGGCAGGCACCTCGTGCTGCAGCGGCTCGAGGCGCGCGAGGTCGCGCTGCTCCAGTTCCGCGCTCAGCTGCGACAGCGGTCTGAGGCCACGATAGGTCGCCCACCAGCCGGCCCCCGCGAGCAGCACGGCCATGCTGCCGATCAGCAGCCCCACGACCACCAGCAACTGCTGCTGCAGCGCGTCGCGCTTGTTCAGCGTCTCGGCGACCAGGATCTGGCAGACGTGACCGGCGCCGCAGTTGGCGCCAAGCGCCGCCGCACGCAGCGATTCGCCGTCCAGCGTCGCCAGCGTGAAGAACCATTCGTTGGGCTTGCGCTTGGGCAGCTTCAGCCGCGCGAGCTGGACGTCGCCGAGCAGCACCTCGCCCGCCGGGTCCAGCACCAGGTAGTAGACGCGGTCCGTGCGATCGAAACGCAGCGCGCGGTCGGTCGGGCCCGACACGTCGACGACCACCTGCCCGTCGCGCTCCCTCAGCAGGCTGGCCACCGCGAGCGCCGTGTCGCCCAGCGCCTGGTCCAGCCAGGAGATCGCCGTGTCATGCATGACGCGGTACAGCATGAAGCCGGCCGCGGGCACCGCGACCAGCACGGGGAACATCAGCCAGATCAGCAACCGCTGCTTGAGACTGAAGGTCCGGCCGCCGCCGGAACGCGAGCTTCCGGAGGGAGCGCTGGTGGACGTGGAGCTTGCTGAGGGGGCGCCGCCGCGCGGGGACGACTCGGTCATGCCGCGGGGGTCAGGTCTTGGCCGCCGGCGCGGACGGCATCTCTTCCAGCAGATATCCCAGGCCGCGCACGGTGCGCAGTTGCAGGCCGGCGGGCTCGATCTTGGCGCGCAGGCGCGAGACGCAGACCTCGATCGCGTTGTCGCTGACGCCCTGCTCCCAGCCGTTGCTGGCCGAGGCGATCTGCTCCTTCGCGACCACCTTGCCGGCGCGCGCCAGCAGGAAGCCCAGCACGTCCCACTCGCGGGCCGACAGCGCCAGCGGCTCCTCGGCGATGTAGGCGCGGCGCGCCTCCAGGTCCATCCGCAGCGAAGAGAGTCTCAGCTCGTTGCCGGTCCGGGCCTGGCTGCGGCGCACCAGCGCGCGGGCGCGGGCGATCAGTTCGCTCAGCGCGAAGGGCTTGACCAGGTAGTCGTCGGCGCCGCCTTCCAGGCCGCGCACGCGGTCCTCGACGGCGTCGCGCGCCGTCAGCAGCAGCACCGGTGTCGTGCTGCCCTGGGCGCGCACGCGTCGCAGCGTCTCGAAACCGTCGATGCCGGCCAGGCCGATGTCCAGGATGAGCAGGTCGTAGCGGTCCTCGCGCAAGGACAGCGGGACGGGCTCGCCGCGGGCGCTGACGTCCACGACCCAGGACTGTGAGCGCAGCGCCCGGGCGGTGGACTCCGCCAGGAACTCATCGTCTTCGACCAGGAGGATTCGCATGGAGCGTCAGCATAAGCCTAGAGCCTTGCAGCGGCCAATCCGTCACCTGTCGGAAACCTGATGGCAACGGCGCCGACAGGTTCGGGACAGGTTCGCGTCAAGTCCGCAACAGCGAGCTTGGACAGACTGCCGCCCATGCCGAACAACGTTCACAACGCCTTCCCCGCTCACCCGGACCCGCGCCCCGCCGTGCTGCTCCTGCACGGCCTGTGCGCCAACCCGCTGGAGATGATGCCGCTGGCCCGCGCCCTGCGCGACGCCGGCTACGCCGTGGAAGCGCCCGCGCTGGACGGCTACGGCGTCGTTCCCCCGGTCGCCGGGGCGCCGGTCGCCGACAAGCCTCGTCGCGCCCCGGTCCCGCCCTTCGAGCAATGGGTCGACATGGCCGCCGCGCACTTCGACGCGCTGGCCGCCAGGCACTCCCGCGTGGCCATCGGCGGCCTGTCGATGGGCTCGGTGCTGGCCTTGGCCCTCGCGCTGAAGCGGCCCGCGGCCGCCTTGATGCTGCTGTCCACCAGCCTGCATTTCGACGGCTGGAACGTCTCGCCCTGGCGCCGCCTGCTGCCGCTGGCCTACGTGCCGCCGCTGCGCCAGTGGCTGGCCTTCCGCGAGACGCCGCCCTACGGCATCAAGAACGAGCGGCTGCGCGAGTGGGTCGCGCAGGCGATGAATTCCAGCCACGTCTCCGCCGCCGGCGCGGACCGGCTGCCGGCCGCGTCGCTGTACCAGGCCTCGCGAATGATCCGCCTCGTGCGCCGCCGGCTGCACGAGATCGACGCGCCCGCCGTCGTCCTGCATGCGAGCGAGGACGACGTCAGCGGTCCGCGCTCCGTGCTGGAACTGCAGCGCCATCTGGCCACGACGCCCGAGGTGCACTGGTTCCATCACAGCTATCACATGTTGACATTGGACAACGAACGCGGCGCCGTCACCCAGGCGGCGCGCCAGTTCCTGCAACGGCTGGTGCCTGTCGGGGCACTGTCCGAACACCCCACTTCTTTGACCACGACCGAGGACCGCCGCCATGAGCAACACGCTTGATCAACTCCGTCAACTCGCCTGCCACGAGCTGGGCATGATCGACGACGAACTGAAGAACGAGGTCACCTTCGCGGAACTGGGGCTGGACTCGCTGATGCTGGTCGACTTCATGTTCGCGGTGGAGGACAAGTTCCACATCGAGATCGACCACGACACCGCGATGAAGCAGCCGACCATCGTCGGCCTGGCCGCGATCGTGGACGCGCAACTGGCCGCCAAGGCCGACGCCGGCGGCACGCCCGCGGCCGTCGCCGCCTGAGCGCCGGTGCCGGCATGAGCCCGGAAGCGGTATGGATCACCGGCATCGGCGCGTGCAGCGCGCTCGGCCCGGACGCGGACTCGCTGGCGCAGGCGCTGGCGCAGGGGCGGTCGGGGATCACGCTGCAGCCGGGAGAACCGACGAGAGGCGTGGCGCCCTTCGCGGCGGCGGCGGTGACGCTGCCGCTGGGACAGGACATGCCGCCCGCGCAGCGCAACCTGCACGACCGTCACAGCCTGATGGCGCTCCATGCGGCGCGCGAGGCCTGGACGCAGTCCGGCCTGCCGGCGACGTCCGCGACGCCGGAGCGCTCGGCGGTGGCCTGGGGCACCGGGCTGGGCGGCTCGAATGCGCTGCAGCAGTCCTACGGCGAGCACCTGACGAAGGAGACGCCGCGCATCCACCCGTACACGGTGGTGCGGGTGATGAGCAACTCGGCCGCGTCGCACCTGGCGATGAAGTACGGGCTGAAGGCGGCGATGCTGACGATCTCCAACGCCTGCGCCTCGTCGGCGCAGGCGATCGGCGAGGCGCTGATGCTGCTGCGCCAGGGCCGCGCGGACGTGGCGCTGGTCGGGGGCTCGGAGGCGATGCTGAATCCGGGCTCGGTGGCGGCGTGGCAGGCGATGGGCGTGATGGCGCCGGCGGATCCGGAAGATCCGTCGCGCAGCTGCCGTCCGTTCGACGATGCGCGCAAGGGCCTGGTGCTGGGCGAGGGCGCGGCGGCGCTGGTGCTGGAGACGGAGAGCCACGCCCGCGCACGCGGCGCGTCGGCGCTTGCCGTGCTGGCCGGTTATGGGCATAGCGTCGACGCGGTGCACCTGTCGCGGCCCGATGCGGATGGCCAGGAGCGCGCGCTGCGCGCCGCGCTGGCGGACGCGGGCATCGAGGCCTCCCAGGTCGGCTACGTGAACGCACACGGCACGGCGACGGACGTCGGCGACACGGTCGAGGCCGAATCGCTGTCGCGCGTCTTCGGCGTGCGCGGCGTGCCGGTCAGCGCGACCAAGGCGCTGCACGGTCACCTGATCGGTGCCGGTGGCGCGCTGGAACTGGTCGCCTGCGTTCAGGCGATGCGCCGCGGGGAACTCCCGCCGAGCGCACACATCGCGACGAGCGTGCTCGAGGAAGTCGCCGACGTGATCCGTGAACCCCGCGCCTTCGATCCGTCGAAGGCGATGGTCAGCAACTCGTTCGCGTTCGGCGGCAGCAACGTGTCACTGGTGATCCGGGCGGCCTGAGCCGCCCTTCACCTCGAACCGCTCCAGCATCGTCGCCAGCTCCGCCGCGGAGCGCAGACCCAGCTTCGTGAAGGCTCTCGCGCGGTGGACCTCCACCGTGCGGATCGCGATGCCGAGTTCGTCGGCGACCTGCTTGTTGAGCTTGCCGGCCGCGACCAGCACCGCGACCTCGTGTTCGCGGTCGGTCAGGCTGGCGAGCTTGCCGGCGACGTCGGCATGGGCGCGGGACTCGCGCCAGCGGTGGATGTCCGTCGCGATCGCGCGCTGCACCTTGTTGACCAGCGCCTGGTCGTTGAACGGCTTCTCGACGAAGTCGAGCGCGCCCTTCTGCATCGCGTCCACCGCCATCGGGATGTCGCCGTGGCCGCTCAGGAAGATCACCGGCAGCGGCACGCCGCGCGCGATCAGCTCGTCATGCACCTGCAGTCCGGAGAGCGGCTCCATCCGCACGTCCAGCACGATGCAGCCATGCGGATCGATCGCACGGTCGAGCGCCTCGAACAGCGCCAGACCACTCGCATGCGGCTCCACGCGCAGCCCATGCGTGCGCATCAGGAAGGCCAGCGCGTCCCGCACCGCCGCCTCGTCGTCCACCAGGTGGACCGTCGCCTGTGGGTCGCTCATCGCGCGCCCTCCTTGATTGTTTCGCTGCCGTCGCACGCGCCCTGCCCCGGGCACAGCGGCAGCGTGAAGCTGATCCTCGCGCCACCCAGAACGCTCGCGCCGGCCTCCATGCCGCCATGGTGCGCCTCGATCACCGAACGGCAGATCGCCAGCCCCATGCCCATGCCTTCGGACTTCGTCGAATAGAACGCGGTCGTCAGCTGGTCGATGCCTCGTCCTTGAAGTCCAGGACCGTTGTCATCGACATCCACCCGCACGAAGCGCTCACCGACACGTTGGGCGGCGATGCGCACCTGCGAGCCCGGCTTGCCGTGCAATTCGTCGAGCGCATTGCGGACGAGGTTGATCAGCACCTGCTCGATGAGCACGGCATCGGCCTGCACATCCGGCAGACCGGATGGCATCGCCACCTCGACGAGCACGCCGCGCAGGTCGCGCTTGAGCAGCGCCAGCACGCGCGCCGCCAGTTCCGGCACCGCGCAGCGTTCCGGCTGCGGCGCGCGCCGCGTCACGAACGCGCGGATGCGCTGCACGATGCGCCCCGCTTCCTGCGCCTGCTCGCCGAGCCGGCGCAGCGCCTCCAGCACGATCTCGTCGGCCTGGCCGGCGCGCTCCAGCGAACGCAGGGCTCCTGCGTTGTAGCCGGCGATCGCCGCCAGCGGCTGGTTCAGCTGATGCGCGAGCGCCGACGCCACCTCGCCCAGCGTGCTCAGCCGCGCCTGGTGGGCGAGCGCGTCGGTCCGACGACGATCGCGTTCCTCCGTCTGCTTGCGCGCGCTGATGTCGACGATCGAGCCCATCCAGCCGATCTGCACGCCGTTCGCATCCACCAGCGGCGCCTCGAAGATCATCACGTCCAGCACATGCCCCTCGCGGTGCATCCAGCGCGCTTCGTAGCCCTCGCGCGGCGCACCGCCGGCCATGTTGCGCTGGTGGCGGCGCAGGCTGTCCTCCATCTCGTCGGGCAGCCAGTACGGCATGGGCGGCAGGCTGCCGAGCAGCTCCTCGGCGCTGTAGCCCACCAGATCGCAGAACGCGCGGTTCAGATGCGTCAGGCGGCCGTCGAGATCGCGTCCGCGCAGGCCGACGGTCAGCGAGTCCTCGACCGCGCGACGCCACGCCGCCTCGGTGCGCGCCTCGCCTTCGGCGCGACGCACCTCCCGCATCTGCCGGCGCAGCATCCCGCTCGCCAGCGCCGACAGCAGCAGGAACACGCCCATCAGCCCCGCCGCGAGCGTGTACCACCACGGCCGATGCGGCACGCGGGTGTTGAGCTCGAGCCAGGTCTCGCGCATCGCCGGATCGACGCTGACGCGGTAGCTCTGCGTGCCGGCCAACGAGAGCGCATCGCCGGTCTGCGCCAGCGCGTCGCCGGTCTGCGCGAGCCGCTGCCCCAGTCCGTCGACCAGCCTCACGTCGTACTTCTGCGAGAGCCACCACGGCAGCGTCTGCCGCAGCAACACACTCGGCGCGAAGCGCACGACGAGCCGGCCACCCTGCGGCCGGGGCGAACTCCAATGCGCGGTCAATCCGCCCTCGTCGAGGCTCACGCCGCTGCGTTCCCTCGACGGCGCCATCGCCTGCGGCGCCTGTTGCGGCACATGCGCGATGACGCGGTTGTTGCCGTCCAGCACGGTCACGCTGACCCACAGCCGCCGCAGCCCCTCGGCGACCGCGCGATGGTTCAGCAGCATGTTGTCGTCGACGTTCCCCGGCAGCTGCTGCGCGAGCCGGTCCACCGCCGCGTGCTCCGCATTGAGCCAGTCCGAGATGCGCGCCTCCAGCGACAGCGAGTCGGCGATCAGCGTCAGCCGTTCCTCCTCCAGGTCGCGCATGTCGCTCAGCCGCAGCCACACGCCGACCGACGCGGCAAAGGCGATCGCCAGCATCAGCGGCAGGGCCCAGCTCGCGCGTTTGAGCGATTGGAAGAGACGTCGGGACACGGCCATGGCGCCAGTCTAGGCGCTGCGCAGAGCGCACGACGGGCCCGTGGCCGTACGTGTTTCCCCAATGTGGAAGTCCACAACTGGCGGCGCGGAGACCGGATTTCCACAATCCGCCACATTCCGCGACAGGTCGTCACTGCGCCTGACCGGCGGATTTCGAAGAACACCAGGAGACCGCATGTCCGCCAAATTCCCCCGCCGCCTGCTGCTGTCGGCCGCTCTCGCCGTCGCAGGTCTGGCCGCCACCGCGTCCGCCTTCGCGCAGGCCCCCATCGTCATCAAGCTGAGCCACGTCGTCGCGCCCGACACCCCCAAGGGCAAGGGCGCGCAGCGCTTCAAGGAACTCGCCGAGGAACGCAGCAAGGGCAAGCTGAAGGTCGAGGTCTATCCCAACAGCCAGCTCTACAAGGACAAGGAAGAGCTCGAAGCGCTGCAGCTCGGCTCGGTCCAGATGCTGGCCCCGTCGCTGGCCAAGTTCGGCCCGCTGGGCGTCAAGGAGTTCGAGGTCTTCGACCTGCCCTTCCTGTTCAAGGACGACGCCTCGTTCCGCAACACGACCAACACGCTGGGCATGGAGCTGTTCAAGAAGCTCGAGCCCAAGGGCATCAAGGGCCTGGCCTTCTGGGACAACGGCTTCCACATCATGAGCGCCAACAAGCCGCTGCACCATGTGGCGGACTTCAAGGGCCTGAAGATGCGCATCCAGTCCTCCAAGGTGCTGGACGCGCAGATGCGCGCGCTGGGCGCGATCCCGCAGGTGATGGCCTTCTCCGAGCTGTACCAGGCGCTGCAGTCCGGCGTGGTCGACGGCACCGAAGGCGTGCCGTCCAACTTCTACACGCAGAAGACCTACGAGGTGCAGAAGCACACGACGATCAGCAACCACGGCCATCTGGCCTACGCGCTGATCATCAACAAGAAGTTCTACGACGGCCTGCCGGCCGACCTGAAGGCCGTGGTCGACAGCAGCGTCAAGGACGCGACCACCTACGCCAACGCGATCGCGCAGACCGAGAACCAGCAGGCCTTCGAGAAGATCAAGGCCAGCGGCAAGACGACCATCTACACGCTGACCCCGGCGGAAGTGAACGAGTGGAAGCTGGCGCTGATGCCGGTCCACAAGGAGATGGAGTCGCGCGTGGGCAAGGGCACCGTTGAGGCTGCGTACAAAGCCGCCGGCTTCGTGCCCCCGACGAAGTAAGTCGCTCACCGCCCTTCCTCAGCCGCGCCCTGCTTAGGCGGCGCGGCTTTTCTTTGCCTGAAGGAGACCGCCATGTCATTGAAGTGGCTGGATCGATTGGAGGAAACGCTGATCGCGTTCCTCATGGGCGCCGCGACGCTGGTGATCGCGATGGCCGTGCTGCACCGCTTCCTGGCCGGTGTGCCGGCGGTGCAGGACTACGTCATCCGCATCGACGTCAGCTGGGCGCAGGAGCTGTGCATCTACATGTTCGTGTGGATGGCCAAGTTCGGCGCGGCCTACGGCGTTCGCGCCGGCACGCACGTGGGTGTCGACGTGGTGGTGCGCAAGCTCAAGCCCGAACACGCGAAGTACCTGGTGATCTTCAGTCTGCTGGCCGGCGCGCTCTTCACCGCGACGGTGGGCACGCTGGGGGCGACCTTCGTGTGGGAGAACGGCGCGCACTACGCGTTCACGCATGCGCTGGGCATCAACAACCCCGACCTGTTCGAAGGCCCGACCTCGCCCGACCTGGAGATCCCCACGTGGATCGCCTACTCCTGCGTGCCGCTGGGCTCCTACCTGATGTGCTTCCGCTTCCTGCAGGTGTGCCGGACCTTCATCCGCACCGGTGAAGCGCCGCACGCGGACCATGGCCACGTCGAAGGCATCGAGGACGACGTCGCCGCCGTCGCGTCGGCGAAGACCGCCGAGGAAGCTTCGAAGGGAGACCGCGCATGAACACGCTGATCATCTTCTCGCTGCTGGTGGTGCTCATGCTCACCGGCATGCCGATCTCGATCTCGCTGGGCCTGACGGTCCTGACCTACCTCTTCACGATGACGAACGTGCCGATCGAATCGGTCGCGCTCAAGCTGTTCACCGGCATCGAGAAGTTCGAGATCATGGCCGTCCCGTTCTTCATCCTGGCGGGCAATTTCCTGACCCACGGGGGGGTGGCGAAACGGATCATCCATTTCGCCACGACCATGATCGGCCACTGGTACGGCGGTCTCGGCCTGGCCGGCGTGCTGGCCTGCGCGATGTTCGCGGCGATCTCGGGCTCGTCGGTGGCGACGGTCGTCGCGGTCGGCTCCATCATCCTGCCGGCGATGACCAAGCAGGGCTATCCGAAGCAGTTCGGGGCCGGGGTGATCACGACGTCCGGGGCGCTGGGGATCCTGTTCCCGCCGTCGATCAACCTGGTGATGTTCTCGATCGCCACGGCCGGCATGTCGGCCACGGGTCCGCACGGCGAAGTCGTCGGCACCGCGTCCGTCGGCCAGCTGTTCATGGCCGGCGTCGTGCCGGGCGTGTGCCTGTCGGTGCTGCTGGGCATCACGACCTGGTACCGCGCCAAGAAGTACGACTACCCGCGCATGGTCAAGGCCACCTGGGGCGAACGCTTCAAGGCCTTCCGCGAGAGCTTCTGGGGCCTGATGCTGATCGTCGTCGTCATCGGCGGCATCTACAGCGGCAAGTTCACGCCGACCGAAGCCGCCGCCGTGGCCGCGGTGTACGCCTTCATCATCTCGGTCTTCGTCTACAAGGACATGGGCCTGAAGGACGTGCCCAAGGTGCTGCTGAAGGCCGCGGCGATGAGCTCGATGCTGCTGTACATCATCACCAACGCGGTGCTGTTCAGCTTCCTGATGGCGTCCGAGCAGATCCCGCAGACGATGGCCGCGTGGATGTCGGCGCAGGGCTTCGGACTGTTCGTCTTCCTGCTGCTGGTCAACCTGATCCTGCTGGGCGCGGGCAACTTCATGGACCCCGCCGCGATCGTGCTGATCATGGCGCCCATCCTGTTCCCGGTGGCGGCCAAGCTGGGCGTCGATCCGGTGCACCTGGGCATCCTGATGGCGGTGAACATGGAGGTAGGCCTCTGCCACCCGCCGGTGGGATTGAACCTCTACGTGGCCTCGGGGATCACGAAGATGGGGATCACCGAGCTCACCGTCGCCGTGTGGCCGTGGCTGCTCACGATGCTGGGCTTCCTGATGGTCGTCACCTACTGGCCGACGCTGTCGCTCGCGCTGCCGAGGGCCTTGGGCCTGGTAGGCTGACGACGCGCTCCTCCGCTCTCGAAGCCCCGCTGGCGCGCTCGCGCCGCGGGGCTTCTTCCATTGCGGCGTACCCGCTTGCGAGGGCCCTCGCCTCCCTCACAAGAGGTAGGCGTGTGGCGTGCCATTCGCCGGATTCGGCAACACGGGTAACGGTCGATTTCAGAGGGGCGCGATCGATTGACGCGACCAATAGCGGACCACTTTAATGCGCTGCCCTGACGCGCCCCCTGCGCGCCGGGACCGAACACGCCGGCCGCAGCGCCGAGAGGAATCCGCATGGCGCTCGCCCCCCGTCCCACCTCCGCCGAATGGCTGCGTCGATCTGCCGTCAGGTCGACCCGCGCCGCACTGGCCGCCGCGCTGCTCGCAGCGCTGAGCGCCTGCGGGGGCGGGAACGGTGATGAGGCCAGACCGCAGACCAGTCCGCCGGTCGCCACGGATCCGGGAACCGGCGGCGGCACCGGCACGGGAACGGGCGGGACAGGCACCGGAGGCAGCACGGGCGGGGATCCCACCGCCGAAGTCCCGCCGCCGCCGTCCACGCCGATGCTCCCCACCACGCCGGTGGACCCCGAACCTGCGCCGCCCGCGCCGCCTCCGACAAGCACACCGGCCTCACCCTCGCCTTCTCCGGCTCCTTCTCCAGCACCAGCACCAGCACCAGCACCGGCACCGGCACCAGCACCATCGAGCGGCCCGACCGCCTCGACGGCACTGCGGCTGCCGCTGGAGGTCCTGGGCGCCGGCCTACCGAGCGCCCCGACGATAGTCACCGCGAACCTGACGCTGGACGCCAACGGACTCGGCGCCGCCACCGAGCTGTGGCTGCGCTGCCATCGCTGCAGCTTCTTCGGTCCTCCGGAACACGAGGCGACCGGCGAGACACCGGCCGCCGTCAAGGCGAGCCTGCGCATCCTCGGCGGCACGCCGGCCGCGAGCGCCGGCGCCATCCCCTGGGTCGACATCACCGACAGCACGATGGTGCTGGCCGATGCCGAACGCGTGCAGGGCGGTCTGAAGCGCGGCGGCGGCCTCTACACGGCACGCATGACGCTGACGCTCGATGCGGCCACGAAGGCGCGTCTGGTCAGCGGCGTGAACCTCGTGCAGTTCCGCTTCAACGGCAGCGACGGCGAGTCCAACGGCTACCGCGTCATCGACCTGCAGGTCCGCAACGCCCAGGGGCAGAGCCTTGCGACCAACGCGGTGCAGCGCGCCGACATCAACGCCGAGAAGGTGGCCGGCCGCACGCTGACCGCCGACGTCGCCGCCGGCGAAAAGCTGTGGAAGGCCGAGAACACGCTGTGGAAGTCGACGCTGGTGAAGCGCCAGATCCGCGCGGCCTGCGCGTCCTGCCATGCCTCGGACGGCCGCGACCTGCAGTACTTCAACTACTCCAACAACTCGGTCGTCCAGCGCTCGCGCTTCCACGGCCTGACCGAGACGCAAGGCGGGCAGATCGCCGCCTACCTGCGCTACGCGCTGCGCGACATGGCGCACGTCGCGCAGGCCGCGCCATGGAATCCGCCGTATCAGCCGGGGCCAGGTCTTGACAGCAAGCCGGTCACGGAATGGTCCGCCGGCGCCGGGCTGGACGCGGTGCTCGACTCGCCGAGCGACGCGGTCAAGGCGCTGTTCGGCAAGCCGCTCGACGGCTCGGCGCTCGCGCTGACGCAGGCCGACGTCGACAAGGTGATGGACGCCAACGCGACCCTCAACACCCGCGAGGTGCCGCTGCCCATCCAGTTCCCCGACTGGAACTCCTACCTGCCGGCCATCCATCCGCTGGACCTCTGGCCCACGGGCGCCGACGCGGCCGGCTCGTTCGAGAAGGGCGCGACCTTCACCGCGGACAACCGGCGCCTCGATCCGATGGCCACATCGAAGAAGATCACGGCCTGGCTGGAGTCGCACCGCTCCGCCACCTTCGGCGACTGGAGCCACCTGACCCCGCAGCAGCGCAACGAGATCCAGAGCCTGCTCAAGCCGTCCGGCTTCGAGCTGTATGCCTTCCTCGGCGGCGGCCGCGGCAACCACCTGGCCAAGACCGGCCTCTACGGCGCGCAGGTCGGCGCCGCTCAACTGCAGAAGCTGGCCTCGCCGACGCGCGTCGCCGCGGAGCCCGCCGCCTTCACGACAAACGCCTTCATCGAACGCGTCGTCGGCAGCGCGCTGCAATGGAACCTCGTCCAGCAGTGGGAATGGGCGCAGCGCTACGGCATGGAAGGCGACCAGCGCTGGTTCATCGGCGACTACGACGCGACGGCCAAGAGCTGGGCCGGACGCGGCGAGAAGCGCGGCTGGCCGTTCAACACGGTCAGCGCCTTCTTCCTGGCGCCGCACATGGTGTACCAGTCCGACACCGACGCCACCGGCAAGATCACCCGCGAATGGCTGCTCGCGTGGGAGACCGGCAACAAGCTCGGCTCCTACACGCGCACCAACGCCTGGTACCAGATGCAGGTCACGCTGAATCCGGGCGCGCAAAGCGATTGGGTGAACTACTCGGTGGACTGGCCCTATCTCACCGGCTTCGACTCGCTGCTGTCGCAGACGCTGGGCGACGCCACGCCGGCCCAGTCCACCGCCGCGCTGATGAGCGACATCCGCCTGCTGCAGGCGCGCATCAAATCGGCGCAGTTCGTCAACAACAACATCCCGCTGTGGGTGCCGACGGACACGCGCTCGATCATCAACAACCGCGGACGCTTCAGCAAGGCGGCGGTGGTCAAGCACCTGAACCCGATCAACTTCATGGAGGCCGTCTCCACGCAGGCCACGCAGACCTCGCCGTTCCGCCGCCTCGACAAGCTGCAGGCCGGCCTGACACTGAAGCTGCTCAACGGCGCATTCAAGCAGTTCAACCAGCTCTACACGGTCACCGATCCAGCGATCTGGCGCCGGTGCGATCCGAACAACATGGATCTCGGCGAGGCCGAGCCCACCGCCGGCTTCTCGTTCTGCCTGGACCAGGCGAAGCAGCCGCTGACGCTCAAGTCGCCCGGCGTCTACGTCATGGCGTCCACGGACTACCGCAGCACGGCCGAACAGAAGCTGCAGTACGCGGTGTGGAAGGCGGGCACGCTCGGCGCCGATCCGGACCGCGTCAAGACGCTGAACGACTGGCTGCTGCGCGCCTGGCCTTGAGCCTGTTCAGACACCACCGCGATAGCTGCCCTGCTCGGCCGACAGGCCGGCCTTGATGCTGCGGGTCAGCTCGTCGGCGTAGACCTCGTCGCGACCGGCGGCGAGCGCGTCCAGCACCTGCTGCGCGACGTCGAGGGGATCGGCCTTCGGCGCATCCAGGCGGGCGGTCATGTCCGTGTCCATGAAGCCCACGTGCAGGCCCAGCACCGACGTGCCCTGCCCCTTCAGTTCCTGGCGCAGGCCGTTGGTCACCGACCAGGTCGCCGCCTTCGACACGCTGTAGGTCGCCGCACCCGTGAGGTTGAGCCAGCTCAGCACCGACAGCACGTTCACCACCGCGCCGCCGCCCTGCGCCTTCAGCACCGGCGCGAAGGCACGCGTGAGTTCCAGCGGGCCGACGACGTTGGTCTCGAACTCATCGCGCAGCGCCGCCAGCGCGTTGTCGGCCAGCAGCGGCGAGCCGCGCGAGACGCCCGCGTTGTTGATCAGCAGCGTGACGTCGCCGGCTGCGCGCACGGCGGCCTCGATCTGGTCCTGCTTCGTCACGTCGAGCGTCACCGGCACGACGCCGGGCAGGTCGATGGACGACGGATCGCGCGCGGCGGCGTAGATCTTCTTCACGCCGGCGGCCTGCAGCGCCTTGACGAAGCTCTTGCCCAGGCCGCGGTTGGCGCCGGTGACGAAGGCGACGGTGTTCTTGAAGTCCATGGGGTGTCCTTGGGGTGTTCTTGGGATCGGGGTGGCAAAGTGCTTGAAAGCGCAGTTTCAATGTTGCTCGACATGAATAATGTAATGTCGATCATCATCAAAACGCAGCGGGGCACCGGTCTTGCCCCTGGTGACGGAGGGGCAATAATCCCCGTCAACCCGTCGCCGGAGAACGCGTCGATGCCCAAGATGCCGCGCCACCCGTGTCTGCTCTTCCTGATCCCCACGGCGCTGCTGAGCGCCTGCGGGGACGAGCCACCGCCGGCCTGGTCCGGCTACGCGGAGGGCGACCCGATCTACGTTGCGGCGCCGGTCGCGGGACAGTTGATCGAGCTGCGGGTCCAGCGTGGCGACACCGTGAACGCCGGCGTGCCGCTGTTCAGCATCGACGTCACCCCGGTGAGCGCCGCGCGCGCCGAGGCCGACGCGCGGCTGGCCGCGGCGAAGGCCGAGCAGGCCGACGTCGCCAAGGGCCGCCGGCCCGACGAGATCGCGATGAGCCGCGCGCAACTGGCGCAGGCGCGGGCGCAATCGACGCTGGCGGACTCGGACCTGGCGCGGCAGCAGCAGTTGATCGGGCAGGGATTCATCTCCGCCTCGCGGCTGGACGACGCGCGCGCCGCGGCCGCGCAGGCCCGTCAGCGGGTGCGGGAGCTCGAGTCCTCGCTGCGCGTGGCCGAACTGCCCGCGCGCAACGACCAGCAGGCCGCCGCGCGCGCCAACACGGAAGCGGCTTCGGCGGCGCTCGCCCAGCAGCAGTGGCGCGAGTCGCAGACGCGCCAGAGCGCGCCGGCCGCCGGGCTCGTCGACGACACCTTCTACCGCGTCGGCGAATACGTGAACGCCGGCCAGCCGGTCGTGTCGCTGCTGCCGCCGGCGCAGCGCAAGGCGCGCTTCTACGTGCCGGAGCCGGAACTCGCGTCGTTGCGCCAGGGCCAGACGGTGCAACTCAGCTGCGACGGCTGCGGCGCGACCATCGCGGCGCGCGTCAGCTACATCTCGCCGCAGCCGGAGTACACGCCGCCGGTGATCTATTCCAACAGCCAGCGGTCGCGGCTGGTGTTCCTCGTCGAGGCACGACCGGACCCGGCGCAGGCGCTCCGGCTGCATCCCGGTCAGCCGCTCGAGGTCCGTCCCTCATCGCCCGCTGTGCCCGCTACGCCCGCCTTGCCCGCTTCGACATCGGGACGTCCATGAGCGAACTCGCCATCGACGTCCGCGGCCTGACCAAGCGCTACGGGCAGCGGACCGTCGTGGACCATGTCGACCTGCAGCTCGGACGCGGCCGCATCTGCGGCTTCCTCGGCCCCAACGGCAGCGGCAAGACGACGACCATCCGCATGCTCTGCGGCCTGCTCACGCCCGACGAGGGCGAAGGCACCTGTCTGGGCCTCGACATGCGCCAGCGCGCCGGTGAGATCAAGCGCCAGGTCGGCTACATGACGCAGCGCTTCGGCCTGTACGAGGACCTCTCGATCCGGCAGAACCTCGATTTCATCGGACGTCTCTTCGAACTCGACGACCGCGCGCGTCGCGTCGACCAGGCGCTGGACCGGCTCGGGCTGAAGACGCGCCAGGATCAACTGGCCGGCGCGCTGTCGGGCGGCTGGAAGCAGCGCATGGCCCTCGCCGCCTGTCTGCTGCACGACCCCAAGCTGCTGCTGCTCGACGAGCCCACCGCGGGTGTCGATCCGAAGGCGCGTCGCGACTTCTGGGACGAGATCCACCGCCTCGCGGCGGACGGCATCACGGTGCTGGTCTCCACGCATTACATGGACGAGGCCGAGCGCTGCCATGAGCTCGCCTACATCGCCTACGGCAAGCTGCTCGCGCGCGGCACGCAGCGGGAGATCATCGATCAGGCCGGGCTCACCGTCTGGGCGCTGCACGCCGAAGATCCCAAGCGTCTGGCGGAACTCTCCGCCGCGCTCAACGGCGCGGACGGCGTGCTCAGCGTCGCCGCCTTCGGCAACAGCCTGCACGTCGCCGGTCAGGACGAGGCCGCGCTGGAACGCGCGATCGCGCCGCATCGCGACGACGCCGGTCTGCGCTGGGAACACGCCCAGGCCAACCTCGAGGACGTCTTCATCAGCCTGATCAGCAAGACGCCCGACAACTTCGAGGCCGCGCGATGACCGCCAGCCGCGCCAGCCGCTTCAGCCTCGCGCGCGTGCTGGCGATCTTCATCAAGGAGGTCCAGCAGATGCTGCGCGACCGGCCGACCTTCGCGATGGCGGTGGGCGTGCCCATCCTGCAGCTGCTGCTCTTCGGCTATGCGATCAACACCGATCCGAAAGGCTTGCCCACCGCGGTCGTGACGCAGGACCGCGGGCCGATGGCGCGCAGCCTGGTCGCGGCGCTGGCGCAGAGCGGCTACTTCCGCGTCCAGGCCCGGCCGGCGTCGGAGCAGGACGGCGACCGGATGGTCGAGGACGGCGAGGTGCAGTTCCTGATCGTCATTCCGCCCGACTTCAGCCGACGCGTCCTCCGCGGCGAGCAGCCGGCGGTGCTCGTGAGCGTCGATGCGACCGATCCGTCGGCGTCGAGCAATGCGCTGGCGGCGCTCGCGCAACTCGGCGCGCAGGCGCTGCGGCGCGATCTCGTCGGCGCGGCGCGTCCGAACGCCGGCGCCTCGCCGGCCATGCCCTTCGAATGGCGCATCCATCGGCGCTACAACCCCGAGGGCCTGTCCCGCTACAACATCGTCCCGGGCCTGATCGGCACCATCCTGACGATGACGATGGTGATGCTGACGGGCCTGGCGATGACGCGCGAGCGGGAGCGCGGCACGATGGAGAACCTGCTCGCCACGCCGGTGCGTCCGCTGGAGGTCATGATCGGCAAGATCCTGCCCTACATCGTGCTGGGCTATGTGCAACTGGGCGTGATCCTGCTGGCGGCGGCGCTCCTCTTCCGGATCCCCATGGCGGGCAGCTTCATGCTGCTGCTGTCGATGATCGGCGTGTTCATGCTGGCCAACCTGGCCGTGGGATTCACCTTCTCGACGCTGGCGAAGAACCAGTTGCAGGCGCTGCAGGCCACGTTCTTCTTCTTCCTGCCGTCGATGCTGCTGTCGGGGTTCATGTTCCCGTTCCGCGGCATGCCGCGATGGGCGCAGGTCATCGGCGAGGCGCTGCCGCTCACGCACTTCCTGCGCATCGTGCGGGGAATCATGCTCAAGGGGAATTCGTTCGGGCAGCTGGTGCCGGAGCTCTGGCCGATGCTGGTCTTCCTGCTGGTCGCGGGAACGATAGCGCTGCTCAGATATCGGCAGACGCTCGACTGAAGCCAACCCTCAGGGCCTCCGTACTGCCGCCGCCGCTGGCCCTCACCCCCACCCTCTCCCGCAAGCGGGAGAGGGAGTAAGAAGAATCCCCCGGATCCCCATGGGCACGGGGGAAAGTCCTGATCCTGCCTTCAGCCGCGCTTCAGCACCCGCGCGCACCGTGAAGACACGCGGCTGGAGGTTGGAGGACAACATGGAGCGCGCCTCACGGAGGACATGGCGGAGGGTCGTCGGCGTGGCCGCGACGCTGGGCATCGCGGGCATCGCCGCTGCAGCACCGACGGCTGCGGATCCGGCGCCTTCGGCATCAGCACCGGCGGCGGCGCAGGAAGTCGGCGCGTCACCGGAGTCCGTTGAACCGGTCCGTCGGCCGCTCGCGCTGCAGGCGTCGCTCGCCGCGCTGCGGAGCCGGCTCCAGACCACCACGGCGAGCACGCAGGCGGGCTCGCGGTCCAACGTGATGCTGAATCGGGGGCTCGACATCCAGGTCGTCGAACTTCCCCGTGAGGGCGCGCCCATCGGTCCGCCGCCCAAGCGCGCGCATCACGCGGTGAGCATCGGCATGGAAGGTCCGAAGCAGATGTTGCGAGGCCTCGGTCTCGACGCCACCGAGTGCGCCGCGCGATTCCGCATGCCATCGAAGCTCAGCCGCAAGGGTGACGGATCGGCGCAGATCGACATCACTGCCCAACTGGGCATGGGCTGCAAGTTCTGAACGGCCCAGTCCTCGGTAGCAAAACCGTGGAAGTACGGTGCTGGATGGGGACGGCATGGCGTGGGGTTTCCGCGCTTGCCGCGGGGGCCCCACGCCATGGCGGCCAACGCCCCTGCAGACGCAGGTAGGCGGTCGCTCTCAGGCGTAGAGCGTTGCCCGCCCTTCGCGGACGAAGCCGGCGAGGCGCAGCCCGCAGGACTGCGCGGTGCGGATCGCCAGGTGCGTGGGTGCGCTGACCGCCGCCAGCATGGGCATGCCGGCGATCGCTGCTTTCTGGACCATCTCGAAGCTGGCGCGGCTGGTGACGGCGGCGAAGCCTTGGGACGCGTCGATGCCGGCCTTGGCCATGGCGCCGATCAGTTTGTCGAGCGCGTTGTGGCGGCCGACGTCTTCGCGCACGAGGACGACTTCGCCGTCGGGGCGGCACCAGGCGGCCGCGTGGATGCCGCCGGTGCGCTGCTGGAGCGGTTGTGCCGCGGCGAGCTCGCGCATGGCGCGCGACAGTGCGGGCACGAGCGTCTCGGCGTCGCTGAGCGCGGCGGGGAGAGAAGGCACGGGCCGCTCCGGCACGCGGAAGACCTGATCGAGGTTGTCGGTGCCGCAGAGGCCGCAGCCCGTGCGACCCGCCATGCTGCGGCGACGTTCCTTCAGCAGCGCTTCGCAGCGCGCGGTGACACGCAGCTGCAGCGCGACGCCGTTGGGCCGCGTCCGCACTTCCACGTCGAGCAGGTCGGCCGGCGAGGCCAGCAGCCCTTCGGTCAGCGAGAAGCCGAGCGCGAAGTCCTCGAGATCGAGCGGCGTCGCCAGCATCACTGCGTGCGACAGGCCGTTGTATTCGAGCGCGATCGGCACTTCCTCGGCGACGAACTCCTCGTCCGCCGCGCGCGTGGCGCCCAGGCGCTCCGGCCGCACCGCGATCAGCGCGGACGGCAGCGGCGCGTCGTCATCGTCGGGGAGCGCGCAGGCGTCGTTCATCGGATCGCTCGTGGTGCCCGTCGTTGCGTCGCTCATGGCGTCGGCTCCGCCGCGCCGTCGTCGGGGCCATCGCCTCGACCGGCCAGCGTGATCTTCGCGATCCAGCGACCGTCCTCGTCCACGTGCAGACGCACCCAGCCCGGCCCCTGCACATCGCCGACGCGCGCATCGCTCATCAAGGTGTAGAGCCTCAGCAGCACGCTCACGCGCAGTCCCGTGCGCTTGGCCAGCCGCGGCAGCGAGACGCCGTTGCCGCCGTCCAGCTCCGCCAGCGTCTCCAGCGCGAAACGCGCCTGCGCGGCCATGTCGCCGTCGTCCCCGACCTCGTCCTCGACCTCGCGGTCGTGACCGTCGTGAACGTCAGCGGCAGGCGCGTCGGCTGGGGTCATCGGCAGAGCCTCAGGCGGTCGCCCCGGCCACCGAACGGGCCTGGTCCTGCGGCAGCGGCGCGTCCTGCGTGCGCAGCGTCAGCACCACCGGAATGGACTTCGACGTGGGCGTGCCCGCGCCGATGGACACGCTGCTCAGCGGCACCAGCGAGTTGGTCTCCGGGAAGTAGCTCGCCAGGCAGCCGCGCGGGATGTCGTACTCGATCAGCACGAACTTCTCGGCGCGACGCGTGTCGCCGTCGCTGTAGACGCTGGTGATGTCGACCCACTCGCCGGCCTTCATGCCGATCGCCTTCAGGTCGTCCCTGTTGATGAACACCACGCGGCGATGGCCCCACACGCCGCGATAGCGGTCGTCGTTGCCGTAGATCGTCGTGTTGTACTGGTCGTGCGAGCGCACCGTCGCCAGGTTGAACACCACCGTCTTCTCGTCGCCGCGCAGCCGCGCGCGCGCCTGATGCAGCGGCGTGTCCGTCGGCAGCGCGTAGGTGATGAAGTTGGCCTTGCCGGTCGGCGTGTTCCAGACCCGCTCCGACGCGGTGTTGCGCAGGCGGAAGCCGCCCGGCACCTTGATCTTCTCGTTGAAGCCGGCGAAGTCGTCGAAGACCTCCTCGATCTTGTCGCGGATGCGCGAGTAGTCCTCCACCAGCCACAGCCACGGCGTCTTCGAGCGGCCCTTCAGCGTCGCGGCGGCCAGGCGCGCCACGATCATCGGCTCCGACAGCAGGTGCTCCGACGCCGGCGCGTTCATGCCGCTGGAGATGTGCACCATGCTCATCGAGTCCTCCACCGTCACGCCCTGCGGGCCGGCGGCCTGCATGTCGATCTCGGTGCGGCCCAGGCACGGCAGCACCAGCGCCTCCTTGCCGTGGATCGTGTGGCTGCGGTTGAACTTGGTCGTCACGTGGACGGTCAGGTCGGTGTTGCGCAGCGCCTTCCAGGTCGCGATCGTGTCCGGCGTCGCCGAGGCGAAGTTGCCGCCCAGCGCGAAGAACACCTTGCCCTTGCCGTCGAGCATCGCCTGGATGGATTCGACCGTGCCGTAGCCGTTCTCGCGCGGCGGCTCGAAACCGAAGACCTGGCCGAGGCGGTCCAGCAGCGTCTTGGGCGGCTTCTCGTAGATGCCCATCGTGCGGTCGCCCTGCACGTTGGAATGGCCCCGCACCGGGCAGGCGCCCGCGCCTTCGCGGCCCAGGTTGCCGCGCAGCATCAGCAGCGCCGCGATGTGCTGGATGGTCGCGACCGAGTGCTGGTGCTGGGTGATGCCCATGCCCCAGCAGATGATCACGCGCTTGGCCTGCGCGTACAGGTCGCCGGCGGCGCAGAGCTGCTCCTGCGACAGGCCGGATTCGGCTTCCAGCGCTTCCCAGGACTCGGCCCGGATGCTGGCCTCGAATGCCTCGATGCCGTGCGTGTGCTCGGCGATGAAGCCAAGGTCCAGCACGCGCTCGCCGCCCGCGGCGACGGCCGCGTCGTCGAGCTCGAAGACGCGCTTGCACAGCGCCTTCATCACGGCCATGTCGCCGCCGATGCGCAGCTGGAAGTAGTTGGTCGAGATGGGCGTGCTGCCCAGCGTCGCCATCTCCATCTTGTCCTGCGGATCGGCGAAGCGCTCCAGGCCGCGCTCGCGCAGCGGGTTGAAGCTGACGATCTTGCAGCCGCGCTTGGACGCCTCGCGCAGTTCGCCCAGCATGCGCGGGTGGTTGGTGCCAGGGTTCTGGCCCATGATGAAGATCGCGTCCGCCTTCTCGAAGTCGTGCAGCGTCACCGTGCCCTTGCCGATGCCGATGGTCGGCTTCAGGCCCTGGCCGCTGGGCTCGTGGCACATGTTCGAGCAGTCGGGGAAGTTGTTGGTGCCGAACTCGCGCACGAACAGCTGGTACAGGAACGCGGCCTCGTTGCTCGCGCGGCCCGAGGTGTAGAACATCGCCTCGTTGGGATTGCTCAGCGCGTTCAGGCGCGCGGCGATCAGCTCGAAGGCGTCGTCCCAGGCGATCGGCTTGTAGCGGTCCGTGGCGCGGTCGTAGACCAGCGGCTCGGTGATGCGACCCATGTTCTCGAGGTCGAAGTCGGACCACTCGGCCAGTTCGCTGACGGTGTGTCCGCCGAGCACGCTGGCCGTGGCGCGGTGCGCGGTCGCCTCGGCGGCGATCGCCTTGGCGCCGTTTTCGCAGAACTCGAAGGTCGAGCGGTGATCCCGGTCGGGCCAGGCGCAGCCGGGGCAGTCGAAGCCGTCCGGCTGGTTGGCCGACAGCAGCGTCTTGGCGCCCTTCATCGCGACGCCCTGCGCCTGCAGATGCTTCGCGACGCTCTTCAGCGCGCCCCAGCCGCCCGCCGGGCCCTTGTAGAAGTGGATCTTCTGGTCGCTCATCGAGTCCTCCGGAATCATTGTTCCCTGTCCGCCCCTCGCCCAACGCGAGGTCTTGAAACAGAGTCGCCCCGTGGTCGTCGTGGACGGCCGCCGGGGCGAGGGTCATGCTAGCCGGTCACGCGCTCGCGCGCTGCCGGCGGGGTTTGAGCGCCAGCTCAGCTGAAGAACTTCGCGGCGCTCAGCAGCGTGCGATAGATGCCCCATGCCAGCGGGATGCCCACGGCCAGCCAGGCCAGCGCGACCAGCACCGTCGGCGTCGCCGCACCGGCGCCCGGGCCGCTGCCCACTTCGGCGGCGGCGGCCTTCTCGTGCGCCAGCTTCTTCTCGACGGCCAGTTCGGCGTCGGTCATGAAGTGCTTGTCGGCGACCGGACGGATGGCCAGGTTGGCGATCAGGCCGATGACCAGCATGCCCACCAGGATGTACATCGTCTGGTTGTAGACCTGCTCGCGCGGGATGCCCAGGCCCAGCTGGTAGTCGCGCATGTAGTTCACGACGATGGGGCCCAGGATGCCGGCGGTCGCCCACGCGGTCAGCAGGCGGCCGTGGATCGCGCCCACCATCTGCGTGCCGAACAGGTCGCCCAGGTAGGCCGGCACGGTGGCGAAGCCGCCGCCGTACATCGACAGGATGATGCAGACCGCGCCCACGAACGCCAGCTTGTGACCGGCCGCCGCGCTGCTCGGCAGGCTGGCGTACAGCAGGCCGCCCAGCACGAAGAACACGGTGTAGGTCAGCTTGCGGCCCAGCTTGTCCGACAGCGAGGCCCACACGAAGCGGCCGCCGATGTTGAACAGGCTCAGCAGCGCGGTGAAGCCGCCGGCGATCGCGGCGATCGCGGCCAGCTGCGTCTTGTCGAGCTCGGCGAACTTGGCCGGCACGCCGATCAGGTTGCCGCCGAAGATCTCCTGCAGCATCGGGCTGGCCATGCCGATCACGCCGATGCCGGCGGACACGTTCATGCACAACACGATCCACACCAGCCAGAACTGCGGGATGCCCCAGACCTTCTTCACGTGCACGTGGCGCTGCGTGATCATGGTGTTGGCGGCCTGCGCCGGCGGCGGGGTCCAGCCTTCGGGCTTCCAGCCGGTGGGCGGCACGCGGTAGCCCAGCGCGCCGGCGACCATGAACACGAAGTACACCAGCGCCATGACGACGAAGGTCTGCATCACGCCCGCGTCGGTCGGGGTGGCGAAGCGCTTCATCAGTTCGACGGCCAGCGGCGAACCGATCATCGCGCCGCCGCCGAAGCCCATGATGGCCATGCCGGTCGCCATGCCGCGACGGTCCGGGAACCACTTGATCAGCGTCGACACGGGCGAGATGTAGCCCAGGCCCAGGCCGATGCCCCCGATCACGCCGGAGCCGAGGATCATCATCCAGAACTGGTGGGTGTGGATGCCGATCGCGGAGATCAGCATGCCGCCGCACCAGCACACGGCCGAGACCAGGCCGGCCTTGCGGGGGCCGGCGCGTTCGAGCCAGCCGCCCCAGATCGCGGCGGCGCAGCCCAGGAACACGAAGAACAGCGTGTACATCCAGCCCAGGGTCGCGACGCTCCAGTCGCACTGGGTGGTGAACAGCTGGGCGAAGAAGCCCACATCCTTGCCGCACGCGGCGCCGGTCCCGGCGGTCTGCAGCATCTTGGACAGCGGCAGCCAGAACACCGAGAAGCCGTAGGCCATCCCGATGCACAGGTGGATGGCGAGCGCGCTAGGCGGCACCAGCCAGCGGTTGAAACCAGGAGCGGCGATGGTGCGCTCCTTGTCCAGCCAGCTCCCGCTGGTGGATCCGCCGCCCTGATCGGTCAGCACAGTAGACATGGGTCCTCCTCAAACAATGGAAAGGCGGTCGCGACGCGACCCGCTGAGAACGAACGGTGCCGAACCCTCAAACGGTACCGATCGACCGCGTCCCGTGTTCCGACCTCCCCGTCCCTTTCGGCATCAAGAAACCGTTAGGAAACCGGTTTCTGGTGACGGGCTGAAAAAGTTGGGGCAGAACGCTCGCGGCGGTCGCGATCTTGACGCAAGTCAGTGACATCCCTTGACAACCCCATCTAGTGAGCGGACATCTATCGCACGAAACCGACAGCCGGCGCGGAAGAAACGCCTGGCGGTAACCGGATGTAGGCATGGGGAGTTCGGGCGATCAACGCACAACACCCCCTGGAGGAGGTGTGCTTCCTCGATGGCATGGGGGAGTGGCGGGCACCAGGGTCGATTGTTGAGGTCCCCACAACGGTGCGTTGCGCAGCGCAGCATTTATGCGATCGGGGTGAATGCCTATTGTTCGGAGGTTTCCTGTCTCCGAAGGCGTCCATCAGCGCCTTCTTCACCGGACCGCCCTTCAGGGGCCGTCCGGTTTTTTCTTGGGCGCGCGACGGGCGCGACGCAGGCGAGGGATCGCCGTTTGCCCCGATGAACACGTGGATGTATCGGGTTGAAACCTGCCGCTTGTCCTACAAACCCTCGCGACTTCAACCCACGTTCGACTCCCCGTCCACGGTCCAAAGTTGGTCCTAACCGATCTCCACCGATCGGTCCCTCAAGCCCAAAGGAGAGACCACATGAACGCAACCAAATCCCTCGTCACCGGTGCCGTCGCCCTGACCGCCTTCGCCAGCGTGCTGGGCCTGGCCTATGCGCAGGTCGAGAACTCGACCGAGGCCGCCCCGACGCAAGCCACGCAGGAACAGTACCCTGCCACGCAGACTGAACAGCAGGCACCTGCCGACCAGCAGACCATGACGCCGGCCGACCAGTCGAACCAGGCCACCACGCAGCAGCAGCAGACCACGCCTGAAGCGCAGTCGCAGCAGACCCAGCCCTCGTCCACGGACCAGTGGCAGAACCAGCAGCCGGCCACGCAAGACCCGCTGCCGGCTGAGCCGACCAGCGCCGGCACGCCGGCTCCCCGCGCCGACCGCAACTGATCGGTGAGTCCGCACCGCCACGCCCGGCACTAGCCTCTCCCTGAAAGCCCACCATGCTGCGCGCCTCCAGCGGGTACTTCTTCAGCGATCCGCCGCCACCCAAGCCTCGCAGGCCGGTGTCGGGATGGATCCCTGAACACCTGCGGGAACGCGCGGGATGGGCGGCGCAGGGACTGGCGCTGGGTCTGGCCGGCGCGCTGCTGGCCTGGCCGGCGGCGACCTTCCTGATGAAGCAACTGCGACCGGCTCCGCCCGTCGTGGCCCGACACACCCCTTCCGCACCGGTCCAGCCGGTCGCCCAGGCCACCGCACCAGTGTTGCGGACCGGCACGGCCGACTTCGGCAAGACCAAGGTTTCCAAGCAGGCTCGCCAGCTCGCCCAATGGGTGATGGCGGGCTGGGATCACAACGGACGCCCGTTCGCGATCCTCGACAAGCGCCAGGCGCAGGTCCTGGTGTTCAACGCCGACGGCAAGCTCCAGGCGACCACGCCGGTGCTGCTCGGCTACGCCGCCGGCGACGACAGCGTCGCAGGCATCGGCCTGCGACCCATCGCCGAGGTGAAGCCCTCCGAGCGCACGACGCCGGCCGGCCGTTTCGTCGCGCAGCCCGGCAAGAACTCGGGGCACGAGGACGTGCTCTGGGTCGATTACGAGGCCGCCGTGTCCATGCACCGCGTGCGCCCGACCAACCCCGCGGAACGTCGACTGGAGCGCCTGGCCTCGCCGACGCCCAAGGACAACCGCATCAGCTTCGGCTGCATCAACATGCCGGTGAAATTCTTCGAGCAGACACTCTGGCCGACCTTCGGCAAGCAAGGGGGCATCGTCTACGTGCTCCCCGAAAAGAAAACGATGGAACAGGTCTTCGCCGCGCAGATGCGCCGCGCCAAGGCCGGCCCGTCCACCTGACGCGCGGCCGATGCGCGCCCCGCGTCCGTGGTCGATGACCGCTTCCCGCTCCTCCTCCTCCTCCGTCCGGCCGGCGCTTGCGCTGGCCGTTGCCGTCGCACTCGCCGCCGGCGTCGCCACTTCCGCGCACGCGCAGGTGAGCCGCGCGACCGTGCGCGGCCTCGTCAACGCGCCGGCCGGCGTCCAGCCCGGCGGCCTGTCGATCACCGCCGTCAACAGCGCCAACGGTGCCCGCTACCGCACCAGCACCCGCGCCGACGGCCGGTACGCGCTGATCGGCCTGGCACCCGGTGAATACGTCGTCAGCGTCGCCGCGGCCGACGGCAAGCCGATCAGGACCGAACGCATCACGCTGTCCGTGGGCGAGAGCGCCTCGCTCGACCTGGGCGAGGCACCGGCCCCGGACACCGCGGGCGCGATCCAGCTCGGCACGGTGACCGTGGCCGGCAACGCCAGCCGGCAAGGCGTCAAGGATTCGCAGCTCGGCACGGTCGTGTCGCAGCGGATGATCGAAGCGCTGCCGCAGACGACGCGCAACTTCCTCAGCGCGGCGGACCTCGCGCCGGGCGTCGCGTTCTCCACCGATTCCAGCGGCCTGAGCCGCGTGCAATCGGGCGCGCAGGACTTCGACCACCTCAATGTCTTCATCGACGGCGTGGGCCAGAAGAACAACATCCTGCGCGGCGGCGTCAGCGGCCAGTCGGACACGCGCGGCAACCCGTTCCCGCAGTCGGCGATCTCCGAATACAAGGTGCTGACGCAGAACTACAAGGCCGAGTTCGATCAGGTCAGCAGCGCCGCGATCACGGCGGTGACGAAGTCCGGCACCAACGAATTCCACGGCGAGATCTACGGCGACCGCACCGGCACGAACTGGCGATCCAAGAACTCGCTCGAGAAGGAGCGCGAATCCCAGGGCATCGCGCGTCCGTCGTCCGAGAAGTACGAATACGGCGGCAGCGTCGGCGGCCCGATCGTCAAGGACAAGCTGCATTTCTTCGTCGCCTACGACGCGAAGCGCATCGAGGACTCGCGCCAGATCGCCGGACAGAACTTCGAGAAACTGCCCAACGCCGGCATCGTGCCGGACCTGCTGTCGCGGCGCGGCAGCCAGGTCGATCCGTTCCACGAGGACCTGTTCTTCGGCAAGCTCGACGCGCAGCTCAACGACGAGCACCGCCTGACCCTCAGCGCGCGGCTGCGGCGCGAGACCGACCGCATCGCGGAGGACCGCAACCTCTCGCTGCCCGGCAACGACAAGGAGCGCCGCAACGACGAGACGCGCATCGACCTGAAGCACGAGTGGTCGCGCGACGACTGGCTGAGCGAGGCGCGCATCGGCTACGAGGACTACCTGTGGAATCCGAAGTCGGCGTCGGACACGGCGCTGGTCCGCTACAAGGTCTCGACGGCCTCGCCGCAGGTGCTGACCTCGTCGCAGGACGTGATCCTCGACGGCGGCTCGCCCGATGCGCAGCGGCGCAAGCAGCGCGGCACCTTCGTCTCGGAGGAACTGACCTACACCGGATTCGACGGCCACGTGCTCAAGGGCGGCGTGAAGCTCAAGAGCATGCGCTACGACCTGAGCGGCACGGCCAACTCGGTCGACGGCGTCGACGTGCTGATCGACAACGTCACCGGCCTGCCCTACTGGGACGGCGTGAACTGCACGGGCACCAACGTCTCCAACAACGGCAGCACCAGCGACCAGTGCAACATCCGCCGCGCGGCGGCGCCCTCGGGCGCCAGCTTCAAGAACAAGCAGTGGGGGCTTTACCTCCAGGACGACTGGAGCCTGACCCGGAAGCTCGAGCTCAACCTCGGTGTCCGCTGGGACTACGAGGACAACATGCTCAACAACGCGTACGCGACGCCGGCCGACCGCATCGCGGCGCTGCTGGCGCCGGACGTGACGCGCTACGGCATCGCACCGCCGACGGGCCAGACCTACGCGCAGTCGCTGGCCAAGGGCGGCATCGACGTGTCGCAGTACATCAGCAGCGGCAACTCGCGCAAGGCGTTCAAGAACGCGATCGCGCCGCGCGTCGGCTTCTCCTACGACGTCTTCGGCAATCGGAACACGGTGGTCTTCGGCGGCTACGGCCGCAGCTACGACCGCACGATGGCGAACCACGCCCTGGACGAGCTGCAGAAGAACCAGTCGCCCGGCGGTGAGATCTGGTTGATCCGCAACGACTTGAAGATGCCCTACGCGGACCAGTTCAGCATCGGGCTGCGGCAGGCGCTGACCGCGACCTGGAACGGCGAGATCGCACTCAGCCGCGTCGAGGCGAAGAACCAGTTCGTCTGGTTCAGCGGCAACCGCGACGCCGACGGCGGTTTCGCGCAGCAGTCGTCCATCGATCCGCTGTGGGGCGGCCCGAACGGCTTCGGGCAGGTGGTGCTGGGCGACTCGATCGGGCGCACGCGCACCGACTCGGTGTTCGTGAAGGCAGAGAAGCCGTACTCGGAATCTTCCGGCTGGACGGCGACGCTCGCCTACACCTACAGCGACGCAAAGACCACCAACCTGCAGTGGAGCAACGACACCTTCGACTGGACCTACGGCCGCGCGGGCCGCGGCTGGAATCCGAGCACGCTGGTCGACAGGCACCGCCTGGTCGGCGCCTTCATGACGGACAAGCTGCTGCCGTGGGGGCTGACCTTCTCGGCCAAGGGCACGTATGCGAGCGGCTTCCCGCGACGCCTGACGAACTGCATCGGCGGCACGCCGCAGTGCTTCCTGGTCGAGGGCGATTCGCCGAGCTTCCGTCAGGTCGACATCAGCATCGGCAAGGCCTTCAAGTACGGCATCCACCAGGTCGCACTGCGGCTGGACGTGCTGAACGTGCTCGGCGCCGACAACTACGGCGGCTTCGACGACTGGATCGGCAACGCGCCGCAGGCGGGGGTCACACCCAACCGCCTGGGCGGCGACAACCTCAACCTGGACAAGCCCAACAACATCCGCGGCGACAACCGCGCGATGCGGGTGGTGTTGAACTACAAGTTCTGAGGAACCAGCGGATGCCTCAGCAGGCGTCGGCCAGACTCAGTTCCAGTCGCTTGCCCAGCGCCTTCAATGCTGCGGCGATCGTATCGATCTTCGTCGGATGACTGAGATCCGTCAGTCGACTCACGTCTTGCGGACGAACGTTCATGCGTCGGGCCAGATCCGCGTTTCGAGTGCCCTGCGCCAGCATCTCGTTCAACAGGAGCACCTTCGCACCGATGCTCGGCGGCAGGTCGATCAAGACCTGCCCCCGCTTCAACCTCGACGGTGGCGGTACCGGTCGCTTGTCTTCGAAATAGAAGTCCATCGCTGTGGCCAACGCGTCCGCCCCCATGTCGAGAGCGTCCTGGTACGTAGCACCACAAGTCGTGGCTTCCGGAATGTCCGGGAACTGGACCATGAAACCACTTCCATCGGGAGTGATTCGGGCGGGAAAGCTCAACAACATGTCTGACCTCACTTTCGCTTCAATCCGAGGTGCCTGAGGATCACGCACCTCGTTCCTTCAGGAATCTCATCCGACGGATGGCGAGAGATCACGCTCTGTCGTCCGCCAAGATAGACCTTGGTATGACGCGCACCTTCCACGAAGGTCGCACCCTGCGCCTGCAGCCACCGCCGAAACTCACTGACCTTCATCGCCCAACCCCTGAGAAGAGGTTGGCAGTCTGAAGATCCAGAGCTCGTTTGAGGCGATTCTTCCCCCCTCAAAACCGGAACGCCCCCATCGTGGGGAGCTCTGTCAGCCGAGCGACAGGAAAGCTGGGAAATACCTGGGAACACGGAAGGAGAGTAAACAAAAATGCTTACATTCACAATGACTCAAACATGGCAGCTCGAACTGCGCCAAAGGACCTTCGGCCGCGTTCCTCGTATGCTGTGAACTTCGTCGCCCAGTCGCTCTAATGCCATGACCACTGCCCTGCTCATCATCGATCTGCAACGCGCGCTCTGCGTCGGCGAATACGCCTGCCACGACGTCGACGCCGTGATCGGTCGCATCAACGGTTTGATCGCGAAGGCGCGCGACAGCGGCACGCCCGTGGTCTTCGTCCAGCACGAGGAAGACGGCTACGAGCCGCTGCGCCACGGCAGCGAGGGCTGGCAGATCGACGATCGCCTGCACGTGAAGCCGGACGACCGGCGCGTGTTCAAGACCTCGCCGGACTCGTTCCACAAGACCGATCTGGACGCGGTGCTGAAGGGCTTCGGAGTGACGCACCTCGCCATCTGCGGCGCCCAGAGCGACTTCTGCGTCGACACCTCGACGCGCCGCGCGTTGAGCTCGGGCTACGACGTCACGCTGGTCGAGGACGGCCACACGACGATCGCCTACGGCGACCTCACGGCGCCGCAGATCATCGACCACCACACGCTGATCCTGCGCAACCTCAACAGCTTCGGGCCGAAGATGGAAGCGAAGAAGGCGGCGGAGATCAGGTTCGAAAAGACCTGACCCCGACCCGGTGATCACTTCAGCGACGTCCTCGCGCTGGCCAGCTGCGACAAGGTCATGTCGCACTGATCCACCGTCGCTATGCAGTCGAGCCCGCGCGACTCGACCTCGCCCATCAGGCTCAGCCACGCGTTCAGGCCCTCAAGCGTGACCTTGGTGCGCGAGGTCCGGCTCCATCCCCGCTCGGCGAGCTGGCCCAGGTAGATCCACGTCTGCCGGCGCGACAGCCCTGACAGCTGCCCGATGCAGGCCTGCGACACCGGCAGCGCCAGGCTGTTGCCCGCCGTGCCTGCGCGCTGCGAACTGCTCAGCGCCGCCGCCAGCGTCGCGAGCACGCTGATCAGCCGCTGGAAGCCGTTGCCGGCCAGCCGCATCGTGATCTGGTCCTGCAGCCGCGACGCGGTCGCCGCGTACAGCTCGCCCGTCGCCGCATCGCGATCCGGCGCCTTCGTATCCTTCATCCGAGGCATCGGGATGTGGATGGTTGTCACATCGACCAGCGCCGTCACGTCGTAGCGCGCAGCCAGCTTGCCCAGCGGCGAATCCGCCCCGATCACGTCGCCCAGCCACAGCGCCGCCACGGCCACCCGCGTGTCCGCCGCGACCTTCGCCGCGAGGAAGGCCGCCCCGCCGCTGATCGCGATCCACTCGGCCAGCGGCGTGCCGGCCTCGATGATCTTCTGGCCGCGCCGATACGTCCGGATCTGGCCGTCTGCCAGCCAGTCGTCGCTCGTCGTGTCCGGTGCGCCGTCGTGCGTCGGCGTCCGCGTCCCTCTCGTGCTCATGATGTGTTCTGCATAAGGTCCGCCGGACAAGGCTCCGCCCTCCGCCTCGACTGCGGAACGTCGCGAATGCCATGACGGCGAATCGTGGGTTATAGAAGCGGACCGCGGACGCCGATCGATGGATAAGCCCCGTGGCGCCGGGCCGGTTTGCGCTTTGCGCTTTGCGGTTTCGGGTCGACCGCGCTGCAGTCAGCCCCGTTGACCGCGCGGCGGTCGGCGGATCACCAGATGGACAGGCTCCTCGCCAGCACGCGCTGCAGCCAGCTGCGCGACGAGGCCTCCGAGACGTCGCCCTGCGCGACGCTTTCCAGGCTCGCGTTCACGACGTCGCGCGACGACACGAGGTTGCCCAGGCGGATGTCCCGGGGATTCACGATCCCCGAGAAGCGCAGTGTGTTCACGCCCTTGTTCAGGCCCACGTTGCGCTCGCCGGCCACCAGCAGGTTGCCGTTGGGCAGCACGTTGATCACGCTCACCGCCATCTGCGTGACGAAGCTGTTGTCCGTCTCCGTCGTGCCCGAGCCCTTGAACGAATCGCTGCCCGCGGCCGTCGCGTCGATGTTGAGCAGCCGCTCCACCGCGCCGATCTTGCTCTGCCCGCCCGGCCCGTGCACCGCGAGCTTGTTGTCGCGGTTCGTGTCGGTCGTCTGCTTCTGGCTCGCCTTCAGCGTCTCCTGGATGTCCACCTTCAAGGTGTCGCCGATCGCGCTCGGGCGCCGCTCGCTCGAGAAGAGCGAGGTCGGCGACATGGTCGTCTGGTAGATCGCGCCGTTGCTGGGCCGCTCGATGTACATCGGCGCCTGCGGCGGCGTCACCATCATCGGACCGGCCACCGTGGGCGGCGTGCCGGCGCATCCGCCGAGCGCGCCCAGGGCGCCCAGCGCGACGAGTCCGATGAACACGGGCATCGTCGCCCTTGCCGGCGTTCCTGCCGCCGCCTTTGCCTGCGCGCTCGCGCGGCGGGATTCTTCTGTCGACATCACATCCCTCTCCCTCAGCTCTGGAAGCCGGTGATCAGCGCCTTCACCACCGGCGCGATCTTGTTGCGCGTCCCGGCCCAGCGGGCCAGGCCGAAGTTCTCCTCGGCGACGTAGCTGCTGGTCGACAGCAGCGTCCCGTCCGCCCGGTGCAGGCTCAGCGACGCGGCGCTGAGGTTGGCGCGGTAGCCGCTGGCCAGCGGCGGCACGCCCCATTCGATGGTCGCGACGTAGCGCAGCCACACATCGCATTGCTGCAGGCCGGTGCCGGGCTCGTACACCCGGCTCTCGACGCCCTGCCCCTTCAGCTCCGCCTGCATCGCCGGGACCAGGTCCTCCAGCGGCGCGTTGCGGTTGAACTCGATGCACAGGGTCCTCACCGGCGCGTCGCCGTGGTGGACCGTGTTGCTGGCCTTGGCCGGCGCGGCGGTCGCCAGCGCCGTCGACGTCGCGGTGCCGGCGCCCTTGAGCAGTTCCCAGGCAGGCACCGGACTCAGCGCGCAGCCGCCCAGGCCCGTCAGCGTGATGACCGCGACGGCCACGATGAGCGCCGTGAACGCCTTGCGCATGACCTGACCCTCACACGAGTTCATCGAGCACGGCGCCGCCGCCGAGCGCGGCCATCACGCCGTAGCCGATGACATTGCCGAGCACGTTGCCGACGCCGCCGGCGACGTCGCCGACCGTGTCGGTGACGACATCGGCGACGGTCTCGACGGCATCCACCGCGTCGCCCGCCAGCGCCTGCAGGCCCTTGGCGCTGATGGTGGCCGTCACGCCGAGCACGGGCCCGAGCGTCAGGCGGGGTCCGGATCCCCGCGAGGACCCTGAGGATCCGCCCGACGACGCGGCGCGGCCGCTCTCGTGCGAGCCGTCGGAGGACGTCGCCAGCGCGACCAGGCTGGACAGGAGGGGCACGCTGCTCAAGGAAGGCTCCCGGCGGCGATCAGCCGCGCGCGGCCAGCGAGGCCGTGTCGAGCGACAGCGTCGCGGGCGCTGCGGTCGACGGGGCGGCAGCCGCCGGCGTGGCGGCCATCGGTGCCGTCGTCGCGGAGGCCGGCGCAGCGGCCTTCGCGTCGTTCAGCATCCTGGTGAAATCGGGCGCGCCGCCGTTGTTGGCCTTGGCGGCCTTGGCCGGGCCTGCGGACGCGGGGGCGCCGACGTGGGCCGTCGGCGACGAAGAAGCGTTGGACTTGACGTGCATGGCGAAGCGCTCTCGTTCGTTGGGGTGAACGGATTCTTCGCCGCGGCCACCTCCCGGCATGCCGCAATGAGCGCGACCAAGGCAGCGGTCGTCGCGGACTCGGTGAACTGCATCACCGAGGAGGATCAACTGGCGGGTGTCTTCGCCGCTTCACCGGCTCAAGTTCGCGCCAGTGCGCCATGGCCCCGGGCGATCAACGCGCAGGATGGGCGAATCACGCGCCGCGGCTCTGATGCGCCATCGCCTCGGTCCATTCGTCCCAGGTGGACTCGGTGACCTCGAGGCCTTCCAGCGCGGGCGGGTCCTCGATCGGCCAGCCGGACGGGCTGAAGGGAATGCGCCGCTGCAGCAGCACCTCGGTCTGCCGCAGGATGAGCTGCATGGCCTTGCTGAAAGGGTGACCGGGTTCTCCGGCGGCTGGCGCGAATCGTTGTCGCATGGTCCTCTCCTGACGAGTTCCCACTATCAGCGGGGGTCGGCCCAAGTGCCATCCCACCATAGGGTGGACTCGGGGGGATGTCGGAGGGGGTGTGACGAAAGGCCACGGTCGACAGCCAGGCGGTCAGCGGCCTGACACCTCGGCGCCATTCATCAGATCGATCATTTCGATCTGATGAATGTGATGGCGCAGGCTCAGATCACCTGGCGCAGCAGCGCGTACAGCGCGATCGCGCCGGAGACCACCGCGCAGGCGGTCTTCATCGAACGGTTGGCCACGAAGGCGCCGATCAGGCTGCTGACCAGGATGGCGGCGAGGAGGTAGTTGGTTTTCATGGGCCGCGATTGTGGCGGCGCGCCGGAGCGCGTCCGCCGAGGTCCGCGGCGCGGATCAGACAGTCGCCCGGTCGGGGCGGTTGATCTCGACGGTCACGTGAACAAGTTCCTCGTGGACGGCCAGCAGGCGGCGGACGTCGTCAGGTATTGCCTCGGGGCTGTCGGTGACCAGGGAGACGATGCAGGCGTACTGCGCGCGACCGACGCGCCATACGTGCAGGTCGGCGATCGTCGCCGGCCACGGCGCCGCCGCGATGACCTCGCGGATCTCGTCGACGACCGGCGCGTCCATCTCGGCGTCCAGCAGCACGCGGCCGGTGTCGCGCAGCAGCCCGCGCGCCCAGACCGCCACCAGCACCGCACCGGCGATGCCCATCACGGGATCCAGCCAGTCCGCGCCCCACAGGCGGCCGCCCAGCAGCGCCACGATCGCGAGCACCGAGGTCGCCGCGTCGGCCAGCACATGCATGTAGGCGGCGCGGAGGTTCAGGTCGTCATGGCCTTGAGCCTGCGCATGCCCCTGCGCGTGACCGTGCGCGTGACCGTGTTCATGTCCATGCCCGTGACCATGACCGTGGTCGTGTCCGTGCCCATGGTCATGTCCGTGATGGTGATGCTCGCCGCGCAGCAGCCAGGCGCACGCGAGGTTCACGAGAAGACCGATCGCCGCGACCGCGATCGCCTCGTCGTAGTGGATGGGCGTCGGCGCGATCAGCCGTTCGATCGACTGCCACAGCATCAGCCCCGCGACGCCGACCAGCAGCAGCGCGCTGCTGTAGCCGCCGAGGATCTCGATCTTCCACGTGCCGAAGGCGAAGCGCCCGTCCCTGGCCCAGCGCCGCGCGGCGCCGTAGGCCAGCAGCGACACGCCCAGCGCGACCGCGTGCGAGCTCATGTGCCAGCCGTCGGCCAGCAGCGCCATCGAGTTGAAGACGTAGCCGCCGATGATCTCCGCGACCATCATCAGCGCCGTCAGCAGCACGGCCCAGCGCGTGTTGCGGGCGGCAAGCGGATTGCCCTCGTCGAAGACGTGCGTGTGTTGCCAGGGCGTGGTGGACGTCGACGAAGACATGGCGGCGGCGGGGGGTAGTGGCGATGGGGGCGGCGGTGGCGGCGGCAGGGCGGGCGATGACGCGCGGCGCGTCGCAGTATCCCCTCGGCGACCTTCGCGGCGGCCAGAGTCCCCGCGCCGGACCGGTCATCCGGCGGGGGTAGACTGCGCCGCAGTTTTCCAATCAAAACGACGGGACAGCGGGTGGACACAGAGGAGCGGTTGCCCTTGCGGGTGGTGGTGCTCGGCGGATCGGCGGGCAGCATCGATGCGCTCGGCACCGTGCTTGGTGCGCTACCGAACGAACCGGGCTTCGCGGTGCTGGTCATCACCCACCTCGACCCCAACGAGGAAACCAAGCTGCCCGAGGTCCTGCGCGACCGCACCACGCTTCCGGTGGAGCGCCTGGAACACCTCACCAAGGTCCGGCACGGCCACGTCTACGTGATGCCGGAGAACTGCGGCGTCATGGCGCTGGACGGCCACTTCCGCCTCACCCGCCGCACGCCCGGGCTGCACCTGCCGATCGACGCCTTCCTGGCCTCGCTGGCGCAGGACCCCGACCTCGACGGCGCGGTCGTCATCCTGTCGGGCACCGGCCAGGACGGCGCGGGCGGCCTCGTCGACCTGAAGGCCACCGGCGGCTTCGCGCTCGCGCAGGCGCCCAACACCGCCGCGCACGACGGCATGCCGGTCGCGGCGATCAACACCGGCCTGGTGGACGAGGTCCTGCCCCCGGAGGAGATCCCCGCCGCGCTGCTGCGCCGCTTCGGCCAGCCCCACCACGAGAGCGACCTGCCCGGCTCCGCCAGCGAAGCGCAGGATGTCGACGCGCTGGAGACCGCGCTGGCGATCGTCCAGCAGAAGGCCGGCGTCAACCTGGGCTACGTCAAGGACGTCAACCTGCGCCGCCGCTTCCTGCGCCGCGTGCTGCTGCAGAAGGACCGCGACGTCGGCGCCTACCTGCAGTTCCTGCGCACCGATCCCTACGAGGCCGCGTCGCTGCGCGACGACGTGCTGATCGGCGTCACCGCGTTCTTCCGCGACGCGGAGTTCGTCAACGTGCTGCGCCAGGTCGTGCTGCCCAAGCTGCTGGCGCTGCGCCACGACCCGATCCGCATCTGGGTGCCCGCCTGCTCCAGCGGCGAAGAGGTCTACACGATCGCGATGCTGCTCAAGGAGGCGATGAACGCCGAGGGCATCCACCGCCGCGTGCAGATCTTCGGCACCGACCTGAACGAGGCCTCGATCGAGACCGCCCGCGCCGGCCGCTACACCGCCGCGGCGCTGGAGAACGTGCCGCAGCCCTTCCGCGACACCGCCTTCGTGCCGAGCTCCGGCGGCTACCTCGTCGCCAAGGACCTGCGCGAGATGTGCGTGTTCGCGCGCCACAACCTGCTGACGCACGCGCCCTTCTCGGGCATGGGCCTGATCAGCTGCCGCAACATGCTGATCTACCTGCGCAAGGAAGCGCAGCAGCATGTCTTCGAGGTGCTGCACTACGCCTGCCGCAACGACGGCTTCATGCTGCTGGGCCGCGCGGAAGCGGCCTCGGTCGCCGACGGTTTCGAGCACGCCGGCGCGCCGCACCTGTACCGCAAGCTGCCGAACTCGCGCCGCCACCGGCCGCTGTTCCCGATCGACGCGCTTCGCCCCTGGGCCAGCGACGGCAACGCGCCGCGCGTGCCGCAGGCGCCGCCGCCGGACCTGGTCAGCGAAGCCGCCAACCGCGTCGCGCTCGCGCGCTACGTGCCGCCGGGATTCGTCGTCAGCCAGGCGGGCGAGGTGGTGCAGTTCCGCGGCGACGTCTCCGCCTTCATCGCCCCGGCCAGCGGCGAGGCCACGCTCGCGCTGCCGCGCCTGCTGGACCCGGCGCTCAACGTCCCCGTGCGCACGGCGCTGGTCGAGGCCAAGCGCACCGGGCAACCGGTGCGGCGCGAGCGCGTCGCCTTCAACGACCGCCGCTACGTGCTGGAGGTCCTGCCGCTGGAAGCCGGCGAGGCGCCGCAGCACTTCCTGGTGACGCTGGCGCCGCAACCGGATGAGCCGGCCGCCGACGCCACCTCGGCCCTGTCCACGCCGCCGTTCTCGCCCAGCGGCGCCCGCGCGCGCGTCGACGAGCTCGAGCGCACCGTCACGACCCTGTCCGATGAACTCGAGGCGACCCAGGCGCAGCTGCGCACGCTGGTCGTCGAATTCGAATCGGCCAATGAGGAACTGCGCACCGCCAACGAGGAGATGCTCAGCACCAACGAGGAACTGCAGAGCGCCAACGAAGAGCTGCAGAGCGCGAAGCAGGAGCTCGAATCGGCGAACCAGGAGCTGCTCTCGCTGAACGAGGAGCTCAAGTCGCGCAACGACGAGCTGGACCTCGCCAACGACGACCTCAGCAACCTCGTCGAGGGCATCCCGCTGCCGGTCGTGGTGCTGGACCGCCAGCTGCGGCTGCGGCATGCGTCGCCGCAGGTGGCGCAGCTGTTCGGGCTGGATCCCGCGGCGCTGGGCCAGGCGATCGGCCAGCCGGCGGTGAACGTCACCTCGCGCTTCGCCGTCGGGCAGCTGGAGCAGCTGGTGCAGACCGCCGTGCAAGGCCTGGCGCCGGTGGAGCACGAACACCAGGACACCGAGGGCCGCTGGTGGCTGATCAACGTGCGGGCCTACCGGACCGCGGACGAGCGCATCGACGGCGCGGTGATCGCCTTCCAGGACATCCACGAACTGCGCTGCGCGCTCGAATCGGCGCAGCACGCGCGCGACGACGCGGAGCGCGCCAACACCGCCAAGGACGACTTCCTCGGCATGGTCTCGCACGAGCTGCGCGCGCCGCTGAACGTGATCTCCGGCTGGGCCTCGGTGCTGAAGCAGTCCCAGGAACGCGGCACCCTCGGCGAGGCGACCGCGACGCGCGCCATCGCCACCATCCTCAAGCACTGCCAGGCGCAGGCGCAGCTGATCGACGACCTGCTGGACGTGTCGCGCATCGCGTCCGGCCACCTGACGCTGGAGATGCGCCCGCTGGACCTCTCGGCCTGCGTGCGCGCCGTCGTGGACGGACTGCAGCCCGCCGCCGAGGCCAAGGGATTGACGCTGAGCGGCACCGGCCTCCAGCAGCCGCACCGCATCCAGGGCGACCAGCGCCGGATGCAGCAGATCGTGGCCAACCTCGTCGGCAACGCCCTGAAGTTCACGCCGACTGACGGCCGCATCACCGTGTCGCTGACCCGCATCGGACCGACCATCGAGCTGGCCGTCGTCGACAACGGCATCGGCGTCGCGGTGGAGCTGCTGCCGCGCCTGTTCGACCGCTTCACGCAGGCCGACATCAGCCGCACGCGCGAATACGGCGGCCTCGGCCTGGGGCTGTCCATCGTGCGCCACCTGGTGCTGGCGCACGGCGGCACGGTCACGGCGCACAGCGACGGCGAGGGCCGCGGCACGCGCCTGACGGTGCGCTTCCCGGCGGTGGAACTGGTGTCGGACACGCCTGAGACGGCGCCGCGCGAGACCACCGTCGACGACCTAGTCGGCCTGCGCGTGCTGCTGGTGGACGACGATCCGCATGCGTTGGACGCGCTGCGGCATCTGCTGGAACTGGCCGGCGCGGAAGTGCGCGCGGCGGGGTCGGTCGAGCAGGGCTGGGAACAGGTCGCCGCGGCGTCCGAGCATCCGCCGCACGTGCTGATCAGCGACGTGGCGATGCCCGGCGCGGACGGCTATTCGCTGGTGCGCCAGCTGCGGGCGCGTGAACGGGCGCTCGGTACCTCGACGCCGATGTTTGCCGTGGCGTTGACGGGACTGGCCACGCTGCAGGACCGCGACGCGGCCATCGCCGCCGGCTTCGACGACCACCTGGCCAAGCCGGTGGATGTCGATCTGCTCATCGAGAAGGTGCTGCTCGCGCGTCCGCGCTGATCGGTACTGAGGGACGCCCTCGCGTCGATGGGGCCGCCGATGCGGCCGGGCCGATCGACCCGGCGGATCAGTCCGCGGCCTGCGTCACCATCGCCGGCATCTCGATGCTCCGGCGGCGCGCCCGCTTGACGTCGTACATGCGCTGATCGGCCAGATGCAGCGCCTGCTCGACGCTCAGCCCGGCCGGATCGAGCGCCACGACGCCGACGCTCGCGCCCGCGTACTGCAGCGCATGACCGTCGAGGTCGAAGCGTCCGACGCTGGCCAGCGCGGCGCGGTGTTCCAGCACGCGGGCGGCCTGGGCCGGTTCGCCGCGATCCACCAGCGGGCCCTGCGAGCGCGGCAGTCCGCCCAGGCTCACGCCCGGACCGACGACGATGAACTCGTCCCCGCCGACGCGGGCCAGCATGTCGGAGCCGCGCAGCTCCAGCGACAGGCGCTGCGCGATCTCGCGCAGGAACAGGTCGCCGCGATGGTGGCCGAGCTGGTCGTTGACCGACTTGAAGCCGTCCAGGTCGATGCAGCCCAGCAGCACGCAGGTGCCGTCCCGGGTCGCGCGCTGCAGCTCGCGCTGCAATTCGTCGAACAGCGCGCGGCGGTTCGGCAATCCGGTCAGCGCATCGGTCAGGGCGTAGGTCGCCAACTGCTCGTTGGCGGCGCGGAGATCGGCCACCAGCCGTTCGCGCTGCAGGAACTGGCTCACCAGCGACGAGAACAGGCGCAGCAGCGACTGCGACTCCGGACTGATCGAACGACGGTCCGCGCTCGCCGCGCACAGGGTGCCCAGCAGCTCGCCGCCGTCGTCGCGGATGGGCGCGCTCACATAGGTCTGGATGCCGAGCTGGCGCGCCGCGTCCGAATCGCCCCAGCACGCCGCCACGTCGCTGGTGGCCATGCGGCCGGCGTCGAGCGCGCGCTTGCACAGCGTGTCCGTCCACGCGACCGTCAGGCCTTCCGGGATGGTCATCGTGCCGGCGTTGCGGGCCAGCAGCACGTGCTGCTCCCCGGCCCGCAGGTCGATGGTCGTGAGGTAGGTCGATTCCAGTCCGGTGACCGTGCCCAGCATGTCCAGCAGCGGACGGGTCAGCTGTTCGAGGTTGCGGGCGACGGGGACCGTCGAGGTCAGGCGGGCGAGCAGGGCATCCAAGATCGGCAGTCGAAATCAGGGCTGAAGTCGTGGATGTTGTCACAAGTGCGAAGCACCACCGGACGCCGTCCGTCATGACACCGGTGCCGTCCGCCGGATCGCGGACGCGTCCTTCATCGGCGCGACATAGTGCCGCTCCGCCGGGCGTGGCAATTGCCGGTTTCGCAACATCGCAGACCAGGGAGAACCCGCATGCAACGCGATGGACAGTACCGAGGCGTCACCTACCGCGTCGAATCGACGCCCACCCCGGCTGGCGCCTTCGTCGGCCACTACCAGCTGCTGGATACCGGCCGGCGCCGGAGCGACGCGCCCGATCCCGGCGCGCCCGACACCCCGGCGGCCAACGATGCCTTCGGGGAGCAGCTGCCCTCGGCGCAAGATCAGCAGCGCTCGGCGGCCGGCGTCGACGATGTCGTCCATCCGGCGACCGACTCCGCCTGGGCGACGGAGAACGAGGCGCTCAACTACGCCGCTGAAGCCGCCTGCCACGCGATCGAGATCATCCAGCTCGGACGGCCGCAGGCTCAAGGCCGCGGGAGCGGGTCGAGCCGGCGGAGAACCGACTCGCTGGGGCAATGAGGGAGACCGCCCGACGTCGCCCGGCCTGGCGCGGGCACTCCACGGGGCATGGGGCGCCCCTCCAGGGACCCCAAGCCCCATTCCGGCCCCACCAGCACCCGCTGACCATGGGCCTTGGGACTTTCTGACTGCGGGTCAGGCCTCGCCCAGTGCGCGGGCCACAAGGTCAACCTGCTCCAGTTGATGGATCGCGTGCGATGACGTGGCGCCGGATCCGTTCGCGCGGCGCGCCACGCAGCGCAGCTGCACATGCCGCGGCAGGACCGCGTCCATCTGCTCGCGGATGAAGGTCCAGGCACCCTGTTGCCGATGCTCCTCCTGGACCCAGGTGATCTCGACGAGCGCCGGGTAGCGCGCGAAGAGTGCCGTCAGTTCTTCCGCGGGGAAGGGATAGAACTGCTCGACGCGGGCCAGCGCCAGGTCCGCCCTCGCCACCGAACGACGCCCGCGATCCAGGTCGTGATGCACCTTGCCGCTGCACAGCAGCAGCCGCTCGATCTGCGACGGACGTTCGACGGTGGCGTCGTCGATCACCGGCTGGAAGCTGCCCGTCGTGAGGTCCGCGATCTCCGCGTGCGACGCCTTCTCGTGATACAGCGTGCCCTTCGGCGACATCACGACCAGGGGCTTGCGCAAGGTGTCGAAGGCCTGCCGGCGCAGCAGGTGGAACCACTGCGCCGCCGTCGACGGGCAGGCCACGCGCAGGTTGTCCTCGCCGCACAGCTGCAGGAAGCGGCTGAGGTAGCCGCTCGAGTGATCGGGCCCGATACCCTCGTTGCCATGCGGCAGCAGCATCACCAGCGAGGAGGTGTCGCCCCACTTCTCCTCGCCCGAACTGATGAACTGGTCGACGAAGACCTGCGCGCCGTTGACGAAGTCGCCGAACTGCGCCTCCCACACCGTGAGCGTGCGCGTCGCGCCGACGCTGTAGCCGTATTCGAAACCGAGCACCGCTTCCTCGGACAGCGGTGAGTTGAAGATGTCGAAACGCCCGCGCCCGGCGTCACCCGGCCCGCCGCCCCGTCCACCGGTGTCATTGCCGCCGATCTGCCGCAGCGGCACGAAATCGGTGGGGACGCCCTCGCCCACCGAGCCGGCCAGCGGGGTCGTCTGTGAGGTCCACACCGCCTGCCGATGCAGGAAGGTGCCGCGTCGCACGTCCATGCCGGAGATGCGCACGTTGAGCCCGCCGCGAAGGATCGTCGCGTAGGCGAGGTTCTCGGCGAAGCACCAGTCCGCGCGCAGCGGCGGATCGGCCAGCCCCGCCATCCGCCGCCAGTGATCGGTCAGCGTGCGCACCATCGTGTGCGGCTCGAAGCCTTCGGGGAGCCGCGTCATCGGGTCGACCAGCGACTGCAGTCCGGCGACGTCCAGCGGGGGCACTTCGCCCGGACGACGCAGCGGCGAGGGCACGTCATCCGTCACCGGCATCGCCGGATCGGAGAACGCCTGGTGCGCCCGCACGCGGCTGTGCGTCACGTGCGAGGCCATGTCGGTGTCCGGCGGCAGGACGCGCTCGGCGCGCAGCGCGGCGGCGTAGCGGTCGACGATGGTCGGATGCGTCTGCATGAGCGCGTGGATGCGCGGCCGCGTGAGCGCGGGGACGTCGCTTTCCGAATGGCCGAGGCGGCGGTAGCCGATGAGATCGATGACGATGTCGGAGCCGAAGCGCGCGCGCCAGGCGAGCGCGATCGCGGCGGCGCGCAGGGCCTGCTCGGGCTCGTCCGCGTTCACGCGCAGGACCGGCGCGTCGACCATGCGCGTGACGTCGGTGCAGTAGTGCGCCGGCCAGGCGCTCATCGGGTTGGGCTCGGTGAAGCCGACCTGGTTGTTGATGATCACGTGCACCGTGCCGCCGACGGTGTAGCCCGGCTTGCCGCCTAGCATCAGGGTCTCCATCACGACGCCCTGCCCCGCGAAGGCCGCGTCGCCATGCAGCATCAGCGGGAGCACAAGGCGGCGTCCGTCCTGGTCCGCGCGCTCGCGGCTGAGCGCGTCCTGGCACGCACGCGCCAGGCCGGTGAGCACCGGATGCACGCTCTGGAGGTGCGAGGGGTTGTGCGCCAGCGTGAGCGTGAGGCGCCCCTGCGGCGTGTCGAGCTCGCGCTCGCCGCCGAGGTGGTAGATGAGGTCGGTGTGCAGCTCGGGATGCGGCGACTTCGGATCGAAGAAGTCGAGCACGCGCGCGGGCGGAAAGCCCATCAGGTTGACCAGCACGTTGACGCGGCCGCGGTGCGGCATGCCGAGGAAGATGCGCCGCACGCCGTGGCCCGCCGCTTCCTCGCAGAGCGCGTCCAGCAGCGGGATCAGGGTCTCGTTGCCTTCCAGGGAGAAGCGCTTCGCATGGGGAAAGGCCTGCGCGACGTGCTCCTCCCAGCCCTGCGCGCGGATCAGACGGTCCAGCAGCGCGAGGCGCTCGGTGGCGCCGCCCGCGCCCGGTGGCGCGGACTCCATCGCATGGTGCAGCCAGTCGCGCCGCGACGCGTCGCGCACCGCGCTGGCATCGAGCGCCAGACCGCCGCAGTAGATCGCCTTGAGCGTGCGGTCGAGATCGGCGACGGTGCGCGCGCTCCACAGCGGCGTGCCGCGCGGCGAGAGCCAGTCGCCGGGGTTCAACCCGAAGCGCTGCGGGTCAAGCAGCGTCGGATCCGCCGGGCGCGAAACGCCGAGCGGATCCAGCCGCGCGCTGCGATGGCCGTCGCGGCGATGCGCTTCGATGAAGGCGAGCACCTCGGGTCGCCAGCGCGTGGTCGACCCACCCGCAGGTGCGTCGTCGTGGATGCGGTCGTTCATTTGAAACTCCCTGGTGAGTTGCGACGACCCCGGCCCTCACCCCTGCCCTCTCCCGCAAGCGGGAGAGGGAGTCTGACCGGATCGACTCGCGGCACTGGCTCCTCTTGCTCCCTCTCCCGCTTGCGGGAGAGGGCGGGGGTGAGGGCCAGCGGCCGTCAAAGTACAAAGGCCCGCACCGCGTTGTTCAGATGCGCCGCCTCATCCTGCAGCGCCTTGGCCGATGCGGTGCTCTGCTCGACCATCGCGGCGTTCTTCTGCGTGGTGTCGTCCATCTGGATGATGGCCGCGTTGACCTGCTCGATGCCCATGCTCTGCTCGCGGCTGGAGGCGCTGATCTCCGCGACGACGCCGCTGACCTGGCGGATGCCGGAGACGACCTGCGACATCGTCTGCCCGGCCTGCTCGACCAGCCGTCCCCCGGCCCCGACCTGCTCGGTCGATTCGACGATCAGCGACTTGATCTCCTTGGCCGCGCCGGCCGAGCGCTGCGCGAGCGCGCGCACCTCCGACGCCACCACCGCGAAACCGCGGCCGTGCTCGCCGGCGCGCGCCGCCTCCACCGCCGCGTTCAACGCGAGGATGTTGGTCTGGAAGGCGATGCCGTCGATCGTGCCGATGATCTCGCCGATGCGCTGCGAGGACGCGGAGATGGCGCTCATCGTCGCGACCACCTCGCCCACCGCCTTCCCGCCGGCGCTGGCCACTTCCGATGCCGACGCGGCGCTGGCGTTGGCCTGATCGGCGTTGTCGGCGCTCATGCGGACCGCCGCGGTCAACTGCTCCATCGCGGAGGCCGTCTGTTGCAGCGCGCTGGCCTGCGCCTCGGTGCGCGCCGAGAGATCGGCGTTGCCCTGCGCGACCTCCTTCGCCGCGGCGGAAATGGTGTCCGCGCCCTGCCGGACTTCCGAGACGATGCGATGCAGGCTGCGCACCATGTGCTGCAGCGCCCCGATGAGCCGCCCGATTTCATCGGTGCTCTGCGGCATCGGACGCAGGGTGAGGTCGCCCCTGGCCACATCCTCGGCGAGCTGGATCGCACCATGGATGCGCTGCGTGATCGAGCGCGTGATGCTGATGCCGGTCACCACGCCCAGCACCACGGCGATCGCGGCCACCAGCGTCATCCACAGCTTGGACTGGCGCGCATCCTCCTTGGCCCTGACGACGTCGTCCGCCATGGCCTTGGCCTGGTAGTCGACCATCTTGTCGATCAGCGCGTAGTAGCGGACCTGCGACTGCGCCATCTCGCCCTGGTAGACGGCCATCGCCTGTTCGCGCTGTCCGGCGGCGACCAGATCGAAGAGCTTGCGCACCGCGGCACCGTAGACCTTCCGGGCTTCCGACTGCTCGGCGAAGATGGCCTTGGCCTCGTCGGTGCTGAGCATCTTCTCGAACTTCGCGAAGTTCTCCGTGTTGGCGGCGCGCACGGCGGCGTAGTCGTCCATGTAGCGCTTGGCCTGCGCGGGGTCGGTGGCCATGAGCAGGCGCCCGATCACGATCACGCCCTGGTCGCCGACATTCTTGATGTCGTCGCTGACGGCGATCTGCCCGTAGCGGTCCTCGACCACCCGGTCCATCGTCCCGCTGGTGCGGTTCAGCACCGAGACGGCGACGGCGAGCACCAGCAGCAGCATGGCGATGACGACGGCAAATGCGGCGGCCAGCCGCGTGCCGATATTGAGGTTTGACAACGTTGGCATGTTTTTTCTCCCTGAGGCCGACGGTTGGACCTCGGCGGGGCAAAAAACGGTCCGGCCCGCTTTACAGGCGCCGGTTCACGGCGACCGTACAGTGCGCGGTGTCACGCCTGCTGTGCGAACGTGGCGATGTATTGGCAGGCCACGCGATCGGCGTGGGCAACGGCCTCGTCGACGGAGGGGAATTCGTCGTCCAGCTCGTGCCAGGCGGTGATGCCGGGGCGGCCGTCTTCCTCGCCCTTGACGACGAATCGACCTCGCCAGGGCCCGGGATCGGGCCCGTGGGTATCGAGGACGTAGGTGCGGCCCTTGTGCTGGCGGACGGTCTGCGAGGTCGTCATGGTCGGCAACGGTCGAACGGACGCTGGAGTGCCGGGTCGACGGGCGCGAAGGGGGCGTGCCCGGACACGGATGTCGCGAAGCCCCGGTTGTACACCCCCGCCCGCTTCACTGGAATGAAATCCTCGCGACCGCTCGGTCAACGGACTTGATTCCGCCCTTCGCGTTTCGCGGTGTAGAGCGCGGCATCGGCCTTGGCGATGAGGCTTTCAAGCGTGCACTCGTCGCTGGGGATGCACGCGGCCACGCCCAGGCTGATCGTCACGACCGGACCGGCGGGCGAGGTCGGATGCGGCATGGCCAGCGACTCGATGCCCTCGCGGACGGACTCCGCCACCTTGAGCGCGGCGTCGCGGTCGGCGCCGGGCAGCAGCACGACGAACTCCTCGCCGCCGTAGCGGGCCGCCAGATCGCCGGCGCGGCCGATGGATGCGCCCAGCACCGCGCCCACGGCGCCCAGGCATTCGTCGCCCTTTAGATGGCCCATCTGGTCGTTGTAGCGCTTGAACGCGTCGACGTCGGCCAGGACCAGCGCCAGCGAGGTGCCGGTGCGGCGCGCGCGGCGCCACTCTTCGTCGGCGGCTTCGTTGAATCGGCGGCGATTGGGCAGCCCCGTCACCGCGTCGAGGAAGGAGAGCTGCTTCAGATGCTCGTTGGCCTGCCGGAGTTCCTCGGTGCGCTGGGCCACCAGCCGCTCCATCTCGATATGCCGCTCACGCAGCTGGCGCATCCGGAACATCACGGCGCCGGTGAAGAGTCCGATCGCCGCGACGGCGACCAGGAAGTGGAACCACCCCGTCTCATGGAAGCGCGGCTGCACGGTGACCGGCAGCGGCGTGGCCGATTCCCGCCAGCGCTGGCCGTCGCCCGACACCGCCAGTCGCAGCTTGTACTGCCCGTGCGAGAGCGCGGGGAAGGTGAGCTCGCGATCGTTGCCGACGTCGGTCCAGCCGCGCGACAGGCCTTCCATCCAGAAGCGGAAGCGCACGCGATCGGCTTCACGCAGCGTTGACGCCGCCAGGCTGACCGACAGCGCCACCGGCCCCGGCGGGAGCTCGAGCGGCTGGCCGTCGAGCGCGAGCGGCTCGCCGTCGACCTTGATCTGTTCGATGCGCACCGTCGGCGGTTCGCCGCCGCCGGGCAGGCGCTCGGGATCGACCACCACCAGCCCCGCCGACGACGGCAGCCAGACCCGGCCGCGCGTGTCGACGGCACCGGCCGCCTGCAGGTTGCCGGCGAAGCTGGTGGCCCGCAGCGTGTCGCCCGGCCCGTAGCCGATGGAACGCACCTGCTTGAGCCTGCCGTCCAGGAACGCGTCGAGGTCGTCGCGCGCGACGCGGTAAAAGCCGCGGTTGCAGGTGATCCAGAAGTGGCCCGCGCGGTCTTCGAGGAAGACCTGCGACAACCCGTCCCACAGGCCGTCCGCCGGCTTGATCGCGCCGATGCGGCCGTCCTTCAGGCGGTTGATGCCTTCGCCGTTCGTGCCGATCCAGAGCCCGCCGCGGGCGTCTTCCTTGAGCGCGATGATCCAGTCGGACAGCAGGCCGTCGGCCGTCGTGAACTGGCGCGCCTTGCCGTCGCGCCAGCGCACCAGCCCCTGCCCGGTGGTGCCGAACCAGAGCGTGCCCTCGCGGTCCTGCAGGATCGCCGCGACGCCTTCGTTGGGCAGGCCGGGCGCGGCGACGACATCGAAGCCATGGCCGTTGAAGCGCGCCAGCGCCGAGCGCGTGCCGACCCACACGGTGCCGGCGCGGTCCTCGAAGATCGAACGGACCTCGATGCCGGGCAGACCGCTGTCCGCGCCGAAGGTGTCGATGTGCCCGTCCGGCCGCCGCCGCGCGATGCCCGCGGTGTAGGTGCCGATCCAGAGCGTGCCGTCGCGCGCCTCGTGCAGCGTCGAGACCTCGTCGGTCGGCAGGCCGTCGGCCTGGCGCAGCGTCGTGATGCGGCCGTCCTTCAGCCGGTTGAGCCCGCCGCCGGAAGTCGCCGCCCAGACCGCGCCGTCGCGCGCGGCAACCACCGAGCGGACGTTGTCATGGCTGAGTCCCTCGGGCGTGCCGAGCACGGTGAAGGCGCGGTTGCGCAGCCGGTTCAGCCCGTCGACCCAGGTGCCGACCCAGACACTGCCTTCGCGATCGGCCATCAGCGACCAGATCTGGTTGCCGGCCAGACCAGTGCCCGGACCGTTGCCGGTCGAGATCGTGCTGAAGCGGCCCTCGCGGAAGCGGCTGACGCCCGCGCCCCAGCTGCCGATCCACAGGTCGCCCCGGGCGTCGCGGGTCAACGCGGTGAGGTGATCGCTGGGCAGGCCGTCGGCGGTCGTGTAGACGCGCATCGCCGGCTGCTCGACGCCCTGCATGCGCACCAGTCCGCCGCCCGCCGTGGCCGCCCAGATGCCGCCCGACGGATCGGCGATCACGAAGCGCACCTGGGCATGCGGGAAACCGCCCGCCGGATCGAAGACCTTGAACTTGCCGTCCGCCGTCATCGCGATCAGGCCGGCGCCGGTGGTGCCTATCCACAGCGTGCCGGCGGTGTCGAAGGCGACGCTGCGCAGCTTCGCGGGGGGCAGCCCGTCCGCGGCCCCGAAGACCTTGACCGCGCCGTCCTTCCATCGGACCAGCCCGCCGTCCCCGGCCGCCCAGATCGCGCCGGACTTGTCCTCGACCAGGGACCAGATCCGCCGGCCGCCCGCCTGCGCCTTGGTGATGGCCGGCGAGAAGCGGCCGTGCTCGTAGACGGCCACGCCGCTGGGATGCCCGATCCACAACCGGCCGCGCCGGTCCTCGAGCAGCGCGAACACCGGCTGCGAGGCCACGTCCGGCGCCTGCGCGGCGTCGAAGCTCACGAATCGTCTGCCGTCGAATCGGGCGAGTCCGCCGCCCGTGCCTATCCACAGACCGCCGTCGCGCGACTGGAGCAGCGCCTGGACGGTGTTGAGCGGCAGCCCTTGTTCGGTCTGCCAGAGGTCGATCTTGTACTGGCTGACCGCACGGACCGGATCGGACAGGTCGCCGATGGCGCCCAGGTCCGCGGCCGTTGCGGAGGCCGGTGAAGACGCCGTTCCAGAAGCCGGTGCGGCGGCAGCTTTCGCAGTCGACCTGGAAGCCGATGCCGCCTGCGCCGTAGGCGCGGACGCCGCCGTCGCCGCCATGACCGCCGGCGCCGCGACGCCCGCGCAGAACGCGGCGAGCAGCCAAGCCGCCACGCGACGACGCCAGGGCATCGCAGGCACGGGATCGGCGGAGGAGGTGGCGAGGGACCGGTCGAAAGTCATAGGCGGGGAATCGGCGATTGTGACCGGTCCTGAAGACGCAGCCGGACTGCCGTACGAGCGACGGGGGCGGTCCGCATGACGGCGCGTCGGGGCCTCCGTCACCGCGCCGCCGCGATGCGGTCCCAGGACAGTTCGAACTTCAGCAGGTACTTCCGGAGGCGGTCCGCGTCGTTGAGCACGCTGCGCGCCTGCCGGCTGGCATGGAAGAGTTGCCGACCCGCGTCCGACAGCGACGATGCCGCGGCGCACACGCGCAGCACGGCGACGAGCTGCAGGCGGTCGAAGAGGTCCATCGCTTCCAGCGCCGGCGGGTCGAAGAGCGCGGCGAGCAGCGCCTCGCCGGCCGCCTCGCCCTCCCCTGCGCCGTGACCCACGCCGATACCGGCGCGGCCCCGCCCGGCCGTCTCGCGCTCCCACAGCCATTCGAGCCGCGCGATCTCGGCCTCCACCAGCGGCAGGCCGATGCGGCCACCCTCGGCCAGCGTCACCAGCCGCGTCACGGATGCCGAGAGGTCGCGGAAGTTCCCGCTCCACGGCGCACGCGGTGACTGCGCGAAGCCGAGGTAACGCGCCTTCGCCTCCGCGTTGAAGCGCACCGCGCGACCGCTTTCGCGGCCGACCTGCTGCACCAGGTGATCGACGTTGGGCTCGATGTCCTCGGGCCGGTCGCGCAGCCCGGGCAGGCTGTAGGTCCAGAGATTGATCCGCGCGAAGAGGTCGTCGCGGAAGCGACCCGCGGCGACCTCGGCGCGCAGGTCGCGGTTGGTGCCGGCGATCAGTTGGAAGTCGCTGGCGACTTCGCGGTCCGCGCCCACCGGCAGGAAGCGCTTCTCCTCGATCGCCTTCAGCAGCATCGCCTGCTCGTCGAGGCCGAGTTCCCCGATCTCATCGAGGAACAGCAGCCCGCCGTCGGCGGTGCGCAGCAGGCCGGCCCGGTCCGCCATCGCGCCGGTGAACGAGCCCTTCTTGTGCCCGAACAGCGTCGACGCCGCGCCGTCGCCGCGCAGCGTCGCGCAGTTGACCTCGACGAAGGCGCCTTCGAGCTGGTGCCGCGTCTGCTTGAGTTCATACATGCGGCGCGCGAGGAAGGATTTGCCCGCGCCCGTCGGCCCCGCCAGCAGGATGGGCGCGCGCGAGTGCACGGCCACGCGCTCGATCTCCTCGATCAGCGCGTTGAAGCGACGGTTGCGCGTCGCGATGCCGCTCTTCAGGAAAGCGACGGCGTCGTGCTGCTCGGCGCGGAAGCGCTGCGCGATGCCGTCGTAGCGCGACAGGTCCAGGTCGATCAGCGTCATCGAGCCGGCGTCCCCCGCGCGCTGCTTGCGCGGCGGCGAGGTCTGCAGCAGCACGCCCGGGATGAAGCGCGCCTCCACCATCAGGAACATGCAGATCTGCGCGACGTGCGTGCCGGTGGTGATGTGGGCCCAGTACTGCTCGTGCGCGGGGTCGAAGCGGTAGCCGCGCACCCAGTCGTAGAGCGTCGCGTAGACCTCGCCGAAGTCCCACGGGTCCTCGTGCGGCATCGGGATGAGGTGGACCTCGGTCTCCGGCGACACGGTGGCGATGTCGCTGCGCAGCAGCGCCGCGAGGGTCAGGTGTTGCGGCGCATGGAAGAGCTCCAGCCGATGCACGACCACGTCCGGCTGCGACACCAGCGAGATCGTCGGGCGCCACTTCTCCCATCGGCCCGCGCCGAGGCCGCCGTCCAGCTGCGACCCCAGGTAGCCGATCACCACATTCTTCTTCGACATGTCCCGCAGTTTATCCGTGCCGCTCAGATATCTAGCTTTTTCGCTAGTTATCTAGCCATCCATCCAGTCCCGACAACGATCACGGATGAATGGAGGGTGCGAGTTTTCCGGCCATGGAAGACTTTTTTCATTGTTAATCAATGACTTACCTGATTCCAGACGAGATCTGGCAAGACCTGGCACGGGCGTTGCAATGAAGAAGGCAAGACAACACGGCGAAGCAGCAACGAGGCAGCGCCGAACAACATCCGACGACATCCGACGACGACATCCGGCAGGGAGGACAACATGGTCAACACGCAACTCTTCAAGACGACGCCCGGGAAGCTGGCGCCCGCCGCGGACGCGGCGAACCAGTCCGGCGCCCGTGCCTACGGCTACAAGACCCGGCACCACCTGGCGCAACTGGCGGCGACCGGCTGCATGACGTCGACGTTCCACGCCGACGCCCAGGCCCAGCTGGAGAACGTGCTGACGCTGGCGCAGGACGTCGACACCGCCTTCCTGGCCAAGACCGCGGTCTACGCCCGTCAGGCCGGCCACATGAAGGACATGCCGGCGCTGCTGGCCGCCGTGCTGGCGCAACGCGACATCGCGCTGCTGCAGTCCGTGTTCGGCCGCGTGATCGACAACGGCAAGATGCTGCGCAACTTCGTGCAGATCCTGCGATCGGGCCAGACCGGCCGCAAGTCGCTGGGGTCGCGTCCGAAGAAGCTGGTCCAGCAATGGCTGGCGAACGCGAGCGAGCAGCGCCTGCTGCAGGCGTCGATCGGCGCCGACCCGACGCTGGCCGACGTGGTCCGCATGGTCCACCCGAAGCCGGCGGAAGCCTGGCGCGCGGCGTGGTTCGCGTGGCTGATCGGCCGCCCGTACGACGAAGCGGCGCTGCCGCCCGCGACGCTGGCCTATGAGCGCTTCAAGCGGGCGCTGCTGTCCGGCAAGACGGAAGGCGCGACGGCGGAGGACCTGCCGCCCGTGCCCTTCCAGATGCTGACGGCGCTGCCGTTGAACGACGCGCACTGGGCGCGCATCGCGGCGCAGGGATCGTGGCAGATGGTGCGTCAGAACCTGAACGCGTTCGCGCGTCATGGCGTGTTCGAACAACCCGGCATGACCGCGCAACTGGCGACGCTGCTGCGCGATCCGGAGGCCGTGGCATCGGCCCGCGTGATGCCTTATCAGCTGATGACGGCGTTCAATGCGGCGTCCGACGTGCCGGCTGAGATCCGCGACGCATTGCAGGACGCGATGGAGGCCGCGCTGGTCAACGTGCCGGCGATCGAGGGCCGCGTCGTGGTCTGCCCGGACGTGTCGGGGTCGATGTCGTCGGCGGTGACCGGTTGGCGCGGTTCGGCGACCTCGGCGGTGCGATGCATCGACGTGGCCGCCCTGGTGGCCGCGGCGCTGGTCCGAAAGAACCCGCGCTGCCGCGTGATGCCGTTCGAGCAGCGCGTCGTGCCGGTCAAGCTGAATCCCCGCGATTCGGTGATGACCAACGCGGCGAAGCTGGCGGCGGTCGGCGGAGGCGGGACTTCGGTCAGCGCGCCGCTGCGTCAGCTCAACGAGGAGCGCGCGGACGTGGACCTGGTCGTGATCGTGTCCGACAACGAGTCGTGGATCGACGCGCGCCGTCACGGCGCGACCGAGACCATGACACAGTGGGAAGCGATCAAGGTCCGCTGCCCGACGGCCAGGCTGGTGTGCATCGACATCCAGCCCGGCGCGTCGACGCAGGCGGTGGAGCGCAAGGACGTGATGAACGTCGGCGGCTTCTCGGACGCGGTGTTCCGCATGGTCGGCGACTTCGCCGGCGGTGCGACCGAGGTCGGCCACTGGGTCCGCGAGATCGAGCGCATGGCACTCGATCCGCAGTGAATGATTGAATGAAGGCTGTCGACGGCACCGGATGCGGTTGCCGCGGCGAGCGATGAATGCCGGTGGAACTACAGCACTATTAATGCCCGTGTCGTGGGTTCGAATCCCGCCGGGGTCCTTCGGGACACCGTAGCTCAGTCTGGTAGAGCAGGAACACGTTTCACCACCCCTTGTCATCGCTCACCGCGGCAACTGCCCGGTCGAGTCCCGGCCCCCTGTTTTTGCGATGAATGCTGGCAGGACTACATCGGGAAGAGCGCCACGTCCCTTCGGGGGCGCGGAGGTCGCGGGTCCGAATCCCGCCCGGCGCAGGCCGGTAGCTCAGAAAACGTCTTGCCGATCCCTTGTCATCGCGCTTTTGAATGGAACGACTCATGAAGAACTACAACGAGATGGAAGTCGCCGGCGGCGTGCCGGTGAAGATGTGGACGCAGGGTGTGCCCGTCGAGGACGAAGCCCGCAAGCAGCTGATGAATGCGGCGAAGCTGCCGGTGGTGTTCAAGCACATCGCGGCGATGCCCGACGTGCACCTGGGCATCGGTGCGACGGTGGGATCGGTGATCCCGACGCTGAAGGCGATCATCCCGGCCGCGGTCGGGGTCGACATCGGCTGCGGGATGATGGCCTGCAAGACCACGCTGCGCGCCGAGGACCTGCCGGACAACCTGGGTCCGCTGCGTTCCGCGATCGAGGCCGCCGTGCCCCACGGCCGCAACCCCAAGGGTCGCGACGAAGGCGCGTGGGAGAACCCGCCCGACATGGTCGACGCGGCGTGGGCGACGCTCGAGACCGATTTCACCGAGATCTGCCGCGACTATCCGAAGCTGAAGAACACCAACAACCACAAGCACCTGGGTACGCTCGGGACGGGCAACCACTTCATCGAGGTCTGCCTGGATGAGGTCGGCTTCGTGTGGTTCATGCTTCATTCGGGTTCGCGCGGCGTGGGCAACGCGATCGGCACCATGTTCATCGAGCTGGCCAAGAAGGACGCGATGCAGCACCAGGCCAACCTGCCCGATGCGAACCTGGCGTACTTCGAGGAAGGCGCGAAATACTTCGGCGACTACGTCCGCGCGGTGGGCTGGGCGCAGAAGTTCGCGGAGACCAACCGCGAGGTGATGATGCGCCGCGTGATCAGCGCCGCGAAGAAGGTGATCGGCAAGAAGTTCGAGAGCCACATCGAGGCGGTGAACTGCCACCACAACTACGTGCAGAAGGAGACCCACTTCGGCCAGGACGTGTTCGTGACCCGCAAGGGCGCCGTGAGCGCGAAGAAGGGCCAGATGGGGATCATCCCCGGCAGCATGGGCGCGCGCAGCTACATCGTGCGCGGCAAGGGCAACCCGGAGAGCTTCGAGAGCTGCTCGCACGGGGCCGGCCGCACGATGAGCCGCACGGAAGCCAAGCGCCGCTTCACGCTGAAGGACCACCGCGCCGCCACCGAGGGCGTCGAGTGCCGCAAGGACAAGGACGTCATCGACGAGATCCCGATGGCCTACAAGGACATCGACGCGGTCATGGCGGCGCAGCAGGACCTGGTGGAGGTGGTGCACACGCTCAAGCAGGTGGTGTGCGTGAAGGGATGAGAGCAACAAGAAGGTGACGGGCCGTGCCGCGCGGAAGAGGAAACCGCGCGGCGCCGCTCGCAAGAGGGAATCATGGACAAGAAGAACAAGGTCATTGAACTGGACGGCTCGCACGGCGAGGGCGGCGGGCAGATCCTGCGCACGGCGCTCGCGCTGGCCATGTGCACCGGCACGCCGCTGCGCATCGAGCGCATCCGCGCCAAGCGCCCCAAGCCGGGCCTGATGCGGCAGCACCTGACCTGCGTGCTCGCCGCGCAGGAGGTCTGCGGCGCGACGGTGGTCGGTGCGGAACTCGGTTCGCAGGTGCTGGAGTTCCGTCCCGGCCAGGTGCATGCCGGCGACTACCGTTTCGCCGTCGGCACCGCCGGCAGCTGCACGCTGGTGCTCCAGACCGTGCTGCCACCGCTGATGCTGGCGGACGGGCCCAGCCGGCTGCGCCTGTCCGGCGGGACGCACAACCCGATGGCGCCGCCCTTCCATTTCCTGCAGCGCAGCTTCGCTCCGCTGATGCGCCGCGCCGGCGCGAAGCTGGATCTGACGCTGCGCCGTCACGGCTTCTACCCCGCCGGCGGCGGCGAGATCGACGCCGTGATCACGCCGGCTGAAGGCGGCCTGCGCCCGTTCGACCTGCTCGAGCGCGGCGAGCCCGTGGAAGCCTTCGCCGAAGTGCTGGCGCCCGCGCTTCCCCGCGGTGTCGCCGAGCGCGAGCTCGAGGCGCTGGAACGCCTCACCGGCTGGGACCAGCACCAGCTGCGCGTCGGCACGGCGCGTCAGAACGAAGGGCCCGGGAACGCGCTCATGATGACGCTGGCGCACGAGCACCTGAGCGAGGTGTTCATCGCCTTCGGCGAGCGCGGACTGTCCGCGGAGGAAGTGGCGAAGATGGTCTTCACGGAGATGCGCGCGTACGAAACCTCCGCCGGCGCGGCGGGTCCGCACTTGGCGGATCAACTGGCGCTGCCGCTCGCGCTGGCGGTGGCCGGCACCGGCCGTCCGGCCGCGTACACCTGCACCGAACTGACGGAGCACAGCCGCACCAACTTCGGCATCATCGAGCGCTTCCTGGACGTGCGCTTCGACTCTCGGCTGGAGGTCTCGCGCGCCGGCAACGCATGGCGCGTGGACATCCTCCCGCGCTCGTAACCACGATGAAACGCGGCGTCCGCGCGCCGCGTCACAATCCCGCACCGCGCGCCCACCCGGGCGCGTTCCCCATTCCAGAACGCGCACGCCCACCATGAGCCACGCCCTTCCGCTGCAGCAGCATCTCCCGACCGTCAGCCCGCTCGCCTATGGCTGCATGGGCCTGGGCGGCCACTGGGACGACTCCCCGTGGACCGACGCCCACGTCGACCACGCGCAGGCCGCCGTCGAGGCCGCGCTGGAGATCGGCGTCACGCTGTTCGACCACGCCGACATCTACACCCGCGGCAAGGCCGAGTCGGTCTTCGGCGAGCTGTTCCGTCGCCAGCCCTCGCTGCGCGAGCGCATCGTGCTGCAGAGCAAATGCGGCATCCGCTTCGCCGACGATCAAGGCCCGGGTCGGTACGACCTGTCCGGCGGCTACATCGTCCAGGCGGTCGAGGCCAGCCTGAAACGCCTGGGCACCGAGCGGCTGGACATCCTGCTGCTGCATCGCCCGGATCCGCTGATGCAGCCCGACGAGATCGCCGAGGCCTTCCAGCGCCTGCGCGCGGCGGGCAAGGTGAGCCACTTCGGCGTGTCCAACATGAACGTCGGCCAGATGGCCTGGCTCGGCCGCGCGCTGGATCAGCCGCTGGTCGTGAACCAGCTGGAACTCGGCCTCGGCCACCTGGAACCGCTGGATGCAGGCACCTGCTTCAACGACCGCCAGGCCGCGGCGCGCCCCGGCTCCCTGGCCTGGACCGGGACGCTGGAACACTGCCAGCAACATGGCATCCAGCTTCAGGCCTGGGCCGCGCTCGCCCGCGGCCGCTTCAGCGGAGAGACCGCTCAAGACCCCGCCGACGAAGCCGCGCGCGCGCTGGTCCACAAGCTCGCGCAACAGCACGGCGTCAGCACCGAAGGCATCCTGCTCGCGTGGCTGATGAAGCATCCGGCGCGCATCCAGCCGGTCATCGGTTCGGCCAATCCGGATCGCATCCGCGCCTGCGGCGATGCGCTCCGCGTCGAACTCAGCCGCAACGAGTGGTACGCGCTGTACGTGGCAGCGCGAGGTGCGCCATTGCCTTAACTGCGGAGGACGGGGCGTTGGCCGCGAGAGCGCAGGGCCCCGGCCGCAAGGGCCGAAACCCCGCGCCCTCCCGTCCCCAACCAGTACCGTCCTTCAACGGTTCTGCTACCGAGGACTTCGAGCGATGACGGTGAGCGTTAGAACGCGGCGCTGAGCTCGCTCACGAGCGCAGCCGCGCCGATCTCGCGCACCGCGCCGAAGTTCTGACCCGACCACAGCGGCGAGAAGTCGCCGCTGCCCTGCGCTTCCGCCTTCGCACGCAACGGCGCAATGCTGGACGTCGCCAACGGGAACTGCGGCGCCGCTTCGTTTAACGGCCCGACCTCGCGCATGTAGCGGTTCACGATGCCGCGCGCCGGACGACCGGTGAAGAGATTCGTCACCGCCGTGTGGTGATTCGCCGGATCGCGCAGCGCCGCCCGATGCGGCGCGCTCGTCGTCGCCTCCTCGCACAGCAGGAAGGCCGTGCCCAGCTGCACCACCGACGCGCCCAGCGCCAGCGCCGCTCGGATGCCGCGCACGTCGGCAATGCCGCCCGCCGCGATCACCGGGACCTTCACCGCGCGCACGATCTGCGGCAGCAGCGCCATCGTGCCGGGCTGCCGCGTGAGGTCGTCGCTGAGGAAGTGCCCGCGATGCCCGCCGGCCTCCCAGCCCTGCGCGATCACACCATCGGCGCCGTGCGCCTCCAGCCAACGCGCCTCGTCGACCGTGGTCGCGCTGCCCAGCACCAGGCTGCCCCAGCCCTTCACACGGGCGATCAGCTCGGACGACGGCAGTCCGAAATGGAAGCTCACCACCGGCGGCTTGAACGGCTCGACCAGGTCAGCGATCTCCGCGGTGAACGGCGCACGTCCTGGCCCCGCCTTGATCTGCGCGGGATCGATGCCGAACTCGGCGTAGTACGGACCGAGCCGATCGCGCCACCGGGCCTCCCGGGCGTCATCCGGCGCGGGCGGCGTATGGGCGAAGAAGTTGACGTTGAACGGCTTGTCCGTGCCGTCACGCAGTGCCTTCAATTCCTTCTGGAGCACCTCCGGCGTCAGCATCGCCGCGGGCAGCGAGCCGAGCCCGCCCGCGTTGCTCACCGCGATCGCCAGCCGGGCGTCCTGCACGCCCGCCATGGGCGCCTGGATCAGCGGCAGGCGGGTGCCGAGGAAGAACGGTGAGAACGGCGCGCTGGAGGTAGGCATGGCACGGATCCTGGACTCGACAAGACGAGCCTGGATGATCGCGCAAGGACGGTGCCCCTGTCAGGCCTTGTCCATCTCGAAGGGCGGAATGCGGCGGCCGTCGATGTCGGTGAAGCCGTACTCGGCGGCAAGGTCGCCGACGCGCAGCACCTGGCCCGTGCGATCCATGACGCGCGGATCCGCGGCCAGCGCGGTCAGCGCGCGGCCGACATACCTCGGCGACTCGGTGCCCGCCAGCTCGGGCCGTTGCTGCCAGTGGTCCTCGTCGGTGTGATGGCCGGCGAGCACGAACTCCGTCCGCATCCACCCCGGAGACACCGCCACCGAGGCCACGCCATGCGGTTGCAGATCCTGCGCCATCGCGCCCGCCAGACGGGTCATCGTCGCCTTCGCGAGGTCGTAGACGAGGTTGCCCTTCAGGAACCGGTCGCGGTCCCAGAAGGTCGTCGTGACGATGAGCCCGCCGCCGCGCGCGATCAGCATCGGCGCCGCAACGCGGCTCGCCAGCAGATGGTTGCGCACGCCGCGATCCAGCATCGCGTCCCATTCGTCCATCGAGCGCTCCCAGAACGGCGCGTCGAAGACGCCGCTGAAGACCTCGTGGCCGCCCCAGGCGTTGTTGACGAGCAGGTCCAGTCCGCCTTGTTCCGCCTGCACCCGCTCGAACAGCGCGCGCACCTGCGCCTCGTCGGTGTGATCGCAGCGCGCGGCGATGCCGCGGCCGCCGAGCCGGGTCACCTCGTCGGCGGTGTCGTCGATCGTGCCGGGGATCTGCGACATCCCGCTCAAGGCCTGGATGCGGCCGTACTGCGTCGCAGGCTGTTCGCGCGTGCTGCGACCGGTCACGTAGACCGTCGCGCCCGCGGCGCCCAGTTCCAGCGCGATGCCGCGGCCCGCGCCCCGGCTCGCGCCGGTGACCACGGCCACGCGCCCGGCCAACGGCCGGTGGAGTCCTTCGGAACTCATGTCGCTGTCTCCCGTTGAACGTGAGCAGCAACGATACGCGGCCATCGAGCGGCCGCGTGTCCGGTCCTGTCAGCAGTGCCGGCCGATGCAGACGCCTGTGGCGGCGTCTGCATCGGCGTCTGCATCGGCTTCGGCGTCGACCTCAGCGCCGCTTACTTGCAGCTGTAGCTCTTGGAATTGACTTCCTTGACGTTGCCCGCGCCGCAGGTGGCGGTGGCCTGCTCGCTCATCTTGCGGACGTCTTCCATGCGCTGGGTGGTGGCTTCCGCGGTGTTGGGCGCGATCACGCAGCCGGTGGACAGGACGGCGGCGCCGCCGGCGAGCAGCAGGGCCATGAGACGGACGGCAGGAATGGAGCGGATGGTCATGAGGCAGTTCCCTCGAAAGTTGAATTCGAGGCGAAGTCTAGGCAGCCGCGCCCGCCTCAGACGCCTCTGCGACGGACCGTCCCCCAGCGAGGATGAACTGCAGCGCGACGCGACGCGCCGGAGAACCGACCAGCCCCAGGCCCGCACCAATGCCGATGTCCCATGGAGGAGGGGCCGTGCGCATACCGCGCAATGGCCTCGTTCACACGCGCTTGACGAAGGCCCGCTAGGCTGCGCCTCTCGTCCTGCGGTCCAACAGGGCGAATCAGGAGTTGCCGTGACTGACCTTAGCTCGATCCCGCGCCCTGCGACCGCGGTGCGCGCCGTGGTCGCGGTGGCGACCCTGTGTGTGCTGATGAGCGCCTGCGGGCCGGATTCGGCGGGCCGCAAGCCCGGCATGACCGCCTTCGAACGGACCCAGCACGACCGCTGTGTCGCGCTGCTGCGCCCGATGCTGCACGGCCAGCCGGTGCGCTCGACCGCCGTCGAGCACGGTGCGCAGGGGCTGGATTACGTGTGGGTGAACGCCGAGGTCCACGACGATGACGACGATCTGGACCGGCGCGTGGCCAAGGGCGCGAGCGTCGGCGGTCACTGCCAGTTCGAGGCCGGGGGCCAGGCCGTGCATCTGCATGTCTATGCCTTGGACGACGCGACCACCCCGGCGTCGACGCCCGAGTACCGCTTCGTCGCCGCGCCCCGCGACACGGTCATGACCGCCGGCACCCCCTGACGGGCCGCGCGCCGGACCGCGCCACGGTTCGGCGGATACTTCCGCATCCCTGGCTTCGCGGGAGCGCGCTTGGTTTCCCCCTCCGACCTTCCCGATCCCACTGCCATCGCCGCACTTGCCGCCTCGCCGCCCTTCCTGTCCGGCGGCGGTGAAGCGGCGGGGCTGATCGCTGCCTTCGATTGGGGCGCCACCGCGCTGGGCCCGTTGAGCGGCTGGCCCGACCACGTCCGGCACGCGACGGCGCTGATGCTGCGGGCCCGCACGCCCATCGTGATGCTCTGGGGCGAGCCCGGCGTGATGATCTACAACGACGCCTACGGCGTGTTCGCCGGCAAGCGGCATCCGCAGCTGCTCGGCAGCAACGTGCGGGAGGGCTGGCCCGAGGTGGCCGATTTCAACGACCACGTGATGCGCGTCGGCCTGGCCGGCGGCACCCTGCATTACGAGGACCAGGAGCTGGTCCTGCACCGCCACGGCCGCGCGGAGAGCGCGTGGATGAACCTCGACTACTCGCCCTTGCTGGACGACGCGGGGCGATCGGCCGGGGTGATGGCCATCGTCGTGGAGACCACGGCGAAGGTGATGGCCGAGCGTCGCGTCCACAGCGAGCGCGAGCGCCTGACCCAGCTCTTCGAGCAGGCGCCGAGTTTCATGGCGGTGCTCGCCGGACCCGAGCACCGCTTCGAGAGCGTCAACCCGGCCTACCGGCGACTCGTCGGCGACCGCGACGTGGTGGGACGCAGCGTCGCGGAGGCGCTGCCCGACGCGGCCGCGCAAGGCTACGTGACGTTGCTGGACGCGGTCTACGCGACGGGGCGCGCGTACACGGCGCAGGCCGCGCTGTTCGTCGTCGACGCGCCGGACGGCAAGTCCAACGAACACTTCATGGACTTCGTCTACCAGCCCATCCGCGATGACCGCGGCGCGGTCACGCACATCTTCGTGGAAGGCGTCGACGTCACCGCGCGCGTGCGCGGCGAGCAGCGCGGCGCCGCGCTCGCCGGCCTGAGCGAGCGGCTGCGCGAGGTCGGCTCGCCGGCCGACATCGGCTTCGCCTCGGCGCAGATGCTGGGGATGATGCTGACCGCGACGCGGGCCGGCTACTGCACCGTCGACCACGAGGCGGAGACCGTGCGCATCGAACGCGACTGGCGGCGCGGCGGTTTCGACAGCCTCAAGGGACAGCGGCGCTTCCGCGACTACGGCAGCTTCGTGGACCAGCTCAAGCGCGACGAGGTGGTCCAGATCACCGATGTGCACGACGATCCGCGCACGCGCGAGCACATCCCTTCGTTCGACGCCATGCGGGTGCGTTCCATCGTGAACGTGCCGGTGCTGGAGCAGGGCCGGCTGGTGGCGCTGCTCTTCGTGCACGACGAGACGCCGCGCGCCTGGAGCGCCGACGACGTGTCGCTGATCCGCGAGGCGGCCCACCGCACGCGCGTCGCGGTGGAACGCGCACGCAACCAGGTCATCGCGCAGGACCGCGAGGAACGGCTGCTGCGCTCGGACCGGCGCAAGGACGAGTTCCTCGCGACGCTGGCGCATGAACTGCGCAATCCGCTGGCACCGATCCGCAACGCGGTGCACCTGCTCGACGCCGCCGATCGCGAGGGCCGCTTCACCGGCATCCGCGAACTGCTGGCGCGCCAGGTCAATCACATGGTGCGGCTGGTCGACGACCTGCTGGAGGTCTCGCGCATCAGCCGCGGGCTGATCACGCTGCGGCATGAGCCGGTGAGCCTGAGCGCCGTCATCGACGCCGCGGTCGAGAGCAGCCGCCCGCTGATCGATCGCGAGCGGCATCGCCTGACCCTGCGCTTCGACGGTCCGGCGCCGTGGGTGCAGGGCGATCTGGTGCGGCTCACGCAACTGCTGGTGAACCTGCTGAACAACGCGGCGCGCTACACCGACGCGGGCGGTCGCATCGACGTGCATGTCGCGCGCGAAGACGGCGACGCTGTCCTGACCGTGACGGACAATGGCATCGGCATCGCGCCGGAGCAGTTGCCGCAGCTGTTCGAGCTGTTCTCGCAGCTGGACCGCTCGCACAGCCGCTCTCAGGGCGGACTCGGCATCGGGCTGAGCCTGTCGCAGACGCTCGCGCGACTGCATGGCGGGCAGTTGACCGCGACGAGCGACGGCCTGGGGCAAGGCAGCAGTTTCCAGCTGCGCCTGCCGGAGATCCCCGCGGTCGCCGCCGGCACGACGACGGTGTCGGACGACGACGCACCGCTGACCGCGCGGCTGCTGCTGGTGGACGACAACCGCGACGCCGCCGACACGACCGCGGAACTGCTGCGGCTGATGGGCGCGGAAGTGGCGGTCGCGTACGACGGGGCGTCGGCGCTGAAGGCCGTTCACGCGTTGCGGCCGGACGCGATCCTGCTGGACATCGGCATGCCCGACATGGACGGTCACGAGGTCGCGCGTCGACTGCGCGCGATGGGCGAGGACATCGGCCATCCGCGCCTGATCGCGCTCACCGGCTGGGGGCAGGAACAGGACCGGGAGAAGACGCGCGAGGCCGGCTTCGACGACCACATGGTCAAGCCGGTGGACCTGGACGTGCTGAAGGCGAGCCTGCTGGCCGCCCGGCGGCCGATGGCGGACCGGGCGGACCGGGCGGACGCCAAGGACGCCAAGGACGCCAAGGACTCAACGTACCGAACGGACGGGATCGACTGACCATGCTGCTGCGCATCCACCACGCCGCGATCATCTGCGCCGACTACGAGCGCTCGCGGCGCTTCTACACCGAGGTCCTGGGCCTGCGCGTGATCGCCGAGACCTACCGCGAGGCGCGGCGCTCCCACAAGCTGGACCTGGCGTTGCCGGACGGCTCGCAGATCGAGCTCTTCAGTTTTCCGGGCGCGCCACCGCGGCCCTCGTACCCGGAGGCGCAGGGACTGCGCCACCTGGCCTTCGAGGTCGACGACGTCGAGCAAGGCAAGCGGGAACTCGAGGCCAAAGGCGTCGTCGTCGAGCCGGTGCGCGTCGACGAGCTCACCGGCAAGCGCTTCACCTTCTTCGCGGATCCGGACGGACTGCCGCTGGAGCTCTACGAGCGCTGAAGGCAGCAGCACAGGCCGCAGAAACGACAAGGGCGCGCCCGGCTGGAGCGCGCCCTCTGAGACGGCGATGGGCGACGGCGAGGTGCCGCCGCGACGATCAGTTCAGGCGGTAGTTCAGACGCAGCCAGGTGATCGTGCCCTCGGGGCGGTTGCGCACCGAGAACTCCTTCATCACCTTGAAGTCGACGCCCCACTCGCCGCTCTCCGCCAGGTAGGCGATCAGCGGACCGGCCGACAGCGCCTGCACCTTGTTGGCGCCGGCATCGCCGCCGCGATCGGCGGTGAACTGCTTGAGCACGTAGCCCTGCACGCCGACCTTCCACTGGTCGTTGACGTTGTAGGTGCCGGACCAGTCCGCATGCAGGTACTGGCCGGAACGCACGCCGGTGTCGTCGTTGCGCGTGTTGATCGAGTACGTGGCGCGCAGGCCGACGGCGAAGCCGTTTTCCCACACCCGCGACGCGACCAGCAGCGGCTTGAAGGTCCAGTACTTGCCGGCACCCGGGTTCACCGGACGGCTCGCGTCGTACGAGCCCATCGGCGGATTGAACGCGACGCCGACCGCGACGCGCGACTCGTCCTGCTGCCAGTCGATGTAGGCGGCGAGTTCCGGATCGGCCATGCCGCTGCGCGTGCCCGACAGCGCGGCGCCGGCGGCGGACAGCTGCTGGTTGATCTGCGCCACGGCGGTGGACGGCAGACCGGCGGGGAGCACGGTGCTCAGCGTGAAGTCGTTGGTCTGCTTGACCAGCGGGAACGCGGCGGAGAAGCCCAGGCGGCCGTCCATCACGATCTTGTCGGTCACCCAGGTGATGCGCGGCACGAAGACGTCGGCCTTGATCGAGCCGTTGACCGTCAGCGGCAGCGCGCCGACGCCGGGGATGGTCAGCGCGCGCGAGGGCGTGTTGCCGTCGGCGTCGCGCAGCTTGTCGGCCTCGTAGTGCTGGTACCAGGTCTGAAGGTAGACCCCGGGGAACTGCGGCGTCGAGATCTCATAGGACGGCGCGCCGAGCAGCGCGCGGACCTGGCTGTTCTCGGTGGCGGACGCGGTGCCGGCGACGGCGTACAGCGTGACGAAGGCGGCGGCGAGCGCGGACGGGCGGGCGCGCAGAAGGTCGATGGACACGGGGATTCCCTCCGGGGAGTTCTGGATTTTCGAATCGGAGCGCATCGTGCCAGCGGAAGGGGCCGGGGCTTGTGCCATTCGTCACATCGGGCCTCGGATTAGAGGCACGGCCCCAGTTTGCGGGGCTGACGCGCCACACCCCGCCGCGCTTTAATCCGGTCCGCAACGCGCCACGCGATCGCCGTCACCATCGGCCCGAACTCGCGACGCCACGAGCCACGCCACTTCTTCGCCACCGCGTCCGGTCGGCTCGCGGCTCAATCCCACAACACGACGCGTCACTGCGAGGAGACTCCCCCATGCAACGTTCCCCCTTCACCCGCTCCGTCCGGAATGCCCTGTTCATCGGCCTCGCCGCGATGTCCTCGTTCGCCTTCGCGGCGGAGGTGGAAGTCGAGGGCTTCAAGTTCCAGGACACGGCGCTGCTGCACAACCAGACGCTGCAGCTGAACGGCGCCGCGACGTCGAGCATCCTGTCGACGCGCTCGACGGCGGTGGCCTTCTACCTGCCGAAGAAGCAGACGACGATGGAAGCCGCGGTCGCCGAGAAGGGCGCCAAGCGCATCACCTTCTACATGATGCGCGACGTGTCCTCGCGCGACCTGGCCAACGCGATGCTGGACCGGATCCGCCAGAACGCCGCCGAGGAATTCTCGAAGAACATCATCCAGACCTCGCAGCTGGGCGTCGTCTTCGGCAACCGCGCGAAGCTGCTCAAGGGCGACCTGGTCACGATCGACTACGACCCCGCGAAGCAGACGACGGAGTTCAGCGTCAACGGCGCGAAGGTCGGCGACACCATCCAGGGCGAGAGCTTCTTCCCGATGATGATGAAGGTGTGGATCGGCCCCAAGGTCCGCGGCAGCACGCGCGACGGGCTGCTGGGGATCGCGCCGGCGAAGTGATCGCCGTTCGCCGGCAAACGCCGGCAAACGCCGGGAAGGCGCGCCGGGTTGGCGCGCGGGCTCAGTGCTCGGCCGACGCGACGTAGAGCATCAGGCCGCGCTTGAGCAGCAGCGGCTCGACGCGCGCGAAGCCGGCCTCGACCAGCGCCACGCGCTGCTCCTCGATGCTCATGTAGAGCTGATCGTTCTTCATGCCGCCGTCGCCGGCGAAGTGGTCGCAGACGAGATAGCGACCGCCCGGCTTGAGCAGCCCCCGCACCTGCTCATGCAGCGCGCGCGTGTGGCGCTTGTGGCGCAACTCGTGGACCGCCTGGTTCGTGACCACATGGTCGAACTGGCCGAGGCCCTCAACCCAATCCGCTTCGCGGAAGCTTCTCTCGACGAAGCGCACGCGATGCGTCGCATCGCCGATGCGCTCGGCGGCAAGCTGATGCATCGCGGGTGAGAAGTCGAGCGCCACGTAGTCGATGCCGGGGAGCGCTTTCAAAAGGTGATCCGCCAGGAAACCCGGACCGGACCCCAGCTCCAGCACGCGATGCGCGTTGCCGGCATCGAGCGCGTCAGCGAACGCCGCGAAGAACTCGGTCCGCCACGGCCGTTTGACCATCGCCTCCTCGGCCCACTGGCGGGCGTCGGACATCTCGCGAAGGTCGATCGGGCTGGGGACGTCGAGCAGGGGCATGGGTGCTTTCGCAGTCGTGGGACGAAGCCACCGACTTTAGCCGCGCCCTCCCCACCTGCGCCGGGAGTCATGCCTGCGACGTCCTGGAGCCGCCGCACGCTCGCGTCAGTACTCCAGCTTCGGATACCAGCTCGTCCCGCGCCCGCCGGGGGTCAGGTCCAGCACGTTCCACAGCGGCGCGATCTCCGGCGCGCCGTGCGCGTCCTGGCCCGGGTCCTCGGTGCCGCCGCTCTCCGCGCTCCAGAAGTGGAAGACCTTGTCGCCGCGTCGCACCCACACGGTCAGCGCGGGGTACTCGAAACCCTTCTCATCGACCAGCTTGAAGGTCGTCGTGAACTGGTCGCCCACGAGCTGGAAAAAACGCAGGTTGCGCCATCCCCGTTCGCGCGCGAATGCCTGCTGCCGCGCCACCGGGGACCGTCCCAGCACCGCAACGGACACGCGCTGGTCGAGGTCACGCAGCGGAATGTCCAGCGAGCCGAGGAAGGACGTGCACATCGGGCACGGCCGCTCGCGCTGCGGGCCGTACATCCAGAAGTAGGTCACCAGCGTGTCGTGCCGGCCGAAGAGATCGGCGAGGCCGATCTCCTTGCCGTTCTCGTCCAGGAAGCGGTAGGGCTCGGCCTCACCGCCCAGCGGCAATGCGCGCCGCTGTTCCGCGACGCGCCAGAGATGACGCCGGAGTTCGATCTCCTCGGCGAGCAGCGCCTCGCGCGCGATGCGGTACTCGGGGCTCTCTCCCGGATAGGGCTTTCCGTTGGCCTTGGCCAAGACCTTCGCCTCTTTCAGCGAGGGCGTCGCGGGCGTGTCAGGCGCAGGGGCCGATGCCTGCGGGGATGTGGAGGATGGCTTCGCCATGGCGGAACTCCCATGCCGGCGGACAGCGACGGCTCAGGCGTTCAGTCTGATTCCCGCGACTTCGCGCGCGGGTAGGCGTTGACGTCGCAGCCGCGTAGGACGCGGCGAGAGTGCAAGCGCGGGCGCCTGGCGCGGCGCGGCTCGGCGCTCAGCGCCCCAGCTGCTTCAACGCCGCCTGCAGGCCGGTCACACCGCCGACGCGCTGGTCGTTGATGAAGACCTGCGGCATCTGGCGCACGGACGGGCCGCACTTCTCGTAGAAGGCCAGGCGCTCGGCCTCGTCGTCGATCAGGATCTCCTGATACTCGATCCCGCGGGCCTTGAGCAGACTCTTCGCCGTGTCGCATTGCGGGCAGGCGGACTTCGAATAGACGACGATCTTCAGTTCCATGGGGCACGAGTGTATTCGTGGCCCCCGGCGCCTGCCGACGAGGGGTCTCCCTGACTCTGGGGGATCGAGGGCCGCTTGCGCCGGCGCTTAAGCTCCGTCCCCATGGACGCCCTGATCACCGCCGCCGCCCGCTTCCTCGCCGCCGGGGATGCGTTGAGCGCGCTGCAGCGGGTGGCCCTGCGCGACGATGCGCCGGCGCTCGCGCTGCGCGGCATCGCGATGGCGCAGCTCGGCGAACACCCACGCGCCCGCGAGCTCCTGCGGCAGGCGGCCAAGGCCTTTGGTCCGAAGGAAGCCGTCGCGCGCGCACGCAGCATCGTGGCCGAGGCGGAGGTCGCGCTGGCGATGCGCGACCTCGGCGATCCGACGCGCCCGCTGCTGCAGGCCGCCGCGACGCTCGACGCCCACGACGACCGCGCGAACGCCTTGCAGGCCCGGCTGATCGCCGCGCGTCGCCTGATCCTGCTCGGTCGCCTCGATGAGGCGGCCGAGGCACTCCCCACGCAGGACGTTGACGACGCGCCGCCCATGCTCGGCGCGATGGTCGGCCTGGCTTCGGCGGAACTCGCGATGCGTGCGCTGCGAAGCGGCGATGCGCGGATCGCCATCGAGCGCGCGCTCGTCGCCGCACAACGCTCCGGCGTTGCGGCGCTGATGGCGGAAGCGAACGACCTGCGCGCCTCGCTCGATCACCCGGCGGCTCGTCGCGTCGACGGCGGACAGGTGCGTCCGCTGCGACTCGATGACGTCGAAGCCTTGCTCGCCTCGTCGCTGCTGGTGGTGGATGCGTGCCGGCGCGCGATCCGCGGCGCGGGGCTGCACGTCGACCTCGCGCGACGGCCCGTGCTGTTCGCACTCGCACGCGTGCTGGCCGAGTCCTGGCCCGGCGACGCGGACCGGGCGACGCTCATCCTCAGGGCCTTCCGGACCCGCTACGCCGATGAGACCCACCGCGCACGACTGCGCGTCGAGCTCGGCCGCCTCCGCGCGTTGATCGACCCCGTCGCGCGCATCGAGGCGACGCACAAGGGCTTCGCGCTGCGCGTCGCGGACGAGCACGCGGTCACGCTGCTCGTGCCGCCGATGGAAGGCGAGACCGCCTCGCTGCTGGCGCTGTTGGCGGACGGCGCGGCCTGGTCGACGTCGGCGCTGGCGATGGCGCTGGTCGCGAGCCAGCGCACGGTGCAGCGAGCCCTTGCGGAACTCGAAGCCGCAGGCCGGGTGCGCGCGATCGGTCAGGCGCGGGCGAAGCGCTGGCTGGCCCCGCCCATGACGGGAATCGCGACGATCTTGTTACTCCCCGCTCAGCCGCCTGCTGGATAGATTGAGGTCCATGCGGCGACGGTTTCGCCGTACAGGAGAACACGATGACGACGACGACGACGACTGCTTCCACCGATGCCGCCTGCGATCCTCATGCCGAGGCTTGCATGGCGTCCAACGCGCACCTGCCCGCGGCCCATGCGGCCGAGGTCGTCCGCGAGTTCGGCCCCTACCCTGGCGCGCCCGCCGTGCATGGCGTGAGCCACGATGGCGACCGCATCTGGGCCGCCACGGCACTGGGCCTGCTGGCGATCGATCCGGCCAGCGGCGAGGTGCAGCGCACCCTGCCCTGCGCAGCGGACGCCGGCACCGCCTTCGACGGCCGACACCTCTACCAGATCGCCGACTCGCAGATCCAGAAGATCGATCCGCAGAGCGGGCGCGTGGTCGGGACCATCCCCGCGCCGTCGGGTCAGGGCAGCGATTCGGGGCTGACCTGGGCGGAGGGGAGTCTGTGGGTCGGCCAGTACCGCGACCGCAAGATCGTGCAGATCGATCCCGAGACCGGCGCCGTGCGCCGGACCATCGAGTCCAACCGTTTCGTCACCGGCGTCACGTGGGTGGACGGCGAGCTCTGGCACGGCACCTGGGAAGGCGATGAGAGCGAGCTGCGCCGCGTCGACCCGACGGACGGTGCCGTGATCGAGCGCCTGGCGATGCCGGCGAATGTCGGCGTCAGCGGCCTGGAGTCGGACGGCGCGGGGCTCTTCTATTGCGGTGGCGGCGGCAGCGGCAAGGTGCGAGCAGTGCGGCGACCTGGGCGCGCTTGAGCGCCGCTGAAGCGCTTCAGCACTTCCACCGCCGCTGGCCCTCACCCCTTCCCTCTCCCGCAAGCGGGAGAGGGAGCAGGAAGGCAGTGGTTCTGCGAGGGGTCAGCGCGCCGATTTGCCCAGATCCATCACCCAGTACTTGCTGTAGGTGTTGGAGGCCGAAGCCGCGGGTCGGCAGGCGACGCCGACATCCACGAAGTTCGCCGACATGAGGTTGGCGCAATGGCCGGCGCTGTTGCGCCAGGAGTTCATCACCGACTCGACGGTCTGCTGTCCGGCGGCGATGTTCTCGCCGGCCGCAGCCCAGGTGTAGCCCGCGTTGGTGATGCGGGTGGAGAAGCTGCGTCCGTCCTGGCTGTCGTGGCTGAAGTAGTTCTTCGTCGCCATGTCCAGCGCGTGGCCGTCCGAGGCCGCTGTCAGCTTGTCGTTCCAGACCACCGGCGCCACGGCCGGGAAGTTCCCCGAGGTCCCGCAGCTCGCCCCCGACGCGCGCAGCGCGTTGATGCGGGTGAGCAGGTCCTGCTTGAAGTTGGGCAGGTCGCAGGTCCCGGCGACGAGAGGAGGATCCGTGGGCCCGGGGTTGGTGGGATTGGTCGGGTTGGTGGGCGTCGTGACCGGGTCGGGCGTGGACGCATCGCTGCCCCCGCCGCCGCACGCACCCAGACCCAACGCCAGAAGGGCGGCGACGATCATCGAAGTGGGGAACTGCCGGTGGGCCGGCTTGTTGGAAGGGACGTCCATCCCTCCTATCTTAGGAAACGTTTGGAAGGAATTCTGGAACCAAACGTTGCAAAGGTCAGCGGGCGAGAGCCCCACAGACCCGGGGTGTAGCCAATCTGCCTACACCGTAGCCAGATTGCCTACACCCTCTCTTCAGAGGAGCCGGGGCCGCCCACCCTCCCGGGTGGACGGCCCCACGTGCGCTCAGATCAGGTCGTAACGATCCAGGTTCATCACCCGGGTCCAGGCCTTGACGAAGTCGCCGACGAGCACCTTCTCGCCGTCCTTGGACGCGTAGACCTCGGCCAGCGCCCGCAGTTGCGAGTTCGACCCGAAGACCAGGTCCGCCGTCGTGGCGGTCCACTTCGCGGCGCCCGACGTACGGTCCCGGCCTTCGAGCACGCCCTCGTCGCTCGCCGACTTCTGCCACTTCGTCCGCATGTCCAGCAGGTTGACGAAGAAGTCGTTGCTCAGGGTCCCCGGCCGCGTCGTGAGCACGCCGTGCTTCGTGTGGCCGACGTTGGTGTCGAGCACCCGCAGGCCGCCGACCAGCGCCGTCAGTTCCGGCGCGCTCAGCGACAGCAGCTGGGCCTTGTCGATCAGCAACTCCGCCGTGTGCTTGACCAGATCCTTGCGGATGTAGTTCCGGAAGCCGTCGGCCGCGGGCTCCAGGTAGCCCATCGATTCGACGTCGGTCTGGTCCTGCGAGGCGTCGGTGCGTCCCGCCGTGAACGGCACGACGACGTCATGGCCGCCCTGCTTCGCCGCGGCCTCGATGCCGGCAGAACCGCCCAGCACGATCAGGTCGGCCAGCGAGATCTGCTTGCCGCCGGCCGCCGCGCCGTTGAACTCCTTGCGCACCGCTTCCAGCTTGCTCAGCACCTTCTCGAGCTCGCTGGGCTGGTTCACCGGCCATTCCTTCTGCGGCGCAAGGCGGATCCGCGCGCCGTTGGCGCCCCCGCGCTTGTCGCCGCTGCGGAAGGTCGAGGCCGAGGCCCAGGCCGTCGACACCAGCTGCTGCACGGTCAGACCGCTCGCCAGCAGCTTGGCCTTCAGCGCGGTGACGTCCTTGTCGTCGACCAGCGGATGATCGACCTTGGGTACCGGGTCTTGCCAGATCAGTTCTTCCTTGGGCACCAGCTTGCCGAGATAGCGCGACTGCGGCCCCATGTCGCGGTGCGTCAGCTTGTACCAGGCGCGTGCGAACGCATCGGCCAGCTCGGCCGGGTTGTCCTTGTAGCGGCGGGAGATCTTCTCGTAGGCCGGGTCCACGCGCAGCGCGAGGTCGGCCGTCGTCATCATCGGCGCGTGCTTGCGCGACTTGTCGTGCGCGTCGGGCACGGTGCCGGCGCCCGCGCCGCCCTTGGGCGTCCACTGGTGCGCGCCGGCGGGACTCTTGGTCAGCTCCCACTCGAAGCCGAACAGCGTCTCGAAGAAGCTGTTGTCCCACTTCGTCGGCGTCGGCGTCCAGGCGCCTTCGATGCCGCTGGTGATCGTGTAGACGCCCATGCCTTCGCCGAGCGCGTTCTTCCAGCCCAGGCCCTGGTCCTCGATGTCGCCGCCCTCGGGCATCGCGCCGACGTGGTGGGCTTCGCCCGCACCGTGCGCCTTGCCGAAGGTGTGACCGCCGGCGACCAGCGCGACGGTCTCCTCGTCGTTCATGGCCATGCGCTTGAAGGTCTCGCGGATGTCGCGCGCCGACGCGGCCGGATCGGGGTTGCCGTTCGGGCCTTCCGGGTTCACGTAGATGAGGCCCATCTGCACGGCGGCCAGCGGGTTCGCGAGGTCGCGATCGCCGGCGTAACGCTCGTCGCCGAGCCAGGTGGTCTCCGGTCCCCAGAAGACGTCGGTCTCGGGTTCCCAGACGTCGGCGCGGCCGCCGGCGAAGCCGAAGGTCTTGAAGCCCATCGATTCCAGCGCGACGTTGCCGGCCAGGATCATCAGGTCGGCCCAGGACAGCTTGCGGCCGTACTTCTGCTTGATCGGCCAGAGCAGGCGGCGGGCCTTGTCGAGGTTGCCGTTGTCGGGCCAGCTGTTGAGCGGCGCGAAGCGCTGCGCGCCGGTGCCGGCGCCGCCGCGGCCGTCCTGCACGCGGTAGGTGCCGGCGGAGTGCCAGGCCATGCGGATGAAGAACGGACCGTAGTGGCCGTAGTCGGCGGGCCACCAGTCCTGGGAGTCGGTCATCAGCGCGTTGAGGTCCTTGACGACGGCGTCGAGGTCGAGGGTCTGGAACTCATGCGCGTACTTGAAGTCCTCGCTCATCGGATTCGTCCGCGACGAATGCAGCGAGAGGATGGAGAGGTTGAGCTGTTCGGGCCACCAGTCCCGGTTGCCCTTGGTGCCGGCCACCGCGTGGTGGTGGGTTCCGCCCGAGAACGGGCACTTCGATTCGCCTGACATGTCTGCCTCCTGAGTTGAGCCTTGGGGGTTCAGTCCACTTGTCCGCCACAGCGGGTGAGCGCGGACGAGTCTAGAACTCGCTCAGTGGGAGCAGCAACAGTTCAGGTCAATCGGAGCGATAGTTTTTTTGACCGGGGAAGTCCGTTTGGATCAGGCCGCCATGGGGAGGGCACATTCCGGAGATCTCGCTGGCTCATCGTCCGCGCGTGCGCGGCGTCGCGCGGTTGAACGAAGTCCATCGACATGTTCCTGCAGGTTGGCGGAGACCGGTTGCCACATGGGATCGAGAATGAAGTCGATGCCCTCGCGCCGGGCCATCTTGGCGGCGGGGACAAAGTCGGCGTCGCCGGAGACGAGGACGATCTGGTCGACAAACCCGCGTAACGCCAGCGTCACGATGTCGACACCGATGTTCATGTCTACGCCCTTCTGACGAAGCTGGGGGACCACGTCGCTTTCCGTCAGATCGTCGGACTTCATCTTGCGCTTGAGCATGGCCTGGATGGCCTCCGGCTTGATCGTCCACGGACTGTCCGAAGCCAAGTGCCCCAACCGCAATGCCATCTTGCGCTTCGTCTTGAGACGCTCGTGCAGCTGCGTGCGAAACAGCGCCTCGGGACTTGTCGCGAAATTGATGCCTTTGCCCGAGATCGGGTTCTGAAGCCGCTTCATGAGCGGCGAACAGTCGTAGAAATAGATACGGAACAGATCCTTGAAGCGCTTTCCCGGCCCCCGACTCCGGTCAACGAGATGAGCGAGGGCCCACCTGAAAGCGCAGTCGGCCGCACGATCAGCGTCGAACGCGTGGTCCGGCTGCAGCGCGCGAAAACGCTTCACGAAGAAGGCGCCGTCGATGAGGATGGCCGTCGGCATGTGGATCTCCCAACTCCTGGAGAAATAACGCCCCAGGGGCACAGCCCATCCACGATCTATTAGGACAGGGGGCAGCCTGGGGCGAGGAAACGAAGTCTATCGGCGAGCGCTCGATGTGCGGACGATTTTCACGTGAACCGAAGGCCATTCAAGACAGCCTTCAGGGGTGTTGATCCGGGGTCCGGACCGGTGCCACAATCCGCGCCTTTCACCCCTTGGAGCCCTCCGTGGACAGTGCCCCCAGTCCCATCGCGACGCGAGCCGGAACGGCCGCCGCACGACTGACGCGCTGACCCGGCTCCGGCGGCGCGCCGCCGCGCCGCCCTTCTTCTCCTGTCGCATCGATCGCCTTTCCGAGGCAACCGTCGCCAAGACGCGACGACTCACCCGATCCGATCCAACGTGAACCGCGCCGTCATCACACCCCAACGGGTGTGACGGACAGTGCGCGCAGGAGTTCTTTCATGCCCTTCTTCCTGCTGGCCCTGCTGACCGGCCTGCTGCTGCCCTTCCACGCCTTCGCCGCCGGCGGACATCACGCCGTCGACGACGCCGCGATCGTCGACTCCGGTCAATGCAACCTCGAACTCTGGGCCGAGCGCGCCAACCTCGACCGGCGCCAGCTCCAGCACGCCGGTCTGGGCTGCAACCTGTCCGGCGTCGAAGTCGGCCTCAACGCCGATCGGGAGACCGCGCGGGGCGCGTCGTCGTTGCACATGCATGGCGTGCAACTCAAGTGGGCGACCGGGTTGCGCCCGCAACTGTCGATCGGCCTGGTCACGGCGCTGGGGTGGCAAGACCAGACCCCGCGCGCTCAACAATCGTTGCTGGTGCCGCTGACATGGACACCGCGCGAAGACCTGGCGATCCATCTCAACCTGGGGCGCACCTTGTTGAGACACGCCGACGATCGCACCCAGCGCGGTATCGCCGTCGAGTGGCAGATGACGCAGGACTGGCAAGGGTTGAGCGAATACTTCCACGACGGCCGGCGACCGCTGACGCGACTCGGCCTGCGCCGCACGCTGAGCGACCGGCTGACGCTGGACCTGAGCTTCGCGAAGACGACCGCCACGGCGCGCGCGCCCAAGGAAGGCTGGTGGACCATCGGTGCGAACTGGACCTTCGGCCAATGAGCCGGCGCGGGTCCGCGCGGCATTCATTCCGCGCATGAGTAAAGTCGCTGATCGAGTAAGGCCATTGGGCAGACTCTGCCCGTCGTCAATCGGGAGGACAAGAATGCCTCTTCCCTCCGCCGGACGCCCCCACCGGCAGGATTGACGACGAGAATCGCCCGGCTTGCCCGACCGCCTTCCGCGGCCGACGGCACTTTCAACCTTGGAGCCCACCATGTCTCTGCGCATCAACGACATCGCCCCGAACTTCACCGCCAAGACCACGCAGGGGGAGATCGACTTCCACCAGTGGATCGGCGACAGCTGGGCTGTCCTGTTCTCCCATCCGAAGGACTTCACGCCGGTGTGCACGACCGAACTGGGCTACATGGCCAAGATCGAGCCCGAATTCACCAAGCGCAACGCCAAGCTGATCGGCCTGTCGATCGACCCGGTCGAGAGCCACGCGAAGTGGGCCGCGGACATCGAGGAGACGCAAGGCTCGAAGGTGAACTACCCGATGATCGGCGACACCGACCTGGCCGTGGCCAAGCTCTACAACATGCTGCCGGCCGAGGAGCCGGGCACGTCGGACGGCCGCACGGCGGCGGCGAACGCGACGGTGCGTTCGGTGTTCATCGTCGGCCCGGACAAGAAGATCAAGCTGACGCTGACCTACCCGATGACCACGGGCCGCAACTTCGACGAGATCCTGCGCGTGCTGGACTCCATCCAGCTGACCGCCAAGCACCGCGTCGCGACGCCGGTGAACTGGAAGCACGGCGACGACGTGATCATCGCGGGCTCGGTGTCCGACGATGAAGCCAAGACGATCTATCCGGAAGGCTGGAAGGCTCCGAAGCCCTACCTGCGCATCGTCAGGCAGCCGAAGTGATGCCTGCGTGAGGCTGCTGGCCCTCACCCCCGCCCTCTCCCGCAAGCGGGAGAGGGAGTTCGACCGGCGCCTTTCTCACCGGTCCGACGCCAAGTCGAAATAGCCCGCGTCGTCCAGATCCTCCGCCAGCGTCGGATGTCTCGGCGCCCAGCCCAGCGCCTCGCGCGTGACGGTGCTCGTCGCCGCGAAGCTCAAGCCGGCAAACTTCGTGAACCAGCCGAAGTGCGCCGGCGCCTCCTCCTGCGACAGGCTCACGACCGGCACACCCAGCCGCTCGCCGATCGCCGTGGCGATGTCCTTGAACGGGATGTGCTCCTCCGCGATGGCGTGCCAGCGCGCACCGGCCCGCGGCGCTTCGATCGCCCGGCGGTACACCCCCGCCGCATCGCGCCGATGCACCGCGCTCCACCCGATCTGCCCGTCGCCGATGTAGGCCGACCTGCCCGTGCGCCGCGCGAGGTCGATGAGGATGGGCACGAAGCCATGGTCGCCCGCGCCGTGCACCGTCGGCGAGAGACGCACGGTCGCCGCGTTGATGCCGCGCGCGGCGAGCACCAGCGCCGTCGGCTCTGACGCGCGCGGATAGCCGTCGGACACCGGAAGGCACGGATCGCCTTCGTGACCTAGCCGGCCCGATACCGCCATCGCCAGCCCCGACGTCACCAGCAGTGGCCGCGTCGATCCGGTGAGCGCTTCGCCCAGCGCCTCGATGGCGATGCTGTCGCGGCGGCAGCTCTCGGCGAAGCGGGAGAAGTCGTGATCGAACGCAGTGTGGATGACGGCATCGGTCGACGCCGCGCCCGAGCGCAAGCTGTCCAGATCGTCGATCGTGCCGCGATGCACCTCGGCGCCGACCCGGACCAGCGCCTCTGCGGAGGCCTCCGACCGCGCCAGACCCAGCACCTGATGGCCGGCCTCGATCAATTCATCGACCACCGCCGACCCGACGAAGCCCGTGGCTCCAGTGACGAAAACGCGCATGAGAGAAACCCTCGGAAGTTGATGCCACGCATCGTCGACGCAGAATCCATCCCGGTGTAGTAGTGACCTTATCCAGGTATGGCGGCTAACAGGATGAACAACGTCTTCCCCCTTCCCTCCTTGCTTCCTCCTTCCGAGCTGTCCACCGAACGTCTCTCCGAGCCGTCCTCCGGGCGCCCCGTGGGGTCCGCGCCAATCGCGAAGGACAACCCGCTCGGCGCCTACCTGCGTGATCGCCGCGAGCGCCTCGACCCCGCGGCATTCGGCCTGCCGATGACGCGCCGGCGCACGCCCGGCCTGCGCCGCGAGGAAGTCGCGCAACGCGCCCACGTGAGCCCGACCTGGTACACGTGGCTGGAGCAGGGCCGCGGCGGTGCGCCGTCGGAGGTCGTGCTCGAACGCATCGCCACCGCGCTGCTGCTCACGGACGTCGAGCGCGAGCATCTCTTCCAGCTCGCCTTCGGGCGCGCGCCCGAGGTCCGCGCGCCGGAAGCCGTCGGCATCACGCCGCGGCTGCAGCGCGTGCTGGACGCGCTCACGCTGAGCCCGGCGATCGTGAAGACGACGCTGTGGGACGTCGTCGGGTGGAATCGCGCGGCGACCGCCGTGCTCACCGACTACAGCGCCTTGCCGCCTGAGAAGCGCAACATCGTGAAGCTGTTCTTCTCCAACCCGCGCGTGCGGGCGGCGCAGGACGACTGGGAAAGCGTCGCGCGCTTTGTCGTGGCCGCGTTCCGCGCGGACTCGGCGCGCGTCGCCGACACGGCCAAGGTCGAGGCGCTGGTGCGCGAGGTCAGCGCGCTCAGCCCCGAGTTCGAGACGTTCTGGCGCGAGCACGACGTGCAGGCCTTCGGCGAAGGCGTGAAGCGGCTGCGGCATCCGGTCGCCGGTCTGATCGCCTTCGAGTACTCGGCGTTCTCCGTCGACCAGCGGCCGGACCTGGGCATCGTGGTCTACCAACCGGCGACGCGCGACGACGAAGACAGCGTGCGCAGGTTGTTGGATCTCCAGGAGCTCGGCGCGACCTGAGGGCTCAGGTCAGGAAGAGCCCCCGCTCGTCCTCGAACACCCGCTGCAGATGATCCGCCACCGTGCGGATCGCCCGGTCCTTCCGGTCCTGACCGCGGATCAGCAGCCACATCTCGCGCGGATCGCGCACCGGCTCCAGCGCGCACGCGCGCAGCCCCGGCACCTGCCGTCCGATGTAAAGCGGCAGCACCGCGAGACCCGCGCCGGTCCTCGCCGCGATCGCTTGCGACATGTGGTTGTTGGCGCGGAACGCCACCCGCGCGCGCGGGAAGCGCTGCGCCAGCCACGACGCATCGGGCATGTCGGCGCTCTCCTCGTCGAAGCCGACGAACACCGGATCCGCACCAGCCTCGATGGCATCGCAGATCGCCGGCGTGCCGTAGAAGCCGAAGCCCATCGTGCCCAGCGGCTTCAAGATGAAGTCGCCGTCCTTCGGTCGCGTGAGGCGCACCGCGATGTCCGCCTTGTGCCGATCGAGGCTCACCGCCCGCAGGTCCGTCGCGAGGTCGACATCCAGCCCCGGATGCAGCACCGCCAGCCGCGCCATCCGATCGATCAGGAAGCCCTGCGCCAACGCGGGCGGCGCGTTCACCCGCACCAGGCCGCGCACCGCGCCGTCGCCGCCATCGCCCGCGCGCGCGAGGGACTGCGCCGCGGACTCCATGTCGCTCGCCGCCGCGAGCGCGCGCCGTCCCGCCGCCGTCAGCACATAGCCGTCGGGCCGGCGGTCGACGAGCTTCTCGCCGAGGCTGTCCTCCAAGGCCTGGATGCGCCGCGAGATCGTCGCGTGATTGACCGTCAGCGCCCGCGCCGCCGCCGACAGGCTGCCGTGCCGCCCGAGCGCGAGGAACACCCGCAGATCCTCCCAGTCGAGGCCCCCGCGGAACCCTGTGCGTTTTTGATCAGCCATTGAGACAGGATAGCGGCTACCGCCCGGGAGGGCCGGCTCCTAACCTTCTGTCCAACGCCGAACGGTCCCCGATCCGCGCGGCGCCCCGACCCACCCGGATCCTCCGGATCCCGCATGAACAGGAGCCTCTCCATGTCCACGACTTCCCACACGTCCGCCCGGAACGTCGCCATCGTCACTGGCGCTTCGCAAGGCATAGGCGCGGCGCTCGTCGCCGCGTATCGCGCACAGGGCTACGCCGTCGTCGCCAACTCGCGCCACATCCAGCAGGGCGAGGATGCCGACGTCGTCGCCGTGCCGGGCCACATCGGCGACCGCCTTGTCGCGCAACGCGTGGTGCAGACGGCGCTCGACCGATTCGGTCGCATCGACACTTTGATCAACAACGCCGGCATCTTCATCGCCAAGCCCTTCACCGAGTACACGCCGCAGGACTTCCAGGATGCGTTCGCGGTCAACGTCGCCGGCTTCTTCCACGTCACGCAGCTGGCGTTGCCGCAGATGCTGCAGCAGAAGAGCGGTCACGTCGTGACCATCACCACCACGCTGGTCGATCAGCCGATCGCCGCCGTGCCGACGGGTCTCGCCGGCCTGACCAAGGGCGGTCTGGACGCGGTGACGCGATCGCTCGCGATCGAGTACGCCAAGACCGGCGTGCGCGTGAACGCCGTGCGTCCCGGTGTGATCAAGACGCCGATGCATGCGCCGGAGACGCACGACTTCCTCGCCGCGCTGCATCCGATGGGCCGCATGGGCGAGATCGGCGACATCGTCGACGCCGTGCTGTACCTGGAACGCGCCGGCTTCGTGACCGGCGAGCTGCTCAACGTCGACGGCGGCCAGCACGCCGGCCGCTGAGCATCGTCCGTCCCGCGCAGACCAAGGAGCCACCATGCCGTACGTCAACATCAAGGTGACCCGCGAGGGCACCGCCCCCGGCGCCAGCGCCACCACGCCCGAGCAGAAGGCGGCCCTGATCCAAGGCGTCAGCGATCTGCTGTTCGAGGTGATGGGCAAGCCGCATCACATGACCTTCGTCGTCATCGACGAGGTCGAGCTGGAGAACTGGGGCGTCGGCGGCCTGCCGACGACGGAATTCCGCCGCCGACAGGCCGGGACGCCGGGCTAGGGAGGCCCTGGAGACCGGTTCCCTTCACGAGGAGGAACGTGCGGCGTCATCCGCCCTTGATCCTCACCGTGAACGTGAGCTTGTAGCTGCCGCCATCGCCGCTGTAACTCAGCGGCGAGATGGCGGTCTCGGTCGTCACCGACGGCACGACGAAGCTGTGCCAGCCGAGGTATTCGTCGTTGGATAGCGAGGCCTGCACGAAGGTCGAGAGCTTCGGCCCCACCACCGACCGCAGCTGCGCCGCGGTCAGGTTGGCCCAGCCGCTCTGGCCGTACTGGTTCCACACCGTCTGCATCATCACCTGCAGGAAACCGCCGCTGCCCAGGTCCGGATCCCAGTCCTCCTCGAGCAGCCACGCGAAGACGAAGGCGCCGCCCGCCTCGGCCTCGTCGACGATCTGCCGCGTGTTGACGACCCGGCCTTTCAGGAAGTGGTCGTCCCAATCGGGATCGCGCACGCGGATCAGCTTGCCGCCGGGCACGTTGCGATGCGCCATGAACACCAGCACGTAGGGCGAGTCGCCGCCGTCGCCTTCGCTCGTGTCGTCCACGCACTTGATCTGCGTCACCATCAGCTGGCGTGTGGGCATGGGGCACCTCCTGCGAATCTCGCATCGCGGCCACCGCCCGAGGTCGAGCCGTGAAGAAGCCGTGAGCCAGACTAGGCAGCACGCAGGGAACGGCCCATCCCTAGGACCTTGTCGTCCCCCTAGCTTCGCATCCCTAGGTTGGAGGGGTCACGGCACCCCCGTCACAGCACGGCATAGCGGCCGGGCTTGTGGTTCACCGCGATGAAGAGATTCATCACCACCGCGGCGAGCACCGAGTACGCCACCCGCTCCACGTCCACGACGGTGAGCGCGAGCAGCACGATCGCGCAGTCCATCGCCATCTGCACCTTGCCGGCGCGCCAGCCCTTGGCCTTCTGCAGGTAGAGCGACACGATGGTCGCGCCGCCGAGGCTGGCGCGATGCCGCGCCAGGAACAGGCAGCCCGAGCCCAGCAGCGCCCCGCCGAGGATCGCGGCGTAGGCCGGGTGGATGCGGTCGATGGCGAAGAGCTTGGGCGAGAACTCGGTCAGCACCGAGAGCAGCGCAATCGAGAGGAAGGTCTTGATCGTGAACTCGCGGCCCATGCGCGTCCACGCGAACCAGTAGAACGGCAGGTTGATCAGGAAGAACAGCTTGCCCAGGCTGACGCCCGTCGCGTAGTGCAGCACGAAGGCCGCGCCCGCCGTGCCCCCGGTCAGCAGCCCGACCTGCGCGAACAGGATCAGCGCCAGCGACACGAACAGCGTCCCGGTGAAGATCGCCTGCGCGTCCTCGAAGGCCGTGTGGGAGCGGATCGCCAGGTCGGCGAGCGGCGCCGTCACGTCTGGGGGAGCCGGCGGTGTGGTGTCGTCAGGTGTGGCGCTCATCCCGGGCACGAAGCAGAAAGCGTGCCCAGGAGTGTCTCACCGCAAGCCGCTCAACGGCCCTGTGCCTTCAACCGTGCATCCAGCCGTGGGAACACGCGCCGCGCGTTGCCTTCGTAGACCAGATGGCGTTCCTCGTCGTTGAGCTGAGGCGTGGCGGCGATGTAGCGCCTGGTGTCGTCGAAGTAGTGGCCGGTCTCGGGATCGATGCCGCGCACCGCGCCGATCATCTCGGACGCGAACAGCACGTTCTTCACCGGGATCACCTTGGTCAGCAGGTCGATGCCCGGCTGGTGATAGACGCAGGTGTCGAAGAAGAGGTTGTTGAGCAGATGCTCGTCGAGCAGCGGCTTCTTGAGCTCCTGCGCGAGGCCGCGGAAGCGGCCCCAGTGGTACGGCACCGCGCCGCCGCCGTGCGGGATCAGGAACTTCAGCGTCGGGAAGTCCTTGAAGAGGTCGCCGGTCAGGCATTGCATGAACGCGGTCGTGTCCGCGTTCAGGTAGTGCACGCCGGTGGTGTGGAAGCACGCGTTGCAGCTGGTGCTGACGTGGATCATCGCGGGGATGTCCAGCTCGACCATCTTCTCGTAGAGCGGGTACCAGTGGCGGTCGGTCAGCGGCGGGCTCGTCCAATGGCCGCCGGAGGGATCGGGGTTGAGGTTGATGCCGACGAAGCCGTAGTCCTTGACGCACTTCTCGAGCTCCGGGATGCAGCTCGCCGGATCGACGCCCGGGCTCTGCGGGAGCATGGCCGCGCCGACGAAGTGTTCGGGGAAGAGCTCGGCGACACGCGCGCAGAGCTCGTTGCAAATGGCGGCCCAGGTGGCCGAGGTCTGGAAGTCGCCGATGTGATGCGCCATGAAGCTGGCGCGCGGGCTGAAGATCGTGAGGTCGGAGCCGCGCTCCTTCATCTTCTTCAGCTGGTTGGTCTCGATCGACTCGCGGAGTTCGTCGTCGGAGATCTTCAGGTCGCCGGCCTTCGGGGCCTGCGACGGGTCCTTCAGACCGGCGATCTGCAGGTCGCGCCAGGCGCCGAGCGCGGCAGGAGCGGTGGTGTAGTGACCGTGGACGTCGATGATCATGGGGCTCTCTGGTTCGCTGGGAACGACCGTGGCATGGCGCTGCCCTGCCCGGGTCGACTCCGGCGGATTGTGGAGAGACGCGGCCCGTCGTCCAAGTTATGGCTTGGACTAGCTGCTATTCAGATCCGGCATGGCGCCGGACAGCGTCACTGGGCGCGACCGTGCGTGATGACGTAGGCCGCGCGGTGCAGGTGCGTCATGAAGTGCCGCACCGCCGGCTTCACGGCCGCGTCATTGCGCGCCATCGCGCCGAGCGTCAGGCGCAGCGGCGCTTCCTTCACCGGCACCACCTGCAGGAACTGCGCGGCGAAAGGATGCGCCGCGATCTGGCGCGGCAGCAGGCCGACGCAGTTGCCGCTTGCGATCACGGACAACAGGCCGAGCGTCGAATTGACGACCGCGCCTGCGGGCGGCGGCGGCAGGCCGTTCGTCTCGAACAGCGTGCGCGCCAGCCCCGTCGCTTCCGTCGCGCCGGTGTAGACCCACCGCGCCTCGGCCAGGTCGGCGAGGTTCTTCGACCGCGCCAGCGCATTGCCCTTGCGCACGACCACCACCATGTCGATCGGCATCAGCGATTCGACGGTGCACTCGCCGCGCGGCAGGTGATCGGGCAACGGCCCGAGCGCGATGTCGACCTCGCCCTTGCGCACGCGCGTCAGCTGCGCGATGTAGAGCTCCTCCACGATGCGCAGCTGGATGTCGGGGAACTCCGCGCCGAAGGTGCGCAGCGCCTCCGGCACCAGCAGCATCACTGCCAGCGGCACCGCGCCTATCGTCAACGAGCCCGTCATGCGGCCGCTCAGCTGCTGGATCTGCTCGCGGGCGTGGGAGAGCTCGCGGTCCGCCGCCAGCGCCCGTTCGTACAGGACCATGCCCTGCGCCGTCGCCAGCACGCCGGTCGTCGAGCGCAGCAGCAGCGTCGTGGCGAGCTCGCGCTCCAGCTCCCGGACCATCTTCGTCAACGCCGGCTGCGACACCCCGACGCGCCGCGCCGCCGATCGCAGGCTGCCTTCCTCCACCGCGGCGACGAGCGCCCGCAAGTTCGTGAGCTTCATGCGGGCGGATGATAACGAGCGGTTATCGCCCCCCGCGCCGTGCCATCTATCGGCGGCGCGGGGTGCTGCCTAGAGTCGCGCCGTTTTCCGGACAACACCCAAGAACGAGGAGACGATGCGATGACAAGACGAGGGATTTCCGCGACCACCACGGTCGCCATGGCCGCTGCCGGCGCGCTCTGCGCCTTGGCGCAGGCGCCGCTCCAGGCCCAGACGCAGAGCTCGACCAACGTGCAGATCTACGGACTGCTCGACGTGCCGGTCGAGTACCTGAACAACGTCGGCGCGGCCGGCGCGAGCCTGACCCGCATGCCGGGCCTGAGCGGCGGCTACGCGCCCTCGCGCCTGGGATTTCGTGGCTCGGAGGATCTGGGCGACGGACTCAAGGCCGTGTTCACGCTGGAGATGGGCATAGGCGCCGACAGCGGCACGCTCAACCAGGGCGGCCGCGCGTGGGGCCGGCAGGCCTACGTCGGACTGCAGGGCGGCTGGGGAACGATCAGCCTCGGGCGGCAGTACTCGATGCTGTTCTGGTCGCAGACCGATGCGGACATCCTCGGACCGGCGATGTTCGGTTCCGGCTCACTGGACAGCTACCTGCCGAATGCGCGCGTGGACAACGCGATCGCCTACCGCGGCCAGTTCAGCGGCTTCACCGTCGGCGCGACCTGGAGCCCCGGCCGCGACGCGGTCAACGCAGGACCGAGCCCGTCGGGAACCAACTGCGCGGGCGAGAACGCGGCCGACAAGAACGCGTGCCGGCAGTGGTCCGCGATGGTCAAGTACGACACGCCGGCGTGGGGCCTGTCCGCGGCGGTCGACGAGATCCGCGGCGGCGCCGGCGCCTTCGCGGGCCTGACCAGCAGCGCGATGAAGGACCGCCGCAGCACGGCGACGGGCTGGTTCAAGACCGGCGACTGGAAGTTCGCGGCGGGCCTGATCGCGCGCCGCAACGACGCCAGCCTCGCCACACCCAAGAGCAACCTCTGGTACGCCGGCGCGACCTGGTCGCTGAACCCGAGCTGGGGACTCGACGCGCAGGTGTTCAAGCTCGACTACAAGAACAGCGCCAACGAGGCGACCTTGTGGGCCGTGCGCGGGACCTACTTCCTGTCCAAGCGCACGTCGGTCTACGCGACGGCGGGCCGCATCGACAACGACGGCACGCTCGCACTCGGCGTCAGCAACGCGGCCGCAGCGGCGGGCAGCACGCCGGTGGCGGGCGGCTCGCAGACGGGCCTGGGCATGGGCATCCGCCACGCGTTCTGAGGAAACGTCTGCAACGCGGGCCTGGAGGGCCCGCATCGTGGCGAAGGCCCGATGCGTTAAAGTCCCGCGCCCATCGCCCGCAACGCTTCGCTCGACGCGAAGCGGGTTCAAGCGGGCCATCAAGGGTCGAAGGGAAGCAGTTGTGGATGTACAGGACACCGATGTCGTGATCATTGGCGCGGGCGCCGCGGGGCTGATGTGCGCCGCGCTCGCGGGCCAGCGCGGCCGCCGCGTGCTGCTGGTGGACCACGCCAACAAGGCCGGCAAGAAGATCCTCATGTCCGGCGGCGGCAACTGCAACTTCACCAACCTGTACACCGAGCCGGCCAACTTCCTTTCGGAGAACAAGCACTTCTGCAAGTCGGCGCTGGCGCGCTACACGCAGTGGGACTTCATCGCGTTGGTCAACAAGCATCAGATCCCGCACCACGAGAAGAAGCTCGGCCAGCTGTTCTGCGACAACAAGTCCATCGACATCCTGCGCATGCTGCTCGCCGAGTGCGCCGAGGTCGGCGTGACGCCGATGCTGGACACCACCGTCGAGACCATCGAGAAGACCGAGGTGGGCTACGTGCTCGCGACCACCGCGGGGCCGATGCGCTGCCAGTCGCTGGTAATCGCCACCGGCGGGCTGTCGATCCCGACGATGGGCGCGACGGGCTTCGGCTACCAGGTCGCGAAGCAGTTCGGCCACACGCTGCTGCCGACACGCGCCGGGCTGGTGCCGTTCACGATCACGGACCAGCTCAAGGACCTGTGCAACGAGCTGAGCGGGACCTCGGTCGACTGCGTCGTCAGCTGCAACGGCAAGAGCTTCCGCGAGAACATCCTGTTCACGCACCGCGGCCTGAGCGGACCGGCGATCCTGCAGATCTCGTCGTACTGGCTGCCCGGCCAGCCGGTGGAGATCAACCTGCTGCCCGACCTCGACGTGCCTGGCTGGCTGGCGCAGCAGCGCAACGACCGGCCCAATGCCGAGCTCAAGACGCTGCTGGCGGAGCTGTTCACGAAGAAGATGGCGACGCTGATCGGCGAGCAGTGGTTCGTGTCCAAACCGATCAAGCAGTACGCGCATGCGGAGCTGGAGCAGATCGCCGAGCGCCTGTCCGCGTGGCAGGTCGTGCCTGCCGGCACTGAGGGCTATCGGACGGCCGAGGTCACGCTGGGCGGCGTCGACACCAAGGAGGTGTCGTCCAAGACGATGGAGTCGTTGAAGTCGCCGGGGCTGTACTTCATCGGCGAGGTCCTCGACGTCACCGGCCACCTGGGGGGCTTCAACTTCCAGTGGGCGTGGGCCTCGGCGAACGCGGCGGCGCAGTTCGTCTGAGCGCTTCATTCGTCGACTGAGGCCAGAAAGACAGACGGCCCCCGAAGGGGCCGTCGCATTGCGAGGTTCTCTATCGCGGAAACCGCGAACTCCCATTCCAGCTGGGACCCGATGACTCGGGCGGCACTACCTTTCTCACCCCGCGCTCAATGTAGATCTTGAGCCTGGAACTTTAGGGGCCTGCGCGGTCTACCGCAATGACCTCCATAAGCACTGCTCTTGTAAGTCTCGCGGCCACATTCTCCAGTCACCCGCGGCGATCGATTCACACATTGAAGGTCGCGAACTCACGACGAACGCAGCAGGTTCTGCTTGACCTGCGAAACCCTTGATTACGCGCAAGATCGCAGGAGTTCTTCATCGGAAACATGACCGGCCCGTCATCACCAGGGCCGCCAAGTCATGTGCAGTTCAACGCTGGAGGGCGAGCCGCGCCCTGTTCGAGAAGATTCTCCCGTCACCGAGGTACCGATTGCCGATCACCTGGATGCAGTTCGTGCTCACCATCGGTTCAAGAATGTCGTACGAGGCGGAGAAGCATGGGATCTTTCGCACCTGGACCCATTCGCGTTCCGCATGGATCCGGGACTCGGATTCGACGTGACCGTCGTCGTCCTCTTCTCGTGTCACTGCTTCACGCGATCGATCTCCCGCGATGGACGACGTCGCCGGGAGATTCCCACCACGGAACTGTTCGACGACGGTCGCGAAGTGCGCGTGCTTTGCGAGCGCCGCTATGAGCTCTCGAAGCGGCATCTCCCGGAACTCATGCGAGAGCTACGCAAGCGGACGATCCGGATCGCTCGCGACAACCCGCAAAACTTCGTGACGACGACGTCCGTTGATGGGCCTGACGCGCACGGACAGCATTACGTCGTCTTCTTCGAGGTCACACGCGATCACAGGCAGAAGGGTCGACTGCTCTTGCAGGTCCAGTCCGCATATGCGGCTGACGTCTCTGAGCACCAGCCGTTCCATCTGCGTCGCCGAGTGGCGTTCCCCAATCTCTTGAAAGCCACCAGCCTCCGGCGGAAGATTTCCCGATAGCGGATCGAGGCACAAAGAGAGACGGCCACCAAAGGTGGCCGTCTCATACGGGGCTCTCTATCGCATTGCTGCGAACTACCAGTCCAGCTGGAACCCGATCACTCGGGTGGCTCTGCCCATCTCACCCCGCCTAGACAGAACTTGAGCTTCGCAGTTTATCGATCCCATCGCGTACCCGCAAGATTTCCGCATGACAACGATCAAGGTTCGCGTGTCGCCTTGTCACACAGCCCCGCGAAGATCTCCGGCTTTCACGCATCGAGGCACGACATGCGAACGAACGCCCTGCTGCTCGCCATCTGCGCGTTCGGCGCCACCTCCGCGAACGCGCAAGCCCCCGCCCCCGCAACACCCGGCACCTCGCTCAAGGCCGCCGCCTGCGTCGAGACCGACCGCATGATGGACTGGCGCGAGATCACCTGCACCCTCCCCGCCGGCGCGGCGCCCAAGCGCTTCAGCTTCCGCGCGATGTTCACCGGCGGGCATGACGACACCTCGGCCAGCATCGCGCCGGAACTGGACGGCCAGCCGTTCGCCTGCGGCGAGGGCAGCAAGCTCAGCCTGTTCGGCGAGGACGGCAACGTCAGCGTGTTCTGCCAGTTCGACCGGTCGGCGTTGCCCGCCGCGGGCGCCAAGCTGAAGGTGCTGATCAAGTGGAACCACGCCGAGTTCGCCGACTACGAGTTCAGCGGCGAGTAACAGCTTCCTGCTCGCCGGGGAGTGACGAATAGCCGGGTACCCTGCCTCCCGTTCCAATCGACGCATCGTCGACCAGGGAGAGCACATGACGAAGACGACCCGATCCGCCCGCGCGCTGCCCATCCGGCGCCGGACCTTGCTCGCTGCCGGCGTGGCCGGCTGGATGACCACCGCGCCGGTCCTCAATGCGGTCGCGGCGACCGCGAAGACCGGCTTCGGTGCCGCCGACTTCGACGCGTGGGCCGAGCGCACCGCCGCCGCGCGCATGAAGAGCTCCCCCGAGCATGCGACCCGCATGCAGTACTTCGAAGGCCCCGCGCAGGACCGGCTCGACGGCCAATGGGACGATCTCTCGCGGGCCTCGGCGCTCGCCGACATCGCCCGCGACCGCCAGGCGCTGACCGAGCTGGCCCGATTCCCGCGCGAGGCGCTCACGCCGACGCAGCGCACGTCCGCCGCGCTCATGGCGTGGGCGATGCAGCAGGAGGTGAGCGAGGCGCCCTTCCTCGATCACCACTACGTCTTCGAGCACATGGAGGGCGTGCACGTCGGCCCGATCACCTTCCTCGTGCAGGAACACCCGATGCGCCACGCGCGCGACGTGCGCAGCTACCTGACGCGGATGGCGGGCCTGGCCGCGCAGATGGATCAGGGCATCGTGCGCGCCCGCGCGGCACAGGCCAAGGGCGTGCTGATGCCGCGCTTCATCACCGCGACGACGATCGGGCAGATCGAACAGTTCGTGGCCGTGCCGCCTGTCGCCAATCCGCTGGTGATCTCGCTGACCGAGCGCATGGCGGGCCTGCCCGACATGAGCGATGCCGCCCGTCAGCGGGCTCGCGCGCAGGCCGCGGACATCGTCGCGAAGTCGATCGCGCCGGCGTGGAAACGCGGCCTGGCGCTGATGCGCGCGCAACTGCCGTTGACCAACGACGACGCCGGCGTCTGGCGTCTGCCCGACGGCGACAGGTTCTACGCCGCGCGCCTGCGTGCCAACACGACGACCGCGCTGACGCCGGCCGAGATCCACGCGATCGGCCTGAAGCAGGTCGCCCGCATCGAAGGCGAGATGGACGGCCTGCTGCGCCAGCTCGGCTACGCGGACGGCACGATCGAGCAGCGCTTCCGCAAGATGGACGCCGACCGCCAGCCCTCGGGCGCCGCACCGCAGGGCGAGCTGCTGGACCGCTACACCGCCTACCTGCGCGATGCCGAGGCCCGCGCCCGACTGATCTTCGACGTGATGCCGAAGGCGCCCGTCGAGGTGCGCCGCGAACCTGCGTTGACCGAGCCCACCGCCTCCGCGCACTACACGACGCCGGCGCCTGACGGCTCGCAGCCGGGGGTGTTCTGGGCGCCGCTCGCGGGGCCGACCTACGAGATCGCGGACATGCGCACGCTGGTCCACCACGAGGCGATCCCGGGTCACCACTTCCAGCTCGCGATCCAGATGGAGGCGAAGGACCTGCCCTACTTCCGCCGCCGCGCCGCGTTCATGGCGGGCTCGGCGTACGTGGAGGGCTGGGCGCTCTATTCGGAGCAGCTGGCCGTCGAGAACGGCTGGTACGACGGCGATCCGGTGGGCCACCTCGGGCAGCTGTATGGCGCGCTGTTCCGCGCGCGCCGGCTGGTCGTCGACACCGGCCTGCACGCGATGAAGTGGACCCGCCAGCAGGCGATCGACTACGGCATCACGCCGCAGGAGGTCGATCGCTACGTCACGTGGCCGGGCCAGGCCTGCGCCTACATGCTGGGCAGGCTGCGCATCGAGGCGCTGCGCGAGAAGGCTCGCCAGCAACTGGGCGAGCGCTTCGAGATCAAGCAGTTCCACAACGTCGTGCTGCTGACGGGGGACGTGCCGTTGACGGTGCTGGAGGAAGTGGTCGACGCGTGGGTCGACAGCCGCCGCGGCGCGGGCTCGGGATCGGCCACCGCCGCGTCCTGAGCGATCAGGTCCGCCCCGTCGCCATCGGGGCGTGGCGGGCCATCAGTTCCTCGATCCAGTCCATGAACACACGCAGCTTCGCGCTGACGTGGCGGTTGGGTGGATAGGCGAGGTACATCGGCATCGGATCCATCGCCCAGTCCGTGAGCAACGGGACGAGTTCGCCGCGCGCCGCGTGCGGATCGGCCATGTAGCGCGGCAGCCAGAGCACGCCCATCCCGGCCAGCCCCGCCGCGAGATAGGCGTTGCCGTCGTCGGCGGCCACGACGTAGCGGCCGCGCACCTCGACGGCCTCGTCGCCGCGCCGCATCTCGATCGACATCACCGTGCCCTTGCTGGCGCGCAGGAAGCCGACGATGCGGTGATGAGCGTCCTCGATCTCGCGCGGATGCGCGGGCGTTCCCGCGACCGCCAGATAGCCCGGCGACGCGAAGACGCCCAGCTGCAGATCCCCGACCCGCCGCGCGATCAGCGACGGGACCGTGACCTCGCCGCCGCGCAGCACGGCATCGACGTTGTCGCCGATCACGTCGACGATGCGGTCGCTGACGCCCATGTCGAGCTGGATCTCCGGATGTCGCGCGTGGAAGTCCGGCAGCGCCGGCATCAGCACCATGCGCGCGAACGGGCTCGGCACGTCGACGCGCAGCCGACCGCGCGGCGTGCTGGTCGCGTCCGACAGCGCGGTGTCCGCGTCATCGAGCTCGGCGAGCACGCGCACGACGCGCTCGTAGTACGCGGCGCCGTCGGGCGTCACGCGGACCTGTCGCGTCGTCCGATGCAGCAGCTTCACGCGCAGCCGCGCCTCCAGCTGCTGCACCAGCTGCGTCACCGTGGTCTTGCTCATGTGCAGCGTCTGGGCCGCCTTGGTGAAGCTGCCCGCCTCCACCACGCGGGCGAAGGCTTGCAGCGCGTCGAATCGGTCCATGTCGCCGGATGGGTTGGAATTGCCGGACAGTCATTGTGCGGCTTGCCGGAAGCGGGCCGATAGCGGGCCAGCATCCGGCTGGAGGGGGTGGCACTCGCCTTGCTCCCTTCGAAGGACACCATCAGCCGCCGGCTGACCCGCCCTCGAAAGGAGACTGCCATGACCACCCATTCCGCCCGCGTGATCTCCGAGACGATCGACGTCGATGCCGACGCGGTCTACGACTTCGCCTGTGCGCCTGAGCGGCTGCCGCTGTGGGCCTCGGGGCTCGCCACCGGCATCACGCAGGAGGCCGACGGCTGGTTCGCCGAGTCGCCGATGGGCCGCATCCGCGTGGACCTGGCGCCGCGCAACGCGTTCCGCGTGCTCGACCACGACGTCACGCTGCCCGACGGCCAGCGCTTCCACAACGCGATGCGCGTCACGCCGTCGGGCACCGGCTGCGTGGTGGCCTTCGTGCTCCTGCGCATGCCGGACGTGACCGACGAAGCGTTCGAGAACGACGCCGCGCATGTGGCGAGAGATCTGGGGACGCTCAAGGCGTTGGTGGAAAAGCAGAAGACTTGACGCGAGACCTGTTCGTCGACGTCGGTGCGTCCAGCACACCCTCCAGATATCGGCCGTAGTTCGTCTGGAGGTGCTCCAGCGAGGCGCCCTTGTCGACCTGATACGCGAGCTTCTCCTGGAAGAACTGAAGCCGCGCCCTGTTCTCGTCGATCATCTGCGCCCACGTCTTCAGGAACACAGAGACGTTGTCGTTCCTCATGATCTCGCCGTCGTCCCTGGCAAGACGGAACTTCGCGAAGGTGCCCAGCTCATCGCCGATCGCCCAGAACTGCCACTGCACGTCCACATTCCGGAAGCGTTCATCGGCCATCACGGAGGCGGCATAACGCTCGATCTGGGAGACCTCGTCGGCATCGATCTTCACGCGAGGCGCCTTCAGTTCGACGACCAGATGCGACAGGCTGTTGGCCCGATGCCGGCGGGACGCCTTCGACAGCATGAGGTCCACGATGCCCCGTTCCTGCGACACGTGCCTGACGGGCGTGTCGATCACGATGTCCTCGTCGAGCAGCTTCTTGTGCTTGCGCAGCACCTCCGTCAAGGATTGGTCATCGACCGACAAGGTGAACTGATCGCCGAACAGCCAAGTGTTCTGCGCCACCAAGCGATGGAGTTGGCTGCGTTCCTTCAGGCGCTTGCGCGGTTCGGGATCGAACAGAATTGCCTCCAGTCCTTTGAGAAACAGCAGCCGATCCGCGACGACGCGCGCGGAGTTGATGATCGCGGACAGGGACACGTCACGTAGAAGTTCGGCCAACTCGTCCTGCGTGTGTTTCGGCAGCCCGATCACTTCGGAGAGGATCCGCTGCAATTCATCCGGGCTCTTCTCGACGGCGTGCCGCAGCATGCGTAGCTGGAAGGCCTTGCTGGGCGACTTGGCGTCGTCGAAGTCCGGCAGATAACGTGCGACGTTGGCCGCGACGATATCGAACACCTGGCGCTCGACGACTTCCACTGGATTGCGCGGATCATCCTTGAATGGATAGACGTGCGCGGCCTTCCATCCATCGACATAGCTCCGCGCGTTCTCCGCCGCGCGTCGGCGGGACTTGTGTCCGGAGAATTTACTCTGGAAGTCGGACGAGAGTCCGATGGGGTACTGCTGTTTCGCCAAGGTCATCACCTCGCAAGGCCGCTGGATTGACGAACAGTCTAGGAGCGTCCAAGTCCCCTCGATTTCAGGGGAGATCGAGGGGGTTGCGGGATTGCCACGGCAACTTCTTGCGTAACCGTTGAGCCCTATTGAATTCTGTTGCCGATGTCCGGGCGATGCACTTTCGCGCGGGACGCGAAGAATCCATCCGCTTGGCGTCAACGGGACGCCGGCGGTAGATTCGTGCATCGAGTGCCCGGAGATCCGCCATGCGTCCCACCTTCGCCGCCGTCAAAGGGCTGATCCTTCTGTCGGTGTCTCCGCTCCTCCCCTTCGCCTCATTGCCGGTGCATGCCGAGGACGCCCAGCTTGAACGCCTGGGCTGGCTCGCCGGCTGCTGGGCTTCGGAGAAGGGCGAGCCCGGCTCCGTCGAACACTGGCTGCCGCTGGCCGGCGGCACGATGCTCGGCATCGGCCGCACGGTGAAGAACGGCCGCACCGTCGAGCACGAGTTCCTGCAGATCCGCCTGAACGCCGAAGGCCAGGTCGTCTACGTCGCGTTGCCGTCGCGGCAGAAGGAAGCCACTTTCGTCGCGACCTCGATCGGGGATCGCGCGGTCACCTTCGAGAACCCGGAACACGACTTCCCGCAACGCATCCTCTACAAGGCCGTCGGCGAGACCGGACTCGCCGCGCGCATCGAAGGACAACGCAACGGCACCACGCGAGGCATCGACTACCCGATGAAGCGCGTGGCGTGCGAGCCGGTCAGGACGCCATGAGTCGCCAGGAGGAGCCCCTCATGGACCGCTTCACCGGCGGCTGTCTCTGCGGCGATGTCCGCCTCGTCGCGACCGGCCGGCCCTACCGCGTCGGCCTCTGCCATTGCCTCGACTGCCGCAAGCATCACGGCGCGCTCTTTCACGCCTCCGCGATCTTTGCGCAGGACGCCGTCACCCTCTGGGGTGAGACCCACGAGTTCCGCGGCCGGCACTTCTGTCCCCGCTGCGGATCGTCCGTGTTCTCCCGGACCGGCGACGAGGTCGAGGTGCACCTCGGCGCGCTCGACGCGCCGGACCAGCTGATGCCGACCTATGAGCTCTGGACCGTCCGGCGCGAGGCCTGGCTGCCGCCCTTCCCGCTCAGCCGGCACTACGACCGCGACCGCGAGTCGGAAGGTCGATCGGACGAGCCCTGACCGGGACTCATGCGACGGCGTCGGGCACCACGCGACCGCCGAGTAAGCACCCCAGCACATCGCCGTCCGGCGCGCGATGGAATCGCACCCGGATCTCGGAGCCCTGCCCCATGGCGCGACCTTGAAGGATGAGGACCTCCGCATCGTCCACCGGCACGAGGCCGAGTGCCTTGAGCCCGAACAGCAACGCCGCCGCGGCGATGCCGGTGGCCGCGTCCTCCGGATAGCCCGAAGACTTCGGGAACTGCCGCGCATGGAAGCGGCGATCCGCCAGCGACTCGACGGCAAACGGGTAGAGCCCCGTCGAGCCGATCTCCTCGCACAGGGCCTCCATGCGGGAGAAGTCCGGCTGCAAGCCATCCAGAGCGGCCACTGAGCGCAGCGCCACGAGCGTCTTCACGCGACTGGTCGCCGCGTTCAGCACCGGATGCGGCAGCAGGTCGTCCGCGGAGACACGCAGCACGTCGGCGATCCGGCGCAACACGGCGGGATCGGTGATGGCTTCGACGCGTCCCACGGGCTGCGTGATCTCGATCCTCTCAGACGGCGATCCCATGTCGCGCACGAAGCCTTCCACCACGCCGCTGAGCGTCAGGATCCGCACGTGCGATGCGTTCCAGAGCCTCGCCTCCCGCAGGCACCACAGCGCCCCGACGGTCGCGTGGCCGCACATCTCCATCTCGTGGCGAGGCACGAAGAAGCGGAACCGGAAGTCGGCATTGGCGTCCGACTCCGCCGGCAACACGAAGCCGCTCTCGTGACCGGCCTCGGCGGCGACGGCGCGCATCTGTGCATCGCTCATGCCCTCGGCATCGAGCACGATAGGTGCCGGGTTGCCGCCGCTGCCATCCGCGGCGGCGAAGACCCGCACCCGGCGCGCCATGCCGCGCGCCACGCCTTCCGTCAACGACGGAAAATCCCTGCGCGCGCTCATTCCATCACCACGCCGGAGCTCTTCACGACGTTCGCCCAGTACGGCACCTGCTGGTTCAGCGTGGCGGCGAACTGTGCGGGCGTTCCCTCGGCGGGCGCCACGCCGCTGCTCAGGAGCGCGGCCACGGTGGCGCGGTTGGCGAGCACCTTGCGCAAGGCCTCGGAGAGCTTCTGCACCACCGCCGTCTGCGTGCCTGCCGGCGCCACGAGTCCGTACCAGAGCTGCGACTCGAAGCCGGCGAGGCCGGCCTCCTTGAAGGTCGGCACCTCCGGCAGCAGCGCGCTGCGCTGCGTCTGCGCGAGCGCCTTGATCCTTCCGCCGCGGATCTGCTGCACCAGCGTGGCCGGGTTGTCGAAGAGCAGATCGACCTGCCCGCCCATGAGCTCGGTCTGCGCGGGCGAGGCGCCCTTGTAGGGGATGTGGATGAGGTCGGTCCGCGTGGCCTGCTTGAACTGCTCGCCGATGAGATGGGAGAGCGAGCCCTGCCCGACCGAGGCGAAGGTCAGCTTGCCCGGTGCGCCCTTGGCATCGCGGATCAGTTCCGCGAGCGTTTTCGCGGGCAAGGTCGGACGCGCCACCAGCACGTACGGCGAGAAGCCGATCAGGCCGATGGGCGCGAAGCTGCGCAAGGGGTCGTAGCGCGCGCCCTTCACCACGGCGAGGGCGACCGCATGCGTGCTCGTCGTGGCCACGCCCAGCGTGTAGCCGTCGGGCGCGGCATGCGCGACGGCGGCGGAGCCGATCGTGCCGGCGGCGCCGGCCTTGTTGTCGATCAGCACCGTCTGGTGCAGCTCCTGCGACAGCGCCGGTGCGAGGCTGCGAATGAGGGCGTCCGTGCCGCCGCCGGCCGGGAACGGCACGACGATGGTGATCGGGCGGCTGGGGTAGGCCTCGGCGAGCGCCGAGGCCACCGGGGCGCACACGGCGGCCACGCCAAGCAGGAGGAAGAGGGAGCGCTTCATGACCAGTCCTTGAACGAGAGCGACAGGCATGAAGCATCGCGATCCCGCCACGGATGCGCGCCTCCGTTCGGGCCAAACGACTAGAACGATCGGGCCATCGCGATCGTCATGCTTCGTGCCGGCGGAACGTTCCGGGGCTCAGCGCCTCTTCGACTCAACGCCGGGACGGCGGACGACCGAACTTCGCCCGATACAGGCGGGCGAAGTAGGACGGCGTCTCGAACCCGACCAGCAGCGCCGCGTCCATCACGCTGGTCCGCGGGTCCTGCAGCAGCAGCTGTGCGCGTTCCAGGCGCTTGCCGTTGAGGAACTCGATCATGCTGTGACCGGTGCGCTCGCGGAACAGCCGCGTGAAGTGCCGGCGCGAGAGCAGGAACTGCGCGGCCACATCGTCCACCGTGAGCTGCTCCGCCATGTGCGCCTCGAGGTAGGCGACGATCTCGTAGATCAGCAACGCGTCCCGCCCGCGGTGCGCCGGCAGCGCGTTGGCCGTCGTCAAGGCGGTCGTGATGCACTCTGCCGCGATGAGCCGCTCGGTCGCCTGCATCCGGGGCGAATCGCGATGCGCGCCGTCGACGCCGGCCAGCTCCTCGCGCAGCCGCAGCATCTGCACGAGCGAGGGGCTCATGCGCCAGACACCGCACGCGGGCGGTGCGGGAGGCGCCGTGGTGGTGCCCTCGGGCTCGCCGACGCCGGCGACGCCATCGACGCCGACAAGGCCGACAAGGCGCTTGGCGCAGTCCTCGACGAACGCCCGATCGACGTACAGCGCCAGGTGTTGCTGCTGCGGCCGGGTCGCCGCCGTCGCGTGCTCCACGCCCGGCGCCACCAGCGCCATGCAGGCGGCGTTGATGCGGAAGGCGCTCTGCTCCTCGCGCACACGCACCACCATGCCGCCTGATCGCGGCATCAGCACCATGTACTCGTCGTGCGCATGGAACTCGGTCTCGTAGGACGGCGTGCGGCTGTCGACGATCCGGGCGGTGACCTTGGGCGCCAGGTGCCGGCGATGGGTGTGGAACATGGCCCGGCATTCTGTCCTTCGCACGGCCCCCTGCCCAGGCGGGCATCGCCAACAGGCATCACGAACAGGCATCGCCAACAGGTATCGCAAACATTCATGAAGCCGGACGGGGATCCGTGCTTCAATCAAGGACTGCCACTCGCGCTCCCGGCCCCCGAATGCTCATCGACCTGCCGCTCGAACCTGAGAGCGGAACGCTCGCAGAACAGTTTCTCCGCAGCACTTCCGTGCAAGGCCGCGCCTCCATCGATTACCAGCTCTACGTCCCCCCGGACGCCAGCGACGAACCGCGTCCGCTGCTGCTGATGCTGCACGGTTGCGGACAGGACCCCGACGACTTTGCCGTCGGCACCCGCATGAACGAGATGGCGCGTCGCGACGGCTGGCTGGTGCTCTACCCGGCGCAGTCGACGCAGGCCAATCCGCAGGGTTGCTGGAACTGGTTCAAGACCAACCACCAGGAACGCGGGCGCGGCGAGCCCGCGCTGATCGCCGCGCTGACGCGCGAGGTCATGGCCAGCCACAACGTCGACGCGAACCGCGTGTACGTCGCGGGTCTCTCGGCCGGCGGCGCGATGGCGGCCATCCTCGGGCGCGCCTATCCGGAGCTCTTCGCCGCGGTGGGCGTGCACTCGGGACTGCCGCACGGCGCCGTCGAGGACGCGAACGGTGCGATGGCGATGATGCGCGGCGGCCAGGACACGCGTCCGCCCGCCGAGGCCGCGCCCTCCGGCAAACCTCACCCCACGCCGACCATCGTCTTCCACGGCACCCGCGACATGACCGTGCACCCGCTCAACGGCGAGCACGTCTACGCGGACGCGACCCTCGGCGTCGAAGGCGCCCATCGCATCGAGAACGGCCGTGAGGGCACGCGGGCCTACACCCGCAAGCGGCATGTCACGCCGCAGGGTCGCGTGCAAGCCGAGCTCTGGCTGATCGAGGGCGGCGGACACGGCTGGTCCGGCGGCGACCGCAACGGCTCCTGCACCGACTGGCTGGGCCCCGATGCCAGCGAGCAGATGCTCTGTTTCTTCATGGCACACCCGCTGGGCGACAATCGTGCATGACCCGCACCGATCCCACCGGCGCCGCTGCCGCGGCACCTGCTGCCTCGCAGCCGCCGGCGGCGCCTAGCGCCACCTCCTTCGACACCCTGCCCCTGCCGCCCGCGATGCGGGCGAATCTGCAGCAGCTGGGCTACCTCTCGATGACGCCCATCCAGGCCGCCAGCCTGCCGCTCGCGCTGGCCGGCAAGGACCTGATCGCGCAGGCGAAGACGGGCAGCGGCAAGACCGCCGCGTTCTCGCTGCCGCTGCTGACCAACCTGAATCCGCGCCGCTTCGCCGTGCAGGCGCTGGTGCTCTGCCCGACGCGCGAGCTCGCCGAACAGGTGACGCAGGAGATCCGCCGCCTGGCGCGCGCCGAGGACAACATCAAGATCCTGACGCTGTGCGGCGGCGCGCCGATCCGCAACCAGCTCGCGAGCCTGTCCCACGGCGCGCACATCGTCGTCGGCACGCCGGGCCGGATCCTGGATCACCTGCAGCGCGAGACGCTGACGCTCGAAGCGCTGAACACGCTGGTGCTCGATGAAGCCGATCGCATGCTGGACATGGGCTTCGCCGACGACATCGCGCAGGTGATCGCGAACTGCCCGAAGACGCGCCAGACGCTGCTGTTCTCCGCCACCTATCCGGACGGCGTGAAGTCCATCGCGACGCGTTTCATGCGCGATCCCCAGGAGGTGACGCTCAAGGAGAAGCACGCCGCCGGCAAGATCCGCCAGCGCTTCTACGAGGTCAAGGAGAGCGAGCGCCTGCATGCCGTGGGCCTGCTGCTCAACCACTTCCGACCGGCCAGCACGCTGGCCTTCTGCAACACCAAGCAGCAGTGCCGCGACCTCGTCGCCGTGCTGCAGGCCGAAGGCATCGTCGCGCTGGAACTGCATGGCGACCTCGACCAGCGCGACCGCGACCAGGTGCTGGTGCAGTTCTCCAACCGCAGCTGCAGCGTGCTGGTGGCGACCGACGTCGCGGCGCGCGGTCTCGACATCGCACAGCTGGAAGCCGTCATCAACGTCGACATCACGCCGGACCCCGAGGTGCACGTGCATCGCGTCGGCCGTACCGGCCGCGCGGACGAAGAGGGCTGGGCGTTCAGCCTCGCCAGCCTCGATGAAATGGGGCGTGTCGGCCGCATCGACCAGATGCAGGGCAGCGTCACGCCGTGGCATCCGCTGACCGAGCTCACCACCGAACCCGGCTCCGAGCCGCTGCATCCACCGATGGTCACGCTGCAGATCCTCGGCGGCCGCAAGGAGAAGATCCGTCCGGGCGACGTGCTGGGCGCGCTGACCAAGGACCTCGGCTTCGAGAGCGCGCAGATCGGCAAGATCAACGTCAACGAGTTCTCGACCTACGTCGCCGTCGAGCGCGGCATCGCCGACCAGGCGCTGCGCAAGCTCAACGCCGGCAAGGTCAAGGGCAAGTCGGTCAAGGTGCGCCTGCTGTGAGCGCGCCTGACAGCTTCGCCGCGCTGGGCCTGTCGTCGCGCCTCGTGCGCGCCGCCGATGAACTCGGCTTCGAGATCCCCACGCCGATCCAGGCGGCCGCGATGCCGCCCATCATCGCGGGTCGCGACCTGCTGGGTTCCGCGGCGACGGGCTCCGGCAAGACGGCGGCCTTCGTCTTCCCGATGCTGCATGGCATCGATGCCCGCGTGCGGCCCGCGCTGCGTCGCACGCAGGCGCTGGTGCTGGTGCCCACGCGCGAGCTCGCCGCGCAGGTCGGCGAGACGGTGATCCAGGTCGGACGTTTCCTCGACGAGCCCTTGAAGGTCTCGGTGCTGTACGGCGGCGTGTCGATCAATCCGCAGATGATGGCGCTGCGCGGCGGCGCGGACATCGTCGTCGCGACGCCGGGCCGGCTGCTGGACATCGTCGAGAAGAACGCGCTGAAGCTCTCCGACGTCGAGTGCCTGGTGCTGGACGAGGCCGATCGCCTGCTCGACGCCGGCTTCGCCGACGAACTGGCGCGGGTGCTGGCGCTGCTGCCGAAGCGTCGGCAGAACCTGCTGTTCTCCGCCACCTTCCCGGCGGCGGTGCAGGCCCTCGCGGACCAGTTGCTGAACGACCCGGTGCGGATCGAGATCACCGGCGAGCCCGCCACGGAAGGCCAGATCGAGGAACACGCGGTCGAGGTCGACGTCGCGAAGCGGACGCCGCTGCTGCGCCACATGATCGAACAGGGCCAGTGGACGCGCGTGCTGGTCTTCGTCGCGACGCGCTACGCCTGCGACCACGTCGCGGACAAGCTGCGCCGCGGCGGCCTCGAAGCCGCGGCCTTCCACGGCGATGAGAGCCAGGGCGCACGCACGCGCACGCTGGCGGACTTCAAGGCGGGACGGATCCAGGTGCTTGTCGCGACCGACCTGGGAGCGCGCGGCATCGACATCGCGCGGCTGCCGGTGGTGGTGAACTACGACCTGCCGCGCGCCGCGGACGACTACACGCACCGCATCGGCCGCACGGCGCGCGCCGGCGCGAGCGGCCTCGCGGTGAGCTTCATCAGCGCGGCCACGGAGTCGCACTTCCGCCTGATCGAGAAGCGTCAGGGACGTCGCGTCGAACGCGAAAGGATCGCCGGCTTCGAGCCGACCGAAGTGGCTTCACCTGAAGCCGCGACCGGCGGCATCAAGGGCAGGCGCCCGAGCAAGAAGGACAAGCTGCGCGCGGCTGCCGCAGCGGGAAAGTGACGCTCAGGCGTAGGTGTTGACGTTGCGCCCGAGGCTGCCCTCGGTGGCCAGGGCGGGCGCCTGCGGCAGGGACGCGAGCAACGCGGCCGCGCCGGATTCCTGCACGTCCATGGCCTTGCGCAGCACCAGCATGCTGGCGGCATTGCCGACCGTGCCCGGCGTGCTGTTGGAGGCGCTGCTGACGGCGGCGGCGACGCTGGAGGAGTTGGCGATGTTCATGACTTCAATATCGGCGATCCCCGCGCAAGGTTGAGCACGGATCTCGTGAAACCACGGGGCTGATGGGGTGAGGCAAGTCCGCCGCCTCGCCGATTTGTGACGAGGCCCGTCCAGGGCCCCGCTTCCAGGCGCCTGACCACACGCCTTGTCACCAGGATCCGGGTTTACCCGCTGCGCCAGTTCGTTCGGATTTCGGAAAGTGGTATCCAAGCGGTGGCATCAAAGCGGGATTTTTCAAATACCAGTGCAGATCCACCGTCGACGCAATCCGTCGGCTGACCCCGGAGCTCCGGGGTCTCCGGCGGCTTTGGTGCGGGTTCGGGACCCGCTTCGGTCTCAACCTTGGATCCACTGCCATGACCGTCTCCGTCCGACGCCCTTCCTCCGGCACGTCCGCCCCGCTGCGACTGATCGTCGCACTCGGCGCCGCCGCCCTCACCTTCCAGGCGGTCGCGCAGACCGCCGCAGCCTGGAAGCCCGACGTCTACTACACGGCCGGCACGGTCGTGAGCTACAACGGCCAGCTCTACCGGGCCACGGTCAACCAGACCGACTACGCCAGCACCGGCTGGAACCCGACCAACGCCTCGCTGTGGACGCTGGTCGGTCCCGCGAGCGGCCCGGCGCCCTCGCCCGCCCCGTCGCCGGCTCCCACGCCGAGCCCGGCACCGAGTCCCGCACCAGCGCCCACACCCGCGCCGGCGCCAGCCCCTGCCCCGCAAGGCGCATGGAACGCAGCCACCGCCTACTCGGGCGGTGCGATCGTCAGCTACCAGGGCGTGATCTACCGCGCCAACTGGTGGACGCAAGGTGACAACCCCGCCGCGCAAAGCGGCCCCGTCGGTTCCGGCAAGCCGTGGACGGTCTATGGCGGCTCGACGCCACCCGCCCCGTCGCCGGCGCCCACGCCGTCGCCCGCTCCTTCGCCCGGACCGGCTCCCGCACCGGGCCCCGCGCCCACGCCCGCCCCGTCGCCCGGCCCGGCGCCGGCGCCCGGCAAGCACCAGTTGATCGGCTACTGGCACAACTTCACCAACCCGGCCGGCCCGACCTTCCCGATCAGCGAGGTCTCCGCCGACTACGACGTGATCGTCGTCGCCTTCGCGGACGACGCGGGCAACGGCAGCATCGCCTTCAACCTCGACCCGAGCGCCGGCGGCGAGGCCCGCTTCATCGCGGACGTCGCGGCCGCGCGGTCCAAGGGCAAGAAGGTCGTGCTGTCCTTCGGCGGCCAGAACGGCACCGTGACGCTCAACAACGCGACGCAGGTGACCAACTTCGTCAACAGCGTCGAGGCCATCATGAAGCGCTTCGGCTTCGACGGCATCGACATCGATCTGGAGAGCGGCGCCGGCGTCACCTCGGGCGCCCCGGTGCAGACCAACCTGGTCACCGCCGTGAAGCAGCTCAAGCAGCGCATCGGCAGCGGCTTCTATCTGTCGATGGCGCCGGAGCATCCGTACGTGCAGGGCGGCTTCGTCGCCTACAGCGGCATCTGGGGCGCCTACCTGCCGATCATCGACGGCCTGCGCGACGAGCTGAACGTGCTCCACGTCCAGTACTACAACAACGGCGCCGTCTACACGCCGTACGCGACGCAGGGCCTGGCCGAGGGCAGCGTCGACATGCTGGTCGCCACCAGCCGCATGCTGATCGAGGGCTTCACGACCAACAACAACACCGGGCCGTTCGTGTTCCGCGGACTGCGTCCGGACCAGGTCGCGTTCGGCTTGCCGTCGGGCCCGTCATCGGCCAACAGCGGCCAGGCGAGCGTCGCGACGATCACGGCGGCGCTCAACTGCCTGACGAAGCTGTCGCAATGCGGCGCGATCAAGCCGCCGCAGGCCTATCCGACGTTCCGCGGCGTGATGACGTGGTCGATCAACTGGGATCGCCACGATGGGAAGAGCTTCTCGACCGGCGTGAGGTCGTCGCTCAACACGCTGCCTTGAGCGACGTCGGGCGGGAGGCGTAGCCATTCGGCTGCAACGGCGGACTCGGCGGACACGACCACGTGCGCCGCCGATTCAAGTGCGGAGAGACGGGGCTGCGCCCCGTCCTCTTTCAACGCGCGTGCGGCAGTGGCAGCACGACGCCCGCCCGCTCCCGCTCCTCCGGCGTCGACGCATAGGGATGTGGCGCGGCACCGAGGTCGGCGAGCGCCCGTCGGATCAAGTCCTCGCTCATCGACGGGTCGAAGGGCGCGGTCGGGTCGACACACTCGCGCGGCACCAGCGGCTCGACGCTTTGCCAGTCGTAGGCGAAGTCGTCCTCCGCTTCCGGGCTCGCCGGGAACCAGCGCTCAAGCCGGTTCAGCACGGCATCGCGCCAGGCGACGTACGGCGCGTCCGGCGGAACCACCAATTGAGCGAGCGTCGAGAGCCAGGCGGCGTTCTCCGACGGCGAGGCGCCTTCGAAATGCAGCGCGTCGTTGATCAACGCCATCGTCAGGTGCAGAGGGCCTCGCACCGGACCGCTCCACTCGCGGTCGACGAACTCCACGTAAGGGCAGCAGGCGAAATGGACCGTGCCCAGCCAGGCGGCTTCGAGGTACTGCTTCGGCCGGGGGTCGGGATCGAGCGCCTCCAGTGTGAAGACGATCCATTCCCCGATCGCCACACCCATCGCGAGCTGCGCCCGCCGCGTCAGCGGCTGCAGACGGGCGGCAAGCGCCGCGTCGCCCGGTTCGTAGGCCTGCTTGACGTTCCAGTCGTCCCAGGGCCAGGGCAGGCGGGATCCCGTGGCGATCGGGTGGATGTAGTGGGGCCGGAGCAGCGCCATCGCGGGACCCCGGTCCTCAGGAGATCCGGTAAGGCGTGCCGCTGAACCCTTCCGACAGCATGTCCTCGGGACTGCGCAGGTAGGGGTTGTCCGCCGGCGCGAGTCCGGCGAGCAGGTCGGCGAAGCGCTGCGGCGCGCTGTCCTTCTGGAACTCGACGTCCGGATCGAGGGCCTCGCGCGGGACCGGCTCGCCCAGCTGCCCTTCCTCCTCCGGATAGAGGGCCGTCAGGCGCTTGACCACCGCCTTCAGCCAGGCGTCGAACGGGCCCTTCTCCGGCAGCACGTGACGCGCCAGGAAGTACAGGTACACGGCACGCGAGGTCACGGTGGGACCGGACTCGCCCTTGTAGCCGCGCAGGACGTTCGCGAGGATGTCCTTCGACGCGCGCAGCACGCCGTTGACCGGGCCCTTGCGGTCCTCGTGCTCGGACTGCGTCGGCGTGCGTCCGTAGCGGACATCCAGGTTGGACGCCCAGGCCGCCTCGATCATCCGCAGCGGCGCGTCGAAGTCGGTCTCCGGCCGCAGTCGCCAGAAGATCCATTCGGCGATGGCCGTCGCCACGGCGAGCCGCGCGCGCACGCTCATCGCATTGAGCTGCCCGGCCAGCTTGTCGTTCTCGCGCGTGAAGTCCGCGGCGCCGCGCCAGGCGTAGCCGACCGGCTTGTGCTGCACGTCGGCGCGCTGGACATGGGAAGGGATGGAAAGTGTCGACATGGAATTCCCGTCAGTTCAATAGCTTCCGCTGAGGTCGTTGTCGCACGGAGGCTGCTCCACCTTCGTGCACAGGACGATGTTCAATCCGCAGGCCGCCGCCGCGCACAGCACCCGGTGGCAATGGCCGCAAGGCACGTCCTGGACGCCCGCCTGCGAGTTCCAGTTGATCGACAGCGTCAAGGTGCCGCCGTTGACGCTGCCGGCCTGCAGCAGGCTCTCGACGATCCGCGGTTCGGTATGGCTGGTGTGGGGGTTGCGGATGTTGATGTCGTTGACGTACTCGAACTGGCGGTCGATCACCGCCTCGTCGCACAGGTTCGTCTCGGCCGCCTGCTTGGCCTTGCGCGGCTGGCCCTTCTGGTTGGTGATCGTGGTGTCGCGATCATAGGGAAGGCCGGGGCAGTAGCTCGGATCGTTGATGCCGGACAGCTTGCGGCTGCAGGACCAGACCGTGCGGGCATTGCCGGTGGGCGGCTGGTAGTTGCCGTGCGTGATCGTCGAGGCCTCCGACGAATGGCCGAGCGAGCTGCGCTTGGCGTCGTTCTTGCTCTGAAGGTCCTTGCACTCGTCGGTGGTCGGCGCCATCACCGAGATCGTGCCGGCCTTCACCGTCATCGATCCGGAGTTCTGCGGATCCGAGGCATGGTTGTGGGTCGTCAGGTCGAGGTGGCGCGTGAGGTTCTGGTTCTCGGCCTTCACGTCGAAGGACCACGCCGCGTGCTTGGTCGCGCCCTGGATCGTGTGGGTCACCACCCCCATGCCCTGCGCCTTCGTCGCGGCCTCGTCGCCGGTGCTCTTCTTGAAGGTCGACTTGTTCTTCTGGCCGACCTGCTTGCCGCCGATGTAGACGCCGCGCGTGCCCTCGTCCGTGTCGGCGTCGCTCGAGAAGTTGGGATACGGGATCGGGATCGGCCCCGCGGGCGGCGGAGGCGGCGTCAGGCAGACGTCCGGCATCGCGGCGTTGGACATGTTGCCGTCGGCCTTGCCGGAGACTTCCCGCCCGTTGGCGAAGACGTTGCTGCCCATTCACGCACCTCCTTCGTAGCGCGCCACGTAGGCGCCGCGTTCGCCGCTGTCCGTGCCCGCATGGCCCAGGCACTGGGGGCCGGGCGCCGCATCGCGGGCGCTGGCCCACCACTGGTGACCCAGCATGCAGGGCACGATCGCCGCGCCCACCTCGCCGATCCATTCGCCGGGATGCCAGACGTCGAAGAGCTCGCTGTGCCGGCGACGCATCACCCGACCGATGGCCAGCGCGGCTTCCTTGAACTTGTAATGCTCGCCGTTGAGGTCGGTGGTGCGGTACTGCGTGGCGTAGATGTCCGTCCCCGCACGCGCCAGCGCGCCTTCGATCGCCTTCTGAAGGCCGCGGCCGGTCAGCGGCTCGTCCGATTCGATGGTCCCGGACTCGCGGTCCGTGGCCCATCCGGTGATGCGCAGGTGCGGCCCGCGCGGCGCCTCGCGCGACAGCAGCACGGCCCCCGCGGCTTCCCCGGGGATGAAGCCGTTGGCGTTGGAGGGCGTGAGCACGCGACGATGCCCCATGAAGGCCTCGACGACCTCCTGGTGCAGGAAGCTGTCGACGCCCGCGACGATGCAGCGGCTGGCGAGCCCCCGCTCGAGGATCGCATCGGCCAGGTCGAAGGCGGCGATGCCCGAGACCTGCCCGAGGGGTACCAGGCGCGACTGGGGATGTCGGGCGAAGGCCAGTTCCTCGTGCACGTGGTCCAGCAACGCATCGTCCAGAGGCGCCAGCGGGCAGCGGCGGGAGGGCTCGGCGCATCCCAGCAGGATCGGGATCGTCGATCCGTCCTCGATGCCGCCCCGGTCCAGGCAGTCCTGGATGGCCGCCGCCGCGAGCGTCGCGAGCTTGCCCACGCCATGCCACCACTGCCGCAACGGCACGCGGCAGCAGGCGATGAACTCGCCGGATTCGGCGTCCCACAGCATGCCCTGGGCCGCGCCCGAGAGGCCTGCCAGCATCGCGGCGCCGGACGCCCCGGCGTTGAAGCCCAGCGCGGTGCACATGCCGTGCGCGGTCATCACGAGCGGCTTCATCGGATCTTCTTTCCGCCCGCGCGGGAACGCACCAGGTCGGCCAGCGACCGGTAGTGCGGCTTGCCGTTGCGCTGCGGCCGGGAGCGGATCGCGCTCGTGGTGTCCAGCACCAGGCCCTTCAGGTCGAAGACGCTGCGCGTCATCGGGATGCCGATCCGGCACGCCATCGTCAGGCGCCCGTGATCCGGCTCGATCAACACCGTGTCGACCGGCATCTCGAGGATGCGCTCCCGCCTGGCATGGAAGGTCGCCAGCACCGACAGCGACAGCGCCGGCAGAGGGAAACCGGCCAGGCCGCCCGGTGTCAGGTTCTTGAGCAGGACCGGCTCGCCGCCCCGCGGATAGGGCATCTGCTGGTCGGCGGCGGCCGCCTGGAAGTAGTCGTAGCTGAAGTCTTCCGGCCAGAACGGCGCGCGGGTCGACTGCCACTGGTCGTCGTAGGTCCCCGCGAAAGCGGCGCGCGGCGCGAAACTCCGTCCCACCGCGCCGAACGACATCGGCGCATAGCGGCCGTCCGGCGAAGCGATGGAGCGGTCCATCTCCTCGGTGTTCGGGAACGGCGTGCCGTCGACCAGCGCGGCGGCGGTGCGTCGGTGATAGCCGCGTCCCACGGGGTTGGCGGGATAGCAGGTGACGGGTGCGTCATCGTCGAAATCGTCCACGCCGCCGAAGGCGCAGTCGTAGGAGATCGGCATCACGGAGAACGGCTCGGCCGCGCTCGGCCCCTGCGTGAGCAGTCCCGCCTTCCAGACGCGGTCGCCGCAGACCTTGAAGGCCTTGGCGACCGGTCCCACCCGCAGCCCGACCGGCAGGCTGCGCACCTGCGTTCCGGCCGGCGCGTGGGCGCTGCCGTTGAGCAGCACGTCGCACCGGGGCTTGAAGGTCGCGAAGTCGGTCTCGCGCAGGACGGCGCTCAAGCCGGGCGCCCCGGTGAACTCGTCCGCCTTCACGAGCGGCTGCTGGTCGGCATGCACCTCGACCTGCCCAGTCGACGCGTCGAAGGCGTAGGTCGCCTTCGCCACCACCATCACCACCTCCCGTCCATCGCGGGCGAAGGCCAGCGTCCAGGAAGCCGGAAAACGGGTCTGGTTGATCAGTTGCATGACGGCAGCGCCCGTTGTTGCGACAGGCCGAAGGCGCGGACGTCGAAGAGCGGCGCGTCCTTCGCGTGAAGCGCCCATTCGAATGCCGCGGCGCGACGCTGCCGCTGATAGCCGACCCGCAGCGTCCGCGCGATCGACGCCGGCGCGATCGGCTCGCCGCACAGGTGACGGACGCCGTTGGCCATCGACGACGCCCGATCGCTCCACCAGGTCGCGACCCGCGCCGGATCGGGCATGGCGAGATGGCGGTCGGCGGGGTGGGGAGGGTTGCCCTCCGCCTCTTCCTCCTCGTCAGGCGCTTCGCGCGGCGCTGCGTCGAGGTCGAGGTCCAGGTATTCCAGGTCCGCGCCCGTGATCAGCGAGAAGGCCTCGCCCGCCAGCCGGCCGAGCACGGGATCCGCCATGCGGGCGATGAGCCACGGCACAGCCACCGGATCGCCCAGGATCCCTGCGCCCTGGATCACCAGCCGTTCGGTGCCGGGGTGGGCGCTCAGGCTGGAGAGGAAGTGGCGCCCCTTCGCCAGCTGCACGGCACGCAGCAGCACGGCCATGGCGAGCTCCGCGTCGGGGCCCGCCGCTTCCACGGTGGCCGCCAGGAGCGGCAGGGCGTCCTGCTCGCCCATGAGCGCCAGGCTCCAGGCGATCGGGAAGCGGGCCCGGACCGGCGCGCTCTCGAGGCGCGTCCTCAGCAGCGGCACCGCCTGCCGCAGTCGGCACTCGCCCAGGCCCCGTGCTCCCGCGCTCACGATCTCCGGATCGTCACTGGCCAGGGCGGCCATGAGGGCGCCTTCCGGATCACGACGATGGCAGGTGATCGCGCGCAACGCGACGCGGCGCAGGCGCGGGTTGTCCGCGTCCAGCAGACGCGCCAGGACGGGCGCGAGCGGTTCGGGGGGCAGCCAGGCCAATGCGGCGATCAAGGCGCGTTCGCCGTCTTTGACCGTGAGACCGGCTTCGCAGGCCTGCCGCATCCGATCCGCGCGGCGCGTCGCGAAGGCCAGCAGCGCCGCGGCGAAGACTTCCCCGGCATCGCCGGCGTCCAGGGCCTGTCGACAGGCGGCCCATCCCTCCTCGCCCGCCAACGCCAACCCCTCGCGATTGGCATCGACGCGACCATCCAAGGGCAGCAGATGGTCCAGCCGGTATCGGGGAGAGTCGACGGCCTGGTCGCGCAGCGTCCAGAGGAAGGCGCAGTCGACGGCATGCCGGTCCACCGTGGTCCGGTTGACGAGACGACAGACCTGCCCCGGCGCTTGCGCGGGCAGATGGCGGAGAAGAGCCATGGGAAGAAGGGCGCGGCGAGCTGATCAGTTCAAGTCGATCGAGCCGCCGAGGATGCGGTTGCGTCCTGAGGCCCGGCTCACCAGATCCACGCCGCGGATCTCGACCGTGCCGTCCTCGTGCAAGGTGATGCTCGACTTGCCGCAACGCAGGACCAGCTGGCGACGCGCCTCGACGACGACGCGGTCGCCGTCCACTTCCAGCTCGACCGGAGCCGGCGTCATCGTGGCGAGGCCACGAGGCGTGGCCTCCGCCAGCGCGCCGGGCTCGCCCGTCTCGGGCGCGAACGGCGCCACGGCCAATGCGTCCAGGTGATCTCTGCCACTCATGGTCCACCCCCTTTTGCAGGTTGCTTTTGCTCGAGGCGGGGGAACGGGGCGGCCGAGGCGCGACCCGTCCTGGCGTCGAGAAGACTCGGCACGGTAGGGGAGGCCCGCCGGTCCCAGCCAGTGAACAAAGTCACGAACGGGCATGTCCCGGTGACAAGACGTTCCAGGCCGATGGAGGCGTCATGCTCAGCCGGTCGTTCAGTCGGTCGATCCGTCCGCCGGCCGCGACCGTTGCGCCAGCAGACGCTTGCGCACCGCATAGATGTTGTTGCGCAGCGCGTAAAGCTCTTCGGCATAGGACAGCGGCACCGCGATGCGGTGGGTGACGCGGTCCAGTTCGTCCAGCTCATCGAGCAACGCCGCGCGCTCGCCTGTGCCGGTCTCGAGCCTGGCTTCCACCTCGCGCAGCCGCGCATACCAGCGGAACACGCGCGAGCGCACGCGGAAGGTGTAGAGCGGCGGCACCACGCGCGACAGCGGCAGCATCAGCACCAGCAGGCCGCCGACCACCAGCCACATGCGTTCCAGCAGATTGCCGGCCCAGAAAGGCAGGTAGCGCGCCCAGGCCGGCGGCGTGCCGTTGATCGCGCGGTCGCCCTCGGCGCTGACCGGCAGCTCGCTGGTGCGGGTGTTGGGGAAATCGCGCGCGCCGTTGAACCAGCCGGCCCCGCTGTGCTGGCCCAGCGCCGCCTGTGCGAACAGCTGGCGCAGCGCCGGGTGCGTCTGCTCGCGCGCCAGCAGCGCGGTGGTGGTGGCCAGCAGCGGCACGTCGTGCGGCGGCAGATCGGCCGCCAGGTCCACGACGCCGCGCGGCAGCGTCACGGTGGACAGGAAAGGCAGGTGGCGCGAATAGGCCTCGTTCTGTTCGAAGGCCATGAGCGCGATGGCCGGATCGCGCAGCAGCGCGCGGATCAGGCGGGACTGCGGCGCCGAGATCAGCACCGCGGCGTCCAGCCGACCCTCGCGCAGCGCCGCGCCGGCGTCGTCGGGCGCCAGATTGGACAGCTGCAGATCGGCCGGCTTCAGGTGGTTCAGCGCCAGCAGCTTCTCGACGATCTGCGGGACGCCGCTGCCGTCCTGGTCCACGTTGACCCGCAGGCCGCGCAACTGGGCCAGGCGCTGCAATTCACCGCCGGGCTGGCGGCGCGCGATGCCGAGATCGCGGCGGTGGAAGATCCAGATCGGCTCGTAGAACAGGCTGCCCAGCGAGACGATGCCGGCCTCGGTATCGGCCACCGGATCGGCCATGCCGCCGCGCACGAAACCCACATCGGCCGTGCCCGCACGCAGATGGGCCAGATCGTCCTGCGCGCCTTCGCTGGCGATCAGCGACACCTGGATGCGCTCGCGCGCCAGCACCTTCGCGTAGCCCTCGCCGAAGTTGGCATAGGCACTGCCGGCCGGACCGGTGGCCAGGCGCACCTGACGCGGCGGCTGAGGATCCAGCCACCAGTAGGCCGCGACCAGCAGACCGCCGCCCAGCAGCAGCAGCGGCCCCATCGAGACCAGCATGTCGCGCACGGTCTGCACCAGCAGGCGCAGGCTGCGGGTGGCATGCCATTGCTGGATCGGGGTCATGGCTTGCCGTCCTGGGAAGGCGAGGTCCGGGCCGCCGGCTCGGGGAACGTCACGGCAACACCTTCACCCTGATGTTCCTGAAGTGCGCCTCGCTCTCCGGATCGTGGCCCTGCAGCGCGAAGGTACCGCTGGCGATGTAGCGCTTCTCCAGGCCCTTCTTGCGGACGATGGGCGACTCTTCGGTGTAGTCGGCCGTCTTCTCGCTGTTGACGAAGGTGGTGACGTGTTTGCCTTCGACGCGCACGGTCAGCGTGAACCACTGGTGGTCCGGCGACACGACCTTCATGTAGTCCTGCACCCCCCACAGTCCGCCGGTGCGGCTCGGGTCGCTGTGCGAGTTGTTGACCTGCACCTCGTAGCCCAGCTCGGGCCAGCCGACCTCTTGCCACTTGGTATGGAAGTAGACGCCGGAGTTGGCCTTGGGGAAGGTCATCACCTCGACCTTCAGCTCGAAGTTCTTGAAGTCGTGCTGCTGCACCGGCCCCGTGTAGAACAGGTGCGAGCGCGGGCCGCGCACGACGATGGCGCCGTCCTTCACGCTGAAGGAGCCCGGCTGGTCGCTGGCGCGCCAGTGCTCCAGGCTCTTGCCGTCGAACAGCAGTTGCCAGCCGGCGGCGGTCTCTTCGGCGGTGAGCGTGTTGGGCATGTCGGCGGCGTGGGCAGTGGCGGACAGGGCAAGCGCGGCAGCAGCCGCAATCGAGGCAATCGAGGTGGGGGCAAGGCGCATCAGGCGACTCCAACGATCTGCAGGACCTTGAGGGGCGGGCCGTCGAAGGTGACGGAGGGAATGTTGCCGACGAAGCCGACGTCCTTCATGCCGTCGGGCGTGGTGTAGAAGCCGCCGGCGGTCAGGTCGCGGAAGCGCTTGAAGAAGCGCGCGGCGGTGGCGAACTCCGGCTTGGCGCGCTCGGTCCAGCAGATGTCGTCGGCGATCTGCGACTGCTGCGGGACGTCGAGCTGGTCGAAGCGCTTGCCGCCGAAACGCTTCGCGCTTTCGGCCTCCAGCCAGTCCAGGCCGCTCACGATGACGGGCTTGTCCTTCGTCTGGTTCGGATACGGCGCGCTGACCCATTCGTCGATGAAGCGGTGCACCTGCAGTTGCGCGGCGCTGGGCGACTGGTCGTCGGCCGGGATGATCAAGCCGCACAAGGCCTGCGCGGTGCGGTTCTGCGCGGCGTTGAAGGTCAGCGGCCACAGCTCGCCGCTCTTGTAGCTCTTCGTCAGCGTCGGGTCCGTGCCGTAGCCCTTGGGCTTGCCGCCCTTGCCGTTCTTCCTCGTGGCGGGCGTGGCACCGGCCGAGACGTCGACGCTGAGCGCCGCCGCGGCGGCCAGCATCCATTGCAGGGTCGTTCTGCGGTCCATGCTCAGAGCTCCTTCTTGCGGAAACGGTCGACGATGTGGTCGGCCTGGCGCCAGGCCAGCGCCATGATGGTCAGCGTGGGGTTCTTGTCGGCGTTGGAGGCAAAGGGCGCGCCGTCGGACAGGAACAGGTTGGGCACGTCCCAGGTCTGGCCCCAGCGGTTGGTGACCGAGGTCCTGGCGTCCGCGCCCATGATGGCGCCGCCCACCTCGTGGATGATGTAGCCGCCGGGCGCGATGGCCTTGCGGCCATCCAGCTCGGGCCCGCCGTCGAGCACCTTGCCGCCCATAGCCTCGACGATCGCGGCGAAGGTCTTCTGCATGTGCGCGGCCTGGCGGGTCTCGTGCTCGGACCACTGCCAGTGGAAGCGCAGCACGGGGATGCCGAAGCGGTCCTTCGTCGCCGGGTCGATCTCGCAGAACGACTGCTCGTTGGGGATCATCTCGCCGCGGCCGGCGAAGTAGACGAACGAGCCGAAGCTGCGTCGCACGTCCTGCTTGAACTTCGCGCCGTAGCTGCCCTGGGTCATCCACTCCAGGTTGGCGCCGGTGCTGGCGCCGGGCATGCGGCGGCCGGTGCCCAGCTCGATGTGATAACCGCGGGCGAAGCCCAGGCCCTGCTCGGCCCAGCGCGCGCCCTGCTTCCCGTACAGCCACCAGGGCGCGTACATGTGCGAGCCGCCGGCGCCGTCCTCGTTGTGCGGCGGCAGGTTCTCCAGCAACGGCACCTGGCCGGACAGATCGCTGCCGACGGTGTCCATCACGTACTTGCCGACCTTGCCGCTGCTGTTGGCCAGGCCTTGCGGATACGCGCTGGTCTTGCTGTTCAGCAGGATGCGCGCCGACTCGCAGGCGCTGGCCGACAGCACGATCGCCCGCGCCCTGGCCTCGACGTGCTTGCCGGTCTTGCGGTCGACGAAGCGCACGCCGCTGGCCTTGCCGTCCTTGGTCGTCACCTCGTAGACCATGGCATCGCACAGCACGTCGAGGTTGCCGCTGGCGAGCGCCGGCGGCAGATGGACCGCGGGGCTCTGGTAGGTCGCGCCGATGGAGCAGCCGCGCGAGCACGGCGTGGCCCAGAAGCAGGCGGCACGCTCGCGCATGGACTGCGCGACCAGCGCCTGCGCGCGCGGGTTGCCGGGATGCAGCAGCGCGGGGATGCGGGTGTCGTCGAGCTTGGCGGTCAGCACCGCGCGGTGGATGGGCACCACCGGGATGCCCAGCTTGCCGGCGCGCTGGGCGACCAGGCGTTCCCCCACCCGCGCGGCGGGGGCGGGCAGCAGGCAGCCCTCGGGCGAGTCGGGCGTGTTCTCCAGGCCCTCGTTGGTGCCGTAGATGCCCACGAGCATCTCGACCTTGTCGTAGTACGGCGCCAGATCTTGATAGTCGATGGGCCAGTCGAAACCAAGGCCGTCGCGGCTGTACGGCTTGAAGTCGTAGGGGCCGTTGCGCAGCGAGATGCGGCCCCAGTGGTTGGTCCGGCCGCCCAGCATGCGGGCGCGCCACCACTCGAAGCGCTGCTCCTCGTTGTCCGAGGCCTGCGTGTACGGCTCGCCCGGCACCTGCCAGCCGCCGTCCACCGTCGCGTCGTAGAAGCCGAAGGGCTTGTCCGGCGTGCCCGCGCCGCGCAGCGGGGCGTCGTGCGAGGCCTGGAACATCGGCGTCTCGGTGCGGAAGTCGTAGTACCGGCCGGCTTCCAGCATCAGCACCTTCACGCCTTCCAGCGCCAGCGTGTAGGCCGTCTGGCCGCCGCCGGCGCCCGAGCCGACGACGATGACGTCGTAGTCGCGCGCCAAGTCGCGCGTCGTCACAAAACCCATGCGCCCTCCTGAAAAGGTGGCGGGAGTTTGCCACCGCGGCGGGCGGCCTGTCCCCCAAACGATCGACGTGGCGCCCACGCCGTCATGTCCCGTTCACGCCCCGGATCTCGTTCAACAAGGAGGAACCAGGAGAACCCGCCATGCGCATCCCGACCTCGATCGTCCTTGCCGCCGCCGCTGCCCTCGCAGGCGTCGGCACCCCGGCGTCCGCCGCGCCCGTCGACCTGTCCTCCGGCACCGGTGGATTCATCGGCAAACCCGGCGCGGGCGGTTTTTCAGAGTCTTACACCTTCACCCTGGTCTCGCCGACCACGGTCAACATCCTGCTGGCGTCGGTGGTGAACGGCGACCATCACATCGACTTCTCGAGCATCGTGCTGAACGGCCCCTCCGGGCCGATCCGCGCCACCGAGTTCACACCTGACCCCTTCACCGGCCACGTCATCAGCAACGCGCTGCTGGCGCCGGGCAGCTACACGCTCACGGCCAGCGGCACGAACAGCGCGGCCCTGGCGACCTTCGTCGGCACCATCGCGCTCTCGGGCAGCGCCAGCGCCACGCCGTCCGGCAGCGGAGGGCCGCTGGACCTCAGCACGGGCAGCGCCGGCTTCTTCAGCACGCCCAACGCCGGCGCGTTCTCCAACACCTTCAACTTCTCCATCGGTACGCCGCAGGCGGTGAAGCTGATGCTGGCCACGGCCGTCGGCGGCGACCAGAACATCGACTTCACCAGCGTCCTGCTGCGGGGCCCGTTCGGCGACCTCATGGCGGCGGCGTTCACCCGCGATCCCTTTGAGACCTGGACGCTCGCCACCCCGCTGCTCACGCCCGGCAACTATTCCATCATCGCGTCCGGCATCAACAGCGACGCCATCGCCACCTATGCGGGCACCCTCGCCTTGTCGGCGATCGATCCGAACCCGCCTGCCAACGACGTGCCCGAGCCCGGCACCAGTGCCCTGGCCATGGCCGGTCTGGCTGCCGCGCTCGTGATGAGGCGGGAGGGTCCGCATCGCACGGGGACGGCCCGGCCCGGCGGCTTCCTCACCCGGCGGCGGCGTTTTTGATCGCGTCGTCCTGCTTCGTCAGCTGGGCGCGGATGAGCTGATCGCTCATCACATGGCGCGTCAGCGGATCGGCCAGGCCGCCGGAGAAGAAGTGCTCCGTCCCGACGACGGTCGCGCCCACGCCGCGCATCAGATGGCCGAGGTTGGGCACCACGTCCAGCTTCACGGAATAGACGTTGATGTGCTGCTCCGCATCGGCCACGTCGATGCCGAGCTTGGCGTAGTCGCGGAGCTGGGACTTGTTGAGCGGCGCCGACGACAGGCCGGTGACCGTCACCGGCGCGGCAAGCGAGTAGTTGGCGATGCCGGAGGAGGCGGCTTCCCCGCCGCCCTTCGAATGGCCCATCGTCGACACCGAGTAGTGGGCCAGGTGGCTGAACTCCGGCGTCTGCTGCAGCTCCTTGATGGCGCCGACGACGCGCTGCGCCTGATCGTGGCTCTTGGTCGGCAGGCCCAGCGCGGTCCGCGCGTTGGCGGTCCATTGGGGGATCGCCATCTCCGCATTGCCCAGCGCCAGCCGCAGCGGCGGTCCCGCCACCCGGCCCGCGGTCGTCCCGCCGAAGACGGCGGCGATGTCCTCGGTCTTGTGATTCACCAGCAGCGAGGCCACGTGGCCGCTGCTGTTGTCGACGAGGGTGCCGGCCGGGCGCTCGATCTGGCTCGACGGGAGGAGGCCCTTCTGGCCGGGGCGGCTGACCCGCTCCTCGGCGCTCCAGACCTTGTCGGCGACCGCGGACGCCAGGGCGTCGCTGGGCTGGTAGTTGCCCTTGGCGATGCGCTGGTACGGGAACATGCCGGCGTCCAGCTTCTCGCGCAGGTCCTCGTTGGCTTTGAGCCGCTGCTCGGGCTGGCTCGCGGTCTTGGACTCGAAGGTCGGCAGATCCGCGCCGCGCCGCAGGGGAAGTGCAACGTCCTTGGGCGAGGTCTCCGGGATCGCGGGCCGGATGCTCGGAAGCACGGCGCCCCGCGGGGCGACCGCGGACCGCGACCCTGCCGACGCCGGCGGACGCCGTTCGCGCAGGCCGCCGGCGGCGTTGTCCGCCGTCGTCGTCGAAGGGCGTAGCGAGCCGGACGACGAAGACTTGTCGACGGCCGACGACCAGCCATCGGCCCCGGGCGCGCCCGATCCGGAATTGGGGGAGTTGACTCTCATCGCCGCAAACTAACGAGCCGCGCGCGCCGGACGTCAGCGGATGCGAAGCGGCGTCTGCAAAGCAGAAGTCCGGGCGGGACTTCGTGGCGAGACCGATGCCGGATGGGGCTTGCATCAGGCGCCTGGAAGATGGCGGAGTTGCCCGGCGGCTTCCGGCGGGTCGACATGCCAGAATCAGAAAAAGATGCTTCTTTCATCGGCCCGGGGAGGGGACCATGAGCCGCGAATGCAACGACGAGGCCTACGCCGCATGGGAACTCGGCCACCTTCAAGAGGCTGCCGAACTGTTCATGGAGGCGGCGCGGATCGAGACGGCCGCCGCAGCCCTTCGCAGCCCGTATGCCACGCCCGACCGGACGATCACCAGTGAGGCGCGGGCAGCGTTCTGCTACTGGGATGCCGGCGACCTCGAGCAGGCGAGACCGCTGCTCCGCAAGGTCATCCAGACCGACTGGAAGAAGGCGCGCCTGTGGTCGGATCGGCATGACACGGAGAAGGCGTTCATGCGGCTCATCCTCGAAGCCGCCAGCCAAGGCAACGGCGCGCAGTTCGATGCGCTCTGGCTGGAAGCCTCGCAGCGCGGGCAGGACCTGGACTATCCCTTTCCCACCATCCTTCCGAACCAGAAGAAGCTGCTGCAGGCCGCGCTCCTCCTGGAAAGGTTTGACGCCGTCCGACAGGTTCTCCTACGCATCAATCCGGAGCACCTTCAGAACGACCATGAGCTTCAGCTGTTGAAGGCGATGGCCGAGCAGCGGGTGGAGGCGCGCGTCTCTGCCAGCGCCGCGCCGCGACGTCCGTCGCTGATCCGGCGACTGATCCGGCCCTTCGTTTCCGATCGGACATAGCGGCTGGGCCGCCTAATCTGGCCGCGCCATGAAGAACTTCTCCCCCAGCTCGAAGTAGTCGCCCGGGCCACCGCCTCGCAGGATGATCTTCGCCGCAGCGGTGTCGAAGATCCCGTCCTTCAACAGCGCCGGCGAGATGTGCATGAGCACGACCTGACCCAGGATCATCCAGGTGTCGACGGGCTCGTCGTCCATCGAGCTCAGCTGGATGAGCTGGGACACCTTGCACTCGAAAGCCACCGGGCTCTCTCCGACGCGCGGCGGCCCCACCTTGACCGAAGCAACCTCGGTCAGCTTCCCGAGCTCGAATTCATTGACGCCGTGAGGCACCCGCGCGCACGTGGCATTCATGGCCTCCGCCAGATCGCGCGTGGCGAGATTCCAGACGAACTCGCCGGTCTCCTCGATGTTCCGCAGCGAGTCCTTCCGACCGATGCTGGAGAAGCCGATGATGGGCGGCGTGTAGTTCAACGCGGTGAAGAAGCTGTACGGCGCCAGGTTCACGACGCCGGCCTTGCTCTTCGTGGACATCCAACCGATGGGTCGAGGTCCGACGATCGAGTTGAACGGGTTGTGGGGAAGGTTGGGCGCGGTGGGGTCGTAGGTGTGCATGCGGCAGGTCGATCGCGTTGGAATCGGCGTCGGACGTGGTTTGCCGATCAACCGGGACGCCGCAGTGCCAGAAGGCAACGGCACTGGGTCATCGCGTGCATCCCCATCGTCGAGACGTTCCGGCTCATGGCCAGTCCCTGGACGCCTCGAGTGGCGACGCGCCAGGAGCTTCGGGCCGCGTCAGGGGCTCGGGCGACGACGGTATGCCAGGCGAGCTTCAGATAGCCGCTCATCGTCAACAGGATGAGGCCGGCGCCGACGGCATCCGCCAGCATGATCAGCGCGCGCAGCTCAGGATTGGTCACGACCAGCAGCAACCCCAGCGCCGCGAGCGCGGCTCGGTGACTCTTGAACAGCTTCAGCAGTTTTTCCATGGCTCATTCTGGCAAGGGCGGCGTCACGAGTCCGTGAACACCGGGCGACATGCAATCAACGAGTCGGGAGTTCTGATTCGCAAGCGCCTACGTACCGCTCCGGCGCGACCGGAAAGCCCGCAGGCTGGTGCTCACGCGTTGCATCCGCGGGTGAAACCCCGTTGCGAATGAGCAGGATCAAGCGGTCTCGATTCACGGCCGCATTGATCGGCGCCTGCGGTTGCGCGCGAAAGTCGTCCATCGCTTTGGGCACTGGCGCCTGATACACGGCGGCACAGCCCGCGCCCTTGACCATGAACGCGCCGGTCCCCCACCGGACGACCGCACTGCCGCCGTCCGGAATCTCGCGACATTGGCTCGGTAGCCCGTCGCCACCACAAACGGTCAGCGCCACGCCGCTTGTGTTGTGAACGCGAATCTCCAGATATCGAGAACACGCGACCAGTCCGACGCAGGCGATGAACACAGGCAAGGCGAATCGTTGAACGGTGACGAGGCGTTTCCACACCTGTGGGGACATGACGCGCAACATGTCACAAGGCCGGCAACCGGATCTCCGTCAGCACCCACGACGCGAATCCGCGCCGCTGGAAGACCAGCCCGGTCCGGCGGTCCTCGGCCTGACCGGCGCGGCGGGCGTAGAGGATGAAGGTGTCGACGCCCTGACGTTCCGTCGTCCAGATGGGCTCGCGCTTCGATGGCGTCGCGCTGCCGTCGGTCTCGCCGCCCTCGTCGGAGGGCGCTTCATTCGGCGCCTTCGAGCGGGAATCGCGCCGCGGCATCAGCTTGCCCTCCTGCATGATCCGCATGACCGACTCGGGACGCACGAACGCGTCCACCAGGCGGTCGACCATCGCCGTCGCGAACAGCGAGCCCAGCGCCGCACCGGCCTTGGCGATGTCGCTGCCGGACTCGGAACGATCGTTCGTCCGGGCGCCGATGGCGCCGGACAACTGGCCCTTCAGGCTCTCGCGCAGCAGCGGATAGTCGACGCGTTCGTTGAACGCCGTCGCGTCGCCGGCCTTCGCGGCGTTCCGCATCTGATGGATCGCCAACCACGGCGACCAGTACCAGTAGGCGGCGAGCGCCAGGACCGCCGCGACGAGCGCGACCTTCGAGAACTTCCGGGCGGTGGGGGTCATTCCTTGCCTTGCATTGGATGCATCGACAGGGAGTGTAGAAAACTATCGGGTGGCGAGTAGCTGAACCAGATGATCGGCCACGACTTCCGGCTGCTCCTCCGGCAGATAGTGACCGCAATCGCGCAGCACGCCGCCCTGCAGCCGCTCTGCGCGTCCGCGCATCGCGTCGAACAGATCGGGCGCGCTGCCGAGATCGCCCCCGAGCGCAAGCACGGGCATCCGCAGCGGCGTGTCGGCCAGCGCGCGATTGGCCGCGGCATCCGCGATCGCGGCCCGGTAGTAGCCCAGCATGCCGCGCAGCCCGCCGGGCTGGCGATAGACACGCTCGTACTCGTCGACGTCGGCGCGCTCGAAGACCGCCGGCGCGTTGGCGGTCTTGCGGGCGAAGAACCACTCGATCAGCACGCGCTCCCGGTCCTTCAGCAAAGCCTCCGGGAGATCGGGCACCGTGTTGAACAGGAAGTGCCAGCGCTTCCAGTTGTCGGGGCCGAGCTCGAACCGCTCCGCCAGCGTGACGCCGGGAATGTTGGCGTCGAGCAGCGCCAGATGCGTCACCGCCTCGGGGTGGCGCGCCGCGTACGGATAGGCCATCCACGCGCCGATGTCGTGTCCCACGAGCGCGATGCGGTCCAGGCCCAGCGCCTCGAACAACGCGACCAGCCGATTGCCCGTCGTGACGGCGTCGTAGCCGCTGTCAGGCTTGTCGGAATCGCCCTGCCCCGGCAGGTCCACGGCGATCGCCCGATGCCCCGCAGCCGCCAGCAGCGGCATCACGCGTCGCCACGCGTAGCAGCTCTGGGGAAACCCGGCCAGGAGCACGATAGTCGGCGCGTCGCCTGCCTTGCCTGTTTCGACCAGATGCCAACGCAATCCCGCCGCGGAGACGAAGCGATGCCGCAATGCCATCTCAATGCTCACTGCCGAAGCCGAGCTTCACGTCCTGCGTCGTGATCAGCGTCGTCGCGATCATGACGCGGACGGCCTCGATCAGCGTCTCGCGCGCCATGCTCGGCGCGTTGCGATGGCGGACCGCCTGTTCCGGCAGGAAGGGCACGTGGATGAAGCCGCCGCGCAGACCAGGCCGGCGCGTCGCGATGTGATGCGACAGCGCGTAGAAGATCGCGTTGCAGTTGTAGGTCCCTGCGGACTCGGAGACGGAGGCGGGAATCCCCGCCGCATGGAGCGCGGCCACCAGCGCCTTGATCGGCAGGGTCGAGAAGTACGCGGCGGGGCCGCCGGCCACGACGGGCTCATCCACTGGTTGCAAGCCGGCGTTGTCGGGAATGCGCGCGTCCACGATGTTGATGGCGACGCGCTCGATCGTGACGTCGGCCCGCCCGCCGGCCTGCCCGAGGCACAGCACCACGTCGGGTCTGATCTCCTCGATCGCGGCGACCAGCGCGCCGCCGACCTCGCCGATCACGCAGGGCAGTTGCCGTGCGACGAGTCGCGCCGATCCGAGGGTCTCGCCGTCGAGCGCCCTCACCGCCTCCCAGGAAGGATTGATGGTCTCGCCGTTGAAGGGATCGATGCCGGTCAGCAGGATGGTGGTCACGGTCGTCGCTCGTGAAGTGGTCGTGGCGACGATGCTAGGCAGCGCGACCCGATTCTCCGAATGGATTCACGGTATTCGTTATATTGGTTTGATGAATCTGGCCAGCGTCGATCTCAACCTGCTCGTGGCCTTCGAGGCCCTCTACGACACGCGCAGCGTCAGCCTCGCCGGGCAGCGGCTCCACCGCGCGCAGCCGTCGGTCAGCAATGCGTTGTCGCGGCTGCGGCACCTGTTCGGCGATGCGCTGTTCGTGCGCAGCGCGCAGGGCATGCTGCCCACCGCGCGCGCCGATGCGCTGCGGCCGATCGTCGGCGCGGCGCTGGCGCAGATCCGCGCGGCGCTGACCTCCGCGGGGGACTTCGATCCGGCGCAGGCCAGTGATCGCCGCTTCACGATCGCCGCGAGCGACTACGTGGACATCGTCCTGCTGCCCAGCCTGATGGCGCTCCTGCGATCACAGGCGCCTGGCCTGAGCCTGCGCTTCACGGCGCTGGACCGCGCCTCGATCTACGCGCAGCTGGACCAGGGCGAGGTCGACCTCGCGATCGGCGGGCATCTCGCGCCGCCCAAGCGCATGACGAGCGAGCATCTGTACGACGAGGACTTCGTCTGCGTCACCGACCGCTCGCGCGCGCCCAAGCGGCGGCGGACGATGTCGCTCGATGTCTACGTGGATCTGCCGCATGCGCTGTTCGTGCCGAGCGACGACGGCTCCACGCGCGGCGTGATCGATGCGGCGCTCAACCGGCTGGGACGCCGCCGGCGCGTCGTCGCCACCTTCGCCCACGTGGCCGCCCTGCCCCGCGTGGTGCAGGGAACGGACCTTGTCGCGACGCTGGCACGGCGGGTGGCGGAGCGGCTGGCACCGCCCGGCGTCGCCCTGCAGGAGTTGCCCGCCGAACTCGACGCCACCGCGTTCCCCATCCATCTGGTGTCGGGCTCCCGCACCCAGACCGACCCGGCAGGCCTCTGGCTCTGCGGGCTGGTCAAGGAGGCGGTGACGACGATGCTCGCCGATCAGTAATCGATCCCCACCCGGATCCCGAAGGTCCGCGGATCGTTCCAGTACCCGCGCACGAAGCCGCCGCCGTCCTGCGCGGAGTTCTTCGTCATCTTGTTGGTCGCGTTCAGCACGTAGATCTCCGCGTGCCAGTCCTTGGGCGCCTGCAGCCGCAGGCTCGCATCGACCTTCGCGAAGGCCTTCTGCCCGTCGGAGATGTGCGCGTTGTCCAGGTTGCGCAGCGTGAAGTACATCTTGTCCTGCCACTTCACGTTGACCCACGGCGTCAGCTCCCAGCCCTCGCCGAAGCGGAAGCTCTGCGAGAAGTTGACGCCGAAGCTGTACTTGGGCGACAGCGGCAGGTGGTTGCCGGTGATGTCGTAGATCTGGCGGCCGGCGTTCTCGCGGATCGGACCGGTGTAGGGGTCAGGACATGCCGGCGCGCCCATCTCGGCGCGCACGCCGCAGTTCCAGCTGTCGCTGAAGGACGGGTAGTCCTTCATCCGGCTGTTGATGTAGCTGAAGAAGGCCCCCAGCCGCGCACCCGCCCAGGGCTTGTAGTCGACCTCCAGCTCCAGGCCGGGGATGTCGACGACGCCGACGTTCACCGTCTGCCACTTGGTGACGATGTCGCAGGTCGGGTTCTCGTCCGGGCACGGACCCACCTGCTTGACCTTGGAGGCGAAGAAGTCGCCCGTGACCTGCATGTCCTTGTAGCGGCTGTAGAAGAAGGTCGCCGACAGGCTCAGGCGCTTGTCCAGCATCAGGCCCTTGTAGCCGAGCTCGAAGTTGGTGACCGTCTCCGGCTTGTACGGGAAGAAGGTGTACTGCGGACCCGCCGGGCCGTCGACGCATTCCTTGCCGCCGCAGCGGTCGTCCTTGTCGCCGAAGCCGCCGGCCTTGTAGCCGGTCGACAGCGAGGTGTAGACCATGTCCGCCGGCGTCAGCTGCTTGCGCAGGCCGAGGCGGTAGGTGAATTTCTTCCAGCTCTCGCCGTGGTCGTTGCCCGCGGGCTCGCCCCACAGGCCGTAGGCGCCGGGACCGGCGAAGGGGCCCATCTGCTCGGTCAGGTCGCGGCCGTTGTGCGGGCGGAAGCCCGGCGTGCCAGGCGTGCCCGGGTCGTAGAGGCCGTTGTAGTACGCCGGCGTCGAGCCGTCGAAGCTGCCGTAGACGCGGCCGCCCTTGTCGGTCTTCTTGTCGAAGCTGACGCGGCCGCCCACCGTCGCGGTCCAGGTCGGCAGGAAGGTCCAGTCGGCCTGCGCAAAGATGGCCTTGGCGTCGATCTGCCGATCGGGCTGAGCGTAGTACTGGCTGGTCGGGAAGCCGAAGGGCGCGGTGACCAGCTGCTCCTGCGCGTAGTCGATCGCGTTCTTCTCGTGCATCCAGAACAGGCCGGTGACCAGCTGCACGGTGTCGGTATGGTGCTTGAACTGCAGCTCGTGCACCTGCGACTTGTAGGTCGAGCCCAGCGTCAGCGAGGTCTCGTCGCGGATCGGCCAGGTGCCCCAGTCACCGTCCGGTCCGACCGGCACGGTCGCCGTGACCTGGCGCGACAGCGGGTAGTAGCCGCCGTCGTCGTCCGACTGCTGCGAGCGCTTCTGCGTCGCGTAGGCGAAACCGTACTCGATCGTGGAGCGATCGTTGAGCTTCCAGTTCAGGTTGGAGCGCACCGTGTCGATCGACATGTCCGTCTTGCCCGGCACGTTGACCTTCACGTCCCACTTGCCGCCGGGGCAGGCGAAGTCGGTGCCGGCGGCCATGTCGCAGTCCTTCATCGCGATCTCGCCGGCGCCCTTGTTCTGGAACTTCTCGTAGGCCACCAGCCATTCGAGGTCGCTCGACAGCTTCACGCGACCGGCGATGCGCGCGGCCCACTCGTCGCGGTTGTAGTAGTACTTGCTGCGCGGCACCTTGGCGTTGCGGCGCTGGTCCACGTCGGGGATGCCGTCGGCGACGAAGCCGTGCTCGGGCATGTTCACGTCGGTGAAGTCCTGCTGCTGGTTGATCCAGCCGTCGCGCTTGATCGTGCTGACCGTGGCGCGCAGCGCGATCGTGTCGTTGACCGCGATGTTCTGGATCACGTTCAGCTGGCGCTTGCGGTAGTTGCCGAGGTCCAGTTCCGCCGAGCCGTAGGTCGAGCCGAACTCGGGCTTGGCCGGGATGATGTTGATGCTGCCGCCGGTGGAGTTCCGGCCGAACAGCGTGCCCTGCGGGCCGCGCAGCACCTCGACCTGCTCGAGGTCGAACATCAGCGCCAACGCGCCTTGTGGCCGCGGCGAGTACAGGCCGCCCACGTGCAGGCCGACGGCCGGGTCGCCGACCTCGGTGAAGTTGGTCGAGCCCACGCCGCGGATGTTGATCTGCACGCCCGAATCCGCGCCCTGCGATATCTGCAGGTTCGGCACCTTGCCGGAGAGGCCGCGCACGTCGTGGATGCCTTCGCGGGTCAGCGCCTCCTGCGAGAGCGCCGTCACCGCCACCGGCGTCTGCAGCAGGCCGGAGCTCACGCGCGTCGCGTTGACGGTGATCACGGGGAGCTCGTTCTTCTCCTTGTCCGTGATCTCGCGCGCCTTGGCATCAGGCTTGGTGTCAGGTTTTGCCTCGGCCTTCGCCTCGGGCTGCGACACCGGCGCGGTCTGCGATTGCGCGAAGGCGGCGGTGGCCAGCAGGCTCACGGCGGCAGCCGTGGCGGTGCGAGCGAAAGCGGCTCGGAACACGGGACGGAAAGCGGCTCGATCGGGTCTCATCACTGGGATCTCCATGGGTCTGGCAGGCAGCCGCCGTCCCGGCGACGGGGCCGTGAACGTGGGCTGGAGGGGGAGGCGGTACGGAGCGCGGGTCAGGCCCCGGGACTGGGCTTGAACCGGGACAGCAGGCGGGACAGCGGAACGGTGTCGTTGGTCACGAGCGGCCGCGCCCAAGCACTCACGCTCAGGATGTAGAGGAGCGTGAGGAAGACAGTGGACATCGCGGCGCGCAGGCCGATGGCGTCCCCGAGCAGGCCGACCAGCAGCGGCACGACCGCGCCGCCGAGGATGCCGGTGCAGAGCACGCCGGAGAACGCGCCGTGGTGGTGGGGCACCGAGTTCAGGCCCAACGAGAACACCACCGAGAACATCACGGACAGGAAGAAGCCCGAGGCCGGGAAGGCGATCTGCGCGAGCGGCGCGGGGCCGAAGAGCGCGAGCGCCACGCTGCCGATGGCCAGCACGGTGAAGCCGGCGAGCACGACGCGCGAGTCGAGCAGCTTCAGCAGCCCGAGCCCGAGCAGGCAGCCCAGCGACATCAACCCCCAGAAGCCCGCGACCGCATCGGCGCCGTCGGTGGTGGCGGAGATGCCGTGGTAGGTCGAGAGGAACTGCGACATCCAGTTGGCCAGCGTCTGCTCGGTGCCGACGTAGGCCATGATGCCGAGGAAGAAGAGGCGGACATCGCGGCGCGCGAGCAGCTCGCGATAGGCGGCCCAACCCCCGGCGCGTTCATCGTCCTTGAGCTGGACCTCGGGCAGCGGCAGCGTCTGGTTGGCGAGGATCAGCGCGATGAAGCCCACGACGAAGATCCAGTAGAACGGCACCCATGCGAGACCCTGGCTGGCTTCGGGGCGCTCCATCAGCAGCTGGAAGGCCATCGGGCTGAGGAACGAGGCCAGGCCGAAGACCAGTTGCCCCATCACCGAGAAGAAGGCGAAGTGCGGCTCGCCGCCGGCGGTGCGCATCAGCGGGTTGATCACGACCTGCAGCAGGGCCATGCCCAGCCCGATCACGAACAGCCCGCCGACGGCCGTCAGGTAGCTCGGCCACAGCGCGATGGCGAGCGAGCCCGCCCCGTTCAGCACGAAGGCCGTGAGGATGGTGAAGCGCGAGCCCTTGCGTTCCACCAGCATGCCGCCGGGGATGGACACCAGCCCGTAGGCGAGGAAGAACGAGAACGGCAGGAAACCCGCCAGGCCCAGGCTCAGGTGGAAGTCCTGGATGATGATCGGCATCAGCGGCCCGATCAGGTTGGTGACGAAGGAGATCACGAACCAGATGACCAGGATGTAGCCGACGATCAGCGCGCGGTGCTTCATGGCGACTCCTCAGGCGGGAACCGTGGACGGAAGGCAGCCGGCGAACTCGCCGGCGCGGATGGTCTTGCGCGGGAAGCGCGACAGGATGGCCCCGGCGGTGCGGCAGCCCGCGGCCAGGCCCTCGACGAGGTCGCCGCCGCGGAGGCGCGCGGCGAGGTAGCCGGCGTTGAATGCGTCACCGGCGCCGATGGTGTCGAAGATGTCGGCGGGCTCGGTGATGCGCTCGACGCGACGTCCTGCTTCGATGCCGAGCGCGCCGCGGGCGCCGACTTTCACGATCAGGCTCGCGTCGGGCTTCAGCGCGCGGCCGATCAGCACCAGCGCGTCGTCGAGGTTCCCGGTGCCGGCGATGCTCTGCGCCTCGAGCTCATTGATGAGCAGGTGGTCGCAGTGCGGCAGCCAGCTCATCACCTCCTCCCGGTCCCAGCCTTCCGGCGGCCAGCCGGTGTCCAGCGCGACGCGGTAGCCGCGGCGCCCGGCCTCGGCCATCAGCGCCGCGTAGCGCGGACGCAGCTCGGTGAGCAGGAAGGGCGCGGTGAACAGCGCGATGGCCGGCGCGTCCGTCGGCAGCAGATGAGCGAGCACGTGATCGGCCGACACCCGCTGCAGGTGCCCGTGCGTGGTGAAGAAGTTGCGCTCGCCGCAGGTGTGCATCAGGCCGACCGAGACGGTGGTCTCGATGTCGCAGATCTCCAGGCTCGTGGCGATGCCGGCGAACTGCGCCGCCAGCCATTGACCGAAGTGGTCGTTGCCTACGGCGGAGATCAGGTGCGCGCGTTGTCCGATGTGGCGCGCGGCCAGCGCGGCGTTGGCGCCGGAGCCGCCGGGGCGCAGCTCGCTGCGCGGCATCAGGAGTTCGGTGCCGAGTTGCGGCCACTCGGTCAGGCTGCCCAGCACGAGGTCGACGCCGACGTCGCCGACGATGCTGAGCGGGGGATGTGAAAGAGGTCGTGCCGTGTCCATGGGCGCCGACTGTAGGAGCACTCAGAACACAGCGTCAATAATTAAATCCATTGGATTTAAGTAATCAAGGGATTCCCCCAGCCGGCTTTACCCTCACCTCGTCTTGCACGCCCCACGGTCCGATCGCTCTACCCCCGCTTAGGTATGGACGCGCGATGGCCCAGCAGTTCGGCCACGTCGGCCTCGCCGCGACGGTCCTGCTGCAGCGTCTCCAATCGAGGCGACAGCATCTCGTAGATCGGCAGTACGGCGGCGCCGAGGATGGAACTGTCGTCCTGCCGATCGGACAGCAGCAGGCGCGTCTCCGGCGTCGCGACGCCGCCGCGTACCGAGCGGTGCCACGGCTGCGCGAGGGCGACCAGATGCTCCACCAGCACCTTGGGCGCGGAGCCGCCGATGACGATCGAATGCGGGTCCAGCATGTTCTCGATCATGCAGACCGCGTCGCGCAGCCGGTCCGCGGCCTGGCGGCACCACTGGTGCAGCGCCTTGTCCTTCGGATCCTTCAGCCGCTTGGCGAGGTCCAGCGTCCAGACGTCGTGGTCGGACACCTTCAGCGCCTCCGCCAGCGAGTGCATGGACACGTAGCGCTCCAGGCAGCCGCGGTTGCCGCAGTAGCACGGCGTGCCGCCGGGCACGATGGGCACGTGGCCGATCTCGGTGGCGTTGCCGTTGGATCCGGGATAGGCCGCGCGGCCGATCACCAGCGCGCCTCCGAGGCCCAGCCCGAGGTGCAGATAGAAGAAGTTGTCCAGGTTGCGGGCGACGCCGAAGAGCGTTTCGCCCAGCGCGCCGGCAACGCTGTCGATGCGGTAGAAAACGGAGAGCCCCGTGACTTCGCCGAGCTCGTCCAGCACCGACAGGTCGTTCCATCCTTCGAGCGCCGTCGGGCCGACGAAGCTGATGTCGGTGTGCCCCAGCGGTCCCGGCAGCGCGACGCCGATGCCCCACAGCGGCTCGGTCGATTCACGGCGCAGCTGCGCGACGAGCTGCAGCATCGCGGCCAGCATCTGGCGGCGGTCGCTGGTGTCCATGTCGACCTCGCAGCGGCTGCGGATCTCGCCGACCAGGTTCACCAGCGCGGCCGACGCGCGGCCCGGCTCCAGGCTGATCCCGATGGCGTTGCCCGCCTGCGGGTTGAGCTCGAAGGCGATCGGCGGCTGGCCGCGCGACTTGTCCACCTTCTGCCGCCTCGACACGATCAGGCCGATGGCCTCCAGGTCGTTGGTGATGTTGGCCACCGTCTGGGGGCTCAGCGACACCATGTCCGCGATGTCCTTGCGGGAGGCCGCGCCGTGCTGGCGGATGAAGTCCAGCACCACGCGGCGGTTGTAGGGCGCGCTGGACTGTTGGGTGGCCCCTCGACTGGTCGTTCTCATGCTGGCGGATGGTCCTTCGGGTATCCCCCATTCTGACGCAGCTTCACGACGGCATCACGCGCCCGTCCGACAAATCAATTTACACATCCAATGGTTTTATTTATTGCGTAGTCGAAATGTTCCGCCTACATTCGCCGCCCATGGGCTGCAACGACCCACGCCCCCGAGCGCAGGACCGGCTTGGCGAGAGTGGTGGGCAGCGGCTCTCGGGAACCCATTCCCGTGGCGCAGGCCACGCCCCCCACCCCCGTGTTTTCCGGAGGCAACCCCCATGCAATCCCATTCCCCCAGCGTCCGCCGCATCGGCGTGCAAGCGGCGCTCACCGTCCTGGCGCTCGTCTGCGGTGCGTCCGTGGCCGTCGCGGCCGGCAAGCCCAAGGCCGGTGCGCAAGCCAGCGGCCAACCCAGCGTCTACGTCCAGGACGGCTGGGTCTACACCAACACCTTCACGGCGACCGGCCAGCCGCTGGTCACGGCGACCAAGGCCGCTGCGGCGGCCGGCGTCATCCCCGTCGGCGACTCGCGCGTCTACGGCAACGTCTTCGACAAGGGCCGCAAGCTGACCGTCAACCAGTGGCAGGCCGTGCTCAGCATGGACGCCTATCCGGAGAACGGCACCACCAACTATCAAGACCCGGAACCCTGGCGTTATTGCGAGGTCGACTACGAGGCCTCGGAAGGCATCTCCGACTACCGCGGCAACACCTTCGGCCCGGTCGGCGTGACGACGGTCGGCGACTTCCCGGACTACTTCAAGAACGCCTACGCGCCCTACGTGCTGGGCAAGACCGGTGCGACCAACACCGACATGAAGAACTGGGGCGTCCAGGTCACCGGCATCGCGGCGGCGGACATGAAGGCGGACGACTCGCGCCTGGACCCGTATCCGAACCTGTCCCGGTCCAACTCGAAGAAGCGGGCGGCGCTGACCAAGATCTGCCAGGCGCTGCAGTCGGACTTCGACAACCGCCAGGCGCAGTACGTGATGAGCCATTACGCGCACATCGACAGCGACAAGCTGCTGCCGGTGCTGGACGCGTTGAAGAAGATCGGCTTCACCAGCTTCAGCCAGTACAACCTGGTCGGCCTGGCCTTCCAGGTGCAGGTGAACACGGGCTCCATCGGCAGCGTCTCGGCGTTCAGCTCGGTGAAGTCGGCGGGCAACTGCGGCAGCATGTCCAACGAGACCTGCTTCGCCACCTACCTGACGGACCAGTACATCCGCTGGCTGAAGTCCTCCAGCCTGGGCGACGATGCGGGCAACTGCTGGCGCGCGAGCATGGCGCTGGACATCTACAAGCAGGACCCGACGATGGGCAACGTCGGCACGGTGACCAGCATCATCAACAGCAAGTACCCGAACAACTCGGGCAAGTGCCCGACCTCGGGCGTGAAGTGGTCCAAGAACATGGCCTGGAACTGATCGCATGAAGACCGACGCCACCGCACGCACGGTGCATTCCCCCCGACGCTCCGCGCTCGCGGTGGCCGCGGTCTTCGCGGTCACCGCGGTCCTCGCGACCGCACCGATGGCCTCGCGCGCGGCAGCGGACGAACGCAAGACGACGGTCTCCGTCACCTTGCCGACCGATCCGCTGCTCGTGCAACTGAATCAGGTCGCGCTGGAGCGGTCCGGGCCCAAGCGCGCGGTCGTCGAATCGACCGGCGCGGCACAGGCGGGTCGCTACCGCGTGCTCTCGGGCGACAGGACCGTCGCCGAGGGCGAGCTCAAGCCGCTGCCGGACTTCTCCGCCTGGGGCGCGGGCAAGCGCTACTTCGAGGCGGACTTCTCTTCAGTACAGACGGCGGGTGTCTACCGCGTCGAGGCGACGCTGGACGGCCGGCGCGTGCTGTCCGCGCCGGTGCGCGTGCGCGACCAGGCGCTGTTCGCGACCACCGCCGACAAGCTGCTCGACTACTTCCGCCGCAGCCGCCACACCGGCAAGGGCGACCGCCGCATCCGCATCTTCGAGACCGATCGCTTCGTCGATGTCCACGGCGGATGGAAGGACGCCGGCGGCGACACGGGCAAGTACCTGTCGCACCTCGGCTACGCGAATTTCTTCAACCCGCAGCAGACGTCGATGGCGGCCTGGGTGCTGGCCTACACGGCGGATGCGTCGGCGGACCTGTACCGTCGCGCGGGGCTGCTCAAGCGCGCCCAGGACGAAGCGTTCTGGGGCGCGGATTACCTGCATCGCATCCTCGATGCGGAGGGCTACTTCTACACGACGGTCTTCGACAAGTGGGGCGCGGAAGGCGCCGAGCGCATGGTCGTCGGCTACGAAGGCGACGACGGGCGCTACACCAAGCTGTACCGCTCTGCCTACCGTGCGGGCGGCGGCATGGCGATCGCCGCGCTGGCGCGGGCCTCGCTGCTGGCGAAGCAGTCGGGACGGCATGGCAGCGTCGACGGGAAGACCTACCTCGCCGATGCGATCAAGGGCTTCGACCATCTGCAGCAGTTCAACGCGCAGTACACCGCCAACGGTGTCGAGAACATCATCGACGACTACACCGCGCTGATGGCCGCGGTGGAGCTGTTCAACGCGACGAAGGAGTCGCGCTTCCTCGACGCGGCACGCACGCGGGCGGACAGCCTGATGCGGCGTCAGGCGGCTGATGGCAGATTCATCAGCGACGGCGGGACGCGTCCCTACTATCACGCGGTCGAAGCCGGCCTGCCGGCGCTGAGCCTGGGCCACTACCTCGACATCGAGACGGACGACGCCCGGCGCGGCCACGCGACCACGGTGATCAAGGCGGCGCTCCAGCACGAGGTCGACATCACGCGGCGTGTGTCCAACCCCTTCGGTTATGCGCGGCAGTCGTTCCAGCTCGCGAAGGACGGCAAGGCGGACGGCCCGGTGCTGGAAGGCTTCTTCATTCCGCACAAGAACGAAACCGGCTACTGGTGGCAGGGCGAGAGCGCCCGGCTGCTGTCGCTGAGCACCGCGATGGCGGTGGCGGGCCGCAAGGTCTCCCCTGCCCTGCCCGCCGACTGGGCCGCGTTCGCACAGGACCAGGTCGACTGGACCCTGGGCAAGAACCCGTACGGCATCTCGATGCTCTACGGTTTCGGCAAGCGCAACCCGCCCACGGTGGCGTCGAGCGCGGGCGACATGTTTGCCGGCGGCATCTCCAACGGCATCACCGGCGCGGTCGGCAGCGACGCGGGCGAAGGCATCGCCTTCGGTCCAGGTCCGGACGACGAGCAATGGCGATGGGTGGAGCAGTGGATCCCGCATTCGACATGGATGCTGCTGGCGGCGACGTCGATGGCAAGGTCCCGATAGACGCCTGACCACCGGCACGGCGCGGCACCGGGTCCTATCATGGACGCCCTTTGCCTACAGACGCCGCACGAGTGACAACGCCCCTCTCTGCGAAAGACAGCGACGCTCGCGGCGGTCATGGCGACCGCCCCGCATTGATGCTCGACGAGATGGTCGCCTTCTGGCACGTCGTCGAGCACGGCGGCTTCTCTCAGGCCGCACGGGCGCTGGGAGTGGAACCATCGTCGATGAGCCGCAGCGTGGCGCGGCTGGAGCGCGCGCTGGAAGCCAAGCTGCTCATCCGCAGCCCGCGCTCGATGGCGCTCACCGAGCTCGGCGAGCAGGTGCTGCGCGAATGCGCGCTGATCCGCGATGCCGCCTCCAACGTGCATGCGCTGGCCGCGCGCTACGGCTCGCGCCCGTCCGGCGTGCTGCGCGTGTCGGCGCCGGTGGTGCTGGGACAGCTCTGGCTGGCTCCGAGGCTCGCGTCGTTCGCGGCGGCGTTTCCGGACGTCGACCTGCAGCTCTCGCTGAACGATCGCCCCATCGACATCGTCACCGAGCGCGTCGACGTCGCGCTGCGCATCACGGCGCAACCGCCGCAGGACCTCGTCGCCCGCAAGCTGTTCGACACGCCCTACGTGCTGGTGGCCTCGCCCGCGTATCTGGCGGCGCATGGCGCACCGGAGCGGCCGGAGATGCTGACGAGGCACCGTTGCATCCACCTGGGCTTCGGCGCTTTCGACGCGAACTGGCCGTTGAAGCGCGGCGAGGAACGGATGGTCGTCGCCATCGCGCCCCGGCATGCGATCGGGAACAGCCTGGCGCTCGCCGCCGCGGCGGAGCACGGCGCGGGGATCGCGCTGCTGCCCTTGTTCTCCGCGCAGCCGGGGCTGGCCGCGGGCCGGCTGGTGCGCGTGCTCGAGGCGTGGACGCCCACGGGCACCTATGAGCGCGCCGCTTATCTGCTCTACGCCGCCGGTGCGCGCGTGCCGCCGAAGGTGCGGGCCTTCGTCGAGCACATGACGGCGGCGCGCTGAGCGTCCCGGCCGAAGGCCTTCTTCGCATCGTCGGACATCGCTTCGCATACGCACATCGGCCTGCGCGAGGCGATACAGACCTTACGCGTCGTCATCGCGCAGATTCGAACTGGGCACGCAGGATCGGACAGTGCTTGCACAGCGCTTGCGCGGCAGACTCGCCCCACGTCGAGGAGCGGCATCGACGACCGCATCGATGCCGCGCCCGCCGCCGCATCCCTCTCACCCACCTACGGAGATTCCCATGACGACAGTCTTTTCCGGATCTTCCAGATCGTTCTGGAAGCATGCCGCCTGGACGATGCTGGCTTCAAGCCTGGCCCTGCTGCCCGGCCTGTCATGGAGCGGCGGCGGCGGACCGGGTCGCTCGGGCGCGTTGACGCTCGGTGCGGAGAACGTGAACGACTCGCCGCTCAAGGCGTCGAACTATCGTCAGCTGATGCGGTTCGTGCCCCGCTCGGACCTGCAGATCGATCGGGTCTATTTCGGCTTCAAGCTCAAGGGCGCCCGGTGCTGGGACACCGGCGACGAGTATGGCGCCGGAGACGGCGGCACGATGCTCGTCCGGCTGGTCGACATCAACGCGTCCACCGGCCTGCCCGCGGCGGAGATCGCCTCGGAAACCGTCAACGGCTGCACCCGGCACAACCAGGCCAAGGCGGAGGTCCGCAACGAGACGCCGGTCCTCGCCTGGGCCGCGCTGCGCGCCTCGCTGAAGGCCGGGAAGATGTACGGCCTGATCATCAGCAACGTCCATCCGGACCCGGCGCGCAACTTCTTCTCCTTCAACGCCCCCATCGGCGACGCGACGCTGGCCGGCCCGCACGGTCGCAACGAGCTCGACAAGGATGCGACCGACGCCCTCTTGTCGCTCGATCCGCGCGAGCACGTGGCGTGGTCAGAGGACAGCGGCAAGACCTGGCGCTACGGCAAAGCCAACGGCCAGTACCCGTCCTACATGAACGACCACGATCAGGCGCATCCGGCGACGCGTCTGCCGCAGTACGGCTTCCGGTTGACCAACGGCAGCAACGTGCCCGCGCAGCCGTACTACGCCTACTCGCTCGATTGCACGAATTGCACCGTCGCCTACGGCAACCTGCGCGTGACGCGCAGTCTCACCGAGGCCGGCGGCTTCACGGCCGGCACCGCCGGCATCGGCACGCTGACCGTGAAGAACCTCAGCACGGGACAGGAGTCCAGCTGCACGCCCTACCAGGGCTACGGCTTCAACCAGTGCAGCCTGGCGCGCGCCGTCCCCGTGCAGCCGGGCCAGATCTACAGCATCACCGCGACGGGATCCGTCGAGCTGATGAAGATGGATTACTCCATGCGCCTGCTGTTCCCGCAGGTCGGGCATGAGAGCGCGGACTTCCCCGGCTATCAGCCCTCTCCCCGGGCGGGGACCAATCGCGAGGACGTGCCCAGCCTGTGGGCCGGTCCGCTGTCACCGCTGGTCGCGTCCGACGCGCCGCCCCCCGCGTGGTCGCGGCAGATCGAGGCGGAGAGCTTCACCGCCCAGCAGGGCGTGCAGACGGAGTCCTGCTCCGAAGGCGGCCTCGACGTCGGCCGCATCGACACCGGTGACTGGATGGCCTACGCGAAGGTCGCCTTCCCCACCAGCGGGACCTACCGCGTGGAGTACCGCGTGGCCAGCACCGGCGGCGGAACGCTGTCGCTGGACCTCAACGCCGGGACCCTCGTCCTGGGCTCGCTGGCCGTTCCCGCGACCGGCGGCGCGCAGACCTGGCGCACGGTGTCGCACACCGTGACCATCAACGCCGGCACCTACGACGTCGGTGTCTACGCCTCGAAGGGCGGGTGGAATCTGAACTGGCTGCGCTTCACGAAGCTCTAGCAGCAGGTTCGGGCTGCGCCTGCAGGGAACAGACAGTGCCAGCGCCGTTCTTGCGAGTGAGACTCGGTCTGCCGGAGGCGGAGCACCGTCCGCCGACCCTGCATTCCTTTTCCTCTGCAAAAACGAGAGCACGACATGAAAGTTCTTCTTGCGCTGGCCGTTTCCTGCTTGGCGCTCCAGATGGCCCCCCCGGCCAAAGCGGCCAACGTGGCCGACGGCCCCAAGAGCGACGACCCGCAGGTCAAGGCCAACCTCAAGCGCTTCGACCAGCTGGACTTCGACGCCTACAGCGAGCGCAAGGACATGGACCTGTTCCGCAAGCTGCACTGCCATGACGTGAAGGTCGTCTATCCGGATGGACGAACCACCCATGGGATCGACGCCCATGTGCATGACATCCACACCATCTTCTTCAACGGCACGCCGGACTCCAGGGTCACCGCCCACCCGGTCGCCATCGGCCAGGGCCACTGGACGGCCGTCACCGGGGTCATCGAGGCGACCTTCTCCGAACCGATGAAGATCCCCGGCGACAAGGACATCCCGCCGACGGGGAAGAAGGCCAAGGTGGCCATGGTGACGATGGCCAGGTGGCGGGACGGATGCATCGCCGAAGAACAGATCTTCTTCGACAACGCCACCTACATGAAGCAGTTGGGCCTCAGTCAATGAGGCCGTTCAGCCTCAGCCGACGAGGCGGCCTTCGGTGATGACTGCGCGGTAGGTGGCACCGCGGAACCGATGCTGCGCGGCAGCCTGATACGCGGGGCTGAAGTACCACGCGCGTGCCGCTTCGAGCGACGGGAACTGGAGCAGGACCACGCCCTCCATCGGCGCGCCTTCCACGACTTCATGCGCGTCGTAGGCGGCCAACACCTGGGCGTCATGTCCTTCGAAGGTCGCCCCGACGGCGGCGCCGTACTTCGACATCTCCTCGGCGTCCAGGGTCGCCTCCTTGATGAAGACGATGTAGGCGGGCTTGGTCGCGGCGGTGCTCATGCGGCCACCTCGAAACCGAGTCCGCGCAGGGCGACGACGGCGGCGTCGTGGTCCTGCTGCGCCGTTCCGCCCGAGATGCCGATGCCGCCGACGACCTTCCCGCCCGCGACGATGGGGACCCCGCCCCCCACCGCCATCACGCGGGGATGGTTCGCCAGGGGCGCGGTGGCGGGTTGGGCGACCACGTGGTTCCAGACGTCGGTGCTGAGACCGAAGGACGTGGCCGTGTAGGCCTTGTCGATGGCCACGCCGACGGTGAGGAAGGGCGCCGCGTCGGCGCGCTCGAACGCGCTCAGGTGTCCGCCGCCGTCGGTGATGGCGATGGCGGCCTGGAAGCCGATGTCATCGGCGGCCTTGCGCGCGGCGAGCAGGAGATCCTGGGCCTTGTCGCGGGAGATCGACGCCGTGGCGTGGGTGTGGGACGTGTGCTGGGACATGGATCGGCTTTCGAGAAAATGGGGAGAAGCAGGGTCAATGTAGGTCTGGCTCCCACCCTTGAAAAGACGTAGTCGGACCGGTTCTCTTTCAAACGCAGATTGAAGATGCCGGAGCCCCGGAGCCCTCGCCGGGGGCGGCGGCGCTACCATTCGCCCATGGGCACGCAACAGCACTACATCGACGCGATCGGCCGGATGGCCGTGGTGCCGACCATCCTGGACGCCACCGCGCGCCTGACCGGGATGCGGTTCACCGCCGTCGCCCGCGTGACCGACACCTCCTGGACGGCCTGCGCCGTGCGAGACGAGATCGCCTTCGGGCTCAAGCCCGGCGACGAACTGGAACTCGTCACGACGATCTGCGACGAGATCCGCCAGCACGGACGCCCCATCATCTTCGGCAGCGCCAGCGCCGACGAGTACTTCCGCAACCACCCGACGCCCCGGCAGTACGGCTTCGAGAGCTACGTCTCGATCCCGATCTTCCGCGCCGACGGCTCGTTCTTCGGCACCCTGTGTGCGATAGACCCTCTGCCCGCCAAGCTGGACGACCCCCTGCTGCTGCAGACGCTGGAGCTGTTCGCCAAGCTCATCGGCACGCAGCTCGATGCCCAGGACCTGGATGCCCAGCGACTGGCCGCGCTCGCGGCGGCCGCCGATGCGCGCGAACTGCTCGAATGGGAGAACCAGCGCATCACCGCGCTGCTCAATGAGCGCGAACAGGTGGAGCGCGTCATCACGCGCGAACTCAACGACACGCGGCGCCTGCGCGACGTGGCCGCCCGTCTCATCGGCACCGACGGCGGCTCGACGCTGTTCGGCGAGATCCTCGAAGCGGCCATCGAGATCCTGGGCGGCAACGCCGGCACGATCCAGCTGCTGGACGAGCAGACGCACTGCCTGACCTTCCTCGCCTCCCGCGGCTTCAGCCCGGAGGTCACGGCGCACTTCGCCGTCGTCGACGCGGCCTCGGGCTCCCCGTGCGGCCGGGCGCTGGCCGCCGGTCAGCGGACTTTCATGCGCTTCGACGACCCCGACGATCCCGACCTGGACGGCTCCAACCGCCTGCATCTGGACGACGGCGTGCGCTTCGCCCAATCCACACCGCTGATCAGCCGGTCCGGCCGCCCGATCGGGATGTTCTCCGTCCATTGGGCCGAGCCGCCCGAGCTCAGCGAACGCGAGCTCCGCTTCCTCGACCTGCTGGGTCGCCAGGCCGCCGACCTGATCGAGCGCAACCAGGTGCAGGACACGCTGCTGGCGCGCGAGCGCGAACTGGAGGAGGAAGCCCGACGCAAGGATGAGTTCATCGCCGTGCTGGCCCATGAGCTGCGCAATCCGCTGGCTCCGATCCGCAGCGGCATCGAGGTGCTCAAGCGCGCCAACGGCGACATCAAGCTGATCGAGCGCGTCCGGCCGATGATGGAGCGGCAGATCGGCCAGGTCGTCCACCTCATCGACGACCTGCTGGACGTCTCGCGGATCCGGTCCGGCAAGGTGGAACTGAAACGCGAATGGGTGAGCCTGCAATCGCTCGTCGAGAGCGCGCTGGAGGCGCACCGCGGCCAGGTCGCGACCGGGGGCATCGAGCTCGTGGTCGCACTCGACGACCCGGAACGGCAGCTCGACGTCGATCCGACGCGGCTGTCGCAGGTCATCTCCAACGTGCTCCACAACGCGGTGAAGTTCACCCCGATGGGCGGCCGCATCACGATCCGCTCCACCGTCGAGCCCGCCGCTTCAGGAGAAGGCGCGGAGCAGGTGCTGCGCATCACCGACTCCGGCGTCGGCATCGCCGCGGAGATGCTGCCCAACATCTTCGACCTGTTCACGCAGGCGCGGTCCGACAGCTCGCGACATGGCGGGATGGGGATCGGGCTGGCGCTGTCGCGCAGCCTCATGGCGCTGCACGGCGGCTCGATCGCAGCGACCAGCATAGGCGCGGGCCACGGCAGCGAATTCGTCATCCGGCTGCCCGTGGGCGTGCCCGCGGCGGCGCCCACCGCGCCTGATCGCGCGGAAGGGGACGCCGATCTGGCCGGACTCCGCGTGCTGGTGGTCGACGACAACCAGGACGCCGCCGACGGCGTCGCGATGCTGCTGACGATGTGCGGCGGCGAAGTCCGCGTGGCCTACGACGCCACGCGCATCGTGGACGACGTGCGCACGTTCGAGCCCGGCCTGGTGCTGCTGGACATCGGCCTGCCCGGCATCGACGGCTACCAGGCCTGCCGCAACGTGCGCGAGGAGATCGGCGCCGACGTGCACATCGTGGCCCTGACCGGATGGGGGCAGGAAGAAGACCAGCGCCGCGCGACGGCCGCGGGCTTCAACGCGCATCTCACGAAGCCCGTGGATCTGGCGAGCCTGGCGCGGATCGCGTCGACAGCGGCGCTCAAGACGGATCGATCGATGGGCAGCGCCACCTGACCGACGAGAGGACGGACTGGAAAACGGACTGGAAGACGGGCTAGAAGTCGGCGCCCGTCTTCGCATTGCGCGCGCGGATCGCCTCTTCCGTCCGCGGCACCAGCGTCTCCAGGCCCGTCCGCACGGCCTGGGCCTGCACCTCGTCGATGAACGGCCGGAGCGCCTCGTCATAACGACGGAACGCCTCGACGTGATCGCCGCCGGCAGTCCGCATCGCCTCGCCCAGCGCCGCCGCGCCATCGATGGCCAGCGACCCGCCCATGCCGGCCGCCGGTGACGCGCAGTACGCGGCGTCCCCCACCAGCACGACCCGACCCCGCGACCACGCCGGCATGCGGATCTGGCACAGCTTGTCGAAGTAGAAGCTCGCCGAGGCCTCGATCTCCTTGAGCATCTCCGGCGTCCGCCAACCCACGCCGGCGAACTGCTCGGCGATGATCTCGCGCTGACGCGCCTCATCGCGATGGTCGACGGCGAGCTCGGTCTCGCTGACGAAACCGAGGATGACGTCGGTCTTGTCCTTGTAGGCGTTCAGCATGACCGCCTTGCCCGGCACGTTGAACAGCTGCGCGGTGTCGCGCCCGATGAGCAGCTTGTCCAGGATCGTGATCGAGAAATACTGTTCGAGGAAATGCGCGTACTGCGACTCCTCGCCGAACCAGAGCCTGCGCACGCCCGAGTGCATGCCGTCGCATCCGAGCACGAGATCGAACACGCGCGGCGCGCCGTGCCTGAATGCGACCTCGACGCCGCCGGCCGTCTCGGTCAGCCCGACGATGCTGTCCCCGAACACGAAGCGCGCGCGGCCCTGGGCGGCGTTGAACAGGATGTCGAGCAGCACGTTGCGCTCGATCTCGAACTCGTCCTCCGGCGGCGGCTCGTCCTCCTCGCGGACGACGATCGCCCGCTCGGTGCCGTCGTCGGCGTTCTTGAACTCCCATCGCCGCAGGTGCAGGCGATTCGCGCGGATCGCGTCCAGCACTCCCATGCGCCGGACGATGTCGACGGTGTTCCCGCGGATGTCGACCGCGGTGCCGCCCGTGCGCAGGCCCGGTCCGATCTCGACGACCGTCACGTCGTAGCCCAGCTCGCTCATCCAGTACGCGGACGACAGTCCCGCGAAACTCGCGCCCGAAATGAGCACCTTCTTTCCGTTCATCGACGTCATCCGTTGATCCCATCGCGCGGCAACACGGCGCGATCGACGGAAAGTTTGTACTCGGTATAACTTTTTCGCAAGTAATTTTTTACTCGATACAACTTTCTTCGTCACTGCGGGAGCGGAACGACCTGGCGACGCCCTGCCGACGATCGCGACGTGGTCGCATCGGCTAAGCTGCGCGCCCATGGGCGAGCTACGCGAGAGCAAGAAACGCGAGACCCGGCAACGGATCTCGGATGTGGCGACAGGACTGTTCTTCGAGCGCGGTTTCGACGCCGTGACGATCGACGAGATCGCACTGGGGGCGAACGTGTCGAAGATGACCGTCTTCAACTACTTTCCGCGCAAGGAAGACCTGCTGCTCGACCGCGAGGACGATCTGAAGCTGGCGCCCTTCCGGGAGGCGGTGCGCAACCGGCCGGACGGGCAATCGCCGGTCGACGCGATCCGGGCGCTGCTGCGCACGATGAGCAGCGAGAAGCACCCGCTCTGCTACATCGGCCCGCCGGCGCTGGACTGGTGGCGCGTCCTGGCGTCGAGCGCATCGCTGCAGGCGCGGCTGCGCGAGCTGTCGGACGAGGGCGCCGAGGCGCTCGCGATCGAGCTCGGCGGCGCCAAGCCCGACGGCCGGTCGCGACTGATGGCCGGGTTGATCGCGCTCACGCTGCGCACCGCACGCGAGGAGACGGTCCGGATGATGGCACGCGGTGTTTCGGCGAAGAAGGCGAACGCCGCCTTCCTGGTCCTGATGGAACAGGGGCTGACGGCCGTCGAGACGCTCGAGACACTTCCGCTCCAAGCCGATTGCTGATGATGCGCCCCACCGGATCCGCTGCCTCTTCTCCCCGCCTGATCTGCTTCAACAAGCCCTACGGCGTGCTCAGCCAGTTCACGCCTGAAGGTCGGTGGCGGGGACTGAAGGACTTCCTCCAGATGCCCGGTGTCCACGCTGCCGGGCGGTTGGACGGCGACAGCGAGGGCCTGTTGCTCCTCACCGATGACGGACAGCTCCAGGCCCGCATCGCCAGTCCGCGCTTCAAGATGGACAAGACCTATTGGGTGCAGGTGGAGGGGCTGCCCGACGAGCGCGCCCTGTCCGCGCTGCGCGACGGCGTCGAGCTCAACGACGGGAAGACGCTGCCCGCGCAGGCACGCTTGCTGACCGAGGCGCCGGCGCTCTGGGAGCGGGATCCGCCGATCCGCGTGCGCCAGTCCATCCCGACCTGCTGGATCGAGCTGGTGATCCGGGAAGGCCGCAACCGGCAGGTGCGGCGAATGACGGCGGCGGTCGGGCATCCCACCTTGCGGCTGGTGCGCGCCGCCGTCGGTCCCTACCGGCTGGACGGTCTCCTGCCGGGGGAGTGGCGGGAGTCACCGCTCAGCGCGGCGCTCACCGAAGCGCTCCAGCTCGCGGCAGCGCAGACGCTCAAGGCTTCGTCAACAGCTGCTGCACGCTCGAGAAGTCCAGGCCGCCGCGGCCCGCCCGGCCGTTGAGCGCATAGAGGTTGCGCGCGAGCTCGCCGAGCGGCACGGCCGCGCCGACCTGCAGCGCGGCTTCGACCGCCAGGCCGAGGTCCTTGAGCATCAGGTCGCTGCCGAAGCCGCCGGTGTAGCCGCGCGACGCGGGCGCTTCCGGCTTCACGCCGGGCCAGGGATTGCAGACCTCGGTGGCCCAGCTGCGGCCGGTGCTGACGGCCATCATCGCGGAAAGCGCCTGAGGATCCAGGCCGTGGGACACACCGAGCGCCAGCGCTTCGCCGGTCACCGCCATGATCACGCCGAGCGCCATGTTGTTGCACAGCTTGGCGACCTGGCCGGCGCCGGATGCACCCATGTGGAAGATGTTCCTGCCCATCGCGGACAGCACGGGGCGGGCGCGTTCCAGCGCCGCCGCCTCGCCGCCGACGATGAAGGTCAGCGTGCCCGCTGCGGCGCCTGCCGTGCCGCCGGACACCGGCGCATCGATCATCGCGAGCCCGCGTGCTTGCGCGGCCTCGGCCACGCGCTGCGCGCTCGCCGGGGCGATGGTGCTGCAGTCGATGACAAGCGCGCCCGCGGCGATGCGGGCGATGAGCCCGTCGTCGCCAAGGAACAGCGACTCGACGTGCTTGCTGGCCGGCAGCATCGAGATCACCACCGATGCGCCTTCCACGGCCGCTGCGGCCGAGGGCGCCACGGTGACGCCCACCGCGCGCGCCGCCGTCAGCGCGGCCTCGCTCAAGTCGAAGGCCGCGACCGCGTAGCCGCCCTTCACCAGATTGGCCGCCATCGGCCCACCCATGTGGCCGAGGCCGATGAAGGCGATGCGTTCAGCGGTCGTCGCTTGGCCGGTTGCGTTGCCCATGGTCCTGTCTCCTTGTCTTGACGGCATGCGCGGTGGGCGATGCCGTGTCGTCATGCAATGTGCTCGATGCGCCCTGCTGCGTTCAACTCAACGCAGATCCGCCAGCGGATGCTCGCCCGTGAAGCGCGGCGCGAGCAGCGCATCCAGATGCGCATCGCCGCCATCGTCCTGCGCGGCACCTTGCCAGCGCGGCGTCTTGTCCTTGTCGATCAACAGCGCCCGCACGCCTTCGGCGAAGTCCGGGAACACGCAGCAGCCGACCGAGGCCTGGTACTCCATCCGGAAGACCTCCGCCAGCGACGCATGCCGCAGGCGGCGCTGCAAGGCGATGGCGAGGACTGCCGACGTCGGCGAGCCTTTCTGGAAGGTCGCCCCCGCGGCCGCCAGCCACGAATCGTCCTCGCAGGCCAGCGAGCGCAGACGTGGCGCGATCGTGGCCAGCGTGTCGTGTGGTCCGATCAGCGCGTCGATGCGATCGCGATGCGGCGCGAGTTGGCCGGGCGCCAGTTCGGCGGAAGGCAGCGCACGCAGCAGGTCGTCGAGCCTTTCGGCATCCGCCGAGCGTTCGCCGTCCCATCGCGCATGCGCGATGGATTCGAGCAACGCGCCCTGGTCCTCGGCGCGCGCGGCGCGATCGGCCAGACCGGCCCAGAGCGCATCCGCCGCATTGAGCGGCGCGCCCGTGAGCGCGAGGAACAGCCCCGTGCGTCCCGGCAGCCGCGAGAGGAACCAGCTCCCGCCCACATCCGGATAGAGGCCCAGCGTGATCTCCGGCATCGCCAGCTTGCTGCGCGGCGTCACCACGCGGTGCGACGCCCCCGCCATCAGGCCGATGCCGCCGCCCATCACGATGCCGTGGCCCCAGACGAGCAGCGGCTTCGGGAAGCGATGGAGGGTGTGGTCGAGGCGGTACTCGCGTTCGAAGAAATCGGCGGCGTCGCGCGGCACCTTGCCGGCTCCGGCCGCGCGCATCGAGCGGTAGAGACCGACCACGTCACCGCCGGCGCAGAAGGCCTTCTCGCTGTTGCCGTCGAGGATCACGCCCGCCACCTGCGGATCGTCGGCCCACGCGTTGAACTGCGCCTGCAGCAGATCGACCATCGGCAGGGTCAGCGCGTTGAGGCTGGCCGGCGCGTTCAGCGTGGCATGGCCGAAGCGATGGCCCGACGCGGTCACGACGGTGCGGAACAGCACCGGTGCGTCGGCGTGTTCGCCTTGGCTCGTGTTCTGGGAAACGGTCATCGTGCCTCCTCAGGCGTTGCGCCACTGCGGGCTGCGCTTGCCCAGGAAGGCTTGCACGCCTTCGCGCTGGTCCTCGGTCTCGAAGAGTCCGATGAAGGCCTCGCGCTCTGCGGCCAACTGCGATTGCGGCGGCGCGGTGCGCGCGCCCTGGATCAATCGCTTGCAAGCGGTGACGCTGGTGGGGCTCTGCGCCTGCACGCGCTCGGCCCATTGCAGCGCCTTCGCCAGCGCGCCACCCTTGGGCACCAGTTCATCAGCGAGCCCGATGCGCAGAGCCGTCTCGGCATCGACGCGCTCGCCCAGCAGCACCATGCGCTTGGCCCAGCTTTCGCCGACGGTCCAACTCAGCCACTGCGTCCCGCCGGCACACGGCAGCAGGCCGACGGTCGCCTCGGGCAACGCCACCACCGCATGCGACTCCGCGATGCGCAGGTCGCAGGCCAGCGCGCACTCCAGGCCTCCGCCCATCGCATAGCCATTGATCGCTGCGACGCTGACGCCGCGGAAACCGGCGAGCGCTTCGAAGGCTTCGCCGAAGCGGCGGGCCATCGTCGCGGCGACGCCCTTGTCGCCATCGGCGAAGAGCTTCAGATCGGCGCCGGCGCTGAAGAACTTCTCGCCGTCGCCGGTGATGACCAGCGCGTAGATCTCGCGGTCGCGGTTGAGATCGCCGACCAGCCGCGTCAGCGCGGCCAGGCTGTCCGCCGTCCACGTGTGTGCGGGTGGATTCGTCAGCGTGACGATCGCAGTGTGGCCGCGGCGTTCCAGCCGCAGACCGGCGTAAACCGCCGTGGTGTCGTGGGTGTCAGTCATGAGGTCACAGATGTGAAGTTGTGGATGAGGTCGAGAGGTTGAAGGTCATCTGACTTCGACAGGCCGCTGGCCCTCACCCCTGCCCTCTCCCGCAAGCGGGAGAGGGAGCAAGAGGAGCCAGTGCTACGGGCAGAGCCGGTCGGACTCCCTCTCCCGCTTGCGGGAGAGGGTGGGGGTGAGGGCCAGCGGCCGCACGAAGTACTCATCACCGGATCGCCTCCGGCGCCTCGTCCAGCAACATCCGTCGCGCGACGATGACGCGCATGATTTCGTTGGTGCCTTCGAGGATCTGATGCACGCGCGCGTCGCGCAGATAGCGCTCCAGCGGGTACTCGCGGATGTAGCCGTAGCCGCCGTGGATCTGCAGCGCCTCGTTGCAGACGCTGAAGCCGATGTCCGTGGCCAAGCGCTTGGCCATCGCGCAATACACCTGCGCGTCGGGCGACTTCGCATCCAGCTTGGACGCGGCGAGCCGCACCATCTGCCGCGCCGACACCAGCTCGGTCGCCATGTCGGCGAGCTTGAACTGCAGCACCTGCATGTCGGCCAGCGCGCGGCCAAACTGGTGGCGCTCATGCATGTAGCGCTGGGCCGCGGCCAGCGCGCCCTGCGCGGCGCCGACCGAGCAGGTCGCGATGTTGATGCGTCCGCCGTCCAGCCCCTGCATCGCGATGCGGAAGCCCTGCCCTTCCTCGCCGAGCAGATGCGACGCCGGCACGCGCACGCCGTCGAAGGCGATGGCGCGCGTGGGCTGGCTGTTCCAGCCCATCTTCTCTTCCTTGCGGCCGTACTGGACGCCGGGCGAGTCGCCTTCAACGAGGAACGCGGAGATCCCATCCGCCCCCGCCCCGCCGGTGCGCGCCATCACGACCAGCACGTCCGTCGCACCGGCGCCGGAGATGAAGGCCTTGTTGCCATCGATCACGTACTCGTCGCCGTCGCGACGCGCGGTCGTGCGCAGCGAGGCGGCGTCCGACCCCGAGCCGGGCTCGGTCAGGCAGTACGACGCCAGCTTCGTTCCACTGCACAAGGCCGGACCGAATCGCCGGGCGATCTCCTCCGTCGCATACGTGCTCACCATCCACGCGGCCATGTTGTGGATGCTGAGGAACGCGGTGGTCGACGGGCAGGCCGTGGCAAGTTCCTCCAGCACGATGGTCGCGTCCAGCCGCGGCAGCCCGAGCCCGCCGCGCTCCGCCGGCGCATACAACCCGCAGAAGCCGAGCTCCCCCGCATGGCGCAGCGTGTCGCGCGGGAAGATCGACTGCGCGTCCCACTCCGCCGCGTGCGGCGCCATCTCGTCGCGGGCGAAGTCGCGCGCCGCCTGCTGGAAGGCGCGTTGCTGCTCGTCGAGCTCGAAGTCCATCAGGTCCTCACCGGTTCAGGAGTCGCGGCTCACTTGAGGCTGATCGTCGTGTTGACGCCGCCGGTGGAGGCGTCGTCGAACCAGCGCGCGGTGACGGTCTTCGTCTGCGTGTAGAAGAGGACGACCTGCTTGCCGTAGGGTCCGAGGTCGCCGAGCTTCGACGCGCGCGATCCGGTGAACGAGAACATCGGCACCGGCACCGGGATGGGCACGTTGATGCCGACCTGGCCGATGTCGATCTCGTCCTCGAATCGACGCGCGGCCGCGCCGGACTGCGTGAACAGCGCGGTGCCGTTGCCGTTCGGATTGGCGTTGATCATCGCGATCGCGTCGTCGAGCGTCGCAGCCTCAGCGACGCACAGGACCGGGCCGAAGACCTCCTGGTCGTAGATCGTCATGCCGGGCTTCACGCCGCTGAAGACCGTCGGGCCGACGAAGTTGCCTTCCTTCAACTGACCGCTGAGCGGCGGCAGCCGCCCGTCGAGGGCCAGCGTCGCGCCATCCTCGATGCCCAGAGCGATCAGGCGTTCCACGCGATCGCGCGCCGCGCAGGAGATCAGCGGACCGACGTCCGTCGTCGCCGAATCGCCGGCGCCCACGCTCAGTCCCTTGGCCTTGGCGATCAGGTCCGGCAGCCACTCGCGCGCGGCGCCGACAAGCACCGCGACCGACACCGCCATGCAACGCTGCCCCGCCGCACCGAAAGCGGCGCCGGCGAGCGCGTTGAGCGTCTGTTCCTTGTGCGCGTCCGGCAGCACGACGGCGTGGTTCTTCGCGCCCATCATGCATTGCACGCGCTTGCCGGACTTGACCGCGCGGTCGTGCACGAGCGTGCCCACGCGCGTCGAGCCGACGAAGGAGATGGCGCGGATGTCGGCGTGGTCGCACAGCGCGTTGACGACGTCCTCGCCGCCGTGCACGACGTTGAGCACGCCCTTCGGGATGCCGGCCTCCAGCGCCAGTTCCACGAGCCGCATCGTCACCATCGGATCCTGCTCCGACGGTTTGAGCACGAAGGTGTTGCCGCAGGCGATGGCCATCGGGAACATCCACAGCGGGATCATCGCTGGGAAGTTGAACGGCGTGATGCCGGCGCAGACGCCCAGCGGCTGCAGCAGGGTGTAGGTGTCGACGCCGCCGGCGACGTTGTGGGCGCGCTCGCCCATCTGCAGCGAGCCGATGTTGGCCGCGTGCTCCACGACCTCGAGCCCGCGGAACACGTCGCCTTCGGCATCGGCGAGGGTCTTGCCCTGCTCGGCGGTGAGCGTCGCGGCCAGCGACTTGATGTTGTCGCGGATCAGTTGCTGGTACTTCAGGAAGATGCGCGCGCGCTGCCCGATGGGCACCTTGCGCCAGGTCTTGAAGGCGTCCTGCGCGGCGGCGATGGCGGCCTCGACTTCATCGGGCGTGGCCATCGGCACGCGGGCCAGGCGTTGCTGCGTCGCGGGGTTGATCACGTCGCGCCACTCGGTGCTGCGCGACTGGACGAACTCGCCGTTGATCAACAACGGAATACGGGGCAACTCTTCGCGGCTCATGCACGGTCTCCAGCAGATCGATGCCATCGTGGCGACCGGTTTCGCGAACCATTCGCGACCCTTTTGGCGGCGCACTCGACGGTGGGTTGAATTTCACAGAGAATCTATCCACACACTTTGCAAGACGCCAGCGCCTCCTCTTGTGAAGCGGTGCCGCGGCAAAACACTCCACAAGAATTCTGTGAAATCAGCGAATCCTGTGAAACGCATGGCCTCTCCCACCGGCACCCCGGCCAGCTCGTCGCGCAAGCTGTTCATCGGACCGCGGATCCGTCGCCTGCGCGAGCAGCTGCAGTGGAACCAGGCCGAGCTGGCGAGCCGTCTCGGCCTGTCGCTGAGCTACGTGTCGCAGATCGAGACCAACCAGCGGCCGGTCACGGCGAGCGTGCTGATCAAGCTCGCCGAGGTCTTCGGCGGCGGCATCGGGCAGTTTTCGGAGGAGCAGGACCAGCAGCTGCTCGCCGATCTCGATGCGGCGCTGCGCGACCGCTCGCTGACGACGACGGTGATGGCTCCGGCGCAGGTCGCGCGGCTGGTGGAGCAGGCGCCGGAACTGGCGGAGTCCTACGTCGCGCTGCATCAGCGCTACCTGCGCCTGCAGGACGAGCACTCGCAGATGATCGACCGCTTCTACGGCGAGCAGGGCCGCGAGGCGGCGGGCGCGACGCCCTCGTTCCGCGGCGAGCCGCTGCCGCACGAGGCGGTGCGTGATCACCTGAACCGCCGCAACAACCACCTCGATGACCTGGACCTGCGCGGCGAGCAGTTGGCGGAGTCGCTCGGTCTGGTGCCGGGTCATCGCGCGCAGCCGCTGCGCGATCTGCTGCTGCAGCGCTACGGCATCAGGACCGAAGTGGGCGACGAGGCCGAGACGCGGGAAGAGACGTCCGACGCCTTCCTGCGGCACTACGACGCGCGCCGGCGGCTGCTGCGCATGCCGCGGTTCCTGAGCGACGCGCAGCAGGCGTTCCAGCTCGCGACGCAGTACGCGCTGATCGCCGAGGCCGATGCCATCGAGGCGGAACTCGGTGCCGGTGCCTTCGTCGATGAAGCGACGCGCGCGCTGGCCCGCCAAGGCTTCGCGCACTACTTCGCCGGCGCGACGCTGCTGCCGTATGGCGAGTTCCTGACGACGGCCCGCAACGCGCGCTACGACATCGAGCTGCTGCAGCAGCGCTTCCAGGTGAGCGTCGAGACGGTCTGCCATCGGCTCTCGACGCTGCAGCGCAACGGCAACCGCGGCGTGCCGTTCTACTTCGTCCGCGTGGACCAGGCGGGCAACATCTCCAAGCGGCAGAGCGCGACGAGTTTCCACTTCGCGCGACACGGCGGCGCATGCCCGCTGTGGCACGTGCACGAGGCCTTCGCGCAGCCGGGTCGCTTCCTCACGCAGATCGCGGAGATGCCCGACGGCAGCCGCTTCTTCGGCATCGCCCGCACGATCGAGCGGCACGGCGGTGGCGGCTACCTCGCGCGTCGCAAGCTCTTCGCGATCGGCTTGGGCTGCGACATCTCGCATGCGCGGGAGCTGGTGTACGCGGAAGGCCTGAGCTTCGACGAGAGCACCGTGTCCAAGCAGGCGATCCCCATCGGCCCCGGCTGCCGCGTGTGCCCGCGCGAGCACTGCGTCCAGCGCGCGTTCCCGCCCGCGGGCAAGGCGCTGGTGGCGGACAGCGACAGCGAGTCGCTGGTGTCGTATCGGTTCACGGGCTGAGAGCGATTCGACCGGCCACTTCACGCTGAGCACACCATCGGCCCCTACGCTGCGCCGATGTCTTGTCAAGCGCCGCCAATGATTCCTGTCGACGCCGCACGCAGGCGCCGTTCGTTCGTCCCTGTGGCGATCTTTGCCGTCGGCGTTTTCGCTCTGTCGTTCTACGAATTGGAGATCGATCCGCTCATCGGCTTCCTGCTCAAGCTGACGGTCTTCACCTGCGGGATCATGGCGCCTCGCCGCACTGCCATTGGTGCGTGGCGAGGCGAGGATCGATGGCGCTGCCGCGTCGCATGCACGGTCACGTTCCTGATATGGGCAGCCTGGATTTCCGGCGGCGTGAACGTCGTCGCCAGGCAGGCCTGGTTCTGGAAAGAACGGGCCTTCTTCGACCGGGCCGTCCGCGAAGCCGCAGACGGACGGGTGCCGTCATGCGTGGCGACGAAACGGTGCATCCATGAACCCGGGCGCGGCGCGGATCTCGCCTTCCCCATGGGCGGAATTCTGGACAACTGGTACGGCGTGGTCCACGCGCCTGCCTGGCAGGATCCTTCGTTCGATCGCGATCGGTCAAGCTTCGACGGTGATCTGGTGGGATGCGATCACCTGAACGGGCCGTACTTCATCTGCAGTTTCACGTAGCGTCGAAGATGCCAAGCGACTAGGCATGGCAACATCCCCGCATGCCCGCCTACGCTTGGTCCTGCCTGTCCTGCGGCCGCTCGAACGCGGCCGCCTGCGAGCGTTGCAGCGAATGCGCCTGCCCCGCTGCGCCACGCTCAAGCCAGATCGAAGACGCCCGGCGCCGGTACACGCAGCGCGGCGGTACGCTCGAGAACGATGCCAGGATGGCTGCGACCTGGGACCCTGACCCCTTCGGTCTGTTGATCAGGCTGTTTTTCGCCCTCCTGCTGGGCTGCTGGCCTCGGCGAAGAGGCGAAGGCTGACATCGCTCCTTGAACAGGCCGGGAAAGCGGGGATCCCTTCATCACTCAACGGGAAACTTTCCGATCGCCGGCGCCGGGACCCGTCTTCGCTGAGAGCGCCTAATGGGGTTCACAAGCAATGCTGGAGTGGACGATGAAGCGCAGTACCAAGCCCCACCCTGACAAGAGACAACGACCCGGCGACGACCGTGCGCTGTCCACCGCGGAGCGATCGGAGCTTCAACGACAAGGCGCGAAGGCCGCGGTGCGTGGCGACGGATCCTCCGGCAATCCGATGGACGAGGCGTCCAACCTGCCGACGAACACGGGCGAGTGCTCCGATTTGTGGAAGGAGCGCAAGGACGCGTGGCAAAGCGGCCACGAGGCCCAGACGAGGACGGACGACAAGGCAGCCGCACGCAGCGACACCGACCGCCCGAAGGACGAGCACTAGATCGCCAGCCACCTGACCCGGCAAGGCCGCTCCACGTTTGCTCGATATCGGCCCGGATTACCGGGCGACTTCCTGCGGTCACTCCTCGCTCATTGCCGCGAAGCGATGCCGCCGGCGAACGACGCCAAGCACGCCTGTCCTTTCGTCAGGCCCAATGAGTCAGGGCCTCGGACTTGCCTGCCTCCGTTGAGCCGGCTTCCCGGCACAACGAAAGCCCCTCATGAACAGCAGCACCTCGCCTGTCGGCACGCTCGTCAATGGTCCGGCCAAGCCCGAGAACGAAGACGACGATCCGGTCGGGGACAACAAGCCCGTGGAAGGAGCGCCGGGGGAAAAGATCCCGGAGGAAGAAATTCCCGAGGGCAGCGACGTGCGACCGCGCGATCCCCTCAACGGCCATCACTCGGATGAAGACGCACGGAGCCAGCCGGCCCGCCAGCCGTCGTCCGACAGCAAGCTGCCGCAATCCAGCCGGGGCTGACGCCGTCCAGGCGCCACCGGTCGAGACCTGACCCCTTGAATGAGGGGCCGCCCTGGGCGCGGCCCGGGAATCGCACGCGCGCACGTCAGAATCGCGCGCCGACGGTGACGCAGTTCACCCGGTTCCGAGTTCCAGGGAGAAGTTTTCATGAAGCGGTTGCGGTCGGGCCTGGCGGTCCTGAATCTGGTCGTGCTCACGGCGTGCGGCGGTGATGGCGGCGGCGGCGGCAGCCCGGCGGCAGCGCCGTCCGGCGGACAGCCCGCATCGACGCCGGTCAGCACCGTCCCCGACGCGCCGGCCCCCGGCGCCTCCACGCCAGCCGTTCCGGACCAGCCCGCGTCCACGCCCGTCAGCACCGATCCGACGGCACCGTCCCAGCCGGATCCGACCACGCCGCCGGTCACGCAGCCGCCCGTGACGCAACCTCCGGTGACGCAACCGCCCGTCACGCAGCCTCCGGTCACTCAACCGCCTGTCACGCAGCCCCCGGTGACCCAGCCGCCGGTCACGCAGCCGCCAGTGACTCAACCCCCGGTCACCCAGCCTCCGGTCACCACCTACGCGGTCGGCGGCACCGTCACCGGCCTCATCGGGCCCGGGCTGGTGCTGCGGCTCAACAACGCCGCCGACCTCGCGGTGGAAACGGATCGCGCCTTCTCGTTCTCCGCCGGATTGCCCTCGGGAACGGCCTACACCGTGACCGTGCAGCGCCAGCCGCCCAGGCAGAACTGCACCGTGCAGGCCGCGGGCAGCGGCACGCTCGCATCGGACGTCGCCTCGGTGCGCATCGCCTGCGCCCTGATCTCCCACCCGCCGATGCAACTCAACGTCAGCGGCACGGTGAACGGCCTGAAGGGCAGCGGACTCGTGCTGGCCCTGGGCAGCCAGCAGATCGCCGTGCCCGCCGGCGCCACCTCGTTCGCTTTCCCCACGCCCTGGAACACCGGTCAGACCCCCCGGGTGTCCGTGGTGAGTCACCCCACCTCGGCAGGGCAGCGCTGCCTCGCCACCTCCCCCGGCGCCAACAGCGGACCGGAAACCGCCAACATCACTTACATCGACTGCGTCGACACCGCCCCGCTGTCGACCACGCCGGGGCTGACCGTCGACCGCGCCAGCGTCGACTTCGTGGCCGAGGAGGGCGAGACTCCCGCGCCCCAGACCGTGCGCGGCACCGTGCAGGGCACCACGCCCGCGACCGTGACCGTCCAGGTCACCAACAGCGGCATGGCCTACGGCTACTACACCACGCTGTCGCCCCAGGCCGGCATGCTCGTGCTGTCACCGAAGTCGAGCCTGGATCTGGCGCCGGGCGTGTACCGCGACACGGTGACCGTGAAAGCCTGCGAGGACGCGGGCTGCACCCGCCAGATCACCGGCAGCCCCAGGACGGTCGACGTCACCTACACGATCAAGCCGAGGCAGACGCCGCGCGCGCTGCTTCCCGCCTTGCGCGGGGTCGCGTTCGCCGTCACGCCGAGCGGCTCCAGCACCACGCGCAGCATCGTCGTCCGGGAGAGCAGCGGCACGTCGGTCCCCTGGCAGGCGGTCAGCGATGCCGCCTGGCTGCTGGCCACGCCTTCGGGCGCGAGCAACGGGTCGCTGATCCTGACGGCGAACGCCGCGGGACTGACCGACGGGTTCCATGAAGCGACCGTCTCCCTGACGTCGACGACCCCGGGCGTGCGCGCGAGCGCGATCCGGGTCGGCCTCTACAAGAGCGGACAGGCGTCGGCCACCACGGTGTCGAATCAGCTGCCCAACGTCAACGACTACTCGCGCCCCGGCGTGCGCGTCGTCGACCCTGTCAGGCCCCTGATCTATTCCGCGGTGGGCGACACGATCGCCGCGCACCATCTGTACGGCGGCCAGCGCGCGGCGACCTTGACGCTGACGGGGATCGCCATCGCGGACCTGGCGGTCAGCGGCGACGGACGCCGGCTGTATGTGCTGGACGACAACAACACCGGCATCACCGTCATCGACGCGGCCACGCTCACCGTCGTGCGGCAGAACGCGCTGCAGGCCAACTACCGCCAAGGCAAGCGGATCGCCGCCGCGCACATCGCGGGCGAGGACCTTCTGGTGCTCACGGAAGCCGAGATGCCCATCGGGGAGACGATCCGGATGGCCGCACCGGTGCTCCGCGCGGAAACCGGCCTGATCCTGGGTGAGGTCCGCGAGATGTGGCGCGTCACGCCGGCCATGCTCCAGATGAGCGGCGACGGCCGGGTGCTGTACGCGGGCACGATCGGGACCAGCGGCTATCTGGCGGCGCGTCGCTTCGACCTGCGGGCCAACGGCAAGGGCATGTTCTTCGGCGTGACGACCGGCATCAGCCCGGAGCTGAACGTGTCGAGCCTGCAAGACCTGGCCGTGAACCAGGACGGCTCCCGCGTGGTGGTGAGCTATTCCACCCAGCCCGTGCCGTTCGTCTACCGGTTCGACGGCAGCGCCCTGGTGCAGGAGGCGGCGATCACGCCCTTCTCCAACAACAGCATGCCGAACTACCACACGGGCAGCGTCAAGTTCGACATCGCGGACCGCCTGTTCATGAACAACGCCAACCAGGATGTCCGCGTCTACCGCGCCGACGGCACGCTGCAGAACCAGTGGCTCAACGTGCCCTACGCGAGCGTCTGGACCACGCCCGCCGGCACGTTGCGCCTGTCTTCCGACGGACTCCGGATGATCGGCGGCAACGCACTCGCCGACGCGCCGTGAGGACGGACGCCGGCGGGCGGAGCGCGCATGCACAATCTCCCGCCAAATGCGTGGATTGCCCAGCCTCTTCCTTAGACGCGTCCAACGACTCCTGATCGCGGGGGCGCTGGCCCCGCTGCTGGCGCTCGCCGCGCCTGGCCCTGAGCTGGCGCCTCCCGCCGCTTCGGGGATTGCCGCGATCGCGCCCGTCGCGGCGCCCGACATCCTGACGCGCGCCGACGAGGACCTGCAGCGCGTCGATCGCGCGAAGCGCCTGCTCCAGGCGCCTGAGCCGTCCGAGCGACTGGCCCGGGACCTCGACGACATCGCGCGCCCCGTCAACGCCAAGCTCAACGCCGCCGCCGGCGGCGCGCTGCGCGCGCTGACGGTCATGCGCCTGGAGAGCCTGGCTCGGCATTGGGATTTCGACGAACGTCGCTTCGCCCGATGGGAGGAGCGGTCCGGCCGCGCGCTGTCACCGTATGCGGACACGGCGCTCCAACTGGCTCAACGCCGCGCGGCGTGGTCGGCGACGCGCGCGGCCGGGCTTCTCGACGGACTCCCTCCCGCGCTTTCGGCGCGCGTGGACACGATGCTCGCGCAGTTCGACGCCTCCGAGGAGGCGCTCGGTCTCGTGCTGGCGAAGCAGTTCGACCTGACGCAGCGCGCGAGCGAACTGAAGGCGCGCATCCAGTCCGGTCGCGACGAGGTCGATGCGGCCATCGACGAGATCGACCGCCAGCTGCTGCGCACCGACGTGCCGCCGCTGTGGAAGGACTTCAGACCTGGCACCGGCACGGCCGAGGCCGTTGCCGCGATGGAGCGCGGCTTCGAGATCGAGCGCCAGTTCGCGATCGACTACCACGCGGCGGACGGCGGCAACCAGCAGGCGCTGCGCCTGTTCCAGATCCTGCTGCTGCCGCTCATCCTGTGGCTGGCCGTGCGCAGCCGTCGCACGCCGGAAGAGGGCGCGCCCGGTCACGTGGCGCGCGCGCTGCGTCGCCCCGTCTCCTCGTGGCTGCTGCTGGCGATGCTGGGCGTGCTGGTGCTGGAGCCCGACGCGCCGCTGCTCGTCCAGGAGATCGCGCTGGTGCTGGCGCTCATCCCCGTGCTTCGGCTGCTGCCGTCGGGCACGGTCCGGGCGCTGGGCGTCTGGCCCTACGTCGCGGTGGCGCTCTACTTCGTCGACCGCCTGGGCGTGGCGATCCCCGTCGACATCGGGCTGTACCGGCTCTACGCGCTGGGCGTGAGCGCGCTGGCCATCGGACTCACCGTGTGGCTGCTGCGCAGCGCGCCGGGCGATCGGGCGAGCGGTGAGAGCCGCCTCCGGCAGACGGTGCGCCGGATCAGCTGGGTCGTGATCGCCGTGCTCGCGGTGTCGATCGTGTCCAACATCGGCGGGAACATCTCGCTGGCGGAGACCTTGACCAGCGCCGTGATCGACAGCGGCTACATGGCCGTGCTGCTCTACGCGGGCGTGGCGGCCGTGCGCGGCATCCTGCACGCGCTCGGACGACAGCCCGAGCTGGTGGAGCGCAAGCTGGTCCGCCAGCACGGGCCCACCTTGGAAGTGATGGTCACCCGGCTGCTGGTGCTCGCCGCATGGCTGGGGTGGCTCGTCTACAGCATGGACCGTTTCCGCGTGCTGCGGCCCTTGCGCGCCATCGGCACCGAGGTGCTGAATCTCGGCGTCGACGTGGGCGAGGTCTCGATCCACCTGGGCGACGTGCTGGTGTTCCTGCTGTCCACCTGGCTGGCCCTGTGGGTCGCCCGCGCGGTCCGTCGACTGCTGCGCGACGAGCTGCCCCACCACGCGGCCTTGCCGCGCGGCGTCGGCAACAGCATCGCCTCGTTGAGCTACTACGGCGTCCTGCTGCTCGGCCTGCTGGTGGCCTTGTCCGCGGCGGGCTTCAAGGTGAGCCAGCTCGCGCTGGTGTTCGGCGCGTTGAGCGTGGGCATCGGCTTCGGCCTGCAGGGCGTCGTCAACAACTTCGTCTCCGGCCTGGTGCTGATGTTCGAGCGTCCGATCCAGCCGGGCGACATGGTCGACGCCGCGGGCACCTCGGGCACCGTGCGCGAGATCGGCCTGCGCGCCACCATCCTGCGCACCTTCGACGGTGCCGACGTGGTCGTGCCCAACGGCCTGCTGCTGAGCGGGAACCTCACGAACTGGACGATGTTCGATCGCAGCCGTCGCATCGAGATCCCGGTGAACGTCGCGTACGGATCCGATCCGGCGCAGGTGTTGTCGGTGCTGGGCGCGGCGGCGCGCGAGACGCCCGGCGTGGCCGTGAGTCCGCCGCCCGTGGTGCTGATGAGCAGCTACGCGGACAGCGCGCTGAACTTCGTGGTGCGCGTGTGGACGCAGGACGTCGGCGGATGGACGGCCCTGCGCGGCGAACTGCTCGCCCGCATGCTCGCGGCGCTCGATCAGGCCGGCATCAGCATCCCGTATCCGCAGATGGACGTGCATCTGCGGAGCACGACGGAAAGCGTTGGCACCGCGGGCAAGATCACCGGTGCTGCAGAGACGGGCTGACGTCTCCCATCCGGGCGAAGCCCCCCTGCCCCGCCGGTGGTATGTTCCGCGCTCCGCACCTCCGGCCCCTGACATGCAAGCACCCGGTCCTCGTCTGCTTCGATCCATCGTCCGTGCCGGACTCGCGTTGCTGCTGCCGCTCTTCGGCGCAGGATCCGCGATCGCCGCGGAGGCGCCGACGCCCGACCGCCTCACGCTCACCGAGCTGCTGAAGCACCCGCCGCTGGACCAGCTCCACCACACCTCATGGGGCGCGCGGGAAGGCCTGTTCGGCCCGGTCTACAGCCTGGCGCAGACCACCGACGGCTACCTCTGGCTGGGCACCGACCGCGGCCTGCTGCGCTTCGACGGCGTCCGCTTCGAGACCTTTGAATCACTCGCCGGCGAGACGCTGCCCGAACGGTCCGTGCTCTCGCTCCACGCCACCCCGGACAACGGCTTGTGGATCGGCTTCATGCGAGGCGGCCTCGCCCAGGTCCGCAACGGTCACGTCCTGCTGCGGGAACCCGCGCGCCCCGGCGGTTTCGAAGGCGCCACACGCGGCTTCGCGCAGGAGAAGGACGGCACCGTGTGGGTGGCCAGCACGCGGGGACTGTTCAAGCGGACCGGCGACCGCTGGCAGCGCATGGGCAAGGCGGAGGGCTATCCCGAGCCCGCCCCGGATCTCCTCACCTGGAACGTGCATCTGGACGGCGACGCCAACCTCTGGGTCAACAACACCCAGGGCCTGCTGGTGAAGGCCGCCGGGACCGCCCGCTTCTCGCGCGTCGAGACACCGGGAAAGAACCCGAACTTCCTGTCGGTGGATCCACAGGGGCGCGTCTGGCTCGTGGCCCAGATGGAGCACAACCAGATGCGCTACTTCAGGGCACCGCGGCCGCAAGTGCCCGGGGAGTCCTTCGGCAACGGACACCCCGTCCACGCCAGCACCTACATGCCGATCTTCGACAGCGACGGCAACTTCTGGTCCGGCGCGCTCGACGGCGTGACGCGCGAGCGCTTCCCCGGCCTCGAGCCCGCAGCCGGCCTCAGTCTCCCCGCCGAAAACATCGCACCACCGCCCATTCCGCTGGTGCCCTTCGTTCCCGCAGCGGGCGCCTCGGCGCCCGGCGTGACGCAGACCTACGACTTCCATCTGCCAGCCCTTCAGCGGCTGACACCAAACCAGCGACTGAGCGGCGACCAGGTCCTGCGCCTCCTGCAGGACCGCGAGGGTTCGGTCTGGATCGCCACGAACGGCGGACTCGACCGCCTGCGACCGACGCGGGTTTCGCTCGTCCAGTTCCCGGCGGCCATGTCCGCGCTCGCGATGGCCGCCGGCCCGCAAGGCGATCTCTGGTTCACCTCGCGCAACGCCACCTTCCATCTGCAGGCGTCCGGCAGCGGCCCGGACCTGTCGCGCTACGCCATGCCCTATGGCTCCGTGAGCCGGGTGTTCGTCGACCATGCCGGCACGGTGTGGACCGGCGACAAGAACGGACTGTGGCGCCTGGGCCCGGACGGTCGCTTCGTCGACGAACGCCGCGAGGCGTTCCCCGACTGGAAGGGCATGCTGAAGGACATCGCCGAAGACCGCGCCGGAACGATCTGGGTCGCCACGCAGTTCATGGGCCTGCTGCGCCGCTTCAGCGACGGACGCTGGGAGCGGCTGTCCGGTACCAAGGGCTTCCCGCCGGGCTCCCTCGCGTCCAGCATCTCCGTCGACCAGCAAGGACGCGTCTGGATCGGCTACGTCGACGGCCAGGTCCTGCGCGTCGACGAAGGCGATCGGGTCACGCGCTTCGCCGACAAGGAGGGGCTGCGCGTCGGCGGCGTGCTGGCGATCACCGCGGGCCAGGGGCACGTGTGGATAGGCGGCGACCGGGGCGCGCAGCGACTGGACGACGAGGGCCACTTCCTCGAGCTGAAGGGCCGCTCGCCGGATGCGCTCAACGGCGTGAGCGGCATCGTCGAAACTCCCGAGGGCGAGCTCTGGCTGAACGGCGCCGCCGGCATCACGCGCGTCGCGGCCACCGACCTGCAAAGAGCCATCACGGAGCCGGGCTTCCAGGTGCCGCTGACGCAGCTGGACACCCAGGACGGCTTGACCGGCCGGGCGGAGACCAACTGGCCGCTGCGCACCGCGCTGCAGACGCCGGACGGCCGGCTCTGGTTCGCGATGACCAACGGCGTGGTGACCGTGGACCCCGCCAGGCTGAAGCGCGCCGCCGCGCCCGCTGTGCTCGACGTCCAGCGGGTGCTGGTGAACGGTGCGCCGCTGACGCCGCAATCCGGTGGCCTGGTGCGGGCGGTCGCGGGGACGAAGGACCTGCAGGTCGACTACACCTCGCTCTCGCTGGCGATGCCCGAACGCGCGAACTTCAAGTACCGTCTTCGCGGTCTGGAGACGACCTGGCACGAGGCCGGCGCCCGCCGCCAGGCGTTCTATACGAACCTCGGTCCGGGCAACTACACCTTCGAAGTCCAAGGCACCAACGAGGACGGCGTCTGGAGCGCCGCGCCGGCCTCGTTCGCCATCGAGATCCCGCCCACCTTCCTGCAGTCGACCGGCTTCCGCGTGCTGTGCGCGCTGGCGGTGCTGATGGCCATCGCGCTCCTCGTGCGCATGCGCCTGCGGCAGATCGAAGCGCGGGCGCGCGAGCGCTACCGCGCGCGCCTCGACGAACGCACCCGCATCGCGCAGGACCTGCACGACACGCTGCTGCAGGGCTTCCAGGGATTGCTGCTGCGCTTCCAGCGCGTGGCGTGGGGCATCCCCGATGAATCCCCGGCGCGCGCGGAGATGGAGCGCGCGCTGGACCAGGCCGATGCGGTCGTCATCGAGGGTCGCAACCGCGTCACCGACCTGCGACTGCCGCCGCCGGACGTGGGCACGCTGGAGCAGACGCTCGAAGCGCTGGGCAAGGACCTCTCCGGCTTCCATGACGCGGCGTTCCGCTTCAGCGTCGACGGCACGCCGCGGCTGCTGGACGCGTGCGTGCATGCGGAGCTGGCGCTCGTGGGCCGCGAGGGGCTCTTCAACGCGTTCCAGCATGCGAAGGCGACGGGCATCGCGCTCACCATCGCGTACACCGATGCCACCTTCACGATGAAGATCGCCGACGACGGCGTCGGCGTGCCGACCGCGACGCAGGTCGACGGCCACAGCCCGGGTCACTGGGGGCTGAGCGGCATGCGCGAGCGCGTGACCCGCGTGGGCGGCAGTTTCGAACTGCGCAGCGCGCCGGGCGCCGGGACCGAGGTGCTGCTGGGCATCCCTGCCGCGCAGGCCTATCGTCGGCGCGACAAGCCGCAGCGCCTCCCGGCGCTTCAGCGATGGCTGCGCGACCTGCTGGGCCGCGCGCTGCCCACGCGAGCGCCGGGCTGACTCACTTCAGGAATTCGACGAGCGCGCCCATCGTGACGTCCGGGGACTCTTCCATGATCCAGTGGCCGGCGCCCTTCACGATGCGTCCGTCGACCGACTCCGCGACCAGACGTCCCTGCGCGATCAGGAACTCGCCCGAGGCCTTCTCGCCGGTGAGCACGAGCATCGGCATCTTCAGCTTCGTCTTCGACATCGCCTCGAAGTCCTTGGCGTCCTGCTCGAAGGCCTTGAAGTAGCCGAAGCCCGCGTGCATGCCGCCCGGCTGCCCGTACGCCGCGGCGTAGAACTTCCGATCGGCCTCGGGGATGGACCTGGTCTTGTCCGCGGCGAAGTCGTTCCAGAAGTGCTCGAAGTAGATGCGCTCGCGGCCCGCGACCAGCTTCTCCGGGACCTCGCCGTAGAAGTGGAAGTGCCACAGGTCGCGCAGCAGCCAGACCTTGGTCCAGTCGCCGACGCCCGGCAGGAAGGCGTCCAGCAGCGCGATCTTCTCGACCTCGTCCGGGTACTGCGCCGCGTACGCGTAGGCGACCATCAGGCCGATGTCGTGGCCGACGATCTTCACCTTCTTGTAGCCCAGCTGCTGCGTCAGCGCGTGGATGTCCTGGGCCAGCAGCTTCTTCTCGCCCGGGCGCTCGATCTTGCCGGAGCCGCCCGCGCCGCGCAGGTCGACGGCGATCACCGGTCCGTCCGTGGCCAGGCGCGGCATCAGCGGGCGCCACATCCGGCTGGTCTGCGCGTAGCCGTGCAGCAGCACGATGGGGGTGGCGTCGCCGGAGCCGGCCGTCAGGTAGTGCAGCTTCACGCCGTTCACGGTGGCGTCGCGTTCGACGATGGGGGCAGGTCTTGCCGTCGACGGCGCGGTCGACTGGGCCATGGCCGGCGAGGCCGCCATGAGAGCGCCGACGGCGCCGATCGCGGCGCCTCCCGCGAGGAGCAGCGCCGCGACGGTGCGGCGGGTGGGGGTCGTTGTCATGAGGAATTCCTTCAGGGCAAGGGGTTGCCGGGTGGCGTGGGACCTGCGCCCATTCGGCGAGGTGCCGGTGGATGTTCGCCAGCGTCGGCGTGCGCCGCCATGCCGGATAGGAGGCCCGCCGCCTGCCTCTTTCGTACAGGGTAGGCGGCCGGCGACGGGGCTTCCACGCGCTGTCACCTGGGCGCGGCAGCATCTCCCGAAGGAGAGATCCCGCCCCTCCCACGAACGGGCAGAGTCGTCGCGCGGAGGACCCGCAGAGAGGATCCGCGAAGAGGACACGCCATGACGACGACACCGCTGAAGAACGACCGGGCGATCCGCGTGATGACGGTGGACGACCACCCGATGCTGCGCGAGGGTCTGGCCGGCGCCATCGAACTGCAGCACGACATGCGCCTGGTGGCGGAGGCGCAGGACGGCGCGGAGGCCCTGGACGCCTTCCGGCGCTACCTGCCGGACGTGACGCTGATGGATGTGCGGATGCGAACGATGGACGGCCTCGCGGCGCTGAAGGCGATCCGCGCCGAGTTCCCCGCGGCGCGTGTCGTGATGCTCAGCAGCTTCGGCGCGCCTGCTCAACTGCTGGAGGCGGCGCAGGCCGGCGCGGCGGGGTATCTGCTGAAGGAGACGCTGCGCAAGGACCTGCTGGACACGATCCGGGCGGTGCACGCCGGCGGCCGGCGCTTTCCTTCCGAGCTCGCCATGCAGCTCGCCGAGCATGTGGCCGATCAGCACCTGACCGGTCGCGAGACGACCGTGCTGAAGCTGGTGGCCGAGGGCCGCTCGAACAAGCGCATCGGCGGCCAGCTGGACATCGCCGAGGGCACGGTGAAGGCGCACATGAAGAGCATCCTCGGCAAGCTCGCCGCGAGCGACCGCACGCATGCGGTCACGATCGCGGTGAGGCGCGGGATCATCGATCTGTGACCGGTCGCTCGACGTCGTCACTGGAGGACGCCGAGGACATATGACCTTCCGCGCGACAGCGTGGCGCAGAAGAAGATGCCCCGGATGAACTCACTCACCTCGACATCGACATCGACGGGTGTGCCCGGAACCGGCGCGCTCGATCCCTCGTCCGCTGCCAGGGCCTGGGCATTCGGCTGGGCGATTTCCCGCAGCACGCCGGCGCCGGTCGAACGTCCCGGCTGCTTCCAGATCCATGTCGGCAAGCCGGATCAGGTCACGCGCTATGTATTCCCGCACTTCGACGCCGAGGTGCTTCGAACACTCGTCGCCGCCGAGGCCGGCCCCGGCATCTGGCTGAAGGTCTGCGCGCCGTCGCAGGACGTGTCGCCCCTGCTCTCCAGCGACTGGACCGTTCATGACCCTGAGTTCCTGATGAGCGTCGAGCTCACAGGAAGCGCCGGCCCGGTCGTCGCCGGCTACCGCGTTGAGACCGGACGGGCGGGCGCCGTCGCGTGGGTCAGGATCCTCGATGAGTCTGGAGCGCTCGCGGCGAGCGGCCAGGCTGCCGTCGACGGCCGCTTCGCGACCTTCGACCAGATCGCCACCTCGGAGGCCCACCGAAGGAAGGGCCTGGGTCGACTCGTCATGACCGCGCTGTCCCGTGCCGCCCTCGATCTCGGCGCCACGCACGGTGTGCTGGTGGCCACCGAGGCCGGCGCCGCGCTGTATCAGGCGCTCGGCTGGGCGATGGTCTCGCCGGTCACGGCCGCGTCGTGTTCCGCCGCCGCTCCCGTAGCATGAACAGGTAGAGCCCTTCGACCTTCTCCCGCGCCCACGGCGTCTTGCGCAGGAACTTCAGGCTGGACTTGACGCTGGGCTCGAAGGCGAAGCAGCGCAGCGGGATGCGCTCGTCGAGGCCGTCCCAGCCGTACTCGGCGGCCAGCTCGGTCACGATGGTTTCCAGCGTCAGGCCGTGCAACGGGTTGCGGGGTTGCTCTTGCGGCGGCGGGGCGGACTCGGTCATGACTGGATTGTCGCCGGTCGCGAAGGCCGCCCGGCGTCGTCGAGGCGCGTGCGCCCGCGTGGTACCTTCATCGGCATGAGCACGAATTCCCCCGACGAAGAACGCCCCATCATCCAGGAGCCGCGCACGTGGCAGGACGAGCGCTGGACCGCGCAGGTCATCAAGAACGAAGACGACGAAGGCTGGGCGGTCGCCATGACCCTGATCGGCGAGTCCGAGCCCGCCCTGGTCGGCCCCTGGACCATGGGCCGCGACAAGAAGAACCCGAAGCCGCTGGACGCAGCCGCGTTCCACACGCTGGTGAAGACGGCCTCCGAGGTGCTGCGCCGGCACGAGCAGCAGTTGCACGCCCGGCTGCACAAGAGCGTCAAGCTGGACACGGACAACGGTCGCATCCAGGTGCTGCTCGACATCGTTCCCGATGAAGACAACCCGTACGCGACGCTGACCGCGCTGAACGACGATGGGGAGCAGCTCGCGCAGGTGCGCGTGGCGGCGGGCTTCAAGTTCAACGAGACCAGCGCCGCGGCCTGGGTGGAGAACGACTTCCTGAAGCCCTGATCAGGACGTCTCAGTCGAACTTGACCAGGTCCTTGAAGATCAGCTGACCCCACGTCTTCCCGCGCGCCTGCACGAGCAGGCCTCCTTCCGACAGCCCGCCGAGCTGGATCGGCGCGAAGCCGAGGGCCTGCGCCAACGCACCGATCTCCGTGGCGGCGGCGTCATCGTCGCTCGACAGGAACACGACTCTGCGGCCCCCCTTCACGGCCGGGTCCTGCTCGAGGACGGCGGCGACCAGATGGTTGAAGCCCTTGACCAGGCTCGCGCCCGTGAAGGCCTGTGCGACAGCCTGGGCCGATGGCAGTCCTCCGAGTGACTCCGGCGGCACGCCGTAGGCATTGGTCACATCGACGATGGTCTTCCCCTGCCAGGTCGGCAGGGCCTTCGCGACCTCAGGGTGCGACTCGAATCGCACGGCCAGGAAGATGACATCCGCCTTCACGGCGTCGGCCAGGGTCGTGGGAACGATGCCCGGTCCGATCGCCGCCGCGTCGGACGCGAAGCGTTCCGGATCGCGCGTGGTGGCAACGGACACTTCAATGCCGCTGCGGGCAAACGCCTTGGCCAGCGCCTGGCCGATGTGGCCGAAGCCGATGATTGCGTAGCTCATGGGTGCTCCTTCGTGGGGTCAGAGTTGTGCCAGGCCGCCGTCGACGGCGACTTCGCTGGCGGTCATGAAGCTGCTGTCCGACGACGCCAGGAAGGCAGCCGCCGCGGCGATCTCCGCGGGATCGGCCATGCGCTGGAGCGGCGTCATCGCGGCGAAGACCTTCTGCCCTTCTTCACCCAGGGCTTCCTTCGCCAGCTCGGTCGCGGTCGCTCCGGGCGAGAGCACGTTGACCCGGATGCCGGTGCCCTTGAGGTCCTCCGCCCAGGTCCGCGCGAGGTTGCGCACCGCCGCCTTGCTCGCGCTGTAGGCGCTCATGGCGGGCGCGCCCGTGGTGCCCGCGCTCGATCCGGTCAGGATGATGGACCCGCCCTCGCCCATCAACGGCAGCGCCTGCTGGACCGTGAAGATCGTGCCCTTCACGTTGGTGTCGAAGGTCTCGTCCAGGTGCTCGGCGGTGATCGTGCCGAGCGGGGCCATGCTGCCCGCCCCGGCATTGGCGAAGACGATGTCGAGGCTGCCGCGTTCGGCCTTCACCGCCGCGTAGAGCCGGTCGAGGTCGGCCTTATCGGAGACCGAGCCCTTCACCGCGCGGGCCTGTGGTCCGAGCTCGGCCACGGCGGCGTCGAGCGCCTCCTGCCGACGGCCGAAGAGGAAGACGACCGCGCCTTCCTCGATGAAACGCTTGGCCGCGGCGCGGCCGATGCCAGTGGCGCCGCCGGTGATCACGGCGGTCTTGCCAGTCAGTCGGGTCATGTCAGGGATCCTCAATGGAAGTTGCAAGGAAGCAGGGAACTGCTTGAAGACAACTATGAAGTCCTGATAACCTGAGGACAAGTATGCACCTTTTGGTAAGTACCAAAAAAATGACCACCCCTGATCACCCCCTCTGCGGCACCGGCGGTTTTTCCTGCGGGCTCGACGCCACGCTGCGCATCATCTCGGGCAAGTGGAAACCGCTGGTCCTGTTCTTCCTGCGGGACGGCCCCCGGCGCTACGGCGAGCTCAAGCGCCTGGTCGAGGGCGTCAGCGACAAGGTGCTGATCCAGCACCTGAAAGAACTGGAAGCGGACCAGGTGCTGGCCCGCACCGACTACAAGGAAGTGCCGCCGCGCGTGGACTACGCGCTGACCCCGCTGGGTCGCAGCCTGGCGGAGGCGATCGTCCCGCTGTGCACCTGGGGCACGCAGCACATGGCGGAAGTCGCGGACATCTTTGCCAAGCGGGAAGCCTAGCCTGGGGAAGAGGACGCCGCCTTTCGCCTCGTCTCGCCTCGTCTCCTCCGCGAGACCTCGCCCGGTGACGACGCTCAGATCGCCTGCCTCGAAGGACCCAAGCGTCGGCGCTCCAACTCATGACGTAAAATTGCGTTAATTCATTCATCCATGAAGGTTGTTCATCGATGCTGGAACGCAGTCATCTCACGATCGTTCAGGAAGTGGAGCGTCTGGGCTCGCTCACCGCAGCCGCCGGCGCGCTGCACCTGACGCAGTCGGCGCTGAGCCACACGATGCGCAAGCTGGAGCAGCAGCTCGGCACGGACGTGTGGCTGCGCGAGGGCCGCAGCCTGCGGCTGACGCAGGCGGGGCAGTACCTGCTGGCGGTCGCGAACCGCGTGCTGCCGCAGCTCGATCTGGCGGAGCAGCGCCTGCAGCAGTTCGCGCAGGGCGAGCGGGGCTCGCTGCGCATCGGCATGGAGTGCCATCCCTGCTACCAGTGGCTGCTGAAGGTCGTGTCGCCCTACCTGAGCGACTGGCCGGACGTGGACGTCGACGTGAAGCAGCGCTTCCAGTTCGGCGGCATCGGCGCGCTCTTCGGCTACGAGATCGACCTGCTGGTGACGCCCGATCCGCTGTTCAAGCCGGGGCTGCATTTCGAGCCGGTGTTCGACTACGAGCAGGTGCTCGTCGTGACGCAAGGCCACGCGCTGGCGGGCGCGAAGTTCATCGAGCCCAAACATCTGATCGAGGAGGTGCTGATCACCTACCCCGTGGCGATCGAGCGGCTGGACATCTACAACCAGTTCCTGCAGCCGGCGGGGATCTCGCCGAGGCGCCACAAGACCATCGAGACCACGGACATCATGATGCAGATGGTCGCGAGCGGACGCGGCGTGGCCGCGCTGCCGCGGTGGCTGGCCGAGGAATACGCGGCCCGCATGCCGCTGGTCGCCGTGCGCCTGGGCAAGCAGGGGATCGCGAAGCAGATCTACCTCGGCGCGCGCACGGCCGATATCGACATCGACTATCTGCAGGCGTTCGTGAAGCTGGCCAGGGAGTCGGGGGGGGCACTGCCCGCGACTAAGCTACCGAGGACTTCGTCAAACAGCGCGTCGCGCAAAAGCGCCAAGAAAATTGCGGGCTGATTTCTGGAGAGTTGAATGAACCAGTTGGCCTGCTGCTACGCCCTCGTTCGATTCATGCCGCACTCCGACGCGGAGGAGTTCGTGAACGTCGGCGTTGTCGTGGCGTGTCCGCAGACCGGCTTCTTCGACTTCCGGCTGAAAACTCAGAACACCAAACGTGTCACCGACTTCTTCGGGCTGTCCCCGAAGATCTATGTCGCCGCCGTACTCGTGATGAACGGCGAGCTGCATCGCGTCAAGGAGCAGCTTGAACATCAACCCGGCGGAGACGTCGCCACGCGGACACGCGCGCTGTTCGAAGGCGTCACGCATCCGCGAGAAGCACAGGTGAAGTTCAGCAAGGCGCGAGTAGCCTTGGCTGATTCGCCGGAGGCAGAGTTGGATCGCCTCTACAAGCACTACGTCGACCGGACTTTCGCCTCGGCAACGTGAGAACCGGCGGGCAACGCGCGCAGCATCTTGCGGGGCGCTGCCATGCCAGCCCCCTTCGCTCCTCCGGGCAGGAGCGCTAAGCGCTCCTGATCATCTCCGCCGCCCTCTCCCCCACCATGATGGCGGGCGCATTGAGGTTGCCCGAGGTGATCTGAGGGAAGACGGATGCATCCGCCACGCGCAGGTTGGCCACGCCGCGGACCCGCAGCGAGGGATCGACGACCGCGTTGCCGTCCGACCCCATGCGGCAGGTGCCGCAGCTGTGGTGGCAGGTCGCCACGGCCGAGCGCGCGAATGCCGCCAGGCTGTCGCGGTCGGACAGGGCGACGCCTTCCTTGGGTCGCAGGCGGCCCGTGAGGTCATCCGCGAACGGCGGCCGCCTCACGATGCCGTCCACCATGCCGATGGCATCGACGATCAGCGCCAGATCGCGTTCGTCGCCGAGCAGGTTGGGCTGGATCCGCGGCGCCACCGACGCCGAACGGTCGGAGAGCCACACGCGCCCCCGCGAGTACGGACGGCAGATCGACGGCGTCACGCTGTAGACCCATTGCTTGCCGGTGAAGGCGCCATCGACGATCTGCCCGAACGGGCCGGTGAAGAACAGCAGGTCCGGATCATCCAGACGCCCGTGGGAACTGCCGTAGGCGAAGACATGCGTGCCCGGAGATGTGGCCGGCCCGCCCCGCCGCAGCAGGAACTGCAAGCCGCTGCTCGGCAATCGGTACCACTTCCCCGCGTCGGAATACGTCGGGCGCGACACGGCGTATTCGACGTACAGGTCCGGATGGTCCTGCATGTTCATGCCGACCTCCGGCGAGTCCACCACCGGCACGATGCCGATTGAACGGAGCGCGTCCGCCGGGCCGATGCCCGAGCGCATCAGCAAGGCCGGGCTCTCGATGGCACCGGCGCAGACGATCACCTCGCGATTCGCCGCGACGCGCAGTTCGCTGCCGTCGTCGCGGCGCAGCTCCGCACCCACCGCGCGCCCGTCGACGAGGGTCAGGCGTTGCGCGCGTGTCCGCTCGAGGATGCGCAGTCCCGGCAACGGGCGGCGCAGGTAGGCGGTCTCCGTGCTCTGCCGCAGTCCGCCGCGCTGGTTGGTCTGCGTGATGGCAGCCGCCGCGCCCTGCGCCCGGTTGATGTCGGGGACGACGGGAAAGCCCGCCTTCCCGAAGGATTCGAGCAAGGCCAGCGACAACGGATGCGGCGAGCGGAATTCCTCCACCCACATGGGACCGCGCTGACCACGCTCGCTCGCGTCGAAGCCCAAGGCCTGCTCCGCCTTCATGAAGGCGGGACGAACGTCATCCCACGCCCATCCGGTGGCACCGAGCGCCGCCCAGCTGTCGAAATCCCGCGGCAGCCCGCGCGCCCAGATGAGCCCGTTGATGCTGCTGCTGCCGCCCAGCGAGCGTCCGCGCTTCCAGGTGTCGACGCGGCCGTACCGCGATGGATCGGGCTCGGTCGAATACAGCCACGCGTGGCGCGACCAGTCCTTGATGAAGGTCATCGCGCCGGGGAGCATCAGCAGCGGATGCCGGCCGCTGCCGCCGGCCTCGACAAGCAGGACGCTGACGTCGCGGTCCTCGGCCAGCCGCGACGCGACCACCGCGCCGGCCGAGCCGCCGCCGATGACGACGTAGTCCGCCGTCATCGCGGGAGTCGATTCGACCCGCGTCATGGCCGCCCCAGATCGACCGGGGTGATCACGAGGTCCCAGTGGCTGAGCAGCAGCTCGAAGCGATGCTGCTCCTCGCGCCGGAACGTCGCTTCGTCCGGGAACAGCCGCCGGACCAGCGCCGCGCCGTCGTAGTCATCGTGGGCGACCACGGCATTGCGCCTGGTGATGGTCACCCGCAGGTCCCAGCGTCCGTCCTCGGTGGCGTGATGGAACGGACTCTCCGCCTTGAGGCTCAGGATGCGCCCCTCGGCCATCTGCTGCCGGAGGATGGGCAGGTGGTTCTTCTTGAAGAGACGGATGAACTCACCGGCGCTTCCCCATCGGACCTTGTAGTAGGCCTCGACCACGAACGGCTGCACGTCGACGGCGATCGTCTGCCCTGCCGGCGCGAGGGTCGCCGTCGACACCCCGGACGAGGACAGCGAGGGCGGCGCGGACTGCGCGTATGCGGCCAGCCAGCTCGCGCCGAGCAGCATCGCCGCCGCGCCCTGGATCAGACGACGGCGCGCATCCGGCGCCCGTGTCATGCGGTGCGACTCAGTAGTCATAACGCAGCGTCACACCGACGGTCCGGGGGCGGATCGGATAGAACTCCGTGTACGTGGTGAAGTAGTCGACGCCGGCCGACAAGCCCCTCGAGTTGCCCGCGTTGTTGACGAACACGCCGAGCTCCACCGAGTTCCAGCTGAGGCTCGCCCGCAGGTCCACCGTCGTGTAGCTGGGCAGCACCATGTTGGAATCGATCTGCGCATTGCGCTTGCCGGTGTAGGCCACCAGCGCGGACACGCGGCCGTTGCTGTCGAACGGTCCGTCGAAGTAGGTCGTGGCGTCCAGCGATCCCTGCCACTTCGCGGTACCCGGCAGCCGCGTGCCGCTCGCGATCGGCGAGCCGCCGATGCTGATGCCGCCGGAGGTCGCCGCATCCGTGTACGCGACCGTGCCCTTGAGCGACAGCTTCGAGAACGGCCGCCAGGCCGCCGCCGCCTCCACGCCTTGCGACTTGGCCTTGCCGACGTTGCCGGTGACCAGGAAGCTGCGGTTGGTGGCGGGATCGACGTAGAGCTCGGACAGTTGCACGTCCTTCCAGTCGATGCGGAACACGCTGAGGTCGATGGACGCGGACTTGGTCGGGCTCCAACGCCAGCCGGCCTCGTAGTTCCACAGCGAGTCCGACTTGTACGGCAGGCCCTGCGCGCTGCTGCCCAGGTTGGAGATCCCGCCGAAGCGGTAGCCGCGCGACGCCAGCGCGTAGACCGACATCGATTCATCGATCACGTAGCGCAGCGAGGCCTTGGGCGTGGTCCCGCTCTCCGACGACGAGTACGGCGTGCTGGCCGTGTCCGCCGCGGTGGTGCCGGTGATGCGGTCGTAGGACAGCTTGGTCTTGTAGCGCCGCGCGCCGATGTCGGCGATGAGGCGGTCGGTGATCTTGATCTCGGCATCGGCGAACACCGCCCCTTCCGTCGCCTTGCCGTTGCGGCGGAAGCGCAGGTCGGCGACCTCACCGCGCGGCTCCTCGTAGACCTGCTGGTCGCGCTGGATGTCCGCATCCATCCAGAACGCGCCGACCAGCCAGTTCACCCGACCCGGCGTCAGCGGCGTCACGCGCAACTCCTGCGAGGTCGACTTCGAGTGGTAGTCCGTGTCGGAGGTCCACTTGTCGTTCAGCAGCGCCGGATCGAAGAAGTCGCGCGTGAAGTCCTCTCGCGCGCTGCGGGACTTGGTCTGTCGTCCTGTGAGCGAGGTAAGGCGGAAGTCGCCCAGATTCAGGTTGGCCTGCAGGGTCCCGAGATCGAAGGTCGAGGTGTAGGCCATCGGGAACGCGGTCTTGACGTCGAGGCTCTCATAGTTCTTGACGTAGCCGGCGCCCGTCGAATAGTCGAAGGGCGAGATGCCCGGACCGTCGGCCTGCTTGCTGCGCTGGCGCAGGTACATCGCCGTGATGTCGAAGTCCGGCGTGAGGGCGTAGGTGAACAGCACCCGCCCGCCGCTCACCCGGATCGTGTTGGCGTCCTTGCGGCCGGTGCCCAGGTTGTCGATGAAGCCGGGATCCTCGCGGGAGTTCACGACCACGCGCAGGCCGGCCTTGCCGTCGGCCAGCGGCAGGTTCGCCATGGCCGAGGTCGACCAGCCGGTGCCGCCGCTGGCCGTCGAGGAGAAGCCGGCGAGCACCGAGCCCTCCACCACGCGCTTGTTGGGCTTGGCCATGATGTAGCGGATCGCGCCGCCCAGCGACGACGAGCCATACAGCGCGCCCTGCGGACCGCGCAGGACCTCGACCCGCTCCAGGTCGAAGGGCGACAGGTCCGGCGTCGACACGAAGGCGAACGGGTCGGTGAAGGGCACGTCCTCGATGTAGATGCCGGTGGGCGACTGCGTGAAACCCTGCGCGGCGCCGTTGGAGTTGGTGCCGACGCCGCGGATCGAGATCAGCGAGCCGTCCGCGGTGCCCTTGTTGAACTGGACCCCGGGCGTGAGCTTCAGCAGGTCCTCGAGGTCGGCGCTGCCGTGCTTCTCGATGTCGGCGCCGCTGATCGCGGACACCGTGCCCGCCACGTCGCTCAGGGTCTGGCGGCGCTTGCTCGACGTGACCTCGACGCGGTCCAGCGTCTGCTTGTCCTTCTCCTTCTCCGCGGTCTCGGGCGCCGACTGCGCGCGCGCCGACGGCCCGGCCATCAGGCCTGCGATGACCATGGCGGCCGCGGCCGTTGGCAGAAGACCGAACCGGAAGGAACCGTGCTTGGCGAAAAGGCGAGAGCGGGTCATCTTGATCGACTCCAAAGGGAGAAGGGAGGAGGTGGCAGGCCCGTCAGGGCCCGGGGGATCGGAAACGAAACGGGACCGGGGTCAGGTCGTGCCTGGATCACGACGCGCCCGGGGTCATCACAGGCCTGGATTCATCACGTGTGTGGGTTCATGACGCGCCAGGCTCGAGGCGTGTCGCGTGATAGCGGGCTATCCGCCAGACGTCGCCGTCCCGTCGGAAGACCGCCGTCTCGAGGAAACGGAACGGCGTGTGCGTGCCATCCACGGCCATCCACAGCTCGTCGTTGAACACCGTGGTCCAGGCGACGTCCTGCTGGACCGCCGTGCGGAAGCCGTGGAGCGACGCGCGCTGGCGTCCGCTCGTCGCGCTGCGTTGGACGAAGGCCAGCAGCGCCGCCTTGTCCATGAGCCGGTCGTGCTCGACCATCAGGAAGTCCGGCGTCAGCCCCGCGTCGACGGCGGGCCAGTCGTGGGCTTCCAGCGCCTGGTGCCAGTCGACTAGCGCCGCTTCGACGGCCTGGATCGCGGACGCGGGAGGGGTGGGGGAATGCATGGACATCTCGGGGTGGCCTTGGCGTGGCTCAAGCCAGGCCCGGATCAGGGACGACGCGTCCCAGCCTGGCGTTGCGTTGCTGGATGACGGCGTGGCGCCGCGCGGTGATCGGGTAGGCCCAGATGATCAGCGCCGCCAGCATGAAGCAGGCGAAGGGCAGCGCGAAGGCGGAGATCTTCAAGCCCAGGATCGCGGTCGAGGCATAGACCGCCTGCTTGGCCTCGAAGCCGAACTGCGACACGACGAACAGCGAGAGCGACGTCCCGATGCCGAAGGTGGCCTTGCGGACGAAGGTCAGCACGGACACGTACTGCGCGGTGCGCGCGACGCCCGACTTCATCAGGTCGAAGTCGGCCAGGTCGCCCACCATCGCCTGCGGCAGCATGTCGATGACGATGTAGAACATCGTGTGGGCGAAGGAGCAGACCAGGTAGAGGAAGAGCAGATGCGGGATGCCGGGCTGCAGCGGCGCGAAGGCGAGGTAGCAGAGCGCGCAGCCGATCGCGGACCAAGCGAAGACGCGATGCTTCTCGAAGCGCTTGAGGAAGAACTCCGCGACGCCCACGCCGATCGTGGCGGCCACGCCCCACTGCAGCAGCACCATGCCGATGGCCGCGCCCAGCCCCAGGTAGGAGTCGAGCACCAGGAAGCCGACCGCCGCGCCCGTGGCATCGCCGAGCCCGGCCAGCGCGGACGCGATCAGGAAGCGGATGAACGCGCGGTTGGTCCGGATCGCCTTGAACGACGCGATCAGGCTGTGCCGCGTGGCATGCGCCGCCGTCACGCCGCGCGGCACGTAGATCACGCAGAGGAGGCTGATGAGCGGCAGCGTCGCCGCGACCATCCACGCCAGCACGCGCAGCGCGTCGAAGTTCATCTCCGTGGTGGGCAGGAACCACAGCAGCGGGATCAGCCCCAGCAGCGCACCGCTGGCCACGTTGAAGTACTGGCGGGCGACGGTGATGCGGGAGCGCTCGCGGTAGTCGGTCGTCAGGTCCACCGACCACGCGCCGTACGGGATCTCGTTGACGGTCCAGGCGAAGTAGGCGATGAAGAACCAGGTCGCGAAGTACATCGCGTCGGCATGGACCGGCGGCACGTAGAGCTGGAAGATGCACGCGACCGTCAGCATCGAGCCGACCAGGAACCAGGACTTGCGCCCGCCCCAGCGGTCCTGCGTGGCGTCGATGGCCCAGCCCACGCCGACGTCCAGCACGCCGTCGAAGACACGCACCAGCAGCAGGATCAGGGACATGGTCCCCAGCGAGATCGCGAAGTGCTCGGCGTACAGCGCCGGCAGGATGCTGAAGGCCGGCCCGCGCAGCAGGTACATCGGCAAGGTCGGCATGGCGAACAGCACCAGCAACGGCCAGGACAGTCTTTTCGGAGCGGAGGACAAGGTCATGGGAGCGGCGGGTTGAGGGCTGGCTGAAGCGTCGGGCTGGGGTTCGGCATCACGTGTCAGGACAAGGTCACCGAGGTGCGGATCCTGCCGGCGCGTTCCGCCTCGGCGGTCATCGCAATGGTCGTGCCATGCGGCGCGCGTATCGTCCACTCGACGACGGCGCGATCCGCCATGGGCTCGGGATCGGGCGACAGCGCCAGCAGCGACTTCCTCGGCGCGTGCCCTCGGAGCTGCGGACCTTCTATGCGCGGCTTGCCGACGAGGAGCGCGATGTCGGCATCGGCCCCGGTATCGATATCGGGCAGATGGATCTCGAACATCACGCCGCGGACGATCTTGTGGTCGAGCGCCAGCTGGGTCACCGACGTGGGGAGCCACCCGGTGTTGACCACCGCGAGGCGGATCTTCCAGACGTCGTGCGCCAGCGCCAGCGCCTGCGCTTCCGCGCGCAGCAGCTCCAGCCGCGGCAGACTCAGCGCGATGCGATCCATCCACGCGGGAAAGCGTTCGACCTCGGCCTCGCGCAACTCGGGCGGCGGATTGCGCCAGTAGTTGATCTGGTCCCAGCCGCCGATCTCGACCGCGCCCAGCTGCGGATGCTGGAACGGCTGCCAGTCGACATACGCCCGCCCGCCGCAGTGTTCATCGCTCCAGCGCAGCAGCTTCAGATCGTCCTCGACCGGATGCTCGCGGAACCAGTCGATCCACGGGTAGCCGGTGATGCCGGCCTGGCGATTCGGACTCCACAGCTCGACCGTCCAGTACAGGGCGCCGAGCTGCTCGTACAACCAGTCCTGCGTGCCGCCCACGACTTCCTTCGGGTGGTACTTGAAGTCGTGCCACACGCTCAGCGTCGGGTAGCCCGTGTGCTCAGTGCCGTGCGCGCTGAAGTGCTGGAAGCACCACAGGTCCTCGGGGATCATGTCCTGGTCGCTCATCATGCCCATGGGCCGCAGGATCACGCCGCTGAAGGTGTGATAACTGATGGCGGCGCCGATGTTGGGATGCGCGAGGACGAAGTCCACCATCGCCTTCACCTCCGGCTCGCTGGTCGGATAGTCGCCGGCGCCTTTCTGCGCGTGCTCCTGCCGCCAGAAGGACGGGAAGTTGCGGTTCAGGTCGAGCGCCTGCGCCGACGGCTTGATCTTGAGCGAGACGCCGTCGAAGCCGGCCACGGAGCCCTCGGGGAGGATGCGGAAATACTCGCCGCCGAATTCGCCCGACTCGCGCGGCACCATCAGGCGCGGCTCGTCCGCATGCTGCTTCCACGAGCCGTTCGGGTCGGGGATGCGCATGGACAGCACGCGGCCGTCGCCGTCGATGTCCTCGATCGTGAGGCCGTCCTGCGTCGCCTCCGCTCGCGGGTAGCCGCGGGTGCTGGAGCGCACGTGGCGCGGTCTGTCGGCCAAGGCCAGCTCGGCGCCATCGGGACTCAGGCGAGGACAGAGATAGATCGCGCGAGTGTCGAGCAGATGTGTCACCTTCGGATCGGCGCCGTGGCCGCTCACGAGGTGGTGCAGGTAGAACAGGACCGCCGTGCAAGAGGTCAACTCGATCGAATGGATGTTGCCGTCGGCCCAGAACGCGGGCTTGTCCCGCGCGTCGCCGGTGAGCGTGTTGGTGACGGTGACGACCCAGATGTCGCGGCCTTCGTGGCTCTTGCCGATGGACTCGAGGCTCACGAGATCCGGCGCCGCCTCGGCGTACGCGCGCAGCCACTGCGTCAGCTCATCGTGGCGAGGGAAGACGTCGAAGCGAGGCTGCGGCAATCCTCGTCGGGTGGAGGTGGCTGGCGTCGAGCGCGAGGCTGCCGATGCCGATGCCGATGCCGATGTGGGTGTCGAAGTCATCGCCTCACCCGAGCCGGTAGTGGACGCTCTTGGCCCGCGTGTAGGCCATCAGCCCGGCGGTGCCGCCTTCCGCGCCGAAGCCGGAGGCGCCCGCCGGCTCGACCGACGATCCGCTCACATGGCCGGGCCCGGGCGAGGCGACGGCGTTGACCGTGACCGGTCCTCCGCGCACGCGGCGGACGAGTCCGTGCGCGAGGGCGACGTCGCGCGTCCACAGCGTCGCGGACAAGCCGTAGCGGCTGTCGTTCGCGAGCTGCAGCGCCTGTTCGACGCCGTCGAAAGGAAGGATGCCGGCGACAGGTCCGAAGATCTCTTCCTGCATGAACACGTGCGCATGCGGCAGGTCGGCGATCAGGGTCGGGCGATAGTGGCAGCCCCCTGCGGCGGTGTCTCGCGCGCCACCGGCGACGATCGTGGCGCCGTCGCGTCGCGCCGCATCGACCATCGCGCCGACGCGCTCCAGCTGCACCCGGTTGGCCAAGGGTCCGAGGACCGTCGAGGGCTGCAGCGGATCGCCGCCGCGCTGGGATTCGACCAGCGCAGACAGGCGTTGCAGCAGCGGCGCATACAGCGCGCGCGTCACGAGGATCCGCGTCCCGGCCACGCACACCTGGCCGCAGTTCCAAACGAAGCCCTGGACCAGCGATTCGGCGACCGCGTCGAGATCGCCCAGATCGTCGAAGACCAGCTGCGGCGACTTGCCGCCGCACTCCAGCAGCAGGGCCTTGAGGTTGGACTGCCCGGCGTACTGCATCAGCACACGCCCGGTCGTCGTCGAGCCGGTGAAGCTCAGGCAGTCGACGTCGTTGTGCAGCGCGAGCAGGCGGCCGGTCTCGCGTCCCAGTCCGGGCAGCACGTTCAAGGCGCCGGCGGGCAGACCGGCGGCCATCGCCAGATCGCCCAGGCGCAGGCACGACAGGGACGCGATCTCCGAGGGCTTGAGCACCACCGAGTTGCCCATGCCCAGCGCCGGCACGATCTTGCCCAGCGCGACGTACAGCGGGAAGTTCCACGGCGTGATCGCCGCCACGACGCCGTGCGGCACGCGCAGGTTCAGCGCCAGCGTGTGGGCGGCGCTCGGCAGCACCTGCTCGCTGAGCTTGTCCAGCCGCTCGGCCGTGCTGCGCACGATCCGCGCGGCCAGCGCGACGTCGGGCAGCGCCGACGAGATGGGCATGCCCATCTCCAGCGAATCGAGCAGCGCCAGCTCTTCCTGGTGGCGCTCGATCTCGTCCGCGAAACGCAGCAGGGTCCGGCTCCGCTCGTGGGCCGAGATCCGCGACCAGGTGCCCTGCTCGAAGGTGCGGCGGGCGCTGAGCACCGCGGCATCCACGTCGGCTTCGCCGCACGATGCCAGCGAGGCCACCACGCGACCATCGTGCGGATTCACGCTGTCGAAACGCCCTTCGCCGACCTCGCCGCGCTCGCCGCCGTGCATGTCACCGCGCCCATCGATGCGCACGTCGACGCGCTCGCCATCGATGATCGGTCGGACATCGACGGTCAACTGCCGCGCCCGTTGCTGCCAATCGATGGAAGACGGCGCGCTCACGACGACCGTCCTTCTTCGTGGCTTCGGCGGGGATCGATCTTGAGTGGCATGGGCATCGCGCTTTCTGAGGGGACGGAGGTCCGGCGCGATCCATCGACACGTGCCAGCTACCTCATCGGTGTGACACGAAAGTTAGAAGGGAATGATTTTTTCGACCATACCCCTCGGGGGATACAAGGGATCGCCCTGATGCGGCGCTGCGGCGCGGCGGCGCGGCCCTCATTCGGAACGAAAATCTGGAACGAAGATGTGGAACGAAGATCGGGCCCTGGGCCGCACCGCCCTGCCCTGCAACGAAAGACCTGCGTCATGTCCTCCAGACCCACCGCCGATCAGCGACGCGAGTTCGGCGCCTTCCTCACCAGCCGGCGCGCCTTGCTGCAGCCCAAGGACTTCGGCCTGCCCGAAGGGCCGCGGCGCACGCCGGGTCTGCGTCGCGAGGAAGTCGCCGTGCTCGTCGGCGTCAGCGTCAGCTGGTACACGTGGCTGGAACAGGGACGCGACATCCAGCCCTCTGCCGACGCGTTGAAGCGCATCTCCAAGGTCTTCAAGCTGGACCGGGTGGAGTCCGCCCATCTGTTCGCGCTGTCAGCCCTGGAGCCGCCCACGGTGGCCACCGGCGGCGCGATCAGCGCGGGGCTGGACCAGCTGGTGCGCGCCATCAACCCGATCCCCGCCTACGTGCGCAACACGCGGCTCGACATCCTGGCCTGGAACGATGCCGTGGCCGACCTGCTGGTCGACTACGGCTCCCTGCTGCCGCACGAGCGCAACACGCTGCGCCTGCTGTTCCTCTACCGGCCCTATCGCACCCAGATCCTGGACTGGGAGCAGATGGCGCGCGGCATGATCTCCACCTTCCGCGCGGCCCGCGCACAGGCGCCCGACAAGGCGCCCTTCGACAGCCTGGTCGAGGAGCTGTCGCAGCAGAGCCCGGAGTTCCGGGACTGGTGGCAGGACACCGCCGTGCAAGGCTTCGAGGAAGGACGCAAGCGGGTGGTGCATCCGCTGACCGGCCAGACCCTGGACTTCACCTACGTCGCGCTGACGCCGGAGGGCCGGCCGGATCTGTCGCTCGTCACCTACATCCCCCGCCCCCCTGCCTATGACCCGCAGTCATAGGATCACAAGACGCCTTCTTCGCGCCCCCGGACCTGCCGACACTGACCGTCATCGCAGCGCACGCCGTGCTGCCCACCCAGGTCGTGAAAGGTCCCCATGTCCCAGCCGAACACTCCCGTTGCCACCTCGCGCAACCCCGCCACCGGCGAACTGATCGCCACCTACGCGTTCCAGACGCCGAGCGAGGTCGAGAGCCTGCTCGACAGCAACGCGGCGGCCTTCCGCCTGTGGCGCGCCACGCCGATGCGTGAACGCGTGGCCTCCTATCGGCGGCTGGCGGAAACCCTGCGTCAGCGCCTGGAGCCGCTCGCTGAACTGATCACCGCTGAAATGGGCAAGACGCTGGACGCGTCCCGCGCGGAAGTGGAGAAATGCGCCCTCACGATCGACTGGCTGGCCGACAACGGCCCGGCCATCCTGGCGGACGAGCCGGTGTCCGTCGGCAACGACGATCAGGTCCACGTCTCCTACCTGCCGATCGGCACCGTGCTGGCCGTGATGCCCTGGAACTTCCCGCTGTGGCAGGTGATCCGCGCCTCGGGTCCCGTCATGCTGTCGGGCAACGGCTTCCTGCTGAAGCACGCGCCCAACGTGATGGGCTCGGCCTACGCGCTGCAGGACGCCTACGAGGCGGCCGGCTTCCCCAAGGGCCTGTTCGCCAACCTGGTGGTCGACAACGACACCGTGGCCGCTCTCATCGAAGATCCCCGCATCGCCGCGGTCACGCTGACCGGCAGCATGCGCGCGGGCTCGGCCGTCGCGGCCACCGCCGGCAAGGCGCTCAAGAAGAGCCTGCTGGAACTGGGCGGCGCCGATGCCTTCATCGTCCTGGCGGACGCCAACATCGACCTGGCGGTCCAGACCGCCATCACGGCCCGATTCCAGAATGCGGGGCAGGTCTGCCTGGCCGCCAAGCGCTTCATCCTCGAGCGGCCGATCGCGGACGAGTTCACCCGCAAGTTCGTCGCCGCGGTGAAAGAGATCAAGGTGGGCGATCCGCGCGATCCCTCGAACCTCATCGGGCCGATGGCCCGCGCCGATCTGCGCGATGAGCTGCACCGGCAGGTCGAACGCACGATCGCCGCGGGGGCAGTCCTTGCCACGGGCGGCTACAAGATCGACGGGCCCGGCAGCTTCTATGCGCCGACGGTGCTGACCGATGTGCAGCCGGGCATGGCCGCCTTCGACGAGGAGACCTTCGGACCGGTCGCCGCCATCACCGTCGCCGACAACGTGGAGCACGCGATCACCCTGGCCAACACCAGCGACTACGGCCTGGGCGGCAACCTGTGGACCGGCAACGTCGCCCAGGCGCAGCGCCTGGCGCGTCGCCTGGAGACCGGCGGGGTGTTCATCAACGGGTTTTCCGCCAGCAACGCGCGCATCCCGGTCGGGGGCGTCAAGAAGAGCGGTTACGGCCGCGAGCTGTCGCACTTCGGCCTGCGCGAATTCACCAACGCGCAAGCCGTCTGGGCGAAGGAAGTCGGCTGAGGACGTCGGCTAAAGAGCTTGCCTAAAGAAGTCGGCTAAGCGCGCGACAGCGGTCCCGGGCTCGGTCCCGTTGCTGGCTCTGGCGCCGGCTCGCTGGCGACGACGCTCGTCGCCTTCACCGACTGGTAGCTCTGCAGCGGATCGGTCGACACGCCCGGCACGGCGAACGGGATGCAGCGGATGAAGAGCGCGAAAAGCTCCGCCTGCGAGCCGATCTCCAGCTTGCGGTGGATGCTCTTGCGATGGATCTTCACGGTGCCTTCCGTGGACTGCATGCGCGCGGCCGTCAGCGCGGAGGAGTAGCCGCTGAGCATGTAGAACAGCACCTCGCGCTCGCGCTTGGTGAGCAGCGAGGCGCCGAAGTTGTCGATCGAGCTCTGCACCTTCTGGTGGGTGAGGCTCTCGTCGTTGTCGGTGCGCGAGGCCAGCAGCCCCATCTGGCCGTGGTGCTTCTCGATGGCGGCGAAGAGGATGGGCAGCACGGCGTTCACCGCCGCGATGTCGGCGGGCGCGAAGCCGTCGCCCGTCGTGTCGCGCTCCAGGAAGACGGACAGGGCGGTGTCCGCGTCGATGCGCCAGAGGATGTCGACGTAGTCCGCCAGTCCCAGCTGCGAATAGAACAGGCGATAGAACTCGCTGGTGTAGAAGTCGTCCGGCGCCACGTCGCGCAGCCAGTACACGCCGCTGCCGCAACCGGCGAGGAAGCGCTGGTAGTTGGGGTCGAGGATGTAGGGTCCGGAGAAGTAGTCCGGCGCCATGACGCCCTGCGCGCTGGGACGGCGGCGGTACATCAGCAGCTGCGGCCGCTGGTGGCGCGAGAAGATCATCGCGCCGCCGGAGTGCATCGCGCACACGCGGTCGAGGAAGGCCAGCAGGCTGTGGAAGAAACCGGGCTGGCCGGTGGTCTGGATCACCTGCCCCAGCGCCAGCGCCGCGGCGGTGTCCAGGCTCACCGTCGAGTCGCCCGGCCATCGGTGAGGCGCAGGGGGCGAAGGGGGAATCGGCATCGAGGATCCTGTCGTCGATGCGGATTGTCGCGCGCCGCCGCGCAGCAGGAACAGGCCTAAGGGTTCACACGGTCGTGGCATAGCCGCAGGGTCCGGATGAAGTCCAGCAGGAGGACGTCGCGGTCCGGCTCGGCGGGGCTGTAGTACGCGGGCTCGGGGTACACGGCGAGCTGCACCACGGTGATGCGCTCGCGGCGGTTGACGTAGATCCGCTGGCCGGAATGGCCCAGCGCCCACATGCCGCCGTCGTCGTCCAGCCACCAGCTCAGGCCGTAGCCGGAGACGCCGAGGATCTCGACGCCGGCGGTGTTCTCGCGGCCCGCGAGTTCGAAGGCGCGCGCGCTGACCGCGTCGACCCACTGCGCGCCGAGGAGGGGTGTTCCCTGCACGCGGCCGTCGTTGACCACGAGGAGCGCGAGGCGCGCCATGTCGCGCAGCGTCATGCCCGCGCGGCTGCCGCTGATCTCCTGGCCGCCGTCGGACTCCAGCGTGTAGAAGGCGTCGAACTCCATGCCCGCGGGCTTCCAGATCTTCTCGGACATGTAGTCGGCCAGGCGCTGGCCGGTGGCCGCGCAGATCACGGCGCCGAGCAGATAAGTGTCGCCGGTGTTGTAGTTCCAGAAGCTGCCCGGTGGATGTGCGCGCTGCAGCGAGGCCATCAGCTGCAGCACGCCGCCGGGCGCCTTAGCCGCGAGGGAGCGGCTGTAGCGGTTCACGTCGGAGTCGCGGTCGGTGTAGTCCTCGATCCAGCGCACGCCGGAGGACATCGTCAGCAGGTGCCGCACCGTGACGCCTTCGTAGCCGGTGCCGCGCATCGCGGGCAGGTGATCGGTCACGGCGTCGTCGAGGGAGTGGATGGCGCCGTCCGCGATGGCCGCGCCGACCAGCAGCGCGGTCAGGCTCTTGACGGTGGACATCGTGCTCCAGCGCTCGTGCGGCTGCAGGCCGAGGCCGTAGCGCTCCAGGACCACGGCATCGTCGACCGTGGCGATCAGGCCGACCACGTTGTTGCGGTTCATGAGGTCGGCGATGGACAGGGTCTTGCCGCCGCTGACGAAGGGGGCCTCGTAGGCCGGGCCGCGGGTCAGCGCGCGGGGCGTCGGGCCTCGGGCGATGTCGCGCGTGGCAAACAGCTTGTCCACGTTGCGGAAGCCGTAGGACTGCAGGCACGGCGGCCACATCAGGAAGTCCTCGGCGTTGGGCAGGTGATGCGTCGGCAACGCGAGCGGCGATTCGGAGGTCGGGATCAAGGGTGGCTCCAGGGTGGCGGGCGATCGGGAGGGCGGGCGATCGGGAGGACGGAGGGCAGAGGGCCGAGGGAGTCGTCGATGCGCGTCAGCCCCAGAGGGCGACGTCGGGTGCGTGGAGATGGCCCTCGGCGTAGGAGATGGGCGGCGATCGGTCGTTCCTCATGTGCAGCGGGCCGTCGAGGTCCACGAAGTCGCAGAAGGCGGCGATGAGGAAGGCCGGCGCCATGGCCAGCGAGGTGCCGCAGTTGCAGCCGACCATCAGTTGGAAGCCGAGTCGACGCGCCTCGCGGCACATGAGCAGGCCCTCGGTGAGGCCGCCGCATTTGTCGAGCTTGAGGTTGACGTACTGGACGCGTCCGACGAGCCGGGAAAGGCTGTCGAGCGTGGTGCAGCTCTCGTCGGCGGCGATGGGGATGCGAAGGCCGAGACCGGGGAGGAGGTCTTCGTGACCGGCGGGGAGCGGCTGTTCGATCAAGGCCAGCGGCAGCGACCAGACGGCGGCGGCGAAGCGCTGCAGCCCTTCGGGTGACCAGCCTTCGTTGGGGTCCACAGTCAGGCGGCTGCCGGGCGATGCCGCGGCCACGGCGTGCAGGCGCTCGATGTCGCGGTCGAGGCCGCCGGGCGTGCGGTCGCCGAGCTTCACCTTGAGCACCGGGGCGTTCCCCCATCGCCGCGCCTGTTGCGCCATCTCGTCGGGGGAGTCGAGCGTCACGGTCAGCAGCGTCGGGAAGCGCGTGGTCGCGTCGATCTCCGGCAGACCGGCGAGTTCCCACGCGCGCAGGCCTGAGCGCTTGCATTCGAGGTCCCACAGCATCGCGTCCAGCGCGTTGCGAAGACCGTCCGCTGGGAGCTGGCGACGAAGCGTCTCGCGGTCGGGCGTTTCCTCGAACTGCGAGAGCAAGGCCTGACCCCGCTCGGCTGCGGCCATGCTCAGGGTCTCATCGGATTCGTGCTGCTCGCCCTCGCCTTGCGCGCGGTGGTCTTCCCATGTGGCGGTCGCGTGCAGCACCGTCTGGGTGCTGAGCACACCGCGTGAGATGGCGATCTTCTGGCGGTACGGCCAATGCTGGATTTCGAGCTTGAAGCGAGGTCGCGACATGCCGCGATGGTTCGCCACGCCTCCTCGGCTCGCAATACCCCCCTGGGGATACATGACGGCCGGCGAGCCCATGCAGGGCCTCTGCACTGCCACCGCCGCTGGCCCTCACCCCTGCCCTCTCCCGCAAGCGGGAGAGGGAGTCCGGCCGGTTCAACTCTCAGCGCTGGCTCCTCTTGCTCCCTCTCCCGCAAGCGGAAGAAAGGGACGAAGGGCGCGGCGGGACTCCCTCTCCCGCTTGCGGGAGAGGGCGGGGGTGAGGGCCAGCGGCCGTTGCAGGGATCAGGTGTACTTCTTCTCCAGCGCGTCCCACTCCGGCTTGTTCACCAGACGTTGGCGTTCGGCGAACGGGATCACCAGGTTGGGATCCTCGTCGATGCGGCGCTGGGTCTTGAGCACGCCCAATGCCTTCTGCATCCCCGCCACCGCGCCTTGCAGCGCGGCGTTGGCATACAGCACGACGCCGTAGCCCATCTGCTGCAGCTCACCCGCGTCGGTGATCGGCGTCTTGCCGCCGATCACCATGTTCATCAGCTGCGGCGTCGACAGGCGCTGCGGCAGCGCGCGGATCTCTTCCGCCTTCGTGACCGCCTCGACGAACAGGATGTCCGCGCCGGCTTCGGCGAAGCGCTGCGCGCGCTCGATCGCGGCCTCGAAGCCCTGCGTCGCGCAGGCATCCGTGCGGGCCATGATCAGGAAGTCCGGATCACGTCGCGCATCCACCGCCGCCTTGATCTTGCTCACGGCTTCCTCGGTCGAGATCACTTCCTTGCCGGTGAAGTGCCCGCAGCGCTTGGGCGCCACCTGGTCTTCGAGCTGGATGCAGTCCGCGCCGGCGCGTTCCAGCACGCGCACGGTGTGTCGCACGTTCAGCGCGTTGCCGAAGCCGGTGTCGGCGTCGACGATCAGCGGCAGGTTCACCGCGTCGCGGATGCGCGCGGTGTGGTCGGCGATCTCGGACAGGCCCATGAAGCCCTGGTCCGGCAGACCGAACCACATGTTGGTCACGCCGGCGCCGGTCACGTAGATCGCCTCGAAGCCGAGGTCCTCGATCACCTTGGCCGACAGCGCGTTGAAGGCGCCCGGCACCAGCACGCCACGGCGTTCGTTCACCAGCGCGCGCAGCGTCTTGCGGGTCGATGTCATGTCAGTTCTCTTTGATGTCTGAAGTCGAATTCGATACGGAGGTCGATGGCGGGATCAACGGGCGCCGATCACAGCGCCTCGGCGGGCACGCGCACGGTGCCTTCCATCAGGATGCGGGCGCTGCGGCTCATCACCGCCTGCGTCACGCGCCACTGGCCGTTCTCCTGAACGGCCTCCGCGCCGACGCGCAGCGTGCCCGACGGATGGCCGAAGCGCACCGCCGGCAGCGCCTTGCCGCCCGCGGCCTCGCACACCAGCGTGCCGGGGATCGCGGCCGCGGTGCCGATGGCCACCGCCGCCGTGCCCATCATCGCGTGGTGCAGCTTGCCCATGGACATCGCGCGCACCAGCACGTCGATGTCGCCGGCCTCGACGGTCTTGCCGGCCGACGAGCGATAGCTCGACGGCGGCGCGACGAACGCCAGCTTCGGCGTGTGCTGCCGGGTCTTCGCTTCGTCCAGCGTCTTGATCAGGCCCATGTGCAGCGCGGCGTGCGCGCGAATGGCCTCCAGCCGCTTCAGCGCGGCGGGATCGCCGTTGATCGCGTCCTGCAGCTCGGTGCCCGAGTAGCCCAGGTCCTTCGCATCGACGAAGACCGCCGGGATGCCCGCGTTGATCAGCGTCGCGCGCAGCTGGCCGCCGGGGACGAGGTCCTCCGGCATCGTCAGCACGTCCACGACGTTCCCTGTCGGGAACAGCGCGCCGCCGGCGTCGTCGCCATCGGCGTCGTCATTGCCCGGATCGAGGAAGGCCAGCTCGACCTCCGCCGCCGCGAAGGTCACGCCGTCGAGCTCGAAGTCGCCGCTCTCCTGCACCTGGCCGTCGCGCATCGGCACCTTGGCGACGATGGTCTTGCCGATGTTGGCCTGCCAGATGCGTACGGTGGCGATGCCGTCGCGCGGCAGCGTCGAGGCGTCGATGAAGCCCGCCTGGATCGCGAACGGTCCGACCGCCGCCGACAGGTTGCCGCAGTTGCCGGACCAGTCGACCAGCGCGGTGTCGATCGCCACCTGGCCGAACAGGTAGTCGACGTCGTGGCCGGGCCGCGTGCTGTGCGAAATGATCACCGTCTTGCTGGTGCTCGAGGTCGCGCCGCCCATGCCGTCGATCTGCTTGCCGTAGGGATCGGGGCTGCCGATGACGCGCATCAGCAGCCGGTCGCGCGCGGCGCCGGGCACGCGCGCGGCCTCGGGCAGATCGTCCAGGCGGAAGAACACGCCCTTGCTGGTACCGCCCCGCAGGTAGGTCGCGGGGATCTTCACTTGAGGGAGAAAACTCATGACTGCTTCCGTCGTTGTTCGGGCCTGGCCTCAGGCCACTCAGGCTGCCTCGGCCGCCGCCAGGAAGTCCTGCGCGAAACGCTGCAGCACGCCGCCGGCCTGGTAGACCTCGACCTCCTCGGCGGTGTCGAGGCGGCAGCGCACCGGCACTTCGATGCGCTCGCCGTTGCGGCGATGGACGATGACCGTCAGCGTCGCGCGCGGCGACAGCGCGCCCGACACGTCGTAGGTTTCCGAGCCGTCCAGGCCGAGCGTCAGCCGCGTCGTTCCGGCGAGGAACTCCAGCGGCAGCACGCCCATGCCGATCAGGTTGGTGCGGTGGATGCGCTCGAAGCCTTCGGCGACGATCGCCTCGACGCCGGCGAGTCGCACGCCCTTCGCCGCCCAGTCGCGCGACGAGCCCTGCCCGTAGTCCGCGCCGGCGACGATGATCAGCGGCTGGCGGCGCTCCATGTAGGTCTCGATGGCTTCCCACATGCGCACGACCTGACCCTCGGGCTCGATCCGCGCGAGCGAGCCTGCGATGACGTTGCCGTCTGGGTCGCGGACCATCTCGTTCTTCAGCGTCGGGTTGGCGAAGGTGGCGCGCTGCGCGGTCAGGTGGTCGCCGCGGTGGGTGGCGTAGGAGTTGAAGTCCTCCTCCGGCAGGCCCATCTTGGCGAGGTACTCGCCGGCGGCCGAGTCCAGCATGATCGCGTTGGACGGCGACAGGTGGTCGGTGGTGATGTTGTCTGGCAGCACGGCCAGCGCGCGCATGCCGCGCAGCGTGCGTTCGCCGGCCAGCGCGCCTTCCCAGTAGGGCGGACGGCGGATGTAGGTCGACTGCGCGCGCCAGTCATACAGCGGCTCGGTCTGGGTGGTCGAGGCCGCGGTGATCGCGAACATCGGCTCGTAGACCTTGCGGAACTGCTCGGGCTTCACGCTCGCGCGCACCAGCGCGTCGATCTCGTCGTCCTCGGGCCAGAGGTCCTTCAGGCGGATCTCGCGGCCCTCGACGACGCCGAGCACGTCGCGTTCGATGTCGAAGCGGATGGTGCCCGCGATCGCGTACGCGACCACCAGCGGCGGCGAGGCCAGGAAGGCCTGCTTGGCGCGCGGGTGGATGCGGCCGTCGAAGTTGCGGTTGCCCGAGAGCACGGCGGTGGCGTAGAGGTCGCGCTCGACGATCTCGCGATCGATGGCGGGATCCAGCGCGCCGGACATGCCGTTGCACGAGGTGCAGGCATAGGCGACGACGCCGAAGCCCAGCGCCTCCAGATCGCCGAGCAGGCCGGCTTCCTCGAGGTACAGCGTGACCGCGCGCGAGCCGGGCGCGAGCGAGGTCTTGACCCACGGCTTGCGCTGCAGGCCGAGACGACGCGCATTGCGCGCGAGCAGCGCGGCGGCGATGACGTTGCGCGGGTTGCTCGTGTTCGTGCAGCTGGTGATGGCCGCGATGATCACGGCGCCGTCGGGCATGCGGCCGGGTTCTTCGGTCCATGGACCGGCGATGCCGCGCTCGGTCAGCGCGGAGGTCGGCAGGCGGCGATGCGGGTTCGACGGTCCGGCCATGTTGCGCACGACGCTGGCCAGATCGAACTTCAGCACGCGCGGATAGACGACGCCGGACAGCGTGTTGCCTTCACCGGACCAGAGTCCTGCGGCCTTCGCATAGGTCTCGACGAGCTGGACCTGCGCTTCCTCACGCCCGGTCAGGCGCAGGTAGGTGAGCGTCTGCTCGTCGATGGCGAACAGCGCGGCGGTGGCGCCGTATTCGGGCGCCATGTTGGAGATCGTGGCGCGGTCGCCGAGCGTGAGTCCCGAGACGCCTTCGCCGTAGAACTCCAGGTAGGCGCCGACGACCTTTTCCTTGCGCAGGAACTCGGTGAGCGCGAGCACCAGGTCGGTGGCGGTGATGCCGGGCTGGCGGCGGCCGGAGAGCTGGACGCCGACGATGTCGGGCAGTCGCATCCACGAAGCGCGGCCGAGCATCACGTTCTCCGCTTCCAGACCGCCGACGCCGACGGCGATCACGCCGAGCGCGTCGACGTGGGGCGTGTGGCTGTCGGTGCCGACGCAGGTATCGGGATAGGCGACGCCGCGATCCACGTGCACGACGGGCGACATCCGCTCCAGATTGATCTGATGCATGATGCCGTTCCCCGGTGGGATCACGTCGACGTTGCGGAACGCCGTGCGGCACCACTCGATGAAGTGGAAGCGGTCCTCGTTGCGGCGGTCCTCGATCGCGCGGTTCTTCTCGAACGCCTGCGGGTCATAGCCGCCGCACTCGACGGCCAGCGAGTGGTCGACGATCAGCTGCACCGGCACGACCGGGTTCACCTTGGCGGGATCGCCGCCCTGATCGGCGATCGCGTCGCGCAGGCCGGCCAGGTCCACGAGCGCGGTCTGGCCCAGGATGTCGTGGCAGACCACGCGCGCCGGGTACCAGGGGAAGTCGCGATCGGCCTTGCCGTCGGCGAGCTGCAGCAGGCTCTCGTCGAGGGTGGCGGGGTCGCAGCGGCGCACCAGGTTCTCGGCGTGGACGCGGGCGGTGTAGGACATCCGTTCCCACGCGCCGGGGCGCAGCGCCTCCACGGCGGCGCGCGCGTCGAACCAGTCGAGCGCGGTGCCGGCCAGCGGCTTGCGCCAGGTCTCGTTGAGCGGGATTGCGGAGGCGATGGTGGGTGCGGGCGTCGTGGCTGGCATCTCTGAAACTTCTCTCATGCGGTCATCGCGGTCGACGGTGTCGACCGGCTTCTCAGGGGCGCTGTGCCAGCGGGACGAAGACCTGGTCTTCCGGGCCGGTGTAGACGGCGCTGGGTCGGATGATCTTGTTGTCCTGGCGCTGCTCGACCACGTGGGCGGACCAGCCGCTGGTGCGAGCGATGACGAACAGCGGGGTGAACATGGCGGTGGGCACGCCCATCATGTGATAGCTGACGGCGCTGAACCAGTCCAGGTTGGGGAACATCTTCTTGGCGTCCCACATGGTCTTTTCGAGGCGTTCGGCGATGTCGTACATCTTGGTCGAGCCGGCGTCCTGGGACAGGTGGTGGGCGACCTTCTTGATGACCTCGTTGCGGGGGTCGGAGACGGTGTAGACGGGGTGGCCGAAGCCGATGACGACTTCCTTGGCCTCGACGCGGCGGCGGATGTCGGCCTCGGCTTCGTCGGGGGTGTCGTAGCGCTTCTGGATCTCGAAGGCGACCTCGTTGGCGCCGCCGTGCTTGGGGCCGCGCAGGGCGCCGATGGCGCCGGCGATGGCCGAGTGCATGTCGGAGCCGGTGCCGGCGATGACGCGGGCGGTGAAGGTGGAGGCGTTGAACTCGTGCTCCGCGTAGAGGATCAGCGAGGTGTGCATCGCGCGTTCCCAGGCCTTGCTGGGCGGCTTGCCGTGGAGCAGGTGCAGGAAGTGGGCGCCGATGGAGTCGTCGTCGGTTTCGACCTCGATGGAGCGGCCGTTGTGGCTGTAGTGGTACCAGTACAGCAGCATGGAGCCGAAGGAGGCCATCAGCTTGTCGGCGATGTCGCGGGCGCCTGGGAGGTTGTGGTCGTCCTTCTCGGGGAGCGAGCAACCGAGGGCGGAGACGCCGGTGCGCATCACGTCCATGGGGTGGGCGGCGGCGGGCAGGGTTTCGAGCGCGTCCATGACGGCGGCGGGCAGGCCGCGCAGGGCCTTGAGCTTGTCCTTGTAGGCGCGCAGCTCGGCGACATTGGGGAGCTTGCCGTGGACGAGCAGGTGGGCGATCTCTTCGAACTCGCAGCGTTCGGCGAGTTCGAGGATGTCGTAGCCGCGGTAGTGCAGGTCGTTGCCGGTGCGGCCGACGGTGCACAGGGCGGTGGTGCCGGCGGCGACGCCGGACAGGGCGACGGACTTCTTGGGCTTGAAGGCGGGGGCGGCTGCCGCGTTCGCGGTCGTGGTGTCGCTCATGGGGATGTCTCCTGGAGATGGAATCTGGGAAGGGATTCGGAAAGGCGGATGGCTCAGAGGTCCGATGCAGACGAGGTTAGCGGCTGCGGCTCGGACGGCGTGCGAGGGGTGATGCGGCAAGGCTTGCCGGCGGCGACGGCGACCATCTCGAAGGTGGCGCGGAGGACGTCGGAAGGGGCCGCATTGTCGATGCGGGCGTGGACCTCGACGGTCATCGAGGTGCCACCGACGCGGGAGACGCGGGAATGGATGTGGAGGACGGAGCCTAGCGGGACCGGGGCGAGGAACTGCACGTCCTTCACGGCCACCATGACGATGTCCTGGAAGCAGAAGCGCGTGGCGACCATGTGGGCGTTCTGGCCGAGCCAGGACAAGGCCTCAGGGCCGAACAGGGTGCCGTAGTGGTTCGCGTGACGCGGCAGCACCAGCTCGCTGCGAAGCATCTCCGTCGAAGAAGCGCTCGACAGCGCAGTAGGCCAGTCCATTGCAGGTTGTGAAATTGGCAAGTTCACAATGTTCGCAGCGGATGGGCTGGGGGGCAACGATGAAGTTGTGGTGGGTTGCGAAGGAAAGCGTGGGCGTTTGCGAAGGTTGTGAAATTCGGAATATTTACGAGCGTAGCCCCTTCGACTTCTGGCGCCCCGATTTCGGGCGGAATGTCTGCGAGCGTTGACATCTCCAATTTCTGCTCACCGGCGTCATGAGGCGATCAGCGCGTGCCACCTCCCTTTGTACGCGACTGCCAGCCAAGAACCTTGGCTTCGATGACGGTCTGTCGATCGGCCTAACTCTCTCGGCCAGCGCCCAACTGCCCCGGCAGATGTGATTCCTTCTGTGCAACGCATGGCTCTCAATTGAGCCTCGTCCACGAGGCGTTCAGCGGCACCAACCCACACCCCACTCGTTTCCTGGCTAGCAAATCTCATTGAGGGTGTGCATGCTTCGGCTTTGAATAAGACGAGCTAGATGTCCGGGAGGGACGATGATAAAAATCCGACGTATTGAGATCGAGAACTATCGAGCCATCAAAAAACTCGACTGGTGTCCTGGGGAAGGGATCAACTGCCTCATCGGCCCCGGCGACAGCGGAAAATCCAGCATCCTTGATGCCATCGAGCTTTGCTTGAGCACGCGCCGCACATCGGTTGGTGACTCGGATTTTCATTTCTTGGACTGCGACTCGCCTATCGTCATCTCGCTCACCATTGGAGACCTCGACGAAGAGTTGAGAAATCTGGAGGACTACGGGAGCTTCCTACGAGGGTTCAGTCTCGCAAGCGGCACCATCAACGATGAGCCGGCCCTCGGGTGGGAGACAGTTCTGACGCTGCGCGTGACCATAGAGCGCGACCTTGAACCGACTTGGACCCTTTACTCCGAACGCGCCTCTCTCCAAGGCTTCACGAAGTTTCTGTCGAGCAGAGAGCGCACACGCATACTCACAACGCGCCTCGCGTCAGCTGCAGATGATCTAAATCTCAGCTGGTCGCGCTACTCAATTCTCCAGCGCTTTACCGAGGAAAAGATTGGGTTTGGCGCACAGCTCCGTGACTCGGCGCGCGAGGCCCGTCGCGTTTTCGGAAACGTTGAGGAGCAGCTCTCGTCAGCCGTAGGCGTCGTTAAGCGTACGGCCCAGCAGTTGGGTGTTCCCACGGGGGAGCCAAAGGCGATGCTGGACCTGCAGTCGCTCAACTTTAAGGATGCTGCGATCGCATTCCACGACCAGCACGGAGTTCCATTGCGATGCCTAGGAACTGGCTCTCGCCGTTTGCTTCTGGCCGGTCTGCAGGGTGCCGAGGCAGAAGCCCGGACTGCGGTGCTACTGGTTGATGAGGTCGAACATGGCCTTGAGCCGCATCGCGTCACTCGGCTTCTGAATGCCCTTGGGTCAAGAGATGTGGGGCCATCTACTCAAGTATTCATGACGACCCATTCGACCATTGCATTGCAACAACTTCATGGCGATCAAATATATGTTGTCCGCCGAGGGTTCTTCGACCATCCCGTGCTGAAGGCTGGCCGGAGCGAAGACGTTCAAAGCACCCTGCGTAAGAGCCCCAGCTCATTCTTGGCAAACAAAGTGATTGTGTGCGAAGGTTCAAGCGAGTTGGGCCTTCTTCGAGGGGTAGACGAATACCGACTCCAGCAGGGAAAGCCTTCGCTGCTAGCGGCGGGAGTTGCCTACTGCGACGCCGGAGGTGGGTCTCCGAAAGACTGCTTTAAGAAGGCAGAGCTGTTTGCGCGTTTGGGGTATGACGTTGCCCTATTCATTGATCATGACATCCCCATCTCTCCCGATCTGACGGCCGACCTTGAGAAGCTGGGAGGAAAGCTATTCACTTGGCAACAATTCAATGCACTCGAAGATGCGCTATTCAACAATCTCAGCGACGAGCGAGTCTTGGAGCTTCTCGAGTTGGCCGAGGACTTTGCAGGTCAGGCAACCGTCGACAGCAAGATTCGTAGCGTCGACGGGGACGGCTACACACTTGAGAACATGAAGGCTGCAGGAGCCTTTACTGGGTTCTCGGACGAATTGCGTAGCGTGCTCGGCAAAGCTGCGAAAACTCGGAAGGAAAAAAGCGGTCAGACGCCGAAGAAGTCCGGATGGTTCAAGTCCATTGAGCGCATGGAAGTCATCGGAGAGAGATTGGTTGGTCCTTCAATGGACGACGGAGACGATGATCTTACAAGGGTAGTGAAAGGAATCTTCGACTGGAGCCACCATGGAGGATGACGTTGATATCCTCGTCGCGCGCCGTGGGTCGGTCATCGCCCCGGCGGGCTGCGGCAAGACAGAACTGATCTCCACTAGCCTCAGAGGTGCGACGGATGGGAAGCCCGCACTCGTTTTGACTCATACCAATGCTGGCGTCCATGCGCTGGAGCTGCGATTGCGTGCGAAGGGCGTGCCCAGATCTTCGTTCAGAGTGGCGACCATCGACAACTGGAGCTTGCGCATCGCCACGATGTTCCCGAGTACCAGTGGTTTCACTCCCCAGCAAGGACGCCGCCGAACGACCCCCGACTACGGCAAACAGAAGGACTGCGCACTCGCTGTGTTGAAGTCAGGGATCCTTGACGATCCTCTCACGTGCACGTACTCCCGTCTAATCGTTGACGAGTATCAGGACTGCACGCTCAGGCAGCACGAAATCGTAGTCGAAATTGCGCGGGCACTTCCCACTGTTGTGCTTGGAGATCCCTTGCAAGCTGTATTCGGTTGGCCGGGGAACACGTTGGTGGGATGGAAAGACCACGTCGAATCAGCGTTCCCACGAATAGGAGTTCTGCGCAAGCCTTGGAGATGGATCAACGCTGGGACCCAGCCCTTCGGAGAATGGCTCATCGGCATTCGCAAAACACTCTATGCCGGAGAGCCGCTAGACCTTAGTCAAGCGCCTCCTGAAGTCGTATGGGTTCCCGTCAAAGGCCCCAAAGATATCGAGGCGCGGCGGCAGGTCTGTTCAGTTCGCGCGGAGGGAGGTGGCAGCGTTCTCATCATCGCCGATGGCAAAGAGAAGGAAGTCCAAAGGAACATGGCCTGCATCACACCCGGTGCGTCAACGGTGGAAGCGGTGGATCTAAAGGATCTGATGACCTTCGCCGGTAACTTTGTCCCGAGCGAAACAGGGTCGCTGGAGCAGCTTCTCCTGTTCGCGAGCGAACTCATCACGAAGGTAGACCAAGCGGGCTTGAAATTGCGGCTCGCGAGTCTGCAAAAAATGACTGCACGCACCCCAGCGACTCCAGTCGAGGCTGCTTCGCTCCACTATCTGTCTTCGCCATCGTTCGAGAACGCAAAGCGTGTTCTCGAAGCGCTCGCAGCAAAGGACGGAGCACGGATCTATCGACCCGCCATCTTTTATCCCTGCCTCGACGCCATGCGCTTGATGACGAAAGGGCAAGGTGACTTCTATGACGCCGCCGTCTCAGTGCGCGAGCGCCAGCGCCACGAAGGGCGCCGATTGCCGCGTCATGCTGTTGGGAGCACTCTTTTGCTTAAAGGACTTGAGGCTGATGTTGCAATCATCCTGAACCCAGAGAAGATGACGAAGGAGCACCTTTACGTGGCATTAACCCGTGGTGCAAAGAGCGTATTCATCTGCTCAGAGACGTCGACGGTTCATCTCAAGCAGTAGCCGGCGCTCGCTCAAGGCTTGCCAGTTCACGCACATTCCTAGAAATGAAAATTCCACTCGTCTTTGATGGCCGCCAGGGCGACACCGCGGGGCTGACCATTGGGGCCGATGCGGATGGGTCCACAGTGAATTGGCCAGAGTTAGGCATCTCGATCAGTCACAAAGGAACAGCTGATGAACCAGACTTCTCGGATGTTGGAGAGAGGACGCCGCAGCTCCGGATTCATGGTCGAACCGGGCTCACCATAGACAACTACAGCGAATTTCTCCTGCAGGATCTCATGTCGATGGACGAGTTCAGATTTGGTTCTGTAGAAGTGTCATTTGGTCACCCGACTCCGTTGTTCCGGTACATGTTTGAGCGCTATCGCCATCGCAAATACATGGGCGAATGGTCCGACCTAACGTCTTGCCGCATCCTCGGGGCGCATCCCGACGACGTGGAACTGGTTCTCCTCAACGCGTTCAACAAGTACGAAGAGCGGCACGACGTTCTGCCTCAACCTAGCGAAATTCTTGAGTTTGATTGGGTGGCTTGGGAGGCGTCGGACGAGGAGGAGACGGAAGAGGAGGAAGAGGAGGAGGGCGCGGTGTTCGACCCTGCCATCCCTTCGGACGTGGAACCCCTACGCTGCTTCTTTTACGCCAAAAGCGCTGCGGATCCCGCCGCAGCTTGCATCCAGTTCTATCGGGTGCTGGAGTTCTATGCATTCCTGTCTCTCACGAGGAGCTTGTCAGCACTGCGACGCGATGCGAATGTGTCAGATCGAGAGTTCCTGTTTAAATCGGCTCAACTCCTCAGCAAGGACGAACAGAGTTCGATCGTTAGGCTCGTTGTTGAGCTGTCAACCAAAGAGCTGTTGGACTTTGCAGCAGGCGAAGGACTGATCACCCGCTCAGACAGATCGCTCTTAGGTAGCAGCCTGTACCAATTTCGGAATTCAATCGTGCATGCGAAGCAGGATCAGCGCGCGCCAGTCACCGTCGACTCAATTATTGGTTCGTCGAGCACAACGAAGGCCTGGAAGCGCGTTCTTCAGCAGTTGGCTCAGAAGGCGCTTGGCAAGCACTCTTCGGTCCGGCATCTGACCTAACCGAAGGAGCAAGCGCGGCGACTAAGCGCTGGATTTTCTTATTCGGAACTGGACTGCTGAAGAGCATTTCAATTGACGGGAACAGCATTCAATTGATAGAGCGCAGGATAAGACGACTCCCGACCCTAATGCTCAAAGCATCATTTTTGATAAGAACAGAGCCAGCTCCGACGATCTATTGCAGCCTATGAGCCCGATCCTTAGTCAAATTGCAAGGTTAACGAAATCGATCTACACAGGCCACGCTGACTCGGATACATCGAATCAGCCTTCCGCACAATTCTTCGCCGGTCGCAAGACGGGCGATCCCTTCCGCTCACGAATTGGGCTCTCGTGGAGATATGGGAAAGACACCAACTCAGCATTACGCAACCTCAGTCGACTTCTGGTTCGAAGCGACGCGCAGTACAAGAATTTTGACAAAAGAACTATGCGGGCCAGCCTGACAGAAACGCTTCAAGAAATATGCTTGGAAAAATCCATCTTTGATACAGATTTGCTGATGTTTGGCGGGGCTCGTTCACTCTTCCAGTGCCGGTCGATTCAAACGCCTGTCCCACAGTTTTTAAGTCGCATTGAGACAGAGTTTCGTAACACCATGAACTCAAAGCTGGGGCGCTTCTGCACGATCCATAGCTTGCCTCGGGTTGTGGGCATCAACTTGGATCTAGCCCAGTTTCAAATCAAAATTATTGACATAGCGTCAGCAGAAGATTGGCAGCATGTACTCGGCGCAGGCTACGCGACGGGCGGTTGGACTCCGCTGAATCCACACATCAACGGACGGACCGACTCCACATTTAGCCCTCCGAACACTACCAAATCTTTGTTCATCTCAGAGGATGATGGTACAGCTGCAGGTTGTAAGTCAGAGGCGGAGATCAAGTTCCGTTGTTTGGCCGCAGTCTTATACGCTGTCTACTGCGAAAATGTTGAGTTCCCTCCAATGAGGGCAACGGCGGACGCTTCGACCTTTTGCGTTCAATTTCCGCATCAGTCAAACTTTGAGCGCAGCTATCTGAGATCCCAAATTCGGCCAATACTTCCATTCTTTGGCGCTCCAATGGTCATTTCAAATATAATGACCCAAGAAATCCAGATTTGGTATCAAGCGCTTGCCGAATGCGATACCCAGTCCCATGCGAGAATTCAAAAGGGGGCCCACTTTTTCAACTTGGCTTTGAATGACCAAGGAATTCAAGCATTCGTCAATTACTTTGTCGCTCTAGACGCCATATTTGGTGTGCGGGGCTCTGTCGAAAGATCGATCCTTGACGGTATCGCAAGCCTAGGGCTAGGGCCGCAGATTGGCCAAAAGACCGCATGGCTTTTTGAGCTGCGCAATGAGTTGGTACATGGCGGTAGCAGGCGCGTTGAAGAATGGCCACGCTATGAACGCTATTGCGAGCACTTCGATACCGAGCCAATGGATGACATGGCAACCATCGCAAGGATGGTGATACGCAGAGCTTCTCGCGTGTTCTCTCGGCGGCAACCAGCCCCGGTGCCCTGATCACCTGCCGTCGCCGCTGTCCGTGCAATGCAAGTCGGCCCAGGCGCCTGTCTCATTCGCTACGGTCGCTGTCCGATACGTGATGTAGTCCGGTGTCATTGGCAGGGCCGGGCTTCGCAGCGTCATCGTGATGGGCCACCACGAATCACGTCATTGATCGCCAAACGAAACGCTCGCTTTTGGCTTTCTCTTGACGGCCGAATCGCCTCCAGAAAAGCCTGAGACGATTTAGGTTTTAGGTCGGGTTCACCTGCAACCGCTCAATGCGGTGCCGCAACCGCCCCCATCACCAAATCCGGCAACCCCGTCGCGATGCTCGGGAAGATGCAGATCAGCAGCACGGCCAGCAGCATGAGGACGACAAACGGCAACACCCCCCAAATGATGTCCCGCAGATCGATATCCGGCGCGATGTTCTTGATCACGAAGATGTTCAACCCCACCGGCGGGTGAATCAGCCCCGTCTCCATCACGATCGTCATCAGGATCCCGAACCAGATCAGGTCGAACCCCGCTGCCTTCAGCGGCGGCAGGATGATGGGCGCGGTCATCAGGATGATGCTCACCGGCGGCAGGAAGAAGCCCAGCAGGATGACCATCAGCAGCACTGCCGCCAGCAGCACCCACTTGGACAGGTGCATGCCGACGATCCACTCCGCCACCGCCTGGCTGATGTGCAGGTAGCTCATCACGTACGAGAACAGCAGCGACATGCCGATGATGAACATCAGCATGGTCGACTCCTTCAAGGTCGACGTGAGGATGGGCGCCACGTCCCGCGGCCGCCACACACCGTAGATCACCGCGATCAACCCCAGCGCCAGCAGCGCGCCCAGACCCGCCGTCTCCGACGGCGTCGCGAAGCCGCCGTACAGCGCCACCATGACGCCGATCAGCAGCAGCACGAAGGGCACGACGCGCGGCAGCATCTCGAACTTCTGACGCGTGGTGAAGGTCTCCTTCGACAGCAGTGCTGAAGCCGCGCCCGTGCGCTTGTATTCGGCCTCGGCCAGCGCGTACTCCTTGCGGTAGCGCAGCGCCGCGTAGACGGCGAACAGCACCACCAGCAGCACGCCCGGCGCAATGCCCGCCAGGAACAACCGCCCCAGCGACTGCTCCGCCGCCACCGCGTACAGGATCATCGTGATCGACGGCGGCAGCAGGATGCCCAAGGTCCCGCCGGCCGCGATGATGCCGGCCGCGAAGCCGGGCGAGTAGCCACGCTTGCGCATCTCCGGGATGCCGGCGCTGCCGATGGCCGAGCAGGTGGCCGGGCTGGAGCCGGCCATCGCCGCGAACAGCGCGCAGGCGAAGACGTTGGCGATGCCCAAGCCGCCGGGGATGCGCCCCATCCAGACGTGCATCGCCGCGTACAAGTCCTGCCCCGCCCGGGACTTGCCGATGGCCGCCCCCTTCAGGATGAAGAGCGGAATGGAGAGCAGCGTGATGCTGGCCATCTCCTCGTAGACGTTCTGCGTGACCGTGTCCAGCGCGGACGCCGGCATGAAGAGGGCCATGAACAGCACCGCGACGCTGCCGAGCGCGAACGCGATCGGCGCGCCCGAGAACATGAACAGCAGCGTGACGATGCCAAACAGAGAGCCGAGGACGAGCATGCTCATGCTGCGACTCCCGAGTTGTTTTTCTTGAAGAGCCCGTTGATGCGGGCGGTCAGTTGAACCAGCAGTTGCAGGCTCAGCAGCGTCATGCCCATCGCCATCAACCCGTACGGGATCCACAGCGGCGGCGCCCAGGACGACGAGGTCGTCTGGCCCTCGACCCAGGCCTCGTGGAACAGCGTCCAGGACTTCCACGCGAAGAAGGCGCAGAAGGCCGTGCACATCAGGTCCACCAGCGCCAGGCGCAGCCGGTTGACCGACCGCGGCAGCAGCCCGGCCATGGCCTCGATGCCCACGTGCCCGCGCAAGGACTGGACGAAGGCGCCGCAGAGGAAGGTCGCCCCGACCAGGCAGAAGACCGCCGCCTCGTCCTGCCAGTCCGTGGACGCCTTCATCACGTAGCGCGAGACCACGCTGTACGTCAGCACGCACGAGGCCACCAGCAGCGCCAGCATGCCCAGCACGACCACACCCTGGTTGATGAGGTGCAGCAGCCGCGCGAGCGGCAGCAGCACGGCCGGCGTGTCGGGGTCGATGCCGGCCACCGCCGGCTTCAGTTCAAAGCCGTGGCTCATCGCGATCTCACAGCAGCTTCTGGGCGGCCTTGAGGATGGCCGCGCAGGACTCGTTCTTCTCGGCGAAGTCCTTCCACGCGGTGTCGCGCGCGATGGCCTGCCACTTCTTCAGCGTCGCCTCGTCCATGTCGTAGACCTTGGCGCCGGCCTTCGCATAGATCGCGGCCGCGGCCTTGTCATCGGCCTTCGCCGCATCGCGGGCGAAGACCTCCATCTCCGCGCCCACGCCCATGACGATGTCCTGCTGCGCCTTGGGCAGCTTGTTGAAGACCTCCTTGGAGATCATCAGCGGCTCCAGCATGAACCAGTAGGTGCGCTCGCGGCCCGAGGTCAGGTGCTTGGCGATCTCCTCCAGCTTGAAGGAGATGAAGCTGGTGGACGAGGTCATCGCCGCATCCATCGCGCCGGTCTGCATCGCCGCGTAGATCTCGTTGGACGGCAGCGTGATGACCGACGCGCCGGCCTGCTTCAGCATCATGTCCATCTCGCGGCTGCCGCCGCGCACCTTCAGGCCCTTGGCATCGTCCGGCGTCACCAGCGGACGCGCGCGGCTGGCCACGCCGCCCGCCTGCCAGACCCAGCTGACGATCATCACGCCCTTGTCGTCCAGCACCTTGGACAGCAGCTTGCCGACCTCCGCCGTCTTCCACGCCGCGCCCTGCTCGTAGCTGGGCACCAGCGCCGGCATCAGGCCCGCATTGGTCTCGGCCACCTCGCCGCCGGCATAGGACAGCGGCACCAGGCTCATGTCCAGCGCGCCCTTGCGCATGGCCGAGAACTGGGCGTTGGTCTTCATCAGCGACGAGCCCGGATAGACCGCCGCCTTGAGCGCCCCACCCGACCGCTTTTCCACCTCGGCGGCGAAACGGCGGCACAGCCGGTCGCGGAAGTCGCCTTCGGTCAGCGTGCCGCTGGGGAACTGGTGAGAGATCTTCAGAGCGCTCGCTTGAGCGTGGGCGGTAGGCAGCCAGAGGGCTGCGGCAGTGCCGGCGGCGGCACCCATCAACTGGCGTCGAGTCAGGGTCATGCTTGTCTCCAGGTCCGCCATGGGTGGCGGTATGCGAGCGGAGTGTCAAAGCGGTACCCGAGGCGATCAATCAACCAGACGTTGCGACCTTTACCTCTGACGAAAGAATCGCGGGCTAACCCTGAGGCCCCAACGGCCCTCCCCTGAGCGGAAGCGTCATCCGACTCCTGCGACGTGCGACGTACGAGGTGCCGTCAAGGTCGGGCGCACTTCCCGATTGACCTTGCCACAGTGGCAAGGTCCAGCATGCTCGCAAGCTCGTTCGCGGCGCTCTCGGTGCCGGCGATGAGCTTCCTGTCCGATGGAAAGGAGAGCCCCTTGAAGACATTGCCTCTGTTGACGCTGGCCGCGTTGATCGCCGCCGCCCCCACTGCCTTCGCCCATGGCGACGAGGACCACGCCCCGCCGCGCAAGTTCGATCCCGCGCAGGTCGAAGTCACCGACTTCGGCCAGGAGGGCAATCCGAAGAAGGTCTCGCGCACCATCCAGGTCGACATGGCCGACACCATGCGCTTCACGCCGTCGAATCTTGCCGTCAAGCGCGGCGAGACCGTACGGTTCGTGGTCCGCAACGGGGGTCAGGTCTTGCACGAGATGGTGCTCGGCACCCGGCAGGCCCTGGCTCAGCACGCGGCGCTGATGCGGAAGTTCCCCGGCATGGCGCACGACGACGCGAACATGGCTCACGTCAAACCCGGCACGAGCGGCGAGATCGTCTGGCAGTTCACCCAGGCCGGAGAGTTCCAGTTCGCCTGCCTCCTGCCGGGGCACTTTGAAGCGGGGATGGTCGGCCAGCTGGTCGTGAATTGAGCCGACACGGCTCAGCGGACGAGACTCAGCGGACGAGGAACTCCTCGTCCACCCAGCGACGGAGCAGCGTGCCCAGCTCGGCGACGACATCCAGGTCAGCGCTCGCGTCGGCCAGGTCCGCACACGTTTCGGCGAAGGTGCGACCCGCGGCCAGCGCGTCCAGCGCCTGAGCCTCGAGCGGTCTCAGGCTTCTGAAATGCGGCGAGTGGCCGCGCCGCCAGATCAGCAGGTCCAGCGGCGCCGTCAGCGGCTGCGCGGCCGGCGGCGTCTCGTCGCCGTCGAGCGCCTGCCACAGCGCCAGCGTGTTGAAGGACTGCTTCAGGCGCGCATAGCTGGCCGGCAGCTGGAGTCGCAGGTCGGCCCAGTCCTCGGGCGCCAGCGACGCCAGGTCGGCCATCGTGAGCGTGGGCGCATCGGCGGCGTCGAAGGCGCTCCGCAGCGCCCAGTCCAGCGCGGCCAGTTCGCCGATCTCGCCGTCGTCCGGCCACCGCTGCGACAGCCACGGGGCGAAGTCGGCGCCGTACCAGCGCAGACTGAAGTGCTGAGAGCCGTGGTCCTCGACGAAGGCCAGCGCCTCGCGCTCAAACCACTCGTCGCCAAGGTATCGCCGCGTATGCCCGTAGCTGTCCGCCAGCGTCTCGTGCAGCCGCGCGCGGTAGGCATGGTGGTAGATGGCCAGGCGTCGCTCCGCGGCGATGCCGGGACCTCGACGCAGCTTCGTGTCGATCTGGCTGGGTTGCCCGGTCAGGTAGGTCTGCAGCGACTGCTGCAGGTCCAGGAGCTGAAGCGGTTGAAGGGGCTGCTCGATGGCGTTCATGCGGCCTTCCTTGCGACGTCGCCGGGCCAAATGCGCGCGGTGATCACGCGGGCCTGATCCAGCTCCACCAGCAGTTCCGGCAACGGGGGAATGTGGTCGTCCCGTTCGATCATCGTCGCCACCGGGCCGAATCGTCGGAGGGCCTCGGCGTACAGCTGCCAGACCGGCTCGGCCACCGGCTGGTCGTGCGTGTCGATCAGATGGTCGCCGTGGTCGCTGTGGCCGGCGACGTGGATCTGCTGCACGCGCTCCGCGGGCAAGGCATCGAGGTAGGCGAGCGCATCGAAGCCGTGGTTCGCCGCGCTCACATGGATGTTGTTCACATCGACCAGCAGCAGGCAGTCGGCACGTCGCGCGACCTCGGCCACGAACTGCGCCTCGGTCAGGCTGGAGTCCGCGTAGTCGAGATAGCTGGAGACGTTCTCCACCACCAGCCGGCGGCCGAGCGCGTCCTGCGCCTGACCGATGTTGCGCACCACCACCCGCAGCGCCTCGTCCGTGTAGGGCAAGGGCAGCAGGTCGTGCAGGTTGCGGCCGTGGACGCCGGTCCAGCACAGGTGATCGGAGATCCAGAGCGGCTCGACGCGACGGGCCAGCGACGCCAGCTGCCGCAGGTAGTCCGCATCCAGACCGGCCACGGCGCCCAGGTTCATCGAGACGCCATGCATCACCATCGGATACTTCGCGCGGATGCCGTCCAGCATGGCCAGGGGCTTGCCGCCGGGCACGAGGTAGTTCTCGGAGATCACCTCCAGCCAGTCGACCGGCTGGGGCGCCTCGAGGAAGTCTCGGTAGTGCGTGCTGCGCAGGCCCAGGCCGAAGCCCGGGCTCGGCTGCGCGACGCGCGATGCGGGGCCGGGCCTCATGGGATTACTTCGCGGACAGGTCGCCGATCGTGCCGCCTGCGCTCAGGCACGACGCCGCGCTCATGCCCTTGAAGCTGTGGCCCTTGCAGACGTTCTGGCCCTTGCAGGCGTTCTCGGTGGTCTTGCAGTCCGCGTTGCCCTTGCACTCGTGCACGCCGTAGCAATGCACCTTGTCGCTGGCGGCCACGGCCAGACCGCTGCTGCCCTGGGGCGCGGGGGCCGCCTGGACGGACAGGGCGAACATGGCGGCGGCAGCAGCCAGGGCGGCGGATTGGGTCTTGCTGATCATGGGAGGCACTCCGTAAGAAGGTTCAGGTTGATGAAGCGGAGCGCTCCTGCGCGTTCCGCACCCTTCTATTCGTAGCCGCCGCGCTTGAGGTTACAGCGCCTCGAAAATTTTCTTTCGTCCGAGGCCCAATGACAAAGCCGCCCGAAGGCGGCTCTGCGACAAGACCTCTGTCGAAGGGCGCGCCCCGGAGAGTTCCGAGGCGCTCCTCTTCAAGCGCTCTCTGCAAGCGCTCAGTTCAAACGCTCACTTCAGCGTGTAGCTCTGTTGAGTCGTGTCGTACGCGCCGTTGCGCGCCGGGTCCCAGTACGTGAAGTTGAAGCGCACGACGTCGCCCTTCTTCAGACCGGACACGGTGTACGCATTGCCGCTGCCTTCCTTGAGCATGCGCACGTTCAGCTGGCCACCGCCGTTGACCGTGTAGTGCACGTCGGCCCAGGTGCCCGTCCCTTGCGAGAACTTCACCGTCGTCGCCGTCGGCTGGCTGATGCCATCCGGCGTGGTCGGCGTGGTGGGCGGGTTCGGATCGGTCGGGGTCGTCGTTCCGGTATCCCAGTACACGTCGTCGATCGCGAACTGGAAGGCCTGCGCCGGCAGCTTGGTGTTGTCGCCCGAGAACATGAAGATGTCCGCGATCGACTGCAGCGCGACCTTCGGTCCGATCAGCGTCGAGATCGGCACCGTCGCCGTCGCCCACTCGCCATTGCGCACCAGGCCGAAGGCCGTCGTGTTCGCCGGGAAGTTCACCCAGTTCTGGTTGGTGAAGGTATCGCCGATGCCGATGTTGAACGACACGTTCGCCGGGATCTTGATCTTGAACTTCAGGTTCCCGTTGCGGTAGTTCGTCAGGTCACGCAGCTGACGCGCCTGGATGCCGCCGCCGAACCACTGCCCCGGCGTGTTGTAGCTCCACGCGATGACGTTGGTACCCTCGGCCGGCTGGATGTTGCCCGCGCCGGTCGACGCGCCGTTCCACAGGAAGATGTCCGACGTGCTGCCGGCTTGCAGCTTGTTGGTGATCGCCGTGTTGTCCGTGAACACGCCGAACTTGCCCGCCGCTTCCGGCACGGTCTGGTTGCCCAGCTTCACTTCGCCCTTGCCGTCGAGCTCGTACACGCGGACATAGTCCACGTACATCGTGCCCGGCAGCGGCGCCGTCACCTGCGACGGGTTCGCCGCGTCGGTGAAGTTGCCGCCCACCGCCAGGTTCAGCAGGAAGTAGAACGGCGCGCGCAGGGCGTCGGTGTTCACCGGCAGCGGCTGGTCGTACATGTTGTGCTCGCCGTCGTTGTCGACGACGGTGAACCGCATCTCGCTTTCGGTCCAGTAGAAGCGGTACTTGACGAAGCGGTTCGCGAACGAGGTCGTCGGCTTGTACCAGTTCTTGGTCTGCCAGGCCGTCGAGGCCGCGCACGATTCGTTGCCCGGCACGCAGGCGGCTTGCGCCCAGGTGATCACGTTGGCGCCGACGAAGTAGTCCGGTCCCGGCGCGCCCGCGGCGGCCCAGGCCGAGGACTTGTGGCCCAGCTCGGCGATGTCGATCTCGCCCTTGCGCGGCCAGACCTGCGGGCTGGTGCCCAGCAGCCAGGCGGCCGGCCACAGACCGGTCTGCAGCTGCGGCGTCGCCATGCGGATCTCGATCATCCCGTACTTGACCTGCACCTTGTTGAAGGTGTCGAGCTTGCCCGAGGTGAACTCGTTGCTGCCGATGGTCTGCCGCAGCGCCCGGATCGCCAGCGCGCGCGTGCCGGCTTCAAACGGCACGTCGGCGATGGAGAGGTTGTTCGGGCTGTAGTACTCCAGCTCGGCATTGCCGTAGCCGCACAGGTTGATCTGGCAGCCGTTGCCGTCGTACGGCGTCCAGAGCGACGTGTTCAACGAAGTGCCGTTGAACTCCTCCGACCACAGCAGGCGGCCGATGGTCGGGTTGGTCACGCTGGCGTTGGCCTGCGCGGCGGCAGTGACCAGCAAGCCCAGCGCGGTGGCGCGCAGGAGTCCCTGCGCAGCGAAGCGGTTCTGCAATCCCATTCAGATCTCCAAGAGGTTTCGATGGTGTGCAGGGCACCGATGGGCGCGGTCCGGCCAGCGCTCTGTCGTCGCTCGTCCGGGTCCGTGACTTGTCTCCTGCGCCAACCATCCTAGGCAAGAAATGCGGATTCTGAAAGCGCTTTCATAAAATTGGGGTTTTGGATTGCAACGGCTTGAAAGCAGCGGTGGGGCGCCGGACCGGGCGCGCCGCCCCGATCCGCCGTGGCGTCAGGCCCGAAAGGATCAGGGCCTGTAAGCCCGGACGAACAGGTCCACGCAGGCGCGGCAGTACGTCCGCGTCGCCGCCTTGGCGCGCAGCGGCGGCTGCCGCATCAGCAGGCGGATCTGCTCGTTGCCGCGCACCATGCCGAGGAACTGCTCCGCCGCCTGCGGCACGTTCCGGATCGCCAGCGAGCCCGCGTCGCGGCAGGCGCGCAGGAAGCCGGCCAGCTCCTGCATGACGGCCTCCGGTCCGGAGCTGAAGAAGTCGTGGCCCAGCGCCGGCGAGACGGACACGCTCGCATGCAGCAGGCGGATGTGCGCGAGGATCTCCGGCGCGGTGATCAGCGTCAGGTAGGTCTCGGCGATCTTCTCCAGCGAGGCCTGGGGCGTCGTGGGATCCAGCGACGCCACGTCGAGCTCGAACGCCTGGCGGATCGGCTCGTTCACCACCGCGTTGAACAGCACCTCCTTGGACGGGAAGTACTTGTAGACCGTGACCTTGGAGACCGACGCCGCCGAGGCGACGCGGTCCACGCTGCCCTTGTCGAAGCCGACCTCGGCGAAGTGCTCACGTGCCGCCGCGAGGATGCCCGCCCGCTTGCCAGGGTCGCGCGGGCGCCCTCTTCCACGAGGGGCCGCGCTGCCTTCGCTGCCTTCAGTTGAGACGACCGCTTCGGTCTTCGACGGATTCCGCATCCACCGATTAGATCTCCTTGAGCAGCGTGTCCGCGATGCGCAGACTCAAGGCCGCCCCGGTGAGCGTCGGGTTCATGCACGAGGCCGACGGCATCACGCCCGTTCCCGCGATGAAGAAGTTGGGATGGTCATGCGTGCGGCAGTCGCGGTCCACCACCGAGTCCTTCGGATCGTCGCCCATCAGCGTCGTGCCCATGATGTGCTGCCGGTCCTGATGCTTGGTGTCCATCTTCAGGACATCCGCTTCCATCAGCTTGGCCATGCGCTCCAGGTCCTTCACCGCGAAGTCGCGACCGGCGTTCCAGTAGTCGTTGACGCTGTAGTAGATCTCCGGCACTGGAATGCCGATGGCATCGGTGTGCGTCTTGCTCGGCACGATGCGGTTCTGCGGCTGCGCCTCGGTCTCGAAGTCCACCGCCACGTTCAGCGAGCGCGCCGAGCGCTTGCGGATCTCCTCGTCCAGCTTGGCGCCCATCACGCCCTTGGCCAGGAGTTCCGACGCGATCTGCTGCGTCGTCACCGTGTTGCGGAACTTGGTCTTGTAGCTGGGGATGTCCTTGCGGAACGCGCCATCCCGGTAGTTCAAGTAGACCAGCAATTCCGTCGGGCCCTGCCCCGGCCAGACGTCCTCGTTCATCATGATGTTCATGCTGATACCGGTGTGCCCCATGAGGTTGCGGCCCACCTGGTCGGAGGAGTTGGCGATGCCGTTCGGGTACTTCTCCGAAGTCGACATCAGCAGCAGCTTCGGTCCTTCGATCGCGTAGGCGGCCAGCACGAAGTGGCGCGCCGTCAGCGCATGCGAGCTGCCGTCCGGCTTCTTGTAGTGGACGCGCGTGATCTTGCCGTCGGCGCCCGCCTCGATGCGATAGGCCACCGCGTTGTCCAGCAGCTTCGCGCCGGCGCGTTCCGCGACGTCGATGTGCATGGAGCCGTCGTACTTCGCGCCGATCGGGCAGACCGGGTTGCAGTTGTTGTTGCCCGCGCAGACCGGCCGGTTGCCGTAGGGACGCGACGCACGGCCGTGCGGCTCGATGACCGGGTTGTAGCCGCCCGGCTTGAGCATCTCCGCCACCCGCTTCATGAAGTAGGGCTCGTTGAGCGGCTTCATCGGGAAGGGCTCGGAGCGCGGCGGGCTCGCCTCGCCGCCGTGGCCGCTCTCGTCCTGGCCATCGACGCCGGACACGCCCAGCTCCGATTCCGCCTGGCAGTAGTAGGGCTCGAGCTCGTCGTAGCCGATGGGCCAGTCGCGGCCGCGGCCGTAGAGCGACTTCAGCTTGAAGTCGTTCGGGATCATCCGCCACAGCGCCGAACCGAAGTGCCAGGTCGTGCCCCCGACCACGCGCAGGTACTTGGTCGGATAGGACACCGGCCCGGTCTGGCGCAGGTAGTCGCCGTAGGTCGACGGGATGTGCGGCGGGTTCGGGAACGGGGAGCCCGCGCCCTGCAGCTTCATGTTGGCCAGCGAGAGCTTCACCGGCGCGTTGCGGAAGGTCTCGACGATGTCGGCGCGGCGCACGCGCGGACCGGCTTCGAGAATGATGACGGACTTGCCCGCCTTGGCGAGGCGGCTGGCGATCAGCCCGCCCATCACTCCGGACCCGATGACGATCAGGTCGGCGTCGTACTGTGTGCTCATGCGGTCTTGCGTTCGTTGGTTGCGGCCAGGGTCACCGGCGGGGTCACGCCCGGCTGGTCGCCCCAGGAGTCGGGACCGGCGCCGTAGGTCGGCACCACCAGGACATCCTTGGTCGGGCGGTACATCAGCGCCTCGGCATAGCTGATCAGCTCGGCGTCGGCGTCCTGGCCGACGATGCCCAGGTACCAGGCCGAGACGATGCGCGTGGTCGCCGCGCGCAGCGTGTCCTGGAGATCGGGCGTTTCGAGGAGTTGCTCGATGGTCCCGGCCTGCGTGCTGCGGATCAGCGCCAACAGCGCGCGGGCGCTGTCGCCGAACTGCGGATCGCGCTTGGCCAGCGCCACCTGGTAGCGACCGGCGAGCGTCGCGTCCAGCGCCTGTCCGCCGGTCAGGAAGACCGAGAGGCGCAGGAAATCGGCGACCGGCAGCGCGGCCGCGGCAGGTGCCGCTCCTGCAGCGCTAGCGGCGCCGACGGCACTGGTGGCCGCCGCCGCGAGGCCTTCCCGCGCGGCCAGCAGGCCGGCGCCGCCCAGGGCCAGCGCGGTGCCGGCCAGCGAGGCCATTTCCAGCAGGCTGCGCCGCGAGAGCGCGCGGCTCAGCGCCTGCGAGGGATCGTGTTCATGGGTCATGACGGACTCCGTTCAGACGTTCAGAAGGCGCGGCGCGCGCGCCGGGCGCGAAGGCGGCGCAGCACGAGGGCGATCAGCGCCAGCAGCACCAGAACGCCGGCCGGCACCATGAAGGGCTGCGCCTTCGCGAGGAAGGGCTTGGGACCGCCGGCGCGGGCGACGCGGACGTCCTCGACGCTGACCTTCACCGCGGCATTGCCGTAGCGGCTCAGCACGTAGTTGGAGAGGTCGGCGATCTCCTGGTCGCTGAGGCGGTCGGTGAAGGAGGCGACATCGCCGAAGGCCGGCATGAAATGCGGCTTGCCGGCCACCGTGCGGTCCACGCCGTGCAGGATGGTCGCGATGAGGTTGTCGGCGCGGTCGCCGCCCGTCGCGCTGTTGTGGAACAGCGAGGGGTACTCGCCGTTCGACGTTCCCGTCCCGTTCTCCTGGTGACAGTGCGCGCAGCTGGCGCTGAACACCCGCCAGCCGGGATCGACGTCCTTGAGACCCCGCAGCGCGACTTCATCGCGGGAGGCTTCGCCGAGCGCGTGACGCGCCTTGACGCCCGCCTGCGCGGCGTCGCCGGCCACCGGCGGGGTCTGCTTCAGATAGACCACGATGGCGCGCAGGTCCGATTCCGGCAGATGCTGCAGGCTGTGCTCGATGGCCTCCGCCATCGGGCCGGCCGCCTGCGCCTTGCCGTGGACCTGGCCGGTCTTGAGGTACTGCACCAGCTCGTCGTCGCTCCAGCCGCCGATGCCGTGCACCGCGTCCGAGGTGATGTTCGGCGCGAACCAGGGACCGACGTTGGCGCCGGACAGGAAGGGCTGGCCGAGGTCCTCGGCCATCAGGACATTGCGCGGCGTGTGACAGGTGCTGCAGTGCGCGAGCGCGTTGGCCAGATAGGCGCCGCGATTCACCGGGTCCGCCATGCCGGGGTCCGGGGTGAAGCGCTGGTCCTTCAGGAACAGCGCATTCCACACCGCCATCGAGGCCCGCACGCTGAACGGGAACGGCAGCTTCGTCTCGGCGGCCACCGGCTGGTCCACCGGCTTCACGTCGTGCATGAAGTAGGCGTAGAGCGCGGCGGTGTCGTCGTCCGACAGCTGCGTGTACGCGGTGTAGGGCATCGCCGGGTAGAGATGGCTGCCGTCGCGACGCACGCCCTGGCGCAGCGCGCGCTGGAACTCGAGCAGCGTGTAGCTGCCGATGCCATGCGTCGTCGACGGCGTGATGTTGGTCGCGACGATGGCGCCCATCGGCGACTCGATCGCGTAGCCGCCGGCGAAGGGCGCGCCTCCCTTGGGCGTGGTGTGGCAGGCCGCGCAGTCGGCTGCGATCGCCAGTTGCCTGCCGCGAGCAACCAGCGCCGCATCGACAGGTTGCGCTTGCAACTGCTGTTGCGGCTGCGGTGACTGCTGCGCCAACGCCAACCCCGGGCAGGCGCACAGGCCCAGCATCGAGAGCGACAGCGCCGCTGCGCCACGCGGTATCCACCTCGTGAAATTCATCCGTTCGACCCCAATCCGTTGTTCGTGCGGGGGCGGCGGATCTTTCATCCATGCCCCGCGCCCATTGAATTGGTACCGGTACCAATCCAGATCGACGGATTTTGCATACGAATGAGTTCACTAAAGCGAAGAGGATGAGCGGCAGTCGCACCGGCGAACCGGCGCGAGCTTCTCCTCGCACGGATTTCCTGTTTCGGGGCGCGGCGTGCCAGTCAGTGGGGCGCCGGATTCGTCGACGCGAAGGCGTAGCGCGCGATCTTCCACGCGTCGTCATCGCCCCGCTGAAAGATGAACAGTTCGTGGTTCGCGTCGGGGACGCGCTGCTTGATCGCATTCACGGTCACGTGCCCGTTCGAACTCGTCCGGACAAACGCCCAGTCCCGCGCCACCTGCACGAGCTCCTCGACCGTCAGCACGGTCTCGAAAGTGATCGCCTGGAAGATGCCGGTGTAGGCCGCCCGGATGGCATCGGCGCCGACCGTCGACGGGCTGTTCGGCGCCATGAAGACGCCGTCGGGTGCGAAGACGCTCAGCACTGTGTCGATGTCCGACGCGTTCAGCGCGGTCTCGTAGGTCTGCAGGACGCCTTCGATGTCTGCCTGGACCGACGCGGCGTCTGCGGTACTGCCCGCAGTGTTTGCTGAGGTGTGGCCTGCGGATTTCACGAGCTTCTTCATGACTTGCATTTCCTTCGGGGTTCAACGGGTTGCTGTGGGCGTGATGGCGCGACGGGCCCCGAGGCTTCGCTGAGCCACGAAGCCTGCAAGATGAAGTCTTGTGCAGTCACGCTGGCGCGTCACTGTTTGAACCTGCCGGATGCAGTTTGAATTTGTCATGCGGCTCGACCGCTAGGTCAGCCGATCCATGCGCCACGCGGCCGGTGTCGCTCCCGTCAGTTTCCGGAACACCCGACCGAAGTGGACGGCGTCGGCGAAGCCGGTGACCGCGGCCACGCTGTCCAGCGCGCGGCAGCTGTTCATCAACAGGTCCTTCGCCCGCTCGATCCGTGCGTGCAACTGCCACTGGTAGGGCGACATGCCGGTGGACGCCTTGAAGGCGCGGCTGTAATGCGACTGGGACAGCCCCGCCAGCTCGGCCAGCGCGGCGAGTTCCACGCGGTGGGGCAACTGGGCGTCGAGGAAGCTCATCGCCTCTTTCAACTGCGTCGGCGAGAGCCCGGGCGCACTCGTCTTCGTCTCCTGGGGACGCTCGAAAAGCCGCGAGGCCATCGCCGCGACCAGTGAATCGCCATAGAGCTGGCTGGAGGGATCCGGGTCATCGATCGCTTCCGTCAGCAGCCGCGTCAAGGTCCACAGCGGGTCATCGACGAAACGGATCCGCGGCACGCCCGCCAGACCGAGGGCGTGCGACAGCTCAAGCCGCTCGTTGAGCGCGGGCATGTCGAAGCTGATCGCCGCGCACTTCACATAGCGGGTGTCCGACGAATAGCCCCACAGCGCCATCTCGGCCGGCGCGAAGTACATGTGGCGGGGCCGGTAGTCCCGCGGACAGGGCGCATTCGCAGACAGACGCGTCTCGCAGTGATCGCCGACCTCGTCCAGAAGCACGCCGAACCGGCTCGCCTCTTCATGCTGCGCCATGTGGAACAGCACGCGCCCCGAGCAGGTGAATTCATTCAATGCCACGTGCACGCCGTTCCAATGGCGTTCGGTGGACTTCAGCGTGACCATGTTTTCGGGAAGTTCGGTAGCGTCGGACATCGTCTGGTTCTTGTAGGGATGGTTCTTGCAGGCATGGCCTCCGGCCGCCCTAGGCCAGGCGATCAGCCCGCCACGCGGCCGGCGTCGCGCCGGTCAGCTTGCGAAAGGTGCGGCCGAAGTGCACCGCGTCCGCGAAGCCGGTGGCTTCCGCCACCTCCTCCAGCGACCGGACGCTGCCCACGAGCAAGGACTTGGCACGCTCGATGCGCGCCTGGAGCTGCCATTGGTAGGGCGCGATGCCCGTCGACGCTTTGAAAGCACGGCTGTAGTGCGACTGGGACAGGCCCGCCAAGGCCGCCAGGGTCGCCAGATCCACTCGCGCCGGGAGTTGCGAGTCGAGGAACATGATCGCGTCCCTCAACTGCCTCGGAGACAGGCCGGCCGCCGGCTTGTCGGCGGTCTTGGGCGGCTCCAGCAGCCGAGCCGCGATCGCCGCGATCAGCGAGTCTCCGTACAGCTGCGCGCCGGGGTCGGGATCCTGCACGGCCTCGGCCAGCAGCTTCGCCAGCGACCACACCCGGTCGTCGGTGAATCGCAGTCGCGGGACGTCGAGCAGGCCCGTGCCTGACGGGATCTGCAGACGCTCGCACAGCGTGGCCATGTCGAAGCTGAGGCTGACATCCTTGACGAAACGCGCATCCGCCGTGTACCCCCAGAGCTCGATGTCCGCCGGCGCGAAGTGCATGTGACGCGGCCTGTAGTCGACCGGGCACGGGGTGCTCGCGCTCAAGCGGGGCTCGCAGCGGCCGCGGCCCACTTCCTCCAGGATGACGCCCAGCCGGGTCTCGGGCCCGTGCCGCATCTGATGCAACACCCGACCCCCGCAGGTGAACTCGGTCACCTCCACCAGCACCCCGTTCCAGCTGCGGCCTGAGGTGTCCCGTTTCAACAGGTTCTCGGGAAGCTCGGGCGGGATGGACATGGGACTTTCAGGTGCTGGAAGTGGCGATCGCGCCGGCCGCGACGACCGGTCGAAATGATGTTCGCATTCCTCCCCGTGGTACGGTAGCCCCGCTGCGCGTGCAGCTGTGTTGCCGGAAGAGGAACGCGACGTGGACATCGAGGAACTCAAGACCTTCGTGGAAGTGGCCGATGCGGGCGGGATCTCTCCCGCCGCACTCCGGCTGGGGGTCGCCAAATCCATCGTCAGCCGGCGCCTCGCGCGGCTGGAGGCCGACCTCGGCGTGCAACTGCTGGCGCGCACGACGCGCGGCGCGTCGCTCACCGAAGCCGGGACGACCTTCCGGGACTACGCCGCCCGGATCTGCGCGGAGCTCGACATCGCGCGGGAGACGGTGCTGCCCGCCGGCGACCTGCGCGGGCGCCTGCGCATCGCCGCGCCGCTGTCCTTCGGCCCGACGCACTTCGCCCCCGTGCTGGCCGAGATGGCCCGCCGTCATCCGCTGCTGCACCTCCAGACCTGCTACAGCGACCACTTCGTCGATCTCGTCACGCAGGGCTACGACTGTGCGATCCGGGTCGGCTACCTGCCCGATTCGAACCTCGTCGCCGCGCGCGTCGGCCAGATCCACGCGAAGCTGGTGGCGAGCCCCGCCTACATCGCGGCGCACGGCGCGCCGGAGACCCCCGAGGAGCTCCTGGCGCATGAAGCGCTGATGCAGGGCATGGAGAGCTGGCAGTTGATGGACGGCGACGAGATCATCACGGTGCGTCCGCAAGGGCGCTTCAAGGCGGACAACGGGTCGGCGCTGGTGGCCGCGGCCGTCGCGGGGCTGGGCATCGGCTATCTGCCCGATGGCCTCACCCACAGCCATCGGGCGTCCGGCGCCCTGGTGCCCGTCATGACCCGCTATCCCGTGCGGACCGCGGGCGCCTACGTCGTGCGTCCGCCCGGCCCGCATCCCTCACGGAAGATCCGCGTGCTGATCGAGTTGCTGCGCGAGTACTTCGACCAGACACCGAACCTCGTGGCGGCGGCGTAGGGATCGTCTGCCCGGCGATCGTCGATCGTCGATCGCCTACTCGCCGCCCGCTTCGCCGGTGAAGACCGGGATCGATCCGCCGTCCCCCTGGCGTCGATCCCCGGCGGCGATCAGCAGCTTGCGCAGACGCTCGATATTGGCCTCGCCCTTTTCCAGGGCCGCCGCCGACGTGTGCACCGAATAGTTGCCCAGATGCAGCTCATGCGCATGCGGCACCGCGGACCCGATGACGAACACGACGTCTTCCTCGGCACCGGCTTCGAGCGCGATGGATTGGGACGACGGATCGAAGAGCGCCATCTGGCCCGTCTCCGCCGAGGCCTCGCCCACCAGGCGACCGCTGGCCACGGCCATCCACGCGACCGTCTGCCCCTCCGGCGGGACGAAGGTCCACGAGGTGCCCGCGGCCAGCCGGACCAGCAGATAGGTCACGCCGTCGGGAGACCGCGCGGGACTGCGCACGCCGCCATAGCTGCCGAGGATGACGTGCGCGGGGCCGGTCGTCGGCACCTGCGGCGCCTCCACATACTGGCTCTCGACCGTCGCCTGTTCCAGCGCCGGCGGCAGCGCGATCCAGAGCTGGAAGCCCTTGGCGCGCGGGGACCTGCCGCCGGACAGCTCCTTGCCGTGCCAGACGCCGCCGCCGGCACGCATCCACTCGAAGCCGCCGAAGCCGATGTACCCGGTGCCGTCCGCCGGATCATCGAAGCGCAGGTCTCCGTCCACGATGACCGTGATCGTGGCCAGGCCGGAATGCGGGTGGATGGAGAACCCCCCGCGCGGGTCGTGCAGGTCGATGTCGAAAAGATCGAGGAACACGAAGGGCTTGAGCGTGTGTCCAAGATCCGACGGGCTCATCAAGCGCGTGATCGGGCCGTGCATGTGACCGCGCGTGCGCAGGCTCACGCGGCGCGGGCCCGCGTCGACGGGGCGCTGCAATCCGTCCCGGGCATTCATGGGGTTCTCCTCCGAGGCATGACCTGACCCTCAGCCGGCGATCTTGGGAATGCTGGAGCCCTTCGCGGCCGACTCCAGCAACTGGACTTCCCAGGCGTACGCGATGCCGGAGGCGCCGCCATGGTCCCGGACGACTTCCGTCAGCGGCACCGCGGTCTCCACGCGCGCCCAGTCGCGCTGCCATTCGGAGATCACCGCCATCCACGTGATGGGCACGGCGCCCGCCTGCACGAGCCGGCGCACCGCCATGTCGTGGGACTCCGCCGACACGCCGCCGGAGGCGTCGGTGACCACGAACACGTCGTATCCCTCGCCCAGCGCCTGGATGGCCGGCATCGCCAGGCAGATCTCCGTCCACAGCGCCGCGAGGATCAGCTGCTTGCGGCCGCTCTTCTTGACGATGTCGGTGACCGCCGGGTCCTCCCAGGTGTTGATGAAGGTCCGGTTGATCGGCTTCTGATCCGGGAACACGTCCTGCAGACCCTTGATCAGGTAGCCGCCGCGCTCCTCGATCACCGTGGTCAGGATGGTCGGCACGTTGAAGACCTTGGCGCCCTTCGCCAGGCCGATCACGTTGTTCGTGATCATCGTCGGCTCATGGCTGTGCAGGTTCGCGAACTGGTAGGGCTGATGGTCGATCAGGACCACGATGCTGTCTTCGGGACGAAGCAATGCGGGAAGACCGGTCTTGGGCATGGGAAAAGCTCCTTGAGGAATCTGGCGCTCACGCGCCGTCGGGGGAATCGAGCAGGCGTCGCCGCGGGGATGGGCGGCTTGCCGTGGCCTGCGAATGGGAAAGGATGTTGCCGACGCCGCCGCGGGAGGTCACTGTCCGATCTTGCGCACGACAGTCGGAATCGATCGCCGACGAGTACCGCCACTCGTCGATCAAGTCGCGACGCATGGCCTCGATGACGGCCTGCGTCCTGCTGTGCACGTTCAGCTTGTGCAGCACCGTCTTCACATGCGTCTTGATCGTTCCCGGCGCGATGCCCAGCCGCAATCCGATGGACTTGTTGTCCAGACCGGTGCACAGCATCGTGAGCACGTCGAACTCCCGCGGCGTCAAGGCATCGCCGGGCCAGTCTTCCGCCACCGCGGCGGCCGCGGTGCGGCACAGGTAGCGACGACCCGCGATGACCGCGCAGGCGGCCTGCTGGAGCTCTTCCAGCGTGCACGACGCATGGACGTAGCCGGTCACGCCGGCCGCCATGGCCAGCCGCACCCGCCGGCCCGTCACCGTGGCGGTGACGATGAGCCAGCGCGGACCTGCGCCGTCGTTGGTGCCGTCGTTGGCGCCGTCGGGACCGTCGGAGCTCGGCGCGTGAAGCCGCGCCTGCAGGGCATCGTCGTGATCGCCCACGAGCAGGCGCGGACGGACCGGCCCCGACCAGACAGGCACGGTGGCGCCGCCGGCATCGCAGGCCAGCAGGGCCGGTGAGAGGGCCGCGGCGATGCCGGCCCGCATGAGCGGATGGCGATGCACGACGACGACATCCGCGAACGCATGGTCGCGCCGGGCCTGCCGCGGGACAGCCGGGGGCTTGTCGATAGGGGTGGTCATCAGGAGTTTCTTCATCGGTGCGCGGAGGGCCTGGCGGATGTCGCCTTGACGGGTTCAGAACCGGTACTGCGCACTGAGGCTGAGGAAGCTCAACACCTCGCCGGCGCCGGTCTCGCGCAGGAATGCACCCGGCTGTGCGTAGGCGACGACCGCGGTCGAGGACCAGCCCGGCGCCATCGTCCAGGTGGCTCCCAGCGAGGCGATGGTCGCCACATAGCGGGCGCGACTGTCGCCCGCGGCGCGGAACAGCAGGCCGTTGGGCGCGTACACGCCATCGCGGGTGCTGTGACGCCAGAAGAAATCGAGGCTGGCGTTCAGCTGGACCTGCGGTGCGACCTTGAAGCTCAGCGCCGGGTGGATGTTGAGGAAGTTGCGAGGCCCGAGCGTCGCTTCATCGCCGAAGTAGTTGCCGCGCGGATAGAACGGATTGAGGGTGCCGAGGCGGTCGTCGTGGGGATCCTTGTCGCCGCTGGCGACGGCGAGGAGCAGCCCCACCCTCGGCTGGCCGGCCACGCCATCGAAGGTGTAGCCGGTGTCCGTGGCGAGCGACCAGGCGCGGATGTCTGCATCGCCGAAGCGCCCGCCCTGCACGGCGCCCTCCCAGTTCCAATCCCAGTGCCAGTCCCCGGCCTGGCGGCCGCCGAACACGCGCGTGCCGAGCGACCAGCGGCGTTCGTGCGCCACGCCCTGGACGTAGCGGGCCGCGGCGTCGTCGAGATGCAGCGCATAGACGTCCCAGGAGGTGACGCTGCCGGTGCGCGTCGCATAGAGACCGCGCAGCCTCTGGGTCGTCGAACGGGCGTCATCGAAGCTGCCCGGGCGGTTCTGCCGCGGCGCCGCCGTGAAGGCATCGACACGCCAGGCGCCGCTGGTGGCATAGGCGCGCACGGCGTCGAAACTGCGCCGCACGTTCGGGCCCTCGCGGGCGTCGATGGCGCGCCCCGAGCCGAACTGCAGTTCCTGGACGCCGGCACGCAAGCCGACGCCGCCCTGCCCCATCGCCGATCGCCATTCGACGAACAGGTTGGTCGGATCCAGCCGATCCTCGTCCACCGGCGACGGACCTCCCGCACGGCCCTTGGTGATCGAGCTCGCCAGTTGCGCGAAGCCGCGCCAATGCTCGTCCAGGCGCAGATCGGCGAAGACGGAAGCACGCTGCATCAGCACCCCACGCTTGTCCTGGCGATCCAGCCCGTAGCGCGGATTGCCGGCGTGCTCGTAGCGCCAGCGCAGGTCGCCGCCGAGGCTCAGGCGCAGGTCGTCGCTGACCGGGCGGTCCTTCCAGCAGGCGATGCCGTCGCCGGCCTCGTGCCCGTCCTCGTGCGCGTCCTTGCGCGCGTCCTCATTGCAGGACTGGCGCTGGGCGCGGAAGTCGTCGTCGAACCGCAAGGGACGGAACTGCGCGAGCGCCGCATCAGCCGCCACCAGCGACAGCAGCAGCACACCGCGCCGCGCCGCGCGCGCGCCCACCCCGCCCGTCGATGCCCAGTGCCTTCGGGGACGAGTCAGTCGGGGAGGCCTCATCGAGCGGTGTAGTAGCCGCCGAACTGCTTGATCGGCGACCAGGCGGGCAGGATCTCCGGCAAGGCGGGAGACAGCGGACCGTACTCCTGCGCGCCGTAGACCACGCGGCCGTCCATGACGGTCAGGACCGAGCTGATCGACGGGATCTGGGCTTCCGCGACGGTGAAGTAGTCCTTGTCCAGCAGCACGAAGTCGGCGAGGCAACCGGGGGCGATCACGCCCGCCTCGGCGTCGGCGTGCATGAACCACGCCGCCTTGCGGGTGAACAGTCCCAGCGCTTCGGCCCGTGTCAGACGATTGTTCCTGGCCAGCACTTCGGTGCCGGAGACGGACTTTCCGGACACCATCCAGCTGATGCCGATCCACGGATTGAACGAAGCCGCGCGGAAGGCGTCGGTGGTCATGGCCAGCGGGATGCCGCTGTCGACGAGCTCGCGCAGGCGCGGGGTCATCAGCGCCTTGTCGCGCCCGTGGGTCTTGATGAAGGCGTCGCCGTGCAGCGCCATCTTGGTGTCCAGGGCGACGCCGCCGCCCAGCGCCTTCACGCGGGCGATGTTGGCGGGGCTGATGGTCTCGGCGTGCTCGAGGCTCCAGCGCAGGCCGTCGAGCGGCGTCTTCCGGTTCAGCGTCTCGAGCGCATCGAGGAAGGGCGTGATGTTCTCGTCGTAGCTGATGTGCTCGCGGAAAGGGATGCGCCGCTGGACCAGCTTGGCGATATCCCTTTCCACCAGGTCGCGCCACTTCTCCGGCGGGATGACGATCGCGGGGCGGTCGAAGTTCTCGTGGTCGTGGACCTCCGCCGACAGCAGCTCGCCGGCGCCGCGATAGGTGTGACCGTGCGCGAGCTGCGGGTGCAGGTTCTGGCCGGGACTGATGGGCGCCGTCTTCGTGACCGCCGTGATCTGTGCGTCCACCATGTTGAAGTCGGCGCCGGTTCCGAACTGGATGTCCACGAAGGGCATGCGGATGTTGAGGCGGTTGTCGCGGGCGAGGACGTCCACGGTGCGCTGGGCCTTGGGATAGCCGCGGAAGCCCGTGCCCGCGTCCACGATGGACGTGATCCCGACACGGTTGAGGCTGTGCACCGTCTGGACCAGCGAGCTCACCTCCTCGTCGAACGAGAGCTGGGGGACCATGGCCTCGATGCCGATGAACATGAAGGTGTTGCCATGGATCACGCCGGTGTACCGGCCCTGCCCGTCCTTCTCGAGCACCGTGTCCGGCAGCGCGGGGAACCTGTCCGTGCCCAGGCCGAGGGCCGCGATCGCCTGCGGGTTCAGGTAGGCGCGGTTGTAGGCGTACTGCACGATGGCCGGGCGGTCGGGGACGGCCTTGCGGATTTCCTCGATCGTGGGGAAACGCTGCTCCTCGAACTGGTAGGGCGACCAGCCGCCGATCACCTTCACCCACTGGCCTTCCGGCGTCCGCTTCGCCTGTTCGCTCAGCATCGCGAGCGCGCGACGCAGCGTGGGCACGCCCTCCCACCGCAGGGTGTAGTTGTAGCCGCCCTCGTTGAGCACGTGGGTGTGCGCGTCGATGAGGCCGGGGATGAGCCGCCGTCCGCGGGAATCGATGACGCGGGTGCCGGCGTTCTTCAGGGCCAGGACGTCGGCTTCCGTGCCGACCGCGTAGATGCGGCCGCTCTTGACGGCCAGGGCCGTCGCCGTGGGTTGTCCGGCATTCCCAGTGAAGATCCTGGCGTTGTGCACGATCAGGTCAGCGCCCGAGGCCTCCGGCTTGACCTGTGCCTGGGCGTGGGTCAAGCCGATCATCATCAGACCTGCGATCAGTCGCTTCAGCTTCACTGTTCTTTCCCTCTCGATGGATGTGAAAAGACGCCCCGGAATCCGCAGGCGTCGAACGAGGGAAATGTTGCCGGCTCGGTCCGGCGCAGTCACTGATCGTTCTTGCTGGCGACAGCACGATCCGCTCATCGGCTCGGCCGGCCAGGAAAGCAAAAAGCCCAGCGGAGCTGGGCTTTTGTCGGGGGCGGTCACCGGACTCGCGCGCTGGCGGGCCCTCAGTGAGACGTCGGGTACTGGGCCAGCAGTTCGTCCTTGCGGCTCTGAAGGCGCTGCCCCAGCTCCACCAGGTCGAGCTTGGACTTCTTCGCCTTGGGGAACATCTCGTTCTGCTCTTCCTTCACGTGGTGCTTGACCCACTCGCTCATGACCTTGACCTTGGCGTCATAGTCCTCGCCATAGGGTTCGACGCCTTCGACGGCGGCGATCAGGTCCTTGATGCTCTGATGTTCGACCTTGGCCTCCGGGACCAGTTCCTTGTCGCGTAGCGCAGCCTGGACCTCGGGATAGAAGATCTCCTCCTCCACCTGGGCATGGACGGTGAGCTCCTGGCAGATCTGCGCCACCAGCTGGCGCTTCTTCGCCGTCGAGCGCGACTTCTCGAACTGGTCGAACAGGTCGCTGACCTTCTTGTGGTCGGCACGCAGCAGCGTCACGGCGTCGGGCGTGCGCGGCGACGCCTTCGTCGAGGATTTGCGGACAGCAGTGCTTCGGGTGGCGGTGGTGGACGGCATCTTGACTCCTGGCGATGGCTGGAAGGGGATACGACAAAGGGACCTGATGCTCAGACATCGCCCGGGCAATCAGCCTCGATGCCTGATGGCAATGCGCGAACCCGGTCGCGGCGGGGGCCCTCACGTCCTCCTTCTCGCCTTGGCCATCAGGTCGATCAGCCCGCGCTCCAATTGCTTGAAGTCGAACGGCTTGGACCAATACGCGGAGGCGCCACCACGCAGCGACGCTTCGATGTCCACGGGCTGGTTGCTCGCCGACAGCACGATGACCGGGATGTCCGCGAACGACGCGACGGCACGGAACCGTCGCAACACCTCCAACCCGTCCAGGTCCGGCAGGTGCCTGTCCAGGAGTACCGCATCCGGCGGTTCGAGCTGACAGGAGGCGAGCCCCGTGGCGCCGGTCATCGCGACTTCCAGCCTCAGGTCCGGGTATTGCGCAGCCCAGTGCTGCATCAGCAACCCGTTGATGGGGTCGTCTTCGATGTAGACGATTCTTCCGGAGAGGTCTGCGCTTGGCATGGCCATGGCGTGCATCCGTCAGATGAGGAAAGCCGGGCAATCTTCCTGTGCCGGCTCAGCTGGGGGTCAGAAGTCTTACGACACGCCGAAGACTTCGGATCAGTTCCCATGGCCTTGTCGCGGAGAACGCCGGCCCGGAAACCGAGGCGCCTTCAGATGAAGCGAGCTGCGGCGGCGTCTCCGATACCCAGCTTTGCGGTGGCTTTCGGTTCTCCCCGTGCCGGACCGCCTCGTTTGCTCCAGTCCCGTTGGTCAAATGCTTGACGTCGTGCATCGTCCTGTCGCCGCTCTTGCGGCCTTCCAATTTCGACACGCACCTTGTCTTGATTGCCGTACATACCGACTCCTGGCGATTGAGAACCATTGGAGGCAAATGGCCTGCCTCCAGTGGCCACAGGAGCGCCGTCGCCTTCACCTGTCGCCGCAGACTCAGCACGGAACTTGCTGATGTCTGTTGAAGCAAGGTCACGTCGTCCTGAATCGACGAGCCGGTGCAGAACGAAAGAGGTGGACCACGAAGGAGCGATATGAGAGCCGAGAAAGATGTACGCGCTTTGCGGCGTGAGAAGCGCAGACCGTTGAGCCAGCAGGTCTCGCTTCAAGAGCGTTACGTTGAACGGGAGGCCGCCTTCTCCGAGCGGGATCGCGAACTCGCGGAGCGCACGCGCAGGAGCGCGAGGACCTGAGCGTGCGAGCGCCCTCGCGCTCCTGTCCAAGAAGGTGAGAGCCCGCAGGCCGCCGCTTCAGCACCTTCCCGATGAACGCGGGGTGGAAGCGGATGACCGCGGGCCTTGAAGGACGATGCGCGCCGCCCGCTGGACGGGCAGCCGGACGCCGTCGCTACTTCGTCTTGCTGGACGACGCGTCCGAAGAGCTGCTCGTGGCGCCAGGCAAGGACGTACTGGACAAGCTTCCGCTGCCCGCCGCCGTCAGGCCGCGATCGCCATGGGTGCCGGTTCCACTGCCGAGCGTGTTGCCGCCCTGGCCGTAGCGGGTCGCATCCTGGTTGTCCTGCCCGGCCTGCTGCGAGATGCCGCCGCTCGATCCCGCACCGCTTCCTCCGGCGCCCTGTCGCGTCGACCGCTCCGAGCGCCACTTGTTGAAGTCCTCGCTGAACTTCTGGTATCGCTCCTGACGCCAGCCGTGATAGTCGTTGTCCAGCGTGCGCATCTGCTCGTGGCGCCACTGTTCGTAGTCGGGGTCGTAGTGCTGTTGCCGTCCTTGCGACTGCCATTCGGCCTGACCGGATCCGCCCCGATGGCTTCCCCGGTAGTCGCGCTCTTCGGGGGTGCCGCCGTAGTGCTCACCCAGCGTGTTGGCATAGCTGTCCGCGCCGGAGCCGGCCATGCGCCCGTAGTCGCGTCGCCCGCTGTCCTCACGCCAGCCTTCATGGCGCGGTCCCTGGTCGCGATAGCGGCCGGAGCCGCCCTGACCATGGCCGCTGGAGGTGCCGTAGCTCGGGCTGCCGTAGTCGCCGGACCCGCTGTAGCTGTCCTGTCCGCCGAAGCCGCCGCCGCCATAGTTGCCGCTCATCGAGCGACCACGATCGGCACCCCAGCCTTCATTCTGATAGCCACCTCGATAACCGCCCTGGCTCTGCAGATCGCCATGGCTACGGTAATCCCGGCGGTAATCATCACGGTACTCCCGGCCACCGCCGTAGCCGCCGTATCCGCCGTAGCCGCTGCCACGCGGTTCATCGCGGTCGGCCTGGAAGCTGCTGCCCTGATAGGCCGGCTCGTTCCGATCGCGCGACGGGTCCGATCGATGGTTTCCGTAGTTGCCGCGATCGCGCTCCTCTTCGTCCCAGGCACTGGCTGGGCGTTGGTCTTGTCTTCCTCGTTGTCCGTGCTGGTTCATGGCGACTCCTTTAAAGCCTCAAACCGGTTGTCGAATCCGGCGGCGCCCGCCGCCGGTTCCGGTATTCCACGGGCAAGGTGTGTGCCACTCAGGTCGTTCCCCGAACGTCGTTCGGCGTTCACCTCAGGACTGCGAAAGGAGACGCCGCACACCGTTGGCCTACTGCATGTAGGGCACCTTTGAATGCGCCGCATGCGGGTCCAGATCCCGCGATTCCAGGAGCCGGACCCGCCTGCCGATCCGGTCCAGCCATGCCTGGGTCTGCTCGTTGAGTGCCTTCAGGTGGTGCGGCCGGACCTGTCGAAGCGTGTGCTCGATCTGCTCCTCGAAGCACCGTTGCAGCTGCACGGGCTGAGGATGGGTATCCACCGCCGCGCAGAGCAGGGCCTGAAGGTTGGTCGCCTGCAGATGGAGTGCGTAAAGCGCTTCGGTCATCGCCTCCATCTGGCGGTGCATGGATTGCAACGCAGCAATCACCGAGTCATCGTCGGCCGCTTGATCCGCTTGTTCCGCTTGTTCCATCTGAGCCTCCATCCAGTCCGGTCTGGAGGCTGGTTGTGGCAGGCCGGATGCCTGCCACCTGCCCTGTCACTCCACCGTCACGCTCTTCGCGAGGTTGCGCGGCTTGTCCACGTCGGTCCCGCGTGCGCAGGCCGTGTGATACGCCAGCAGCTGCAGCGGCACCGTGTGCAGGATCGGGCTCAGCGCGCCGTAGTGCTCCGGCATGCGGATGACGTGCAGGCCCGGCTCGCTGTCGATCTTCGTGTCGCCGTCGGCGAACACGAACAGCTCGCCGCCGCGCGCCCGCACTTCCTGCATGTTGCTCTTGAGCTTCTCGAGCAGCGTGTCGTTCGGCGCCACCGTCACCACCGGCATCTGCGCCGTCACCAGCGCCAGCGGGCCGTGCTTCAGCTCGCCCGCCGGGTAGGCCTCGGCGTGGATGTAGCTGATCTCCTTGAGCTTCAACGCGCCTTCCAGCGCGATCGGGTAATGCAGGCCGCGGCCGAGGAAGAGCGCGTTTTCCTTGCGCGCGAATTCCTCGCTCCACGCGATGACCTGCGGCTCCAGCGCGAGCACCGCCTGCACCGCCACCGGCAGGTGGCGCAGCGCCTTCAGATGCTCCTGCTCCTGCTGCTCGCTCAGGTGACCGCGCGTCTGCGCCAGCGCCAGCGTCAGCAGGAACAGGCCCACCAGCTGCGTCGTGAACGCCTTCGTCGACGCCACGCCGATCTCCGCGCCGGCCCGCGTGATGTAGGCCAGGGAGCACTCCCGCACCATCGCGCTGGTCGACACGTTGCACACGGTCAGCGTGTGCAGCATGCCCAGCGAGCGCGCATGCTTCAGCGCGGCCAGCGTGTCCGCCGTCTCGCCGCTCTGGCTGATGGTCACCACCAGCGTGCGCGGATTCGGCACGCTGTCCCGGTAGCGGTACTCGCTCGCGATCTCCACGCTGGTCGGGATCTTCGCGATGCTCTCCAGCCAGTACTTCGCCGTCGAACCCGCGTAGTAGCTGGTCCCGCACGCGAGGATCAGCACCGAGTCGATCTCCTTGAACACGCGGAACGCGCCGTCGCCGAACAGCTCCGGGCTGATGCCCGTCACCGCGTCCAGCGTGTTGGCGATCGCCACCGGCTGCTCGAAGATCTCCTTCTGCATGTAGTGCCGGTACGGGCCCAGTTCGGCCGCGCCGCTGTGCGCGTGCACGGTCTTCACCTCGCGCTCGACGTTGACGAAACGTCCCGTCGTCGCGTCCTTGTTGCTGATCCAGTAGCGGCCCAGCTGCAGGTCGACGACATCGCCCTCCTCCAGGTACACGATCTGGTCGGTCACGCCCGCCAGCGCCATCGCGTCCGAGGCGACGAAGTTCGCGCCGGCGTACTCGTCCTTGCCGACGCCCAGGACCATCGGCGAACCCTCGCGCGCACCGATCACGCGGTGCGGCTCGTCCTTGTGGAACACGGCGATGCCGTAGGCGCCGCGCAGTTGCGCCACCGCCGTCTGCACCGCTTCCAGCAGGTCGCCGTGGTAGTGGAAATCGACCAGGTGCGCGATGACCTCGGTGTCGGTCTGGCTGTGGAAGACGTAGCCGCGCGACTTCAGCTCGGCGCGCAGTTCATCGTGGTTCTCGATGATGCCGTTGTGGACCAGCGCCACGCGGCCCGGCTGCAGGTGCGCCTCGGCGCCCGGGCCGTGCGAGAAGTGCGGATGCGCGTTGTGCACCGCCGGCGCGCCGTGCGTCGCCCAGCGCGTGTGCGCGATGCCGGTGCCGGCCGCGACGCCGTCCTGCGCCGCCAGCGTCTGCAGCTCCGCCACCCGCGAGGTGCTGCGCGCCCGGCGCAGTTGGCCGTCCTGGTGAACCGCCACCCCGCACGAGTCGTACCCGCGGTACTCGAGCCGCTTCAGGCCCTCGATCAGGATGGGAACGATGTCTTTCTGGCTGACCGCGCCGACGATGCCGCACATGATGTGTCTCCCCGGATGTCCGGATGAATTTGCGAATGGCGGAATGCTAGGCATCTCGGCGAGGTGGATGCTTTCAACATTCATCGATTGGTGAAATAATCCATCGCCTCATTCATCAACTGGCGGATTCTTTCATTCACAATCCATTTATGGAATTTTCCATCACCCTGGACGCCATCGACTTGCGGGTGCTGGACCTGCTCCAGCAGGACGCCTCGCTGTCCAACCAGGCGCTGGCCGAGCGCGCCCATGTGTCGCCCGCCACCTGCCTGCGCCGCGTGCGACGGCTGATCGAGACCGGCGTCATCGAGAAGCAGGTCGCCATCCTGTCGCCGGACAAGCTGGGCGCCGGGCTGTCGGCGCTGGTCGAGATCACGCTCGACCGGCAAGGCGCCGAGCACCTCGATGCGTTCGAGACGATCGCGGTCGCGGCGGCCGAGGTCCAGCAATGCTGGCGCGTCGCGCCGGGTCCCGACTTCGTGCTGGTGCTGCAGGTGCCGGATATGCCGGCGTATCACGCGCTGGTGCAGCGGCTGTTCACGCAGCAGGCCAACGTCCGCAACGTGAAGGCCTTCTTCAGCGTCAAGCGCGCGAAGTTCGAGCCGCGCCTGGCCCTCCCGGCGGCGCGAGGCTGAGGCGCGCGAGACGTCCTCCGTCCTGCATAGACCGCAGCCCTCACCCCTACCCTCTCCCGCAAGCTGTATGGACCGAGGACATAGGTAACAGGCGTGCCAGGACATGGGTGACACTTTTCCCGCCTAGTCAGCGGGAGGACGAAGTTGCCCTGGAGCCAAGACACCGTGAAGGATCAACGAGAGGAATTTGTTCGACTGGCCCGACAGCCTGGCGCCAATATCAGCGAGCTATGTCGACGCAGCGGGATCAGCCGCAAGACAGGCTACAAGTGGCTCAGCCGAGACGATCTCGAGGATCGATCTCGGCGACCACACACCTCGCCGACTCGTACGCCCGAACAGCTGCAGGCGCAGGTGCTTGCAGTGCGGGCCGAATGTTCTGCTTGGGGCGGTCGCAAGATCGCGAAGGTGCTGGCGCGCGATCATGGTGTGCACGTAGCAGCCAGCACAGCCAACTGGGTGCTGCGCCGAAACGGCCTGATCGACCCGGCAGCAAGCCAGGCCGCGACGGCATGGCAGCGCTTCGAGCACGAGACGCCCAATGCACTGTGGCAGATGGACTTCAAGGGCCACTTCGCCACCGACACTGAGCGCTGCCATCCGCTGACCGTGCTGGACGATCACTCGCGCTTCAACATCGTGCTGCAAGCGCTGAGTAACGAGCGGCTAGAGTCCGTGCAGCCGGTGCTGCAGCGCGCCTTTGAGCGCTATGGGCTGCCTGAGCGCATCAACGCCGACAACGGTCCGCCCTGGGGCTCGCCGACGCGCGGAGCACTCACCGAGCTGGGCGTCTGGCTGATTCGCTTGGGAGTGCGGTTGAGCCACAGCCGACCGATGCATCCTCAGACCAACGGCAAGGACGAGCGATTCCATCGCACCCTGAAAGCCGAGTTGCTGGCCAGTCGGCACTTCAAGGACCTGGACGATGCCCAGCACCACTTCATCCAGTGGCGGCATCTGTACAACGCCAAGCGCCCGCATCAAGCGCTGGGCATGGACACGCCAGCCAGCCGCTACGCGGCCAGCCCGCGCTCGATGCCAAGCTCTTTGCGGCCCGTCGAATATGGCGATGGCGCCATCGTGCGCCGGGTCGGATACGGTGGACGGATCGCCTTCAAAGGCAACACCTACCGCGTCGGCAGAGGCCTCATCGGCCAGCCTGTAGCCCTACGACCTCACCTGGATCTTGATGGCAGCTTCGATGTCTTCTTCTGCCATCAAAAAGTACGCATGATTGACCTGTGCCAGGCTGACTAACCTGGACCTGACCTGTTACCCATGTCCTGGCACACCTGTCACCCATGTCCTCGGTCCATACAGCAAGCGGGAGAGGGAGTAAGAAGGCTTCAGCGCTTGAGGATCAGCAGGCCCTTGAGGTACTCGCCTTCGGGGAAGTAGATCGTCTGCGGATGGTCCGGCGTCGCGCCGACGCGGTCGAGGATCAGGCCGTCCGCGCCCGCGTCGATGCCGGCGCCGGCCACGATCTTGTGGAACAGCTCCGGCCCCACGCCGCCCGAGCACGAGAAGGTGAACAGCAGGCCGCCCGGCTTCAGCAGCATCAGGCCGAGGCGGTTGATGTCCTTGTAGGCCCGCGCGGCGCGCTCCGCATGCGCGGCGGTCGGCGCGAACTTCGGCGGGTCCAGCACGATGGCGTCGAAGCTGCGGCCCTGCTTGAGCAGGTCGCGCAGCGTGTGGTTGACGTCGGCATCCAGCGCCGTGTGATGCGCCGGGTCGAAGCCGTTGAGTGCGACATGTGCCGTGGCGCGCGCCAGCGCCGGACCGGACGAGTCGACGCTGATGACGTCCGTCGCGCCGCCCGCGAGCGCGGCGACCGAGAAGCCGCCGGTGTAGCTGAAGCAGTTCAGCACCGACTGGCAGCCGTAGTGCTTCACGGCCTCGCCGAACTTCCGGCGGTTGTCGCGCTGGTCGAGGTAGTAGCCGGTCTTGTGGCCCTCGGCCACGTCGAGGCTCAGCTTCCAGGTGTTCTCGGAGATGACGATCTCGGTGGCGCCCTCGCCGCGCAGCCAGCCGGTGACCGGCTCCATGCCTTCGAGCGTGCGCACGTTCGCGTCGGAGCGTTCGTACAGGCGCGTGAGGCCCGTCTGCGCGAGCAGTTGGTCGGCCAGGGTCTGCTTCCAGCGCTCGGTGCCGGCGGACAGGAACTGCGCGCTGAGCGTATCGCCGTAGCGGTCGACGATCAGACCCGGCAGGCCGTCGGCCTCGCCGTGGATGAGGCGCACCGCGTCGGAGGCGATCGGCATGCGCGCCCGCAGCGCGAGCGCCGCGGCGATGCGGCGTTCGAAGAAGGCGGCGTCGATGCGCTCCTGCTCGTCGAAGCTCCACGCCCGCACGCGGATCAGCGACTCCGGGCTGAACGAGGCCCAGCACAGGAAGCTGCCGTCGAAGGCCTCGACACGCACGGTCTCGCCCGCGTCGGCCTTGCCCCTCGCGATCGAGCCTTCGAAGACCCAGGGATGGCGGCGAAGGAGCGAGCGCTCCTTGCCCTCGCGCAGACGGATGGATTTCATGGGGCGGATTGTCTCAGCGCTGCGCCGCCGGCCCCAGCGTCCCGAACGCCCAGCCCACGTTCAGGCTGACCATCGGGGTGCTCTGCTTCTCGCCGCCGAGGGCCTTCCACTGGCCCACGCCGACCTTCACGCGCAGGCGGTCGCGGCCGGTGCCTTCCCACTGCGCCCACACCTCGCCCTGCGACACCGCGCCGCCGCCCACCGCCACGCCGCCGCCGCCGGCCGCGCCGACCAGCGCCTCCGCGCCGACGCGCACGCCGTTCCACTTCGGCGAGTGCGCGCCGAGGCCGAACATGCCGTACGAGAACGCGCCCGCCTTGCCCAGCGCCGCGCTGCCCGCGTGCGCCACGCCGTACCAGGGTCCGCCGAAGTCGCGCGTCATGCCGATGCCCAGGCCCGTCACGTTGTCCTTGGAGCCGTCCTTGAACTTGAACTCCTTGAAGTACGGCATGCTCAGGTACAGCGCCTGCGCCCGGATCGTGCCGGACTCCAGCGGCGGCGAACTCAGGATGCGCGAAACCTTCTCCAGCGGCAGCGCCAGCGAACCGCGCACCTGGAAGGACTCATAGTTCCCCCACGGCGCCTTCATGTAGCCGGCATCCAGCCGCAGCGTCGGCCCCCAGGGCGTGATCCAGCGCAGCGTCGGTCCGACCCGCACCAGCCAGCCGTTGCCCGTGTCCATGTCGCCGCCGCCGCCCAGGCCGAACGAGAACTGGCCGCCGATGCGCAGCCGCTGGCTGATGAGGCCCCAGTCCTGGCCCGCATTCGCGAGGATCTCCATGTAGCCGTCGTGTCCGCCGGACGCGGCGCCCGAGGCCTCCAGCCCCCACCACGACGACCCGTCGCCGAAGTACTGCCGCAGGTCGCCGCCGGCCTTGCCCTTGCGGCCCGTCAGCGCCTCGCCGCTGCGCGTGCGGCTGCTGCCGCTGCGCGGCTTCTCGACACCGGCGCTCAGCGCGATCTCGTCGAAGCCCATGCCGGTGCGGTCTCCCGCGCGACCCGGCGACCCCGAATCGCCCGGATTGAAGCTCAGGAACCGATCCATCCGCCCGATCGTGAACGCGACGCCGGTGTCCTTGATGTTGCCGTTGCCGTTCGGGAAGGTGATGTGCGAGACGCCCACCCCCGCGTACCAGTTGCCGAACTCGCCGCGCAGCGACAGCTCCGGCCGCAGCATCAGACCGCCGCCGGCCCGCACCTTCTCCGAACTCACGCCGCCGCCCGCGCCGGCGTACAGGCTGGCCGCCAGATGCACGTCCTGCGCGATGCGGAATCGCCGCTGCACGTTGAAGCCCACCGTGAACAGGCCGCCGAATTCACCCTTGGCCGCGCCGTACGCGGCCGGGCCCAGGCCCCAGTCCTCGTTGATCGCCACCATGTAGTGCGCGCCGAGGAAGGCCGTCTTCTGCCCCGTGGGCATCTTGACCGGCGACCAGTTCAGCTCGAACGCCGCGGGCCGGCTGTCGGTGGCCGTGATCACCGGACGCTCCGAAGCCTCGTTCGACGCGGACTGCCACGGCGTCTGCGACGTCGAGGGCAGTGTCGTCTGCAAGGCGGATGGCGACTGGGCGTTGGCGTGCAGCTGCGCCGCCATCAGGGCGGAGCAGAGCAGCAGGGGGCGGGACGGGAATCGCGCAGGAAATCGCGAAGGGGAACGCGAAAGAAAACGCGAGGAGGTCGGATCGGTGCGGCGCATCGGGGAGCAGTCGGTTATTTCTTGCGGGCGCGTGGATGCGCCGCGTCGTAGACCTTGGCCAGGTGCTGGAAGTCCAGCCGGGTGTAGATCTGCGTGGTGCTGATGTTGGCGTGGCCCAGCAGTTCCTGGACCGCGCGCAGGTCGCCGCTGCTCTGCAGCAGGTGCGACGCGAACGAGTGGCGCAGCATGTGCGGGTGGACATGCGTGGGCATGCCCGCCGCCAGCGCGCGCTGCTTGAGGCGTTTGCGGATCTGGTCGGCGCTGAGCCGGTGGCCGCGCGGACCGACCAGCAGCGCCGGCTCGTCCGCCGCCGCCCATTGGCCGCGCACCGCGATCCAGGCGCGCAGCGCCGTCATCGACGGGCCGCCCAGCGGCACGGCGCGGCGCTTCGAGCCTTTGCCGAGCACCTGCGCCTCGGCGTCCTCCGGCACGATCCAGCCGGCGGACGAGGCCTGGTGGCGCTGGTCCAGGCCCACCAGTTCGGAGACGCGCAGCCCGCTGCCGTAGAGCAGCTCGACGAGGCAGCGCTCCAGCGCTTCGGCCACCGGATCCGCGGCATCCTGATGGTGCTCCGCGAGCCGCACCGCGTCGTCGACGCCCAGCGCCTTCGGCAGCGGACGGCCCTGCTTGGGCGCGTGCAGGTCGGCGATCGGATTCGCGTCGACCAGGCCGTTCTGGCCCAGCCAGCGGTACCAGCCGCGCCACGCCGACAGGATCAGGGCCAGCGTGCGCGGCTTGAGCTTGTGCGTGTGCAGCTTCGCGAGGAAACGCCGCGCCTGGTGCGCGGACACGCGCAGCAGGTCCAGCCCTTCCGCCGAGGCGAGTCCGGTCAGCCGCTGCAGCGCGTCCGTGTAGAGCGTCAGCGTGCGCTCCGCCAGGCGGCGCTGCACGCGCAGGTGTTCCAGGTAGCGCTGCTGCTCGTCAGTCAGGCTGGGCGGCAGCATGGGGAGCGACATGCGGGTCGGCATCGAGCAGGCGCGAGAGCGCGGCGCTCGCGATCTCGCCGACGCGGGCCAGGAACTCGGTGCCCATCTCGGCCGTGTAGCGCGTGGGATCCGGCGATCCCAGCACCAGCAGCCCGAACGGCTGCGCCGGCGCGCCCGTCGTCAAGGGCACCAGCGCCAGCGAGGCCACGTCGTCCTCGAGCCAGCGCGCCGCCTCGAAGCCCGAATTGATGCCGCAGTACGGCTGGTTCAGGCTGCCCACGAAGGTCTTCACGTCCGGGTTGACCTCGGCCGCGAACGGCGCCAGCGCATGGCCTGCGTCGACGTTCCACAGCCGCAGGCCTGCCTGCGGGATCAGGAACTGGTGGCGAAGCTCGCGCAGCAGCACTTCCGGCAGGTGCCGGTCGTCGCGCGTCAGCATCAGCGCCAGCGTCCAGCGGTGCAGGCGGTCGGCGATCGCGACGTTCTCCTGCCCGTTGCGGATCATCTCCAGGATCTTGTGCTCCAGGCCGCGGATCTTGTCGCGCAGCAGCTCCGCCTGGCGCTCCTGCAGCGAGACCGCGCGCTGGCCGTGCGGATGCGAGATCCGGACGTTGGCCAGCAGTTCGGCGTGACGTTCGAAGAACGCCGGGTCATTCGCCAGGTAGTCGGCGATGTCTTGTTCGGTGATGCCTTCGATGCCGCTCACAGTTCGATTTCTCCTTCAAAGACCGTCTGTGCCGGCCCTGTCATGTAGACCGGAGCGGAAAGCCCCGGGCCGCCCGGCGTCATGCCGGCCCATTCGATGCGCAGGTCGCCGCCGCGCGTGTGCACCTCGACCGCGGCGTCCAGCCAGCCCAGCCGGATGCCCGCCACCACCGCCGCGCACGCGCCGGTGCCGCAGGCCAGCGTCTCGCCGGCGCCGCGCTCGAAGACGCGCAGCTTCACTTCGCCGCGGCTGACGATCTGCAGGAACCCGGCGTTGACACGGCGCGGGAACGATTCATGGTGCTCGACCAGCGGTCCGACGACGCCCACCGGCGCGTGGTCGACGTCGTCGACGCGCTGCACCGCATGCGGGTTGCCCATCGACAGCACGGCGACATCCGCCGTGATGCCGTCGCCCAGGTCCAGCGGCCAGCGCTCGAAACCGTTCTCGTGGCGCGGCGCGGATTCCTTGGGGTCGAACGGGATGCGGGGCAGGTCGAAGACCGGCGCGCCCATGTCGACCGTGACGCGGCCGTCGTCCTGCAGCCGCAGTTCGAGCAGCGCGTTGAGGGTCTGCACACGGATGGTCCGCTTGTCGGTCAGGCCCTTGTCGACGACGTAGCGCACGAAGCAGCGCGCGCCGTTGCCGCACTGCTCCACCTCGGATCCGTCCGAGTTGAAGATGCGGTAGCCGAAGTCGACGTCCGGGGTCTTCGACGACTCGATCACCAGGATCTGGTCGCAGCCCACGCCGAAGCGGCGATCGCCGACGCGACGCAGCTGTTCGCCCGTCAGCGGCATCGGGTGGCGCGTGGCGTCCAGCACGACGAAGTCGTTGCCGGCGCCCTGCATCTTGGTGAAGCGCAGTTTCATGGGAGCGGATTATCGGGAATACAGCGACGCCTCGCCGGGCGGTCTCGTCTTGAATCGCTTGTGGACCCACAAATACTGGGCCGGGTGTTCGCGGATGCGGTCCTCGAGCCAGCGGTGGAAGTGGTTCGCGTCGGCCTCCAGGTCGCCGCTCGGATAGTGTTGCAGCGGCTCGTGCGCGTGGATCACGATGCCCTGGCCCTTGGGCAGCATCGTGACGACCACCGGCTGCACCACCATCTTCGCCGCCTGGGCGATCTTCGCCGGCGCCAGCAAGGTGTTGGCCGGCACGCCGAAGAACGGGATGAAGGCCGAATCCTTGGGCCCGAAATCCATGTCCGGCAGATTCAGGAACGAGTAGCCGTCGCGGATCGCCCGCAGCACGCTGCGCACCCCTTCATGGCGATCGACCAGCTTGGTCGTGCCGAAGCGCGACCGCGCCTTGCGCAACGCCTCGTCGAGCAGCGCGTTGCTCTGGCGCTGGTAGATGCTGGCGCCAGGTCTTGCCTGGTTGAGCATCAGCGCCGGGCCGCTCCAGTCCAGGCCCACGAAGTGCGGCATCAGCCACATCACCGGGCGGTCGACCTGTTCGGCGAGCTTGATGTTGCCCTCGATGCGCATCAGGCGCAGCAGCCGGCGGTCCGACGCGTACCAGAGCAGCCCGCGCTCCAGCAGGCTGCGGCCCAGCCAGCCGAAATGCTCCCGCACCAGCGCTTCGCGCTCGGCCAGGGGTTTCTCCGGAAAACACAGCTCGACGTTGCGCAGGGCGACGCGCCGGCGCGAGCCGGCCACGCGATGCAGCACGCCGCCCAGCCCCCATCCGAGGGCCGCCAGCCAGCGCAGCGGCAGCCAGTGCAGCAGCCACAGGAGCGCGATCAGCGCATATGTACCCAGTTTTCCCATCGACCCGTCCGTGGACCCTCTCGGGCCTTGGTCTTTCCTATAATGCCGCCCCAGTCGCCGAGTTAATCTGGACAACTTGCGGGGCGACTCATAAATCCCGCTAAAGCGTTCGCCGCCTGACTCCCGTCTCGGCAACGCCAGAAGGCAATGCCCGAAGACTGAATCACAGGAGTTTAAATTGGCGAGCGATTTCCTCTTCACCTCGGAATCCGTGTCCGAAGGCCACCCCGACAAGGTGGCGGACCAGATCTCGGACGCGATCCTCGACGCGGTGCTGGCGCAGGATCCGCGCTCCCGCGTGGCCGCCGAGACCCTCTGCAACACCGGTTTGGTGGTGCTGGCCGGCGAGATCACGACGAACGCCCACGTCGATTACATCCAGGTCGCCCGCGACACGATCAAGCGCATCGGCTACGACAACACCGAGTACGGCATCGACTACAAGGGTTGCGCCGTGCTCGTCGCGTACGACAAGCAGAGCAACGACATCGCCCAGGGCGTCGACCAGGCATCCGACGACCACCTCAACACCGGCGCCGGCGACCAGGGCCTGATGTTCGGCTATGCCTGCGATGAGACGCCGGAGCTGATGCCCGCGCCGATCTACTACGCGCACCGCCTCGTCGAGCGCCAGGCGCAGCTGCGCAAGGATGGCCGCCTGCCCTTCCTGCGTCCCGACGCGAAGAGCCAGGTGACGATGCGCTACGTCGACGGCAAGCCGCACAGCATCGACACCGTCGTGCTGTCGACGCAGCATGCGCCGGAGATGTCGCTGGGCGACAAGATGAAGCCCGAGTTCTACGATGCCGTCATCGAGGAGATCATCAAGCCGGTGCTGCCCAAGGAATGGCTGCAGGACACGAAGTACCTGGTCAACCCGACCGGCCGCTTCGTCATCGGCGGCCCGCAGGGCGACTGCGGCCTGACCGGCCGCAAGATCATCGTCGACACCTACGGCGGCGCCTGCCCGCACGGCGGCGGCGCGTTCTCGGGCAAGGATCCGACCAAGGTGGACCGCTCGGCCGCCTACGCCGCCCGCTACGTGGCCAAGAACATCGTCGCCGCCGGCCTGGCCAAGCAGTGCCAGATCCAGGTCGCGTACGCGATCGGCGTCGCCCGTCCGATGAACGTCACGGTCTACACCGAAGGCACCGGCGTCCTGCCCGACGAGCAGATCGCCGCGCTGGTCAACGAGCACTTCGACCTGCGCCCCAAGGGCATCATCCAGATGCTGGACCTGCTGCGCCCGATCTACGGCAAGACGGCGGCGTACGGCCACTTCGGCCGTGAAGAGCCGGAGTTCACCTGGGAACGCACCGACAAAGCGAAGGCGCTGCGGGCTGCGGCGGGGCTGTAATCCCCCTCACTCCAAACCGGTCATTTGCCGCACGCGCGCAAACTTGATCCCCCGACTCAGGGCCGCCTCGCGCGGCCCTTGTCGTTTCAGGAACGCGGGCATCGCGGCAGAATGACAGGCATGCCTGCGCCCATGCCGACCTCGCCGTCCCCGCTGACCATCCTGATCGTCGACGACCAGAACGCGACCCGCGTGGCGCTGACGGCAGAACTCGATCGCGCCGGTCACCGCGTGCTGGAAGCCGACAGCGCCGAATGGGCGCTGGAGCTGTTCCGCCGCTACCGGCCCGACCTGGTGCTGCTGGACATCGAGATGCCGGGCCACGACGGCTACTGGACCTGCCGCGAGATGCGCGCGGCCGAACCCGGCGGCTGGACGCCGATCATCTTCCTCTCCCAGTTCAACCAGGACGAGGACGTCTGGAAGGGCATCGAGGCCGGCGGTGACGACTACCTCGTCAAACCGGCCTCCGCGATGATCCTGCACGCCAAGCTGCGCGCGATGCACCGTCTGGCGCAGATGCGCGCCCGGCTGGTGACGATGTCCGAGGAGCTGCGGGCCGCCAACGCGCAGCTGGAGGAACTCTCCAGCGTCGACGCCATGACCGGCCTGATGAACCGGCGCGCGCTGGACGCGCGGCTGCAGCAGGAACTGGACCTCGCCCGCCGCGACGGCAAGCCGCTGACGCTGATGCTGTGCGACGTCGACCACTTCAAGCGCTACAACGACGCGGCCGGCCACGTCGCCGGCGACGAGTGCCTGCGCCGCATCGGCCGGCTGCTCAAGGAAACCTGCCGCCGCCCGAGCGACTGCGCCGGGCGCTACGGCGGCGAGGAATTCGCGCTGGTCCTGCCCAACACGCCCCGCTCCGGCGCGATGACCTACGCCCGCGCGCTGATGCGCACGGTGGAGCTGGCGGCGATCCCGCACCCGGATTCGCCGACCGGCGCGACGATCACGCTCTCGGGCGGGATCACCACCTGCCTGCCCGACGAGAGCACCAGCGCCGAAGGCCTGATCATCCGGGCCGACGACGCGCTCTACAACGCCAAGTCCACCGGCCGGAACCGCTTCTTCAGCTACGAGATGCAGATGGACACGGCGGAACAGCGCCGCGCGGTGGCGCCGGCGCCGGCGTCCCCTGCATCGGCGGCGTCCGCCACCCCGCCTGCCGCGCCGCCCTCGTCCCCGACTTGAGGCATACCCGAACTGCTTTCGAGGGGACCGGCCCCGCATAATCGGCTCCGGCACATCTTGTTGCCGCCTGTCGACGATGCCCGGCCATGGACGCTTCCGCCTCGCTGCCGCCTGCCTCGCTCCCTCCGCTGCGAATACTCGTCGTGGATGATCAGGCGAGCACGCGCGGGTTCCTCTGCAGCCAGCTGCAGGCGATCGGACACCACACGCTGGAGGCGGACGGCGGCGACAGCGCGCTGGCCCGCTTCGACGGCGACCATCCCGACCTGGTACTCCTCGACGTCGAGATGCCCGACCACGACGGCTACTGGGTCGCCAGCCAGATGCGGGCGCACGAGAACGGCGGCTGGACGCCGATCATCTTCCTCTCCAGCCGCGACCGCGACCAGGACCTCTGGCAGGGCATCGAGTCCGGCGGCGACGACTACCTGGTCAAACCCGTCTCCAACACCGTGCTGCAGGCCAAGCTGCGCGCGATGCAGCGCCTGCGGCGCATGCAGACGCGACTGCAGGAGGTCTCGGACGATCTTCGCCACAGCAACGCGCGGCTGGAGAAGCTGTCCGGCGAGGATCCGCTGACGCGGCTGCTGAACCGGCGCGCCTTCGACGCCCGGCTGGCGCAGGAGATCGCCTGCGCGCGGCGCGACCAGACGCCGCTGACGCTGGTGCTGTGCGACATCGACCACTTCAAGCGCTACAACGACAGCTACGGTCATCTGGCCGGGGACGCCTGCCTGCAGCGGGTCGCGCTGCTGCTGCAGGAGACCTGCCGCCGGCCGCGCGACTGTGCGGCCCGCTACGGCGGCGAGGAGTTCGCGTTGATCCTGCCCGGCACGCCGCGCTCCGGCGCGATGACCTTCGCGCGGGCGGTGATGCGCACGCTGCGCACCTGCAACATGCGGCATCCGGATTCGGTCGAGCCGCACGTCACGCTGTCCGGCGGCATCACCACCTGCGTGCCGGATGCGGACACGACCGTCGAGGGCTTGCTGCGGCGCTCCGACGACGCGCTCTACACGGCGAAGTCGCGCGGCCGCAACCGCTTCTTCAGCTTCGAGATGCAGATGGACACCGTCGAGCAGGCGCCGAGCGGCTTCGCGCCGCTGTGATCCACCCCTGCTGACACATCCGGTGCCGCGCCGGGGTACCGTCAAGGCTTTCGACGACCCCTGCTTCCGAATGCCCGTGATCGACCATGACGCGCTGCGGCGTCACGCCATCGCCCGCACCTTCTTCAAGCCGACGACGCTGCTGCGCGCGATCCAGCGCCTGGGCTTCGTGCAGGCCGACCCGATCCGCGCGCCGGCGCGGGCGCAGGACCTGATCCTGATGCACCGGGTGAAGGACTACCGCGCCGGACAGCTGGAAGCGCGCTACGCCAAGCTGGCCGTGGAGGAGGACGCCCTCGTCAACTACGGCTTCCTGCCGCGCGAGATGCTGGCGCTGCTCCATCCGCGCACCGCGAAACGTCCCTGGGACGAGGCGATGAACGCACGCGCCGCCGAGGTCCTCGCGTTCATCCGCGCACGCGGTCGCACGCATCCGCAGCATGTGCAGCAGGCCTTCAGTCATGGGCGCGTCGAAGGCTACTGGGGCGGCGAGCTCAACGCGAGCACGCAGCTGCTCGACGGCATGCATTACCGCGGCCTGCTGCGCGTGGCGCGGCGCGACTCCGGGACACGGGTCTACGAAGCGATCGAGCATCTGCTGCAGGACGACAGCCCCGAGGCCCGCCACGCGCGGGCGGGCCAGTTGCTCGACATGATCGTGGCGCTCTATGCGCCGCTGCCCTCGCCCAGCCTCGGCTACCTGACCTCGCTGCTCGGCTACGGCGCGCCGCACCTGAGGGTCGAGGCGCGCAATGTGCTGAAGGAAGCGAAGACGCGCTGGGGCCACGCGAAGGTGGACGGCGAGGTCTGGTACTGGCCGGCCGATGAGAACCCCGCGTCGCGCGCCCACAAGGTCGAGCCGGAGCGGCTGCGTTTCCTCGCCCCGTTCGATCCGCTGGTGTGGGACCGCCGCCGCTTCGAGCGGCTGTGGGGCTGGGCCTACCGCTTCGAGGCCTACACGCCGCCGGCCAGGCGCACGATGGGCCACTACGCGCTGCCGATGCTGTGGGGCGATCGCATGATCGGCTGGGCCAACCTGAAGGTCGAGGGCGGGACGCTGGTCCCGGACCTCGGCTTCATCGACAGGCGTCCGCGCGACGCGGCCTTCCGCGCCGCGCTGGACGAGGCGTATTACGGGATGGCCGTGTTCCTCGGACTCGAGGACTGACAGCGATCAGGCGTTGACCAGCGCCATCGACACTTCGGGGTAACGCGCCCCGGCGACCGGGTACTCGTCGAGCAGATCGCGCAGGTCCTCGCGCAGCACGTCGTTGAGCCGCAGGCGCGCGGCCATCGCGTTCTCTTCGAGCCGCGCGATCGAGCGGGTGCCCGGAATCGGCACCACGTCCGGACCGCGGTCCATCAGCCAGGCGAGCGCCAGTTGCGCCGGCGCCAGACCATGGTCGCGGGCCAGCGCGACGATCGCATCGGCCAGCGCGAGGTTCTGCGCGAAGTGGCCGTCCTGGAAGCGCGGATTGACGCGCCGCCAGTCGTTGGCGGCCAGCTGATCGGCGCTGCGGATCGCGCCGGTCAGGAAGCCGCGCCCCAGCGGGCTGTACGGCACCAGCGCGATGCCGAGCTCACGGCACGTCGGCAGCACCTCGGCCTCGACGTCGCGGGTCCACAGCGAGTACTCCGACTGCACCGCCGCGATCGGATGCACCTTGTGGGCGCGGCGGATCGTTTCGGCCGACGCCTCCGACAGCCCGATGTGGCGCACCTTGCCGGAACGCACCAGCGCGGCCATGGCGCCGACGGTCTCCTCGATCGGCACGGACTTGTCGACGCGGTGCAGGTAGTACAGGTCGATGTGGTTGACGCCGAGCCGACGCAGGCTCGCGTCGCACGCCGCGTGCACGTGCAGCGGCCGGCCGTCGACGCCGGCCGAGAGCCCGTCGGCGTTGCGCACGATGCCGAACTTCGTGGCGAGCACCACCTCGCGGCGGCGGTTGGCGAGCAGTCCGGACAGCAGGCGCTCGTTGGCGCCGTTGCCGTACATGTCAGCCGTGTCGAGGAAGTTCATCCCCAGGTCCAGCGCGCGGTGCAGGACGGCCATCGAGGCGCCCTCGTCGGCCGGGCCGTAGAAATCGGACATCCCCATGCAGCCGAGCCCGAGCGCGGAGACCTCCGGCCCGTGCGCGCCGAGCCGGCGGCGCGGCAGCTGGGGCAGGTTGTTGAGCGGTTCCCTGGACATGATGGTCATGGCGGCACTCCTTCAAAAGCGGTGAAAGCGCGACGACCGGACGGCCGCCGCGATGACCGAGAGCTTAGGAATCCGCCCCCCTCCCCCACCAGCGCAATGCTCGCCCGTCCTTGCCCGATCCTCCGGAACCCGGTCCGCCGCGCTCGCGGGCGCTGGCGCCGCGCGCGAGGGACTTGCACAATCCGATGCATGGTCGCACCCACTCCGATTCCCCTCGCCGACGGCTTCCCCGACGCGCTGCAGGCCCTGCGCGCGCAGATGGTGGATCTGACGCTCCGGCACATCGACGGCGAAGGCTCCCGCCCCACCGCCATCCCCTGCCTGCACCTGATCAAGGCCAGCTGCAGCATGCCCAAGACCGCGCCGGCGTTCTACGAGCCCGGCCTGGCCATCGTGCTGCAGGGGCGCAAGAAGGTGGAGCTCGGCACCGAGACCCTGTACTACGACCCGCTGCACTTCCTGCTGGTGTCCATGCCCATGCTGCCCAAGGGCGGCGTCATCGAGGCGACGCCGGACAAGCCCTACCTGTGCGTGCGCATCGACTGCTCGACCGCGACGCTGACGGAGCTGATGCTCGAGGTCGGCCCGGCGAGCACCGACGCGTCGCCGTCGGCGCAGTCGGGGCTGAACGTCGCGCCGGTGTCGGAGTCGCTGCTGAGCGCCGCGCTGCGGCTGATGCAGCTGCTCGACAACCCGTCGGACCAGCGCGTCATGGCGCCGCTGCTGCAGCGGGAGATCTTCTATCGCGTGCTGACGGGTCCGCTCGGTCCGCGGCTGCGCGCGCTGGCGCAGCAGGACAGCGCGACGCGCCGCCTGTCTCGCGCGATCGACGAGCTGAACCGCCGCTTCAGCGAGGCCATCAGCATCGACGAGCTGGCCGAGGTCGCGCACATGAGCGCCTCCACGCTGCATCAGCGCTTCAAGCAGCTGACGAGCATGTCGCCGATGCAGTACCAGAAGCAGCTCCGCTTGCAGCACGCGCGCCGGCTGATGCTCGGCGAAGGGCTGGACGCGGCGGCGGCGGCGCATCAGGTCGGCTACGAGAGCGCCTCGCAGTTCAGCCGCGAGTACCGGCGCCTCTTCGGCACGCCGCCGCGCGCGGACATCGAGCAGCTGCTGCGCGCCGGATGATGCCGGCGATGACGACCTCGATGCCGGACACCGACACCTTGAGCGCGATGCTGTCGCGCCATGCGCCGCGCGAAGGCGTCTGGCCGACGGCCCTGCCCAGGCTGTGGATCATCCGGCTCGACGCGCCGGGCGGCGAACTCGCGCATGCGGTGCAACCGGCCTCGCTGTGCGTGATCGCGCAGGGCGCGAAGGAGGTCCTGCTCGGCGACGAGCGCTATGTCTACGACGCGACGCGCTTCATGGTGTTCACGACCGATCTGCCGGTGAGCGCCCGCGTGACTGAAGCGACGCCGGCGCAGCCCTATCTCTGCCTTCGCCTGGACTTCGATGCGGAGGAGGTGGCGGAGCTGGTGGCGCGCAGCGGACCGCCCAAGGCGCCGGTCGCACCGAGGGAAGGCGGTGAGGGCGACGATCCGGGCCGCGGCCTGTTCGTCAGCGCCGTGACGTCCGAGATGCTCGATGCGTCCGCGCGTCTGATGCGGCTGCTCGACCATCCGGAGGACCAGGCCGCGCTCGCGGCCATGGCGATGCGGGAGCTGGTCTACCGCGTGCTGCGCAGCGACCAGGGCGAGCGCCTCGCGCAGGTCGCGCGCGCCGACAGCCAGACGCAGCGCGTGCACCGCGCGATCCGCTGGTTGAAGGCGCACTACGCGCAGCCGCTTCGCATCGAGTCGCTGGCCAAGGAGGCGCACATGAGCGCGTCCTCGCTGCACCACCACTTCCGCGCGCTGACATCGATGAGCCCGCTGCAGTATCAGAAGCAGTTGCGGCTCCAGGAAGCCCGCCGGCTGCTGATCGCCGAGGGCCTGGAAGTCGCGCGCGCCGGCCACGCGGTCGGATACGAAAGTCCGTCGCAGTTCAGCCGCGAGTACAGCCGCCTCTACGGCGCGCCGCCGTCGCGCGACGCGGCGAAGCGGCGCGACACGCCGGCTGCGCGGTTCACGGCCTGAGCCCCGGAGCATCGGGGCGGTCCGGTCGGCGTCGTCAACGGCGCCGAGCGGCCCCCTTCACTTGTTGAAGCAGTTGCCCATCATCGCGGGCGCGTCCTTCAAGCGGTCGTCGGTCGGGTTCATCGCGGCGACGCGGTTTTCATAAACCCGCGTGCATTTGCTGCCCTGACGGATCACCTTGGAGCCCGAGCCGCTGGTCGACACGCTCGACACGATGGGCAGCGTACCGGCGGCGTCGGCGATCGCCGACTCGACGGTGCGCGACGCGCTGTGCGAGCGCTCGTCGTTGCGGATCTGCTCGGCCATGCGCACCCAGGGATCGGAAGCAGGACCGGCCTTCGGCAGCGCGAGGTTGAGCGTCGTGCGGCCGTTGCCGAGCGGCGCTGAAGCGCCCGAGGCGGGCTGGGCCGCCGCCGTCACGGTCTGAATCGAGGTTGACGGCGAGGGCGCGGTGATGGCCACCTCAGGCGGCGCCACCAGGATGGCCGTCGGCACTCGCGGCATGTCGGGCCGGCGTCGTTCGAGCTCGGGTCGGGGCACAGGCAGCGCCTCGCGACTCATCGGCAACGGCAGTAGCCGCACCTCGGTCAATCGAGGCCCCTCGGCGGTCGTGCGACGCCGCCAGCCATGATCCATCCACAGCATCGACAGGAACACGGCCTGCACCAGCAACGCCGCCCCCAACCCGATCCATCGTCGCCTGCGCGCGGACCCCTCCCAATGCGCCACCGTCATGACGGCGTGCCGCGTTCCTCCATCGCGCCCTCCCCGGCGGACATGTCCCGGGGCGGGATGGTATCCGCCCCCCGTGACCGCTGCCGGAGGTCAGTTCAACTCAACTCAACTCAACTCAACTCGACTCGACTCGACTCGACTCGACGCCCCTCAGACGTCGTCGCGATCGAGCGAGGCCGACAAGCCCGCGTGCGCTTCCACTTCCGCCATCCGCTGACCGAAGGTCTCGCGCGCCATGCCCAGCGCGTCCGACCCCGCCACGAAATGCAGCGGCGGCGACGGCATCGCGGCCAGCTCGATGAAGGCCCGGCCCAGCTTCGCCGGATCGCCGGGCTGCTGGTGGTTGTAGGCCTCGTAGGTGGAGAGCGGCGGCGTGGGCAGCGTCGCGTAATCCGCGATCGACTGCGACCCGTACCGGACCGAACTGGCGTCCAGGAAGTCGGTGCGGAAGAAGCCCGGCTCGACCACCGTCACGCGGATGTTGAAGCCGGCGAGCTCGGGGGCCAGCGACGCGGTGAAGCCGTCGACGGCGAACTTCGTCGCGCAATACACCGTCGCGCCGTCGAAGCCGCGGAAGCCGCCGACCGACGCGATGTTCAGGATGTGCCCGTCGCGCTGGCGGCGCATGACCGGCAGCACCGCGCGGGTGACATGCATCAGGCCGAAGACGTTGGTGGCGAACTGACGTTCGATGTCCGCCGCGCTGATCTCCTCGAAGAGGCCGAGCTGTCCGTAGCCCGCGTTGTTGACCAGCACGTCGATGCGGCCGAAGCGCGCGACGGCCTGTTCGACCGCATGGGCGGCGTCCGCCTCGCGGCTGACGTCCAGCGGGAGGCAGAGGACCGCCTCGCCATGGTCCGCGTAGGCCGTCTTCAGCGCGTCGACGTTGCGGCCGGTGGCGACGACGCGGTCGCCGGCGGCCAGCGCCGCCCGGGCGATCTCGAGACCGAAACCGCGGTTGGCGCCAGTGATGAACCAGATCTTGCTCATGGGATTCCGTCCTTCAGGGGGGTTCAGGGGGTTCAGGGGATCAGGGCCGGACGGCAGCGGGTGCCGGGGCCGGTGGGGGGACGGATGAATCCTAGGAACGGGGCGGCGATCGCACGTGCCCGTTCCGGCGTGGCGCTTGCACGATCCGACAAAGGCGGCACTTGCGCTCCTCCCAACACCCGGGGTCGCGGGAGATGCAGGAATCCGGCGCTTGGGCTACAATCGCCGCTTGACTCGCACAAGACCACCCTCTTCAGGTCTTCTTCTGCAGCCCCTCCGGTCCCTCCCAGGGACACTTCTGCGAGCGGCTCGCACCAGCATCACCCCCCGGTTCGTGCGCTTGAGCGTTTCTGGTTTCGGCCTGCCTGTTCGCCATTCGGCTGATCGGCATCAGAAGCCACTTTCCGTGCCCCTTCTGTTCGTATCATCGAATTGGAGTGGTACACCTTCCCACACCGCGCCAAGACGGTTGCTTATTGCGATTGCCTGTCAAGGCGCACACCTCAAAATAATGATGCATAACAAACGCATTGAGGTGGGGCGATTCCTTGTCTCACCGATGACCAAACCCCATGCCGACGGCGGATTCGCCGCGGCCGTCTCGATCCAGTCGGGACGCGGCATGGCCAGCATTGATCGTGTCATGCGATTCGTGCCGACCTTCGAGACCCGCCGCGCCGCGTTGCGCTATGCGGAGACCGAAGGCACCGCCTGGGCGCGCAGCCACTGAGCCGCGCGCCGCTGATATCCAAGGCGAAGGCCTGCGGCAGACCGCGGCTGGCGCCGTTTTCATCTTCAAGAATGGAGCAAGCCGTATGGCCAAGGAAGAACTGATCGAAATGCAGGGTGTCGTGAACGAAATCCTGCCGGACTCGCGCTTCCGCGTGACGCTGGAAAACGGCCATCAGGTCATCGCCTACACGGGCGGCAAGATGCGCAAGCATCACATCCGCATCCTGGCCGGCGACGCCGTCTCCCTGGAAATGTCGCCGTACGACCTGACCAAGGGCCGGATCACCTTCCGTCACCTGCAGCGTTCGAACCACTCGGGCCCGCCGCCGGTCCGTCGCTGACGCGCCTTGCCGCGGGAGGCTCCGGCCGCCCGCGGGAGCATCGCCAGCCCTGACCGACGCCATGACCGACGTTCAGTCCGATACCGCCGCCGCGCCGGCCTCTCCGGAGGCTGGCGACGATCCGATGCCCGTGCCGCCGCCGCAGCCGGACATCGATGCGTGCTGCGGCAACGGCTGCGACCCGTGCATCTTCGACTTGCACGATCTCGCGATGGACGCGTACCGACAGGCCCTGCGGGCCTGGAAGGTCCGGCATCCCGGGACGCCTTGAGCGTCGACGGCCTGACGATTCTCCGAACCCCACCTGAAGGGCCGCCTCGCGCGGCCCTTTCCTTTTGGCGAAAGCACCACCCCGTCCGCACCCCCGTCCGCCTCCGGAGAGTGTTTTCCTTTCGTGACGTTTTCGGGGACATCCCCCGATTCAGAACCCTCGACCGCTGGCCGACATCAAGGACAGGCGCCGTACTTGCCACAGCGGCGCGGTGATCCCGCCCTCCGGAGGTCTCGATGTTCATGACCGGCCAGAACCATTTCCATGTCGCGCATTCCGACGCGCAGGCCAACTTGCGCTTCGCGCTGGCGCGGTTGAGCACCGATTGGCGGGGCCTCGATCCGTTCGGGCTGGAGATCCTGCTGCGTCATCTGCTGATGGCGGAGCACCGCTGCATGCCCCATCCCAGCGTGATGCGCGAGCGTCCCACCAACCGCTGGCTGCTGCCGCGCCTGCGTCGCCGGCGGATCGAGGTGGCGGAGCGCCTGGTCGCCGTCGGGGGCCGGGTCAGCCATGCGGCGCTGGCCCGCGTGCTGCCGCGCGGGCATGACTGGCCGGGCGTCTCGGCGCTGGTCGGCCGTCATGCGTGGGATCCGGTCGAGGGACGCCAGCCGCGCCCCCACCGCCCGGTCGTCGACGAGCCGAGCTACCCCCGCGCCAGCAGCAGCGCCCGGGCCACTTCCGCGAAGCCGTCGCCGCGCTCGGTCGCGGTGACGTAGGCGGGCGGGTGATCCAGCATCGGCAGGAAACGCGCGATGTTGGCCACCCCCACCGAGAGCGGCATGCGCTCGAACATCAGCTGATCGTTCGTCGAGTCGCCGACATACACCCACTCGACCGGATCGAAGTCCAGGCCCGTCAGCCGCTTCACCGCCCACTGCGCGGCGGTCCACTTGCTGTGATCGCCGATCCAGCCGTTCACGTGGATCGAGCTGACCGTCGCCACCAGCCCGTGCGCGCGCATGCGGTCGCAGACCGCGGCGATCGCGTCGTCGTCCAGCGTCGTGAACTCGCTGTGGTCGACGGCGATGTCGGTCAACCGGCCGGCGCTGTCGCGCGCGAGCATGGCGCCGGGCACGGTCGCGACGATGTCGCGCGCGCAGGCCTGGAGTCGCGCGAAATTCGCCAGACGCGTGTCGTCGTCCTGGGCGAACTCGGTGGCGAGCCCGCCTCCCTCGCGGTGCAGCAATACCCCGCCGTTTTCCGCCACGATCCCCCGGACCGGCCACGCCATGGCGAAGGGCTCGCTCCAACCGGCGGGCCGTCCCGTGATCGCGATGACCGGTACGCCGGCCGCCTGCAGCCGCTGCAGCGCCTCCAGCGCGGCGGGCGCGATGGCGCCCTCCGCCGTCAGCGTGTCGTCGATGTCCGTCAGCACCCCGCGCAGGGGGAGCCAGGCCGCGCGGGGGCAGTCGCTGAGCGGGGGGATCGTTCGCATGGGGGGCGATTGTGGCCCCGGCCACAACGCTGTCATCGAGCGCCGGCTGAACTTGACTACAATCGCGCCCTGTTCCGAGGAGCGTTGCGACCTCCCATCCCATCGAGGCCAGGCTCGGAACCGCCGCGCGGCGACACGTCCGCGGCAATGGCAACCGCGCTCACCCGTCGACCCTTCGCAGGCCGGGTGAGGACCGAGCGGCAAACGCCCTCTCCGCATCTCCCCGCCCCCTGATCGTTGGTGTCGACGGCCCTTCTTCGCAGGAGTCCGCATGAACGCCCAACTGAAGCCGCTGGCCCAAGACCAGTACCTGATCAAAGACCTGTCGCTGGCCGACTGGGGCCGCAAGGAGATCAAGATCGCCGAGAGCGAGATGCCCGCGCTCATGGCCATCCGCGAGGAATACGCCGCCGCGCAGCCGCTCAAGGGCGCGCGCATCACCGGCTCGCTGCACATGACCATCCAGACGGCCGTGCTGGTCGAGACGCTGCAGGCGCTGGGCGCCGAAGTGCGCTGGGCCTCGTGCAACATCTTCTCGACGCAGGACCACGCCGCCGCCGCGCTGGTCGCCGTCGGCACCCCGGTGTTCGCCTACAAGGGCGAGACGCTGGAAGACTACTGGGACTACACCCACCGCATCTTCGACTTCGGCGCCAAGGACACCGCGGGCGAAGGCCCCAACATGATCCTGGACGACGGCGGCGACGCGACGCTGCTGATGCACCTGGGCCAGAAGGCCGAGAAGGACCTGTCCGTGCTGGCCAACCCGGGCAGCGAGGAAGAGCGCATCCTGTTCGCCGCGATCAAGAAGAAGGTCGCCGAGGACGCCACCTGGTACACCCGCAAGAGCGCCGAGATCATCGGCGTCACGGAAGAGACGACCACGGGCGTGCACCGCCTGAAGGAAATGTCGGCCAAGGGCACGCTGCTGTTCCGCGCGATCAACGTCAACGACTCGGTCACCAAGAGCAAGTTCGACAACCTGTACGGCTGCCGCGAGTCGCTGGTGGACGGCATCAAGCGCGCCACCGACGTGATGATCGCCGGCAAGATCGCCGTGATCGCCGGCTACGGCGACGTGGGCAAGGGCTCGGCGCAGGCCATGCGCGCGCTGTCGGCGCAAGTGTGGGTCACCGAGATCGACCCGATCTGCGCACTGCAGGCCGCGATGGAAGGCTTCCGCGTCGTGACGATGGAATACGCCGCCGACAAGGCCGACATCTTCGTCACCACGACCGGCAACAAGGGCGTGATCCGCCATGAGCACATGGCCGCGATGAAGCACAACGCCATCGTCTGCAACATCGGCCACTTCGACAACGAGATCGACATCGCCTCGATCGAGAAGTACGAGTGGGAAGAGATCAAGCCGCAGGTCGACCACGTGATCTTCCCCGACGGCAAGCGCATCATCCTGCTGGCCAAGGGCCGTCTGGTGAACCTGGGCTGCGGCACGGGCCACCCGAGCTACGTGATGTCGTCCAGCTTCGCCAACCAGACGATCGCGCAGATCGAGCTGTTCGCGCACAAGGACGCCTACGCCGTCGGCCAGGTCTACGTGCTGCCCAAGCACCTGGACGAGCACGTCGCCCGCCTGCAGCTGAAGACGCTGAACGCGCAGCTGAGCGAGCTGACGGACGAGCAGGCCGCCTATATCGGCGTGTCGAAGTCGGGCCCGTACAAGCCCGATACCTACCGTTATTGATTGACTGACCCGAGACCCGACCATGCGTGCTGACCAGCTGCTTCTCTCCCTCGGCCTGGCGCCCACGCGCTCGGCTGCCCAGCGGCTGATCGACGCGCGTGCGGTCGAGTGGGAAGGCCCCAAGGGCTGGACCGTCGTGCGCAAGTGCGGCGAGGACCTGACCGAGACAACGCCCCTGCGCGTGACGGACGACGCCGAGCTGCGTTACGTCTCGCGCGGCGGGCTCAAGCTCGAAGGTGCGCTGGCCAAGGTCGGCTTGTCGGTGGCGGGCCTCACGGCGCTGGACATGGGCCAGAGCGCGGGCGGGTTCACCGACGTGCTGCTCAAGGCGGGTGCGACGCACGTGACCGGCATCGATGTCGGCCACAGCCAGCTGCATGAGACCTTGAAGGCGGATCCGCGCGTGACCGCCCATGAAGGCATGCACGTGAAGGACTACGTCCCCGCGGAACCCTTCGATCTGGTCGTGGGCGACCTGAGCTTCATCTCGATGATCGGCACGCTCAAGCACGTGGTCGGCTGGCTCAAGCCGCAAGGCCAGGCGCTGCTGCTGATCAAGCCGCAGTACGAGCTGGGGCCGAAGGCCTTGAACAAGAACGGCATCGTCAAGGACAAGTCGCAATACGTCGTGCTCAAGGAGCAGGCCCTGGCGGCCGCCGAGAAGCGCGACCTCGTCGTCAAGGGCTGGTTCGAAAGCCCCGTGACCGGCGGCGACGGCAACACCGAATTCTTCATCTGGGTTCAGAAACCATGACGACGCCCGTCAGCATCGAATTCTTTCCGCCCAACACACCCGTCGGCACCGAGAAGCTGAAGACCGTCGTGCAGGAGCTGCGCGCGGTGAATCCGCAGTACTTCAGCGTCACCTACGGCGCGGGCGGCTCGACGCGCGAGAAGACGCTGTCGACCGTCGCCGACATCGCCTCATCGGGCTTCGATGCGGCGCCTCACCTGTCCTGCGTGGGCTCGACGCGCGAGAACATCGCCGAGATCCTGGCGACCTACCGCGACCAGAACATCCGGCGCGTCGTCGCGCTGCGCGGCGACCTGCCCAGCGGCACGGCGACGGCGGGCGAGTTCCGCTACGCGGCCGAGCTGGTGCGCTTCATCCGCGAGACGCAAGGCGCGGACTGGGACATCGAGGTCGCCGCCTATCCCGAGTACCACCCGCAGCAGCGCTACGCGGCGCGCGACCTGCAGTTCTTCGCCGACAAGGTGCGCGCCGGCGCCAGCGGCGCGATCACGCAGTTCTTCTACAACCCCGATGCCTACTTCCATTTCGTCGACGCGACGCGGGCGATGGGCGTGGAGGTGCCGATCGTGCCGGGCATCATGCCGATCAACAACTTCGCGCGCATCGCGCAGTTCGCGCAGCGCGACGGCATCGAGATCCCGCGCTGGGTCGCGCTGAAGATGGAAGGCTACATGGACGACGCCGCGTCGGTGCGCGCTTTCGGCCTGGACGTCGTCACGCGGCTGTGCGAGCGGCTGATCGCCGGCGGCGTGCCGGGGCTGCACTTCTACTCGCTCAACCAGAGCGCGCTCACGCTGGCGTTGTGCGAACGCCTCGGCCTCGCGGCCAAAGTTTGACAAGGCGCAAGCGCTCCGCGCCATCACCAGGAACCGCCCGAGTTCACCGCCGTTCCTTGTGAACGGTCAAGGTTCCCGGAGCGCGGCACGCGTTCAATCCCGGTCATCCCATCGACCAGGAGTGACCGCATGTCCCGCACCCGCAACCCCGCCTTCTTCCGACCCTCGATCGCCGTCGGTGTCGCGCTCGCCGCGCTGGCCACCGCGATGGCGCCATCGGCCCACGCGCAGAACAGCCCCTGGGTGGTCCGCGCCCGCGCGGTGAACATCGACCCGGCGGACAAGGACAGGACCGGCCTGGGTCTGTCGCTGAGCCGCAAGACGATCCCCGAGTTCGACTTCAGCTACTTCCTCGCGCCGAACTGGGCCGCCGAACTGATCCTGACGGTGCCGCAGCGCCACACGCTCTACAGCAACGGCACGCGCATCGGCTCGGTGAAGCACCTGCCGCCGACGCTGACGCTGCAGTACCACTTCAATCCGGAAGGCAGCTTCCGCCCGTACGTCGGCGCGGGGCTGAACTACACGAGCTTCTCGGGCGTGCACTTCGATCCAGCGGTACAGGCGGCGCTGGAACCGACCATCAAGAAGCACAGCCTCGGCTTGGCCGCACAGGCCGGCTTCGATGTGATGCTCAACCGGCAGTGGTCGATCAACGTCGACGTAAAGAAGATCCAGATGGACACCGAGGTCCGCTCCAAGGGAACGAGCGTCGGGAAGTTCAAGATCGATCCGCTGCTGGTGGGCGTGGGGGTGGGCTACCGGTTCTGATCAGCCCGGCTCAGATCAACTCAGATCAACGCCGCGAACGCATCCCGCGTCAGGTTCTCCGGCGCGCCCGTCTCGCGGCAGGCGACGTCGTCCTCGATGCGGACACCGCCGAAGGCGCTCAGGTGCTTCACCAGCGCCCAGTCCACGTTGGCCGCCGCGGGCGTCGCGCGCAGCTTGTCCAGCAGCATCGGGATGAAGTACAGCCCCGGCTCGATCGTCACGACCATGCCGGGTTGCAGCACGCGCGTCAGGCGCAGGTACGGATGACCGTCCGGTTTGGCGATCGTGCCGCCGTCCTCACCGGCCATGAAGCCGCCGATGTCGTGGACCTGCAGGCCCAGCAGATGGCCGATGCCGTGCGGCAGGAAGGTCGAGGTCACGCCTTGCGCGAGCATCGCCTCCTCGTCCATCTTCACGATGCCCAGCTGGCGCAACACGCCGGCGGTCTCGCGGTGCGAGGCCAGGTGGATGTCGCGGTAGTCGACACCGGCGCGCACGCGATCGACCAGCCGCAACTGGGCCGCTTCCATCGCATCGATCAGCGCCTGGAACGACGCGTCGCCGTTGCCGGTCGTGCGCGTGATGTCCGACGCGTAGCCGCAGCTGTGCGCGCCCGCGTCCACCAGCAGCGACAGCGATTGCGCCGGCGCCTGCTGATCCTGGTACTGGTAATGCAGCACCGCAGCGTGCTCGTTGAGCGCGACGATGTTGCCGTAGGGCAGGTCGCGCTCGGCGAAGCCGCATGCGTCCAGATACGCGTTGTGGATGGCCGACTCGGACCGCCCCTCTCCGAACGCGCGCTGCGACGCCAGATGCGCGGTCGCGCCCAGCGCCGATGCCTCGCGCAAACGCAGCAATTCGTAGCCCGTCTTCGCGGCGCGCGCGTAGTGCAGCGGGTTCAGCACCTCAGGCGGGTTGTTCGGGACGATGTCGCCCAGCGCCGCATCCGCTTCGCCGACGATCGCCAGCGTGCCCGGCACCTGCAGGTAGGGCAGCGCCTCCTCCGGCTTGCGGACGACGATCAGCTCGAAGTGGTCGACCCAGAAGCCGCTCGGCGCTTCAGGCGGCACGTGCCAGTAGTCCTCCGGCTGCACGTAGACGAGACGCGGCTTGTGCCCCGGCCGGATCACCAGCCAGCTGTCCGGATGACGGATCAGCGGCACCCACAGCTTGAAGTGCGGGTTGGGCTGAAACACGTAGGGCCGGTCGTCGAGGAAGGCAAACTTCTCGATCCCCGAGGCGATCAGCAGCGCGTCGAAACCGCCGCGCTGCAGCGCGTGTTCGGTGCGGCGCTGCTGCTCCGCGAGGTGAGCTTTGTAGAGCTCGTTCAGGGCGTTGGAATCAACAGGACTCATGGCAGGGCTCGAGGCGGCATTCATGCGCGGGAATTCTCCCAGACGACCCCCATCTCGGTCAGCATCGCGTCGAGTCGCACGTCGTTCGGCTGGGCGGTCAGCGTCGGTTGGAAGCCATGGCTGAAGCCGACGCCGACGACCACCGGCCGAGGCTGGATCTGCGCGATGGTGCGCAGCATGAAGCCGCCGCCGTAACCCATGCGGATGCCGCCCGGCCCGTAGCCGAGGCAAGGCAGCAGCAGCAGTTGCGGATCGAATGCCTCGGTGTCCTTGGGTTTGGTGATGCCGGTGGCGTCCTCTTCCATCGGACAGCCCGGATACCAGACGTGGAAGCGCAGCCGGCCCTCCTCGCGATCGACGACGGGCAGGCCGATGCGGCGGTCGCCGTCGACCTCGCTCCAGCGGTACAACGCCGGCAGCGGATCGAATTCCCCCTTGATCGGCCAGTAGGCGGCGATGCGCTTCTCCTTGCGGCCGACCAGCCACACGCGCAGCACGCTCTGCACGACGTCGGCGAGTTCAAGGCGGCCGGGCAGGTCCAGGCGTTCGCGGATCAGGCGCTCGCGCAGCGCCTGGCGGTCTTCGGAGATCGGCAGCTTGTCGTTCGGATCCATCCAGCCCATTCGCCTTCCCTTGCGGACCCGGCGGGCCCTGGAGCGGACCATTGTGGCCGCCTCGCGGACAGGGCGCCAGCGCTGAACTAGAGTCGGCGTCATGGCACGCACCACGACCACGGGAACCGTCCGCCGCACCACCGGTGCCGGCGCGGACTTCGCGAATCACTGCATGGAGTTGCTGGCGCCGCTCGGGCCGGTGCTGGCGCGGCGGATGTTCGGCGGCTTCGGGCTGTATGTGGACGGCCTGTTCGTGGCCATCATCAGCCGCGACGAGCTCTACCTGAAGGCGGACGCCGCCAGTCAGTCCCGCTACGTGGACGCGGGCTGCGAGCCGTTCCGGTACTCGAAGACCGGCAAGGACGGGCGACAGGACGTCGCCAGCCTGAATTACTTCCGGCCGCCGGAGGAGACGCTCGAATCGCCCGCGCTCATGCTGCCCTGGGGGCGGCTGGCGATGGAGTCGGCCTTGCGCTCCGCCAATGCGAAGCCGAAGGCCAGGACGCCGAAGAAGAGCGCCGGCACCAGCGCCGAGCCGAGCACCGTCACGAAGGAGAAACCGGCCAGGGCGCTGAAGGGGGTCACGACGACGGCTCCAGCGGTCAGGCGTTCGCCAGGCGCTGGCCGAACAGCTGCCCGAAAGAAGGCAGGCGGCTGACCTGACGCGCCAGGCGCGTCGGGCAGGCCTGCGGCGGCACCAGCAGCTGGAAGCGGGCGGTCGGCCAGGCTTCCACCACCAGTTCGGTGCCGTTGGCGACTTCCAGCGTCTCGCCGGCCGACAGCCAGAAGTCCTGCGCCGGCAGGTTCAGGTCGCCGCGCTGGGTCACCCAGACGCGACCGTCGAGCACATGCAGTTCACGGCGGCCCGGGCCGATGGGCAGGCTCATGGCCTCGCCCTGCGACAACGACCACGCGGCGTCGTCGCGGCTGACCTGGATTGATGACTTTTGCATGACATTCATGATCGACTCCTCATCCCCCGGGCGGTCCGCGCACCGGCGGCCTTCCTCGTGGACATGGTGCAATATTAGGGTTGACCCGCAGCCGGGTCCAATGAGTCTTGTCGCGTCGATTGATACCATTCACGCATGAATCCGCCCCGCCATCGCCCGCTCGCCGTCGGTACGCTGCGCGCTTTCGAGGCGGTCGCGCGACGGTTGAGCTTCAGCGCCGCCGCCGAGGAGCTCTACCTGACCCAGTCCGCCATCAGCCGCCAGATCCGGTCGCTGGAGGAGGAACTGGGCGCGACGCTCTTCAAGCGCGGTACGCGCCACGTCGAGCTGGCGCCGGATGGCAAGCTGCTGCTGTCGGCGGTGGAACCGATGCTGGAGCGGCTGGACAGCACGGTGCGGCAGATCCGCTCCACGCGCGGGCGGCGCGTGGTCAACGTGACGACCTTCGCGTCGTTCGCGTCGCTGTGGCTGATCCCCCGGCTGGAGGCCTTCCAGCGCGAGCATCCGGACATGGACATCCGCGTGTCGGCGCTGGACCAGCTCGTCGAGATCGATGACAGCGAGTTCGACGTCGCGCTGCGCTACGCCGCGCCCAACCGCGTGGCGCCGTCGGCGCAGCGGATGTTCGGGGAGATGCTGACGCCGGTGGTGAATCCATGGGTCGCCAAGCAGGCGCAGGAGGGCCAGGGACCGCCGCTGAGCCAGGCGGCCGACCTGCGCCAGTACACGCTGGCCGAGGAGGATGACCAGCGCCCCAGCGGCCTGTTCCTGAGCTGGCGGCGCTGGCTGGCGCTGCATGGCGCGCCGGACCTGCAGCCGCGGCGCTGGATGTACCTGAACTTCACCTACCAGCAGATCCAGGCGGCGGTGTCAGGACAGGCGGTGGCGCTGGCGCGGCTGCCGATGATCTACGAGGCGCTGGAACGCGGCGAGCTGGTCGAGCCTTTCGGCGACGCCGGCCGTACCGATTGCCCGACGGTGTATTGGCTCATGATGTCGGAGCACGGGCGGGCGCGGCCCGAGGTCGTCGAATTCGCGCAGTGGATCAGCGGGCAGGCGGCGATCACGCGTCGTGCGATCGGCGAGCCCGATCCGCCGGTGGATGAGAACTCGGGCTGAGAAGGCCTCTGTACTTCCACCGCCGCTGGCCCTCACCCCCGCCCTCTCCCGCAAGCGGGAGAAGGAGTAAAAGCTCAGGGCGCGATGAGCTCGCGCTCGGTCAGCACGACGGTCAGTGCCTGGTCGTGCGGCTGGACTTCGAAGGCCGCCTCGCAGCAGCTCCACCCCAGCCCGATCGTCGTGACGCCGGGATGCGCCTCGATCCAGCGGTCGAAGTAGCCGCCGCCGTAACCCAGTCTGAAGCCTTCCCGCGTGTAGCCCAGGCATGGGACGAGCAGCACCTCCGGCACCAGCACCGGCCCGGACGAGCTGGGGATGCCGCACTCGTCCTTCACCGTCGGCTCCTGGCCGTCCCAGCGCCGGAACGTCATCGCCGCCGGCCCGTGGTCGCCGGCTTTACGCGCGAAGGGCAGCGCCAATTGCATTTCCCCCCCGAGCTTGTGGGTCGAGGCCCAGGCCGCTGCGTTAAATTCACCCTCCAGGGGCCAATAGAGGCCGAGGGTCAGCGGCTCGAGCTCGCGCAGCAGCGGAAGCAGCTGCTCGCCCAGCTTGTCGGCCGCGAGACGCGCCTCGGCACCGGCCCACCATTCGCGGCGGCGCGCCAGCAAGGCGCGACGCAATTCGCTTCGCTCATGGGGCCAGGTCTTGCCGGTTGTGCCGGCGGCTTCGGGGGCCGTGGGGGAGTCACTCATCGCAGGTCGGCATGAAGTTCGCTCGGATCACTGTAACCGCCCTCGCCTCCGCCACCGTGACCGTCTCGGCCACCGTCGGCGCCCTCGGTCTCCTGTGCCTGACCACGGCGGTCACGGCGCCCTCCGCCCTCGCGCAGTCGAGCACGACCTTCAACGTCGTGCCCAACGCCCTGCCGCCGCTGCCGGACCTGGTCACCGACGCCCGCGAGGCCTGGCGCGTGCGGGACCGCTCCCGCCTGGCCGCGATGCGGCAGGCGGCCTTCGACCAGCAGCATCCGCTCGCCCCCTGGTTCGACTACTGGGAGCTGAACGCCCGGCTGTCGGAAGCCCAGCAGCCCGAGCTCAACGCGTTCTACGCGCGCTGGCCCGGCGCCTACGTCGAAGACCGGCTGCGCAATGACTGGCTGCTGGAGCTGGGCCATCGCCGCGACTGGATCAACTTCCGCCGTGACCACGCCGCCTACAAGATGCAGGACGACCGCGAGGTCGCCTGCTACGCGCTGCTCGCCGACCCGCCGGGACGCGACCTGCGCGACGCCGCGCGCGCCGCCTGGTTCGCGCAGCGCGACGCGGATGAAGGCTGCAACATGCTGGCGGCCACGCTGCATGAGAACGGCCAGTTCAAGGATTCCGACGTCTGGCGCAAGCTGCGCTTCGTCGTCGAGACCAACAAGCCGCGCGCGGTGAAGCAGACCGGGGCGCTGCTGTCCAAGCCCGACCAGGAGGCGCTGGCCGAGCTGATGGACAAGCCGGACCGCTACCTGAAGCGCAAGGCCGCGGCCTCGCCGCGCGCCAAGGCCGAGCTGACGATGCTGGCGCTGATGCGCCTGCTGGCCACCGACTACGACAAGGCGGACGACGACGTGCGCCGCTGGGCGGCCAAGCTGCCCAACGACCTGTCCGCGTGGCTCTGGGCGCAGTACGGCAGACAGGCGGCGCTGCGGCTGAAGGACGAGGCCAACGAGCACTTCGATCGCGCGATGAAGCTGCAGGCCAGGCTCGGCCCGGTGGAATGGAGCGACGACACGGTCAGTTGGATGGCACGCGCCGCGCTGCGCGGCGACGCGGGCGCGAGCCGGCCGGAGCAGCTCATGTCGGCGATCTCGCTGATGAAGCCGTCGGACCAGAAGGACATCACCTGGCAGTATTGGCGCGCGAAGGCGCAGCAGCAGCTGGCGCCGAGCGGCCCGTCCGGCGACGCGCAGCGCCGCGAGACCCAGGAGACGCTGCGTGCGATCGCCTCACCGCTGAGCTTCTACGGCAAGCTGGCCGCCGATGAACTGAAGCTGCGCCTGCCGCTGCCGCCGACACCCGCCGATCTGACGGCGCCGGAGCGCACGCAGGCGCTCGCGAATCCGGGCATCCAGCGCGCGCTCCAGCTGCTGGCCGTGGGCCTGCGCAGCGAAGGCCAGCGCGAATGGAACTTCAGCCTGCGGGGTCTGTCGGATCGCGAGCTGCTGTCGATCGCGCAGGCGGCGTGCGAGCGCGAACTCTGGGAGCGCTGCATCCAGACCAGCGAGCGCACGAGGACCGAGATCGACCTCGCGCAGCGCTTCCCGATGCCCTACCGCGCGGACGTGTTGAAGCAATCGACGGCGGTGGGCCTGGACCCGGCCTATGTCTACGGCCTGATCCGTCAGGAGTCGCGCTTCATGATGGACGCGCGCTCGCATGTCGGCGCCGGCGGCCTGATGCAGGTGATGCCGGCGACCGCGAAGTGGACGGCCAAGAAGCTGGGCGTCGATTTCAAGCCCGACATGCTGCATGACCGCGACACCAACCTGCGCCTGGGCACGGGCTACCTGAAGCTGGTGATGGACAGCTTCGAGGGCTCGCAGGCGATGGCCGCGGCGGCCTACAACGCGGGACCGAACCGGCCGCGCCGCTGGCGTGACGGTCCGCAGCTCGACGCCGCGATCTGGACCGAGAACATCCCCATCTGGGAGACCCGCGACTACGTGCGCAAGGTGCTGTCCAACGCGACCATCTACGCGCAGTTGATGGGCCGCGAGACCGGCACCGTGCTGCGCGACCGGCTGGGCCGCGTCATCGGCCCGGCGGCGGCGTCGGCGCCGGACATCCCGGCCAACGGCACGAACTGACCCCCGGGGCGCCGGCGACGGCGCCCTCCCCCCTTTTCAGAAAGCGTTCCGCATGCAGCTGATCATCGGCAACAAGAACTACTCGTCCTGGTCGATGCGCCCGTGGGTGCTGATGAAGGCGCTGGGCATCGCCTTCCAGGAGCGGATCGTCCGCTTCGACTTCACGCCCGATTCGGCCTTCTATCGCGAGATCGGCGCGGTCACGCCGGCCGGCAAGGTGCCGGTGCTGGTGGACGACGGCCTGGCGGTCTGGGACTCGCTGGCGATCGTGGAGTACCTGGCCGACCGTTTCCCCGACAAGGCGGTCTGGCCACGCGACATGCGCCAGCGCGCGCGGGCTCGCTCCCTCTGCGCGGAGATGCACAGCGGCTTCGGCCAGCTGCGCAGCCACTGCATGATGAACATCGATGCGGACCTTGCGACCGTCGGCGCGCGCCTGCTGCAGACCGAGGCCGGCCTGCGCAAGGACCTCGCCCGCGTGGTGGAACTGTGGTCCGACGCGCTCACGCAGAGCGGCGGCCCCTTCCTGTTCGGCGGGTTCGGCGCGGCGGATGCCTTCTTCGCACCGGTGGTGATGCGGGTGACGCGCTACGGACTGCCGCTGCCGGCACCGCTGAAGGCCTACACAACCGCCGTGGAGGCCGCGCCGGGGGTGCGCGAGTGGATCGCCGACGCGCTGGCGGAGAAGGACTTCCTCGACTTCGAGGAACCCTACCGGGACGTCAGCGGACCGGTGCCGGTGCTGAAGCCCTGAAATGAAAAACCGCCTTCGGTTTCCTGTGCGGGCAGGTGACCGAAAGCGGCGAGGTGGGCCGAAACGAAATCAGTTGTCGCGGCGGCGGCGCACCATGAACCCTGCGGCGAGAAGGCCGCCGAGCATCATGGCTTGGTTCGTGGGCTCGGAAACGAACGAGGGCACGACGGTGTCCGCACCTTCTTGTTCGTTGACATCGGCCAGCTGCGCGGGGGCGGGCTGGCTCTGATGGGTAAAACTGGTTTCAGCGGCGACGTGCACGGAGTTCGTGTCCGGCGCTTGCTGCTCCTGGGCCTGGGCGGCGAGACCAATTCCGCCCAGCAGGAGGAGAAGAACAGACTTCATTCAAGATACTCCCTACTGCTATGCCGGCCTGCCTGACTACAACGTCTCTCTCGGTAGCTGGCCTGCTTGGGCAGGCACTGGTGTGCAGGTGGCATTGGTGAATATACGGATAGATAGCCTAATGGAGGTATCCCCTTTATCAGGGATGCTGCGCCGCAACATGAGTGATCAGATGTATCTCGTTGGCGGGGCCGTCCGGGACGAGCTCCTGGGACTGCCCGTGCAGGATCGCGATTGGGTGGTGGTGGGTGCCACGCCCAAGTCCTTGATCGACAAGGGATTTCTGCCTGTCGGCAAGGATTTTCCCGTCTTCCTGGATCCCATGACCCATGAAGAGGTGGCATTGGCCCGGACGGAACGGAAAACAGCGGCCGGGTACCACGGCTTCCAGTTCCACACGGCCCCCGATGTCACCCTTGAAGAGGACCTCGCCCGCCGGGATCTGACGATCAACGCGATGGCCCAGGCCGCGGACGGGACCATCGTCGACCCGTACGGGGGTCGGCGCGACCTGGAGGGTCGGGTGTTGCGCCACGTCTCGGAGGCCTTCGCCGAGGATCCGGTGCGCATCCTGCGCCTCGCGCGCTTCGCGGCGCGCTTCGGCGACTTCACGGTGGCACCGGAGACGATGGCCCTGATGCGCGCCATGGTCGCCGCCGGCGAGGCCGACGCGCTGGTGGCCGAGCGCGTCTGGCAGGAGGTCGCCCGCGGCCTGATGGAGGCTCACCCGGCGCGGATGATCGAGATCCTGCGGGACAGCGGCGCGCTGGCGCGCATCGCGCCGGAGCTGGAGCGGCTCTTCGGCGTGCCGCAGCCCGAGGCACACCATCCGGAGATCGATACGGGCGTCCACGTGCTGCTGGTGCTGCAGGAATGCGCGCGCGTCGAGGCACCGCTGCCGGTGCGTTACGCCTCACTGTGCCACGACCTCGGCAAGGGGACGACGCCCGAGGAGGAATGGCCGCGGCACCTGAAGCACGAATCCCGCGGCGTCGAGCTGGCGGCGGCGCTGTCGCAACGCTGGCGCGTGCCGTCGGACTGCAAGGAGCTGGCGGAACTGGTCGCGCGTGAGCATACGCATGTGCACCAGAGCCTGGACTTCACCGCCGAGGCGCGGCTGCGCCTGATCGAGCGCTGCGATGCGCCGCGCCGGCCAGAGCGCTTCGCGCAACTGCTGCTGGCCTGCGAGTGCGACGCCCGCGGCCGCACGGGTTTGCACGATCGCCCTTACCCGCAGCGTCAGGCGCTGCTGCACGACCTGCGCGCGGTGCAGTCGGTCGATCAGGCGGCGATCTCTTCAGCCGCACTGGCGGCCGGCAAGAAAGGCCCGGCCATCGGCCAAGCGATCCACGAGGCCCGCAAGGCCGCGCTCAGAGCGTGTGAGACCGATCGCCCACGCTGAACCCCAGGCAAGTCTTACTCCGGGGATACCGCAGCTTCAGTTTGAAGGGCGGCCGTCGAAGCGTCAGCCTGCGACGGCATATCGACGGGATCGATCACCCCTTCCAAATAACTCGAGTAACGCTCATGCAGATGCTTGAGCGCGGCACCCTTGTTGGCCTGGTAGGCCAGCCGTTCCTGAAAGAACTGCATGCGAGCCCGGTTGTCGTCGAGCACCTGACCCCACGTTTTGATGTGGATGGACACGTTGTCGTTCTGATGAACGAGACCGGTCGATGTATTTCGGCCGATCTTGAATTTCCCCACGGGACCGATGTCATCGCTGATCACCCAGAACACCCAGTTCACATCGACGTTGCGAAAGCGTTCGTCAGCGGTCACTGAGGCGGCATAGCACTCGATCTGGGAAATCTCGTCGCGGTCGATCTTGACGGAGGGCGCCTTGAGTTCCACAACGAGATGCGTCAAGTCGTTGGCGCGATAGCGCCGCGTCTGCCTCGACAGCATCAGGTCGACGATGCCGCGCGTCTGGACGACATGCTTGACTGGTGCGTCGATGACGACGTTCTCTCCCAACAGCGCCTTGTGCTTGCGAAGCACTTCGGTCAGCGACATGTCGTCGACGGAAAGATGGAACTCCTCACCGAAGATCCAGGGGTTCTCAGCGAGGATGCGATGCAGTTGGGCACGCTCCTTCAGTCGCTGCTTCGGTCCCTTGTCGAAGAGGATTGCTTCAAGGCCGTTCAGAAACTTGAGCCGTTCGGAGACGACCTTCGCGCCGTTGATGATTGAAGACAGCGAGCCCTCACGCAACAGTTCGGCAAGTTCCTCCTGCTGGCGCACAGGGAGGTTCAAGACCTCGGTCAAGATCAGTTGAAGATCCTCGGGGCCCTTCTCGATCGCCTGTCGGAGCATCCGAAGGTGAAGGGCCTTGCTCCTCGGCGCAGCACCTTCGAAGCCTGGAAGATAGCGGGCGACATTGAGGGCGACGATGTCGAAGACCTGGCGCTCTATGAACTCGAGCTGGGTTGTGGGTTCATCGTCGGGGAACGGATAAATCTTCTCCGCCTTCCAATCGGCGACGAAGCTGCGGGCTTCCTGCGCCGCGATCGCACGCAAGTGGCTCTTGTTCAGATCGAACGCACGACGTCCAGCGATCCTCGACTGAACCTCGATCCGAAATTCTTCTAGCTGCATGACACCTCGCTTCATTCGCTGCTTCGCGCCGGTGTGGCGCATGCGAATGGAGAGGTGATTGAACAATAGCCGCGAGGACTCGAACGCGTTCAAGACCCGCGGTTAACTAATGCCAGTCAGTGCTGCTTGAATTCCCACCAAGATGGGTCACTCCCGTTGTCGCGCCGCGCTCACAACGTATGCGACCGATCCCCCGCGCTGAACCCCAGCGCATCGAAGCCCTCCTCCGGCGCGAAGCCGATGACCTTGAAGAGCTCGCCCATCTCGTGCTCCGCGATGAGCCGGTGGGCCATGCCGCGTTGCGCGAGGTCGGCGCCGCTCATCAGGTCGACCAGGCCGCAGTTGATCAGGAAGTTGGCCTGGCTCGTGTAGCCCAGCACCATCAGCCCCGCGTCCTGTCCCGCCAGCGCGATGCCGGTGAAGTTCACGTGCGCGGTGATGTCCTTCTGCCCCGGCAGCGCCAGCGGATCGGGGTCGGACCGGTGCAGGTGATGGCACATCACCGTGCCGCCGGTGCGCTGCGGGTGGTAGTACTCCGACTCCGGGAAGCCGTAATCGATGAAGAACGCCGCGCCGCGCTTCAGGCGCTCCGCGAGCGTGCGCACGAAGGCCTCGGACTGCGGATGGATCTCCGTCACCGTGCCGGGGACGAAGCCCACGTCGTGCTCGGGCGGCGTCGGCGGACGCGCGTCGCCGGGCCGGTCGTCGAAGGACAGCACGCCCTGCCCGTCCATCGTCACGCCGCGCTGCAGCCAGTGCTCGCCGTCCCAGCGCAGCAGCTCGACCGGGATCGCGTCCAGCAGCTCGTTGGCGACCAGCACGCCGTGGATCTCGTCCGGCCAGCGATCCAGCCATTCGACCCGCGGCGCGAAACGCGCGAGCCGCTCCGCCTGGCGCTCGCGCAGCGTGCCCGACAGATCCACGATGAAGTACTTCGACACCGGCGTCCCGGCCGCATCCAGCGTCTCCAGCAGCTGTGCCGCCAGCGCACCGCTGCCCGCGCCGAACTCGATCACCGTGTCCGTGCCGCTGACCGCCAGCGCCTGCGCGACCTGCTTCGCCAGCGCTCGACCAAACAGGGGTGACAGCTCCGGCGCCGTCACGAAGTCCGAGCCCTGCTGGGGCATCGTGCCGAACTTGCGGCGCGCGTTGGCGTAGTAGCCCACGCCCGGCGCATACAGCGCCAGGCTCATGTAGCGGTCGAAAGGCAACCAGCCGCCGGCGGCGTCGATCTCGTCGCGCAGCAGCGCGGTCATGGCGGGATCGGTCGCATGGACCGGCGTACTCGGCGATGAACGGGCAGCGCCATGCGGCGCGGACGCCGCGCCATTCAGGCGGGCGGCATCGGGTGTCTTTGAAGTCATGTGTCGATTCCGGGAAGCGTCGGCTTGCCGCGCGCGGCCAGCCAGGCTTCGAATTCCTCGGCGGGCATCGCCGGGGCGATCACCTCGCCCTGCAGTTCGTCGCAGCCCCACTCGGCCAGCAGGTGCCATTGCCGCGCGTTGCGCACGCCTTCGGCGCCCACGCGCATGCCCAGGCCCTTCGCCATCTGCACCATCGCGCGCGTGATCGCGGCGGCACCGCGATCCTCCGGCAGCACGGCGACGAAACTCTGGTCGATCTTGAGTTTGTCCAGCGGCAGCCGGATCAACTGGTTCAGCGCCGTGTAGCCGGTGCCGAAGTCGTCGATCGAAATCGCCAACCCCTGCGAGCGCAGCGTCTGCAGCAACTCGGGCAGGCGGTCGATCTCCTCGGTGAGCATGCGTTCGGTCAGCTCCAGCTCCAGCCACTCGCCGGGCACGCCGGCCGTCTTCAGCACGTGGGCCACCGACTTCGAGAAACTCGCCAGCCGGAACTGCATGCTCGACAGGTTCACCGCGATCGGGATCGCGGCGACGCCGCGCTCATGCCACGCGCGCGTCTGCCGCGCGGCCTCGTACATCACCCACTCGCCCAGCGGCAGCATCAGGCGATGGCGCTCGGCCACGACGATGAAGGCGTCCGGCGTCAGCAGGCCGCGCTCCGGATGCCGCCAGCGCAGCAACGCCTCGGCGCCCACCAGTTCGCCGGTGCGCGCGTCGACCTGCGGCTGATAGAAGAGCACGAACTGGTCCGCCGTCAGCGCCTGCGCCAGCTCGGTCTCCAGCACCAGGTCCGCGTAGGCGTTCTCCGCCATCGCGTGCTCGAAGAAACGGTAGGTCGCGCGGCCCGCGGTCTTCGCGAGATACATCGCGGTGTCGGCGTGCTGCAGCAGTTCCTCGGGCGATTCGCCGTGCTCCGGGTACATCGCCACGCCGATCGACGGCGTCACCGACAGGTCGCGGCCGTCCGCCTGCACCGGCACCTCGACGACGCTCAGCAGCGCGTTGAGCACCGTCTGCACGTCCTTGCGCTGGTGCACGTCCTCGAGCAGCACGACGAACTCGTCGCCGCCGAAACGCGCCACCAGATCGCTGCCGCGCAGCCCGCCGCGCAGACGCTCGGACACGGTCCGCAGCACGCGGTCGCCTTCGAGGTGGCCCAGCGAATCGTTGACCCGCTTGAAGTTGTCGAGGTCGATGAACAGCAGCGCGGCGCGGCGCGCGGCGCCCTGCGTCAGCCGCTCGCGCAGCCGTTCCATGAAGGTCGCGCGGTTCAGCAGCCCGGTGAGCGGATCATGCTGCGCGAGGTGCTGGATGCGCGCCAGCGCCTCCAGGTGCGGACGCAGGTCGCGGACGATGGTCATGCGCAGGCGCTCGCCGTTGCGCCACAGGGTCCGCACGATGAATTCGACGGCGATGCGCTCGCCGCTGCGATGCAGGATGGCCGTCGGGTAGCGCGTCTCCGTGCCGGTGGTCATCACGTCGCGCACCGTGTCGACCTGGTCCGGCGCGATCATCGACAGGGCCGACCGCCCCACCAGTTCCTCGAGCGTGTAGCCCACCAGCTCGCACAGCGGCGGGTTGACGTCGGTCATCACGCCGTCGCGGTGGAAGACGATGCCCTCCATCGACGCCTGCATGAACTTTCCCATCCGCTCCTCGGACTCGCGCACGGCCAGTTCGGCCTCGCGGAAGCGGGTGATGTCGGAGATCAGCACGAAGCTCGACTGCACCTCGTCCGCGCCCGGCGGCACGTAGGGGATCAGGTTGACCTCGATCCAGCGCGGGCTGCCGTCGCGGCGCTCCAGGCGGCGTTCATAGCTGACGCTGACGCGCTCGCGGAGCACGCGCTGCACGTGGGGCTCGATCTCCTGCGAGGCCTCCTCGCCGATGATCTGCGCGAAGGTGCGGCCCAGCACGCTGACCTCGTCCAGGCCGAAGCTGCGCGCGTACTGGCGGTTGGCGAAGCGGCAGGTGCGCGTGGCCGCGTCGAAGACCGCGATCAGCACCGGCACGTTGTCCGCGAGCAGCCGGAACTGCGCGGCCTGGTCTTCCGCGGACGGCGCCGGGCCGGCCGGCGGCAGAGGCGGCACCGGCGCGTTCATTCAGTCCGTCCCGGCCGTCGACGGCGTGGCGGGCGCCGCGCTTGCGGCATCGCCGTCGCCGCGCGGGGGCTGCTCGTCCAGCGTCTTGAGCGCGAGGCAGAGGTCCTCCCACGCCCGCGCCTTGTCGGGCAGGTTGCGCAGCAGGTAGGCTGGGTGATAGGTGACGACCAGCGGCACGCCCTGGTAGCGGTGGACACGCCCGCGCAGCTTGCCGATCGGCTCCTGGCTGCGCAGCAGCTGCTGCACCGCGAAGCGGCCCATCGCCAGGATGATGCGCGGCTGGATCAGCTCGATCTGGCGCTGCAGGAAGGGCTCGCACTGCGCGAGCTCCGACGGATCCGGGTTGCGGTTGCGCGGCGGCCGGCACTTCAGCGTGTTGGCGATGTAGACCTGACGCTCGGGCGTGCCCTCGCCGCGGCTCAGGCCGACCGCGCGCAGCATGCTGTCCAGCAGCTTGCCGGCGGCACCGACGAAGGGTTCGCCCTGCAGGTCCTCCTGCTCGCCCGGCGCCTCGCCCACCACCATCCAGTGCGCACGCTCGTTGCCGACGCCGAACACCGTGTTCTTGCGCGACTCGCAGAGTCCGCAGGCGCGGCAGGACGCGACCTCGTCGCGCAGGCCGGGCCAGTCCAGGCGGGCGATGGCCTCGCGCGCCACGCCGCGGGCCTGGGCGAGCGCGGCATCGGCGGCAGCGGCCGCGGTCACGGGAGCCGCGATGGAGGCCACGGTCGGCGCGGTGGCGGGCGTCCTTGCCGGCGCCTCCGCAACGCGGCGCGGCGCGGGCGGTTCGGCAATGGCGACGTCGGATCCAAGCTCCGGAGCGCGCAGTGCCGGCGCGGCGACCGGGTCGGCGGATCGTGCGGGCGCAGCGGCCCGTTGCGCGACCGGCGAGGCAGACGCGACGGCCGCCGGGGCCTCGGTCGACGACGTCCCCACGGCGGGCGCCCACAGCTTGAGGCCCATCGCCTCCAGCATCGCGCGTTGACGATCGTTCCAGCTCATGGGGCGGGCTCCATCAGGCGCAGGGTCATCAGGATGGCGTCCTCGCGGCCGTCGGCGCCGGGGTAGTAGCCGCGGCGCAGGCCGCTCTGCACGAAGCCGTAGCGCTCATACAGCCGGCGCGCGCGCACGTTGCTCTCGCGGACCTCCAGCCACACCTGGTGGCAGCCTCGCGCCCGCGCCAGCAGGCCCAGCGCATCGAGCATGCGACGCGCCAGGCCTTGTCCCTGCCGCTCCTCGATGACGGTGATGTTGAGCAGGTGCATCTCATCGATCACCTGCATCGCAAGAAAGTAAGCGCAGAGCCGCGCCTGCTCGTCACGCATGACGAAGCCGGCGTAACCCGCGGCCATCGAATCGATGAAGTTGCCGCGCGTCCACGGATGGCTGTAGGAAACGGCCTCGATGGCCATCACCTCGTCGAGGTCCAGCGCGCGCAGCGGCTGCAAGGATTGCAGCGACGGCGGCCAGGCGAAGTCGCGGGGTTGGGCGCTCATCTGGGGACTGCTCCCTTGGCGGCCTCGCGCTCGGCCGTCGTCAGCGCGACCTTGTCGCGCACGTACAGCGGCAGCGCGTTCGCGGCATCTTCCGCGAGACCGGCGTTGAAAGCCTGCTGCGCGAGCGCCCCCAGCGCGCGGGCACGCGAGACGGTGGTCGGGAAGCGGCGCGCGGCGCCGGTCTCCAGGTCGAACGCGCCCAGCGCCGAGCCGGCGACGATCACTGGCGGCTCGTCGCGCCACAGCGCGCGCAGCGGGTCGACATCGGTCAGCAGCGGCCCGACGACCGTCGACCAGCGCGCGTCGTTCCAGCGATACCGGCCAAGATAGATCTGGTTCATGCGGGCGTCCATCGCCACCCACACATCGAGCGACGACACCGCGTCACCGGCGGCGATGAGCTGCTGCCGCGCGTCCTCCGCGACCAGCATCAGGCTGTCCAGCGCCAGCACCGGTCTGCCGGCGCCGAACGCCAGGCCCTGCGCCACGGAGCACGCGGTGCGCAGCCCCGTGAACGCACCCGGCCCGCGGCCGAATCCGACGGCGTCGACGGCGGCCAGCGGCAGTCCGGCCTGCTTCAACAGCGCCATCACATCGGGGACCAGCCGCTGGGAGGCCAGGGCCCCGCCATCGGCGTCCACAAAAGCATCATGGCCCTGGCCCACGAGGGCCAGAGCCATGTGTTCGGTCGAGCTATCCAGGGCCAGCAACACGCTCATGTCTGAAGTGTAGTGGCCCGGAACCGCACGGAGCGGGGAGATCCCCCGACCCCGTGGGGCTCGATCCGTCGTTCGACCGGCAGTCCGATCAGAACGAGTAACCCAGCGACAGCGTGTACACCACCGGACGGAAGTTGATGTCCGTGTGCAGCTCTTCCACGCCGTCCTTGGTCGTCGTGTACGAACGCATCTTGCTGCGCACGTCCGCGTAGGCGACCGTCGCGTTCAGCGACCACTGCTTCGTGTACGCCACGGTGAAGCCCGCGTGGGCCGCGAGGCCCCACGAGTTCTCCAGCGTGATGCGGGTCGGGCCGCCGCTGATCGCGTCGCCGGTGGGCGTGCTGCGCTTCTTCTCGAAGTAGGTGTAGTTCACGCCCGCGCCGACGAAGGGATGGACCTTGGGGAGCCATTCGCCGAGGTGGTAGTTGACGAAGGCCGTCGGCGGCATCTGGCGCACGACCGCGATCTGGCCGGCGTTGGCGAGCACGCCGTTGCCGTAGATCTTGTGCGACGGCGGCAGGCCCAGCGCCAGTTCCGCGCTCCAGCGCGGCAGGAAGCGGTAGGTGTAGCCGAAGCCCGTGGTCGTCGCGTCACCGACGCGGATCTGCGCGCCCGGCGCCGGGAACTGGCGGCTGCCGCCTTCCAGCGGACCGGCCTTGCTGTTGACGTCGATGTGCGCCAGGCCCAGGTAGACCGAGTGCGTACCGACCGCCGGCTCTTCGGCGCGGGCCGCGCCCGCGAGTGCCATCAGCGAAGCGGCCAGGATGAGGGTGATGTTCTTCTTCATGAATGATGTCTCCGTTCTGGTCGTCGGCGATTAAGGCTGAGCAGCCAGGACCGATTGGAAGAAGCCGCGTGCCAGCGCATTGCAGAACGGCGGGACCAGGGTGCCGTGATAGGCGCCTTGCACCGCGGCCGCACCGGCCGCACCGCCGCCCGCCGCGGCGGACGTGGCCGTCTTGGCTTGCGCGAATCCACCCGCGATGGTGGCTGCCGTCACCTGGCCGGCCCAGGCCATCGAGGCCGAGTTTTCCAGGTTGGAGGCCGGGTAGGACTTGCCGCGCGAGAAGAAGTCGGCCTGCGCCTGCAGGGTGTTGGTGAAGTACACCGTCGGGTCGTTCGATCCACCGCACAGCGCGACCGGCGCCTTCGGCGTCCAGCCCAGCAGCGTGTTGGTCTGCAGCGCCTTGCGGAAGTTGGAGGTCGGGTACGCGGTCTTGAAGGCCGGGTTCAGCAGGCCACCCGTGCCGAACAGGTTGGTGAAGGTCGGATCGGCCGGCAGCTTGCCTTCCTGGATCAGCGTGGTGATCGACTTCTTCGACGGGAACAGCGTTTCCGAGGTCGCCGCGAACTGCGCCGCGTACACGTCGCTCGGCGAGGTGTAGATGTTGCCGTAGGCCTTCTGGTAGCTGGTCAGCATCAGCGGCAGGAACAGCGTCGCGCCGGCGTTGACCGGGCCGGTGCTCACGATCGTGTCGCTGAAGCCCACCAGGTTGTACGGGCCGGACATCGGCGCGGCGGCGGTGACCGGGAACTCGGTCGCGTAGTCGCGCTCCATCACCTTCTGCGTCGCCATCGCCACGTGGCCGCCTTGCGAGTAGCCGGCCAGCAGCAGCTTGGCCGACGGCTTCACGGCGCTTTCAGCGGCCAGGTGGGTACGCGCGGCGCGCATCGCGTCGATCATCTCGATCGCGGACTGCTCGGCGTTCAGGTAGGTCGTGTACTGCAGGCCCGAACGGTCGTAGCCGAGGTAGTTCGGCGCCACGACGATGAAGCCCTGCGCGGCGTAGAACGCCGCGACCAGCGAGCCTTCGGCGTTGTTCTGGATGTCGGCGATGTTGTAGGCCTGGTCCGTCGTCGTGCCGTGGGCGTAGAGCACCACCGGGCGGTTGCCCGTGCAGGCGGCGGCGGTACCGGAAGGCACCAGCACGGCGGCCGAGGCGGTCGCCGGCAGGCCCTGGGGGTCCCGCGTCCAGTAGTAGACGTAGCGCACGTCCACGTCGCAGGCGGCCTTGCCGGTCAGCGCCTGCACGCCCTTGGCCGCGGTGCCCAGGTCGATCTGCGCGGCGGTGGCCGCGCCGGCCTTCAGGCCCAGTTCCAGCGTGCCGCGTGCCGGCGGCGAATCGTCGGTCGACGGGTTGCTGCCGCCACCGCAGGCGCTCAGCAATGCGGCAGCGGCCACAGTCAGGCTGGCCAGTTTGAATTGGCTGTTCATTCGGACTTCTCCAGGGGTTGTCTCCGTCGTCTGCACCGTCCCGGCGATCGCGGTCGGCACTAAATCGAACGGTCGTTCGTTTTTCTCAGGGTTCACTTTAAGCGCACGTCGCGCGACGCTTACAAAAGGAAAACCCTGACAAGCCACAGCATGCCAGGGTCGTCGGGATGACGGACGCACAACCTGACCCCATCGAGGCGTGGTTGCAACACTCCGGTCATCAAGGCGCGCGCGATGCGCGCGACAGGATCGGCTTTAGAACGGGTTGTTCGTCGCCCGGTTGATGGCCTGCGAAGCCATGTTGTTGTGCATCACCGGACCGACCAGCCGGTCGCTGGCCCACATGTGCGTGGCCGAGGTGGCGTTGGCCACCAGCGTCTTGTCGGTGCAGACCGGCGGCAGCGAACTCGCCAGGCAGGCGGCGTCCGCCGAGTTCGACGCGGAGTACAGCGTCGGATAGCGGCTCATCGTGCCCATCAGCTCATCGGTGAGGATGAGGCCGATGTAGTGGCCGTCGTTGCGGATCTTCAGGCGCATGCCGGCGTTGAAGCGGCGTGAAAGTTCCGTCAGCAGCGCGGCGCGGTCGGTGTCGGCGTGGACCGCCTTCTCGCGGATCGCGAACGGCGACAGGCCCATGTCCTGCACGGTCGAGAGGATGATGCGGCCGTTGGCGTCGACGATGCGGTTCACCTGCGCGGCCAGGGCCTCGCCGCGCGCCTGCGCCGCGTTGCCCAGCGTGCCGGCGTCCTGCGCCGGATACTGCGCGTACAGTTCGAGCACGTCGTTGGCGCCGGCCAGGATGGTGACCAGGTCCTTCGGATTGAAGCCGTCGAGCGCGAACTGGCGGTCGATCTGCCCGGTGATGTCGGCGACCTTGGCGCCGGCGGCGGCATACATGCGCGCGGTCGGCGTGGCCAGCTTGTCCGGATTGCATTCGGCGAACACGAGCCCGAAACGGGCGGCGACCTGCTGCGTCCACACCTGGTTCAAGGTGCAGGTCACGGCGGCGGTCGTCGCGTCGGTGCCGTTGATCGAGTACTTGGTGCCGTCGCTGCGGATGGCGCTCGTCTCATCGCCGAAGGCGATGACGCGGGTCGCACGGAACGGGTCGATCTGCTCGCCGCCGCCGCCGCAGGCGGCCAGCATCGCGGTCGCACCCAGCAGCACGGCCAGGTGGCGCTTCACACTCTTCATGAACTCTCCAAATCTCGAAAACTCAGCGGGGCGGGAAAGCCGCCGCCGCGCGGGACAAGCGGTCCCGCACCCCATCCCAGGCGGCCTCTTGCGGAGGCGCCTCGATCCAGATCTCCGTCGCGCCGGCCGCGTCCAGCTCGCGCAGGACGGCAAACAGCTGACGCGCCGCCGCGCGCGCCTGGGCCGGCATGGCCCGATGCAGCGCCGGGGCGCCCGTCCCGTCAAAGGACGTGCGGGAATATACCGCCAGCCCCGCCGGACGGTCGCCCGCCAGCGCGGCCTGTAACGCTTCCGATCCCATCAACCGGACCGTCGCGCGCGGCGCGTAGTGCGCAGCGAGTGTGCCCGAGGCGCGCGGCGCCTGGGCGTCGGGGGCATGTAAAGCGAGGCCCGCGGCGGCTTCCAGCTGCGCCGGCGTCAGCACGCCGGGCCGCAGCAGCACCAGGCCGCCGCGGCTGACGTCGACGATGGTCGATTCGATGCCGACGTCGCAGGGACCGCCGTCCAGCACGGTCAGGCCGGGGTCGAACTCGTCGGCGACATGGGCGGCGGTGGTCGGGCTGACCCGCCCGAAGCGGTTGGCGCTCGGCGCGGCCAGGCCTTCGACGCCGAGGGCGCGGCACTCCGCCATCAGCGCGCGGAAGACCGGGTGCGACGGGCAGCGCAGGCCCACGGTGTCCTGCCCGCCGGCGGCCGCGGCGGCGATGCCGGGCACGCGCTTGACGATCAGCGTCAGCGGACCGGGCCAGAAGGCCTCGATCAGCCGGTGGGCGACCGGCGACAGGTCTTGCCCGAAGACCCGGGCGCCCTGCTCGTCGAGCACGTGCACGATCAGCGGGTGGTCGCTGGGGCGGCCCTTGGCGGCGAAGATCTTCGCGACGGCCTCGTCCTGGTCGGCACGCGCGGCGAGACCGTAAACGGTCTCGGTCGGCACGCCCGCCAGTTCACCCGCGGCGAGCACGCGCGCGGTGGCGCGCACCGCGTCGGGTGCGTGGCCATCGAGGACCCTGGCCGACGCCGTCGTCATGTCGTCGCCCCGCGCCATCACCACGCGTCGGGCAGGCCGAGGAGCGCGCAGGCGCGGCGGGCGCTCGCGCGGGCGTCCTCGGCGGTCGCGCCGATCACGTTCAGGTGACCCATCTTGCGGCCGTGGCGCGCCTGCGCCTTGCCGTACAGATGCAGCTCGGCGCCGGGCAGCGCCAGCACGCCGGCCCAGTCGGGCGTCCGTTCCCGGCCGTCCGCGTCGAACCACAGATCGCCCAGCAGATTGAGCATCACCACCGGCGAATGCAGGCGCGGCTCGCGCAGCGGCAGGCCGGTCATCGCACGGACCTGCATCTCGAACTGCGAGACGTCGCAGGCGTCCATCGTGTAGTGGCCCGAGTTGTGCGGACGCGGCGCCATCTCGTTGACGACCAGGCGGCCGTCCTTCAGCACGAAGAACTCGACGCACAGCACGCCGACGTAGCCCATGCCGGTCGCGATCGCGGCCGCCGAGCGGCGCGCCTGCGCCTGCAGCGCGTCGTCGACGTCGGGCGCGGGCACTTCGGTGACCGCGAGGATGCCGTCGCGGTGCAGGTTCTGCTGGACGGGGAAGGTCACGACCTCGCCGTCGGCGCCGCGCACGACCAGCACGCTCAGCTCCAGGGCGAGCGGCAGCATCTGCTCGAGCACGCAGTCGACGCGGCCGAGTTCATCGAAGGCGGCGACGAGTTGCGCACGGTCGGCGACGCGCCGCTGCCCCTTGCCGTCGTAGCCCAGGCGCGCGGTCTTGAGGATGCCCGGCAGCAGCGTGTCGGGCACGGCGGCCAGATCGGCGGCCGAATCAGCGCCGTGCCGCAGCACCGCGTACGGCGCGCAAGGCACGCCGCTCGCATCGAAATGGGCCTTCTCGCGGGCGCGGTCCTGGCAGACGGCCACGGCCGACGCGCCGGGCGCGACCACGCGTACCCGGGCCAGGTGTTCCAGCGCGCGGGCCGGCACGTTCTCGAATTCGGTGGTGATCGCGTCGCAGCGGCGCGCGAGGTCGTCGAGCGCCGCCGGATCCAGGTAATCGGCCTTCAGGTGCTCCTGGGCCACCGCGCCGGCGGGGCTGGACGCGTCCGGGTCCAGCACCACGCAGCGGTAGCCCAGCGCCTGGGCGGCGTGGACGAACATGCGGCCGAGCTGGCCGCCTCCCAGCACGCCCAGCGTCGCGTCCCCCGGCAGCAGCGGCATCAGCGCAGCTCCTCGGTCATCGCGGTGGCGGCGGCGGTCTGGCGCTTGCGGAAGGCGTCGAGCTTCGCGCGCAGGTCCGGGTTGTCGCGGGCCAGCACGGCCACGGCGAACAGCGCCGCGTTGCCCGCGCCGGCGTTGCCGATGGCGAAGGTCGCGACGGGGATGCCCTTGGGCATCTGCACGATCGAGTGCAGCGAATCCACGCCCTGCAGATGGCGGCTGGCGACCGGCACGCCGAGCACCGGCACCAGCGTCTTGGCGGCCAGCATGCCCGGCAGGTGGGCGGCGCCGCCGGCGCCGGCGATGATGGCCCGCAGCCCGCGGCCTTCGGCCTGCTCCGCATAGGCGAACATCTCATCGGGCATGCGGTGGGCCGAAACCACCCGCGCCTCGAACGGCACGCCGAACTCGGTGAGAATGTCGGCGGCGTGTTTCATGGTCTCCCAGTCACTGCTGGAGCCCATGACCACGCCGATGACGGGGGCGATGTCGGGAGTGGTGGCGCTGCTCACGGGTCGGTCCTCGATCTGTCAAATCGTGAAACCTTGAATTGTAGGCGGGCAGCCTCAGGTGCCGTGATTGCCGTTCGACTTCCGTCCGGCCCGTGCTGCCAGTCATTGCCCGTCATTGCCCGTCTGCCTCCGCCCAGCCCCCCCACCATGACCGACATCACCCTCCAAAACTTCGAAGCCGACCTCCTGCAGGCCTCCATGCAGCAGCCCGTGCTGCTCGACATCTGGGCGCCGTGGTGCGGCCCCTGCCGCACGCTGGGACCGATGCTGGAGAAGCTGGAAGTGGCCTACGCGGGCCGCTGGAAGCTGACCAAGCTCAACAGCGACGACCAGCCGGAGATCGCCACGCAGCTGAGCCAGGCCTTCGGGGTGCGGTCGATCCCGTTCTGCGTGATGTTCGTCGGCGGCCAGCCGGTGGATGGATTTGTCGGCGCGATCCCGGAGGCGCAGATCCGCGAGTTCCTGGACCGCCACGTGCCGACCGGCGAGGCGCTGGAGGCCGAGGAGGACCTGGCCGAGGCGCAGGCGCTGCTGGAGGAAGGCGACGCCGACGGCGCGCTGGAGAAACTGCAGGCGGCGGTGATGGCTGACCCGAACAACGAGGCGGCGCGTTTCGACCTGATCCGCGCGCTGCTGGAAGACGACCAGTTGGAACATGCCAAGGCGGCGTTCGCGCCGGTGGCGCATCAGGCGGCGGACACCATCACGCCGCACGCGAGATTCCAGGCGCTGGCGGCGTGGATTGCCGCTGCGGAACGGGCTGAGCAAGGCCTGGATCCGGCCGCGCTGCAATCGGCGATCGCGAACAACAAGCGGGATTTCGATGCGCGCTTCGCGCTGGCGCAGGGCCTCTTCGCGGGTCGTGACTTCACCGGCGCGATGGAGGAGTTGCTCGAGATCATCATGCGTGACAAGACCTGGAACGAGCAGCTCGCGCGCAAGACCTATGTGTCGATCCTCGAGATCATGACCAAGCCTGCGCTGGCGGCGCACGGCGCCGGCGCTGGTGCGCCGCAGGCCGGCGGCCTGCAGCTGTCCGGTCACAACACGGTGACGCCGACCGATCCGCTGGTCGACCAGTACCGCCGCAAGCTCAGCATGGCGCTGTTCTGACCTGACCCCGAGCCCTGTCCCGCAGCCCTCGGTAGCAAAACCTCGGGAGTGAGACAGTGGTTGGGGACGGTGAGGCGTGAGGTTTCGGAGCTTGACTCCGGGGCCTCATGCCTCGGCGGCCAACGCCCGGCCTCATCAGGTGGGCGGTTTCAGAACATCACCTGCGCCACGCCGGCGCGGGTGAGCCGATCCAGCTCCTGAGGGTCGGCTTCGTTATCGGTGACCAGCACATCGATATTGGCGCAATCGCACACCTGCATCCGGCTGCCCTGCCCGAGCTTGCTGGAATCCGCGAGCAGCACACGCTGCCGCGCCCGGGCGAGCATCGCCTGCGCCACGGCCACCTCCGCCCACAGGTAGCTTGAAGCCCCCTGCCGCGCGTCGAGCGCCGTCGGCGAGATCAACGCGATGTCCACGCGATGCCGCGCGATCTCCGCGACGGTGAACTCCCCGAAGGTCCCTGAGGTTTCCGGCACATACGCCCCGCCGAGCATCAGCAGCTCGTGCCCCTGGCGCCCGGCCATCGCGTCGCACACCGCGACCGAATTCGTGATCACCCGCAGCTCCTGCGCCTGCGCGAGCGCCTGCGCCAACGCATGCGTCGTCGATCCCGCATCGATGAACAGGCTCATCCCCGGCTTCACCAGCGACATCGCCTGCCGCGCGATCGCCTGCTTCTGCCGCCGGCGCGACTGCGCGCGCTCCGCATAACTGGCCTCGGCCGGCACCTCCGACTGCACCGCGCCGCCGTGCACGCGGGCGAGCTTGCCGCCCTGCTCCAGCTCGATCAGATCGCGCCGCACCGTCTCGCGCGACACGCCGAGCTCACGCGCCGCCTCGTCCGTCGTGAGGCGATGCCGCTCCCGCAGCAGCAAGAGGATTTTGTCGTGTCGTTCCTGGGACCACATGGATCGCTCGTTCTCCCTGCCGGTGCGTCGCCCGTCGCATCCCTGTCGATGGGTTCAGCCGTCACCGGACTTCGCATTCACCCAAATCCACGCAGCGCCTTCATGACAGTTTGAGGATTTATTTGTGATGTTGTGGATATCCAGCACCCCAGGCGAAACCGGCTGTGGTTTTTCGTGTTTGTCGTTGTCTTGTCGTGGACGGTTGTGACAGTGCGGTCCGTTCGTTAGTCAAACCGACGCTCTTCCGACACCTCAACGCACCGAGTCCCCACCATGAAGCACCCGATGCCCACCGCCCTGGTCCTGGCCCTCAGCCTGGCCTACGTCGTCCCCGCCGCCGCCCAATCGACCGACGCCGCGACGTCCGCCGACACGACGGCCGCCTCGACCTCCTCTTCTTCCGAGCGCTCCGAGCTCGAGCGCGTCACCGTCTCCGTCGGCCGCGGCCAGCTGCGTTCCGTGCAGAGCCTGAGCCAGACCGAATTCGACAACGCCCTGGCCGGCAGCAGCCCGCTGGCGACCGTCGCCCGCCTGCCCGGCGTGAACTTCCAGTCCGCCGACGGCCTGGGCAACTACGAGTGGTCGACCCGCTTCACCGTGCGCGGCTTCTCGCAGAACCAGCTGGGCTTCACGCTCGACGACGTGCCGCTGGGCGACATGTCCTACGGCAACTTCAACGGCCTGCACATCAGCCGCGCGATCTCGAGCGAGAACGTCGGCCGCGCCTCGCTGTCGCAAGGCGCCGGCGCGCTGGAAGCGGCCTCGTCCAGCAACCTGGGCGGCACGCTGCAGTTCTATTCGAGCGACCCGCTGGACAAGTTCGGCTTCCGCGCTTCGCAGACCGTCGGCAGCGACTCCGCCGCCCGCACCTTCCTGCGCGTCGACAGCGGCCGCACCGTGGTGGGCGACTTCTACGTCAGCTACACCAACCAGGACGCCGACAAGTGGAAGGGCGACGGCAAGCAGAAGCAGGAGCAGTGGAACCTGAAGTGGACCAAGGCGATCGGTGACAGCCGCCTGTCGGCCTTCATCAACACCTCGCGCCGCAAGGAAGTGGACTACCAGGATCTGTCGCTGGACCTGATCAAGCGCAAGGGCGACAAGCTCGACAACTTCTACCCGGACTGGAATGCCGCGGTGAACGCCGCCAACACGCTGTGCGGCAACAAGGGCACCACCTACGTGGCCGCCTGCGACGACCAGTATTACGCCGGCGCCGGCCTGCGCAACGACGAGCTCTACGGCGTCTCCGCCGACCTGCGCCTGGCGCAGAACATCACCTGGAAGACGACCGCCTACTACCACCACAACAAGGGCATGGGCCTGTGGTTCACGCCGTACCAGGCCTCGCCGGACGGCACGCCGATCTCGGTGCGCACGACCGAGTACGGCATCAAGCGCGGCGGCGTGGTCTCCAACGCGGAGTTCGACCTCGGCGACCACCTGATCAAGGCCGGCGTCTGGTTCGAGGACAACGACTTCGACCAGGCCCGCCGCTTCTACGCCGCCTCGGCCGGCACCAGCGTCTACCAGTTCCCGAGCAATCCGTTCCTGACGCAGTGGCAGTACGCGTTCAACACCAAGACCTCGCAGTTCTCGCTGTCCGACACCTGGTCGGTCGCGAAGGACCTGACCGTCGGCGCCGGCTTCAAGGCGCTGAAGGTCAAGATCGACGGCCAGCGGGAAGTCGGCACCGACATGCCGTCGGGCTCGATCAGCGCCAAGAAGGGCTTCCTGCCGCAGCTGGGCATCAACTACCGCCTGTCGGCCAACAACGAGCTGTACGGCACGCTGGCCCGCAACATGCGCGCCTACCAGGGGGCGGCCACCGGCACCTCGCCGTTCGCGACGAGCGCCGCCGGCTTCGATGCGATCAAGGGCAGCCTGAAGCCTGAGACCTCCGACACCGTCGAAGCCGGCTGGCGTACCAGCGGCCGCGGCTACGAAGGATCGGTCAGCGCCTACCTGGTCAACTTCAAGAACCGTCTGCTGAGCGTCCAGCAAGGCGCCGGCATCCAGGGCAACCCGGTCGCGCTGTCCAACGTCGGCGACGTGCGCGCCACCGGCGTGGAAGGGGCGCTCTCGTTCCGCCTGGCGCCGACGCTCACCTGGTACAACAGCGTGAGCCTGTCGAAGTCGACCTACCGCGACGACGTCGTCAGCGGCACCACGACGATCGCCATCCGCGGCAAGCGCGTGGCCGACGCGCCGGACACGATGATCAAGTCGCAGCTGGGCTACGACGACGGCGCGCTGTTCGGCAACATCGGCGTGGACTACATGTCCAAGCGCTACTACTCGTACACCAACGACGCCTCGGTCCCGGACCGCACGCTGGTGAACCTGAGCGCCGGCTACAAGCTGAAGAACGTGTCGATGCTGCGCGAGCTGAGCCTGCAGGGCAGCGTGACCAACGTGTTCGACAAGCACTACATCTCGACGATCGGCTCGAACGGCTTCACGAACAGCGATCCGACGGGCAGCTACGCCACGCTGCTGCCGGGCGCGCCGCGTCAGTTCTTCGTGACGCTGACCGGGAAGTTCTGAGCCTCATGACGCGCGCCTCCCGCCTGACGCGCCGCCAGCTGCTGCTGGCGGGATCGCTGGCCACGCCGCTGGCGGTCCCGCTCGCGGGCTGCGCGACGCCGACGCCCGCGGACACGCCGGTGTCTTCGGCGAAGGACGCGGAGGCGACGCGGCGTTTCCGCGTCGCCTTCGGCTCCTGCGCGAAGCAGTCCAAACCGCAGCCGATCTGGCGCGCGATCGGGGCGGCGAAGCCGGACCTGTTCGTCTTCCTCGGCGACAACCTGTACGCCGACGCGCGCGACGAGGCGACGCTGCGCCAGCGGTATGCCGAGTTCATGGCGGTCGAGCCGCTGCAGGCGTTCCGGCGCTCCACGCGCCACGTCGCGATCTGGGACGACCACGACTTCGGCGACGACGACGAAGGCGCGGACTACCCGCTCAAGCAGCTCTCGCAGCAGCTGTTCTGCGATGCGTGGAACGAGCCGGCGGACTCGCCGCGCCGGCGCGCGGACGGCATCTACCAGAGCTATGTCTTCGAGGCGCTCGGCAAGCGCATCCAGGTCATCCTGCCCGACCTGCGCTTCAACCGCACGATGCTGACGGCGGACCCGTCGCTGAAGTCGAGCTACGCGGCGATGGTGCTGCGCGCCAAGCTCAGCGGACAGCCGATGACGGGCTGGTACGTGCCCGATGCGCGGCCCGAGGCCACGCTGCTGGGCGAGGCGCAATGGACCTGGCTCGAAGCGCAGCTGCGCGTGCCGGCGGACGTGCGGCTGATCGGCTCCAGCGTCCAGTTCGCGGCGGACGGCAGCGGCTGGGAAGGCTGGGCCAACTTCCCGCGGGAACGCGCGCGGCTGGTCGAGCTGATCCGCACGACGCGCGCGGAAGGCGTCGTCTTCCTCAGCGGCGACATGCACTACGCGGAGATGTCCAGCGTGGCGGTCGACGGCGGCTATCCGCTGTGGGACGCGACCTCCAGCGGCCTGACCGAGGTGTGGGACATCCCCACGCCCAACCGCAACCGGCGCTCGGCGGTGATGGCGGAATTGAACTTCGGGGTGCTCGATGTCGAGCCTGTCACCGAAGGGGAGGATGATCTTCGCCTGCGCTTCGCGCTGTGCGACGTGAATGGAAAGGCCAAGGTGACGAAGGAACTGACGCTGTCGGGCCTGCGTTTCCCGGCCAAGGAGAAGACCGCATGACCTTGTCCCGACGCAGCTTGCTGCGGACCCTGCCCGCTTCGCTGCCGGCCCTCGTGCCCGGCGCCCTGCCCACCCTCCTGCCCGCCTCGCTCGGGCTTTTTGCGTTTGATGCCTCGGCGCAAGGCGGCCAGCCGGCGTCGATCGCGCTGGACGCGTTGATGACCGCCGCCCGCAAGGAAGGCCGCGTGAACAGCCTGGGCATGCCCGACGACTGGGCCAACTGGCGCGCGACCTGGGCCGACCTGCAGCGGCTCTACGGCCTGGCGCATGTCGACACCGACATGAGCAGCGCCGAGGAGATCGCCAAGATCGAGGCCGAGAAGACCAACGCGAGCGCGGACATCGGCGACGTGGGGTTCGAGTTCGGCGCGATCGCGAAGGCGCGCGGCATCACGCAACCGTACAAGCCGACGACCTGGGCGCAGGTGCCCGACTGGGCCAAGGATGCCGAAGGGCACTGGGCGCTCGCCTACACCGGCACGATCGCGTTCGCGGTGAACCGCAAGCGGGTCAAGGACGTGCCGCGGAGCTGGCAGGCGCTGTTCGCCTCCAAGGCGCGCGTGATGATCGGCGAAGTCGGCCGCGCGGCGCAGTCCAATGCGGCGGTGCTCGCGGCGGCGGTGGCGCTGGGCGGCGACGAGACGAAGCTGCAGCCCGCGCTGACGGCCTTCGCGCAGATCGCGAAGGACAAGCGTCTGATCGGCACCAACGCGACGCCCGCGCTGATGGAGCGCGCCGAAGCCGACGTCTTCCTGCTGTGGGACTTCAACGCCCTCTCCTACCGCGCGAAGCTGCCCAACGCGGCGGACTACGAAGTGCTGATCCCCTCGGACGGCTCGATCACCAGCGGCTACACGACGATCCTCAACCGCTGGTCGCAGCGGCCGAACGCGGCGATGCTGACGAGGGAGTACATCTTCAGCGACGCCGGCCAGATGAACCTCGCACGCGGCCACGCGCGGCCGATCCGCATCGCGCAGCTGCCGCTGCCCGCGGAACTGAAGGCGCTGCTGGTGCCCGAGGCGCAGTACGCGAAGGCGCGCGCGCTGAAGCCGGCCGTATGGACCGAAGAGGTCAAGAAGCTGCCGCGCGCGTGGCAGCGCGAGGTGCTGGGAGCGGCGCGATGAACCCGGGCGTCAACCCCACCTCCGGCATCGCAGCGACGGCCGACGCGATCTCGGGCGCAGCGCAGGCCGGGACGTCGTCCACGTCCGGATCGTCGATCGATGCCGTGGCCGAAGCGGCCGCGGCCATCGCGCAGGCGGCCGATCCGGCGCGCAAGCTCGTCGTGCTGCTGGCCGACGGTCTGCGCGCCGACACCGCGCGCGACTACATGGGCTACCTGCAGGCGCTCAACGAGGCGGGCCGCGCGCAATGGCGCTCGCTGCGCTGCGAGCTGCCGAGCCTCTCGCGCCCGCTCTACGCGACGGTGATCAACGGCGAGCCGCCGCTGACGCACGGCATCCTCGGCAACGGGCAGGCAGGGCAGCAGCTCGCGCGTCACCTGTTCCAGCGCCTGGACGCGCAGGGCGTGCCGGCGGCGGTCGCCGCCTACCACTGGTTCTACGAGCTGCTGGCGGGCGAGGTCTTCGATCCGCTGCAGCATCGCGACGCGGTGCCGGCCGGCTGCGGCATCCAGGCGGCGCGCTGGTACTGGGAAGACGACTACCCCGACAGCCACCTGCTCGCCGACGCCGAAGCGCTGCGCCGCGCGCACCTGCCGGTGCAAGGCCCGTCGCTGCTGTTCATCCATCCGATGGGGCCGGACCTCGCGGGTCATGTGCACGGCGGCGAATCGACGCAGTACGCGATGAGCGCGCGCAAGCTCGACATGCTGCTCGCGCAGCTGCTGCCGCGCTGGCACGCGGACGGCTTCGACCTGCTGCTGACCAGCGACCACGGCATGAACGCCGACCGCATGCACGGCGGGCCGCTGCCGGTCGAACGCGAGGTCCCGCTGGTCTGGGTGCCGCATGACGGCGCGGTGGGCCTGGACTTGCCCGAGCGCCAGACCGGCATCGCGGATTGGATCCTGGCTCGGCTGGGCCTCAAGGACGCCACGGGAGGCGCGCCCGCATGAGCCTGAACGCGCGGACCGCCACGCGCCTCGCCGGGCCCCTGCTGCTGCTGACGGCGGCCGCGTTGCTGCTGCCCTTCGGCTGGCGCGCCGTGGCCCTCCTCGGCGACTGCATCGGCCAAGGCAGCGGCTGCGCCATCGGCGAGCTGACGGCCGACGGCTACTACGTCGAAGCCGCCTGGAACACGCTGTGGCTGAGCACGCTTTCCGCGCTGATCGGCCTCACCCTCGGGCTCGGCGCGGCGATCGCGCTGCTGCGAGTCCCCAAGCTCGAGTCTTCGGTGACGCTGCTCGCCAGCCTCGGCGCGAACTTCTCCGGCGTGCCGCTCGCGGTCGCACTGCTGCTGCTCTTCGGCGCGCAAGGCGTGGTGACGGCGACGATGCAAGCCGCCGGGCTCGCGCCGTGGATCGCCCTGCAAGACCTGGACGGTCTGCTGCTCGCGTACGTCTGCTTCCAGGCGCCGCTGGCCACGCTGCTGCTCATCGCGCCGGTGAAGATGCTGGACGGCTCGCTGCAGGACGCGGCGGCCACGCTGGGCGCGGGGCCGGTGCTGTACTGGCGGCGCGTCGGGCTGCCGCTGATGCTGCCGAGCCTGGTGGAAGTCTTGGGCCTGCTCTTCGCCAATGCGGCGGCCGCGTTCGCCACGCCGTTCGCCTTGAGCGGCACGGCCGCCCACGTGCTCGCGGTGCGCATCGCCTCGCTCGTGAGCGGCGACATCTTTGCGCAGCCCGAGCTGTCGGCGCTGCTGGCGCTGGTGCTGTTCGTGATGCTCGCGGCGGTGATCGGGATGACGCGCTGGCTCTCGGCACGCCTTCGGACGGGCCGCGCATGAGCGCCGCATCGACCTCCACCACGAACCGCCCGGTGATCTCTGCCTTCGCGCTGGCGGCGCTGCTGATCGTGGTGCTCGTGCCGATGACGGCCTTGCTGATCTACGGCCTCACCGGACGATGGGATCGCCACTGGTGGCCGGAAGATCCGACGCTGCGCTGGATGGTCGATGCCGTCGTCGATCCGCGCGTGCAGGGCGCGGTGCTGCGCACGACGCTGCTCGCCCTGGCGAGTGCGACCCTGGCGCTGGTCTGCGGCGCGCTGGCGACGATCCCCGCGGCGCTCGCGGTGCAGCTCGACGACGGCCCGGCCGCACGACGACTGCAGCGCACGCTGGACCTCGTCGCGCTGCTGCCCTTCGCGATCGCCCCGGTGGTGATCGCGATCTGCGCACTGGAGCTGTTCGTCGGACGCTGGGGCGGCTGGTTGCCGCTGCCGCTGGTCTACGTCGCGGTGGTCGCGCCGACGCTGTTCCCGCTGATCCACAAGACGCTGCAATCGGCGCTCGCGCAACTGAACGCCGCTTCGCTGATCGAGGCGGGCCGCACGCTCGGCGCGAGCGACGGCCACACGGTGCGTCGCGTGCTGCTGCCGATGCTGGCGCCGGCGCTGCTCGCCGCGTTCCTGCTCGCGTGGGTCACGGCGGCGATGGAATTCGCGATCGCCAACCTGCTGCTCGGCGGACAGCTGGAGCTCCTGCAGCCGCTGATGAACAGCCTGCGCAACGCCAACGGCCACCAGGCGGCGGCGCTGATGGTGCTGGCTTTCGCCGGCGTCGGCGCGGTGGTCGCGGCGGTCGCCGCGCTCACCCGCCGCTGGACTTCGGGCGCGCAGGACCGATGAGCGTTCGCCTCGCCACTGCTTCGCTTTCCCGTCTCACTTCAACGACCTCCGTGCGATGAATTCGACCGATGCTCCGACCGCTGCTTCGCCTTCCCTGGCTACCGACCTGCCGGCGCAACTCGCGGTCCGCGGCGCGGAACTCGCGTTGGGCGGGCGACCGGTCCTGCGCGGCGTCGACCTGACGCTCGCGCGTGGCGAGGTCGTCGCATTGCTGGGCGCCTCGGGCTGCGGCAAGACGACCTTGCTGCGATCGATTGCCGGGCTGCAGCGACTGGATCGCGGGTCCATCGCGATGGCGGGCCAGGAAGTGGAGTCGCTGCGGCCGCAGCAGCGCGACATCGGCATGGTGTTCCAGCACTACGCGCTGTTCCCGAATCTGTCGGTGAGGGAGAACATCCGCTTCGGCCCGCTGGCGCGCGGCGAGGAAGCGGCGCTCGCCGACAAGCGGGCGGACGAGCTGCTCGATCTCATCGACCTGCGCGCGCTGGCGGACCGGCTGCCGCAGGCGCTCTCGGGCGGCCAGCGGCAGCGCGTGGCGCTCGCGCGGGCGCTGGCGACGCGGCCGATGCTGCTGCTGATGGACGAGCCGTTCTCCGCGCTCGACGAGCACTTCCGGCTGCCGCTGCGGCGGCAGTTCCGGCAGCTGCAGCGCGAGCTCGGCCAGAGCTGCGTGATCGTCACGCACGACCGCGAGGAGGCGTTCGAGATCGCCGACCGCGTGGCGGTCATGTTCGACGGCGTCATCGCGCAATGCGCGTCGCCGCGCGAGCTGCGGCGCGCGCCGGCGAACCGGCGGGTGGCGGACTTCCTCGGGATCTTCAACCGGCTGGACGCGAGGACCTTGGACGGCGCTTGGCGCCGCGATGGCGGGCACTGGATCGCACCGGTGGAGGCGCTGGTGCTTGATGCCGGTCACGCAGACAGCGACGCTTCATGCGAGGCGCTGCGCTTCACCGCGACGCTGCGAGCGAGTTATCCCGGGCAGCAACGCGTGGCGTGCGAGCTCGAAGGGCCGGGAGGCCAGACCTTGACGCTGTGGCGCAGGCATGAGGATGCCGAGATCGCGCCGGGCAGCGTCGTGCAGGTGGCGATCGCGGAGCCGGCATTGCGGTGGATCGAGGAATGAATCGTCCCTCCCACCTGAGAACAGGCAAGTCCTGGCACAGATGACGTCCGGGTGACGATCGCGCGCCGGAGCGCCCCCCCAAAGGTTGGTAGCAGCCAGGCGGCAAGTCCTGCAGAATCGCGGCGCTGATCAGGGAGAGAGGTGATCCGGCTCATGGCGCAAAGACGCTGGCCGGTTATCCGCGCGTGCGCCGTTGTGGCTTGCATGAGAGTCCCTGTCGTCGTTTCGATGCCATCGGGAGTCCTCCATCATGTCCATTCAACGGAACGCCCTCTTCGCGTTCATGGCGCTGACCGGCGCCACACCGGTCTTCGCGACCGATTGCCACAAGCTCTGGAACACCTTCGACTTCGTCTCGCGATCGCTGCGCGTGGCGGGCGGCTTGCCCGGGTGCTATCCGACACCCGAAGCCTTGAAGGAGGCGCTGTGGGCAGCGGTGAAACCCATCATCGAGAAGCCTCTAGAGAATTCCGACTACGTGGAAACAAGCACTGTTTCCCCAGGACCTTGCCAGCCAGCGGGGTTTCACGACGTGCTGCCCTATCCCCTCCACCAATGCAGCTACTCGATCCTGACAAAGGTGTTCTACAAGGTCAGCGGCAACACCACGTCGTCCGTCACCAACAAGTATTTCGACATGACGATGGACTGCGGTGCCTACTTGAACAGCAATTGGCGCGCAGACCTGAACCGCTGCATGAGGTGGCTCGACGAGCGGCCGGCTAATACGTGCACGCCGCAACGCGGCAATCCGATCGGCATCCTGACCGGTCTCAAGTCACAACGTGAACGCATCGTGGGCTGGGGCCGCGGGCATGAGTTGGTCCTCAGCTATGCCCCGCGCGACGCCGCCCTGCTCATTGACAGGTATCCAGGCGGGCCCGCCACCTTCGGCAGGTTATGGCAAGCCAATCTGCTCAAGCGCGTGATGATGAATGGCAGCCTCTACACGCCGATCTTCATGCGCGGCGATGGCACGTCGAAGTCCTTCCAATCCTTCGGAGATCAGGCCTCAACACCGCTGGAGCTGGACAAGGCCACTTTCGTCCGCAACGAAACAAGCTGGAACTACTACGACACGAGCGCCTCAGCCGTCGAACGGTATGTCGGCGATTCGAGGCCGGAGTTGACGCGCGTGCACTATGCCGACGGACGGTATCTGGACTATCTCTACGGTGGCGTGCTGGCCAAGGAGGGCGGAACGATGAGCGTGCGCGTCATCACCGCAGTGCGCGATGAAACGGGGAGGATGCTGAGCTTTGAGTACGAGCCGGATCCCTACTACTTTTCGACGGTCCGCGTGAAATCGGTGATCGACGCGGGCGGTCGACGGCATTCATTCCAATACGGCGTGTTCGGCGGCCTGGCCTCCATCGGACATCCTGACAACACGTCGCGCAGCTATCGCTATGAGGATGCGGCCCACACCTGGGCCATCACCTCGCTGGTCGATGAGGCGGGCGATGTTCATGGCAGCTACACCTACGACTCGGAGGGTCGTGCCGTCTCGACGGCCACCGGCAGCAACGGGGAGCGGTGGCAGGTCTCGTGGCCGACACCGCCGCAGTGGACGTTGACGCTCACGGACGATATCCCGAACAGTCGAACCACTCGCCGGCTGGACGTGCTGCAGGCGGTGAGCGCGAATGTCACAGGACCGGATGGTCGAACGACGGGCGTCGCCAGCCAGCAGATTGCGGGCTCCACGGTGACGAAGGGGCTGTCGCAGCCGGCCGGCTCGGGTTGCGAGGCGGCGAGTTCGACTTTGGACTACGACACGGAAGGCAATGTCAGTCGTCGGGCCGATTTCAACGGTGGACAGACCTGCCACGCCAACATCCCGGTGCGACACCTGGAGTCGTCACGGGTCGAGGGCCTTGCCTCGGGCGCAGCGTGCGCACCGGTGTTGAGCACGGGGGCGACCTTACCCGCCGGAGCGCGAAAGGTTAGTTCGCAATGGCATCCCGACTGGCGCATGGCGACGAAGACGGCGGAGCCGCGTCGCATCACCACGCTGGTCTACAACGGTCAGCCGGATCCGTTCAACGGCAACGCCGTGGCCAGCTGTGCGCCGGCGGACGCGAAGCTGCCGGACGGCAAGCCCATCGTCGTGCTGTGCAAGCGCGTGGAGCACGCGACGACCGATGAGACGGGGGCTCTCGGTTTCAACGCCGTGCTCCAGTCCGGTGTGCCAGCCCGTGCGACCGCTTGGACTTACAACGCGACGGGTCAGGTCTTGACCGAGAGTGATCCGCGCGGGAATGTCGTCGTCGTCAATGAGTACTACACCGACACGACGGCGGACCACACCAAGGGCGATCTGAAGTCGTCGCAGAACGCTGTCGGCCAGATCACGAGCTTCCTGCGCTACGACGCCTACGGCAAGCCGCTGGAGGTCGTCGACGCCAACACGAGCACGACGACTTACGTCTACGACCTGCGTCAGCGACTGACATCGGTGACGACGGCGGATTCGACCAGCACCTACGAGTACTGGCCAACAGGCCTACTCAAGAAGTCGTCTCAGCTAGACGGCAGCGCGGTGAACTACGAGTACGACGATGCGCACAGACTGGTCGCGGCCTCCGACACGCGGGGCAATCGCGTCGAGTACACGCTCGACCAGAGCGGCAACAAGACCAATGAAATCGCCAAGGACCCGCAGGGCGCGCTCAAGCGGTCAATGAGCCGCGCGTTCGATGCGCTGGGTCGGGCACAACAGACGACGGGGAGGGAGTAAGTCATGCATGGAATCAAGAGGCACCTGCAGTGCCGGAGCAAGCTCGCGGCCGCAATGACCGCGTTTATCGCCGTGATCGGCTCAGCCGGATCGATCGCCCATGCAGCGACGCTGCCGCCTCCGCCGGTATCACCCCCACCGGTCACCGATTACGAGTACGACGCCAAGGGCAATCCGACCAAGGTGATCAAGGCCAAGGGCGTGAGCGGCTTCGGCTTCGCGACGACCAATGCCTACGACCCGCTGGACCGGGTCAAGACCAGCACGGACGCCCGTAACGGCGTGACGCAGCTGGGCTACGACGGCATTGATCAGCTGAAGCAGGTCACCGATCCGCGCAGCCTCGTGACCTCATATCAGCGCAACGGGCTCGGTGATCTCACGCAGCTGGCGAGTCCTGACACGGGCACCGCCAACAGCACGTACGACCCCAATGGAAACCTGCTCACCCGGACCGACAGCCGCGGCGTTCAGGCGACCTATGTCTACGACCCGCTCGACCGAATGACATCGGCGATCTACACGAAGAGCGGGCAGGCGGCGCAGAACTACTCGTGGACTTATGACCAGACGGGCGGTGACTTCGGCATAGGCACCAAACGTCTGACCACGGCAGTCAGCCCCTCGACAACGACGAAATACGGCTACGACATCAAGGGTCGGCTCATCACCGTGATTCAAAGCGTTGGCGGCGTGGTGCTCACCACGCGCTACGGCTACGACCGCGCGGACCACGTCACCTCCATCACGTATCCGTCGGGCCGACTGCTGACGATTCAGTATCAAGACGGTTTCATGACCGGCATGACGCTGGCCAAGGATGCGGTCAGCACCGCCAAGCCGCTGATCACCAATGTCCAGTGGGATCCATTCGGGCCGATGAGCAGCTGGCAGATCCAGCTGACGGCAGGACCGAAGACGATCGAGCGGGTCTTCGACACGTATGGGCGCCTTGTCCGCTACCCGCTGAACGGCGTGGTGCGCGACATCACCTACGACGCCGCCGATCGCATCGTCAGCTACACGCACCTGGACGCGGCAACTGGAGCGGTGACGGCTGAAGCGCAGGCGATGAACCAGAGCTTCGGGTACGACGAGCTCGGTCGCCTGACCAGCATCATCACGCCGGCCAACTCCTGGACCATCGGCTACGACGCCAACGGCAACCGGACTGGGATGACGCTCAACGGCGCGGCGCGGAACTACACCACCGCGACGACGAGCAACCGGCTCACCGGTATCGATAACCCGGTACGCAGCTTCACCCACGACGCCGCAGGCAACACGCTCACAGACACCGGGCTCGGCTACACGACCACGTACGGGCTCGATAACCGTCTGGCCACGCTCACGAGCGCTGGCGTCACCACGACCTACAACTACGACGCTGGCGGCCAACGCGTGCGCAAGGTGACAGGCACGTCCCGACCCCACTTCGCGTATGACCCGAACGGACAGCTCCTCGGCGAGTACAACAGCTCAGGCGGCGCGCTGCAGGAATTCGTCTGGCTGGGCAACACGCTGATCGCGGTGCTGACCAACTCGTCGACAACGGAGCCGCGGATCTACTACGCGTACTCGGATCACCTCAACACACCGCGCGTGATCGTGAACGCCGCGGGAGACGTCCGCTGGCGCTGGATCGCCGAGCCATTCGGGACAACGGCGGCAGAGACGATCCCCAACTCGCTTGAGAACCTCGTCGTCAACCTGCGCTTCCCCGGTCAGTACTTCGACAAGGAATCGGGGCTGAGCTACAACTACTTCCGGGACTATGACTCCACACTGGGGCGATACACACAATCAGACCCTATAGGGCTTGCAGGAGGTCTCAACACGTTCAGCTACGTGAGTGGACGACCAACTCAACTGAGCGATCAGCTCGGACTCTGTCCCATCTGCCTGATCCCAGCGCTCCCCTTCCTTCCCGAGGCAACGATCATCGGGGGGCTGTGGTGGTCATCCCAGCACGATTCGTCGTCGAGGTCGAAAACAGGCGGAGCAAGCGAGGAATGGAAAGCTTGCCCGCCCAACGCTGGCAATCAAGACCCTTGCAAGGGTCTTCGAGATCAGCTTGCAGATCACCGACGGAAGTACGATGAGTACGTTAAGAATCCCAGCGCCGGCGATAACAAAGGGGTACTGGCCGCAGCGTTCGAGAGCAACGACATGGAGCTATACAACAAGATCATCAACGGACGTCTTAAGAGTCTGCAGGGGCAGATCGAGAATTTCCAACGTCAGCTTGAGGTATGTGAGAGGCAGCATGGAAAAAAGTAAGTCCATCGATATTCATCAACTAAGGGTGGCCGTTGACGCCGCTTTGCGCCACATCGCGGAGAATCTTGGCAAAGACCATATTGAGCTTGACGAAGATCTTTACTGGGAGGTTCCGTTCCCCGATCTTTTCAATCTTCGCAAGTCTCCTGTTGAGCTAGAGGTTGGAAATCTCAGTGATGATCTGGAGTTCCTAGACGCGATTCAGTCAGAGCCTAAGAACGCCACGGCACTTTCTCTCGTTCATATTTTTCCGTTGCTGAGGTACCTGGCGCACAAGGTGGACGGTTAAGGAGAGTACGCCTCAGGTAACCCTTCCCGATACGGATAGAACTTGAAGTACGGCCTCGCCTCGTCGAGCGTGCGCACGACCGACGGGCGCTGCATCAACCGCCCGAAGTACGCCCCCAGCCGCCGCTGCGATTCCCCGAACGGCACCAGCGTCGCCGCATAGAACAGCGACGGTGCCGCCGCGCAATCCGCCATGCTGAAGTGCTCGCCCGCGGCCCACTCGCGGTCGGCGAGCCGCTCCTCCAACATCCCATACGCCATCGCCAGCGTGCCGCGCGCCTTGTTCACCGCGATCGGATCGCGGTCTGCTTCCGCGCGCAGCCGGTCCCCGACGATCGCCTGCATCGGCAGCATCACGTAGAGATCGAGCAGCCGGTCCATCAACCTCACCTCCTGCGCCGCGTCCTCATCGGTCGGCACCAGTTGCTGATCCGGCCGTCCATATCGCTTCGCGAGGTACTCGATGATCACGCTGGTCTCCGGCACCACGCGGTCGCCGTCGACCAGCAGCGGCATCTTCCCCGTCGGCCAGCGCGCGAGGAACTCCGCCCGCTGCGTCGCATCGCCGAGATCGAGGAAGCGCCGCTCGACCTCGATGTCCAGCTCGTTCAACGCGATCAGCGCCTTGTGGCAGAACGAAGAGAGCGGATGGAAGTGCAGGCTCAGCGCCATGTCATTCACCTTGATGAGGTTGCCGTGAAAGACAGGTTAACTCCTGCCCGCGCTGCGAAGTCAGGGGCAGGGCTTCCGATCGCCATCGCCTAAGTTTCCTGGCCTCATCCCGAGCCGGCTTTGAGGAGACGCGATGAAGAAGACCTTCGTGCGATGCGGCTAGATCAAACGCTCCTGGAAGGCCCACGCGATCGCCTCAGCAAGCGACTTGAACGCTTTCCCGAGCACGGCCGCGCCCCGCTCCTGCCATCGGAGATTCCAGCCCTCGCCGTCCTCGAGGAGATACCACCCGTCTGCCGCACCGTCCTCCCACGAAAAGCCGACCGGCAACTCCCGGATGCGCACGAGGAGCGCGGCGTCAGCACCGAGTACGTCCGCCAGGGCGAGGTCCGGGTGGATTCGCACCAGAGCGTCGATGTACTCGCGGGCCCGCATGACGGCTCCTCAACGCGTCGGCGCCGCCGGCACGAGGTCCAGCTCATCCAAGCTATGCGCCAGCGTGAGGTCCATGCGCCGCCAGAGCCGCTCCTTGAGCTGCTGCTGTTCCTGCGGGCTGTAGTCCTCGCGCCGGTCCTTCAGCGCGAGGTCGGTGTCGTCGTCCTTGCGATCGCACATCCGTGGCCAGCCCGACTTCCAGGCCACCACCTTGCGGGACTGCACATCCAGGAATTGCACGGCATAGCCGAGGTACACGCACTTCTCCAGGTCGCCGAGGATGGACAGCTCGTTCAGGCCGTAACCCGGGCGGATCGGCCGGTGGTTGTCGTTGACGCTTTCGCGGAACAGCAGCACATGGTCGACGCCCTTGGCCTGCGCCTCCGTCCACACGTCCGGCGGGATCTCGCGGCTCAACGGCGAGTCCTTCAAGGACGTCCGGTCCAGCACCACCGCCGTGAAGTCCTTGCGTACGGACAGCATCGCGACTGTCCGCTCGGCCAACCGGCGGTCGACCTGCCAGTCGGCCACATCCCAAGCGGTATATCGCGTGTTGCTGAAGGTCGCGGCCGCGCGACCCCGGAATTCGTTCCCGAGCAGCGACATCACCCCGATGCGCTGCACCTTGGCCTGGTCTTCCTGACGCACCGCCGTGGGCAAGGTCCCCGCGCAGCCCGCCAGCAATGCCGCCAGCCCCAGACCCACCACCGTCCTTGCGATCCCCATCATCCCGCTCTCCCCATGTCGTTGTCTCGGAAAAACGGAATCGTATCGAGCCGTGAGCGGCGGCGCGGAGGGCGCACTTCGGTTTCTCCGATGTCCTGCTTCGGGAACGGTCTTTGCCCGCTGTCCGATTCCCGTCCGTGCAACATCGCAAGAAGACGAACAAGGAGGATCGATGGAAGCCGCCTCTCTGAAACTGGGCCTCGTCGGCAACTGCGCAGTCAGCGCGCTGATCGACGACCGCGCCCGCGTCGTCTGGTGCTGCGCCCCGCGCTTCGACGGCGACCCCGTCTTCCACGCGCTCATCGACTCCCCCGACGGCATCGGGCCTGACGGCACCTTCCAGGTCGAGCTGGAAGATTTTGCGCGCAGCGAGCAGTCCTACGACCACGGCACCGCCGTGCTGCGCACCCGGCTCTACGACACCCACGGCAACGCGATCGAAGTCACCGACTTCATGCCGCGCTTCTTCCTCAACGACCGCCCCTACCGCCCCATGATGCTGGTGCGCCGCATGCGCCCCATCCAGGGCCATCCGCGCATCCGGGTGATCCTGCGGCCCGTCATCCAATGGGGCTCCGCCCATCCGACCCGCACCCGCGGCAGCAACCACCTGCGCTTCGTCGGACCGGAAGGCACCATCCGGCTGACCACCAACGCGCCGCTGACCTACGTGCAGGAAGAGACGCCCTTCGCGCTCGACATGCCGATGAGCTTCATCTTCGGTCCCGATGAGACGCTGGACCGCGCCGTCGAGGACACCGCGCGGCTGCTCGAGGAGAAGACCATCAGCTACTGGCGCGACTGGACGCGCCGGCTCGCCATCCCGCTCGAGTGGCAGGAGGCGGTGATCCGCGCCGCCATCACGCTGAAGATGTGCCTGTTCGAGGAGACCGGCGCCATCGTCGCCGCGATGACCACCAGCGTGCCCGAGGCGCCGCACACGCAGCGCAACTGGGACTACCGCTACTGCTGGCTGCGCGACGCCTTCTTCGTGGTGCGCGCGCTCAACAGCCTGTCCGAGACCGGCACCATGGAGGACTACCTGCGCTGGATGCGCAACATCATCGGCCAGTCCAAGGACGGCCACGTGCAGCCGCTCTACGGCATCGGGCTGGAGGCCAAGCTGACCGAGTACATGGTCCCGCACCTGCGCGGCTACCGCGGCATGGGCCCGGTGCGCGCGGGCAACCAGGCCTACGAGCATTTCCAGCACGACGTCTACGGCAACATCGTGCTGGGCTCGGCGCAGTCCTTCTTCGACCACCGGCTGCACCAGCGCGCCGGCATCGATGAATTCGCGCTGCTGGAGCGCGCCGGCGAACAGGCCTTCGCCATCCATGACAAGCCCGACGCCGGCATGTGGGAGCTGCGCACGCGGGCGCGGGTCCACACCTCGTCGGTGCTGATGAACTGGGCCGCCTGCGACCGCCTGGGCAGGATCGCGAACGTGCTCGCGCTCCCGGAGCGCGCGGCCCTGTGGGCGGAACGCGCCGACCTCATCAAGCGGAAGATTCTCGACAACGCGTGGAGCGAGCAGCGCCAGGCCTTCGTGGAGAGCTTCGGCGGGAAGGACCTCGACGCCAGCGTGCTGCTGATGACCGAGGTCGGCTTCATCGATCCGATGGATCCCCGCTTCGTGAAGACCGTCGACGCGCTGGAGGCGTCGCTCTGCGACGGCCCCTACATGCGCCGCTACGAGGCGCCCGACGACTTCGGCAAGCCCGAGACCTCGTTCAACATCTGCGCGTTCTGGCGCATCGACGCGCTCGCGCGCATCGGCCGCGTCGAGCAGGCGCGGGAGCTGTTCGAATCGCTGCTCGCCTCGCGCAACCACGTGGGCCTGCTGTCCGAGGACACCCACCCGGTCACCGGCGAGCTCTGGGGCAACTTCCCGCAGACCTACTCGATGGTGGGCATCATCAATTGCGCGATGCGGCTGTCGAAGCCGTGGGACTCGGAGATCTGAGCGGGGGCCGCGCCTGCGGCCCCCGTTCGCTCAGGCCTGCACCATGCCGCCGTCGACGAACAGCTCGATGCCGGTGACGAAGGACGAGGCGTCCGAGGCCAGGTAGACCGCCGCCTTCGCGATGTCCTCCGGCTGGCCGATGCGGCCGATCGGCAGCTGCGAGGTCAGGTAGTCCAGCAGGCCTTGCTGGTTGGCCGGGTCGGGGCCGGCCAGTTCCACCAGGCCCGGCGTGTGGATCGGGCCGGGGGACAGCGTGTTGATGCGGATCGCGCGGCCCTTCAGGTCCAGGATCCAGCTGCGCGCCAGGTTGCGCACCGCCGCCTTCGTCGCGCTGTAGATGCTGAAGTTGGCCGTGCCCATCGAGCTCGTCGTCGAGCCGGCCAGGATCACCGAGGCGCCGCTGATCGCCTTGTCCAGCAGCGGCAGCGCCTTCTGCACGGTGAAGATCACGCCCTTGACGTTGCGCTCGAAGGTCTCGTCGACGTGCTGCTCGGTCAGCTCGCCCAGCGCGGCCATCGTGCCGCCGCCGGCATTGGCATAGAGCACGTCCAGATGGCCGTGGCGCTCGCCGACCTCGGCGTACAGGCGGTCGAGATCGGCCAGCTTCGTCGAGTCCGCCTGCACGCCGATCGCGTTCGGGCCGATCGCCGCCACGGCGGCGTCGAGTTCCGGCTTGCGACGGCCGGTGATGTACACGACCGCGCCTTCCGACGCGAAGGCCTTCGCCGCGGCGAGGCCGATGCCCGTGGTGCCGCCGGTGACGACGGCGACCTTGCCTTCAAGTTGCTTGCTCATGATTCGCTCCATTCAGGAAGTGGTGAAGAGGTGAGCGAAGCTTAAGAATTCGTCGAATCCGAATAAAGCCGTCGAACTCGACTTCTTTTTTCCCAATCCTGAATAATCAGGACCTCGACGCCGAGGAGCGTTGCCGACTCAAGGCGCGGGAGATCGATCAATGGACCAGCTGCTAGCCCTTCGCGTCTTCGTGCGCATCGCCGAATCAGGCGCGTTCTCGAAAGCCGCCGACGCGATGAACATCCCGCGCCCGACCGTGACCAAGCTGGTGCAAGACCTGGAGCGCCACCTCGGCACGCGGCTGCTGCAGCGCACGACGCGACGCGTGAGCGTCACGCCCGAAGGCGCCGCGTACTACGAGCGCGCGCGGCGTCTCATCGAGGATCTCGCGGAGATGGATGAACTCGCGGCGCAGACGCGTGCGCAGGCGCGCGGCCGGCTGCGCGTGGACGTCGGCTCGATCCTCGCGAACATGATCCTCATCCCCGCCCTGCCCGACTTCCGCGCGAGGCATCCCGAGTTGCACGTGGACCTGGGCGTCAGCGACCGCCACATCGATCTCATCAGCGAAGGCGTCGACTGCGTGATCCGCGGCGGCGAGCTGGCGGACAACACGCTGGTCGCGCGACGCATCGCGGACCTCGACTGGGTCACCTGCGCCAGCCCGGTCTATCTGAAGGCGCGCGGCGTCCCGAAGCATCCGTCCGAGTTGACCGCACGTGCGCATGGACCTGCTGACCGAGCACGCGTCCCGGGCCATGCAATCGCGGGCTACTTCTCGTCGCTGACGGGCCGGGCGTTTCCACTCGAGTTCCACCGCGGCGACGAGCGCCTCCAGATCGCCGGCGAAGCGGTGATGGCCGTCAACGAGAGCACCGCGCATCTCAGCACGCTGCTGTCCGGCGCGGGGCTGGGCCAGACCTTCCGCTTCGCGGCGACGCCGCATCTGCAGACCGGCGCGCTGCGCACCGTCCTCGACGACTGGACCCGGCCGCGTCATCCGCTGCACGTCGTCTACCCGGCGTCGCGGCACCTCAGCGCGAAGCTGCGGCTGTTCGTCGACTGGGTGGCGGAGGTGTTCGCGCCGTTCGACGACCGCCCGCCACGCTGAGGTCGCTCAACGCTGGGGCATCCCACAAATGTTTGCGTACCTACTTTTGTGAGCGCAAAAAGAAAGAGGCCCCGCACTGCGGGGCCTCTTGGAACTGGGGGCGTGAGCCAGTTGGATTGAGCAGTCAGACTGCGGCTTCCGCTTGGGTCGTGCCCCGCTAGAGGGTGGGTCAAACGTGTTGCCCGAAGAAGAATAATAAGTTGCATGCTTACCTCCGTCAATCCGCTGGAACGGGTCGCAGTGGGCCGCCTGTTGGAGTTCCTTTCTGACCGCATGCCCTGGCATCGATCACTGTGGGGCATCGGCATCGTGCTGGCGATGGATGAACTGTTCGAAGCATGCGAGGCCTTGCGACAGGGCCATCTCAGCGAAGCGTCCATCAAGCGCATTGCATCGTCGCTGCAGCGACGGGTAGGCGTTCACCCGGCGTTCTCCGAGTCGGAAAAAGTCTTTCTCCGCGAACAGGTCCGGCAAGTGCCTCGCGCAGATGGCGCCGCTCACTTTGGCATCCGCGAGCTTTCGTCCCGCGCTTCCAAGGACTATCTGCTGCGCTGGAGTCGAACGATCGCCAGCGGGAGCGGAAGGTTTACCGTTGAGCATTTCGCCCGAAGCGTGGCAGCCCATCTTCTCGATGCGGGATTTGCGGAGCAGTATCTGAACGACTTCATCCGCGCACGACTCGGCGCGGAGTCGCCAATCACACTGGCGCAGTTGTGTGAAGAACTCGCCGGAGAGATGGCCGCGAGCCCGCGACGTCCGTTCCAGGTGTTGCTCGCGTTCACCAGCATTCCAGAGCTGCGCAATGGCGTGCCAGCGAACTGGCTGCGCGGACCGGAGGTTCCTGCGTGGCTACAAGCCCATGACTTCGACACTGCGGACGTGCGAGCGCCCGTTGCGATGGTGCTGGATGTGATGGCCAGGGATGTCGTGGGGGCGGCGAAAGCCGCGCGTGATACTGTCGACCGATATGCCGCGCGGGCATTGATCGCGACCGGCAAGACACTGAACCGCTTTCCCCTGCTTTGGGTGGCCGGAAGCCCAACGCCGGCGCCCATGAGGTAGGCGTCGCGTGGGGTCGGCGTGAAAGAGCTGTTCCGCGAGGACCGGGTGTTCTCCTCGGAGGCGAATCAGAACGTCGATGCGGCACTCGAGTTGCTTGCACATCTTGAGGGGAGTTCACCGCCCGCAGCCGTCGCCGGCGGTTGGGCCGCCATCGAAGGATTGCTGGCGGATCCCAATGATCGGGCTCTCGCAGCGGACAACCTGGCGACGCTAGTCACCTGCTCTTTCCCGCGAGCTGAACTCACCGCCCTGTCGTATCGGGCACAACGCAAGCATCCGGACTCGACTCAAGAGCTGCAAGGGGTCAACGTCAATCGGGAGCGTTCCCGACTGGTCGCCAGGATGATCCTGGAAGGACGCATGCCGCAGTTGCCCTCGCTGGCAGATCAAGCGGCCGTTGCACGGCTCAGCAAGCTGCTCGGCAATCCAGGCCCTGAGCTCCAGACGATCAGGGACTCCATTGGCGATGCATTTCATCGCCTGTATCGCCAGCGCAACCTCATCCTCCATGGCGCGCGCTTGGATAGCGTGGCACTCACGGCAAGCCTGCGCACTGTCTCCAAGCTTGCCGGGGCGGGGATGGATCGGATCACCCATGGACACTACGTCAGCAGTTGAAACCGCTTGAGCTGGTAGCCAAGGCCAACCTGGCCATCGCGCTGGCGAGCCGGGAAGACCCGCTGGGATGCGTCGACTTGCTGGAAATCACCTAAGGGGACGCAAAGCTGTAAAGCCGGTCCATCACGGCGCCACGGGCGCCTTTTGTGCCAGCGCCTGAGTGACAGGCTTCGCCCGCAGCGCCCACACCACCGACGCGATCGACAAGCCGACGATGACCACGTTGCTCATCGCGAAGAGCACCGGCGCGAGCGTCGTGAACACCGGATCGTCGCCGCGTTCGGCGAAGCGCATCGTGCCGGTGGAGATCGCCGTCGCGCCGAAGGTGAAGGCCCAGTACGACAGCGTGAACGGCTGACGGATCCACGGCATCAGCCGCAGCACCATCAAGGCCTGCGCGATCGCGTAGCCCAGCAGCATGCGGGCGAACACGTCCGGCGGACCGACGGTGACCGCGGCGTAGGCCAGCAGCGAGACCGCCGGCGGCGCCATCTGGATGCCGATCGTCGGCCGCAGTGCCAGGGGCATGGGCTCGACGGTCAGCAGGCGGCCCAGGATGATGGACTCCTGGACGATCCAGGCCAGCACGCCGGCGCCGAAGAACAGCTGCCCCCAGCTCGGCCAGCCCAGCGCCGACAGGCCGATCGCGGACACGAGGTTGGTGCCGACCGTCGGCAGGTAGAGGACCGGCGTCGTGGTCTTCTCGTCGCGACCGCCCCGCCATTGGCCGCCGTGGCGCCACAGCCCGAAGAGCAGCGCGGTCACGGCGCCCGCGAGGATCAGCACCATGCCCACGCCGTGCGCATGCGGCAGAACGCCGATGCCCGCGAGCATCGTGGCCACCGGCACCAGGGCGATGAAGCAGCACAGGATGGGATGCGCGGCTTCGGCCTTGGCGGCCTCGCGGACCGCGATCCACTTGATCGCGAATCGGACCAGCAGCACCGCCCACACCGCCACGGCGACGGCCATCACGGACTCGCCGATCCAGGCCGGGAACCCCCACAGGCGCGCCGCCACGCGCCAGCCGTTGCCCAGGCCGGTGAGGCCCAGCACCATGCTGAAGTAGGAGGCGGGGACCGCCCATCGGGAAAGATTCATCGGGATGCTCCTGCGCGCGACCACCGGGCAGCGGTCGGACGAACGCACTGTAGAGTGAGAATCCCTGTCGCTGTGAAAAGGGCCGACGTCCTCTGACTGCGGAGGCTGCTGGCCCTCACCCCTGCCCTCTCCCGCAAGCGGGAGAGGGAGTCATCCGGTCAGCGCGGTGCACTCTCGCTCCCTCTCCCGCTTGCGGGAGAGGGTGGGGGTGAGGGCCAGAGGCGGTGGCAGTGCAACGGACTCCTTGCGCTCAGGTCAGCAGCACGCGCCGCCCGATCGCGGCGAGCGGACGCTCGACGACACGCTGCACGCCGGGGCGCAGCAGCAGCGGCTTCAGCGTCATGCGCACGGCCAGACCCATCGGCACGTTCGAACTGACGAGCTGGATGGCATCCTTCGTCAGCTGCTCGGCGTTGGCGATGGGCGCCGGGCCGCCGTCGACAGCGCCGGTGCGCAGACGCCCGTTCACCGCATGCCTCAACGCGATCGAGGCGTCCTCCTTGCGCAGCTCCAACGCGCGACGCACCAGGGCCGCCAGCACCTGGCCGCGATGCAGCCCTTCGATCTCGCGGTACTTGCGGAAGAAGGCGAAGAAGTTCTTGTAGTGCTGCACCTCGTCGCAGCGGATGCGCCAGAACAGGTCGCGCAGCACCGGCTCGTCCGTGGCCTCGTGCAGCGCCTGGTAGTAGGTCGTCGTGCCCATCTCGACGATGCAGCGCGCCACCATCTCCTGGCCGCGCGTGGGCTCCAGCTCGTCCATCGTGCACAGCCGCGCGTACTCCTCGAAGAAGCCGGCGTAGGCCGACTCCCAGTCGAAGCCCGGCCACACGTGACGCACATAGGCCTTCAACGCGGCGCCGTGCTGCAGCTCCTCCGGCTCCCAGTGATCGCGCAGCCAGGCGGCGACCTCGGGATCGTCGGCGAAGTGCTCGATGAGGTTGCGCGTGTACATGTCGCTGCCGCTCTCGATGAACGAGGCGCTGCACACGAGGAGGAAGAGCGCATCGTGCCCGCGCACGCGGTCGGGCTCGATGCGGGACAGGTCCAGGTCCTCGAGGGACCAGCGCAAAGGCGTAGGGAGAACAACGGTCATGACGCAAGGTCCGGCAATCCGTGTGCGTGTCATTCCAACAGGCCTCGGGTCCACACGGCGTTAAAGCCCCGTATCGTTGTGTCAAACGGTAGGGATCCCTGCGCCGACACGGTCAGGCCTCAGAATGGGGCGGTCCAACGATTTTCTCCATGGTCAGACGTTCGTCCACCGCCGCCCTCCGCAAGGCCTGGAACAAGGGCCTGCGCGCCGTGACGGGTCAGGTCGTGCGTGCCGCGACGAAGGCCGCCCGCGACGCGACGAAGGACGCCGTGCCCGGGCTGAAGAAAACGCCGCCGCATCCGTCGCCCAGCCTCGGGGACTGGCTGTCCGGACTGGCGACCGGGCGCGCGGGCATGCGGCGCTTCAAGCTCTTCCGGCCCACCGGGCTGACTGCGGGTGAGCGCCCGCCGCTGGTCGTGATGCTGCATGGCTGCGGGCAGGAGCCGGCCGGCTTCGCGCGCAGCACGCGGATGAACCGGCTCGCCGCGCGCGAGCGCTTCCTGGTGCTGTATCCGGAGCAGAGCCGGCTCGCCAATCCGCAGCGCTGCTGGAACTGGTTCGACACCGAGTCCGGCCGCGCGCAGGCCGAGGCCGCACTGATCCTCGCCGCGATCGATCAGGTCTGCCTGCTTCACGGCGCCGATCGCGAGCGCGTGGCGATCGTGGGGCTCTCCGCCGGTGCGGGCATGGCCGCGTTGCTCGCGACGATGCATCCGGAGCGCTTCAGCGCGGTCGCGATGCACTCGGGCGTGCCGCCGGGGCTGGCGAGTTCGGCGACGAACGCGCTGCGCGCGATGCGCGGGCGGGCGGAAGCCGCGACCGTGGAAGGCGGCACGGCATGGCCGCCGCTCCTCGTCATCCAGGGCAATCAGGATCGCGTCGTGGCGGCCGCCAATGCGTTCGAGGCGGCACGCCAATGGGCGCTCGCCGCCGGCGCCGCCACGGTCCACGACCGCCGGGTGCAGCGCGGCAAGCGGCTGCCGATGACGATCGTCGACTTCAAGCGGGGCAGCACGGTCGCGGTGTCGCTCGTCGAGATCGACGGCCTCGCGCATGCATGGAGCGGCGGCACCGCGAAGGAGCCGTTCAGCGATCCCACCGGGCCGGATGCGACGGCGATGATCTGGCGCTTCGTGGCGAAGCGCTTCTCGGCGAAGCGCTGAAGCCCTCTTGCTCCCTCTCCCGCTTGCGGGAGAGGGCAGGGGTGAGGGCCAGCGGCCGTGTCAGTACTGAAGCCTTCCCGCCCTCTCGCCGAGCGGTGACCTCAGGCCTGGAGCTCGCTTCCCGCGAGCAGATCGCGCCACTGCTGCTGCTGTTCGAAGAACTGCCGCCAGGCCTCGTCGGCCAGCGCCTGGTGGCGATCCGCATCGTCCGTCTCGCCGAGCATCAGGAAGGTCTGCGCCAGCCGGCTGTGCGTGATCGCGCGGTCATCGAGCTCGCACTCGGGATCGAGCTCGATCTCGGCCTCGCGCGCCTGATGCAGCGCGTGCTCGTGCTGCCCGAGGTTGGCCCGGCACCAGGCCAGGTCCGACAGCAGGCTGCTGCCCAGACGCTCCAGCCCCAGCGACATCGCCTGCGGCAGGTGTTCCTCGTACAGGCGTCTGGCTTCGTCGAAGCCGCCCTGCATCGTCAGCACCTGCGCGCGCAGCACCGGCGTCAGCTCGGTCATCATCTGCGCGCCGACGGCCTCGTCGAAGTGGTGCACGGAGTCCACCGAGAGCATCAGCTCGGACCCGCGCCACGACTGGCCCGACAGGCTCTCGCGCCGCAGCTGCGAGGCGCGCATGCCGGCCATGTTGAACATCAGCGCCGACAGCGAGGCATCGTCGCCTTCCACCGACGCGTGACGGCGCGCGCGGATGTACCAGCGCTGCGCGGACGCGGTGTCGCCGGCGTAATGCCAGGCCAGGCCCAGCGTGATCGCCACGCGCGCCAGCGCCACGTTGTGCTCGGGCGGCGCCTCGTCGAGGCAGCGTTTCGCGTGCTCGACCATCGCCACCGGGTCATGACGGATGAAGGCCAGTTGCGAGAGCCACGCCGATGCCAGCACGCGCACCTCGATGAGCGCCTCCGATGCGCCGGCGATCGCATGCGCGCGCAGGATGCGGTCCCAGGCCTGCTGCGCGACGAAGCCGTTGTAATAGCTCATCAGGCCTTCGGCCATGTGCAGCCAGGCCCCGATCTCCGGATGCGGATGCTGGAAGGACAGCTGATGCAGGGCGGTCAGCGCCTCGCGCGCCTCGGCCACCGCGCCGTGCCGGGCCAGCAGCATCGCGCGCTTGGCCCGCGCCGCCGCCGACGCTGTCGGCGAGGTCGCGGCGGCGATGTCCTTGTCCAGCTGCTTCATCAGCCGGGACTTGATCACCGGGGAAGCCGCGGCGGCGGACGGCGGGGCTGAGGCGTCTTGCATGCCGGCCTCAGCGTGTCAGCCGGTCCAGCGCTTCCTGGTACTTCGCGGACGTGTTGACGATCACGTCCTCGGGCAGCGCCGGCGGCGGCGCGACCTTGCCCCAGGGCTGGCCGTCCACGGTCGCCTGTTCCAGCCAGTCGCGCAGGAACTGCTTGTCGTAGCTCGGCGGGTTGCTGCCGACGGCGTAGCTTTCCGCCGGCCAGTAACGCGAGGAATCGGGCGTCAGCACCTCGTCCATCAGCGTCAGGGTGCCGTCGGCATCGAGGCCGAATTCGAACTTGGTGTCCGCGATGATGATGCCCTTGGTCAGCGCGATGTCCGCGGCGCGCTGGTAGAGCTGGATCGCGATGTCGCGCACGCGCTCGGCCAGCTCGCGGCCGATGATTTCGGCGCAGCGCTCGAAATCGATGTTCTCGTCGTGGTCGCCCATATCCGCCTTGGTCGCCGGCGTGAAGATCGGCTGCGGCAGCTTGCTCGCGTTCTGCAGGCCGGCGGGCAGCTCGACGCCGCAGACCTTGCCGCTGGCCTTGTATTCGGACCAGCCGCTGCCCGCCAGGTAACCGCGCACCACCGCCTCGATCGGCAGCGGCTTCAGGCGCTTGACCAGCATCGCGCGGTCACGGACCTGCGCCTTCTCCGCCTCGGTCACCACCGACAGCGGATCGTCGCCGGTCAGGTGGTTGGGAACGATGCCGTCCAGCTTGTCGAACCAGAACAGCGCCATCTTCGTCAGCAGCGCGCCCTTGCCCGGGATGGGCTCGCTCATGATGACGTCGAAGGCCGAGATGCGGTCCGACGCGATCATCAGGATGCGGTCGTCGCCGACCGCGTAGTTCTCGCGCACCTTGCCGCGTGCGATGAGGGGAAGGGAGGTGATCGACGAGGTATGCAGGGCGGCGGTCATGGGTGTGCGGTCGGACGGAACAGCAAAGCCGGGATTCTAGAGGCGGCTCAGGAAACCTCGCCGACGCCGGACGACCCGTCGATCCGCTTCAGGACGCCTCAGATCGACGTGAAGCCGACGTAGCGCGAGACGAAGCGCGCCTTGCCTTCCCGCTCGAAGCGCGCCTCGTCCCAATCGCCCTCGTCGAGCCGCGGCACAGCGTCCGGCTTGAAGAGATAGGTCCAGGCCCGCCGCCAGCTGCCGTCGGCCAGCGTCACCAGCACCTCGTGGCGCTCGTAGTCCTCGCCCTCGAAGCGGTCCAGCCGCGCCCACGCGGCCTCGGGCACGTCGAGATACAGGCGACCGACGACGTGATGCCCTGTCGCCGGGATCATCGCGGGGTAGTCGTGATCGCGCACCGGATGGCGCGCGTGGTCCGCCAGCGTGGCCGACACCGGCGCCGCGGCCGGTTCGGCGTCAGGCCCGCAGACGCGGGCCATGATGTCCGGCCACATCAGCGTGCCGTAGGTGAACGCATGTGCCATGAGCGGATTCCCAAAGACGAGTGCGGAATTAAGGCAAGCAGAAATGAAAAGACCGGCGCGAGGCCGGTCCGTTCGGGGACGTTCTGACGCGTCCGGAGCTTACTGGACGACTTGCGCCAGCTCGCCGCGCTCATAGGCGGCGGCCACGTCGACCAGGCTGCGCGGCTTGATCTTCGGGGCCTGGCCTTCGCAGCCGAATTCCAGGTAACGCGCCTTGCAGACCAGCTTCGCCGCTTCGCGCGCCGGCTTCAGCCATTCGCGGGCGTCGAACTTGTCCGGGTTCTCGAACAGGAACTTGCGCACCGCGCCGGTCATCGCCAGGCGGATGTCGGTGTCGATGTTGATCTTGCGCACGCCGTGCTTGATCGCTTCCTGGATCTCTTCCACCGGCACGCCGAAGGTCTCCTTCATCTGGCCGCCGTACTGGTTGATGATGGCCAGCAGTTCCTGCGGCACGCTCGACGAGCCGTGCATCACCAGATGCGTGTTGGGGATGCGCTTGTGGATCTCCTTGACCCGCGAGATCGCCAGGATGTCGCCGTCGGGCTTGCGCGAGAACTTGTAGGCGCCGTGGCTGGTGCCGATGGCGATGGCCAGCGCGTCCAGCTGCGTGGCCTTGACGAAGGTGGCGGCCTCTTCCGGATCGGTCAGCATCTGGCTGTGGTCCAGCTTGACGTCGGCGCCGATGCCGTCTTCCTCGCCCGCATCACCGGTTTCCAGGTTGCCCAGGCAGCCCAGTTCGCCCTCGACGGTGACGCCGACCTTGTGGGACATCTGGACGACGCGACGGGTCACGTCCACGTTGTAGTCGAAGCTGGCGGGCGTCTTGCCGTCGTCCATCAGCGAGCCGTCCATCATCACCGAGCCGAAGCCCAGGTTGATCGCGCCCTCGCAGACCTTGGGGCTGGTGCCGTGGTCCTGGTGCATCACCAGCGGGATGTGCGGGTAGGCCTCGACCGCGGCCTGGATCAGGTGCTTGATGAAGGCCTCGCCGGCGTACTTCCGGGCGCCGGCGCTGGCCTGCAGGATCACGGGCGCGCCGACCTCGTCGGCGGCGGCCATCACGGCCTGGACCTGCTCCAGGTTGTTGACGTTGAACGCCGGGATGCCGTAGCCCTGTTCAGCTGCGTGGTCCAGCAGCTGGCGCATCGAGACGAGTGCCATGAGAGTTCTCCGAGATAGTGAAAAATCCTGGGCCGCGGGGCGACGCCAAAGCCTCGCCGTAACCGCGCCGTAACTGTTCGGGATTCTAGCGAGCCGCCATGACGGGCCCTGTAACCAACCTGGGGCTCCCCCCGAACTGGTGCCATACCAATCCCCTGCGGCCCCCGTCCCTTCGGGGCCGCGCCACGTGGCCGGCCCCTCGGTGGAGGTTGTGCATGGGCGTGCACACGGGCGCAGACCGCATCCGCGCGCGCCGGCTCCCCCTGGACAGGGGTCTGTGCGCTTGCGCGGCGGCGGACGCGGCCGGTAGGCTCTCGCCCGGGCGTCCCGCCCCGTCGGAGCAAGCGCCGTGCCTTGTCCCGCCGCCGGTGGCGAGGAGCGCCCGCGCGACCGCCGCTTCCAGGAATTTCATGACCCGCCTCGCGATCGATCAGCTCACGCTCTGGATCACCGCCGCCGCCAACGAGCATTCGCTCGACCTGCCCGCCTTCGTCGAGGAACGCACCGGGGCCAGCCACCGCGCCACGCTGAACGCGCTGCGCCGCCTGGTCGACGCCCACTGGCTGACGCGCTCCGGGACCGCCCGCCGGCCGGTCTTCGGACCGGGCGCGCTGCGACAGGTGGCGCGCAGCTACACGCTGCACGGGCTGATGGAAGACGTGATCTGGCAACGCGACTACGCCCCGCACTTCGCGCTGCCGCGTCACGTCGCGCGGATGATCCAGCACGGCTTCACCGAGCTGGTGAACAACGCCATCGACCACAGCGGCGGCAGCAGCGTGACCGTGTCGCTGCGGCAGACGCCGACGCACGCGCAGCTGCTGGTGTCGGACGACGGCTGCGGCGTCTTCGAGAAGATCCGCGACACCTACGAGCTGACCGATGCGCGCCACGCGATGCTGGAGCTCAGCAAGGGCCGGCTGACCACGCAGCCGCAGGCGCACACCGGGCGCGGGCTGTTCTTCAGCTCGCAGCTGGCGGACGTCTTCGACATCCACGCCAACGGCAAGGCGTTCCAGCGCCGCGCCTGGGAAGGCAACGCGTGGAAGGACGGCAAGGGCCTGCCGCGCCAGGGCAGCTCGATCTACATGGCGATGTCGCTGGACAGCACCCGCACGCTGGAGCAGGTGCTGGAGCAGTGGAGCGTCGACGGCACCGGCATCGCCTTCGACCAGACGCGGGTGATGCTGAACCTGGTGGTGGTCGCGGGGCAGATGCTGGACTCGCGCGCGCAGGCGCGGCGGGTCGCGGTGCGGCTGCCGCAGTTCAAGCGGGCGGAGGTGGACTTCGACGGGGTCACCGATGTCGGCCACGCGTTCGCGGATGAACTGTTCCGTGTCTTCGCGCGGGCGCACCAGGAAGTGGAACTCGTGCCCCTGAACATGACGCCGCGCATCGCCGCGCTGGTGCAGGCCGCGCGCAACGCCTGAGGCAGACCGCTCGCCGCGTCCGCCGCTTGACGGCCACGGCGACGTCGAGTCCGCCGCTCAGGAACCACGGTCAGAGATCGCTGTCGACCAACGCCTGGATGGCGGCACGGCTGCGGGCGATCGCCTCGTCCAGCCGCGGCAGCAGCGAGGCGGGTTCGCTGCCCTTGGCGGCGCCGAACACGATGCCCTCTTCCACCACCGGCCTGGGCAGGACCTGGAACTGCCCGCTGCGCAGCGCGCGCAGGCGCCGCTCCAACGCGGCGGCGCTGCCGCGATGGGTCGCGACCATCGCGTCGCAGCGCCCCACCGCCAGCATGCGCGCGCGGGCGCCGAGGTCGTTGCCGCCGCTCTCGACACGGAACAGCTGCTGGTGCCTGGCCTCTTCGAAAGCGGCGCCGTAGGTCGACCCGCGCGACACGCACAGCGCGCGGCCGCGCAGGTCTTCGAGCTTGTCGAACCGGATCGGTTTCGCCTTGGGCACGACCAGCCAGCCGCGGCTCACGAAGGCCGGGTGGCTGTACGCGAAGAGCTTGTCCCGCGCGGGGCTGCGCGAGAGTCCGAAGACCAGGTGCTGGCCGAGCTGCGCGCCCAGCAGCGCGCGCGGCCAGGGCAGCAGCAGCAGTTCCCACTGCAGGTCGGCCGCTTCGGCGATGCGCTTGAGCAGCGGCAGGACGAAGGGTTTGTGGGTCTGCTCGCTGATCGCGAGCCGGACCGGCTCCCGATCGTCCGCGGCCATGCCCGGGGCGGTGTCGACGCCGACCTCGCCTTGTGCGAGCACGGTCCCGACGGTCATCGCCGCGCCCGCGCCGCCGATCAGCAGATCGCGGCGGCGCAGTGGCTTCACGGAGCAGCTCCGGATGTCGGCCGACCCGTCAACCGACGCGGCAGACCTTCAGCATGTTGGTGCCGCCGGGGTAGCCCATCGGCTCGCCGCAGGTGATCGCGTAGGTGTCGCCCGGCATCAGCACACCGCGTTCGATCAGCAGGTCTTCCGCGGCCTTGAGCGCCTCGTCGCGGTCGTTGAAGTTGGGCATCAGCAGCGGCGTCACGTTGCGGTACAGCGCCATCTTGCGATGCGTCAGCACCTGCGAGGTCAGCGCGTAGATCGGCACGTGGATGCGGTGGCGGCTCATCCACAGCGCGGTGGAGCCGGACTCCGTCAGCGCGACGATCGCCTTGCAGCCCAGGTGGTGCGCGGTGAACAGCGCGCCCATCGCGATCGACTGGTCGATGCGGCCGAACTGGCGGTTGGCGAAGTCGGTGTCCAGCGTCACGAACTCGGCGTTCTCCGCCTCCAGCGCGATGGCGGCCATCTGCTGGATGGTCTCGACCGGGAAGCGGCCGGCCGCGGTCTCGGCGCTCAGCATCACGGCGTCGGTGCCGTCGAGCACGGCGTTGGCGACGTCGGACACCTCGGCGCGGGTCGGCACCGGGTTCACGATCATCGACTCCATCATCTGCGTCGCGGTGATGCAGACCTTGTCGAGCTCCAGCGCCATCTTGATCATGCGCTTCTGCAGCGCGGGCACGGCGGCGTTGCCGACTTCCACGGCCAGGTCGCCGCGGGCGACCATGATGCCGTCGGAGGCCTTCAGGATCGCCTCCAGGTGCGGGATCGCCTCATAGCGCTCGATCTTGGCGATCATCCCCGGCTTGTGGCGGAAGGGCTCGCCGGCGACGTTGGCCAACTGGCGCGCCATCTCCATGTCGGTGGCGTTCTTGGGGAAGCTCACCGCCAGGTACTCGCACTGGAAGGACATCGCGGTCTTGATGTCCTCCATGTCCTTGCCGGTCAGCGCGGGCGCGGTCAGCCCGCCGCCCTGCTTGTTGATGCCCTTGTTGTTGGACAGCTCGCCGCCCTGCTTGACGATGGTGTGCACCTGCGAGCCGCGCACCGACTCCACCGTCAGCACCAGCAGGCCGTCGTTGAGCAGCAGCGTGTCGCCAGGCTTCACGTCGCGCGGCAGTTCCTTGTAGTCCAGGCCCACGACCAGCTCGTTGCCAGGTTCGGTGCGGTCGGCATCGAGCACGAAGGGCGTACCGTTCACCAGCTCGATCTTGCCGTTCTCGAACTTGCCGACACGGATCTTCGGCCCCTGCAGGTCCGCCATGATCGCGACCTGGCGGCCGGCGCGGGCAGCCACCTCGCGCACCATGCGGGCACGGTCGATGTGATCCTGCGCCTTGCCGTGCGAGAAGTTCAGCCGCACCACATCGACGCCGGCCTGGATCATCTTTTCCAGGATCTCGGGGGACGACGACGCGGGACCGAGAGTGGCAACGATCTTGGTGGCACGGGACATGTCTTGTCTCTGTCTGAAATTTAGTTACAGCGGTCGATTATGAGCCGCCAAAACGACATCGGAACAGTTTCCGCGAGTTACGGCGGAGTTTCCAACGGCAACGGTCGATGGGACCGAGCACCGGTGGCATGACCACCCCCGGCGACTCGGCCTTCGCGAGGGGCGCCCAACTCGGTCCGCTCACCTCCGGCTCGCTACCCTCAGACAGTCTGCGCCCAGTCAGTGATGGAAGCGCGCTCCGCGCGCCTCGCGCCGGCCTCCTCGCCGGGGGCGGCCATGCCACCTCCCCGCAAGGATCAGGCCTTCGCCGCCTTGACGTCCGCCACCGCCAGGGCCGTCATGTTCACGATGCGGCGCACCGTCGCCGACGGGGTCAGGATGTGCACCGGGCGCTTGGCGCCCAGCAGGATCGGACCCACCGTCACACCCTGACCACCCACCACTTTCAGCACGTTGAACAGGATGTTCGCGGCATCCAGCGTCGGCAGCACCAGCAGGTTGGCCGAGCCCGACAGCGTCGACTCCGGCAGGAAGTTGTTGCGCACGTCCTCGGACAGCGCCGCGTCACCGTGCATCTCACCGTCGCATTCAATGGTCGGGTAAGCCGCGGCGAAGAGGTCGCGGGCGCGCCGCATCTTGACCGCCGACGCACGCTTGCTGCTGCCGAACATCGAGTGCGACAGGAAGGCCACCTTGGGCGGCAGGCCGAAGCGCTGCAGCTCCTCGGCCGCCTGCCAGGCGATGTCGGCGAGCTGCTCGGCGGTCGGGTCTTCATTGACGAAGGTATCGGCGATGAAGAGCGTACGTTGCTCCAGCATCAACGCGTTCATCGTCGCGAAGTTGGAAACCTCCGGCTTCAGGCCGATCAGGTTCTGGATGTGCTCCAGGTGCGAGTCGAAACGCCCCACCGTGCCGCAGATCATCGCGTCGGCATCGCCGAGCTGGATCGCGAGCGCACCGATCGTGGTGTTGGAGCGGCGCACGGCCGACTTGGCCATCTCCGGCGTGAAGCCGTTGCGGCCCATGACCTGGTGGTAGGCCTCCCAATACTGGCGGAAGCGGTGGTCGTTCTCGGGGTCGATGACGGCGACGTCCTCGCCCAGCTTGATGCGCAGGCCGGCGCGCTTGAGGCGCATCGCGATGACCTCGGGGCGGCCGATCAGCGTGGGCTTGGCCAGGCCTTCGTCGAGCGCCACCTGCACGGCGCGCAGCACGCGCTCATCCTCGCCCTCGGCGTAGATGACGCGGGCCGGATGGGCCTTCGCCTCGGCGAAGACCGGGCGCATGAACATGCCGGTCTGGTAGACGAAGCGCGACAGCTGCTCGCGGTAGGCCGCCATGTCCTGGATCGGACGGGTGGCGACGCCGGACTCCTCGGCGGCCTTGGCCACGGCCGGCGCGATGCGCAGGATCAGGCGGCTGTCGAAGGGCTTGGGGATGATGTAGTCGGGACCGAAGGCCAGGTCTTGCCCGGCATAGGCCGCGGCGACTTCCGGCGGGGTCTCGGCCTTGGCCAGATCGGCGATCTCGCGCACGCAGGCGAGCTTCATCGCCTCGGTGATCTTGGTCGCGCCGCAGTCCAGCGCGCCGCGGAAGATGTACGGGAAGCACAGGACGTTGTTGACCTGGTTCGGATAGTCCGAGCGGCCCGTCGCGACGATGCAGTCGGGGCGCGCTTCCTTCGCGAGCTCCGGGCGGATCTCCGGCTCCGGATTGGCCAGCGCCAGGATGATGGGCTGGCGCGCCATCGTCTTGACCATCTCGGCGGTCAGGACGCCGGCCGCCGAGCAGCCCAGGAACACGTCCGCGTCCTTGACGACGTCGGCCAGCGTGCGCGCCGAGGTGATCTGGCAGTAGCGACGCTTGGACTCGTCGAGCTTGCCGGCATCGGCGCGTTCGCTCTGGATCACGCCCTTGGAGTCGACGGCGAAGACGTTCTCACGCTTCACGCCCAGGCCGACCATCACGTCCAGGCAGGCGATGGCCGCGGCGCCGGCGCCCGACACCGCCACCTTCACCGTGCCGATGTCCTTGCCGACGAGCTCCAGGCCGTTCAGCAGCGCGGCGCTCGAGATGATCGCGGTGCCGTGCTGGTCGTCGTGGAAGACGGGGATGTTCATGCGAGCGCTGAGCTGCTTCTCGATGTAGAAGCACTCGGGGGCCTTGATGTCCTCGAGGTTGACGCCGCCCAGCGTGGGCTCCATCGCCGCGATGATCTCGACGAGCTTGTCGGGATCGCGCTCGGCCAGCTCGATGTCGAAGACGTCGATGCCGGCGAATTTCTTGAACAGGCAGCCCTTGCCTTCCATCACCGGCTTGGCGGCCAGCGGGCCGATGTCGCCCAGGCCCAGCACCGCGGTGCCGTTGGTGATGACGCCCACCAGGTTGCCGCGCGAGGTGTAGTCCGCGGCCAGCGACGGGTCGCGCTCGATGTCCAGGCAGGGATAGGCGACGCCCGGCGAGTAGGCCAGCGACAGGTCGCGCTGGTTGGCGAGCGGCTTGGTCGGCGTGACGGCGATCTTGCCGCGCGTCGGGAAGCGGTGGTAGTCCCGCGCCGCCTCGCGCAGTGCGGCCTCGGCCGGGCTCAGGTCGAGGTCGTCGTTCTTGTCGGTCATGCAAATCTCCGTCGGGGGCGCAAAGCTTAATCCTCCGGCTCCGGCGGCGCGATGAATTCAGCTTTAACTCCCATGCAAAGATGGCAATCGCCGATGCGCGCGATGGAATCCGCATCGGGATTTGCCCGCAAGTTAGAGCAACCTCCCGAGATCCGCCGGCAAGTCCCCCCACACGGGCGTCCATCACGGCGTGCGAAGAACGCGCTCACTAGAATGCGCCCCGCTGTCGTCTACCTCTTCCGAGTCCCGCCGTGCCCACCTCCCCGCCCGCTCCCCTGACTTCGCAGCGCCGTGCGCTGCTTCGCCTGACCGCGGCCCTCCCGGTCACCCTCGCCTTCGGCGCACCTGGCGCCCTCTTCGCGCAGACCGCCGCATTGGCCGGGGCCGGCGCCTCGTTCCCTTCGCTGGTCTACGGTCGCTGGGCCACGGCCTACGAGAAGACCAAGGGTCAGGTCGTGCGCTACAAGCCGACCGGCTCGGGCGACGGCGTCAAGCAGATCACCGCGCGCGACGTGGCCTTCGGCGGCAGCGACTCGCCGCTCGCCGCGGAGGAGCTCACCAAGCGCAAGCTCGTGCAGATCCCGATGCTGGTCGGCGGCATCGTGCCGGTGGTCAACCTGCCGGGCGTGCCGGAAGGCCGTCTGCAACTCACCGGCGACCTGCTCGCCGAGCTGATGATGGGCCGCGTCGCGAAGTGGAACGACGGCCGCATCGCCGCGCTGAACCCGGGCGTCGCGCTGCCGGCGCTGCCGGTGAAGCGCATCGTGCGCGCGGACAAGTCCGGCACGACCGAGGGCTACACGAAGTACCTGAGCGCGGTGTCGCCGTCTTTCGCGAAGGACGTGGGTGCGAACGCGCAGCCGAAGTGGCCCGGCGAGGTCGAGGCGGCCGAAGGCAACGACGGCATGGCCAAGGCGCTGAAGGCGGCGCCGGGCACCATCGCGTACGTCAGCTACGACCGCGTGCAGCGCGACAAGCTCAACGGCGTGCGCCTGCGCAATGCCGCCGGCCAATGGGTGGCGGCGGGCGAGACCGGCTTCAAGTCCGCGATCGCCAACAGCGACCTCTCGCGCAAGGGCGACGACCTGGCCTCGCTGATGGACCGCGACGGCGCGGAGAGCTGGCCCATCACGATGACCAGCTTCATCCTGATCGACGCGACGCCCGCGACCAGCGTCGGCGCCGCGCCGGTGATGAGCTTCCTGTACTGGTGCTTCATGCACGGCGACGACCTGACGCGCGGCACGGGCTTCGCGCCGCTGCCGGTGGCGCTGCAGTCCAAGCTGGCCGCGCGCTTCGCGGCGGTCAAGCCGGCCGACGGGAAGCTGCCGGCCTACCTGGGACTCTGAGTGGGGATCTGAACCCACAAATGAAAACGCGCCCGAGGGCGCGTTTTTCATGGGCGCTGAACGTTCAACCCTGCGCGCGCCTGGCCAGGATCTCGAACGCGGGCAGCGTCTTGCCTTCCAGCACTTCGAGGAAGGCGCCGCCGCCGGTGGAGATGTAGCCGACCTGCTCCTCGATGCCGTACTTGGCGATCGCCGCGAGCGTGTCGCCGCCGCCGGCGATCGAGAACGCGTCCGACGCCGCGATGGCGCGCGCGATGGTCTCGGTGCCGTGGGCGAAGGCGTCGAATTCGAACACGCCGACCGGACCGTTCCACACGATCGTGCCGGCCGCCTTCAGCTGCTCCGCCAGCAGCGCCGCCGTCTTCGGGCCGATGTCCAGGATCAGGTCGTCATCGGCCACGTCGGTCGCGGCCTTCACCGTGGCCGTCGCATCGGCGGCGAAGGTCTTGGCCGTCACCACGTCCACCGGGATGGGCACCGCGGCGCCGCGCGCCTTCATGGCCTCGATCACGGCCTTGGCTTCGCCGACCAGGTCGGGCTCGGCCAGCGACTTGCCGATCTTCAGACCCGCCGCCAGCAGGAAGGTGTTGGCGATGCCGCCGCCGACGATCAGGCCGTCGACGTTGGCCGACAGCGACTTCAGGATGGTCAGCTTGGTCGAGACCTTGGAGCCCGCCACGATCGCCACCAGCGGGCGCTTCGGGTTGGCCAGGGCCTTGGTGATCGCGTCGATCTCGGCGGCCAGCAGCGGGCCGGCGCAGGCGATCTTCGCGAACTGCGCGATGCCGTAGGTCGAGGCCTCCGCGCGGTGCGCGGTACCGAAGGCGTCGTGCACGAAGATGTCGCACAGCGCGGCCATCTTCTTCGACAGCGCCTCGTCGTTCTTCTTCTCGCCCTTGTTGACGCGGCAGTTCTCGAGCAGCACGACCTGGCCCGGCTTCACGTCGACGCCGTCGACCCAGTGCGCGACCAGCGGCACCTCGCGGCCGAGCAACTCGCCCATCCGCTTGGCGACCGGCGCCAGCGAATCCTCGGGCTTGAACTCGCCTTCGGTCGGACGGCCCAGGTGCGAGGTGACCATCACCGCGGCACCGGCCTTCAGTGCCATCTCGATCGCGGGGATCGAGGCGCGGACGCGGGTGTCTTCGGTGATCTCGCCCGCATCGTTGAGCGGCACGTTCAGGTCGGCGCGGATGAAGACGCGCTGGTCGGCCACCTTGCCGGCGGCGATCAGATCGGCGAATCGCAGGACGTTCATGGGATGAGCTTCGAGTAGTTGGAAAGCGGGGCGCCGGGGGCGCCCGCGAGTCTCGAAGACGCGGCGCGCAAAGCCCGGCAAATCGGGCCGCAGCTTAACAGCCGCGTGACGGCGGCCTGTGTCCGAGCGGGTTACGGAACGCCGCTGAAACCTGCGACCGCCCGCTTCGCGCGCCCGCTCTCCGGCCGTTCGCGGCCGGGCTCACCAGCCCAGGCCGATCCTCAGCGTCAGCATCACCGCGGTCCCGCTGAGGATGGTCCCGAGGATGCCGCGCTTCCAGAAGAAGTAGGCCGTGCCGACGGCCGCCGCATAGAGCCGCGCGTCCTTCCACGTGTGGATCAGCTCGCCTTGCGTCATGACGATCTCCGGCACGATCACCGCCGCGAGCGCCGCCAGCGGCGCGTAGCGCAGACCGTCGCGCACCCACTGCGGCAGCGGGATCTCGCGGTCCGGGATCATGAAGAAACTGCGCGTGACCATCGTGATCACCGCCATGCCGAGGATGCCGAGCACCGCTTCCCACACGCTCATGCGGACCTCCCGGAGGAAGAGCCGGACGGCCCCGGCGTCGGCCCGGACGTCGGTGACGCCGGAGGAAGCCACTTCTCCATCATCAGACCGACGGCCACCGCCGCGGCGATGGCCACGAGGATGTTGAGCCGCAGCGGCAACGCATACGCCGCCACCGCCGCGCAGCCGGCCACCACGCCCGAGATCCAGGTGTTGCGGTCCTTCAGCAGCGAGTAGCTCAACCCGAGCAATGCCAGCACGCCGGCGAAGCCCAGGCCCCAGTTCGTCGGGATGCGGTCGGCGAGCAGGATGCCGGCGATGGCCGGGATCTGCCACGCGAACCAGTTGGTCGCCACGCCGCCCCAGAAGTAGGGGAGCTGGTTGTCGGGATCCGGCTTCAGGTCGGGGAAGCGCTTGAGGAAGGCGACGTAGTTGAGGTCGGCCGCGAAGTAGCCGATGAACAGCCGCTGCGCGCGCGGCAGCGGTCCGAAGTACAGGCGCCACTGGGCGCTGAAGATCACGAAGCGCAGGTTGACGCAGAAGGCCGTGGCCCACAGCACCCACAGCGGGGCGCCGCTGGCCAGCAGCGGCAGCGCCGCCAGCTGCGAGCTGCCGGCGAAGACCGCCAGGCTCATCAGCAGCGACAGGCCGACGCCCAGGCCGCTCTTGACCATGGCCACGCCGGTGACCAGCCCCCAGGCCGAGATGCCCAGCGTGATGCCGAGCATCTCCTTCGCGCCACGCTTGAATTCCGGGTGGCGCACCAGCGCCGAGAGTCCTTCCGCCATGGGCGCGATTGTCGTCTGCGCCGTCCACAAACGAATCGCCCCTCGCCCGCTCGCGCGGTGAGGGGCGTCCACACAGCGCCCGGGGGCGCCGCGTCAGGGACTCACTTCAGCTTGCGCACCGAGCCCGAGCCGGCGTTGGACATGCTGATCTCCGGGCTGCCGACGTAACCGACGTCGCCCGAACCGGCGATGCGCACGTCCAGCTTGCGGGTGGGCGCCACGGTGACATCGCCGCTGCCGGAGATGCTGACCTTGGCCTCGTCGACGACCAGCTCGCGCGTCTTGACGTCGCCGCTGCCGGCCACGGTCACCGACAGCGCGTTGGCCTTGCCGTTGAACAGCATGTCGCCGCTGCCGGCGACGCGCAGCGTCACGTGGTCGGCGTCCAGGCCCTGCACGCGCAGGTCGCCGCTGCCGGCAATGCTGGCGTCCAGGTTGCCGGTCTTCATCGCCTCGACGCGGATGTCGCCGGAGCCGGAGATCGTCAGGCCGCGCAACTGGCGCATGTCCAGGGTGACGATCGGCGTGCCCCGGGCGTTCAGGCTGAAGCCGCGCTTGGGCGAGATCTCCAGCGTGCGGCCCTTGCTGCCGTCGACGACCTTGGTCTCGATGTAGCTGAGCAGGTTGCGGTCGGTCTTGACCTCGACCTTGTCGGCCGAGGCCTGGCGCACCAGGACCTTGAAGTCGCCCGACAGCGAGACCGCGTCGAAGGCGCCGAGGTCGCGGGCCTCGGCGGCGACCTCGCCGTTGCCCTCGATGCGCTGCGAACTGCCGAAGCTCAGCGACCAGGCGTGGGCCGTGCCGACGGCGCCCACGGACGCCAGGCTCAGTGCGGTGATGGCGAACAGTCGGCGGGTGGCGCGCAAGGACGTGGTGGTCATGGACGATCTCCTGATCTTTCGGATGATCGTATCTTCGCCGTGACGTCCCCGCTCCGCGACCGGGCGATGACGAACTGCACCAACCACGGGATCAACTGCACGGCGGACCGATGCGCCGGACGCTCCGGCGGCCGCTCAGTGACCGCTCAATGCCCGCCCTTGCCCTTGTCCGACGTCTTGTCGGCGGACTTGTCCGCGGCCTTCTCGCCCACCTGCCCCTTGGCGGAGCGCGGCGAGTCCTCCTCGTCGTCGGAGGCCGCGGCGCCGGGTCGGCTGGCCTGCGGGTTCGCGACCTGCGGACGGGTGCCCTCGAGCTTGTTCTCTCGCATGTACTCGTCCATCTCCCGCCAACCGTCGTAGACCGCGGCCTTCTGGGCCTTGGGGTTCAGGGCGTAGCAGTCCTCGATGGCGCGCAGGGCGTTGCGGCAGGCGCCGCCTATGGCCTTGCCTTCCGCCTGCTTGGACGCCGCCACCTTGGCGGGATCCTCGATGCCGAGCTGATCGCAGCCGGCCAGCAGCGCGGCGGCGCCGAGCAGCGCCGTCATGACGGTCAGGGAGCGGAAAGAGGCCTTCATGCTGTCCTTTTCGGCCGCCGGGGACAGGCGCTTGAATGAGGCGCACCGGCGGTATCGGGCCATTGTGCCGTCGACCCCGCCACCCTCGATCCAATGAAAAACACCGCCCGGAGGCGGTGTTTCGAGCTTCCGGCGCCTGGGATCACCCGGGGGCGTCCGGGCGTCGCGGGCCTGGTGGGCTTCAGCGACGGGCCATCGCCATCAGGCGCTCGACGCGCTCCTCGGTCGACGGGTGGGTGCTGAACAGCCCCTTGAGGCCGCCGCCCGACAGCGGGTTCATGATCATCATCTGCGCCGTTTCCGGATGACGCTCGGCGGTCTCCAGCGGGATGCCCTGGGCATAGCGGTGGATCTTGTCCAGCGCGCTCGCCAAGGCCTGCGGGTCGCCGGAGATCTCGGCGCCGCCGCGGTCCGCTTCGAACTCGCGGGCACGGCTGATCGCCATCTGGATCAGCGAGGCCGCGATCGGCGCCAGGATGGCCACCAGGATGCCGACGATCGGGTTGGCCGGACGGCCTTCGCTGTCGCGCGGGCTGAAGAACATGGCGAAGTTGGCCAGCATCGAGATCGCACCGGCCATCGTCGCGCTGACCGTCGAGATGAGGATGTCGCGGTGCTTCACGTGCGCCAGTTCGTGCGCCATCACGCCGCGCAGCTCGCGCTCGGACAGCACGCGCACGATGCCGGTGGTCGCGGCGACGGCGGCGTGCTCCGGATTGCGGCCGGTGGCGAACGCGTTCGGCGCGTTCTCCTCGATCAGGTAGACCTTGGGCATGGGCAGCTGGGCGCGCTCGGCCAGTTCCTTGACCATGTTGTAGAACTGCGGCGCGCTGCGCTCATCGACCTCCTGGGCGTTGTACATCTTCAGCACCAGCTTGTCGGAGAACCAGTAGCTGAAGAAATTCATGCCCACGGCGACGACCAGCGCGATCAGCATGCCCGTCTGGCCACCCAGCAGGGAGCCGATCACCATGAACAGCGCGGTGATGGCGGCCATCAGGATGGCGGTCTTCATCAGGTTGAACATCGCAATCACTCCTCGAAAACAGCGGCCGGAGCCGCGAAGGGAAATCCACCGGAACGGTACACCGTCCCGATCTCCCACGTGACGGCAAGCTGGCAAGCTTCAAGCCGGCACCGGGCCGGTTTCCCCGACGGTTCAGTCAGGGTTAAGCGAAGCGGGCACCGGCCTGGAGCGGCCGGGCCTGCAGGAAGGCCGCCGCGGGCAGGCGCTTGCCGCCGGCGCGCTGGAGCTCCGTGAGCCGAACGCTGCCGGCGCCGCAGGCGACGATCGGGCCTTCGGGCGAGACCGACAGCACCTGGCCCGGCTCGCCGAGCGAGCCTTCGGCCTCGACGACCTCGGCACGCCAGATCTTCACCGCCTCGCCGTCGAGCTGCGCGACGCCGCCCGGGAAGGGATCGAAGGCGCGCGAGCGGCGCACGATCTGCGCGGCGTTGTCGTCCCACAGGATCTGGCTCTCGGCCTTCTCGATCTTGTGGGCGTAGGTGACGCCCGCTTCGGGCTGCTTCACCGGATGGAAGCCGCCGCAGGCGGCGAGTTCCAACGCCTCGACGATCAACCGGCCGCCGAGCGTCGCCAGCTTGTCGTGCAGCGTCGCGGTCGTGTCCGCCGCGGCGATCGGCAGGCGCTCGAGCAGCAGCATGTCGCCGGTGTCCAGGCCCTCGTCCATCTGCATGATGGTGATGCCGGTCTCTGCGTCGCCCGCCTCGATGGCACGGTGGATGGGCGCGGCGCCGCGCCAGCGCGGCAGGATAGAGCCGTGGATGTTCAGGCAGCCCAGCCGCGGAAGCTCCAGCACCCACTTCGGCAGGATCAATCCGTAGGCGGCGACGATGAGCACGTCCGGGCGCGCATCGGCCAGCGCCTGCCGGCCCATCTCGGCTTCGTCGGGGAACTTGCCGTCGAGCCGCAGGCTGCGCGGCTGCGCCACGGCGATGCCGCGCGCCACCGCCAGCTGCTTCACCGGCGAGGCCTGCAGCTTCATGCCGCGACCGGCGGGACGGTCCGGCTGGCTCAGCACCAGCGGGACGTCGAACCCGGCGTCCAGCAGCGCCTGCAGCGCCACGGCGGCGAACTCGGGCGTACCCGCGAAGGCGACGCGCAGACCGGCGGTCGAGCCGGCAGCCAGATCGGCCGCCATCAGTGCTTCGCGTCCTCGCGGGCCTTCTTCACCAGCTTGGTCTTGATGCGCTCGCGCTTGAGCGGGCTCAGGTATTCCACGAACACCTTGCCGGTCAGGTGGTCCATCTCATGCTGCACGCAGACGGCCAGCAGGCCTTCGGCGTCGAACTGGAAGGTGTGGCCGTCCCGGTCCAGCGCCTGGACGGTCACCTTCTTGTGGCGCATGACCTTGTCGTAGATGGTCGGCACGGAGAGGCAGCCCTCCTCGCCTTCCACCATCTCCTCGCTGCGCGCGACGAGCTCCGGATTGATCAGCACCAGCGGCTGGTCGCGCTCCTCGGAGACGTCCATCACCAGCAGGCGCTCGTGCACGTCCACCTGCGTGGCGGCCAGGCCGACGCCGTCGGCGTCGTACATCGTCTCCAGCATGTCGTCGGCCAGCTTGCGCAGGCGGTCGTCGACCGCGGCGATGGGCTTGGCCACCGTGTGCAGACGCGGATCGGGGTATCGAAGAATGGAAAGTTTCGCCATGGTAAGGACGCGGGGCGCGGTGAGCCGCTGTGGACAGCGCACAACGCCGGTTTGTAAGGGCTTGCAAGGGAGGGCGGGCCGGTTCATTGCCGGGCCCCCTGAACCGGGGCAGAATCGCCGCCAGCGAGACGGTTGATTTTCGCCGATTTGGCGGTCAGTCTGGCCCTCGTCACAAAAGCGCCACTGGCCACGAGGGGCCTTCGATCTCGGCGCGCGGAGAACAAGTAATGACGCAAAGGCGGCCGCTGGGCTTGACGATGATTTCTGCAGCCCTGCTGGCGGGCACCTTTGCCGCCGCGCCGTCGTTCGCGGCGGGGGACTTCCCCATCACCCAGGGACAGCGCCAGACGGCGCAGCAAGTGGCCCAGGCCGGTGTGCCGCTGTCGGAGCTGGCGCCCAACGCCCCCGACTCGTACACCGTCAAGGCGGGCGACACGCTGTGGGCCATCTCGGGCATCTTCCTGAAGAGCCCGTGGCGCTGGCCCGAGCTCTGGGGCATGAACACGGAACAGATCCGCAATCCCCACCTGATCTACCCGGGTCAGGTCCTGATGCTGATCAAGGCCGACGGCCGCGCCCGCCTCCAGCTGGGCCGGGACGTTGGCGCCGGCGGGCCTGGCGGCACAGTGAAGCTGTCGCCGCGCGTGCGCTCCGAATCGCTCTATGACGGCTCCATCGCCGCCATCCCGCAGCACCTGATCGAGCCCTTCCTCAACGAGGCGGTGGTCCTCAACAGCAACGACCTGGACGCCGCCCCACGAATCTTCTCGGCGCAGGAGAACCGCGTCTGGATCAGCAAGGGCGATCTGGCTTACGCCCGCGGCAACCTGCCGGCCAACGTCGAGAACTTCCGCGTGTTCCGCGAGCCGCGCCCGCTGCGCGATCCGCTGACCAAGGAAGTGCTGGGTTACGAAGCCGTCTACGTCGGCACCGCCGATCTGACCCGTCCGGGCAGCGGCAGTGGGACGAAGGACGAAGTGCCGTCCACGCTGACGATGACGCTCAACCGCATCGAGGCGCAGCCGGGCGACCGCCTGGCCCCGGTGCCGGAACGCGGCTACACCAGCTACGTGCCGCATGCGCCGCAAGGTCCCATCGACGGCGTCATCGTCTCGATGTACGGCGACGCGATCACCGCCGGCCAGAACCAGATCGTGGCGCTGAACAAGGGCAAGCGCGACGGTCTTGAGCGCGGCCACGTGCTGGCGCTGTGGCACAAGGGTCGGGTCGTGCGCGACTCGACGACGCCTCGCCGCGAAGAGATCAAGCTGCCGGACGAGCGTCACGGCCAGCTGTTCGTCTTCCAGGTCTTCGACCGCGTCTCCTACGCGTTGATCCTGACGGTGCAGGAACCGGTCGTCGCAGGCGACCGCTTCACCCAGCCGTAAGCGCGACGGCTCTCCGGAACAGGTCGCTCTCGGGACCGAACGGATGAGCCCGGACGAACTCCGCGCCTGGCTGCACCTGCTCTCCTGCGTCTCACGCGGGGGAGCCCGGCGACTGCTCGCGCGACACGGCTCCCCGGGCGCCGTCCTGATGGCCGGTCGCGGCGGTTGGGGCGGTGTGCTCTCTCCCGAAAACGCCGCGCTGCTGGCGAAGGGCCCGGATCAGCTCGACCGGCTGGTCCGCCGGACCGAAGACTGGCTGTCCAGCGGCGAGCGCCGCTCCATCCTGCTGCTCGGCGCCCCCGACTATCCCCTCCCGCTCCTGCACACGGCGGATCCGCCGCTGATGCTCTATCTCGACGGCCGGCGCGAGTTGCTCGCCGAGCGCTGCGTCGCCGTGGTCGGCAGTCGCCGTCCGAGCCCGCAGGGCGACGAGAACGCGCGGTATTTCGCCGCCGGCCTGGGCGAAGCAGGCTTCTGCGTCGTGTCCGGACTGGCGCAGGGCATCGATGGCGCCGCCCATGAGGCCGCGCTGAACACGCGAGGCGGCACGATCGCGGTCCTGGGCACCGGGCCGGACCAGGTGTATCCGCTGGACCATGCGGACCTCTCCCGCCACGTCGCGCGACATGGGCTGCTGGTGAGCGAGTACTTTGTCGGCACGCCCCCGATGGCGCCGAATTTCCCGCAGCGCAACCGCATCATCGCGGGGCTGTCGGAAGGGTGCCTGGTCGTCGAGGCCGCCATGAAGTCCGGATCCCTGATCACAGCCCGGCAAGCCTCCGAGGCAGGTCGCGAGGTTTTCGCCGTCCCGGGCCCCATCCATGCGCCGCAGTCCAAGGGCTGTCATCACCTGCTCAAGCAGGGCGCCTGTCTGGTCCAGGCGCTGGACGACCTGCTCAATGAACTGCCGGTCGGCGGCCTGCCGCGCACGACGCCGCTCGATCTCGAGTCGGATCATGAGCCCGACAGCGGACCGCAGCGCGGGCCCATACCGGCGGAGGCCGACGACGACCACCCGCTCCTGCGTGCGATCGGTCGCGACACGGTCTCGCTCGAACAGCTGTCGCAGCGCAGCGGTTGGCCGCAGGACGAACTCAACGCGACCCTGCTCGATCTGGAATTGGACGGGCGCGTCGCACGACTGCCAGGCGCCCTCTTCCAACGCCGACGCACGGCGTGAGCCACCCCTCCTTGAACAACGCGTTCGAGCCCGTCAGAAGGGGAAAATCGATGCGCCAGACCGTTCATTTCGGCGGGAAGGGCTTTCGGGGCGTCGGTTATAGTTCCCGCCATGTTTGACGTCCTCGTCTACCTGTACGAAACCTATTGGCGGCCCGACGCCTGCCCGGATCACGCACAACTGACCCGGAAACTGTCGGCGGTCGGGTTCGAGGACGACGAGATCCGCGACGCCCTGTCGTGGCTGGACGGTTTGGCCGGTGCGGCCGAGTCCCATCACGGCGAGCCCGGCGAACGCAGCATGCGCGTCTACACGCGCGATGAGCAGGAACATCTGGGCGAAAGCTCGATGGGCTTCATCAGCTTCCTGGCGTCGGCCGGCGTGCTGCCCACCGCCATGCGCGAGATGGTGATCGACCGCGCGATGGCCATCCCCGGCGGACCGCTCGACCTTGAGGACCTGAAGATCATCGTGCTGATGGTGTTCTGGAGCCTGGGCGAGGAACCCGATGCGCTGATCCTCGACGAATTGTTCGTCGCGCCGGAAGAGCGCCTGATCCACTGATCCGCCGGCTTCCAAGCTGGCGCACAAGGCAGAACCGGCCCCGCAATGCGGCGCCGGTTTTTTCATGGGCGGACGGAGGAAGGTCGGCCGGCCTCAGCCGCTGCCGCTGCCGCTGCGATCGCAGCAGTCGCGTCAGGCAAGCAGGCGACTGGGATCGACTTCGAGCTTGGCGAGCGCGTTGCGCGTCGCCTTCACGGTGAGCGACTCGTCCTGCGCCGGCAGCATCAGCCCCGCCTGCAGGAACGCGGCCAGACGGCTCAGCTGGAACAGCACGCCCCGCCCTTGCGGCGAGACGAACAGGATCAGGTGGTGCCGCAGTCCGCGCCAGACCAGCTGGACCGGCTCGACCCGTCCCCGGTAGTCCAGCATGTACCAGCTGCCGACCTGCAGCTCGCGCGCCCACGCCAGCATCGCCGTCGACGGGGCGGCGCCGCCTTCGGCGACCACTTCCAGGCCTTCGCACTCGTGGCTGGACAGGTCGCGCACCAGCGTCTCGTTGATCTCGCCGGAATCGGGCGACGGCAGCATCGCTTCCAGCGTCTCGAGCTGGCTCATCAGGTCGTCCAGCCGCTCGCGCGGGATCGCCGCGGTCTTGGCCGTGAACGCAGCGGCCAGCGCGTTGTTCAGCGACCGGATGTGCTCGTCCTGGCGCTCATGCGTCAGGCCCGCGTGGCCCATGCCGTCGCGCAGCGTCTTCAACAAGGGCGGCAGGCGACGGATCACCTCGGCACGGTCCTCGCGCGAGACCTTCGCGCTCGCCGACCAGATCAGGTCGGCCGCGGCACGTTTCATCGCCTTGGTCTGCTCGGCCTGGGGACCATAGCGCACGCCCGTCACCGCCAGCACGTCCGCCCAGACCTGGAAGAGGAAGTCGCGTACGCCGTCCTGCACGGGGACCTCGGACAACATCTTGCGCAGCTCGATCGTGTACTGGATCGCCAGCGTCTCGCGCTGCTCGACCTGCTGCGCGAGCGACACGCCCTTCTTCGAGACCTCGTTCTCCTGCTCGAAGTAGTGGTCGAGGAACTTCTCGAACTCGGTCAGCACCGTCTGGAACACGCGTCTGCCGGTGTCGGGGTAGGCCTCGACGACCTGCACCACGCGCTTGATCTCGCGCTCGAGCGCGTCGCCGATCTCGGCGGTCGAGGTGCTGAAGCCCATCACGCACGAACCCATCCGGTCGATCAGGCGGCGTGCGGGGTGGTCGTCGGTGGCGAAGAAATCAGGCTCGCTGACCGCCACGCGCAGCACCGGCATCTGCAGCCGCGCGAACCAGACCCGGATCGCCGGCGGAATGCGTTCTTCCTGCAGGATGGCCTGGAACAGCAGCGCGACCAGCTCGATCGTGGCGCGCTCGGCCGGCGTGTCGGCGGCGTTCTTCAGGACCTGCTTCAGCGCCTGGTTGCGGTGGCGGATCTCGTCGAGCGCCTGCGGCGCCGTCAGTTGCTGATCGATCGTCGCGACCTTGTCCGCGCGGCGCTGCACCGCTTCCTGCGCGTGATTGATCGCGGCGCTCAGCCGCGGCGAACCGGCCCGTGTCGGAGGACCGCCCGCATGTCCGTTCGGATGCCCGGACATCGTCCCCGGACCGCCTGGCGCCGCGGGCAGTCCGCTGCGCGTCGCCGGCCCCGCCGCCGGCATGCCGGAACGTGTCGCGGTCGGCATGGGCGCCTGGGGTTGCGGCTGCGCCAGTTCCGGCACATGCCGCGCGAGCACGCGCTGCAACTGCGCCATCACCTGCTGGGCCGACTGGCTGGCTGGCGTCCCCGCCGGACCGGCCGGCTGGACGCCCACCTGCCCAGCCTGCGGCGCGATGCCGCCATGCGCATGACCTGACCCCTGGGCGGGACCCAGCGGCGCGGCCTGCGTCATCCCCCCCGCCGGCGCATTGCGGCGGATGAAGGGACGCAGGTCCACCTCGGGCATCACGCCCTGCTGGATCAGCCAGTGGTTGGCCTCGTGATAGGCCTCGTTCAGCAGTTGGGAGAACTCGTGGTGCAGCCAGCGCTGCAGCATCTGCCAGACCGAGCTGCTCAGTCCGGCCTCGAACCAGGCGTCGAGCACCAGCCGCGCCAGCACCTGCGCGCGCAGCAGGTCCTGCTGCGGGAGGTCCTCGACGCGCTCCAACGACTGCATCCGGTTGCGCAGGTCGCTGAACTCCCAGCTGGCCTTGTCCATCATCGCCAGCGCCAGACGCGAGGCGATGATCTCGCGCTCGATCGTGTCGTCGCTGACGAGGGTCAGGTTCTGCGGGCGCGACGACAGCGAGGCCGACCGCGAATCGCCCGCCCCATGGTGGTACGCGTGCCGCAGCGACTTGCCCAGCCGCGCATGCCAGGGGGTCGAGGACCGCTGCCAGGCCTCGAAGGCGTCGCGCCGGGCCATCTGCAGCGAGTGCTCGGCCGGTTGCATGAGCTGGTCCTGCACCGCCGTGGTCAGCACCGCCACCATGGCGGGCAGACCTCGCAGCAGCACCTCCGTGTGGACGCGCCGCGCTTGCGAAGCCAGGGCCTGGGATCTTGCGTCGGCGGCGGTCATCGAACTCGAGTGTGAGGAGTGCGGATGACTCTACTACACCACCGCGCCTGCGTTGGGGTCATCCGGGTCCCCGGCCTTGGCGGGCCCCGCCTTGACCAGGTCCTCGCGCTTCACGCCCAGCCACATCGCGATCGCGGCGGCCACGAAGACCGACGAGTAGATGCCGAACAGGATGCCGATCGTCAGCGCCACCGCGAAGTAGTGCAGCGTCGGGCCGCCGAACAGCAGCATCGACAGCACCATCATCTGCGTCGAGCCGTGCGTGATGATCGTGCGGCTGATCGTGGAGGTGATCGCGTGGTCGATGACCTCGTGGGTGTTGAGCTTGCGGTACTTCCGGAAGGCCTCGCGGATCCGGTCGAAGATGACCACCGACTCGTTCACGGAGTAGCCCAGCACCGCCAGGATCGCCGCCAGCACCGCCAGCGAGAACTCCCACTGGAAGTAGGCGAAGAAGCCCAGGATGATCACCACGTCGTGCAGGTTGGCGATGATGCCGGCCACGGCGAACTTCCACTCGAAGCGGAACGCCAGGTACAGCATGATGCCGATGACGGTGAAGCCCAGCGCGTAGGCGGCGTCGTGCGCCAGCTCGGCGCCGACCGACGGACCGACCACCTCGCTGCGGGTCAGCTTCAGCGGCTCGGCGGTGCCGACCGCGCAGGCCTGACGCGTCACGGCCTCACCCTGCGGCGTGACCTCCTGATGCGAGACGACCTGGCCGTTCTCGGACTTGCACAGCTCGGTGAACACACGGCTGACCAGCACGTCCTGCTTGACGTCGGGCTTGACCGGCAGCCGGATCATGACGTCGCGCGAGGTGCCGAAGTTGGTCACCTGGATCTCGCCGAAGCCCATCTGCTCGACGATATGCCGCGTCTTGTTGACGTCGGCGGCCTGGGCGTACTGCACCTCGACCACCGTGCCGCCGGTGAATTCGATCGAGAAGTGCAGGCCCTTCGTCAGCAGGAAGAACACTGCGGCGACGAAGGTGAGGAAGGACACGGCGTTGAGGATCAACGCGTGCTTCATGAACGGGATGTCCCGTTTGATTCGGAAGAATTCCATGGCGGGGTGCGCTCGCTAAGGGGGCCGCAGCCGTTGTTACTTGGCCTCGACGGCGTCCGCCGTCGATTCGGTCGGGAGCGCGGTCGTGCCGGGCTTCCAGACGGTGCCGATGGACACGGACTTCAGCCGCTTGCGCCCGCCGTACCAGAGGTTGACCAGCGCGCGAGAGAACATCACCGACGAGATCATCGAGGTGATGATGCCCAGGCAGTGCACCACGGCGAAGCCCTTGATCGGACCCGAGCCGAAGGCCAGCAGCGCCAGGCCCGCGATCAGCGTCGTCACGTTGGAGTCCAGGATGGTCGCCCAGGCGCGTTCGTAGCCGGCGTGGATCGCCTGCTGCGGCGCGAGCCCGGCGCGCAGTTCCTCGCGCACCCGCTCGTTGATCAGCACGTTGGCGTCGATGGCCATGCCCAGCACCAGCGCGATCGCGGCGATGCCCGGCAGGCTCAGCGTGGCCTGCAGCATCGACAGCACCGCCAGCAGCAGCAGCAGGTTGAAGCCCAGCGCCACCGCGGAGAACACGCCGAACATCATGTAGTACAGGCACATGAAGATCGCCACCGCGACGAAGCCCCAGGTCACCGACGCGATGCCCTTGTCGATGTTGTCCTTGCCCAGCGACGGGCCGATGGTGCGTTCCTCGATGATCTCCATCGGCGCGGCCAGCGAGCCGGCGCGCAGCAGCAGCGCGGTGTCGCTGGCTTCCTGCGTGGACATGGCGCCGCCGGTGATGGAGAAGCTGTTGCCCAGTTCGCCGCGGATGACCGGCGCGGTCACGACCTGACCCTTGCCCTTCTCGAACAGCAGGATCGCCAGACGCTTGCCGATGTTCTCGCGCGAGACGTCCTTGATGACGCGGGCGCCCTTGGCGTCCATCTTCAAGGTCACGGAGGGCTGGTGGTTCTCGTCGAAGCTCGGCTGCGCGTCGTTCAGGTTGTCGCCGGTGACGACGACCTGGCGCTTGACGATGATCGGCGTGACGCCGTCCTTCTCGGTGAAGCGCTCGGTGCCGAAGGGCACGGGACCGGTGCCCGCCAGCGCGGCCTGGGCCTCGGCGCTGTCGTCCACCATGCGCATCTCCAGCGTCGCGGTGCGGCCGATGATGTCCTTGGCCTTGGCCGTGTCCTGCACGCCCGGCAGCTGGACGACGACGCGGTCGCGGCCCTGCTGCAGGATCACCGGCTCGGCCACGCCCAGCTCGTTGACGCGGTTGTGCAGCGTGGTGATGTTCTGCTTGATCGCGGCGTCCTGGACGGCGATCACCGCCTTGGGCGTCAGCGAGCCGGTCAGGCGCAGCTCGGTGCCCGCGCCGGAAGGCGTCCACGCGAAGTCGGGCACCTGGTCGCGCAGCAGGTTCTGCGCCTGCGTGCGGGTGGCTTCGTCGCGGAAGCCGATGGCGACGTCGTTGCCCTCGCGGGTGACGCCGGCATGGCGGATCGTCTTGTCGCGCAGCATCGTGCGGACGTCGGACGCCATGGATTCGGCCTTCTTCGTCAGCGCCGACTTCATGTCGACCTGCATCAGGAAGTGCACGCCGCCGCGCAGGTCCAGGCCCAGGTACATCGGGAACGCGTGCAGCGCGGTCAGCCAGGCCGGCGAGCGCGACACCAGGTTCAACGCGACGATGTAGGTCGGATCGTTGGTCTCGTTGCCGTTCAGGGCCTTCGCGATCGCGTCCTTGGCCTTGATCTGGGCGTCGGTGTCATGGAAGCGGGCACGGATGGAGCCGCCTTCCAGATGCACGAAGTCCGGCGTGACGCCGACCTGCGTGATCGCCTGCTCGACGCGTTGGCGGACGGTGTCGTCGATCTTGACGACGACCTTGGCGCTGGACACCTGCACCGCCGGCGCTTCGCCGAACAGGTTGGGCAGCGTGTAGATCAGGCCGACCAGCAGTGCCACGACGAGCAGCACGTACTTCCACAGCGGGTAACGGTTCATGAGGACATCCTCTGCAAACCAGGCGCCGTGGCGACCGATGCGGGGCATCGGGCGGGCGGGCGCCTCTGAAAACCGACCCGGCGCGTGCGTCGCACGGGCCGGGTCGTCAGGGAGCGGTCACGCCGGACGCGGCCGCCCCGGGTCGGGGTTTCGAATTATTTCGAGACGGTGCCCTTGGGCAGGACCTGCACGACGGACGTGCGCTGGACCTGGATCTCGACGCCGGAGGCGATCTCGACGGTCAGGTACTGCTCGCCGATCTTGACGACCTTGCCGAGCATGCCGCCGCCGGTGATGACCTCGTCGCCCTTGGCCAGGGCCTCGACCATCGTCTTGTGCTCCTTCTGGCGCTTCATCTGGGGACGGATCATCACGAAATACATGACGACGAAGACGGCCACCAGGGGCAGCATCTGCAGGAAGCCGCCCGTGGGGTCGGACGAGGCAGCAGGCGCGGCCTGGGCGAAAGCGTTGGAAATAAACACGTCGATATCCCTCAGGAATTGCGTTGGCGCCGGCCAGGGGCCGGAGCGCCGCCGGACACGAGGTCCTGGCGTACGGAAGAACCGGTGATTGTATGCGGCCCATCCGGCCGGCCCGGCACCCGCCGGACGCGGATTTAACTGGGGTTGACCTGCGCAAACTCAATCCGATACCGCCCCGGAGTTACCCGCACGCCGGACCTGCGATGATGCGCGCCCATGACTTCAGACACCCTTGAGTTGCAGGACGTCGACAAACGTCGCCAGGCGGACCAGGCCTACGACGCGATCGAGACGCTGATCGCGACCTTGCAGCTGCGCCCGGGCGCGCCGGTGGTGGAGACGGAACTGATCGCGCGGATCGGCCTGGGCCGGACACCGACGCGCGAAGCGCTGATGCGGCTGGTCGCCAGCGGCCTGATCGCGCAGCAGCCGCGGCGCGGCCTGCTGGTCAGCGACATGCCGCTGGCGGAACACCTGGATCTGCTGGAAGCGCGCCGGCCGCTGGAGCGGCTGATCGCCTGCTGCTCCGCCCGCCGGGCGTCGCCGGCGCAGCGCTCGGAGCTGCTGGCCTGCGCGGCCCTCATGGCGGAGGCGGCCGAGCAGCAGGACCTGGAGGCCTACATGCGGGTGGACCAGGCGCTGGACCGGGTCAACCACACGGCCTGCCGCAACCGCTACGCGGTGGCGGCGGTGCTGCCCATGATCATCCAGTGCCGGCGCTTCTGGTACGCGTACCGGCATCTGGGCGACGTCGCCGTCGGCGCGCGCGCGCATCAGCGCCTGGCGGAGGCGATCGCGGGCGGGGACGGCGAAGCGGCCGCAGCGGCCTCGGACCTGTTGATGGATCACTTGCGCGCCTTCACGCAGCAGGTGATCGCCTGAGTCTCGCGGCGCATCTGCGGCGACCGACCGCGTCCTGGGACGGACAGACCGCATCGATCGCGGAGCGACCGCTTCCTCAGGCGCGACGGCGCAAGGTCCACAGCGCGACGGTGATCAGGCCGACGCCGATCATCTGCGAGAGGCTCAACGCGCGACCGTAGACCGCCCAGTCGACCAGCACGGCCGTGCCGGGATAGACGAACTGCAGCACCGCGATGCGCCCGGTGCCGAGCCGTGCCATGCCGGCGTACAGCACGACATAGGCCAATCCGGTGTGCAGGACGCCAAGTCCCGCCAACCACCCCCAGGACGCACCGAACGCCGGCAACCCGTGCATCAGCGGCCATGGCAGCAGCACGACGGCGCCCACGATGCACTGCCCCGCCGACAACGCGAACGATCCGGCGCGTTCGGCCTCGAGCTTGGCGATGAAGCTCGCCGCGGCGTAACTCACCGATCCGATCAGGCACAGGGCCACCCCGAGCGCATACCCCGGCAGTTGCAGGGCCCCGCCCGCCCCTCCCGCAGGCGCGAACACCTCATCCGCGATGCCCGTGGCCAACGTGAGGCCACACAACGCAATGGCGGCGGCCAGCCACTGCGCGCGCGTCACGCGTTCGCGCAGCCAGAACGCACCCATCGCCATCAGCCAGAAGGGTTGCACATGAAAGACGACCGTCGACACCGCGATCGAGCAACGCGGGATCGCCGCGAAGAACAGTCCCCAGTTCAGGACGGTGAGCAGCCCCACGGCGAGCACCGCGCCCAGCGCGCGGCCGCGCAGCCGCAGGAGTTCGCCGAGCTGGCCGCGCACCGCGCCCCACACCAGCAGCGCCGCGAGCCCGAACACGCAGCGGAACCACACCGTCGTGGCGGGGTCCTGCGCGGCCTCCTCGACGAACACGCCGATCGTGCCGAGCAGCAGCCCGCCGCCGACCATGAGCGCCTGGCCTTCGCGCAGGCGCCGGTCCTGCGCGGAGGAGGACAAGGCAGAGGAGACGTAGGACGTGGACATGCGACAAGTCTGGGCTTACGTCCGCATCCGGCAAAGCGAATCCTCTTCACGCTTAGCATCAGGGAATCGAATGGATGCCCTCGACGGGCGGAGGACCCGATGCCCTCGACCGACCTTCAACTGGATTGGCTGCGCGCCTTCGTCGCGGCGGTGGATGCCGGCTCGCTGACGGCGGCGGGCGTGCTGGTGCATCGCTCGCAGTCGGCGCTGAGCATGCAGATCGCCAAGCTGGAACAGGCGGTCGGTCAGCCGGTGCTCGTGCGCTCGCCGCGACGGTTGGACCTCACGCCGGCGGGACACGAGCTGCTCGGCCACGCGCGTCGTCTGATCGCGCAGCATGACGAGGCGGTCCAGGCCCTCTGGCGCGAGACGCTGCACGGCCGGCTCACCATCGGCGTGCCGGAGGACTACGCCCTGCCCTACCTCACCCCGGTGCTGCGCGACTTCGCGGGCCGGCACTCGGCGGTGGAACTGACCCTCGTCTGCCAGCAGTCGACGGTGCTGATCCCGCGGGTGTTGCGCGGCGAGGTCGACGTGGCCGTCGTGACGCGTGATCGCGCGGGGCGCGGACAGCCGCTGTTCGACGAACCGCTGGCCTGGTTCGGCGCGCCGCGCTTCGAGGTGTGGCGGCAGACGCCGCTGCCCGTCGCGGTCTACGAGTCCGGCAGCCTCGCGCGCAAGGCGGCGCTGTCGGCGCTGACGGCGTTGAAACGGCCTCACCGCATCGTCTGCGACAGCGCCAGTCCGGCCGGCATGCTGGCCGCCGTCGAGAGCGGCCTGGCGATCGCGCTGTTCACGCGCTGCAGCGTGCCGGAGGGCATGGCGCTGCTCGACGAACGCCACGGCATGCCGCCGGCGACCTCGCTGCCGGCCATGTCGGTGGTGCTGATGCGGAGCAAGGCATCGGCCGGTTCCGCGGCCGCCGATGCCTTCGCGGGCCAGGTCTTGCGCACGCTGGCACGCACGCGGACGGGCTCGACTATGCTGCGCCGATGATGCTGCTCCGCCGGCTGCGGCCGCTCCTTCTCCTGCTGGTCTGCGCGGCGCTCACGGGCGCCTCGGGTGCCTGGGCGGCGGAGCCGCTGCGCATCGGCTCGAAGCGCTTCACGGAAAGCTACATCCTCGCCGAGGTGCTCGCGCAGACGGTGCGTGCCGACGATCCGGCCGCCGAGGTCGAGATCCGCCAGGGACTGGGCAACACCGCCATCGTCCACGCGGCGCTGAAGGCCGGCAGCATCGACGTCTACCCGGAATACCTCGGCACGATCGAGCGTGAGATCCTCGGTCACGCGGCCACCGGCGCGCCGCTCGAGCAACTGCAGGCGGAACTGCGCCCGCTGGGTCTGGCGATCGGCGTGCCGCTCGGCTTCAACAACGGCTACGCGCTGGCGATGCGCTCGGCGCAGGCGCGTGAGCTCGGTCTCACTGCGCTGTCGCAGTTGAAGGGGCAACCAGCGCTGAAGCTCGGACTCAGCAACGAGTTCCTGGGCCGCGCGGACGGCTGGCCGGGGTTGTCGAAGCGATACGCGCTGCCGCAGATGCCGACGGGACTCGATCACGGGCTCGCGTACCGCGCGCTCGCCGATGCCCAGATCGATGTCACCGACGTGTACACGACCGACGCGCAGATCGCGGCGCTCGACCTGACCGTGTTGACCGACGACGCGCGGTTCTTCCCGAGGTATGACGCCGTGCTGCTGTATCGCATCGACCTGCCGCAACGCCATCCGCGCGCGTGGGCCGCGCTGGAAACGCTGCGCGGCCGGATCGACGAGACCGCGATGATCGCGATGAACGCGCAGGCCGAGGTCAAGCGGCAGCCGTTCGATGCGATCGCCCGCGAGTTCCTGGCAAGTCGCAGTCGGGCCTCGGCGCCTTCCTCCGCGACGGTCAAGCCGGCCAACCCGGCCGGACCGGACAGGTCCGGCTTGTGGGCGCGATTGGCCGGACCGGACCTGGGGCGCCTCACGCTGCAGCATCTGGCGCTGGTCCTGGGCGCCGTCGCGCTGGCCACCTTGATCGGCGTTCCGCTCGCAGTCGCGCTGCACCCCTGGCCGCGCTGGCGAGAGGCGCTGCTGGCCGTCTGCGCGCTGCTGCAGACCGTGCCTTCGCTGGCCATGCTGGCGCTGCTGATCTGGGCGATGGACCGGATCGGGCCGGTGCCGGCGCTGGTCGCGCTCACGCTCTATGCGCTGTTGCCGGTGCTGCGCAACTGCACGGTCGGCCTCAGCGAGGTGTCCGAAGGCCTGACCACCGCCGCGAAGGCCCTGGGCCTCACGCGGGGTCAGGTGCTGCGATCGGTGCAACTGCCGCTGGCCTTGCCGGTCATGCTCGCGGGCCTGCGCACCGCCACCAGCCTGTCCGTCGGCACCGCCACGATGGCGGCGTTCATCGGCGCCGGAGGCTATGGGGAACGCATCGTCACCGGACTCGCGTTGAACGATCAGACCTTGCTGCTCGCGGGCGCATTGCCGGCCGCGGGACTGGCCCTTCTCTTCGAGGGCGTGTTCGGCCTGGTGGCCTGGAGACTGGCGAAAAGCCGTGGCGCCTGAGGTGTCGTCGCGGATGCCCGCGACGTCGGGAAGCTCAGGGCTCGCCAGCGGAGAACTCGTGCTCCAGGTCCGCGTAGCAGCGCTGCTGCGCGGCGGACCAGTCACCCAGTTGCGCGGGCTGCAGCCCGGGTTGCATCAGCTGACGCAACGCGACCGCCTGCGCCTGCCGCACCAGATGCGCGAGCACGACGGACTCGGCGCCGCGGCCCGGGCGCGGCGCCAGCGCTTCGGCGACCTGGGGCGGGAAGCCCCAATGCTCGACGATCTGCGCGGACCACGCGGCCGTCAGCGGCAGCAGTTGGCGATGCAGGCCTTCGCGGTCCAGCGGCGGCACCGAGGGCGCGGACATCCCGTCCAGCGCGCGCAGCAGCGCCATCAGCCCGAGTTGTGAACTGAGGCCGGCGAGATAGGCGGAGAACTCGTCGTCGCCCGCATTGGCCAGACGCGCCGTGGCGAAGGCGGTGCGCTCGCTGAGGTCCCACAGCAGCGTGCCGGAGCGGCTGCCGTAGCGCCCCTTGCCGTGATGGAAGATGGGGCGCATCGCGACGCTCATCACCAGCTGGTCCAGGCCCTGCTGGCCGAGCACCATCACCGCGCCGGCGAGATCCGTGATCTCGCGCTCGGTGCGATAACGCGGCGAGTTGGCCAGGCGCATCAGCTCGCCGACCAGGCTGGGATCCCGCGACATCAGCTGCACCAGCTCCGTCGAGGACACGTTGCTGCGTCGCACGAGGCGCATCAGCTGCGGCAGCACGGCGGGCAGGCGCGGCAGATGATCGGCCCACTGCGAACCGCGCTGCGCCTGCAGGCGCTGCATCAGCCCCTGCTCGCCGGCGGACGGCGGCACGTCCTTCAGCCGCGACAGCCCGAACAGCCGGGTGCTGAAGTGCAGCCATTCCGGCGAGGCATCGAGCGTGGGGAAGACGATGTCGCCGCCGCTGTAGACCGCCGTCTGGGTCGAGATCATGCCGGGGCCCTGCGAGTGCGAGGACGCCGACGACAGCATGGGCGGGAGGGGGATGTCGACCGGTCGGACCGGCGGCGCGGACGGCGATCCCTTCGATGCCCCGCCCGAGGCGGAGGCTCCGCCTGTCGACTTGGAGTCGGCGGAACCGGTGAGCAGTTTGCGGAGGGAGGACAGCAGAGCCATGGCGCGAGTTCGACGAATTATGGTCGGCCGATCCCGTGCGGGTGTTTCGTGGGCGTCACGCTTCTCCCCCCGATTCGGGGTGTGAAAGGCGGCCGGCGGCGTTTCCTCACGCCGCGGAGGGCCTCACTGAGGCTGTCGACTCGCTCCGAGATAGGTCTCGATCACCCGGGGATCCTTCGCCAGATCGGCCGCCTGGCCTTCGAGCGCGATCTCGCCCGTCTCGAGCACGTAGCCGTAGTCGGCGACTTCCAGCGCGGCGCGGGCGTTCTGCTCGATCAGCAGGATGGAGACGCCCGCCTCGCGCAGCTGCGAGACGATGCGGAACACCTCCTTCACGATCAGCGGCGCCAGGCCCAGGCTGGGTTCGTCGAGCATCAGCAGCTTGGGGCGGGCCATCAGCGCGCGGCCGACGGCCAGCATCTGGCGTTCGCCGCCGGACAGCGTGCCGGCGAGCTGCGTGCGCCGCTCCTTCAGGCGGGGGAACAGCGCATAGACGCGCTCCAGCTCGTCGCGCCAGCCCTTCACGCCCAGTCGCATCGGCCGGAATCCGCCGAGCACCAGGTTGTCCTCGACCGACATCGTGGTGAACAGCTCGCGCTTCTCCGGCACCAGCGCGAGGCCCTTCATCACCCGCTCCTCGAGGCTCAGGCCCTGGAGGTCCTCGCCGTCGAAGACGATCTGCCCGCGCGCCGGCAGCACGCCCATCAGCGCGTTCAGCGTCGTGCTCTTGCCGGCGCCGTTCGGACCGATGACGGTGACGACCTCGCCCTCGCGCAATCGCAGGTCCAGGCCCGTCAATACCTCGGCGCGGCCATAGCCGGCGTGCAATCCGCTGACCTTCAGCAATTCGCTCATGTCAGTGTTCCGTTCCCAGGTAGGCCGCGCGCACCTCGGGGCTGGCCTGCACCTCGGCGGGCGTGCCCTCGATCAGCTTGGTGCCGAACTCCATCACGACGATGCGGTCCGTCAGTCCCATGACGAAGTCCATGTCGTGCTCGACCAGCAGGATGCTCATGCCCTCGGCGCGCAACTGGCGCAGCACCGCGGCCAGCGCCTGCTTCTCCTTGTGGCGCAGGCCCGCGGCGGGCTCGTCGAGCAGCAGCAGCGTCGGGTCGCTGCACAGCGCCCGCGCGATCTCCATCAGCCGCTGCGGTCCGAGCGCCAGGTTGCCCGCGAGCTCGTGCACGTGGTCCTGCATGCCGATGCGGCGCAGCTGGTTCTCCGCCTCGGCGAAGAGGCGCTTCTCCTCCGCGCGATCGAGACGCAGCATCGCCCGCGCCGTGCCGCTGTGCGAGCGGAGGTAGCCGCCCAGCGCCACGTTCTCCAGCACCGTCATGTCCGCGATCATCTTCACGTGCTGGAAGGTCCGCGACATGCCGAGACGCGCGATCTGCCGCGCCGGCAGGCCGGTGATGGGCTCGCCGGCGAAACGCAGTTCACCCGCGGTTGCGGACAGCACGCCCGAGACGAGGTTGAAGGTCGTCGACTTGCCGGCACCGTTCGGGCCGATGAGGCTCATGATCTCGCCCGCGCGCAGCTCGAAGCTGACGTCGTTCACCGCGACCAGTCCGCCGAACTGCTTGCGCAGTTTCTCGACCTTCAGCAGCACCGACCCGGGCTGCGGCTTCGCACGGGATTCGAGCGCGGGCGCGCCCTCCCAGTTCCGCTCGCGCGGCCGCGCCGGCCACCAGCGCGACAGCGCCGTCTGCAGCGTCGGCCACAAGCCCCTGGGCGCGTACTTCAGCATCAGCACCAGCACGACGCCGAGCACGATGATCTCGAAGTTGCCGTTGCTGCCGAGCAGCGCGGGCAGCAGCTCCTTGAGCTGGTCCTCGATGATCTTGAACACGCCCGCGCCGACGAAGGCGCCCCACACGCTGCCCACGCCGCCGACGACGGCCATGAAGAGGTACTCGATGCCCATCTTCAGGCCGAAGGGACTCGGGTTCACCGTGCGCTGGACATGCGCGAAGAGCCAGCCCGAGATGGCCGCCAGCAGCGCGGCGATCAGGAAGACCACGACCTTGTAGCGGAAGGTCGACACGCCCATCGACTCGGCCATCACCGTCGCGCCGCCGAGCGCCCGGATGGCCCGGCCCGGTCGCGAGTCCAGCAGGTTGCGCACGGCGATCGCCCCGAGGATCGCGAACAGCCAGATCAGGTAGTAGATCGCGCGGCCGTCGGCCAGGCTGACGCCGAACAGCGAGATCGCCGGCACACCGAGCAGACCGTCGTACTTGCCGAGCGACTCCATGTTGGCGATCGTGAAGTTCAGGCTGAGCGCCCAGGCGATCGTCGCCAGCGGCAGGTAGTGCCCCGACATCCGCAGCGTGATCAGCGCCAGCACGAGCGCGATGACCAGCGTGATCGCGACGCCCGCGGCGAGGCCGATCCACGGCGACAGTCCGTAGCGCGCGCTCAGCAATGCCGTCGTGTACGCGCCGACGCCGACGAAGGCGGCCTGCCCGAACGAGGTCAGTCCGCCGACACCGGTCAGCAGCACCAGCCCCAGCGCCACGAGCGCAAACATGCCGATGTAGTTCAGCTGGGTGATCCAGAACTCAGGCACCGGCAGCAGCGGCAGCACCGCGAGCACAGCCAGCAGCAGCGCGGGGACGATGCGCCGCGTCCACGGGCTGGACACCGCAGTCGGGGTTCCGATGGCGTCTGGAGCGGCGGTGGCCTTCATGGCATGGGATCGATCGGAGGCCACGTCAATGCTCCTCATGGTGCGGATCGCGCCAGCTGCGCCACAGGAGCACCGGCAGGATGGAGGTGAAGACGATGACTTCCTTGAAGGCGCTGGCCCAGAAGGAGCTGAACGACTCGATCAGGCCGACCAGGAGCGCGCCCAGCGCGGCGCCCGGGTAGCTCGACAGACCCGCGAAGACCGCGGCCACGAAGCCCTTCAGGCCGATGAGGAAGCCGCTGTCGTAGAAGATCGTCGTGGTCGGGCTGATCAGGATGCCCGACAGTGCGCCGATGAAGGCGGCCAGCGTGAACGACAGCCGACCCGCCGAGGTACTGGAGATGCCCATCAGCCGGGCACCGAGTCGGTTCACCGCGGTCGCGCGCAACGCCTTGCCGTAGAGGCTTTTCTCGAAGAACAGCCACAGCGCGACGATGAGCGCCGCCGACGCCATCACGATGATGAGCGTCTGGCCCGAGAACATCAGCGGCCCGGCCGAATAGCTCGCATCCCAGAAGCTCGGATTGCGCGAGCCCTCGGCGCCGAAGAACACCAGACCCAGTCCCGTCAGCGCGAAGTGCACGCCGACCGAGACGATCAGCAGCACCAGCACCGAGGCGTCGGCCAGCGACTGGTACGCGAGCCGGTAGAGCAGCCCGCCCATCGGCGTCACGACCGCCAGGGTCAGCAGCGCCTGCGCCACCAGCGGCAGCTTCATCGGTGCGAGCCACAGGGCGCAGAGCCCGATGGCGACGCCGGGCAGCGCTCGCAGCGCGATGGGCACCCATTCCGCCTTGAGCCGTCCGGTGCGCGCGGCCGCGATCAGGTCCAGCACCGCGGCCAGCAGCGCCATCGCGATCAGGAAGTGGATCGTCAGCGGCGTATGACCGAGCTGCAGGCCCGCCAGCGTCAGCGCGCCGAAAGCCACGAACTCCCCCTGAGGGATGAAGATCACCCGCGTGACTGCGAAGATGAGGACCAGGGCCAGTGCCAGCAGCGCGTAGATCGCGCCGTTGGTCACCCCGTCCAGCACCAGGATGCTTGCAATCGCCCCGTCCACCTTGTCTCCTGTCGTGGTACCGGGCAAGGCCGTTGACCGCGCGTCGCCGATGCGTGCCGGCGCCGTCGCGACCGCTCCGAAGGCCGTCGCCCGGGGGTTGGTCGTCCATGGGACGTGTGGCGACCGACTCTAGCGGGAAGCCTTCGGCCCTCCGTCAGTGGATGCCGCATTGACATTTCGCAAGAAATTAATCCGACCGGTCGGTCGAAGTTTCATGCCTGCCTGCCGAGACCCGGCGGACTCAGGCTCAGACCATCTCGGCTTCGTTCCGCAGTGCGTGCAGGTGCAGGCAGGCCTTCGCAGTGGCTCGGCGCAGGTCCAGTTCCTCGCGCTTTGTCCACACACGGGCCGTGTCACGCTGCCCGAGCGCGATCACGCCAAAGGTCTTGCCGTTGATCTGGCCGGACACGTCCAGCATCGCGCGCCACGTGGGCGGCGGCTGCAACGCGTTCAACCGGGGATCGGCCTGCGCGTCGGCGCAGTTGTAGACCCCTTCGGACAGCAAGGCGTCGAAGTACCCCGGATAGGCGCGCTGCTCACAGAGCGGGCGCTGATGGCTCACGCCGTCGATCGCGTGCGCGCCGAGGCATCGCAGGCGGTGCTCTCCAGGCCCTCCGTCCAGCAACCAGAGGCTCGCGTGCGAGCTGCGAAAGTAGCCGCACAAGGCCTCGCTGACAGCCTGCGCGTAGCGTTCGGCCCGTTCGCCGGCGGTGTCCAGACCGCTGTCGCGGGCCTCGGTCGCCGGCCATTCCATGTCCTGTCTGGCCGCCCGCATGGCGGCAAACAGCCCTTCGATCCTTTCCATCGTCGCGCTCGCTCCCTGTGTGTCCTTGTTGTTGACGCCACGGTGAAACGGCGCGGCGGCATTCTAGGTGTTTTCCCTAGAGCGCGCCAAGCACCTTCCGGCGGTCGTTCGCCAGAGAGGGGAAGACCTCGCCGCCAGGGGCGATGAATGTCTCTTGGAACCGATTCGGGCGACCTTCGCGCGAGGTCATTAGCGATGCCCCGGTACGGAGAGGCTCCGGCTTATAGGAAAATACGGGTTTCGCCGTTTGTCCCTGGGGGGAACTTGGGACGGTCGGCGCCGCATTTCAAACTCTCATCAAATTCAGGAACAGCGTGGCCAAGGATACGACCAAGACGACCATCGAAGCCGATGGTCTGCGCTATCGCTCTAAAGCGCCAGGTTCGCCGTTCGCGGCGACCTCTTCGTTTGGCGCGGCAACCATGTCGTGCTTTCTCTGCGGCAAGCATCGCCCCCGGGCGTTGCTGAAGTCCCGCAAGCTGCTGGGCAAGTCCCAGCCAGTCTGCGCCCCTTCCTGCAAGGAACTGGAAGAGCAGCTGACGAAGAAGTAAGCCCAGGCTTACCCGGCGGCCTCAGGACGCCATGTCCTCAGGACGCCCTGAAGCAGCGTCCACACACCGCGCGGTAACGGGAGTTGCCGCCGATCTCGACCTGCGCGCCTTCGGTCTGCTTGCGGCCGGTGGCGTCGACACGCATGTTCATCGTCGCCTTGCGGCCACAGTCGCAGATGGTCTTCATCTCGTCCATCTCGTCGGCGAGCGCCAGCAGTGCGGCCGAGCCGGTGAACAGCTCGCCGCGGAAGTCCGTCCGCAGGCCGTAGCAGATGACGGGGACGTGACGCATGTGCGCGACCTCGTGCAGCGACCACACCTGGTCCTTCGACAGGAACTGCGCCTCGTCGACGAGGATGCAAGCGATGCCCGGCGACTGCGTGATCAACGCGCGGAAATCCGTCTCGCCGTTGAACACCTCCGCCACCCGTTGCGGCCCCAGCCGCGACGTGACCATCCCCTTGCCGTAGCGGTCGTCGACACCGGCGGTGAACAGGCGCACCGCATGGCCGCGCTCTTCGTAGTTGTGCGCCACCTGCAGCAGGGCGGTGGATTTGCCGGCATTCATCGCGGCGTAGCGGAAAAACAGTTTGGCCATGGTTCTCGAACGCCCGGCCCGCCGGGCAAGCGGGCGATTGTCGGCGCAAAGAGCGCCGTTCGTCGGGCGGTGCTTTTACCCCCGGGCAAGCGATGTAGCGGCGCGTCACACGCCCCACCTACTATCGATCTTGAGGGAATCGATGCGCCGACGGGACACGAACCCGCCGGTGCGAACAAGAGCGCCAAGCGAAGCGAGACCATGAGCAAAGACACCTGCACCGCCGTTCGGGATGACGGCCTGCGCTATGCCTCCAAGCTGGGGGGGTCGCCGTTCCAGGGTAGCGGTCAAACCCGCTCCTGCTTCAAATGCGGGCGTCATCGTCCGCCGAGCAGCCTCCAGTCCAAGCGGATCCTGGGTCGGACCGAGCTGGTCTGCAAGCCCGCCTGCGAACCGAAGACCTGATTCCCGTCTCCGGCTGGCGTCCTCAGGCAGGACGGGCGCCTTCCGTCGATCGACGCGAATTGCCACGCCCGCGCGGCTATGGGCACAATCCCCCCTTTTCCCGAAGGCCGGCCCCGCGCCGCTTGATGCATGTCCTCCAGCACCCCGCCGCAAGGCGAAGTGACCTCCTCCGAGTTCCCCGATCAGAAGGCCCCCGCCACCGAAACGACTGAGGCCGCCCTGACGGCACCAGCGCCGGAGGCCGCAGCGCCCGTGCAGGAAGTTGACGAATCCTCCAGCGAGGCCACCACAGACGTCGAATCCGGCGAGGTCGCGTCCAGCGACGCCACGCCTGGCCAGCCGAAGTCGGCCGAGGGCGGTCGCGTCGATGTCCAGGCCGTCGCGGCCAAGCTCAAGGAGTTGTTCCCTGCGCTGTTCGCCGGCGGCGCCAAGCCGTTGAAGCTGCGCGTGCAATCCGACATCCAGCAGCGTGCGCCGGGACAGTTCACCAAGGCACAGCTGTCCGCATTCCTGCGCCGCTACACCGGCGGCACCGGTTACCTGATCGCGCTGACCCGTGCGAAGACGCGCTTCGACCTCGACGGCCAACCCGCTGGTGAACTCAGCGACGAACACAGAGTTGCGGCGCAGGAAGAACTGACCCGTCGCCGCGGCATCTCCGACGCACGTCGCGCCGAGGAGGATCGAGGCCGCCAGGAACGCGCCCAGTTGCTGCGCGACTTCTCGCGCACGACGCTGACGCCGGCGAACTTCTGCGCGCTGAAGGGCCTGAGCCAGGAGCAACTGGACGCCCAACTCAAGCTGGCGCGCGAAGAAGAAGCGCAACAGCCGCCACGCCCGGAGCGCAACGACCGCCCCCCTCGCGGCGGTGAGCATCGTCGTGGCGGCGGTCCGCGCGGCGAAGGCCATCCGGGAGGTCCGGGCCAAGGCCCGCGTGGCGACCGCCCGCGCCGTGACGGCCCGGGCCGTCCGAACGACGGACGCAAACCCCCGCGCCAACCGCGCTGATCGCCGATGCCCGCCACCCCAGGTGGCCTGAGCGGCCGACGCGCCCTCTGCGAGGGGTGCGGACGGCCGCTCGTCGCTTGCTGGTGCGGCTGCGTACGCCTTGTTGAGAATCTCACTGCGGTGCTTATCCTCCAGCAGTCCGACGAGGCTGGGCACGCAAAAGGGACCGCCAGGCTGTTGGCGCGATGCCTGTCCCGCGTCGAGGTGCGTGTCGGGGAACGCTTCGATCCACCGCGCTCCCTCGATGGCCTTGTGCTGCTCTACCCCCGGGCAACCGGCGAGGCCCCGACCAGTCCGTCGATCCATCAAGCAGCATCAATGGCCACGGGCGTCGCAGCGACAACGCTGGTGGCGCTCGACGGCACTTGGCGCGGCAGTCGCCGACTGCTCGCGCTGAACCCCTGGCTGCAGGCGCTGCCGCGACTCGCCCTCGATACGCCGCCGCCGTCGCGCTACACCATCCGCCGCGCCCATGCGCACACACAGCGCAGCACACTGGAAGCCTGCGCGTTGGCGCTGGCAGCGCTCGATGGCGACAAGCTTCGTTATCGGCCGCTCTGGCAGGCCATGGAGGCCTTTGTCGATCTGCAGCGGCGGCTGGCGGGTCACCCCACACCCTCGCTGGTTTGAAGCACCAGAGGTAAGCTGCGGCGCCATGACGCCCCACGACGCATCCCCCGCCCCGGTCTCCGAGCCGCGATTGACTTCGCTGTCCCACGGCGGCGGGTGCGGATGCAAGATCGCGCCAGGCGTGCTCTCGGAGATTCTCAAGAGCACGAATGCCCTGCCGGTGCCCAAGGAGTTGCTGGTCGGCATCGAAACCTCGGACGACGCGGCGGTCTATCGACTCAACGATGAGCAGGCCCTGGTGGCGACGACCGATTTCTTCATGCCGATCGTCGACGACCCGCACGACTTTGGCCGCATTGCCGCGACCAATGCGATCAGCGACGTCTACGCAATGGGAGGGCGGCCCATCATGGCGCTGGCACTCGTCGGCATGCCGATCGCGGTGCTGAGCGCAGCGACGATCGGACGCATCCTTGAAGGCGGCGCTTCCGTCTGCCGTCAGGCGGGGATCCCCATCGCCGGTGGACACACGATCGACTCCGTCGAGCCGATCTATGGACTGGTCGCGCTGGGACTCGTCCATCCTTCGCGCGTGAAACGCAACGCGGACGCCAAGGTCGGCGATGTGCTCGTGCTGGGCAAAGCGCTTGGCGTGGGCGTGATGTCGGCCGCGTTGAAGAAGGGCAGACTCGACGACGCGTCCTATCAACGGATGCTGGAGACGACCACCCTCTTGAACACGCCCGGGCCCGAGCTGGCGGCACTCGACGGCGTGCATGCGCTGACCGACGTGACCGGCTTCGGCCTGGCCGGGCATGCGCTCGAGATCGCACGTGGATCGCGCTGCGGGATCGAACTCGATTGGGCGGCGGTGCCCTTGCTCGAGGGCGTCCGATCGCTGGCCGCCGACGGCCTGATCACCGGGGCGTCGGGACGCAACTGGTCCGCCTATGGCACCGAGATCGCACTCTCCGCCTCGTTGCCGACGGAGACGCAAGCACTGCTCAGCGATCCGCAGACCAGTGGTGGCCTGCTCGTCTCGTGCACCCCAGCGGCCGTTGGTCATGTGCTGGACGTCTTTGCGCGACATGGCTTCGGCGCCGCCTCCGTCATCGGGCGCCTGGTCGCATCTGACGACGGCGCACGACTGAAAGTCAGCTGACACCATGGGCCGCAACCAAGCCTGACTCGCACAGCACGTCGACGGGATCGCCACCGGAAAAAACGAAGGGCCCTCGCATGAGGGCCCTTGTTCGATTGGTTGCGGGGGCAGGATTTGAACCTACGACCTTTGGGTTATGAGCCCAACGAGCTACCAGACTGCTCCACCCCGCGGCTGTACCGATTGGCGACCAGCGACGACGCTGATCTGCCGATTCGTTGAGAGGACATCAATGCCGTTCCGGCTTTCGTTCCATTCAACAACGCTGTCTTGCGACAACGTTCAATGTTCTGGTTGCGGGGGCAGGATTTGAACCTACGACCTTTGGGTTATGAGCCCAACGAGCTACCAGACTGCTCCACCCCGCGACTGAAGAATGAGAGTGTAGCACGAAAAGGACTGCCGCCTCAACTTTCGACGACAGTCTTTCCAGAATCAAAGCCCGGCGGCCTGCAGCGACTGCAGGAAGCGATCGGCGTCCTGGAATCCGATCACGCGCACGCCGGTCAGTTCCTCGCCCTTGGCGTCAAAGAAAATCGTCCCCGGCGGGCCGAAGAGCTTGAAGCGCTTCAGCAGTTCCCGGTCGCCGGCGTTGTTCGCGGTGACGTCGGCCTTCAGCAGCAAGGCGCCGTTCAACTTCGCTTGCACGCGCGCGTCGGTGAAGGTGAAGCGCTCCATCTCCTTGCACGACACGCACCAGTCCGCATAGAAATCCAGCATCACCGGCCTGCCAGCGCTGCGCAACGCCTCGTCCAATTCGGCGACCGTTGCGATCTTGCGGAAGCTTGCCGCAGAGGATTCTGCAATGGAGGCCGCACCCGTCACCTTGCTCGCGCCGACCACTCCGGCCAGCGGCTTCAACGTATCGGTCCCGCCTGCGGCGACGCCAATGAACTGCGCCACCCCGAACACCATCGCCGCCACCGCCGCGCTCTTTCGCAGCCACACGCGTGGCGTGCTGCCCTCTGTGCGTTGGAAGAGTCCCAGGAGGGCCGCTACGGCCACCAGCAGCGCGCCCCAGAGGAGCTGAGCAATCACCGGCGGCAGCACCGGTTGCACGATCCACAGCGCCACCGAGAGGAGGAGCAGGCCGAAGAAGTGCTTGACCGTTTCCATCCACGCGCCTGCGCGCGGCAGCAGCGTGCCGGCCGAGAGCCCCAGAAGCAGCAGCGGCACGCTCATGCCCCAGGCGAGCGCGAACAGCGCCAGGCCGCCGATTGCCACGTTGCCGGTCTGGCTGATGTAGAGCAACGCGCCGGCCAAGGGCGCGGCCACGCAGGGGCTGACGATCAATGCAGACAAGCCGCCCATGACGAACACGCTGACGAACTTGCCGGCAGGCAGGCGCTGCGTGGCGTCCGAGACACCGCCGGTGAAGCGGCTGGGCAACTGGATCTCGTAGACGCCGAACATCGATAGCGAGAACCCGACCAGCAGCAGCGCAAACAGAGCCAGCACCCAGGGCTTCTGCAGGTAGGCCGCCAGGCCACCGCCAGCGAGCCCAGCCGCCACGCCCAACGCCGTGTAAAGCAGCGCCATGCCGAGCGAATAGCTGAACGCCAGGAAGAACCCGCGGGCGCGCGACGGAGCCTCACCCTGACCGACGATGATCGAGGACAGGATCGGGAGCATCGGCAGCACGCAGGGCGTGAGCGACAGCAGGACGCCGGCGGCGAAGAACGCACCGATGACCAGCCACAACCGGCCGGACGCGAGCACATCGTCGAGCGGGGATCCGCCCGACGACTTCGCTGTGGGCGCCTGCGCATCCTCCGCCGCCTTCAACGGAGACGCGTCGGCAGGTGTGGCCGCCACCGCATTGGCAACGCCAAAGCCGCTGAGCGCATCCGGCGCCGCGCCGATCTTCACGGCCCCATCGCCACCGAAGCCCTTCAGGCCCAGGGTCAACTGGCTCTTCATCGGCGGATAGCACAGGCCCTTGTCCGCGCAGCCCTGCCCCGTCAGCACCAGCTTCAGCGGACCGGCGGCCATCGCCTCCACCGGCACCTTGATGCTCAGGTGATCGCGATAGGTCTCGACCTCCTTCTGGAAGGTCTCGTCGAACTTGCGCTTCGGGGTCGGCCAGGCGATGTCGCCGAACTTCGCGTCGGTCGCGTCCAGCTTGAACTGGTCGCGGTACATGTAATAGCCGGGCGCGATCGCGAAGTTCACCTGGAACTCGCGATCGCCGGTCAGTTGCACATCGATCTTGAAGGCCTGCTCAGGATCAAGGAAATCATCGGCGCGCGCCGGCCCGGCGAGCAAGGTCGAGGCCAGCGCCAGCAGCAAAGCCGGCAGCAGGCGTCGCATCAGGGCAATGAGAGTCATGAACGCGGGGCGCATGCGGGCCGGGTGAGCGCGCATCGCCGTGAGGTCGGAAAGGCGCGAAGCTTAGCGCCAAGCGGGGCCACATGACGTTGGACAGACGCCATGCCCTGCCCGCGTTGCGCGTATCGCGGACACACAAGAAAAAAGGCCAGCATTGCTGCTGGCCTTCTGAGCGGACGCGAGTCGCTGCTTATTCAGCAGAGCCTTCGCCTTCGGCGGCATCAGGACGGTCCACGAGTTCGACATACGCCATCGGCGCGTTGTCGCCGACGCGGAAGCCCATCTTCAGGATGCGGGTGTAGCCGCCCGGACGGGTCGCGAAACGCGGGCCCAGTTCGTTGAACAGCTTCACGACGATGTCGCGGTCGCGCAGGCGGTCGAAGGCCAGACGGCGGTTCGCGACAGTCGCTTCCTTGGCCAGGGTGATCAGCGGCTCGACGATGCGGCGCAGTTCCTTCGCCTTGGGCAGCGTGGTCTTGATGGCTTCGTGCTTCAGCAGCGAGACCGCCATGTTGCGGAACATCGCGGCGCGGTGTTCGCTGGTGCGGTTCAGTTTACGGAGGCCGTTACGGTGGCGCATGGTGCTTTCCTTCCTTCAGTTATTGCCAGCAGCCGGATCAGGTACTGCCGGGGGCACCGGACGGATCGTCAGATCCGTCCTCATTCAAAAATCAACGCTTGTCGAGACCTTGGGGCGGCCAGTTCTCGAGACGCGAACCCAGGGTCAGGCCGCGCGAGGCGAGCACTTCCTTGATTTCGTTCAGCGACTTGCGACCCAGGTTCGGGGTCTTCAGCAGCTCGGTCTCGGTACGCTGGATCAGGTCACCGATGTAATAGATGTTCTCGGCCTTCAGGCAGTTGGCCGAGCGCACGGTCAACTCAAGCTCATCGACCGGACGCAGCAGGATCGGATCGAAGCTGCTGGAACGAGCGGCCGGGGCCTGGTCGAACACGTCGACCAGATCGGTACCCTGCAGCTGCGCGAAGACGGCCATCTGCTCGACCAGGATCTTGGCCGAAGCGCGGATCGCTTCCTCCGGCGAGATCGCGCCGTTGGTCTCGATCTCCATGACCAGCTTGTCCAGGTCGGTACGCTGCTCGACGCGGGCGTTCTCGACGGCGTAGCTGACGCGCTTCACCGGGCTGAACGAAGCGTCCAGCACGATGCGGCCGATGGCCTTGGTCGGCTCGTCGCCGTAGCGGCGCATGTTGCCGGGCACGTAGCCGCGACCCTTCTCGACCTTGATCTGCATGTCCAGCTTGCCGCCTTGCGACAGGTGGGCGATGACATGATCCGGGTTGATGATCTCGACGTCGTGCGGGGTCTGGATGTCGGCGGCCGTGACCGGGCCTTCGCCTTCCTTGCGCAGGACCAGCGTCACTTCCTCACGGTTGTGCAGGCGGAACACCACGCCCTTCAGGTTCAGCATGATGTGGACCACATCTTCCTGAACGCCGTCGATGGCGGAGTACTCGTGCAGCACGCCCGCGATCGTCACTTCCGTCGGCGCATAACCCACCATCGAGGACAGCAGCACGCGACGCAGGGCGTTGCCCAGCGTGTGGCCATAGCCGCGTTCGAACGGCTCCAGGATCACCTTGGCGCGATGACCGCCCAGGGGCTCCACAGTGATGGATTTGGGTTTGAGCAAATTCGTTTGCATGAGGTCTTTCTTTCAATACCCTCGGTTCGTTACACCGATAAGGCTGAGGGACCAACCAGGCACGCCCACAACTGCTGGCGATGCCCGGACGAGGAAAAGCCGAGCAGGCCCTTGCAGGGCCGCTCGGCAGGCACGAAAGAATTAACGCGAGTACAACTCAACGATCAGCGACTCGTTGATCTCGGCGCCGAACTCGTCGCGATCCGGCGTCTTCTTGAAGATGCCTTCCAGCTTCGTGGCGTCCACGGCCACCCAGGCCGGCAGACCGATCGACTCGGCCAGCTTCAGGCTGTCGACGATGCGCAGCTGCTTCTTGGACTTCTCACGCACAGCGACAACGTCACCGGCCTTCACCAGGTAGGAAGCGATGTTCACAACTTCGCCGTTCACGGTGATGCTCTTGTGCGAGACCAGCTGACGGGCTTCCGCGCGGGTCGAGCCGAAGCCCATGCGATAGACGACGTTGTCCAGGCGCGATTCCAGCAGCACCAGCAGGTTGACACCGGTCGAGCCCTTGCGGCGCTCGGCTTCAGCAAAGTAGCGGCGGAACTGACGCTCCAGCACGCCATACATGCGCTTGACCTTCTGCTTCTCGCGCAGCTGCAGGCCGAAGTCGGACGTGCGCTGACCCGAGGTGCGGCCATGTTGGCCAGGCTTGGTGTCGAACTTGGCCTTGTCGCTGATGGCGCGGCGGGCGCTCTTCAGGAACAGGTCGGTGCCTTCACGGCGGGAAAGTTTGGCCTTCGGGCCGAGGTAACGTGCCACTTTGCGTGTCCTTCATCAATCTGACGCGAGCTCGGAAACATTCCGTGCAACGCGCGAGTCCGGCCAGTGTTTTTGTAGGCTCGGACGGTGGGCTTCAAGAAGTCGGAGACTTCAACCGGGTCGGCGTCTCCGCCGATACCCGCCGAGGTGGCGGTTCAGCCCCCTCAGCAAAACGGCCGGCTGGTGCTTTCGCACCAGCCGGCGTGTTCTTAACGAACCGGAGATTATCGCACTAGTTGCGACCGTTCAGCGGCACCGCTTAGATGCGGCGGCGCTTCTGCGGACGGCAACCGTTGTGCGGCACCGGCGTCACGTCAGAGATCGAGTTGATGCGAATGCCGAGCGCAGCCAGAGCACGCACCGACGATTCGCGACCCGGGCCTGGGCCCTTGATCCGGACGTCCAGATTCTTGATGCCTTGCTCTTGAGCAGCGCGGCCCGCCACTTCGGCAGCCACCTGGGCCGCGAAGGGGGTCGACTTGCGCGAGCCCTTGAAGCCCTGGCCGCCCGACGACGCCCAAGACAACGCACCACCTTGCCGATCAGTGATCGTGATGATGGTGTTGTTGAACGACGCGTGAACGTGAGCAATACCGTCGGCGACGTTCTTGCGAACCTTCTTGCGAACGCGCTGGGCAGCCTGGTTATTGGGTGCTTTTGCCATGGTTAGCTTTCTTCAGATGCCGCGGATTACTTCTTGCCAGTCGCCGCCGACTTGCGCGGACCCTTGCGGGTACGGGCATTCGTGCGGGTACGCTGGCCGCGCACCGGCAGGCCACGGCGATGCCGGAAGCCACGATAGCAACCCAGATCCATCAGGCGCTTGATGTTGATGGACATCTCGCGACGCAGGTCGCCTTCGATGGTCATGCGGCCGACTTCCTCACGAATCTTTTCCAGATCGGAGTCGTTCAGGTCCTTGACCTTCTTGTCCAGCGGGATGCCGCAGTTGTTGCAGATCTTCTGCGCGGTCATACGGCCAATGCCGTAGATCGAAGTCAGACCGATCTCCGTGTGCTTATGCGGCGGAATGTTGATACCAGCAATACGTGCCATGTGCGTCCTCTAATTCGCTTGCAGTCGTTAGGCCAATCAGCCTTGGCGCTGCTTGTGCCGCGGATCGGTACAGATCACACGCACCACGCCATTACGACGGATGATCTTGCAATTGCGGCACATCTTCTTGACAGATGCCGAAACTTTCATGGTCTGCTCCTTGACCTACTCTGTTCGCTCAATCAGCGTTGATCCGGGGGTTGCTAAAAAGCTCACTTCGCCCGGAACACGATGCGAGCACGACTCAAATCGTACTGCGTCAGTTCATCGGTCACTCTGCCCTGAAAGCGGGATGGAGCGATCGAGAACGACGTAACTGCTTTCCAATTCGGTTTGGAAGGTCGCATTGGGAAAGTCCTCAAGAACTCCCTTTGCATTCGAATGACGCATCTCTCGTCATACCTTCACATTCGCCAAATTGGATCCAATATTTCTATTTGCCCAGCGTCTCAGTTGGCCTTGAAACTGGCCTTCTTCAGCAACGACTCGTACTGCTGGCTCATCACATAGGACTGAACCTGAGCCCAGAAATCCATTGTGACGACCACGATGATCAGCAGCGAAGTGCCACCGAAGTAGAACGGTACGTTGTACTTCAGCGTGAGGAACTCAGGCAGCAGGCACACGCCAGTGATATACACCGCGCCAGCCAGCGTCAACCGCGACAGGATCTTGTCGATGTGCCGAGCGGTTTGATCACCAGGACGAATCCCAGGAATGAACGCACCACTCTTTTTCAGGTTGTCTGCGGTCTCACGGCTGTTGAACACCAGCGCCGTGTAGAAGAAGCAGAAGAACACGATCGCTGCTGAATACAGCAGCACATAGATCGGCTGCCCCGGACGCAGTGCATCCGAGATGTCCTTCAACCAGCGCATGCTGTCACCCGTCGCAAACCAACTCACGAGCGTGGTCGGCAGCAGGATGATCGACGACGCGAAGATCGGCGGAATCACACCCGACATGTTCAGCTTCAGCGGCAGATGCGAGCTTTGGCCGCCATACACCTTGTTCCCAACCTGTCTCTTGGCGTAATTCACCAAGATCTTTCGCTGACCACGTTCCACGAACACAACCAGATAGGTCACGCCGATGATGATTGCAATCACCAGCAGGCAGGAGATCACGCTCATCGCGCCGGTCCGAACCAACTCGAGAAGACCACCGATGGCACCCGGCAGACCTGCGGCGATACCGCCGAAGATCAGGATCGAAATACCATTACCCAGACCGCGCTCGGTGATCTGCTCACCCAGCCACATCAGGAACATCGTGCCGGCCACCAAACTCGTCACCGCAGTGATGCGGAAGCCGAAGCCCGGGCTCAGCACCAGCCCAGGCGAGCTTTCCAGCGCGAAAGCAATGCTCAAGCTTTGGAAAATCGCCAGACCCAAGGTGCCATAGCGCGTGTACTGCGTGATCTTGCGACGCCCCGCTTCGCCTTCCTTCTTCAGCGCCTCCAAGCTCGGCACCACGTATGTCATCAACTGCATGACGATCGAGGCCGAAATGTAGGGCATGATGCCCAGCGCGAAGACGGTAAAGCGCGACAGCGCACCGCCAGAGAACATGTTGAACAGGCTCAGGATGCCGCCCTGCTGACCCTTGAACAGCTGCTGGAGCTGCGTCGGATCGATGCCGGGTACAGGGATGTGAGCCCCAACGCGGTAGACGACCAGCGCGAGCACCAGGAACACAAGCCGGCGACGCAGGTCGCCGAACTTGCCACTCTTGGCCAACTGTGATGCGTTGCTTGCCACTGCTGCCTAGTCCTGTGCTTGGATGATCAAGCGACGGAGCCGCCGGCGGCTTCGATCGCCGCCTTCGCGCCAGCCGTCACGCCCAAGCCTTTGATGCTCACCTTGCGAGTGATCTCACCGGACTTGATGACCTTGACAGCCTTCGCCAGCTCGGACACCAGGCCAACGGCCTTGAGCGTCAGCAGGTCAATCTCTTCGCCGGTCAGCTGGTTCAGTTCCGACAGCGTCACTTCCGCATTGAACGGACGAGCCAGCGACTTGAAACCACGCTTGGGCAAGCGACGTTGCAGCGGCATCTGGCCGCCTTCGAAGCCCACCTTGTGGAAGCCACCGGCGCGCGACTTCTGACCCTTGTGCCCACGGCCTGCGGTCTTACCCAGACCGGAGCCAATGCCACGGCCCACGCGACGCTTGGCGTGCTTGGAACCGGTGGCTGGCTTGATGGTATTGAGTTGCATGTTGTGTTCCTCGTCGATGCCGTGCTTACAGCACCTGCACCAGGTAGGCAATCTTGTTGATCATGCCGCGGACCGCCGGGGTGTCCTCCAGCGTCTTCGTGCTGTTCAGCTTGCGAAGACCCAGGCCAACCACCGTCGCGCGATGATCCTCGCGGCAGCCGATCGGGCTACGGACCAGCTTGACCGTGAGCGTTTTCTTTTCAGACATCTCGATCTCCTGGCGCTCAGTTGAAGATTTCTTCAACCGTCTTGCCGCGCTTCGCTGCCACTTGGGCAGGCGTGGAGCAGCGCTTGAGCGCGTCCAGCGTGGCACGGACCATGTTGTAAGGGTTGGTCGAACCGTGGCTCTTGGTCACGATGTCGGTCACACCCATCACTTCGAAGACGGCGCGCATGGGACCGCCTGCGATCACACCGGTACCGGCCGGAGCCGGAGCCATGATCACGTGCGCCGCACCGTGCTCACCCACCACGTTGTGCTGGATGGTGCCGTTACGCAGCTGAACCTTGACCATGTTGCGGCGGGCCGATTCCATTGCCTTTTGCACGGCAACCGGAACTTCCTTGGCCTTGCCCTTGCCCATGCCGATGCGGCCATCGCCGTCACCGACCACGGTCAGCGCAGCGAAGGACAGCGTGCGGCCGCCCTTCACAACCTTCGTGACGCGGTTGACCGCGATCATCTTTTCCTTCAGGCCGTCGTCGTTGCCTTCGGTCTGAGCGCGGGGTTGAAACTTTGCCATTTCCTAATCCTTTGAGCGTCAGAACTGCAGGCCGGCTTCGCGAGCGGCTTCAGCCAAGGCCTTGACACGACCGTGGTAGGCGAAGCCCGAGCGATCGAAAGCCACCTTCTCGACGCCAGCAGCCTTCGCCTTTTCGGCGATGCGCTTGCCGATCAGGCTCGCGGCGGCGACGTTGCCACCCTTGCCGGACAGCTGCGTACGCACTTCCTTCTCGGCAGTCGAGGCGGAAGCCAGCACGCGCTGACCGTCTTCGGAGATGACCGAAGCGTAGATGTGCAGGTTCGAGCGGAAGACCGTCAGACGGGCCACGCGCTGCAGGGCGATGCGAGCACGCGTTTGACGCGAACGACGCAGGCGTTGTTCCTTCTTGTTCAGCATGGCGCGGCTCCTTACTTCTTCTTGGTCTCTTTGAGGGAGACCTTTTCGTCGGCGTAGCGGATGCCCTTGCCCTTGTAGGGCTCCGGCGGACGGATCGCACGCACTTCAGCGGCAATCTGACCGACGACTTGGCGATCGGCACCCTTGATCAGGATTTCCGTCTGCGTCGGGCATTCGACCTTGATACCAGCCGGCATGTCCTTGACGACCGGGTGCGAGAACCCGATCTGCAGATTCAGCTTCTGACCTTGAGCCTGGGCGCGGAAACCCACGCCGACCAAGTTCAGCTTCTTTTCGAAGCCCTTGCTGACGCCGTTGGCCATGTTGGCCAGCAAGGCACGCATCGTGCCGCTCATCGCATCAGCTTCCGCCGATTCGTTGACCGGAACGAACGTCAGCTTGCCGCCTTCGAGCTTGACCGTGACCAGAGGGTTCACCGCCACGAACAGAGTGCCCTGGGCACCCTTGACGCTGATCTTCTCAGCAGTGATCGTCACTTCCACGCCTTGCGGGAGGACGACCGGCATTTTTCCAACGCGGGACATTGTCTGTCTCTCCTTGGCTTATGCGACGTAGCAGAGCACTTCGCCGCCGACACCGGCTTGACGTGCTTTGCGGTCGGTCATCACGCCCTTCGGGGTGGTGACGATCGCCACACCCAGGCCATTCATGACCTGGGGAATATCGTGGCGGCCCTTGTAGATGCGCAGGCCGGGACGGCTCACGCGCTCGATGCGCTCGATCACCGGACGGCCGGCGTAATACTTCAGCGCGATCTCGAGCTCCGGGCGGGCTGCATCGCCACGCACCGCGAAATCATCGATATAGCCTTCATCCTTCAGGACCTTGGCGATCGCGACCTTCAGCTTCGACGAAGGCATCACGACGCTGGCCTTCTCAACGCTCTGGGCGTTGCGAATGCGGGTCAGCATATCGGCGATAGGATCACTCATGCTCATACGAAATCTCCTAAACCTGCCGATTACCAGCTGGCCTTGACGACACCGGGGATGTCGCCCTTGAAGGCCAGCTCACGAATCTTGTTACGTGCCAGGCCGAACTTGCGGAACGTACCGCGGGGGCGGCCGGTCAGCTCGCAGCGGTTGCGCTGGCGGGTCGGGTTGGCGTTGCGGGGCAGCTTCTGCAGCTCCAGGCGGGCCAGATAGCGCTCTTCGTCCGACTTCTTGCTGTCGTCGATGATGGCCTTCAGTTCCGCGTACTTCTTCGCGTACTTGGCGACCAGTTGGGCGCGCTTCAGCTCACGTTGCTTGATCGAGAGTTTTGCCACGGGTCACCTCAGTTCTTGAACGGGAACTTGAACGCAGCCAGCAGTGCCTTGGCTTCGTCGTCCGTCTTGGCAGTCGTCGTGATGCTGATGTTCAGACCACGCAGAGCATCCACCTTGTCGTATTCGATTTCGGGGAAGATGATCTGTTCCTTGACGCCGATGTTGTAGTTACCGCGACCGTCGAACGAACGACCCGAGATACCACGGAAGTCACGCACGCGCGGCAGGGCCACGGTCACGAAACGGTCCAGGAATTCGTACATCGTGGCGCCACGCAGGGTCACCATGCAGCCGATAGGCACGCCGTCACGAATCTTGAAGCCGGCGATCGCCTTCTTCGACTTCGTAACGACCGGCTTCTGGCCAGCGATCTTGGTCAGGTCGCCCACGGCGTGGTCCATGACCTTCTTGTCGGCGACCGCCTCGCTCACGCCCATGTTCAGCGTGATCTTGGTGATGCGCGGCACTTCCATCACGGACTTGTAGCCGAACTTCTCGGTCAGACCGGGGACGACTTTCTCGCGATAGAACTCTTGCAAACGAGCCATGTCTTACCCCTTAGGCCTTGATCTCTTCGCCGGTCGACTTGAACACGCGCACCCGCTTGCCATCGGCGCCGAGCTTGATGCCCACGCGATCGGCCTTGCCGGAAGCGGCGTTGAAGATCGCCACGTTGGATTGATGGATGGGCATGGACTTGTCAACGATGCCGCCAGTCGTACCCTTCAGCGGATTCGGCTTGACGTGCTTCTTGACGACGTTGATGCCGTCGATGACGACATGGTCAGCGTCCACACGCAGCGTAACGGTGCCGCGCTTACCCTTGTCGCGGCCGGTCAGGACGATGATCTCGTCGCCTGTGCGAATCTTGTTCATGGCAATACCTTTGTCTGAGCGGGGCTTAGAGCACCTCAGGCGCCAGCGACACGATCTTCATGAAGCGCTCGGTACGCAGTTCACGCGTGACCGGGCCGAAGATGCGGGTGCCGATGGGCTCCAGCTTGGCGTTCAGCAGCACGGCGGCATTGCCGTCGAACTTGACCAGGGAGCCGTCTTGGCGGCGCACACCCTTGGCAGTGCGCACGACCACCGCGTTATAGACCTCGCCTTTTTTGACGCGGCCTCGCGGCGCAGCTTCCTTGATGCTGACCTTGATGATGTCGCCAATATGTGCATAACGACGCTTGGAACCACCAAGCACCTTGATGCACATGACGGACTTGGCGCCAGTGTTGTCCGCGACGTCGAGTCGCGATTGCATTTGGATCATGTCTGTCCCCAACTTTTCCCGCTAAGGCAACTGCGACCATCGCAGCCATCCAGAGAGCGGTCAGTCTTGGGCCCGTAAGCCAATCACCTGTCACCTTGCGGCGACCCGCGTCTGGCCTAAATGGGCAAGAAACCTAGAACCGAAGGCTGCTGTCCTGTGCGCTGGTCACAGAACCCGTCGAGCGACGGAGCCACCATTCGGCGAAGCTGCGGATTATGCGGCAAGCACAATCCGCCTGTCAACTGATGTTGTTGCTCGTCAGAGCGATTGCGCCTGCTTGAGCAGCGTTCCCGCATCGCTGACCTCGAATTTGCCCGGCGCCTCAATGTTGAGACTCTTGACCACGCCGTCCTTGACCAGCATCGAGTAGCGCTGCGAGCGCAGGCCCATGCCGCGCGCGACAAGGTCGAGCGTCAAACCAGTGGCTTGGGTGAACGTGGCGCTGCCATCAGCCATCATGCGGACCTTGCCGGCGGTCTTCTGTTCACGACCCCAGGCCCCCATCACGAACGCATCGTTGACGGACACACACCAGATTTCATCCACACCCGCAGCCTTGAGCGCATCAGCCTCCGCGACATAGCCGGGGACATGCTGCGCGGAGCAGGTCGGCGTGAACGCGCCAGGCAGCGCGAAAATCGCCACCGTCTTTCCCGCAGTCAGCTTCTCAATGTCGAAACTGTTCGGGCCGAGCGAGCAACCCTCGCCCTCGACCTCGATGAATTCCTGCAAATTACCGGCCGGCAGTTGATCGCCCACTTTCAGCATGTCGCGCTCCTGATTCTGTTGTCGGTTGAATGAAAGCGGCAGAGTGTGCCGCGAAAAATGAAAAATGGCTGGACACCGGGAATTCCGATGTTCCAGCCATTTCCGGCCAGGTCGCGGTCTCCCGCGCGTGGCACATGTCGCGCTCGCTGCGCGACATTGGCGATCAGACCAACTGAGCCTTCTGGACCAGGCGGGTCACAACCCAGCTCTTGGTCTTCGAAAGCGGACGGCCTTCGGCGATCTCGACCACGTCACCCATCTTGTACTCGCCATTTTCATCATGGGCGTGGTACTTGCGGGAACGGGCCACGATCTTGCCGTAAAGCTCGTGCTTGGCACGGCGCTCAACCAGCACGGTGATCGTCTTGGCGCGCTTGTCGCTGACGACGCGACCGATCAGGGTGCGGGTGTTCTTCTCTTGAGCTTGCGTCATTTCGCGGCTCCCTTCTTCTCGGCCAGGATGGTCTTGGCGCGGGCGATGTCACGACGCGTATTGCCCAACACCGAAGTGTTGGTCAGTTGTTGCGTCGCCTTTTGCATGCGCAGACCAAAGTGGGCCTTCAGCAGATCGGTGACTTCCTTCTTCAAGGCGGTCACGTCTTTCGCGCGCAGTTCAGATGCTTTCATGGGGTGTTCTCCAATCAGGCGCCGAGCTGGCGGGCCACGAAGGTGCAGCGCAGGGGCAGCTTGGCAGCGGCCAGCGTGAACGCCTCGCGCGCCAGAGCCTCAGGCACGCCATTGACCTCGTAGAGCACCTTGCCGGGCTGGATCTCAGCCACGTAGTACTCCGGATTTCCCTTGCCGTTGCCCATACGGACTTCGGCGGGCTTTTGCGAGATCGGCTTATCCGGGAAGATCCGGATGAAAATCCGGCCACCGCGCTTGATGTGACGCGAGATGGCGCGGCGAGCCGCTTCAATCTGACGAGCCGTGATGCGGCCGCGTTCGGTGGCCTTCAGGCCGAAGTCACCGAAAGCAACGGTCGCGCCGCGGGTCGCAACACCAGTGTTGCGGCCCTTTTGCTCCTTGCGGTATTTGCGACGAGCGGGTTGCAGCATGTTGAGTTCTCCTTACGCCTGGCCGCCGTCAGCGGCGGGCTTGCGCACCACACGCTTCGCAGCAGGCTTGTCGCCGCCTTCGGCAGGCTTGTCGCCACGACCACGGCCACCCGGCGCGCCCGGACGGGCATTGCGACGGGGACGACGATCATCTTCGGCACCCGGGGGGGTGTTGATCACGGGGGCCTCGCCATTGGCCAGGCGGTCACCGCGGTACACCCACACCTTGACGCCGATCACGCCGTAGGTGGTCTTGGCTTCGGAGAAGCCGTAATCGATGTCAGCCTTCAGGGTGTGCAGGGGCACACGGCCTTCGCGATACCACTCGGTACGAGCGATTTCGATGCCGTTCAGACGGCCGGCAGACATGATCTTGATGCCCTGCGCGCCCAGACGCATCGCGTTCTGCATCGCGCGCTTCATGGCACGACGGAACATGATGCGCTTTTCGAGCTGCTGGGTGATCGAGTCGGCGATCAGCTGGGCATCGATTTCAGGCTTGCGCACTTCCTCGATGTTGACCGCCACAGGCACGCCCAGACGCTTGGTCAGTTCGGCCTTCAGGTTCTCGATGTCCTCGCCCTTCTTGCCGATCACCACGCCCGGACGGGCCGAGAAGATCGTGATGCGGGCGTTCTTCGCAGGACGCTCGATCAGGATGCGCGAAACGGCGGCGTTCTTCAGCTTGGCCTTCAGGAACTCGCGAACTTGCAGATCTTCGGCCAGCATCGTGGCGAAGTTCTGGTTGTTCGCGTACCAGCGCGACGCCCAGTTACGGGTGACGGGCAGGCGGAAGCCAGTCGGATGAATTTTCTGTCCCATAGTCTTCCTTCAGGCTCAGTGGCCGACGGTCACGTAGATATGGCAGGTCGGCTTGCTGATGCGATTGCCGCGGCCCTTGGCGCGCGCGGAGAACCGCTTCAGCGTGGTGCCCTGCTCCACGTAGATCGAAGTGACCTTCAGCTCGTCAATGTCGGCACCGTCGTTGTGCTCGGCATTGGCGATCGCCGATTCCAGCGCCTTCTTGATGATCAGCGCGGCCTTCTTCTGGGTGAACTCGAGGATGTTCAGCGCTTGATCCACCTTCTTGCCGCGGATCAGGTCCGCCACGAGGCGGCCCTTATCAAACGACAGGCGGACGCCACGAACGATTGCTTTGGTTTCCATCGTCGTCATCCTTACTTCTTGCCGGCCTTCTTGTCGGCCGGGTGGCCTTTGAAGGTACGGGTCAGAGCGAACTCACCCAGCTTGTGACCAACCATCTGGTCGGACACATAGACCGGCACGTGCTGCTTGCCGTTGTGCACAGCGATCGTCAGACCGATGAACTCGGGCAGGATCGTCGAACGGCGCGACCAGGTCTTGATCGGCTTCTTGTCCTTGATGGCAACAGCCTTGTCGACCTTGGCCATCAGGTGATGGTCCACGAAGGGACCCTTCTTGAGGGAACGAGCCATGTTGGTCTACCCCTTACTTCTTGCGACGCGAGACGATGAAAGTCTGCGTGCGCTTGTTGTTGCGAGTGCGGTAGCCCTTCGTCAGGGTGTTCCACGGCGACACAGGGGCCTGACCTTCACCCGTACGACCCTCACCACCACCGTGCGGGTGGTCGACCGGGTTCATGGCGGTACCACGCACGGTCGGGCGGATGCCCTTCCAGCGGATGGCGCCGGCCTTGCCGTACTGGCGCAGGCTGTGCTCTTCGTTGCTCACTTCACCGATGGTGGCGCGGCAGTCGATGTGCACGCGGCGGACTTCGCCGGAGCGCAGACGGATCTGGGCGTACGAACCATCACGCGCCATCAGCACCACGGAGGTACCAGCGGAACGCGCGATCTGGGCACCCTTGCTCGGCAGCAGTTCCACGCAGTGGATCGTCGAACCCACGGGAATGTTGCGGATAGGCAAGGTGTTGCCGACCTTGATCGGAGCCTCAGCGCCGCTCAGGATCGTCGAGCCGACTTCCAGATTGCGCGGAGCAATGATGTAGCGACGCTCGCCGTCGGCATAGCACACCAGAGCGATGTGGGCCGTACGGTTCGGGTCGTACTCGATGCGCTCGACCTTCGCCGGGATGCCATCCTTGTTGCGACGGAAGTCGACCACACGGTAGTGGTGCTTGTGACCACCGCCCTTGTGGCGCATCGTGATGTGACCGTTGTTGTTACGGCCGGAGTTCTGCTTCTGGGGCTCGAGCAGCGAAGCCTCGGGAGCGCCCTTGTGCAGGTGCTTATGCACCACCTTCACCACGCCACGACGGCCTGGCGAAGTCGGCTTGACTTTAACGACGGCCATTACGCAGCCTCCCCGGAGAAGTTGAGCTCCTGGCCAGCCTTCAACGACACATACGCCTTCTTGACGTGGTCGCGACGGCCTTGACGGCCACCGAAGCGCTTGGTCTTGCCCTTGACGTTGACGACGTTCACAGCGTCGACCTCGACCTTGAACATCAGTTCAACAGCGGCCTTGATCTCGGGCTTCGTCGCATCGCGCAAGACCTTGAACAGGACTTGGTTGTGCTTTTCGCCAGCCATCGTGGCCTTCTCGGACACGATCGGAGCGAGCAGCACCTTGGCCAGACGGCCATCAGCAAACTTGGGCGCGCTCATGCCAGCATCTCCTTCAATTGCTCGATCGCAGCCTTCGTCACCAGGATCTTCTTGTAGAAGACCAGCGACAGCGGATCGACGTAACGCGGCTCGACCACCAGCACGTTCGGCAGATTGCGCGAAGCGAGCAGCAGGTTGTCGTCCACTTGGTCGGAGATCACCATGACGTGATTCAGACCCATGCCCTTGAGCTTGGCAGCCAGCAGCTTGGTCTTGGGCGCCTCGATCGAGATCGAGTCCACCACAGCCAGACGGCCTTCACGGGCCAGTTGCGACAGGATCGCAACCATGCCAGCGCGGTACATCTTCTTGTTCAGCTTGTGCGAGAAGTTCTCGTCAGGCTTGTTCGGGAAGATGCGACCGCCCCCACGCCACAGCGGCGAGGACGTCATACCAGCACGCGCGTTGCCAGTGCCCTTTTGACGGAACGGCTTCTTCGTCGAGTGACGAACTTCAGCACGAGTCAGCTGGGCGCGGGTACCTTGACGGGCATTGGCCTGATAGGCCACGACCACCTGGTGCACCAGGGCTTCGTTGTAGTCACGAGCGAAAAGGGTATCGGGAGCGTCGACCTTCGACGTCGCCTGACCCTGCTCATTCAGGAGCTCGAGTTGCATCAGTTGGCTCCCTTCTTGGCCTTGACCTTGACGGCCGGATGGATCACGACGAATCCTTCCTTCGCGCCAGGAACGGCGCCACGCACCAGCACCAGCTGACGGGCTTCGTCGATGCGGACGACATCCAGGTTCTGGACGGTCACGGTGACGTCACCAAGGTGGCCCGACATCTTCTTGCCCGGGAACACGCGACCCGGATCCTGCGCCATCGAGATGGAGCCAGGAACATTGTGCGAGCGGCTGTTACCGTGCGAAGCGCGTTGCGAACTGAAGTTGTGGCGCTTGATGGTGCCTGCGAAGCCCTTACCGATCGAGGTGCCCTGCACGTCGACCAGTTGGCCGGCGGCGAGCAGCGTCACGGGGACTTGAGCGCCGGCCTTGTATTCGGCGGCGACCGCGGCATCCACGCGGAATTCTTTGATGATTTCACCGGCTTCAACACCAGCCTTGGCGAGGTGACCCGCTTGCGGCTTGGTGACGCGCGATGCCTTGCGAGCACCGTACGTCACCTGGATGGCGCTGTAGCCGTCGGTTTCTTCGGTCTTGATCTGGGTCACGCGGTTGTTGGACACGTCCAGCACGGTCACGGGGACGGTATCACCGTCAACCGTGAACACACGCATCATGCCCACCTTGCGGCCCAGCAATCCGAGACGATTGCTAAGACTCATGGTTTTCTCCTGACCCCGAACGCTTCGACGGAGACACCGCCGAACGCCTGAAGTCATTTCACACACCCGACATCGATTGGCCGGGCCGACAAGCATCGCTCCTTCGATGAGGACAGGGGTAAAGGCCCCAAACCCCTTCGACGGCGATGCGACGAAGCCGCGCCAGGGAATCCCGGCGCGGAAAAGCTGCGGAGTATAGCGCCAACCCTGACCGCACCGCAAGCCGAGCGCCACCTGCGCCCAAAGAAAAAGGCGACCCGAAGGTCGCCTTTCAATAAGCAGCCGGATCGCTCCGGCGCGACTGCATTACTGCAGCTTGATCTCGACGTCCACGCCGGCCGGCAGGTCCAGCTTCATCAGCGCGTCGACGGTCTTGTCGGTCGGGTCGACGATGTCCATCAGACGCTGATGGGTGCGGATTTCAAACTGGTCACGCGACGTCTTGTTGACGTGCGGCGAACGCAGGATGTCGAAACGTTCCTTGCGGGTCGGCAGGGGCACGGGACCCTTGACGATCGCGCCAGTGCGCTTGGCGGTTTCCACGATTTCCAGGGCCGATTGGTCGATCAGCTTGTAATCGAAGGCTTTCAGCCGGATGCGGATCTTTTGCTTGGTAGACATGACTTTTCCTTCAAAGAGCGACGCAATGCTCGAGGCATCGCGGAGGCAGCGATGGCGCCGCCGAGTGGGGGACGAGCCACCCGCCGAAGTGGGCGACTCGTCTCACCGGTACCCGACGGGTACCAGCAAAAGATTTACTCGATGATGGTGGCCACGACGCCCGAGCCGACGGTACGACCGCCTTCACGGATGGCGAAGCGCAGACCCTGCTCCATGGCGATCGGAGCGATCAGCTTCACGGTGATGCTGACGTTGTCGCCAGGCATGACCATTTCCTTGTCCTTCGGCAGCTCCACGGCGCCAGTCACGTCCGTCGTGCGGAAGTAGAACTGGGGGCGGTAGTTGTTGAAGAACGGGGTGTGACGGCCGCCCTCTTCCTTGCTCAGAACATAGATCTCAGCGGTGAAGTGGGTGTGCGGCTTGATCGAGCCGGGCTTGGCCAGCACTTGGCCGCGCTCGACGTCTTCACGCTTGGTGCCGCGCAGCAGGATACCGACGTTGTCGCCAGCTTGGCCCTGGTCCAGCAGCTTGCGGAACATTTCCACGCCGGTCACGGTCGTCTTCTGGACTTCGCGGATACCGATGATCTCGATTTCCTCGCCGACCTTGATGATGCCGCGCTCGACACGGCCCGTCACCACGGTGCCACGGCCCGAGATCGAGAACACGTCTTCCACCGGCAGCAGGAACGCGCCGTCAATGGCACGGTCCGGCTGGGGGATGTAGGTGTCCAACGCGTCAGCCAGACGCATGATGGCCTGCTCGCCCAGATCGCCCGTGTCGCCTTCCAGCGCCAGCTTGGCCGAACCCTTGATGATCGGGGTGTCGTCGCCGGGGAAGTCGTACTTGCTCAGCAGCTCGCGGACTTCCATTTCCACCAGCTCCAGCAGCTCGGCGTCGTCCACCATGTCGCACTTGTTCAGGAAGACGATGATGAACTTCACACCGACCTGACGCGCCAGCAGGATGTGCTCGCGGGTCTGGGGCATCGGGCCGTCAGCGGCCGAGCACACCAGGATCGCGCCGTCCATCTGCGCCGCGCCAGTGATCATGTTCTTCACATAGTCAGCGTGCCCCGGGCAGTCAACGTGCGCGTAGTGGCGGTTGGCCGTCTCGTACTCGACGTGCGCGGTGTTGATCGTGATACCACGAGCCTTCTCTTCCGGCGCCGCGTCGATCTGGTCGTAAGCCTTGGCTTCGCCGCCGAACTTCTTCGACAGCACGGTCGCGATCGCGGCCGTCAGCGTCGTCTTGCCATGGTCCACGTGACCAATCGTGCCCACGTTCACGTGCGGCTTGGTACGTTCAAACTTGCCTTTTGCCATTTCAATTCTCCAAAAAGAGCATCTGCCCGGTCTGTTGGTTTAGCGTTTCCGCAGTGTCCTGATGCCCCGGCGACCGGCAACCGGGAGGAGTCACTGCGAAGACGATTCGGTGATCGAAAACGAAGCGAGCCGGCGCGCAGGAGCACCGGCTCAGGTCATCACTTCGCGCGAGCGGTGACGATCGCGTCGGCGACGTTCTTCGGAGCTTCGCTGTAGTGCTTGAACTCCATCGTGTACGTCGCACGGCCCTGCGTGGCCGAACGCAGCGAGGTCGAGTAACCGAACATCTCGGACAGAGGAACTTCTGCCTTGATGATCTTGCCACCACCGATCATGTCGTCCATGCCTTGCACCATGCCGCGACGGCTGGACAGATCGCCCATCACCGTACCAGCATAGTCTTCCGGCGTTTCGACTTCCACGGCCATCATCGGCTCGAGGATGACCGGGCTGGCGCGACGGCAGGCTTCCTTGAAGCCCATCGAGGCAGCCATCTTGAACGCGTTTTCGTTCGAGTCCACATCATGGTACGAACCGAACGTCAGCGTGACCTTCACGTCCACAACCGGGTAACCGGCCAGCACGCCATTCGGCAGGCTGTCGACGACACCCTTCTCGACCGCGGGGATGAACTCGCGAGGCACCACGCCACCCTTGATGGCGTCGACGAACTCGAAGCCCTTGCCGGCTTCTTGCGGCTCCAGCGAGAAGACGACGTGACCGTACTGGCCCTTGCCGCCCGACTGACGCACGAACTTGCCTTCGACGTCGGTGACCGACTTGCGGACCGTTTCGCGATAAGCCACCTGCGGCTTGCCCACGTTGGCTTCAACGCCGAACTCACGCTTCATGCGGTCGACGATGATTTCCAGGTGGAGCTCGCCCATGCCCGAGATGATGGTCTGGCCGGACTCTTCGTCGGTACGCAGGCGGAAGGACGGATCTTCGGCAGCCAGACGGCCCAGCGCGATACCCATCTTTTCCTGGTCAGCCTTGGTCTTCGGCTCGACAGCCTGCGAGATCACCGGCTCCGGGAACACCATGCGCTCGAGCGTGATGATGCTGTCGGGATCGCACAGGGTTTCGCCCGTGGTAACGTCCTTCAGACCCACGCATGCAGCGATGTCGCCCGCCAGAATTTCCTTGATTTCCTCACGCTGGTTGGCGTGCATCTGCAGGATCCGGCCGATGCGCTCTTTCTTGCCGCGGACCGGGTTGTAGACGGTCGCACCCGACTGCAGCACGCCCGAATAGACGCGCACGAAGGTCAGTTGGCCGACGTACGGGTCGGTCATCAGCTTGAAGGCCAGGGCCGAGAACTTCTCTTCGTCAGTACGCTGACGCGAGATCGGCTGATCATCTTCGTCCGTGCCCGAAACCGGCGGGATGTCCAGCGGCGACGGCAGGAAGTCGATGACGGCGTCCAGCATGCGCTGCACGCCCTTGTTCTTGAACGCGGTGCCGCACAGCATCGGCTGGATCTCGGTCGCGATGGTGCGCTTGCGGATCGCGAGCTTGATTTCTTCCTCGGTCAGGTCGCCCGTCTCAAGGTACTTGTTCATCAGCTCTTCGGTGGCTTCCGCAGCAGCCTCGACCATCTTCTCGCGCCATTCGTTGGCGGTGTCGACGAGGTTTGCCGGAATGTCCTGGTACTCGAACTTCATGCCCTGCGAAGCCTCGTCCCAGATGATGGCCTTCATCTTGAGCAGGTCCACGACGCCGGTGAAGTTTTCTTCAGCACCGATGGGAATCACGATGGGCACCGGATTCGCCTTCAGGCGGGTCTTCATCTGGTCGACGACCTTGAAGAAGTTGGCACCGGTACGGTCCATCTTGTTCACGAACGCCAGACGCGGCACACGGTACTTGTTGGCCTGGCGCCAGACGGTTTCCGACTGGGGCTGCACGCCGCCGACGGCACAGTACACCATGCAGGCGCCGTCCAGCACGCGCATCGAACGCTCGACTTCAATCGTGAAGTCAACGTGTCCGGGGGTGTCGATGATGTTGAAGCGGTGCTCAGGGTAGGACATGTCCATGCCCTTCCAGAAGCAGGTCGTCGCAGCCGACGTGATCGTGATGCCGCGCTCTTGCTCCTGCTCCATCCAGTCCATCGTGGCAGCGCCGTCGTGCACTTCACCGATCTTGTGGTTCACACCGGTGTAGTACAGGATGCGTTCCGTCGTGGTGGTCTTGCCGGCATCGATGTGCGCCGAGATACCGATGTTGCGGTAGCGCTCGATGGGGGTCTTGCGGGACATGGTGTCACTCCAAATGCATGGAGCCGCCATCGGGTCAGTAGTAACCCGAGGCGGCCAGAGAGGTCTTGATTAGAAGCGGAAGTGCGAGAACGCCTTGTTGGCGTCTGCCATGCGGTGGACTTCGTCGCGCTTCTTCATCGCGCCACCACGGCCTTCAGAGGCCTCCAGCAGTTCGTTGGCCAGACGTTGGGCCATCGACTTCTCACCGCGCTTGCGCGCGGATTCCTTCAACCAGCGCATGGCGAGGGCCAGACGGCGGACGGGGCGAACTTCCACGGGAACTTGGTAGTTCGCACCGCCAACACGGCGGGACTTCACTTCGACCATGGGCTTCACGTTGTTGATCGCGATCATGAAGATCTCGAGCGGGTCCTTGCCGGACTTCTGCTCGACTTGCTCCAGGGCGCCGTAAATGATGCGCTCTGCAACAGCCTTCTTGCCCGATTCCATGATGACGTTCATGAACTTGGACAGATCAACGCTACCGAACTTCGGGTCCGGGAGGATCTCGCGCTTGGGTACTTCGCGACGACGTGGCATGGATTCTTCCTTCAATGCTTCAGTTGGTCAGGGCTTTCACCCCGCCGGGGATCTCCACCGACATCTGGGGGGATCCACTTACTCGGCTTCCGGTGCACAAGCACTCGGGCCGCAAATATTCGATGACCTCTCGGCCACCAAGACCTTGGCTGTGAAGCCTTACTTCTTCGGGCGCTTCGCGCCGTACTTGGAACGCGACTGCTTGCGATCCTTGACGCCTTGCAGGTCGAGCGAACCGCGCACGATGTGGTAACGCACACCCGGCAAGTCCTTGACCCGGCCACCGCGCACGAGCACGACACTGTGCTCTTGCAGGTTGTGGCCTTCACCGCCGATGTACGAGATGACCTCGAAACCGTTGGTCAGACGCACCTTGGCGACCTTACGAAGCGCCGAGTTCGGCTTCTTCGGCGTGGTGGTGTACACGCGGGTGCAGACGCCACGACGTTGCGGGCACGACTGCATAGCCGGCGACTTGGATTTCGTCACCTCGGTCTCACGACCGTGGCGAACGAGCTGATTGATGGTTGGCATAAGTAACTTGTTCCCGTTTGAAGTCACAACCCCAGCACGCCCTGGCCTTCCGGAAGCCCGCGAGATCGAGGGCCTTCCACAAGCGACAAAAGCGCAGCACCTTGCGGCACCACGCTCGAATCAACCCCAGCCCGGTTCGAAACCTGGACTCGGGACGCATCAAGACATGCTGGAGAGCCGGCGATTGTAGGCGAGTTCATCCCGAACACACAAGACGCTATGCTCCCGGACCCTATGAACGACGCCGCTTCGACCGCTTTTCCGCTGCATCCGGACAACGCCCACACCGCCAGTCCGCTGGTCATCCTGGACACGCAGATCGTGATGGACTGGCTGGTCTTCGATGAGGCCAGCCTGGTTCCGCTGATTGCAGCCGTAGTAAGCCGGCGCTTGAATTGGACCGCAACGTTCGCCATGAAGGGGGAGCTCCTCCATGTCATCAGCCGCGGCGTAGCCGCGCGTTATGCGCCGGATCTCGCGCGCATCCATGAAGCCTTCGAACAGCATTGCCACTTCGTGGAGGAGCCGGAGCTCGGCATCGCTCGCCCGCGCTGCAGTGACACCGACGACCAGAAGTTCATCGATCTTGGCCTCGCCTTGGCCGCCTCGCGGCCGACAACCCTCATCTCGCGCGATCGGGCCGTCCTCAAGGTGGCCAAACGCGCGGCGAAGCTCGGGCTCCCCATCCTGTCCCCCGCGGCCTGGCTGAAGCTCAACCCTTGACGCCCGACGGTTGATTCCGTCGGGCCAATGAAAAAAGGCTGCCGCCCTTGCGGGACGGCAGCCTCCGGATCAAGCCGCAAGCGGCTCGATGTCTTGCGCTTACTCGTTGGCGCCGGCGTCGCTGGCCGCGTCGAGCGCGGACAGTTGCACCGCTGCCATTTCCTCGGCTTCCTGGATGGCGATGGAACGGCGCTCGGCGTCGTCCATTTCTTCCTTGGCGCGACGCGCCTGGTGGAAGGCCATGCCGGTGCCGGCAGGAATCAGACGACCCACGATGACGTTCTCCTTCAGACCACGGAGTTCGTCGCGCTTGCCCATGATCGCGGCTTCGGTCAGCACGCGTGTCGTTTCCTGGAACGACGCCGCGGAGATGAACGAGTCCGTCGACAGCGAGGCCTTCGTGATACCCAGCAGCACGTCGGCATGCGTGACCGTCAGCTTGCCTTCGCCGCGCAGGCGGTCGTTGGTGTCCAGCAGTTCCGAACGCTCGACCTGCTCGCCGGCGATGTAGGCCGAGTCGCCCGGGTTGACGATCTGCACGCGACGCAGCATCTGGCGAACGATCACCTCGATGTGCTTGTCGTTGATCTTCACACCCTGCAGACGGTACACGTCCTGCACTTCGTCGACGATGTAGCGCGCCAGCTCCTCGATGCCCAGCAGACGCAGGATGTCCTGCGGATCGGCCGGACCGTCGACCACCAGTTCGCCGCGGTTCACCACCTGGCCTTCGTGCACCAGGATGTTCTTTTCCTTGGGCACCAGCAGCTCGTGCTTGCGACCTTCCGGATCGGTGATCTCGAGGCGGACCTTGCCCTTGGTCTCCTTGCCGAACGAGACCGTGCCGGTCTGTTCCGCCAGGAAGCCGGCGTCCTTCGGCGAACGGGCTTCGAAGAGCTCGGCGACACGCGGCAGACCGCCGGTAATGTCACGGGTCTTCTGACCTTCCACCGGGATACGCGCCAGCACTTCACCAGGAGCCAGTTCCTGACCGTCGCGGATCTGGACCAGCGAGCCGACCTGGAAGCCGATCGTCACCGAGTGATCGGTGCCGGGGATCTTCACTTCCTGGCCGTTGGCGTCCAGCAGCTTGACCTGCGGGCGGATGACCTTGGCAGCGCCACGGCGCTTCGGGTCGATCACGACCAGCGTGGACAGGCCCGTCACTTCGTCGACCTGCTTGGCCACGGTGACGCCTTCCTCGACGTTCTCGAACTTCGCCTGACCGGCGAATTCCGTGATGATCGGGCGGGTCAGCGGGTCCCAGGTCGCCAGGATGGTGCCGGCCTTGATGGTCTGGTCAGCCTTGATGTTCAGCAGGGCGCCGTAAGGCACCTTGTGACGCTCGCGCTCACGGCCGTGCGGGTCCGAGATGACGATTTCGCCGGAACGCGAAATCACCACCAGCTCGCCCTTGCCGTTCGTGACGTAGCGCATCGTGGCGTTGAAGCCGATGATGCCGTCCGACTTCGCTTCCACGCTCGAAGCCACCGCTGCACGCGACGCCGCACCGCCGATGTGGAAAGTCCGCATCGTCAGCTGGGTGCCGGGTTCGCCGATCGACTGGGCGGCGATGACGCCGACCGCTTCGCCGGTGTTCACCATGCCGCCACGACCCAGGTCGCGGCCATAGCACTTCGCGCACAGGCCGAAACGGGTACCGCAGGTCAGCGGGGTGCGGACCTTGACCTCGTCCACGCCGGCAGCTTCCAGCATGTCCAGGATGTCCTCATCCAGCATGTTGCCGGCGGTCAACAGGACGCCTTGCGTTTCCGGATGCATGACGTCGATCGCGGCCACGCGACCGAGGATGCGGTCACGCAGGGACTCGATCACCTCACCGCCTTCGACCAGGGCGCGCATGTTGATGCCGTTGTCCGTGCCGCAATCGGTCTCGGTCACGACCAGATCCTGCGTCACGTCGACCAGACGACGGGTCAGGTAACCCGAGTTCGCGGTCTTCAGCGCCGTGTCCGCCAGGCCCTTACGAGCACCGTGGGTGGAGATGAAGTACTGCAGAACGTTCAGGCCTTCGCGGAAGTTCGCCGTGATCGGCGTCTCGATGATCGAGCCGTCCGGCTTCGCCATCAGGCCGCGCATGCCGGCCAGCTGACGGATCTGCGCCGCGGAACCCCGCGCACCCGAGTCGGCCATCATGTAGATCGAGTTGAACGACTCCTGCTCGACTTCCTTGCCGTGGCGGTCCAGGATCTTTTCCTTGGACAGCTGCGACATCATGACCTTGCCGACTTCGTCGCCGGTCTTGCCCCAGATGTCGACGACCTTGTTGTAGCGCTCGCCGGCGGTCACGAGACCCGAGACGTACTGCTGCTCGATCTCCTTGACTTCCTTCTCGGCGCGGTCGATCAGCTCGACCTTCTGCTTCGGCACGAGCATGTCATCGATGGCGATCGAGATGCCTGCGCGCGTGGCCAGCTTGAAACCGGCCTGCAGCAGCTTGTCTGCCAGCACCACGGTTTCCTTCAGGCCGCACTTGCGGAAGGACGTATTGATCAGCTTCGAGATTTCCTTCTTCTTCAACGCCTTGTTGATGTTGGAGAAGGGAAGGCCCTTGGGCAGGATCTCGGACAGCAGCGCACGGCCGACGGTCGTGTCGGTCAGCTTGGTCTGGGCAACCCATTCCTCGCCTTCCTTGACGTACTCGGTCAGGCGCACGCCGATCTTGGCGGTGATTTCCACCGCGCCGTTTTCCAGCGCGCGGATCATCTCGGGGATGTCCGAGAAGATCATGCCCTCGCCCTTGCCGTTCGTGCGTTCGCGGGTCGCGTAATACAGACCCAGCACCACGTCTTGCGACGGCACGATCGACGGCTCGCCCGACGCCGGGAACAGCACGTTGTTCGAAGCCAGCATCAGCACGCGGGCTTCCATCTGCGCTTCGATCGACAGCGGCACGTGGACGGCCATCTGGTCACCGTCGAAGTCGGCGTTGAACGCCGCGCAGACCAGCGGATGCAGCTGGATCGCCTTGCCTTCGATCAGCACCGGCTCGAACGCCTGGATGCCCAGACGGTGCAGCGTCGGCGCGCGGTTCAGCAGGACCGGGTGCTCCTTGATGACCTCTTCCAGGATGTCCCAGACGACCGGGGTGCCGCTCTCGACTTCCTTCTTCGCGGCCTTGATCGTGGTCGCGATGCCCATCGCTTCCAGGCGCGAGAAGATGAAAGGCTTGAACAGCTCCAGCGCCATCAGCTTCGGCAGGCCGCACTGATGCAGCTTGAGCGTCGGACCGACGGTAATGACCGAACGACCCGAGTAGTCGACGCGCTTGCCCAGCAAGTTCTGACGGAAACGACCGCTCTTGCCCTTGATCATGTCGGCCAGCGACTTGAGGGCACGCTTGTTCGCGCCGGTCATCGCCTTGCCGCGGCGGCCGTTGTCCAGCAGCGAGTCGACGGCTTCCTGCAGCATGCGCTTTTCGTTGCGCACGATGATCTCAGGAGCCTTCAGCTCGAGCAGACGGGCCAGGCGGTTGTTGCGGTTGATGACGCGGCGGTACAGGTCGTTCAGGTCCGACGTGGCGAAGCGGCCGCCGTCCAGCGGCACCAGCGGACGCAGGTCCGGCGGCAGCACCGGCAGCACTTCCAGCACCATCCAGTTCGGCTTGATGCCCGAGCGCTTGAAGGCTTCCATCACCTTGAGGCGCTTGGAGTTCTTCTTGATCTTCAGCTCGGAGCCGGTCATGTCGTTGCGCAGGCGGTCGATCTCGACGTCGAGATCCATTTCCGCCAGCAGCTTCTGGATGCCTTCGGCGCCCATCAGCGCGATGAACTCGTCACCGAACTCGATGCGCTTCGCGTCGTAGTCGTCCTCGGACATGATGCTGAACTTCTTCAGCGGGGTCATGCCCGGATCCACCACGACGTACGCTTCGAAGTACAGCACGCGTTCGATGTCGCGCAGCGTCATGTCGAGCACCAGGCCCAGACGCGACGGCAGCGACTTCAGGAACCAGATGTGCGCGCAAGGAGCGGCCAGCTCGATGTGGCCCATGCGCTCACGGCGCACCTTGGTCTGGGTGACTTCGACGCCGCACTTCTCGCAGATCACGCCACGGTGCTTCAGGCGCTTGTACTTGCCGCACAGGCACTCGTAGTCCTTGATCGGGCCGAAGATCTTGGCGCAGAACAGGCCATCACGTTCCGGCTTGAACGTCCGGTAGTTGATGGTCTCGGGCTTCTTCACTTCACCGAACGACCACGAGCGGATCTTCTCGGGCGAGGCCAGCCCGATCTTGATCGCGTCGAAATGCTCGTCCGGCGTGAATTGCTTGAACAGGTCCAACAAACCCTTCATACGATTCTCCTGTTCTCTTTAGTTGCGCTCGAGCTCGATGTCGATGCCCAGCGAACGGATTTCCTTCACCAGCACATTGAACGACTCGGGCATGCCGGCTTCGATCGAGTGCTCGCCCTTGACGATGGACTCGTACACCTTCGTACGGCCGTTCACGTCGTCGGACTTCACCGTCAGCATTTCCTGCAGGATGTACGAAGCGCCGTAGGCTTCCAGCGCCCACACTTCCATCTCGCCGAAACGCTGTCCGCCGAACTGCGCCTTGCCGCCCAGCGGCTGCTGCGTGACCAGCGAGTACGGGCCGGTGGAGCGGGCATGCATCTTGTCGTCGACCAGGTGATGCAGCTTCAGCACGTGCATGTAGCCGATCGTCGTGGGACGCTCGAACTGCTCGCCGGTGCGGCCGTCATACAGGAAGGCCTGCGTGCGGGTAGGCGTGAGGCCCTTCTTCGCGGCGATGTCGTCCGGATAGGCCAGCTTCAGCATCGCGCGGATCTCGCTTTCCTTCGCGCCGTCGAAGACGGGGGTCGCGAAAGTCGCGCCGTGCTGCAGGTTCTGCGCCATGCCGAGGATCTCGTCATCGCTCAGTTGCGCCAGCTCCTCGGACTTGCCGCCGTTCTGGTTGAACAGCTGGTCCATGAAGTCGCGCAGCTCGGCCACACGGGCTTCGCGTTGCAGCATGTCGCCGATGCGTTGACCGATGCCCTTGCCAGCCCAGCCCAGATGGACTTCGAGCACCTGGCCCACGTTCATCCGCGACGGGACGCCCAGCGGGTTCAGCACGATGTCGGCAGGCGTGCCGTCGGCCATGTAGGGCATGTCTTCGATCGGGGTGATCTTGGACACGACGCCCTTGTTGCCGTGACGGCCGGCCATCTTGTCGCCAGGCTGCAGACGACGCTTGACGGCCAGGTACACCTTGACCATCTTCAGCACGCCGGCCGGCAGCTCGTCGCCCTGCGTCAGCTTCTTGCGCTTCTCGTCATAAGCCAGGTCGAAGCTGTGACGGGTCTGCTCGAGCGAGTTCTTGATCGACTCCAGCTGGTTGGCGATGTCGTCCTCGGCGGGACGGACGTCGAACCAGTGGAACTTCTCGACCTCGGCCAGATAGTCCTTCGAGATGACCGTGCCCTTGGTGATCTTCTTCGGACCGCCATTGGCGACCTTGTTCACCAGGAGCTTCTCGACGCGGTCGAACGCGTCGGCTTCCACGATGCGCAGCTGGTCGTTCAGGTCCAGGCGGAAACGCTTCAGCTCGTCGTCGATGATCTGCTGGGCGCGCTTGTCGCGCTGGATGCCTTCGCGGGTGAACACCTGCACGTCGATGACCGTGCCGTTGGTACCCTGGTCCACGCGCAGCGACGTGTCCTTCACGTCCGACGCCTTCTCACCGAAGATCGCTCGCAGCAGCTTCTCTTCCGGCGTCAGCGTGGTCTCGCCCTTCGGCGTGACCTTGCCCACCAGCACGTCGCCCGGGTTCACCTCGGCACCGATGTACACGATGCCGGATTCGTCCAGACGAGCCAGTTGCTGCTCGCTCAGGTTCGGGATGTCGCGGGTGATTTCCTCGCTGCCGAGCTTCGTGTCACGCGCCATGACCACCAGTTCCTCGATGTGGATCGAGGTATAGCGGTCTTCGGCCACCACGCGTTCGGAGATCAGGATCGAGTCTTCGAAGTTGTAGCCGTTCCACGGCATGAACGCGACCAGCATGTTCTGGCCCAGGGCCAACTCACCCAGATCGGTCGACGCGCCGTCGGCAATGATGTCTTCCGCGCCGACCTTGTCGCCACGCTTGACGATCGGACGCTGGTGGATGTTGGTGTTCTGGTTGCTACGCTGATACTTGATCAGGTTGTAGATGTCGACACCGACTTCACCGGCCACGGTTTCGTCGTCGTTCACACGGATCACGATACGGTTCGTGTCCACGTAGTCGACCACGCCGCCGCGGCGAGCCGCGACCACCGTCCCCGAGTCCTTCGCGGCCACGCGCTCGACGCCCGTGCCCACGAACGCCTTTTCAGGACGTAGGGTCGGAACGGCCTGACGCTGCATGTTGGCGCCCATCAACGCGCGGTTCGCGTCGTCGTGCTCCAGGAACGGCACCAGCGAAGCCGCGACCGACACGATCTGCGTCGGCGCCACGTCCATGTACTGGATGCGTTCCGGCGAGGTCAGCACCGATTCGCCGTTCTCACGCGCGGAGACCAGCTCGTCGACCAGTTGACCGCCTTCGTTCAGCGACGCGTTCGCCTGGGCGATCACGTACTTGCCTTCTTCGATGGCCGACAGGTAGTCGATCTGGTTGGTGACCTTCGAGTCCACCACGCGGCGGTACGGGGTCTCCAGGAAGCCGTACTCGTTCAGGCGCGCATACAGCGCCAGCGAGTTGATCAGGCCGATGTTCGGGCCTTCCGGCGTTTCGATCGGGCAGACGCGGCCATAGTGGGTCGGGTGCACGTCACGGACTTCGAAGCCGGCGCGCTCGCGGGTCAGACCGCCCGGGCCCAGGGCCGAGACACGACGCTTGTGCGTGATCTCGGACAGCGGGTTGGTCTGGTCCATGAACTGCGACAGCTGCGACGCACCGAAGAACTCCTTCAGCGCCGCGGAGATCGGCTTGGAGTTGATCAGGTCGTGCGGCATCAGGGCTTCGGTCTCGGCCTGGCCCAGACGTTCCTTGACGGCCTTCTCGATACGGGCCAGACCCGAGCGGTACTGGTTCTCGGCCAGTTCGCCGACGCAACGGACGCGACGGTTGCCCAGATGGTCGATGTCATCGACTTCGCCGCGGCCATTGCGCAGCTCGACCAGGATCTTGACGACGTCGAGGATGTCCTCGTTCGACAGCGTCATCGCACCGGTCGGGATGTCGCGGCCCACGCGGGCGTTGAACTTCATCCGGCCGACGCGCGACAGGTCGTACGTGTCTTCGCTGTAGAACAGGCGGTTGAACAGCGCTTCGACCGCATCTTCCGTCGGCGGCTCGCCGGGACGCATCATGCGATAGATGGCCACGCGCGCGGCCAACTGATCGGCAGTCTCGTCCGACGCCAGCGTCTGGCTGATGTACGCGCCTTCGTCCAGTTCGTTGGTGAACAGCGCCTGGATGTCCTTGACGCCTGCGACGCGCAGCTTCTTCAGCAGCGAGTCGGTCAGCTCATCGTTGGCCTTCGCGATGATCTCGCCGGTGTCCGGGTCGACCATGTTCTTGGCCAGCACACGTCCGAGCAGGAAGTCTTCCGGCACGGTCACATGCTGCGTGCCGGACTGCTCCAGCTGACGCACGTGACGGGCGGTGATGCGCTTGTCCTTCTCGACCAGCACGTTGCCGCTCTTGTCGGTGATGTCGAAGCGCGCCACTTCACCCTTCAGGCGTTCGGCCACGAACTCCATCTGGGCGCCCGAGTCCATCAGGCGGAAATTGTCGAAGACGAAGAAGTGCGCCAGGATCTGCTCGGGATTCAGGCCGATGGCCTTGAGCAGGATCGTGACCGGCATCTTGCGGCGGCGGTCGACGCGGAAGTACAGGATGTCCTTCGGGTCGAACTCGAAGTCCAGCCACGAGCCGCGATACGGAATGATGCGGGCCGAGAACAGCAGCTTGCCGGACGAGTGGGTCTTGCCCTTGTCGTGTTCGAAGAACACGCCGGGCGAGCGGTGCAGCTGCGAGACGATGACGCGCTCGGTGCCGTTGATGATGAACGAGCCGTAGTCGGTCATGAGCGGAACTTCGCCCATGTAGACCTCTTGCTCCTTGATTTCCTTGACCGTCTTCGGCTGCGGGCTTTCCCGGTCGTAGATGATCATCTGCAGCTTCGCACGCACGGCGGCGGCGAAGGTCAGACCACGCTGCTGGCATTCGCGGACGTCGAACGGCGGCTTGGCGATGTTGAATTCGAGGAACTTCATTTCCACGAACCCGTTGTGCGACGTGATCGGGAACGTGGAGAGGAACGCCGCTTGCAGGCCTTCCGGTTTGCGCTTCAGGGGAGCGACATCCTTTTGCAGGAAGTCGACATACGACTCCTTCTGCATCGTCAGCAGGTACGGAACGTTGAGCACGCTCACGCGCTTGCCGAAGCTCTTGCGGATTCGCTTGCGCTCGGTGTAGCTGTAGGGGGTTGCTTGCGCCATAAAGACTCCGTGTCGAGCGCGCCCCTGGCCTGGAGGCGTGCTGCGTCGGCGACTGGCTGTTCGGGCGTTGCACCACGAAGCTTGGTGGTTGGCCACTACCAACCGCTGGCGGACAACCCCGATCACCGAACGGCACGGAGGGCGTTGCACCCCACGCGTGACGCACGGCTTGACCGCGGTCCGACCAAACCGTTCTCTGCAGTCGGATCAGAGAACACTCGAAAGAACCGTGCATGATACAGCACGATGCTTTCGATTGCACTTTGTCAACCGAAACCGCCCCAGGACAAACCCTGAAACGAGGAAAGGGGAGGCCCCATGGGACCACCCCTCTCGCGGTGCAGAACCCGGTGAACGCGTCACCGGATCCCCACAAGGTCTTACTTGAGTTCGACCTTGGCGCCGGCTTCTTCCAGCTTCTTCTTGGCGGCTTCGGCGTCGGCCTTGGCGATGCCTTCCTTGACGGGCTTCGGAGCGCCGTCGACCAGGTCCTTGGCTTCCTTCAGGCCCAGGCCGGTGATTTCGCGAACGGCCTTGATGACCGAGACCTTCTGAGCGCCGGCGTCGGTCAGGACGACGGTGAACTCGGTCTTTTCTTCAGCGGCGGCAGCGCCACCGGCGGCAGCGCCACCAGCAGCCGGAGCGGCCATCGAAGCGGCGGACACGCCGAACTTCTCTTCAATCGCCTTGACCAGGTCGTTCAGTTCCAGAACGGTCATGCTGTCCAGGGCAGCCAGGAAAGCGTCTTTGTCGAATGCCATGATAGGTTCCTAAATACAGAGAGATTTGAATGCGCGAATGCAGCGTCGATCAGGCCGCGGCGGGAGCTTCTTCGGCGACGGCTTCGGCGCCGCCACCCTTCTGCTGAGCCAGGGCAGCCAGCACGGCGGCGGTGCGTTGCACCGGCGACATGAGCAGGCCGGCGATCTGCGACAGCAGGACTTCCTTGCTCGGGACAGCCGCCAGCGCCTTCACGCCATTGACGTCCAGAGCCTTGCCGCCGTAGGCACCACCCTTGATGACGAGCTTGTCGTTGGTCTTGGCAAAGTCAGCGATGACTTTGGCAGCCGCGACAGCGTCTTCGGAAAAGCCGTAGATCAGCGGGCCGACCATGGCATCCGTTGCAGCTTCGAACGAAGTACCGGCGACAGCACGACGTGCCAGGGTGTTCTTCAGGACATGAAGGTACACGCCTTGGGCACGCGCGGTGACGCGCAGCTTGTTCAGGGCTTCAACGGTGAGGCCACGATACTCAGCCAACGCCAGCGTCTGGGACTTGGCGGCTTGCGCTGCCACGTCGGACACGACGGCTGCTTTCTCGTTGCGATTGAGACTCAAGGTCTACTCCTCACATTTCGCCCTTGACGCGATGTTTGACCACCGCGTCTCGGGCACCGGAATCAGCGACCTCCTGTCAGGAACCCATCGCGACGCATCGCGATTCGAATCCTTTCAGCGGGACCGCCATCTGCGCTGGCTGGAGGCCGGAGCCTCCGATTAAGCGATCTCCCCAGAACTGCGGGATCTCTCGCCAGCGGTCTTGGATGACCTGACCGGATTGCTCCAGCCAGCCCACCAATTCATCAGCATCACGCCAGACTCGCGCGACGCCTCAATTGAATGCAGCTTAGGCGGCGGCCGCGGCGTTGATCGTGCCGACATCCACGCGGGCGCCAACGCCCATCGTCGACGAGACAGCGACCTTGCGCAGGTAGATGCCCTTGCTCGAGGCCGGCTTGGCCTTGTTCAGGGCTTCGACCAGCGCGCGCAGGTTGCCTTCCAGCTTGTCGGTGTCGAACGAGCGACGGCCGATCGTGCCGTGGATGATGCCGGCCTTGTCGACGCGGAACTGGACTTGACCAGCCTTGGCGTTCTTGACGGCGGTGGCGACGTCCGGGGTCACGGTGCCGACCTTCGGGTTCGGCATCAGGCCGCGCGGGCCCAGGATCTGACCCAGGGTACCGACGACACGCATGGTGTCCGGCGAGGCGATCACGACGTCGAAGGGCATGTCGCCCGCCTTGACGCGTTCGGCCAGGTCTTCCATGCCGACGACGTCGGCGCCGGCGGCCTTGGCTTCTTCAGCCTTGGCGCCTTGGGCGAACACGGCGACGCGCGTGGTCTTGCCGATGCCGTTGGGCATCACGACGGCGCCACGGACCACCTGGTCCGACTTCTTCGCGTCGACACCCAGCTGGATCGACACGTCGATGGCTTCATCGAACTTGGCGGTGGCGCATTCCTTGACCAGGTTGAGCGCGTCGGACAACGCGTACAGCTTGGTCGATTCCACCTTGCCCTGCAGGGCTTGTTGACGCTTGGTCAGCTTGGCCATGTCAGACACCTTCCACGATGATGCCCATCGAGCGGGCGGAGCCGGCGATGGTACGGACTGCGGCATCCATGTCGGCGGCCGTCAGGTCCTTCTGCTTGGTCTTGGCGATCTCTTCCAGCTGGGCGCGGGTCAGCTTGCCGACCTTGTCCAGATGGGGGCGCTGCGAGCCCTTTTCGATCTTGGCTGCCTTCTTGATCAGCACAGTCGCCGGGGGCGACTTGATGATGAAGGTGAAGCTCTTGTCCGCGAAGGCGGTGATCACGACGGGCAGCTTGAGGCCCGGCTCATAGCTCTGCGTCTGGGCGTTGAACGCCTTGCAGAATTCCATGATGTTCAGACCACGCTGACCCAGCGCGGGACCGACCGGAGGCGACGGGTTCGCCTTGCCAGCCGGGATTTGCAGCTTGATGTAGCCGACAATCTTCTTGGCCATGTTTTCTCCTGATGGCAACGCGACGGCCACGCCGCATCGCCTGAGTGCTAACGCAAGGGGCTGGTCTGAGACTTACCCTTGCTCCTCTTGTCCGCCTCTCGTTGCGGACTGGTCACGGAAGGTTGTGCCGGCTTGCGCCGTCTAGCACCTTCAAGCTCTCAACTTTGAAACGGCCAATGGCGACCGAAGCCGCCATGCCGTTCTTGCGCGCTCAGACCTTTTCGATCTGCGCGAAATCCAATTCGACAGGCGTCGCACGACCGAAGATCGTGACCGAGACGCGCAGCTTCGACTTGTCGTAGTTGACTTCCTCGATGCTGCCGTTGAAGTCGGTGAACGGGCCTTCCTTGACGCGGACGATCTCGCCGACGATCCATTCAACCTTCGGACGCGGCTTGTCGACGCCTTCCTGCATCTGGTTGACGATCTTCATGACCTCGGCTTCCGAGATCGGCGCCGGGCGGTTCTTGGCGCCGCCGACGAAGCCGGTGACCTTCGACGTGTGCTTGACCAGATGCCAGCTGTCGTCGTCCATGAACATCTCGACCAGCACATAGCCGGGGAAGAAGCGGCGCTCGGTCACGGCCTTCTTGCCATTCTTGAGCTCGACGACTTCTTCGGTCGGCACCAGGATGCGACCGAACTTGTCCTGCATGCCAGCGCGGTCGATGCGCTCACGCAGATTGCGCTCGACAGCCTTTTCCATGCCCGAATAGGCGTGGACGACATACCAGCGCTTGGCCGGGCCAGCGGGCGCGGTCGACTCGGTCGCAACGACGTTTTGATCTTCGCTCATCTTGGTCCCTATCCGTTCCGACTCAGCGCTTCCAACCCAGGATCAGGTCGTAGAACACCCACTCCAGCGTCTTGTCGGTGAGCCACAGGAACAGCGCCATCACGACGACGAACGCGAATACGTACAGCGTCATCTGGCGGGCCTCCTTGTGGGTCGGCCAGACCACCTTGCCCACTTCCTTGATCGAATCCTGACCGTAGGCGATCAGCGACTTGCCGGATTCCGACGTGAAGAACGCAGCCACGGCGGCCGCCAGCAGGACCAGCAGGGCGCCCCATTGCACCCACGGACCCTGCTTGCTCAGCACATAGAACGCCACGATGGCCGCGACCAGCAGCACCACGGCGCCGGCCAGCTTGACCTTGTCGGCGCCCGTCGTGACGGTTTCGACTTGAGGATTGGACATTGAACTCACTTCCGTGCCACGACACGCTGTCGCAGCCTTTGTCCGTCCAAACATTTGGACGAACCCACCAGCAGCAAAGCCCGCCGAGATAACTCCCGCGGGCTTGCCTTGACCACTAGGACCAACGTTCGCTTATCGCTGATCGTTGGCAGGGGCAGAGGGTCTCGAACCCCCAACCTTCGGTTTTGGAGACCGACGCTCTGCCAATTGAGCTATGCCCCTGTGGCCTCAAACTTGAATTACTCGATGATCGTTGCCACGACGCCCGAGCCGACGGTACGACCGCCTTCACGGATGGCGAAGCGCAGACCCTGCTCCATGGCGATCGGAGCGATCAGCTTCACGGTGATGCTGACGTTGTCGCCAGGCATGACCATTTCCTTGTCCTTCGGCAGCTCCACGGCGCCAGTCACGTCCGTCGTGCGGAAGTAGAACTGGGGACGGTAGTTGTTGAAGAACGGGGTGTGACGGCCGCCCTCTTCCTTGCTCAGAACATAGATCTCAGCGGTGAAGTGGGTGTGCGGCTTGATCGAACCGGGCTTGGCCAGCACTTGGCCGCGCTCGACGTCTTCACGCTTGGTGCCGCGCAGCAGGATACCGACGTTGTCGCCAGCTTGGCCCTGGTCCAGCAGCTTGCGGAACATTTCCACGCCGGTCACGGTCGTCTTCTGGACTTCGCGGATACCGATGATCTCGATTTCCTCGCCGACCTTGATGATGCCGCGCTCGACACGACCCGTCACCACAGTGCCACGGCCCGAGATCGAGAACACGTCTTCCACCGGCAGCAGGAACGCGCCGTCAATGGCACGGTCCGGCTGGGGGATGTAGGTGTCCAGCGCGTCAGCCAGGCGCATGATGGCCTGCTCGCCCAGATCGCCCGTGTCGCCTTCCAGCGCCAGCTTGGCCGAACCCTTGATGATCGGGGTGTCGTCGCCGGGGAAGTCGTACTTGCTCAGCAGCTCGCGGACTTCCATCTCCACCAGCTCCAGCAGCTCGGCGTCGTCCACCATGTCGCACTTGTTCAGGAAGACGATGATGAACTTCACACCGACCTGACGCGCCAGCAGGATGTGCTCGCGGGTCTGGGGCATCGGGCCGTCAGCGGCCGAGCACACCAGGATCGCGCCGTCCATCTGCGCCGCGCCAGTGATCATGTTCTTCACATAGTCAGCGTGCCCCGGGCAGTCAACGTGCGCGTAGTGGCGGTTGGCCGTCTCGTACTCGACGTGCGCGGTGTTGATCGTGATACCACGAGCCTTCTCTTCCGGCGCCGCGTCGATCTGGTCGTAAGCCTTGGCTTCGCCGCCGAACTTCTTCGACAGCACGGTCGCGATCGCGGCCGTCAGCGTCGTCTTGCCATGGTCCACGTGACCAATCGTGCCCACGTTCACGTGCGGCTTGGTACGTTCAAACTTGCCTTTTGCCATCATGCGCTCCTGGCGATCAGATCAATCAAGAAACGGGATAGAAGAGTTGTGGTGCCCATGGCGCGGATCGAACGCGCGACCTCTCCCTTACCAAGGGAGTGCTCTACCACTGAGCCACATGGGCATCGACACAGGATTGATGACCTTATCAGCAAACCTGTGTCGATATCTCGACACGATACCTAGAACTTCCGATGGAGCGGGAAACGGGAATCGAACCCGTGTCATTAGCTTGGAAGGCTAAGGTTCTACCATTGAACTACTCCCGCCCGGGAGTTTTCCAATCCCCAACCGCTTGAACCGCGAAGCGGGTGACGATCACCCGCTTCGTTGCTCATGCATTGGTCTGCCTTGGTGGAGGAGGCTGGATTCGAACCAGCGTACGCGTTAGCGGGCAGATTTACAGTCTGCTGCCTTTAACCACTCGGCCACCCCTCCGAGGCAAGCCCACGACTATAGCACCGTTATTTTTTGGCGCAAACAAAAAATCCACTGAGGACCGCTCGCGTGCGATTGCCGTTCTCTAACGCGCAGCCTGGACAGCCGCTGTCGCTGAGCGCGCCCCCCACGCTGGATGCGCCCCAGCGCACACTCCCACACGCCGCGATACGGACCACTCTTAATACCAATTTACGACCAAGTGGTCTCCTCGACCGGCGGCTCCGCAGGCCGACCCCGACCCTGACCTCAGACACCCGGACACCGCTGTCCATGCGGGTCGCGGCGATGCCACAGCAGGGAAAACACCGGCCTGAAACTGGTAGCAAAGTGGCTTTACCGCTCGTTATAGTGGCATGGCATTGGTTGCATTGAGGTGTATCGGGGGCGCCAGCTGCATGCCACTCCGCCGAAGGGTGTCGTGATTTCAGGTGCCAAGTCTTCATCACGGCCACAACTCCCTGGCCACTCGAGGAGCAGTTCATCATGAAGGTCAACAAGACCCCAATCGCGGCGGCGGTGACGCTGGCGCTGCTGAGCGCGGCGTTCGCCGTGCAGGCGCAGGAACAGAAAAAAGACGACAACACGCAGCTGGATCAGGTGGTTGTCACCGGCATCCGCGCTTCGCTGGAATCGGCGGCCAACATCAAGAAGAACGCCAGCGCCGTCGTGGACGCCGTGACCGCCGAGGACGTGGGCAAGCTTCCCGACTCCGACGTCGGTCAGGCGCTGGGCCGGATCCCCGGCATTTCGGTTGGCCGGGCGTTCGGCCAAGGCGCCTCGGTGTCGATCCGCGGCACCGACCCGCAGATGACGTACACCACGCTGAACGGCCAGACCGTCGCGTCCACCGGCTGGTATGACCAGATGGACATCGACCGGTCGTTCAACTATTCGCTGCTGCCCTCCGAAATGATCGGCGGCATGGAGGTCTACAAGTCCTCGCAGGCCAACCTGACCGAAGGTGGCATCGGCGGCACGGTGATCGTCAAGACCCGCAAGCCCCTGGACCTGAAGGCCAACACGGTCTTCGGCAGCGTGCGTTATGGCGACGGCACCATCAGCGACTCGGAGAAGGAAGTCTCCGGGCTGTACAGCTGGCGCAATGAGGGCCGCAACTTCGGCGTGCTGGTCGCCGCCGGCCTGTCCAAGGGCGACTACATCCGCCGCGGCGTCGAGGCCGACAGCCGCTGGAACAGCGACGTGGCCCCCACCGCCTTCGTGGCGGAGCGCAAGCGCACCTCGTTCAACGTCGCCCTGCAGGCGCGCCCGGTCGAGGGCTTCGAAGTCGGCCTGAACCTGCTGAAGCTGAAGCTGGATTCCGACAGCTCCAACGCCAGCGACTACCTGATGCATGACGCGAATTGCGACAAGCGCAATACCGAGGTCAAGTCCGACTTCAACCCGAACGGGATGTGCCTGCACAGCACGACCACGGCCGCCAACCCGCTGCCGCACAAGTTCTTCCAGGTCTGGGCGCGCGGCGCCAGCATGGACTCGGAAAGCGCGGTGGCCGACGCCCACTACACCCTCGGCAGCGCCAAGTTCGACTTCGTCGTCGGCACGACCAAGGCTGACGGCGGCACGTCGGCGACCACCAACTACCAGACTGCCGCCTTCGATGGCGCTGCCGGCCCCTTCACGCGACCGAACTGGCAGGGCACGATCGACGCCACCGGCAAGCAGATCAGCATCAACCCGAGCAACAACCAGTCCTGGGGCGTCGGCGCCCTGCCGGCGCAGATGTCGCCGGAAACCTGGGCCACCTCCGCCGGCCCCAACAAGGACAAGGAGAAGTTCGGCCAGCTCGACGCCACCTTCGACCTGGACTGGGGCGTCATCAACGCCTTCAAGACCGGCGTGCGCTTTGCCGACCACACCTTCGAAAAGCGCAGCTTCCGCCCGATCTGGAACGCGACGATCACGCCGGTCGCCACCTCGGGCCTGTTCGACGGCTCGGTGAACGTCGGCGGTTGGACGGTGCCGCGCGCCAACATCGGCGCGATGCTGGACAACACCAACCGGAACATCGCCGGCTGGGTCGAAGACCGCTCCGGCTACGGCGAGCTGAACGAGAAGAACCGTTCGGCCTACGGCATGTTCGAGTTCGAGACCAAAGGCCTGCGCGGCAACTTCGGCGTGCGCTACGTCTCCACCAAGGCCACCAGCACCGGCTACAAGTTCGACGGCGTGACCCCGGCCGACCAGTACGCCGGCAACCAGAACTGGGCGACGACCACCGCGTCGACCAAGTCGTCCTACAACGACGTGCTGCCGAGCATCAACCTGGCCTTCGACCTGAAGAGCAACCTGGTGCTGCGTGCCACGGCGTCGCAGGCCATCACCCGCCCGAACTTCGCCAACATGTTCGGCGTGACGGTGTCCGGCTACAACGACGACCGCAACGGCAACGAGACCTGGACCATCGGCAACATCGGCCTCAAGCCGATGAAGTCGAGCCAGGCCGACCTCGGCCTGGAGTACTACTACGGCCGCGGCAACATGATGTCGGCCACCTACTTCGTCAAGGACATCTCCAACTTCGTCGTCGCCAACGCCACGCCGAACCAGAAGGTCGGCCTGGTCGATCCCAAGACCGGCGTCGACAACTGGACGGTGCAGAGCTTCCAGAACGCCGGCGGCGGCAAGATCCGCGGGGTGGAACTGCAGGCCAACCATGCCTTCGGCAACGGCTTCGGCGCGCAGGGCAACTACACCTTCACCGAAGGCACTGCGCCGGCCAGCAGCTACCTGGACCAGCTGAGCGTGTTCACCCAGTCCTCCAAGCACAACGTGAACCTGGTCGGCTACTACGAGACCGAGCAGTACTACGCCCGCCTGGCCTACAACTGGCGCTCGAAGTACATGATCCGCGAAGGCGCATTCTGGTACGGCAACCGCATGCACGATTCCTACGGCACGCTGGACGCCAGCGCGGGCTGGAACATCACCAAGAACCTGCGGCTGTCGTTCGAGGCGATCAACCTGACCAAGGAAGACGACGTCCAGTACGGCGCCGCCGCGGCCTCCAACACCGCCATCAAGGACCCGCTGCGCGCCGGCTACCCGGCCTGGAGCTTCAAGGGCGAGACCACCTACAAGGTGGGCCTGAGCGCGAAGTTCTGACCGACGCCGCTGCGTCATCTCGAAAGCCCGGTAACCGCCGGGCTTTTTTCATTGCACCGAGCGGCTGAGCAACCGAGCAGCAGAGCAGCCGCGCAAACAAGAGGCGCCTTGTCTGCCGTCCGGCGGCGCTCGTGCGCTAGAAGTCGTAGAAGGTGGTGATGGTCAGCCGCCCCCGGCGCGGGTCGCTGCTGAGCGCCGGCGCGGGGTTGACGATGGCCGAATGCAGCAGGCTGCCCCGGTAGGCAACCAGGCGGTTGAATCGCGCCGGCAGCATGCCCAGCAGCTCGAAGCAGTCGTCCGAGTCGCTGAAATAGCGCGGCGGTGCCGGGTTGCGCTCCATCTCCGCATAGATCAGGTCGCCGTAGCGTTCGCGCTGATCGGCGGTGATCTGCTGCAGGCCGCTGGCCTTGTGGCGGTAGAAGGCGGTGCCGCCATGGCGCTCGTCGCAGAGGTAGAGCATCACGGCCATGAAGTGCGGCGTGCTGGCATCGAAATGCGGCACCCGCTGCAGGGGCCCCAGGTCCTCGGGGGCCACCGTCGTCAGCGAGAAGGCGCACGGCGACTTGCGCAGCGGCAATTCCTCGGGAACGCCGAAGTTCAGCCGGATCAGCGGGTCAAGCAGCTCGGTCAGGCGTTCGGTATAGGCCGCAGGCACCGGCGCTCGCAGCCCGGGATAGCCTTTGCGCTCGTCGGCGCCCGGGCAGCGCTCGAAGCGGGCTTGGCAGGCCGCGTCGACCAGGGCCTGCGGATGCGCCATGAAATCGTCGATGACGACGACCGGGTGCTCGCCGACCCGCACCGAGCGGATGTCGGGCGGCATGCGGATGGCGAAGGTCTCCGGGCTCATGGCGCGTATTGTGCGGGCGCAGCCCGCTCAGATCTTCCAGTACCAGCGGCGCCGGTCGAGCTCACGCACGATCGCCCACCAGACGGCGACGAACACCAGCGCGAACGCCAGCGAGCGCCCGTACGGTCCGACGAGCGGCTCCAGCCAGCCGAAGCCGTGCGTATAGAGCGGATCCATCCAGCCGAAGCCGACGAGCGCGACGGTGCAGCACCATGCGCCGGCGTAGGCGGCGATCGCGTTGACACCGAAGCTTCGGAACAGCGGCGGCCAGCCGAGGCGATCGATCAGTCCGTGCGCGCCCAGCAACGCCAGCGCGGCGAGACCGCCGGTGAACAGGACGAACGACGGCGTCCACAGGTTCTTGTTGATCGGCATCAGGCCGATCGCATCGAGCGCGAAACCCGCTGCCGCAGCCGTGAGGCCGATGGTCGCGAGCTGCTTCAGCGCGCCGGTGCGCAGCGCCTCACCGCAGCGCCAGCCGAGCAGCGTCGTCGCGAGCGCACCCAGCGTGGCGACGATGCCTTCAGGATCGTGGCCGAGGCCGGTGACCGGATCCCACTCGTAGCCATGAGGCCCCAGCAGCCAGGCGTCGATGCGGCTGGCGATGTTGCCGGCCTTGTCGAGCGGACCGCCCCACAGCAGCAACGCGCCGTAGCCGAGCAGCAGCGCAGCGATCCACAGACGCTGACCCGTCGCCCGCCACTGGATGGCGATCAACCCGGTGAAGGCGAAGCACAGACCGATGCGCTGCAGCACGCCGGGAATGCGCAAGGCCGGCTTGCCCATCAGCCACCACGCCAGCGCGTGCAGCACCAGTCCGAGCACCAGGATGCGCAGCCCGCGCCTGATCACGGTGCCGCGCAGCGCATCGCCGCCGCCCGCCTCGATCCGTGCGCCCATCGCGAGCGACAGCGACACGCCCACGATGAACAGGAAGAACGGGAAGACGAGGTCGGTCGGCGTCCAGCCGTTCCAGGCCGCGTGCTCCAACGGCGCGTAGACGTAGCCCCAGTCGCCGGGGTTGTTGACCAGCAGCATTGCGGCCACGGCCAGACCGCGCAGCGCGTCGACGGACGCGATGCGTTTCGAAGGAGCGTTCATGGGAATGAGGTCGAAAGGATCAGAAGTCGCAGCGGCTCTCAAGCGCCGGCTCGGCAGCCGGCACCTGGTCGAGGCGCGCGACGCCGCCGGCACGCCAGCGCTTCACCTGCGCCTCCACCGCGGCCGGACTCAGCACCGTGTCCTTTGCATGGAAGACCCAGTCGACGTCCTCTTCGTACACCCGCGGCGGACCGCCGGCGGGCCCCTGCGGCAGCGGCCCCTCCGGCGAGAACCACAGGTTGACGTTGATCGACATCGGCACCACCGGATAGTTCCGGCCGCCGTGCTCGTCGATCTTCCGGCCGTCGATGAACCAGTGCGTGCGGCCGTTCGCGACCTGCATCACCAGCGTGTGCCAGTCCTTGCCCCGCTCACCCAGCGCGCCGAATTCCTCGTGCTGCTGGTTGAAGGCGAGCCAAGGGTCCAGCCGCACCGTCTGCCAGGTGATGCCATAGATCCGCGTCTTCTCGCTGCCCCAGCCGCCGTTGGGCAGGTACTCCCAGTCGAGCTCGCTGAACTCGGGATCGAAGTCGTGCTTCAGCGGGCTCACCGCGTAGAAGGTCTGGATCACCGGATCGCCGTCGGCGCCGCTCACCGGCTGGTCGCTGAAGCGCACGCGCGCGGCGTAGGTGCCTGCCAGGTACTTGCGCTGGTGACACACCTGCACCTGCGTCGTACCGGCGCCAGTGCCGTCCGTGGTTCCGCGCAGACGCAGCTTGCCGTCGACGAGGCTCAACGCTTCCGGCGCCCAGCGTGCGCCAGGCAGCCCCGGATGACCGGCCGCGCTGCGCGCCGTCCAGCCTTGCCTGAACATCGCCGCGGTGTCGGCGTAGCTGAAGTCGTCGAAGAAGAACTGAGGACTGGCGGCTTGAGCACTCGCGACGGTCAGGAGCGCAGCGGCGAGGACTGAGCACTTCATGTCGCGCTCTCGATCGGAGTGGCGGCCACCTCCGCAGGCTTGGCGCCCTTCCCGGGAATCCGGATGAAGGGCAGCATGAGCAGGACGGGCAGTCCGCAGAACAAGGTCCACAGGAAGAAGTGCTCGTAGCCCACCTTCACCTGGATATCCCCGCTGATGCTGCGCGAGAAGATAAAGCCCAGCTGCATCACGCCAGAACCCAGGGCGTAGTGGGCCGTCTGGAATCGCCCCGGAGCAACCGCCTGCATGATGTACAGGATCATCCCGACGAAACCGAAGCCGTAGCCGAACATCTCCAGCAATACCGCGCCGCCGATGTGCCACATGTCCTGTGGCTGGGTCACGCTGAGATAGTAGAACGTCGCGTTGGGCACGCACATCGCCAGAAGCAGCACCGGCATGGCTCGACGCAGGCTCAGCCATGCGGTGAAGTAACCGCCCAGCACGCTGCCGACGAGGAACGCACCCGTACCGACCCAGCCGTAAATGCCTGCGACGTCACCCTTGGTCAGACCCAGCCCGCCGGTCGATCGCGCATCGACCAGGAACAGCTGTCCCACCGTCTGGACCTGCCCCTCGGCGAAACGGAACAGCACGATGAACAGCACGGCCACCCAGATGCCCGGCTTTCGGAAGAACTCCACGATGATTTCGCGGGTCGTCTCCCAGATCGCCGCGGCACTCAGGTCGCTGTGCTCCGTGCTCATCCGACCAGGAAGCGCGCGCGTGTTGTATCCGGCGAGCACTGCCGCCACCGCCGCCAAGCCGATGAAGATCGCCGACCAGGCGTTGAACACGCCCATGGGCTTCTGCAGCACGTCGGCAACGGTGAGCACGCCGCCGATGATGAAGAATCGCCCGCCGTTGAAGAACGCGCCCTGCCAACCCGCATAACGCGCCTGCCGCTCATGATCGAGCGAACTCATGTACAGGCCGTCGCACGCGATGTCATGCGTCGCCGACGTGAAGGACATGACGAACAGGACGCACAGCACGCCCGCGAACCACCAGGGCGTGTGCAGCACCGCCGCGGCGAGCGCCAGCAACGCCGCACCGCTGAACTGCATCGCGACGACGATGATCTTCTTGCTGGAGAGCAGTTCCAGGAAGGGACTCCACACAGGCTTGAAGGCCCATGCGAGACCCAGCACGGCGGTCCAGCGGGTGATCTGCTCGTTCGGGACCCCCATGTCCTTGAACGTGTAGGTCAGCATCACGTTGATGGCGAAGAACTGCATGCCCTGCATGAAGTACAGGCTGGTCACCCAGCTCATCGGGCTGCGGTTGTCCCGCGCTTCTGCGGCGGGGGAAGTCTTCAGGGAGCTCATGGGGGAGGCCTCGGTGCGATGCGGTGCGGTGCGGCGCAAGCCGGCTTCAATCCAGCGTGACCGGCGACTGGCCGCCGGCCTCGCCGCGGCCTTGCAGCCAGGCGCCGAGCGCGCCCAGCGCGCCGTCGGCGTAGCCCCAGCTGATCACCGTCGGTGCCGAGACATCCAGCGCCTGGAACGGATTCCACAGCACCAGATGCAGGTCCGGTTGCCACGCGGCGGCGTTGGCGCCGTAACGCGCGCGGTGCGTCGAGGCCACGATCGTGAAGCGATCATCCTTCGGCACTTCCGACCAGTCGAGCGCCGCGATGTCGCCGAGCGACACGAACTCGACGTCGCCGTAGCCCTCGAAGAGCGCCCGCACCTGGGCACCGGTCGGGCCCGCCTCGGACACGCCGTCGGTCGGCACCTCGTCCTGCACCAGCACGCGGATCGGCCGGTCGACCGCCGGCGGCGTCGCACCGCGCAGCGCGCTCAGGCCCGCGGCCCAGGCGCGGCGCATCAGCACGTCGTCGGCCTCGCGCTGCGCGCCCTGGTAATCATCGAAACGGATGGGGAAATCGCGCGCCAGCTTGTCCAGCCGCGCTTCGGCCTGGCGACCGCGCTCGACGCTCAAGCCGCCGCGCGAAAGCGCATCCTGCAGCGCATGGATCGCCTGCGCCTGCTCGTCCAGCGAGCCCTGCGCGAGGATCATGTCGGCGCCCGCGTTGATCGCCAGCACCGCCGCCTTCGCGTAGCCGTAGCGCTCGGCGATGGCCTTCATCATCAGCGCGTCGGTGATGACGACGCCGTCGTAACCGTACTCGTCGCGCAGGATGCCGCCCAGGATCGTCTTCGACAGCGTCGCCGGATATTGCGGATCGATCTTCGGATAGACGATGTGCGCCGTCATGATCGACGGCGCCACGTCGCGCAGCGCCTGGAAGGGCTTGAGCTCGAGCGCATCCAGTTCGGCGCGGGACTTCTCGACCGTCGGCAGGTCCAGGTGCGAGTCGACGTGCGTGTCGCCGTGCCCCGGGAAGTGCTTGATGCAGCACGCGACGCCCGCCGCCATCGAGCCCTTCATCCACGCGCCGGCCAGGCGCGTGACCGTGCCCGCGGTCTCGCCGAAGCTGCGCTCGGCGATCACCGGGTTGGCCGGGTTGTTGTTGATGTCGGTGACCGGCGCGAAGTTCCAGTTGATGCCGATGCCGCGCAACCCGCGCGCCACCGCGGCGCCGACCTGCTCGGCCAGCCCTTCGTCACCCGCTGCGCCCAGCGCCATCGCCGATGGCGGCTGCGGCAGGAAGGTCGCCCGCACCACGGAACCGCCCTCCTGGTCGAGCCCGATCAGCGCATCCGCGCCCATTGCGTCGCGCAGGTCCTGCGTGAGCTTGCGGACCTCCGCCTCGGTGCCGAGGTTCTTGCGGAACAGGCACACCGCGCGGATCCTGTTGTCGCGCAGGAAGGCTGCGGTCGTCGCATCCAGCGTCTTGCCCTGGATGTCCACCATCACCAGCCGGCCCGGATGGAATGCTGTCTCGCTCATGTCGCTCTCTTCTGCCTGGCCCGCGGGTCGACGGCTGGGGATGGGGAAATGGATGCGCGGTGGCGCGGTCAATGCGTCTTGGTGACCTTGGCCAGATGCCGCGGCTGGTCAGGGTTCAGGCCCCGCGCCTGTGCCAGCGCCTCGACCATCGGATAGAAGCTCTGCACCGCCGCGATCGGATCCAGGTCCTCGTTGCCGGTGCAGGTCAGCGGCAGCTCGGCGCCCGGCGTGCCTTCGGGCGCCGCCAGCAGCACGCGCGCGCCACGCCCGCGCATCTCCTCGGCCAGCGCCAGCAGACCCGCCTGCGCCGGACCGCGCGGCGCGAAGACCAGCAGCGGATAGCCCTCCTCCACCAGCGCCATCGGGCCGTGCTTCACTTCGGCGCCGGAGAAGGCCTCGGCCTGGATGCCGCAGGTCTCCTTGAACTTCAGCGCCGCTTCCAGCGCGATCGGCAGCGAGGTGCCGCGGCCGATGACGAACAGCTTGTCCGCGCCCTTGAGCACGTCCACCGCCACGTCCCAGCGCTGCTTCGCGGCCTGCTCCATCGCCTGCGGCAGGGTCTGCAGCGCGGCCGACAGATCCTCGTCGCCCTGCCACGCGGCAACGACGCGCGCACCCGCCACCAGCTGCGCGATGTAGCTCTTGGTCGCGGCCACGCTCTGCTCCACGCCGGCATGCAGGCGGAACACGTGTTCGGCGGCGGCCTCCAGCGGCGAGCCGTCGGCGTTCACGAACGCGACCGTGCGCGCGCCGTTGGCGCGGAAGTACTGCGTCGGGGAGACCAGGTCCGGACTCTGGCCCGATTGCGAGAACGCGAAGGACACCAGGCCCTGGCTCTCGATCTTGCTCTGGTAGAGCGTGATCAGCGACATCGGCAGCGAGGTCACCAGCCGGCCCAGTCGCGCCATCAGCAGATAGGCGAGGTAGTGGGACGCATGGTCCGAGCTGCCGCGCGCGATCGTCAGCAGCGAGGTCGGCGGCTGCTCGCGCAGCGCCTCGCCCAGCGAGGCGTAGGCGTTCTGATCGGCGGCCAGTTGGCGGGCCACCACCTGCGGCGCGCTCAGCGCCTCATCCAGCATTCGCGAGGTCAATTGCTTCTCCTTCAACGACCACGCACTGCAACTGCAAGCCACGGTCCATCACAACGAAATCCGCCCAGGCGCCCGGAGCCAGCCGGCCCCGATCGTCCAGACCCAAATAGTCGGCCGCGTTCGTCGAGACACGCTTGGACGCGTCCTCGATCGGCAGGCCGAGTTTCAACACCAGGTTGCGCAGCGCCTGGTCCATCGTCAGCGTCGATCCGGCCAGCGTGCCGTCGGGCAGGCGCACGCCGCCCAGGCACTTGGTGACGCGGTGGCGGCCGAGGCTGTACTCGCCGTCGGGCATGCCGGCCGCGGCCGTCGAATCGGTGACGCAGAACAGATGCGGGATGCTGCGCAGCGCGACGCGGATCGCGCCGGGGTGCACGTGCAGCAGGTCCGGGATGATCTCGGCGTACTGCGCATGCGCCAGCGCGGCGCCGACCATGCCGGGCTCGCGGTGGTGCAGGCCCGTCATCGCGTTGAACAGATGCGTGAAGCCGCCGGCGCCGCGACCGAGCGCGGCCACGCCGTCCTCGTAGGTGCCCAGCGAGTGGCCGATCTGCACCTGGAATCCGGCGACGCGCAACTGCGTGACCAGGTCGAGGTGGCCGGGCAACTCCGGCGCCAGCGTGATCAGTCGGATCGGCGCGATCGCGTGCAGCTCGCGGATCTCGGCGATCGACGCGGCCTTGGCGAAGTCCGGCTGCGCGCCGAGCTTGCCGGGATTGATGTACGGCCCTTCGAGGTGCACGCCCAGCACGCGCGCACCGCCTTCAGGACGCACGACGCAGAGCTCGGCCAGCCCGCGCATCGCCTGCCGGATTTCGTCCAGCGGTGCGGTCATCGTCGTCGCGAGCAGCGACGTCGTGCCGTGTTTCGCATGCAGCTTCGCGAGCTGCGCGGCGGCGTCGCCGCCTTCCATCGTGTCGCGGCCGGCGCCGCCGTGGACGTGGGTATCGATGAAGCCCGGGAGGACGATGGGCAGGTCCTGCGCGCCGTGGCGCACGTCGTACTCCGGCGCGGGCGTCCCGTCGATGCGGACGACGCGTCCCTTGTCATGTTCCAGCACACCGCGGATGAACCCGCTGGGTGTCAATATGAATCCGTCGATGTGCTGGGTCGTCATCCGTCTCGCCTCATCTCCGCGACGAAGTCGTAGTAGTCGCTGCGGCAGTAGGAATGGGTGAGCTCCACGGCCTGACCCTGGTCGAGGTAGCCCACGCGGGTGATGAACAGCACCGCCTGTCCGACCGGCACCTGCAGCAGGCCGGCCAGACGCGAGTCCGCATTGATGGCGCGGATGTGCTGCAGCGCGCGCACCGGCGCGCCGCCGTGGCGGGCCAGGTGCTCGTACAACGAGGACTCGACCTTCTGCGGATCGGGCAGCACGGCCTCGGGCAGGATCGAGAGTTCATAGGCCATGACCACGGCGTCCGCCAGGCGCAGGCGTTCCAGGCGCGCGACGCGTTGACCGGTCGTCAGGCCGAGCGAAAGCTGCTCGTCCGGCGCCGCCATGGCGAAGCCGCGCGTCAGCCAGCGGCTGCTGGGCTTGAAGCCGCGTTGATGGAGTTCTTCCGAGAAGCTGGTCAGGCGCGACAGCGGCTGTTCGAGCTTCGGGGCGATGTAGTTGCCCGAGCCGCGCTTGCGCACGATGAGGCCCTGCTCGACGAGGCGGTCGATCGCCTTGCGCGCGGTGACGCGCGAGAGGTCGAGGGACTCCGAGAGCACGCGTTCCGACGGCAGGGCTTCGTCGGCCTGGTACTGGCCTTCGCGGATCGCCTGCGCCAGCTTGTGGGCCAGCTGCATGTACAGCGGCGAGGCGGCGGCGGGATCGGGCTTGAACTGGAAGGGCAGCTTGGTGCTCATCGGGCTTCTCGTCTTCAACGGGGGTCGGAGAGAGCGCCGCGGACCAGCCGCAGCGCACCGTCGGCCGAGTCGCCTTGGGGCGACACGCAACGGGCCCGAATGTTGCCTGAGAAAAGCGCGGCGAGCCGTTGCGCCACGCTGCCCGCGAGCGACAGCGGCAACTGCCGCGTCGGATCGAGTGCGAGCGCGAGCTGCTCCAGTTCCGCGACCGCCTGCGCGACAAGCGCGGCGGCGGCCGGATCGGCCTCCGACTGCTCGAACACCAGCGGCGCCAATTGCGCATACGCGTGCTGACCGGCCTGGGCGACCCAAGCGTTGATCGCATCGCGGTCCTCATGGTTCTGGCAACCGGCGGCCGCCCACACGGCGCGAGCCAGCGGTCCGGCGTCGATGCGGCCGTCCATGGCCTTCTGCGCAAGGCGCATCGCCTGGATGCCGAGCCACGCGCCGCTGCCTTCATCGCCGCCTATCCAGCCCCAGCCGCTGACGCAGACCATCGAGCCGTCCGAGCGCAGCGCCTCGCCCACCGTGCCGGTGCCGGCGGCCACCACGCCGCCGGGCCGGCCCGCATGCGCGCCGATCACGGTGGTGGTGCCGTCGTTCACGAGCTCGATGTGGGCGTAGCCGGGCTGTTGGGCAATGAAGGCCTGCGCCTGCGCCGCCACACCAGCGCCCGAGAGACCGAGGCCGATGGCCGTCTCACCCAGCGGCAGTCGATCGATGTTCGCCTTGGCCGCGGCTTCCTGCACGGCCATCTGGATGTGGCGCCAGGCCTGGGCGATGCCCTGCCCCAGCGCCGACGGTCCCGCCCATCCCTGTCCGAGCAGCTGTCCATCGACATCGCTGAGCCGGACCCGCGTGCCGGTGCCGCCGCCATCCACTCCCACCAGGAAGCGGACGCCCGCGAAGCGGGGTTGCAGAGGAGCGGACCAGGCGTCCGCCAGGGGGTGGCTTGTCATGATTAATACCAGTTTAGTACCAAAAAACGCAGAGCGTCAATTGGTAGCGCACTGGACTTAACCCTGATGTCGAAGCCCCTTTCAGAGGGGTTGCGTGGTTATGACCACCAACGTACCAGTTATAGCTCCGCGAGGAATCAAGCGGGTGCCTGTTTTACCCCCTCTCCCGCTTGCGGGAGAGGGTTGGGGTGAGGGCCAGCGGCCGCGGCAGTACGGTCAATCCAAGGACCAACCGAGCTCAACGCCCTGCCCTTTGAGCCAGCTGCTTGCGGCGGAGAAATGCCCGCAGCCGATGAAGGGCACAGGACCCCGCGTGGCCGAGAGCGGCGAAGGATGGTTGGCCTGCAGCACGAGATGCCGATGGCCCGCGGCTTCGATCAACGGCGCCTTCGCCTGCGCATGGGCGCCCCACAGCAGATAGACCTTGGGGGTCGGGTCTTGCGCCGTAGCCGCGATCAGCGCGTCGGTGAGCGACTCCCAGCCCTTCTTCGCATGCGAGGCGGCGGCGCCGTCCTCGACGGTCAGGCTGGTGTTGAGCAGCAGCACGCCGCGCCGCGCCCATTGACCGAGGTGCCCCGACATCGCCGGCTGCTGCCCCAGGTCGCGCTGCAGTTCCTTGAAGATGTTGCGCAGCGAAGGCGGGAGCTTTTCGCCCACCGGCACGGAGAACGAGAGTCCCTCCGCCTGCCCCGGCCCGTGGTACGGGTCCTGGCCGACGATGACGACCTTGACCTTCGTCAGCGGCGTGAGACGCAACGCGCGCAGCGGATCGGGCGGATAGATCACCGCGCCTTCGGCGAGGCGCGTCTTCAGCAGCGCCTCGATGCGCTGGCCGTCGGCGCTCGCGCGCCAGGCGTCGATGAGGGGCTGCCAGCCATCACCGGCCGACCAGTCGAGGGACTTGAGCGTGGCAGTCATCAGCGCGAATCAGCGGAACAGCGCCGACAACGCCACGCCCGGATCGGGCGCGCGCATGAAGGCCTCGCCGACGAGGAAGGCGTTGACCTGCGCGTCGCGCATGCGCTGCACGTCGACGGGGCCGAGGATGCCGGACTCGGTCACCAGCAGCCGGTCCGCCGGTACGTGCTTCAGCAGCCCGAGCGTCGTGTCCAGCGTGACCTCGAAGGTCTTCAGGTTGCGGTTGTTGATGCCGACCATCGGTGTCTTCAAGCGCAGCGCGCGCTCGAGTTCCGCGCCGTCGTGCACTTCGACCAGCACATCCAGGCCGAGGCCCAGCGCGCAGTCTTCGAGCTCAGCCATCAGGCCGTCGTCCAGGCTCGCCGCGATCAGCAGGATGCAGTCGGCGCCCATCACGCGCGCTTCGTAGACCTGGTACGGATCGATCATGAAGTCCTTGCGCAGCACCGGCAGCGCGCAGGCCGCGCGGGCCTGCTTCAGGAACTCGACGGAACCCTGGAAATGCGGCGCATCGGTCAGCACGCTCAGGCAGGCCGCGCCGTGCTGCTCGTAGCTGCGGGCGATGTCGGCGGGACGGAAGTCCTCGCGCAGCACGCCCTTGCTCGGGCTGGCCTTCTTCACTTCGGCGATGACGCCGCTGCGGCCCTCGGCGATCTTGGCGCGCAGCGCGCTCACGAAACCGCGCGTCGGTTCGGCGCGCGATTCGGCTTCGGCACGCAGCGCGGCCAGCGGCACGCGAGCCGATGCGGCGGCGACTTCCTCGCGCTTGACGGCGTTGATGCGATCCAGGATGTCAGACATACGACTCTCTCGATTCCAAGCTGCTTCAGGCGTGCGCGGCGGCCTGCGCCTGCGTCTCGGCCACGAACTGGTCCAGCTTCGCGCGGGCGGCGCCGGACTCGATCGCGACGCGCGCCTTCACGATGCCGTCAGCGATCGACTCGACCACGTTGGCCGCGTACAGCGTCGCGCCCGCATTCAGCAGCACGATGTCGCGCGCCGCGCCGGGCTCGTTGCCCAGCACGCCCAGCAGCACCTGACGGCTCTCCTCCGGACCGCTGACCCGCAGGTTGCGGCTCGCGACCATAGCCATGCCGAAGTCCTCGGGATGGACCTCGTACTCGCGGATCTCGCCGTTCTTCAGCTCGCCGACCAGGGTCGCCGCGCCCAGCGAGATCTCATCCATGTTGTCCTTGCCGTACACGACCACGGCGTGCTGCGCGCCCAGGCGCTGCATCACGCGGACCTGGATGCCGACGAGGTCCGGATGGAACACGCCCATCAGGATGTTGGGCGCGTCGGCCGGATTGGTCAGCGGCCCCAGGATGTTGAAGATCGTGCGCACGCCCAGCTCCTTGCGGACGGGCGCGATGTTCTTCATCGCCGGGTGGTGGTTGGGCGCGAACATGAACCCGATGCCGGTCTTGCGGACGCACTCGGCCACGGCCTGCGGCGGCAGCGACAGCGTGACGCCGAGCGCCTCCAGCACGTCGGCGCTGCCGGTCTTGGACGACACGCTGCGGTTGCCGTGCTTGGCGACCTGCGCGCCCGCCGCGGCCGCGACGAACATCGAGCAGGTCGAGATGTTGAAGGTGTGCGCGCCGTCGCCGCCGGTACCGACCACGTCGACCAGATGCGGGCCTGCCTCGATCGGCACCTTGACGGAGAACTCGCGCATCACCTGCGCGGCGGCGGTGATCTCGCCGATGGTCTCCTTCTTGACGCGCAGGCCGATCAGGATCGCCGCGGCGGTCACCGGCGAGATGTCGCCGCTCATGATGCGGCGCATCAGCGACAGCATCTCGTCGTGGAAGATCTCGCGGTGCTCGATGACGCGGGTCAGAGCCTCGTTGTCGGTGATGGGCATGGCGATCTCCCGCTCAGGCGTTGAAGAACCGGCGCGTCGCCGCGACCGCGCGGTCGACGCCCTCGGCGTCCACATCGAGGTGGGTCACGAAGCGCAGCTTGTACAGGCCGGTCGTGAGCACGCCTTCGGACTTCAGATGCTCGACCAGCTTCGCCGCAATGCCCTTGTCGACGTCGCAGAAGACGATGTTGGTCTGCGGTGCTTCGACGGTCAGCCCCGGCAGGCCTTGCAGTCCTTCAGCGAGGCGCTTCGCCAGCGCATGGTCCTCGACCAGGCGCTTCACCTGGTGGTCGAGCGCGTAGTGCGCCGCCGCCGCGAGCAGCCCGGCCTGGCGCATGCCGCCGCCCAGCATCTTGCGCCAGCGGTGCGCGCTCTTGATGAGCTCGCGCGAGCCGCACAGCACCGAGCCGACCGGCGCGCCCAGGCCCTTGGAGAAGCAGACCGACACGCTGTCGAAGTGCGAGCAGATGCGCTTCGCGGCGTCGTACGGATCGCTGCCGTCCTGCGCGGCGACCGCGACCGCCGCGTTGAACATCCGGGCGCCGTCGAGGTGGTGCGACAGGCCGTGCCGCTTCGCCAGGTCGGCGGCGGCGGCGAGGTAGTCCATCGGCAGCACCTTGCCACCGACCGTGTTCTCGAGCGCCAGCAGCCGCGTGCGCGCGAAGTGCGCGTCGTCGGGCTTGATGTTGGCTTCGATGTCGGCCAGCGGCAGCGAGCCGTCCGGCGCGTGGTTCAGCGGCTGCGGCTGGATCGAGCCCAGCACCGCGGCGCCGCCGCCTTCCCAGCGGTAGGTGTGGGCGTACTGGCCGACGATGTATTCATCGCCGCGCTGGCAATGCGCCATCAGCGCGCACAGGTTGCTCTGCGTGCCCGTGGGCATGAACAGCGCGGCCTCGAAGCCGAGCCGCTCCGCCAGCGCCGCCTGCAGCGCGTTGACGCTCGGGTCGTCGCCGAAGACGTCGTCGCCCAGCGCCGCGGACGCCATGGCCGCGCGCATGCCCGCGGTCGGCTGGGTGACGGTATCGCTGCGCAGATCGACGATCGCGCCGATGTTGCCGCCGCTCTGACCTGCTGCCTTGCTGCCTTCGTTCATCGTGCCAACTCCAGGAAGTTCTTGAGCATCGCGTGACCGTGCTCCGAGAGGATGGATTCGGGATGGAACTGGACGCCTTCCAGCGGCGTCGCCGTGCCGGCGAGCGCGCGGTGACGCACGCCCATGATCTCGCCGTCCTCGCTGCGGGCGCTGATCTCCAGCTCTTTCGGGATCGTCGATTCCTCGATCGCGAGCGAGTGGTAGCGGATCACGTCGAAGCGCCCGGGCAGACCGCTGAAGACGCCTTGGTTGTCGGTCGTGATCGTCGAGGACTTGCCGTGCATCTGCACCTTGGCGCGAATGATGTTGCCGCCCAGCGCGGCGCCGATGCTCTGGTGCCCAAGGCACACGCCGAGGATCGGCAACTTGCCGATGAAGCGCTGGATCGCCGGCACGCAGACGCCCGCTTCCTTGGGCGTGCACGGACCGGGCGAGAGCACCAGCTGCGTCGGGTTGAGCGCGGCGATCTCGTCCAGCGTGATCTGGTCGTTGCGGACCGTCTTCACCTCGGCGCCGAGCTCGGCGAAGTACTGCACCAGGTTGAAGGTGAAGCTGTCGTAGTTGTCGATCATCAGCAGCATGTTCTTGCTCCTTCGTTCACTTCAGCTTCAGAAGCCTTCTTCGACCAGTTCCGCGGCGCGCAGCAGCGCGCGCGCCTTGGCCTCGGTCTCCTTCCATTCGAGCTCGGGGACCGAGTCCGCCACGATGCCCGCGGCCGCCTGCACGTACAGCACCTGGTCCATGACGATGCCGGTGCGGATCGCGATGGCCAGGTCCATGTCGCCGCCGAAGCTCAGGTAGCCGCAGGCGCCGCCGTAGATGCCGCGCTTGACGGGTTCGAGCTCGTCGATGATCTCCATCGCGCGGATCTTGGGCGCGCCCGACAGCGTGCCCGCCGGGAAGCTCGCGCGGAACACGTCCATGTTGCCGACGCCAGGTTTCAGGATCCCCTCGACGTTGCTGACGATGTGCATCACGTGCGAGTAGCGTTCCACCGCGAAGGCGTCCGTCACCTTCACGCTGCCGGTCTGCGCGATGCGGCCGATGTCGTTGCGGGCCAGGTCGATCAGCATCAGGTGCTCGGCGCGTTCCTTCGGATCGGCCTTGAGCTCGACCTCCAGCGCCTGGTCCTGCTCCGGGGTGCCGCCGCGGGGACGCGTGCCGGCCAGCGGTCGGATCGTGACCTTGCGGCCGTCGGGCGTCTGCTCCTGGCGCACCAGGATCTCCGGCGAGGCGCCCACGATCTGGAAGTCCCCCATGTCGTAGAAGTACATGTAGGGGCTGGGATTCAGCGAGCGCAGCGCACGGTAGAGGCTCAGCGGCGACTCCGTGTAGCGCTTCTTCAGCCGCTGGCCGAAGACGATCTGCATGCAGTCGCCGGCCGCGATGTAGGCCTTGGCCTTGTCGACGGAAGCGAGGAAGTCGGCCTTCGCGAACTCCCGTTCGACCGGATGCGCCTGCGCCCGCGCGACGCGCGGCGCGGCGACCGAGTAACCCAGCTTGTCCTTCAGTTCGGTGAGGCGCTTCTTCGCCTTGAAGTAGGCCTCGGACTGGCCCGGGTCGGCGTAGACGATCAGGTAGAGCTTGCCCGACAGGTTGTCGATGACGGCGAGCTCCTCGCACTGCAGCAGCATCACGTCCGGCGTCGGCAGGCCGCCGTCGGGCGTGGACTCGGCCAGGCGCGGCTCGATGTAGCGGACGGCGTCGTAGCCGAAGTAGCCGGCGAGTCCGCCGCAGAAGCGCGGCATTCCGGGACGGAGCGCGACCTTGAAGCGCTGCTGGTAGGCCTCGATGAAGGCGAGCGGGTCGCCCTCGTGCGTCTCGATGACGGCGCCGTCGCGGATCACGCGGGTGACGGGGCCTTCGCTCTTCAGCACGGTGCGCGCGGGCAGGCCGATGAAGGAGTAGCGGCCGAAGCGTTCACCGCCGACCACCGACTCCAGCAGGAAGCTGTGGCGGCCCGGGCCGTTGCCGGCGCAGAGCTTCAGGTAGAGCGAGAGCGGGGTCTCGAGATCCGCGAAGGCCTCGCTGATCAGCGGGATGCGGTTGTAGCCGTCGGCGGCCAGGCTTTGGAATTCCAGTTCGGTGATCACGTCGTCAAACCTCTTGGCGGATGCGGCGTGTCGTCAGTGACGCAGGGCATCACGACGCGCGCGCAAGCGGTAACTCAGGTCGCCTGTTGGACCTGCCCCGTACGGTAGGGTGCAGAGGATGTGTGACGGTTCCCGCGTCCGGGGGATAGGGGTGGACGGCGGGTGGCAAGCATCAGGCGGCTTCAGGTGAAGTCGGACCAGGATCGCCAGGGCCAGGCTCCCCGGTCGTTCGACCCCTTGATGTGCTTGCGCGTGATAAACATGGTGTTGATCAGTGTAGCAGGCGACGTGGGCAGGAGGATTCCCGGAGGCCCGGCTTCGCATGGCTGTCGGATACTTCGCATCAGAGTCGACCGTGGAGTCGGCCGATCCTTCCGGAGGGAATGGAGACACATGTCCAAGCGCAAAGTCCTGATGGCCGCGGGCGTGCTCGCCGCCGCGATGCTGACGCCGATCGCCGCGTCGGCCCAATCGTCGCCTCCGGCGGCTTCCGCGGCCGCTGCGGCCGCCACCACGGCGCCGATCGAGCTGGCCGGCGTCAAGTACGACGGCACCGCCGAGGTGGCGGGCCAGAAGCTGCAGCTCAACGGGGCGGGGATCCGCTACAAGGCGATCTTCAAGGTCTACACGGCCGGCCTGTACATGAACGCCAAGGCCACCACGCCCGAGGCGGTGCTGGCCAACACCGGCCCGAAGCGCATGCACATCCAGATGCTGCGCGACATCGACGGCGAGGAGCTGGGCAAGCTCTTCACCAAGGGCATGGAGCAGAACGCGACGCGCGAGGAATTCGGGCGTTCGATCGTCGGCGTGCTGCGCATGTCGGAGATCTTCGTGCAGAAGAAGAAGCTCAAGACGGGCGAGAGCTTCGGCGTGGACTACATCCCCGGGACGGGCACGGTGGTCTTCGTCAACGGCCAGTTGATCCCCGGCGAGCCGATCAAGGGCGAGGACTTTTTCAACGTGCTGCTGAAGATCTGGCTGGGCAAATCGCCGGCTGACAGCGACCTGAAGGTGGCCTTGCTGGGCGGCGGCAAGGCGGCGCCGGTGACCAGCAACCGCAACGCGGCGGGCAGCAGCCGCTGAAGCCCCCAGGGCCGCCGGAGCCGGCACCCGACGATGCGCCGTTCCGCGTGATGCGGACGGCGCATCGTCGTTTTCAGCCCAGCAGTTCGTCGAGCCGGTCGATGTAGCGCTCCGCGGGCACCTCGCGGATGGGCTGTCCGTGGTTGTAGCCGTAGCTGACCAGCGCGATCGGGCAGCCGGCGGCATGCGCGGCGCGCGCGTCGTTGCTGGAGTCGCCGATCATCCAGGTCGTCGCCGGCGTTGAGCCCAGCGCCTCGCAGGTCTTGAGCAACGGCATCGGATCGGGCTTCTTGCGCTCGAAGTCGTCGCCGCCGAAGACACGGTCGAAGTAGCGGTCCAAACCCTTGCGCTTGAGCAGCTCACGCGCGAACGCGGCGGGCTTGTTGGTCAGGCAGGCCATCGGCAGGCCGAGCGCCTTCAGCGCATCCAGTCCTTCGATCACGCCAGGGAAAACGTCGGCGTGTTCGCCGTTGAGCACTTCATAGTGGCGCTGGTAGAGCGCCCAGGCCTGCTCGTAGTGCTGCTGGGGAGCGCCGACTTCGGCGAGCACGCTGCGGATCAGGTGCTCGCTGCCCTGACCGATCGTGTGCTCGACGAAATCGCGCTGCACGGAAGGCAGCGACATGTCGGCCATCACGCGGTTCAGCACCGCAACGAAGTCGCCCAAGGTGTCGACGAGCGTGCCGTCGAGGTCGAGCATGAAGGCGGTGGGAGTCGGATGGAGCAAAGGCATGCCGTCATCCTAGCCGCGCCTCAGGCCTTCTTCGTCGAAGGCACCTCGCCCTGCGCTTGCACCTCGGCCGCGACCTCCGCCACCAGCGCCCTCAACCAACGGTGCGCCGGATCGTCCCGGTATCTGACGTGCCACGCGATCTCCACCGGGAAGGTTCCCAGGTCCACCGGCGACGGCAGCACCTTCAGCCGCTTGTCCGACGCCAGCTTCCGGCAGATCTGCGCCGGCAGCGTCGCGCAGTAGTCGGTCACCGCGACCACTTCCGGCACCGCCAGGAAGTGCGTCACCGACACCGCGACCTCGCGCTTCAGTCCCTGCTTCTCCAGCGCCTGGAACAGGCCCACGCGCAGACGACCCGGCGGCAGCACGTTCACGTGCTTGAGCTGCTCGTACTGCTTGCGCGTCATCTTCCGGTCCACCGTCGGATGCCCGCGTCGCACGATGCAGGCGAGCCCGTCCTCCATCACGTGCTGCACGACGAGGTTGTCCGGCGGTTCGACCACCCGCCCCAGCACCATCGCCGTCGAGCCCGAGATCACGCCCGTCTCCGCCAGATCGGTACCGAACGGCGTGAGCCGCACCGCCATGTTCGGCGCCAGCTCCCGCAGCCGCGCGACGATGGCCGGCACCAGCACCAGCTCGACATAGCTGTTGGGCGCCAGCGTCACCAGCTGCGTCGACTTCGCCGGATCGAAGTCCCGCTGGCCGAGGATCGCCCCGTCCAGGCTGGCCAGCGCGGCGGCAATGATGGGCGCGAGTTCCTCCGCCTTCTGCGTGGGCTGCATGCCGTAGCGCTCGCGGATGAAGAGCGGATCCATCAGCATCGCCCGCAGCCGCGTCAACGCGTTGGACAGCGCCGGCTGCGTGATGCCCAGCCGCTGCGCCGCGCGGGTCACGCTGCGCTCCTCCATCACCGCCAGGAAGACCGGCAGCAGGTTCAGGTCGTATCGCATCCAGCCATGTTGCCCCATGCATATCTGTTGTTCAACGGATAAATCGGATGAATGCAACGGCAATGGAAACGGAAACGACAAGGGCCCGACGATCTTCCGATCGCCGGGCCCTGCGTCATCGAGCAACGATTACGAGAAGACGCCGACCGCGGTGACGAGCACCTGCGACTGCTGCTCCAGCGACTCCGCCGCGGCGGATGCCTGCTCCACCAGCGCCGCGTTCTGCTGCGTCGCCTGGTCCATCTGCGCGATGGCCTGGTTGATCTGCTCGATGCCCGCGGTCTGCTCCTGGCTGGCGCTGGAGATCTCGCCCACGATGTCGGTGACCCGCTTCACGCTGCCGACGATCTGCGACATCGTCGCGCCCGCCTGGCTCACCAGCGCACCGCCGGCCTCGACCTTCTGCACCGAGTCGCCGATCAGCGCCTTGATCTCCTTGGCCGCCGTCGCGCTGCGCTGCGCCAGCGTGCGCACTTCCGACGCCACCACCGCGAAGCCGCGGCCCTGCTCGCCCGCACGGGCCGCCTCCACCGCCGCGTTCAGCGCCAGGATGTTGGTCTGGAACGCGATCCCGTCGATCGTGCCGATAATGTCCACGATCTTGTTGGACGAGCTGCTGATCGACGCCATCGTCGCCACCACCTCGTCGACGACCTTGCCGCCCTGCACCGCGATCTCGGACGCGGACATCGCCAGCTGGTTGGCCTGACGCGCGTTGTCGGCGCTCTGCTTGACCGTAGCGGTCAGCTCTTCCATCGAGGCCGCCGTCTCTTCCAGCGCGCTCGCCTGGGACTCGGTGCGCGACGACAGGTCGCGGTTGCCGGCGGCGATCTCGCCGGCAGCGGTCGCGATCGTGTCGGTGGAACCGCGGATCTGGCCGACGGTCGTCGACAGGCTGCGCTGCATGCGGTCCATCGCGGAGAGCAGGCTGTCCGCATGCGCGTCGCGCAGGTCCACCGCCACGTTCAGGTCGCCCGCGCCGATGCGGTGGACGATGTCCGAGGCATAGGCCGGCTCACCGCCCAGCTGCCGGTAGATGCTGCCCGCCAGGCGCCAGCCCAGCACGCCCACCACCGCCATCAGCGCCACGCCGATGGACAGCAGCATCGTGGCGCTGCGCCAGAAGGCGTTGTCGATGTCGTCGATGTAGTCGCCGAAGCCGATGATCCAGTCCCACGGCTCGAAGCGGACCACCGCGTAGAGCTTCTCGACCTCGTCCTTCGTGTTGGGCCGCGTGCCCAGCGCGATCACGGTGCCGATCTTCTTGCCCTCGAGCGCGGTGCGATAACGCACGCCGGCCTCCTTGCCGCCCTTGGCGTCGACGATGCCGACGCGCTTCGGGTTCGGGTGCACGAGGTTGACGTCGTCGCTGTAGCCGCGGACGAAGAAGTACAGCTCGTCCTTGCGGAAGCTGCCGATGATCAGCTTGCCCTGCTTCTGCGCTTCCTCGCGGGTGATCTTGCCCGCGGTCTCCTGCTCATGCAGCTTCTCCAGCGCGGACTGCGCCAGCACCACCAGCGTCGAGAGCTGCGCGGTGCGCTCCTTCATCATCGTCTGGCGCAGCGTCGTCAAGGACACCGCCGCCAGGACCACCATGCCGATCAGCGCGGCAAGACACAGGAAGAGGATTCGGGTTCGGAGTTTCATGGGCGTGTGGAAGGCTGGCAGGCCGCGCACGGCGGACGGGATGGCCCGAACGGGCCAATCCGGGTTTATCGGCCAGATCCCCACTGGGATGAACCCTGGCGAGCGCTAACGCACGGCGTTATCCGTCACAACCGCACGGATCGGGGTACGGAGCGTGAAACCGATTTCGGTCTTCCCATCAACCGAGTCGACGAAGGTCTCGCCCCCGTGCATGCGGGCGACCGCGCGCACGATGGCCAGTCCGAGGCCGAACCGGTCCCCCGCCTTGGAGCGCGAGGACTCGCCGCGCCAGAAGCGGTCGAACATCCGTCGGCGGACCTCTTCGGGGATCGGATCGCCGGGGTTGATCACGACGATCCTTGCGCCTTCGACACCATTGGCGCTCTCGCCATTGCCGCCGTCGCGCAAGCCCTGACCCTTCGTCACCGACTCGATGCACACCGTGAGCGTCGCCCCTTCCGGCGCATGCCGCGACGCGTTGGTCAGCAGGTTCACCAGCGCGCGGCGCAGCAGCGCGCGGTTGGCGGGCAGCCGGTGCTCGCCGTCCACGAAGAGACGCTGATGTTTCTCGTCGAGCAGGATCTCGACGAATTCGCCCACGCCGTGCGCCTCATCCCGCAACGACAGCTCGACGAGGTCGGCCGCCGCGTCGCCCTGGTCGGCGCGCGCGAGGAACAGCATGTCGTTGATCATCGACGCCATGCCGCGCAGCTCCTCGAGGTGGGACTCCAGCACGTCGCGCATCTCGGCCTCCGGCCGGTCCCGCGACAGCACCACCTCCGCGCCGTTGATCATGATCGCCAGCGGCGTGCGCAGCTCGTGGGCCACGTTCGCGTTGAAGCCCTCGAGCTGTGTCCAGGCTTCCTCCATCCGCGACAGCACCTCGTTGAAGCGCTGCGCGAGCGGCATCAGCTCGGCGCTGTCCTCCGGCAACGTGAGCCGGCGCGACAACGCGCCGGGCTGGATCACCGCCGCCTCGCGCGACAGCGCCGACAACGCGCGCAATCCGCGCCGCGTGGCGAGCCACGCCAGCGCGATCGTGCAGAGCACGCCGGCCACGCCGACCAGCAGTCCCGCGTCGTCGTAGGTCGCCAGCATCTGCTGACGCGGCCTGGGATCCATGCCGATCAGCACCTGCGCGTCGGGGAACACCGCGTGATCGGGCAGCAGGAAATGCGCGCCGCGCAACTCGACGCCGTCCTGCCGCCGCAGCCAGACCTTGTCGCCGTCGCGCTGCACCGTCGGCGGCAGCGGCTCCGCACCGTACAGCAGCGCGCCATCGCGGCCGACCAGCCACACGTTCCAGCGGAAGCGCCCGCCGATGCTCGTCGCCGAGAGATGACGACGCAGCATCGGCAGATCGTCCATCGAGTGCGCCTCGCCGATGAAGTGCTTCACGACCTCCGTCTTGCCGAGCAGGTCGGCACGCTCATCGGCGACCAGCACCTGCTCCAGCGCCTTGTGCAGCAGCAGGCCGGCGGCGGAGAACACCACCACCGCCACCAGCGCCAGCATCAGCACCAGCCGTGCGGAGATCGAGCCGAGACGCCCCGCGCTCACCGGCGTTCCTCCGTCGACACGAGAGTCGCGGCCGCTCGCCTCATGACGACGACGCCTCCAGCACGTAGCCCATGCCGCGCACCGTGCGCAGCATCTTGGTCTCGAACGGATCGTCGACCTTCGCGCGCAGGCGACGCACGGCGACGTCGACGACGTTGGTGTCGCTGTCGAAGTTCATGTCCCAGACCTGCTCCGCGAGCACGGTCCGCGACAGCACCTCGCCGCGACGCCGCATCAGCAGCGCGAGCAGCAGGAATTCCTTGTTCGTCAGGTCGATCGACTGCCCGCCCCGGAAGGCCTTGCGTCGCGCGAGGTCCAGCTGCAGGTCGCCGAGCGTCAGCATCGTCTCCGACGCGCCGCCCGATCCGGCGCCCGCGCCCGATCCCGAGCGCACGCCGCGGCGCCGCAACGCCGTCAGCCGCGCGAGCAGCTCCGAGAAGGCGAAGGGCTTGACGAGGTAGTCGTCGGCGCCCTCCTGCAGGCCGTGGACGCGGTCCTCGACGCCGTCGCGCGCGGTCAGCATCAGCACCGCGACGTCCTTCTCCGCCTTGATCGCCTTCAGCACGCTGAAGCCGTTGATGCCCGGCAGCATCACGTCGAGCACGATGAGGTCGTACTCCCCGTTCAGCGCCAGGTGGCGGCCGTCGATGCCGTCGGCGGCCACGTCGACGACGTAGCCGTTCTCCGTCAACCCCTTGCGGAGGTAGCCGGCCAGCTTCGGTTCATCTTCGACGACGAGGACACGCATCCCTGCTCCTTGGACGCCGCCGCCGGGCTCGAGTCCCGCGGCGGCACAGGCGTCACGTGGCGGATTATCGGCAGCAAGTCAGCGCTGGCCCTGCGCGGCCTTCACGATCAGGTCGGCGACCGCCTGCGGTTGCGACAGCAGCGAGACGTGGCTGGCGTTCAGCTCGATGGTCGAGGCGCCCATGCGCTGCGCCAGGAAGCGCTGCAGGTCGGGGTTGATGGTCCGGTCCTGCGTCGACACGGCGTACCAGCTCGGCTTCACGCGCCAAGCGGCGACCGTCGTCTTGCCGCTGGCCACGGCCCGGGCGAAAGGCTGCTGCACGGCGAAGTAGCTGAGCGCCTCGGCGGACGGCAGATCGCCGGCGAAGTCCTTCAGGAAGGCGTCCTGCGACAGGCTGCCCCAGTCGCCGTTCCACTTCAGGCCGGCGGCCGCGGGCGCCGTCGGGAACTTGCGGGTCAGGGCGGGATAGTCCTCGCCGGCGTCCGGCGCGCGGGCCGCGATGTAGACCAGGCCGCTGACCTTGGGGTCGGCGCCGGCCTCGCTGATCACCATGCCGGCGTACGAGTGCCCCACCAGCAGCGTCGGGCCGTCCTGCTGCGCCAGCGCGCGCTTCACGGCGTCCGCATCGTCCTGCGGGCTGGTCAGCGGGTTCTGCACCGAGGTCACGTGCAGGCCCTTGGCCTGCAGCAGCGGGATCACCTTGCCCCAGCTGGAACCGTCGGCGTACAGGCCGTGCACGAGCACCACGTTGTGGACAGCGACCGGCGCGGACTTGGCCGAGGCGGCCGCCGACTGCGGGACGGACGGCGCGGCATCGGTGTCGGCCTGCGCGGCGCCGATGGACACGGTGGCGAGGAAGGCGGTGGCCATCAACTGGCCGAGGAAGGTCTTGCGGTTCATGAGGCTCTTTCGCGTGGAGGGATCCGCAGCGGCCCTGTGCCTACTGCTTGGAATGGACTGTAGAAATCGGGCTCCCACGCGAAACGCACAGCCACATTACAAGTTTGAAATCTTCGCGGGGCGTCCCCTCCATTTCCTCGGTCATCCCCAACTTCGCAGATTGCGGCCCGCTCGCGCGAAGCCTAGGCTGGGCGATCCATACAGCGGGAGACCGCCATGCCCTTGGCCCATGACGCGCGCACCAGCGGCATCGCGCTGGCACTGTCGGGCGGCGGCTTCCGGGCCGTGCTGTTCCATGTCGGCGTGCTGTGGCGGCTCAACGAGCTCGGCGTGCTGGGCAAGCTGGCGCGGATCTCCAGCGTGTCGGGCGGCTCGATCACCTCGGGTCTTCTGGCCGTGCGCTGGCCGCGGCTCGCATTCGGGGCCGACGGCCATTCCGCGCAGTTCGAGTCCGAAGTCGTCGCGCCGCTGCGCGAGTTCTGCGCGCGCAACATCGACGTCGCCTCGGTGCTCTCCGGCGCGTTCAACCCGTTCCGCTCCGCGGGAGAAGCCGTCGCCGACGAGTACCGCAAGCGCCTGGGGCTCGATGCATCGCTGCAGTCGCTGCCGGACGACCCGCGCTTCGTGTTCAACGCGACCAACTACGCGACCGGCGTCAGCTTCCGCTTCTCCAAGCCCTACGCAGGGGACTACCGCATCGGCCTGATCCCGAAGCCGCGCTTCGATGTGGCGACGGCGGTCGCCTGTTCCAGCGCGTTCCCGCCGGTGCTCGCGCCCATCGAGCTGGACGTGCGCCCCGAAGACTTCACCAAGGTCGACGGCGCCGATCTCTACGACCAGATCGACTACCGGCGCCGCCTGATGCTGGCCGACGGCGGCGTCTACGACAACCTCGGTCTGGAGACGGTCTGGGGACGCTACGAGACGGTGCTGGTCAGCGACGCCGGCAAGCCCTTCGACATCGACGCGGGCATCGGCACGATGGCGCCGCGTCAACTGATGCGCACGATGGACATCGGCCTGAACCAGGCGCTGGCGCTGCGCAAGCGCATGCTGATCGCGGCCTACGCGCGCGGCGATGCGAAGGGCGCGTTCTGGGCCATCGACACCGACATCGCCGACTACCCGGCAACCGAAGAAGCGAAGCTTCCGGTGGCCCCGGCGCGCGTCGCCGACCTCGCGGCGATCCGCACACGGCTCGACCGCTTCAAGGAACAGGAGCAGTGCGAGCTGATCAACTGGGGCTACGCGGTCAGCGACGCCGCGGTGAGATCGCGCTCGCCGCATGCGGCGACGCGACACCAGTCGCCGGCCTGGCCATATCCGAAGCACGCGCTGAACTGACGTCGCTCAACGCACGCTGCTTCCGAACACGCCCGCGATGTCTGACATCTTCCGCATCGAACTGCTGCCCGCGCGCCACGGCGACTGTCTGCTGCTCGAATACGGCGACGCCGCGCGACCGCATCGCGTGCTCATCGACGGCGGTCCGATCGGCGCGTACGGCGCGCTGTCGCAGCGACTCGCGGCGCTCCCTGCGGACCAGCGCGAGCTGGAGCTGCTCGTCATCACGCACGTCGACGGCGATCACATCGAGGGCTGCCTCAAGCTGCTGAACCACCGCGAGCTGGCCACCTTCCGCGACATCTGGTTCAACGGCTGGCCGCATATCGCGCAGCCGCTGAAGGAGCCGCCGCCGCCACGGCCCGGTGCGACAGGCACTACGGGAGCGATAGGAGCGATAGGAGCGGCGGGAACGATGGGAGCGATGGGCGGCCTTGCGGCCGCCGAGGCCAACGCCCAACGCAGCGCACTGCAGGGCTCGATGATCAGCGTCCGCATCGAAGACCGTCAGTGGAACGCGGCCTTCCAGGGCGCACCGATCTTCGTGCCGGCGATCGGTCCGCTGCCCGTGCGCGAGCTGCCCGGCGGCCTGCGCCTGACGCTGCTGTCGCCGACGCTGGAGAAGCTCGAGAAGCTGCGCGCCGCCTGGGATCGCGCGCTGGACCGCGCCGAGCTGGACGCCACCGATGACGCCGCGCTGAGCGCGCGCCTCGAAGGCCGCGCGGCCTTCCGTTCCGGCGGACTGCGCCGGCGGCCGAAGCCCGAGGAGATGCTGTCCTCCGCCGCGCTGGCGCTCGGCCCGATCGACAACGCCGTGGCCAACGGCTCCAGCATCGCCGTGATCGCCGAGTACCAGGACCGGCGCATCGCGCTGCTCGGCGATGCGCACGCGCCGACGCTGACCGCCGCGCTGCGCCGCCTGGCCGGCGCGGCAGGAGAACCGCGCCTGCGACTCGACGCGGTGAAGATGGCCCATCACGGATCGGCCGCCAACCTGAGCGAGGACCTCCTCAGTCGCATCGACTGCAAGACCTGGCTGGTCTCGACCGACGGCAGCATCTTCAACCACCCCGACGACGAGGCGATCCACACCGTCGTGAGGAACGTGCCGGGGGTACGGCTGCTCTTCAACTACCGCTCGGTGCGAACGGCGCCGTGGGACGACCCGGCCCTTCGCGCCGCGCACGGGCACGAGGCCATCTACCCCGCCGACGCCGCGGCGGGTCTCTCGCTCGACCTCATGACAGGACGCCCGACGTGACCAGCATCGCCGAGGCCCAGGCGTTGTCCTGCCCTTCGTAGCGGCGGTAGAGGCGACGCCGCGCGTGACCGAAGGCGGCATCCAGCGAGCGGCTGCGCTGCAGCATCCGGTAGAAGAGCAGCGCCTGCACGGCCGCCGTCCGGTCGTTCACCCGGCAGCGATAGCCGAGCAGCGCATGGATGCCGGCCTCCGCGGCCAGCGTCGCGAAGCCCGAATTGCCGCTTTCGCAGCTGCTCAGGTAGACGAAGCGCGTGTCGCGCAGATAGCTCAGGATGTCGCCGAAGTCGACGCACTGCGGCTCCTCCTTCGGCCCGACGAACAGGAACCCGGTGCCGCCCAGCTGCCGCGCGCCGGCCGGCTGGAAGCAGGTGTGGCCGGCGAAGTGGATCAGGTCCCAGCCGCCGTCGCCCAGCGCCGCCACGAGGCTCTCCCGGCTGAGCGGGCCGTCGAGGCCGATGACGCTGACGTTGCGCTCGTGGAAGAGCGGCTGGCCGCTGCGCGGATCGGGCCGCGTCAGCAGCTTCTTCACCCGCGCGCATTCGCGCCGCACCGCCGTCAGCGGCGCCAGCTGCAGCGCCCCGCCCTTGAGCTGGTCGTCGTACGCCGTGCCATGCGTGTCCGCGCAGATGAGCAGCGCGCGGCGTGCCGCCACCGGACCGGCGAACAGGCTGCTCTGGCTCTCCTTCGAGGCCGCGAGCCGCCGCGACATCGACGCCGCCTTCGCCAGCCAGGGCACTTCCTGCGAGGGCTCGAACATCGCTTCGAGCAGCAACGGATAGCAGTCCTCCGACACCTCGAAGGTGATGCGGTCGGTCACGTCCTTGCCGGCATCGCCGAGCTGCTGGAAGGCCTTGAGGCGCGCGTTCTCGCGCTGCAGCCGGAAGCTCTCCTGGTCCTCGCACAGCGCGATGCGGATGCTCTTGCCGATGCGGGAGAACTCCTTGTACCAATCGGGCTCGTGCATGTACTGGGCCTGCCAGTCGAGCCGCGCCGACTTGCTGACGGTCAACGGCCCCGCCCCCGTGAACTGGAAATCGATGCCGTGCATCTCGAAGCGCCAGTTGTCCGCGATCGCGGACACCCGGATGTCGAGGCACGGATTCAGGGCCGCCACGCGCGCCCGTCCGCCGCGGCCCGCGAGCGCGCCATCCGCTGCGCCACGGCCTGCGCCGCCTGCATCGCCGCCGGCAAAGGCACCGTCCGCTTCAGGCGACTCCAAGCCCAGCAGTTCGAGCGCGAAGCTGCCCGCCGACGCCGGATCCGCATGCAGCGTCACGCGCAGGCGGATGCAGGCCATGTTCAGTTCCGTGGTCATCGCCGGCGCGAGCAGCATCATCGGCGTGCTGCCGAGCACGCGCACCTCGCGGCAGAACGCCAGACCGCCGTCCTCGGCGACGACCGCGCCCGCGTCGTCGGCCAGTTGGCTGCCGACGATGATGTAGTCGAAGGGCTGGCCGGTCAGCAGTTCGAGCCCGGTCTCACGGTTGGTCTCTTCCTGGATCGTGTGACGGCCCAGCTGCCGCAGCCGCTTCTTGATCTGCGGACCGAGGCTGCCCTGCTGCTGCGGGCTGAGCACGAGCAGGATGTCAGCCATGGATCCTCCGGCGCAGGAAGCTCAGCACGAACTCGGTGTCGCCGTCCGGCAGCACGCCGGCCTTGAGCGCGCCCCCCTGGTTCTTCATCAGCTTGCCCAGCAGCGGGTTGGCCAGGCGCAGGTCCGCCTGCGCCGCCTCGGGCGCGGAGAAGCGCTCGCCGTGGCGCCGCGCGGGCGGCAACCGGCCGCGCAGCCGCAGGAAGACGAGCTCGTCGTCCGGCACCAGCGTGAGCCGCACCATCGCCGTCTCCGGCGCCGCGCGCAGCAGCACCGACAGCAGGCTCTCCACGACGATGTGCATCTGCATGTGGTCGGCTTCCACTTCCACCTTGCGCGCCGCGGTCTCGAAGACGACCTTGCGGCGCTCCGACGCGGCCAGGCTGGCGAGCAGCGCGTCGATCTCGCAGTCGAGCCGGATCGTGCTCGCGACGCGCGAGGCCACACGCGCCTCGCGGTTGTACATGGCGAGCCGCGTGAACGCGTGCTTCACGCGCCCCAGTTGCCGCAGCACGGTCTGCAGCTCCCGCCCGCGTGCCTGCTCGCGCGCCGCCTCGGAGGCGAACGCGGCTTCGAGCTGATCCTCCAGGCACGACATCGCCATGCCCAGCGGCGCCTGCGTCTCGACGGCCAGCTCGTAGGCGGTCTCCTCGAGGAACTCCAGCTGCACCGAACGCCGGATCGGCCGCAGGTCGCGCGCGATGAAGACGTGACCGCCGAGCCTGCCCGGGAAGTCGCGCCGCGTGACGAAGACGGAGATCGCGCCTCCGTCCGCCGCCGGCGCAGCGGCGTCCGCGCCCGGCACGACGGCACCGGGCGCTTCATCGACCACGGCGCTTGTGACGCTCGCAACGCCCGCGACACCCGGACGGCAGACGCGCAACTCGCCGATCCGGTCGCCCGCCTCGGTGCCGTCGAGCAACGCCGCCAGCGGCTCCGGGTTCTGGAACAGCGCCAGCAGACTGCGTCCTTCCAGCGCCTTTCGGCCAACGCCGAACAGCGCTTCCGCCGCCGGATTGACACGACGGATGCGCAGCTTCGCGTCGGTCGCGATGATCGGATCGGAGACGTTGTTGACGCACTCCGTCATCAGCGTCAGATCGCTGATGCGCTCCATCGCGCCGGCCACCTCCTGCGCGATGTCGGCGAGCTGCCGCACGTGCTCCCGCGAGAACGCGTTCACCCGCGGATCGTCGACGTTGACGATGAAGCGCACGCGCTCGCCTTCCGAGAACACGATCGGCACGGCCAGCTCCGAACGGATGGGCTCGCCGTCCGGCGTCTTGACATACTCGGGGTCGCGCGTCACGTCGGGAATCTTCTGCGGCTGCATCGTCCGCACGACCCGGCCGAGGATGCCCTGGCAGAGGCCCTGCGCGTAGTCGCCCCAGGACACGCCCGTATCCACCGCAAGCCCGTCGTCGCCGCGCCGGGCCGAGGCCACGCGCACGATCGCATCCCGCGCGCTGTCGATCCGGAACAGCGACACGTGCTGCCAGTCGAAGATCTCGACCAGCGCATCGGACAGGCAGCGGCAGGCGCCCTGGATGTCGACGCAGCGGTTGAGCTCGCGGAACATCTTCAGCTGACGCCGGTCGCGCACGCGCTCCGCGTGGTCGAGGCTGCACAGCACCGCCTCGATCAGCGGCAGCTGGTTGAACAGCGCCAGGTGCTGCTCGTCATAGGCGCCGCGCTCGCGGCTGAGCAGCGTCATGATCGCCACGGTCCGTTCGTCCTCGCCCTCGCCGCGCGTGATGCGGCGCCACATGCTGGACTTGAGGTCCATGGCGTGCATCTGCCGGCTCATCGGCTCCTCCGCCATGTCGGACCAGGGCGGCTCGCTCATCACCGTCTCGAAGTCGTGCACGCCGCCGCACTGGCTCTCCATGAACGCGCGCTGCGCGGCGTTCAGCTCGTACCACGCGGTCGGCACGTCCTGCCGGAACGGCGGGTGGTTGAAGACGATCTCCGACTCCCAGGCGCTGTCGTCCTCGACGACGCGCGACACCAGCATGAGGTCGAAAGGAAGCTCCCGACGCAATGCTTCCGCCACCAGCGGCAGCAGGTCCGGGCGGCCGGCGTGGCTCAGCGTGAGCGCGCGTACCTGGTCGGTCAGCACCTGGTGCTGCAGGCTGCGGAAGAAGCCGAGCGACCCGACCACGGTGCCGCGCTCGTCCATCAGCGGCAGACCCGTGACCTCGACGGCGACCTGCCGTTCCGGATCATCCTGGCAGGTCAGCGTGACGCGGTAGGCGCCGAGCTCGCGGTTGCGACGCCCGCGCGTCTCCTCGTCGAGCACGCGGCCCGCCTCGCCGGCGAAGAGCCGGTCCAGGCGCAGCTGGTCGACGTGCTCGACGCCGCTCATCGCCAGCGCCGCGGCATTGGCGTAGAGCACGTGGTTGTCGAGGTCGCGCTGGATCACGGCGATGCGCGAGCCGTCGAAGACCGCCCGCTTCATCTGCCCCAGCATCGCGGCGGCGGCCGCCGAGGTGGGCCGCAGCGCGGCGTCTTGCGCGGAGTCATCCATGAGCCGCCTCCCGGCCATCCCTGGCCATCGTTGCTTGCCGACACTCCCCTGCCAACGGCTCGAAGGCTACGCCGATTGATCCGGCGACGCGCCTGACAACCTAGGGATCCGCGATCCCGACGCGTGCCCTGCACAGGTGTCGGTGGGTGCCATGACTCATCGACGGCATCAGCCGTTGAAAGTCCACCAATCGGAGAGCGCTCCGACGCTGGCGTTGCGAATTCCACCCCCGTAGAGTGACTGCCCTCCCCGCGACATTCCGCAGTGGAGCAGGCGCCGGCAGCCAGGGCTCGGCGATGTCGAACGCAGCGTTGCCGAGGATGCATTCCGGCCATGAAAAAAGACCGACCGACTGATCAACACTCGCCTGATCCGGGCATTCGCATTGCATGGTGGAACACGGGACTGTCGCCGACGCGAGTGCCCGACAGGGCAAGCCCGGACGACTTCAAGCTGGCCAGCAAGATGCTGCGCCATCTGGTGGAGGACATCCGGGCGGATGTCGTCGTCCTGGGAGAGATGGCGGAGTGCAGCGTCAAGGGCCTGCGCGAGGCCTGCCCCATCGCCCGTGCCGAATTCACCTGGCTACCCGCCTTCCACAAGGCAGGCCTGAGTCGTTTCTCGTTCTGCGTGCTCAGCAGGACGAATCGCCTCACCGTCAGTTTCAGCTCGCCCATCGTCAAAAACGACGGGGAGCGCATTTGCAAGGTGGGCCTGCACTTTCTCATCCGCCTGCACGAAGGTGGGCGACCTTTCAGCCTGATCGCGTCGCACTGGCCCAGCAGGCTCCATCTGGATCGCAGCGACAGCGCGCGAACCCACATCGCTGCCCATCTGCGGCGATGGATAGACGACCGCATCCTCTCTCTCAGGAGCGAGAACGTCATCCTGATCGGCGACTTCAACGACGAGCCCTTCGACGAGGGGCTGGAACGATATCTGTATGCGAGCCGGGACAGGAACAAGGTCTTGCGGAATCCCAACTTTCTCTACAACCCGTTCTGGCGCCATCTCAGTTCGCTCCCACAGCGCTCGCCCAAGGAACAGGAATGCGATGCCGGCACCTACCACCACCCCGGCGCGCAGTACTCCGACTGGCATACCTTCGATCAATTGATCGTGTCTTCGGCGCTGCTCTTCGGCCAATCCGGATGGCGTCTGAACGAAGAAAACACCCGGGTTTCAAGCGTCCCGGCGCTGGACGACGGCGAGGCATTTCCCCACGGCATCTTCGACCACCTTCCCATCATCGGACACCTGGAAAGGACTTTCCCATGACTGATTTCCTGCGACACATCCAGGAGGGCATAGCGACCGCAAACACCGCTGAGGCGGAACGCGCGGAGATACGCGGCATCCTCGATCAACTGAATCTCGCGGTCCGGACCGCCACCCTCGGCAATGCCGAGCTTTATGTCGGCGAATTCCGAAACAAGGAGGACGAGAAGCTCATGAGCATCTCTGATCTGCCGCAGCGGCTTGTGATCCGAAGCACCAAGAACGACAAGGAGGGCCGGATCATTGCAGGCTGGGACGTCGACATCGACGGCGGCTACTCGGTCAGCCTCGTCTACAACTTCATGCGCATTCCCTGCGGCACTGCCTATCAACTGACGGAGGAACTGAGCGTGCTCATGGAAAGCGCCCGCGTGGGTCGAGCGATTCAACAGTTCTCTGTCTGAGCCACACCGACGCACCGCATCCGCAGCCCAAAAGACGAAGGCGGACATCCTTTCGAATGTCCGCCTTACCCATTGACGTCCGGCTTGCGCCTTTGCGATCCACCACCAGGAACCCTGGACCGCATGAACCAAAGAATACGCAGCGACGCGCGCCCTCGGAAGGCGGGTTCACCCCATCGCGGCTTCAGCGGATCGCTGATGCGCATGTGAGGCGATGCCCTACGCTGCTCTACGCCTCGGGCGACTTGAGCAGCCGGTACAGCGTGTTGCGGCCGATGCCCAGACGCCGTGCAGCCGCGGAGTGGTTGCCTTCGCATTCGTCCAGGACGCGTCGTGCATGCACGCGCGATTGATCGCGCAGCATCGCCGGTGGTGCCTCCGTCGAAGCGGACTTCGACGCCGCCGCTTTCGCGCGTGACGTCGACGATGGCAGCGCCGGGATGAGCACCGGAATCGCCATCGGCTCGTTCTGGTCCAGCTCCTCCACGAGATCATCCGGCAGATGGCCTCGCCGGATCACCGACTCGCCGGGCTCCATCAACGCGCAGGCGATGCGCAGCGCCTGCTCCAACTGGCGCACGTTGCCAGGCCAGCGGTAGGCCGCCAGCTCGCGCGACAAGGTCGGATCGATCACCACGCGGCGGGCCGGCTCCAGCGCCGCGAGCAGGCGCTCGATCAGCAGGGGCAAGTCCTGACGCTCCCGCAGCGGCGGCAGGCACAGCGTCAGGCCGTTGAGCCGGTAGTACAGGTCTTCGCGGAACAACCCCTGCGCGACCAGCGGGCGCAGCGGACGGTGGCTCGCGACGATGAGCTGGAAGTCCACCTGCACCGACGGCCCGCCGCCCAGCGGCTGGACCAGCCGGTCCTGCAGCACGCGCAGCAGCCGCGCCTGCAGCGGCATGGGCATGTCGCCGATCTCGTCGAGGAACAAGGTGCCGCCATGCGCCTCGCGCAGACGCCCTTGCGCCCCTTCCCGCGCAGCGCCGGTGAACGCGCCGGGCCGGTAGCCGAAGAGCTCCGCCTCGATCAGCGTCTCCGGCAGCGCCGCGCAATTCACCGCCACGTAGGGTCGACCGCGGCGCGGACCGCTGTCGTGCACCGCCCGGGCGAAGAGGTCCTTGCCCACCCCCGACTCGCCTTGCAGCAGCAACGGGATCGGCTTGTCGAGCACCCGCCGCGCGCGGAGCACCGCCTGATGCATTGCCGCGTCGCCGAGGTCCAGCGCCTGCAATGCATCTTCCACCTTTGGCACGCAGGGCGACAAGCTCGGCAGAACCTCCGCTTCGACGATCGCCGAGCCCGCGCTCGTGTTTGCGTTCGCGTTTGCGTGTGGCATCGGCGGCGCGGGGCGTCGCCACCCGCGCGGTGCATCCAGCCGCAGCCATAGCGGCGGCGCGTCCTCGCGATGCAGGAGCCGGGCGCCTTCGCCGTCCCGTCGCGCCCAGTCCATCAACTCGGTCCATCGCAACGGCAACACCGACTCCAGTGGGCTCGGCCTCGCCGCGTCCGTCCCCAGCCACGCCTGCGCCGCCGCGTTGCAGCCGAGGATCCAGCCGTCCTCGCTCAGCGCGAGCAGGCCCTCGGTCGGTGTGCCCAGTCCCTCGGGCTGGACGTGGATCTGCAAGCGCAGTCCATCCGCATGGCGCGTCTGGAACAGGCGGTGCTCCACCATCCGCGCCGCCGAGCGCACCAGCGCCAGCGTGTGCCGCTGGAAGCCGCGCTGCTCGCCGGAGATGTCCAGCACGCCCAGCACCCGTCCCTGCGGATCACGGATCGGCGCCGCGGTGCAGCTGAGGAAGGCATTGCGCTCCAGGAAGTGCTCGCCGCCGAGCACCGCCACCGGCCGCTGCTCCGCCAGCGCCGTGCCGATCGCGTTCGTGCCCCGCCAGCGTTCGTCCCAGATCGCACCGGGCCGCAGCGCGACCCGCTGTGCGCGATCGACGAATCGACCGTCGCCGAGCGCGCCCAGCAGCAGCCCCTGCGCATCGGCCAGGATCACGAGGCCGTCACCGTCGCCGGTCTGCTCGAAGAGGTCCTCCATCACCGGGCGCGCATGGGCGACCAGCTCGTGCTGGCGCTCGAGCGCGCGTCGCAGTTGCGCGCCGGACGCGTGCGGCGCGCCGGGCGGTCGGCCGACCGGGCTCAGGCCGAATCGCGGCTGCGCAGCCAGCTGCGGCTCAGCCCTTCGTCGAGCGCCTCGACGCTGAGCCGGCCCGTGTCCAGCAGCTCGCGCCGCGCGGCGCGCAGCAGTCGCGGCGCCAGGGCGGCGCCGCTCGGGGTTTTCACCATGCCGTTGTCTCCTTGGCATTTTTCATGGACGTCACCGGCCCTTTGCGGGCTCTCGATCGTCTCGGCGCGTGATGCCCGCCGGGTTGAACCGGATTCGGCGATCAGGTGTTCCATTCCGGAACACCTGTCCCACCGTTCAGGCGTCTGGTCCAGCGTGGACCGATCCTGACCAACTCTGCCCTCGATGGGAAGAGGCTTTCCGCCCGGCAAGGAGGGTCTTGCGTCCGAAGCCCGCGTTGGCACGGGCCATGCAATGAGGTCTCCGGCGTCCCTCGCCTCAACTACACGGAGACAACACCATGATCTACTCCAAGCCCAACGCGGCCGGCGCGCCGCTGGAGTTCAAGAAGCGCTACGACAACTTCATCGGCGGCCAGTGGACGGCGCCGCGCGACGGCCAGTACTTCGACGTGATCACGCCCATCACCGGGCAGGTCTTCACGCAGGCTGCGCGATCGACGGCCGCGGACATCGAGCTCGCGCTGGACGCCGCGCACGCCGCCTCTGAAAAGTGGGGAGCCACCTCCGCCGCCGAGCGCGCCAACGTGCTGCTGCGCATCGCCGACCGCATCGAGCAGAACCTGGAGCTGCTCGCCTACGCGGAGACCGTCGACAACGGCAAGCCGATGCGCGAGACGCTGAACGCCGACCTGCCGCTGGCGGTCGACCACTTCCGCTACTTCGCCGGCTGCCTGCGCGCGCAGGAAGGCGGCCTCAGCGAGATCGACGCCAACACCATCGCGTACCACTTCCACGAGCCGCTGGGCGTGGTCGGCCAGATCATCCCGTGGAATTTCCCGATCCTGATGGCGGCGTGGAAGCTGGCGCCGGCGCTGGGCGCGGGCAATGCGGTCGTGCTCAAGCCGGCCGAGTCCACGCCGGTCAGCATCCTGGTCCTGGCCGAACTGGTCGCGGACCTGCTCCCGCCGGGCGTGCTCAACATCGTCAACGGCTACGGCAAGGAAGCGGGCATGCCGCTGGCGCAGAGCAAGCGCATCGGGAAGATCGCGTTCACCGGTTCGACCGCGACGGGCCGCGTCATCGCGCAGGCGGCGGCGACCAACCTCATCCCGGCCACGCTGGAGCTGGGCGGCAAGAGTCCGAACGTCTTCTTCCCCGACATCGCCGCGCAGGACGACGACCTGTTCGACAAGGCGATCGAGGGGCTGGTGCTGTTCGCGTTCAACCAGGGCGAGGTCTGCACCTGCCCGTCGCGCGCGCTGATCCATGAATCGATCTACGACAAGTTCATCGCGCGGGCGATCGACCGCGTGAAGGCCATCAAGCAGGGCAACCCGCTGGACACCGAGACGATGATGGGCGCGCAGGCCTCGTCGATGCAGCTGGACAAGATCCTGTCCTACCTGGAGATCGGCAAGCAGGAGGGCGCGCAGTGCCTCATCGGCGGCGGACGCGCGCAACTGGGCGGCGACCTGGCGGGCGGGTACTACATCGAGCCGACGCTGTTCAAGGGCACCAACGACATGCGGATCTTCCGCGAGGAGATCTTCGGCCCGGTGCTGGCGGTCACGACCTTCAAGACGGAGGAAGAGGCCCTGCGCATCGCCAACGACACGCCGTACGGACTGGGCGCGGGCGTGTGGTCGCGCGACATCAACACGGCTTTCCGCATGGGCAAGGGCATCAAGGCCGGACGCGTGTGGACCAATTGCTATCACGCGTATCCGGCGCATGCGACCTTCGGTGGCTACAAGGAGTCGGGCATCGGTCGCGAGACCCACAAGATGATGCTGGACCACTACCAGCAGACGAAGAACCTGCTCGTCAGCTACTCGCAGAAGAAGTTGGGATTCTTCTGACGGAGTCCTGAGTCCCAAGGCCCGCAGGCAGTGAGCGCGGGTGGGGCCGGAATGTCGCTGGGGGTTCCCGGAGTGAAGTGCACCCCGAAGGTTGGACATCAATCCAACCGATGGGGTGTTTTTCATGGCGAAGCACAGTGAGCGTCTGAAGCTCGAAGTTGTTCAGCGGTATCTATCGGGAGAGGCTGGCCACAGAGTCTTGGCCGCAGAGTACGGCGTGGCTCAGGAGCTGCTACGGCGCTGGATAGCGGCTTATCGCGTGCATGGAAAGGCGGGGCTGGAGGGCACCAGGCTTGGCAAGCGCTACAGCGCGGAGTTCAAGCTGGACTTGTTGCGCCGGGCCGAGTGCGAGAAGCTGTCCAACACCAAAGCGGCCATGCTGTTCGACGTGCGTGGGGGTGGTGCCGTGGTTGCCCTGTGGCGGCGCCAGTACGATGAGGGTGGCCCGCAAGCGCTTCATCCCAAACCCCAGGGTCGCCCTCCGAAGAACATGCCAACGCCCAAGCCCACCCCAGTCGCGCCCGAGAAGACGGAAGACAAGCGCTCCTTGGAAGAGTTGCGCGAAGAAAACGAGCAATTGCGTACGGAGGTCGCCTACCTAAAAAAATTAGAGGCCTTGGTTCGAGCCAATCGGCAAGCTGCGCTGAAAGGGCGCAAGCCGTCCTCGAGCTGAGGCCGCAGTTTTTGTTGCGTCGGCTTTTGCTGGCCGCATGTCTGCCGCGCAGCACGTTCTACTACCAGGCCGCGCAGCGGCAGGCCGGCGACAGGTACGCCGGCCTGAAGGCTGGCATTCGTGCTGTGTACGAGCGCCACAAGGGCCGCTATGGCTATCGCCGAATCACTGACGAACTCGGACGAAGCGGTCTGGCGGTCAACCACAAGACGGTGCAGCGCCTGATGCGGGATCTGGGCTTGAAGTCGCTGGTGCGTCCCAAGAAGTACCGTTCCTACCGCGGCGAAATGGCCACGATGCCCAACCTGCTCAACCGGCAGTTCACGGCTGAGCGGCCCAACGAGAAATGGGTGACCGACGTGACCGAGTTCAATGTCCGAGGAGACAAGCTGTACCTGTCGCCCGTGATGGACCTGTTCAACGGAGAGATCGTGGCCTACGAGATGAACGAGCGTGCACTCTTCCCACTGGTGGGAAACATGCTCAAGAAGGCGCTATCGCGGCTCATGGCCCACGAAGCTCCGATGCTGCACTCGGACCAGGGCTGGCAGTACCAGATGCCGGCGTATCGACAGCAACTGGCCACGCGAGGCCTGACTCAGAGCATGTCCCGTCGGGGAAACTGCCTGGACAACGCGGCAATGGAGAGCTTCTTCGGAACGCTGAAATCGGAGTTCTTCCGGCTCAACAAGTTCGACAGCGTCGAGCAGCTACGACATGGGCTGCACCGCTACATCCACTACTACAACCACCACCGCATCAAGCTCAAGCTGAAAGGCCTGAGCCCGGTGGCGTACCGAGCTCAGGCCTTGGGGGCCTAGCTTCCTACTGTCCAACTTCTTGGGGTCACTTCAGAGGGACGCCCCCTGCGACGTGGAGTGCCCGCGCTTGGCCGTCCGGAGTCGGTCGTCGCGCGGCTCCCTTGCAAAATCCCAAGATAGAACAAATGTTTAACTAAAAGACATTTGTTTGCCGCCATGGTGGATTCTCTCTAGAATTGGCCGCCATGACGCCCCCCAAGGAACTCTCCTCGAAGGAACAGCTGCTCTCGCTCGTCGAGGCCAATCCCTTCATCGGCCAGCAGGAGCTAGCGGACCAGTTGGGGCTCTCGCGCTCCGCTGTCGCCGGACACCTGGGGCAGTTGACCCGCGAAGGCCGCATCCTCGGCCGTGCCTACGTGCTGCCGCAGCGCCAGCCCATCGTCTGCATAGGCGGCACGAACCTGGACCGCAAGCTGCGCGCCGTCGGGCCGCTGCGGATGGGCAGTTCGAATCCGGCGCAACAGCATGAGTCCGCGGGCGGTGTCGCCCGCAACATCGCGGAGAACCTCGCGCGGCTCGGTCTGCCGGTGCACCTGCTGACCGCCGTCGGCCGCGACGCTGCCGGGCAGACGCTGCTGACGCAGTTGCAGGGGCTCGGCGTCGATTGCGCGGGCTGTCTGCAAGCCGCGGACGCGGCAACGGGGAGCTACACGGCCGTGCTCGATCCCGATGGCGAGCTGGTGCTGGCGTTGGCGCACATGGAGTTGACCGACCGGCTCGACCCCGCCTTCCTGCGCCAGACCGCGCCGCAGCGCGCGCCGGCGCGCTGGCTGGTCGCCGATCTGAACCTGCCCCGCGAGACGCTCGACGAACTGCGTGCCGAGGCGCGCCTGCGCGACCAGCGCCTCCTGCTGGTGGCCGTGTCGGAACCGAAGATGGCCCGGCTCGGCACCGACCTGCGTGGCGTCGAACTGCTGGTGCTGAACCGCGGCGAATTGCAGGCGCTCTCGGGTCAGGTCTTGCCCGACGACGCCGCCTTGCGTGCCGCGTGGCGATCGCTGCACGACGCGGGGCTGCAGCGGCTCGTGATGAGCGACGGCGCGGCGGGCCTCCGTTTCTCCGAGGGCGACGACCTCGTCCTGCTCCCCCCGCCGCGGCTGAACCCCGCCTCGATCCGCGAGGTCACCGGCGCCGGCGATGCCTTGACCGCCGGCATCGCCGCTGCGTTGCACCGCGATCCCGACGACCTGCGCGGCGCCTGTGCGCTCGGCCTGCAGCTGGCGGCGCTGACGCTGCAGAGCGACGCCACCGTCAGCGAAGCCCTCAGCCCGGCGCTGCTCGTCTGAGCGCGACCGGCGCAGGCCCCGCATCCGCATCCAAGACGAATCAAACACGAATCCAAGAGAGAGCCCATGACCACGCAAGACCTGATCGACCAGAACCTCCTCGACTTCTCGCCCGAAGTGGCCGCAGCGCGTGCTGAAGGCCGTCCGCTGGTGGCGCTGGAGTCCACGATCATTTCCCACGGCATGCCGTATCCGCAGAACGTGCAGACCGCGCGCGAGGTCGAGACGATCGTGCGTGAGCACGGCGCCGTGCCCGCGACGATCGCGGTGCTGGACGGAAAGATCCGCGTCGGTCTGAACGACGCGCAGCTGGAGCTGCTCGGCCAGTCCCCCGACGCCATGAAGCTGAGCCGCCGCGACCTGCCCTTCGCGCTGGCGACGGGTCGCGTCGGCGCCACCACGGTGGCCGCGACGATGATCTGCGCGCGCCTTGCGGGCATCGAGGTCTTCGTCACCGGCGGCATCGGCGGCGTGCACCGCGGCGCGGAAACCTCCTTCGACATCTCCGCCGACCTGCAGGAGCTGGCGCGCACGCCGGTGGCCGTCGTCTGCGCGGGGGCGAAGAGCATCCTCGACCTGGCGCTGACGCTGGAATACCTGGAGACGCACGGCGTGCCGGTGCTGTCGGTGGGACAGGAGAACTTCGCCGCGTTCTACACGCGGGACAGCGGGTTGAAGGCGGACTTCCGCATCGACGCGCCAGAGGACCAGGCGCGGTTCCTGCGGACGAAATGGGCGCTCGGGTTGAGCGGCGGGGCGGTGATCAGCAATCCGGTCCCGGCCGCGCATGAGATGCCCCAGGCGGTCATCGACGGGTTCGTCGAACAGGCGCTCAGGGAGGCCTCGACGCAGGGCATCAGCGGCAAGGCGGTCACGCCCTATCTGCTGGCGCGCATCAAGGACCTCAGCGGCGGCGCCAGCCTCGTTACCAACATCGCGCTGGTCAAGCACAACGCCGTCGTCGGCGCGGCGCTCGCCAAGGCACTGGCACTCTGACGGCCGCTGGCCCTCACCCCCACCCTCTCCCGCAAGCGGGCGAGGGAGTCCGACCGGCGCACCTCCACCTCTTCCTCTGGCCCCCCGGAAACGCTCGTTCACGCTCCAATCGCACAGGTTTTCCTCCCGCTCGCGCAGGATTAACCTGAACGAAACAATCATCGAAAGAGCCGGACTTAACCTTCCGCGCCCTCAGGGAGCTTTGCAAAGCGCTCCCTGGATGACTTGTCGTTGGAGAACGTGTTCATGCGCCGCAAGCCCCTTGTCCTGTCCTTGATCGTCGTCCTGCTCGTCGCGGGCGGGGGCTGGTGGTGGAAGTCGCGCGCCGCGTCCCGGGATGGCGGCGAGGCCGGCCCGGCGGCCGCCGCCCGTGGCGCCTCCGGCCCCGCCGGCACCCAGACGGTCGGCGTCGTCACCGCGCAGCGCCGCGACGTCCCGGTCACCGTCGAAGCCTCCGGCACCGTCACGCCGATCAACCAGGTCGACCTTCGCGCCCAGACCACCTCGACCATCCGCGACGTGCTGGTCCACGACGGCCAGACGGTCACCAGGGGCCAGGTCCTGTTCCGCTTCGACGAGCGCGCGGACCGCGCCAACCTCGACAAGGCCCGCGCCCAGCTCGCCCGCGACAAGGCCGCCCTCGGCGACCTGCAGCGCCAGTACGAGCGCGCCAAGGACCTGCTCGCCCAGAACTTCGTCGCGCAGAGCGCCCTCGACACCGCGCTGGCCAGCCTCCAGGGCGGCCGCAGCCTGGTCGACGCGGACGCCGCCGCCGTCGAATCCGCCGCCGTCGCGCTCAGCTACAACGAGATCCGCGCGCCCTTCTCCGGCCGCGCCGGCGCCGTGAACGTCTGGCCCGGCAGCCTGGTCCAGGCCAGCGCCACCGGCACCCCGCTGGTCAACATCGTCCAGATCGATCCGATCGCCATCAGCTTCAACCTGCCCGAGACCGAGCTCGCCCCCGTGCTGGACGCGATGCGCCCCGGAGCCACCGGCGCCCAGGTCACGCCGCCCGAGGTGCAGGTCGTCCTGCCGACGATCGAAGGCGGACCTTCGCGAAAGGACAGCAAGGGCGGCAAGTCCGTCGAATCGGTGGCCCGCGGCAAGCTGACCTTCGTCGACAACCTCGTCGACGCGACCACCGGCACGATCAAGCTGAAGGCCGAGTTCACGAACGACGCGCAGAAGCTCTGGCCCGGCCAGTACCTGCGCGTGCGCATGACGCTGCGCAGCATGAAGGACGCCATCGTGATCCCGCAGGCCGCGATCATCCTGCGCGGCAGCGACCGCCAGGTCTACGTCGTCGGCCCCGACAAGACCGCCCTGCTCAAGCCGGTCAAGCTGCGCTACACCTTCGGCGAGATGGCCGTCGTCGACGGTGTCGACGCGGGCGCGACCGTGGTGCTCGACGGCAAGCAGAACCTGCGCCCCGGCACGCCGCTGCGCACGCAGCCCGCAGCCGTCGATCCGGCCGCCGCCGCGCGCCTGGCCGCCGCCTCCGCCGCTGCGGGCGGTGGTGCCTCCGCCACCGACGTCGCCGCGCCCTAAGCCTTCAGCCCCGCGGAAGCTGCCATGAATCTCACCGAACTCTTCATCCGCCGGCCGGTCATGACCGTGCTGCTGAACGTGGCGCTGGTCGTCGCGGGCATCGCCGCGTGGAGCCGCATCCCGGTCGCCGCGCTGCCCAGCTTCAACACGCCGGTCATCAACGTTCAGGCCACCCTCCCCGGCGCCAGCCCCGAGACGATGGCCTCGTCCGTCGCGCTGCCGCTGGAGAAGCAGTTCTCGACCATCGCCGGCATCACGACGATCTCCTCGACCAACACGCTGGGCAACAGCTCGCTGACGCTGGAGTTCGACTCCGCGCGCGACATCGACGCCGCCGCGGTCGACGTGCAGGCCGCGCTGTTCCGCTCGCTGCGCGCACTGCCGGTCGAGATGACGACCCCGCCGTCCTACCGCAAGGTCAACCCGGCCGACGCGCCGGTGCTGCTGGTGGCGCTGACCTCGCCGTCGATCAACCTGTCCGAGCTCAACGACTACGCCGAGAACCTGATCACCCCCAGCCTGTCGACCATCGACGGCGTGGCGCAGGTCTCCATCTACGGCCAGAAGCGTTTCGCGGTGCGCATCAAGGCCCGCAACGAGCTGCTCCAGCAGCGCAACATCACGCTCGACGAGCTGCAGGCCGCCGTCAAGGGCGCCAACGCCAACACCCCCGTCGGCACGCTGGACGGCGCGCGCCAGACGCTGACCATCCAGGCCAACAAGCAGCTGCGCGACGCCAACGCCTTCGGCGGCATCGTCGTGGCCACGCGCAACGGCGCGCCGGTGTTCCTGCGCGAGGTGGCCGACGTCGAGGACAGCTACGAGACCGTCAAGTCCTTCTCCAACTTCAACGGCGAACGCTCCATCGTGCTGGCCGTGCAGCGCCAGCCCGACGCCAACACGGTGAAGGTCGTCGACGCGGTGAAGGCCATGCTGCCGCGCTTCGCCGCGCAGCTGCCGGCCTCGGTGCAGATGAGCACGCTCAACGACCGCTCGGTGTCCATCCGCGAAGGCCTGCACGACGTCTACTTCACCCTCGCCCTGACGGTGGCGCTGGTCGTGATGGTGATCTTCCTGTTCCTGCGCCGCATGGTCGCGACGCTGATCCCGACGCTGTCGCTGCCGATCTCGCTGATCGGCGCGGTGACGCTGCTGTTCGCGCTGGGCTACAGCCTGGACAACATCTCGCTGCTCGGGATCACGCTGGCCGTGGGCCTGGTCGTCGACGACGCGATCGTGATGCTGGAGAACATCTACCGCCACGTCGAGGACGGCATGGCGCCCTTCGACGCCGCCATCCGCGGCGCGCGGGAGATGGCCTTCACCATCATGTCGATCTCGATCTCGCTGATCGCGGTGCTGATCCCGATCTTCTTCATGCCGGGCGTGATCGGGCTGCTGTTCCACGAGTTCGCCGTCGTCGTGTCGCTGGCGATCGGCGTGTCGGCCGGCGTGTCGCTGACGCTGGTGCCCATGCTGTGCAGCCGCTTCCTCAGCAGCCATCACGAGGTCGAGGAGAACGCGCTCGGCCGCACCTTCGAGGCCGGTTTCGGCTGGGTGCTGAACAAGTACACGGCGTCGCTGGACTGGGCGCTGGCCCGCCGCTGGGTCGTCGGCGTGGTGGCGCTGGCCACCTTCATCGCCAGCGCGTGGCTGTGGATCGTCATCCCCAAGGGCTTCTTCCCGGAAGAGGACATCGGCCAGATCCAGGCCAGCACCGAAGCGGCCGAGGACATCTCCTTCGCCGCGATGACGGTGCTGCAGGAACGCGTCGCGCAGATCGTGCAGGACGATCCGTCGGTGTCGTCGGTGTCCGCCGCGGTCGGCGGCGGCGGCGGGGGCGGCAACGTCAACACGGGGCGCCTGTTCATCAACCTGAAGTCGCGCGGCGAGCGTCCGCCGATGCCGCAGGTGCTGGAGCAGCTGCGCAAGAAGCTGCGCGGCGTGCCCGGCATCGCGGTCTACCTGCGGCCGGTGCAGAACCTGCAGCTCGGCGGCCGGCAGTCCAAGAGCCGCTACCAGTTCACGCTGCAGTCGGTCAGCACCGGCGAGCTCAACACCTGGGCCGTGAAGCTGCAGGACAAGCTGCGCAACGACCCGGTGTTCCGCGACGTCACCAGCGACTCGCAACTGCGCGGGCTGCAGGCCAACCTCGTCATCGACCGCGAGCGCGCGACGCTGCTGGGCGTGCAGATGCAGGACCTGCGCAACGCGCTGTACTCGGCCTTCGGCGAGCGCCAGGTCTCCAGCATCTACGCGGAGAGCAACACCTACCAGGTGATCATGGAGGCGACCGACAGCGACCGCTTGAGCGAGGACGCCTTCGACAAGATCTACCTGCGCGGCAAGAACAGCATGATGGTGCCGCTGACGGCCTTCGCGAGCGTGAAGCGCGAGCTGGGCCCGACGGCGGTCAACCACCAGGGCCAGCTGCAGGCGATCACGCTGAGCTTCAACCTCGCGCCGGACGTGCCACTGGGCAACGCCACGGGCAAGATCGACCAGTTCACCAGGGAGATCGGCCTGCCGCCTTCCATCATCACCAGCTACGGCGGCGATGCGGCGGTGTTCAAGGACTCGCAGGGCGGACAGCTGCTGCTGATCGTGCTGGCGATCGCGGTGATCTACGTGCTGCTGGGCGTGCTCTACGAGAGCTACATCCATCCATTGACCATCCTGGCGGGGCTGCCGTCGGCGGCGGTGGGCGCGCTGCTGACGCTGCAGCTCGCGGGCATGGAGCTGACCATCATCGCGACGATCGGCATCCTGATGCTGGTGGGCATCGTCAAGAAGAACGCGATCATGATGATCGACTTCGCGCTCGATGCGCAGCGCAACGGCGGCATGACGCCGCAGCAGGCGATCCGTGAGGCCTGCATCCTGCGCTTCCGTCCGATCATGATGACGACGCTGGCCGCGCTGATGGGCGCGCTGCCGATCGCGCTGGGCCTGGGCGCCGGCGCGGAGCTGCGCCAGCCTCTGGGTCTGGCGGTGGTCGGCGGGCTGATCCTGTCGCAGGCGGTGACGCTCTACATCACGCCGGTGATCTACCTGGCGCTGGACCGGTTCAGCGGGAAGGGGCCGGATACGCGGGAAGTCGAAGCGATGCGGCTCACTGAGCATCCGGAACGTCCGACGCAGCCCGTCCCCGGCCATGCGGACTGAGCGCGTGACGGGGCGTCTGCCCAACGAACTCTGAACGCTTGTGGATCGGCATCAACTCAGTTGTCATGTCGATCCAACGCATCATCTTTTCATCGTCCTCCCTGTCTCCAACGTCGCTCGCACCCGACCCCGACTCGGCAGCGTCGTGGCCGACGGACAAGGCCTTTGACACACATCTCCAGAACCTGGGACTTCTCCCCGCCGGTGCGAGCCGCTCGCCGTCCGCAGTTCAAGAGACGGAACATATCTACGACCTTGCGTCGCCCATCAAGCGATTCCTGGACGCGTCCGAGTCGCCTCCCAACAGCTTCGTGCTGCAAGACAGGGTGGCGACGATCGCGGCAGCCGTTCGCAACGGGGATCTGCCCGTAGAACACGCTCGACGCCTCCTGGTACCGAGCGACCCCTCGTGGCTGACCAGCTTGAACACATCGTGGCGCATCCGTCTGGCGCATGACACGCTTCAAACCGTCACCAGAGCCTCCGTATCCAGCAACGGGACGGTTGCCGCCGCCAGCCAATCGCTGTTGAGGGGGCTGCTCGAGACCGCAGGGGGCTCGCCGAGCGAGGTGCTGCTCAGCATGGACTTGTTCGACAACGTCGCTTGGCTGCCGCCTCTCGACCGCCAGAGGGCCACCCTGGCCAGTCGTATGGTCGACTTCATGTATCAGATGCAATTCGCCGAGGCCGAGATCGGCCAGGTCAGCGCGGTACCCCGACAGCTGCCGCCTCCGTTGCCGCTGGCCTCGCAGCCCGCATGACCTGACCCCCTGCGACGCCCCGACGGTTCTGCCCGTCGGGCCTGAAGCGTCGGCGAACAGTGCGGCCGGAGCGGCTATGCATCGAACTTTGAACACATTCGTCGCGGCATGAACTCAGTTGTCATGCCAATTGAAAACTGCACCTCTTCGCTGGCGGCCCTGATGCCGCCGCCGGATCCGCAAGACGTGACCCCGGTCGCGTTGTGGCCCACGCCAGAGACTCTCGAAGTATTTCTTCTGGATCTGAGTCATCTCCCCACCGGAGCGAACCGCTCTCCGGCTGCCGTTCGGGAGACGGAGCGAATCTACGATCTCGCATCGCCGATCAAGCGCTTGCTCGACGAGTCGGAGCCGTACCCAGACGGCTTCACCTTGCGCGATAGGGTGTCGACGATTGCCGCGGCCGTTCGGTATGGGCACCTACACACAGAACACGCTCGACGGTTGCTGGTCCCGAGCGAACCGTCGTGGCTGACCCGCCTGAACACGTCGTGGCGCGTACGTCTGGCGCATGACACGCTTCAAACTCTCGCCCATGGACTCCCTTCGAGAGATGGCAGCGCAACCACCGCCGCAGGCAAATCGCTGTTCCTGCAGGTGCTCGAAGTCAGGGGCGATTCGCCGAGCCAAGTCTTGCTCAGTATGAATCTGTTCTATCCGGCGGCCCACTGGTTGCCACGACTCGATCGGGCCAAGGCTGCGTTGGCCGATCGACTGGTGACCTTGATGTACCACATGGAATTCACCGACGCTGAGATCGGTCCGGCGCAAGACGTGCCTCGCAAGCGACCACCTCCAGCGCCCCCATGGTTCTTTGGCCCGCGCGCATGACCTGACCCCTTGCGGCGCCCGCCGGCTCAGCGCGGCGGCGTGAAACTCCGGCGCGCCAGCGCCGCCGCATCGCGCCCGATGCACCCCGGCGCGTGATCGTTGATCAGCCCCATCGCCTGCATGAACGCGTAGACCGTCGTCGGGCCGACGAATTTCCAGCCGCGCTTCTTCAGCTCCTTGGAGAGCTTCACCGACGTCTCCGACGTCGCCCGCACGTCGCCGCCTTCCTCGGGATCCTCGTAGCGCCAGAAGAACGCGGCTAGTGAGCCGGCTTCCTTCTGGAGCTCGAGCGCGCGACTCGCGTTGTGGATCGCCGCCTCGATCTTGCCGCGGTGGCGCACGATGCCTTCGTCCGCGAGCAACCGCGCGACATCGGCCTCGCCGAACTTCGCGACCTTGGCGATCTCGAACTGCCTGAACGCCTTGCGGAAGTTCTCGCGCTTGGCGAGGATGGTCCGCCACGACAGCCCCGACTGGAAGCCCTCCAGGCAGAGCTTCTCGAACAGCCGCCGGTCCTCGTGGACGGGGTAGCCCCATTCCTCGTCGTGGTAGTCGCGATACCTGTCGAAGCCGGGCGCCTCGCACCACTGGCATCGCCACCGGCCGTCCGGGCCTTGCGCCAATCGATCCGTCATCGGTTCCTCGTGGGACGGGCCGCCCGCGCGACCTCAGAGGAATGATTCTGCCCGTCGCGGACCACGAACACGGTCCCGCCGTGCGCCGACTCACCCTCCCCTCATGCATCCGCTCACGCATCCACTCATCGACGCGTTCACCTCATCCTTCCTGCAGGATCCTGCGCTGGACGCCCCGGTGCCGACGACCGCCGGCGTTGCCGACGAACAGGCGCCGGCCTCCTGGTGGTTCCGCCCCGAGACCCGGCAGTCGCCCGAGGCGTTCGCACGCAGCGGGGACTTCGACCGGTTCGTGTCCCGCCTGAAAGCGCACGTCGCCACGCTGGTGGCGATCGTCGGCGCAAGTTCGGACGAAGCCCGCTCGCTCATCGCGTTCCAGAACCATGTGCTGGACGTCGACGGCCAAGGCGCCAACCGCCACTTCGGTGACGCCGCCGGCAGCGTCTACGGCACCGGCGCTGAATACCTGGATCGACTGGTGCATCTGATCGGCGATCCTCGACTGACGCAGGATGCGCGCGTCACCGAGCTGCGCGACCTCGCCGCGCAGTTGACCGAGTGCGGCCACGGTGCCGTGGTCGCGCTTCAGCACAGCGTCGCGCGTCTCGACCCGAACCGGCAAGGGCTGCGGGGGAAATGCCGCACGATCATGGAACGCACCATCGAACAGGTGGCTGCCGAAGCCGTCGACCGCCGCTATCCCAAGACGATGCGCGCGACACCGGGCATGCATCGCCACTACGTGGCCGGCCTGCAGATCTGCCTGTTTCGCGAACTGGGACTGCCATGGCGTCAACCGGACGATCCGCTGGCCAAGCGAACGTTCCGCCCCTGGACCGTCGACCACTGCCTCCAGCAACTCACCGTCGTGCTGACGCCGCCGGCCTTGGCATTGACCTTGGCGGAGGACTATCTCGCGCGATATGCCGGCGTCATCCGCGATGCCGGCACACGCGTCCCGGACACACCGCTCACGATCGGCGAGATCCACGAGGGGACGCTGACGCTGCTCCCGGAGTTCAACGTGACGCCCGGACCCGCGGCCTTGGTCCGCGTGGACGGAGACACCGGCGCCTGCGTGCTCCAGAACGATCCGATCCTGATGGGTCTCCATTTCCTGGAGGCCCTGTCGAAGGCCGAGGTGGCCCATGCGGCGTGTCACGATCCGGTCGCCGCCTGGATCAACGCCGGCAATGAGCCGGTTCATTGCTTCATCGCCGGCGCACTCGCCTGGGTGATCGAGAACGGCACGCCGCGGCCGCTGATCGCCGCGGACCTTCCCCACCTCGCACGTGCGACTTCCGCGCCGTTGAGCGCGGCGGCCAGACGGTCGATCTCACTGGGCAGCACGCCGGCGGACCTGGCCGCGCACGTCCTGCCCTCCCTGCTGCGGGATCCCGACACCTGCGCCTGGCTGTGCGACCGTCTGGACGACCGCCTGCTGGCTCCCCTGCTGATGGCATGGCAGGCCTGGCAAGTCCTGACCCCTGGGCAGCTCGACTGGATCGCCCAGACGCTCGCCGCGCAGGGGCGCGTCGACCTGTTCATGCACCTGCCGTTCGACTGGCCCGCGAACGCCCGTCTGGACGTCATCCTCCGCGCGCTGCAGGCACGACCACCGAAGCTGGACGCCGACGGCCTGATGAGGGTCCTCACCTGCAAGGTCCGGGACCACGCGTCGCTGCTGGAATATCTTCTCCTGGAGGCGGATACGGCCCGCTGCGCCCGCCTGCTGGACGAACTGACTTCCCGGGTCCGCAGGAACGAGATCGACATGGACGCCCTGGGAACCTTTTCCGATGCCAGCATGGAGAGGACGGGCATCGCCGCCCGCCTCTTCGGGCCTCTCAAGACCTACTGTGCGCTGACCAAGCTCCTCCAGCACTGCAAGCTGCAGCACTTCGTGAGGCAGGGGACGAGCTCGCCCCGCCAATTGGCCGTGTGCCTGCTGCCCGCCATGACAGGGCATTTTCCGCGGGTCATCGACACGGGCTCCAGCAGTCACATCCTGGCCGCGTCACTGGCCGCGGAGGTCATCGGAAAGTTTCCCTGGGAAGGAAAGGAGAGGCGGGGTCGCGAGACCTTGCGTGCCCTGCTCGAGGCCCCCGGCGGATGTGCTTCCGAGGCGCTTCAACGCCTCCTCGGTCAACCCGTCGATCTGTTCATCGTGCTGCTGGGGGACACCCTCAGGGCGATGCGGCGGCTGTCGTTCAGTCCGGAGGAGGCGAGGACCCTGCTCCGCCTGCGCACCGCCTCAGCCCCCGCGGGCATCACCGACATCCTGGCCGAAGTCGCTCGACAGATCGACGACGCCGCCGATCAGGAGCGGCTCCCCGAGTCGCTCGACGAGCTGCTGGCCTACACGATCACGCTCGGCCCGGCCTGATGACGCCGGCGACTTTCACGCCGCGGTGTACTCAGCCCGTCTTGTGGAAGACCGCCTCGTCGCCCGGCCAGGTGTGCGCACGGGCCTCGATCAGGTCGAGCACGTGCACGAAGGCGCTCCCGGCGCCGTAGTACGGGTCGGGTACCTCGTCCAGGCCCAACCCTGTCATGCCGGCGAGGAACAGCCCCAGCTTCGCCGGAGAGACCGCGGGCCGCGCCGCCTTCAACCCGCGCAGCACCTGGCGGTCCATCGCCAGGATCAGGTCGTAGCGGTCGAAGTCCTCGGTCGTCACCTTGCGCGAGCGCCAGCGCCGGTCCATGCCGTAGCCGCGCTGCTCCAGCACCGCCAGCGCGCGCTTGTCGACCGGGTGCACCCGCGACGACGCGAACACGCCGGCCGAGCGAACCTCCGTCAGGCCCAGCTCTCCGGCGCGCAGCCGCAGCACGGCCTCGGCCATCGGCGAGCGGCACAGGTTGGCCGCGCAGACCAGCAGCAGTCGGGTCACCGGGGTCGTCGCTTCCGGGATCAGAGCGCCAGCTCGGCGCGCATGGCGTCGATGACGCCCTTGTAGTCGGGCTTGCCGAAGATCGCCGAGCCCGCCACGAAGGTGTCCGCGCCCGCCGCCGCGATCTCGCGGATGTTGTCGACCTTCACGCCGCCGTCGATCTCCAGCCGGATGTCGCGGCCGCTGGCCAGGATCATCGCCTTGGCCTGCTGCAGCTTCTTCAGCGCGCCGGGGATGAAGCTCTGGCCGCCGAAGCCGGGGTTGACGCTCATGATCAGCACCAGGTCGACCTTGTCGATGACCCACTCCAGCACGTCCAGCGGCGTGGCCGGGTTGAACACCAGGCCCGCCTGCGCGCCCTCGGACTTGATCAGCTGGATCGTGCGGTCGACGTGGCCGCTGGCCTCGGGGTGGAAGCTCACCAGGTTCGCGCCCGCACGGCAGAAGGCCTGCGCCAGGCTGTCCACCGGCTGCACCATCAGGTGGACGTCGATCGGCGCCGGCGTGCCGTCGGGCTTCACGGCGTGCTTCTTCAGCGCCTCGCAGACCATCGGGCCGAAGGTCAGATTGGGCACGTAATGGTTGTCCATCACGTCGAAGTGGATCCAGTCCGCGCCGGCGGCCAGCACGTTGCGGACTTCCTCGCCCAGGTTGGCGAAATCGGCGGACAGGATGCTGGGGGCGATGCGGTAGGTGGGCGGGTTCATGGCAGGGCGGGCGCGGAGCCGCTGGCGGGGAAAGTCGACGATTGTAGAAAGGCTGCGGCGCGCCCGGACGGCCGCTAGCGGTAACGATCCGCGAGCCGCGCGATCTCCCCCGACGCGCTGATCTGGCGCAGCCGGTCGGTCAGGCGCTCCGCCACCGCCTCGGGCAGCTGGCGCGAGACGACGACGTACTGGGTCTCCTCCTCGAACACCTGGGGCCCGATCCGCACGCGCGACTCCAGGCCCGCGCCGCGCGCCGCCTGGCGCAGGTTGAAGTCCTGGCCGTAGACCCCGCCGGTGCGGCCGCGCACCAGCATCTGCAGCGCTTCCTTGTCGCTGCGCGCGGATTCGAGGAAGGACACGTCCGCCTCCTGCAGCGTGGCGGCCAGCTTGGTCCCCTGCGCCAGCAGCAAAGGCTGGCGCCGCGAGAAGGCGCGCAGCTCGTCCCAGGTGCGCGGCGCGCGCTCGTCGCCGGCCCGCATCGCGAGCACATGCGAGATGCGGTACAGCGGCACCGGCAGGTAGCGCATCAGCGCATGGCGGTGCTCGGACTTGAGCAGGCAGAAGAACACGTCGAGGTCGCCGTTGCTCAGCATCAGCTCGAGCCGGCGCAGCGGCACCGGCTGGGCCAGGCCCTCGATGTGCAGGTCCGGATCGGTCCGCATCACGGCCTCGGCGATCTCGCCGCACAGGCCGGGGCGTTTCGGATCGCCCGAGGCGTACTTGGCCGGCGCGCCGGCCTGCGCGGCGCTGCGCAGCGTCAGCGGTCCGGTGGCGCCCGCCCCCGGCACCGTCGGCACAGCAGGTCCGGACGGCGCCGCCATGGCCGAATTCGCGGCCACGCCCAGATCGGCGCCCACAGCGGCGGCCACGCCGACCAGCGCCCAGCCGCGCGTGATGGCCTGGCGCCGAGTGGGACGGAGAGAATCCAACGGGTGTCCTGCCCTTGTCTCCATGACGGATGGCGTCCGGTGCGTGCCGGTCGCGTATGGTGGTCCGTTCGAGCGGGTTCTGTTTTTTGCTCTGTGCGGTACCCAGCATAGCCGAGGCGGGCCCGAACCAGGAGGGCCGCTCATCGAACCTCGCTCGAATGGGAAACAGAGGTTGTCGCCTGCGCCACTGATGCGTCATGCCGTTGTCCTCCCTCCTGCGAAACTTCACCCCGTCCTGCCTCCGTCCCGCGATGGACGAGGCGCCCGCCAAAGGCCGCAGCACCGCGGCCCGCCAGGCAGAGGCCGACGCCTCGGACCCCTGGCGTTACCGACCGCATGAGCACGGCTCGCCGGCCGCATTCGCCCTTCATCCGGACTTCCAGCGATTCCGCGAACACGTCGCCGCCCTCACGCGAGAGTTGTCTGCAGTCGACAAGGATTCCCCGTCGACCGCAGCCAGCCTGCAGACCTTCCGGGACCACGTGACGACCGTCGACGGCAGCGGCTACAACCGCTTCTTTGGCGAGAACGCCGAGGAGATCTACGGCAAGGGCGCCGAGGATCTTGAACGCCTGGTGCAACTCATCCGCGATCCACAGGTCGACAGGGGCCAGGCGCGCGCGGAGATCCGGGAACTGTCGAGCAGGTTGGCGCTTTGTTCGACCGCCGTGACGGAAGAACTGCCGGCCAGCCTCCGACGCCTGTCGCCGCCACCGCGCACATTGCCGGCCAAGTGGCACGACGCGCAGGTGAACCTCGTCCGGCATTCGGCTGCCGAGACGCTGCGACTCAGCGCCTTGAAGACGACGAACCGGCACGCAGTCAATGCGCTGCTGCCCGTCCTGTACAAGGACGTGGGTCTGCCGGACCAACTCCCCGACGATCCGTTCGTCCTCAAGGATCTCCCGAAGTCCGTGGTCGAGGAGGCCAGGCGGCGGCTCGAAGAAGATCTGCGGCCGTCCTCCGTCGCCCTGCGGATCGCGGATGACTACCTCATGCGCCTGAGCGCCTCGGTGAATGGGCCCGACGCTGCGGCGTCTTCCTCTCCGTTGCTGACGCTGGAGCGCATGGAGGAAGCCGTCCAGGCGCTGGCGGCCGAGTTCGGCAGCAAGCCGCCGACATCGGCGGCGTTTCGCGTGGACCCCGCCACCGGCGACTGCGTGGTGGCGACAGACGCCACGCTGGTCGCCGTGCACTTTCTCCGATGCTGGCGCCGCGACTCGGCTTCCAGGAGGCGGGACAAGCCAAGCCGGATGCCACCCGTCGCCCGCCCCGTCAAGGGTCCGGCCTTCATGACCGCGGGGTGCCTCGCCTGGGCCGAGACGCACGGCGAGTGTCGGCTGCTGGAACTCGACGACCTGCCAGCATTGAAACCCGACGACCTGCCGGGTGCCGCGCTGTTATCGGTGATCCGCAACAGCGCACCCGACGACCTGTGGACCAGGTTGCCGGCGGAATGGATGCGCGACAAGGCGACCTTCGACGCACTCCTCGATCGCATCGACGACACCGCGCTGAGGGCGTGTTTCGAGCGATGGCAAAGCGCGTCGACTCCCTTGAGCAAGGATCAACAGGTGCTGCTGATGGAGGCCGTGCTCGGTCGCGGCCGCGGCGCCGCACTCTTCGAAGGCGAGACGCTGGCCTGGCAACGATTGACCCGTCCACACCTGCACGATGCCGGCAGCCTGCGGATGCTGTATCGCCAGCGTCAGGCCGGCCAGCTGACGTCCACTGCGTTCGGCGAGTCCCTCGCGAAAGCCTGGACAGCGGCCCAACAAGCTGGCGTCCTCGATCTCCTGCGTGTGTCGATGCCCGGTTCTTCGCTCGACGAGCGTCACTATGCAAGTGGTCAATTCGCGAAGCAGTGGCTATGCGAGGCCGCTCAAGCGCTGTCCTCGACGCCTCCGCAGGTCACCATCCAGGAGATCTCTGAGGCCATCGGCTCAGGCACACATGCACTGTCGTCGGGAGCCTCGAAGGAAAACGGCAACTTCAACTATCACGCAGTGTTGGACACGATCTCAGCACTGAGAAGCAATCAGGTCGTGTGGGGCAATTCGCAGCAGGCGCACGACTTCCGACCCGAGCATGCCAGCGTGCTTTTGCGCAGCTTCCTGGATCTGGATGCACAGGGGCGATCGAGCCCGCTGTCGTACTTTTGGCGGCACGCCCGCTACAAATCATCGTTATTCAAGATGCTGGAGGAGACGCTGCAAGCCTTGGTTAAATACGGCTGCAACTGGTCCGAACTGGTCGCGATCCTTTCATTCGATGGTCAGCCCACCAAACCAGGAATGCTCACCCGCCTGGAATACGCCCGCGCCTTCGTCATCGCTCGTTCGTACCCGGACGGCCCTGTGCGGAGCGATCTTCTGCCCGAAGGATTCAGCGAGATCCCGACGGAGCGGAAGGCGTTCCGCGATGTCGCGACCCAGCATGACGACACGGACGTGCAGGCGTAGCCCGGCCGCCTGACGGGCGTCCGCATCGCTTTCCAGTGTCTCCGCGCGCGGCGTCCTAAAATCGGTCGATGGCACATCCGCACTTCCATTGCAGCGTCACCGTCGAGCCGATCGCGGACCAGACCTTCCCGGACCGCAACGAGTTCGCGTACGGCTACACCATCACGATCGAGAACCGGGGCGACGTCAGCGCCCAGTTGATCGGCCGTCACTGGACCATCGTGGACGGCAACGGCAAGGAACAGGAAGTGCACGGGCTGGCCGTCGTCGGCCACCAGCCGCTGCTGCAGCCGGGCGAACGCTTCCAGTACAGCTCCTGGGCGCAGATCGCGACCCGCCACGGCACGATGAGCGGCCGCTTCCTGTGCGTCACGGACAAGGCCGAGGTCTTCCACGCCGACGTGCCCGAGTTCCTGCTGGCCGACTCCGGCTCCCTGCATTGATGTTCCGTCGCCAGGGTTGGGACCTCACGGCACTGCTCAACGCGGCGCAGGCGGCGCATCCGCAGGCACCGCTCGCCGAGCGCAACCTCTGGCTGGTGCGGTTGATCGAGTGGCTGCGGCACGCGCCCATCAAGGACGACCGGGCCCCGGCGCCAGCAGCGGCAGCGTCGACACCCGCCGATGAAGCGGCGCCGCCCGCGGCACCCGCGGCGACGCCTTCGGCCCCGCTGCCGATCCGGCGCCTCAAGTACCTGCTCCGCATGCTGGAGCGTCATCCCGAACACGCGATGGCCTTCGCCGAAGTCATCGCCAGCGTCTGGGCGGACGTGGACGCGATCAGCCTGTTCGCGGAGGTCGGCTTCGCGCCGCGCATGGCGCTGTGGAACGAGTTCCTCGGCCGCCTGCGCCGTCGGCTGCTGCCGCTGAGCGCGGACACCAGGGACCTGTCCGAACTCTTCGAACTGCTGTTCCCGCACGAGGCCGACGAGCAGTGGATCAACGCCGTCGACGACGAACTGCTGCAGCGGCTGGGCCTGCTCTTCGCCGGCGCGCCCGAGGGCGACTGGCGCGAGGAGATGCGCGCCGCGATCACGGTGCTGGTGAGCTCGGTGCGCTCGGCCGGACTGTCCGGCGCGCTGCGCGTGCGCATGGATCCGCAGCTGCTGGCGAAGCGCCCGTTCCGCAACCTCGCGACGGCGTGGGAGCAGGTGGAACACGCGCTCGTCGAACACGACCGCGCCGCCCTGCCCGGCCTGCTGCAGTACCTGCGCGGCCTGCTCGACGAATGCCGCGCGGCGGTGCGCTCGGTGCCGGACCACCTGGAGGAACACGGCGTCTCGGTGGACCTGATGTTCGGCGTCGAGCAGATGCAGGCGCGGCTGCGCCGCGTCGAGGACCTGCTCGCGGTGCTGCTCGCGGATCACCCGGAGCGCGAGCTGCTGCGACTGGTCGCCAGCCTGGTGGCGGTCGTGCACGAGCGGCGCAGCATCCGCACGCTGTTCGCGCGGCACTACTCGCTGCTGGCGCGCAAGGTCGCCGAACGCAGCGCCGAGACCGGCGAGCACTACATCACCCGCAACCGCGAGGAGTACGGCGACATGCTGCGCCGCGCCGGCGGCGGCGGGCTGGTGATCGCGGGCACGACCTTCATGAAGTTCGCGATCATGGCGGTGGGGCTGTCCGCGTTCTGGGGCGGCTTCTGGGCGGGCGTGAACTACGCGGCCAGCTTCGTGCTCATCCTGCTGCTGCACTGGACCGTGGCCACCAAGCAGCCGGCGATGACCGCGCCGGCGCTGGCCGACAAGCTCCGCCACATCGACAGCGACGCGGGCCTGCAGGCCTTCGTGGACGAGGTGGCGCACCTGTTCCGGTCGCAGACGGCGGGGATCATCGGCAACCTCGCGCTGGCGGCGCCGATGGTGCTCGTCGTGCAGCTGGCGGCATGGCTGAGCTTCGGCAAGCCGCTGGTCGGCGTGAAGGAGGCCGAGCACGTGCTGCATTCGCTGACGGTGCTCGGACCCTCGCTGTTCTTCGCGGCCTTCACCGGCGTGCTGCTGTTCGCGTCCAGCCTGATCGCGGGCTGGGTCGAGAACTGGTTCGTCTTCCACCGGCTGGACAGCGCGATCGCGTGGAACCCGCGCATCGTCGCGCGCCTGGGCGCGAGCCGCGCGGGACGCTGGTCCCGCTGGTGGCGCGACAACATCTCGGGGCTCACCGCCAACATCAGCCTGGGCCTGATGCTCGGGCTGGTGCCGGCGCTGCTGGGCTTCTTTGGCCTGCCGATCGAAGTCCGCCACGTGACGCTGTCGACCGGTCAACTGGCCGCCGCGGCCGGGGCGCTGGGGCTCGATGTCCTCAAGCACTGGCCGTTCTGGCTCTGCGTGATCAGCATCCTCGGCACCGGCGTGCTGAACGTGGGCGTCAGCTTCTTCCTGGCGTTCAAGGTGGCGCTGCGCTCGCGCGGCATCCGGCTCGCCGATCAGAAGCGCGTGCGCGGGGCGATCTGGGCGCGGATGCGCCGCCAGCCGATGAGCTTCCTGGTGCCGCCGAAGGGGTGAGACTGGGGGAAAGGCCGGGCGCGCGGGCGTCTGGCCGCTGCGTCGCTCAGGTGGCGTCGCGGTCGTCGGGTCGCTCGCCGCCCTTGCGGCCGGAGAACATCGTCCACCAGACGATGAAGACGAGCAGCGCGAGGGCGCCGAGCGCCTCCAGCAAAATCACGCCCATGATTCGTGGTCCGATCCGTTGCAGAACTCGCCGCTGGAGCGCGGCGCTGGCGATTCTAGGCGCGCTGGGCGCCTTCTCCGCGGGCCTCGCTCCCTCCCCTGCGACCGCTGCCGGATTGCCGATCGATCCCGAGAGACTGCTCAACGGCGAGGACGACACCGCCGGCCGCCACGTGCTGCAACGCGAGCGCGCCCGCTGGGTCGCCGCGGCGTGGAACGAGCTGCCGGGCTGGGGCCAGGACCGCGCGCTGGAATGGTGGCCCGCGATGCTGCGCGGCTGCGAGAAGCCGATGCCGGGCTGGGCCTCGATCTGCGCGCAGGCGCGGACCTTCAAGCCCGGCGGCGACTGGGACGCGATGGTCTGGCTGATGAAGCGCCTCCAGCCGTATCGCGTCGAGTCGCACGAGGGGCAGCGCGAAGGCGTGGCGACCGGGTATTACGAACCGGAGCTCGCGGCCCGCCGGCAGTCGCAGGGCGAGTTCCGCGTGCCGCTGCTGGCGCCGCCGCAAGACCTGGCACAGCGCAAGCCTTACGACACGCGCCAGCAGATCGAGAGCAACGCGTCGCTGTCGCGGCTCAGCCTGGCGTGGGTGCAGGACCCGCTGGATGCGCTGGTGATGCAGATCCAGGGCAGCGGCCGGCTGCGCGTGACCGAGCGCGACGGCAGGAGCCGCTGGGTGCGGCTGTCCTTCGCGGCCCACAACGAGCAGCCCTACCGGTCGATGGGCCAGTGGCTGATCGCCCAGGGCGAGCTGCGGGCGACGGAGGCCTCGTGGCCGGGCATCAAGGACTGGGGACGGCGCAATCCGCAGCGGCTCAAGGAGGCGATGTGGGCCAACCCGCGCTACGTCTTCTTCCGCGAGGAGCCGCTGCCCGATCTCGCGGTCGGACCGCGCGGGGGTCAGGGCGTGCCTCTGACGCCGGGGCGGTCGATCGCCGTGGACAAGGCGAGCATCCCCTACGGCACGCCGGTGTGGCTGGACACGACCGAGCCGCTGTCGACCACGCCGATGCGACGGCTCGTGATGGCGCAGGACACCGGCACGGCGATCGTCGGCGCGGTGCGGGCGGACTACTTCTGGGGCTGGGGCGAGGCGGCCGAGACGCAGGCCGGCCGCATGAAGCAGCCGCTGCGGCTGTGGGTGCTGTGGCCGAAGGGGCTCACTCGGTGACCTGGACACCCTTCCAGAAGGCGACGCGGTCCTTGATCTCGGCGGCGGCCTCGGAGGGTTCCGGGTAATACCAGACGGCGTCCGGGTTCATGTCGCCGTGGACCATCAGGCTAAAGTAGTGCGCCTGGCCCTTCCACGGGCAGGACGTGCGGTGATTGCTGAACGTGGTGAACTCGCGCTTCAGCGAGGCGACGGGGAAGTAATGATTTCCCTCGACCACCACGGTGTCGTCGCTTTCGGCGATGACTTCGCCGTTCCAGATTGCCTTCATTCCAACTCCTCGTGCTCAAACGTTATTTCGCCCATCGGGGCAAGGACATCTTCGTCACCGCCGGCTCCGCGAGAGACCTCGCGCCCGGCAGTTTCGGGATCTGTGCGATCGGGGGCGGCGCGGAAGGCTGGTCCGTCGTCCACGTCGGCCCGGACGGCGACGCCGCCGACCTCGGCGGGGAGTACTACTTTGCCACCTCCGAGGAAGCCCTGGCGTTCCTGAAGGAACTGATCGACCTCATGGTGGATGGCGGCGAGCCGGAAGGGCTCCAGGAGGACTGAATCCTCCCGTGAGGCGATTAGACGGCTTAATCGCATCAAATTTGAGGCGATTAGAGGGGCTAATCGCCTCACAGGATGAGGCGATTAGGACCTGGGCCCGGGGAACAGTCTTCACAACGGCTTCAGATCCTCCCCCACCACGCGCACCAGCAGGCCCTTGCCTTCGGGCGTCACGCGGAACTCGCCGTACTTCGCCGGCTGCCAGCGTTCGACCTCGCCTTCCTTGAAGAACCAGGCGTCGGAGACGAAGGTCCACTGGCCGCCCTTGGGGGCCAGCTCCAGCACCTGCGCGCCGGCCGGCACCGCCTCTCCGGGCGCGAGCAGCTTCGGCGAATGTGCGATGCCGCGCTCATCGAGCAGCACGGCGATGCGCGGACGCGCGCCCCAGAGCAGTGAAGCGTCCGGGTCGGAGCGGGAACGCCAGCCCACGCTCGGCAGGTCGTAGTTCAGGCGCATGTAGTCGCCCTGCATCAGCGAACGCGGATCGACCGGCGCCAGCTTCACGAAGACCGGTCGCCCCTCCGCGATGAGTTGCTCCCGACTGGCGATCAGGACGTTCACCAGGACGAGTGCCACCGCGCCCGCGCCGAGCAACAACCCGGCCCCACGACGCAACGCGAGCGTGGGCCGCGTGCCCCCATCGGATGAAGGCGCCGTCGGATGCCACGCCAGCCAGCGGACCCACGCGGCGAGCGCCGCGCCCATCACGACCAGCGCCAGCGACTTGTGCGCGAGCGGCAGTTGCCACTCGTAGTACAGCGCGCCGATCGCCCACACCGCCGCCACGCCGGCGAGCGCGGCCAGGCGCCAGCGCCGGGTCGACGCCATCAGCGCCAGCACCAGCAGGATCCCGCCGAGCGCGGGCATCAACGCGGAAAGCGCCGCCAGCACCAGCAACGGCGGCAACAGCTTCGCAGATCCGGTGGGGCGCCAGCGGCGCAGCAGCCACCACGCACCCGCCAACGCGAACAGCACCGACAAGGTCCGGCTCGCGCCGAGCAGGAACATGCGGGCGCTCGTCAGTTCGGTAGTGACGACGCGCATGAAGCCGCCGACCGAGAACGCGCCGACCGCCGTGAACGACCAGCCCGCCGCCACCGCATGCATCACCAGCACGGCGACCCACCAGCCCTTCAGCGCGGATTCGAGCGCCGCCGCCGCCGACGCGGTGCGCGCCTCACGTCCCAGACGTTCCTGCAGCGCCCACAGCAGCACGCCTTCCACCAGCAGCAGCGCGGCCGCCGCCAGCGACAGACCGCCGTCGTGCTCGTACCAGGCCCTGGGCGCGAGGCCCTCGATCGCCAGGTGCCCGAGATACCCCGCCAGCGCCGCCATGCCGACACCGAGCAATCCCCGCAGCCATCCCTGCTTCAGCAGCACGATCAGCGCCGCGCCAATCGCCAGGCCGATCCACGCCGCGCCGGCATGCGGGAGGTCGCGTTGCAGACCGTAGCCGAGGCACACGAGACCCGTCGGCAACAACGGCACCGCCGCCTGCTCCAGGAACAGCGGAATTGCCCGCGCACGCAGCAGCACGACGGACAGCGCGATCAGGGCGATGCCTTCGATGTACGGCATCGGGCCGCGATCCCAGTCGCCCCCGAACAGCATCGCGAACAGGAAGAGGAACGGCGGCACCGCCAGCCAGGCGCCCAACGCCGTCAGCAGCACCACCGGCCAGGGGCGCTCCGGCACATCGGCCTCGGCGGGAACCAAACCCTCGGCGCGCGCTTGCGCCTTCCAGTCCTGGCTGCTCATGCCCGCACCTCCAGCGCGCGCATGCGCCGCATGATCAGACTCACGCTGGCCGCCAGCAACCCGCAGGCCACGAGGCCGATGAGGAAGACGCCGCCGATGTCGCCCTTCGCATCGATGACCACGCGAGCGAGTCCGACGACCAGCAGCGTGTCGACCGCGAGCGCCAGCGCGCTCATCGCATAGACCTCGCCGCGTCGCCACGCCAGCACGAGGCCCACGCCCATCACGCCGAGTCCGAGGGAGTACTGCGGCGCCACGTCCTTCGTGAACAGCCCGCCCAGCGCCGTCCCCGAGATCGCGATCACCGAGGCCAGCACCGCCACCCGCCACGCCCAGGGCTGCGTGGCCGCATCAGGGCGCATCGCCAGCCCGACGCACAGCACGCCGTACGCGACGAAGCCGATCGCGTGCACCGGCACCGTGGACGCATCGAAGCGCCACGAATGTCCGCCGAAGGTTTCCATCCACAGTCCGATCCCGGTCGCGACCACGAGCGCCCAGGGCGTCCACGCGAGGTCCGAGCGCGACGCCCACGCGATCGGCAGCCCCAGCGCGGCCCAGAGCGCGAAGAGCTGCCAGGGATCCGCCCCGGTCTGGTAGGTCTGTCCGAAGAACGCCAGCAGCCCGCCCAGCGTCAGGAAGGCCACCAGCGCCAGCGGCGCGCGCCATGGCCGGAGCACCGCCGCCGCGATCAGGTTGACCGCGAGCACCGCCTGCAGCAAGCCGAAGCGCATGACGCGGCCGAAGTCGTCCCAGTTCGCCGCGACCCACAGGATCAGCCCGAACCCGATCAACCCTGCCGCCAGCGCGCCCGCGCCGCGGCGCAGCGGCGTCCACGGATCGCCCGGCGGATCATCGACACCGCTGAGCGCCCGCAAGCGGCGTGCGCTGGTCGCATCCAGGCCCTGGCGGGCCGTCCATTGGTACAACTGCTCGTGCAGACTCACGGGTTCCTCCCTCAGGATGCGACCGCCCACGGGCGTCGCCGGTGATGTTCTTCGAGGGGGCCGATTCTTCCTCATCCTTCGCTTCTTCCTCTTTCGGCACTGGGAGTTCCACATGGGACAGATGATCGACTTCACCCGCCCTGACGGCGGCACCACCGCCGGCTACCTGGCCAGCGCCGGCGACGGCGCGCCCGGCATGATCCTCATCCAGGAATGGTGGGGGCTCAAACCCCACATCAAGGAGATCGCCGAGCGCCTGGCCTCCGCCGGCATCACGACGCTGGCGCCCGACCTGTACCGCGGCCGCATCGCCACCACCGCCGACGAGGCCAGCCACATGATGGACGGCCTGGACTTCGTCGACGCCACCACGCAGGACCTGCAGGGCGCGCTGACCCACCTGCGCGAGCATCTCGGCTGCGGCCAGGTCGGCGTGATGGGCTATTGCATGGGCGGCGCGCTGACCATCCTCGCGGGCGTGAACCTCAAGGACCTGCAGGCGGCGGTCTGCTACTACGGCATCCCGCCGAGCGAGTTCGCCGATCCGGCGAAGATAGCCGCGCCCTTCCTCGGCCACTTCGCCACCCGCGACGACTGGTGCACGCCGGAGAAGGTCGACGAACTGGAAGCCCGCATGAAGTCCGCAGGCAAGCACCCGGTCATCCATCGCTACGTCGCGGACCACGCCTTCTCCAACAAGACCCGCCCCGAGGTCTACGACGAAGCGGCCGCCGAGCTCGCCTGGTCGCGCACCCTGGACTTCCTCAAGCAACACCTCGCCTGATCACCGGAATAGCCGAACCCATGACCTGCCATCGCCGCCGCCTCCTTCCCACCGCCGCCGCTGTCTGGGCGCTGATCGCTTCATCCGCCTTCGCACAGACCACGCCGGCCTCGGGGCCGGCGTCGGCGACGGCGCGCGCCGCCTCGGAGACCGCGCCGCCGCCGCTGGATCCGCGCGTCGCGCCGCTGCTCGCGGACATTTCCGCCGAGCGCATCGAATCGACCATCCGCAAGCTCGCCGCCTTCGGCACGCGCCACACGGCGTCGGACACGAAGAGCGACACGCGCGGCATCGGCGCGGCGCGGCGCTGGATCGAGCGGCAGCTGAAGGACTGCAGCGCGAAGACCGGCGGCCGGCTGCAGGTCACGATGGACGCCTTCATCGAGCCGGCGGGCAACCGCCTCTCGGCGCCGACGGAGCTGGTGAACGTCGTGGCCACGCTGCCCGGCGCGTCGGCCGGCACGCCGCGTGAACGCATCCTCGTGGTGAGCGGGCATTACGACTCGCGCAACAGCGACGTGATGGACGCGCAGGGCGAAGCGCCCGGCGCCAACGACGACGCCTCCGGCACGGCGGCTGTCATGGAGATGGCCTGCGCCGCGGCCAGGCAGCGCTTCGACGCGACGCTCGTGTTCATGGCGGTTCCCGGCGAGGAGCAGGGCCTGCTCGGCGCCCGCCACTGGGCCCGTCGAGCGCGTGCGCAGGGGCTGAACGTCGAAGGCATGATCACCAACGACATCGTCGGCAGCTCGCGCGGCGACAAGGGCGAGCACGATCCGAAGCGCCTGCGCCTGTTCGCCGACGGCTTCGATCCGCTGCTGCGCCTGCTGGTCAACGCGAACGCGAACAGCCCTGCCAACGAGGACGAGGTCAAGACGAACGCGGCGATCCGCGCGCAGCTGCAACCGCTGGCGGTGGCCGGCGGCGGCGAGGAGCTGCCGACGCAGCAGTTCGGCCGTCACCTGAAGGCCGAGGGCGAGCGCTACCTGCCGGGCTTCCGCATCGACCTGATCCAGCGTCGCGACCGCTACCTGCGCGGCGGCGATCACCTGCCCTTCCTGGAGCGCGGCTACGCGGCGGTGCGTTTCTCCGAGCCCTTCGAGGACTTCCGCCACCAGCACCAGAACCTGCGCACCGAGGGCGGCGTCGTCTACGGCGACCTGCCGGAGTTCGTCGACTTCGGCTACGTGGCCGACGTGGCGCGCGTGAACCTCGCAGGCCTGGCGACCTTGGCCTGGGCGCCGTCGCCGGTGAAGGGCGCGCGCATCGACGCGCGCGAGCTGACCAACGACACGACGCTGCTGTGGACCGCGAACGTCGATCCGGAGCTGGCGGGTTATCGCGTCGTCTGGCGCCGCAGCGAATCGCAGGCGTGGGAAGGGGCGAAGGACGTGGGCGACGTCACCAAGGTCACGCTGCCGCTGTCCAAGGACAACCTGATCTTCGGCGTGCAGGCCGTGTCGAAATCAGGGCACGCGAGCCTGGCGAGTTACCCGTTGCCGCTGGCGCGTTGAGCGCGGCGTCGGAAAGACGTCTCAAGCCTCAGGCAAGGCGTGTCCCGCATCGCGGGCCGCCTGCGCCCAACGGCGGATCGTCGCGCGCAGTCGCCGGTGTGAGGCATCGTCAAGAGGCATGTCACCAGTGAGCGCGAGTGCAGCATCCGATGTCACGTATCCGTGCTCGAACAGCGCGGTACAGAACTCGCGGTCCTTGTCCCGACCAGCAGCCGCCTTCGCGAGGAACAGATCGACAATGCCAAGGCAGTAGCCCACCCGGTCGTTCGTATTGCCGTTCTGGACCCGACGCACGCGCGTCATCCAGTCCTTCGGCAGGACCGCCGTGTCCGGTCCGACGCCTTGAGCGTAGTAGCCATAGGTCTCGTGGAACGCCGAACCTTCGCCGATGGCGCCGTCGATCATGTCCGCGAGTTCCGGCGCCTGGAGCGGATAGATGTCCGCTTCCATGGAGACGGTGAAGACGTCTTCGGGCTGCGCTGTCGTGCCGAGGATCGACTGGCTCCCCAGGATCACGAATTCGTACTGGTCCGTGATGTCGCCGCTCGCGCGGATGATGTGTTCCAGCTCCTGTCGCGTCATGCAGTCTCTCCCGACTATTCCGGCGGAGTGCCGATGTCCGAGTCGAGGATGACGCCGTTCTTGAGTTCGTTCACTTGCCTCAAGATGCGTTGTCGCACCTCCTCCGGGAGGAGGGTGACCAGAGGAGATGTCTGTCGAAGCTGTTGCGCGCGCCGCGTGGCGCCCAGCACCTTCCGCCAGGTGCCGTCGCGAAGGATGTCCTGCCACTCGCGCCACAACGTTGCCGAACGGGCGTCGCCCGAAGAGAGCCAACGGTCGACAGTGGCTTCGGCCTTTTGAATTAGCGCCGGATCGGCCTTGACCCGACGCACGGCCTCCTGATGAAGCGCAATGCTCTGCAGGTCCTGGAGTCGATGCTTCGCATTGCTGGCAGCGACTTCCACGCGCACAGCCGGCGCCTCTCGCCGCGATCTCGCGGCCGCTGAATCCGCGGGAGGGGGCTGCAGGATGTCGCCAGCGAGCAAGGCGAGTTCACGACTGACCCCCAGTACCGACATCACGCGCAGATAGGTGCCTATCGACGTCGCCGGATCTCCGGTCTCCACGGCCCGCAGGGTGTTGCGCGTGATGCCCACCTGCGCGGCCATGTCGACCGTGCCGAGGCCTTGCGATTTGCGAAGTCGGCGAAGTCGTTCACCGAGCTGGAGCAGCAACTGGCGATCGAGAACCTCGTGGGCTTGATGGACGCTCATTTGGTCAACATATTAACCAAAACACGGAATTTTGGTCATTTTGCTGATCAAGCGATCAAACATCAACTCACCGCAGCACGCCCTTCCCCAACCACTGCCCCCAGATCTTCATCGTCACGCGCTGATCCGAGAGCCCGGGGTACTCGGCCATGGTCTTGCGCAGCGCTGTCTCGTCGGTGCCGCGCGAGAACACGACCTCGCCGATGGGGCCCTCTTCCAGCGAATACCAGGCCCCGATGACGCCCTCGTCGAGCGCGCGTTGCAGGAAGATCGGGACCGCGTCCTTGTCCTTCGCCTCCGCGCGGGTGAACAGCACGATGCGGTTCTCCTCGATCCCGTTCGGATCGATGCCGGTGTGGTGAAGCGCCTGGTGCACCGTCGCCGGCTGGGCGTTGACCACCATGTAGCCTTCTCGGATGTACTGGTCGGGCTCGAAGTAGCTCAGCAGGATCTGCCGGTTGGGCGCCTTCACCACGACGATCCCGCGCTTCTGCTTCAACGGGTCGCGCATCGGCCCGGCGGCGAAGAGCTTCTCGTCGGCGAAGAGCCGCTTGAAGTTTTCCAGGTGCCCGGTCTGCATGGCCGCGACGGCGGCCTTGTCGTCGGGCACCGGCTTGCCGGTCTCCAGGAAGATGAACCAGTACTGTTCGGCTGCGATCATGGACGGACGGGTCTGTGCACGGGCCGGCAGCGCCGCCAGCGCGGATAACGCAGGGACGGCGGCCGCCGTGGCGATCAGGGAACGTCGTTGCATCGGAGTCTCCTTTGTCGTTCACCGGGCCGTCGGACGGACCCCGGCATCGACCAATGACTCTACTCCCGGCCGCCGCCCGTGCCGAGCACCTGCAGCGAACGCAGCATCAGCCGGCTGCTGGTGACGTTGGTGGCGCAGGCGACGTTGTGGACGTCGCAGGCGCGGACCAGCGCATTGATGTCGGGTTCATGCGGCTGCGGCGTCATCGGGTCGCGCAGGAAGACGACCGCATCCACCAGCCCGACCGCCAGCCGCGCGCCGATCTGCAGGTCGCCGCCGTGCGGTCCGGACAGCATGCGCTCGACCGTCAGGCCGACCTCGGCCGCCAGGCGCGAGCCGGTCGTGCCGGTCGCCACCAGGTCGCAGCCGCCGAGGAAACCGGCGAACTCGGTGGCGAGCATCACCATCTCGTCCTTCTTGCCGTCGTGGGCGATCAGGGCGATGCGCAGGCGCGCGGGCGCGGCGGGCGCCGCCGTAGAACCGGGAACGGGAGCGGTGGAGGCAGTCATGCCCGTGATCGTAGGCCCGCAGGAACGGTGCGCGAGTTACCGACGCGGTTCTTTCTGCGTCGCCAGCGGCACGTTGCCGACGCCGCGGTTCATCGCGTTGAGCAGGTCACCGTTGTCCTGGCTGAGTTCCCAGGCGAAGACGCCCGCCAACCCCTGGTCGCGCACGAACTGACCCTTGGCGAGCACGGCGCGCGGATCGTCGTAGCCCATCCAGAGCTTCTGCTTGGGATTGAACAGCGACCACGACTGCGTCACCGGATCCCAGACGGACTGGTAGCCCGCGCGGCCGTTGCCCTTCGCATCGAGGATGCGGCCGGCCATCTCGCGATAGCCCTGCGCGCCCTCGCCGCCGGGATAAGCCCCGGTCTTCGCCGTACCCGCTTTCGTCTCGCTCACGCCCGTGAAGCCGCGGCCGTACATCGCGACGCCAGCCACCAGCTTCGAACGCGGCACGCCGGCCTTCTCCAGGTTGGCCACCGCGCGCTCCAGGCTGTCGTCCGCCTGCGGCGACGACGCGCGCAGCGTCGTGTGATGCCCTGCCACCGGCGACCACATGCCGTAGAAGTCGTAGGTCATCATGAAGACGAGATCCAACGGCTTGGACGCGTCCTTGAAGTTGATCTTGCCGACGATCGAATCCATCGGATTCACCGCCGTCGTCAGCAGGTAGGGACGGCCCGTCTCCGCGGTCAGCGCGTCCAGCGCCTTGCGCAGGTCGGCCATCAGTTCCGCATAGGACTGGCCGTCCTGCGGACTGCCGAGCTGCACGCCGTTGGCGGCTCCGTTGTTGCCGGGGTGCTCCCAGTCGATGTCGATGCCGTCGAAGCCCGGATGGTCCCGCAGGAACTGCTGCGCCGAGGCCGCGAACACCGCGCGCTTCGCCGGATCGCCGACCAGGTGGAAGATGGGATCCGACCCGCCCCAGCCACCCACCGACGCGACGATCTTCAGGTGCGGCGCACGCTGCTTGTAGCGTTGGAACGCGGTGTTGAAGCGCGCATCGATCAGGCCGGTGCCGATCTCGAAATCCTTCTTGCCGACGCACTTGGCGGCGTCCTTCTCCAACTGGCCGGGACCGCACAGGCGCAGGAAGGCGTAGAGCACGTGCGTGAGGTTCTGCGGCGGGATGCGCTCGATCAGTTCGACGGGCTCCCAGTTCGGCACGTAGATGCCGACGATCTTGCCGCCGGTGCGCTCGAACTCGACCGGCTTCGCGCCGAAGAGCGCGTATCCCGGCGATGCCGCCAGCGCACCCGCCTTGGCCGCCGACCTGGCATCACCCTTGGACTCGGCGGCCGGCGTCGCGGCGATCGCAGCCGAAGCAGCAATGGCGCCCAGCGCTGCGATCGCGGCAGTCAGCGGGCTCGGGATGCGGGACAGGACTCGAACGGACATGCGGGGCCTCCAATGGACGCCGCAGCTTAGCGGATCGAGTCGAAAATTAACACCAGTCAAATACCAATTCGACCGATGCGTGGGTTTCAGAGAAACCTTTATGGAGCCACTTCCCCCTATGGCGCCACGTCGACCCGAAGCTGCAGTTCCCGGAGCTTCTGCACCTCCGCGTCCCGCGTGCTGTAGGTGTTGCGGTTGGCGCTCGAGGTCACGCTGCCCGTTCGCGCGATCGTGACCCAGATGCCGAGCGGCGCCTGGACGGTGCTGAGGACGTCGGTGCTGGGACGCTGCTGGCCGTCGGGCAGCGAGGTGCCGTACGCGCCGCCCTGCGGCATCTGCGCCTGGTCGGAGGCGCGGACCTCGACGTCCACCGGGCTGCGTCCGCCCGGCCACTTCGGTCGCACGACGATGCCGCGCACGCGCTCGGCCATGCCTTGGCGCGGCACGACGACGACGCGATCGCGCTCGCGCTCGCGCTCGCCCTGTTGACGATCCATCGCGACATCGACCCATTGGATCGGCGTCGATTCGGTCATCGTGAACGAGGCCTGCGAGCCGTTGAGCACCAGCAGGCGCGGGAACAGCTGCTGGCGTTGCTCGCGGTTCTCGGTGGAGAGCGCCACGCCGCCGCGCGCCGACACGCTGCCGCCTGTGCTGACCACCGTGCTGCCGTCGCGGATGCCGGCGACCGTGGAGCCGCTGAGCTCGGACTCGACCCAGCGCATCTCGACCTGCAGGTTCTGCTTCGGGCCTTGCGCATGGGCCGGCGTCATCACGGAGGCGCCGATGCCGAGCGCGGCGGCGGCAAGAACGACGAAGCGGCGATGGGAGTTCATCGCGGCAGCATACGCCGCGAGGACGTCACTCGCGAGGCCACCAAGGATGTCAGCGGTTCAGCGCTCTGCAGCGGTCGATGTCGCAGGCGGTGGGCAGCGTCGAGCGGTACTCGACGACGCTGCCCCAGCTCTTCGGATCGCGCAGCGCGCAGCGTTCGCCCTTGCCGTTGTCGTAGTAGGACATCGTGTCGACGCAGCGCTTGGAATGCGCCATCAGGCCGAGGAAATGGCCCATCTCGTGCGAGAGCACCATCTGCAGCGTCTGGTCCGCGGGGTGCTTCGGGTTGCGCTCGCGCAGCAGCGCGAAGAGGCCGGGGCCGATCGACAGGCTGCGCGCCGTCACGTTGGCCAGCGCGAACTGGCCGCGGCTGCCGACGTCGCTCCAGAGGATCTGGATGGCGTCCTCCGGCGGCACCTGACCGCGCGGCACCGCGATGACGGCGAGCTTCAGCCCGCAGGCGGACCAGGCCTCGGCGGAGCGCTTCACCAGCGCCATCACCTGCGCTTCGTTGAACCAGGGCGGCGCGTTGTCGTGGCGGTAGGCGAATCGCAAGGAACGCGTCGTGATCGCGCGATCGCGGCCGTCGCCCCAGGTCTGCACTTCGCCGGGCAGGCATTGGGCGATTTCCTGGTCGCGCACGGAGGGGATCGTCGCAGGGGTCTTGCCCTTCTCCGGCGGGACGAGCTGCGCGTTCGCGCCAAGGGGCGTGAGCGCACCGGGCAACGCCAAGGCCATCGCGGCCAACGCACGACGCGCGCTCATGCTCATGCCCGCGAGGCCTTCAGCACGCCGCGCACGTGCGGCCACAGCAGGTTGATCGCGAGCCCGCTGATCACCAGCGCCGCCGCCATCAGCTTCCACGGCGGCAATCCTTCGCCGAGCAGCAGCGCGGAGCAGCTCATGCCGAACACGGGGACGAGCAGCGCCATCGGGACGATGGTCGCGGCGGGGTGGCGAGACAGCAGGAAGCTCCACGCGCCGTAGCCGAAGAGCGTGTTGCCGACCGACTGCCAGAGCACCGCGCCCCATGCGCCGACGCTGGCGTTCCGGATCGCCTCGCCCATCTGCGCGGGACCTTCGACGATGAAGGACAGCGCGAACAACGCGGGCGCGGCGAAGGCACTGCTCCAGACGACATAGGCCAGCATGTTCACGGCGCCGGCGCGCTTGCCGACGATGTTGCCGCTGGACCAGCACAGCGCGGCGAGCAGCACCATCCCGAGGCCGAGCACGGTGGTCGTGCCGTCGGTGTGCGAGGCGATGACGCCGATGCCGGCCGCCGCCGTAATGAGCGCGAGCCACCGGAAGCCCTGGACGCGTTCGCCGCTCATGCGCATGGCGAGCAGCAAGGTGAAGAACACCTGCGTCTGGATGACGAGCGAGGCGAGCCCCGGCGAGATCTGCGAGCGCATCGCGAGGTAGAGCAGCGCGAACTGGCCGACGCCGACAAAGGCGCCATACGCGGCGAGGTTGCGCCAGCCGACCTTCGGACGCGGCAGCAGCAGCATCGCGGGCAGCGCCGCGAAGGTGAAGCGCAGCGCCGCGAACAGCAGCGGCGGGAACGCGTTCAGGCCCCAGCGGATCACGACGAAATTGCTTCCCCAGATGGCGACCACGGACAGCGCAAGCAGGAAATGTCGGAGCGGTAGCGTCATGGCGGCCGGGGAGCGAGGGGGACCGTCGACTATGCCTGCTGGGCTCTGCGCGGACCCGGTACAGGGGATTGGGTGTGCGACCGGTACAGGACCGGCGTACTGCGTCGGCCGCTGGCCCTCACCCCCCGCCCTCTCCCGCTTGCGGGAGAGGGTGGGGGTGAGGGCCAGCGGCGGTGGAAGTGCTGAAGCCTTCTTTCGGCGAGCGCCATCAGCCCTTCGGCTTCAGATGCCCCAACGGCAACGCCCCGCCCGCCTTCACTTCCCCCAGCGAGAAGCTCGTGTGGATGTCCTTCACGTTCGGCAGGTTCAGCAGCGTGTCGATCGAGAACCGGCTGAACGCATCCAGGTCGGTGGCCATCACTTCCAGCTCGAAGGTCCCGGCGCCGCTGATGTAGTGGCAGGCGATCACCTCCGGCAGTTGCCGGATCGCCTCCTCCAGTTGCTTGGTCGCCGCGCCGTTGTTGCGGTCGGCATCGACCCGCACGAAGGCGAGCACGCCCAGGCCGAGCCGGCGCCGGTCGATCTCCGCGCGATAGCCTGTGATGAAGCCCTGCTCCTCCAGCCACCGCACCCGCCGCCAGGTCGGCGCCGCCGACAGCCCGATCCGCGCCGCCAGCTCCGCGTTGGACAGGCGCGCCTCGCGCTGCAACTCTCCCAGGATCGCCACGTGATACCGGTCGAGTTCGCCGCTTGCCGGAGCCCCGGATCCGCCCGCGTCGTCACCCCGATCGGCACTCCGGTCCACCCCCTCGTCGCCGCCCGCGGAACCCGCCGTCGCCCTCATGGTTTTCCCTGAGGCTGCGTTTTTCGATGCCATTCGAATCCCTTTCGTCATTCAGGGAAAGATTCTTGCTCAAACGACCACCGCCGGCGCAGAACTAGCAAACACTCGCCGGGCGTTGTTTCCTACACTGTTCTCTGCGTTTTCCGCGCGCCGCCATACTTGGCGCGACGGCAGCCAAGGCACACGGCCCCGCCACAAGCGGGGCCCGAGGTCAGCCACCCATCAGGAGACTCCCCGCATGAACGCCCCCTTGCCCGAACACATCCTGCGCGCCCTGGAGAAGGTCACGCTGGATGACAAATACGCACTCGACGAGGGCCGCGCCTTCATGAGCGGCGTGCAGGCGCTGGTCCGCCTGCCGATGCTGCAACGCACCCGCGACGCCATCGCCGGCCTCAACACCGCCGGCTTCATCTCGGGCTACCGCGGCTCCCCGCTGGGCGGCTACGACCAGGCCCTGATGGCCGCGAAGAAGCACCTCGCCAAGCAGCACATCGTCTTCCAGCCGGGCGTCAACGAGGAACTCGGCGCCACCGCCGTCTGGGGCACCCAGCAGCTCGCGCTCTTCCCCGAGAAGGCGAAGTTCGACGGCGTCTTCGGCATGTGGTACGGCAAGGGTCCCGGCGTGGACCGCTCCATCGACGTGTTCAAGCACGCCAACATGGCCGGCACGTCCAAGCACGGCGGCGTGATCGCCATCGCCGCGGACGACCACATCGCCAAGAGCTCCACCGCCGCCCACCAGAGCGACCACGTCTTCAAGGCCGTCGGCTTCCCGGTGTTCTTCCCGAGCAGCGTCCAGGAGATCCTGGACATGGGCCTGCACGCCTTCGCGATGAGCCGCTTCTCCGGCCTGTGGTCGGGCATGAAGACCATCCAGGAGATCGTCGAATCGTCCAGCAGCGTCAGCGTCGATCCCGACCGCGTCGAGATCCTGATGCCCGAGGACTTCCAGATGCCCCCGGGCGGCCTGCACATCCGCTGGCCGGATCCGCCGCTGGATCAAGAGGCGCGGATGATGGACCACAAGTGGTATGCCGCCCTCGCCTACGTCCGCGCCAACAAGCTCAACCACAACGTCATCGCCACGCCGCACGACCGCATCGGCCTGATCGCCTCGGGCAAGGCCTGGAACGACACCCGCCAGGCGCTGCACGACCTGGGCCTGGACGACGACACCTGCCGCCGCCTGGGCATCCGGCTGCACAAGGTCAACGTGGTGTGGCCGCTGGAAGCGACCATCACGCGCGACTTCGCCACCGGGCTGCAGGAGATCCTCGTCATCGAGGAGAAGCGCCAGATGATCGAGTACCAGCTCAAGGAAGAGCTGTACAACTGGCGTCCGGACGTGCGCCCGAACGTGCTCGGCAAGTTCGACGAGACCGACGGCGACCGCAGCGGCGGCGAGTGGAGCCACCCGAACCCGAGCAGCAACTGGCTGCTGCGCCCGCAGGCCGACCTGACGCCGGCCATCATCGCGCGCGCCATCGCCAAGCGGCTGAAGAAGCTGGGCGTGGACGCCGACACCGCCGCGCGCCTGGACGCGCGCGTCGCGCTGATCGACGCCAAGGAGCAATCGCTCAAGAGCGAAGAGAAGACCGCCGGCGGCGCCGATCGCACGCCGTGGTTCTGCTCCGGCTGCCCGCACAACACCAGCACGCGCGTGCCGGACGGCTCGCGCGCCGTGGGCGGCATCGGCTGCCACTACATGGTCACCTGGATGCCGGGCCGCAACACCGCGACCTTCACCCAGATGGGCGGCGAGGGCGTGCCCTGGGTCGGCCAAGCGCCGTTCACCGACGAGAAGCACATCTTCAGCAACCTAGGCGACGGCACCTACTTCCACAGCGGCATCCTGGCGATACGCCAGTCCATCGCCGCGGGCGTGAACATCACCTACAAGGTGCTCTACAACGACGCGGTCGCGATGACCGGCGGCCAGCAGGTCGGTGAGCGCCCGGAGGGCCACAGCGTCACGCAGATCATGAACAGCCTGGTCAGCGAAGGCGTGGCCAAGCTGATCATCGTCACCGACGAGCCGGAGAAGTACGACGGCAAGCCGCTGGCGCCCGGCGTGACGGTGCACCACCGCGACGAGCTGGACGCGCTGCAGCGCCAGTTCCGCGAGATCCCCGGCACCACGGTCATCATCTACGACCAGACCTGCGCGACCGAGAAGCGCCGCCGCCGCAAGCGCGGCAAGCTGGTCGATCCGGCCAAGCGCACCGTCATCAACGAGTTGGTGTGCGAAGGCTGCGGCGACTGCTCCGTGCAGTCGAACTGCCTGTCCGTCGAGCCGCTGGAGACCGAGTTCGGTCGCAAGCGCCAGATCAACCAGAACACCTGCAACAAGGACTTCTCCTGCGTGAAGGGCTTCTGCCCGAGCTTCGTCACGATCGAAGGCGGTGAGCTCAAGAAGCCGAAGAAGGACAAGCGCGTCAGCCCGTTCGACGCGTCGCTGCCGGTGATCCCGCAGCCGACGATCCCGAACGCGGTCGAGGCCTGGGGCATCGTCGTGGCCGGCGTGGGCGGCACCGGCGTGATCACCATCGGCCAGCTGCTCGGCATGGCCGCGCATCTGGAAGGCAAGGGCGTGATCACGCAGGACGCGGCCGGCCTCGCGCAGAAGGGCGGCGCGACCTGGAGCCACATCCAGATCGCCAACACGCCGGACGCGATCCACTGCACCAAGGTCGGCACCGCGGAGGCCGACCTGGTCATCGCCTGCGATTCCATCGTCGCCGCCAACAAGACGACGCTGGCCGTGATGCGCGAAGGCCGCAGCTTCGTCGCGCTGAACACGCACGGCTCGCCGACTGCCACGCTGGTGAACGACGCCAACTGGTCCTTCCCCGGCGCGGCCTGCGAGGCCGCCGTGCAGAAGGCCGTGGGCGCCTCGCACCTGGGCATGTTCGACGCGGAAGAGGTCGCGGTGAAGCTGCTGGGCGACTCGCTGTACACCAACCCGCTGATGCTTGGCTACGCGTGGCAGAAGGGCCGCGTGCCGCTGAGCCACGCCGCGCTGATGCGCGCGGTCGAGCTCAACGGCGTGCAGGTCGACAACAACAAGGCCGCGTTCGAATGGGGCCGTCGCTGCGCGCACGATCTGGCGGCGGTGCAGTCGCTGTTCGCGGCGCAGCAGGTCATCAACTTCGTCAAGCGCCAGGGCGTGGACGAGCTGATCACCAAGCGCGTCGAGTTCCTGACCGACTACCAGAACGCCGCCTACGCCGAGCAGTACCGCGCCTTCGTCGAGAAGGTCCGCCAGGCGGAAGCGCCGGTGGGCGGCACGCGACTGACCGAGGCCGTGGCACGCTACCTGTTCAAGTTGATGGCCTACAAGGACGAATACGAAGTCGCCCGCCTGCACACCGACACCAAGTTCCTCGACAAGATCAAGGGCCAGTTCGAAGGCGACTTCAAGGTCGTGCATCACCTGGCCCCGCCGATGCTCGCGAAGAAGGACGACCACGGTCATCTGCAGAAGCGCCCCTTCGGCAGCTGGGTGCGTCCGGCGATGGGCGTGCTGGCCAAGATGAAGGGCCTGCGCGGCACGGCCTTCGATCCGTTCGGCCACACCGAGGAACGCAAGTCGGAACGCCAGCTGATCAAGGACTACCGCGCGACGATCGAGGCGATCCTGGCCAAGGGCCTCACCACCGAGCGCCTGTCGACGGCAGTCGAGCTGGCACGGATCCCGGAAGACATCCGCGGCTACGGCCACGTGAAGGAGCGCCATCTGAAGGCGGCGCGCCTCAAGTGGGACCAGCTGTCGAAGCAGTGGAACGAGGTGGTATGACGCGCCAAGGTCGCCGCTGACGGACGGCCGAGCGCGGGCTCTCCGCAGGGCATGGGGCCTCGCGTCCGCGAACCCCAAGCCCTACTCCGGCCCCACTCCCGCTCACTGCCTTCGGGCCTTGGCGATCGGATAGATGCAGCCCGCCCCGGGATGACCGGGGCGGGCTGTATGTCTTTCGTCACTCATCAGGCTTTTGGACGCCCCCGGATGGGGGAAGTGCGGATTTCCCGGCGGGTCACATCGATAGACTCGCACCCTTCGGCCCGCCAGAGGCCAGGTTCGATACACCGTTTCGAGGGAATTCCATGACCACCACCCCCTTCACCCGCAGCTTGCGGGTCCTTGTCGGCGCGCTGTTCGGCGCCCTGTTCATCGCGGCCACGCCTGCGTCGGCACAGTCCGGCGAGAACGATTTCGCCAAGGTGCTCACCGCCGCGCAGAACGACATCGTGAAGGGGCCGCAGGACGTGAAGCTGTCCAGCCAGGCCGTGCTGCACCTGCCCGAGGGCAAGGTCTACATCCCGCAGCCGCACGCGGCCAAGCTGATGCGCGCGATGGGCAACCCCGGCGACTACAGCGATCTGGAAGGCGTGGTGTTCCCGCGCGGCGACGCCGACTGGTTCGCGACGCTGCGTTTCGAGAAGTCCGGCTACATCAAGGACGACGACGCCAAGCACTGGGACGCCGCCGACATGCTCAAGAGCTTCAAGGAAGGCACCGAGGCCGCCAATGAGGAGCGCAAGAAGATGGGCGTCCGCGGCCTGGAGATCACCGGCTGGGCGCAGGAACCCGCCTACGCGGCGGACACGCACCGGCTGGTCTGGGCGATGAAGTCGCGCGAGGTCGGCGCGGCCGCCAACGAACCGCAAGGCGTCAACTACAACACCTACGCGCTGGGCCGCGAGGGCTACATGAGCCTGAACCTGGTTACCGGCCTGGACGATCTGCCGAAGTACAAGGGCGATGCGCAGCTGCTGCTGGGCGCGCTGGAGTTCAACGACGGCAAGCGCTACGCCGACTTCAACAGCAGCACCGACAAGGTCGCCGAGTACGGCCTGGCCGCACTGGTGCTGGGCGTGGGCGCGAAGAAGCTGGGCCTGCTGGCAGTGATCGGCGCGTTCTTCCTGAAGTTCGCCAAGATCATCATCCTGGCGGTCGTCGGGTTCGGCGGCGCGATCATGAAGTTCTTCGGCCGCAAGAAGAGCGAGTCCGCGGAGTCCTGATCGCATGACCAAGCTCCTGTTCCTGCTGTTCTCGGGCGTCAAGTTCAGCAAGCTGCTGCTCAGCGGGGGCACCATGCTGCTGTCGGTGCTGCTGTACGCGACCTTGTACGGCTGGCGCTACGCGGTCGGCTTCGTCGCGATGATCGTGATCCATGAACTGGGCCACTTCTTCGCGGCCCGCCACCGTGGACTGCCCGCTGGCCTACCCATGCTGATCCCCTTCATCGGCGCGTGGACCTCGATGGAGAAGATGCCACACGATGCGGAAACCGAGGCCTTCGTGGGCCTGGGCGGTCCGCTGTTGGGAACCGTCGCGGCCACCGGCTGCTATCTGATGGCACGCAGCTGGAACATCGACTGGCTGCTCGCGATCTCGTATGCCGGCTTCTTCCTGAACCTGTTCAACCTGATCCCGATGTCGCCGTTCGACGGCGGCCGGATCACGGCGGTGCTGTCGCCGCGGATCTGGTTCGCCGGCGTGCCGATCATGGTCGGGCTGTTTCTGTTCCGGCCCAGCCCGATGCTGCTGCTGATCGCGTTGCTGGCCGCGCCGCAGTTGATGGAGGCGTGGAAGTACCGCGCGGACAGCGAGGAGGCCTTGACCTACTACGCCGTCCCCACGCGCGTGAAGTGGGAGTACGCCGCGTACTACATCGGCCTGGCGGCCTTCCTCGCGGTCATGACGCAACGACRTCCACGAGGAWGMYRRKCGTCGRCSYGCMSGCWWGYMRGCKKSGCSTRATCATSGYCRCCTCGCCGCGGCGCAGCAGCGCGGCGGCGAAAGCGGCGTGGCGGCGTGGTGATCAGCCCGGTGCGCCGGGCGCGCCGGGCGCGCGATAGAACATCGCGGTGGGCGTCTTGCCCCCCTGGGCGCTCGCCCAGCGGAAGTGCGGGTAGGCGGCCTGGTTGTCGACGACGATCATCTCGTCCTGGTTGACGCAACGCACCACGAGGAAGACGTGGTCCTCGCCGTGGTGCTTCTCCTCGCGGCAGGTGCTGCCGATGTCCCCGCCGCGCTGGCTGCCGGGGGGCACCTCGATCCAGCCGCGCGCGAGCAGCGTCGCCGGCACGTCGATCGCCCAGCAGAGTTCGGGGATGTCGAAGCCCGCCGCCCGCATCAGCACCGACAGCGTCATCGCGCACCCGTCGGCGGGCTGCGCCTCGCCTTGCGAATCCAGCAATCTGCGCGCGGCGAGCGCCTGCGCGGCACAGAGCCGGTCGGGGTCGACCGCCAGCGCCAGCAGCCCGGGGATCCGGGCGCGATCCGGGGCGTCGTCGCCGGGACGGGGAGGAAGTTCGGTGAACGGCAGAGGATGGAACAACGGCATGGGGGCCTCGCAGTGACTGAAATGAGGGAGTGCCTCCCATCGCCTCGGCATGAGGCGGTGGGCGCACCCCTCAGTGAAGTCAGTCGGCCAAAGCGATTCAGTCCTGCTTGCGACGCTTGGCCGGCGGGGCGCTCTTGACGCCCTTGGCACGCTTGGCGGCATCGCGCGGCCCCGTGAGCTTCACAGCCTTCACGGCCTTGGCCGCCTTCTCCAGCGCCTGCCGCTGACGCGGCCTCAGCCATCCCAGCGAGAAGCCGGCCTGGGCCGCCGCGGGCACGTCGCTGCGTGCCATCACCAGCGCGAGTTGCTCACGCGCCTGGGACAGGCCCACCTCGAGATCGTTCAGCGCACCGAGCCGCTGCGCCGCCTCGTGCACACGGGCGAGCTGCCGGGCCCGGCCCTCGATCTCCTTCCTGGACAGCTTGCCGCCATCGGCTCCGCCGGGGACGGCGAACATCAGTTCCATCGCCAGGCGCAGCCGTCTGAGGCGGCGGCGCAGGTGATGCCGGCCCTCGACGTCGAGCCGGTCGAAGCGCTTGACCTGCTTGTCCGTCGCGGCGCGCCACTGCGCGAGCTGCGCGTGGACGGGGGCCAGGCCTTGCTCTTCCTCGGGCAGATGCTCCGGCGCGGGCCGCGCGAGCCAGCCGATGACCGCGAGCAACCAGCCCTGGATCTCCGGCGTGAGCAGCAGGCCGGCGACATCGATGGGCGGCACCGGCGCCGCCTCGGAGGCGGCGGACGGGCGCTCGGCATGCCAGGCGGCGAGCATCGTGCCGCGCCAGCCGGCTTCGGCCTGCGCATCCGCGTCGCGCGCGGCGGTGAGCCGTCGCGACAGTTGCCCCGCGCCTTCAGCGAGCGCATGCAGCGCGACGTCGTCGTCCGTCGCGAGGAGCCGCAGTCCGGCCCGCAGACGACGCAAGCCGACGCGCATCTGATGCAGGTGCTCGGGCCGATGACGACCGCTCGCGATCTGCGAGGCGTTGCCGATGACCGGCTCCAGGCACTCGCGCAGGAGGACGTGGAGCGCATCGTCGCGGCTCATGTCGCCGGTCCAGTGGATCGCGTGGGAAGCAGCCACCGGGGCGCAGTCGAGGTTGCGCGCGAGCAGGTCGCCACGCAGCGCTTTCGTGCGCAGCTCCAGCGAAAGTCCGAAGCGTTCGATGGCCCATTGCCGCGCGGTTTCGAGCACGGCGCGGGCCTCACCGCTCTTCAGCTCGATCTCGAGTTCGGCGACCGGCGTGCTGCGCAGCGACTCGCCTTCGCCCGCGAGCAGCGCGCCGTGATCGAGCGCCAGTTCGACGGTCCCATGCGGCGTGCGCAGCGGACGCGTGAGGCGGAGGATGTCGGTGCGGAACAGCGCCTGGAGCGCGCCCTCGGGCAGCGTGGCGAGCAGCGCCTGCAACGCCTGTCCCGCGGGATGGTCGGCGTGCCGCGTGACGTCGAGCTGAGGGATCTCGGCGCCGAGCGGCACGTTGTGTTCGAGGCGGGTCATGCCGTCGGGCGCGGCGCCCTTGAGCGTCTGCACCCAGACCTCGCCCTCACGTCGCAGCCGCAACGCGAAGCCGGCGTGCGCGAGGTCGCGCTCGGGCGTATCGAAGTACGAGGCCTGCAGACGTTCTTCCGTGGCCACGGACTTTCCGGTCCCGGCGACCCAGCGGCGCACGGCGGGCCATTGCGATTCGGGGATCTGGAAACGCAGTTCGATTTCGGTCATCAGGCAGTGTCGCATGCGAGGGGTGACAGGGATCGGGGAGCGACCGGCACGACTCAGTCGGCATGGGCTGCAACCTTACTCATCAATGGTCGCCGCTTCGCGACGAACCACGCAAGTTCTGCTTGACCAGCGGCGATGTTGACGGGGCGCAAGGCATGAAAGGAACTGGGCCGGAAACATGACCGCCCCGCTGTTCCGAGACATCCCCTCGTCATGATCAGTTCCACACTGGAGAGTGAGCCGCACGCAGCCACGGTCTCCTCAAGCGCGATCACCGATATTCCGGTGGCAGAGCACCTCGATGCGGTATCGCCGCGAAACCGAAGCAGGGTCGTCACACGCTTTGGTGCGCCGTGGGACCTCACCCATCTCGAGCCAATGGCATTCCGGATCGACCCGGGACTCGGCTTCGACATCGTGGTCGTCGCGTACTTCTCAAGTCATTGCTTCACACGCTCAGTCTCTTGGGACGGCAGGCCGCAACACATGATTCCGACGGGCGAGCTTTTCGACGACGGTCAAGAGATTCGCGTACTTTGCGAAGAGCGCCATTCCCTGTCGTTGATGCATCTGCCCAGGATCATCAGGGAACTGCCAAAACGTGCGATCCGCATCGCCCGTGAACAGCCGCAGAACTTCGTCACTGTCGAATCGGTGAACAGCAAGACTGGGACGTCGCAGCAGCACTATGTGCTGTTCTTCGAATTGAGCCGTGATGCCAAGCGGAAACGCCGACTCGTGCTCAAGGTTCAATCGGCCTATCTGAAACATCCGTTTGATGCCAGCTTGACGAAGGGCCGGAAAGTCAGCTTTGCGAAGCTGCTGAAAGCAACTTGCCTGCGACAACCTTTGAGGGGCTGACCGAAGCGATTGCACAAAAAAACAGGCGGCCACCCGGAGGTGGCCGCCGCACGCGGGGTTCTCTATCGCGTCACCGCGAACTCCCATTCCAGCTGGGACCCGATTGCTCGGGCGGCTCGACCTTCTCACTCCGCCTGGTTCGATCTTGAGGCCTGAAGTCTATCGACGCGACTTGGTCGGCGCAAGATTTCCAGATGACAACACCCCATCCGGCAAGTCCGAAATTTGACCGGCTCGGTCAAACCAGAGTTCGACGTCGCCGCCTCGAACTCGAAGCACTGCGAAGCCGTCGCCCGGATGATCCGCCCACGCGCTGACCACACAACGCAGGCGCTGCCCTTCCGGTCCATCGAACTCGAATGCGTCGGGCGCAGCAAGCTCCTCGGTGGCCGTGATCGCGAACGGCCACGGCGCATACAGCGCCGAGCTGTGGACCGAGTGGATCCGCACCGGCGCGTGGTTGTCATCCTCGCCGCCGTCGACGGCAGAAATTTCCGCGCTCACCCAACCGGAGCGGTGCTCGTCGCCGGACAGGAACACCAGCCCCGATGCACGATGCCGCCACACCGCCCCCAGCAGTTCGTGCAGACTGTGCGGATAACCATCCCACGCATCGGAGCGCAGGCAGCTTGCGGCGTGCTCCACCGTCGTGCGGCGCCGCGGTAGCGGCAGCGATCCGCTCAGAACGAATTTCTGTTGCGCCGCGCCGCGTGACAGCCACTCGCCAAAGGCATCGCGCTGCGCGGTCGACCACAGCCGCGCGCTCGACCAGTTCGCGACGCGTCGCGACTCGCGCTCGCAGCGCGCATCGGCGATGAAGAAGGCCGCGCCGCGCCAGTCGAATTCGTGCCACAGCAGCTCCGGGCCGCCGATGCGCGCGCCTGCCTCCCATCGGTGATGCCAGGCCGCTTGCCGCGCGACGTCGAACCACGGACCGTTGCCGCCGTGGCTCGCACCAGGACTCGGCTCCCAGTTGTCGACGATCTCGTGGTCGTCGACCGCCTGCACGACGCGCGCCACCGTCGGCGGCAGCAGCCGCACCGGACCGGCCTTGAACTCGCCGTAGCCGCACGCGTAGCGCTCGATGCCGCTGCGGGAATCGGCCAACCCGCCGCTCGCATCCGCATAGATCTGGTCGCCGGCGAACAGCACCAGCGAGCAGTCCCGACCTCTCTCCGTCGACCGCGTGAATCGATGCAGACGCGCCAGCGACGCAAGACCCGGCCCCGCCTGCGACGCATCGAGCTCCCAACCCGGGCTCGCATCGAGCAGCCCCGGCGGGTACTGGCACGCCGCGAGCGCGAAGCACACGCCGTCGCCGCCGCCGCCGCCGCCGCCATCGTCATCGTCATCGGCCGCGACCTCGGCCTCATCCGGCGACGGCACGAAGCCATGCGCCCATCGATGCGGCGGCAGATCGAAGAACTGATCGAGCGCGCCTTCCACCTGCGCGCGCAGTTCCTCGTCCCCGAGCTCGTGCATCACGCCGCGATGCGCGCCCTCCATGGCGAGCGCGCGCGGCTCCAGGTACAGCGCAACCAGCAGCAGCCCCTGGACGTCGATCTCGCGCGCCTCGCCGCGCTCTTCATCGTCGCCATCGAAGAAGCGGGGTGCGGAAGGCGGGAACGCCTCCACGGCCAGCGAGAGGCGCCACGGCGCGCCCGGCTGTCCCACGCCCGGGAGCACGAAGGGCTCGATGCGCCAGGGCAGCGGCAACTGCTCATACGCCCATCCCCCCCGCCACCGCATCGGCACCCACAGCAGCCAATGCGGCCAGCCGCGCTCCGGCCGCAGCGCCGTGAGCAGCGGCACGCGGCCCGTCTCCGGCGGCGCGCGCTCGACGCGATGCCCCGGCGCCTCCGCGCCTATCAGCAGCGCGTTGGCCGCCGTGCCCCGCCGGGCCGCATGCAGGACGCCGCTCATGGCTGCGGCGCCTCGGCCAGGAAGGCCAGCACGTGCGGGAACACCTGCGTCGCGACATGGCGTCCGATGAGACAGTCCTGGTGCCCGTGGCCCGCGATCACCCGGTATCGATAACGACCCGGCGCGGCCTGGTCGTAGTAGTCCTTCAGCAGCTCCGCGCTGTCGGCGCTGCACAGCCCGTTGTCCTCGCCGTGCAGCGACAGCACCGGGAAGGCCTTCAGCAGCGCCAGGCTCTTCGCCAGGCTGTCGAGGTAGACGCTCGCGCCCTGCCAGTCGGTGATCTCGTGGCACCGCGCAAAATGGATCGCCTGCGCCACCGTGTCCATGTTCAGCGGCCCGAAGTGGTCGTCGATGAAATCGAACACGGCGCGGTCGACGTTCCCGATCGCGAAGTCCCGCCCGTAGAGCAGGTCCATGCGATGCCGCGTCGCCGTCCACGGCGTGCGCCGCATCCGCCACGGCGGCCAGGGCGGCGGGTTCTCCAGGTCGAACTCCGCGTCCGGATACGGCAGGCTGGCGAGCAGCCGGTCGAGCAGGTGATCGAACAGCGTCGGCGTGCCCTCCGGCCGGAACGCGTAGGTGCCCAGCGGCAGGTAGGGCCTCAGGTACTGCATCAGCACGCCGCGCAGGCTGTTGGTGGGCGACATCACCATCAGCGGCGTGACCTGCGAGATCACCAGCTTCGAGATCCGCTCCTTCAGCACCGCGCGCAGCGCGAAGCAGCGCTCCCATGGCTGCTGACGCGGCTCCAGCAGCGCCATGTGCAGCATCACCGAGCCCATGCAATGCGCGAAGACGGTCAGCTGCGCGCGGCCGGTCTCGCGCAGCACGCGGTCGACGGCCAGCGGGATGTCGTTGAACGCGGATTCCTCGAAGGTCCACGGCAGCGCCGCGGTCGGCAGTCCGGCGCTGGTGCGCAGGTCCAGCAGCCAGACGTCGTAGCCCGCGTCCCACAGCAACTTCGCCGGACCCGGCCGCACCGAGTGATGCGCGAAGGTCGTGCCGCTGGCGCTGTAGCCGTGGATCATCAGCACCGGTTCGCCGCCCGGTCGCGCGTAACGCGTGAGGCGGATCAGCACCGGCCGGTCGTCGTCCTCGCGGGTTGCGCGGTCGAGGTCCTGGCGCTGCGCGCCCGCGTCGCCCCAGCGGCCGGCGGCCATCTCGGTCACCACGGGATCCGGCAGGCCGGGCACCGCGCCCGGCAGCCGCGAGATGCGCCGCGGCGGCGCCTCGTCGGGCTTGCGGAAGGTCCAGGCATGCAGTCCGATCGTCATCCGCGCGACGTAGGCCATGAGCGCGCCGACGTCGCGCACCGCCGAGGGAATGTCGCGCGCCTGCCGGATGCGCAGCAGCGGCACGCGCTCGCGGGCGAGGTGGTGCATGTCCAGCGTCAGCACGATGTCCCGCGCGCCCGCCGGCGGCGCCATGCCGGCGACCGGCGTCAGCACCATGCGACTCAGCTGCGCCCAGGGATTGCCGCGCCGGGTGTAGCTGATGCGCTTGGTTCCCCGGAGTGGCTGGCCGCGCAAGGCGGCGGCCCAATCAGGCAGCGCCGCGGCCGGATCGATGAGCACCTGGTAGCGCATCACCCGTGCCTCGCCCGCGTGACCCGCGAGGTGCCAGGCGTTGACGGCCCGCGCGCGCAGTCCGGCTCTCGCCGCGCCCGGTGCCTTGGGCGGCGATCGGCGTCCGGCCCAGTCGATCAGGCCTTGCCAGGAATCGCGCACGCCGCGGTTGATCGCCCACGCCCACAGGCCGCGCGCGTGTCGCCGCAGCGATCCCGATTCCTCGCGCTGGAACAGCGTCAGCGCGCCTTCGGCCAGCGGTGCCGTGAACAGCGCCTGCTCGTCACCGCGTTCCTCATGCGCCCAGAGGCGGCCATCCCCCGGCTCCGGACCGACGATCTCGAAGGATCCGGGCCGGCGCTCGCGGGCTTCGAAGACACGCAACCGACTGCCCGGTGCCACGATCAACCGACGCTCGGGGCCAGGTCTCAACAGCTCCACCAGCGCCTTCGGACGGTAGACGACGCAGAGCTCCACGTACTTCACCGGCGATCCCGGCGCACCGGACCAGCGCACGAAGCCGCCGAGGCGCTCGCGCACTTCGATCACCGTAGGGGTCGAGGTCGAGTCGGCAGACCCCGCGAGCTGACGGAAGACGGGCCGCTCCGGTTCCCGGCGGGCGGTCACCGGCGAGGGCGCGCCCAGTTGCCACAGGCTCGTCAGTTGATCCAGCGCCCGTTGCGCGAGCGCGCTGATCGTCAACGCCGGATTGATGCCGAGCGAGCCCGGCACGATCGCGCCGTCGAGCACCACGAGCCCGTCGTGCGTGGCCTCGTCGTCGCCGGAAAACACCCGCCCGATGGCATCGACGACGCCGTCGCTGCCGCGGTCGCCCATCGCGCAGCCGCCGAGCGGATGCACGCTGACCATGGGCCCTCGCGCGTCGTTCGTGAGGAAGGCCATCTCCGGCGGCAGCAGCTGCCACAGCGGATTGCGCAGCAAGCGTGCCCCCTGGGTGCGGAGCTGCCGTTCAAGCGCCTCATGACGGCGCGCGACCGCGGGCTCGTCGCGCAGACCGGGCCAGTCGACCTGCAGCCCGCCGGGTTCCTCGAAGCCCTCGCGTCGGACGAGTCGGCCGGTGCCACTGTCGCGCCCGACGATGGCCAGCGGCAGTTGACGCTCGGTCACCGATGGCCGCACCGCGAAGGGATCGTCGAAGTCGGCGCGTTCCTCGTGCGCGCCGGGGTTCGCATGCGCCAGCGCGTCCAGCGTCGCCGCGAGCGCGAAGCTCTCCTCGAAGATCGGACGCAGCGCGCCGGGGATCGCCAGGTCCTCGACGACATGGTCCGGCCCCGCCGCCCACACCCCGGTGATCGTCGGGCCCACCTGGCGCGCCGCGGGCGTTTGATCCTCGTCGGCGACGGCGTGAACCGTGCGCGGCCATTCGTGGCCGACCGCGATCACATCGCCGTTGGCCGAGAACGCCTGGCCCAGCATCCTCGACAGCGTCAACCCGCGATCCCTCGAGCGCATCAGGATCTCCGTCGATCCGAGGGTGCCGGCCGCGAGGATCACCCGCCGCGCGAGCACCTCGAAGGGCTCGCCCTGGCGCTGGCGCAACAGCTCGTCGGTGTGCTGCAGCGTGACGCGCCAGCCGGCGCCGGGAACCGCCGCCAGCGTTTCGACGCTCGCGCCGCAGACCAGCTCCGCGCCCTGACGCCAGGCCTGCAGCAGCAGGCCCGTGTCGAGCGATTGCTTGGCCTCGTGATTGCAGCCCGTGGCGCAGTCGCCGCAGGCGATGCAAGGCTGGTGCGACCAGTCGGCCGCACCGCGCGGGCGGTCATCCATCGCGACCTGGATCCTCGCGGCGCGCGTGCCCGTCGGGCCGAGCGCCTTCAACGCGTCGAGCCGGCGCGTCTTGAAACCGGTCTTCGCGCGCAGCCGCTCGATCGTGTTGTCGCCCTCGTCATCGCGCACGCCGAGCAGCCGCTCCGCGCGCTCGAACCAGGGCGTCATGTCCTCGTCCAGGAACGCCTGCGGCCAGCCGGGCTCGCGGAACACCGACGGATCGGGCCGCTCCATCACCCCCGCGTTGATCAGCGATCCGCCGCCCAGGCCGTTGGCCAGCGCGACGCACACGTCCGGCCCCAGCCGCAGATCGAAGAGCCCTTCGCGCCGCCCCATCGGCGCGTCCGCGCCGGGGCGCACGAGCCGCACGTGTCCCGGCAGATCGGCGAAGCGGCTGGGGAATGCGCCGGGCAGGTACTCGCGCCCGCGTTCGAGGACGACGACGTTGAGCCGCCGCCCCGCTTCGTCGCGTCGTCCCGCGAGCGCATGCGCCGCCGCCGCGCCGCCGTAGCCGCTGCCGACGATCAGCACGTCCACGGCGGCCGGGCCGGGTTCCGGGCTCGCCAGCCGCTCGGCCATCCAGTCCTCGAGCGGCCGTGACAGCCAGCGCGTGCCCTCAGAGCGGACTCTCGGCGCCTCCTCGAACGGTCGAGACATCCGCACCCTCCCTGCGATATTCGGCGAGCGCCGCCTGCATCGCGTTGATGAGCAGCTCCTCGGTGACTGGCTTGTGCAGCAGCATGAGGCCCGCGTCGTGGGCCTCGCGCAAGCGCTCGGGCGCAGTGTCGCCGCTCACGATCAGCGCGGGCAGTCCCGGGAACGCGCTTCGCAGCGAGCGCACCGCGCTGATGCCGTCCTCGCCGCCGCGCAGACGGAAGTCGGTCAGCAGCAGGTCCGGCTGCTGGCCCATGCTCTTGAGCAGGCCCTCGCGCGTGCTGCCGGCCAGCAGCACCTGGCAGCCGTGCGCCGTCAGCAGCGCGTGCATCGCGACGCGCACCGGCTCCTCGTCGTCGATCACCAGCACGCGCATGGGCGGCAGCGCCGGGCCTTGCGTCGGCGCGGCGCCCGGCCGCACCAGCGCGATGTCGGCGGCGGTCACGTTCAGCATGAAGCTCGAGCCGTGGCCCGGGGTCGAGCGCAGCGCCAGGTGCAGGTCCAGCAGGTCCACCAGCCGCGTCACGATGGACAGGCCCAGCCCCAGGCCCTTGGCGCGGTCGCGCTCCGGATTCCCGACCTGGTAGAACTCGTCGAAGATCCGCTGCTGCTCGTGTTCCGGGATGCCCATGCCGGTGTCGCGCACCGACAGGCGCCAGACTTCCTCGTCCTGGCCGCGGTTGACCTCGATCGCCACCTCGCCGCGCGCCGTGTACTTCAGCGCGTTGTCGATCAGGTTGCGCACCACGCGCTCCAGCAGCACGGGGTCGCTCTCGACGCAGGCCTCCGGCGGGCAGTCCAGCCGCAGCAGCAGGTGCTTGCGGATGGCGGCCGGCTGGAACTCCCGCTGCAGCCGGCCCAGCCAGGGCTGCAGGGCGAAGACCTGGTTGTTCACGGGCACCACGTTGGCGTCGAGCTTGGAGATGTCCAGCAGCGCGTCCATCTGCGAGGACAGCGAGTGCAGCGCCAGGTTCATCTGCGTGACGATGAGGCGGCCCTCGTTGTCCAGCGGCCGCTTGTCCAGCGCCGCGCCGAACAGCGACAGCGTGTGCATCGGCTGGCGCAGGTCATGGCTGGCGGAGGCGAGGAAACGCGTCTTCGCCGCCATCGCCGATTCCGCCTGTGCGAGCGCCTGGCGCAGCTGCTGGTTGCTCTTGTTCTGCTGCAGCCGGATCAGCACCGATTCGGCGAAGACGCGGTAGGTGTCGCGCGCCAGGCCGGTCAGGATCAGGCCGAAGAAGACGATCAGCGCCGACAGCACCCAGTCCAGCCAGCGGTGCTCCGCGCCGGGCTCGTGGAACAGCCCCCACGACAGCGCCGTGGCGAGCGTCACCGGCCAGAGGAAGACCTGGAAGACCACGCGGTGCCCGGCGGTCGTCGCGACCGCGCCCGCGCACAGGCCCAGCAGCACGATGGTCTGCACCATCCGCTGGAAGTCGCTCAGGTGGGGGGCGGCGATCAGCGAGGCGCTGAAGGCCAGGCCGTTGGCCAGGCTCAGCCACACGGCCCAGTCCATGCGCTGCTCGAGCGGGCGGTCCTGCATCTCCGGCAGCCGGCCCAGCACGGCCCAGCGCGTCACCAGCACCGCGTAGACGATGGCGAGCCATCCGTAGGCCAGCCAGGGCGACATCACGCTGGCCGCCATCACCGCCATCATCAGCGCGGCGATGCTCACCGGATACGGGACGCGGCGGCCCTGCTTGCCGATCAGGCGCAGCAGCTCGAGCTCGACGCTCGCCTGCTCGGCGCTGCGCTCACCCGCCATGACCGGAACAGACAGCGCCTGGCCGCTGCCGCGAGGGGAACTGCATGGGTTGTGTAAAGCTTGTTCTGGGCGGGCAATATATCTTGCCGATTCCCTTCACGCCCAAGCGTTCGCCCTGCGCCACGCAGATAAAACTATGCCGACCACCGCCACCCTTGCGGGCTTTGGTAGGTCGGCATAGCACTCCTCCCCTTGATCACTACGCTGAGGTCCAGGCAGCGAGCGATCGGGATCCAGTATGCAAAGCGACCCGCGGGTCGGATATCCCCCTCAAGAGGGAGACATTCTTTTACACCCGGACCCGCAACGGGGCCTGCGTGTCGCGCAACAGCTCCTCGATCAGGACCAGGTAGTAACCGAGCGGCGGCGTGCGCATGCCCGGCCGCTTCGCGAGGTCGTCCCAGCGGCGCAGCTGCAGCGAGGCGCTCGCCTGCGGATGGGCCATGAAGAGCAGCCGCTCCTCCGCGTTCATCGGACCGCCCTGCAACGCCAGGCTGTGGCGCGAGGCGTCCGACAGTCCCGGCCCGTACGCCGGGTCCGTGCTGACCAGATAGCGCTTGGCGGCGACGTGCAGCCGGATCGGCTCCACCACGGCCGGGCCCAGCCCGCCGGCGCGCAGCAGCGGCAACGCGGTCAGCTCGTGCTCGTCGTCCCGCAGGGGGGTGGCGGGACCGCCGTCCATCAGCTGCCCGATGTCATGCAGCAGCGCGGCGACTACAAGGCTATGCTCCGCGTGGGCCCACTCGGCGAGTTGGGCGCATTGGAGCGCGTGCTCCAACGCGGTGACGGGTTCCCGGCGCTCGTCCCCGTACTGCAGGTGTCCGCGACGGTGAAACACCGCCTCGATCTTGGCGATCAGGTCCATGGCAACTCCTAGCCATCGCTCCAAGGGCGGAGCGGGCGCCAGTCTCGACCCCGCCCATGACGGATCTGTGAAGCATGGTCGGGGCTCCCATTCAAATTGGATGAACAGTGGCCTCAGTTCCGGTGAACCGACGAGGGAGGGCGCACGCAGACACTGCATGCCAGCCCGGACCTCCTGACGCCCCAGGTTTTCCCAAGGACGCGAGCCCGACATGACCGCCATCGACCCCCAGAACAACGATCCCGACCAGCAGCCCACGCTGCCCGCCGAGACGCTCGACGCCGCGGCACCGCCGGTGGCCGTGACGTCGCCGGCGAAGACGATGCCCCCGGTTCCGGTGGCCGTCGCGGCGCCGGTGGCGCCCGCGGGCAAGACCCGGTACGACGGCCTGGCCATGCTCTTCCACTGGGTGCTGGCGATCGCGATCATCGGCACCTTCTCGGTGGGCTGGTACATGGCCGACCTGCCCTTCTCGCTGACGCGGCTCAAGCTCTTCAACTGGCACAAGTGGGCCGGCGTGACCATCCTGGCGCTGTCGGCGCTGCGGCTGCTGTGGCGCCTGACGCACCGCCCGCCGGCGGACCTGCCGATGCCGGGCTGGCAGAAGCTGGGCGCCCACGCGGTGCACTGGCTGCTGTACGCGGCCTTCTTCGCGGTGCCGTTGAGCGGCTGGGCCTACAGCTCGGCGGCCGGCTTCCCGATCGTGTGGTTCGGCGTGCTTCCGCTGCCGGACTTCGTCGGCAAGGACAAGGAACTCGCCGAATCGCTGAAGCAGGTCCACCAGTTCTTCGCCTACGGGTTGGGCCTGCTCGTCCTTGCCCACCTTGGCGCCGTGGTCAAGCATGTCGTCCTCGACAAGGACGGTCTGCTGCGGCGCATGCTCCCCGGCCGCGCCTGAGCGCACCGACCCCGATCGACCCGGACAACACCTGACCCCCAACGGGGATCCAAGTCCCTTCATAGACCCGCAGAGGACCACATGACCGCACGCATGGCCACCCATCTCTCGATCACCGCGCTGTCGGTGCTGAGCGCCGCCTTCATCCTGGTGGCGCCGGCGATGGCGCAGACCAAGCCGGCGGCTGCGCCTGTCGCGGCGGCTCCCGCCACGGCAGCGGCCGCGCCCAAGCTGGTGCCGGCGCAGAGCGACATCGCCTTCACCTTCCGCCAGATGGGCGTGCCGGTGGATGGTCACTTCAAGAAATTCGACGCTCAACTGGCCTTCGATCCGAAGAACGCCGCCGCCGGCAAGGTGACCTTGTCGATCGAGCTGGGCAGCGCCACGCTGGGCGACGCCGCGACCGACGCGGAGCTGGTCAAGCCCGAGTGGTTCAACGTCAAGAAGGTGCCGACGGCCACCTTCCAGAGCACGGCGCTGAAGGCGCTGGGCGGCGGCAAGTTCGAGGCCACCGGCAAGCTGACCATCAAGGGTCAGGTCAAGGACGTGGTCGTCCCGGTCGCGCTGGCGCAGGCCGGCGGCACGACGACGGCGACCGGCGCGTTCGCGATCAAGCGCCTGGACTTCAACATCGGCGAAGGCGAATGGAAGGACACCTCCATCGTCGCCAACGACGTGCAGGTGAAGTTCAAACTGGCCATCACCGGCATGGCGCCGTTGTAAACCCCGATTCTTTCCAACCGGTCCGGGTCCTTCGCCCGGTTCCTTTCCATCGCGGTACCCGCCGCGGTTTCCACCACTGTTGCGACCCCTGGTCGACAAGGACCCATTACCATGATGAAGAAAGCCCTGCTGCTCGCCTCCCTGATCGCCGTCACCGGCCTGGCGCAAGCCGAAGCCGCGACCTACGCGATCGACCCGACGCACACCTACGCCACGTTCGAGATCAAGCATTTCGGCACCTCGACCAACCGCGGCCGCTTCGAGAAGAAGGAAGGCACCGTGCAGTTCGACAAGGCCGGCAAGTCGGGCAAGGTCGAGATCACCTTCGACATGAACGGCATCAGCACCGGTTCGTCGCAGTTCGACACCCACCTGAAGAGCAAGGACTTCTTCGACGTGGCCAACAACCCGACGGCCAAGTTCGTCGGCGACAAGTTCACCTTCTCCGGTGACAAGGTCGCGACGGTGGCCGGCCAGTTGACGCTCAAGGGCAAGACCGCGCCGGTGACCCTGACGGCCACCAACTTCAACTGCTACGAGAACCCGATGCTCAAGCGCGAAGTCTGCGGCGGCGACTTCGAGACCACCTTCGACCGCACCGCCTTCGGCGTCGACTACGGCATCCAGTACGGCTTCTCCAAGGACATCAAGGTCATCGTCCAGGTCGAGGCCGTGAAGCAGTAATCCCCTCGGGAACACTTCACAACCAATGCCGGAAGGCCCGCGGAAGCGGGCCTTTCGCGTTTGTGGCGTTGCTACACCGCGGCCGTGACGGGGACGCCGGCAGCCATGGATATCAACCGCCCGCTGTTCGCGTGGTCTGCCATGAATGCCGTCACCGCGTGCGTCGTGCAAAGCTTGTTGAACCAGTCCCAACCGAATGAGGCTCGATAGGCGGCCGCAGACTCCGGCGAACTCCATGCAAGCAACTGATGCAGTTCCTCATGAAACTGCCGGAACGCGGCCACAGTATGGCTCCAGTGGCTGCTGCGCTGATGGCCGCTTGCAAACCAGTGCGCCTTCCAGATGGGTTCGAAGTGACAGACCCGGTTCCTCAATTGCTGAAGGCGCTTCATCCGAAGCAGCACGGGTTGCCTGTTGACCTCCCGGCTCCAATACGGCGGCTTCGAGTGCGGATGATGCGGGAAGACTTCCGTGAACGTCCTCGGCGCGTGTCGATTCGACAGGCCTTCCAGCAGATTCGGCCAGAACCCGAACGATAGGCATGCCACGACCGCGTCCGGTGACGGTTGCGGCTGCTTGCGCATGGGCGGGTTGCCTTCGGACAGCAAAAATTCGATCCGCTCGAACGATTTCCCCTTCAGCGGGATCGCGCCAGGCACTGCCCGGTCATACCAGGCAAAGGACGCGCTGGACTGCGCCGAGACCTGCATCGAGAGGGATCGATGAATCGCATTCCGCAACACCACCTCGACCAGTCCAACGAACGGATGGATGCTGGCACTCAGCGCCTGCGCCCACTGGTAGCAGCCCAATGTCGCTGTATCCGATGCCGGCGCAAACGCAGCGCTGTACGGTGTCATCCGAGCAGCGGACAAGCATTGGAGGACCTCAGTCGCCGTCGACTCTGACGCGAACTGCGAGATCGTCAATTGCGGCGCTTCCGCTCGTGGAAGAGTTTGACTCGTCAAGTTCAACTCGCTAATCTCCAGCCCCGTAGGCACTGCGGATCCCACTCCCGCACCTCTTGGCAGGTTCCAAAGCCGGTGATGCCCGCAGCAGCAGTAGAGCAAGACGCCACCTTCGGGTGGCGTTGAGCTTTCTGGGTCGCAGAACGCTGCGCAGCAGCAGGCCAAGACGTCTATCGTCCGTCGCCTTGGGTCACCCCGACATCAGCCGTGAACGACTTCACGCAGGCAATTTGACCAATCCGGGGTACCGGCCAGCAAAGGGCCGGCTGGCCCGCGTCTTCACGCCCCATAGACCTCCGGCCTGTCGCCGTTCGGTGCAGTCCATCCCGCCGTCCGCACGGCGCGTCGCCCGCCGCCCCGGGGACCTCGGGGTCTTGCGTAAAGTGCGCTCCATACGACAGGTCCTCCCATGAACGCGCCGACTCCCGCCTCCCCCACCCCGCGCCAGCGCTGGCAGAGCTTCATGAAGACTGCCGAGCAGGTCTTCCACGCCTACGGCAACTGGCTGGTCTCCATCACCTGGAAGCGCTTCACGCTGCTGGCGGTGATGCTGATCATCGGCGCCAACATCCTCCAGACCCTCCCGCCCTTCTCCTTCAGCTGGCAACTGCCGGTCGAGACGACCGAGACCATCCATCCGCCCAAGGACCTGCGCCGCGATCGCAACGCCGACCGCGACCGCCGCGACAAGGAGCGCGCCGCCGAGGTGGAGAAGAAGGTGGCCGAGGCGCAGAAGAAGGTGGAGAAGGCCACGCAGCCCGCCGACGCCGCCAATGCCGGCTCCGAGGCCGGGCACGGCGCCTCCGACGCGGTCGAGGGCGAAGGCCTGCGCTACGAGGTCCAGATCGACAGCCGCGGCGTGCGCATCGTGCCGCGCCATCCGGTCGCGGCCGCCGCCAGCGCCGCCTCCGCGGCGGACGCCGAAGGGGCCGTCGATCCCAGCCTGCCGTCCGTCGACATCCGCATCCCGAACGAGAAGCAGCGCGAAGCCATCCGCGACGCGGTGAAATCCGCCGCCGCCGACGCCAAGCGCGCCCTGGAGGAAGCCGCCGAGGAAGCCCGCCAGGCCAAGGCCGACGCCGAGGAAGCGCGTGACGAGCTCGAACAGGTCCAGCGCGAGACCTCCCGCAAGACCCGGTACCGCACGGTGCACCTGGGCGACTTCCTGGACAAGCTGGCCGTCCTGGTGGTGCTGGCCTCGGCGCTGCTGAAGGCCACCTACAAGGGTCGCCTGCAGGCCGAAGTGAAGGCCGCCAAGGCCACCGAGACCGCCGAGGCCGAATCGCTGCGCCGCCAGGTCGTCGAGGCCCGCATGGCCGCGATGCAGGCGCAGGTCGAGCCCCACTTCCTGTTCAACACGCTGGCCTCCATCGACCACCTGATCGAGACCGATCCGCCGCGCGCCTCGCAGATGCAGAAGAACCTGATCGCGCTGCTGCGGGCCTCGATGCCCACCATGCGCGAGGCCAACGCCAACGGCGGCGTGCGCGACCTGGGCCGCGAGATGGCCGTCATCCGGCCCTACCTCGAGATCTTGCAGGTCCGCATGGAAGAGCGCCTGGTGTCCCGCATCGAGGTGCCCGACGGCCTGCTGTCCGCCGAGTTCCCGCCCATGATGATCCAGAGCCTGGTCGAGAACGCCATCAAGCACGGCCTCGAGCCCAAGGCCGAAGGCGGCAGCCTGCTGCTCAAGGCCGAGATCGTCCACGGCAAGCTGCAGGTCACCGTCGCCGACACCGGCCTGGGCTTCGGCCGCGCCGCGACCTCGGGCACCGGCGTCGGACTGGCCAACATCCGCGAGCGCCTCTCGCTGCTCTACGGCAAGGCCGCCAGCGTCACCGTCGCCGAGAACCAGCCCTCCGGCACCGTCGTGATCATCACCGTCCCCTACCGGACGTCCTCCCACCACGCCCCCGAACAAGGGTCGCCAGGATCGCAAGGAGCACACGCATGAAAACGCTGTTCAAGACCTTTCTCGTCCTCGGATTCATCCTCGTCGCCGGCGCGCTGCTGCTCGGCTGGGGCGTGGTCCATCTGCTCGGCGATGTGCCGGGCGTGCACCTCACCGTCGACGGCGAGGAGGTCATCCTCAGCGGCATGGGCGTGGCCGATGCCTTCGGCGCCGGGCTCGGCCTGATCATCGCCTTCGTCGTGATGTGCCTGGTCGTGCCGCTGGTGCTGCTGCTCGGCCTCGGCCTGCCGCTGCTGATCCTCGGCGCGGTCGCGCTCGTGGCGCTGGCCGCCCTGGCGGGCGTCGGCGCGGTGGTGGGCTCGCCGCTGCTGCTGATCGGGCTCGTCGTCTGGCTGCTGGTGCGGGACAAGCCGCGCAAGACGCCGCGGGTTCCGTCCGCTCCGGCGGCGCCGACGATGACGTCCCCGGGCGAGCCCACCCTGCACGCCTGAGTCCGCCCCAGGCCCACCTTCGAGTCCGCCGCCGGATCGACCGTCACCTGCCCTAACATCGCCTCCCATGAGCGACACCAGCGACACCCCCCAAGGCCCGCGCGCCATCCTCGCGGACGACGAACGCCTGATGCGCGAGCAGCTGCGCAGCCGCATCGCCGAGGTCTGGCCCGAACTCCAGATCGTCGGCGAGGCCAAGAACGGCCTGGAGGCCGTCGAGCTGGTCAAGGAGCACAAGCCCGACCTGGTCTTCCTCGACATCCGCATGCCGGGCCTGACCGGCGTCGAGGCCGCCAAGCAGATCGCGCAGCTGCCCGACGACGACGACTGGTCGTTGCCCGAGATCGTCTTCATCACCGCCTACGACCAGTACGCGGTCGAGGCCTTCGAACAGGGCGTCTGCGACTACGTGCTCAAGCCGGCGGAGCGGGATCGCCTGATGGTCACCGTCGAGCGCATCAAGAAGCGTCTGGCGCTGCGCAGCGGCGAGGTCGAGCCCGAAGGCCCCAGCACCGGCACGCTGCAGCAGCTGCTGCACTCGCTGTCGGCGCGGGTGAACAACACCAGCGGCTCGCCGCAGTACCTGCAGTGGATCCAGGCCTCGGTCGGCCAGACCATCCAGATGATCCCGGTCGAGGACGTGCTGTTCTTCATCAGCGATGAGAAGTACACCCGCGTCCAGACGACGACGGTCGAGGCGCTGATCCGCAAGCCGATCAAGGAACTCGTCGACGAGCTCGATCCCAAGCTGTTCTGGCAGATCCACCGCTCGACGCTGGTCAACGTCAAGGCGATCAACGGGATCGGGCGGGACTTCCGCGGTCGGCAGCTCGTCGGCGTGCGCGGGCTCGATGAGAAGCTCGAGGTCAGCCGCAGCTACACGCATCTCTTCAAGGGGATGTGAGGCCGAAGGCTTCAGGACTGCCACCGCCGCTGGCCCTCACCCCCGCCCTCTCCCGCAAGCTGTATGGACCGAGGACATAGGTAACAGGCGTGCCAGGACATGGGTGACACTTTTCCCGCCTAGTCAGCGGGAGGACGAAGTTGCCCTGGAGCCAAGACACCGTGAAGGATCAACGAGAGGAATTTGTTCGACTGGCCCGACAGCCTGGCGCCAATATCAGCGAGCTATGTCGACGCAGCGGGATCAGCCGCAAGACAGGCTACAAGTGGCTCAGCCGAGACGATCTCGAGGATCGATCTCGGCGACCACACACCTCGCCGACTCGTACGCCCGAACAGCTGCAGGCGCAGGTGCTTGCAGTGCGGGCCGAATGTTCTGCTTGGGGCGGTCGCAAGATCGCGAAGGTGCTGGCGCGCGATCATGGTGTGCACGTAGCAGCCAGCACAGCCAACTGGGTGCTGCGCCGAAACGGCCTGATCGACCCGGCAGCAAGCCAGGCCGCGACGGCATGGCAGCGCTTCGAGCACGAGACGCCCAATGCACTGTGGCAGATGGACTTCAAGGGCCACTTCGCCACCGACACTGAGCGCTGCCATCCGCTGACCGTGCTGGACGATCACTCGCGCTTCAACATCGTGCTGCAAGCGCTGAGTAACGAGCGGCTAGAGTCCGTGCAGCCGGTGCTGCAGCGCGCCTTTGAGCGCTATGGGCTGCCTGAGCGCATCAACGCCGACAACGGTCCGCCCTGGGGCTCGCCGACGCGCGGAGCACTCACCGAGCTGGGCGTCTGGCTGATTCGCTTGGGAGTGCGGTTGAGCCACAGCCGACCGATGCATCCTCAGACCAACGGCAAGGACGAGCGATTCCATCGCACCCTGAAAGCCGAGTTGCTGGCCAGTCGGCACTTCAAGGACCTGGACGATGCCCAGCACCACTTCATCCAGTGGCGGCATCTGTACAACGCCAAGCGCCCGCATCAAGCGCTGGGCATGGACACGCCAGCCAGCCGCTACGCGGCCAGCCCGCGCTCGATGCCAAGCTCTTTGCGGCCCGTCGAATATGGCGATGGCGCCATCGTGCGCCGGGTCGGATACGGTGGACGGATCGCCTTCAAAGGCAACACCTACCGCGTCGGCAGAGGCCTCATCGGCCAGCCTGTAGCCCTACGACCTCACCTGGATCTTGATGGCAGCTTCGATGTCTTCTTCTGCCATCAAAAAGTACGCATGATTGACCTGTGCCAGGCTGACTAACCTGGACCTGACCTGTTACCCATGTCCTGGCACACCTGTCACCCATGTCCTCGGTCCATACAGCAAGCGGGAGAGGGAGTCCGACCGGCGCGACTCGCGGCACTGGCTCCTCTTGCTCCCTCTCCCGCTTGCGGGAGAGGGTGGGGGTGAGGGCCAGCAGACGTGGCAGTCAGTCAGCGTGGTGGACCCTTGAGCTTCACACCCGCCGCCGCCATCGCGCGGCGGACTTCCGGCGCATCCTCGAAGGCGGACTCCAGCTCCGGCTGCAGCGTCTCCAATTCCAGCCGCGAGTCGGGATCACCCGGGCGGTTCGACTTCCGCGACGACGCCCGCAGGCCGAGTCCCAGCGCCATCAGCGCGTAGAACAGGAAGGCGATCCGCGGCGCGTCGATGAGGCTGTCGAACAGCCCCACGACCACGAAGCCCGCCAGCCCGCCCACCACCGCCGGCGCCAGCGGATGGTGACGACCCGCGCCGAAGCTCAGCCGCACCAGCACCGTCACCAGCAGGCTGGTCCACAGCGCGAGGCCGAACAGGCCCTGCTCGAACAGCACATGCGCCGGCAGGCTCTTCATGTGGAAGGGCATGTGGTTGCGGTCGCTGGTGAAGAACCACCGCGCGAGACCATCGCTGAAATCGCCGTTCTGGATCACCGGACCGTGCACGCTGTCGGCGATCGAGATCGATGCGATCTCCAGCACGCCGCCGCGCCAGTTCTGCGTCACCGACGCCACCAGACGCTTGGGCGCCCAGGCCCGGCCGCCGAAGTCGACGGGCGCCTGGCCCAGCTTCAACTGCACCGGTTGCCACGCGCCGCCCTTCGGCTCGACATCGGCCTCGCGGTCCACGCAGCGCAGCGGGTAGAGCAGGAACTTCTCGCAGATCTCCACGCGCAGACGCGTCTTGAACTGCGTGCGCAGCGTCACCGTCGCCGCGACCTCGCCGGCCACCGCCGGCACGCGCTGGCTCAGCCGGAACATCTCGCCGTGGCCCATCTGATGCAGGCCGCTGGTCAGCGTCACGGTCGGGTTCGGCGAAGGCTCCGTGCCGGGCAGGCCGGACGCGGGCATCTCGGACCGGGCCGGGTTCAGGCGGTAGTCGCCGACGCGTTCTTCGAAAGGCCCGCCGTTGGCGAAGCTCGCCGGGAATCGTCCGCTGCCCTTGCCCAGCAGCCATTCGTCCATGGACTTGAGCAGTCCCAGGCTGACGCGCCAGTGCTCGAGGCGGCCTTCGAAGTCCTGCTGCCCGGTCGACATCCGCTGACCGATGTAGGCGCCGCCGCCCAGCGCCGCGACCACCGCGCACGCCAGCAGGCAACCGGTCCAGACCAGGCCCCGGATGCGCCAGCCGGCGGTGCGCAGATCGGCGCCGACCCGCGGCGACCATTGCGTCGCGATCCATGCGATCGCCAGCACCGACAGCACGAGCGCGATGGCGACGAGGTCCTGTCCACCGCCCCAATTCGCCGCGACCAGTCCCGTCCCGGCGAGCGACGCCATCCACACCACCGCCAGCGCGAAGGCCTGCGACGGCTGCGTCAATCCGCCGCGCCACAGCCAGGCCAATCCGAGGCCGAGCAGGACGAGGATCCCGTCGATCAGATAGGCGCCCTTGGGCACCAGGTCGATCAGCAATCCGCCGAGCGAGGCCAGCAGCAGCGCGGGCAAGGGCGACAGCGCCATCAGCGCCCGCTGCTGGCCGCGCGGCCAGGCGGCGCGCGAGGCCGGCATCGCCAGCAGCACCGCGACGCTGCCGGACAGCGCGAGCAGCGCGCGATAACCGCCGGCGCCGAAGAGCACCCAGGCGGCGACGGCGGTCCCGGCGATCACGCCGACGGACCAGGCGAGCGGCACCTTCGCGCGCGCGCCGGGGAAGACAGGCGACGACGGCGCGCCGTCCTGTCGCGGCGCATTCTGCTCATCGCGGCGCTGCACGGCCCACAGCAGCGCGCAGAGCGCCATGCCGAACGGCACCGCCAGATAGACGCCGCGCGAGAAGGTCGTCAGCGACGCATAGAACGCCAGCAGCATCACCGCCAGCGCCGCCGCGAAGCTCAGCGGGCGGCGCTCCCGCATCGCCCACAGCATCGCGAACGGCAGGCTCAGCGCCAGCGCGCCGTCCAGCGACGCGCCGCCCACGTTCATCTCCCAGAACAGCGAGGTCGTCCGGTAGTCCGACGAGAAGTCCAGCAGCCCCGTGTAGACCCAGCGCTCCCACACCGCGCCCAGCGAGGTCGTGATCAGCACCAGCACCCAGGCCGCGCGCGACAGGCGCTGCACCGAGGAAGGCCGCAGGTCCGACGCCTTCTGCCACAGCGGCAGCAGCAGCAGGACCAGGAAGAAGCTCTTGCCGGCGCGCAGGCTGTTCATCGGCTCCTGGAAGCCTTGCCAGAAACCGAAGTCCACGCCGCCGGCCTGATCGAACCCGCGCCAGACCGCGATGAACGCGGACAACGCGAACACCGCCATCAGCACCCGTACCGCCGCGCGCCAGCGCAGCGTGCGGTAGCGCCAGGCCACCGGCTTGCTCGGCGGCACGGTCAGCGCGAGCGCCGTGTAGCCGCCAGCGGCGACGGCCAGCACGAGCAGGTCCAGCTCTTCGAAAGTGATCCAGCCGGTCCACGGCGCGAAGCCGATCACCGGCACCAGCGCCGGCACCAGCAGCGGCAGCGAGCGCCATCCGAAGAAGCTGGCCACCGCGATCGCCACCCACAAGGCGGTGGCGGCCACCGGTTGCACCGGGTAGTGCCGCATGAGCCAGAGTCCGACGGCTGCGCACGCCACGCCGGTGACCATCCTGGTCAGGGACGACAGGCCCCGGGGCAGGACGAACTTCATGCGCGCGACCGTCCCAGGCTGCTGGCGATGCACCATTGCGCCGGCCAGTAGCTGGCCAGCACCCAGACGCTGGCCATCTCCAGCGGACCGGCGAACTTGTTGATGGCCAGCATCGCGTCGGAAAACACGAACAGCGTGCCGCCCCACGCGGCCCAGCGCGCGAGCGGCTCATCGGGCTGGCCGACGCTGCCACGCCACCAGGTCCAGGCCTGCGCCGCCATGGCCGAAAGGCAGACGACGTAGACGACGACCGGTGCCCGCAGCTCGCCCGGGATGTGCGGCCAGAGTTGTCCCAGCACCGCCGCCGCGATGACGCCGAACATCAGGAAGGGCCAGCGCACCGCGCCCAGCTTCTTGCGGGTGCAGAAGCCGACGGTGTAGCAGACATGGGCCGCCAGGAAGCTCACCAGACCGGGCAGGAAGCCCTGCTCCGGCCACAGCAGCGCGATGTCGCCCGCCAGCGAACACAGCAGCCCGGCGCGCAGCCAGCGCGCCAGCCGCGGGCGATCGGCACCGCGGGGCCAGGCGTAGAGCAGGATCAGGACCGTCGTCAGCGGCTTGAAGACGAAAGCCAGGGCCGGCGGCAGTGGCGCGGGTTGGGACAACGCGAGGATGGCGGCGGCCGCGCTGAGCAGGGTCAGCAGCGGGAGCGCGGCGGTGAGCCAGGTGGCGGACTTGGCGGCGGAGGCTGTCATGCGGCGGCATTTTGCCGTTTGCAGACGACGCCTACCCCCCGGTTCAGGGTGACATGGCAGACCTTACAGGGTGGTTGCCGCTCTCAAGTCTGCTCACAAGTCGGTCACAAGTCCGCTCCAGGTCCCCTTACAGGTCCGCTCAAGGTCCGTTCACAGGTGCGACCAGTGTCGATCCAGGCCTGCAGACGCTCGTGGACGGCGGACTCGGGGACGAAGAACTTCTCCGCGAGCCGGCGCGCGCTGACCACGCCCTGGTTCATGAGCCGGTAGATCGCGAAGTCCGGCATCAGCAGGTCCAGCGCGAAGCGGTGGGCTTCCTGCTCGATGCGTCGGGGGCCGTGGGTCGACAGGGTGGGCGCCGTCTCCGGCGGCACCGGGCCGTGCCCGAGCACGTGATGCCCCAGCGCATGCGCCAGCACGATGCGGCGACGCATCGGTTCCTCGGCCAGGTTGAGCTCGATCACCGGCTTCTCATCCAGATACAGCAGCCGGCCGCGATAGGGATACATCGGCTCCTGCGGGCCGCCGCGGTCGCGGACCTCGACGCCGGCGCCCGCGGCCAGTTCGAGGGCGCTCAGCGGCAGGGTGGCCTGGTCCCAATGCGCCTTGCGCAGTTCATCGGCGGCGGCATCGATGACGCCGTGCCGCGCCGCGACTTCGGCGGGCGTGCGGGACTCTCGAAACGGGAAGCAGGAAATCGGGGCGGCGGACATGGTCGGTCTCCTCGGCAGGCGCAGAGGGACCGGATGCTAGAAATCTGTGCGTCGCCGCGAAATGACTCGAACCAGTAAGAATCGTTCGCCCACCACTGTCACTGACTGTTCGAGTGACAGGTCTTGCCAGTTCCCCATCACCGGTCGTCGACAACGGGTAGTCAGCGAGTGCCAGTGGGGCCGGAATGATGCTTGAGGGTCCTGGAGGGAGCCCTCATGCATCGTGGAGAGCCCGCGCTTGGCCCAGCGCAGGACTCAGCGGTCGTCCTTCGCCGCCTGCGCCTGCTTCGCCGCGGTATCGGCGGCCTTGGCGGCGAGCTGCTCCCGCATGCGCTTGAGCTTCTCCCGGGGGTCTTCCTTGACCCCGCCCTCGCCCAGTTTCATCTCGGCGATGAAGCGGCTGGGCACGCCCATGACCGTCTCCCGGTTCTTCTTGCGCCGCCGCAGCGTCGACACCGCCAGCGTGCGCCGCGCGCGCGTGATGCCGACGTACATCAGTCGGCGTTCTTCCTCGACGCGCTGGGGCGTGAGTTCGTCGTTCTCCGCCTTGAAGGGCAGCAGGCCTTCGTTGACGCCGGCCAGCATCACGTGCGGCCATTCGAGGCCCTTGGACGCGTGCAGCGTCGTCAGCACCACCTGGTCCTGCTCCTCCTGGCGTTCTGCCAGCGACAGGATCACGCTGATCGTCTGCGCCACTTCCAGCAGCGTCTGGCGCGGGCTCTCGGTGGTGATGCCGCCGTCGGTCGAGATCTCGCCGCCGCAGCGCTTGGCGACCCAGTCGACGAAGTCGAGCACGTTGCCCCAGCGGGCCTGCGCGACCTTCTCGTTGTCTTCCTGGTCGATCAGGTGCTGCTCGTAGGCGATGTCCTTGAGCCATTCCATGATCAGCGCCTTGCCCTCCTCGGCGCCGACGGCATGGCGCGCGCGGTACTCGAGGTCCACGACGTAGCGGCCGAACTCGTGCAGCCCGTGCAGTGCCTTGCTCGACAGCGTCGCCTTGAGCGACTCGGCGAACAGCGACTCGAACATCGACAGCTTCCACTTCGCCGAGAACTCGCTCAGGTGTCCCAAGGTCTGGTGGCCGATGCCGCGCTTGGGCGTGGTCACCGCGCGCAGGAACGCCGGATCGTCGTCCTGGTTCACCAGCAGCCGCAGCCAGGCGCAGAGGTCCTTGATCTCGGTGCGGTCGAAGAAGCTCTGTCCGCCGGACACCTTGTAGGGGATCTCGGCGCGGCGCAGCGCCTGCTCGAAGATGCGCGACTGATGGTTGGCGCGGTAGAGGATCGCGAAGTCGGAGAACTTCGTCGTCGGCTCGTTGGCCCGGATCGCCTGGATGCGGGCGACGGCGCGTTCGGCCTCGTGCTCCTCGCCGTCGGCCTCGATCAGCGAGATGGGATCGCCCTCGCCGAACTCGCTCCACAGCGTCTTCGGGAACAGCTTCGGATTGCCGCCGATCACGTTGTTGGCCGCGCGCAGGATCGCGCTGGTCGAGCGGTAGTTCTGCTCCAGCGGAATGATCTTCAGCTGCGGGAAATCGACCGGCAGCTTCTTGAGGTTCTCGATGGTCGCGCCGCGCCAGCCGTAGATGGACTGGTCGTCGTCGCCCACGGCGGTGAACATCGCGCGGTCGCCGACCAGGCATTTCAGCAGCTCGTACTGGACCGCGTTGGTGTCCTGGTACTCGTCAACCAGCACGTAGCGCAGCGTCTCCTGCCACTTGCCGCGCGCCTCTTCATTGGTCTGCAGCAGCTTCAGCGGCATGCCGATCAGGTCGTCGAAGTCGACCGCCTGGTACGCGGTCAGCCGCTCCTGGTAACGCTGCATGACGACGGCGGCGGCGCGCTCCATGTCGTCCTTCGCATAGGCCAGCGCCTGCTGCGGGCTCAGGTTCTGGTTCTTCCACAGCGAGATGGTCCATTGCCAGGACTTCGCCGTCGCCGCGTCGGTCGTGCCGCCGGCATCGCGCAGCACCGACAGCACGTCGTCCGAGTCGAGGATGGAGAACTGTTCCTTGAGTCCGAGGTGGCGCCCGTCCTGGCGCAGGATGCGCACCCCCAGCGAGTGGAAGGTCGACACCAGCAGTTCCGAGCCCGCCTTGTTGCCCACGAGGTGCTTGGCGCGCTCCCGCATTTCCTGCGAGGCCTTGTTCGTGAACGTGATCGCGGCGATGTTCTTCGGCCGGTAGCCCTCGGACATCAGCTTGGCGATCTTCTGCGTGATCACGCTCGTCTTGCCCGAACCCGCGCCCGCGATCACCAGGCAAGGACCCGACAGGTGATGCACCGCCGCCAGTTGGGCGGGGTTGAGCTGGGCTTTGGACATGGAACGTGCGGGACAGGAAAGCGCGAAGGGGCCGGGGATGATAGCGGGACGTACAGTGCGAACCATGAACACAACACTCACCCTAGCCGCCAATGTCGTCGTCGCCCTCGTGGCGCTGATCCACGTCTACATCCTCATCCTGGAGATGTTCCTCTGGACCACGCCCAAGGGTCGCAAGGCCTTCGGACTGACCCAGGAGTTCGCCGAGGCGAGCAAGGTCCTCGCCGCCAACCAGGGGCTGTACAACGGCTTCCTCGCGGCCGGCCTGATCTGGGGTCTGGCGCTGGGCGCGGCGGGCGGTCCGGTGAAGGTCTTCTTCCTGGCCTGCGTGCTGGTGGCGGGTCTGTACGGCGCCGCGACGGCCAGCCGCAAGATCCTCTTCATCCAGGCCATCCCGGCGGCGATCGGTCTCGCCCTCCTGCTGCTGAGCTGAAGCGCTCGGACCGCGGTCTGCGGTCCGCTTCAAGCGAGGCGTTCAGTCCGGCACCGCGACGCCGCGCCGGGCCGCCATCTGCTGCAGCTCGCCGCTGGCGCGCAGGCGTTGCATGCCGGCGTCGATCAGCGCCGACCAGGGCTCGCCCGCCGCGTCGCGGCTGAAGGCGAAGTGGCCGCGCAGCTGCGCGAACGGCGGGGTGCACAGCGCGATCTGATCCGTCAGCGCCAGTTGCTCGATCACCGGCTCCGAGTTGCGCTGGTTGGCCGCGATCAGGTCCAGCCGGTTGAGCTGCAGCATGCGCAGCGCGGTGGCCAGGTCCCGCACGGCGGTCACGTTCAAGCCCCGGCGCGCCTGCTCGAAGCGGTCGCCGTAGACCCAGCCCTGCACCGCGCCGATCCTCAGCGGCACCAGCGCCTGGAAGTCGCCCCACCAGAGCCCTTCCTCGCGGCGGCGCGCGTAGAACACCAGCGCGTCCTCGTAGAAGGCCTGGCGGGAGAAACGCATCAGGCGCTCGCGCTCCGGCGTGCGGTACGGACCGACGAGGATCTGCGCCGGACCGTGCTCGATCATGGCCTGCGCCCGCAGCCAGGGATAGAACTCGTAGCGCGGCTGGTGGCCGGCGGGGATCAGGATCGCGTCGAGCAGGTCGACGGCCAGACCGCGCGGCTTGCCGCCGTCGGCCGCGGGCTCGAAGAGCCGCGCGAAGGTCGTCCCCGCGATGTGCACCTGCGCCGAGCGGGGCCGCGTCGCGCCGACCCTCCCCATCGCGCCCGTCATGCCGACGGCCATCGCGCCGAGCGCGGCATCACGGAGCAGGTGTCGGCGGAAGGCGTCCATGGGAGTGCCCATGATAGGCGTGCGCTCCGTCGTCGCGCAGCCCCGCGACGCGGGGTGGCGCAGACCCTCGCTTCAGGGCCCGCGTGTCTCCGCGGCGAGGTCCTCGGGCACCAGCGCGCCGGGGATGAAGATCGGTGTGCGGATGGGATCGCGGCCGATGTCCTCGCCGTGTGAACCATGGACCGCGAACGCCGCCGCGAGCGTCGCATGGACCTGTCCCATCGTCTCGTAGGACGGCGAGGAGCCGCCGGCGAAGAACACCTTCGCGTCCCCGATGCCCAGCCCGCACAAGCCGTAGAGCCGGTCACCGACGCGGGCGCAGAACTGGTCGGCGATCTGGCGTCCGATCAGCGACGGCAGGCGGACCAGGTAGTCGCCCGTTCCCCCGTCCACGGCCCAGCGCACGGACAGCCGCATCCAATGTGCGTTCTTGCCGTCGATGCAACTCTCCAGCACGCCCCGCAGCCACGGCGAACACTCGGGATCGGTGACCGAGTCCCGCCAGCAGTTGCGCCAGTCCGCCGCGGACATCGGCCGAATTTCGAAACTCACGCACATCCTCCTCGCGTCGCCACCCAGGGCGACAGAAGGACGATCGTAGGCAGGCGACCCCCACTCGGACAATCCGCCTTCATCGATCGATGCGTGACTCTTACGAGTCGGTCGGAAGCGCGAAGTTGTCGATTCGCAGGGGGGTTTCCGACGGGCTCTGCCTCACCCCTGCGGGAGAACTAGTGCATCGAGGTGGGTCGCCGACTCATGGTCGGAAGAGCGCGTGACGGGCCGCGTCACTGGTCGCGTCACTGGCCGCATGAATGGCGGCGCGAGAGGCGCTGCGGCGTGGCGCGCTCAGCCGCCTCGCACCAGCAGCCAGGCGACGACCGCCGCCAGGGCCAGGACCAGGGCGATGCCCGCCAGGCGTTCCGCCCACGATGCGTGCGACGAGGCCGGACGGTCCTCCGTCTCGAGCGGCGGCGGCGAGGGCAGCAACGGCATCGGCGCCGACGGCGAGCCGGATGAGGCACGTGCGGGCGCGGGTGCGGGCTCGACCTCGATCCAGTCGCGCACCGCCTGCGCCAGCAGCTGCCGGTCGGTGAACGAGCGCCCGTCCATCATGGCCCGGTCCAGCAACTGGTCCAGGCTCTCCCGTTGCGCGGCCGTCAGCGACAGCCACGACTGCAGCGACGCCACCGGCGTGGCGCCGGGTTCGGGCTCTTCCTCGAAGCCGTCCTCGGTCGCGTCGCGACGCGGCAGGCGGCCGTTGACCAGCATGCCCAGCAGGCGTCCCAGCGCATGGGTTTCGCTGTTGGCGTCGGGGCGGCCGCCGGCGCGCTGACGCGCATTGGCCAGCGGCTCGGCGGCGCGCACCAGCGCGGTGGGGGCCTGGCTGTCGCGCGGCGTCAGGCCTTGCCCCAGCCAGTGCAATTGCTGCGCCGGACTCAGCCACAAGGTGCCGGGGTCCAGTTCATGCAGCACCAGGCCGTGGTCATGGGCGGCGTCCAGCATGGCGATCAGGTCCAGCAGCAGCTGCATCCGCCGCTTCAGCGGCAGCGCCATCGCCACGCGCAGCAGCGGCGCGCCCTCCATCGCCGGCACCACGAGGTAGGGCAGCCCGGCCGGACTGAGCCCGCTGTCCAGCGGCGCGCCGTAGGCCGGATGCTGGAAGCGCGCCAGCGATTCCGAGTCCTCCGCGAAGCGCATCAGCACCGCCTGCGCATCCGACTCGTGGCGGTAGACCAGCGCGAGGCCGGTCTGCGCGGCGGCCTTGCCGTGCTCGACGCGGAACCACACGCCGGAAGCGCACTCGAAGAGCATGGCCGAGACCCGCCACACGCCCAGCCGCTCGCCGACGGCCGGCAGCACCGCGGGCGCCCGGGGGGCCGGGTCGTGCGGTGCGCGGTCTTGCGCGTGCGGGGCGGGGGGCTCGATCATGGGCGCGAATCCTAGCGCAGCGATACTTCGACCCCATGTCCTCCCGCGTCCCCTCTGTCGGCGTGAGCCGTCCGTCCGTCGGTGCCAGTCCTGCCTCCGACGCCTTCGGCGACCTTGACGCCATCGGCGCCCTGGCAGCGCCGCCGGCGCCGCGTCCGTGGATCCGCCGGGCGACCGTCGCCCTGCTCGCGACGGCGCTCTGCGGGTGGGCCGCCGCGGCGCCCGCGCCGTACAAGCAACCCTCCCAGGCGATCCGCGACCTGCTGGACGCGCCGGCGCTGCCGCGGCTCATCCCGTCGCCGGACCGGGCCGCGCTGGCGCTGGTCGAGCAGCGCCGCTACACGCCGCTCGAGGAACTGGCGCGGCCGGGACTGCGCCTGGCCGGCGCGCGTTTCGATCCGCGCAACGCCAGCCAGCAGAACCTGCTCGCCGTGCAGCGCGTGCGCCTGCGCACGCTGCTCGAGCCGGAGGCCACGGAGCGCGACGTCGAGCTCCCCGCCGGCGGCACCTGGCACAACTTCATCTGGGCGCCGGACGGGCAGCGCTTCCTGCTGTCCCGGCGCACCGACACGGCCGACGAGCTGTGGGCCGGCGCCACCTCCAACGGCCAGCTCTGGCGCATCTACAACGTGCGACTGAACAACGCCGTCGATGCCGACGACATCGCCTGGCTGAACGCCCGTGAGGCGGTCGTGCTGACGGTGCCCGACGATCGCGGCCCCGCGCCCAGCCGGGCGCAGTCGGGGCCGGCGATCCAGGAGACGCACGGCAAGGCCTCGCCCGAGCGCACCTATCCGGACCTGCTGCGCAACCCGCGCGACGAGGACCTGTTCGAGCACTACGCGCGCTCGCAGCTGACCCTGATCGATGTCGCCAGCGGACAGAGCCGCGACATCGGCGCGCCGGGACTGTTCACCAGCGTCTCCAGCGTCGGCACTGGCCAGGCGCTGCTGACCGAGCGACTGGTTCGGCCGTTCAGCTACAACCTGACCTTCGATGATTTCCCGACCGTGGTCGAGGTCCGCCAGCGCGACGGCAAGGTCATCCGGGAGCTGGTCAAGATGCCGCTGAAGCAGGGCGTCGCGATCGACGGCGCGCTCTCGGGACCGCGCGTGTTCTATCCGTCGCCGACCAAGGATGCGGCGATCTACTGGGTCGAGGCGCTGGACGGCGGCAACCCGGCCAACCGCGCCGCGTTCCGCGATCGCGTCATGCGGCTGGATCCGCCCTACACCGGCGATCCCTTCGAGGTGCAGCGCATGCCCTACCGCTTCACGCGGCTGCGCTTCCTCGACGACGGCATCCACGGCCTGTTGACGGAAGAGGACCGCAGCCGGGGCTGGTCGCGGACCTACCTGCTGCCGCTCAACGGCAAGCAGAGCCGGCCCTTGTTCGAGCACTCGGTGCGCGAGCGATACCGGCACCCCGGTTTCCCGTTCATGCGCACGCTGGCCAACGGCCACCAGGTAGCGCAGACGCTCAATGGCGACCTGCTGCTGTCGGGTCAGGGCGCGGGTCCGAAGGGCGACCGGCCGTTCCTGGACAAGCTGTCGCTGAAAGACCTCAGCGTGCAGCGGCTGTTCCAGTCCGCCGAGGGCGTGTACGAGCAGCCCCTGGCGCTGCTCGAGGATCGCCGGCTGCTGACGCAGCGCGAGACCGAGCATGAGCCGCCCAACCTCGTGCTGCGCGAGAACGGCAAGGTGACGCCGCTGACGCGGATCAAGGATCCGGCGCCGCAGCTGAAGGGCGTGCGCCGCGAGCTGGTGAGCTTCAAGCGCAACGATGGCGTGGAGCTGTCCTTCTGGATGTACCTGCCGCCGGACCAGCGCGAGGGTGAGAAGCGCCCGGCGCTGGTGTGGGCCTACCCATTGGAATTCAACGACGCGGCGATCGCGGGGCAGTTGAGCGGGTCGCCGGGCCGGTACATGAGCTTCTCGGGGATCAGCCCGCTGAACCTGCTGATGGACGGGTACGTGGTGTTGATGGACGCGACGATGCCGGTGGTGGGTGACTCGCGCAACATGAACGACAGCTTCATCGAGCAGATCACGGCGAATGCGCGGGCGATCATCGACAAGGCCGAGGACCTGGGCACGGTGGATCCGCGGCGCGTGGCGATCGGCGGTCACAGCTACGGTGCGTTCATGGCGGTGAACCTGATGGCACACACGAAGCTGTTCCGCTGCGGCATTGCGCGCAGCGGCGCCTACAACAGGACGCTGACGCCGTTCGGATTCCAGAGCGAGCGCCGTTCGCTCTGGGATGCGAAGGACGTGTACCTGAAGCTGTCCCCCTTCCTCTTTGCCAACCAGATCAAGGATCCGCTGCTGCTGATCCATGGCGACGCGGACAACAACTCCGGCACCTTCCCGATGCAGAGCGAGCGCCTGTACCAGGCGTTGGCGGGTCTGGGCGGCACTGCCCGCTACGTCCTGCTGCCGTTCGAGGCCCATGGCTACACCTCGCGCGAGTCCGCGGGCCAGGTGCAATGGGAGATGAGCCAATGGCTGAAGGGCTGCGTGGGTGATCCGCGGATCGAGGCCAAGCCTCGCCCTGCAGCGGGATCAGGTGCGTCGCAGTAGGCGCGACCTCAGAGCTGTTTCACCGCGAACGTATCGCAGTCCCTCAAGTCCCCTTGAGCCATCCCCCGCTTGAACCAGCGCTGCCGCTGATCGCTGGTGCCGTGGGTGAAGCTCTCCGGCACGACCGCGCGGCCGGCGCTGCGTTGAAGCGTGTCGTCGCCGATCTTGGCGGCGGCATTGAGCGCCTCGTCGATGTCGCCGGCTTCCAGCCAGCCCTTCGACTGCTGCGAATGATGGGCCCAGACGCCGGCGAAGCAATCGGCCTGGAGTTCGACGCGGACGCTGGTCGCGTTGGCGGCGGTTTCTGACTGACGGCGCCGGGCGGCGTCGACCTTGTCGGTGATGCCGAGCAGATGCTGGACGTGGTGTCCGACCTCGTGGGCGATGACGTAGGCCTGGGCGAAGTCGCCGGGGGCGCCGAGCCGGTCGCGCAGGGTCTGATAGAAGCTCAGGTCGATGTAGACCTTGCTGTCGCCGGGGCAGTAGAACGGTCCCATCGCGGCTTGTCCGAGCCCGCAGGCCGTGCGCGACTGGCCCTCGAAGAGCGTGAGCGTCGGCGCCTGGTAGGTCTTGCCGCCGGCCTTGAAGAGCGGCGTCCAGACGTCCTCGGTGTCGGCGAGCACGATGCTGACGAACTTCGCGGGCGTGTCCTGGGGACGGCTGTGCTCGACGGGCCGTTGGGCCGGGCCGGGCGTGGTCTGGACGGCGCTGCCGTCGAGCGCGCTGAGCACCGTCAGCGGATTGATGCCGAACGCCCAGGACGCCAGCAGCGCCACCACGATGCCGCCGATGCCGATGCCACGTCCGCCGATGGGCAGCCCGCCCCCGCCGCTGCTTCCGCCGCCGCTGCCGCGCAGATCTTCGACGTTGTCGCTCTCGCGATTGCCTTCCCACTTCATGGTGTGCTCCTGGTGCCCTCACGCGGGCACGAACATCCGGCAAGGATGGCACAGCGCGTGTGACGCGGCTGTCGGACGAGGCCCCGAGCGCCCTCCCCGTCCCCTCGATCAGGGGACATCGCAGGCTCAGTCTGCCGCCTGCGCCTCGTCCCGCGCCTGCGGCGTGTCGCGTGCCGGGAGGATCAGGTGGAATTCTGCGCCACCGCCTTCGCGATTGGCGGCGTAAAGCTGGCCGCCGTGCATCTCCACGATCCGCCGGCTGATCGGCAGGCCCAGGCCGGTGCCGCCGGAGCCGTCCTTGGTCGCGCTGGACTGGACGAAGGGATCGAAGATCCGTTCCAGCTCGTCGACCGGGATGCCCGGTCCCCGGTCGGCGACGCAGAGGTGCAAGGCGCCCTCGGCCGTGCGGCCGCCGCGGAGCTCGATGGTGCCGCCCTGCGGCGCGAACTTGATGGCGTTGGCCAGCACGTTGCGCACCGCCTGCTGGAAGCGTGGCGGATCGACCTGCGCCGGCATCGGCGCGGGCAACTCGACGGCCAGCGTCAGCTGGCGCTTCGCGGTCAGCGGCGCCAGCTCGCGCATCACGGCATCGACCGGCTCGCGCAGGTCCTCCGCGCGCAACTCCAGCGCGCCCACGGCGTCCAGCTTGGACGCGTCGAGCAGGTCGTTGACCAGCGCCAGCATCCGCTGCCCGGAGCCGTGGATGTCCGAGAACATCGCCTGCAGCCGCTCCTGCCCGCCGCTGCGCATGAGGCCGAGCTCGGAGAACCCGAGGATCGACTGCAGCGGCGTGCGCAACTCATGGCTGATGTTGGCGAGGAACTCGGTCTTCGTCCGCGAGGCCTCTTCCGCCGCGTCGCGCGCCTGGCGCGTCAGCCGCTCGGCGGCGGCGCGCTCGGTGATGTCGACCGCGCTGCCGGCGTAACCGAGCAGCTCACCGTCGCGACGCAGCGGCACCGTCGCGATCTGGTAGCGGCGCGGGGCGCCCTCGCCGTTGCGGATCGTGGCCTCGACGCTGCGCACGCCCTCGTCGCCGCCGAACAGGCTGGCCACCGCGTCGCGGTCGGCCGGCTCGGCGAGGTCCGCGAGCCGGCGCCCGACCGCTTCGTCCGGCCGCCCGCGGTGCAGCGTCGTCCAGCGCGCATTCACGAAGGTCAGCGTGCCCGCCGGATTGGTCCGGAAGATCACCTCCTGCACGCTCTTGAGCAGCACGCGCATGTCGCGCTCGCGATCGGCGAGCTGCTCATGCGCGCCCTCGAGCGCTTCCATCGCCTCCGCCCGCGCCTGCAAGCTGCGCCGCACCGTGATCGTCGCCAGCGCGATCAGCGCCAGCGCCAGCGAGCCGATCAGCAGCAGCCATCGCAGCCCCGCGTGCCAGCGCGCCAGCACCTCGTCGATAGCCTGCTCGACGCCGACGATCAACGGACGCCGCGGCGCCGCCCGGTACGCGACGATGACCTCGCCCGGCAACGCGCCGGCGCCGATGTAGGTGTCGTGCTCGCGCCCGCGGCGCAGCGCGTCGAAGGCCGGATGTCCGTCCAGCCGCTGCCCCGGCAGTTGATGCAAGGTCTCCATCGCGGCGAGCAGCTGGCCGTCGGTCGAGGCGAGCCACGCGGCGCTCCGGCCCGTCGGCAGCGCGCGCTGCTGGACCTGCGTCAGCGCGTCCGGGTTGATGAGGGCCAGCAGCCAGCGCGGGTCGCGTTCGCGCGTGCCGGGCGAGATGCCCAGCGGTGTCGGCGCGGACGCGCTGCCGGCGGGGTCGTCGGGCAAGGCCGGCAGCTGCAGCAGCAGCGGCAGCATGCCGACCGGCGAGCCGCGTGCGCCGCGTCCCCGCGCGAGGTCCGCCAGCCCCCGTCCCGGCCGCAGCGGCATCAGGAGGTCGCGGTCCGGCGCCGGCAGGCGGCCGAAGTCGTCGAGCGGGATCTCCAGGCCGATCTCATCGGCATTGGTGCTGATCAGCACCCGCCCGCGCGTGTCCAGCAGCGACACGCTGCGGATGAAGGGCAGGCCCACCAGGACGTGGCTGAAATGCTCCTCGAGGTGCTGCGCCTCGTGCGGGTCGGCGACCGTGCGCGTCAGCCCGTCGCCGATCGCGTGCAGGGACAGCGAGGCCGTCTCGATCGTGCGGCTCGCGTCGCTCTCGAGCACCTGCGCCAGCAGTGCGCCGCGGGCGCGCGCCTCGTCGATCGCCTCCTGGCGGCCGACCCAGGCCGGCCCGATCAGGCCGGCCAGCGTCCCGACGCCCGCGACCAGTCCCGCCCACAGCGTGGCGCGACGCAGGCGCAGGAGGGAACGGACGGCCGGACCGAGCATTGCTGCGACTTTGCCTCAGGGCACGACGATCGCGCCAAGACCGTGGCGCTCGGCGGCGGCGCGCAGGCGCCCGTCGCGCTTGATGCGGGCGACGAAGTCGTCCAGCCGCGCCAGCCACACCGCATCGCCGCGCTTGATCGCGTAGGCATACGGCAGGACGTGGAAGGGTCGGGGCGACGCGATCAGCTGCGCCCAGTCGGCGTTGTCCAGCAGTCGTCGGCTGTACGGGTAGTCGGTCATGAAGACGTCGGCGCGGCCGGACTCCAGTTCCCGCTCCCGCGTCGCGGGCGGCTGCACCACGAGCAGCGTCGCCCGCTTGAGCGTGTCCCGCATCACCCGCTCCGTCGAGGTGCCGGTCTGGACGGCGACCACCACGCCCGTCTGGTCGATGTCCTCCCAGCGCTTGACGACGCGGCTCGCGCGGCTCGCGATGGCGTAGATGTCGCTCTGCAGGTAGGGCTGCGTGAAGGACAAGGCCACCGCCCGCTGGGGCAGCACGGCGACGGCGAACATCGCGACATCGCAGCGTTCCGCCTCGAGGTCGGGGATCAGGCGCTGGAACGAGGATTCGACGTAGCGCAGACGCACGCCGAGTTCCTTGGCCAGCTCATTGGACAGATCGATGTCGATGCCGCTCAGCGTCTCGTCGCGCGGGTGGCGGTAGGTGATGCCGTAGTAGTCCGGCCAGATGCAGACGCGGAGCACGCCGTTGGCGAGGATCCGCTGCAGCGTCGGACTGGTCGTGGCGGTGGCTGTGGCGACCGACGTCGGCGCGGACGCCGCCGTCGGGGCGCTCCAGGCCCCCGGCGCCATCGCCAGCAGGGAGGCCATCAGGAGGGCCAGCATCAGGCCGGCCGCGCCCCTGCGGGCCAGCCGGACCGTCGCGGCCTGTCCGGTCCATCGCTTCGTCATCGCATCTCCTCAGCCCGGGATTGCACCAGAGTTCGTCCCACCCGGTCGCGAGGGAAGGCCCACCCTCGACCGAAGTCACACCCGATATCACTTTTATCGCTTATAAATGGGGATATTGCCCACCTGCAAGTTTGGTTAATTCGGCAAAATCGACTCATGACTGCTATTGCCCGTACACCCGACGACATGCAAGAGGATTTCAGCACGCGCGAAGTGGCGCAGCGCCTCGGCATGGCCGTCCGCTCGGTGCAACTCATGGTCGACCGCGGTGAGCTGCAGGCCTGGCGCACGCCGGGCGGGCATCGCCGGATCCTGCGGACCTCGCTGGACGCGTGGCTGACCGGCCGCGGCCTGGCGCCGACCAAGCCGGCCGACCTGTCGCCCAACGACGGCGTGCCGGCACGGCTGAAGGCGCTGCTGATCGAGGACTCGGTCCACTACCAGAACCTCGTCATGCTGCTGGCGCAGCAGGAGTTTCCCGACCTCGACCTGCACACGGCCAACGACGGCATCGGCGGGCTGGTCATGTACGGGCAGCTGCAGCCCGAGATCCTGCTGGTCGACATCCTGCTGCCCGGCATCGACGGTGCCGCGCTGGTGACCAGCCTGCGTTCGCAGCCGCAGTTCGCCAGCAGCGAGCTGATCTTCGTCACCGCGCTCGACGAGCAGCAGCGCGCGCCTTACGCGTTCGCGCTGGCCGGACTGCCGCTGGTGCACAAGCCGCGTCTCGTGACCGATCTGCCGCCGCTGCTGGCCGCCGCCGTCCAGCGCATCCAGGCCCGCCAGCCGCAATTTGCCGGTTGAAGTCGGCCGGTTGATCATGGCGTCCCGCGTCCGGGTCCTCCTGGTGGAGGACGACATCACCCTGCAACGCTTCGTCTCCATGGCCCTGGAGGACGACGAGGTGCGCCTGCAGGCCTGCATCTCCGTGGACGAGGCGCTGCTCGCGCTGGCGACGCAGAGCTTCGACCTGGTCATCAGCGACCTGATGCTGCCGGGCCGGCACGGCCTGGATCTGCTGCAGACGCTCAAGCAGCGGCCCGGACTGCGCGGCAACGCGCGGCTGGCCGTGTTCAGCGCGGGGCTCAACCCGGCCGTGCGCGAACAGCTGGAAGCCCTGGGCGTGACGCGTTTCCTGTCCAAGCCCTGCTCGCTGGGCGAGCTCCAGTCCTGCCTGGACGGCCTGCGCGACGCGGCGCCGCCGGCCGCGATGCCGTCGATCCACCAGGCCGCCATCGAACAGTACTTCGGCGGCAATGCCGCGCTGTACCAGGCCTTCCTGGCGCGCTGCCGGGTGCAGTTCCCGCTGGACATCGCCAACGGCCGGCTCGCCTGCGACCGCGGCGAGCATGTGAAGCTGCGTCATCTCGCGCACAGCCTCAAGAGCGTGCTGCTGACGCTGGGGCACACGGAGGCGGCGGAAGTCGCGCGACAGCTGGAGCTCGATGCGGAACAGGCCGCGACGGGGTCCGAGGAGGCCCTCGCCGCCGCGCGCGCCGCGTGGCCGGTCCTCGAAGAGGCGCTGGCGCGCCTGCTCTGATCCCGCGGCTCAGATCGCCAGCGGATCCACGTCCACCGCCCACCGCGTCAGGCCCTTCTGACGACGCTTGAGCGCATGCAGCTCCGGCAGCCAGGCGCGCAGGAAGCGCTGCAACTGCGCGCGGTTCCCCGCCTCGATCAGCATCTGGAACCGTTCGCTGTCGGCGACACGTGAGATGGCCATCGGCACCGGCGGATAGAGCAGCAACCCCAGCGACAGCGGCAGCGTCTGCGCCGCCTCCTGAGCGGCGGTGAGGAAATCGCGCGCGGCTTCGACCGTGCGGCCCTCCGCCCGCACCAGGGCCAGATGCGCGAACGGCGGCAGGTTGGCCGTCATCCGCTCATGCAGCTGACTGCCGGCGAAAGCCTCGTAATCGTGCTTCTGCAGCGACTGGTACAGCGCGTGCTCGGGGTACCAGGTCTGGATCCACATCTCGCTCGCGGCCGCCTGCGCGGCGTCCCGGCCCGCGCGGCCGCCGGCCTGCATCAGCAGCGAGAAGAGCCGCTCCGGCGCGCGGAAATCGCTGCTGAAGAGCGCCCCGTCCGGGTTCACCGCGGCGACCAGCGTGATGCGTCGGAAGTCGTGGCCCTTGGCGATCATCTGCGTGCCGACGAGGATGTCGACGTCGCCCTCGTGCACGGCCGCGAGCTGCGTCTCCAGGCTGCCCTTGAGCCGGGTCGTGTCCGCGTCGATGCGCGCCACGCGCGCGCCGGGCAGCGCCTGCGCGAGCTGCTCCTCGAGCCGCTCCGTGCCCCGCCCCAGCGGCGCGATGTCCGGATTGCCGCAGGACGGACAGGCGCGCGGCACGCGCGTCGTCACGCCGCAGTGGTGGCAGCGCAGCGTCCGGTCCTCCTTGTGGAAGACCTGGTGCGCGCTGCAATGCGGGCAGTCGCTCTTCCAGTTGCACTGGTCGCAGTGCAGCACCGGCGCATAGCCGCGGCGGTTCAGGAACACGAGGCTCTGCTCGCCGCGGTCCAGCCGCTTGCGCATCGCGTCCAGCAGCGGCACCGACAGCGCCGTCGTCACGCCTTTCTTGCGTTCGAGCCGGTTCATGTCGAAGAGCCGGACCCGCGGCAACGCGCCGCCGCCGATGCGCTCGGTGAGGTCGACGCGGCGATACCGCCCGGCCAGCGCGTGTTGCCAGCTCTCCAGCGACGGCGTCGCCGAACCGAGCACCACCGGCACCTTCTCCAGATGGCCGCGATAGACCGCCAGGTCGCGCGCCGAATAGCGCGCGCCGTCCTGCTGCTTGTAGGAGGGGTCGTGCTCCTCGTCGACAACGATCAGTCCCAGCCGCGGCATGGACGCGAACACCGCCAGCCGCGTGCCCAGCACCAGCTGTGCGCGGCCCAGATGCGCGGCGAGCCAGTTGCGCAGGCGCTGCGCCGGCGTCAGCGCACTGTGCAGCGACACGATGGAACGACCCGCGAAACGCTCGGCGAAACGCGCCTCGAGCTGCGGCGTCAGGTTGATCTCGGGCACCAGCACGAGCACCTGCTGCCCGCGTTCGAGCGCGGCCTCGGCGGCGCGCAGGTAGATCTCGGTCTTGCCGCTGCCGGTGAGCCCCCACAACAACGCGGGCGGCGGCGTCTCGCGGTTCGCCTGCTCCGCCAGCGCATCCAGTGCCGCCTGCTGCTGAGCAGTCAACGCGGGGCGCTGCAGCGGATCGGCCAGCGTCCCGTCCGCAACCTCGGCGGCGGCGGCGGCGACAGCAGCGTCGATCTCAGCCGCGGCCTTCGCCGCTGCCGCATCGGCCTTGTCCAGTTTCTTCAGCCGCGCCTGCAGCTGCTTCGCGTCGAGGTCCCGCAGTTGCGGCGGCAGCACCGCCAGCGCCAGCTCACCGACGCTGCGCTGGTAGTACTGCGCCGCGAAGTCGAGCAGCCGACGCCAGCGGTCCGACAAGGGCGGCAGCGCATCGAGCGCCTCGCCCACCGGACGCAGCTCGGATTCCGGCAACTGCCCGTCCTCGGGCAAGTCCTGGCCCTCGGGCAGGTCGTCCCAGACCAGTCCCATCACGTCGCGACGGCCCAGCGTCACATGCACCAGCGTGCCGGGGGTCAAGTCTTGCGGGCCGAGGTAATCCAGCGGTCCGGTCAGCCCGCTGTGCTGCGGCGCCTCCACGGCCACCCGAACGCGTCGAAGGGATGGACCCTCGCTCATCGTCCCCGCCCCTCGCGCCGGACAGCGGCGCTCGCGGCGTCCCCTCCGGCCTCCACCGGCCATGAGGAAAACGCGCCAAGTGCCTGATTTCCAAGGGTGTTCACAACGGGGGCTGAAGCCTGTGGATAACTTTGTGGGAAACGCCCCGGCTTTTCAGGGGCTGCCGCGATTGCCGCCGCGGCGGCTCTGCGGCGTCAAATTCCGGGGAAACGCCGAGCTCCCTTTGAAATCAACGACTTACGCGCCCATCGGGGAAAGCCCTAGCTCAGATGCCCCGCATGTGCTGCGTTTCGGTGACATGCACGGATTTGGGGATAACTACGCCGAGCCCTTGCGCAGTTTGCGCGAATGCATATGCACTTCGTCGACCAGTTCGGACACGCTTTCCGGCGGCGTGAACTGGCTGATGCCGTGGCCCAGGTTGAACACGTGTCCGCCCCAGCCGCCGTCCGCGCGTTGCGGCGCGCCGAAGCTGTCGAGCACCGCGCGCGCCTGCTCGCGCACCGCGGCCGGCGGCGCGAACAGCACGTTCGGATCGAGGTTGCCCTGCAGCGCGACGCGGTCCTGCAGCTGCGCCCGCGCGCGGCCGAGGTTCACCGTCCAGTCCAGGCCCACGACGTCGGCGCCGGCCGTGGCGATTTCATCGAGCCACAGTCCGCCGCCCTTGGTGAACAGCAGCTTGGGAATGCGGCGGCCGTCGTGTTCACCCTTGAGCTGCGACAGCACGCGGCGCGAATACGCCAGGCTGAACTGCTGGAACTGGCCGTCGGCCAGCACGCCGCCCCAGGAGTCGAACACCATCACCGCCTGCGCGCCGGCCTCGATCTGCGCGTTGAGGTAGGCCGCGACCGCGTCGGCGTTGATCGACAGGATGCGGTGCATCAGGTCGGGACGCGCGTACATCAGGCTCTTGACGTGGCGATAGTCGTCGGAGCCGCCGCCCTCGACCATGTAGCAGGCCAGCGTCCACGGGCTGCCGGAGAAACCGATCAGCGGCACGCGGCCGTTCAGCGCGCCGCGGATGGAGGTCACCGCGTCGAAGACGTAGCGCAGCTTGTCCATGTCGGGCACGGCCAGCGCGTTCACGGCGGCCTCGTCACGGACGACCTTCTCGAACTTCGGGCCCTCGCCCTGCGCGAACGACAGGCCCAGGCCCATCGCGTCCGGCACGGTCAGGATGTCGCTGAACAGGATGGCGGCGTCCAGCGGGTAGCGCTCCAGCGGCTGGAGGGTCACCTCCGTCGCGTAATCCTTGTTGGTGGCCAGGCCCATGAAGCTGCCGGCCTTCGCGCGGGTGTCGCGGTACTCGGGCAGGTAGCGGCCGGCCTGACGCATCAGCCAGACGGGGGTGTACTCGGTGGGCTCGCGCAGGCAGGCGCGCAGGAAGACGTCGTTCAGAAGGGGGGCGCTCATGGGGAGGGGATTATGCTCGGGCCACCCTGCCCTTGAATTCCGGGACCCGGCACACGATATGCCGCTGCGCACAAGGAGGATCCGCTGATGACTTCGACCCTGTCCCGTCCGTCCGCCGCCATTTCCGGCGCTGTTTCCGGCACCGTCCGCACGGCGCTGCGCGCCACCGCGATGGCCGCGCTGATCGTGGGCGCGCCGATGGCGCTCACCGGCTGCGGCTACAACGAATTCCAGAGCCTGGACGAGCAGGTCAACGCCAGCTGGTCCGAGGTGCTCAGCCAGTACCAGCGCCGCAGCGACCTGATCCCGAACATCGTCAACACGGTGAAGGGCGAGGCCAGCTTCGAGCAGGACACGCTGACCAAGGTCGTCGAAGCACGCGCCAAGGCCACCAGCATCCAGGTCACGCCTGAACTGGCGCGGGACCCGGCGGCGCTTCAGAAGTTCCAGGCCGCGCAGGGCGAACTGTCCGGCGCGCTGAGCCGGCTGATGGTCGTCAGCGAACGCTACCCGCAGCTGCAGGCCAACCAGGGCTTCCGTGACCTGCGCGTGCAGCTCGAGGGCACGGAGAACCGCATCACCGTTGCTCGCAACCGTTACATCAAGTCGGTGCAGGAATACAACGTGCTGACCCGCCGCTTCCCGTCCAACCTGACGGCGAAGATCTTCGGCTACGACACCAAGCCCAACTTCACCGTGCAGAACGAGGCCGCGATCTCCGCGCCGCCGACGGTGAGCTTCGACAAGCCGGCCACGACCACGCCGGCACCCGCACCGGCGGCCTCGCCCGCGTCGAACTGAGGCCCCGCGCATGCGGGCTGTCCGACTCCTGGCGCTGGTCTTCTTCGGCCTGCTGATGAGCCTCGGCATGCTGCCGCGGGCGCGCGCGCAGGACGTCCAGCCGATTCCGCCGCTCAGCGGTCGCGTCATCGACCAGACCGGCACGCTGAACGCCGCGCAGCGCGAGGCGCTGGACGCGAAGCTCGCCGCCTTCGAGCGCGAGGCCGGCCCGCAGATCGTGGTGCTGATGGTGCGCACGACCGCGCCGGAGGACATCGCCGCGTTCGCGCAACGTCTCGGCGACCAGTGGAAGATCGGCCGCCGCGACGTCGGTGACGGGCTGCTGGTCATCGTCGCCAAGGACGACCGGCGCATCAACATCCAGACGGCCAAGGCGCTGGAGGGCGCGGTGCCCGACCTTGCCGCGCGGCAGATCATCGAGCGCGACATCACGCCCGCGTTCAAGGCCGGCGACTATGCCGGCGGACTGAACCGCGCGATCGATTCGCTGCAGGCGCGCATTCGCGGCGAGCATCTGCCGGCGCCGGCGCCGACGCCGCGGACGTCGAAGTCCGGCGGCGGGCACAACATCGACATCGGCGAGATCGCGATGATCGCGTTCCTCGCCGTGCCGCTGGTGGGCGCGGTGCTGACCTCGATCTTCGGCCGCAAGATCGGCAGCGTGTTCACCGGCGCGGGCGCGGGCGTCGTCGGCTGGAGGCTGAGCAACAGCCTGCTGCTGGGCGCCGGCGCGGCGGTCGCGTCGCTGATCCTGGTCGGCGTGCTCGGCATCGGCGCGGCGCGACGACGCAGCGCAAGTCCGTCGTATGGCGGCTACCGGCGCAGCGCGCATGGATCGGGCGGCATCGCGCCGCCGATCATCTGGGGCGGCGGCGGCAGTTTTGGCGACGGCGGCGGCGGCAGCAGCGACGGGGGCGGCTTCTCCTCCGGCGGGGGTGGCGACTTCGGCGGCGGCGGCGCTTCGGGAGACTGGTGATGGACCGACCCACCGACCGCGACATCCGCCACGCCGGCGACACGAGCCGGCTGGGTCGCTTCTTCCGCCACCGTTTCTGGGACGAGGCCGACGTGCGGCGCGTGCTGCCGTCGGCGGCGCTCGCGCGTCTGTCCGCGCGCGTCACCGAGAGCGAACTGAGCCACGCCGGCGAGATCCGCCTGTGCGTCGAGGCCAGCCTGCCGATCAGCTACCTGTGGCGCGGCCTGACGGCGCGACAGCGCGCGCTCGCGCTGTTCGGCAAGCTGCGCGTGTGGGACACCGAGCACAACAACGGCGTGCTCATCTATCTGCTGCTCGCGGAGCACGCGATCGAGATCGTCGCGGACCGCGGGCTGAACCAGCGCGTCAGCGCGGCGCAGTGGCAGCCCATCGTCGACGGGCTGCGGCAGTCGCTGCGCGGCAGGCAGTTCGAGCAGGGACTGGTGGAAGCGATCCGCGCCGTCGAGGCGCTGCTGGCGCAGCACTTCCCGCCGCAGGCCGGCGTGGTGCCGCGCAACGAACTGCCCGACGCGGTGGTCGTGCTGTAGCGCTCTCTTGCTCCCTCTCCCGCTTGCGGGAGAGGGTGGGGGTGAGGGCCAGCGGCGGTGGAAGTGCCTAAGCCGCCTTGCGACTTCAGAGACTCTTGATCGGCTTGAGCTTCCAGTCGAACCGCTCTTCCTTCAGCCCGCCCTTCACCGCCGGGAACTGCAGTTCCTTCGCCGGCACGGTCACGTCCGGCAGATGGTCCAGCAGATGGCGGATCAGCGTCAGCCGGCCGCGCCGCTGATCGTTGAAATCGACCAGCGTCCAAGGCGCCTGCTTCGTGTGCGTGTGCGCCAGCATGCGGTCGCGCGCACGGCCGTAGTCTTCGTAATGCTGTCTCGCCTCGAGGTCGATCGGCGACAGCTTCCACTGCTTCAGCGGATCCTCCGCGCGTTCGGCGAAGCGCTCTTCCTGCTGCTGCTGGTCGACCGTCAGCCAATACTTGAACAGCAGCAGGCCGTCGTCCACGAGCAGCCGCTCCAGCACCGGCGCCTGCTTGAGGAAGTCGTCCGTCTGCTGCGGCGTGCAGAAGCCCATCACCGCTTCGACGCCGGCGCGGTTGTACCAGCTGCGATCGAAGAGCACGATCTCGCCGGCCGACGGCAGGTGCGTCATGTAGCGTTGGAAGTACCACTCGCCCTGCTCGCGCTCGCTGGGCTTGCCGAGCGCGACGGTGCGGCACTGGCGCGGGCTCAGCGTCTCGGAGATCGCGCTGATGACGCCGCCCTTTCCCGCCGTGTCGCGGCCCTCGACGATCACCAGCAGCCGCTTGCGCGCGTGCTGCAGCCAGCGCCCGAGGTTGTTGAGCTCGACCTGCATCGGCTGCAGGCGCTCCAGGTAGTCCGACTTCGAGAGCTTGCCGTTCTTGCCGTTGCCGTTCCTGTCGCTGCTCTTGTCGTCGCCGCGCTTGCCACCGTTCTTGGACTTCTTGTCGGCCATGCCGTCTCCGTGCCGTGAAGGACGGGCCAGCTTACCGCGCATCGCCGCCGCTGCGGCGAACGCGGGAACGGGGTCAGAGCAGCTCGAGCGTCTGCATCCCCGCCCAGGTCTCGCCCGGCGGCAGTTCGATCGGCTTGAGCACCTGCGCGGCCTCGACGCACAGCATCTGCTTCCAGCCGCCCTCGGGCATGTCGGCCAGCGCGTCGCCCTTGGCCTGGCCCGGATTCCAGACCACGGCGTCGGTGAAGCCCTGCTGGCGGATCGCGAGGCGGCGGTCGCCGTCGCGCAGGGTCAGGTCGTGCTTCGCGTCCTGGTAGATGCGGTCCGTCTCGCCGTCCAGGCGCAGCAGGTCTTCGTGCTGGGTGCCGGCGCGGTCGATGGTCGCGTCCCAGTAGGCCAGGCCGGACAGGCCTTGCACCGAGGCCGACATGATCTGCGTCAGCCGCAGGTAGGTGTGCAGCGCGGCGGTGAAGGACAACGGCGCCTCGCCCTTGTTCTCGCAGGCCAGCTCGATCTGGAGCGCGCGGCCGGCGATGCGGATGCTGATCTCGGCCTCGAAGGCATGCGGCCAGACCATGCGCGTGGCGGCGTCGTCGGTCAGGCGCAGGACGGCGAGCGCGTCCTCCTTGCCGGACTCGGCGCTGACCAGTTGCCAGGGCTTGCCGCGCGCGAAGCCGTGGCGCTGCAGCGGACCGCGGGTGGAGAACTGCGGAAAGATCACCGGCACGCCGCCGCGGATCGCCTGGCCGCTGGCGAAGGCGCTCTTCGGAGACAGGAACAGCTGCTCGTCGGCGCCGGCAGGCACCCACGACACCAGATGGGCGCCGTGCAGCAGCAGCGTCGCGCGGGCGCCGCCCGGGGCGCGGAGTTCGAGGGCTTCAAGGCCCTGGTGGCGGGTGATGGCGATCGGAGTGGTCATGCAAAGCCCCTAGTTTTTCACAGCCGGGCGCGCCCGGGGACCGGGCAACAGGCCATTGGGGGCGTTGACCAGACGATTGCCGGCCACGCCGGCGATCTGGTAGCTGCGATCGGACAGGTTGTTGGCGATCTGATCCACCAGCGCCTTCACCAGCAGCCCCACCAGTCCGCCCTGGCTGTTGTTGTTCTGCTCGGCGCTGGAGGCCGTGGCCTTGCCGTCCCACAGCGGCGTGCCCGTGCGCAGGTCCACCAGCCGGGCTTGCACCTCGACCACGGTCTCGCTGGACAGCACCCGGTAGACCGAGCCGTACTGCTTCACGCCGACATACAGCACGGCATCGGCGCCGAAGATCTGGCGCAGCTTCACCGGGTCGATGTTGTGCGCGTCGACCGGCGTGGTGATGCCGTTGGTGCGCAGGGCCTCGTCGACCAGCGTCACCGGCAGGACGTAGTAACCGGCCTCGGCCAGCGGCATCGACAGGTTGGACAGCACGCCGTAGGTGGCGTTCACGTCGGGCGTGTCGTTGACCGGCGGCAGCACCAGCAGCGAGGCCGGCTTCGCTTCCTTCAGCGCGGTGTAGTCGTAGGGCGTGCCGGGCGTGGCGCAGCCGGTGAGCGCGGCCAGCACGGCGAGCACGGTCACAGCGCCCAGGCGGCGGATCAGGGACAGAGGATTCATCATGAGGGGTTCTCCCGGACGCTCAGACACCGCTCGCCGGCTTGGCGGGCGAGGCTGGCGAGATGGGCACGGACGCCGTGGCGGCGGCGGCGGAGGCCGCTGCGGTCTTCTCGGACGGCTTCTTCAGCAGGAAGTCGACGAAGGCGGCGGACTCCGGGAACAGCGCGCGCTCGGCTTCCAGATGCGCGCGCGCGGCGTCGTCGTTGCCGACCTTCGCGTACAGCAGCGCCAGATGGCCGTGCAGTCCGGGCGGGGTCGCTTCGTTGGCGGCCTTGTTCTTGATGAGCTGCGATTCCAGCTGTGTGATCTGGTCGCCCGGCGCCGTGCCGTTGGTCTTGAAGTACTGGTAGACGCTGCCCTGATAGCCGCCCCATTGGTACAGCGGCTTCTGCGGCTTGGCGCAGGCGGTCATCAGCAGGGCGAGCGCGGCCAGCGCGCCCACGCGGAGCGCGCGTTGCATGCGGTGGGTCATGTGCGGACTCCTGCTCAGCGCGCCGCTTGCGGCTTCCAGGCGCCGTTGTCGATGCCGGCGACCATCGTGTTGACGGCCTCCTTGATCGCCAGGTCCAGGACCTTGCCGTTGAGCGTGGCGTCGTAGCTGGCGGTGCCGCCGAAACCGACGACTTCGCGGGTCGACAGCTCGTACTCGCCGGCGCCCTGCGCGGAGTAGACGACTTCCGAGGTCTGGCTGTTCACGATGTTCAGCGTCACCTTGGCGTAGGCGATCTGCTTCTTGCCGCGACCCAGCACGCCGAACAGCTGCTGGTCGCCGACTTCCTTGCGGCCGAACTCCGTCACCGAGCCCGTGACCAGGAAGTCCGCGCCCTTGATCGCCAGCGTGCTGTTCTTGAACTTGGCTTCCTGCTGCGCCTCTTCGAGGTTGTCGCGGTCCAGCACGTTGAAGCGGTTGGTCTGCTGCAGGTGGGCGATCAGGATGGACTTGGACTGGCCGCCCAGGCGATCGATGGCGTCGGCGAACATGCCGCGCATGAAGCTCGAACGGTTCTCGAACTTGCCCACCGCGATCGGCGCGCGCTGACCCTGGTACTGGGCCGGCGCCGGCGTGGTGGCGCGCGGGACCTCGATGGTGCGGGACTGCTCGGTGGCGCAGCCGAAGAGCGCGGTCAGCGCGAGTGCGATCGTGGCGCCACGCGCCAGGACTTGGAATGACATGGGAACTCCCTCAAAAGCAGGATTCTAGAAGCCGCCAGCGCAGAGGCTCGCCGGCCAAAGCGGCAGGAAGGTCAACGCAACGCAGCCCCCTCCCGATGACACCGGGATCGACGACGACCGCGAGCATCAGGCCGAGGCCGTCCACACGGGCGCAGGCGCAGTCCGCGGGCCGGTCATCGGACGTGGCAGAGGTGGCGGACATGGCGGACGCGGTGGTGTCGTCCTGCGGATGGAATTCGAGCGAGCGCATCAGCGCGAAATCGAGACCGCGTCCGCGGCACTTCAACCACGCTTCCTTGAGCGTCCACCAGCCATAGAAGACGGCGAGCGCATCGCTGTCGTGCCCTGCGGCCAGCAGGCGCCCGATCTCCGCGCATTGCGCGTCGCCATGCACCTGCCGCGACAACGCGATCAGATCGCCGCGACGCGGCCGCAGCACTTCGAGGTCGACGCCGATCGGCCGCGCGGAGGCACCGGCGAACAACCAGTCGCCGCTGTGGGACAGATTGATGTGCCCGGACGGCAGCGTGCTGCGACCGTGGGCATCGATGTCGGGAGGAACGGACGCAAGCTGCCTCAGCAACCGGCGTCCGTCGACGAAACGCTCCCGCGCGTCGTCGTGCCGGCGTGCCGCGAGCCGGGCGCGCTCGCCCGGCAGCAGGTCTTCAACGGACAACGCCGGGCCGGACAAGCCGGCCCGCGTCGTCAGCGCCAGACGCAGGACAGGCGGCGACATGGCGCTCGCGGTGTCCGCCGATGTCCGCGTCACTTGTTGGCGATGGCCAGGTCGTCAGCGCCTGTCGGACCGCCACGGGCGACCTTGTAGTTGTCCAGCAGGTAGGCGCTGGCCAGGTTGGCGACACGCGTCAGCATCAGGTCGTCGTGAATGCCGACGGTGTAGCCCGCCGCCCATGCTTCGGCCCGCTGGAAGAACACGGGCGACGCGATCTCGCGTCCCGACTGGTCGGCGATCTTCAGACGCATCAGCACGCCCGAGCTGCCGGCGAGCGGACCGAACAGCACGCGGGACGCACGCCCGGTGAACTCCAGCTGCTCGATCACCGGCGTGACCGTCAGCGTGCGGCCGTTCTCCGGGCCTGCGTTCCAGAGACGCTTGGAGCCCACCAGGTTCTTGTCGAAGTTGGTCTGCAGCCGCGCCATCGGGCGGGCGTCCGCCGTGACGCCGTCGGCCAGACGGATGGGCAGCACCTCGATGCGGCCGAAGGCGGCGAAGACCTCGGCTGGCGGCGGATTGGTCCGCTCGGTGGTCTTGACCCGCGTGGCGCAGCCTTGCAGCGCGGCCAGGGTCACCAGGCCGGCGACGGCGATCAGGCGTAGGAATTGACGATGCATGAAAGTTTTCCGACCGTGGTTCAGCGACGCACTTCTTCCTGGATGTCCTTGCCCAGGTTGATCACCCAGCCGTTGTACAGCGGGTGGATCTGGGTCACGCCGTCCTTGACGCCCCACAGCAGATCCCTGCTGGACACGTACTTGATCTGGAAGCTCGCTTCGTCGTAGGTCACGGAGACGACCGCCTCGTGCTTGCCGTTCTGCTTGTCCAGCACCAGCAGCACTTCGCCGGGCTTCTCTTCGCGGACCTGCCAGGTGCGTTTCGCGCCGGCGCGGATGATGGCGTCCTTGAGGACTTCGGCACCCGGCGCCTTGCCAGCGGCGTCGGTCACGGTCACGCGCTCCGGCTCCAGCAGCGGCGCAGGGCTGCGGGCAGCCAGCGCGTTGGTGGCGGCAACGCCCAGCGCGGCGGCCATCAGGCCGGAGATCAACAGCTTCTTCATTCGGTACTCCCTCGTTCGGACGGTAGGGTGGATCAGCCCCCCGCGCGCGCCGTCCTGCGCGACACGGGGGGGAAAACCGTTCGCCGTTACTCGGCGATCTTGGCGTAGGTGCCCTTCAGCGCGACGCCGATGATCATGGCGCCGGCATGGCATTCGAAGGTCGTCTCGCTCCGGGTCTCGTTCTTCTTGTAGTAGCTGACCATGTCGACCACCGCGTTGGCGCCTTCGCGCTTGGCGCTGTTCTGGAAAGCGATCAGCGCGCTCAGCGCGGCCCACTTGCAGCCGAACTCGTCGGACTTGCCGACGCCGTTGGTCTTCTGGTTGGAGCTGTCCGAGCCCATGCGCTTCTCGATGCGCGGCGTCTTGGCGCCGGCCAGGAAGAACTTGACCGACCCGTCGAGCTTGCCCTGGGCTTCCGGCATGGCCAGCACGTCGGCCAGCGGGATGTTGAGCACCGTGTCGCGCGCCTGCGCGGCACCGGCGGCCAGACCCAGCGCGGCGACGCCGACAGCCAGCGAGCGCTTCAGGACGAGGGCGAACGTGTTCTTCGTGGTCATGGGTTCCCTTTCTTGAGGACGTCTTGAGGACGTTGATGACGGTGGTCGGGGTGACGGCTCCGCAGCCGCGGACTCAGATCCGGCGGAAGATCAGCGACGTGTTGATGCCGCCGAACGCGAAGTTGTTGCTCATGACGAGGTCGGTCTGCAGCGCGCGGCCGTCGCCGGTGATGTAGTCCAGCTCGCCGCAGCGCGGGTCGACCTCGGTCAGGTTGAGCGTCGGGGCGAACCAGCCCTCGCGCATCATCTCGATGGTCATCCAGGCTTCGAGCGCGCCGCACGCGCCCAGCGTGTGGCCCATGTAGCTCTTCAGCGAGGAGATCGCGACCTGGGGACCGAACACCTCGTTCGTCGCGCGCGACTCGGCGACGTCGCCGTGCTCGGTCGCCGTGCCGTGCGCGTTGACGTAGGGGATCGCGGCGGCATCGAGGCCGGCGCTCTCCAGCGCCAGGCGCATCGCCTGCGCCATCGTCGGCGCGTTGGGCTGCGTGACGTGGCAGCCGTCGCTGTTGGTGCCGAAGCCGATCACCTCGGCCAGCATCGTCGCGCCGCGCGCCTTGGCGTGCTCGTAGTCCTCCAGCACGAAGGTGCAGGCGCCCTCGCCCAGCACCAGGCCGTCGCGATGGACGTCGAACGGGCGCGGCGTCAGCGACGGGCTGTCGTTGTGCCTGACGCTGGTGGCGAACAGCGTGTCGAAGACCGCCGCCTCGGTGGCGTCGAGCTCCTCCGCGCCGCCGGCCAGCATCGCGACCTGCTGGCCGCTGCGCACCATCTCGTAGGCGTAGCCCAGGCCCTGGCTGCCCGACGTGCAGGCGCTGCTGGTCGTGACGACGCGGCCGGTCAGGCCGAAGGTGACGCCGATGTTCACCGGCGCCGTGTGCGACATCATCTTGATGTAGGTCGTGGCGTTGATGCCCTCGGTACTCTTCTCGAGCAGCATGCGGCCGAAGTCCCCGATGGCCTTGGGCGTGCCGGCGGAGGAGCCGTAGGACACGCCGACCTTGCCGCCCTTGAGCACCGGATCGCCGAGCAGGCCGGCCTGCTCCAGCGCCATCTCGCTGGCGCGCACCGCCATCAGCGCGACGCGGCCCATGCTGCGCGTGGCCTTGCGGTTGTAGCGGACCGGGTCCAGATGGAAAGGCGCGGCGGGTACGCCGACGCGGGTGTTCAAGCCCTCGTACAGGTCCCACTCGTCGATGTGCTGGACGGCGTTGCGGCCGCTGCGCAGATGAGCGAGCACCGAGGTCCAATCGCAGCCCAACGGGCTGATCGCCCCAATGCCCGTGACGACGACGCGCCTCATCCCACCATTCCTCCGTTGACCGAGATCACCTGCCGGGTGATGTAGGCCGCGTCCTTGCCCATCAGGAAGGCCACCGTGGCGGCCACCTCCTCCGGTGTCCCGACGCGTTGCGCCGGGATCAGCTTCATCGCTTCCTCGAGGACCCGCTCGTCCACCATCTCGGTGGCGATCAGGCCGGGCGCGACGCAGTTCACCGTGATCTGCCGGCTGGCCAATTCGACCGCCAGCGCTTTTGTGGCGCCGATGATACCGGCCTTGCTGGCGCTGTAATTGACCTGACCCCGGTTGCCCATGACGCCCGACACGGAGGCCAGCGTCACGATGCGGCCCGGCTTGCGGCGGCGCACCAGCGGCATCGTCAGCGGGTGCAGCACGTTGTAGAACGCGTCCAGGTTGGTGTGGATGACCTGGTCCCAGTCCTCGCCGCTGAGCGCGGGGAAGGCGCCGTCGCGCGCGATGCCGGCGTTGCAGACGACGCCGTAGTAGCAGCCGTGCGCCTCGACGTCGGCGAGCAGGGCCGTCGACGCGGCCTCGCGGTCGGCGACGTCGAACTGCAGCACGCGGGCCTGCCGGCCCAGCGCCGTGATCTCGGCGGCGACGGCCTGGGCTTCCTCGACGCGGCTGCGGCAATGCACCACCACGTCGTAGCCGTCGCGCGCCAGGCGCAGCGCCACCGCGCGCCCGATGCCCCGGCTGGAGCCGGTCACCAGCACGGTGTCGTTGGAGTCGTTGTTGTTCTTCATGGAGCTTGGTAAGCGGTCTTTTCTCGAATTCTCGTCGGGCGCGAGGCGCCTCTTCACCCCGGTTTCAAGGGGCCGTGCCGGCCAGGAAGGCGGCCGGATCGGGCGGTCCGAACACCGTGAGCTGCGCCTGCGCCAGCGGCGGCGCTTGCGCCGCGGCGCCCGCCAGGTGCAGCACGCAGGCGAACTGGCCGAGGCCGTTGTCGGCCTGGAACTCGCGCGCGATCTCGATGCGCAGCGTCTCCCCGGCCTCGAAACGGGCACGCGTGCTGCGGTACTTGCGGCAGCCCAGCAACAGGCCGATGCGCGGCGCCTCACCGCGCGCGCGGCCCTGCACGCCGGCCCACGCGGCCACGGCCTGCGCCATCAGCTCGATGCCGATCCAGCCGCCGATGCCGGTGCCTTCGCCCTGGCTGTCATGGAAGAGTTGATCGCCGGCCAGCACCGCCTCGGCGACCAGGCGATCGCCCTCGCAGGCCAGCACGCGCGTCAGCAGGCCCATGCGCCCGGCGTGCGGCACGAGGTCCGCCGCCGGCATCGGGAACACGAGGTCGAAGGCGGCGTCGACTGCGGTCGGCTCGGCGTCGGACGGGTTCGACGGGTTCGACGGGTTCGACGGATTCATCGGCTCAGACATCGTGTCGACTCAGGATCAGCGCGGCATTGCTGCCGCCGAAGGCGAAGGAGTTGCTCAGCACGTGGCGCGGCGCGCGGCCCAGGCGCCCGCCGGGCGCGGCAAGCCGGATCGCGGGCAACGCGGGATCGCGGCGGCCGTCCCACCAGTGTGGCGCGAGCCGTCCGTCCGGGTTGTCGCGCAGATGTATCCAGGCGATCGCGGCTTCCAGCGCGCCGGCGGCGCCCAGCGTGTGACCGGTCAGCGGCTTGGTCGAGCTGCACGGCAGGTCGAGCCCGAACAGCGCCTCCACCGCCCGGCTCTCCATCGCGTCGTTCTGCGGCGTGGCCGTGCCGTGGAGGTTCAGGTAGTCGATGTCGGACGGCGCCAGGCCGGCCTGCGTCAAGGCCGCGCGCATCGCGGCCAGCGCGCCGGTGCCGTTGGGTTCGGGCGCCGAGATGTGATGCGCGTCCGAGGTCTCGCCCCAGCCGGACAGACGCACGGGACCGGGCTCGCGCGTCATCAGGAACAGGGCGGCGGCCTCGCCGATGTTGATGCCGTCGCGGCCTTCGCTCATCGGATTGCAACGTTCCTCGGCGACCGAATCGAGCGCCGCGAAACCCGCGACGGTGAAGCGGCACAGCGAGTCCGCGCCGCCGCAGACGACCGCGTCGCAGAGGCCGGCACGCAGCAGCCGCGCGGCGCTCGCGAGCGCCTTCGCGCTGGACGAGCAGGCCGTCGAGATCACATGCCGCGGACCGGCGGCGCCGAGCTCGCGCGCCAGCATCAGCGCGGGCGCGCCGATCTCCTGCTGGCCGACGTGGAAGGACGACGGCAGTCGAGGCACTTCGTCGCCGGCCTGGGCCGAGGCGTTCCAGGCCTGCTCGGCCTCGCCGACCCCCGACGTGCTGGTGCCCAGCACCACGCCGACGCGGGCGGCGCCGTAGCGCGTGATCGCCGCCTCGACGGCCGGCCGGATCTGGGCGAGCGCCTCCAGCAGCAGCGCGTTGTTGCGGCTGCGCTCGGCGAGCGGACGCGCATCGACGGATTGCAGCGCGGCGCTCACCGCACCGAGGTGCAGGGTGCGCCCGGGCCAGATCGCCTCGTTCGGCGCGACACCGCCCGGCGCTTCGGCGAAGACGCCGGCGCGCAGCGCCTCGACGCCGCTGCCCAATGCGCAGACGACGCCCGGTTCATGCAGATAGACGGCCACGCTCATCGACCGGACTCCAGGGGTCGGGACTCGATCAGGAGCCGATAGTGCTCCCGCTGGTTGGTGATGACGATCCGGCTGTCCCCGGCGAGGTCCCCGGAGACGGCGACATCGATGACCGGGTGGGCGAGGTCCGCGCCCGCGATCAGTGCCCGGTGGCCCGGCGTCCCACGCAGCGTCCAGCCCGGCGGCAGCGCGCCGCGCAGCGCGGCGACGGGCCAGTAGACCAGCGTCATGTCGCGCAGCATGCGCTGCTCGTCGACTTCGGCGGGCAGGCGCGGATGGCGCTGCGTCTTCAGCTCGCGGCCGTCCCACTGCATCAGCAGCACACGCTGGCCGATCGCAAAGGCGGCCAGGCGCAGGCCCTCGCGGTCGATCTCCAGCTGCACGTCAACGACCTGCGGCGCACGCCCGCTGTCGTCCAGCGGCGTGACCGTGAGACGCTGGCTCAGGCTCACGTCGCGTTCGAGCAGCGCGGGCGCGAGACGCAGCATCGGCAGCGGCATGGCCTCGGCGGCCAGCGCCGGCGTCGATGTCGCCGTTGCCGGTGCTGCCGGTGCTGCCGCTGCTGTCGGTGCGGTCCCTGCCGTCGAAGCGGTCGACGGCGCGCGCGCGGAGGCGCACCCCGTCATCACCGCCACCAACGCGGCGATCGGGACGAGGAACGACGCCTGCAGCGTCCGGCGGAGCATCGGAGGCATCACGCCTTCGTCAGCCGCATCAGGCTGTGGCAGTAGCCGATGTTGTCGCGCATCGTGACGAGCTTCAGGCCGGCCTGCGCGGCCAGGCGCAGGTAGTCGCCGCTCTGGTAGACCTTGGAGTTCCCGCTGGCCATCGCGGTGAAGTACGGCGAGGTGTTGATCAGGCAGTACGCGGCGATGTCGTAGCGCTGGCGGTCCCACAGCGTGTCCAGGATCAGCACCTGGCCGCCGGGCGCCAGCGCGTCCGCCACGCGGCGGAAGATGCTGGCGATCTGCGGTTCGCCGAAGCAGCTCAGGAACTGGCTCATCCAGACGATGTCCATGCCTTCGGGCAACGCGGCGCTGTCGTCGAGCATGTTGCGGCCGTGGAACTTCGCGCGGCCGACGCTGCCGGCCTCGGTCAGCGTGGCGCGGGCCAGCTCGAGTTGCTGCGGCAGGTCGACCAGGTTGAGCTCGAAGTCGGCGTTGTAGGCCAGGGCCGCGCGGCTGAACTTGCCGGTGTTGGCGCCGATGTCCATCACGCGCCGGGGCGCGGTGGCGAAGACGTCGGGCAGGATGTCCGGGAACGAGGTGTCGGAGTAGAAGTGGTCGAACTCGAACCAGCTGGTGCGCGCCGGTTCCTGCAGCGTCGACAGGCCCTCGTAGATCGTCGGCCACGGGCCGAGGTGTGCCAGGCCCAGCGGGCGCTCCTCGTCGAGCGAGCGTTCCAGGTCGAACAGGCCCTGGTAGCAGACGTCCTGGACGAAGTTGATGTTGATCTGCGTGATGCGGTCGCTGATCAGGCAGTAGCCGGTCTTGTCCAGCACCCAGCGGCCCTGCTTCAGCTCGACCACGCCCGCCGACAGGCAGGACTCCAGCGCGAGCTTGAGCGCGTAGGCGGTCCAGCGGCCGTCTGCCAGCAGTTGTTCCATGTCGAGTCCGGCGTCACCCGCGCCGGCCAGCGTCTCCAGCATGCCGCGCTTCCACGCGTAGCGCACGCACTGGAAGACGACCGGACCGAAGGCGATCTTCTGCGCCTCGAAGCGCGCGGCGAAGGCGCTCTGCTTGGGCGGGGAGAAGCGCTTGTCGATGGCCTCGGTGGCGCCGTTCGCTGCGGCGTCCAGGGTCGGGGTCGTGGTCATGGAGTCCCTTGTGATGAAGGTGATGCGGGTGATGCGGGCATGAAGAACGGCGTCAGCCACCAGGCGAGCGTGACGCCGATCAGCATCGTCAGGCCGAAGGCGCGCAGCGCCGGCGTCGTCGACAGCGCCAGCAGGCCGAAGGCCAGCAGCGTGGACAGCGCGGCCAGGCTCACGGACAGGAAGGGCTGGATCTCGTGGCGGCCGGGTTGTTCGAGCAGGAAGATGCCGTAGTCGACGCCCAGGCCCAGCAGGATGAGCAGCGGCAGCAGGTGGAACAGCGTGACGGGGACGCCGACGACGCCGAAGACGGCAAGCGTCAGCAGCGTGGCCAGCGAGGTGGGCACCAGCGCGCGCCACGCGCGACGGCCGAAGCGCGGCATCAGTGCGAGCCATACCAGCAGGTGCCCCGCCACCACCATCACCGCGAAGAGCGAAGCGTAGCGACCGAGCAGCGCGGAGATCTCGCCGACCTTGTCGACCCAGATCGCGCCGGGGATCCCGCCGATCGCCGCGGACAGACGCGCGGTGTCGAGCGCCGTGTCGCCGCCGCGCAGCAGCACGGCGCTGCGCCAGACGCCGTCCGCGCCGCGACCCAGCCATTGATGGCGCAGCGGCTCCGACACGGGCGACGCGAGCCACGGCGCCGGCAGCAGCGGCGATGCGACAGCGGCGGGTGCGGGCAGCGTCTCGTCGAGCATCGTCGACAACGCGCCGTTGATCTCCGTCGCGCGGCGCGCGATCAGCGCGGCGTCGTCGCGCTGCGCCTGCCGCGACGGCAGCCATTGCGACACGGCCTGCGCATCGACGTTCAAGGTGCCGAGCGCGCGCACCACGGCCTCGTCGCGGATCAGCAGCTGCTCTTCGCTCCCGCCCTCGACCAGCACGAAGCGCGCAACGCCGGGCAGGCCCATGAGGCGGCTGACCTCGCGCTGCTGGTCGATCAGCGCGGCAGGCGCGCTCTGCAGCTGGCGGATGTCGTCGTTGCGCGCGAGCAGGGACAGCCCGATCACGATGAACGCGGTCGTGACGACGACCGAGGACCACATCCATGTCCGTGTGCGGGGGCCCGAGGCGACATGAGGGACGCGCGCGCGCAGGCCGCCGATCCACAGGCCGAAGCGCGTCGGCGGCGCGGCCTCACCGTCCAGCCATGGGAACCAGAGCATCACGGTCACGAACGCACCGAGCAGGCCGACCGACGAGAAGACCGCGATCTGGCGCAGGCCGGGGAACGGGGCGATGCCGATGAGCGCGTACGCGATCACCGTCGTCAGCATCGCCAGGCTGACGATCGGCCATTGGCGCCGCAGCATCTCCCAGCGCGCCTCGCGCGGCAGGCCCATGCGGGCGCAGAAGTAGTTGCTGCCGTAGTTCTCCGCGACACCGAGCAGCGTCGCGCCGAAGACCAGCGTGATCAGGTGCAGGCCGCCGAAGAGCGCCTGCGTCACCGACACGGCGGCGGCCAGGCCGACAGCCATCGACAGCGTCACCAGCACGCGCGGCCGCAGCGAGCGGAACGCGCACCAGGTCAGCAGCACGATGCCGATCAGCGAGCCGACGCCGATGGTGTGGATCTCGCGCTCGGCCTGCGCCGCCGCAGACGCCGCGAACAGCGGCACGCCGCCCATCAGCACGCGCGCGTCCGGCACGACGCCGCGCGCGGCGTCGCCTGCGGCTTCGAGCCGCGTCACCAGCGCGCGCTGCGCCGAGACCGCGAAGGCCGGCGCCGTCGATTCGGCCATCAGCACCGCGTAGGTCGTGTCGCCGTCGGTCACCGTCAGGCGCCCGTCCTGGACGCGCACGCGGCTGATGCCCGCGCGCTCCGCGAGCCAGCGTCCGCGCAGGTTCAACGGGTCTTCGACCCAGGAGCCGATGCGCGGCAATCCCACCGGCTGGTGCAACGCGCGCAGCGCCTGCTGGGCGAGCGCCTCGGTCGACTGCGTCTGCAGCGTGCCGCGGTCGGCCTCGGTCAACAGCGCCGCGCGCCACGGCGCATAGAAGTTCAGCCAAGCGCCCTGCTCGCCGTCGTCGACACGCCAGCGCAGCGCAACGTCCTGGCCCAGCGCTTCGGCGAACGCATCGCCCGCGCGGCGCGCCTGCGCCGGATTCTTCGCGCCGATCAGCACGACCACGCGCCGCTCGCCCGCATCAGCCAGCGCGCGCGTGGCCGCGGCCACGGCGGGGCGGCGTTCGTCGCGCGGCAGCATCGCGAGCACGTCGCTGTCCAGCACGCCGGCCGGCCGCGTCCACAGCCACGTCTGGTGCGCGCCGATGACGAGCACCACGATCAGCCACAGCCAGGCGAGCAGGCGGTGACCGCGCGGAGGACGCGACACGGGAGCGGTCATGCGGCGGTCAGTCGAAGAGACGCGCGCCGCCTTCGGGGGCGGATTCGCGCAGATTGGAGAAGGCGATGCGCGTGATGTCGCCGCCGGCCTCGACCAGCTCGACCGCGCGCACGTGCGTGTCGCCGCTGAGCGCCAGACGCTGCAGCACCTGCAGCCACGACGCCTGACGCGGACGCAGGTCCAGCTTCCAGGCCGTCGCGCCGGTCAACTCGCCGTCCATCACGAAGAGCTTGGACAGCGCGCCCACGTCGCCGCCGAGCAGCGCGAACATCATCTCGTTGACCAGCCGCAGCGCGGGCTCGCGCTGGGCGTCCATCCGCATCGCCGTCGCGCCGCCCTGGCTGGCGCGGATCTCGTCGCGCGTCAGGCGCAGCTCGCTCTCGAACGGCGTGCGCGTGTGCCACAGCACGCCGCGGCCACGCGCCACGACGAAGTCGCCGCGCGACACCACCGGCTTCTTGAATCCGGGCACCTGCTTCGATTGCTCGAAGTCGCCACGCAGCCATTCGGGCTGGCGCAGGCGCGACTGCACGCCCTTCATCAGCGCGGCCTCGTCGGTCGCCGCCAGCGCGGAGGTCGGCAGGACGATCGCCGACAGCGCGCCCATCGCCAGCAGTCGACGTCGGATGGGATCGACGTTCGTCGTGACCCCGTCTTGCATCGTGTCCATCCTGGTCATCGTCGTCATGCCGGGTTCACGCCGAGCTTGTCCCACAACACGCGCGGGCAGACGTACTGCATCTGCCGCGAGGCGATCTCCAGCGCGACCTGGATCGTGTAGGCCTTGTTGAGCACGCGGCCCGTCGCCGCGTCGCGCAGCTGGTATTCGATCTTCAGGCGGTTCTCCCACTCGACGATCTCGGCGCGGATGCGCACCGCCTGGCCGTACTCGACCATGCCGACGTACTTCAGCCGGATGTCCACGATCGGCCACGCGTAGCCGGACGCGCGCATCTGCGGATAGTCGTAGTCGAACTTCTGCAGCAGCGCGCAGCGCGCGAGCTCCAGGTACTTGACGTAGTGGCCGTGCCAGACGACCTCCATGAGATCGATGTCATGGAACGCCGGCGAGAGCTCGATCTCGTGGCTGAGATCCGGCGCTTTGTCGGGAGCTCGGTCGGGAGCGCGGTCGGGACCGGCGCCGTCGGCGTCAATCGTCATGGAGCCTCCACTGCCGCTCGCGCAGCGCCTGCACCAGCGCGAGCAGTTCGCGGTCCAGCGCGCGGTCTTCCTCGATCAGCGGGATGCGGGTCGAGAGTTCATCGAACATCGCGGCCGCGTCGCTCCCCAGCGCCAGCGGTTCGGGCTGCTGGCCCGCGCGCAGCGCGAGGCCCTGGCGCGCGGCGATCAGCATCGCGGCGACGACCTGCTCGGACAGCTCCAGCACGCGCAGGCAGTCGCGCGCGGCGATGGTGCCCATGCTGACCTTGTCCTGGTTGTGGCACTCGGTCGAACGGCTGAAGACCGAGGCCGGCATCGTCTGCTTGAGCGCCTCCGCGGTCCAGGCCGACACGCTGATCTGCAGCGCCTTCAGGCCGTGGTTGATCGCGGCGCGCTCACCCGACGCGCCCGACAGGTTGGACGGCAGGCCGTGGTTGTAGCGGGTGTCCACCAGCAGCGCGAGCTGCCGGTCCAGCAGGTCGGCGACGTTGGCCACGGCATTCTTCAAGGTGTCCATCGCCAGCGCGATGTGACCGCCGTAGAAATGGCCACCGTGCAGCACGCGTTCGTTCTCGGCGTCGATCAGCGGGTTGTCATTGGCGCTGTTGAGCTCGTTCTCGATCAGCTGGCGCAGGAAGGGCAGTGCGTCTTCCAGCACTCCGATGACGTGCGGCGCGCAGCGCAGGGAGTAGCGGTCCTGCAGGCGATGCGAGTTGCGGCTCGGGGCATCGACGGCCAGATCCGCACGCAGCCGCGCGGCGATCTTCTGCTGGCCGGGGTGCGGCTTGGCGGCGAACAGCGTCTCGTCGAAGTGGTGCGCGTTGCCCGCGCCGGCGACGACGTTCATCGCCGTCAGGCGCGTGGCCATGCGGTTCAGGTAGTCCGCGCGCGTCCACGCCAGGCAGGCCAGGCCGGTCATGACGGCCGTGCCGTTCATGATCGCGAGGCCTTCCTTCGGGCGCAGCCGGTGCGGCGTCAGGCCGATGGCCTTCAGCGCATCGGCGGCAGCCAGGCGCTCACCGCGCCACATCACCTCGCGCTCGCCGCACAGCACGGCGGCGACGTAGGACAGCGGCGTCAGGTCGCCGCTCGCGCCGACCGACCCTTCCGACGGGATCAGCGGCAGGACGTCGTGGCGCAGCAGTTGCTCCAGCCCTTGCAGCAGTTCCAGACTCACGCCCGACATGCCCTGCGCCAGCGAGTTCAGGCGCGCGGCCAGCACGGCGCGCGTCTGCTCGGCCGTGAGATAGGCGCCTGCGCCGCAGCCGTGGTACGTGTAGAGGTGATGCGGCAGCTCGGTCACCAGGTGCGGCGGGATCACCACCGTGCAGGAATCGCCGTAGCCCGTGGTGACGCCGTAGATGACGCCGTCCTCGGCCAGCAGGCGGGCGACGAAGTCGGCGCCCGCGCGGATGCGCGCCTGGAAGGCGGGATCGGTGGACAGGCGCGCCTCGGCCCGGCGCTCCGCGATCGCGGCGACGTCCTCGATGCGCAGCGGGCCGCCGTCGAAGGTCACGGTGGGCAGCAGGGTCTCAGGACTCGACATCGGGTTGATTCCAGAACGGGAAGAAGTTGAACCAGTCATGCGGCGAGCGCCGCAGGCAGCGTGTCAGCGCGTCGACGTAGGCCAGCGCGGGCGCGGTCATCGCGCCCTCGCGGTCGCCGCGCGGCAGCGCGATGCGCTCGGCCAGACGCTCGAAGCGCAGCGCATAGCCGCGGCCCTCGTGAATGCAGCCCATGAAGAAGAGCGGGCACTTGAGCAGCCCGGCGATGAGGTACGGCCCGATGGGGAAACGCGCCGGTTCGCCCAGGAAGGGCAGGGTCAGCGTGCGACCGCTGTTGACCGGCACGCGGTCGCCGGCGATGACGATGCATTCGCCGTCGGCGATGCGATCGGCGAGCTGCATCGCGAGCGCGGGATCGATGCCGGTCACCTCGATGAGGCGCACGCTCGCGCCGTCCGCGATGGCGTCGTCGCCCTGCAGCCGCTCGAGGATGCGGTTGAAGCTCTGCGCGTGGCGCGTGTGCACCAGCACGTTGAGGCGCAGGCCCGGCATCCGGCCGGCGAGCGCGCGGCACAGCTCCAGGCAGCCGATGTGGGCCGTCGCGAGCACGACGCCCTGGCCCGTGCGCAGGGACGCCAGGACCTCGTCCTTGCCGTCGACGCTCACGCACTCCACCGGATAGCGGCCCGCCATCGCCAGCAGCTTGTCGAGCATCGTGTCGGCGAAGAGCGCGACGTGCGCGATGCTGTCGCGCCAGGTCGGCGCGGGTCGGCCGGCGACGGCGTGCACACGGCGAAGGTAGTCGAGGCTGTCGCGGCGCAGCGTGGGACGGCTCAGCCAGTGCACGAACACGACGGGGAACATTGCCGCGCGGAACAGCCAGCGTCCCGCCACGCGATGCATCGCGTAGAGCAGCCAGATGCCGGCGACGAAGGTCGTCTCGCCGAGCTGGGCCCAATGGCGCGTTTCGCGTGTCTCGCGTGTCTCGCGCGGCTCGCCGGCCTCGCCCGAAGCGGCTCCGGGGCGCGGGTCGTTCATGCGGCCACCTTGCGCCACAGCAGCAGCGGCAGGCGCGACAGCATGCCGAAAAACAGCCGTGTGTGCATCCACGAGATCAGCACGTTGTCCCGCAGCGCGCGGAAGTGCGAGACGCCGTCCTCAGGATATCGCACGCGGGTCGGCACGTTGCGCACGCGCACGCCGTCCCAGACGAGGCGCACGGCGATCTCGACGTCGAAGTCCATGCGGCGGCCGATGCGCGTGCGCTCCAGTCGCGCCACCGTCGGCGCTAGCGGATAGACGCGGAAGCCGCACATCGAGTCCTTCACTTCGAAGGACAAGGTGTTGATCCACACCCAGATGTGCGTCGCGTAGCGGCCGTAGAGGCGGCCCTTGGGCACCGACGCGTCGTAGACGGGACAGCCGCAGATGAAGTGATCGGGGAAGGTCTCGGCTTCTGCCAGGAAGCGCGGCAGGTCCACGACATCGTGCTGTCCGTCGGCGTCGATCTGCAGCGCGTGCGTGAAGCCAACCCGATGTGCTTCGTTGAGTCCGGCGATCATCGCGCCGCCCTTGCCCTGGTTCACCGCGAGACGCAGCAGGCGGACCTCGGCATCGGCCGCGGACAGCGCATCGAGCACCGCGGCGCAGCCGCGTTCGCTGCCGTCGTCGACGAGCAGCACCGGCAGTCCCTGCGCGCGCAGGGCCCGCACGACGCCGCCCACCGGTCCGCCGTGGTTGTAGACGGGGACGACCGCGGTGATGTTCATGGCGTCGGTCCCTGCAGGCGGATCTTGCCGGCGGCATGTGCGCCGGCGGCCGAGCGATAGCTGAAACTCAGCAGCGGCGCGGTGAACGCGAGCACGAGCTCCACCGTCATGCCGGGCGCGATGACCTGCTGGAACTTGAGGTTGTCGATGCCGGCGAAGTCCGCTTGACCGGCGCCCTGCCCTGCCGGCGGCAACGGCAGCCACTCGCGCGCGAGCAGCATGACCCAGTCGAGTTGCGCAACGCCGGGAAGGATGGGGTGACCAGGGAAGTGGCCGTCGAACTGCGGCAAGGTCGCGTCGACGCTGAGCCGCAACGTCACTTCATTCACCGAGCGCGACAGCAGACGCACACCCGGCCGACGCGGATCGAAGAGTCGCGTCAGCGCAGCGACCGTGACCTTGCCTTGCGCGTTCACCGGCAGCTGCGAGAGGAAGCGCCAACGCCGGGGCAGCGCGATGCGCTCCAGGTGCGGCGCGAGCCGGTCGCGCAGCGCCTGCGCGAACGCTGCCTTGCCGCGTGCGTCGTGCTCGGCCCAGCCGGCGTCATTGAGCTGCGCGGCGACCGCGAGCTGCTCGCGCACGCCAGGCTCGAGCACGAAGACGCGCAGGTCCTCGATCCAGCCCGTATCTCGCAGCACCGTCTCGATCGTCTGCAGCGACACGCGCTTGCCTTCGATCTTCACGATGCGGTCGGCTCGACCCAGCAACTCGAAGCCATCCGCGGTGAGGCGCACGCGATCGGCACTCTCGAACCATTCGGCGGGATCGGGCAGGTGGCGCGAACGCAGGCGCAGCGTGCCGGACTCGTCGGCCTGCCACTCGATGCCGGGCAGCGCGGTCCAGGTCGTCGGGGCGCCGGCATCGCGCTGGCGCCAGGCCACGCCGCCGGTCTCGCTGCTGCCGTAGACCTCCAGCGGCGCTTGGCCGAAGAGGCGGCGGCAATCGGGCACGGCTTCGTCAGGCAACGGGCCGCCTGACGAGAAGATCAGCGCCAGGTGGCCGTCCTCGACCGTCATGGCGCTGTCCGCCGGCGGCAGGCGCTTCAGATGCGCCGGGCTGGCGATGACGGCGAAGCGTGGCCCGGCGCGCAGCGCGGCCAGCAAGGTCTCGATGTAGGGCAGACGCTCGGCGTGCAGCACGCGGCCGGCGGCGAGCGGCCACAACACGCGGTAGAGCAGGCCGTAGATGTGCTGGTGGGACACGAGACCCAGGATCTCGGCACCCGCCATGCGGGCGCCGAAAGCCTGCTCCAGTGCGTCGATCTCGGCGAAGAGCTCGCGCAGCCGCTTCGGGATCGCGCCGGGCTGGCCGGTGCTGCCGGAGGTGAAGATGACCAGCCGTTCCGCTTCGGCATCGAAGGGTTCGAACGCTCGGTCGTCAGGGTTCACAGCGGCCTCGATGCGAGGCAGCGCCGGGTCCGAGCCCGCGTTCGACGTCGCAGCCATCGAGGCGTCGCTCGCGAGTGCGCTCACGCGCCCGCGCAGCGCCTGCAGCGTTGCAGGCTGCAGATCGCCGGGCAGCCACGCAGTGCCGCCGACCGCCCACAAGCCGAACAGCGCGGCGGCGAACTCGACGGTGTCTTCGAAGTGCAGTGCGACGTCCAGGGCGCCCGATGCGCCGCTCGCCGTGAAAGCCGCAGCCCAGCGGCGCGCCTGCAGGTGGAAGGCGGACTCGTCCAACAACACGCCCGCACGGCGGGCCACCGGTCGACCGGGGCGCGGAGGCGCGCTCATCAGCGCGCACAGGATCTTCAGCAAGCTCATGGAGAAAGAGGGTCAGGCCTCGGCAACGTCGCGCCGGCGCACCCACAGGCGCACCAGATACTCACCGCCCATCAGGAGTCCGATCAGCACATAGGACACCAGCCCGTTGTACAGGGCCCAGATCTTGTCGTCTGCCCACAGCGCGGTCGCCAGGGCAGTGCCGCCGTTCATCACGAAGAACCCGCACCAGACCTGGGTGACACGGCGCGTGTAGCGTTGGCCGCGTTCATCGAGGTCGGGCTCCGTCAACCGGGCCAGGCGTTCGACGATCGATGGACCGTGCCACAGGCTCACGCCGAACAACCCAAGCAGGCCGGCATTCACCAGCACCGGATAGAGCTTGAGCGGCAGGCTCTGGTTCATCAGCGCGGCCGCGCCGGCCAGCAGCGCGGCGCCGGCGGCGCTCCACCACCAGAGGCGCGCCTCCGCGCTGCCTCGCCGGGCGAGCGCGCGCAACGCGGCCAGCGCCGCCAGCAGCAGAGCGAGGTCGCGCGGCTGGGCATGCGCCAGTCCGAGATACACGAGCAGGGGGTAGGCCGCCGTCAGCAACCACAACACGGCGCGGGCCATGGGGACTCCGGTCGTCAGGCGCCGGCCGTCTCCGGCGTCTTGATCAGACCCTGCAGCGCATCGACCACGTCCTGCAGCGTGCGCACGGCCTTGAAGGCCTCGGGCTGCAGCTTCTTGCCGACCATCGGCTTGAGCTTGACGATCAGGTCGACCGCATCGATCGAGTCGATGTCGAGGTCTTCGTAGAGGCGAGCCTCGGGGGTGATGCGATCGGCTTCGATGTCGAAGGTCTCGATCAGGATGTCGCGCAGGCGCGCGAAGATGTCTTCATTCGTCATGTCGTGGATCCTCCCTGACGGCTCGAATCAGGCCGCGACCTTGCCGTGCTCCGCAACGAAGCGGGCCAGCGCGCGGATGCTGGCGAAATGCCGGCGCGTCTCTTCCGAGTCCGCCGCCATGCTCACGCCGTATTTCTTCTGCAGGGCCAGCCCGAGCTCCAGCGCGTCGATCGAGTCCAACCCCAGGCCGGTCACGAAGAGCGCGTCTTCCGCGTCGATCTGCTCCGGCGTCAGGTCCTCGAGATTCAAGGCCTCGATCAGCAGCAGTTTGATGTCACGTTCCAGCGCCTGCATGGCTCCCTCGTTCATTCGAAAAATAATGGTTCAGATGGTCCGTCAACCGTCTTGCCGCCAGGGCGGGTTCGCCGCCGCTGGCCGTCAGGAACGGCGCCACCGCAATGTCTTCACCCACGCAGATGTCGAAGTGCAGTCGCCGCGATGCCACCTGCCACCACGGCTGGCCCTTGGTCAGGCCCAGCGGGGTGCATCGGATGGTCACCGGTGTGATGTCCTGGACGGCGCGCGTCGCGATCTGGGCGGCGCCGCGCTGCATGCGCAGCGGCTCGCCGGGCCGCGTGCGCGTACCTTCCGGGAAGATGATCAGGTTGCCAGACGCCGCGAGGCTGTCCATACAGGATTGCAGCAGTTCAGCCCCGGAATTGTTGCAGATGTAGGCTGTTGACCGCACCGGGCCCCTGGTGAAGGGATTGCTCGCCAGCGTGGACTTCACCACGCAGTCTGCGTTTCGCACGAGGGCAATCAGGAACACGACGTCGATCAGCGTCGGATGGTTCGCCAGGATCAGCAGTCCGCCGCGATGCAGACGCTCGCGGTGACGGATGTCGAAGCCGATCAAACCCAGCACCCGCATCCAGCCGATGAACAAGCGGAATGTTCGATGGATGGACCCGCGGGCCAGGGCGATGCGATGGTCGCGGTCGCGGATGAACAGGTCCAGCGCCGGGAACCAGACCAGCCAGAGGATCAGTCCGCCGATACCGAAGCTCGCGAAGGCGATCGCGGTCGCGAGCACGCGCCAGGCGCGGCCGACGGTGCGGTCGAGGAAGTCGGGCAGCGGTCCCATGGCATCGGCTCAGGGCGTGCCGGCCGGACGGCGCGTCCAGCGCCAACCGCCGGGCTGACCGGCGATGAGGCGGTCCAGCGACGCAGGCTCCCCGGCACCGCCAGCCTTGTCCGCTTCTGCGAGCAGGGCCAGCACCGGCAGGCTGCCGCTCAGCCACGGCGACGGTGTCGACGCTGTCGTCAGCGTATCCGCGTTCATCGGCTCAAGCGTGAACGACGGCGACACGGCGTCGGGCTGCGCAAGCACGCAGGCCCAGGCGATCAACGCGGGATCGGCGGTCGCGGGATCGATCTGTCCCAGCGCCGCATAGGCCTCGGGCAAGGGGGCGTCGACGTGCGCGACCAGCACCTGGGGGGCGCCGTCGGCCAGCAGGCCGAGTGCTTCCGCAAAGGCGGCTTCTGCGCTGTGTTCGCCACCGGCGACAGCGAGGTAGTTCTGCTTGTCCTGGCGCGCCATCGAATACAGCGCGCCCGAGGCGTTGTGCACCGACAGGCTGAAGTGCGTCGGCGACAGCGGCTCTCCGCCGGCGAGTTGCTGGAGCAGCGTCAGCGAACGGGCGATTTCGCCCCAGCGCGACGCGAAGATCACCGGCATCGTGCCGGCGCCCTCTTCCGGCGTGCCTTGCGCCCACCAGGCAGCCTGCAGCGCGGCGCGGCCCAGCGGGTCGATGCGGCGGCGCATCATCGCCGGCACTTCGGCCAGGGGCGGCTGCCCCTCCCCCGCGATCGGCGTGGGCGAGGCGAGCCATGCGCGCCAAGCGTCCCGGGAATCGAGACCCGGCGCCCAGGCGGCCCAACGAACGACGCGGAAGCGGTGATTCATGATGAAGAAAGCCCGCCTCGTTGTCGCGAGGCGGGCTGCTCGGCTGAAGGCCGGAGGGGGCTCAGCGCTTGGCGCGGAACTTCCGCAGCGCCGCGATCTGCGCGGCCATCGCGGCGAACTCGCTTTGCGCCTTGGCGAAGTCGATGTCGCTCTTGGCGTTCTTCATCGCTTCCTCGGCGGCCTGCTTCGCGGCCTGGGCACGGGCCTCGTCGAGGTCCTTGCCGCGGATCGCGGTGTCGGCCAGCACGGTCACGACGCCCGGCTGAACTTCCAGCAGGCCGCCGGCGACGAAGACGAACTCTTCATCGCCGTTGGGACGCTGGATGCGCACGGCGCCAGGCTTGATGCGGGTGATCAGCGGGGTGTGCTTGGGCAGGATGCCCAGCTCGCCGCCTTCGCCCGGCAGCGCCACGAATTTCGCCTCGCCCGAGAAGATCTGCTCTTCCGCCGAGACCACGTTCACGTGGAGGGTTGCCATTGCGTTTCCTTGATCGAAAGGTAAGAAGTCCGTTCAGCTCATCGACGGTGGGCCGGTCAGGACCGCACCGTCGAACGGGCTTTACTGGATCTTCTTGGCCTTTTCGAAGGCCTCGTCAATCGTGCCCACCATGTAGAACGCCTGTTCCGGCAGGTGGTCGCATTCGCCGTTCACGATCATCTTGAAACCACGGATGGTTTCCTTCAGCGGGACGTATTTGCCGGGCGCGCCGGTGAACACTTCCGCGACGTGGAAGGGCTGCGACAGGAAACGCTGGATCTTGCGCGCGCGGGCCACGGCCTGCTTGTCTTCCGGCGACAGCTCGTCCATGCCCAGGATCGCGATGATGTCGCGCAGTTCCTTGTAGCGCTGCAGCACCGACTGCACCGAACGCGTCACGTTGTAGTGCTCTTCGCCGATGACGTTCGGGTCGATCTGACGCGAGGTCGAGTCCAGCGGGTCCACGGCCGGGTAGATGCCCAGCGACGCGATGTCACGCGACAGCACGACGGTGGCGTCCAAGTGGGCGAAGGTCGTGGCGGGCGACGGGTCGGTCAGGTCGTCCGCAGGGACGTACACGGCCTGGATCGAGGTGATCGAGCCGACCTTGGTCGACGTGATCCGCTCTTGCAGGCGGCCCATTTCCTCGGCCAGCGTCGGCTGGTAGCCCACCGCGGACGGCATGCGACCCAGCAGCGCGGACACTTCCGTGCCGGCCAGCGTGTAGCGGTAGATGTTGTCCACGAAGAACAGCACGTCGCGGCCTTCGTCGCGGAAGGACTCGGCCATCGTCAGGCCGGTCAGCGCGACGCGCAGACGGTTGCCCGGGGGCTCGTTCATCTGGCCGTAGACCATGGCGACCTTCGACTTGCTCAGGTCCTCCTGGTTCACGACGCCCGCGTCGGACATCTCATGATAGAAGTCGTTGCCCTCACGGGTACGCTCGCCGACACCCGCGAACACCGACAGACCCGAGTGAGCCTTGGCGATGTTGTTGATCAGCTCCATCATGTTGACGGTCTTGCCCACGCCGGCGCCGCCGAACAGGCCGACCTTGCCGCCCTTGGCGAACGGGCAGATCAGGTCGATGACCTTGATGCCGGTTTCCAGCAGCTCCTGCGACGGGCTCAGCTCGTCGTAGGCCGGGGCCTTGCGGTGGATGGCCGAGGTCTTCTCGCGCGAGACTTCGCCGCGCTCGTCGATCGGGTTGCCCAGCACGTCCATGATGCGGCCCAGGGTCGGCTGGCCGACCGGGACCTGGATCATGTCGCCCGTGTTGTAGACCTCGCTGCCGCGGCGCAGGCCGTCGGACGAGCCCAGCGCGATGGTGCGCACCACGCCGTCGCCCAGCTGCTGCTGGACTTCCAGCGTCAGGGTCGTGCCTTCCATCTTCAGGGCGTCGAACACCTTGGGCATCTGGTCGCGCGGGAATTCCACGTCCACCACGGCGCCGATGCACTGAACGATCTTGCCCACCGATTGAGTGTTAGCCATTTCTTCGTTCCTTCAATTCAAATCTGTTGCCTGCGATCGATCGCGAGATCAACCGCTGATGGCGGCCGCGCCGCTGACGATTTCCGACAGTTCCTTCGTGATCGCGGCCTGGCGGGTCTTGTTGTAGACCAGCTTCAGCTCACCGATCAGCGTTCCGGCGTTGTCGGTCGCGGCCTTCATGGCCACCATGCGCGCCGATTGCTCGGACGCCATGTTCTCGGCCACGGCCTGATAGACCAGGGCTTCGGTGTAGCGCACCAGCAGCTCGTTGATCACGGTCGGGGCATCGGGTTCGTACAGGTAGTCCCATGCGTGACCCGCGGCATCCGTCTCCAGCGACTCGGCCGTCAGCGGCAGCAGCTGCTGCACCACCGGCTCCTGCTTCATCGTGTTGACGAAGCGCGTGTAGCAGAGATAGACCGCCGACAACTTGCCGTCCGCATACGCGTCCAGCAGCGTCTTGACCGGGCCGACCAGCTTCTCGAGCTGGGGGCTGTCGCCGAGCTGCGTCGCGTGCGCGACGACCTTGGCGCCGATCCGGTTCATGAAACCCAGACCCTTGTTGCCGATCGCCACCACTTCGGACTTCTGACCCGCCGCTTCGACTTCCTTGAGCTTGGTCGTCGTCGCGCGAAGCAGGTTGGTGTTCAGACCACCGCACAGACCCTTGTCCGTCGTGACCACCACGAAGCCCACCGACTTGGCGTCCGGGTTCGCCACCATGAACGGGTGACGGTACTCGGGGTTGGCCTTCGACAGATTGGCGGCGATGTTGCCGACCTTCTCCGCGTACGGACGGGCCGCGCGCATCCGATCCTGCGCCTTGCGCATTTTCGAAGCCGCGACCATCTCCATGGCCTTGGTGATCTTCTTGGTGTTCTCGACCGACTTGATCTTGCCGCGAATTTCCTTGCCTGCTGCCATGATTTCTCCTGTGAGGGCCGGGTCTTGCCTGACGTCAGCGAGACCCGGTCATGGTTGCTTAGGCGAAGGACTTCTTGAACGACGTGATCGCGGCGTTCAGTTCAGCTTCCGCATCCTTGTCCATCGCCTTGTCGTTCTCCAGCTTCGTCAGCAGGGCGGCATGCGAGGTCTTCAGGAACTGGTGCAGGCCGTGCTCGAAGGACAGGACCTTCTTGACCTCGATGTCGTCCATGAAGCCCTTGTTCGCGGCGTACAGCGACGCGCCCATCAGGCTGATGGACAGCGGGCTGTACTGCGCCTGCTTCAGCAGTTCCGTCACGCGGGCACCGCGGTCCAGCTGCTTGCGGGTCGCGGCGTCCAGGTCGGAAGCGAACTGCGCGAAGGCAGCCAGCTCACGGTACTGGGCCAGGTCGGTACGGATACCGCCGGACAGCGACTTGATCAGCTTGGTCTGGGCAGCGCCACCGACGCGCGACACCGAGATACCGGCGTTGATCGCGGGACGGATGCCGGCGTTGAACAGGTTGGTTTCCAGGAAGATCTGGCCGTCGGTGATCGAGATGACGTTCGTCGGAACGAAGGCGGACACGTCGCCGGCTTGCGTCTCGATGATCGGCAGCGCGGTCAGCGAGCCGGTCTTGCCCTTGACTTCACCCTTGGTGAAGGCCTCGACGTACTCGGCGTTCACGCGGGCGGCGCGTTCCAGCAGACGGCTGTGGAGATAGAACACGTCGCCGGGGAAGGCTTCGCGGCCCGGGGGACGGCGCAGCAGCAGCGAGACCTGACGGTAGGCGACGGCCTGCTTGGACAGGTCGTCGTACACGATCAGCGCATCTTGACCGCGGTCGCGGAAGTACTCGCCCATCGTGCAGCCGGAGTAGGCCGACACGTACTGCATCGCAGCGGATTCGGACGCGGAGGCGGCGACGACGATGGTGTAGTCCATCGCACCGGCGGCTTCCAGGGCGCGCACGACGTTCTTGATCGACGAAGCCTTCTGGCCGATCGCGACGTACACGCAGGTCATGTTCTGACCCTTCTGGTTGATGATCGCGTCGATCGCCACGGCGGTCTTGCCGGTCTGGCGGTCGCCGATGATCAGCTCGCGCTGGCCACGGCCGACGGGCACCATCGAGTCGATCGACTTCAGGCCGGTCTGCACCGGCTGGTCGACGGACTTGCGGGCGATCACGCCCGGGGCGACCTTCTCGATGACGTCGGTCATCTTGGCGTTGATCGGGCCCTTGCCGTCGATCGGCTGACCCAGCGCGTTCACCACGCGGCCGATCAGCTCGGGGCCGACCGGCACTTCCAGGATGCGGCCCGTGCACTTCACGGTGTCGCCTTCGACGATGTGCTCGTAGGCGCCCAGGATCACGGCGCCGACGGAGTCGCGCTCCAGGTTCAGCGCCAGACCGAAGGTCTGCGTGCCATCGGCGGCGACCGGGAACTCCAGCATTTCGCCTTGCATCACGTCGGACAGGCCGTGCACGCGCACGATGCCGTCGGACACGGACACGACGGTGCCCTGGTTGCGCACGTCGGTGGACGCGCCAAGGCCTTCGATGCGGCTCTTGATCAGTTCGGAAATTTCAGCAGGATTCAATTGCATTGCTTGCTCCCAGCGGCATCCCGCCGAAGCGGGACACCAGGGTGAATCGGGGGGATCTCAGGCAGTCGGGCCGAAGCCTGAAGCCGAGGCTTCAGGCAGTCAGCGCCACTTTCATGCGTTCCAGACGGGCCTTCACCGAGGTGTCCAGCACCTCGTCGCCGACCACCACACGGATACCGCCGATCAGGCCAGGCTCCAGCTCAACCTGCGCTTGCAGCTTGCGGCCGAAGCGCTTCTCCAACGACGCGACCACGTCGGCCAGCTGGGCCGGCTCGATCGGGAACGCGCTGAAGATGTGCGCATCGGACACGCCGGAAGCGGCGTTGGCCAGTTCGTGGAACTGCTGGACCATCGCCGGCAGCGCCGACAGGCGGCCGTTGGCGATCACCTCGCGCAGGAAGTTCTGAACGCCGGGCACCAGCGACTGGCCGCTCGCCGCGGACACCACCTGGAACACCTGGTCGGTGGTCACTTTCGGGTCTTCGGCGAACTGGCGCAGTTGGCTGTCGCCGGCGACGAGCGCCAGCGCGGCGAGCTGCTCGTTCCAGGTCTTGAGGTCCTGGGAGGACGCGACCTGGAACAGCGCTTCGGCGTAGGGACGGGCAATGGTTGCGAGTTCAGCCATGATTACAGCTCCGTCTTGAGACGGTTCAGCAATTCGGCGTGCACGCCGGCGTTGACCTCGCGCTGCAGGATCTGCTCGGCGCCCTTGACGGCCAGCGCGGCGACCTGCTCGCGCAGGGCCTCGCGGGCGCGCACCGACTGCTGCTCGGCTTCAGCCTTCGCAGCGGCGATGATCTTGGCGCCTTCGTCGTCCGCACGCTTCTTCGCTTCGTCCACGATCGCGGCGCCGCGCTTTTCAGCGTCGGACAGCAGCTTGGTGGTTTCGTTGCGGGTCTGCGCCAGTTGCTCGTCGACCTTCTTGTTGGCGTTGGCCAGTTCGGCCTTGGCCTGGTCGGCGGCGGTGAGGCCGGCACGGATCTTCTCCGCGCGCTCGTCCAGTGCCTTCACGATCGGTGGCCAGATGAACTTCATCGTGACGAACACGAGAAGCGCAAACGGGATCCACTGGATGAAGAGGCTAGCGTTGATATTCACGGCACGATCCTTTCAGTCGTGAAAGGGTTCGGGCTCTATCAGCGAGCGACGGTGGCGAGCAGCGTGGCGGCGAACGGGTTGGCGAACGCGAACAGCAGGGCGATGGCGACGCCGATCAGGAAGGCCGCGTCGATCAGGCCGGCCAGGATGAACATCTTGGTTTGCAGTTCGTTCATCAGCTCGGGTTGACGGGCCGACGATTCCAGGAACTTGCCGCCCATCAGCGCGATGCCGATGGAAGCGCCGATCGCGCCCAGACCAACGATGATGCCGCAAGCCAGAGCGACCAGACCGAGGATGTTTTCCATGTTTTGCTCCTGAGAGAGTTAGATAAAGAGAAAGGGAAAAGGAATCGAGAAATCGCAGGGATCGAGCTGTCCGTCCGGATCAGTGCGCGTCGTGCGCCTGGCCCAGGTAGATCAGCGTCAGCATCATGAAGATGAAGGCCTGCAGCGTGATCACAAGGATGTGGAACAGCGTCCAGACCGTGCCGGCGAGGACGTGGCCGATGGCCAGGCCGATGCCGGTTCCGGTCAGGGCCCAGCCGCCACCCATCAGGGCGATCAGCATGAACACCAGTTCGCCGGCAAACATGTTGCCGAACAGTCGCATGCCATGAGAGACCGTCTTGGCGACGAACTCGATGATCTGCATGAGGAAGTTGAACGGCCACAGCAGGAAGTGGTCGCCGAACGGTGCGGCGATCAGTTCGTGGCCCCAGCCGCCCAGACCCTTGATCTTGACGCTGTAGAAGAACACCAGCGCCAGGACGAAGGTCGACAGGCTCAGCGTGGTCGACAGGTCGGCGGTCGGCACGACGCGCTGGTAGGCGTGGTGCGCGTCATGGGCGACGTAGTTGGTGAACAGCGTCGGCAGCCAGTCCACCGGCAGCATGTCCATGAAGTTCATGAAGAAGATCCACACGAACACGGTCAGGGCCACGGGGCCGATGACCCGGCGGCTCTTCTCGTTGTGGATCACCGACTTGGCCTGGTTGTCCACCAGTTCGACCAGCATCTCGATGGCCGCCTGGAAGCGGCCCGGCACGCCGGCATGAGCCTTGCGTGCGACACGCCAGAGGAGGAACACGGCGATCAGGCCGAGGACCGTCGAATAGATCAGCGAATCGAAGTTGAAGACGCTGAAGTCGACGATGCCCGTCTGCTTCACATCTTCGAAGGCGAAATTCTTCTGCCAATGCTGCAAATGGTGGGTGATGTATTCACCCGAAGTCGGCGCGTGCCCTTCTGCTGCCATGGTGGTTGTTTCCGTCTCTATTTTCTGATTCGACCCCGCCTAAGCAGGGCCAGCCAATTTGCCTTCAGGGTCACGACGAGGGTCGAGAGCATTGCCGCCCAACTCAACGATGCGAAACCCACGGCGACCGCCACCAGGATGGCGACCGCCAGAATGATCTTCACCAGCTCCCAGACCGCGAACGTGAGCATCGGAGTGCCCGCGTCCCTGGCTGATCGCCGCGTCATGCCCCACGCCATCAGGGCGTTCGGCACGACGACCGAGACGGCACCGAACAGCGCCGACCAGGTTTTGTCGGCTTGCAGGGACAGCAGCCCCCACAGCGCGACCATGATGGCGCCCGCCGCCGCCTGCCAGGTCAACAACGACCAGACCGACATCGCCGGGAGCCGGGCCCGCAAGTCCTGCGCTTCTTCTCGCGTCAGGGGCTTGAAAGCCGGTTCGCCACCCGCATTTCCTTCTGTTCCATCGTCCCAGGCATCCTGGCTGGCGGTGCCGCGGTCGTTCGTCGGAACGGGCCGGGGCGGCGCTGCGGGCGACGCAACGGGTGCGTGCGCTGGATGGGGATTCACGGCGTCAGGGGGCGAGCTGCAAAACCACGGGATTATAGGGGTTCTGGCCTGACGAACCCTTAACAGGCCGTGGTGCCGGCCCATCCGCGCCGACTTGACAGCCCGCGCGAACCACGACTAGGGCTCTCCCGAGCCCTGTTCATCGGCTTCCGGCATCACTTGTGGCACCCCCTCGGCACGCGATGTGAGCGATGTTGCGCGGTGTGCGCGCAACACCTGGCCCCACGCGGCCTCAGGCTTCCCAGTGCGCGAACTGTACCGGCAAGCCGGCCACGGGCACGCGCATCTTCAACACGCAACCAGCCCAGGGCTGGGCGGCGAGCTCCGCCTCGCTGCGCTTTTCCCGTGCGGTGGTGACGAAAAGGGTGCGCATGTCTGCACCACCGAAGGTCGGCATCGTCGCGCAGCGCACGGGGAGCTCGACGCGCGTCAGCACCTCGCCGGACGGCGAGAGCCGCAGCAGCTGCTGCCCTTCCATCATGGCGATCCAATAGGCGCCCTCGACGTCGACGGCCGCGCCATCCGGACGGCCGCCGTAGGTTTCCAGCAACTGTTCCGGCGCGCGCTTCTCGAAGCTGGCGAAGACTTCGCGTTCGCCAACCGTGCCGGTGTCGACGTCGAAACTCAGGCGGTAGATCTCATGGGCCTTGGTGTCGGCCCAGTACATCGTGCGGCCGTCCGGGCTCCAGGCCAGGCCGTTGGACACCGTGATGCCGTCCTGGACCTGTTCGAAGGCACCGTCGCGCAGGCAGTAGAGCGCCGATTCCGGCTGACGCGCGTCGTCGATGGTGCCGACCCAGAGACGCCCCTTCGCATCGGCCTTGCCGTCGTTGAAGCGGCGCTTGGAAGCGTCGTACGGCGGATCGAGCAGTTTCACGTAATCGCCGGTCGCCGGGTCGAAGCGCCACAACCCGTTGCGTTGCGGGATCAGCAGCTTGCCGTCGGTCAGCGGCACGACACAGCCCGGCTCGTCGTTGAGCGCCCAGCGGGTCGGCGCATCGGCGCCGTTGTCGAGCCGGAACAACGCCTTTCCCGGGATGTCGACGTAATAGAGGCATTGCTCCAATGGATGCCAGAACGGCGACTCGCCGAGCAGCGCCGGCGTCAGCGACGCGGGTTCGAGGCGGAAAAGGTCGTCCGAGGACGTCGTCGAAGCGGCATGGGGCTGTGAGCTCATGCCCCGATGCTATGCCGGTAACCCGGCGAAACCGCTCACCCTCTCGACGAACGGGCCGGGATCAGTCCAGATCGACCTTCAGGTAATGCGCCCCGGCGATCGGATTGAAGTAGTACGGCGGGATTTCCTCGAAGCCGAGGCTCTCGTAGAGGTCGCGCGCGGCCTCCATGTCGTCGAGCGTGTCGAGCAGCATGCTGGAGTAGCCCGCCGTGACGGCGCGATCGATCAGCGCCTGCGCCATCGTGCGGCCCAGGCCGAAACGGCGGAACGCGGGGCGGATGAACAGGCGCTTCATCTCGCAGGCGTTGGCGTAATCGGAGTCGGTCATCGGCCGGAATCCGCCGCAACCGGCGATCTGGCCGTCGACCAGCGCCAGCAGCAGCGTGCCTTGGGGCTCGTCGTACTCGCCGGGCAGCGAGGCCAGTTCCTGGTCGAAGTTCTGGAAGTCCAGGTCGATGTCCAGGCTCTGCGCGTATTCGCGCATGATCGCGCGCGCTTCTTCCCACAACGGGGGCGAATCGGGGCAGATCAGTCGTATCTCAGGCGTGTCCACAACGGGCGAGTGTAGCGAGGCCGTTCTGGCGATCAAGTGTCGCGTCTAGGGGCGCTCATCAAGGACCGGCGGCGGGACCGTGAGCCATGAAGCCGGGACGGGTCAGCAGGCGCTGGTACCAGGCCTCGACCGCCGGCAGATCCGCGTGCGCGATCGGCGCGGCGCGCCAGCGATGGGCGGACAGGCCCAGCACCACATCCGCCAGCGTGCACGTGTCGCCGAGCACGAACGGCCCACCCGAGCGCGCAAGCTGCCCGTCGAGCATCGTCATGTGCCGGTTCCAGTTCGCGACGCCGGCCTCGATCAACGCGGCGTCCTGGTGCTGGGCGCTCTGGCGCACCGTCGCCATGAACGCGTAGCGCCAGCTGTTGTTCAACTCGCCGCCTTGCCAGTCCATCCACATCTCGACGAGCGCCCGCCGGCGGGGCTCGACGGGCAGCAGGTCGACGCGCGCCTCGCGTTGCGCGAGGTATCGGCAGATGCTGTTGCTCTCCCACATCGAGAACGGCTGTCCGCCCTCGTCGATCAGCACCGGCATCATCGCGTTGGGGTTGAGCATGCGGAAGGCCTCCGCCTTCACGTCGACGTCCTCACGCGTCAGGTCCAGGCCCAGCTCGACACCGGTCCACAACACCTTGCGGACGTTGATGGACGCCGGGCGTCCGAGCACGCGAAGTCTGCTCATGACGATGTCGCGGATGCCGCGGGCTCACCGGCCTCAACGGGCGCAACGGGCGCAACGGCCGCAAAGCCCAGCACCACGCGGCGCGTCCTGGCCGACTTCTTCTCGATCTTCGTGACGACCACCGCGCCGATCTCCGATGTGTTGGCGACATGCGTGCCACCGCAGGGTTGGAGGTCGACGCCATCGATCTCCAGCAGGCGCACGCGACCCGTGCCGCGCGGCGGCTGCACGCTCATGCTGCGCACGAGGGTCGGATTCGCATCAAGCTCCTCATCGCTGATCCATCGGTGGCCGACCGGATGCGCCTCGGCGACGAGCCGGGCGATGCCGGCCGTCAGCGCATCCTTGTCGAGCGGATCGGTCATGTGGAAGTCCAGCCGCGCATAACCCGCGGTGATCGAGCATCCGTCGACCGGATGCGGCACCAGCGCGCACAGCAGGTGCGTCGCGGTGTGGAAACGCATGTGGGCATGACGACGCGCCCAGTCGACGCGCGCAGTGACCGGCGTGCCGGCATCGAGTCCGCTCAGGTCCTGATCGGGCGCGGGGAGGTGCAGGATCTCACCGTCTTCGCCCTTTCGGGTATCGGCGATCAGCAGTTCGCGTCCGCCGGGCAGCGTCAGCGTGCCGGCGTCGCCGGCCTGACCGCCGCCCTGCGGATAGAACACCGTGCGGTCCAGCAGCAGGCCGCGCTCATCGGCACGAAGCAGCGTCGCCTCGCACTCGCGCAGCTGCGCATCCTCGCGGAAGAGATCCAGTGTCGCCACTTCAGCGGGCGGCCGGCAGCACGTCGTCGAGGTCGCCGGACTGCGTCGGCGCATCGGACAAGGTGCCTTCGATCGCCTCCAGCTCGACCGTGCCCTTGGGCGTCGAGAGCTGCGCGCGCAGGCCGTCGCGGGCCTCGAAGCCCAGCAGCTGCACGCCGCTTTCCGGCAGCTTGTCGGTCGGATGGGCGTCGCCCTTCCATTCGATGGGCACGGGCAGTCCTTCCTTGCGCAGCCGGCGGCCATCCTCGCGCAGCGCGATGCGCCAGCTCAGATCGCCGCGGGCGGCTTCGACCGCCTCGCCGGCATCGACGCCTTCACCCGACCAGGTGGCCAGCGTCGCGTCCAGGCTCTGCACCCGCGCGACCCAGTGCAGCAGCGACGGACCGTCCTCCTTCAGGCGTTCGCGCACGGCGGGCTGGTCCAGGTCGAACCAGCGCGGCCGGCCCGGATCCGGCGCTTCCGGATCGATGGCGATGATTTCCAGGTAGCAGCGCGGATAGGTCGGCGGCCCGCTGATGTTCAGCAGCAGGTTGTGCGTGCCCATCAGCGCATGGCGCCCACCGGGTTGAGGGGACACGCCGAGGACGCGCTCGCACCAGGCGCGACCCTCCTCGAGGGTGTTCGCGGCGACAACGAGATGATCGACTTCCATGCTCATGGCTTCACAACCTCATCTGACCGTGGATCAATGGCGTGACATCGCCGCCAATCCAGCAATGTCCACCCTCTTTCGCCACATGCACCCGGCCGGCACGCCCGAGGGCGGCGCCCTGGGCGGCCACATAGCGATCGGGCGCCAGACCGGCGCCTTGCAGCCATAGTGCCAGACCCGCGTTGAGGCTGCCCGTGACCGGGTCTTCAGCGGGGCCGAGTCCGGGCACGAAGGCCCGCACCTCGAATTGCAGCGGCGAACCCGCAGGATAAGCGCCAACGACGCCCAGCTTGAGTCGCCCCATGGACACGTAGTCCGGCTCGATCGCGAGGACCGCCTCGGCCGAGGCCAGGCGTGCAGCCATCCAGTCAGGGCCGTTGTTCACCCAGACGACATCGAGCAGGTCCGCGTCGGCGACGCGCAGCGAGCGCGCCACCTGTTCGCGCAGCGCCGGTTCGACCGGTCCTTCGCGCAGCAGCGGCGGCGCGGCGAAGGCCAGCCGAGCGCCGTCACGACGGATGCGCACCAGGCCGATGGCGCATTCCTGCACCACCTCGCCGGGCCGCTTCGGATCCCCGCCGCTGGACAGCCACGCGTGGCACGAACCCAGCGTCGGATGCCCCGCGAAGGGCAGTTCGCCGCCCGGCGTGAAGATGCGGACGCGGTAGTCGGCCTCGGGATGCGTGGGCGGCAGCAGGAAGGTCGTTTCGGAGAGATTCGTCCACTCGGCGAACTTCGCCATCGTGGCGTCGTCCAGGCCCGCACCGTCGATGACGACGGCCAGGGGGTTGCCCTTCAGCGCCTCGGCGGTGAAGACGTCGACTTGAACGAAACGGCGGAGTTCGGACATGCGGAACCTCGGAAAAACAGGACGAGTCGATCCGTCCCGCCTGACGCGGCGGTGACGGGTGACGGGAACAGGGGACAGCCCGCCGGAGCGGGCGGTCAGAGCGGGCCACGGACCGGACGAGCCGGTCCGCCGATCAGGGCGCCGTTTCCGCGGTCGTCAGCGCGAGCGCCTCGTGCAGCACGCGGCCGAGCTTGTCGACGCCTTCGGCGATCAGGTCCGGTGTCAGCGTCACGAACGACAGGCGAAGCGTGCGCGTGTCGGGCTGGTGCGCGTAGAACGCGGCGCCCGGCACGTAGGCGATGCCGGCATCGACCGCGCGCGGCAGCAGCGCCATCGCGTCCAGGCCTTCGGGCAGGCGGATCCAGAAGAACATCCCGCCTTCCGGGGTCTGCCATTCGCAGCCCGGAGGCAGGGACTCCTCCAGCGCCTTGGCCATCGCATCGCGGTTGGCCTTGTAGCGGGCGCGGATCTTGGGCACGTGCTCGTCCAGGAACCCGCCCTTGATGACCTCATGCACGACGCGCTGGTTGAAGCCCGGCGTGTGCAGGTCGGCGGCCTGCTTGGCCTGCAGCAGCTTCGGGTAGAGCTCGCTCGGGGCGACGATGTAGCCCAGGCGGAAGCCTGGCGTCAGCACCTTGGAGAACGAGCCCAGGTAGATGCTGCCCTCGGGCCACAGCGAGCTCAGCGAGGCCGGCGGCGCCTGGTCGAACCACAGGTCGCCGTAGGGGTTGTCCTCGACGATGGGCACGCCGGCCTTGCGGGCGGCGGCGACCACGGCCTGACGGCGCTCCAGGCTCATCACGCGGCCGGTCGGGTTCTGGTAGTTCGGGAGCAGGTACGCGAAGCGCGTGCCCGGCGCATCGTGCGGCAGCGCCTCGATGGCCGAAGGCAGCGGGCCTTCGTCATCGCTGGCGAGGCTGGCGAAGATCGGCTCGTACGGCGTGAAGGCCTGCAGCGCGCCGAGGTAGGTCGGCGTCTCGACCGCGACCGGCGCGCCCGCGTCGCACAGCAGCTTGCCGACCAGGTCCAGGCCCTGCTGCGATCCGCTGGTGATCAGCACCTGGTCCGGCGACGCGTTGATCCCCAGCGTCGCGACCTTGGCCGCGACCCACTCGCGCAGCGGCGCGAAGCCCTCGCTGGCGGCGTACTGCAGCGCTTCCTTCGCGTTGTGCGTCAGCACGCGGTCGCAGGCCGTCTTGATGGCGTCCACCGGGAACGTGTCCGCGCTGGGCAGGCCGCCGGCCATGGACAGGATGCCCGGCTTCTCGGTGACCTTCAGGATCTCTCGGATGATGGACGGGTTCATGCGCGCCGCGCGGCGGGCCTGCGTCCAGGGACTGCGGTTCATGGGGGTGTCTCCGGTTGAGCGGGCCAGTCTAAGGGGTCGACCAGCACAGGACCAATACACTGCGCCATACCACCGCATGATCTGTATCGGCATGGACACCAGCACAGCCAACGCCAGCATGAGCGCCCCCAACAGCGCGAATGTCGCGCCGGTCGCCCTCTCCCGCAACGCCAGCCAGCCGCTCGCGCAGCAGCTGGCGCAGCGCTTCGCGGCGCGTATCCAGCAGCGGCTGCTGCTCCCGGGGGCGCGGCTGCCCTCGGTGCGGGATTGCGCGCGGCATCACGGCGTCAGTCCGTACACGGTCGTGGCGGCCTACGACCAGTTGCTCGCGCAGGGCCTGCTGGAGGCGCGGAAGAAGCGAGGGTTTTTCGTTCGCGAAACCCGGATGCCTGCGCCCCGGGCGCCGGTCGCCCATGACGTCGCTCCCGCGCCACTGCCGCCGCCGGTCGATGCCAGTGCGCTGATCCGCGGCATGTTCCAGGCGGATGCGCGGCGCTCACCTGGGCTCGGCACCTTGCCAGCGGAATGGCTGGACCTGGGGCTGCTGCAGTCGACGCTGCGCCGCCTCGCGGCCAACGCGGACGATGCCCTGATCTCCGGCTACGGCGAGCCGCTCGGCGACGAGCGCCTGCGGCGCGCGCTGTCGCGGCGGCTGCTGGACATCGCGGTCCAGGCGGCACCGGACCAGATCATGAGCACCGTCGGCGCGACCCACGGACTGGATCTGATCACGCGGGCCTTCCTGGAGCCCGGCGACGCCGTGCTGGTGGACGACCCGGGATGGGCGATCGAATACGCGCGCCTGTCCCAGGCCGGCATGCGGCTGCTGCCGGTGCCGCGTGGCGCGCACGGCCCGGACATGGCGGTGATGCGGCGGCTCATCGAGGAACACCGGCCGCGCATGTACGTGACCGTCTCGGTGCTGCACAACCCGACCGGCGCGACGCTGGATCTGGCGCATGCGCACCAGGTGCTGCAGCTGGCGCACGCGCACGACCTGCTGATCGTCGAGGACGACACCTATGCGCTGTTTGCGCCCAACCACGCGCCGCGGCTGGCTGCGCTCGACCAGCTGCGGCGCACGATCTACGTCTCCGGTTTCTCGAAGATGCTCTCGCCGGCGTGGCGCGTCGGTTTCGTCGCCGCGAGCCCGGAACGCATGGCGCGCCTGACCGACCTGAAGCTGCTGGCGTCGCTGACGACAAGCCCGCTGATGGACCGCGCGGTCGCGCTGTGCCTGGAGCAGGGCCTGCTGCGCAAGCACGCGGAGCGGATCGCGGCGCGACTGGTGTCCGCGCGCCAGCGCTGCGTGCGCCTGGCCGAGGACGCCGGCTGCCGCTTCGCCGCGACGCCGGCCGGCCTGTTCGGCTGGGTCGACGTGGGCGCGGACACCGAGCGCCTGGCGCCGGTGATGATGGACCAGGGCTGGCTGATCGCGCCCGGCATCCTGTTCAGCCCGACGCGCACGCCGGGCACGCTGATGCGGATCAACTTCGCGACCTCTCAGGATCCGAAGTTCTGGCAGGCGCTGGAGCGGGCGCGGGAAGCGCTCAAGCGCTGAGTCGCGGACCGCTGAGTCGCGGACTCATGGCAACCATCGGCGTCCCGGGGGTTTGCTGAGGTCGGGAGGGCCTCACGGAAGCCAGCGCCTTCAGGGCGTGTCGAGCGGCGGCGGAGTGCCGGAACCCGTCGCTCTCCGGATCGGCGTCCCAAGCGACGCCGCCGACCGGATTGGCCCATGGCGCACCCGCCTGGGAACGAGCCTCGCAGCGATTCAAATGGGCGGCGACACGATCCGGCCTGATGCCTCCGTCGCCCGCCAACTTGGCAAACTCGTCGATGGTATTGAACAGCGCAGAGCCCTCGTCGCCGAAGGGCTCGGCCATGGACGCTAGACAGATGAGCGCGGCCATCCGTTCCAATGCCTCGCGATCGAGCGCGCGGCAACGCGTCAGGAACTGCTGCGGCGATTCCTCCATCCAACGCAGCATCAACGCCGCCGGCGCATGGAACCCGCGCCACACCAGATCCGCATAGGCTCTTGCTGCGGGACCCACGGGACCACGGGGCGGAACGATGCGTCCGCCGCAAAGGGTGCTCAGCAGGGATTGACATTGATCCCAGGTGTCGTCGTGGAGCTCCTGTGTCGGAGACAAGCTGGCCGTCAGTGGCTCCAACGCCTTCAGGTCGAGCACCTGTTGCGTGGAGGCATACAGCCGCAGCCAGTCCTTCCACTCCGGAAGTCCTCGCCGATCGGCGATCCCGGCCAGGACCGTCAAGTGTTTTCCGGTTGACGCCGTATCGCCTCGCCAAGCGCACAGGAAGTCGTCGCCCTGCCAGGGCGTGCGCCGCTCCTGGGAACTCGGGCGTTTCAACGCGTGCCGGCACAGGGAGGACATGACGGCATCGAACATCGGGAGTTCAAGCCGTTCGCAGGCACTGGCCATCTCACGCGCCGAGGTGTCGGCGCCCAGCCATCGCCAGAGCAACGCCCCCAGCAGATCCGCGCCCTGCGCCCATTCACGCTCCCAGCCGTCGACCTCGGGCGCCGGGAGATGGCTGGCGTGGTCGAGGAACGAATCATTCCGGAGCAGGAACAACGCTTCCGCCATTCGCCGCAGGCCGTCGCTTGACCAAGCTTCGGACGCACGCGCCCGTTTCACCGCATCGGAGAACCGCGCCACGGGATTGCGCACGACGTACCGGATGCTCCCGACCGCCGGCACGACGGGCGTACCGGGCAGCCCGCCGTCCGCGGACGGCAAACCGCAGGCGACGGCCTTCTCGCGCAACATCGCCAGGGCTTCTTGTCGAGTCACAGACCTGGCGCAACCCGACGGCGCGGGTGCCGTCTGATGCAAACAATCGAGGGTGCGTTGCATGTCCGACGCATCGAGCCGAGCGAACGCTTCGACCACAGGGTCCGAGGCGTTGTCCAGCCAGGACCAGATCAACGCGCCGACCTGCTCGCGCGCTCGACGAACATCGTCGGGATACTTGTCGAAAGCCTTCGCCTGCGCCAGGTCGTCGGGACGACAGGTCAAGGACAGCACATACTGCAACCGTGCCCATCGATAACTTGAAAACGGCGCTTCGGCGCAGGGCACGCGCAGACAACGCTCTCGCGTGGCGGCATCCTCCGGGACCCACCGCGCAAGCAGTTCGACATGCTCGGGCAGTTTCAGGTCGGGCCATTGCCCGCAGCGCTCGCCGAGCCTCACACTCGCCGGGCCGCGAACATCCCAGTGGCGGACATCACTGCCGGATTCCAGACTCACCCAGCCCCAGGGCTCACGCGATCGGGTCTGGCAGGCGTCAACGACCAGACGATCCACCGTGACAGGTCCGGACAGATCGACCCATCGGGCAACGAGCGCCCCGTTCACATCCGTATAGCCGCGAAGCTTGACGAGCCCGTCCTCATTCGAAATGCCGCCGCGGGAGAAGTGGACGTCGTCATGGAAATTGCTGTTCCGGGCGAAGACGACGCCCCGGCCGCTCATGACGGGCGCTTGGACGAAGCAGGCGTCGAACGAGACATCGCCAGACACCGTCCGAACCGAAACGGCACTGCCCTCCCGGTGCCGATTCAACCTCATGTGCGCGATGTGCACATCGCCGCTCGACGCCTCGACGCTCGCGGTGACGGTCCCCGTCGGCACGCCGTCGACCGGGGCAAAGTCGGTGCGTCGCACGCCCGCGGACAGGCGGATACAGCGGTTGTCCGGGTCCTGGAAGCGATGGCGATGCTCGGATGGCGGTTGAGTCGCCGTGACCGGATCCGGCTGCCCCCCGGCAGCGGGTGCCGTCGACGGGACGAGCGACGGACGGCGGCCCAAGCAAGATCCAAAAGGCAATGTCATCTCCTCAAAGAAGGTTCAGTCGCCAACCGACCTCCGCGGTTCCAGCGCCGCACCGATCGACGCGCCTAAGATCCGCGCTCATGACGAACACCCCCTCCTCCTCTCCTGCCGATCTCGGTGCCGCGCTCGCCGAGGCCTGGACCACCGACGCCCTGCTCGACGATAGCGCGTGGTCGCTCCCCGGTGAGGCGGCCGCCTACGTGGCGCAGGCCGAACTCGCGAAGCGGCTCGACTGGCTGTCGCCCGGCCGGGTGCAGTTCTGGAAGTGCGGCGGATCGTCGCGCGAGGGCGCGCTGGGCAGTTCGCCGCTGCCGCCGCAGCGCGCGCGTGAAGTCCGCGGCCTGCGCAACGGCGGTGACTTCAGCGACGTGACGCTGGTCGGCGCCGAGGCCGAGATCGCCCTGCGCCTTGGGCAAGACGTGACCCCGGAGATGGCGGCGGCGCTGGTGCCCGGTCAGGCCGAACACCTGATCGACGCGATGTGCGTCGCGGTGGAATGGCTGGGCTCGCGCTGGCAGCGCGGCCTGGCGGCGGACAACCACCTGCGCCTGGCCGACGCGCAGACGCACGGCGCGCTGGCGCTGGGTCCGTGGCAGGCGTGGAAGCCCGGTCACGACTGGGCGAACCAGCCCTGCGAACTGATCGTCGAAGGCCAGACGCCCATGGGCGGCCTCGGCGGCCATGGCCTGAACGACCCGGCCTGGGTCGTCGCCGGCTGGCTGCAGATCGCGACGCGCGGCGGGCTGACGGTGCCGGCGGGCAGCGTCGTCACGACGGGCTCGTGGCGCGTGGCCACGAAGCTCGCCAAGGGCGCGACGGTCACCGCCCGCTACGAGGGCCTGGGCGAACTCGTCGTCCGCTGCTGAGCGCTCCCGCCCAGGCGCGACGACCTCAGGACATGAATCGGGGAAGACGGATCTCGTCGGCCATCATCTGGCAGATCGCGGGATAGCGCCCGAAGCTGGAGCGCCATGACCGGGCGGCGTGATCACCCGGAGGTCGTCGAAGGCGGCCGTCGTCGCCCCTGCCCTCGACGCGGTCGAGCGAACGCGTCACCGCATCGGCATCGGGCCGGATGTCGCGCAGGACAGCCCGGATCCCTTCGAACCGGGCGCTTCCCTGGTGCTCAACGCCGTCCCGCATCGCCGACACGAAAGCGGCGGCGACCACATCGGCGACATCCTCCTGCGAGCTCGCCTTCAAGGCCTCGACCAATCGCGCGCGGGCGACGTCCGAGCCCGCCCACGCCAGCATGATCCGGCCGATCCCGGCCGTGCTGCCGTGGATGATCGGCGTCATGTTCGAACGCGCCGGCGGCGTCGCTGCCGTTCGCAGCGCGCGCAGCGCCTCCACGGCATCGCCGAACACTTGCGGCGTGCAATCGCCGGCCACGGCGGGCGCCTTCGCGAGCTGCTGTCTCAGCGCGTGCAGGGCGGGGTGGAGCGGCTGCCTCGACCCGCACACATCGCGATCACGGGGGTCCGGATCCGACCATCGATAGCGACCCGCCACCCACACGGTTTGCAGGTCGTCGGGGTCATCGATCGACATGAGCATCCGGACCGGCTCCATGAAGGTGTCGTCGGTGTCGGAGTCGCAGTCGGGATACCCGGGATCGGGTCGGACATGTCCGGAATACGGATTCGAACCCGGGTTCGAAAGCGGGTTCGAAAGCGGCATGGGATCCTCTGCAAAAAGTGAGATCCCTCTGTCCGCGCCGGCATCGTCGGGGTTCCGACGACACCCTCCCCGTCACCTGTTGTCCAGCAGTTCCCAGCGCTGCATCAGGACGAGCAGTTCCTCATCGATCTCGGCGCTGCGGTTCGTCACTTCGGTGATCCGGCCGGCGCCCTGCTGGTACAGCTCGGTGCTGTTGAGCAGCGCCTGCAGGTGCTTCTGCTCGGTCTCGAGCGCGCCGATCTGCTTGGGGATCTCGTCCAGCTCGCGCTGCTCCTTGTAGCTGAGCTTGCGCTTGGACGCGACGACCGGCGCCGGTGCGGGTGCCGGGGCAGGAGCCGGCGTGGGCGCCGCGGCCGGGGCCTGACGTGCCTTGATCTCGGCGGCGCGCTGCGACTGCTGCAGCCAGTCCTCGATGTCGCCTTCGTACTCGCGCCACTTGCCGCCGCCTTCGCTGACGATGGTCGAGGTCACGACGTTGTCCAGGAAGCGCCGGTCATGGCTGACCAGGAACACGGTGCCGTCGTATTCGGCCAGCAGTTCCTCGAGCAGCTCCAGCGTCTCGATGTCCAGGTCGTTGGTCGGTTCGTCCAGCACCAGCACGTTGGCCGGCCGCGCGAACAGGCGCGCCAGCAGCAGCCGGTTGCGCTCGCCGCCGGACAGGCTGGACACCGGCGATTCCGCCCGCGCGGGCGAGAACAGGAAGTCGCTCAGGTAGCTCTTGACGTGCTTGCGCTGGTTGCCGATCTCGATCCACTCGCTGCCGGGGCTGATCGTGTCGGCCAGCGTCGCGCTGAGGTTGAGCGCGTCGCGCATCTGGTCGAAGTAGGCCACCGACATCTTCGTGCCCAGGCGCACCGCGCCGCTGTCCGGCGCCAGCTCGCCGAGGATCATCTTCAGCAGCGTCGTCTTGCCGGCGCCGTTCGGGCCGATCAGGCCGACCTTGTCGCCGCGCAGGATGGTGCCGGTGAAGCCGTCGACGATCACGCGGTCGCCGAAGCGCTTGGACACGCCCTCCAGCTCCGCCACGATCTTGCCGCTCGAATCGCCGGTGGCGACATCCAGCCGCACCTTGCCCTGCACGTCGCGGCGCGACTGGCGCTCGTTGCGCATCTCGTGCAGCCGCTGCACCCGCGCCACGCTGCGCGTGCGACGGGCTTCAACGCCCTTGCGGATCCAGACTTCCTCCTGCGCCAGCATCTTGTCGAAGCGCGCGTTCGCGAGCGCCTCGTTCTCCAGCTCGTAGGCCTTGGCCGCCTGGAACGCGGCGAAGTTGCCGGGATAACCGCGCAGCTGGCCGCGGTCGAGCTCGACGATGCGGTTGGCGACGTTGTCCAGGAAGGCGCGATCGTGGGTGATCAGCAGCAGCGAGCCCTTGAAGCCGTTCAGCAGCTCTTCAAGCCAGCGGATCGCGTCGAGGTCCAGGTGGTTGGTCGGTTCGTCGAGCAGCAGCACGTCGGGCTGCGCGACCAGTGCGCGGGCGAGCGCGACGCGCTTCTTCAGCCCGCCGGAGAGTTCGCCGATCTTGCGGCCGCCGTCCAGGTCCAGGCGGTGCAGCGTCTCGTCGACGCGCTGCTCCCAGTTCCAGGCGCCGATCTGCTCGATGCGCTCCTGCACCCAGCCGAGGTCGTCGTTCTCGTCATGCGCCTCGTAGCGCTCGCGCAGGGCCTTGGCCTCGGCGACGCCTTCGCTGACGACGTCGAAGATCGTCGCCTCGGGACGCAGCTCGGGTTCCTGCGGCACGTAGACGCTGGTCAGGCCCTTTTCGAGCTGCAGCAGCCCGTCGTCTAGCTTCTCGATGCCCGCGAGGACCTTCAGCATCGAGGACTTGCCGGTCCCGTTGCGACCGATCAGGCCGACGCGGTCGCCGGTCTCGAGGGAAAAATTGGCGGCATCGAGCAGCGGCACGTGGCCGAAGGCAAGGTGGGCGTTGGAGAGGGAAAGGACAGCCATGAACGCGATTGTCCTCGATGGCGCAACATGGCCTGCGTACTTCCACCGCCGCTGGCCCTCACCCCTGCCCTCTCCCGCAAGCGGGAGAGGGAGAAATACGGCGCATCAGACCCAGACGCGATAGGCCCAGAAGGCCTCGTCCTGGGCGACGCGGCGGCGCAGTTCCTCGGGGCTGAAGCCGCTCAGGCGGCGGGTCTCGCGGCACAGGTGGGCCTGGTCGGCGTAGCCGTGGTCCTGCGCGAGCGCGCTCCAGATGACGGCGCCCTCGTCCTCGTCGAGCTTGCGCACCTGCTGGAAGGCGGCCTCGGCGCGGCTGACCAGACGCAGCGCGCGCAGGCTCTGGCCGCTCCACTGCTTGATGCGGCGCTCCGCCTGCCGGACGCTGCGACCGTGGCCCGCCGCGATCGCGCGCAAGGCCAGATGCTGCATCCAGCCGGCATAACCTCGCGGCGGCGGATCGTCCGCCACCACCTCGTCGCGCACCGTCCGCCAGCGCGGCAGCAGGAAGTCCTCCAGCGTGCGTCGGGCGTCCTGTTCGTCGCGAGCGGCAAGCATCGCGACATCGAGTGCGCGCCACGCCGGATCGTCGATGACGGACAACGGGAGGAACCGGTCCTTGAACGCACTGAGGTCCACGCCGGTCATCGCCTGCAGCGCCTCCGGCCGGATCGCCACCATGAACGCCCGGCAGTCGGGCGTCGCCTGGAAACGCTTGGGGCCGCTGCGCGGGCCGCCGATGACGCTGGAGGGCAGCCATGGGACCGGCCCACCATCGCCATCGGAGGGACCCTCAGTCCCGACGTCCAGTTCCCGCACGCGCCCGCTCAAGGTCCAACTCAGTCCGCACAGCGGCGTCGCGGGGAACCAGCTCTGGCACTGCGCATCGGTCAAGGTCTCGCCTTGCTCGGCGGCCGCCGACAGGTCTCGCCAGAGATAGGCGTAGAAGCAGCCCTCCAGCGCTCGAGGCGGGATGTGCAGGCGTGCGACGGTGCCGGGATGCAGAGGAGCGTCCATGCGTCGCAGTCTAGGCGCACAACACCTTCTTGCTCCCTCTCCCGCTTGCGGGAGAGGGCGGGGGTGAGGGCCAGCGGCGGGGGAAGTACGGGTCCGGACGATGTCGCTTCGATTCAAGACGACCCGACGCGTCGTGGCGACCATGCGACCTCATGAGCCACGTCCTTTCGATCCTCGATACCGTGCCCGGTCCGCGTCCGCGCTGGGCCGGCCTGCCCGAAGTCCTGTCCATGCGCCGCGACTACCTCGGCCACATGCGGCAGCTGCATGAGCGCCACGGCGATGTCGTCCACCAGCGGCTGCTCGGTCTCGACGACTTCAACTTCTTCCACCCCGACCACGTCCGCGAACTGCTGATCGCCGGCCGCGACGGGATGATCCGCTGGGAGCGTGCGACGCAGGTCTTCGCCGATGCGCACGGCCAGAGCGTCCTCGTCGCCGAAGGACCGGCATGGCAACGGCAGCGCAAGCTGCTGCAGCCGGGCTTCGCGCCGCAGCGCGTGCAGGGCGTCCTGCCGTTGATGATCGACGCGGCACAGCGCGCCCTGGACCGGCTCCCCGATGTCGCCGACGGGGGCCGCGACGCCAACGCGGCGGGCGTGGACATCGATTTCGAGCAGCTCATGACCCTTCTCACGATGGACGTGATCCTGCGCACGCTGTTCTCGACGGGCGACGGCGAGGCCGTCGTCGCCGAGGCGTCCTGGGCGGTGCACGAGCTCGGCAAGGTCGCGATGGGCGAGATGTACGTGCCGTTCAGTGCGCCGCTGTGGGCGCCGTGGAAGCGCGGCAAGCGCCGCGCGTTGCGCGCGCTGGACTCGCTGGTCCGCGGCCATCTCGCCGCGCGCCGGGCGGGCGGGCAGCGCGGCGACCCGACGCCGGACGATCTGCTCGCGATGCTGATGTCCTTGCGCGACGCCGACGGCGCGGCGCTGTCCGACACCGCCCTGCGCGACGAGTGCATGACGACCTTCCTGGCCGGCCACGAGACCAGCGCCGCCGCGCTGACCTGGTGGGGCTGGTGCATGGCCGCGCATCCCGAGGCGCAACGACGCGCGGCCGATGAAGTCGACGCGGTGCTCGGCGGCCGGGCGCCGACAGCGGCGGACCTCACGCGCCTGCCGTGGCTGAGCCTGTGCATCAAGGAAACGTTGCGCCTGTACCCGCCGGCACCGGCCCTGTTCACGCGCCGGCTGACCGAAGAGCGGGAGATCGCCGGCCTGCGGCTCCCGCGCGGCGCGATGCTGCGGCTGACGCCGGGCGTGATCCAGCGCGACCCGCGCTGGTTCGACGAACCGGATGCCTTCCGACCGGAGCGCTTCGATCCTGTTTCCGGCCATCGCGAGATCCCGCGAGGCGCCTGGATGCCGTTCGGCGCGGGACCGCGGGTATGCCTCGGCAGTCACTTCGCGCTGATGGAGATCACGCTGATCGCGGCGATGGTGTTGCAACGGCATCGCCTCGCGCCGGTGCCTGATGCGACACCGCCGACCCCGGTGCTCAACATCACGCTGCGCCCTGCGACGCCGCTGCGGCTGCGCCTGCTGCCGCGCTGAATCGGCGCGCTGAATCTTTTATTCGTGGACGGCGTGCGAGGCGGTCCGTAGCCTCGCGGCATGACCGCCTTACGAGATCGTCTCGGTCAACCGAACGAAGCTCCCGTCCGAGAGTTGGAAGCGCACCCAGCGCATCCGGCTCGGCTGGATGGGCATGTCCTGCTCCACCGACGCGCCGGTGTCGAACTCGACCGCGCCAGGCGCCGGCTCGTACCAGCCGAGCGCGTCGAGCTGCGCCTCCTGCGCCACGATCTCCGGCGTCGCGTAGCACCACAGCGCGCGTCCGATCAACTCGGAGCGCGGCAGCCGGCAATGGTGTTCGCGACCGCGCGACATCGCCAGCAGGCGATGGCTCAGGTCGCAGATCAGGTGCACCGCGCCCGGCGCGCGCTCGACGAGGCGTCCCAGTTCGAAGTCGGCGGCGCTGTCCAGTCGCGCGGCCATCAGCCGACGCAGCGTCTGCTGCTCGTCCAGCGAGGGCGCGGCGAGGCCCGATTCCCACCGCGACACCGTCGTCTGCGACACGCCCAGTTCGGCGCCGACCGCGCCCTGTTTCAAGCGGCGCAGCGTGCGCCATTGACGCAGGCTGCGGCCGAGCTGGCGGGCATCGCAGGAGAGCAGCGGCGAATCGTTCATGACGGAAAGGCAGTCGGACGCAATGACGCGGTTGAAGACGAAGACGAAGACGAGGGATCGATGATCAGGACAATCGGCACCGGAGGACCGAAGTGAGGATTCTGCTGTACTACCTCTGCGGCGTGTTTGCCGCGGCGCAATTGGGCAAGCTGGCGGCGCTGTCGCCGCCGATCGCGCGCGAGCTCCAGCTCGGGCTGGCGGCGATGGCCGCGTTGACCTCGCTGCTCGAAGTCTGCGGCGCTACGTTGGGCGGCGCGGCGGGCCGCTGGCTGCCGCGTCTCGGCCTGAAGCGCGCGCTGGCGGCGGCGGTGCTGGCGCTCGCCGTCGGCTCGGCCGCGGCGGGATTCGCCCAGGGCCTGGCCCTGCTCGCGCTGGCGCGGCTGATCGAGAGCCTGGGCTACCTCGCGATCGTCGTCGCCGCGCCCGTGCTGATCGCCCGCGCGGCCGAGGGTCGACGCCAGGCCGCCGCGATGGCGCTCTGGAGCACCTTCCTCCCGGTGGGCATGGCGATCGGCGCCTGGGCCTATGCGCACGCGGCGGGCTGGGCCGGCTGGCGGCCCGCGCAGGCGCTGAGCGTCGTGGGCGGCGTGCTGTTGTGGATCGGGCTGTGGGCGATCCGCGTGGACGACGACCCGCACGCCGTCGAATCCCGTCATCCACCGGGTGCGACCGGCGCGCTGCTCTGGGCACTGGTCGCCGCCTTCGGCGCGTACGCGATCGCGGAGGTGGGCCTGCTTGCGCTGCTGCCCAGCCTGCTCACGCAAGGCGGCATGCCCTTGAGCACCGCCGGGACCTGGACCGCCGCCGCCGCGCTGGCCAACGTGCCCGCCAGCGCGCTCGGCGCGTGGCTGCTGCGGCGGCACGGCGCGCTGTCGCGCGCGCTCGCCGTCGGCATGGCGATGTCGCTGGGCGTGTCGGGGCTGCTCTATCTCGGCGTGATGCGCGACGGCGGCGACGCCACGTGGCAGGCGGCGCTGGCCATCAGCATCAACGCCGCATCGGGCGTATTCCCGAGCCTGGTCTTCGCGCTGCTGCCGCTGGCCGCGCGGACGCCCGAGCGCCTGTCGCTCGCCAGCGGACGGCTCACGCAGTTCGGCGCTTCTGGCGCGTTGCTCGGGCCGCCGCTGATGGGCACCGTCGTCGAACACTGGGGATGGAGCGCCGCGGGCGGACTGTCGCTCGCGCTGTCGGCGCTCGCGATCCCGCTGGCGCTCTTCGCCTGGCGGCGGCTTGCTCAGTCGTCGGACGAGAACCCGGACGCCGCCACGATCGGTCCCCACTGCGCACGTTCGGCGGCCAGCCGGCGCGCGTAGTCGGCCGGCTGCATCGCCAGCGGTTCGCAGCCGAGCTTGGCCAGGCCTTCGACCACCTGCTTCTCGCGCAACGCGACGCGGACCAGGTCGAAGACCTTGTCGACGACCGCGGCCGGTGTCTTCGGCGGCAGGAACAGGCCGTAGGTCTCGACGCCGATGATGCCCTTGAAGCCCTGCTCGCCGAAGGTGGGCACCTCCGGCGCGAAGCGCGAGCGCTCGTGGTCGGTGACGCCGAGGATGCGGATGCGACCGCCCGCGACGTAGGGCAGCAGGTCGCCCAGCAGGAAGCAGCCCGACGCGATCTGCCCGCCCATCAGGTCCTGCAGCCCGGGCGCGGCGCCGCGGTACGGCACATGCGTCAACGCGATGCCGGCGGCGCGCTTGAACTGGTCGCCGAGGAAGTGCGGCATCGCGCCTGCCGCGGGCGAGGCGTAGGACGACTGCTCCGGATGCGCCTTGGCCCAGGCGGCGAAGTCGCCCATCGTCTTCACCGTCGCCGGCACCATCGGCCCGACGCCGAAACCGCAGGTCGCGTTGGCCATCGGCGAGACCGCGATCGCGTCGGTCTCCGGCTTGTAGGCCAGCTTGCGGTAGACATGCGGATAGATCGTGAACATCGACGACGGACTCACCAGCAGCGTGCCGCCGTCGGGCGGCGCATCGCGCAGCGCGGTCACCGCCAGGCGGCCGCCAGCGCCGACGCGCTGCTCGACCAGCACGTTGTCGGCGAGACGTCCGCGCCAGGCTTCGGCGAGGCGCCGCGCGCTGACGTCCACCGAGCCGCCGGCCGGGAAGCCGACGAGGATGCGCGGCATCGCCGCGGTCTGCGCGCGCAGGGGTCCGGCCAGGCCGGCCAGGGCGGCGCCGACCAGCAGGCCGGCGTCGCGGCGGGTGAGCTTCCGATCGAGGTCGTTCATCGCTTGTCTCCGTCGTTGTTGTCTGTCGTGGCGATTTCCGCCAGGCGCTCCAGGTCCGCCTTCAGTCGCACGGCGCGATCGCCGAGGGCGCTCATCAGGCGCTCGTCGTGCGTGCGCACGCGGCGCTCCAGCGTCGTGAGCTGGCGCTTGCCCGCCGTCGTGAGGAACAGGCCCCAGCGCCGCGCGTCCTCGGCGTCGTCGCGGCGCTCCACCCAGCCGCGGCCGGTGAGCCAGTCGGTCAGGCGCAAGGCGCCGCTGCGATGCAGGCCCATCGCTTGCGCGAGCAGTCCCTGCCGCATGCCCGGATTGCGTCCGACGAGCACCAGCGCCGCGAAACGCTGCGGGCTGACGTCGAGCTCCGCGGTCGCGCGGTAGAAGTCCAGGTAGAGCGCGTTCTGGGCGCGCCGCAGCGCGTAGCCGAGCAGATCGTCCAGGATGCCGTAGTCCAGGCCGGGGACGGGCAGCAGCGGCGCCTCGGGCGGTTCCGCGACGGGGTTCGACGACTTGGTCCGGCTCATGCGGATCAGCTTAGGTACTGTTGCATAGAGCAACTATCTCGCTTACCCTGACTTGATCGGTTCCCCATCGACATCCCACGACGCCTGGAGACTCCCATGGCCCTCGACATCCTGATCGCCGGCGGCGGCATCGGCGGACTGACCGCGGCGCTGGCGCTGCAGCGCGACGGTCACCGCGTGACCGTCTGCGAAGCCACCGCGGAACTCAAGCCGCTGGGCGTGGGCATCAACCTGCTGCCGCACGCGGTGGCGGTGCTCGACGGGCTCGGGCTGATGCCGGCGCTGCAGGCGATGGCGGTGCCGACCTCGGCGCTGATCTTCGCCAACCGGCACGGGCAGACGATCTACGAGGACCGGCGCGGACTGGCCGGCGGCTACAGCCACCCGCAGTTCAGCGTGCATCGCGGCGAACTGCAGCTGATGCTGTGGCGCGTGGCGGTGGAACGGCTTGGCGCGGAACATGTCCTCAGCGGCTGGCGCACCACCGGCGCGCGGACCGAGGGCGACGGCGTGGTCGTGCACGGGACGGACGCCAACGGCGCCCCGGTCGAACGGCGCGCCGATCTGCTGATCGCCGCGGACGGCATCCATTCGGCGATCCGCCGCCAGTTCCATCCCGACGAGGGCGCCCCCCGCTGGAACGGGATGATGATGTGGCGCGGCACCTCGCTCGCGAAGCCGTTCCTGGACGGACGAACGATGGTGCAGGCGGGCCACCGCCGCGCGAAGTTCGTCGTCTATCCGATCGCACCGCCGGGACCGGACGGGCTGCAATTGATCAACTGGATCTGCGACCGGCGTCTGCGCGAGGACGGTCTCGGCGGCGGCCTGACCGCGCCCGGTCGCGAGGACTGGAACAAGCCCGGCTCGATCGCCGACCTGCTGCCGACCTTCGGCGGCTGGCGCTTCCCGTGGCTCGACGTGCCCGGCGTGATCGCGAGCGCGACGCAGTTGCTGGAGTGGCCGATGGTCGACCGGGATCCGCTGCCGCGCTGGCGGCACGGCCGCATCACGCTGCTGGGCGACGCGGCGCATCCGATGTACCCGATCGGCTCGAACGGCGCGACGCAGGCGATCGTCGACGCCGAGGCGATCGCGCGGGCGCTGCGCGAGGAACGGCGCGTGGAGACGGCCCTCGACAGTTACGAAGCCGAGCGCCGGCCGATGTGCGCGCGCATCGTCGAACTGAACCGGCAGGAGGGGCTGGACTACATCCTCGACATGGTCGAGGAACGCGCGCCGGACGGCTTCGACCGGCTGGAGGACGTGATCGATCCGGCGGAGGTGGATGCGTTCGTCAAGCGCTACAAGGCGGCGGCGGGGCATCGGCAGACGGCGTTGGCGGACACGCCGGCAGGTGCGTCCGCGGCGTCCGCGCCGTAGCATCCGGAACCGCCCTGCTCATCTCGGTCACCCAGTCTCCTTGGATCGGGGACCGCGCCTGGATTTCATGCTGATTGAGGTGAGAGACGTCAGGCGACAGTCTTCGAAGAATCACCACCTTCCCTCACGAAGTTGCAGGAGTGGTGAATGTCCTCCTTGTTCAATGAGTTGCTGATGACCGCCGACCACTTCTTGCAGTGGCAAAACGATCAAGAGATCCTGCACGACCTCGTCGGCGGGAAGAAGTTTCCGCTGCCCGCTCGCGATCCCGCGTTCTTCCGGGTGCTGGTGAACGTCACGATGGCGGTGAAGCGCCACCTCGGCGACAGCGAACTGGCGTCGTCCATCCGTGGACAAGCCGTCGTGGTCGACGACTACACCGTCATCCATCCCGATGCGATCGTGGCGGCGCGCTTCGCGGCTCGCCCGGCACCGGTGCTCGTGTTCGAGTTGGTGGGCAGCGGGCCACGCGCCGCGGACATCGTGCGCCGCTCGGTCGCCGCCAGGCGGCTACCGACGGTACGTGAGCATGTCAGTGTCGACATGGCGGCGCGCGCCATCGAGGTCCGTCGCCGTGACGACGCCGGCCACTGGAAGACGCTCACCTTCAGCGAAGGCGAAATGGCCGAACTGGCGTCGATCGATCTCCGGCTCGACGTGGCGGCGGCGTTCAAGGGGCTGGACGCGCCGGACCCGAGGCTTTCCGGGCAGGAGTTCCTCGACTGGGACGCTGACGAAGACTGCAAGCACGAGTTCATCGACGGTCGGATCGTGTCGATGACCGGTGCCAAGTTCGGCCATGTGACGACCTGCATCAACCTCTCCACTGCGCTGAATATTCACCTGCTCAACACGCCATGTCGCGTTCTGATGGCCGATTTTCGTCTGCAAGGTGCCGGGCAGAACTATTACTTCCCCGATGTATCCGTCACCTGCGAACCCCTGACGGCGGACCACGTGGCGATGCAATCGCCGCTCTTGCTTATCGAGGTGCTTTCCAAATCGACTCGCGCGAAGGATCGCGGCGTGAAACGTGAGGAGTACCTCAGGATTCCATCGTTGCGGGAGTACGTGCTGGTGGACTGCGTGAAGCGTCGCATCGACATTCACCGCCGCGGTCCGGATGGCGCCTGGAGCCTGCACCAGTTCATCGCCGATGCGCCCCTTCGGCTGGAATCACTTGACCTGGAGATTCCTGCGGCCTTCGTGTTTGCCAATGTTCCGATGGCGGCTTGAGCCGCTCGTTATCGCGACAGGTCAGGGATGTCCGTGAGGTTGATCAACGTAGACGCGGGCGTCATCGCCAGTCTCACTCGTCCGCCCACCCCGTCCTCAACCACCTCGCCCAGTCCTCCCGACCGTTCCGAGAAGCGAGGCTCGCCATCGCTTCGTGGTCGTAGGGCACGCTGATCGATTCGGTGCGCCAGCCCCGCGTGGTCCGCTCCACGATCGCGTAGCGCGCATCGGGCGAGCCGTTCTCGGCGACATAGCGGATCGGATGATCGTCGTCCCAGGCCTGAAGGCCGACGCTGCCGGGATTGACCAGCCACTGGCCTCTCGCGCTGCGCAGCACGCGCGGGATGTGCGTGTGGCCGCAACAGACCAGCATCGAGGCTTGATCGCCGATGCGATCGGCGATCTCCGGCGCCGTCGCCATGCGCAGGCGCGGTCCGTCCTGCGTGTCGAGGAAGTACTCGATGTCGCTGCGCGGCGTGCCGTGGCAAAGGAAGATTTCGTCGCTCAGCTGCATCGTCTTCGGCAGCGACCGGAGCCACACCAGTTCCACCTCGCCCAATTGCTCACGCGCGAAGCGGTCGGACTCGCCGCCCGGCTTCTCCGCCGTGATCGCGAGCAGTTGACGTTCATGGTTCCCGGCGATCGTCGGCCAGTTCTGGGCCATCAGGTACTGCGCCGTCTCCAACGGCTGCAGCGGGCCGGACAGGATGTCGCCGAGGTTCACGATCTGGTCCACGCCCCGTCGCCGCGCATCGGCCACGACGGCCTCCAGCGCCAGCAGGTTGCCGTGGATGTCCGACAGCAGGGCGATGCGCATGGCGGCTTCGGAGGTGGCAGCGCGAACTGGCGTTCAGCCCGCCAGTTGCCGCGCGTGATGCGCCAGGTGATCGTCGATCACGCTCGCGATGAAGTAGTAGCCATGGTCGTAGCCCTCATGACGACGCAGCGTCAGCGGCTGCCCGATCGACGCGCACGCCGACTCCAGCGCTTCCGGGTACAGCTGCTCGACGAAGAACTTGTCCGCCAGGCCTTGGTCGACCAGGATGCCGTGCGGATACGGCGCGCGCTTCTGCGCCTGGATCAGCGCGCTCGCGTCGTGCGCGGGCCAGGCATCGCGGTCCTCGCCAAGGTAGCCGGTGAAGGCCTTCACGCCCCAGGGGCAGCGGCTGGGCGCCGCGATCGGCGCGATCGCCGACACGGACGTGAACGCGCCCGGATGCCGCAGCGCCAGCGTCAACGCGCCATGGCCGCCCATCGAGTGGCCCGCGATGCCCGTCTTCGACGCGTCCAGTCCGAGCGCCTTCTGCACCTGCGGGATCAGTTCCCGCATCAGGTAGCTCTCCATGCGCCAGTGCGTCGCCCACGGCGCCTGCGTCGCATCGAGGTAGAAGCCCGCCGCGACGCCGAAGTCCCACGACGCCGTCGCGCCCGGCAGCGCGCTCACCGCGTCGCCGCGCGGACTCGTGTCCGGCATCAGCAGCGCCAGGCCCAGCTCCGCCGCCTTGCGCTGCGCGCCTGCCTTCATCGTGAAGGTCTCCTCGTTGCAGGTCAGCCCCGCGAGGAACACCAGCAAGCCCTTCACCGCCCGCGCGCCGCCCGGCGGCAGGTACAGCGCGAAGCGCATCGGCAGGCCGATCTCGGCCGAATCGTGGCGATGGAAACGCTGCACGCCGCCGAAGCTCGCGTGCTCGCTGATCAATTCGAATGTCATGTCGATGTCCCGGAACGGGCCGCGCTCAACGCGCCGCGGCCATCGCCGCTTCCAGCGCGTCGATGAACACGGCGCCGACGTCGAAGCCCGTCTGCTCCATGATTTCCTGGAAGCAGGTCGGGCTCGTGACGTTGAGCTCGGTCATCCGGTCGCCGATCACGTCCAGTCCCACCAGCAGCAGGCCGCGCGCCGCGAGGATCGGTCCGAGCGCTTCCGCGATGCGGCGGTCGTCGTCCGTCAGCGGTTGCGCGACGCCCTTCCCGCCCGCGGCCAGATTGCCGCGCACCTCGGTCCCCTGCGGGATCCGCGCCAGCGAGTACGGCACCGGCTTGCCGCCGATCAGCAGGATGCGCTTGTCGCCCTTGACGATCTCCGGCACGAAGCGCTGCACCATCACCGACTGCGCGCCGTTCTTGTTCAGCGTCTCGATGATGCTGCCCAGGTTCAGCGCATCCGCCTTGACGCGGAAGATGCCCATGCCGCCCATGCCGTCCAGCGGCTTCAGGATGATGTCCTGATGATCCGCGTGGAAGGCGCGGATGGCCGCCGCCGAGCGCGTCACCAGCGTCGGCGCGATGAACTGCGGGAACTCCAGGATCGCGAGCTTCTCCGGATGGTCGCGCAGCGACGCGGCCTTGTTGAACACGCGCGCGCCTTCGCGCTCCGCCTGCTCCAGCAGATGCGTGGCGTAGAAGAACTCCGAATCGAAGGGCGGATCCTTGCGCATCAGCACCGCGTCGACGTCGGCCAGGGCCAGGTCTTGCGTCGCGGTCACGTCGTGCCACACGGCCAGCTTGGTGCCGGCCTGGCTGGCGACGGCCTCCGGCGTCAGCGTCAACCGCTGCGCCGCATGCGCCGTCACGCGTCCGCCGCTGACCCACAGCAGGTCCGGCACTTCGCAGACCCAGAGCTCGTGGCCGCGCCGGGCGGCCTCGCGCATCATCGCGAAGGTGGAGTCCTTGTAGGTGTTGAAGGTCGACAGCGGATCGGCGACGAACAGCAGTTTCATGGGCAAGGCTTTCAGCAAGGAACTCAACGAGTCCGGAAGTGTTGCACCAAAAGAGAAACCGCACCGGCGACCACGCCCCAGAACGCCGAACCGATGCCCAGCAGGCTCAGCCCTGACAGCGTCACCAGGAAGGTCAGGATGGCGGCGTCGCGGTGGTGCTCGTCCTTCAGCGCGGCGGACAACCCGCCGGCGATCGTGCCCAGCAGCGCCAGGCCGGCCACGGCGGCGATCAGCTCACGCGGGAAGGCCGTCAACAGCCCGACGACCGCGCCGCCCGCCAGACCGATCGCGAGGTAGAACACGCCCGCCATCGCTGACGCCATGTAGCGCCGCGCCGGATCCTCGTGCGCTTCGCGCCCCATGCAGATCGCCGCGGTGATCGCCGCCAGGTTGAAGGCATAGCCGCCGAAGGGCGCGAAGACGATGGACGCGAAGCCCGTCGCCGCGATGCTCGCCGACACCGGCGTCTGGTAACCCGACGCCCGCTGCGCCGCCACGCCGGGCAGGTTCTGCGAGGCCATGGTCACCAGGAACAGCGGCAGCGCCACGCCCACCAGCGCGGTCAAGGAGAACGACGGCGTGACCCAGACCGGCGTCGCCCAGTCCCAGACGACGGCCTCCAGATGCAGCCGCCCCTGCGAGGCCGCGACGACGATGCCGGCCACCAGCACCAGCGGCGTCGCGTAACGGGGCAGGAAACGGCGCGCCAGCACATAGGTCAGCGCCATCGTCAGAACCATCGCCGGCGCGGTCTTCGTGGCCAGCACGGCATCCAGCCCGAAGCGCGCGAGCACGCCGGCCAGCAGCGCGGACGCGATCGCGATCGGGATGCGGTCCATGATCCGTTCGAACCAGCGTGTCGCGCCGGCGATCAGGATCAGCACGCCGCAGACGATGAACGCGCCGACGGCTTCGGACATGGAGATGCCGGACACGCCGGCCAGCAGGGCCGCGCCGGGCGTGGACCAGGCGGTCAGCACCGGTTGCCGGGTCCACAGCGACAGGCCGAGGCTGGTCAGCCCCATCCCGAGCCCGAGCGCCCAGATCCAGGAGCTGGTCTGGGCCGGCGTCGCGCCCAGCGCCTGCGCGGCCTGGAACACGATCGCCACCGAACTGGTGAAGCCCACCAGCACCGCGACGAAGCCCGCGACCACGGCGGACAGGGACAGGTCTTTCAGCCAGCGATTCATGACCGCCAGCATAGCGACGCCCGCGTCAGATCTCGACCTTCGACCCCAGCTCCACGATCCGGTTCGTCGGCAGATGGAGGAAGTCCGCCGCCGCCGCCGCGTTGCGGTGCATGCTGGCGAACAGCTTCTCGCGCCACAGCGCCATGCCTGACCCGATCGTCGGGATCACGATGTCGCGCGACAGGAAGTAGCTGGTCTCCATCTCGTCCAGATGCACCCCGCGCTGCTCCAGCAGCTTGAGCGCGTCCGGCACGTCGGGTTCGTTCTTGAAGCCGAAGTGCAGGTTGACCTGCCAGCAGTCGTTGTCCAGGCTCTCGACCTCGACCCGCTTCTCGAAGCCGATCCACGGCACCTCGTGATGCTTGACGCTGACGAACAGGTTCTGCTCGTGCAGCACCTTGTTGTGCTTGAGGTTGTGCAGCAGCGCGTTGGGCGTCACGCCCACCTCCGCCGACAGGAACACCGCGGTGCCCTGCACCCGCGTGGGCGGGTTGATGAACACGGCCTCGAGGAAGCTCTTCAGGTCGATCGCGTCCTCGCGCAGCTTGTCCGACAGCAGCCGGCGGCCCTGCTTCCACGTGAGCATCAGCGTGAACATGCCGAAGCCGATCAGCAGCGGGAACCAGCCCCCGTGCGCCACCTTCAGCAGGTTGGACGCCAGGAAGGTCGCGTCGATGACGAAGAACGCCCCCGTGGCCAGCACGCACAGCCACAGCGGATAGCGCCAGCCGAAGCGGATCACGAAGAAGGTCATCACCGTGGTGATGGTCATGTCGATGGTCACCGCCACGCCGTAGGCGCCGGCCAGCTTGCTCGACGACTCGAAGAACGCCACCGCCACGACGACGAAGGCGAACAGCCCCCAGTTGACGAAGGGCACGTAGATCTGGCCGATGTCACGCACCGACGTGTGCACGATGCGCATGCGCGGCAGCAGCCCCAGCTGCACCGCCTGCTTGGTCACCGAGAACGCCGCCGTGATCAGCGCCTGCGAGGCCACGATCGCCGCCAGCGTCGCCAGGATGAAGAGCGGGATCTCCGCCCAGCTCGGCGCCAGCAGGAAGAACGGGTTCTTGATCGCCTCCGGGTTGTCCAGCAGCAGCGCGGCCTGGCCGAAATAGTTCAGCGTCAGCGCCGGCATCACGAAGCTGTACCAGGCGATGCGGATCGGCTGCTTGCCGAAGTGGCCCAGGTCGGCGTAGAGCGCCTCGCCGCCGGTCACCACCAGCACCACCGCGCCCAGCGCGACGAAGGCGACCCAGCCGTAGTGCGTGCAGAAGTCGACCGCCCACATCGGGTTGATGGCCTGCAGCACATGCGGGTTGCCGACGATCTTCGGGATGCCCAGCAGGGCCAGCGTGGTAAACCACACCAGCATCACCGGCCCGAAGGCCTTGCCCACGCCGCCGGTGCCGAAGCGCTGCACCGCGAAGAGCCCCGCCAGCACCACCAGCGAGATCGGCACCACCGCGTCGTGGTACTGCGGCGCGTACACCTCGATGCCCTCGACGGCCGAGAGCACCGTCATGGCCGGCGTGATGACCGCGTCGCCGAAGAAGATCGCCGTGCCGAACAGGCCCACGAGCATCAGCCCGCGGCGCAGCGACGGCTTCTCGCGCACGGCCGTCGTGGCCAGCGCCAGCATGGCGATCAGGCCGCCCTCGCCGTTGTTGTCGGCGCGCAGGATCAGCAGCACGTACTTGAAGGAGACCACGACGGTCATGGTCCAGAACAGCAGCGACAGCACCCCGAGGATGTTGTCGTGCGTCATGGGGACGTGCGCGCCGTGGAAGACTTCCTTCAGCGCGTACAGGGGACTGGTGCCGATGTCGCCGTAGACGACACCGAGGGCCCCGACGGTCAGGCCGGCCAGGGCGGCAGGCGTGCGGGGCGCGTGGTGTGAACTCACAAAGGTCGCGGCAGCCGCCCGGGCTGCCGGAAGTCGAAAGCGCGTATTGTCTGCCTTCCGTTGTGCAGTGCGTCAATGCCCCCCGCCACCGTTGCGGGGCGGGGGTTGACGGCGCTCACTGGAACACGTAGCTCGCCCCCAGGTTGAACCGGCGGCCCAGCACGTTGGACGCCCCGCTGTCGTAGTAGCTGAACACGGTCGGGATGCCGTTGGCGCGGTCGTAGTCGTTGGTGACGTTCATGACGCTGGCCGACAGCGTCAGGCCCTTGAAGCCGCTGTACGAGGCGCCCAGGTCGATCGTGCGGTCCCGTCCCACCCGGCAGCGGTTGAGGTTGCTCAGGAAGGCCCTCTGCGCGGCGGTCAGCGACGAGCACACCGTGCTCGACAGCGGATCCGCGTGGTTGAAGCGGATCCAGCCCCGCGCCCGGTCGGTGTCCCACTTGAAGGTCGCGCTGGCGCGGGTCTTGGAGATGTCCGACGTGGTCGTGCCGACCTGGTGCTGCACCTCCTGGCCCTTCACGACCAGCTGGTCATAGCGCGCCGTGTAGGTGCCGTTGACGTTCATGCTGAACTTGCCCCAGGCCATCGCCGGCAGCCGGATGTTGAGGTCGTAGTCGATGCCCGAGGTCTTGGTCCACTCGTTGTTGCCGTACTGCCGCACCAGCATGATGATCGGACCGCTGTTGGCCACGCCCGGCAGCCAGGTCTCGGGATTGGGATCGCGCACCACCTGGATGTTCCCCGAGCTCGGGTTGGCGTTGTAGTCGTCCATGATGTCCACGCCGCGCTGCGAGCGGATCTCGTTCTTGCGGTGGAAGTACCAGCCGTCGATCGCCAGGTCCGCGTACTTGCTCGGCGTGAAGATCATGCCGGCGGTGAACGAGTTGGACTTCTCCGGCTGCAGGTTCGAGTTGGCGCTGATCACCGTCGGGATGCTGCCCGGGCTCGTCGTGCCGGCCGGGACCGCGGTGAAGCCCAGCACGTTGCAGTCGCGGTTCACCGACACCGGCGCCTTGCTGACCGGCGCGTTCGGGTTGCTGGTGTCGCAGCGCAGGCTGTCGAAGACGCGACGCTCCTGGAAGCTGTGGAAGGACAACGCGAACGAGTTGCCGATCTGCGAGATCGCCGGCGCGCGGAAGCCCGTCGCCGCCGTGCCGCGGAAGACCATCAGCGAGGGCAGCGCCGTCCACTTGAAGCCGGCCTTGCCGGTGGTGCTGTTGCCGAAGTCGTCGTAGTGCTCGTAGCGCGCCGCGGCCTGCAGCTCCAGCTGCTTGACCACGGGCAGGCTCAGTTCGGTGAACGCGGCATACGACTTGCGGCTGCCCGAGGCGCCGTTGGCCACCAGGCCGATGTAGTCGCCGGTGCCGTAGACATCGTCGGGGATGGCGTCGAGCTTCTCCTTGCGCAGCTCGGTGCCCACCGCGATCGCGGCCGGGCCGCCCGGCAGCTGGAACAGCTCGCGGCTGCCGCGCAGGTCCCAGGACACGAGCTGCGACTTGCCCTCGTTGTACGCCGTCGACGACACGCTGTTGATCGCCTCCTGCGAGTTGGTCTTGCCGAAGCGGTAGGTGCCGTTGGCGATCGCCGCGTTCAGCAGCGAGCTGCGCACGCGGCCTTCCTGGAAGCGCTCGTTGTTGTTCTGGCTCACCAGGATCGCGGTGTCGAAGTCCCAGCCGAAGGCGGTGCCCTCCAGGCCCGCCGTCAGGCGCGTGGAGCGCAGGATGTTGGTGTCGCCCGTGGGCAGGTCCTCGAAGCGGTAGATCAGCTGCACGGCCTGCGAGTTGGCCTGGCCGTTGGTCGGGTTGTCCGGGTGGCCGACGGGCAGGATGATGGCGTTCTGGCGCAGGAAGCTGCCGTCCAGCTTGGGCCAGGTCGTCGCGACCGGATTGCCCGAGGTGACCAGCGACGTCGTCAGCGCGTAGGGCACGCGCTGCTCGGTCGTCTTGGTCTTCGAATACATCAGGTCGGCATACGCGGTCAGGTCGTTGTTGATCGCGAAGGTGCCGCGCACCATGCCGCTCTGGCGGTCCTGCTTGGCGATGAGCTCGTCCGCGTCGTCGAGGCTGAAGCGGCACAGGCCCGTCGGCAGCGAGCCGGTCGTGGGCAGGAAGCCGCCGGGCCGGTTCGGCACACCCTGGCCGACGGTCCGGTCCGCCGGGCAGCCCGACATTGTGCCCAGGTAGTTCGCGCCCGACAGGCTGTTGTTGGCGACGTTGATGCCGCCGATCGGGGTGGAGCCGGTGAGGCTGGTCGGCACGCGGTAGTAGTTGCCGTAGAAGGACGCCGACGAGTCCGGCGTGAAACGCGCCAGCGAGCCGTTGGAGGTCAGGTACTGGTTCTGCAGCGCGAGATTGCCGCGGTCCTTCAGCTCGTTGGCCATGACGCTGTCGCGCTTGGAGACCTCCAGGCCGCCGAAGACGTTGAAGCGCTGCGTGTCCAGGTTGCCGAAGCCGAAGGTGATCGCGCCGTTCTTCGTCGCGCCCACGCCCTTGTCGTTGGCGCCGTAGGAGGCGCTGCCTTCGATGCCCTGGTAGTCCTTGCGCAGGATGTAGTTGACGACGCCGGCCATCGCGTCCGACCCGTACATCGCCGAGGCGCCGTCCTTCAGGATGTCGATGCGCTCGATCGCTTCCTTGGGGATGGTGTTGACGTTGATCATCGTGCCGCGGCCGAAGTTCACGTCCACCGCCGCGACCGGCGCGGTGCGGCGGCCGTTGATCAGGATCAGCGTGCCTTGCGAGCCGAAGCCGCGCAGCGAGATCGTCGACACGCCGCCGACGAAGCCCGACGCCGCGCCGTCGCCGATGGAGCCCAGGTCGACGGCGGAGTTCGCACGCAGCAGCTCCTCGACGTTGGCATATCCGGAGTTGCGGATCTCTTCGCGCGTGATACTTTGGACGACCGACGGGGTCTCCTTGTCGGTGCGCTTGATCAGCGTGCCGGTGATCTCGACGCGCTCCAGCTTCTTCGAGTCATCGGCGGACGCGGGCGCGGCCGCCGATGCGGCCGATGCTGCCGATGCGGGGGCCTGCTGGGCGTGCGCCTGGCTGGCGAGCGCTAGCGCGACGGCAGCCGCGATCTGCACGGGCTTCAGCGGACGCTGACCTTGCGGATGAGAAATTCGACGGACCATGGAAAGAAGACTCCTGTGACGTGACTCGGGGAGAACTCGGGGACAACTCGGGGACAACTCGGGGAGGCGGGGTCACGGTAAGGAGCGGCGTCTTTCGGCCCATGATGCTTTGTGATGGATCTGTGAAAGTTTGGTTATGAATGCGTCGTCGACATCCCCCGAAGCTGCGGAACACTTCGTCATGCGACGCATGTCGCTGCGGCACGCGCGGGTGTTGCTGGCCCTCAACGACACAGGCAGCATCAGCGCTGCCGCCGATCAGCTGCACGTGACGCAGCCCGCGGTGAGCAAGACGCTGGCGGAGCTGGAGCAAGGGCTGGGACAAACCCTGTTCGTGCGGCGCGGACGCAACATGCAGCCCACGCCGCTGGGGCGCCGGTTGCTGACGCTGGCGCGCAAGCTCGATGCCGACCTGCAACGCGCCGCGGGGGACGTCGCCACGATGGTGCGCGGCGCGTCCGGCGAGGTGCGCATCGGGGCGACGAACGCATCGCTCGCACGTTTGCTGCCCGTGGCGATCACCGCGATGAAGCGCGAGAACCCCGGCGTGACGCTGAGCATCCGCACGCATGCGCTGCGCTCGCTGTTCGCGGAATTGCTGGCGGGAACGCTGGACCTCGTCGTCGCGCGCGCGATGCCCCAGGACGAGCCCCTGGGACTGGCGCGCGTGTCGCTGCGGTCTCAGCCCGAAGTGCTGACCATGAGTGCGCAGCACCCGCTGGCGCGCACGCCCAGGCTGAGCTGGGAAGTACTGGGCCAGCAGCGCTGGATCTGGCAGCTGCCGGGCACGCGCACACGGACCTTGATGGACCGGCTCTGGCAGGAGATGGGCCTCGCGCCGCCCACGGACCTGATCGAGAGCGGCGACGCGATGCTCGCCCTGGGCCTGATGCGCGAGATGCCGCTGGTCGCCGTCATGCCGCACGACATGGCCATGGCCGCCGCCAAGCAGGAGGTGGTCGTGATCCTGCCGCACGCGGTGGATCTGGGACTGGGCCCGATGAGCGTCTGGCACCTGCCCGACACGCAGGTCGAGGCGGTCGACCGGTTCCGGCAACTGCTGGTGGAGGCCGCGGGTTCGGAGGGGGGCAAGACCTGACCCGCGAGCCGCCCGGCCGGAGACATCGGACGAACATCAGGCCGACATCGGGTCTACATCAGGCGAGCGGCGGAACCTGGGTGGCCGCATGACAACTGAGCCTCGCAACCATGAGGTGGTCTCATGGATTGGAGCTCTTCATGACGTTCCCCGTTCCCGCATCCACCGCCGGCCCCGTGATCGACCCATCACGCGTGCCGCTCATCGAATCCGGCCCGCCAGGGGCGCTGCTCGAGCCCGCCTTCGTCACACGCCTCCTGAAACGCCCCATCCGGTTCGCCCCGCGCCCTCCGCGCCCGGTCCCACTGCCGCGCATCCGCGCAAAGTCGACCAAGAGTTATCGGGCCCCTGAGCCGCCGAAAGCCTCTGCCGATGCTCTGCCGCCACGACCCCCTTCGCCCACGGAGGCGTCCAGGGCGGCCTTCCAACCGGTGCTCGAGGAGCTCAAGGCGCGCGCGGAGCTCAAGGCATCGACATCGCCCGACTCAGACCGGCTGCCTGACGGCCCGATGGCACGACTACTGGAGAGCGCCGCCGCGCCGGCCCGGGCAGCAGCGTCACGCACCCGCTTCGGGCGCCTCAGGGATCGCGTGGCGGACGCCATCCCGGCGCCGCTGCGCCGGGCGTGTCGCGCCGTGATCGACAGCCTGCGTTCGTGCGTCGTCCGGCCTCAGGCCTAGTCCTTCAGGCGTAGTCCTCGGCATCCGGATCGGTCGTCTCCAGCTCGTAGCTGGCCGCGAGCATCGCGAGGCGGCCGATCACGCCGTACATGTAGAAGCGGTTGGGCGCGCTGGCGCCGGGCTTCTCGCCGGGCGCGGGCAGGTGCGACGAGTGCGCGAAGGCCAGTGGCACGTAGCTCGATCCCGGCGCGTTGAGGTTCTCATCCTCGGCGCGGTCGGCGTGCACGCGGTAGAAGCCGCCGACGACGTAGCGGTCCATCATGTAGACGACCGGCTCGGCGACCGCCTCGTGCATGCGCTCGTGCGTCACCACGCCTTCCTGCACCAGCACCTGCGACAGCGCGGGCACGCCTTCCAGCTTGGCCAGCTTGTCGCGCGCCTTGATCGCGAGCACATCCAGGTCCTTCGCATCGCGGATCGTCATCACGCCCAGGCCGTGCGTGCCGGCGTCCGGCTTGACGACGACGAAAGGCTTCTCCTGGATGCCGTATTCCTTGTACTTGCGGCGGGTGCGCGTCAGCGTCGCGTCGACCTGCGCCTGCAGCGCGTCCAGCCCGGCGCCCGTCGCGAAGTCCAGCCCGTCCACCGCCACCGAATGCGGATAGATCAGCCACGGGTCCATGCCCAGCAGCTTGGCGAACTTCTTCGAGACTTCCTCGTAGGCGCGGAAGTGCTGGCTCTTGCGGCGCTGCGCCCAGCCCGCGTGCAGCGGCGGCAGCAGGTACTGCTCGTGCAGGTGCTTGAGCACGTCCGGGACGCCGGACGACAGGTCGTCGTTCAGCAGGATGGTGCAGGGATCGAAGTCCTTGAGCATCAGCCGCGAGCGCTGGCGGACCAGCGGCTCCAACGTCAGCGCGTTGCCGTCCGGCAGCGCGACCGTGGTCGGCTCCTTGACGGATTCGTCCAGCGAGCCCAGCCGCACGTTCAGCCCCGCCATCGAGAAGATGCGGACCAGCGTCGCCAGGTTGGACAGGTAGAAGCTGCCGCGGTTCTTCGCTTCCGGGACCAGCAGCAGGTTCTTGGCCTCGGGGCAGATCTTCTCGATCGCCGCCATGGCCGCCTGCACGGCCAGGGGCAGCATCTCGGGCGTCAGGTTGTTGAAGCCGCCCGGGAACAGGTTGGTGTCCACCGGCGCCAGCTTGAAGCCGGCGTTGCGCAGGTCCACCGAGCTGTAGAACGGGGGCGTGTGCTCCATCCACTCGAGCCGGAACCAGCGTTCGATCGCCGGCATCGACTCCAGGACGCGCTGCTCCAGTTCATTGATGGGCCCGGTCAGGGCGGTGATGAGATGAGGGACCATGATGGGCAGCGGACGCCAGAAGGCGGACCAGAGGGGGTATGACGATTCTAGGCATGCGCAACTGGGGGCGGAATGCCGTAACGCAAGGGGAGGCGTACCGCATACGAACTCAAGTTCACCGCCGGCAACTCATGGAAGCCCTCACTGCGCGAACCCCCATGCCGTCTCTCCGCCCGCTCTGCCTGTCCAGCCCCGCCACGACCGCGCCCGATCCGGTCGACGGGCCCAAGGTCGACGACACCATGGTGGTCGTTCCCGACTACCGGCGGGGAGATCGCCTGCACCTGGCGCTGGACAGCAGGATGGGAACCCCCGGGCCGGAGGGTGGCACCGGAGAGGTGTGGCGCGCACCCACCGGCGCGGAGCTGTCGAAGCGCACCGCCCCCCAGGCCGGAAACGATGAGCCACTCCCCGGCCACCTCGTGGACGACCGCACCCTGGTGCTCGCCGCGCCGCTGCGCACCGACGCGAGCCGCATCCGCCTGATCGGCGCCCTCATGGAACACAACGTCGGCCTGATCGTCGACCTGAGCACCGGACAACCCTGGCTCCGCGAGCCGCACGGACTGTCCGAGAACTGGCAAGGTCGGCTGCCTTGCGGACATGGCGCCAAAGTCTGGCGGCTGGACACTCCCGGGGAACGAGGCACGCCGTCCTGCGCCGAAACGCTGAGGCTCGAGCTCTCGCTGGACCTGTCGGTGCCGGCCGGGAGCCCACCGACGCGGGGACAGCGGGCCGAGATCGACGTCCTCGAACTGACCACGCCGCTCGATCGCGACCTGCTGCCCGCGGAAGACGCGGAGGACCTCGTCCAATTCTGCCGACGCTTCCGCGAGGAGTTCCCGTCCGAGCGGATCGCCTTCCTGAGCGTCGATGGGCTCGGACCCGCCATCGCGCTGGCCGGCGCGGAACGCCTCTGCAAGGACCGGGAGGCGGACTGGCCGTCGTCTTCGCAACAGGTGGAGGAGCGCATCCTCCAACACGCTCGCGACCTGCGCGAACGCTGCGGACCACTCGCGATCCAGCCCAATGAACTGACCACGATGGCGGATCTGGCCGAGCGTCTTTCCGTCGAACCCCGGACAACGCCGCGCTGAACGGCCCGAAGTGGCGCTCGCCGGTCAAGCGCGAGCCAGGGTGCCGCACGCGAACTCAAGTTCCCGGGTGACAACTCATGAGCCTCCTCACCGCCTGGAGGCGCCATGCCCATCTCCGACTACCTTCCGCAACCCGTCCTCGACCTCGCCGGCTGGTGCGGCCTCGCCGGCGAACCCGAGATCGGACGGCAAGCGCTGCCGGACTGGTACATCCGTCACCACCGGGATGCCGAGCTGCTGTGCGAACGCGCCTGGGAGAAGCGTGACCCTCGCGCACCGTCGGACATGATCAAGGGCCGGGCCACGACGCTCATGGGACCGCCCGGGAGCGAGCGCGATCGCGCCCAGCTCGCCCTGCTCTTCAAGGCAGGTCGCGTGGGCCTGGTGGTGGACATGGTTCCGGGCCAGGACAACGGGCGCCTGCCCCGCAACGACCTCGGGGTCGACGGCGAATTCCGCCGCGACGGCGAGGTGAAGGTGACCGTCGACAGCTGGGTGGTGCCGCAGCAGCGCGGACTGCCGGACGGGCTGGACATGTCCCGGCTGTGCCTGAAACTCCAGTCGCGGACTCCCGGGACGACGGAAGCCTCAAGCACGACCCTGGAGATGGATCTGCTGCAGGTCACCGCCTTGCCGGGACAGGGTGCGTGGTCTCCCCAGGTCGCGCTGGCCGTGGTCCGGCATTGCGCGGCCTTCCGCGACGCCGCCAGCGCGCAAGCGCCCGGAGACCGGAGCGACACGCTGGCCGTGCTGACCCGTGACGGCGCGCCGCAGCCGCAGATGCTCGCGGACGCCGAACGGTTGCACGCCCGCTGGCGGGCGGGCGATCGCCCGCCGCTGACCGAGGTCTCGGTCCAGGACGCCATCGTCGGCATCCTGCAGGAGTATCCGCAAGGTGAGGCACCTCGACCGATCGCGACAGAGCGGGCCATCGCCCTGCTCGGGCTGGCGGAGGAACTGCTGAAGCTGCCTCCGCCGCCGCGCCGATATCAGGCCCCGTAACCCCCGCCGCCGGGCGTCCGGATGACGAAGACGTCGCCGGGCGCCATCTCCACCTGACCGATGTGGCCCAGGACCTCGATCCGGCCGTCGGCGCGCTCGACGACGTTCTCCCCCATCGCACCCGGCAGGCCGCCGGCCATGCCGAAGGCGCCCGAGGTCCGCCCGTTGCTCAGGATCGAGGCCGTCATCGGCGTCAGGAAGCGGATGCGGCGCTCGCCGCCCTCCCCGCCGCGCCAGCGGCCCGCGCCGCCCGAGCCTTGACGGATCGCATAGCTGTCCAGCCGCACCGGGAAGCGGAACTCCAGCACCTCGGGATCGGTGAGCCGGGAGTTCGTCATGTGCGTCTGCACCACCGAGGTCCCGTCGAAGCCGGGTCCCGCGCCCGAACCGCCCGAGATCGTCTCGTAGTACTGGTGCGTCGCGTCGCCGAAGGTGAAGTTGTTCATCGTGCACTGGCCGGCCGCCATCACGCCCAGCGCGCCGTACAGCGCGTTGGTGACGCACTGCGAGGTCTCCACGTTGCCCGCGACCACCGCCGCCGGGAAACGCGGGTTCAGCATGCAGCCTTCGGGCACGATCACGTCGATCGGCTTCAGGCAGCCCGCGTTCAGCGGGATCGCGTCGTCGACCAGCGTGCGGAACACGTAGAGCACCGCCGCCATCGTGATCGACTTGGGCGCGTTGAAGTTGTTGGACTGCTGCGCGCTGGTGCCGGTGAAATCGACCGTCGCGCGCCGCGCCGCCGCGTCCACGGTGACCTTCACCTGGATGCGCGCACCGTTGTCCAGCGGCAGCGTGAACGCGCCGTCCTTCAGCACCGAGATCACGCGCCGTACCGAGGCTTCGGCGTTGTCCTGCACGTGCTGCATGTAGGCCTCGACGGTGGCGCGGCCGAACTGGACCACCATCGCCTGCAGCTCCTGCACGCCCTTCTCGTTGGCCGCCACCTGCGCGCGCAGGTCGGCCAGGTTCTGCGCCGGATTGCGGCTCGGATGCGGGCCGGATCGCAGCAGCGCCTGCAGCTCCGCCTCGCGCAGCCGGCCCTGCTCGACCAGCTGGAAGTTGTCGATCAGCACGCCCTCCTCGCCGATGTCCTTCGAGAACGGCGGCATCGATCCCGGCGTGATGCCGCCGATGTCGGCGTGGTGGCCGCGGCTGGCGACGAAGAAGCCCGGCGCCGCGTCGTCCTCGTCCAGGAACACCGGCGTCACGACGGTGATGTCGGGCAGGTGCGTGCCGCCGTGGTACGGGTCGTTGAGCACGTAGACGTCGCCGCGTTTCATCGCGGGGTTGCGCTCGATCACCGATCGGATCGACTCGCTCATCGAGCCCAGGTGCACCGGCATGTGCGGCGCGTTGGCGATCAGCTGTCCCTGCGCGTCGAACAGCGCGCAGCTGAAGTCCAGCCGCTCCTTGATGTTGACCGAATGCGCCGTGTTCTGGAGCCGCAGGCCCATCTGCTCGGCGATGTTCATGAAGAGGTTGTTGAAGACCTCCAGCACGACCGGGTCGGCCTCGGTGCCCAGCGCGCGCGTGCGGGTGCGGTCGCGGACGCGCGTCAGCAGCAGGTCGCCCGAGGACTGCAGCTCGGCGCGCCAGCCGGCGTCGACGACCGTCGTCGCGTTGCGCTCGGCGACGATCGCCGGACCGTCGATGCGGGCGCCAGGCTGCAGCGACTCGCGGTGATGGAGTTCGGCGTCGCGCCAGCCCGCGGGCGACTCGTCGGCCAGGCAGTACATGCGCACGCGCTCCAGCGGCTCGGGGCGGTGCGTGCTGGCGATCGCGGCCTCGACGGGGGCCTCCAGCGACGCGCCGGCGGCGAGCGCCTCGACCGAGACCGCCTCGATCACCAGCGCGCGATCCGGCATCAGGAAGGCGAAGCGGCGGCGGTAGGCCTGTTCGAACGCTTCGCGGATGGCGGCGATCGCCGCCGCCGCCGAGCCGTCGAGCGGCAATGGGCAGGTCAGCGCCGTGTCGGTGCCCTGGTAGCGGACCTGCGCGCGCGCGATGGTGCGCAGCGCAGCGGCGGGCACGCCTTGCGATTCGAGTTCGCCGCCGGCCTGCGCCGCCAGCGACGACGCCGTCTCGCGCGCGGCGGACAGGCCGTCGGCATCGAGCGCGCGCTCGATCGAGGCCTCCCGCATCGCGGTCTGGTCGGCCAGACCCATGCCGTAGGCGCTGAGCACGCCCGCGAACGGATGCGCCAGGATGCGCGTCATGCCGAGCGCGTCCGCGACCAGGCAGGCCGCCTGGCCGCCCGCGCCGCCGAAGCACTGCAGCGTGTAGCCGGTGACGTCGTAGCCGCGCGCGACGGAGATGCGCTTGATCGCGTTCGCCATCGCGCCGACGGCGATCTGCAGCGCGCCGGCGGCGGCGTCCTCGGCCGTCATCGGCTTGCCCGCGGCGGACATCTGCCCGGCGAGCTCGTCGAAGCGCGTCTTCACGACCTCGCCATCGAGCGGCTCGTCCGCGCCCGGCCCGAAGACCTTCGGGAAATGCGCCGGCTGGATGCGGCCCAGCATCACGTTGGCGTCCGTGGTCGCGAGCGGACCGCCGCGGCGGTAGCTCGCGGGCCCGGGGTTCGCGCCGGCCGAGGCCGGTCCCACGCGCAGCCGCGCGCCGTCGAAGGCGATCACCGATCCCCCGCCCGCCGCCACCGTGTGGATGCTCATCATCGGCGCGCGCATGCGCACGCCGGCGACCTCGGTGTCGAAGGCGCGTTCGAACTCGCCGGCGAAGTGGCTGACGTCGGTCGAGGTGCCGCCCATGTCGAAGCCGATGAGCCGGTCGTGGCCGGCCGCCTCCGCCGTGCGCACCATGCCGACGATGCCGCCGGCCGGTCCGCTGAGGATCGCGTCCTTGCCCTGGAAGCGGCGCGCCTCGGTCAGGCCGCCGGAGCTCTGCATGAAGAACAGCCGCACGCCGGGCATCTCGGCCGCCACCTGGTCGACGTAGCGCCGCAGGATCGGGCTGAGGTAGGCGTCGACCACGGTGGTGTCGCCGCGCGGGATCAGCTTCATCAGCGGACTGACCTCGTGCGAGACCGAAATCTGCGTGAAGCCGATCTCCTGCGCGAGGCGCTTGGCGGCGAGTTCATGCGCCGGCGCGCGCCAGCCGTGGAGGAACACGATCGCGCAGGCGCGCAGACCGGCGTCGAAGGCGGACTGCAGGTCGACGCGCAGCGCGTCGTCATCGAGCGCGGCGATGGCCACGCCCTGCGCATCGACGCGCTCGTCGGCCTCGACCACGCGCTCGTACAGCAACTCGGGCAGCTGGATGTGGCGCTCGAAGAGCTTGGGCCGCGCTTGCGTCGCGATGCGCAGCGCGTCGCGGAAGCCGCGCGTGGTCACCAGCAGCGTGCGGTCGCCGCGGCGCTCCAGCAACGCGTTGGTCGCGACCGTCGTGCCCATCTTCACGCAGTCCACGCGGTCCGCCGTGATGGGCTCGCCGGCCTTCAGACTCAGCAGGCGGCGGATGCCCTCGACCGCCGCGTCGCGGTAGTGCTCCGGGTTCTCCGACAGCAGCTTGAGCGTCTGCAGCGTGCCGTCGGGCGCGCGTCCGACCAGGTCGGTGAAGGTACCGCCGCGGTCGATCCAGAACTGCCAGCGATCGGGGGAAGGAGTGGCTTGCATCATGAGGTCCAAAGCGTTCATTCAGGCGGCTGCGGGCGCGAGTTCGCGTCCCCGGGTTTCAGGCAAGGCCAGCGCCGCGACGATCACCAGACCGTAGCAGAGCGCCGCCATCCATCCCAGGGTCTGACCCAGCGGGTACTGGGTGCTGAAGCTGCCGATCAGCGCGGGACACGCCGCGCCGAGCGCCCGTCCGATGTTGTAGCAAAAGCCCTGGCCCGACCCGCGCACGTCGCTGGGGAACAGCTCCGCCAGGAAGGCGCCCATGCCGGAGAAGATGCCCGACAGGAAGAAGCCCAGCGGGAAGCCCAGCACCAGCATCAGGCCGTCGGTGATCGGCATCTGCGTGTAGGCCAGCACCAGGATGCCGCCCATCAGCGCGAACAGCATGAAGCAGCGGCGCCGGCCGATCGCGTCGCAGAGCCAGGCGCTGGTCAGGTAACCGGCGAAGGAGCCGGCGATCAGCACGAGCAGGTAGCCGCTGGTCCCCAGCACCGACAGGTGGCGCTCGGTCTTGAGGAAGGTCGGCAGCCAGGTCGTCACCGAGTAGTACGCCCCCTGCATGCCGGTGGCCAGCAGGCTGGCGAGCACGGTGTTGCGCAGCAGCGCCGGCGAGAAGATCCGCAGGAAGTTGGCGCGTTCACCGCGGGCCTTGGCGCGCGCCTGTTCGGCCAGGTAGACCGGGGGCTCGTCGAGGTTGCGGCGGATGTAGAGGATCAGGAGGGCCGGCACGATGCCGATCCAGAACAGCACCTTCCACGCGGTCTCCGGCGGCAGCACCGAGTACAGCCCCCAGAACGCCACCGCCGACGCCGCCCAGCCGATGGCCCAGCTGCTCTGCACCAGTCCGGCGGCCTTGCCGCGGTGCTTCGCCTTGATCGTCTCGGCGATCAGCACCGAGCCCACCGCCCACTCGCCGCCCATGCCGAAGCCCTGCATCGCGCGGGTGAAGAAGAGCTGCTCGAACGAATTCGTGAAGCCGCTGAGGAAGGTGAACAGCGCGAACCACAGCACCGTCCACTGCAGCACGCGCACGCGGCCGAAGCGGTCCGCGAGCACGCCCGCCGCCCAGCCGCCGATGGCCGAGGTCAGCAGCGCGCCGGTGGCGATCGCGCCGGCCTGGCCCTTGCTCATGCCCCAGGCCGCGATCAGCGTGGGGATCAGGAAGGTGTAGATCATGTAGTCGAAACCGTCGACGCCGTAGCCGGCGAAGGTCGCGACAAGGGTGCGCCGCTCGGTGGGCGTGGTGTCTCTGAGCCACATGGTGTCGTTCCTTTTTTCAGGCGTCGATCGGGCGTCGATTCCGCGTCGATCAGGCCGCGATCAGGTCGCGGTTCAGCAGGTCGGTCACAAGCATGTGACCCGGCGCATGCGTGATGCAGAACGGCGGACGCGCCGTCGCGATCGCCGACTGGGGCGTGACGCCGCAGGCCCAGAAGACCGGGAGTTCGCCGTCGCGGATGTCGACCGCATCGCCGTAATCGGGCCTGGCGATGTCGTCGATGCCGATGCGCGAGGGATCGCCCAGATGCAGCGGCGCACCGTGCACCTGCGGGAGCTTCGAGGTGATCTGCACCGCGCGGATCGCGTCAGCGGCGGTCAGCGGCCGCATCGACACGACGGTCGGCCCGCGGAAGACGCCGGCGGGCGCGGTCGCTATGCTGGTGCGGTACATCGCGACGTTGCGCCCCTGCTCGACGTGCCGCAGCGGGATGCCTTCCGCCAGCAGCGCGTGCTCGAACGAGAACGAGCAGCCGATGACGAAGGCGACCAGATCGTCGCGCCACCAGCGCGTCACGTCGGTGGGTTCGTCGACGAGTTCGCCGTCCCGCCACACGCGGTAGCGCGGCACGTCGCTGCGCAGGTCCAGGTCCGCGCCAAGCGCCGCCAGCGCCGGATCCCCGGGCCTGGTCACGCCGAGCAGCGGGCAGGCCTGCGGATTCAACACGCAGTAGCGGCGGAAGTCTTCCGCGAGCGCCGCCGGCAGGATCGCGAGGTTGGCTTGAACGAACTCGCTGGCCAGTCCGCTGGTGTGGCCGGCGAAGCGGCCGGCGCGTGCGGCGAGTCGGACGTCGAGCGCGCTGGACGAGGCGTCGAGATCGTGGAGATCGGTCGGGTGGCTCATGGCGGATCGCGGGGGCTGTCTGACGATGTGGCGGATTGTGAAAGCCGACCGGCATCGCGATCCAACGCAAATTTTCCGCGCACCATCATCGATTTTTTCGATGAGGACAGCAGCGATTCCGCTTATCGCCGGGACGCCGCCGATGCCATGCGGGCTTTCCCGGAAGACCCGCCGGACGCCTTCCCCGCGGCCTGCCGCGCGACGTGGTCCAGCGCGGAGTCGAGCACCGACTCCGTCAACTGCGAGCTGGGATCCTCGCGATAGCTGGCATGGATAGGCAGCGGCACCAGGTCGGTGTCGCTGCGCAGCACGCGCAGCGAGGTCCGCTTCGCCAGCTGCTCCGCCACCGCCACCGGCAAGGTGGCGATGCCGAAGCCGCCTTCCACCAGCTGCACCATCGCCGAGATCGACGAGATCGCATGCACGCGCGGCAGCGGCAGGCCCGACTCCTGGAACATCTGCAGCAGCGCCTGGTGCGGCTGCGAGCCGCGCTGGAAGGTCAGCAGGTCATGGCCCGCCAGGTCCGACAGTCCGTAGCGGCGCTTGGTGTGCAGGTCCGAGCGGCCGACGAAACCCATGGTCATCGAGGCCATCGCCCGCGTGCGCACGCCGCCGGCATCGGCCGCCGGGATCGCCGCGAAGACCAGGTCCTGCGCGCCCCGCCGCACCTGATCGACCAGCACCGGCGAGGTCTCCACCGTCAGCTCGAGCTCGAAGTCCGGATTCGCCGCGCGCATCTCCTGCAGCCAGCCGGTGAGCCAGCTGTGCACCACCGATTCGATCGCGCCGATGCGCAGCACCGCCGGCCGGCCCGCGCCGCCGGTGCCGCCCATCTCCTCCTTCACCTGCCGCTGCACGTCGAGCAGCCGCTGCGCCAGCGTCTGGAAACGCTGACCGGCGACGGTCAGGCGAAACTGCTTGTCGCGCCGGTCCAGCAGCACCACGCCGAGCTCCTCCTCCAGCGTCGCGATCCGGCTCGACAGCGCGGACTGCGTGATGTGCAGCTTCTCCGCCGCGCGCGTGATGCTGCGCAGCGAGGCGGCCCAGTGGAAGGCTTCGACAAAGCGGAGGTTCATGGCGGCGGATTGTGGAAGTGGTCGAGGGTCGCCGGCACGCGTGGAAGCACCGACGAAAAAAAGCCGCCCCGGAGGGCGGCTTTGAGCATTGCAGGAGACTGGAGATCTTCTTACTTGTGATACGCGGTCTCGCCGTGCGAGCTGATGTCCAGGCCCTCGCGTTCTTCCTCTTCGGAGACACGCAGACCGATCACCAGGTCGACCACCTTGAAGGCGATCACGGAGACCACGCCCGACCACACGATGGTCAGCACGACAGCCTTGAGCTGCGTCAGGACCTGCGAGCCGATCGAGTAGGCGTCCGGCGCGATGGTCGCGGCGGTCACCCAGTCGCCGACGGCCGACGGGCCGCCCAGGCTCGGGCTGTTGAAGACACCGGTCAGCAGCGCGCCGACGATGCCGCCCACGCCGTGGACGCCGAAGACGTCCAGCGAGTCGTCCGCACCCAGCAGCTTCTTCAGACCGGACACGCCCCACAGGCAGGCGAAGCCGGCGACCAGGCCGATCACCAGACCGCCGCCGATGCCGACGTTGCCGGCAGCCGGCGTGATGGCGACCAGACCGGCCACGGCCCCCGAGGCGGCACCCAGCATGGAGGCCTTGCCCTTGAGCAGCGCTTCACCGACGCACCAGGCCAGCACCGCGGCGGCCGTGGCGAACAGCGTGTTGATGAAAGCCAGCGCGGCGAAGCCGTTGGCTTCCAGCGCGGAGCCGGCGTTGAAGCCGAACCAGCCCACCCACAGCAGCGAGGCGCCGACCATGGTCAGGGTCAGGCTGTGCGGCGTGAACGCTTCCTTGCCGTAGCCGATGCGCTTGCCGACCATGAAGGCGCCGACGATGCCCGCGACCGCGGCGTTGATGTGCACCACCGTGCCGCCGGCGAAGTCCAGCGCGCCCCACTGCCACAGCAGGCCGGCCTTGCCGTTCATCTCATCGACGACCGCGGCCGAGGAGTAGGCGTCCGGGCCCATCCAGAACCAGACCATGTGGGCCATCGGCGTATAGCTGAAGGTGAACCACAGGACCATGAACAGCAGCACCGCGCTGAACTTGATGCGCTCGGCGAAGGCGCCGACGATCAGGCAGCAGGTGATGCCGGCGAAGGTCGCCTGGAAGGCGGCGAACACGATCTCGGGGATGTAGACGCCCTTGCTGAAGGTCGCGCCCGGCGCGAAGGTCCCGGCGACGTTGTCCCAGATGCCCTTCATGAACAGCCGGTCGAAGCCGCCGATGAACTTGTTGCCCTCCGTGAATGCCAGGCTGTAGCCGTACAGCGCCCACAGCACGACGATCAGCGAGAAGGTGACCATCACCTGCATCAGCACCGACAGCATGTTCTTGCTGCGGACCAGGCCGCCGTAGAACAGGGCAAGACCTGGCACCGTCATCATGATCACCAGCAGGGTGGAGACCATCATCCAGGTCGTGTCGCCCTTGTTGATGACGGGCGGGGCCGCGGCGGCGGCCGACGCGGCGTCGGCGGGGGCCGAGGCGGCGGGCGCCGCAGGCGTCGTGGCGGCCGGCGCCGTCGGCGCGGGGGCCTGGGCGGTGGTCTCGCTGGCGACGGCGGCGGGCGCGGACGCCGCCTCCTGCGCCATGGCCGCGGGGGCCAGGCTGGTGAAGGCTGCCGCGGCCAGGGCCAGGCAGGCGAGTAGTTTCTTCATGTTGCGGACTCTTTTCGTTGGGTCTTGGGGAATCGGCGTGCTCAGAGCGCGTCCTGGCCGGTCTCGCCGGTGCGGATGCGGATCACCTGGTCCAGCGGGGAGACGAAGATCTTGCCGTCCCCGATCTTGCCGGTGCGGGCGGCGTTCTCGATGGCCTCGATGACCTGCTCGACGACGGTGTCGGAGACCGCGGCCTCGATCTTCACCTTGGGCAGGAAATCGACGACGTACTCCGCGCCGCGGTACAGCTCGGTGTGGCCCTTCTGGCGGCCGAAGCCCTTGACCTCGGTGACGGTCAGCCCCTGGACGCCGATGGCGCTGAGCGCCTCGCGCACTTCATCCAGCTTGAAGGGCTTGATGACGGCAGTGATCAGTTTCATTCGTAGCTCCTCAGAAGACCTTCTTGACGGACACGACCACGCCGTTCTTGCCGAGGTCCTTGCCCTTGCCGCCGATGTAGCCTTCGGCGTTGGTGGCGACGAAGCCGGCGCCGAACGTGAAGCCGGACCAGTCCTTGTTCACCGTGACCGCGTAGTCGGTGTAGCTGGCCGCGCTGTTGTTCTTGACCTTCTGGTGACCCACGTGCGGCGTCAGCGTGAAGCCGCCGCCGACGTCGAAGGTCGCGCTCAGGTCGAGGTAGCCGCTCTGCTTGGAGTCGGCGAAGCCGAACAGGTTGCTGATCGCGTGCGAGTACTTCAGCGTGGCGGGGCCGTACGAGACGGCGCCGTACAGCTCGTTGGTGTTGGCGCTGGTCTCGAGCTTGTTGCTCGGATAGTTGTAGCGCAGGAAGCCCACGTCGACGGTGACGCCGCCGCCGACCTCGGTCTTGTAGCCGGCGTAGGTGTCGATCTCGATGTCGGCGTCGCCGCCGGCGTCCTTGATCCACTTGATGGTGGAGGCCCAGGCGCCGATGTAGAAGCCGCTGGAATGGGCGTAGTCGACACCGCCCTGCAGGGCGGGCTTGAGCCGCGTCTGCGAGATGCCGCGGTAGCGGTAGTCGGAGGTGACGCTGACGTTGAAGGACAGCGGGTTGGCCTCCTGCGCCAGCGCCGGGAGGGCGATGGCGGCGATGGCGGCGACTGCTGCGGCACGGACGGCGGCGATGGGCTTCATGCGCGGGGGCTCCTGATTGTTGGGGCGACTCTGGGCGACTGCTTCCGGGAGAGGCTTTGCAGCTTTTGTGCCAAGCATTCCCGGGCGAGTCCCCTTCCCCCACATTCCCCCCGAAAGGGCCCCATTCCGGCTCACGCCGCGACGAACGGTTGCCGATACCGCCCCGTCAAGCGTCAAAGCGCACCAAATGCATGCGCGGATGGGGGATTGGTTAACCCTAGAAACGCCCCAACAGGGTGCTAGGCGTGAAATCGTTCGCTGCCGACACTGCGGAGCTCATGAATCGAACAGGTGCGGAAGGGATGGCGATGCAAGGCGGCGGAACGGGCAGCGAGTCCGACGGCAAGTCGAGCGGCGTGCAGGTGCAGTGGCCCGTGGACCTGTCGCACATGCGGCCGGAGGATGCGGCGGAGTGGGTCGTGGCGCGGTACAGCGACGGTTCGATGCCGATCGTTCCGGAGCGGATCGCCAGGCGCATGGGCATCGAGGTGTATGCCCTGACCGATCAGGATCGAAGCTCGGCGTATCCCGGCGCGGACGGCAGGTTCTGGATCGTGGTCGATGTCAACGATCCGATCTACCGGCTGCGCTTCGCCATCGCCCATGCACTCGGCCACATCGTGCTGCGCCATGAATGCCCTCCCCTTGAGTCGTGGAACTCGTTCGCGAACGATGCCCCCGATCCGCGCGACCAGGCAGCCAACCTATTCGCCGCAAGCCTGCTGGTTCCCACCGAAAAGTTCAGGTGGTGCCTCACGAGCGGATGGATGAGAAACGCGGACCAGATCGTCAAGACGCTCTGGGTTCCGCTGGACCTGCTGGCATTCCGCTACGAGCAATTGCGCAGGGGTCGCTGAACCGCCTTTCCCACCCCTTTCAAGGAGCCGATCATGTCGGATCTCCCGCCCCTCTCCAATCTCACGCCGCGTCAACCCGTCTTCACGCCAGCAGGACCGGAGACACCCAGTACCGCCGTGCTGAGCGATGCGGTCGAAGCGCGCGCCCGCCTCTGCTTCCGAGCGCTGTCCCTGTGTCTTGCGGCGTTGGTGCTCGTGATGGTCGCCATGAGCCTGCATGCGGTCATGGGCGCCTTCGTCGAACATGCCCGCCTCCCGGTTCTGGAGTCCCCGCATGCGATGCCCGCGGACCTGGTCGCACTCGACGGAGAACTCGCCGATCGAGCGACTCCATCGCAGGCGTGGCCGCACGCGATCGTGGCGGTGATCTCAGTCCTGATGGTGGGCGCGGTCGTCCTGGCCATCGGACTGATCCGAGCGACGTTCTCGATGAAGGTCAACACCGATGTGTCCGCCACGCCGGAGAAGGAATCACCCCCTGCAAGCACCGGCCTTCCAGGCATCGAACTGTTGAAGGCGGCGGCAGACACCATCAAGATGGTGCTCGAAGGCCTACCCAAACGCTGAGGCGAGGCGACATCTCATGGCGATGTCCCTTTCCATCATCCACAGCCGCGCGCTGGACGGCCTCTCGGCCGCGGCGGTCGAAGTGGAAGTGCACTTGGCCAACGGCCTGCCGAGCTTCACGCTGGTGGGGCTCGCGGACCTGGAGGTCAAGGAGTCCCGCGAGCGCGTGCGTGCCGCGCTGCAGAGCAGCGGCCTGGAGTTCCCGGCGAACAAGCGCATCACTGTCAATCTGTCGCCCGCCGACCTGCCGAAGGAGGGCGCGCGCTTCGACCTGCCGATCGCGCTCGGGCTGCTCGCGGCGAGCGGGCAGATCGACGCGGAGATGCTCACGAACATCGAATGCGCCGGAGAACTCGGGCTCTCGGGTGAACTGCGTCCGGTCAAAGGCGCGTTGGCGATGGCGCTCGCGCTGCGCGCGGCCAAGCTTGAGCGGGAGCTGGTCCTGCCTCGGGGTTGCGCCGAGGAAGCGGCGCTGGTGCAGGGACTCGTCGTGCGGGAGGCGGCGCATCTGCTCGACCTCGTGAACGCGCTGCAACCGGGCAGCGAGGCACCGCTGCCGCGTGTGCAGCGCGATCCGCCGCCGCGCGGCGAGACGCCGCTGGACCTGCGCGACATCAAGGGGCAGAGCGGACCGAAGCGCGCGCTGGAGATCGCCGCGGCAGGCGGCCTGAGCATCCTGCTCGTCGGACCGCCGGGCACCGGCAAGTCGATGCTCGCGCAGCGGCTGCCGACGCTGCTGCCGCCCTTGTCCGAATCGGAGGCGCTGGAGTCCGCCGCCCTGCTCAGCGCCAACGGCCAGTTCCGTCCGTCGATGTGGGCGCAGCGCGCCTTCCGCGCGCCGCATCACAGCGCCTCGGCGGCCGCGATGATCGGTGGCGGTTCGCCGCCTCGGCCGGGCGAGATCACGCTCGCGCAACATGGCGTGCTCTTCCTCGATGAGCTGCCGGAATTCCAGCGCATGTCGCTCGAGGCCCTGCGTGAACCGCTGGAGACAGGCCGGGTGCACATTTCGCGCTCGGCGCATCAAGCCGAGTTCCCGGCGCGCTTCCAGCTGGTCGCGGCGATGAACCCCTGCCCCTGCGGGCACCTCGGCAATCCGACCAAGGCCTGCCGATGTTCACCGGACCAGGTCACGCGTTATCAGAACCGGCTGTCAGGCCCGCTGCTCGATCGCATCGACCTGACCGTGGAAGTGCCGGTGCTGTCCCCGACCATCCTGTCGGCGGCCGCCGACGGCGAGACCAGTGTCACCGTCGCCACCCGCGTCGCCGCGGCACGTGACCGCGCGGTGCGGCGCCAGGGTTGCTCCAACGCGATGCTGGCCGCCGGGCAGCTCGACGGTCATCTGGGCATGTCGCCGGAGGGCGAGTCGATGCTGCATCGCGCGGCGGCCCGGCTGGCCTGGTCCGCTCGCAGCTTCCACCGGGTGCTGCGCATCGCGCGCACCGTCGCTGATCTGGCGGACAGCGACACGATCACCGCGTTGCATGTCTCGGAAGCGATCCAGTGGCGCCGGGCGCTGCCGGGCCGCAACGACTGACCCCTCGCGCCGGACCCCCTGCTTCCGTCCAGAAACGACAACGCCGGCATCGCCGGCGTTGTCGATGAGCTGGCGCGAAACCGCGCAGCGTTTACTGGCGGACCAGCTGACCGTCGTTCACGCGCACCACGTCGCCGTTCTGCACGCCCGGGTCGTGGCTGAAGGTCATCGTGCGGTTGCTCTGGTCGGCATTGCGCATCTTGACCACCCACACGGTGGTGCTGCGCTGGCGCTTCTCGATCTCGTTGCCGGCGTAGCCGCCCGCGACCGCGCCGCCCACGGTGGCGATCTTCTTGCCCGTTCCGCCGCCGACCGCGCTGCCCAGCAGGCCGCCGACCACCGCGCCGCCGACGACGCCGATGCCGGTGCCCTGGCCTTCACGCGCCTCGGTGCGGACCGAGAGCACCGTCGCGCAGGACGAGCAGATGCGGGACTCGGACTGCGCCGAACCGGACGAACCGTTGTTGTCCGCATAACCGGTCGAGCCGCCGTCGCGCGGGGCCTGCTGCTGCGCCACGCGGCGCGAGTCGTTGGCCGGACGCTGGACCGCCTCATCGCCGGAGCGGCGCGCCGCCCGGGATTCGTCCGCGGCGTTGGCGCCGTTGCGGTCGACGATGTTGCCCTGCTGCTCGGTCGTCGCGACCGGCGAGTCGGGCAGGGACGGCGCCGCCTGGCGCCCCGCGAAGAAGGCCGCCACGACCAGCACGGTCGCTCCCACGGCCCCAGCCGCGATCTTCTGATTGGTATTCAACGCCATGATTCACCTCTTATGGTTTTCCCCTAGCAACGGGGGATGGGCGAAGAATGCCACGCTGTTACAAGTCGCGGGGGCCGAAAACTGTCCCGTTTGTAAAGGGGTGAAACGCCGCCTGTAAGACAAGGCCGCGTGATGCGGTTTTCGTTGCGTCGGCGCCTCAGCCGAGCAGCGGCGCGAGGGCCCGCTGGGCGTCCTGATGGTCGAGCGCCATGCGCGCCGCCCAGTCCGACACCTGGTCGTCCCCGATGCGTCCCACGTTGAAGTAGGCCGCCTCCGGATGCGCCAGGTAGAAGCCGCTGACGCTGGCCGCCGGCGTCATCGCCATCCCCTCGGTGAGCGCCATGCCGATGTCCTCGGCCTGCAGCACGCGGAACATGTCCCGCTTGACCAGGTGATCCGGGCAGGCCGGATACCCCGGCGCCGGACGGATGCCGCGGTAGGACTCCTTGATGAGTTCCTCGTTGCTGAGCGTCTCGTCGGCCGCGTAGCCCCAGAGGTCCAGCCGCACGCGCTGGTGCAGCCGCTCGGCGAAGGCCTCCGCCAGCCGGTCCGCCAGCGCCTTCAGCATGATCGCGGAGTAGTCGTCCAGATCGTCGACGAACTGCTGCTCCTTCTTGTCCACGCCCAGGCCGGCGGTGACCGCGAACAGCCCGATGTAGTCCGGCACCGTGCCCTTGGGCGCGACGAAGTCCGCCAGCGAGCGGTTGGGCCGGCGCACGCCGTCGACGACCGGCCGCTCGGACTGCATGCGCAGCCCGCGCCAGGTCATCAGCACCTCGGTGCGCGACTCGTCGCTGTAGATCTCGATGTCGTCGTCGTTGACCTGCGCGGCGGGGTACAGGCCCATCACGCCGCTGGCGGTCAGCCAGCGGCCTTCGATCAGCCGCTGCAGCATGCGCTTGCCGTCGCTGAACACGCGCTGCGCCTCGGCGCCGACGACCTCGTCCTTGAGGATCGCCGGGAACGGCCCCGCCAGGTCCCAGGTCTGGAAGAACGGCCCCCAGTCGATGCACTGCGCGAGCTCGGCCAGGTCGTAGTTGCGGAACTGGCGCCGGCCGATGAAGCGCGGCACCGCCGGCGTGTAGGTCGTGAAGTCGGCGCGGTGCTTGTTGGCGCGGGCCTGCGCCAGCGTCACCATCGGCGTCTGCTTCTTGTTGGCGTGCAGCTCGCGGACCTTCTCGTAGTCGGACTTCAGCTCGTCGATGAAGCGCGTCGCGCGTTCGTCCGACAGCAGTTCCGAACAGACGCCCACCGAGCGCGACGCATCCGGCACGTAGACCACCGGTCCTTCGTAGTGCGGCGAGATCTTCACGGCCGTGTGCACGCGGCTGGTCGTCGCGCCGCCGATCAGCAGCGGGATCTTCTTCATGCGGAAGTAGTCGTCGCGCTGCATCTCGGCGGCGACGTACTGCATCTCCTCGAGACTGGGCGTGATCAGGCCCGACAGGCCGATGATGTCCGCGCCCTCGACCTTGGCCTTCGCGAGGATGTCCTGGCACGGGACCATCACGCCCATGTTGACGACCTCGAAGTTGTTGCACTGCAGGACCACCGTCACGATGTTCTTGCCGATGTCGTGCACGTCGCCCTTCACCGTGGCGATGACGATCTTGCCCTTGGAGCGCACGTCCTCGCCGGCGGCGGCCATCAGGCGTTTCTCTTCCTCGATGTAGGGCACCAGGTGCGCGACGGCGGACTTCATCACGCGCGCGCTCTTCACCACCTGCGGCAGGAACATCTTGCCCGCGCCGAACAGGTCGCCCACGACGTTCATGCCGGCCATCAGCGGGCCTTCGATCACGTGCAGCGGTCGGCCGCCCTGGGCGAGGATGCCCTGCCAGGCTTCCTCGGTGTCCTCGACGATGAAATCGGTGATGCCGTGGATCAGCGCATGCGACAGCCGCGCGCCGACGTCGCCCGCGCGCCAGGCCAGCTTGGCGCTGTCGTCCTTGGCGGCGCCCTTGACCGTCTCGGCCACCTCCAGCAGCCGCTCGGTCGAATCCTCGCGGCGGTTCAGCACCACGTCCTCGACGCGCTCGCGCAGGTCGGCGGGGATCTCGTCGTAGACGCCGACCATGCCGGCGTTGACGATGCCCATGTCCATGCCGGCCTGGATCGCGTGGTACAGGAAGACCGTGTGGATGGCCTCGCGCACCGGCTCGTTGCCGCGGAAGCTGAACGACACGTTGGACACGCCGCCGCTGACCTTCGCGCCGGGCAGGTTCTGCTTGATCCAGCGCGTGGCCTCGATGAAGTCGACGGCGTAGTTGTTGTGCTCCTCGATGCCGGTGGCGATCGCGAAGATGTTGGGGTCGAAGATGATGTCCTCGGGCGGGAATCCGATCTCGTCGACCAGCATGCGATAGGCGCGGGTGCAGATCTCGGTCTTGCGCCGGTAGGTGTCGGCCTGACCGGTCTCGTCGAAGGCCATCACCACCGCGGCCGCGCCGTAGCGGCGGATCAGCTTGGCCTGGCGGCGGAACTCCGTCTCGCCTTCCTTCAGCGAGATCGAGTTGACGATGCCCTTGCCCTGGATGCATTTCAGGCCGGCCTCGATCACCTCCCACTTGGACGAGTCGATCATGATCGGCACGCGGGCGATCTCGGGCTCCGAGGCGATCAGGTTGAGGAAGCGCACCATCGCGGCCTTGCTGTCGAGCATGGCCTCGTCCATGTTGATGTCGATGACCTGCGCGCCGTTCTCGACCTGCTGGCGGGCGACGCCCAGCGCGGCCTCGAACTCGCCGTTCAGGATCAGCCGCGCGAAGGCCTTCGACCCCGTCACATTGGTGCGTTCGCCGATGTTCACGAAGAGCGTGCCGGCGCCGATGTTCACAGGCTCCAGGCCGGCGAGTTTCATCGGCGGAACGGCGACCTGCGCGGCGGGCGATGCGGAACTGTCGGAGGCGGGATTCGTGGCGGACATGGCAGCGGCGCTTTTTCTGAGCTGGACGTGAGCTGAGACGAAAGACGGGGCCGCGCAACTCACCGCAACCCCGCGGAACGCGGGTCGGTGAGCGCCGTTGTGAGGCGGTGTCCGGGAGTCCGACACCGCCGTTCCGAGCCTGGCGGGCACCCGGGTGACGGGACCTGTCGCAACGCTCCTCGGAAACCACCGCCGCCGCAGGGGCGCGGGTGCGGCCTTGCTGGGAGCGGGAACAGCGTGCATTCTACCGATCCGGCCCTGGTTTGTTCGTGCCGTATTGCCTTGCGCGGCCTCGGGCGCCCCTATCCTCGCCGCGGCAACGACACAACAACGACAAGACGACGACACGTCGAAGGGAAGGCACCGTGGATCTGGTCCAACTGCCACCAAACAGCCTGCGCGTGGGACAGGTGCTGACGTTCTCGCTGCGCGACGCGGCGGGACATCTGCTGTTCGCCTCCGGGCACGCGCTGCCCGACACGCCGCAGGTCCGCGACCTGCTGGCCCGCGGCCCGTTCGTGCAGGCGCACGAGACGCGCGAGTACCAGCGCGCGCTCGCCCACAAGCTCGACACGATGATGCTGCAGGGCGCGTCGATGTCGGCGCTGGCCAACGCGACCGCCGAATACAAGCCCACGCGGCCGATGCCGATGCCGCAGCAGACCGCGCCGGCGCACACCGCCATCTGGGCCGACCTGCAATGGCATGCGCAGCAGGTGCTGCGCGATCCGCGACGGCCGGAGTTCCTGCTGCGGCTGACGGAGCTGCTGGACAAGGTGCTGGCGCGGTTGACGCAGCAGCCGGACGCCTCGCTCGCGATGCTGGTGCACGACGCCGGCCAGGAGCCGCTGCAGTACAGCGCGCGGCATGCGCTGCTGTCGCTGGCGCTGGTGGAGATGACCACGCGCCAGCTCGGCTGGGGCGAAGGCCGGCGCCGCACGCTCGGCCTGGCGGCGCTGACGATGAACCTGGACAGCGGCGCGCAGCAGGACCAGCACGCGATGCGTCCGGAATCACTCGGCGACGCGCAGCGCGAACAGCTCGCCGGCCACGGCGACCGCGCGGCGGCGACGCTGCTGGCGATCGGCGTCGACGACGAGGACTGGCTGACCGCCGTGCGTCTGCATCACGACGCCGGTCCGGGGCCGCTGGCCGGCCGTTCCGACGGCGAGTTGATGGCGCGACTGCTGCGACGCGCCGACGTCTACGGCGCGCGCCTGAGCCCGCGGCGCAGCCGCCGGCCGCTGTCCGCGGCGCAGGCGGCGAGGGCGGTCTACCTCGACGAACTCCAGCAACCGGACGAAGCCGGCGCCGCGCTCATCAAGGCGATCGGGCTCTATCCGCCGGGCTCGCTCGTCAGGCTCGCCAACGGCGAGGAGGGCATGGTGCTCAAGCGCGGCCACAGCGCCAACGCGCCGCTGGTGGCCTCGCTGCTCGGTCGCAGCGGCACGCCGCTGACCTCGCCGGTGCTGCGCGACACGCGGCTGCAGGCGCAGGCCATCACGGCCAGCCTCGCGCCGCATGAGATCCGCCTGCGGATCAACATGGACACGATGCTGAAGTTGTACTGAGGCTCAGATCTCTTCGGCGACCAGCCCGCTGAACAGCTTGCTGCCCCAGCGGCGCGGCTGGTAGGCGGAGACCTTCTGCGCGATCGCCCGGATGTGGTCCGGCGTCGTGCCGCAGCAGCCGCCCGCGATGTTCAGGAAACCCGCGGCGGCGAACTCGCCGACCAGGCGACCGGTCACGTCCGGCGTCTCGTCGAAGCCGGTATCGCTCATCGGGTTGGGCAGGCCGGCGTTCGGGTAGCAGGAGATCGGCGTGTCGCCGGCCGCCTTCGAGAGTTCCTCGATGTAGGGCCGCATCAGCGCCGCGCCCAGCGCGCAGTTCAAGCCGATGGCCAGCGGCTGCGCGTGCCGCACCGAGTGCCAGAACGCCGTCACCGTCTGCCCCGACAGGATGCGGCCCGACGCGTCGGTCACCGTGCCGGAGATGATCACCGGCAGGCGTTCGCCGGTGTCGTCCATCAGTTCGTCGACCGCGAAGATCGCGGCCTTGGCGTTCAGCGTGTCGAAGATGGTCTCGATCAGGAACAGGTCGACGCCGCCTTCCAGCAGCGCCTTGGCCTGGTCGTAGTACGCCGCGCGCAGGGTGTCGAAGTCGACGTTGCGCGCGCCGGGGTCGTTGACGTCCGGGCTGATCGAGGCGGTGCGCGGCGTCGGGCCGAGCGCCCCGGCCGCGAAGCGCGGCTTGTCCGGCGTGCTGAACGCGTCGCAGGCCTCGCGCGCCAGCCGGGCGGCGGCGACGTTCATCTCGTAGGCATAGTCCTGGAGGCCGTAGTCCTCCTGCGCCACGCTGGTCGTGCCGAAGGTGTTGGTCTCGATGATGTCGGCGCCGGCCTCGAGGTACTGGCGGTGGATCTCGCTGATGACCTCGGGCTTGGTCATCACCAGCAGGTCGTTGTTGCCCTTGAGGTCCTTCGGATGATCGGCGAAGCGCGCGCCGCGGAAGTCGGCTTCCGTCAGCTTGTAGCGCTGGATCATCGTGCCCATCGCGCCGTCCAGGACGGCGATGCGCTTGGCCAGGATGGCGGGCAAGGCGGCACCGCGGGTATAGACCACGGGACGGGCGACGACGGGACGGGCGGAGCTCGGGGCATTCATGGCCCCGATTGTAGGAAACCCGTCAATACATCGTGCGGCGCTGGCGTTCTTCCAGTTCGGCGTCATAGGCGGCGCCGTCGACCGCCGCGCTCAGGCCGGCGAGGATGGACCCCGTCGACGGCAGCGTGGTGCGCTCGACATGGCGGGCCGGATTCCACAACTCCGAACGCTTCACCGCCCGCGCGCACTGGAAGAAGACCGAGTGCACCTCGATCACCAGCACCGACTTCGGCAACTGGCCCTCGACCGCGAAGCGCTCCCGCAGCGCCGGCGAGGCGCTGATGCGGCCCACGCCGTTCACGCGCAGGCATTCGCCGATGCCCGGGATCAGGAACAGCAGCGCCAGCGACGGATCGTGGATCAGGTTGCGCAGGCTGTCGATGCGATGGTTGCCGCGACGGTCGGGCAGCAGCAGCGTCCTGGGATCGGCGACTTCGATGAAGCCGGGCGCGTCGCCGCGCGGCGAGGTGTCGAGTCCATGCGGCCCGCGCGTCGCAAGGATCGCGAACGGCGAGGCTTCAATGAACGGCCGGTACAGCGGGTGGACGTGGTCGCATTCCTTGTCCAGCGTGGCGGGCGCGGTGGGTGCCTCGTAGACCGTCCGCAGCGCGTCGACGGTCGCCAGGTCGTGCGAGCGGTCCAGCCACGCGCTCATCCGCCGAAGACCTTCTTCAGGATGGCGCTGCCGGTGGAGACCGGGTCCTGGCGGATCTTCTTCTCCTCCTGGCCGATCATGAAGTACAGGCCGTCCAGCGCCTTGTCGGTGACGTAGCCCTGCAGGTTGGCGTCTTCCTTGCGGATGAGCCCGAAGCCCGAGGCCTTGCCGGCCACCGCGTTGTACTTCTCGCTCAGCGACTGGCGCTCGGTCGCCTTGGTCACGATGGGCAGGAACTTCGTCGACAGCGGCGAGCGGGTCTTCTCCTCGAAGAACTGCGTCACCGCGTTGTCGCCGCCGCGCACGATCTTCACCGCGTCCTCGACGCTGATGTTGCGCACGGTGCTCACCAGCAGCTGACGCGCCTCGGGCATCGCCTGCTCGGCGGCGCGGTTCATCGAGGTGATCAGGTCGTCGATGCGCTTGCCCTGGCCGGTCGTGCGCAGCAGGCGTGCGGCGTCCTTGAGGGCACCAGGCAATTCGATCTTCACTTGCGGGTTGCCGAGGAAGCCATCGGTGCGTCCCAGGTTCGCGAGCGCCGCCTGGGCGCCACGTTCGAGCGCGGCGCGCACGCCGGAGGCGGCGTCGCCCTCGCTCAGGCTCAGCGCCATCGCCCAGGGCGAGGCGCAGCCCGCGCCCAGCAGGGCGATCAGGTCACGGCGAAGCAGGGTCATCGGTGTCTCCTTCTTGAGCGTCAGGGGCTGCCGTCTCGACGGCGTCGGGGGTCGCCTCGGCAGCGTCGTTCGAGGGTTCGTCCGTGGCGTCCTCGTCGATGCCGGCGTCGTCCGACGCTGCATCTTCCGACTCCGCGAGGTCCATGTCGATGGCACCGAACGGGCCCGGGCCGTCGCCGAGCTTGAACTCGATGCGCAGGCTGTCGCCGGGTTCGAGCGACACCGGCTTGCCGAGCACCGGCGTGCCCGCGCCCACCAGCGTGCCGGCACGCAGCGGCCGGTTGAGGGCGGCCTCGGCGAGCAGGTCGCCGAAGGACCATTTCATGCCGGTCTTCGCGTCGACGACCGCCTGCTTGCGCCCGTTGCGCATGACCTGCAGCTGCAGCGCCGCGCGTCCGAGGTACCAGGCGCCGGGCAGTTCGTCCGGCGTGACGGCGACCGGCGCGAACTGCAGCGCGGGGCGGCTGTGCAGTGCGGGCCAGCCGTTGGCGAGTTCTTCCTGCTGCACCGGCCGCAGCACCCAGTCGCTGACCAGCATCAGCAACCGGATCGATTCCAGCGCCTCCGACGGCACCGCGCCCTGCGCCAGGTCGCCGGTCAGCGCGGCGAGCTGCGGCTCGGGCTCCAGGCCGGGCGTGCGCAGGTCCAGCAGTTCGGTGGGGCCGAGCAGCGCCTCGGCGCCGCCCGCGCGCAGCAGCGGGGCGCTGAGGCGCTCCGGCCACGCGAGGCCGCGCTCGCGCAAGGCCTGACCCTGCTCGGGATAGGCCTCGCCGGCGATCCAGCCGGCCAGACGCGGCAGCGGGGCCAGGCATTGCTTGGGGTCGAACGCGAACCCGTGCCGCGCCCGGCCGTGGTTCAGCGACTGCGACAGCGTCTCGAGTTGAGGCGCCATGAAATTCCAGTCGTCCAGCACCTGTTGCAGGCGCGTGGCGATGCCGTTGGCATAGCATGCCTGGCTCAGGTCTCGCGACACGACCACCAGTTGGCCGTCGCGGGATCCGTCGCGGTAGGTTGCGAGTTTCATCGTGGTGTTCGGACAGTCATTCGTCGGGCGATCGTTGGCGGCATTTTCACCTCAGGAGCGGGTCGCGTTCGCCACGGCCGTCGCAGGGGCGCTGATGCTGCATGCGGGAGCGATAGTCGCGCTCTCCGATCGCGGACTGCCGCGGGCGATCGACACGCCGGTGGTGACGGCCCGCGTCATCGACGCACCACGTCCACCGCCCCCGCCGAAGGCCGAACCGGTCGCGCCCGTGGTCGCTCCGCCGATCGTGCGGCGCACGGTCTCGCGCCCTGCGCTCCCACCCAAACCAAGGCCCCCTGCCGAGACCCGTCCCGTGCCCGCGCTGCTGGCGCTGCCGCTGCGCGGCGACGGCGCGCTCGCCTACGCGTTCGTCATCGACGGCCGACCCGGTGAGGCCGCCCTGAGCTTCCACATCGGCAACGGCCGCTACGACATCACGCTCGAACGCCGCGCGGGCGACCGTGAACTGCCGGTCTGGCGCAGCGAAGGGCGCGTCGGTCCGCAAGGTTTGCAGCCGGAACGACACCGCGTGTCGCGCCAGGGCCGCGAGCGCGAGCTGCAGATCTTCGACCGGGACGCCGCGCGGCCGGTTCTCCTTGTAGGCGCGCGCGCCTTTGCCCTGTCGGCGGGCACGCAGGACCGGCTGTCGTGGTGGCTGCAGCTGGCCGCGATGATGGCCGCGGAACCGGCGCCCTACGTGGGGCAACGTCTGCGCGTGCCGGTGGCCGGTCCCGCGGGCGTCAACGACTGGGATTTCGAGGTGCGCGCGCGCGACGGCGACCGGTGGCTCCTGCGCCGCGATCTCGCGCAAGGTGCCGGCCGTCCGGCACTGCAATGGTCGGTCTGGCTCGATGGGCGGCGGGGTTTCCTGGCGGTCGACCTGCGCTTCAGTCTGGACGACGACGAGCAGTGGGCGCTCCGCTTGCTGGAGTGAGCGGGTCAGCCGCGCACATGTCCGCTTGACCTCGATCCCGTGTGTGCGCGTTACGGTTCGTATATCCGTGAAACCTTGTGCGGTTGGCACCACAAATGCTTGAGACACGGTCAGCGTGTTCCGCAAGTTCTGCCACCATGGGTCATGGCCTGGGTTGGGAGCGACGGGTCTTGAATCTGTCGCAACAGGCCATAACTCCTCCAACCAAGGAGTCCTTCATGCACATGCTCTACGACTCACCGAGCTACATCGTCGTCCAGTTCGATGTACCGGTCGCTCCGTCCGCTGGCGATGCTGCGCACGCCGCCCAGGTGGACCACACCAACCTTCCCTCGCTGCAGCGTGACGGCTTCGAGATCGTCGACAAGTTCACCCGCAAGGAAATCTTCATCGAGGGCGCTCTCGCCCAGACCTTCCAGGAGGGCGTGGAAGCGCTCATCGAACAGGGTCCCGACGTCGACGACCTCGACGCCTTCATCGCGCAATACGCGAACCTGGGCCAGCAGCCCGTGATCATGCATTGATCCCGGGGCTTGTCCCCCGGCCTTCCCTGCGCCAAGATCGTGCGGCGCGCCCCGTTCAGGGGTGGTCCCCCCGCACAAACCATGGCCAAGCGCTCGCAGCTTCCGCTGGACTCTCCGGGCCTGTCCGACAGCCCGGTGCTGGACCGCATGTGCTCGCACTTCGTGCTGACGCTGACGGTCCGCCACGCCAACCGCTTCAATCCCCGCCGCGATCTCAGCGGCCTGCTCGCGCTGACCGCGCGTCATCTGGTCTGGCCGCCGCAGGTGCTGTCGCGCGTGCGCGGCTATCTGGCGCGGCGTTGCGTGGGCCACGCGCTGTGGGCCGGCCATGACCGGCTGGGCGATGCCGCCTTCCTCGCCCGCCACGGTGTCTGGCGCGGACCCTTCGCCGAGGGCACGCTGTTCTTCTACCTCGACGAATACATCAAGGACGCGCCCAAGGACCTGCTGGCGCTGCTGTCCTGCACCTGCGACGCCCTCGACGGCCAGTTGCGGAGCCGGTCCACGCTGGTGGAGCAGAACATCGACGTCCTCGGGCGGCTGCTGCAGCTGAACGCCGCCGAGCGCGCGCTGCTGCTCTACGGCACGCTGGCGCGATATCAGCGCGAGCTGCGCGGCGCCCTGGTCGAGTTCAAGGTCAACACCGCGCAGGAAGCCTTCGCCGCGATCGCGGAGGTGGCCGGCGTCGATCCGCATGAGGTGGCCGACGCGCTGCGCGCCGGCTCGCGGCTGGAGCGGGTCGGCATGATCGAGAACCTGATCGCCGAACACAACATCACCGACCTCTCCGACCTGATGAAGGTCAGCGAGCAACTGCCGCCGGTGCTGATGCGCGCCTATGACGGACCGCAGGACCTGATGGCCGTCTTCACGCGCCCGGTGACGCCGAGCCCGCTGCAGCGTGCCGACTTCGACTTCATCGCCGAGGACGTGACGCTGCTCGCAACGCTGCTTCGCCAGGCGGTGGCGCAGGGTCAGGCCGGCGTGAACGTGCTGCTCTACGGCCCGCCGGGCACCGGCAAGACGGAACTGGCGAAGGTCGCGGCGCGCGAGGCCGGTCTGAGCCTGTACGAAGTCGAATACGCCGACCGCGACGGCAACGCGCTGAGCGGCCGCGACCGCTACCGCTCGCTGCAGATCAGCCAGGTGTTCCTGAAGGCGAGCCGCGACGTCGCGCTGCTGTTCGACGAGGTCGAGGACGTCTTCCCGCACCTGAGCGGCGACACCGCGCATCTGATGGCCCGGCTCGACGCGGCGCTGGAGGTGCCCGCGACCATGACCGTCAACGGCAAGGCCTGGGTCAACCAGATCCTGGAGACCAACCCCGTCCCGGTGCTGTGGATCACCAACCGCATCGAGCACATCGACCCCGCGTTCCGGCGCCGCTTCCAGTACCACCTGGAGCTGACCTCGCCGCCGCCCGGCGCGCGGCTGGGGCTGGTGCGCAAGGCGCTCGAGGAATTGCCGGTGCCCGAGGGCTTCGCCGAACGTCTGTCCGAACGTCGCGGCCTGACGCCGGCGCAGGTCCGTACCGCCGTGCGTTTCGCGCGGCTGGCGGGCAGCGGGCGCAGGGACGTCCCGGACAGCGCGAATGCCGATGCCGATGCGGCTTCCGATGTCCATGCCGATGCGGACGAACGGGCCGCCTTCAACGAACGCCTCATCAGCCGGCAGCTGCTGCACGCCGACAAGGCGCTCGGCCTGGTCGACGCGTCGCCCCAGGCGCGGCCGGCGGCGACGCGCTACTCGCTCGACCTCATCCACTGCGAATGCCGCTTCGCGCTGCCGCGCCTGATCGAGGCGCTGCGACGCCGCGGCATGGGCAGCCTGTGCTTCCACGGCCCGCCGGGCAGCGGCAAGACCGCGCTGGCGGAACACATCGCCGCGGAGCTGCAACGGCCGCTGATGGTGAGGCTGGCCAGCGACCTGATGTCCAAGTACGTCGGCGAGACGGAGCAGAACATGGCCCGCATGTTCGAGACCGCCGCCGCCGAGGGCGCGCTGCTGCTGCTGGACGAGGCCGACAGTTTCCTGCGCAGCCGCCGCAGCGCCGAACGGCATTACGAGGTCAGCGAGGTGAACGAGATGCTGGCCGGCATGGAGCGCCATGCCGGCCTCTTCATCTGCACGACCAACGCCTTCGACGACCTGGACGAGGCCGCCTTGCGCCGCTTCAGCTTCAAGATCCGCTTCAAGGCGCTGCGGCCGGACCAGCGGCTGACGATGTTCGAGCGCGAAGCCGGCGTGCCGCCGGACGAGTCGCACGCGGACCGGCTGGGCGCGCTGGACGCGTTGACGCTCGGCGACTTCGCCGCGGTGCGGCAGCAGGCCGAGATCCTCGGCGAGGCGCTGTCGCCCGACGAGTTCATGACCTTGCTCGAGGCCGAGCATCGCGTGAAGCCGGAAGTCCGCCAGCGGCGACCGATGGGCTTCCGCGCGGGCGAGACCTGACCCCCGCCGCTGTCGATCGCCCTTCCCTCCCCCATCGGCGGGTACACCGCTCGACCCGGACCGACCCGGTTCTATGGCATCGTGCCGTCCATGCTGAATCCGTCCCCGTCGACTCTCCTGATGCGAGCCTCGCGAAGTCTTGCTGCCGGCGCGCTCGCCGTGCTGGCGCTGGTGGCCGGCACCGCCGCGCTGGCCGCGCCGACCAAGACCTCCTGCCCGCCCGAACCCGCGCCCCTGTCCGCCGACCGCCTCGCCGCGCAGGCCAAGGACCGCGGCCTGATGTGGACGCTCAAGCGAGACGGGCAGACCTCCTACCTCTACGCCAGCCTGCACGTCGGCAAACCGGGCTGGGCCGCGCCTGGCCCGCGGCTGCGCAAGGCGCTGGACGAGGTGGACGCCGTCGCGCTGGAGCTGGACCCGTTGGACCGCGACGCCTGGAAGATGCCGCCCATGCCCGAGCTGCCGCTGGACGCCGCGATGCGCCAGCGCCTGGATGCGCAAGCCACGGCGGTCTGCCTGGAGCCGCGCGCGCTCGCGGCGCTGCATCCGCTGCTGCAGACCAGCACCTACATGCTGCTGCGCGCCCGCTCGCTGGGCCTGGACGTGCGCTACGGCCAGGAGATGCTGCTGAGCCAGTGGGCACGCGACCGCGGCCTGCCGGTGCTGGCGCTGGAAACGCTGCAGGGCCAGCTCGAAGCGCTGCTGCCCGCCGACGAGGACGCCGCGCGGCGCGAACTGCGCTCCAACCTGCAGCAGCTCGAACGTCCGAAGTCGCTGCTGCGCACGCTGGACACGATGGTGGGCGTCTACGACCGCGGCGACCTGGCTCGCCTGAACCGGTACGCCGACTGGTGCGACTGCGTGACCGACGCCTCCGATCGCGCGGCGCTGCAGCGCATCAACGACGGGCGCAATCCTGCGCTCGCCCAGCGGATCTCCGAGCTGCACCAGCGCGGCCAGTCGCTGCTGGTGGCCGTCGGCGCGATGCACATGACCGGTCCGCGCGCACTCACGACGCTGCTCAAGGACCAGGGCTTCGAGGTAACCCTGATGCCGCGGACCGCGTCGCGCTGACCGAGTTGCGGCACACTGGGCCGCCGCCGGCCCGGGCCGGCCTTCCCACCGATCATCCTCCCCATTCCTTCCCTGGAGTCCCCCATCTTGGACCCGCTGCCGTCCTTCCTCCAATCGCTGTTCCTGGTGCCGCTGACGCTGCTGCCCATCATCAACCCGGTGGGCGTGGCCCCGATCGTCATCGGCGCGGCCGGCGGCGACGACAAGGTCCTCAAGCGGCTGGCGCGCCAGGTGGCGATCAACGGCTGGGTGGTGATCATGGTGTCGCTGCTGGTGGGCACCTACGTGCTGGACCTGTTCGGCATCTCGCTGCCGGTCGTGCGCGTCGGCGGCGGCCTGCTGGTGGCCTACAGCGCCTGGGTCATGCTGACGCGCAACGAGACCGACGACATGCAGGCCGCCGTGGTGCACGCCTCGCCCGGGGACATCACCGAGGCCGAGATCGTCCGCCGCAGCTTCTTCCCGATCACCTTCCCGCTGACCACCGGCCCGGGCAGCATCGCCGCGGCGATCGCGCTGGGCGCGCAGATCCCGAGATCGCCGGTGCCCTACGTGATGGGCGCGGGCATCGCCGCCATCGGCGCGGCCTTCACCGCCGCCGTGGTCTACCTGGTCTACCGCAACGGCGGCCGGCTGCTGATGAAGATGGGCGAGGTCGGCACTCTGGTCATGATGCGGCTGATGGCCTTCGTGCTGCTGTGCATCGGCATCCAGATCCTGTGGTCCGGCTGGGCCGACCTGAACCACATTCCGACCTGACGCGGCCACCGCCCTTCCCGACGTCGGACGGGCGCCGCCAGGACGTAGGATCGGGCTCATGGCCGCCCCCGGGCACCCCTGCTCACGCCGGGGCCCCCGGTGAGGACGGCCCCCAGGAGACACCATGGCGGACACCGACTTCAGCAAATTCGTTCCGGGCTTCGACTTCCTCCAAGGACTGATGAAGAACGCCGGCGCCGCGCTCCCCGGCTTCAACCAGTGGGTCGCGCCGACGCTGGACCCGCAGGAGCTGGACAAGCGCATCGACGAACTGCGCACCGTGCAGTTCTGGCTCGAGAACAACGCCCGCATGCTCACCGCGACCATCCAGGCGCTGGAGGTGCAACGGATGACCCTGTCGACGCTGCACGCGATGAACGTGCCGATGGCGGACCTGAAGGACGTGCTGAAGACGCCGCCGGCGCCGCCCGCGCGCCCGGCGCCCGCCGATGCACCCGCGCCGGCATCGGCGCCGGCATCAGCGTCAGCTCAGGCGGAGTCGAAGTCCGCGCCCGGTCCCGAGTCAGGTGCCGACGATCCCGCAGGTTCCAGACCCGCCGGCGCCGATCCCATGCAATGGTGGAACGCGCTCACCCAGCAGTTCACGCAGGTCGCGGCCAACGCGATGAAGACGGCGCAGAGCGCGGCAACGGCCACCTCGTCCGCAACGGCTGCGGCGGCTTCTGCAGCGGCCGCGGCCGCTTCGCCGAAGACCGCCCGGAAGTCCGCGCCGACCCCGGCCGCGACAGCTGCCGCAAAGCCGGCCGCGAAGAAGGCGCCCCCCGCGCGCAAGGCCGCTCCCAAGGCCGCTCCAAAACGCAAGGCTCCTTGAGCTCTCCCCAGTTCCATCGAGGGCCGTTCATGCCTCGCTTTCTCCAGGCACACGCCACCCATCCCGATCCCCACATGGCGCTGGCGCTGGTCGGCGCACAGCTGGAAGGGCAGCGCGCCGGCATGACGCCGACGCTGGGCTTCCTCTACCTCACGCATCCCTACGTGCCGCAGGCGCAGGCGTTGCTGGACGAGGTGCGCGAGCGCTGGCCGGGCTGCGGCTGGGTCGGGGCCTCGGCGCTGGCGGTCAGCGCCAGCGGCGTCGAGTACTTCGACGAACCGGCGCTGGTCGTCATGCTCTGCGACCTGCCGTCGGACCAGTGGCGGATCTTCTCGGGACTGCGGCCGCTGACGCCCGACTGTGAATCCCGCAGCCTGCTGCTGCACGCCGACGGCGGTACGCCCGATCTCCAGGAACTGATCAGCGAGCTTTCCCAGCGCTGCAGCAGCGGCTACCTCTTCGGCGGACTGGTCAGCGGCGGCGACGACGCGGTGCAGATCGCCGACGGCGTCTTCGAAGGCGGCCTGTCGGGGCTGGCGCTCGGCCCGGACGTGCGCTGGATCTCGCGCGTCAGCCAGGGCTGCCAGCCGCTGGGTCGCGAGCGCCGCGTCACCGGCTGCGACGGGCCGCTGGTCACCGAACTCGACGGCCAGCCGGCGCTCGACGCGCTGCTCGAGGACCTGAAGCTGCCCGCCTACACCGGCGAGTCCGGCTCCCTGCGCCAGGCGATGCCGCTGTTCCGCCGCACGCTGGTGGGTCTCAGCGACGAGCCCGGGTCCCGGCGCGAGTACGGCGCCGAGGTGCGGGTACGTCACCTGGTCGGACTCGATCCCGGCCGGCGCGGCATCGCCGTCGCCGAGCAGATGCACGAGGGCGAACTGCTGAGCTTCTGCGAACGCCACCCCGACGCCGCCCGGCGCGACCTGGTCCGCATCTGCACCGAGATCCGCGCCGAGGCCGAGGAGCGTGGCGCGCGCATGGCCGGCGCGCTGTACTTCAGCTGCACCGGCCGCGGCGGTCCGCATTTCGGTTCGCCGTCCGCGGAGCTGCAGTGGGTGCAGCATGCGCTGGGCGAAGTGCCGCTGGCCGGCTTCTTCGCCAACGGCGAGATCGCCCATGCGCGCCTGCACGGCTACACCGGCGTGCTGACGGTGTTCCTGGACGCCTGATGCCCGCCCGCCGCGACCTGCTGCAGGCCGCCGCGGCCTCGGCCCTCACCGCCTCGCTGCCGGTGCTCCCCTTCGTTCCGGGGCGGGCGATGGCGGCGCGCCCGTCCGCCGCCGCTCCGCTCGCGGCAGCGCCGCCGGAACCGACCACCGTCGTCTATCCGCGCCACCTGCCGCAGCAGGACAGGCAGGTCGACTACTTCATCAGCCTGCTGCACGCCGCGCTGCAGCGCAGCGGCACACGCTACGCGCTGATCCAGACCCAGTCGGAGATGGTGCAGAGCCGCGCGCTGCTGGAGATGGCGAGCAGCGACCCCGGCATCGACGTGTTCTGGACCATGACCGATCCGCAGCGCGAGAAGAGCCTGCTGCCGGTCCGCGTGCCGCTGGACCGCGGCCTGATCGGCTGGCGCCTGTGCCTGACGCGCGCCGCCGACCGCGACCGGCTGCGCGATGTGAAGGATCTGAAGGACCTCGCGCGGCTGACCGCCGGGCAGATGCATGACTGGCCCGACACCGCCGTGTTGCGCGCCAACGGGCTGCCGGTGCAGGTGAGCACGCATTACCAGGGCCTGTTCCAGATGCTGTCGGCGGGCCGCTTCGACTACTTCCCGCGGTCGATCTTCGAGATCGATTCGGAACTCGCCAGCTTCGCCGATCAGCAGCTCGTCATCGACCCTTACCTGCTGTTGCACTATCCGGCGGCGCTCTACATGTTCGTCCGTCCCGGCCGTCCGCGGCTGGCGGCGGACCTCACGCGTGGCATGAACGCCCTGGTCGCCGACGGCACCTTCGAGCGCCTGTCGCGGCAGATCTTCGGCGATCTCCTGCAGCGTCACCGCATCGACCAGCGCCGCGTGCTACAGCTGCGCAACCCGCTGCTGCCCGCGCAGACGCCGCTGGACCGCAAGGCGCTGTGGTGGCCGCTGCCGGGTTTGCGCTGACGGCCGGCGGCGGCGGGTTCAGTCCGGGGTCAGCGCGCGGGGCTACAGTTCGACGCCATGACCGCCGTCCTTCCTTCGACCCACGAGCCGCCCGGCGACCAGGCCGCCGCGCTGGCCGGGTTCCGCGCCGGGCGCCGCTCGCAGCTGGTCCAGGCCCTGCGGGCCGAGCTGCCCGCGCATGCGCTGCTGTGGCAGGACGAGCAGACACGCCCCTATGAATGCGACGGCCTGACCGCCTACCGCGAACGCCCGCTGGCCGTGGCCCTGCCCGAGACCGAGGCGCAGGTCGCCGGCGTGTTGAAGGCCTGCCACGCGCTGGGCGTGCCGGTCGTGGCGCGGGGTGCCGGCACCGGCCTGTCCGGCGGCGCGATGCCGCACGCCGAAGGCCTGACGCTGGCGCTGGCGAAGTTCAACCGCATCGTCGCCATCGATCCGCTGGCGCGGACCGCCCGCGTGCAATGCGGCGTGCGCAACCTGGCGATCTCCGAGGCTGCGGCCGCGCACGGCCTGTACTACGCGCCGGACCCGAGCAGCCAGATCGCCTGCACGATAGGCGGCAACGTCGCGGAGAACTCCGGCGGCGTGCATTGCCTGAAGTACGGCCTGACCTTGCACAACGTGCTCAAGGTGCGCGGCTTCACGGTCGAGGGTGAGCCGGTCGAGTTCGGCTCCGAGGCGCTGGACGCCGCCGGCCTGGACCTGCTGAGCGTCGTCATCGGCAGCGAAGGCATGCTGGCGGTGGTGACCGAGGTCGTGGTCAAGCTGACGCCCAAGCCGCAGCTGGCGCGCTGCATCATGGCCAGCTTCGACGACCTGCGCCGCGCCGGCGACGCCGTGGCCGCGATCATCGCGGCCGGGATCATTCCCGCAGGCCTGGAGATGATGGACAAGCCGATGACCGCGGCGGTGGAGGACTTCGTCCACGCCGGCTACGACCTCGAGGCCGAGGCGATCCTGCTGTGCGAGAGCGACGGCACGCCCGAGGAGGTCGAGGAAGAGATCGGCCGCATGAACGAGGTGCTGCGTGCGAATGGCGCGACGCGGCTCGAAGTCAGCGAGAACGAAGCGCAACGGCTGCGCTTCTGGAGCGGCCGCAAGAATGCCTTCCCGGCCTCGGGGCGCATCAGCCCGGACTACATGTGCATGGACTCGACGATCCCGCGCAAGCGGCTCGCCGACATCCTGCTGGCCATCCAGGAGATGGAGCGCAAGTACGGGCTGCGCTGCGCCAACGTCTTCCACGCCGGCGACGGCAACCTGCATCCGCTGATCCTGTTCGACGCGAACGATCCGGATCAGCTGCACCGCTGCGAGCGCTTCGGCGCGGACATCCTCGAGACCAGCGTCGCGATGGGCGGCACGGTCACCGGGGAACACGGCGTGGGGGTCGAGAAGCTCAACAGCATGTGCGTGCAGTTCTCGCCGCAGGAGCGTGAATGGATGCTGGCCCTGAAGCGGGCCTTCGATCCGAAGGGCTTGCTGAACCCCGGCAAGGTGATCCCGACGCTGCAGCGCTGCGCCGAATACGGCCGCATGCATGTGAAGCGGGGGGCACTTTCATTCCCAGAACTGGAGCGATTCTGATGGCAGCGCAAGCAGCAGGTGTCGCGGCGACGGACGCGGATCCGTCCGCCGGCTTCGTCCCCGCGACGCAACTGATGGACACGCTGGCCGCGATGGCGGCGCGTTTTGCCGAAGGCCGGCCGGTGCGTTTCACCGGCCACGGCAGCAAGGACTTCTACGGCGGCCCGCTGGGCGACGCCGAGCCGATGTCGACGCTGTCGCTCAACGGCGTGATGGCCTATGAGCCCAGCGAGCTCTACGTGACCGCGGCGGCCGGCACACCGGTGGCGGACGTGGAGGCGCTGCTCGCGCAGCACGGCCAGCACCTGGCCTTCGAACCGCCGCGCTTCGTCGGCGCGGCCTCGGGCGGCACGGGCACGATAGGCGGCATGGTCGCGAGCGGGCTCTCGGGCCCGGCGCGCGCGACGGCCGGCGCGGTGCGCGATCACGTGCTCGGGCTGACGATGCTGGACGCGAAGGGCGAACTGCTGCACTTCGGCGGCACGGTAATGAAGAACGTCGCCGGCTACGACGTGTCGCGCCTGATGGCCGGATCGATGGGCGTGCTCGGGCTGATCGCGCAGGTCACGCTGAAGGTGCTGCCGCGACCGGTCGCGACAGCGACGCTGCGCTTCGAAGCCTCGCAGGACAAGGCGCTGCTGCGGATGAACCGCTGGGGCGGGCAGCCGCTGCCGATCTCGGCGAGCGCCTGGTGGGACGGTGCGCTGGTGGTGCGACTCTCCGGCGCCGAAGCGGCGGTCCGCGCGGCGTTCCAGAAGCTCGGCGGCTCCACGATTCCGGAGCCGATGGCCGCGCCGTTCTGGCAGGGTTTGCGCGACCAGTGCGACGAGTTCTTCCTCGGCGCCCGCCGGGCGGTGCAAGGCGGCGCGACGCTGTGGCGCATCGCGGTGCCGTCGACGACGCCAGCGATGACCCTCCCCGGCGAACAGCTCGTCGAATGGGGCGGCGCACAGCGCTGGGTCGTGACGCCGATGGCGCCCGCGCAGGTCCGCGAGGCGGTGGCCGCCGCGGGCGGCCACGCGACGATGTTCTACGCGAACGACAAGTCGCACGGCACGTTCTCGCCGCTCGGTCCGCAGCTCACGCGCATCCACAGGGAGCTGAAGCGGCAGTTCGATCCGGCAGGGATCTTCAATCCGGGGCGTCTTTACACTGATCTATAGATTCAGGCCGATCGAGCTCAGTTCACCCATGCAAATTCAGTCAATTTCGATCCGAAACTTCCGGCGATTCGAGCGCTTCGATTGCGCCTTCGATCCTCGGCTGACTCTCTTCATGGGTGTGAACGGAGCCGGCAAGAGCACGTTGTTGAGGGCAGTGTTTCTCGCATGCCAGGCATTGGTCGGGGACGTCGCCGGAAGTGCCGCGTCTCGGAACTCTGCGATGGACATTCGCAGGGTCAACGCAGTCGACCCATCAGACGAGCTCTGGAGGACCGCAATCTTGCCGTCCGATCTTCGTCTCTCCATTGAGCTTGAGGGCTTCGCTCACACTGTCGTCGTTGACTACGACGAGGCTCATTCGTACACCCGCTTCGAGCCTGAAAGCAACAAGTTCTCGGCCCAGTTTCCGGGCGATCTGCGCTCGGCGATCAACCGCTGGTTCAGCAGCTCAAACCTTTCCCCAATTCCGCTGTTCGCCAGGTTCGGCCCACAGGGCGCAACGGGCAGTCCTAGTCCAGGCGCAGTTCAGAAGCTGTTCAATAGCAAGCAAGAAATCTGGCAGCGCTTCGTTCACGAGCAGGTGGATATTTCTTCGTTGGCACACTGGTTCCAGTACAACGAACTTCGCACTCTGCAGGAAGGCAGAGAGCCGCTCATCTATCGCGCGGTGAAGCACTCCGTGCTGTCATCGATACATGCTTTGGATGTCAAGTATGTAGTCCGCGACAACCAGTTAATGGTGCTTCACGACGGGCAAGGTTGGCGTCCGTTCGATCAACTGAGCGACGGGCAAAAGCGACTCGCAACGATATTTATGGAAGTCGCTGTCCGAGCGGCCTCGTTGAACTCGCACCTCGGAGACGACTGCATCGCTTTAACGCCAGGGCTCGTTCTGATCGATGAGTTGGATCTGCATCTGCATCCCCAATGGCAGCGCTCCGTTCTTGACAACTTGCTCAAGACTTTTCCCAAGCTTCAGTTCATCGTGGCCTCGCATTCGCCTTTCCTAATTCAATCGGCACTCGAGCATGGGACCGTGCTCGACGCCGCAACGGGCGTTGCAGTGAGTTCGACAGATCACAGTATTGAAGACATTGCCGAACAGGTCATGGGCGTCGATCAGCCTCAGCGCAGCCAGCGCTTCCTGGAGATGCGCCAGTTGGCTCAGGAGTATCTAGAACTCATGGAGTCGCCCACTCCCACGCCTGAGTCGAAGGCAGCGTTGAAGGCTCGACTGGATCAGGCATTAGCGGTGTTTGCCGACGACCCTGCTGCTGCCGCTTGGTTGAGCCAGAGGCGAATTGCTAAAGGAGTTTGATCGATGCGCGCTGTCGACAAGGGAGTTCATCCCACGCACGACACAGGAGAACTAGTTCAACTCAGCCCGTATCAAGAGGCCGCCTCACATCTGAAGAAGCGATTGGGCAGGTATTGCAGTTTCTGCGAACGTTCTGTCCCCGTCAGCCTAGCGGTCGAGCACAAGCTTCCTAAGCATCACTTTCCCGAGCTGGAATGTATCTGGGACAACTTCCTGCTCGGCTGCGCCAATTGCAACGGCGTCAAAGGAACCACCTTCGTCGTCGACGGCGCTGTGATGTTCCCGGACACCCACGACACTTTCAGCGCATTCGAATACGTCGAGTCGGGACGCATTCGACTCCGTTCAGGCCTGCCTAGCGAGATCGCTGCGGAGGCGACTGCTTTACTCAATCTGGTGGGACTCTCTCGCGAGCCGAAGGATCTATCGGAAGCTGATCACCGCTGGGACGATCGGCTGGAGACTTGGTCGCTCGCCATCCAGAGTCGCGAGGATCTTGCTTCTGATGACACACCTGCGATGCGTGCAGCCATTATTCGAACTGCAGTTTCGCGAGGAGGCTTTTCGATCTGGATGGTTGCGTTCGCGCACGACCACAAGATGCGCCAGGCTCTTGCCACCGCCTTCCCAGGCACCCGTTCGCTGGAAGTGGCCGCCTGACCATGCAAACCCACCTGGCCCCCGAATTCCAAGGCACCCCGGAAGGCGAGACCGCCGAGGCCATCCTGCGGCGCTGCGTGCACTGCGGCTTCTGCACCGCGACCTGCCCGACCTACCAGTTGCTGGGTGACGAACTCGACGGGCCGCGCGGCCGCATCTACCTGATCAAGCAGGTGCTGGAAGGCGAGCAGCCGACCGCGGCCACGCAGCAGCATCTGGACCGCTGCCTGACCTGCCGGAATTGCGAGAGCACCTGCCCGTCCGGCGTCCAGTACGGCCAGCTCGTCGAGATCGGCCGGCAGATCGTCGACGCGAAGGTCGAGCGCCCGCGCGAGGAGCGCTTCAAGCGCTGGCTCCTGAAAGAGGGGCTGACCTCGCCGCTGTTCAAGCCGGCGCTGCGGATCGGCCAGGCGCTGCGTCCACTGGTGCCCGGCGCGTTGAAGGACAAGGTCCCGCCCAAGCCCGACGCGCGCGCCCACCAGTGGCCGCAGCGCACGCATGCGCGCAAGGTGCTGATGCTGCTCGGCTGCGTGCAGCCGGCGATGATGCCCAACATCAACGCGGCCACCGCCCGCGTGCTCGACGCCGCCAGCGTGCAGACGCTGGTCGCCGACGAGGCCGGCTGCTGCGGCGCGATCCGCACGCACATGAACGACCACCACGGCGGCCTGGACGACGCCCGGCGCAACATCGACGCCTGGTGGCCGATGGTCGACGGGCACGGCGAGCAGGTCGAGGCGATCGTGATGAACGCCTCCGGCTGCGGCGTGCAGGTCAAGGACTACGGCCGGCTGCTCGCGCACGACCCGGACTACGCGGCGAAGGCCCAGCGCGTGTCCGCGCTGACCCGGGACCTCAGCGAGTTCCTGCCCGAGCTGGTCCAGCCGCTGCGCTCCCGGCTCGGCAAGGACGCCTCGACGGCGCATCGCCCGAGGCTCGCCTACCACCCGCCCTGCACGCTGCAACATGGCCAGCAGCTGCGCGGCGGCGTCGAGGGCCTGATGCGCGAACTCGGTTTCGAGATCTCGGTCGCCCCCAGCGAGAGCCACCTGTGCTGCGGCTCCGCCGGCACGTATTCGGTGCTGCAACCGCTGCTGTCCAAGCAGCTGCGGGAACGCAAGCTCGCCGCGCTGGCGCCTTTGGAGGCCGAGGCCATCGTCTCGGCCAACATCGGCTGCATCCAGCATCTGCAGAGCGGCACCGGGCTCCCGGTCCGGCACTGGATCGAAGTCCTGGATGACGCACTTCTACTTCGATGAGTCATTGACTTCCGTCCGGAACCTCTTGAGAAATCGTCGCGCGGACGCATCACTCCGGGCCAAAACCCCTCCCACTTGAGGAGGAGTTCTCACCTCAAACCCCTCACCTGGGGCAAACCCGGGCATGCCCATTGCCTGCGGCCCGCAGAATCGCCTCCCATAACAGGAGGGGAGCGCGCAAGCGATCCAACCAGAAAGTGAAATGGGCCGGTCACCGCGTGGTGACCGGCCTTTTTTCCGTCCGGACGGTCTGGCGGATACTCCGCTGTCATATTTGTTTCAGCGGCTTCGTCCGGAGCCCCGACCCGTCATGACCCTGACCCGTCGCACCTGGCTGCTGGTGCCCGTCGTGGCCGCGCTGGCCGCCTGCGCCAACGCCCCCTCCTCCTCCACGCCGGCCACCGGCGCCGCCCCGGCAACACCTGGCCCCGTCGCCTCCGCCTTCCAGGCGAAGAAGCCGCCCAGGCTGGTGGTCTTCATGGTCGTCGACGGGCTGCCGATCCGGCAGGTGCTCGGCTACCGCGACCAGCTCCAGCCGGACGGCTTCAAGCGATTCCTCGACCGGGGCGCCTGGTTCGCCAAGGCGTATTACGGTCACGGCTACACGGTGACGGCCGCCGGCCACTCGATCATGCTCAGCGGCGCCTACCCGCAGCGCAGCGGCATCATCGGCAACGAGTGGCGCGATCCGCAGACCGCCGCCCCGCAGTACAACACCGCCGATCCGCGCTACCAGTACATCGGCAACAAGACCGAGCCGTTGGCCGGCACCAGCCCGGACAACTACAAGGTCGAGACCGTCGGCGACGTGCTGCGCACGCTGCAGCCGGGCTCGAAGGTCATCGGGATCTCGGGCAAGGACCGCGGCGCGATCCTGCCCGCCGGCCACAAGGGCACGGCCTACATGTACATGGGCGGCAGCGGCGAATTCGCGTCGTCCACCTACTACATGGACAAGCACCCCGCCTGGGTCGACGCCTTCAACGCGGCCAAGCCGGCCGACAAGTTCTTCGGCAAGACCTGGACCCCGATGCTGCCGGAAGCGGCCTACGCCCGCAGCGTGCCGGACGGCCAGCCCTGGCAGGCCAACAGCGGCAACGGCAACAGGCTGCCCGCCGTGCTGGGCGCCGGCATGGACGGCCCGGGACCGCGCTTCTACGGCAACATCCTGCCCTCCCCCTTCGGCGACGAGCTGACGCTGGCCTTCGCCAAGGCCGCCGTCGAGGGCGAACAGCTCGGCACGGACGACCAGCCCGACCTCCTGTCGGTCAGCCTCTCCAGCCACGACTACATCAACCACGCCTTCGGCCCCGAGTCGCGGCTGTCGCACGACCACTTCCTGCATCTGGACGCCTACCTGCAGGACTGGTTCAAGTACCTGGACGCCAAGGTCGGCCGCGACAACTACGTCGCCGTGCTGACCGCCGACCACGGCTTCACCGACACGCCCGAATGGGCGAAGTCGCAAGGCCGGGACGCCGGACGCATCAACCCGGCGCAGGTCGTGGGCGTCATCAACGCGGGCCTGTCCAAGCGCTTCGGCGAGTTCCGCTGGGCCTTGGGCATGTCGGGATCGGGCGTCATCTTTGACGAGGTGGCGATCAAGATGGGCGGCCTGAACCCCGACGACGTCTACGCCGCCGCCAAGGCCTCGGTGGAGCAGATCGACGGCATCCAGGCGGCCTTCACCCGCGCGCAGCTGGCGGGCACGGACACCGCGACGCCCTACCTCGAGCAGTTCCGCCGCTCCTGGTACCCCGGCATCGCCGCGCCGCTGCAGGTGGTGCCGAAAGCGGGCTGGATGTTCGGTTCCCGCGTGACGGGCACCACCCACGGCAGCCCCTATGAGAACGACACCCACGTGCCGCTGCTGACCTGGGGCCCGAAGTGGGTCGGCCAGGGCCGCATCGAACAGCGCGTCGAGATCGTCGACCTCGCGCCGACGCTGTCGGCGATCCTGCACGTCCCCGCGCCCAAGCAGGCGCAGGGTCAGTGGCTGCCCTTGCCCGCCAGGTAGCCACGAAGCCGGCCAGTCGAGCGGGGATTCCCCCCGTTCACCCCACCCACCCGCCACCGGAGCGGGGGTGGGGTGCGTCCGCCACACGGCTCCTGTAGGCTCACCGGCTTCGCAGAAGTGACAGGGAGACCGCCGTGTTTGGCTGGTTCGAAAAACTCGTCGATCCGTTTCCGCAGACCCCGGCGCCTCAGCCGCCGAAAGGGTTCTTCGCCTTCGTCTGGGCCGGCTCGCAGGGCATGCGCGGGCTGGTGGGCGTGCTCGTCGTCCTGACCGCCGCGATCGGCGCCTTCGAGGCCTTGCTGTTCTCGATGCTGGGCTCCGTCGTCGACTGGCTCAGCCAGGTGCCGCCCGCGCAGTGGTGGTCCACCCAGCAGGACAAGCTGCTGATGCTGCTCGGCATCCTGCTGGCCAGTCCGCTGCTGATCGCGCTGCAGTCGCTGAGCAAGTACCAGGGCCTGTCCAGCAACTTCCCGATGCGGCTGCGCTGGAACTTCCACCGGCACCTGCTCGCGCAGAGCATGAGCTTCTACCAGGACGAGTTCGCCGGCCGCGTCTCCGCCAAGCTGATGCAGACGGCGCTGGCCGTGCGCGAATGCTGGCTGATCGTCACCGACATCCTGGTCTTCATCACGATCTATTTCGTGACGATGCTGGGCGTCGTCGGCAGCTTCGACGCGACGCTGCTGCTGCCCTTCCTGGGCTGGCTGGCCTGCTACATCGTGGCGCTGAGCTACTTCGTCCCGCGCCTGGGCAAGGCCGCCACCGCGCAGGCCGACGCCCGCAGCCTGATGACCGGCCGCATCACCGACGCGTACACCAACATCAGCACGGTCAAGCTGTTCTCGCACTCCCACCGCGAGGCCGGTTTCGCCCGCGGTGCGATGCAGGACTTCCTGAACACCGCCTACCGCCAGATGCGGCTGATCAGCGGCTTCGAGATCGTCAACCACGCGCTGTCGATGGGCCTGATCGCGTCGACCGCCGGCATGACGGTCTGGCTGTGGACGCAGGGCCAGGTCGGCATCGGCGCGGTCGCCGCCGCCACGGCGATGGCGCTGCGGCTGAACGGGATCTCGCACTGGATCATGTGGGAGATGGCCAGCCTGTTCGAGAACATCGGCACCGTGCAGGACGGCATCACGACGCTGTCGCGCCCCATCGCGATCCAGGACGCCGACGACGCCCGCGCGCTGGACGTGACCCGCGGCGAGGTCCGCTTCGAGCACGTCGACTTCAGCTACGGCGGTCGCAAGACCGTGCTGCACGACCTGACCCTGACGATACGCCCCGGCGAGAAGATCGGCGTGGTGGGCCGCTCGGGCGCGGGCAAGTCGACGCTGGTCAACCTGCTGCTGCGCTTCCACGACGTGGACAAGGGCCGGGTGCTGATCGACGGCCAGGACATCGCCAAGGCCACCCAGGACAGCCTCAGACGCCAGGTCGGCATGGTGACCCAGGACACCAGCCTGCTGCACCGCTCGGTCCGCGACAACCTGATGTACGGCCGCCCTGACGCGACGGAGGAGGAGATGCGCGCCGCCGCCGAGCGGGCCGAGGCCGTGGACTTCATCGACGGCCTGACCGACCCGAAGGGCCGGCAGGGCTACGACGCCCACGTCGGCGAACGCGGCGTGAAGCTCTCCGGCGGCCAGCGCCAGCGCGTCGCCATCGCCCGGGTGATGCTCAAGGACGCGCCCATCCTGCTGCTGGACGAGGCGACCAGCGCGCTGGATTCCGAGGTCGAGGCCGCGATCCAGCGCAGCCTGTACCGGCTGATGGAAGGCAAGACGGTGGTGGCGATCGCGCACCGGCTGTCGACGATCGCGGCGATGGACCGGCTGATCGTGATGGACCAGGGCCGCATCGTCGAACAGGGGGACCATGCCGCGCTGCTGGCCCAGGGCGGCCTGTACGCGAAGCTGTGGGCGCACCAGAGCGGCGGCTTCCTGGTGGAGGACGAGCCCGAAGAGGACGCCCCCGCGAACGCGCTGTCGCCTGAAGCCGTCACCGGCATGGACCGTCCGCCTCATGGCGCCGGACCGAACGTCGGACATGTGGATCAAGCGTCAACCACGGCAAAGGATTCCGCGTAAGCCAGCGCTGACTTAACAGGCGTGTGGCGGACGCCGCACGCCACCCGTTCAAGGGGTTGGGCGGGGTATCCGGTGGCAGGCTTGTATGGAACACTGCGATCGCAGGTCGGACGGGAGCGCCGATCCGCTTGAGCGTCCGCAGGAATCAGGACGGCATAGCATCACGAAAGCTGAGCATATGGACAACAGCAGCGACAACACCCCGCAGTCTTCGGCCACCTCGACCCCGGTCAGCCCGGTCAAGGGTTCCGTCGTCTCGCAACGCCGCCGCCGTTTCATCCAGGCGGGCGTGGTGCCGGTCGGCCTGACGCTGGCCAGCCGTCCCGCGATGGCCTGGCACTGCAACACGACCTCGGCCTGGGGCTCGGCGATCCTGCGCAACGGCGGCGCCAGCGTGCAGGCGCGTGCCGACGCGGCGGTGATCAACAACACCGAGTGCTGGTACATCTCCAACTGGAAGGACAACTCGGGCCGGTCCCAGGTGCGCGGCGGCAACGCCCCCTGGAACTACATCGTCGCCCAGTGGTATTCCGGCAAGACGGTCGCCTATGCGCGGACCAACCTGACCGTCGCCAAGCTGTTCCCGGCCGGCCTGAAGAACGTCAGCGGCACGTCCAACGTCTACAACCTGCTGAAGAACGACCCGTCGGGCTACGGCACGATGATGATCGTCGCCCGCCTGAACACCCTGTTCGCCGGCAACAGCGTCGGCCAGTGCGTGCTGTCGGCCACCGGCCAGGACATGCTGCTGCAGATGGCCTCGCAAGGCCCCGGCATCTTCAAGCCGTCGAACTCGACGGGCGCGGCCTGGAGCCAGGCCGACTTCAAGAGCTACCTGTACAGCAACTGGCTTGTGGCCTGATGGCCGGCGCGGCCTGGCGCTGCAGGCAACCGATCGCTGAAGTGATGCTCGCCTGGGAGGGCGAGCAGCACGCGGTCTATTTCGACCCCGACAGCGGGGACACCCACCTGATCGCCGCGCTCGGCGCGCAGCTGGCCGAATGGCTGGCCGCCGAGCCGCTGGACCGCGACCAGCTCCTGGCCCGCCTGGCGCGGGACGTCGACTGGGACGAGCCCCCCGCCCCCGAGGCGCTCGCCGAGCTCCTGGACCTGCACCTGCGCCGTCTGGCCGAGGTCCATCTGCTCACGCCGGTGGACAGGGCGGAGGCGGCGGCGGACGCGGTGGAGGAGCCGGTCGCTTGAGACTGCAGGACGTCGGCACCGCCGGGCTGCGGACCCGGATGCGCGACGGCGGCGTGACGCTGCGGCTGTCACCCTTCACCGTGCGCGTGCGCTCGGACATCCCTCACCTCGCGGACGACGTCGCGGCCATGTACCGCGATTTCGACCTGACCGGGGAGGACGAGTTCGTCGACTTCCACGTCGCCGTGCTGCGCAGCCCGCATTGGCTGAGCCGGCTGCAGGGCCGCGCGGAGTTCTGGTTCGACGGCCAGCGCTCGTTCACGCCGCTGCCCGCCGCGCAGGCGCTGGCGATGCTCGAATGGGGCATCAACTGGTGCATCGCCGCGCACGCCCATCAATACCTGCTGATCCACGCGGCGGTGCTCGAGCGCGACGGCCGCGCGCTGCTGATGCCGGCACCGCCGGGCTCGGGCAAGAGCACGCTGTGCGCGGCGCTGGCGCATCGCGGCTGGCGGCTGCTGTCGGACGAGCTCGGCCTGCTGGACATGGCCACCGGCCTGGTCCACGGCATGGCGCGGCCGATCAACCTGAAGAACGCGTCGATCCCGGTGATCCGGTCCTTCGCGCCGGACGCGCATTTCAGCGCGTCCATGCCCAACACGTCCAAGGGCACCGTCGCGCTGGTGCGCGCGCCGCAGGACGCGATCGAGGCCCGGCTCGCGCCCGCCCGGCCCGCCTGGGTCGTGCTGCCCGCCTGGCGCGCCGACGCGCCGGCGCAGTTGCAGCCCATCGAACGGGCCCGCGCCTTCATGGACCTGGCCGAGCAGTCCTTCAACTACGACGTGCACGGCCAGGCCGGCTTCCAGCGGCTGGGACGCCTGGTCGACGCCTGCGCGTGCTACCGCTTCGAGTACAGCCGGCTGGACGAGGCCGTGGCGCACTTCGAGACGCTCGCGGGGAGCTCGCCATGAGCGCCCATCATGGCCACGGGCACGGACACAAGCACGGGCATGGTCACGGCGAACGCCGCCGGCCGCTGCTGGTCCGTGTGCTGCTGCAGCCCGCGATCGCGGCCGGTCTCAGCCTGACCGACTGGGACCTGCTGCTGCGTCAGGCGCGGCGCTCCAATCTCGCGGGAAAGCTGGCCGCGCAGATGGAGGCCGGCGGCTGGCTGGACGCGCTGCCGGCGCCGGTGCAGCCGCATCTGCGCTCGGCGCTGCTGCTGTCGCGGCGGCAGGCGCAGATGTTGAGACGCGAGGTCGACCTGCTGCGCCAGACGCTGGCTGAACTGCCCGGACCGCTGATCCTGCTGAAGGGCGCCGCGTATGCGCTCGGCGGACACGCGCCCGCGCCGGGGCGGATGTTCAGCGACATCGACCTGCTGATCCCGCCCGAGCAGCTGCCGCGCTGCGAGACGACGCTGCTGGTGCACGGCTGGGACTTCGACGACGGCCTGGACGCCTACGACCAGCGCTACTACCGCGAGTGGATGCACGAGCTGCCGCCGTTGCACCACAAGCGCCGGGGGACCTCGCTGGACCTGCATCACACGCTGCTGCCGCCGACGGCGCGCACGCCGCTGGACAGCCGCGCGCTGTTCGACGCGCCGCGACCCTTGCCAGATCCGCTGGGCCTGCCGGGTGCCTTCACGCTGCCGCCGGAGGACATGCTGCTGCACAGCGCCGCGCACCTGTTCCACGAGGGTGAGCTGCCCAACGGCCTGCGCGACCTGTTCGACCTCGACGCGCTGCTGCGCGAGTTCGGCGCGATCGAGGGCTTCTGGCCTCGGCTGACGGAGCGCGCGCGCCGCATCGGCCTGTCGCGCCCGCTCTGGCTGGCGCTGCGCTACACGCGGATGCTGCTGGACACGCCGTATCCGGACACGCTGCCGGCGGAACTCGGGCCGCCGCCGGGCCCCTTGGCGCTGCGGCTGCTGGACGCCTGCTACCGACGCGCGCTACGGCCGGCCCACGACAGCTGCCGCCTGCCCGGCCACGCGCTCGCCGAGGGCGCGCTGTACGTGCGCTCGCACTGGCTGCGGATGCCCTTCGGCCTGCTGGCGCTGCACCTCGCGCGCAAGACCTGGGGCCGGATGACGTCGGTCCCCGAGGCGCCCAGGGTCGACGCGCCCCGCGACGCCTGATCCGGGCGCGGCCTTTGCCACGAGGGCCGGGCCCTTCGCTTATGCTCGCTTCCCATGAATCGACCCAAGCCTTTTTCCATGATCCGCGAGTTCCATCTGGCGGACTGGTTCACCCTGGGCAACGCCTTCTGCGGCGTCGGCGCGCTGTTCTCGGTGATGACCTACCTGCAGACCGGCACGGTGCAGCACCTGTACTACGCGTGCGCGCTGATCCCGGCGGCGCTGGTGTTCGACGTGCTCGACGGCCGCATCGCGCGCTGGCGCCAGAAGAGCTCCGCGATGGGGCGTGAGCTCGACTCGCTGGCCGACGTGATCTCCTTCGGCGTCGCGCCGGCGGTGATCGCCTACGGCTGCGGCATGCAGGGGCTGTGGGACCGCATCGTGCTGGGCTTCTTCGTCGCCTGCGGCGTGTCGCGCCTGGCCCGCTACAACATCACCGCCGAGACCCTGTCCGGCGGCAACGACAAGGTCGCCTACTTCGAAGGCACGCCGATCCCGACCTCGCTGCTGATCGTGATCGTGATGTGGGTCGCCGCCTGGCAGGGCGCGATCGGCGAGGCGCTGTGGTTCGGCGGGATCAAGCTCGGCGGCTTCACGCTGCATCCGCTGGTGCTGATGTTCGCGGTCTCGGGCTCGCTGATGATCAGCCGGATCCGGATTCCGAAGCTCTGATCCGTCGCGCCTGCCGTCAGGCGGGCCGCAGGGCAGTGCGGTCGCACTGCGCCGCAACACCGCGTCAACACCGTCTCGGCGGCTCAACGGCGTGGGATGAGGTGCGCGTTCTCCCGCAGCGGATCGCGCCACGGCTGCAAGACCGCGGCCTTGGTCCCACGTGCTGCACCGGGCGCCGCCGCGTCCGTTGTGGCCGCCGAGACCACCGGCAGTGGACATCGCCCCTCGGCCCGGTAGTGCAGCGCCGCGGCGAGTTGCCCCTCCGACACGTCGCCGAGCGGGTGTTCGAGATCGTCCGCCACCGCACAGCCCGGGACGCCCGCGCCGCCGCTGCCGCCCGGCGTGAAACCGTCGCCGTAGCCTCCGAAGCCGAGCTCATTGCTGACGGCCACGCGCGTCGGCAGGTAGGCATGGCCACAGTTGACCTGCGGCGTGAAACCGTAGGGCTTGCCGCAGGTCACGCCGCCGATCTGGACCACCGCCACGTCGATCCCGCGCAGGCCGTTGATCAGCATCTCGCTGGCCGAGCAGGTGCCCTGCTGTGTCAGGATGAACACGCGCTCCAGCTGCAGGGTGGGCAGCCGTTCGTCGGATGCGCAATCCTCCATCCCGACGATGCAGCGCTGCCGTTCAAAGGGATCCGACTCGGACGAACCGGGCTGGTTATCCTGCAGACGCACGAATGCCTTGCCGGCCGTGCGTGCGTCGCCGGCCACCATGTAGGCCAGCTGGCTCGCGATCACGGTCAGCCCGCCGCCGTTGTAACGCAGGTCGATGACCAGATCGGTGACCCCCTTCTCCCGGAAGTCCTTCATCGCCTCGCTCAGCGCGGCCGCTGCGGGCACGCTGTGATCGACGAAAAGCAGATATCCGACGGAGCGGCCGTCGGCGGCGGGGAGTACGCGGCGAATCGGAACGGGTGTCCTGGTGAACCCGCTGGCCAGGGCGACCGCCCGGTCCGGTCCCGTCCCCGAACGCAGCACCCAGGCGTGCCGGGTGCCGATGCGGCGCGGAAACAAGGAGGCCGCCAAGGCGTTCGCGTCGTCTTCCGCCGACGCATCCGCGGGGATGCCGTCAGCGCTGACCAGCGCGTCTCCGCGCTGGATGCCAAGCCGGGCCGCCTCGCTCCCGGGTTGAACGTACGCCACGCGGATCCCGCGCGGCGGCCTGGACGACGCCATGGCCCATTCGATGCCGAACCCGGGCTGCTCTTGGCCATAGGTGGAGGCCACCAGTGCCCGCACCGTGGTCATGTAGCTGTAGGCATCGCGTCGCTTCCCGCTCGCTGTGAAGGCCTGGGAGCGCAGCGCGTTGAAATAGGCGTTCAGCGCCCGGGGCACGTCCGGCCCACTGTATTCGGGCGCTCCGGCGTCGACGTCCGGTACGTCCCGCCGCCAGAGATAGACCTCGTCCATGCGGGACCGGATCCATCGCTTCTCGATGTCCAGGCTGCCGGTCCGCTGCTGCGCCTCCGCCTCCGCGTTCTCAGGCGCACACTGGTTCGCCTCGATCAGGCTGGGCTGCAGGCTCCGGTGGACATCCGGACCGACGTTGATCCCGTCGCGTCCATCATTGCCGTCGCGCCCATCTTTGCCGTCACGTCCGTCCCGTCCGTCACGCCCATCCCTGGCCACGAACTCATCCGGCGATGCCGGGTGATCCGTCGTCTCGTGGCAAGCTTGCAGCCCCATCGCGCACAGCACGCCCATGGCGGTCATGGCCGTCCAGAGCAACGCATCCTCGAACCTTCTCGTCTTCATTCGCAACCTTCCGCCGGATCGACCGACGTTCCGTGAGAGAAGCGATTGGTCGTTCGACGAGCGCGAAGGTTCCACCGGACACCCATCGCGCGGCGTCCGGCGGATGCCACATCAGTCGGCTTTCAACGCGGCGCCGTGATGATCGCGCCGCCGCGCAGCGGATCGCGCCACGGCGCTTGCGGAGCCGCGCTCCTGGGTCGCGCTCCTCCCGATGACGCCTGCGCCGGACAACGGCCCGTGGAGACATGGGTCAATGCCGCGGCCAGCAGAACTTCCTGGGCGAAGCCGAGTTCATGCTGGAGGTCGTCCTCGACCAGGCATCCCGGAATGCCGTTCAGGCCTGACCCTCCCGGCACGAACCCTTCGCCGTAACCTGCGAATCCCTGGTCGTTGGCCATCACGTGGTCCAGCGGCAGGACGGTGTGGCCGCAGTTGTGCCTGGGACTGGCCGCCACGGGCCGCCCACAGGTGGTGCCCCCGATCTGCACGACTTCCATGCCGACGCCTCGCAAGCCGTTGATCAGGGCCTCGCTGGCCGCGCAAGTGGCGGCCTGGGTCAGAACGTACACACGATCGAGGTGCTCGATCGTGGGCAGCGACGCCTTCTCCGCACAACGCTGGCTCGCATCGGTGCACCGAAGGAACGGCAGTTCGGCCTTGTTCAGATCGTTGTCCTGGAGTGTCGCGAAGACCCGGCCCTCAGTCCGCCAGCCACCGGCAATCATGTAGGCCAGTTGGCTGGCGACGGACAAGTCACCGCCCTGATTGAAACGCAGGTCGATGACCAACTCGTCGATCTGCGATTCGTTGTAGTGGTGGATGGCCGTGGCGAGCTCGGCGATCGCCTGCGTGTTGTGCTCCCGGAAGATCAGATAGCCGACCTTTGTCCCGTCAACCTCGACGGCGGTGGCCAACGGCACGGGTTGTCTGGCGAGGCCGCTGGTCAGCTGCACGACCTTCGATGAAGTCCCGTCCTTCGCCTCCAGTCGGAACGTGTGCTTCGTCCCCTTGTCGCGCGGAAATATCGACGCAGCCCGGTCCGCTGTCAGGTCCTCGTCGGCGACCCCGGGCTCGACGGCAGCAGCGGAAAGCAGCACGTCGCCCCGTTTGACCCCTTGCTGTTCCGCCTCGCTGCCCGGCTGGACGTAAGCCACCCGGATGTTCCTGGGCGGTGTGTGCGATCCCATGGTCCATTCGATGCCGAACCCGGGCACCTCCGCGCCGCTCATGAAGGCCTTGAACGCGGATGTGGGAACGACCTGGGTGTAGTCATCCCGGCGTTCGCCGCCGGGTTTGAACGCCGGCGAACGCAGGGCGCCAAGATAGGCCGACAAGGCCTTCGACACGGCGACGCCGTCGTCGAAGGCGCCGACATCGACATGCGGCACGTCCTGGCGCCAGAGGTAGACCTCGTCCATGAGCGAACGCACCCAGTTCCGCTCGATCGCCAGACTGCCGATGTGCTGGGCGGCGTCCGCCTCCGCGTTCGCCGGATCGCACTGGTCCGCGTGGACCGAGCTGTGCTGGAAGGCGCGATTCAGCACGCGACCGGCGTCCACGCCGTCCCTGCCATCCGCGCCCGCCGGGCCACGGGGTCCTGCCAGGCCCGGACGGCCCGGGACGCCCTCCGGACCTGGAGCGCCCGGTTCGCCGCGTTCGCCGCGTTCGCCACGTTCGCCACGTTCGCCACGTTCGCCACGTTCGCCTGGTTCGCCTGGTTCGCCTGAGGGACCGTCCTCGCCGTTCAACCCGTCCTTGCCGTCCTCTCCAGTCGGTCCGGACGGGCCGGTGGCGCCAGGCAGCCCACGTGGCCCGGGCGCACCGTCCTTGCCGTCTTTTCCATCCAGTCCGTCCTTGCCATCCAGTCCGTCCTTGCCGGACGGGCCGGCGGGGCCCTCCTTGCCGTCGGCCCCCGCCACGGCGGCCACCTCCTCGCCTGTGTCATGGCAGGCCTGCAACAACGTGACGCACGCGGCGCACATCGCGACGACCGATGCGCGCCTCATCGCGCGCTCGATCCAGGTTTTCTTCGTCATCTCGGTTGTCGCCGCTCATCTCGGCGGCCTTTGTGGGAGAAGACGACTTTGTCAGCGGGCCACTCCCGGGGTTCCGTTGCACTGCGCAACAAACCGGCGCACGCGACAACGAAAAAGCCGCTCCAGGGAGCGGCTTTCCGGTGCGCAATGAACGCGCGTATCGACGGATCAGGGCCGTCCGCCGACGATCCGGTTGCTGCGCGCCGCCAGCTTCCTGAGGCTCAGCGCGACGGCGTCCTCGCCCGTCGCCCGCATGCCCAACGCACGCGCGCGCCCTGCCTCCGACGGCACTGCCGCGGGACAGGTGCCATTGGCGCGGTACTGCAGCGCCGCGGCCAGCATCGCCTCGCTGGTATCGCCGAGTGCGTGGTTGAAGTCGTCCGCCACCTGGCAGCCCTTGACCCCCGTCGCGCCCGCGCCTGCCGGCACGAAACCGTCCGCGTACTCGCCGAAGCCCTTGTTGTTGGTTCCGACGAATTCGATCGGGAAGTAGCTGTAGCCGCAGTTGTCCTTGGCGGTGAACCCGTAGGGCTTGCCGCAGGTGGTGCCGCCGACCAGCACGACCTCGACGTCGACGCCGCGCAGACCGTTGATCAGCGCCTCGCTGGCCGAGCAGGTGCCCGACTGCGCCAGCACGAACACGCGCTTCAGGTTCAACGCCGGCAGCGGCTGCTGGGAGCTGCAGTTGTTGCCCGAGAGCAGGCAGGACTCGCTGTAGAACGGGGTCTTCGAGTCCGCGCTGTTGGTTTCCGACGTGCGCTTGCTGTTGTAGCGCAGCTGCTCGAAGGTCTTGCCCGAGGTCGCCGTGCCGCCCGCGATCATGTACGCCAGCTCGCTGGCGATGAACAGGTAGCCGCCGCCGTTGTAGCGCAGGTCCACGACCAGGTCGCTCACGCCGTTGGCGCTGAAGCTGCGCATCGCGGTGATCAGTTGCGCTTCCGCGGTCAGGATGTGGTCGTTGAAGACCATGTAGCCCACCTTCGCGCCGTCGGTGGCGGTGAGCACCTGGCTGGTCGGCACCGGCGTCTTGGTGACGTTGCCCGCAGCCAGCGTGACGTCGCGCGGCAGGCCCGCGTTGGACGTCAGCACCAGGCGGTGGCTAGCGCCGGCGGCGTCGGGGAAGAGCGCCGCGTTGAGCGTGTTCACGCCGGCCGCGTCGGCCACATCCGCCGCCGCGCCGTCCGCGGTCACCAGCGTGTCGCCGCGGCGCACGCCCGCCACATCGGCGACGCTGCCCGGCTCGACGAACGCGACGCGCAGGCCGCGCGGCGGCGTCGGCGACTTCATCGACCACTCGATGCCGTAGCCGACTTCCACGCCGCCCTGCGACAGCGCATTCCACTCGCGCGTGCTCATCACGAAGCTGAACTGGTCCTTGCGCTTGCCGCTGGCGGTGAGCGCCGGCGACAGCAGGTCCTCGAAGTAGGCGTTCAGCGCGGTCTTGACGTCGCTGCCGCTGTACGCGGCGGCCGAGGCGTTGATCGCCGGCACGTCCTCGCGCCACAGGTAGGCCTCGTCGAGGTAGGCGCGGATCCAGCTCTTCTCGGTGGACAGCGAGCCGGTCCGCTGGTTGGCCGCGGCCTCCGTGTTGCCCGGCGCGCATTGCTGGGCGTAGCTGGCGCTGGGCTGGATCGCTCCCTCGCCGCCGGTGTTCCCGCCGTTGTTGCCACCGCCGCCCCCGTTGCTGCCATTGTTGCTGCCGTTCAGCGGCGTGCCGCTGGCACCGCCGCCGCCGCCGCAGGCGCTCAGCAGCATCACTCCGACGGCGCCGGCCACGGCCAGACGCGCCACCCGCCACATCGCGGATCGATTCATCGCAACTCCCTCATGGGACTTCGGTCCCGTGTCTTTGTGTGCCCGCTGACATCGCCTCGATGTCATCGGGAAACCTTCGAGGGCCGAGTTATAGCGAAAAACCGGGACAGGCCGCGTACTTAGTCGAGCGTCTCCGCCTTCAGGGTGACGAGTGACGCGCCCTCGCCACTGATGAAGACCTGCCCGCCGGACCAGCCCGCGGGCGCCGGCAGGTCCAGGGTCTGGCCGGGTTCCAGCCAGTGATCGTCGGGCCAGCCGACGCGCGTGATCCAGGCCCGACCGCCGAAGACCCGCAGCCGCACGGGGCGTCGCAGGCGCAGCGAGATCGGACGGCCGTCGGTCGGCAGCACGACGGCGTCCGGTCCGGGACCGGGGGGGACGAACGCCGGCGCGGACCAGCCCTGGGGCTGGGACCGGAGCCGGAACGACGGGGGGAGCAGGCGGAGCGGTTGCATGCCGTCACGATAAAAAAACCGGCTGTCGCGCTCCATCCACAGGCGACGACCGATGCGAGGCATACAGCCCGCGCACGGACGGGCCCTGTGCTGGCCGGCTTTCCGCTCATCTGTATCGGTCGGCGCCGGGCTGGAACACACAGAATCGACGCATGGACGCGCCGCTGTTACCGCTGTACATGCAACTCGCCGACCGGATGGCCCGGTCGATCCGCTCGGGCACCTTGAAGCGCGGCGAGCGTCTGCCGTCGGTGCGGGAGCTGGCGGGCCAGCACGGCGTGTCGCTGTCGACGGCCGTCCAGGCCTACCGGTGGCTGGAGGACGCGCGGCTGATCGAAGCCCGGCCGCGCTCCGGCTACTTCGTCGCGGCGCGCCCGCCGCGGCTGCCGGAACCGCGGGTCTCGCGGCCCGACACCTCGTCGCGCATGGTGCAGCTGGACCAGCTGGGCGTGCAGGTGATGGCGCTGTCGCAGGACCCGTCCTTCGTTTCCTTCGGCGCGGCCTGTCCCGGTCCGGAGCTGTTCGACCAGGACCGCGTCCGCCGCGCCATGGCGCGCGCGGTGATGCGCCATCGCGACCTGCTGTGCACCTACCCGCTCGGCCCCGGCATGGAGGAGGCGCGACGCGCGGTCGCGCGGCATGCGCTGGGACTCGGGTGCGTGCTCGATCCGGACGAGGTCGTCCTCACCAACAGCTGCATGGAGGCGATCAGCCTGTGCCTGCGCACGGTGTGCAAGCCCGGCGACGTGGTGGCGCTCGAATCGCCGACCTACTACGGCTTCCTGGAGATCCTGCAGAGCCTGCACCTGCGCGCGCTGGAGATCCCCACGCATCCGCGGCACGGCCTGTCGCTGGACGCGTTGCAGCTGGCCTTCGAGACCCAGCAGGTGAAGGCGGTGCTGACGGTGCCGACGCTGTCGAATCCGCTGGGCGCCTCGATGCCGGTGCCCGAGCGCCGCCGGCTGGCGGCGATGCTGGCGCGGCACGACGTGGCGCTGATCGAGGACGTGCTCTACAACGACCTGTCCGAGCAGGAGGACAAGCGCCGCGCGGTGAAGTCCTTCGACACGACGGGTCACGTGATGATCTGCGGCTCGTTCTCCAAGACGATCGCGCCCGGGCTGCGGCTGGGCTGGGTCGAGGCGGGCCGCTGGGGCCAGGTGTTGCGGCGGACCAAGGCGGTGCAGTCGGGCGGGCAGACCAGCGTGCTGGAGCTGGCGCTGGCCGACCTGCTCACCCAGGCGGGCGGCGGCGCCGCGCTGCGCCATCTGCGGGCGGCGATCGCGACGCGCGTGGACCAGGCGCGCCAGATGATCGCGGAGAGCTTCCCGAAGGGCACGCGCGTGTCCGATCCCGCCGGCGGCTTCATCCTGTGGGTGGAACTGCCGGACGGGCTCGACACCGCGCTGCTGTACGAGGCCTGCCTCGCGGAGCACATCGTGATCGCGCCGGGGATGATGTTCTCGGCCAGCCCGCGCTTCCGGAACTGCGTGCGGCTGGGCGTCGGCGGCCAGTGGGGCGAAGCGCACCCGCGCGCGCTGCGGCGCATCGGCGCCTTGGCGAAGGCGCTGCTGATGGCCCCTTCGAACGCCCCTGACGCCTCCGGCGACGAACTCGCCGCCTAGCGACGGCTCATCCCTGGAGCCATTCGTCGCCTGCGCTCAGGCCCTTGGGCGACTTCAGGCGCGTGAGGGCTTCCTCATCCTCGAGCAGGCGCCAGCGCCACCAGTCGGTGCTAACGGACTTGATGAGCGCCGCGTGGTGCGCGGCAAGCTTCTCCGGCGCGCGCTCGCGCTCACGACCGATCAGCCGTTGCCCGAAGCCCGCGCCGCGCTCCCCGCCACCGCCGAAGCTCATGTGATCGGCGCCTTCGAGCCACAGCTGCGCCTTCGCGCCGGCCGGCAGCCTGTCATAGACGACGCGGCGGTAACGGCCGTCGCGCTCCTGGCCGATGGGATTGCCGTCGAGGCTGCCCGTCAGGCACAGCATCGGACGCGTGATGCCCTTGATGCCCCCCGGGAAGTGCCCCGCCGACGGACTGAACGCGGCGAAGGCCTTGAAGTGCGAGTCCGTCAGGTCCGGCGCGCCACGCACCTGGAAGTCGCGTCCCGCGACCGCCAGCGTCGTCTGGGCGCCGAACGAATGTCCCGACATGCCGAGCGCCTTGGGCGACACGCGGGCCCACGGGCCGCTGCCGTCCTTCTGCAGTTTCAGCAGCTGCCCGACGGCGAACTGCACGTCGTGCCCGCGTTCGATCAACTGCTCGGCGCTCGCGGCCGCCTTCACCGCCTGCAGGCCGCCGCCCCAGATCGCGCGGTCGCTGCCGGCGTGCTGCAGATGCAGCGTCGCGATGCCGGCCTCGGCCCAGGCCTGCGCCCATTCGGTGCCGCCGTCGAGGCTGCCGCCCAGGCCGTGCGAGAACACCACCAGCGCCATCGGCCGGTCGCCTTCCGGCAGGCGCAGGCGCCACGGGATGTCGCGCAGGCGGGACTGGTCGCGCCAGACGCCCTGCTGGACGCCGGGCGTCGGCGCGGGCACGGCATCGGGCGTCGAAGCCGGTACTGACGCCGGAGCGCTCTGCGCACGCGCGGGGAACGCGGCGACGGCGCCGAAGGCAGCACCGAAAGTGCTCGTGGCGGTCAGGACGGAAGCACGCGTCAGGAGCGCGCGGCGGGCGGGATCGTGAGGCAGGAAATTCATGGCGACGAAGCGGGCAGATGCCGTTCCCGCCCCGAGGGCGGCACCGGCTTGAGGCGCAATGCCCAGCATACGCCGCCGACCAGCAGCACGACCCCGGCGACGCCCATCAGCGGCGGCCACTCGCCGCGATGCCACTGCGAGTAGGCGAGCGCGGCCAGCGTCTCGAAGACGATCAACTGGCCGACCAGCGTGGTGGGCAGGCGCTGGCTGGCCTCGTTCCAGCACAGCGTGCCGAGCCAGGACGCGAACAGCCCGACGGCGGCCATCAGACCGACGAAGGGCCACAGCCGCGGCCCGGTCGGGAAATCGAAGCCCGCGGGCAGGACCGGGAGCCCGGTGCCGTCGGCGACCGCGAGCACGACGAAGGCGAGCATCGCCATCGGCAGCGTCACCAGCCCCTGCGCCGTGGCCCAGGCGCGGGGGTTGCGATCGGCATGCGCGCGCAGCCAGTCGGCATTGCGGATGGGGTACCAGGTCCAGCAGGCCAGCGCGATGAGCGCCAGGCCCGCGCCCTGCAGATAACGCCCCAGTTGCTGCGGCGCGACCGCGGCCTGCTCGACCTGGTTGACGCAGGCGATGCCCAGCGCGATCAGCAGCAGCGCCGGGGCCAGGTCTCGCCAGCGGTAGTGGCCGTCGCGCGCGGCGTTGCGATGGTTGGAGCACACGGCGATGACCACGGGCAAGGTGCCGATGATCATCGTCGGCAGCGGTCCGCCGGCGCGCTGGATGGCGGCGGCCAGCGTCAGGTAGTAGAGGAAGTTGCCGATCGCGCTGAGCTTCACCGCGGCGACCCAGTCGGCGCGGGTGAGGCGCTTCAGCTCCCGCCAGTCGATGGCCGCCAGCGGCACCGCCAGCAGGCCGAACGCCAGGTAGCGGCCGGCCATCAGCATGGCGGCGGGGTAGTCGGGCAGCAGCAGGGGCGTGACGAACACCAGGCCCCACATCAGGCCGGCGGCGAGCGCGAACAGGAATCCGGACAGCATGCGGCGCAGTGTCGCCGCGCGTCAGGGCCGGCGTCTTGTACCGAGTTGCTGCTGGTAGCGCGCCGGCGTCACGCCGTAGCGGCGCGCGAAGCCGCGCGTCAGGTGCGCCTGGTCGGTGAGTCCGACGGCGGCCGCGACCTGCGCGGGCGCCTGTCCGGCGGCGAGCTGCCGCTTGGCCTCGTTGAGCCGCAGCGCCATCAGCGCCTGTTGCGGCGTCGCATGGTGCTGCGCCTTGAAGCTGCGCAGGAAGTGGAAGGGGCTCAGGCCCGCGACGGCGGCCAGGCGGGCGGTGTCCATCGCCTCGTCGAGGTGGGCGCGCATGTGCTCGATCACCGGCGCGAAGCGCGGCGCCGCGCCGTCGGGGCGGACCGCCGCGCGGTGCGCGTGGCGGCTCAGGCCCTGGACCAGGTCCAGCAGGGCGCTGTCGAAGGCGAGCGGCTCCCGCGCGTGCCACAGCGCGGCGATCAGCCCGGCGGCGCGCGTGGCCGCCTCGGCATCGTGCGCGACGGCGGCGTTGAAGCGCCAGGCCGGACCGCCATACAAGCCGGCCAGCACGTCCTCGTCCAGATAGACCATCCGGTAGCCCCACGCATCCGAGGTCGCGGCCTCACCGGTGTGGATGTCCTCGGGGTTCATGAGCATCAGCGTGGCGCGGGGGGCCAGGTGCTCGCCGCCGCGCCAGCGGAAGCGCCCGACGCCGTCCGTGATCGCGCCCAGGCCGTAGGCCTCGTGCGTGTGCGGCTCGAAGCTGTGGCGCAGGATGTGGGCGTGGTACAGCTCGACGCCCGCGCGATGCGCGGGGCGGCGGTACTGGGCCTGATCCTCGGGATGTTCGAACGCCGTGGGCATGAGGCCGAGTCTATGCGGCGCCCGGCACCACGCGCGGGCGCCAGCCTTCGCAGCTTCGAAAGTCCGCGAGCGGCGGCGCTCAGAGCAGACCGGGCGTCATTCCCGTCCAGCGCTTGAACGAGCGCCGGAAGTTGCTCTTGTCTGTGAAGCCCAGCGAGCGCGCCACGGCCTCTCCGCGCTGGCCGCGCAGCAGCATCAGGTAGAGCGCGGCATGCGCGCGCACCTGGTCCAGTTGCGCCTGGTGGTGCGTGCCGAGCTGGGCCAGCTGGCGCTTGAGCGTCGCCGGGCTGACGCCGAAACGCCGCGCGCTGTGCTCCAGCGACGGATCGCCGCCGACTTCGGCGAGCAGGTGGTCGTACAGCGCCGCGAGCTGGCCGCGGGAGGCGGCCTCGGGATCCGCGCCCTGCGCCAGCGCGCCGGCCGCCATCGCCGGACGGCCCGGGACCGCCGCGGGCCAGGCGGCGGTCGCCGCCGCCAGCGGCAGTCGCATCGCATCCACCTGGCAACCGAAGCGCAGATCGGCGCCGAGGTAGGTCGCGTGCTGCGACAGCTCGCGGGGGCGCGTGCGGTTGAAGCTGAAGGACCACGGCAGCGCCTGCCCGCCGCCCAGCCATTGCGCCATCGCGACGACGGCGCTCATCTGCATGTCCACGAGCAAGGGCTGAAGACTGGCCGGCGCGCCGCAGGACTCGGTCCAGACGAGCAGCAGTTCGTCCGCGGTCTCGACCAGCCGGGGCGTGAGCAGCGGCGACAGTCGGGCCGGCCAGTCGCACAGCACGCGCAGCGCCTGGCGCAGATCGCCGGCCTGCTGCATCGCCTGGCTGGCGAGGCCGTAATGCCCCGGCAGGCTCAGCTGGCCGACGACGAAACCGACGTCGCGCGCCAGCGGCTGCAGCGCGGCCAGCATCGACAGCAGTTGGCGAGGCGACAGCACCTGCCCCGGCAGCACGCCGCAACGACCCAGCCATTCCTGCGGTTCGAACCCGCGACTGCGGGCGAACTCGGCCAGCAACGCGCCCTGGTACGCCCACGGGATGAAGGCGCGGTCCGCCCCGTGGTGCGGCACGGCGCGTGCCGGCAAGGCCTGACGCAACGCGGACAACGCGTCGTCGGCCACGGCGGCCACGCCGAAGGCGGCGGCGGCGTCCGCAGGGTCCGCAGAGTTCGCAGGATCGGCGTCCAGGCTCACCGCAGCCGCTCCAGCAGGCGCAGCAACTGCGCCTCGGCGTCCTCGTGCGCGTCCAGCGCGGCGCTGGCCATGCGGGCGCTCAACCGAGCCCGCGTGCGTCCGTCGGCGCACGGATGCACATGCGAGGACAAGGCCGCCAGCAGGTCGCCCGGCAAGGCCGAGTCGGCGTCCGGCAGCAGCGCCACGAAGCGGTCGGCCGCGTAGCGGCACAGCAGGTCGCCGCCGCGCAACTGCAGCAGCAGCAGCGGCCCGGTCGCCTGCAGCAGGCGGTCGGCTTCGGCGATGCCGTGCTGGCGCGCGAGCGCCGGCAGGTCCTGCCAGCCCAGCATCACCAGCGTCGTGCCCGTCGTCATCGCGCCTGCCGTCATCGGGCTCGCCGACGTCGTCGTCGACGCCCGTGCCAGGTCTTGCTGCCGGCGGATCTGATCCAGCAGATAGGCGCCGTCGCCCAGCTGCGTCAGGCCGTCGATCTGCGTGTGTTCGCGATAACCGCGCTCGCGCCCGGCGCGCAGCGCGTTCAGCGCGAGCTGTTCCTGCCGCCACAGGTGCAGGCCGAAGGTCAGCCCCACCATGCCGACGACGTGGAAGCTCGACTCCATGCCCATCAGCAGCGTGAACTCGCGCGGGAATTTCCAGAACTCGTCCATCAGGTCGGCCCAGCCGCCCAGCAGCATCCCCGACAGACCCAGGCACAGCCAGGTCGTGACGCGGCCCGCGGGCCGGCTCGCGCGCAGCTGCACCAGCCACAGCGCCAGCATCGCGACGATGGAGGTCTCGCTGACGATGTCGATCCAGCGCCAGATCGAGGTCGGCTTGGCCACGGCCCAGTAGCCGAAGGCCCAGGTGATGCCCGCCATCGCCAGCAGCAGCGCATGGCCGAAATGGCGCGAGCCCGCGACCGGCGCGAGCACCAGCGGTGGACGGGGCAGCACGACTTTCATGAGGCGACTTTCATGGCGCGCGATGCTAGGCGGCGTGTGTGACAGGCGCTGTCACACGGCGGGGCGGGGTCGTTTCGGCTCACGAACGTTCGCGGCAAGCCACTGAGCGTCCTCCCGTGGTCCGCCACATCGACTGAAGGACGCCATGCCGATTCGCTTCCCTCGATCGCCGCCGCGCTGCTGCTGCTGCCACTGACGGCTTTTGCCGTGTCGCGCCCCCTGCCTGCGACGAAGTGCGGCAATGACGACATGCCGACGCTCGAAGCGCCTTACAAGGTGGTGTGCGCGCTCCATGAGGGCGTGATCGCAGATTCCGGATCCGACCAGGGCGACAACATCCGTACCGCGCTGGCAAGTCTGACCAACAGCCAGACCGGCCTGTACTTCCCCAAGGGCCGCTACATCGTCAGGGGGCACCTCCAGCTGCGCAGCGGCAACGTGCTGGTGGGACATCCCTCCGGACTCACGCATTTCGTCAACCCGGACCGGAAGACGTCCTCCATCGATCAGACCGTCCACAGCGCGAAGAACATCCTGGTCGAGGGCCTGGTCCTGGACAACATCACCATCAACTTCACGCATGACAGCACCAGCGTGGCCCGCTACAACGGGTTGCGCAACACGGCGTCCGACGATCCGCAGATCTGGACCCACGGCGCGGACCAGATCATCGGCAACGTGCTGTGGCGCGAGCCGGGGCACGAGGGCCGGGGCATCGCCGACTACGGCGGTCACGGCGCGGTCATCTCGGGCAATCTGCTCGGGAGCGACAAGCCCGGTCTTCCCGCGTGGGTGAAGGATCCGGTGCTCGACGATGCCCGCACGCGCAAGCTCGCCGAACAGATGACGCAGCTCGCCGCCGCCAACAACGCGGTGCCCGGCGCGGCGCAACCCCGGGGCCACTTCACCATCGCCCTTCATATCCACGGCTCCCGCGGCGCGCAGATCACCCGGAACGACATCGTGATGACCGGCACGCACCTCAACGACGTCGGCCCCGAACGTCAGGTGGCCAAGTTGACGAACGTCCAGGACCTGACGCTGACGGGCAACCGTTTCGCCGTCGAGGGGCACGCTGCGACCGCCGCACTGCCACTGGTGATCGAGGCGCCTCAGGACACCCGGATCACCGCGAACACGCTGGAGCGAACCCCGCTGCAGTTCGTGCCCGACCCCGCGGGGAAACGTCCGACCAAGCGCACCTCCGTGACTGGGAATGGCCTGGCCGGCGCTGTCGTGTCCGTCACCCAGTCCGTCACCCAGTCCGTCAGCGACGACGCCACGCTCAGCACGACCGTCGATGACCTGCTCTTCATCAACAACCGCTTCTGGAGCGTGGACCCCTCGCGATGCATGATCGATGCCCCGATTCCGCGCCAGCCAGGGCGGACATTCGGCGGAAGGGGCAACGTGAGACATCCCGGCTTCAAGCCGGCGAAGACCTGCAACCTGCGTGAACTGGCGCCCCCGCCGGGGACCGCGCCGTCCGCACCGGGCCTGGACAACCGCGCGGACAGGGTGACGCCGCCTGCCGTACGGCCGACGCAGCCGACGCAGCCGCCGAGCATCGATGGCCCCGGCATCTCCTCGGGCGATATGGGCAACACCGCATCGCCTCCGCCGGTCCCGGAGAGCAAACCCTCCTTGCTCAAGCGCCTGAGCCACTGGGTCCAGCGCACGGTGAAAAGGATCTTCTGACGCGCACCCGCCACAAGGGGGTCGGAACGGCTCATCGGAGGCGGCGTCCTGGAGCCGCGTGCACGTCGGGGTGGCGAGAATCCCGCGCTGTCACGGACCCGCCATCGGCGGTTCCTAACGTGCGTCGCCATCCGTGACTCACCGACCTCCCACCATGCGCACGCCTCCCCGCCCCACCCTGCTCGCCCTGTGCCTGTCCAGCCTCTTCGCCGCCGCACCGGCGCTGGCGCAGCAGGCCGGCGATGCCAGGACCAACGCCAAGCCTGAATCCAGGGCCGATTCCAAGGCCGAAGCGAAGAAGGACGCCAAGGACGCGAGGCCGGAAGCGAAGCAGCTCGAGACCGTCGTCACCGTCGGACAGGCCGCGGCGCTGCGCTCCGCGCTGGACAAGCAGGCGGCCGCGACGGGCGTCGTCAACGTCGTGCACGCCGACGGCATCGGCCAGTTGCCCGACAACAACGCCGCCGAGGCGCTGGCCCGCATGCCGGGCGTGTCCGTCGAGCGCGACCAGGGCGAGGGCCGCTTCATCCGCGTCCGCGGCCTGGGCCCCGACTACAACGCCGTGAACATCAACGGCGCGCTGACGCCCGCCTCCGAATCCGACCGCCGCGCGCCGGGCCTGGACCTGGTGCCGGCCGGCCTGATCCGCTCGCTCGAAGTCCAGAAGACGCTGACCCCGGACCAGGACGCCAACTCGCTCGGCGGCACGGTGACCGTGCGCACGCTGAGCGCCTTCGACCAGCCGGGCCGGCTCTTCACGATGGAGCTCGGCGGCAACTACGACGCCAACGCGGGCAAGACCAAGCCGCGCGGCTCGGTGGCCTTCGCCGACCGCTTCGCCGGCGGCACGCTGGGCGTGGCGGTGGCGCTGTCAGGCGACCAGCGCCGCTTCGCCAGCGACAACGTCGAGACCGGCGGCGACTGGGACGGCGACAAGCTCAACAGCTTCGAGCTGCGCCGCTACAGCATCACCCGCGAGCGCGTCGGCGCCGCGTTGAACCTCGACTTCAAGCCCGACGACACGTCGCTGTTCTACCTGCGCAGCTTCACCAGCAAGTTCACCGACCGGGAGACGCGCCAGTCGATCGCCGTCGAGTTCGACGAAGCGCAGGCGCCCGGGGAAACCGGCGACGGCACCGTCAGCCGTGGCCTGAAGGCGCGCAAGGAGATCAACAAGTCCAGCGCGGTGGTGCTGGGCACCGAGCTCTCGCGCGGCGACTGGAAGTTCTGGGCCGAAGCCGGCGCCGGCCGCGCCAGCGAGAACAAGCCCGACACGCTGGCCTCGTCCTCGTTCACGGCGGACTTCTCCGGCCTGGGCTACACGGACACCGTCAAGCCGATGCCCACGACCGCCACCGGCCTGAACGACCCGTCGCGGTATGCCTTCAACAAGGCCAAGATCGAGAAGAGCGACGCCACCGACCGCGTGCGCCACCTGAAGGCGGACGTGCAGCGCGAGTTCGACCTCGGCGGCTGGGACCTCGACCTCAAGACCGGCCTGAAGGCGACGCGCCGCGACAAGGACAACGAGCAGGAGACCTACGCCCCCAGCGCCAAGGTATTGAAGAAGGCGCCGTACAGCCTGGGCAACGCGCAGCTCGGACTGGGCAACTTCGTCGGCGGCGGCCCGGTCGACTACCCGTGGACCTCGTTCGGCCCCGGCATCGACTTCGACAAGCTGCACGGCCTGTACGGCGGCTACGACCTGAACGCGTTCCGCGACGCGGTCGATTCCACCGTCAACGACTACGGCATGAAGGAGCGCACCGACGCCGGCTACCTGCAGGCGACGCTGGAAAGCGGCGGCACGCAATGGCTGGTCGGCGTGCGCCACGAGCGGGTGCGCTTCGCCGCCGACGGCACCGCGTGGAAGGACGGCGTGCTGAGCCCGGTGCATGAGGAGACGCGCTCGCGCCACTGGCTGCCGGCCGTGCTGCTGCGCCAGACGCTGAACGAGGGCCTGGTGCTGCGCGCGGCGCTGACGCACTCGGTGGTGCGGCCGGCCTTCGGTCAGTTGAGCCCCGGCGTGACCGTGGACGGCGACGAGGCCACCATCGGCAATCCGCTGCTCAAGCCGCTGCGCGCGCGCAACCTGGACCTGGGCCTGGAGCAGCGCCTGGGCCGCGACGGCGCGATGTCGGCCTACGTGTTCCACAAGAAGATCCGCGACTTCGCGTTCCAGACCGATCTGGCGGGCACGCCGGGCTGGGAGGACTTCAGCCACGTCGAGGCCTTCGCCAACGGCGGCGACGCGACGGTGCGCGGCGTGGAGCTCTCCTGGAGCCAGGCGCTGAGCACGCTGCCCGCGCCGTGGAACGGCCTGGTGATCGGCGCGAACGGCAGCTTCGTGAAGTCGCGCGCGACCATCGGCGGTTACGACGGGGGCCAGTTCGTCAGCCGCCGCATCGCGCTGCCGAGCCAGTCCGACCGCAGCGTCAACCTGAGCCTGGGCTGGGAGTCGCCGGCCTTCGGCGCGCGCGTCGCGCTGAACCACAAGTCGCCCTACCTGCTCGAAGTCGGCGACGTGCTGGACGCCCGCCAGGACCGCAAGGTCGACACGCAGAACCAGGTCGACGCGTCGATGCGCGTGCAGCTCACCAAGCAGCTGCAGCTCCAGTTCGAGGCGCTGAACATCGGCAATGAGCGCTACTACGTGTACCAGGGCAGCAAGGCCTTCAACACCCAGTACGAGCAGTACGGCCGCGCCTACAAGCTCAGCCTGAAGCTGGCGATGTTCTGAGGCGGCGGCACAGGATGACGATGACCATGATGAAGAAGACGATCCGCGCGCTCGCTGTGTCGACCGTGCTGGCCGCGGCGATCTCGATGGTGGGGTTCTCCGCCCACGCGGCGACGCCGAAGGCGTCGCTCGAACTCGGCAAGAGCGGGCTGCGCCTGCTCGACGACAAGGGCCAGGTGGTGGACGAGTTCGGCGTCCGGTCCAAGCGCTGGGACCGCCGCCAACTGGCGGACGGAACGACGGTCGCGCTGCTGCAGGACGCCGACTCCGGCGCCCTGCGCCTCATCGAGGTCCGTGATCGCCAGCTGCGTGAACGCGCGCACTGGGCCGGTCCCGCCTTCGATGTGGAAGCCGTCTGCCTGTACCTGGAGCCGCGGCAGCAGACGCTGCAGGCGTTCCTGCTGGGCAGCGACGGCTTGGCCGAGCAGTGGCTGCTGGGGCTGTCCGGCCAGGTCCGGGGCAGCGGCAAAGGCAAGGACAGCGGCGGGGACCTCGCTCGGGGCCAGGTGTTGCGTCAGCTCGCCACGGTGCCCGATGCCAAGGGTTGCACGGTGCGCGACGACGAGGCGACCCTGTACGTCGCCGAAAGCGGCGTGGGTCTGTGGGCCTTCGTCGCCGATTCGGAACGCGCGGGCCGTGAGCTCGTCGCCCCGGGCCTGGCGCCGCAGGACATGGCGCTCTGGCTCGAAGCCCGCGCGGCGCAACCGCTTCCGGTGATCCCGGTCGCGACGCCGTCGGCCCAGACCGAGCCGGTGCGCGGCGGCGGCGATGCGGCGGACGACCCGGCGATCTGGGTCCATCCGACGCAGCCGGCGAAGAGCCGCATCCTCGGCACCGACAAGAAGCGCGGCCTCGCGGTCTACGACCTGCAGGGCCGCGAGACGCAGTTCCTCCCGGTGGGCCGGGTCAACAACGTCGACCTGCGGCAGCGCGTGCGCTACGGCGATCGCTCCTGGGATCTCGCGGTCGCGACGCAGCGCGACCAGCGCAGCGTGCTGCTCTTCGGCATCGACGGGGCGGGCAAGGTCTCGACGCTCGCCGAGTTGCCGACCGGGCTGGACGAGGTCTACGGCATCTGCAGCGCGCGCAATCCGGCGGGCGGTCTGGACGTGTTCGTCAATGACAAGGATGGGCGTCTCCTGCAGCTGCGCGTGATGCGCAAGGCGGGCGCGTGGGCGTCGGCGCAGGTGGCGTCGATGAAGCTGGCGACGCAACCCGAAGGCTGCGTCGCGGACGAGCCCGGCCGGCAGCTGTTCATCGGCGAGGAGAAACGCGGCCTGTGGCGCGTGGCGCTGGACGCGGACGGCCGGCTCGGCGACGCCGCGGTCATCCTGCCGGTGGGCGACATGCTGCACGCGGACGTCGAAGGCATGGCCGTGCACCGCAGTCCCGCGGGCGCGTGGCTGGTGGTGTCCTCGCAGGGCAACGACAGCTACGTGGTGCTCGACGCCGACGCGCCGCATGCGGTCAAGGGGCGCTTCCGTGTCGGTCTGAATCCGGCGCGCGGCATCGACGCGGCGTCGGAGACCGACGGCCTGGACGTGACCTCGGCCTCGCTCGGCGGCGAGTACGGTGAAGGGATGCTCGTCGTCCAGGACGGCCACAAGCGCTGGCCCATGGGCCGGCAGAACTTCAAGCTGGTGCCGTGGAGTGAGGTGGTGCGGGTGATCGAGGTGCCAGGCGCCGCGGGCCGCTGAGACGTCCGCTCAACACGCGCGATCGACGGGTTGATCGCGCGGGCATGAGGGCTGATGATCCGGGCCTTTCCAACCCGGACTCAGTCCCTCAGCCTCGACGCGCATGTCCTCTGATCTCGTCATCCGCCCGATCGCCCCGTCCGACCTCGCCGCCTGGCGTCCGCTCTGGGACGGCTACAACGCCTTCTACGGACGGATGGGCGAGACCGCCCTGCCCGAGGCCGTCACCGCGTCCACCTGGTCGCGCTTCTTCGACGAGCGCGAGCCGGTGCACGCCTTCGTCGCGGAGCTCGACGGCCGGCTGGTCGGCCTGACGCACTACCTGTTCCATCGCAGCACGTCGCGCATCGAGGACACCTGCTATCTGCAGGACCTGTTCACCGCCGACGACGTCCGCGGTCGCGGCGTCGGACGTGCGCTGATCGCGGCCGTCACCGCCGCCGTGCAGGCGCGCGGCGGTCGTCGCCTCTACTGGCAGACGCACACGACCAATGCCGCCGGCCGCGCGCTGTACGAGCGCGTCGCGGAACACAAGGGATTCATCGTCTACGGCCAGGACTTCTGACCGGGTCGCGCTCAGCGCATCCGGCGGCGCAGATCCTGGCGCGCGCTCTCCGCAAGATCGGTGCCACGCGCACCGCCCTCCGGGAACGACGCCATGCCCATCTGCAGGCGCACGTGCATCGTCACGGCGTCCACGCCGTACGGCCCGTTGAGCGCGGTCTCCAGACGATGCTGGACCAGATGGGCCTCGGCGATGCCGGCGTCCAGCAGCAGCACCGCGAAACTCGTCTCCCCCACCTGCAGGACCATGTCGGTCCCGCGCACCCGGCTGCGCAGACGACGGCCCACCGCCGTCATCAAGCCGTCGCGGGCCTCGTTCGCAGCGGCGCGTTCTCCGGCACCCTCGCCTTCATCCGCGTCGTCGGCGCGGGCCGCGGGCCCGGCGGCCGCCGTCGCCGGCATGGCCGGCTCGGCCTCCAGCCACAGCACCGACAGATGGCCGCCATAGCGGCGGCACTGCGTCAGCTGGCGCGAAATCATGAGGCCGAACTCGGCCAGCGAATCGACCCGCGGCACCCACAGCGCCGGCGTCTGCCGCGGCGGCTTGATGAGCGCGACCCGGCCCTGCTCCAAGGCGTCGGCGGGCGCTGCGGCGGCGGTGGACGGGCTCATGCGCAACTGCTCCAGGCGGAAGACGGGTCACGCCCGCGCGCCGTGATCGGCCGCCCGCGGGGTGCGAAAAAATGAGGGTGAGGACACGACCCGCTGAAGCAGCCCGATCCATGCCGGCCTCCCTTGCCACATTGACCAAGCCGTGTCCTCATCTACTAAAACGGATCCCCGACGACGATCCCGACATCCGCTAACAAAAATCTTCTCAGTGGAAACCCTTGAATTGACGCCTGCATCGCGCTGGGCGCGTCATCCGTCGCCCGCTCCTCTGTAACAAGGTCATACGAGACCGCTAGAGTTCCGCTCCATGAAGGACATCACCGAACTGCTGCACGACGCCGGTCAAGGGGACCGGTCCGCCGCCGACCAGGTGGTGGCGCAGCTGTACGGCGACCTTCAGCGCCTGGCGCGTCAACGCATCCGCCAGGCAGGAGACCTGACCCTGCTGGACACCACCGCGCTGGTGCACGAGGCCTGGCTGCGGCTGGCCGGGTCGCAGGGCCAGACCTTCCCGGACCGGCGCCACTTCCTGGCCTACGCGGCGCGCACCATGCGCCACGTGGTCATCGACCTGGTGCGCGCGCGCCAGGCCGAGCGTCGCGGCGGCAACCAGCCGGACCTGACGCTGAACACCGCCGTCGTCGAGGGCGCACCGCAATCCGACGATCACATCCTGCGCGTGCACGAGGCGCTGGATGAACTGGCGACCATCGATCCGCGCATGGCGCAGGTGGTCGAGATGCGCTACTTCGGCGGCCTGCTTGAGCAGGAAATCGCGGAAGCCCTGGGCGTCACAGAACGGACGGTCCAGCGGGACTGGCAGAAGGCGAGAATCCTGCTTTCCATGAGCCTCAAGGACTGACCCCCGCCGGGTCGGCTCCGACGGATCCGTCCTCATCGCCACCAGACGCCCGCCCGATGGACGCACTCGATAAACAGCGCTGGATCGCGCTGAGTCCGCTGCTCGACGAACTCCTGGACCTGGAGAGGCCCGACCGCGCCCGCCGGCTGGAGGAGATCCGCGCCGGCGACGTCGCCATGGCCGAGCACCTCGAGGCGCTGCTCGCGCGCGACGAGGCGCTCAACGAGGACGGCTTCCTGGAACAACCCGCCGCGGAAGCGCTGCAGGGACCGGTGCCGTCGGCGGTGCCGCCGCTGGACTTCCGCGGCGAGTCGCTCGGCCCCTACGAGCTGGAGCGCGAGCTCGGCCAGGGCGGCATGGGCGCGGTGTGGCTCGCGAGCCGGGCCGACGGCCGCTTCGAGGGTCAGGTCGCCGTCAAGTTCCTGAAGTCCGGCCTCTTCGGCAAGGGCGACAGCGGGCGCTTCGAACGCGAGGGACAGATCCTCGCGCGACTCTCGCATCCCAACATCGCGCGGCTGCTGGACGCGGGCGTGCACAACGGGCATCAGCCCTACCTGGTGCTGGAGTACGTCGACGGTCTGCCGATCGACCGCTACTGCCAGATCAACGCGCTGGATGTCGAATCGCGCATCCAGCTCTTCCTCGACGTGCTGGCGGCGGTCGCGCATGCGCATTCGCGGCTGATCCTGCACCGCGACCTCAAGCCCAGCAACATCCTGGTCACGCACGACGGCCAGGTGAAGCTGCTGGACTTCGGCATCGCCAAGCTGCTCGACGACGCGACCCACTCCGGCGCGGCGACCGAGCTCACGCAGCGCGCCGGCAGCGCCTTCACGCCGCAGTACGCGGCGCCGGAGCAGGTGCAGCAGGCCGACGTCACGACCGCGACGGACGTGTATGCGCTGGGCGTGCTGCTCTATCAGCTGCTGGGCGGCAGGCACCCCACGGCCGACGACACGCAGACCCACCTCGACCGGCTGCGCGCCGTGGTGGACCTGGTGCCGAAGCGGCTGTCGGACGTGGCGCGGGACCAGCTCGACCCGGTCATCGCGCGCCAGGCCAAGCTGCTGCGCGGCGACCTGGACACGATCGTCGGGAAGGCGCTGAAGAAGAAGCCGTCCGAGCGCTATGCCAATGCCGAGTCGATGGCCGTCGACCTGCGGCACTGGCTGGCGCACGAGCCGATCACGGCAAGACCCGACACCCGGCTCTATGTGCTGGGCCGCTTCGTCCGGCGGCATCGGTGGAGCGTCGCGGCCAGCAGCATGGCCGTGCTGGCGATGGTGTCGCTGACGGGGCTCAGCGTGCTGCAGGCGCGGCGCGCGGAGCGGGCGGAACATCAGGCGCAGGAGCGGCGCCAGCAGGCCGAGGACCTGCTCAGCTACATGCTCGGCGAGTTCGCCGACAAGCTGCGGCCGGTCGGCCGGCTGGAGCTGCTCGACAGCGTGGGCAGCAAGGCGCTGACCTACCTGGCGCAGGATCAGGACGCGTCGCCGATGGAGCGGCTGCAACGCGCCAAGGCGCTGACCGTGATCGGCGAAGTGCGCGTCTCCAAGCGCAATCTGAAAGAGGCGCTGGAACCCCTGGTCGCGGCCCGCAAGCTGCTGGAAGGGGCGCCCCCGTCGGAATCCCTCACCGCCGAATGGCGCAAGGCACAGGGGGCCGCCGCCTTTTGGATCGGACACGTTCACTACTATTCCCGGGAGCTCGACAAGGCCACGGACGCCTGGCTCGCGTACCGCGACGCCATCCAGGCGTGGGTCGATGCGCAGCCGACGAATCGAGAGGCGCTCGTCGAGCTCTCCTACGCCTACAACAGCCTGGGGACGGCTCGACTCGACAGCGCCGATCTGCGCGGCGCCACCGACTACTTCCGACGCTCGATCGATCTCAAGCGGGCACGGGCCACCACCGGCGACTCGGACAACGCCGCAAAGATGGACCTCGCGGACAGCCTCAGCTGGCTGGGCAGCGTCACGCTGTGGCGTGGCGACGCCAGACCCGCGGAAGCCATGTTCTCCGAGGGAGCCGCATTGATCGCGGAGGTGCGCAACAGCGCGCCGAACGACGGCGCGTGGTCCTACCGGGAGGCCGTCATGCGCCGCTGGCGGTCAGAGGCGTTGATCAAGCTGGGTCGCGTGAAGGAGTCTGTCGCGGAAGCACGCAGTTCCGTGGATCTCCTGCGCAAGTTGCACGGACAGGACGCATCGAATGTTCAATGGTGGCTGAATCTGCTGCTCAGCGAAGCCACTGCGCTCGACTTCGAATGGTCGCAATTGACCCGGGCCGCGCGCATCGAGCAGGCGGCAGCATTGAAGACGCAGATCGAGGATTTCGCGAAGTCGAGACCCGAGACGAACAAGTCGCGGATGGTGGAGATCTGGGGACGGTGGTCGGTCATCGCCGCACGCACGCAAGCGGCGGACGGAGAGGCGGAGAGAGGGCTCCGGACACTGCAGGAGACGGCGGACGCGCAGGCGACACTGCTGGCGACACGCGCATCCGACATTCGATTCGTCCTCTTCTATGTGGATACGCGCCGTCAAATGATTGCCATTGCTCGACGCCATTCACTGCCTGCGCCTACCGCCGCGTGCCGGGAGATCGATGACATCACAATGAAGATGCCCGCCGCAATAGGCGTTCATCTCCAGATCACGCAGGGCTGGGTTGAGGCTCAATCCTGTCTGGGGAGAGGACATCGAGACGACGTCCGGCGTGCGGCCGAATGGCTGGCAATGAGCCAATCCAACGATCCTTCTCCCTGACAACCAAACTGCTCAAGGGAAAAAATCATGGCTTACACCATCTATGTCGACGGGAAGATCAGTGCCGACGGCAACTTCGCCGACTGCACCTATTCGCTGAACTATGACGGTTCCGATCCCATCGCGGGTTCGGAACTGCACATCCCCGTCAATGCCGGCGAATGCGTCTTCACGCAGGGTGAAAACACCGACCTGCTGCTGATCGGCGCGACGTTCAAGACCATCGGCTCCACGCCCGGCATGAATGCCAGCAATTTCGCCCCGGCGAATGACGAGAACTCTGTCAGCTTCGTCATGCCGGCCAACACGATCACCAAGGGTGTCGTGCTGCTTTTCTCGACGCCCGGCGTCGTGGAGAACCTGTACCCCAGCAGCGATCCGCAGGTCATCAACGACCAGCCGACCTGCTGATCGCTCAGGGCCGTCCGGCCCCTGGCGAGAGGCTGGTGAGCGCCTCCTCCGCCATGACCCGTCCCAGCCGGGACGGGTCCACCCGATCCATCACGCGCGCGTCGAGCGCGAATTCCTTCTGCTGCGTATAGGCCACCGCGCCTATCCGGGGCAGACTGCCGGCCGCCTGCGGCCCGAGCATCCCGAACACCGGATAGACGCGCAGCCGCACGATCAGCAGCCCCTGCGCCACATCGGCGAACAGGGCCGTCTCCAGCACCCGCGTGCAGCCGCGCCGCTGCACTTCCGCCAGCAGTCCCTGCAGATTGCGCGGCACGTCGGTCGCGGACACCGGCAGCACCACGTTCACCACCGGCAGGCCCGCAGCCACGAGCGGCTCGCGCGCCGCGAGGTTGAAGGCGCTGTTGGCCTCGTCCCAGCGGCGGTTGGCGGCAGGCTGGTCGGGATCGAAGTTGCGGCCCTGGCCGAACAGCAGCACGCACGGCGCGCCGCTTGCCACGGAGGCTGAGGCGGGCGTCGGAGCGGACGCCTGGGCGTGCGCCTTCGGCAGCCCGGCAGTCACGACGATGGCGAAGGCGACGATGGCGGCTTGAAGAAGCGCCTTCCGGGTGTGCGGTCTCGACATGGGGCGGATTGTGCGCCGCCGTGATCGCCGCACAATGGCCGCTCCGCCTTGCAGGAGAGAACGATGCGCGAATGGACGAGCCTGGGCCCCGTGTGTGTGACGACGGTGGCCGTGGTGGCGACGGTCGCCCTCGCCGGCTGCGCGACGCCGCTGAAGGACGAGCGCATGAAGGCCGGCGCGACGACCAGTGCCGACGTGCAGCAGTACTACGGCGCGCCGACGCGCGTCTGGCCCGAGGCCGACGGCGGCCGCACGCTGGAGTACGCGACGCAGCCCTTCGGCCAGACCTGCTACATGGTCCGCCTGGATGCGCAGGACCGCCTCGTCAGCACGACGGACGCCCTGTCGTCGGCGAGCCGCGAGCGCATCGTGCCCGGCCTGACGACCGACCAGGTCACGCGGATGCTCGGCCAGGAGCGCAAGCGCGTGTTCTTCAGCCTCAGCGGCGAGGACGTCTGGGACTGGAACATCGCGCCGGAGATGAGCGGCTACCTGCTGCGCTTCAACGTCCACTTCAAGAAGGGCGTGGTGGTGCGCACCTCGCAGAGCGTGGTCTATCCCGACCGGCGCTTCTTGTGGGATGACTGAGGCGCCGCGCGGCGGCGTCGTCGCGCGAGCGCGACGACCTCGCAACTTCAGGCTGTCCGTGCAGCAAGACGAGTCATTGAATCGCGCCTCCGTCTTGGAGACGATGGTCCACCGCGATGCCTGTTCCAAAGGCACCGAGAAAGGACCGCTCCCATGACCTCCATTGAAATCCAGTTGCCCCCGCTCCTTGCGCGCGACGCAGCGCGCGCCGGACTTTTTGCCCCGGACCGCCTGGAGGCCATGTTCCGCAGACAACTCCACGTCGACGATCTCCAAGCATTCTTGAGGGAGGAGGAAGACCTCGAAGAACTGGTCATGCAAGAGATTCAGGTGGACGTCGATGCAGTCCGAGCAGACAAACGAGCAGCCAAATGCAGTACGACTCGTGCTTGACACGAATGTCGTCGTTGAAGGTTCGTTCCCCTCCCAAAGGGGGAAGTCCAGCCCCACCCCTGTGACGGAATGAATACAGCCCCGCCGATGTCGTCGCGCTGACGCGGGGAGCGGTTCACACCCTCTTTACACTCCCGGCCCAAGAGGGAGAGAAGAGGATGTCGAACCAATCCGTCGGCCTGGCGCCCCGCGCGCTGGCCATGGTCATCGACGGCGTTTTGATGATCGCCGCGAGCACCTTGTTGATGTGGGCCGTGTACGGCGACCCGGTGTCGAAGTGGAACGATCTGCGGCCCGGCACCATTGCCATCAACTGGCTGCTGCCACTGATCGTCTGCGTCGTGTTCTGGAGCTGGCAGGGCGCCACGCCCGGCAAGCTCGTCGCCGGCCTCAAGGTCGTGGACGCCCGCACCGGCGAGCGCCCGACCCCCGTGCAGGCCGTGATCCGCTGGATCGGTTATCTGCTCTCGACGATTCCGCTGTTCGCGGGCTTCCTGTGGGCGCGCGTCGACGCCGAGGGTCGCACTTGGCATGACCGCCTGTCCCGCACCGCCGTCGAGCGCAGCCGGCCCGCGCCGGCCAACGGCGAGGGGCTGCTCATCGGCTACATCGCCAGCCACTGGCGCGGTGAGCAGAGCCTCGCCCAGAGCTTCTGGATCAACCACGTCCTGCTGACCTGGCCCCTGGCCGCCGGCGTGCAAGGTCTGGTCGCCTGGCTCGCCACCAAGAGCGACGGCCTGCAGGGCGTCGCGATCGCACTGCTGATCGTCTGGCCGCTGCTCATCATCGTCGAGATCTGGAGCGCCGTCGGCACCTGGCGCTCGGTGCGCGGTTACGTGGACGCCGGCGGGTCCTACCTGATCTCGGGCTTCGCCCGCCTGTCGCTGCTGGGCTCGTTCCTGCAGATCGCGTTCTCGCTGGCGCTCGGCGTGTTCGGGGAACTCCCCGAGCTGTGGAAGCTCGCCCGGGGCATCGACCCGATCGGCAACGTGCAACTCGTCGTCAGTGCCGACGGCCGCACGATGAAGCTCAATGGCCCCATCGGCGCCGGCGACGCGGGCCGGCTCGGCTCGCTGCTCGAAGCCTCCCCGGCCGTGCGCCTGCTGGAGGTCGCCTCGCCCGGCGGACGCGTGACCGAAGCCGAACGCATGGTCCAGCTGCTCCGCCAGCGCGGCGTCGGCACGCGCGCCACCGGCAATTGCGAGAGCGCCTGCACGCTGGTCTTCCTGGCGGGCAACAGGCGCCAGCTGATGCCGGGCGCCCAGCTCGGCTTCCACCGCGCCACCAGCGGCTCCTTCAATCCGGCCTTCGACGAGATCGCCAACCAGGAGCTTGCACGCACGTACCGCCGCATGGAGCTGCCGGAGGAATTCATCCAGAAGACGCTCAGCACGCCGGCGCGCACCATGTGGTATCCGCCAGCCGTCGACCTGGTGCGTCACTCGCTGATCCAGCCGCCGCCCAAGACGCTGGACGTCGCCCTGCCCGACGGCGACAAGCCCGGAGAGTTCGCGCCGCTGAGCGAGTACGTCAACGCGCTGCGCGCGAGCGACGCGTGGTTCCGGCTCGACCAGCGCTTCCCCGGTTTGATCGACGACGCGGCGGGCCGCATGCGCGCGGCCCATGTGGGGCTGGCCGGCTCGGAACATGCCGTCGACGGCGCGCAGATCGCGGCCCAGGGCGCGCTCGCCCCCAACGTGCGCGAGATGCTGCTCACCGGCTCGCGCGACCTGCGCCGCCGCTACCTGCAGGTGCTGCGCGCGCAGCTGACCGCCGCGCAGGCGCTGGGCGCCGAGACCTGCCAGTCCTGGCTGTCGGGATCGCCGGTGCCGCGCCGGCTGCTACCGGAAGATGCCATGGCGCTGGAGGCCCTCTGGCTCACCGACGCCGCCGGCGAGGCGCTCCCCACGCGCGCCCGCACGTCGCAGGCGACGCCGCTGGAACTCGAGGTGGTGAGCCGGACCGTCGGCGCCACTGCGGCGGGCGCGTTCTCCAAGCTGTGGACCGAAGGCACGGCAGGGTCCGCGCCCATCACGTGCGAGCGTGCCGGACAGGTGCTCGATCACATCCAGCGTCGCACCGTCGGCGCGCCGCGTGAGCTGGCGGAGCGGGTGGTGTTCCAGAACGCGCGCTGAGGCGGCAGCCGCGCGCGGCCACCACGTCACACCACGAAGAAGGCCCTCGTCAGAGGGCCTTTCCGTTTCCGGGGATACGAGGGGGAATGCGACGCAGCGGTCCGCGCCGCCGGTCAGTCTTCTTCGCCGAGGCCGGCCGCCGTCTTCGCGCGGATACGCGCGTGGTGGTAGGCCCCTTGCGGGATGTGCAGCAGATCGGCGATGCGCCACATCGTGTGGCGCTCGATGTCGCCGAGCTTGCCGTCGGCATAGGCCACGCCCCACATCAGTTCGATCAGGCGCAGCTTCGCGGACATGTCCCAGCGCTCGTCGACCGGCGAGGTGAAGGCGAACAGGTCGGATGCGGTGCGGGCGGTGCGCTCGGCCTGCGCGGTCAGCGCGTCGGCTTCATCGTCCGGCAGCGCGAACAGCGCCGTCAGCGCCTTGCGCACCGCGGCGCGCTCGACGCCGGAGAAATCGGCGTCCGAGCGCATCACCTCGACCAGCAGCACCGCGGCCGCCAGCGGCAGCGACGGCGCGACGACCCGCGAGCCGCCGAACGCGTCGTCCGGCACCAGCGTGTCGAAGAGATCGGTGAGCGACTTGAACATGCCTCGATGGTGGCATGTGGCGAGGGCCAGGGCTTATGCCGTGCTTAAGCCGCTGGCCCTCACCCCTCACCCCTGCCCTCTCCCGCAAGCGGGAGAGGGAGAAGCGCGGATCACCGCACCTTGCCGTCCTTCCACGCATTCAGCAGCTTCTCGTAGGCGATCGTCTCGCCCTTGGGCTTCTCGTTGGCCAGCTTGGCCCACGGCGCACCCTTGTCGGACAGCCACTTCTTCGGGTCTTCCTTCTTGTTGAGCTTGGGCGCGCACTTGGCCATGCCCGCGCGCTCCAGACGCGCCATGACCGCGTCCATCTCGTCCGCCAGCGTGTCCATCGCGGCCTGCGGCGTCTTCTCGCCGGTCACCGCCTGGGCCACGTTCTTCCACCACAGCTGCGCCAGCTTCGGATAGTCCGGCACGTTGGTGCCCGTCGGCGTCCACGCCACGCGCGCCGGCGAGCGGTAGAACTCGATCAGGCCGCCGTACTTGTTGGCGTTCTTGGTGAAGTAGTCGCTGCGGATGTCGCTGTCGCGGATGAAGGTCAGACCCTGGATGCTCTTCTTCAGGCTCACCGACTTCGCCGTCACGAACTGCGCGTACAGCCACGCTGCCGCGGTGCGGTTGGCGTCATGCCCGCTGAAGAAGGTCCAGCTGCCCACGTCCTGGTAGCCGTTCTGCATGCCGTCCTTCCAGTACGGGCCGTTCGGTCCGGGCGCCATGCGCCACTTCGGCGTGCCGTCGGCGTTCACCACCGGCAGACCCGGCTTGACCATGTCCGCCGTGAAGGCCGTGTACCAGAAGATCTGCTGCGCGATCTGACCCTGCGCCGGCACCGGACCCGATTCCCCGAAGGTCATCCCGGTGGCTTCCTTGGGCGCGTACTTCTTCATCCAGTCGACGTACTTGGTCAGTGCGTAGACCGCCGCCGGCGAGTTGGTCGCACCGCCGCGCGCCACCGAGGCGCCCACCGGCGTGCATTTGTCGTCGGCGACGCGGATGCCCCACTCGTCGACCGGCATGCCGTTGGGGATGCCCTTGTCCGCCGCGCCGGCCATCGACAGCCACGCGTCGGTGAAGCGCCAGCCCAGCGACGGGTCCTTCTTGCCGTAGTCCATGTGACCGTAGATCGGCTTGCCGTCCAGCGTCTTCACGTCGTTCGAGAAGAACGCGGCGATGTCCTCGTACGCGCTCCAGTTCAGCGGCACGCCCAGGTCGTAGCCGTACTTGGCCTTGAACTTGTCCTGCAGGTCCTTGCGCGCGAACAGGTCGGCGCGGAACCAGTACAGGTTGGCGAACTGCTGGTCGGGCAGCTGGTAGAGCTTGCCGTCCGGCGCCGTGGTGAAGCTGGTGCCGATGAAGTCCTTCAGGTCCAGGCCCGGATTGGTCCACTCCTTGCCCGCGCCGGTCATGTAGTCGGAGAGATTCATGATCTTCCCGTACCGGTAGTGCGTGCCGATCAGGTCGGAGTCGGAGATCCAGCCGTCGTAGATGCTCTTGCCCGACTGCATCGAGGTCTGCAGCTTCTCGACGACGTCGCCTTCCTGGATCAAGTCGTGCTTGACCGTGATGCCGGTGATCTCGGCGAAGGCCTTGGCCAGCACCTTGCTCTCGTACTCGTGCGTGGTCAGGGTCTCGGACACCACCGAGATCTCCTTCACGCCCTTGGCCTGGAGCTTCTTGGCCGCCTCGATGAACCACTTCATCTCAGCCGTCTGCTTGTCCTTGGACAGCGTCGACGGCTGGAATTCGCTGTCGATCCACTTCTTCGCCTCGGCCTCGCCCGCCCATGCGGCGTTCGCTCCCAACGCCAGCAATGCGGCCACGGCCAGCGCTGAATACTTGCTCTTGTTCACGCTTGTCTCCTGTGTCTGTCGAATCTCCCCCTGCTTGAGGACGAATCGCGGCTCCGGGGGAACGGGAAAGCCGAATTCCTTGAAGCTTCAACTACTCGATCAACGGCATCACCGCCGCTCAACCCTTGCGCAGGATCAGTCCCAGCACCAGCATCGATGCGACGAAGCTGAACCAGACGCTGGGCTCGGCTTCCAGCTGGAACCATTCCATCATCTTCGCGCCCAGGCCGACGAAGGCCAGGTTGATGTACGCGGCCGTCAGCAGGCCGATGAACAGCCGGTCGCCGCGCGTCGTGCGCATCGGCAGCCAGCCCTTGCGCAGCGTCGTCGGCGACTTGATCTCCCACACCGTCATGCCGACCAGCATCAGCACCACGCAGCTGAAGAAGACGGCCACCGGCGTGGTCCACACCATCCAATCGAACATCGTGGACCTCCTTTAGACGCGACCCATCGCAAAGCCTTTTGCGATGTAGTGACGGACAAACCAGATGACGATCGCGCCCGGCACGATGGTCAGCGTACCGGCGGCGGCCAGCGTCGCCCAGTCCATGCCGGAGGCGCTGACGGTACGCGTCATCGTCGCGACGATGGGCTTGGCGTTGACGCTGGTCAGCGTGCGCGCCAGCAGCAGCTCCACCCAGCTGAACATGAAGCAGAAGAACGCCGCCACGCCCACGCCCGCCTTGATGAGCGGCAGGAACACGGTCAGGAAGAAGCGCGGGAACGAGTAGCCGTCGATATAGGCGGTCTCGTCGATCTCGCGCGGGATGCCGCTCATGAAGCCTTCCAGGATCCACACCGCCAACGGCACGTTGAACAGCAGATGTGCCAGCGCCACCGCGATGTGCGTGTCCATCAGCCCCAGCGTCGTGTAGAGCTGGAAGAAGGGCAGCAGGAACACCGCCGGCGGCGTCATGCGGTTGGTCAGCAGCCAGAAGAACACGTGCTTGTCGCCGAGGAAGGAATAGCGGCTGAACGCATACGCGGCCGGCAGCGCCACGGCGACCGAGATCACCATGTTGATGCCGACGTAGATCAGGCTGTTGATGTAGCCGCTGTACCAGGACGGGTCGGTGAAGATGGTCTTGTAGCTGGCCAGCGAGAAGTGCTGCGGCCAGAGGCTGAAGCTGGAGAGGATCTCCTCGTTGGTCTTGAAGCTCATGTTGACCATCCAGTAGATGGGCAGCAGCGCGAAGAGCAGGTACGCGATCAGGAAGATCGTGCGCTTGCGGAAACGACGTTCATCCATGAGCGCTCTCCGTCTTGTCTTGAGTGCCCAGCGATTGCATCCAGTTGTAGAGGATGAAGCAGAGCAGCAGGATGATCAGGAAGTAGATCAGCGAGAACGCCGCCGCCGGGCCGAGATCGAACTGGCCGACCGCCTTCTGCGTCAGGTACTGGCTGAGGAAGGTGGTCGCGTTGCCGGGACCGCCGCCGGTGAGGACGAAGGGCTCGGTGTAGATCATGAAGCTGTCCATGAAGCGCAGCAGCACCGCGATCATCAGCACGCCCCGCATCTTGGGCAGCTGGATGTAGCGGAACACGGCGAACTTGCTGGCGCCGTCGATGCGCGCCGCCTGGTAGTAGGCATCGGGGATGGAGCGCAGTCCGGCGAAGCACAGCAGCGCCACCAGCGGCGTCCAGTGCCACACGTCCATGATGAGCACGGTGACCCACGCGTCGGTCGCGTCGCCGGTGTAGTTGTAGTCGACGCCCAGCGCCTGGAGCGAGGCGCCGAGCAGCCCGATGTCCGCGCGGCCGTAGATCTGCCAGATCGTGCCGACGACGTTCCAGGGAATCAGCAGCGACAGCGCCACGATCACCAGCACCAGCGACGAACGCCAGCCCTGCGCCGGCATCGACAGCGCCAGGCAGATGCCCAGCGGGATCTCGACCAGCAGCACCGCCAGCGAGAAGCCGAGCTGCCGCAGCAGCGCGCCGTGGAGCTCCTCGTCGCGCATCACCGCGGCGAACCACTCGGTGCCGACGAAGACGCGCCGCTCCGGCGAGATGATGTCCTGCACCGAGTAGTTCACCACCGTCATCAACGGCAGGATGGCCGAGAAGGCCACGCAGATGAACACGGGCAGGACGAGGAACCAGGCCTTCTGGTTGATCGGTTTCATGCGAGGCCCTCCGTGGTCGCCGCGATCAATCGCTCGTCGGCGCCGTAGAAGCAGGTGTGGGGATTGAGCACGCGCAGCGCCACGGTGGCGCCGGCGTCGGGCGGCTGCGCATGGGCGGACAGCCGCGCCTTCAGCGTGTGCGGGCCGACCTTCGCGGTGAGCAGCCAGTAGGTGCCGATGTCCTGGACCTGGCTGACCACGCCGGTGATCGTGCCGGGCAGCGCGGGGACGCCGTCGCTCACGTCGTCGACCTCCACGTACTCGGGCCGGATGCCCACCATGAACGGCTCCGCGCGCGACAGCGCCGCGCCGGAATCCGGCGGCACCGAGCCGGCGACCGGCTGGCCCGCGACGCTCAGACCCCCGCCGTCCTCCAGCGCCGCCGGCAGGAAGTTCATGCCCGGCGAGCCGATGAAGTGGCCGACGAAGCGGTGGCTGGGGCGCTCGAACAGCTCGCCCGCCGAGCCGACCTGCACCGCGCGGCCGCGCGTCATGACGACGATCTGGTCCGCGAAGGTCAGCGCCTCGACCTGGTCGTGGGTGACGTAGATCAGCGTGAGCTTGAGCTCGTTGTGGATCTGCTTGAGCTTGCGGCGCAGCTGCCACTTGAGGTGAGGATCGATGACGGTCAGCGGCTCGTCGAAGAGCACCGCCGAGACGTCCTCGCGCACCAGTCCGCGGCCCAGCGAGATCTTCTGCTTCGCATCGGCGGACAGGCCCGAGGCGCGCTGGTTCAGCTGGCCGTTGAGTTCCAGCATCTCGGCGATCTTGCCGACGCGCGCCTTGATCTTGTCCGCCGCCACGCCGCGGTTGCGCAGCGGGAAGGCGAGGTTCTCGGCCACCGTCATCGTGTCGTAGATGACGGGGAACTGGAAGACCTGCGCGATGTTGCGCTGCTGCGGCGTCAGCGCGGTCACGTCGCGGCCGTCGAAGCGCACGCTGCCCTGCGAGGGCCGCAGCAGTCCGGAGACGATGTTCAGCAGCGTCGTCTTGCCGCAGCCCGACGGGCCGAGCAGCGCGTAGGCGCCGCCGTCCTCGAAGCTCATCTTCAGCGGCAGCAGCGCGTAGTCGCTGTCCTCCTTCGGATCGGGACGGTACGCGTGGGCGAGGTCCAGGTCGATGCGGGCCATCAGCGGGCTCCCCGGCGCTCGGGGGCGCGTGTCAGCAGGCCGGCCGCGTCGAAGACGTGGACGTGGGCGGCGTTGAGGTACAGCGTCAGCGGGGCGCCGAGCTCGAAGTCGTGCACGCCGGTCAGCTGCGCGACCAGCTCGCCGATCTGCGTGCGCGCGTGGACGAAGGTGTCGGAGCCGGAGATCTCGGCCAGCTCGACCTCGCCCTGGATCGCGATGTCGCCGGGTCGCTGCGTGACGTGCAGCGCGCTGGCGCGCACGCCCACCGTCACGCCGCCCTGCCCCGGCAGCGCCAGGTCGAGCCCGGGCCGCAACTGCAGCCGGTCGCCCATGCCTTGCGCGATGAGCAGGTTCATCGGCGGATCGCTGAAGGCGCGCGCGACGCGCAGCGACGCGGGACGATGGAAGACTTCGGCGGTCGGGCCGTACTGCAGCAGCTCGCCGGCATCCATCACCGCGGTGTAGCCGCCGAGCTGGAGCGCCTCGGCCGGCTCGGTGGTCGCGTAGACCACGGTCGATTCACCGGCGGCGAAGAGCTGTCCGAGTTCCTCGCGCAGTTCCTCGCGCAGCTTGTAGTCGAGGTTCACCAGCGGCTCGTCGAGCAACATCAGCGGCGCCTGCTTGGCCAGCGCACGAGCGAGCGCGACGCGCTGCTGCTGGCCGCCGGACAGCTGCGCGGGGAGCTTGTCGAGGTGCATCTCGATGTGGAGCTTGTCGGCGAGCGCATCGACCCGCTTGCGGATGGCGTCGCGGTCGAGCTTGCCGCGCAGCTTCAGCGGCGACGCGATGTTGTCGCGCACGCTCATCGACGGGTAGTTGATGAACTGCTGGTAGACCATCGCGACGTCGCGCTTGCGCACCGGCCAGCCGGTGACGTCCGTGCCGTCGACCGTCACCGTGCCGTCGCTGGGCTTGTCCAGGCCCGCCATCAGGCGCATCAGCGTGGTCTTGCCGGCCTGCGTCGCACCCAGCAGCACGGTGACCGCGTTCGGCACCAGCCGCAGGTCCATCGGGTACAGGTGCTGCTGCGCGCCGACCTTGTGGCTCACGCCGCGCAAGGTCAGCTCCATGATGTCGGCTCCATCGATGTGTCTCTTCGCATGTCGTTCTTCTGGATCAGTCTCTGGATCGGATTCCGGACCGGCGCCCGCGCCGGGGTCAGGTCATGCCGCGGCGGCCGACGGCTTGGCCCAGAGGTGCTCGCGCTCGGCGAACCACTGGACCACCGCCATCCGCTGCGCCTCGGTGTAATGCAGTCCCAGCTTGGAACGGCGCCACAGCACGTCGTCGGCCGCGCGGGCCCATTCCTCGCGGACCAGATATTCGAGTTCCGCCTGGTGCAGCCCAGGGGCAATCTCCGGGCCAAGGTCGTCGAGCCGCTCCGCGCCGCCGAGCACGCGTCCGAGGCGCGCGCCGTAGGCCCGCGCGAGGCGCCTTGCGAGCGAGGGCGGCAGCCACGGGTGACGCTGGCCGACCGCGGACAGCAGGCGCTGGAAATCGGTGTCAGGCCGCTGCGGCGCGCCGATCCACTCGCGCAGATCGCCACCGGGCAGATGCGCATGCTCGGTCCAGGCGCGGCGACGATCGCCGAGCAGGTCGCCCAGCAGATCGGCCGCATCCTCGGCCAGCTTGCGGAAGGTCGTGATCTTGCCGCCCCAGACGCTCAGCAGCGGCGCGCCGCCGTCGGCATGGGTCTCGAGCAGGTAGTCGCGCGTCACCGCCGAGGGATCGCCGGACGCGTCGTCCAGCAGCGGCCGCACGCCGGCGTAGGTCCACACCACGTCCGACGCGACCACCGGCTCGCGGAAGTAGCGGCTGGCCTGCTCGCAGAGGTAGGCGATCTCGCGCTCGTCGATGCGCGCCTTGCCGAAACCGGCCAGCGCATCCGGTGCCAGCTCCACGTCGGTCGTGCCGATCAGCGTGAAGTCGTCTTCGTACGGGATGGCGAAGATGATCCGCTTGTCCGGGTTCTGGAAGATGTAGGCGTGGTCGTGCTGGAAACGCTTGTGCACGATGATGTGGCTGCCCTTGACCAGGCGCAGGCTCTTCGTGGCGAGCGCCTCGCCGCGGGCGGGCGCGGCGACCTCGCGCAGGAAGCCTTCGGCCCAGGGGCCGGCCGCGTTGACCAGCGCGCGCGCCTTCAGCGTGCGGTCGCCGTCGGCGCAGCGCAGTGTCGCGGTCCAGTGGTCCGCATGCCGCTTCGCCGCCGTGACCGTCGTGCGGGTGTGCAGCGCCGCGCCGTGCTCGCGCGCATCGAGCGCGTTCAGCAGCACCAGCCGCGCGTCGTCGACCCAGCCGTCGGAGTAGACGAAGCCCTTCGTGTACTCGGCTTTCAGCGGCTCGCCGTAGGGGGAGCGGCGCAGGTCCACGCCCTCGGAGGCGGGCAGCACCTCGCGCCGCGCCAGGTGGTCGTAGAGGAACAGGCCGATGCGGATCATCCAGGCCGGGCGCATCGCCGCGTCGTGCGGCATCACGAAGCGCAGCGGCCACATGATGTGCGGGGCGCTGCGCAGCAGGACCTCGCGCTCCTGCAGCGCCTTGCGCACGAGCGAGAACTCGTAGTACTCGAGGTAGCGCAGCCCGCCATGGATCAGCTTGGTCGAGGACGACGAGGTGTGCGCCGCGAAATCCGAGGCTTCCGCCAGCACGACCTTCCAGCCGCGGCCCGCCAGGTCGCGCGCGATGCCCGCGCCGTTGATGCCGCCGCCGACGACGAGCACGTCGCATTCACCCTCCGCGCTGCCAGGGCCGCCCGCACCGGACGCGTCGCGCGCGCCGGCGGCGCCTGCATCGAGAGAGGCGCGGTCGGCGGAGATCGGTTCGGGAATCGAGGCAGCGGTCGAGGCGGCGGTCAAGGTGTCTCCTTGGATCGAATTGGCCGGACAGTCAAACGGCCACCCTGCGATGGCCGTTGGAAAGTTCGCAATTCTGTTCTTCTTTTTTCTTTTTAGCGCGAATATGCGCGTTTCGACTGAGGGTTAACCCGGTCAATTGTTCGTTTCGGTTCCTTTAGCCTGCGCGCCATGAATCCGAACCCTCGCCAGAACAATCTGCTGCAGGAGGTGCGCGCCCATGGATCGGTGAGCGTGGAATCGCTCGCCGAGAAATTCGGCGTGACGCTGCAGACGGTGCGCCGGGACGTGCAGCGCCTGGCCGAAGCCGGCCTGGTGCAGCGCTTCCACGGCGGTGTGCGCGTGCCCTCGTCGACCACCGAGAACATCGCCTACCGCCAGCGCCAGGCCATGCAAGCCGACGGCAAGGCGCGCATCGCGCGCGCCATCGCGGCGCGCATCCCCAACGGCTGCTCGCTGATCCTGAACCTCGGCACGACGACCGAGGCGGTGGCGCATGCGCTGCTGCGTCACAAGGGCCTGCGGGTGATCACGAACAACCTGAACGTCGCGATGATCCTGAGCGACAACCCGGACTGCGAGCTGGTGATGGTCGGCGGATCGGTGCGGCACCGCGACCGCGGCATCGTCGGCGAGGCGGCGGTCGACTTCATCCGCCAGTTCAAGGTGGACATCGGCCTGATCGGCATCTCGGGGATCGAGTCCGACGGCAGCCTGCGCGACTTCGACTACCGCGAGGTGATGGTGGCGCGGACCATCGTCGAGCACTCCCGCGAGGTGTGGGTCGCGGCGGACGCGACCAAATTCAACCGGCCCGCGATGGCCGAGGTCGCCCGATTGCCGCAGATCGACGCGCTGTTCACCGACGAGCCGCCGCCGGAGCCCTTCCCCGCGTTGATGGCCGACGCCGGCGTGGAGCTCGTGGTCGCGCCGTAGCATCGCGACAGGGTTCGCTCAAGAAGCAGTTCAAGAACACAACGAACGAGACAAGCCATGACCTACCTGCTCGCCCTGGACCAGGGCACCTCGAGTTCGCGCGCGATCGTCTTCGACGCGCAGGGACGCATCGTCGCGATGGCGCAGCGCGAGTTCCGCCAGATCTATCCGCAGCCCGGCTGGGTCGAGCACGATGCCGATGAAATCTGGGAAACGCAGCTCTCCGTCGCGCGCGAGGTGCTGACGAAGGCGTCGCTGAAGGCCTCCGACGTGAAGGCGCTGGGCATCACCAACCAGCGCGAGACCACGCTGGTGTGGAACCGCAAGACCGGCCGGCCCATCCACCACGCGATCGTCTGGCAGGACCGCCGCGCCGAGCCGCAATGCGCCGCGCTGCGCGAGCAGGGTCACGGCCCGCGCATCCAGGAGAAGACGGGCCTGGTCGTCGACGCGTATTTCTCGGGGACCAAGCTGCAGTGGATCCTCGACAACGTCAGCGGTGCGCGCGACGCGGCCGAGCGCGGCGAGCTCGCCTTCGGCACGGTCGACAGCTGGCTGATCTGGAAGCTCACGAACGGCGAGGTGCACGTCACCGACGTCAGCAACGCCTCGCGGACGATGCTGTTCAACGTGCGCGAGAACCAGTGGGACGAAGAGCTGCTCGCGTTGCTGCGCATTCCGAAGTCGCTGCTGCCCGAGGTGAAGCCGTCGGCGTCCGAGTTCGGGCGCGTGGCCCCGGAGCATCTCGGCACGGCGCTGATGATCGGCGGCATCGGCGGCGATCAGCAGAGCGCGCTGTTCGGCCAGGCCTGCTTCGAAGCCGGCATGGCGAAGAACACCTACGGCACCGGCTGCTTCATGCTGATGCACACGGGGCCGCGTTTCCAGACGAGCGCGAACGGGCTGATCACGACGAGCGCCGCGCAGATCGATGCGACGCCGCAATACGCGCTGGAAGGCAGCGTCTTCATCGGCGGCGCGGTGGTGCAGTGGTTGCGCGACGGGCTGAATGCGATCAAGGGCAGCGGCGAGGTGCAAGGCCTCGCGGAGAGCGTGCCCGACGCGGGCGGCGTGATGTTCGTGCCGGCCTTCACCGGCCTCGGCGCGCCGTACTGGGACGCGGAAGCACGCGGTGCCATCGTGGGTCTGACGCGGGGCTCGACCGTGGCGCACATCGCGCGCGCGGCGTTGGAGAGCATCGCGTTCCAGAGCGCGGCGCTGCTGCAGGCGATGAGCCGCGACGCGGTGGCGGCCGGTGGCGCGCCGGTCAGCGAGCTGCGCGTCGACGGCGGCGCCTGCGTGAACGACCTGCTGATGCAGTTCCAGGCGGACCTGCTGGGCATCCCGGTCGTTCGTCCGAAGGTGATCGAGACGACGGCGCTCGGCGCGGCCTACCTCGCCGGCCTCACGGCAGGCGTTTACGGCAACCTCGGCGACATCGGCCGCAACTGGCACACGGAACGCACCTTCCGCCCGACCATGTCGCGCGACCGCGCCGAGACGCTCATGGCGCAGTGGGAACGCGCGGTGAGGCAAGCCTCGGCGCGCTGACCGGATCCCTCTTCGGAGGGCCCCATTCAGAGGGTCAGGTCTTCACCCCTCAATGACAAGTTTGAGGAAGTGCCAAGCAGGATCGGTCTGCCTAGAGTTGCGAGCTTCTGTTCCATTGAAGGAGAAGCTTCATGTCTGCACTGGATACCCTGGTCAAGGTTGGCACGTACGAAGAAGGGCAGGTGCTCAACATTCCCGACGCCGTCCGGGACGAACTCCGCTTGAATCCGGGAGACCGGGTGGAGTTCCTCAGGCTCGCGCCGCACGAGTATCTGATCTATTCGAAGGAGCACCCCCTCAGCCTGGAGGGAATGATCGGCAAGCCGAAACGCAAGGTAACGATCAAGGACATGAACCGGGCAATTCGTGCCCGGGGAGGTCATGTCGGATGAAGGGCATCGATACAAACATCCTCGTTCGCCACTTCGCGAACCAGGATGACCCGCAGACTGCGGTTGCCCGGCGCTTCTTGGGTTCTCTCACTCCGGAAGATCCCGGCTATGTCTCCACCGTAGCGCTGATGGAGCTGTGGTGGGTCCTCAGCAAGACCTACGAAATGGAAAGGGCCGGCCTCATCCGCACCGTTGGACGGATGCTTGCGGACCCTCGCCTACGCGTCGAACATGAGTTCGAGGTCGCCGACGCGGTGGATCGATTTGTCATGGGAACGGCTGACTTCCAGGACTACCTGCTTGAGCGTCGCTGTTCAGGCGAAGGCTGCGCCCGAACGATGACTTTCGATCATGGCGCAGCCAAGTCAGCGGGGATGACGCTGGTCGATCAGATCCCCAGCGATTCGCCGGCCCCCAGCAGCGTCAGCACCCCCAGCACCGCAAAGATGATCGCCGCGATCCCGTGAACCAGCCGCACCGGCATCTTGTGCGCGAGCTTGTCGCCGACGAAGACTGCCGGCACGTTGGCGATCATCATCCCGAAGGTCGTGCCCGCGACCACCGGCCACAGGTCGTTGAAGCGCGCCGCGAGCGCCACCGTCGCGATCTGCGTCTTGTCGCCCATCTCCGCCAGGAAGAAGGCCACGATCGTCGTACCCAGCACGCCCAGGCGGAACTTGCCGCCCGTCTCCTCTTCATCGATCTTGTCGGGGATCAGCGTCCACGCGGCCATCGCGATGAAGCCCACGCCCAGCACCCAGCGCAGCGTCTGCGGTGACACCTGCGTCGTGATCCAGCTGCCGACGGCACCGGCACATGCGTGATTGACCAGCGTCGCGATCAGGATGCCCAGCACGATCGGTCCCGGCTTGCGGAAGCGCGCCGCCAGGATGAAGGCCAGCAATTGGGTCTTGTCGCCGATTTCGGCGAGGGCCACGAGGCCGGTGGAGATGAAGAAGGCTTCCATGAAAGACTCAGCGGCCGAGACATACCAATGACCATGTCGCCGCCGGCCGCAAAAGTCCGGGGACATGGTCAAAGGTCTCGCCAGGCTGGGAACCCGTGGGTTCCTGGCTACCTCGCGCCATGAGCCAAAGCTCAAGTCTGTTGACGCGGGTCTGCTGAATCGGCCCGTCAGGCGACGGGCGGGGTGCAGCGGCTACTCCCCAATGACAGCCTTCATTGTAGTCGCAGTCAGTCCCGGCCACGCGCGCTGCACCGGCTCCGGCGGGCCGGCATCGCCCAGCAGCAGCAGATGTGTGCGGGTATCGCGCCAGCTGGACGCCATCAACAGCTGCAGCACCGGCGCACTCACCGCGCGCACGCGCTGCGGCCACTGCACGCAGTCGTCGAGCTCCCCCACCGCCAGCGCCAGTGCCAGCAGTGCGTCCGGCGCTTCGGCAAGCTGGAACTCGCAGTCCCCCTGCGCCAGCGCCTGCGCGAGCGCCAGATCCTCCGGCGTCACCGCCTCGGCCGCGAGCAGCGGCAACTGCTCGCGCAACAACGCGAGCTGGTCCGGCACCGCCGACACCGGCAACGTCACGCTCAAGCGCCAGCACAGCGCGCCGCCCAGCGATTCCATCTCGCTCTCCCACGGCCACGGCAGCCGCGCCGCGAGCCGTTGATGCATCAGCGTGCGCGCCAACTCGCGCAAGGCGGGCGGCGTGCCACGAGGCACCGGCGTCTGCACGATCAGCCGGCAGCCCTGGCCTTGCGACAGCGGCAGGAACTGCGCGGTCGCCGACGTGGGTGCGGCGGCGGGGAGCGACACCGCCGGCGTCGCACCGGTCGGTGGCACCTTCGCCACGCGCCATCCCCCCATGAAGTCTTCGGCCAACCCGCGCGCCGTCTGCAAGCTCAGATCGCCCGCGAACAGCAGCACCGCGCGTTCCGGCCGCCAGTACTGGCGGTGGAAGGCCAGCACGTCCTCGCGCTTCAGCCGCTTGAGGCTGGCCGAGGTCTGCACCGGCTGCGCGCGGCCGCGGAACTGCCGTCGCGCCGCCCACGGCGCGAGCAGCAGCGCATCGGCGCGCCGCAGTACCAGCGCATCGATGGCGCGGCTGCGGATGTGCTCCAGCGATTCGAAGGCGAGCAGCGGCCGCTGCGTCAGGTCCGCCAGCAGGTTCACCGCGTCGTCGCACTGATCGGGCAAGGCCTCCAGCACGATCTCCGCCGTCGACGGCGTCAGCTCCAACCGCAGCGGCAGTCCCAGCAGATCGCCCGCATAGGCGATGTCGGCGGATTCCATCTCCTCGCCGTCGCGCTTCGCGCCTTGCGCGAGCATCGACAGCGCCACTTCCGCCAGGCCGTCCTTGCCGGCCGGATCGCGCAGCCAGCCGCCCTCCCCGATCAGCCGGACCGCCGTGCGCGGCGCACCGGGTCGCGGCAGCACCACGACGCGCAAGCCGTTCGCGAGCTTCGTCTGTTCGAGCGGCAGGGGCAGCGGCGCGGGCACTGGCGGCGCCTCGGGCGGGCGATCGAAGCCGTCCTGCGCCAACGCCGGCCAGGCCACCGAACCCGACACGATCGCCGTGCCGAGCATCAGTCCACGTCGGTTCAGATCGACCGTCATGCGGCAACCCCCGCGGCGGCGCCGATGTCCGCCAGCAGCGTCAGCACCGGCGCCTGCACGACCTGCTTGCGCCAGAACTGCTGCACCTCGGCGCTGCTCAGCTTCGTCCACGCCGCCATGTCCTTGGCCGGCGCGCCGACGTCGCCCCGCACCGCCCAGGCGGTGCCGAGCGACCGCGCGAGGCGGTCGGCGGTCCAGTCGCCCGACAGCGTCTGACGCCGCAGCAGCGCCTTGGCCTTGTTGAGTTCCTCGTCGGTCACCGGCTCGTCGGCCAGCCGCAGGACTTCCTGCTGCAGCGCGAGCGCCACGGGCGCGGCGGTCTGACCGTGTGCCGCGAGCGCCTGCGCGACCAGCAGACCCGCGTCGCGATGCGCGTCCAGCCGAAGGCCGAGCTGATGCGCCAACGCCTTCTCGTCCACGAGCGTGTCGGTCAGCCGCCCGGAACGGCCCAGCCCCAGCAGGGCATGCGCGAGTTGCCACGTCGGCATCGACGGATCGTCGGCGCGCGGCACCTGCCAGACCAGCGCCGCGGCCGGCAGCGGCGCCCGCGCGAGCGACAGCTTCAGTGTCTGGCTCTGGGGCCGACGCGACTCGCGCAACTCTCCGGGCTCGGGGACCAAGGCGGTGGCGGAAGTCGACGCGGGCGTGGAGGCGGGCGTGGACGCCGGCAGCATCGGCGGGCGGATCGAGCCGAAGTAATGCATCACCCAGCGCGCGACCGCCGCCTCGTCGAAGGCGCCCGTCATGACGAGCAACGCACGGTCGCAGCCGAACCGGCCGGCGTGGAACGCGCGCACGGCCTCGATGTCCAGGTCCTTGAGCTGCTCCGGATCACCGAGCGCGCCGCGCTGGTACGGATGCGTCAGGTAGCCGCTGCGCTGGACGGCCAGGTCCAGCCGCGCATACGGATTGAGTTGCGGCGCCTGCACCGCCTGGCGCAGCTGCTGCCGCGCGACGGCGAGCGTGTCGGGCTCCAGCCGGGGATTGCTCATGCGTTCGGCCTCGGCCCACAGCACGCGTTCGAGCTGGTGGGCGGGCACGACGGTCTGCAGCGCGGCGAAGTCCTCGTCGATCTCCAGGCCGCTGCGGCCGCCGGCCGACGCGATCAGCCGGTTGAACTGCCCCGGCTCCAGATTGCGGCTGGCGCCGGCGACGAGTCGCAGCACCAGATGCGTCATGCCGCTGCGGCCGGTGGGATCGTCGCGACCGCCGCAGCGGTAGACCACGCGCACTGCCGCCTGCGTGCCCGCGACCGGGCGCGCCAGCCAGAGCAGGCCGTTGGGCAGCCGTTGCGGCTCGGGGGTCGGAGCACTCATGGGCGGCAATCCTAGCTGCCAATCCGCTGTCAGCAGCCGGTCCGCATGATGGACGCGACGTCGTCCTACACGGCGGCCCACCCGAATCGGGGGGCCGCGACCGGACGACGAGGGGCCCGGCTCACGACCAGGCCCCGCCTGCGGGGGACACGCGCCCCCTCGTCATCGTTCTTCCACGGAGAGCCCGCCATGAGCGCCTTGAACTTCGCCTACACGATCGTCTACGTCGAGGACGTGGGTGCGTCGCTGGACTTCTTCGAGCGCGCCTTCGGCCTGCGGCGACGCTTCCTGCACGAGTCCGGCGCCTATGGCGAACTGGAGACCGGCGCCACGACGCTGTCCTTCGCCCGGCACGACATCGCGCGCGGCAACCTCGGCCAGGACTACCGGAAAGCGGAGGACGGCGCGCCGCTGGGCATGGAGATCGGCCTGTCCACGCAGGACGTCCCCGCCGCCTACGCGCAGGCGCTGTCCGCCGGCGCGCAAGGCCTGACCCCGCCGATCACGAAGCCGTGGGGGCAGGTGGTGGCCTACGTCCGATGTCCAGATGGAACGCTGGTCGAGATCTGCACCCCCATCTGAACGCTTCTGACGTCCCTGATCGGGGAACCGGAAGCGGGTGCGTCAGGCTTCGTCGCGTGCGCCGGGCCGCGGCTCGACCACGATCCGCGCGTGACGCTGGAAGGTGAAGTACGCCCAGGCCCAGTCCGCGAAGACGCGGACCCGGTTGCGGAAGCCGATCAGGAAGTACACGTGCACGAACAGCCAGAACAGCCACGCGGAGAAGCCGCTGAACTGGATCGTCCCCAGGTCGGCGACCGCCGCCTTGCGGCCGATGGTCGCGAGGTTGCCGTAGTCCCTGTAGCGGAACGGCGGCTCCGAGCGTCCTTGCACGCGCGCGAGGATCTGCCGCGCCGCGTGCCGGCCGGCCTGCTTGGCGCCGGGGCTCACGCCGGGCACCGGCTTGCGGCTGCCGTCCTTCTCGAGGCTGGTGGCCGCGGCCATGTCGCCGACGACGTAGACCTCGGGATGGCCGGGGATGTTCATGTGTTCATCGACGACCACGCGACCGGCGCGGTCCAGCGGCACGTCGAGCGTGCGCGCCAGCGGCGACGCCGCCACCCCGGCCGCCCACACCTTGGTCCGCGACGCGATGCGTTCCTTGCCGCCGTCGGCGGTCTGGAGGTCCACGCCCTCCTCGTCGATGCCGACGACGCGGCAGCCGGTCCGCACCACCACGCCGATGCGTTCCAGCTGCGCCTGGGCCTGCGCCGACTGCGCCGGCTTGAACGCCGCCAGGATCCGGTCCGAGCCCTCGACCAGCAGCACCTGCGCGCGGCTGGGATCGATGCGGCGGAACTCGTCCCGCAGCGTGTGGCGCGCGATCTCGGCCAGCGTGCCGGCCATCTCGACCCCGGTGGGGCCACCGCCGATGACGACGAAATTCAGCCACGGCGCGCGGCTGTCGGCGTCGGGCAGCGTCTCGGCGCGTTCGAACGCGCTCAGCAGCCGCGCGCGAAGCTGGAAGGCGTCGGCCAGCGTCTTCAACCCGGGCGCGTGCGTCTGCCACTGGTCGTTGCCGAAGTAGCTGTGCGTCGCGCCCGCGGCCACGATCAGATGGTCGTAGGCGAAGCGTTGCCCGTCGGCGAGCACGACTTCCCGCGCGTCCTTGTCGATGCGTTCCACATCGGCCATCAGCACGGTGAGGTTGCGCTGGTGACGTCGCATGTGGCGGATCGGCGAGGCGATGGCCGGCGCCGACAGCCCGGCCGTCGCGACCTGGTACAGCAGCGGCTGGAACAGGTGGTGGTTGCTGCGGTCGATCAGCGTGACGCGGACTGGGGCGCCATCGAAGACCTTGGTGGCTTCGAGGCCGCCGAAACCGCAACCGACGATCACGACATGGGGGAGCGCAACATGTGGGTCAGCCATGCGACACATCGTAGCGGGGATGACGACCTGGACAGGTCATGCCCATGGCTGACAATCGTCCGATGCGCCGCGCCGACCGACTGTTCCAGATCGTCCAACTCATCCGTGGACGCCGCCTCACCACCGCCGAGTTCCTCTCCCAGCGGCTGGAGGTCTCGATCCGCACGGTCTACCGCGACGTCGCCGCGCTGCAGCAGCAGGGCGTGCCGATCGACGGCGAGGCGGGCGTCGGTTACCGCATGCGGGTGGGCTTCGAGTTGCCGCCGCTGATGTTCAGCGCCGAGGAAGCCCAGTCGCTGGTCGCCGCCGTGCGGCTCGCGCAGCCGCAGCTGGATGCGGTGCTCGGGCAGCGCGCCGAGGAGGCGCTCGGCAAGATCTTCGCGGTGCTGCCCGGCGCCGCGCGCGCGGCGGCCGAGAGCCTCACCGTCTACGCGCCTCAACGCGGCCTCGACGACGCCACGCGGGAGCGCCTCACGCACCTGCGCCAGGCCACCGAGTCGCGCACCAAGCTGCGTCTGCATTACCTCGACCTCAGCGACCAGACCAGCACGCGCCTCGTGCGGCCGCTGGCCTGCTTCTTCTGGGGACCGGTGTGGACCTTCTCGGCCTGGTGCGAGCTGAGAGAGGACTTCCGCAGCTTCCGCGTCGACCGCGTGCAGCAGCTCGAGCTGACGGAGGAGCGCTTCCGCGACGAGCCGGGCAAGACGCTCGCCGACCTGCAGCGGCGCGAGAACGCGCGCGAGAACTGGGCCTAGGTCGAGGCCGGGCCCCTCGGCATCAGCGGATCGCCACGCCCTGCGGCAGCACCGCGGCGCGCGGACGCCAGCGCAGCAGCGGCGCCTCGATCCAGCGGTGGAAGGGCAGCGCGGCCAGGTTGCTGAGGAACCAGGCGGCCACCAGCGCCAGCGGCGCGAGCGCGTCCAGCATCGGCGCGGGACTCTCGGCCCGGTGCTCGTAGAGCGCGTTCACGAGCAGGCAGACCGGGAAGTGCACCAGGAAGAGGGCGTAGGCATGACGCGCCATCGACTGCACCGGCCCCTGTCCGTGCCGCTCGAACCACGCCGGCAGCGTGCCGCGGCGCCACAGCACGATGACGACGGCCGTCAGCGCGGCGACGACCAGACGCTCCCGGAACTGCAGTGCGAGCGCGGCCACCATCAGGCCGCCCAGTGCCAGCAGTCCGGCGCGACGCGCGGCCGGCGCCCAGCCCTGGCACCAGCACAGCAGCACGCCCAGCCCATAGGCGCCGAAGAAATAGATCGCGTAGGCGTCCATGTCGGCCATGCGGTTGAACTTCAGCAGCGATGCGGCGCAGAGCGCGCCCACGACGGCCGGCGCCATCCACTGCCGCGACGCGCGCGTCAGCGGCAGACAGCGCAGCGCCCACATCACCAGCAGCAGCAGCGCGAAGAGCTGGAAGTCGATGGCCACGTACCAGGCGCCGACGGTCAACGCCTCGACCGACATCAGGTCGTGCAGCAGCAGCGCGTGGGCCAGGATCTGCGTCAGGTGGACCTGGGTCGGGACCAGTTCCGGCAGCAGCGGCTCGACCAGCCACGACGCCAGCAGCGTCAGCCCCACCGCCGCCATGAACGGCGGCACCAGACGCCAGTAGCGCTGCGCCAGCAGGGCCGGTGCCGACCGGCGCAGCTGCGATTCCTGCGCCGAGAGCGCCCTCGCGCTGAGGTAGCCGCCCAGCACCAGGAACACCTGCACGGCCATGCGGCCATAGTCGTAGAGCCAGCCCGACAGCAACGGGAACAGACCGTGCATGGCTTCGGCGATCGGTCCGTAGACCGACAGGTGATGAAGCACGATCAATTGCGCGGCGGCCGCGCGCAGCGCGTCCAGCGGGAACAGGCGAGAAGCCATCGGGGGGTCGGCGGATTCGGTCGCCGACGACGCTCGAGGGGCGCTTTCGGCGGAAAACGAAGCGGCCACCGCAAGGTGGCCGTTGAATTGCGCCGGATTCTATAAGCAAATCAACAAGTTACATCGATGCACATGTTAGATGACGGTCGCGTGACGCCCGCGCGTCGTGTTCAGCGCTTCGAACGGGGGCCCGGCGGACGCGGCTTGGGCGTGGGAAACAGCGTCCCGTTGAAGATCGCCGCGAACCATCCGATGTACCAGTCGACCAGCCGCTGCGGCCAGGGTTTGGGGGGCGCTTTCACCGGCAGCGGGCGGTCGGAGGGATGCCGGCGCTCGACGGCGGCGGCGAAGTCCGTGAGCCGCGCCCGGAGCGCCTGCAGCCCGGCGACCTTCGACGGCGTGGCGGCTTCGGCCTGGATCACGAGCGCCACGTGCAGCAGCGCGCGGTCGTCGCCGAGCAACGCCAGCCGCAGTTGCGCCTGACCGGTCACGGCGCCGGTGCGAGGCCCGCGACCCTCGAAGCTCAGGCGCAGTCGGCTGGGGGCGTCGAGATCGAGCAGCAGCACGCGTCCCTCGAATCCCGGCAGCGACAGCGCGAAGGCGCCCGGCGCATCGCCGGCCTGGAGGCTGGCGCCCTCGGGCAGGCTGTCCGCGAGCAGGGTCAGGTCGTGCAGCGTCTTCCAGGCCAGGGCCTGGGGGATGGGCAGGACGAGATCGTCATTGAGGGCGAGCGTGGGCATTGGGGGGATTGTGGGCCCGTCCGCGCGACCGCGCGGCGGCGCGGGCATGCGCGCGGTCCGACGCAGGCGGGAACGAAATTCGCTATGGTGCGCGCATGGACAACATGGACCTGCAGGTGCTGCGCCAGGTGCAGCAATGGATAGACGCCGACCAGCGCGTGGTGCTCGGCACCATCACGCGGACCTGGGGCTCGGCGCCGCGGCCGGTCGGGTCTATCGTCGCGGTGCGCTCGGACGGGCTGATCACCGGCTCGGTATCCGGCGGCTGCATCGAGGACGACCTGGTCGCGAAGATCCGCGAAGGCGCGCTGACCCTGAAGACGCCGGAGCTGATCCGCTACGGCGTCGGCGCAGAGGCAGCGCAGCGTTTCGGCCTGCCCTGCGGCGGCACGCTGGAGCTGATGCTGGAGCCGGTCGGTGCGCACTCGGCGGTCGCGCCGCTGCTGGAGCGGCTGTCGCGCGGCGAACGCGTGCTGCGCACGCTCGACCGGTCGACCGGGGCGGTCTCGCTGGCGGAGCCTGGTGAACACTCGCGCGACGGCGCGGACCGGCTGGTCCTGAGCGACGCGCAACTGGTGACGCACCACGGACCGCAATGGCGGCTGCTGATCATCGGCGCGGGGCAGATGAGCCAGTATCTGGCGCAGATGGCGCTGGCGCTCGACTACCAGGTGCAGGTCTGCGATCCGCGCGACGACTACCCGTGGACGCTGATCGCCGCACCGCTGACGCGCGAGATGCCGGACGACGTCGTCCAGCGTTTGAAGCCTGACGGCCACACGGCGATCGTCGCGCTGACGCACGACCCGAAGCTCGACGATCTGGCGCTGATGGAGGCGCTGCGCGGCCCGGCGTTCTACGTCGGCGCGATCGGCTCGCGCGTGAACCAGGCCAAGCGCCGCGCACGGCTGAAGGAGCACTTCGACCTGACGGACGCGCAACTCGATCGGTTGCACGGCCCGGTGGGCCTGCACATCGGCGCCCGCACGCCGCCGGAAATCGCGCTGGCGATCCTGGCGCACATGACCGCGGAGCGGTATGGCGTGCAGGTCAGCAGCAGCGCGACGCCGGTGGATGGGAACGAGGCGGGGTGCGTGGTCTAGCGGAGTAGGTCACGGCAGCGCTCCGAAGCCCGCAAGCAGGTGGTCGGGCAGCGGCGCATCGAAGTCATCGGAAATGCGGATCTGCCCCTTGAGAATTCCATACGGGACGCGCCGTTTCCGTGGCAGGGGTTCGCCTCCAGCCGACTTCAGAGCGGCGATGGGTGGGCAAAGTGAAGTCGGAAACGGGAACCGCTCCGCGGGCTTGGGAATCGTGTTCATCTTGAGCGCTGTCCAAGGAGAAGGAGGACGAATCAGTCTAGGACTCGCCTCCCTCCAGGCCCTTCGATGAGACGCTCAATTCGACAGCTGTTTGTCCTGCGTCAGGAACCTCGTCGATCGCCCATGCAATGTGTGGCTTGCAGGTCCACCGACAGATCGAATTCGAATCCGCATCGACCAATCTGTGGCAGACGAGTGGATCGCTTCAATGACGCGCCTCGGGCCCGAAGCAGGCCCGGGCGTAGTCACTGACGCCACCGGCATGGGATCAATGACGCGAAGCTCGGTCCGCGCGGGCATATCCGCCGGCAGCCGGAAGTCCCAGGCAAGGCCGAGCCGCTTGAACAGCATCAGCATCCACCAGCCCGGGTCGAGCTCGCCCGGGTAGAGGCCCAATCGCGCGGAGCCAGGGAAGGCATGGTGGTTGTTGTGCCAGCTCTCGCCCATCGTCAGCAGCGAGGTCCAGCGGATGTTGCGTCCCTGCACGGCGGCACCTTCGACCTCGTGATGCATGCCGCCCGCGTTGTGGGCGAAGTGCCCGATCAGCCAGTGCCCCACGACACCGGCGCAGACGCGTGCACACACGCCCCAGCAGACGAAGGCCCAGCCGCCCACGGCGTACAGCAGCAACGCGGGTGGCAGCTGCTGCAGCATCCAGGTGCGTTCCAGCACGCGCAGGTAGCGGTCATCGGCGATGCGCGGCTCCAGCTCGACGCGCGGCTCGCGCGCGAGACGCAGCTCGCAATGCAGCTGCCACCAACCGTCGCGCCAGAATGAGACGCCATGGCGCAGGTAGGGATGGCAATCGGGCAGGCGCTGCGCGAAGTCGCGCAGCTCGTGCTGACGCAACAGTCCCAGCGGTCCCGCGAGCCCGACCTGGACGCCGAACCAGATCAGCAGCCGTTCCAGCCAGCGCGGCGTCTGGTAACTGTCGTGGATCAGCTTGCGATGGCTGCCGAGCGAGTGGCCCAGCAACAGCACCGTGACCGTGGCCAGCACGAACACCAGCACGGCGGACCAGGACAGGAAGTACCAGACACCGACGAGCGCGCCTGCCAGATTCGCGATCAGCCAGAGCGACTTCACCGGCGAGTAGCGGACTTCGCCAACGAGGACATCTCCCGGCGCATCGACATGCACGCGGTGGCCGTCGAGGGAATCTGGGGCGGCGAAAGGCATGGTGCTCTCCTGCGTCGACCCTTGGCGGATCTGACTCGTTGGGAGCATTGGAAACGAAAAAAGGGCCAGCACGCAGCTGGCCCTTGCTCGTCGTTGAAGCCCTCGCAGAGGACGGCACTCAACGCATGCTGTACCCGCGCCCGTCCATGCACGCCTCCACCGCGCGGTTGAACACGCCGGCGTCGTTCATCGACGAGGGTTGCGTCGTCGCCCAGCGGTTGCACTCCTGGCGGTCGGCCTCGGTCTGTGCGGTCGACTGTCCGTTGCGCGGATAGATGATCGGATCGGGCCGCGGAGGCGCGACCGGCGCGGGGGTCGCCGCATCGGCGCCGGGCGGCGGCGCGACGACCACGTAGCCCGGTCCCGGCGCAGCCACCGTGTAGTACGCGCCGTTGGCGTAGTAGTAGGGGTAGCCGCCGATGCGCAAGGTCACGTAGGCGCTCGGCAGGATGGGCACCACGAAGCCCAGCGGCGGGGCGATCACGCGGTAGCTCGGGCCCCACGGCTGGTACCAGACGCCGCCGTGATACCAGTAGCGGTTGCCCACGAACACCGCGCCGCCCGGCAGGCCGCGCGAGACGTAGCCGGGCGCCGGGTAGTAGTGGTCATGGTGGTAGCGGCTGTCCAGGCGCAGGCCAATGTCGACACGCGCCCCGCCGCCGCCGTGATGCTGCGCGGACGCCAGCCCCGCGGTCAGGGCCAGTGCGACGGGGATCAACCAACGAAGCTTGTTCAGGCTGCTCATGATCTGCTCGCGCCGTCCATCGGCGCCCAGGAAGTCCAGATGGCTTATTCAACGCCGCAGCGCTCGGCCACGTCTACGGGAGGGAGTTTCGCCGGGGTAAAGAACCATTGCTTCGAAGGCCCCGTGCAAGCTTGAATGCACGCCACAAGCACGCCTTCACGCACCTCGCCACACCGGTCGTCACCCGGCGCCGTGATCCGGATCGGCGATGATTCGCGCCGCCTGGCGCCTCCCCCGTCACGGCATAAGCCACGAGAGATTCACGAGACTTTCACGCCGCTTCCACGCGCCGCCCCGACGCCATGATCGAGCTCTACTACTTCCCCAGCAACGCCAGCTTCGCACCCCACGTCGTCCTGCATGAACTGGGCATCCCGTTCCAGCTGCGGCTCATCGACCGTGACAAGGACGAGCACAAGTCGCCCGCGTATCTCGCGATCAATCCGAACGGCTTGCTGCCGGCGATGCGCGACACGCGCAGCGCCGGAGGCGACGGCGCGGTCGACAGCGAGCTCGTGCTGTTCGAGACCGCCGCGATCCTGCTGCACCTCGCCGACACGCACCCCGAGGCCGGCCTGATGCCGCCGCTGGGCAGCGCCGAGCGCGCGCAGGCCTACAAGTGGCTGATGTGGCTGACCAACACGCTGCAGCCCACCGTCATCGCCTATTACTACCCCGATCGTTTCGTCGCGCCGGGCAACACGGCCGGCAGCGCCGAGGTGAAGGCGCAGGCGCAGGTCCGCGCCGGCGCGCAGCTGGATCTGCTTGCCGCTGAATTCGAGCGCCACGGCGGGCCGTTCGTGCTCGGCGAGCGCTACTCGGTGCTGGACGCCTTCGCGTTCATGCTCTGCCGCTGGACGCGCAACTTCGCCGACCCGGCGCGCAGCCGCCCAGCCCTGGCCGCGTTCCTCGAAGGCATGGCGCAACGCCCGGCGCTGCAACGCGCCGTCGAGACCGAGCACTTGCCCAAACCCTGGTTCTGAGCCGCACGACGCGCCGCTCGCGCGTCCCGCGCGACGTCGGCGTGCCAACGCCGATCGTCAGCGCGCCGGCAGCGCCCGCAGGTACTCGTAGAGGCGCTGGGCGATCGCGGCGCGCTCGGCCTCGGGGAGCCCTTCAGCGAGCGGCGGCATCGCCGTGCCGGGGCGCACCGCCGTCGGCGTCAGCACCCATCGCTTCCATGCCGCGGCGTCGTATCCCTTGACGACCACGTCGAGGTCCAGCGGCATCTTGTCGCCGCCGTAGCCGCGGATGCGATGGCAGCTCAGGCAGTGCACGCGGGCCAGTTCGGCCGCGTCCGCATAGGTGGTCGCGACGCCGGCCGGCATCAGCGCGCGCATCGACGACGGCCCGATGTCCACGGACACGATCTGATAGGGCCACTGCATCCCGCCTTCGGCCTGCATTGCCTTCGACGTCCGGTTGTCCCACACGAGATAGAACGGTCCGAGCGGCACCGGGGGGCCGCCCTTCTTGTCGTTGTCGACCTGGAAGGCGGTCCCGTCGGCGCGCGCATGGACCAGCCACGCGCGATGCTGCGTGAAGCGTTCCACCGGGATGCGGGAGATGAAGCCGTCGAGTGCGCGGAACGTCAGCTCCTGCCCCGGTGCGCGCCACCCGTCGCCGAGCACCGCCGTCAGCACGGCATCGGCCGGAAAGCCGACATAACGCACCTCGGGCATGCGGCCTTCATGCATCAGGTGAGGTTCGAGGACCGCGACCGTCACGGCCTGGCCGATGCGCGGGTCCAGCTGGCGGCTGAGCGCCGCCGGCTTCGGCAGTTCGACGGCGAGCGCCGGCATCGCGGCCCACGCGCTCGACATCACGATCGCCGCAGCGACCGCCCGGGCGGATCGCCTCACGGTCACGGCCCTCGCGTTCATGGCTTCAGGATCAGCATCCCGCGAGAGTGCGCCTGCACGTCCGACTCGTTCAACCACTCGCGTCGGTACTGGCCCTTGGCCAGCAGCTCGGCCTGGTCGCTGTAGTGCGCATCCGGCCAGACGCCGCTCTGCCCCACCGGATTGACGCCGAGCGCCTCCTGCGGCTTCGCGAAGTCGATCAGCCGGCGTGTCGACGGCCCGTAGACGACGCCCCACGGCGCGCTGCCGTTGCGCTGCGCCAGGTTGTTGGGCACCTCCTGCCCGCCGGGCACCGGGAACGGACCGACGTTGAACAGCTTGTCGAGCGGCTTCTGCTTGCCCAGCGGGTGTTCGTGCGTCAGCGTGTGGACGCTGTCCCACCGCCACTTCGTGCTGTCGGGGCCGAGCGTCATGTCCAGGTGCGCGATCGCCGCCTTCCAGGCGCGGCGCACGATGTCGGTCTGCGTCTCGCGCTGCGGCGTCGTGCGGTCGTCCCACCAGGGCGAGTCGGCGTCCGCTGTCAGCTTCGGCAGCGCCTGGTCCAGCGCGCGCGTGCGGCGCAGGTTCTCGAACTGCGCGTCGCCGAGTTCATCCTTCATCGCCGCGCGCAGCAACTCCGCCGCGAACTGCTGGAACAGCACCGGCGCCACGGCGTCGGCCTTGTACGCGCCGTTCCAGCGCACCAGCGCCTCGACCAGCGACTGCTCCTGGGTCGACGCCGAGCCGCGCAGCAGCGGAATGATCGGCCGCAGCACGCGCGGGCCGTAGTCGGTCTGCACGTCGAGCTGCAGCGCCTGGCTGTTGGTGACGTCCCAGCGCTTGCCCTGGTTCAGCAGCGCGTCCAGGCGGATGCCCCGCTCGGCCAGGTTGTAGTAGCCCGGCACCGGCGTGTCGCCCGCCGGCTGGAAGTTGGCCGACACGATGTAGCCGCGCGCCGGGTTCTCCTCGTGCGGATTCGCGGAGAAGGGCAGGAAGCCCGGCTTGTCGGCCTCGTCCGTCGCGCCGTCGAGCACGAAGGTCGGGTTCACACCCTCAGGCCGGATCGGCAGCCTGGCCGCGGCCCACCAGGCGATGTCGCCGGTCGCGTTGGCCCAGACGACGTTCAGGCCCGGCGCGTGGATCAGGCTCACGGCCTCGCGCGCGCGGTCCAGGGTGTCCGCGCGGTTCAGCTTGTAGAAGCCGTCGACCACCGGGTTCTCGGTCTCCAGGAAGGCCCACCACATCGCCACGGGGCGCTCGCCGCGGTCGCCCGGGATCGCGTCGTTGACGATAGGCCCGTGCGGCGAGCGGCGCAGCGTCAGCACCTGGTCCGGCTGGCCCTTGACCTTGAGCACCTCCTGGCGCGAGGTCATCGGCACCCAGCGGTCCTTGATCCAGACCTCGTTCGGATTCTCCGGGTTGACCTTCTCGGCGATCAGGTCGACGTCGTCGTTCTGGAACATCGTCAGGCTCCAGCCGAAGCGCTGGTTGTGCCCCAGCAGCGCCATCGGATTGAGCGCGAGGTGATGCCCGTAGAGCTCGAACTGCGGCGTGCGCAGATGCGCCTCCCACCACACGGCGGGCGCCGAGTACGCGATGTGCGGATCGCCCGCGAGCAGCGGCTTGCCGCTGGCGGTGCGGCTGCCGGAGACGACCCAGGCGTTGCTGCCTTCGAACTGCGGCAGGCCGGCCAGCTCCGCCGCGCGGCCGCTGACCCCGGCCAGGCGCGCCAGCATCGGCGCCACGTCGGCGAAGCGCCGGTCCGCGGCATTCGGCGCAATGCGGGGCCCCGGCGCATTCAGCGCCTGCGGCTCCAGCGCGCCCTTCGGACGCCAGGCGAGATCGAAGATGCGCAGGTAGTCCGGCCCGAGCTGATCCCGCACCGCCGTCAACGCCGGCTCGGTGCGGAAGGCCGCCGCGAAGCTGTACGCCAGGTAGCCGGCGATGCTGTAGGTGTCCGCCGCAGTGAACGGGCGCTTGGGAATGCCGAGGATCTCGAATTCCAGCGGTGCCGGGCGCGTGGCCTGGTACTGGTTGACGCCGTCCAGGTAGGCGTACAGCGCCCGGACCGCACCCGGCTGCGCGGTGATCGCGGACGAGGCGGCCGCCAGTTCATCGGCGCGCTGCCGGATGCCGAGCGTGCGGAACAGCCGGTCGGTCTCGACCAGCTTCGGGCCGAGGACCTCCGCCAGCTCGCCGCGCGACAGCCGGCGCAGCATCTCCATCTGGAACAGCCGGTCCTGCGCATGCAGGTAGCCGAGCGCGCGGTAGAGGTCGTCCTCGTTGCGCGCGTCGACGTGGGGCACGCCCCACTCGTCGTAGCGGACGGTGACCGGCGCGCTCAGGCCGGTGAGCTGCAGCTCGCCGTCGCGCACCGGCAGCTTCTTGTGGACATGCCAGGCCGCGCCCGCGGCGACTATGGCGACGAGCACGGCAAGCGTGATCGCGCCGCGCCTGAGCCAGCGACCGACGCTCATGGGCGTACCGGTGGGCGCAGGTGGGACAGCGCCTCGACGCGCTTGATCAGCTCGCGGTCGTTCCAGGGCTTGTGGAACATGCCGTACAGCCCCTGGATCTGATGCAGTCGGGCATGCAGCTCCTCGTGACCGGTGATGGCGATCATGGGCAGGTCCTCGGTGGCCAGCGCCCCCTGCACCGCCTTGATCAGCTCGAAGCCGTCCATGTTGGGCATCTCGAGGTCGGTGATCAGCACGCCGAAGCGGGTCTGGCCGAGCAGCTCCATCGCCTCGACGCCGTCGCGCGCGGCGACGACCTCATGGCCGGCGTCGCTGAACAGCTTCAGCAGCTTGGCGCGCACCACGGCGGAATCGTCGACCACCAGCAGCGGCAGGCGCCCGGTCGCGGCCGCGACCGGTGCCGGCGGGGGAACGGTGGCGGCGGCCGGCCCCGGCGGCAGCGGGCGCGGCACGGGCGGCGGCGCGTCGAAGTCACGGTAGTCGCCCCGACGCACCGTGATGATGATGATCAAGATGGCCAACGGAACGACGATCAGCAGCGGCAACAGGAACGGCTGCAGGGTCTCAGGCAAATCAAACGGCATTCGGCTCTCCGACTCCTCCCCAAACCGGGCACGCTACACGGTCAAGGGGCGTCACTGTAGAGGAAAAGCCCGCTCGCTGGATGGCCGGTGGATGACACCCGACAAGCCGCTGCCCGACCCGCCGGCCCGATGCGCCCCCGCCACACACCCCCCTGAGGCGGGGTCGCGGCATCAGGGGGCATGACGGGTCCCATCGCGCCGGTCCGCTGTCAAGCCTGTTCGCACCGGCGCCACGCCGCACGCAGGTCCACCAGTTTTTGCGATTGTTGGCCAGCGACACCCCTCCGATGCTCTCGCCTCCGTCGAACAAACGGCCCGGCACGCACGAGGGCCACACGACGAATTCCTACTCATCTGTGCGATTCCGAAGTTCAGGAGGCTCGCTATGATTCATCCCAACAGCTCCCCCACCTCTGTGCCCGGCGAAAGCGCGGGATTTCAAGTGGGGGACATCTTTTCTCCCCTCGCGGCCGCCAATGGCCCGCAACCCCTCAAGCCCTTCACGTCCACTCACGAGCAGATCGCGCTGCTTCGTCGGCGTGGTCTCGACGTGCAGCAGGAGCCGCAGGCCCACGCGGTCCTTCGTCGAGTCGGCTACTACCGCCTTTCCGGTTACGCGCACTCTCTGAAGCAATCTGGCTCTACCGGCAACGCCAGCGCCGATGCCTTTCATATGGGCGCTTCGTTCGATCAGGTCGTTGGCATTGCCGACTTCGATGCAGCACTCCGTCTCCTCCTGTTGGACGGGCTTGGCACCATCGAGATCGCAGTCCGCGCAGCACTGGTGGAGCGGCTCGGACCGATCGACGTCGAAGCACACCGCAACCCGAAGCTCCTTGACCGTCGATTCACATCTCTTGACGCAAGTACTGGGACCTCACCCCACGACGAGTGGTTGAAACGCTTTGACGCCCTTTGCGCGAAATCGAGGGAGGAGTTCGTCGAGCACCATCGACTTCGCTACGGCGGGAGGATGCCGATCTGGGCCGCCGTCGAAATCCTCGAACTCGGATTGCTGTCGCGACTGGTGGAGGGCCTCCAGTTCCGAGATGCCAAAGCGATGTCGCAGCACTTCGGCGTGGGACATCCGATCGTGCTCAGGTCCTGGATGCACATGTTCAATGTCGCCCGCAATCGAGCGGCGCATCACGTGCGAATGTGGAACCGGGCCACGACGAAGATTCCGCTGCTTCCAACCAAGGAAGCCCGGCCCGACCTTGGATTCCTGCACGAGGACGAACATGCGAAGACCCGTCTGTTCGGAACGCTCAGTTGCATGCGAGCCATGATCCAGACGATCTCGCCCCAAGACGATTGGCACCAACAGATCAAGGCCCTGATCGCTTCTTTCCCGAAGGCGCACGGACTGTCGTTGCGCGCAGCCGGCTTTCCATCAGGTTGGGAGACTCTTCAGCTCTGGGCCGACTGAGCGTCGGACCTGCAGTCAGTGAGCGCGCGCCGCCCTCAACCGGCGGTGCACCGCCCTCGCCTGCGGCACCCAGCCCAGCCGCGCCCAGCGGCGCCACATCAGCAGGCCGCGGATCCACTCGTCGGCGGCGTAGGCGATCCACAGCCCCACCAGGCCGAGCCCCAGCACCTCGCCCAGCAGCCAGCTGCCGCCGGCCAGCACGAGCAGCATCGAACCGGCCCCCACCATCACCGGGTACTTCGCATCGCCCGCCGCGCGCAGCGCGTTGATGACGACGAGGTTGAAGGTCCGCCCCGGCTCCAGGATCACCGTGATCCACATCAGCACCACCGCGCTGGCGAGGATCTTCTGGTCGTGCGTGAACATCTGCAGCAGCCACGGCGACGCCGCCGCCGCGCCGGCCGCGACCACGACGCTGATCATCAGTCCCCGTGCGAGCGCGCGTCGCACCAGCCGGTGCGCCTCGTGCAGCTGCCCCGCGCCGATCAGGTGTCCGACGACGATCTCCGCCGCGAAGCCGGTCGCCAGGCCCGGCAGCAGCACGAAGTACATCAGCTGCGACGTGTAGCTGTGAGCCGCCAGCGCGGACGCGCCGAGGTGCCCCGCGATCGCCACGCTCACCATGTAGGCGAGCCGGTAGGCAATGTTCTCCGCCGCGCCGGGCAGGCCGATGTGCAGCACGCCGGCGAGCTCCGCGCGCTGCAGCCGCCACCAGTCGGACGCCTTCGGTCGCAGGTCCAGCCGCGCGCGCCACAGCCACACGTGCAGGACCAGTCCGAACGCCCGGCTCACCGCCAGCGCCACCGCGAAGCCCGGCAGTCCGAGATGCGGCATCAACGTGATCGACAGCAGCAGCTGCGCCACCTGCATCGCGACCAGCACCATCAAGGTGTCGCGACTGCGCAGATGGGCGCGCATCACGCTCGCCATCGACGCGTTCCAGGCGTCGAGCATCATGGCCGGCGCCAGCGCCATCAGGAAGGGTTGAGACAGCGGCAGCACCTCCGCCGGCGCATTCATCAGGCGCAGCAGCGGGCCCGCGAACAGCAGCGCCATCAGCGCCGTGAAGCCGCCCAGCCAGGTGCTCGCGCCGAGCGCCGCCCGCGCCGTCGCGTCGGCCACCGCGCGACGACCGCCCCCCAGTGCCTGCGTGATCACCACGCTGATGCCCGCGCCGATGATGCGGAACAGGATGAACAGCGTCGCCGCCAACTGGTTGGCCAGCGCGAAGGCGGCACCCGCAGGGTCGGAGATCCGCGCCGCCAGCATCGTCCCGATCACCCCGATGGCGATGCCCAGGCAGAGCTCGAGGAACAGCGGCCAGGCCAGCGCGAACAGGCGGGGGGTCGGGAGGGGCGTCGAGGAGGAGGACATCAGGCGGCGGCGGCAGACAAGTCCGCGCCACCGCTGACAGCGGAGGACACGACGCGAGGAATTCTCTCGTGATGCCCTCGGGCCAGGGACCGTAACCGCAATGAAACCGTGATGACGCCGGGCGGGTGAACGGCTCTGTGGTTTCGCCGCCACCGCGGCGGGCGATCAGCGATCGCTCGCGGCGTTCAGCCCGCTCTGCCCGCTCAGCCCGCCGGGGGTTCCGGCGGCGTGGCGACCGGGCACATCGGCAGACCGCCGGCCATCAGCGTCGCGCGCTCGGCGTCCTCGGCCTGCCGGAGCGACACCAGTTCCGCGCGCGTGCCGTAGAGCTCGTCGAGCTCCTCCAGCAGCAGCGCGCGCACCTGCGCCTCCGCCAGGGGTGGCAGCGCGCGGACCCATTGCCGGTCGCGCCCGTCCAGGCGGTAGACCACCACCCAGATGTCACAGGTGTCGATGAATGCGGACATCCGCGCAGCCTAGTCCAGCCGCCCGGGGCTGGCGATGGGGACTCCCCGACCCCTGCGCCATATTCATCGGATCGCGCCCCCAGGAAGAGGGATCAGCGCCGTGCCATCAGCGCAGGTCGATCAGCGCGGTTCGATCAGCGCCATTCGACGACCGACACGCCCAGTCCGATCCGCTGCTCGCGGAAGTTGTAGTCGATCAGGCTCTCGCCGTAGCCGCTGAACAGCTGCAGGTAGCCGTGCAGCCCGCCGCCGATGGGGAAGGCCCACTCCAGCTGCGCCGATCCGCGCGACCGGTCGCCCCCCTTCAGGCTGTGCCGCGCCGTCAGGGCGAACACGTGCCGGCCCACCTTCTGCGTCACCAGCATCTCGCCGCGGCCGACGTAGTCCTGGATGCCCGGGTTGTCGTCGCTGCCGGTGTTGAGGATGCGCCACCAGGGGCGCAGGCTCACCGTGGTCTCGCCGTGCTCCAGGCTGAGCTCGCCGATCACCCGGTTCCAGCTGCGCGACAGCGGCGCCGCCCGGCCGTTGGACTGGTGGTTCAGGCTCAGGCCCACCATGCTGGCCTTCCAGCCGAACGGGAGCCCGACATCGGTCCCGTGGGTCAGGATCAGCTCGGGCTCGTAGTTGGTCTCGCGGAACGGCCGCGACTCGCGCCCGTTGTAGATCTGCCAGCGCGAGTTCTGCGTGTACGCGCCCCAGACCGAGAACGTGCCATGGTCGTCGAGCGCCCAGATCTTGGACTTCAGGCTGATCTGGAACTTGGCCTCGTTCTTGTCCAGGTCCAGCGCCTGGACCACGCCGTTGTCCGGGCTCTCCGACGACGCCGGATTCGGCGAGCGGTTGGACCGCGAAGTCCACGACACCGGCAACAGGTACACCGGCCGGTGGGGACGCGGCAGGAAGCGCGGCATCTGGTCGCGGCAGGACAGCTCCCAGCGCTCCGACAGCGTCGAGCCCAGGTAGTTGCGGGCGCTGTTGGACGCCTCCGGCAGGCGCGAGCAGGGATCGTCGACGCGCGGGGCGCTGGCCGCGGCGGCCACCGGCAAAGCGGCCGGCACCGGCTGGAGCCGGACCTGGGCGGCGGCCGACGGCGGCGGCGCGTCGGGCGCCCGGCCGTTCAGGCGGTCGTAGCAGCCCAGACGCGCATCGTTGTCGCGGATCGCGGCACAGTCGGCGGGCGACTTTGCCGCCGCGGCAGCCGACAGCGCCGGGTTCTCGGACGGCAGCGCCGCCATCTGCGCGGACGCGTCCTGCGGCATGGCCGCGATGAACGCCGCCAGCAACGCGGCGGCCCATGTCATCGCCATGGCCAGACGGCGGCGGAACTCCCTGATCGACAGCATCTTCTTCAGCCCTTGTTCAGTCGGAGGCGTCGATTGCAAACAGCGTTCCCGGGTACGACGGCAGAACTTGCCGAGACAACGCTCCCTAGAATCCACCGCCATGCAGACGTCCCTCCCCGCCGACTTCGTGTCGGGCACCGCACCCGGCAAGTTCTGGCCCCGTTGGGCCGCGCTGGCCGCGCCGCTGCTGCTCGCAGCCTGCTCGCAGTTGCCGCGGACGCCCGCGCCCTCCTCCGAGCCCGCGACCGGCGGCCCCTTCAGCCCGGCCGCGCTTCAGGCGCTGCGGCCGGCGCAGTTCCGCTCGACCGTCGGCACCGCCGTCCAGGCCCAGGACCGGTGGAGCACCGACCGCGCCCGCATCCGCACGGCCTCCGCGCAGGCCCTGGCCGCCCCGCAGGACGGCGCCGCGTTGCGCGAGCTGGCGCAGGCGCTCCGGCTCGTCGCCCACTACCGGGCCGAGGTCGACACCACCCGTCCCGCGCTGCTCGCCGCGTTGCCGGCGCTGGACGGCCAGCCGGCGGACATCCAGCGGCCGCTGCTCACGGCGGCTTACACGCTCTATGCGGTCGACGCCGCACCGCTGCTGCGCCCCCTCCTGCCGCGCCTGGCCACGCCGCGCGAATTCGCGATCGCCGCCTACGCGCTGATGCAGACGCGCCAGCCTTCAGACCTGGCCCTGATCCAGTCCCAGCTCGCCCAGCGCGACCGCGACGAGCCGCGCCTGCAGGCGCTGGCGCAGGCGGTCTCGACCGCGCAAGGCGTGCCGCAATCGGCGCGTCCGCCGCTGGCCGACCTCCTCGCGGTCCGCCCGGGCTCCCCCGTCGTGTTCAGCTTCCAACGTCCGGGCCGTCAGCAGATGGGCCTGGCGCTGGTGCGGCAGGCTGACGGCCGCTTCGTGCGGCGGCCCGACGGCGGCCTGTTCAACATCGAGCAGTTGGCGCTCTCCAGCAGCGGCCTGCCCGGCACGATCACGCTGGGCAACACGCCGCAGGGGCTGTTCACGATCCAGGGCGCGGGGCGGGCGGCCTCCAACATCTGGATCGGTCCGACGCCGTACCTGCACACGAAAGTGCCGGGTGAAGCGAGCGTGGCGGAGTACGAGCAGCGCGCCCCCGGCCCGAACGAGCCGGTCTGGTCGCTGGACCGGTACCGGGCCTTGCTCCCCGCCTCGTGGCGCGACTACGCCCCGCTGCAGGAAGCCTGGCTGGCTGGCCGCGCCGGGCGCGACGAGATGCTCATGCACGGCAGCACGATCGATCCGCGCTACTACGCCGGCAGCCGCTACTACCCCGGTACGCCGTCGGACGGCTGTCTGGTGGCGATGGAGTACTGGTCCCCGGAGGGCGTGATGGTCCACAGCGACCAGATCGCCCTGCTGCAGGCCTTCACAGCCCAGGGACGCGATCGCGGTTACATGGTGCTGATCGAACTCGACGCCGCCCCCACGCCGGTGGCCCTGGCGGAAGTGATCCAGTCGGTGCTGGAAGCCGAGGCCCGCACGAACGGACGGTGATGAGGCACGAGCAGGGCATGAGGTTCGCGGACGCGAGGCCTCATGCCCGGATCGGGCCTGCGCGCTGGGGGTGGCAGTCCTTGCCAGAGCCCCCGCGAAGGTCCTCTCGATTACCGTGGGTTATGACGGTGCCGCCGCGTTTCATTGGCACTTGGGGAGTCTCCCCACTAGAGTAGGCCGCACCTTGCGGGCCTCCCCTTCCGCCCCGGCCGAGCCATGTCCTCTCCCCTGAAAACCGAAACCCCCAGCGCCCACCATCAAGACCTGGACCTGTACGACAGTGCCCGGCTGATGGAGGTCTTCATCGACGACCAGCGGTCGGCGGTGGAGGCGGTGCGGGCGGCGGCGCCCGCGCTGGCCGCGGCGGTGGACGCGGCGCTGCCGCGCATCGCGGCGGGCGGCCGGCTGCTGTATGCCGGCGCCGGGACGTCCGGCCGGCTGGGTGTGCTGGACAGCGTCGAGCTCGTGCCCACCTTCTCCTGGCCGCGCGAGCGCGCCGTCGCGGTGCTGGCGGGCGGCGAGGGCGCGATGTTCGTCGCCGTGGAAGGCGCGGAGGACGACGAGCCCCAGGGCCGCCGCGACATCGAGGCGCTCGCGCCGACTCCGGACGACGTGCTGATCGGCATCGCCGCCTCGGGCCACACGCCTTACGTGCTGGGCGCGCTGGCCGCGGGCCGCGCCGCCGGCTGCCTGACGATCGCGATGGCCAACAACCCGGGCGCCGCGGTGCTGGCCGCCGGCGAACATGCCATCCTGCTGGACACCGGCGCCGAAGTGATCTCCGGCAGCACGCGTCTGAAGGCGGGCACGGCGCAGAAGATCGCGCTGAACAGCTTCTCCAGCGCGCTGATGGTCAAGCTGCACAAGGTCTACGGCAACCTGATGGTGGACATGAAGGCCACCAACGCGAAGCTGGTCCGGCGTGCCGTCGCGCTGACCATGCGCGCCGCCGGCGCCGACGAGTCCGCGGCGCGCGCGGCGCTCGACCAGTGCGGCTTCCATGTGAAGACCGCCGTCGTGATGCTGCTGCGCCGGCTCGACGCGGCCGGGGCGCAGGCCCTGCTCGCGCGACACGCCGGCGACGTGCGCGCGGCGCTGGCCGATCGCTGATCGCCTCGCGCGGCGCTCGCACGGTCCTCGCACGCAAGCGCTGCAATCCCCGATGCGGCACCCCCTCTGTTTGCATCGACACTGAGGCCCATGTCCGCCTCTTCCGAATCTCCGAATTCTTCCGGCCAGGCCCGCAGCACGGGCGGCACGCGCAGCCCATGGCGCTGGGTGCCCACGCTGTATTTCCTGCAAGGCCTGCCCTACGTCTTCGTGATGTCGATGTCGGGGGTCATGTACAAGAACTTCGGCATCTCCAACACGGACATGACGCTCTTCACCGGCAGCCTCTACCTGCCGTGGGTGATCAAGCCCCTGTGGTCGCCGCTGGTGGAGATGCTGGCGACCAAGCGCCTGTGGACCGTGGCCACCCAGTTCGTGATCGCCGCCGCGCTGGCGGGCGTCGCGCTGACGCTGCCGCTGCCGGACTTCTTCCGCCTGTCGATCGCTGCGCTGTGGGTGATGGCCTTCGTGTCGGCCTCGCATGACATCGCCGCCGACGGCCTGTACCTGCTCTCGCTCGAGAAGCATGAGCAGGCCGCCTTCGTCGGCGTCCGCTCGACCTTCTACAGGTTGGCCAACATCTTCTGCATGGGCGGGCTGGTCACGCTGGCGGACCAGCTGCACAAGTCCGAAGGCGGCTGGGTCTTCGCCTGGCAGGTCGTGATGGCCCTGCTGGCCGGCAGCTTCCTGCTGGTGTCCCTCTATCACTGGTGGCGCCTGCCCCGCCCCGCCGCGGACCGCCCGTTGCCGCGCACGGAACGGAACTGGCCGATGTTCCTCCACATCTTTGCCGAGTTCTTCCGCAAGCCCGGGCTTCCGGTGATCCTGGGCTTCCTGCTGCTGTACCGCTTCCCCGAGGCGCAGCTGCTGAAGATCGCGGTGCCGTTCCTGCTCGATCCGATCCAGGTCGGCGGGCTCGGCCTGACGAACACGGAACTGGGCCTGGTCTACGGCACCGTCGGCCTGATCGCGCTCACGCTGGGCGGCTTGCTGGGCGGCTGGGCGATCTCGCGCGTCGGGCTCAAGCGGGCGCTCTGGCCGATGGTGGCCGCGATGCATCTGCCCAATCTCGTGTTCCTGGCGATGGCCTGGTCCCATCCGGGCTCGCTGTGGATCGTCGCCTCGGCGCTCGCGGTCGAGCAGTTCGGCTACGGCCTGGGCTTCACCGCATTCATGATGTACATGGTCCTCGTCTCGGACGGGCCGCACAAGACCGCGCACTATTCGATCTGCACCGGCTTCATGGCGCTAGGCATGATGATCCCGGGCATGTGGAGCGGCTGGCTCCAGGATCACCTCGGCTACCTGAACTTCTTCGGCTGGGTGCTGATCGCGACGATCCCGTCGGTCCTGATGGCCTCGCTCATCAGGATCCCGGAGAACTTTGGCCGCAAGGAGCCCGCCGCGTGAGCACGGCCTCGAACGGCGAGCGCCTGCTGTCGCTCGACGCCTTCCGCGGCTTCGCGATCGCGGCCATGCTGCTGGTCAACAACCCGGGCGACTGGTCGCAGCTCTACGCGCCGCTCGAGCATGCCGAGTGGCACGGCTGGACCTTCACCGACTGGATCTTCCCGTTCTTCGTCTTCATCAGCGGGATCTCGATGAGCTTCAGCCTGGCCCGCCGAGGCCAGGCCGCCGATCGCGTCGCCCTGCTGCGCCACATGTGGCGACGCGGCGCCACCATCATCCTGATCGGGCTGGCGCTGAACCTCTTCCCCTTCTTCCACGTCGAGACGCTGCGCATCCCCGGCGTGCTCCAGCGGCTGGGACTGGTCACGATCCTGGTCGCGCCGATCGCGCTGTGGTGCGGCTGGCGCGCCCAGCTGGCCTGGTTTCTCGGCCTGCTGCTGGGCTACGGCCTGGTGCAGACCGTCGTCGCCGTGCCGGACGCGTCCGGCGTCTGGCATCGCGGCTCGCTGCAGCCGGGCGAGGACGTCGGCGCCTGGCTCGACAGGACGCTGCTGGGCGGCCACCTGTGGGCGAAGAGCAAGACCTGGGACCCGGAAGGCCTGCTGAGCACGCTGCCCGCCGTCGCGAGCCAGATCGCGGGGCTGCTCGCGGGGCGCTGGCTGGCTTTGCGCAGCCGCGATCCCGGCGAGAAGGCCACCTGGTTCATGGTGTCGGGTCTTGCCTGCCTGTGGATCGCGCAGGTGCTCGACGCCTGGACGCTGCCCATCAACAAGAATCTCTGGACCCCCGCCTTCGTTTTCCTCACGACGGGCTGGGGGTGTCTGGTGTTCGGCGTGTTCTACTGGCTGCTCGATGCCGCGCCCCTGCCGCGGATGCGCCACGCGATGGCGCGACGCCTGCGGCCGCTGGTGGTGTTCGGCATGAATGCGCTGTTCCTCTTCGCGCTGTCGGGCGTGGTCGCCCGGCTGCTCGGCCTGATCCACGTCGCCGAGGGCGTCACGCTCAAGGCCTGGTTCGTCGCGCCGCTGCGCGCGCTGCCGGTGGATCCGCGTTTCGCGTCGCTGCTGTTCGCCGCCGGTTTCGTCGCGGTGTTCTACGGCATCGCGTGGGCGATGTGGCGGCGCGGCTGGATCGTGAAAGTGTGAGCGGCCCCTGCGGCGCCGCCCGTTGAGAGCCTTCGATGCGACGACGACAGTGGATGACCGCGGCCCTGGCCGCACCGGTGCTGGGTTCCCTGGGCACCACGCTCACGGGCTGCGGCAGCGCCCCGCCGCAGGCCTTGCCGGCGCTGCCCGGCCCCGGCCCTGACAACGCCCCGCCGCCGGCGCCGCGCGAATTCCGCGCCGCCTGGGTGGCGACCGTCGCCAACATCGACTGGCCGAGCCGCCGCGGGCTGAGCGACGCCGCGCAGATCGCCGAGATCCACGCGATCCTCGACAGCGCCCGCGCGCTGCGCCTGAACGCGATCGTGCTGCAGGTGCGCACCAGCGCGGATGCGCTCTACCGCTCGACGCTGGAGCCGTGGAGCGAGTACCTCTCCGGCGTGCAAGGCCAGGGCCCCGGCTACGACCCGCTGGCGCTGTGGATCGCGCAGGCGCACGCGCGCGGCATCGAGCTGCACGCCTGGCTGAACCCGTACCGCGCGAAGCAGAGCGGCGGCAAGTCGGCCGCCGCCGCCACGCACCTGAGCCGCACCCGGCCCGAGTGGGTCAAGAAGTACGGCGACCAGCTCTGGATCGATCCGGGCGAGCCGGCCGCCGCGGACCACACGCTGGCCGTCTGCCGCGATCTCCTGACCCGCTACGCCGTCGACGGCCTGCACATCGACGACTACTTCTATCCCTACCCGGTCCAGGACGCGGCCAAGCAGGACATCGACTTCCCCGACGACGCCAGCTGGCTGCGCTACCTGCACGGCGGCGGCACGCTGCCCCGCGCGGACTGGCGACGGGACAACGTCGACCAGCTGGTGCGGCGGATGTACGAGCTGGTCCGCGAACTGCGCCCCGCCGCGCGTGTCGGCATCAGCCCCTTCGGCCTGCCGCGCCCGGACTTGCGCCCGGCGGGCATCACGGGGTTCTCGCAGTACGACAAGCTGTACGCCCACGTCGAGCACTGGATGGCGATGGGCTGGCTCGACTATGTCGCGCCCCAGCTCTACTGGCCGCGCGCGCAGAAGCCGCAGGCCTTCGAGCCGCTGATGCGCGCCTGGCAGGGCGTCAATCCGTTGGAGCGTCACGTCTGGCCCGGCCTGTTCACGAGCCGCGCCGCCAACGAGACCGAAGGCTGGCCGATCGACGAGATCCCGGCGCAGATCGAGCTCACGCGCACCGCGCCGCCAACCGGCGGCCACCTGCACTTCAGCATGGTCGCCTTGCTGAAGAACCGCCGGAACATCGCGGACACCTTGCGAGCCGGCGCTTACCTTCATGCCGCCCTGCCGCCGGAAACGCCGTGGCTGACCGCGCCAGCCTGCGGGGCCGTCGCCCTGGAACGTCTGGCCGACGGCCACCTGCGCTTGTCCGCCCGGGACGGAGCTCCGCCCCGCGCCTTCGCGCTGTGGAAGCGTGACGCGCGACGCGCCGATTCCCCCTGGCTCTTCGACCTCGTGGGCCCGGACGGCGACCTGGGCGCCATCGGCGACGGCTGGCTGCTGAGCGCCAGCGCAGTCAACGCGATCAATCGCGAAGGGCCTCGGGTAACGTTCTCCAGCTGAACGCGATGACCCCAAAACTGTCGATTCCACACAACGACGTGTGAGTGCCGGGGCGCGCCCGTGCTCCGTGGAAACCCTGTATCACCCTGGTGCGCAAATAGCTCGGAAGAGCCCGTTTCCGGGCGGGTGACGCCCGTTCCGTCGCGTGCGGCAAACAGGTGGGGAAGCCCTGGCGCCCCTGTCATTCCTTGTCACAAACCCACAACATCCCGCAAAGAGACTCACGGCCGTGCATCGCCAAGGCGGGTGCCGGGACTCCCGGAATCCGCCCTGCAACAGGGCCCGTCAGCGCGGAAAGCCCCCTGCACGGCGGATTTCGCCGCATTGCTGGGGGCTGTCTCGACTGGTAGGCTTTTTGCTTCAGATGAAGGAGGAGCCGCATCAAGACGGTTCCCCGACACAGGCGGGCTGGTACGAGCAGAGCCTGGCCGAGGATGGATTCCTGGGCCGGAAAAACCAACGTAAAACGTTTGCGGTCTTCCGAAGTTGATGACTTCGAGAGAGGAAAACGGTTGCGCAAGGAATCTGCCGACGGAAGGGCGGGAAGCCTTCCCCAGCCGCACCAGGATTTCAGTTGTTAGTTCAGTTTGGTCTCGTCGCACAGGAGCGCAGGAATGAATCAGAAGAATTGGTCGGGTTTCCGCAAGACCGCGTTGGCAGCCGCCGCGGCATTGGTGGCCGTCATGCCAGCCATGGCCCAGGAAGCCAAGAAGGACGCTGACACGTCCGCGGATGACGGCGCTCCGCGCGCCAAGGAAGACAAGGTCCGTCTGGGCACGATCACCATCGTGGGCAGCGGCAACAAGCTGGCCGCCGGTCAGATGGTGAACGAGGACGGCGCCAAGGCGCGCAGCACCGTGACCCGCGAGGCGATCGACAAGGACCGCGCTTCGGGCAACCCCTTCCAGGCCCTGTCGCTCCTGCCGGGCGTGAACACCTACAACTACGACGCTACCGGCCTGTTCGGCGGCGGTCTGACGGTCCGCGGCTTCGGCGCCGACCAGATGGGCTTCACCGTCAACGGCGTGCCCGTCAACGACTCCGGCAACTTCGCGGTCTATCCGCAGGAATACGCCGACCAGGAAAACCTCTGCACCCAGTCGCTGCAGCAGGGCGCGCCGGACTCCGACTCGCCTCACGCCGGCGCCACCGGCGGCAACGTGTCCATCACCAGCTGCGATCCGGAAGACAAGCAGCGTGTGCGCGTGTCCCAGGGCTTCGGCGAACTGCGCTACACGCGCTCGTTCGTCCGCTACGACACGGGCCGCATCCTGAACAATGCCGCCAAGGTTTTCATCAGCTACTCGCATACCGAAGCCGACAAGTGGAAGGGCGACGGCGAAGCCAAGAAGGACCACATCGACGCCGCATTCCGCTGGGACATCAACGAAGACAACAAGATCCTGGGCTCGGTGCTGTACAACCGCGCCGTCAACAACGCGATCGGCAACGTCAGCCTGGCGCAGATCCGCACCAACGGCTACTTCTACGACTACAACCAGAAATTTGTCGGCCGTGTCAAGCCGACCAATGGCAAGGTCGACATCGATCCGTCGCAGTCGCCCAACTACTACAAGCTAGCCAACAACCCGTTCGAGAACGCCGTCGTGTCGGTGTCGGGCTCGTTCAAGATCGCCAACGAGACCTACCTGAAGGTTCAACCCTACCTGTGGTACGGCTTCGGCAACGGCGGCTGGAGCCAGCTGTCGGTCAAGGAATCCAACTTCCTGTTGAACCCGGCCACGGGCGTTGTCGGTGACGGCAAGGACCTGAACGGCGACGGCGACAAGCTGGACACCGTGACGATGGCTCGTGCCAGCGTGACGCGCACGTCGCGTCCCGGCATCACGACCGAGATCAACACGCAACTGGGTGACCACAACCTGCGCTTCGGCCTGTGGTTCGAACGTGCCCAGCACCGTCAAACCCAGCCGATGGTCGCAGTGGACTTCGACGGCAACCCGACCACGGTGTGGCTGAACAGCGGCCGCGTGACCCGCGCCGACGGTTCGCTGTACCAGGGCCGCGATTGGGACACGAAGAGCACCGCCTACCAGGCTTATGTCTCGGACAACTGGACCTTTGCCGGCGACCGTGGTCTGCTGACCCTGGGCGTGCGCGCCCCGCACGTCCAGCGTGATGTGAACAACGCGCCGAACGAAGGCACAAGCCAGAACGTCGCGTTCAACTTCAAGAAGACCTACAACGACGTGCTCCCGCAAGCCGGCGTGCGCTTCCAGCTGGACAAGAGCTCGCAGGTCTTCCTGAACATCGCGAAGAACTTCCGCGCTCCGCCTAACTTCGCCTTCACCGGCTCCAACGTTACGGTGACGAACGGTGTCGCAACCCTGGTCCGCGAAGCCAAGGCCGAAACGTCGATCATGACGGACCTCGGCTATCGCTTCCAGACCAAGGACCTGTCGCTGTCGGCCACGCTGTTCAACTCGGACTTCCGCAATCGCCAGGCCAATGCCTACGATCCGATCGCCGACAAGAGCACCTACATGAACGCCGGCAAGGTGAACAACAAGGGTCTCGAATTCGAAGCGGGCACCGGCACGTTCAAGGGCTTCAGCGCCTATGCGTCGGCAACGTTCCAGAAGAGCGAGATCAAGGACGACCTGCTGGTGGCTCGTCCGAAGATCAACAACAACACGTCGACCCAGGACATCTACCTGCCCCTGACGGGCAAGCAGTACACCCTGACGCCGCGTCAGATCTATGCGAGCTCGGTGCAGTACATCTACGGCGGTTTCTACGCCCGACTGAAGGTCAAGCGCAATGGCTCGCAGTACGCGTCGCTGATGAACGATGAGAAGGCTGACGCGTTCTGGACCGGCGACGTCGACGCAGGCTACAACTTCGGCAACGTGAGCTGGGCCAACAACGTGCAGCTGCGACTGAACGTCAGCAACATCGGCAACGCCAGGGGCACCAGCCCGAGCTCCGGCTCCGTGGCCAGCACCAAGGCCTACACGTACGCCCTGTCGGACGGCAAGTCGTTCACCTACAACCCGAGCACGGCGTTCTACTACCTGACCGCCCCGCGCTTCGTGTCGATGAGCCTGAGCGCCGACTTCTAAGTCGACGCCCCGAAGCGGCCACGGCCGCTCCGCATGAAAACCGCGCCGTTCCCGGCGCGGTTTTTTTTCGTCCGCCCGTCGACGGCCCATGAGCCTGGGTCATACCCGCCACGCGCATTGACAATGGCGAACGCACGGCGCGCCTCGTAAGCTCCGCGCGCCAACGCCGCCATGAGTCCCACGCCCTCCGCCACCGACCATCCCCACGAGCTCGACCGACCCGCGCGGCCTGTGTCAGCGCGCGCGGGCACGTCATCCGAATCGCTGGGACTGGGCCTGGACGCCGGCGGCACGCAGACGCGCTGGGCCCTGGCCCGGCCCGACGGCACCCTGGTCGCCCGCGGCGAGGTCGGCGGCTTCAGCGCGCTGCTGCTGGACACCAGCGCCGGTCGCGTCGTGCTGGCGCAGACGCTGCAATCGCTGGCCGCCGAGGTCCTGACCCACGCGGCGCCCGGCGCGCTGCACGGGCTGCAGGCGGGCATCACCGGCCTCGGCGAACCGGACGGCCCCGCCGGCCGGCAACTGCGCGCGCTGCTCGCTCAACAGCTGGGCCTGGCGCCCTCGCAGATCCAGTGCGACAGCGACATCGCGCAGGCCTGGCACGCGCTGTTCAAACCCGGCGAGGGTTATCTGGTCTATGCCGGCACCGGCGCGATCGCGGCCTTCATCGACGAGGCCGGCACGCTGCACCGCGCCGGCGGCCGCGGTCCGCTGCTGGGCGACGAAGGCGGCGGCCAGTGGATCGCCCGCGAGGCGCTCGCGCTGGTCTGGCGCCGCGAGGACGAGTCGCCGGGCGCCTGGAACGACTCCCCGCTGGCGCGACATCTCTTCGACGAACTCGGCGGCGCCGATTGGCCGACCACGCGCGCCTTCATGTACGGCGGCGACAGCGCGGCACGCCGCGGCTCGATCGGCCGCCTGGCGCTGGCCGTCGCGCGCGCCGCGGCGGACGACGACGCCGACGCGCTGGCCCTGCTGCACCGCGCCGGCCGCGAGCTCGCCCGACTGCCGCTCGCGCTCGTGCGCCGCCTGGGCGTGCGTCCCGTCAGCGCCGCCGGACGTGTGCTGCAATTGCATCCCGCGATCGAATCAGGCCTGCGCGACGCCCTGCCGCAAGACCTGTCCCTCACCGTTCATCAACCCGACACCGCCCTGGCCGCCGCGAGGCGGGCCGCGCCCGCCCCATGAAAACCAAGCTCCTGACCCTCGCCGCCGCCGCGCTGCTGGCGGCCTGCGCCACGCCGACGCTGCAGATCGACCGCACCCATGTGTCCGAGAACCAGGACAGCCGCGCGCAGTTCCTGATCCTCCACTACACGGTGCTGGACTTCGACCGGTCGATGAAGGTGCTGACCACCGGCGGCAAGGTCTCGGCCCACTACCTGGTGCAGGAGAAGCCCTCCAAGGTCTACCAGTTGGTCGACGAGAACCGCCGCGCCTGGCACGGCGGCGTCAGCTACTGGGGCGGCGCGACCAACCTGAACTCGGCCTCGATCGGCATCGAGATCGTGAATCCCGGCTTCACCGAGACGCCGATGGGCCGCGTCTACGCGCCGTATCCGCAGGAACAGATCGACGACGTGATCAAGCTGGTCCAGGAGATCGTCGCGCGCCAGGGCATCCGCTCGGACCGCATCCTCGGCCACAACGACATCGCGCCGGGCCGCAAGCAGGATCCGGGTCCGGCGTTCCCGTGGAAGCAGCTGGCCGACGCCGGCCTGATCGCCTGGCCCGACGCCGCGCAGGTCCAGATCAAGCAGGCGATCTACCAGGTCGCGCCGGTGCCGGACGCCGTCTGGTTCCAGAAGCGCCTCGCTCAGGTCGGGTACCAGACGCCGCAGACCGGCCAGCTGGACACGGCCACGCGCGAGGTGATCAGCACCTTCCAGATGAAGTACCGGCCCGCCGACTTCTCCGGGAACATGGACGCCGAGACCGCCGCGCTGCTGGAGGTCGTCACGACGCCCGGCGGCATGCTCATGAAGAAGCCGCTCCCGGCGGACAGCCGGCCGCGTTCAGAGTATTGATCGCGTCGGACCGCCCCCTACACCCGCCACCGCCACGCCCGCCCGCTGTCGCCCGCCTTGCTGAACTTCCTGCTCCGCCGCCTGGCCTCGTTGCTGCCGACCTTGATCGGCGTGACGCTGGTCGCCTTCGGCCTGATCCGGCTGGTGCCGGGCGACCCCATCGCGATCATGATGGGCGAGCGCGCGCTCGACGACGCCACCCACGCGCGGCTGATGCACGAACTCGGACTCGACCAGCCGCTGTGGCGCCAGTACGCGGACTACGTCGGCGGTCTGCTGCACGGGGACCTGGGGCGCTCGCTGGTCTCGCACGAGCCGGTGTCGCACGAGTTCCTCGCGCTCTTCCCGGCGACGGCGGAACTGGCGCTCTTCGCGCTGCTGCTGGCGATCGTGCTCGGCATGGCGCTGGGCACCGGTGCGGCGCTGCGGCGCGGCTCGCTGCTGGACCAGGGCGTGATGGGCGTGGCGACGGTCGGCTACTCGATGCCGGTGTTCTGGTGGGGGCTGATCCTCATCATGTTCTTCTCGGTGGGCCTGGGCTGGACGCCGGTGTCGGGCCGCATCGCGGTCGAGTACGACGTCCAGCGCGTCACCGGCTTCATGCTGATCGACGCGGCGCTGCACGATGAATCAGGCGCGTGGCGCTCGGCACTGCGCCACCTGCTGCTGCCGGCGCTGGTGCTGGGCACCAGCACGACCGCGGTAATCGCGCGGATGACGCGCTCCAGCCTGCTCGAAGTGCTGCGCGAGGACTACATGCGCAGCGCCCGCGCGCGCGGCCTGTCGCCGGCGCGGGTGGTGCTGGTGCACGGCCTGCGCAACGCGCTGATCCCGGTGATCACGGTGATCGGATTGAAGGTCGGCAGCCTGCTGGCCGGCGCGGTGCTGACGGAAACCATCTTCAGCTGGCCCGGCATCGGCAAGTGGCTGATCGACGCGATCGCGCGGCGCGACTATCCGGTGGTGCAGGCGGGGATCCTGATCTCGGCCTGCACCTTCATCGCGGTCAACCTGCTGGTGGACCTGCTGTACGGCGTGGTGAACCCGCGCATCCGCAAGCAGGGATGAAGCGACCATGAGTCAACCCAGCGACATGCGCGCACCGCCCTCCCCGTCGTCCACGACGATGACGACGCCCGCGATCGCGCCGCCCGGTCCGTTCGCCGAGTTCTGGCGCGGCTTCTCCGCCAACCGAGGTGCGCTGGTGGCGCTGATCGTCTTCACGCTGCTGGCGCTGGCGGCGCTGCTCGCTCCCTGGATTGCGCCGCACGATCCCGTCCGGCAATACCGCGAGCACATGCTGACGCCGCCGATCTGGATGGACGGCGGACAGATGCGTTTCTTCCTGGGCACCGACGAGCTCGGCCGCGACCTGCTCTCGCGATTGCTGCACGGCGCACGCGTGTCGCTGGGCATCGGCCTGGCCTCGGTGGTGATGTCGCTGATCCCCGGCGTGCTGCTGGGACTGCTGGCGGCCTTCCATCAACGGCTGCTCGCGCCCGTGGTCATGCGCGTGATGGACGTGATGCTGGCGCTGCCGGGCCTGCTGCTGGCGATCTGCGTCATCACCGTGCTCGGCCCGGGCCTGATGAACACGGTCATCGCGATCGCCGTCGGCAGCCTGCCGGAGTACGTCCGGCTCACGCGCGCCGCGGCGCTGGCGGAGCTCGGCAAGGACTACGTCACCGCCAGCCGCGTGGCCGGCGCGTCGACCTGGCGGCTGATGTTCTCGGCGGTGCTGCCGAACTGCCTCGCGCCGCTGATCGTCAATGCCTCGCTGAGCTTCTCCGCCGCGATCCTCGAGGCGGCAGGTCTCGGCTTCCTCGGCCTGGGCGTGCAGGCGCCCATGGCCGAATGGGGCACGATGCTCTCGTCCGCGCGCGACTACATCGTCCGCGCGCCGTGGGTGGTCACGCTGCCGGGTCTGGCGATCCTGCTGTCGGTGCTCAGCGTCAACCTGATGGGCGACGGGCTGCGCGACGCGCTCGACCCTCGACTGAAGCGGGTGTCGTGATGCTGGAGATGCGCGATCTGCGCGTGCGCTTCGGCGCCTTCCCGGCGGTGGACGGCGTCGACCTCGACGTCGCGCCCGGCGAGGTGCTGGGCATCGTCGGCGAATCGGGCTCCGGCAAGTCCGTGAGCATGATGGCGCTGATGGGCCTGATCGATCCGCCGGGACAGGTGAGCGCCGCGGCGCTGCGCTTCCAGGGTCAGGACTTGCTCGGCATGAGCGCCTCGCAACGGCGCCGGCTGATCGGCAAGGACATCGCGATGGTGTTCCAGGATGCGCTGGCCAGTCTCAACCCGAGCTACACCGTCGGTCACCAGCTCGAGGAAGTGCTGCGCGCCCACCTCGGACTGCGAGGCGCCGCAGCACGCCAGCGTGCGACGGAACTGCTGGAGCAGGTCGAGATCCCCGACGCCGTGAGCCGGCTGAAGGCCTATCCGCACGAGCTCTCCGGCGGCATGAACCAGCGCGTGATGATCGCGCTGGCGATCGCGTGTTCGCCGAAGCTGCTGATCGCCGACGAGCCGACGACCGCGCTCGACGTGACGATCCAGGCGCAGATCATGGACCTGCTGCTGCGACTGCAGCGGGAACAGGGCATGGCGCTGGTGATGATCACGCACGACCTGGCCGTGGTGGCGGAAATGGCGCAGCGCGTCGCCGTCATGTACGCGGGCCAGGTGGTGGAGACAGGGGATCTGCCCGAGGTCTTCGAATCGCCGAAGCATCCGTACACCGCCGCGCTGATGGCGGCGATCCCCGAACACAACCGCGGGGCGCGCCGGCTGCAGGCGCTGCCGGGCATCGTGCCCGGCGCGCTGGACCGGCCGACGGGATGCCTGTTCTCGCCGCGCTGCGCGCGCGTGCAAGCGCACTGTCGCGCCGAGCGCCCGGACGTCGTCGACGGCGTGCGCTGCTTCTACCCGCTGATCGAGGAGTCCGTCGCATGAGCGCCGTGCCAGACAAGTCTGTCGCTGCGGGCGCTGGCGCCGGTGCGGCGCCGCTGCTGGTGGCGCGCGACCTCGCCCGGCATTACCGCGTGAGCCGCGGCTGGTTCGCGCCGAAGGCAACCGTGCGGGCGCTCGACGGCGTCAGCTTCTCGCTGGCTCCGGGCAAGACGCTGGCGGTGGTCGGCGAATCGGGCTGCGGCAAATCGACGCTGGCGCGAGCGCTGACGCTCATCGAAGCACCGACCTCCGGCGACCTGCGCATCCATGGCCGCGACGCCGCCGACGCCGCCGCGCGCAAGGCCTTGCGACGCGACGTGCAGATGGTGTTCCAGAACCCGTATGCGGCGCTGAACCCGCGCAAGACGATCGCATCGACGCTGGCCGAGCCGCTGGTGATCAACACGCCGCTGGACCGCGCCGAGCGCCAGGAGCGCATCGAGGCTCTGGCCGCGAAGGTCGGCCTGCGCCAGGAGCACCTGCAGCGCTACCCGCACATGTTCTCGGGCGGTCAACGCCAGCGCATCGCGATCGCGCGGGCGATGGTGATGCAGCCGGGGATCGTCGTCGCGGACGAGCCGACCTCCGCGCTGGACCTGTCGATCCAGGCGCAGATCCTGAATCTCTTCATGGACCTGCAGGAGGAGTTCGGGACGGGCTACGTGTTCATCTCGCACAACCTCGCGGTGGTGGAGCACGTGGCGGACGAGGTGATGGTGATGTACCTGGGCCGCGTGGTCGAGCACGGCGACAAGCGCCGCCTCTTCGCCAGGCCGCTGCATCCGTACACGCAGGCGCTGATCAGCGCCACGCCGGCGCTGCGCCCGGCCGACCGCCGCGAGCGCATCCGCATCCACGGCGAGCTGCCCAGCCCGCTGAAGCCGCCGACGGGATGCGCGTTCCATCAACGCTGCCCGATGGCCGTCGCGCGCTGCGCGGAAGTGCGGCCGGAGTTGCGGGAGGTCGATGGGCGGCTCGTGGCCTGCGATGTGATTTGAACAACTATTCGAAGCAATTGCGGTCTGCGTGCTTCGCCCCTCCAATGACAGGTCACTAGCGCACCGCGCGCGCCGTTCAAAGGAGGTCCCATGGAAGTCGAGTCTCCGTCTCAAACGATTCCCCTCTTCAAATTTGCTCGAGATCCAGCAGCGGCCATGAAAGCGGCTGACCATGGTCTCCTGCTTGTCCACCGAGTGGGTCAACCGCTCTTCTATGCGCTGAGCCCGGAGCTGCACGACGCTCTGATGGCCGAGATCGAAGAGTTGATCGACGATCGCGCCGTGCTGCTCGCGACGCTCAAGGGCGCCGAAACCATCGAAGTCGATATCGACGATCTCTAATCCGAGGGCGCGCACCTCACCCGCATAACCCAGTGTTATGGTCCAACCCGCCCATTTCAGTTGTGACCTGGGAAGCGGCGTTTCGACAATGCGCGGCTTGCCCTCCTCCCGATGCGCTCAGTCCTCCCCCTCTCGCTGGCTCTGCTCATGTCCGCCTTGCTTCCCGCCGCTCACGCGGCCGGCGCCGCCGCGGTCAAGCCGCTCGTGTACTGCACCGACGCCAGCCCCGAGGGCTTCGACCCGGGGTTATGGGATTCGGCCAGCACGAACAACGTCAACAACCAGATGTTCCAGGGCCTGGTGCGCTTCGAGCGCGGCGGGACCGCGCTGCAACCGGCCCTCGCGACGAGCTGGACCATCAGCCCCGACGCCCGCGAGTTCACCTTCACGCTGCGCGAGAACGTCCGTTTCCACACCCGCCCGTGGTTCACGCCGACGCGCGCGTTGAACGCCGATGACGTGCTCTTCACCTTCGGCCGTTTCCTCGACCGCGAGCACCCGTTCAACAAGGCCTTCCCGGCCAACTTCATCTATCCGCAGAACCTCGGCCTGGCCAAGGCGATCGCGAAGATGGAGAAGCTCGACGACCGCACCGTCCGCTTCACGCTGACGCAGCCCAACGTCACCTTCGTCACCTGGTTCGCGATGGCCTTCGCCGGCATCCAGTCGGCGGAGTACGGACAGCAACTGCTGCGCGAAGGCAAGGCGCCGCAGATCAACCGCCTGCCCATCGGCACCGGCCCGTACCGCTTCCGCAGCTATGCCAAGGACGACGTCGTCCGCATGGAAGGCAACCCCGACTACTGGGGCGAGCCGCAGAAGACGCAGAAGCTGATCTTCACCATCAGCCGCGAGGCGCCGGTGCGCGTGCAGAAGCTGCTCGCGGGCGAGTGCCAGATCACCTCGCCGCTGCGCGACATCGACGTCGCCGCGATCGACCGCCATCCGGAGCGCATCAAGCTGGAGAAGATCCAGGCGCTCAACATCTCCTACCTGTCGTTCAACCTGCGCAAGCCGCCGACCGACAACCGGCTCGTGCGCGAGGCGCTGGACATCTCGGTCGACCGCGACGCGATCTTCCGCGCGCTGTTCCCGCGCGGCGACGCGATGCAGGCGGTGAATCCCTTCCCGCCCGCGATCCCCGGCTACAACAAGTCGCTGAAGAACGAGTACAACCCCGACCGCGCCAAGGCACTGCTCAAGCAGGCCGGCTTTCCGGACGGACTGGACCTCGACCTGTGGGCGCTGCCGGTCACACGTCCCACCAACCCGAACGGCCAGCTGATGGCGCAGCTGATCCAGCAGGACTGGGCCCGCATCGGCGTGCGCGCGCAGATCCGCAGCTACGAATGGGGCGAGTACCTCAAGCGCGCCAACGCCGGCGAGCACACGGTCTACATGAGCGGCTGGTCCGGCGAGAGCGGCGACGCCGACGACTTCCTGACGCCCAATCTCAGCTGCGCGACCAACAAGTCCGGCGTGAAGTTCTGCAACCAGGAGTTCGAACGCCTCATCGATGCCGCGCGGGCCACGGCCGATCAGGGCAAGCGCATCGCCCTCTACGAGAAAGCCCAGGAGATCTTCAAGCGGGAACGCCCGTGGATCACGATGGCACACTCGACGGTGTACATCCCCACCAGCAAGGACTTGCGCGGCTTCAAGATGCAGCCGAACGGGGGTGTCGTCTTCGAGAACGTCTATCGTGAATAAGCCTCCCCTCCTCCTTAGCGCGCCGGCCCGAGCGCCGGGCCGCCCCAAGCCGGGCCGGGCCCCCTCGGGGGGTCGGACGACGTACCCGTCGGACGGGGGGCTGACATGAGGCTCCGCCATATAGAAGTCTTCCACGCGATCATGCAGGCCGGCACGATCAGCGGCGCGGCGCAGCTGCTCCACATCTCGCAACCCGCCGTGACCAAGGTGCTGCAGCACTGCGAGCTGCAGCTCGGCATGCCGCTGTTCGACCGCGTCCGCGGCAAGCTCTATCCCACGCCGGAAGCGCAGCGGCTCTTCGTCGAGATCGACAAGCTCAACCGCGACCTGGTCGCGATCCGGCGCCTGGCCGCCAACCTGCGCAGCGGCGAATCCGAATCGCTGCGCCTGATGGCCACGCCGACGCTGGGCGCCTCGGTGATCCCCGCCGCGATGACGCACTGGGCGCAAGCCTTCCCGCGCAGCCGCTGCCAGCTCAGCACGAATCACACCCGCGAGATCGTCTCGGCGTTGCTGCTCGGCGAGGCCGACCTCGCCCTCAGCCTGCAGGACCCGCGCCACCCCGGCATCAAGGCCGAGGTGCTGGCCAGCGGCACGATGATGGCGCTGTGCCCGATGCACAGCCCCGAGGCCCAAGGCACCGGTCCGCTGCCGCTGGAGGAGATCCAGTCCGAGCTGATCGCGATGGCCGAGGACGACCCGCTCGGCCACATGCTGCACAACGCCAGCGAGGCCGAAGGCCGTCACCTCGACAGCCGCATCACCGTGCAGACCTACCAGCTCGCCCGCGCGCTGGTGGAGGCCGGCGTCGGCATGACCGCGGTCGATCCCTTCACCGCCGCGTCGGCCGACCGCACCCGCGTGAAGGTCCGCCCGCTCGCGCCGGCCATGAGCATCCAGCTGTACCTGCTGACCTCCGCCAGCGCACCGCTGGCGCAGGCCGCGCGCCGGCTGGTCACCTACCTGCGCGACGCCGCCCGCGCCAACCTCGAGAGCCTGGAGTGACGCGCCCCCGCGTCTGATCTTCCGGCTCCACGTCGCCCCACCATGACTCCGGACGCCTCTGCCGCCAACGCCCCTCCGCCGCCCATCCCCTGCGAGGAGATCGCCGCGCACGCGGAGTTCCGCGCGCTGCTGACGATCCCCGGCATCGCGGTGGACCTGCGTTATGCGACCCCCGACAACTTCGTCGGCCGCAACGTCTACGGCGGACTGGACTGCGCCTACCTGCGCCGCGAGTCGGCGGACGCCGTGGCGGAGGCGGCCGCCTTCCTCGGCCGCCACTGCCCCGGCGTGACGCTGGTGGTGCTGGACGCGCTGCGGCCGCAACGCGTGCAGGAGGCGCTGTGGGCCGAGCTCGAAGGCACGCCGCTGACGAAGTACCTCGCGCATCCGGCGCGGCGTTCCATCCATTCCTTCGGCATGGCGGTCGACGTCACGCTGCTCGACGCCGAGGGCCGCGAGCTCGACATGGGCACCGGCTTCGACGAGATGACGCCCGCCTCGCACCCCGAGTTCGAAGCCGAGCAGCTCGCCGCCGGCGGCCTGACCGCCGACCAGCTCCGTCACCGCGGCTGGCTGCGGGCGGCGATGCGCCACGCCGGCTTCCAGACCATCAGCACCGAGTGGTGGCACTTCGACTTCGGCGACCGGGAACGCGTCCGCCGCGAGCTGCCGCTGGTGATCTGACCGCTTTCCGGAGATTCCATGACCGCTTCCCGTCGCCAGATCCTGACCGGCGCCGCCACGGCGGCGGCCACCGCGTTCGGCGCGCTACCGGCAGCACACGCCCAGAAGTCCGGGCCCGAGCCGCTGCGCGCGCGTCGGCTGAAGGTCGGCGACACGATCGGCCTCGTCAGCCCCGCCAACGCCACCTACGAGCGCGAGCCGCTGGAGATCGCCGTCGAGTCGCTCGAAGCGCTCGGCTTCAAGGTCAAGCTCGGCGCCAACGTGCGCGGGCGCTACGGCCAGTTCGGCGGCACCGACGTGCAGCGCGCCGCCGACATCAACGACTTCTTCGCCGACGACGAGGTCGCGGGCCTCCTCGCGCTGACCGGCGGCTCCGGCTGCAACCGCATCGTCGACAAGCTGAACTACGCGCTGATCCGCCGCAAGCCGAAGTTCTTCGGCGGCTTCTCGGACCTGACCAGCCTGGTCAACGCGATCCACCGGCAGACGGGGCTGATCACCTTCCACTGCCCGGTCGCGGGCTCGGAGTGGAACGAGTTCTCCCTTCAGCACTTCCGCGCCGTCGCGATGGATGCGCAGGCGGACCTGCTGCAGAACCCGCAGGGCGAGCGCGGCGCCAGCCTGGTCCAGCGCGAGGACCGCATCAGCACGCTGCGTCCGGGCCTGGCGCGCGGGCCGCTGGTCGGCGGCAACCTGGCGGTGCTGAGCTCGCTGGCGGGGTCGCCGTTCTTCCCGGACACGCGCGGCGCGATCCTCTTCCTCGAAGAGATCAACGAATACATCTACCGCGTCGACCGCATGCTCTCGACGCTGCGCCTGTGCGGCGCGCTCGACCAGCTGGCCGGCGTCGTGCTGGGCAAGTTCACGCAGTGCGGACCGGGCGACGGCAACTTCGGCACGCTGACGCTGGACGAGGTCTTCGACGACTACTTCCTCCCGCTGAACGTGCCCGTCTACCGCGGCGCCATGATCGGCCACATCAAGCGCAAGTTCACCGTACCGGTGGGCCAGCCCGCCGAGATGGACGCACGCGCCGGCACGCTGCGGCTGCTGTCGCCGGCGGTGCGCTGAGGGGTGACGGATGACGGGATCGGGAGCCCGCACTCACCGACCCTCTCCACCCTCCGGAAGGCTCTGCCATGGACCCGGCAGCTCCCGCATTCGTTCCCGTGACGCCGGCAGCCGGCATGGAGGCCGCCGCCATCGCCGCGGCCGCTGCTGTCCGTGACGGGAAGTCCTCCGATGAACTGGCGCAGGGCGCGCTCCATTGGGAATGCACCTGGCGCATCGGGCTGATGTGGACGGCGGAGCAGCTGACGACCGCGTATACGCCGCAGGTGCGCGAGGGGCTTCGGGGCTGGGCGCAGTACCTCGAGGCCATGGCGGACGATCTGAAGACGCAGGCGCGCAAGGGCCACGTGACCGGCATCGAGGAACGCCTGCGGCAGTGCGACCGGATCTGGGCCGCCAATCAGCGCATCCTCCAGCGCGTCGTCAACAAGGAAGGCCGGCCGGTCGAACAGCTCGCCGCGGACCCCGAGCAACAGGCGATGAGCATGTTCCTGTTCAACAGGAATGCCTTCTTCAAGATGTGCAAGATGGGCTGGTTCGCGCAGGTCGGACTGCTTCCGCAGCAGGATCGCGCCCGGTTCATCGACCTCATGGACCGGCTGGAGATCTGCAGCGATCCCGCGGCCGGGCACCATCTCCTGCGCCTGCTGAATCACCACGCGCCGCAGGTCAGCCGGGACCCCTTGCGTCGCTTCTGAGCGCGCTCAGCGCCGCGCCACCCAGTCCACCAGCGCGTCGATCGCCGGACGCGCCTTCGCCGCCTGATCGTCGTTGACGATCGCGACGACGATCCAGGTCTTGCCCGTCGAGTCCGGCACGAAGCCGGCCAGCGCCACCACGTCGCGCAGGGTGCCGGTCTTCATCCTCGCCCGGCCCTCGGCGGCCGTGCCCTTGAAGCGGCGGATCAGCGTGCCGTCGACGCCGGCCACCGGCAGGGTGGCCAGCAGTTCGGGGCCGTGCGCGCCGCGCGCCGAAGCCTGCAGCATCGCCGCCATCTGCGCCGCGGACGCGCGCTCGCTGCGCGACAGGCCGGAGCCGTTCTCCAGCGTCAGGCCGGTCGTGGTGATCTTCTGCGCGTCGAACCACTCGCGCACGACGCGTGCGGCCGCCTCGCGGGTGTCCTCGCCGGGCCGGGCCGCCGACGCGCCCAGGCGCAGGAAGAGCATCCGCGCCAGCGCGTTGTCCGAGGACTTCATGACCGGCCGCAGCAGCTCCGCCAGCGGGCGGTCGCGGTGCTGCGCCAGCACGCGGGCGCCTTCGGGCGTCGCCCCCTCGCGGATCTCCCCCGACAGCGTGCCCCCCAGGGAGCCCCACAGCTGCCGCAGCGCCTGCGTCGTCTCCCACTGGCGATCCAGCACGTTCAGCGACTGCAAGACCTGGCACCCGCGCGGGAACCCGCCCGCGAGCACCAGCCGCCCGCCGCCGTCCGGCAAGGCCTCGAAGCGCGACGGCTGCCAGTCGTCGTCCCAGTCCTTGCAGGGCTTGTCGTTCAGCTGGACGGCGCTCGCGTCGACCGCGAGTCCGCCGAACTGCGGGAACGGCCGCACCGTCAGCCCGCGGTCGTCGGACCAGAAGTCGTACTGCAGCAGGTTGCCGTTGAGGTGCAGCGCGTCCGGGATGACGTTGTACGGAAACTCCGCCTGCTCATCGAATCGCGGCGCGCCGATGTCCGGACGCGCGGGGTTGAACAGCCCGCGATCGACGACGATGCCGTCGGCCAGTTCACGCACGCCATGGCGCTCGCGGACCTCGCGCAGCATCGCCCACAACGCGGGCCAGTCGAGGTCGGCATCGGCGCCGCCCTTGAGCACCAGCGGACCGTCGAGGCGGCCGTCGCGGATCTCGCCGGCGGCCAGCAGCTGGGTCTGTCCCCGGCTGTTGGGACCGAGCCGGTCCAGCGCCACCACCGCGGTGATCGTCTTCATCGTCGAGGCCGGCGCCATCGGCCGGTCCGCGTTCAGACGCAGCCCCGTGCCCGGCGCGTCCAGCGGATAGGCCACCACCGCCAGCGACGAGGCCGGCACGCCGGCCTGGCGCAACGCGGACTCGACCGGCGGGGGCGGGGTGTCGACGAAGGTGGCGCAGCCGCTCGTCACGAGCGCGGCGGCGAGAAGCACGAGAGCGGGGATCGATCGCATGAGCAGCGACTGTATATTCCCGGCCCCGCTGCATTCCCGCAGGTTATACGCGCGAGACAAGCATTCATCGGGACGGAAACAACAAATGGGTGACGTTCCTATGACGGTCAAAACCGCTCGTGCTTGAAGATCGTTCACAGCTCGCAACACAGCAACACCCCAGGGTCGCCCCGCATCGGACGGCCCCCGTCGTTGGAGGCGTTCCCAGGACGCCGGACCGGTTAACAAGGAGAAGGTCGTGAAACTGAATCAACTCGCCCGCTGCCTCGTCGTGGTGGGACTGGGCGCCCACGCGGCGGCCTGGTCGCAGGAAGTCCAGAAGATCGAGCGGGTGGAGATCACCGGCTCGAGCATCAAGCGCATCCAGGACGAGGGCGCGCTGCCGGTGCAGACCATCTCGCGCCGCGACCTGGACCGCCAGGGCATCGTGTCGGCCGAGCAGCTGATCGCCACGCTCTCCTCCAACGGCAACGGCCTGGACAACCTGGCCTCCAACGCGGACGTGGTCTCGGGCCAGTCCCGCGGCAACAACGGCGCGACCTCCGCCAACCTGCGCCTGCAAGGCGCCAACGCGACGCTGATCCTGCTGAACGGCCGCCGCATCGCCGCGCACGGCCTGAACGGCGGCGTCGTCGACCTGAACCAGATCCCGATGGCCGCGATCGAGCGCGTCGAGGTGCTGAAGGACGGCGCCTCGTCGACCTACGGCACCGACGCCGTCGGCGGCGTCATCAACTTCATCCTGCGCAAGGACTACACCGGCCTGACCGTCAGCGGCTTCACCGACGTGACGCAGCACGGCGGCGGCAACATCTACCGCGGCTCGGTGACCGGCGGCGTCGGCAACATCGACAAGGACGGCTTCAACGTCATGGCCGTGCTGTCCATGACGGACAACAAGCGCCTGGACGGCTCGCAGCGCGGCTTCGTCAACAGCTTCCAGCCCGAACGCGGCCTGTCCCCGGACACGCGCGGCACGCCGTTCGCGACGGTCTTCTTCTCGCCCACGATCACGCCGCCGGTCTACAACGGCGCGACCCTCACCAGCGCCAACATCCTGGACCTGCCGGGCGGCGCGGGTTGCGCCTCGCAGCCGGGCATGGCCCCGTACGCGGAGAAGCTCTGGAACTCCGCCGCCGCGTCGCCGGCCAACCAGTTTGGTTGCGCGTGGGATTCGGGCAAGGCCGCGGTGATCCAGCAGCCGGTGAAGAACACCAACCTGGTGACGCGCGGCATGCTCAAGCTGGGCGAGCACACGCTGACCGGCGAAGTGCTGCTGGGCAAGTCGGAATCGCAGAAGATCTTCTCCGCCAACCAGATCAGCAGCGGCAGCGCGACCGCGACGATCGGGCTGCCCAACGGCACCAGCGTGCCGAGCCCGTTCCGCAGCCTGGCCTATCCGTCGAGCGGCGCGAGCTACCAGACCGTGTGGAACGCGCTGGTGGGCGCCTTCCCGTCGCTGGCCTCGCAGACCGGCAAGCCGCTGGCCTTCCGCTGGCGCTGCATGGAGTGCGGCCAGCGCGAGTTCGAGACCACCACCGACACCGGCCGCTACCTGCTGAGCATGGACGGCCCGCTGCCCTTCCTCAAGGACTGGGACTACAAGGTCGGCGCGTCGCAGGCCTTCAGCAAGAGCAATTCGGTGCTGGGCTCCGGCTACCAGAACTGGGTGGGCCTGGCCAACCTGATCAACACCGGCGTGCTCAATCCCTTCCTGCTGGCCGGCCAGTCGCAGACGCCGGCGGCGCTGGCGGCGCTGGACGCGATCTCGGCGGAGGGCACCAAGCTCTACGGCGGCAAGTACACGACCGACGAGTACGACGCGACCGCGTCCGGCCCGCTATTCAAGCTGCCCGCCGGTGACGTGATGGGCGCGGTGGGCGTGGACTACCGGATCGAGAAGTACCGCTTCGACGGCAACCAGACGGTCAACACCAACGACATCAACACCTGGATCTTCAACGCCCCGTTCGACAACGTGAACGCGCTGAGCGGCGTGAAGCGCAAGGTGGGCGCGATCTTCGGCGAGACCATCATCCCGATCGTCAAGAACCTGGACCTGAACCTCTCGGTGCGCTACGACAAGTACACCGGCTTCGGCAGCACGACCAACCCCAAGGCCTCGATCCGCTACCAGCCGATCGACAGCCTGGTGTTCCGCGCGTCGTACAGCACCGGCTTCCGCGTGCCGACCTTCAACCAGCTGTTCAACGGCGTCACCGAGTCGCCCTACACCGGCGCGGGCGTGCCGGATCCGTCGACCTGCCCGACCAACGTGGTCAGCAACACGCCGGGCTGCCAGGCGGTCACCTTCAACACGCTGTTCGGCGGCCGCAACGACCTGAAGCCGGAAGAGTCGAAGATGTCCAACATCGGCTTCGTGTGGCAGCCGATGAAGGATTTCAGCGCGTCGGTGGACCTGTGGGACATCCGTCGTGACGGCCAGATCCAGAGCCTGACGCTGACGCAGATCCTGAACAACTACCAGCTGTTCCCGCAGGCCTTCCAGCGCGACGCCAACGGCGTGCTGCAGACGGTGGACACCCGGTGGGTCAACACCGGCGAGACGCAGACGCGCGGCCTGGAACTGTCGATGCGCGGCAGCACGGCGATGAACGGCGGCCGCCTGAGCGCGGGGCTGGACGGCACCTACCTGCTGCGCAAGCGCTCCAAGCTGCTGGACAACGTGGCCTTCGGCCCGAGCGAGATCGGCCAGTTCACGCGGTCGAGCGAGCTGGGCATCCGCTGGAAGCACAGCGCGTACATCACCTACACGTACGGCGACTGGGCCTGGTCGCTGCGCCAGCAATACAGCACGGGCTACTACGGCTACGTCCCGCCGGGCGTGGCCAACGGCAACGCGTCGGCGCCGGCCTTCGAGCCGTGGGTCAAGGCGTACTACCTGCACCATGCGAGCGTGGCCTACAGCGGCGTCAAGAACCTGACGGTCACCGTGGGGGTGAAGAACCTCTTCGACCAGGCGCCGCCGTTCGCCAACAGCTACGACACCAACACCGGTTCGGGCAGCTCGTGGGAACCGCGTGTGGCCGACCCGCGCGGACGCTCGTTCACGCTGGGGCTGGACTACAAGTTCTTCTGATCAGGGTGCGCCTGCCGCCTTGCGCGGCAGACCCACAGACACCAAGCCCGCCGGGAGACCGGCGGGCTTTTTTACGTCTTGGTGTCCGGACCGTGCGGAGTCAATGGAAACACGCGCCCCATGCCCTGTTCCCGGATCGCGTGCAACAGGCGCAGGACCGGCCCGGTGGGGCGAGTGATTCCCTGTTCATACCGGCGCAGCAGGCGTGCCGTCGTGTTGAGCATGTTGGCGAAGGTGTAAATGCTCAGGTCCTCCGCCTCCCGGATGGCTCGAACCTCCTCCGGCGTCAGCGGCGCCGGAGGAGGCATGCCGCACCATGCCAGACGTGTCATTCGTTCGTCGCTCACCCACCCGCGAGCGTGCATGGCACGTCCAGTTTTTACCATTCGGTCAATCGAGTCGCACTTGCGCTTACGCATCACAGATCACCTCCTTCAAGAGTCCTGATTCGACGGCGTTCGCCAATTGGTCGGCACGCATCTCCTTCAGGAGCGCGTTCGTTTGCTTGCAGCTGTCTAGCCTCCATGCTTCGATGTTGGCGACAACGTTCTTCGCATAACCCTCGATGAAGAACCACGGAGCGCCTTGTCGATGGGCGACGATCACGCGATACCCATCGCGTTTGCCGCCCCCGGATCGTCCGATCCGTTTCTTGAAGAGTCCACTACCGAGATTTGCATCGATCAGCCCTCGTTCCATTTCCGCCACTGCGCGGCACAGGTCGCCGTCTCTGCATCGCCTGCTTGCGCATCCAACGTTGAAAGCCCTCGACCAGATAGACAGCATTCGCCACATCGACCTCTTCGCACTGTTGCGAGAGGACTGAGTGACAGGTCATGCCCAGGACTGATTCGTCCTGAAGTCGGCCCCCTGATGGGGGAGGCGCAGCGCTCAGGCCCTGAGCGTTCTCTCGCCCGGATCCAAGGTCACCGCGACGCCGATCGGCAGCGGCAGGTGGGGCGTCGTGTGGCCGCTCGGCCAGCCGGCGAGGACCGGGATGCCGAGGTCGCCGAAGTAGTCGGCGAGCACCTCGTCGGGCGGGTCGGCGTCGGTGAAGCTGCCGAGCAGCAGGCCGGCGATCTCGTCGAGCGCGCCGGCCAGGCGGAGCTGGCACAGCAGGCGGTCGATCTTGTAGGGGTCCTCGCCGATGTCCTCGAGGAACAGGACCGCGCCGCGCAGGTCCGGCATGAACGGCGTGCCGAGCAGCGCGACGAGCACCGCCAGGTTGCCGCCGCTCAGCATGCCGCGCACCGGCGCCGAGCCGCGGTTGAGAGGATGCGGCGCGAGCGCCGGTCCGAGTGAGTCGCCGACGCGCAGGCCGCGGCGCAGTCGATCGGCCAGCGCGACGGCATCGGCCCAGCCGGCATCGCCCTTGTGCCAGTCCGAGGCCGGCATCGGCGCATGCCAGCCGGCAATGCCCAGCTGCTGCCGCAGCGCGTGCAGCGCCGTGAGATCGCTGTAGCCGATCAGCGGCTTCCGCGAGCGACGCAGCAACGCGCGATCGATGCGGTCGAGCAGCCGCAGGCAGCCGTAGCCGCCGCGCAGGCCGATCACCGCATCGACGTGGGGATCGTCCAGCGCCTCGTGCAGGTCGGCGAGACGTCGTCCATCGTCCGCCGCGAGGTGGCCGAGGAAGGCCGGTCCGTGGCAGCCGGGGAAGAGCTTCGCGCGAAAGCCCAGCCGCTCGATCAGCGGCACGACACGGTCGAGCGTGCCGTCCCTCGGCGGACCGGCGGGTGCGATCACGCCGAGGCACGCGCGCTCGGGCAGCGGGGGCAGCAGGAAGGTGTCGTCAGCCATGAGGAGCGGGGCGGGACTCCAGCCACGCCGCCATCCGCGCGTCGATCGCGGCGCCGAGCGCCGGGATGCGCCAGGTCGTGGCGCAGCTGGGGTGCGGAGCGTAACGCGAGCCGAGGTTGCTCAGCAGCGCGATCAGGTAATGCCGGCGTCGGGGCAGGATGCCGCGCACGATGCCGGCGTCGGACGTGTAGTTCTCGGTGTTGCCGGTCTTGTGCGCGAACCAGACCTCGCCGCCCATGGCGAAGCGGCGCAGATCGCCGGGCAAGGACACCTCGCCGGCATGCAGCGCACCGTCCGGCATGAGCCAGCGACCCGGCAGGCGCGCCGGGAGACCCGGCACCCAGCCGGGCACGCCACCGAGCGCGCCGCTCGACAGCACCTGATGCAGCGCCTGGTCCTGCAAGGCATGCATCGCCTGGTTGCGGCTCTCGGGCGAGAGCCGCGGTGCGTCGGCGCGCAGCCACGGCGCGCGCGGCGCCACCGGGTCCAGCCACCACAGCAGACGCACGGTGTCCCACGCGGTCATCTGGATCTGGCCCACGCCCGATCCCGAGCCGTTGCCCCATCCGCCTTCCGCCGTCGTGTTGGCGAAGCGCAGCGTCGTCAGCCCGAGCGAGGCGAACAGCGTGTGCAGTTCGTTGCGCACCTCACGTCCACCATCGCGACGGATCGCGCCGGCGGCGTGCATCAGCGTGACCAGCGCCGAGGTCGCCTCGTTGCTGCTCCACGTGACCATGTCATAGGCCCAGTCGGACACGGCGCGCTCACGGCCGCCGTAGCTCAGCGGCTGCCACCATCCGGCGCGCCCCTGGTCGACCAGACGGCCCACACCCGCCAGCAGCATCAGCTTCAGCAAGGACGCGGGGTAAGGCGCCACCATCCGGCCTCCGCCCTCGCCCACCTCACCGGCCAGCGGCGCCCAGGCCATCGCCGACCAGTCGGACCCCGGACGCCATGCGATCGAGTTGCCTTCGGCGTCGCGTTGATCGGCCAGGTACCGGATATTGCGCACGGGCCCCGCACCGGCCGCGATGTCGGCGATGAGCCCCTGTGGATGCTCGCGCGAGAACAGCACGTTCGCCGCGATCGGCGCGCCGCGTTCCGGGAACGCGACCACGGCGAGGTCGATGCTCGGGAAGTGCCGGATCGGCCGGCCATCATCCTGCGGATCACGCGTGGCGCCGAAGTCCTGCGCGAGCACCTCAGCGCGCAGCGCCTCGGCGAGCGAGGCCGCGTCCAGCGCGACGGGCTTGGCGGCCGTCGTCATCGCGGACCCTCAGGCGGCGCGGAGTTGCAGCCCGTCCAGCGCGATGGGGCTGGGCTTGCCGGAAACGAGGTCGGCCACGATGCGGGCCGAGCCGAACGAGAAGGTGAATCCCAGGGCGCCATGGCCGACATTCAGCCACAGCCCGCGCAACGGCGTCTCGCCGAGCATGGGCGCGCCGCTCGGCGTCGCCGGCCGCAGGCCGGCCCAGGGCACGGCGTGCTCGTAGTCGGCCGCTTTCGGGAAGGTCTCGCGCACGTTGCGCTGCAGCGCCGCCAGACGCTTGGGATCGATGCTCGTGTCGTCGCCGACGAGATCCACCATCGCCGCGACGCGGAGCTGGTCGCCGATGCGCGCATAGAGCGTCTTGCGTTCGAAGTCCGTGACGCTGACCGTCGGCGGGCGGTGCACGCCGTTGATCGGCGCGGACAGGCTGTAGCCCTTCAGCGGATACAGCGGGAGCCGCACGCCGACGAGGTCCGCCAGCGCCGCGCTCTGCAGCCCGGCGGCGAGCACGATGCCGTCCGCGACCAGATCGCCCTGGTCCGTCCTCAGCGCGACGACACGATCGCCCTCGACGGCGAAACCGGTGGCATTGGCCTTCACCCGCCCCCGGAAATTCGGATGCCGCGCGAGCCGCTCGCCCAGCTGCACGCTCAGCGCGTGGCAATCGGCCACGGCCTCGCCGGAGGTGAAGATCCCGCCGGCCAGCCACTGCGCGCCGCCGTCACCGAGCGAGGGCTCGATCGCGAGGCATTCATCGCGGGTCAGCGCCCGTTCCGGCCCACCGGCGGGGGTGCGCGCGGCGACGCGGGCGAATTCTTCCGGCTTGCGATACACGACCAGCTTGCCGGGCGTGCGCAGCGCGATGGCATCGAGCGCCGCGTGCCGCTGCAATTCGCCGAAGCACTGCTGGCTGAAGGCGCCCAGTTCGAGCAGGCGTTCGGTCGTGCGCCGGTTGACCGGTCCGCGGCAATGCGCGAGGAAGGACGCCAGCCAACGCCATTGCGCCGTCGTGCCGTCCGGCTTGAAACGCAGCGGGCCGTCCGGATCGAGCAGCCAGCGCAGCGCCTTCAGCGGCACGCCGGCGTCCGCCAGCGGCGACACGTAGCGATAGCTGAGCTGCCCCCCGTTCGCACGGCTCGCGCCCGTGCCGAGCGTGGCCTCGCGCTCCACGAGCGTCACCCGATGCCCCGCCTCCGCCAGGGCCCAGGCGGTGGTGACGCCCACGACGCCCCCACCGATCACGACTAGCTGCTTCATCCCGGACGAATTCATTCTTGAATGGTCCGGGAGGTTACGGACTCGTGACGGCGTCAGCCAATGAAAGCGGTGCCGCTACCCATAACCTCGCCGAATGCGCGCAAGGGCAATGCCCGTGGCGTCGACGGCGGAACATGTCGGCGATCGTTCCCTGCCTCGGTCATCCGATGCCTCAAGAGGGCATGGTCCACCACCCAGCAGCCTTCATTCGGCCGTCCGCCATGGCGCGGGTGGCAAGCCGGCCATCCGACGGCGTCCATGGATTCCCGGATCGCGTCCATGATCTTGTTCTCGCCGTGACTGCCCACGATGAACAGGGTCCCGGGATTGATCGTTCCCGCATCAAACTGTTGACGGAAGATGACCCGCGCCACGTCGGCACAGATCCCGTTCGTTGCAAGCTTCGCGCCGGTCTCCACGAATTGACGGTGCAGGTTCAGTTCGTTTCGAGTGCCGTGACGCCCCAAGGAGGGCAGGAAGACCTCGCGCTCGACGGCATGGTTCAGATACCTGGTCGCCAGATCATGCTGGCCTGCCCGCTCGTGCGCCGAGATCAGCGCGTTGTAGACGCTCACGTCTGGACGCACGCGCTCGCCGGTCTTCGAATTGACGGCGCGATCCAGTTCATCGAAGCAAGCCCGCGCATCGGCCAACCTGCTGCCGCAATGGGCGATGCCGCTGACGGTCACCCGCAGCACGTCCGACGCCGTGCACCTCCCTTCCACGAAGGCCTGGACCGTCGCCGCATTGCGTGCCAGCGCCTGGCCCGGGCCCTGCTGCCGCCGCAATGCAGAGGCACCGGGGGAGGACGTGGCATGGAACGCCAGATGCCATCGGGGCTTTCTCGTGTCGCGCCGCGGTGCGGCGTCCGCCTCATGCGTCGGGGCTGCGGCGGCCGGCTCGGCGCCCACATCGGGCAAGGGAGCACCCAGGGCGGGGAAATCGCGGGTGAAATCCAAGGTCGTCAACATGGCACTTCCTGTTCGAGGGCTCGACGGAGTGCACATGCAAACCCACCGGGTTCGCTTGACAACGTTCTGGAAACAAGAAGGGCAGCCTCGCGGCTGCCCTCGATCACCACGGAAGACCGGGTCAGGTCATGCCAGGACGGCCGCCATCGCGTTCGCCGTCGCCTCGACGTTGCGCGTGTTCAGGCCCGCGATGCACATGCGGCCGGAGCGCAGGATGTAGACGCCGAATTCCTCGCGCAGGCGGTCCACCTGCTCCGGGGTCAGGCCGGTGTAGCTGAACATGCCGCGCTGCTTCAGGAAGTAGTCGAAGTTGCGACCCGGCACCTTGGCCGAGACCACCTCGAACAGCGCGTTGCGCATCGCCAGGATGCGCTCGCGCATCTCCTCGACCTCGCCTTCCCACAGCGCGCGCAGCGCCGGGTCGCCCAGCACCTTGGCCACGACCTGGCCGCCGTGCATCGGCGGGTTCGAGTAGTTGCGGCGGATCGTGAACTTCAGCTGCCCCAGCACGTTGGCCGCCTGCGCCGCGTCCGGGCACACCACCGACAGGGCGCCGCAGCGCTCACCGTACAGGCTCATGTTCTTGGAGAAGCTGTTCGCGACGAAGAAGCTCAGCCCCGCCGCGGCCAGCGCGCGGATCGCGAAGGTATCTTGCTCCAGCCCGTCGCCGTAGCCCTGGTAGGCCAGGTCCAGGAAGGGGATCAGCTCGCGCTCCTGCAGCACCGGGATCAGCGCGTCCCACTGCGACTGCGACAGGTCCACGCCCGTCGGGTTGTGGCAGCACGCGTGCAGCAGCACGACGCTGCGCGCCGGCATCTCCGACAGCGCCTGCAGCATCGCGTCGAAACGCAGGCCGCCGGTCTTGGGGTCGTAGTACGGGTAGCTGCGGCACTCGATGTACGAGCCCTCGAAGACGGCGCGGTGGTTGTCCCAGGTCGGGTCGCTCAGGTAGATCGCGCTGTCGGGGAAGTAGCGCTTGATGAAGTCCGCGCCGACCTTCAGGCCGCCGGACGAGCCCACGCCCTGGATGGTCGCGACACGCTTGCCCTGCAGCGCTTCGCTGTCGGCGCCGAAGAGCAGCTTCTGCACCTCGGTGCGGAAGTTGGCCGCGCCCTCCATCGGCAGGTAGGGCCGCGCACCGGCCTGTTCCACCACCGCCAGCTCGGCGCGGCGCACGGAGTCCAGCATCGGGATGCGGCCGTCGTCATCGAAGTAGATGCCGATGGACAGGTTGATCTTCTGCGTGCGCGGATCCTTCTGGAACGCCTCGTTCAGGCTCAGGATGGGATCGCCCGCGTAGGCGTCGACGTGCTGGAACATGCTGGAAACTCCACGTTGGACTATCGGCTCGCGTCATTATCCCCAGCCGCGTGCGCCCGCACCGGAACACACCCCCTGCCGATGCGCCGATACAGGGCGACGACAATGCCGGCTTCGCATGACCTGATCCATCCGCTTCACAGAATCACATGATCAACGACTTCAACGCGCGCGGCGCCGCCTGCCTGCCCGGCCACATGGGCATCGAGATCGTCGAGGTCGAAAAAGGCCGCGTCTTCGCGCGGCTGCCGGTCACCCAGCAGGTCATGGCGCCCAACGGCTACCTGCACGCCGGCAGCGTCGTCACGCTGGCCGACACCTGCTGCGGCTACGGCTGCATCTCGTCGCTGCCCGACGGCGCGCAGAACTTCACCACGGTCGAGCTCAAGTCCAACCACCTCGGCACCGCCCGCGACGGCGTCATCGAATGCCTCGCCACCGCAGTCCACATGGGCCGCACGACCCAAGTCTGGGACGCGACCGTCACGCACAACGGCAAGACCATCGCGCTGTTCCGCTGCACGCAGATGGTCCTGTATCCGAAGGCTTGACGCGCTGCGTCCTGCCACCTGCTGCGCGCTTGGCCGCCATGGCATGGGGCCTTGCCGGCAAGCGGCAAAACCCCAAGCCATGCCGTCCCTGAACGACCGGGGACTGCCTTAGAGCGCTTTGCCGCTGCCAATGGCCATCACGAGGCGCGTGACGAGGACCAGTTTCGGCGCGATGGCGTCGACGACGACGTATTCGCTGTCGCTGCTGTGCGCGCCGTAGCCGCGCACGCCCAGACCCTCGATCACCGGCGCCTTGGTCGCCAGCGACGCATAGGCGGCATCGGTGCCGCCGCCGGTCGGACGATCGCGCACGACCAGCTCCAGCTTCTGCTCGTCGGCCAGGGCCTTGACCTTCGCGGCCAGCGCGCGCGACGCGTCGGTCGCCGACAGCGGCGGACGGCCGCGGTTGAAGCTCAAGGTCACTTCCGCATCCGGAACCAGCTTGTTCTGGATGCGCTTGCGCAGCTCGGCTTCCAGGGCGTCGAAGTCGGCGAAGCGGTCCGCCCGTGCATCCGCCTGGGCCTCGGCGCGCTCCGGAATCGCGTTGCGGACCGAGCCCGCCTTGGACATCGTCCAGTTCAGGTGCAGGCCGCGCTTGGGATCTGACAGGTCGCGCGTCTGCAGGATCTGGTGGGACAGCTCGGTCAGGGCGTTGATGCCCTTCTCCGGCGCCGCGCCCGCATGCGACGAGCGCCCCTTGACCTTCAGGTCCACCGAGGCGATGCCGCTGGTGGCCAGGCGCACCGTGTCCGGCGTGGTCGGACCGCCGCCGCCTTCGAAGGACAGCACGGCGTCATGCTCGCCGCCGAGCGCGGTGATCAGCGGGTTCGAGCCGGGGGAACCGATCTCTTCGTCGCCGTTGATCAGCACGGTGATCTCGGCGTAGTCCTTGAAGCCCACCGACTTCAGCAGGGCCAGCGCATGGAGGATGGTGGCGACACCCTGCTTGTCGTCGGCGATGCCCAGCCCGTAGGCGTGGTTGCCGTCGATGCGGAAGGGCTGCTGCTTCAGGCCGCCGCGCTGGTAGACGGTGTCCATGTGCGCGATCAGCATCAGGCGCTTGCCGTTGGCGTTGCCGCCCTTGAACGAGGCCCGCACGACCTGGCCGACCTTCGCCGGACCGTCGCCCGCGTCCGAGGTCGGCGAGGCGATGGTCGTGTCCGGATCGATCAGCTGGACCTGGCCGCCCAGGTCGCGCAGCCGCTGCGCGATGACGCCGGCGATGCGGTCCAGGCCCTGGCGGTCGGAGCTGCCGGACTCGATCTCGACCAGCTGCTGCAGCGTCTTCATCAGCGCGGGCTGCTCCTTGGCGGCGAGGGCGGTGAGCTCGGGCACCGTCTGCGCCTGGGCGCCGAGGGCGCTCATCGCGGCCAGGGCCAGCGCCGCGCGGCGCAGTCGGGGGAAGGAGGAGGAGGCAGACATCGGGGCGGTCATCTTCGGAGTCTCCAGGCGTTCTTGTGGGGGAGCGACGGGCCATCCTAGCCATCAAGGCGGTCCGCTTGAAGGCTCGAAAGCGATGGGGCAAGCTCCCGGCCATGCGACGACCGCCGCCAATCGCCCATCGCCTGTGCGTCTGCGCACGGATCGCGCTGATCCTGCACGCGGTGCTGCCCGCGACCGCCGTCGCGGAGGAAGCGCGCCGCAACGTCTTCGACGATCCCTTCGTGCAGCTGAGCTCGGCGATCCCGACGTCCGAGTGTCCGGGCCCGTCCGGGCCGCTGATGAGCGAGGCCGAAGCCAGGGCACAGGCGCATGGCCGCATCGAGCGCGGCACCAGCTGCTTCCAGAGCGGCCGCTGCCGGCTGCCCAACGCCTATCTCTACGACAAGGAGATCATGCCGCGCGTGCAGAAGGCCGTCGCCGCCGACGGCCGGTTCGATGCGACGACCAGCGTCTGGGCGCTCGGCCAGCGGCGCTGGATCTGGCTGCAGGGCTGCGTGCGCAGCGCCGATGAGGCGTCCGCACTCGAAGCGTTGGTGAAGCAGATCGACGACGTGGAGTTTGTCGTCAACGAGTTGAAGCTCGTCCCTGGCACGTCGGCAAGGCCGGCGTCGGGGGCCTCACGCTAAGCGGGCGTGGCCGGCGTCCAGCCACTCGATCCACCGTCCGTGCGGATGCGACCAGGCCAGCGCGTCGGTGCGGACCTCTCCGCCGTCGCGCCATTGCAGCGTCCACAGCGTGCCGCTGCCGGGCGATTCTCCGGCCGGGCAGTCCGGCGGCGAGGCCATGGGCGCCAGCTTGCCGACCTCGCCGCTGATCCACGCGAGGCCGCGCTCGCGCACCAGGCGCCCGATGCGATCCACGTGGGTCTTGAACGCTTCCGTCTCGAAGTAGGCCAGCACCCAGACGTTGAAGATCACCGGCGTGACACCGGCAGGCAGCTCGTCCATCCAACGCTCGAGCTCCGTCAGTCCGTCTTCCGTCCGCAGCAGCGGCACCGGGTGCCGCCGGGCGTCGTCCAATGCCCGGTCCAGCCGCTGCCGGCGCGCGGCGTCGCCTGGCCAGAGGCAGGCGCGCAACCAGCGGGCGGCCACGTCGTCGGCAGGCGCGATGGGCTGCAGATCGACGCCCATGCGCCGGCCTGCCCGCCAGCGCGGCGCACCGAGCAGCGCGGCCGGACGCTCGCCACGCCAGGTGGTGGAGATCAATGGCGCATCCGGGCGCTCACCGGGCGTTGTCTCGACGCCATCGTCATACGCGTAGCGGTCGACGCCCAGGATCAGACCCGCGCTGCAACCGAACTCGAACAGCGCCAACTCGACCGGCTCGGCCCCGGTGCCGCCCAGGTGCGTGGCAAGCGCCTGCAGCGCGGGTCGGAGCACGGCACAGCGGCCGGTCTCGTTGGTCTGCGTCGTGCGAGTGCGGATCAACGCGCGCAGCGCGGCGTCCTCGCGGCGGATGAAGTCCCGCAGTTGCGGCGCCAACTCGTCGTCCGGCGCCCGTGTGCCGCCGACGCTCGCGTAGTACGCGGCGAGCGGATGCGCGTCGCCGGCCAGGATCCGGTCGTGCAGCGCGGCCAGCAGCAGCACCGGCTTGCGTTGCGTGGGTGGCGCTTCCAACAACAGGGCCATGAGGTCCCGATCGCCGGCGAAGATGCCCGCGAGCGCCACATAGAGCGGGTCGTCCGCGCCGTCGGTCTCGGCGAATCGGGCGAAGTGGTGGGCGATGCGCCCCAGTGCGTCTTCCATGGGCAGCGACTCTAGGCCCGCATCAGCCGCCAGAATGTCGGGTATCCGACAAACTCCCGCCGTCCATCGTGCCGCCAGCGCTGCCGCCCCCCTCCTCCACGTCAAGCGCCGTCCAGGCCCTTTGCGCCAACTTCCCCGACCTGACCCCGCCTTCAGCGCCGGGATTGCGCCTGGAGGCACTGATGCCCATGCGTCGACTCCCGGCGGGTCGGGTGCTCTTCGTCCAAGGGCAGACGCCAACGGCGTTCTACATGGTGGAGGACGGTGAGATCGAAGCCCGCTTCGCCGCGCTCGACGGCCGGATGTCGGTGCTGGAGCACGTGCGCGCGCCGCGCCTGTTCGGGCTTGCGGCCTTCATCAGCGGGAAGCCTTCGCGCTATGAGGCGGCGGCCGTGACGGACAGTCGCGTGCGGGTGATCGGCGAGCCCGCGTACCGCGTGCTGATGGACGACTGGCCCGGTTTCGCCCGGGCCTTGATGCGGGAGTTCGCCGAACGCTTCGAAGGCAATCTGCGCTTGCTGGAGGCAGCCCGGCACCTGAGCGCTGCCGAGCGCTTCGGCGTCGCGTTACGCCAGTTGGCCGATGAGCGAGCCGGCCCCTCGGATGACGAGGGCTGGCGGGCCTTGAAGGCGACCCAGGCGGAACTGGCGCAGCTCGCGCACCTGTCGCGGCAGACGGTCAATCAACTGCTGCGCGCCGCGCAGGCCGAGGGCCGGCTGCGGTTGCGCTATGGCGGGATCGACGTCCGCCAGTGACGTTCACTCCGCCAGCGCGGCCTCGATCTCGCCGCGGATGGCCGCCGGCGCGTCGTTCGGCGCAAAGCGCTTCAGCACCTGGCCGTCGCGGCCGACCAGGAACTTGGTGAAGTTCCACTTGATCGCCTGCGTGCCCAGGATGCCGGGCTTCTCGCCCTTGAGCCATTGCCACAGCGGATGTGCCTCCCCGCCGTTGACCTTGACCTTGGCCATCATCGGGAAACTCACGCCGTAGTTCAGCTGGCAGAACGACGAGATCTCCTCGTTGCTGCCGGGATCCTGGCCGCCGAATTCATTGCTCGGGAATCCGACCACCACCAGCCCGCGCGCCTGGAAGTCGCGCCACAGGTCCTCGAGGCCCTTGAACTGCGGCGTGAAGCCGCACTCGCTGGCGGTATTGACGACCAGCAGCACGCGGCCGCGGTACTCCGACAAGGCGACCGGCTCGCCAGCGATGCTGACGGCGTCGAAGTCGAAGGCAGTCTTGCCATTGGCGCTCATGGGGGGACCCTCCTCGTAACAGCCCGGGTGGACCGGGTGGACCGGGATGCATCCTAGCGCGACGCCGCGGATCAGGCGCGACGCCGCTGCAGCGCCGCCAGCATGGCCGCGGCCAGGATCGCCGCGCCGCCCGCCGCGGTCTTGCCGTCCAGCGAGCCCCCGCCCAGCAGGAGCGCCGAGACCGCCGCCACCGGGACCTCCGTCAGCATGACCACCGCCGTGACGTTGGCCGGCAGCCGCGCCGCCCCGTATTGCAGCGACAGGTTGGAGACGAAGAACAACAGCGCCATCCCCGCCAGCGGCAGCAGCCAGGCCGCGCCCGGCAGCGACGGCCACGGCGCGAGGCCCTGGGCGGCCATGACCGTGGCGGACAGCCCCGCCACCGCCACGCCGCCGACGAACATCGCCAGCGCCCGCGCCCCGGGGCTGCGGGCGGCCTCGCGCCGCAGCATCACGTTGTTGAACGCGAAGGTCAGGCCGCCCAGCAGCCCCAGCACGTCCGGCAGGCTGGACGGCAACGGCCAGCCGCCGTCCGCCGGCGCCAGCACCGCCAGCGCGCCGCCCAGCGCCAGGGCGATGCGCAGACCGGCCGACGCCGTCAGCGGTTCGCCCAGCACCAGGCGCGCCAGCAGCACGGCCCACAGCGGCATCAGGTAGAAGAGCAGCACCACCCGGACCACGTCGCCGGTCGACACGCCCCAGTTGAACGCGGTGTTGGTCATCCCGGCCGCCAGCGTCACGATCCACAGGCCGGGGGATCGCAGCCATTCCGCCATCGCGCCGCGCTGGCTGGCCAGCACCACGACGAGGGACAGGACGTACAGGATCACCGTCGTCCACAAGGGGTGCATGCCGGCCCCCTCGAACTGCCGGAAAGGCCACCAGGACAGCCCCCAGATGGTGGCGTTGAGCATCAGGGCGAGGATCGGCATTCGGGAACGGGGGACAGACGGCGTGACAGAGGAAGGGACAGCGGCGCGACAGACGCGCACAAGGGGTGGGGCTTGTGCAACAGTCCCCCCGACAGGGCTTGGATCCGGCCTGCGGACCGGCCAACAATGCCCAGGGTTTGTAGCATGGCGCAAGGACTGACCCTGACCTCCAATCGGGGCGCCGTGCGCCTGTCATGCACGCGGCCTACCCTGTCGCGTGTGACCCGTCCACCAAAGTAGGGAGAGCTTCTTGGATCACCTGGCCTGTTTCGCCCCCGAGGATTTGCAGTCCAAGCCCGGGCCCGACCTGCAGAGCTATCACTGGCGGCTGCTGGCTCAGGGGGACTCCTGGTTCTCCACCGCCCAGGCCAAGCTCAGCGCGCACGCCAACCTGCTCCAGGAACTGGTGCTGACCAAGGCCACCGTCGCGATCAATTGCGCCGGGCAGCGCGAAAGCCTGTCCAAGGTGGTCGAACTGGCGTCTTCGCCCGACTTCGTCCGCCTGCTCACCGCGCCGGACGCGCCCGTCTGGGACGGCGTCCTGCTGTCGGTGGGCGGCAACGACCTGATCCAGGCGGCGCAGACACCGACCCAGCTCGACGGCGTGGAAGTGCCGCTGCACCAGCGCCTGCTGCGCAACCAGACCGAATGGGGCCCGCCGTCCGCGGGCGTGGGCCGCTACTTCTCGGAACCCGGCTGGGCGACCTATGCCGAATACCTGAAGGCCAACCTGCGCCATCTGCTGACGCTGCGCGACCAGGGGCCGTCGGCGGGCAAGCCGGTGTTCATCCACTGCTACGCGGTGCCGATGCCGCGCCCGGCCGGCGCGGAGGACGCGGGTCACGGCCCGTGGCTGTATCCGGCGCTCAAGGCCTACGCGATCCCGTCCGCCGACTGGGCCGCCGTCAGCCGCCTGATGGTGATGCACCTGGCGCTGCTGCTGAAGACGCTGATGGCGGACAAGGAACAGTTCCCCGGGCTGTTCGTGTTCGACTCGACCGCCGTCCCGCTGGCCGCGGCCACGCCGGGCGCCAGCGGCATCAGCGGCGACTGGCACAACGAGATCCACCTCAACCACAGCGGCTGCCTGAAGATCGGGCGGGCGTGGTCGGAGCACATCGATCAGGTGCTGACCACCGGGGGCGTCGTCGTGGCGGCGCCACCGACCGGCCGCGGGCGCGCGAGGCGCTGAGGAAGTAGGAGCGCCCCAAACGACGACGGCCCCGCGAGGGGCCGTCGTCGTTTCAGCGGAAGCCTCCGTTCAGCGCCGCGCTCAGTGCTTGTCGCTGCGCGCGATGGCCAGCAGGCGGTTGAGCTCTTCGGCGTGCTCGACCTTGTTGTGCGCGTGCCAGCGGCCGACCACCCACATGATCCCCGCCACCAGCAGGCCGAAGATCGTGATCGATCCGAAGGCCGAGGTGCCGAAGCGCGTCAGCATCGTGTACAGCGCGCCCAGGCCCAGGATGCAGGCCTGCTCGTTGAAGTTCTGCACGGCGATGGAGCGGCCGGCGCCCATCAGGTTGTGGCCGCGATGCTGGAGCAGCGCGTTCATCGGCACGACCAGGTAGCCGCCGATGCCGCCCAGGAGGATGAGGAAGGGGATCGCCACCCACAGGTTGTTGATGAAGTTCAGCACCAGCATCAGCAGTCCCATGCCGATGCCCAGCGGGATGACGCTCGTGGCCTTGTCCAGGCGCACGACCGCGGAGGCCACGATCGCACCGACCGCGGTGCCGATCGCCACCACGCCGGCCAGCGCCGACGCCTGCGTCGTGCCGTAGCCCAGCGCCGCGGCGGCCCAGGCGAAGACGATGTAGCGCATGTTCCCGGACACGCCCCAGAACAGCGTCGTCATGCCCAGCGAGATCTGGCCCAGCTTGTCCTGCCACAGCCGCGAATTGCAGGCGGCGAACTCGCGCACCAGGTCGGTCGCGTTGTGCGAGATCGGCTGCAGCGGCGATTCCGTGCGCGGGATGCGCAGGTTGAAGAGCGCGGCGATGAAGTACAGCACCACCATGAAGGCGATGGCCGCCTCGGGCGGCGTGTCGATGCCGGTGTCGATGTACGGGATGTCGATGGCCAGCAGCCAGGCCGAGGCCTTGTCGCCGATCAGCTGTCCGCCGAAGACGGCGCCCAGGATGATGGAGGCGATGGTGAGGCCCTCGATCCAGCCGTTGGCCTTCACCAGCTGCGACGGCGGCAGGAGCTCGGTCAGGATGCCGTACTTGGCCGGCGAGTAGGCGGCGGCGCCCAGGCCGACGATCGCATAGGCGATCAGCGGATGCACGCCCACCAGCATGCTCAGGCATCCCAGCACCTTGATGGTGTTGGAGATGAACATGACCTTGCCTTTGGGTACCGCGTCCGCGAACGCCCCCACGAAGGGCGCGAGCACCACGTAGAAGAGCGCGAACATGGGCACCAGCGCGGCGCGCTGCCACTCGGCGGCACCGCTGGTGCGGAGCAGTTCAACGGCGGCCACGAACAGCGCGTTATCAGCCAGCGAGCTGAAGAACTGCGCTGACATGATGGTGTAGAAGCCTTTTTTCATCGACCCGGCATACCTGGAACTGCGGTGATCACGCTGGGTCCACGGGGTGGGGAAAGGGCAGCGCTGCGGCGGGTTTATAGCATGCGCTCGTTTTCGTAACAGCGCTTCACGGGACAGTGTCTCTGTGCTATCCGGCACCGGTTTTCCGCCGTTCCGCGCGCCTTCCCCTCACGGCACGCGCAGGCAGGGACCGGTCCCCGGCGCGGCACAATGGGCGACCATGCCGCGTCCGATCGAAGCCCTCATCCACCAGCCCGCGCTGGCCCACAACATCGCCCGCGCCCGCGCCTGCGCGCCCGACGCGCAGGTGTTCGCGGTGGTCAAGGCCAACGCCTACGGCCACGGCATCGAGCGGGCCTTCGACGCGCTGCGCAGCGCCGACGGCTTCGCGATGCTGGACCTGGACGAGGCCCAGCGCGTGCGCGACCTGGGCTGGCGCGGCCCGATCCTGCTGCTGGAAGGCTGCTTCGAGTCGCGCGACCTGGAACTCTGCTCGCGGCTCAAGCTCTGGCACGCGGTGCACCACGAGCAGCAGGTCGACTGGCTGGCCATGCACAAGACCCACGAGCCGCACCGCGTGTTCCTCAAGCTCAACAGCGGCATGAACCGCCTGGGCTTCACGCCGAGCGCCTTCCGCGGCGCCTGGACGCGGCTGAACGCGCTGCCGCAGGTGGACGAGATCTCGCTGATGACGCACTTCTCGGACGCCGACGGCCCGCGCGGCATCGCGCACCAGACCGCCGTCTTCGCGGAGGCGACGGCCGATCTGCCGGGCGCGCGCACGCTGAGCAACAGCGCCGCGATCCTGCGCCACAGCCAGGATCCGACGGTGCGCGCCGACTGGGTGCGCTCGGGGATCATGACCTACGGCAGCGCGCCGGACTTCCCGGAGCACGACATCACCCACTGGGACCTGAAGCCCACGATGACGCTGCGGGCCAAGGTGCTGGCGGTACAGCAGCTGAAGGAAGGCGACAGCGTCGGCTACGGCAGCAGCTTCGTGGCGCAGCGCGCGATGCGCATCGGCACGGTGGCCTGCGGGTACGCGGACGGTTATCCGCGCCACGCCGCGCACGGCACGCCGGTGCTGGTCGGCGGCAAGCGCAGCGCGACGATCGGCCGCGTGTCGATGGACATGCTGGCGGTCGACCTGACCGATCTGCCCAACGAGGGCATCGGCAGCGAAGTCACGCTCTGGGGCCAGGGCCCGCACGGCGCGGTGCTGCCGATCGACGAGGTGGCGCGCTCGGCCGGCACGATCGGCTACGAGCTGATGTGCGCGGTGACCCGGCGCGTGCCGGTGCACGTGGAGACGCTGGGCTGAGGCCCGGCGATCGTCCGGCGGCATCGGCAGCATCGGCGACATCGGCCTCATGCACCTGGACTGGACGCCGGCCGACTGGGAGCTGGAGATCTCCGCGATCCGCGCCAGCGGCCCCGGGGGCCAGAACGTCAACAAGGTGAGCAGCGCGGTGCACCTGCGCTTCGACATCCGGCGCTCGACGCTGCCGGCGCTGATCAAGGAGCGCCTGCTGGCGCTCAGCGACCAGCGGATCACGGCCGAGGGCGTGGTGGTGATCAAGGCCCAGGAATCGCGCAGCCAGGAGCAGAACCGTGCCGATGCGATCGCGCGGCTGATCGCGCTGGCGCAGAGCGTGGCGCACACGCCGAAGGCGCGCCGGGCGACCAGGCCGACCTACGGATCGCAGAAGCGCCGGCTGGAGGCCAAGAGCCAGCGCGGCGACATCAAGGCCGGACGCGGCAAGGTCCGCGGCGACTGAGCCGTCGCGGGTCCGACGAACGACGAGGGAGAGGACATGTTCAAGGCATTGCGGATCCTGATCCTGCTCGGGATCCTGTTGGCGGTGGCGATGACCACGCTGGTGGGCCGCTGGCAGGCGCAATCCTGGAAGCGCCCGCAGGTCGTGACGCTGTATCCGATCAACGCGTCGGGCGACGCGGCGACGGACTTCTATCTGGAGCGACTGGACGCCGCCGCCTTCGCGGGACTGGCGCCCTACTTCCAGCACGAGGCGGCGCGGTACGGCGTGTCCTTGTCCGAGCCGATGCGGATCGTGCTGGGCAGCCGGGTCCGCGTGGCTCCGCCGGCGGTGCCGCGCGATGCGGGACCGCTGTCGGCGATCTCGTGGAGCCTGCGGATGCGCTGGTGGGCGTGGCGTCAGACGCCGCCGAGCTCGCCGGTGCCCGACGTGAAGCTCTTCCTCATGTATCACCCGCCGGACTTCGCCGGCGCGCTGCCGCATTCGATCGGGCTGGAGAAGGGCCGGCTCGGACTGGTGCACCTGTTCGCGTCCAAGGCGCAGCAGGCGCAGAACGAGGTGGTCATCGCGCACGAGGCGCTGCACACCTTCGGCGCGACCGACAAGTACGACCCGTCGACGCTGGCGCCGCTGTTCCCCGAAGGCTTCGCGGAGCCGCGACAGGAACCTCGTTACCCGCAGACGGCGGCCGAGCTGATGGCCGGCCGCATCCCGGTTCGGGAGGGCGAGCTGCGGATCCCGTCGGCGCTCGGAGAGACGGTCGTCGGTCCGGCGACGGCGGTGGAGATCGGCTGGGTGAAGTAACCGGGCGTTGCGCCCCCTTCATTCGAGGGGGAGCGCCACCGCTTTGCAAAGCTGACATGGAGAGAATCCGGCCCGAGAGGGAAGGAACTCCATGAACAAGAAGATCGGCGGGCTGACGCTCGCCCTGGCGGCCATCGCGAGCATGGCCGCATCGCCGGCGCGCGCGGAACGCATCGAAGTGACCTTCACAGGCACGCTCACGACCGCCACGCGCGACTTCTACTGCGGTGCCTGCACGACCGGCGACACGTCCGTGACGCCGCTGGGCCCGCTGACGCTGTCCTCCTCCTGGATCTTCGACATCGGCGAGGCCAGCGGGCTCGGACCCACGAGCGTCTCAAGCCTTGAATCAACGGATGCCGACGGACGCCCGACCCATGTCGACCTGGCGTTCCAACTGATCGGCAACGGGTCGCTCCCGGTGTCCTCGACAGGCGGAAACGTCCCGGCGAGCCAGCTGGCGTGGGCGAACGTGGTTGCTCCCGCGGGCCCGGCCAGCGAGTTGATGGACGTGGCCCGCTACCGGATGCTCACGACGGATCTCGGCGGCGCCGGCGCCCCGGCCGGCAACGAGATCTGGGGCTTGAGCCGTCAACAGGTCTGGACGTCGACCGAGGGCTTGTCGATCTACACGCTTGCGCAGGTGTCCCAATGGGCCCCCTTCGCTGTGACGGCCGCCAATCTCGGCGAATCGTTCACCGCCGATCAGTTCATCGACCGCCTCCGCCACGATTTCTGGTGCCAGGGCTGCAGCAACGTGCTGTCCTACGGCGTGTCGGCGGCCAACAGCGCCGGGGTCACCACCTACACCTATTCGGGACCGGTGACGTCCTTCAGCGTGCGCGTGTTGGCGGCCTCGGCCGTGCCGGAGCCGGCGACCTATGCGCTGATGCTGGCCGGCGTGGCGGTGATCGGTCTGGCCGCTCGACGTCGCAAGACCGTCTGAGCGCCGGGTCGCAACGATTCACGACAGTTCGAGGGAGAGGGAAACAATGACGAAGCGCTGGATGGCCGCCCTCGTGGGCGCGATGTTGAGCCCGGTCGCGATGGCGACGGTGACGGTGACGGTGGAGGGGAGCTACACCCACCAGGCCCAGGTGGTCGACTGCCCGTTGGAGGCGGCCGATTGCTCGGCGTACACGACCTACTCGGACTTCAGTTCGCCGATCACGCTCACCCACACCTTCACGTTCGAATACGGCCTCTCGCCGAAGGCCGTGGAGTTCACCTCGAGCAGGTCGACGACCCTGGACCCATTGACGGGCCGCGAACGGGAGCGACTCAGTTTCCGACAGCTGTACACGAGCACGAGCATCCCGGGCCTGTCGACCTCGTTCGTGCCGGCGGCGCCGACGTCGGTGGTCAATCCCATCGAGGCCGATCCTGACGCGACGGCCCATGTGAACAACATCGCCTGGCGTTCGCGATCCGTCACCCGCTGGAGCGACACCGGCGAGATCGCCAACGCCACTGAAGGATTCGGCCTCTACAGCGGAGCGATCTGGTCCAACCCCGACGGCAGCGGCTTCGTCAACGAGATGAACCTGGGGCTGAACCTGCGCTTCCCCGCGCTGGCGGCGTCGGACTACAACCGGCCCGAATCCACGAGCTACTTCTTCGAACAGCTGTCCAGCCTGGGGACTTGCGCGGACTGCCTCAGCCTGACTTTCCGGAACGCCTACTGGCGGGCGGACGGCACGTATGGCGAAGCCCAGGTGCTGGGTCGTGCCCGCATCATTTCCATGGTGGAGAGCGCCTCGGCCGTGCCGGAGCCGTCGACCTATGCGCTGATGCTGGCGGGGGTGGCGGTGATCGGCTTCGCAGCTCGACGTCGCAAGACCGTCTGAACGCCCGGTCGCAACGATTCACGACAGTTCGAGGGAGAGGGAAACAATGACGAAGCGCTGGATGGCCGCCCTTGTGGGCGCAATGTTGAGCCCGGTCGCGATGGCGACGGTCACCGTGACCTTCGAGGGGTTCTACACCTCGCAGAGCCAGGCGATCGATTGCGCGCCGATGGACTGGTCCTGCGTCGGCACGACGACGACGCTGGGCACCCCGATCGCGTTCTCGCAGTCGTTCTCGTTCGAATACGGCGTGTCGCCGGGCCGGCTGCCTTTCGTCACCAGCTCGTCGCAAGGGAAGGACGGCACCGGACGTACCTACGACTGGATGACGGCATCGCAGCGTTATGCCAACTTCCTGACCCACGATCCGGCGGACGCTCAAGTCCCGGCGCTTCCCGTCGCCACATCCGATCCGGTGGATCGGACGGGCGCGCAGCTCGACGTCAACACCGTCGCGCGCCGCCTCCGCTCCGTGCACGCATGGACGGACACCGGCGAGACCCTCCGGAGCGACGAAAGCTTTTCGTTGAACCACGCGGTGATCTGGACCAACGCCGACGGGTCCTACTCCCAGGACAGCTTCAGCATCAGCCCGGCCAAGTCCCCGTCCTTCGCGGGCACCGTGGCCAACGCCTATGACGTCACGTCGGACGCCTACTTCCTGGCCTTGATGGATCGGCTCGGTGGCTGCGCAAGCTGTCTTACCGTGAACCTGTCGAACAGATACGCCCGTGCCGACGGCGTGACCGGCAGCACATCGCTGACGGGCTTCGGCCGCATCGTCTCGATCACCGAGACCGCCTCGGCCGTGCCAGAGCCGTCGACCTACGCGCTGATGCTGGCGGGCGTGGCCGCGATCGGCGTTGCCGCCCGTCGGCGTCGCGCCGCTGCGGCGAACGGGTGACTTCGCTCACCGCTGCGGCCGCGTCGCCACGTAGATGCTGCTCAAGCACAGCACCATGCCGGCGAGCGCGAGGGCCGTCGGCCGCCAGCCTTCGAAGATCGCCGAGATCACCAGCGCGATCACCGGGATCACCACGCCGGTCAGCGCAGCGCGCGCCGTGCCCTGGCGCTGCGCGAGCTTGAAGTACAGGACGAACGCAAACACCGAGCCGAAGACCGCCAGGTACAGCAGGCTGAAGACGTATTCCGGCGTCCATGCGAAGTTCAGGCCCTGCCCTGTCGTCACCGACGCCAGCAGCAGGAACACCGCGCCGTAGCCCATGCTCCACGCCAGCACCGGCACCAGCGCCAGGCCGCGGCGGGTCAAGGTCAGCGTCAGGACGTTGCCGATGACGGCGGCCAGCACCGCCACCAGGCCGATCGCCAGGCCGTAGGCCGCCGTCGGGCGGGCGCCGGTCGAAGCGATCTCCGGCCAGAAGATCATCACCACCCCCGCCACGGCGCCCGCCGACGCCGCCAGGAAGCGACCCGTCACGCGCTGCGCGAAGAAGATCCGCCCCGTCAGCGCGTTGCCGAACACCATCAGGCAGAACAGCACCGCCACCAGCCCGCTGGGGATGTGGCGCTCGGCCTCGTAGACGGAGAAGTAGTTGCCGCTGTACTGCACGATCCCCGTCGCCAGCATCAGCCCGTGCGCCGACAGCGGCAGCTTCAGCGACTGCTTCTGCCAGCGCGCGAAGCCCGCCAGCATCAGCGCCGCCAGACCGAAGCGCCAGCCCACCGAATTGAGGATCGGCACGCCCGAGGCGAGCTGATACAGGATCACGTGCCACGTGCTGGCCCAGATCAGCGTCGGGCCCCAGAACAACCAGCGATCGGAAACGGTGGACATGATGTGCGGCAGCGATCTGTACCGGCCGCCCGTGCGCGTAGGCATTCAGCGGGCCGGTGGAAACGACGAGGCCGCCCTGTGGGGGCGGCCTTCGGTGGGAGGCGACACCCTTGTGGGGGTCACCTGATGATTGGGATGTCGCGCCTCAGTCGGCGGCCTTCTTGAAGGTCGCCAGCAACGCGCCGGCACCGACGAACAGCGATCCGAAGATCCGGTTCATCGCCTTCAGATGCGATTCCGACTTCAGCGCCCGCAGCACGCGCGCGGCCAGCAGCGTGTAGCCGGCCATCACCACGGCGTCGGTGAAGGCCAGCGTCGCGCCGATCACCGCGTACTGCTGTGTCAGGCTGTGATGCAGGTTCAGGAACTGCGGCACCACGGCCAGCAGGAAGACCGTGCCCTTGGGGTTCACCGCGTTGATGCCCCAGCCGCGCAGGATCAGGTCGCGACGCGAGACCTGCCGGCCCTCGGCCTGTTCGGCGACCAGCGGCTTGGCCGGCGAGCGCCATTGCTGGATGCCCAGGTACACGAGGTAGGCCACGCCGGCCCACTTGACCACCGCGAAGGCCTGTTCGGACGCCGCGATCAGCGCGCCCAGTCCGGCGCCGACCACCACGATCTGGGTCAGGATGCCCAGGATCAGGCCCATGGTCATGAAGTAGCCGCGCTGGAAGCCGTGATTCAGCCCGGCGCTCATCGCCGCGATGGCACCGGCGCCCGGGGACAGGCTGATGGCCCAGGAGGCCGCGAAGAACCCCAGCCAGACTGACAACTCCATGATCGACTCCTTCAAACGAGCCGACGTTGTAGCACGCCCCCTTCCGGCCGACGAAGGTCAGGGAATAGGCGGAGTTATGCCTGCTGCCACATTCGGAATGCCGCCCCCGCGGCGGTGCTCCAATAATCCCGCGCCATGTCCGCCACCGTCCTGCTCGTCGTCGTCGTCGCCTACTTCTCGCTGCTGCTGGCGGTGGCCTGGTGGACGTCCCGCCGCGCGGACAACGACAGCTTCTTCATCGGCAACCGCAACAGCCACTGGGGGCTGGTCGCCTTCGGGATGATCGGCACCTCGCTCTCCGGGGTGACCTTCATCAGCGTGCCGGGCTCCGTCGGCGCCGGCGCGTTCAGCTACTTCCAGATCATGCTGGGCCAGTTCGCCGGCTACGCGGTCGTCGCCTTCGTGCTGCTGCCGCTCTATTACCGGCTCCACCTGAGCTCCATCTACCGCTACCTCGGCACGCGCCTGGGCGTCGCCGCGCACCGCACCGGCGCCGGCTTCTTCATCCTGTCCCGCACGCTCGGTGCGACCGCCCGGCTCTACCTGGTCGTGCGTATCCTGCAGGACCTGGTGCTCGCCCAGTTCGGCATGCCGTTCTGGCTCAGCGCGCTGCTGGTGCTCGTGATGATCCTGCTCTACACGCTCGAGGGCGGCGTCAAGACCATCGTCTGGACCGACACGCTGCAGACTACCGGCATGCTCGGCGGCCTCGTCATCTGCGTCGTCTTCCTGCTCCATGCGCTGGGCCTGGACCTGGCGTCGGGCTGGCAGGCGATGCGCGCGGCCGGCCTCGCCGAGGTGTTCGTCACCGATCCGATGAGCGCCTCGCACTGGGCCAAGCAGCTGCTCGCCGGCGCGGCAATCGCCGTCGCGATGACGGGACTCGACCAGGAGATGATGCAGAAGAACATCTCGGTCAAGCGCCTGGCCGACGCGCAGAAGAACATGATGGTGATGGCGGCCATCATGACCGTCGTGGTGCTGCTGTTCCTGTTCCTCGGCGGCCTGCTGACGATGTATGCGCAGCAGCAGGACATCGCCGCCCACGGCGACCGGTTGTTCCCCGCCGTCGTCATGGGCCACCTGCCGGCCTGGGTGCAGTTGATCTTCGTGGTCGCGCTGATCTCGGCGCTGTTCCCGAGCGCCGACGGCGCCATCACCGCGCTCACGTCCAGCACCTGCATCGACCTCATCGGCCTGCAGGAGCGCCGCGACTGGGACGAGGCCCGCCAGCGCCGCGTCCGCAAGGCGGTGCACCTCGGCTACGCGCTGCTGTTCCTGCTGCTGACGCTGGGCTTCCGCTGGCTGGACGATCCCAGCATGGTCTCCGTCATCCTCAAGCTGGCGGGCTACACCTACGGGCCGCTGCTGGGGCTGTTCGCCTTCGGCATCCTGACCACGCGGACCTTGCGCGGCGGCGTTCTCCCATGGGTCGCGCTGGCCGCGCCGGCCCTGTGCTGGGTCGTCGACGCCCACCAGTCCACCCTCTTCGGGGACTACCGGATGGGGTTGGAGTTGCTGCTGGTGAATGCCGGGCTGACCTTCGGGGGACTCTGGGTGGGCTCCCGGCCCGCCGCTTATCCCCAGCCGAAGGCCGCTTGAGCACAGCCTGACCCCAGGCTGTCCACAGGCCATCCCCAGCGAAAGGCGGGGTTTCCCACCGGGCGCCCCCAACTCATCCCCCGTCGCCCCACAGCGGACGCACTGCAAATCCACAGGCTTCTCAACAGGGTTGTCCACAGCGCGGGCGGCGACAATCCCGTCCCATGGCTGCTCAGAAATCCCATTACGTCTGCTCCGAATGTGGCGCCACCAGCGCCAAATGGCTGGGCCGCTGCCCGTCCTGCAGTGCCTGGAACACCCTGGTCGAAACCGCCGCCGAGCCCGCCGCCGGCAAGAACCGCTTCCAGGCGCTGGCCCGCAGCCAGCCCGTCGCGACGCTGTCCGAGATCGAGGCCCGCGACTTCGAACGCACGCCCACTTCGCTGGAGGAACTGGACCGCGTGCTGGGCGGCGGCATCGTCACCGGCGGCGTGGTGCTGATCGGCGGCGACCCGGGCATCGGCAAGTCGACGCTGCTGCTGCAGGCCGTCGACGCGCTGTCCCGCCAGATGAAGGTGCTCTACGTCACCGGCGAGGAATCCGGCGCGCAGGTCGCGATGCGTTCCCGTCGCCTGGGCCTGGACGGCTCCCAGGTGCGCGTGCTGGCCGAGATCGGCCTGGAGAAGATCCTGGCCACCATCGAGGTGGAGCAGCCCGATTTCTGCGTCATCGACTCCATCCAGACGATGTACTCCGAGCAGCTGTCCTCGGCGCCCGGGTCGGTCGCGCAGGTTCGCGAATGCGCCGCGCAGCTGACCCGCACCGCCAAGTCCGGCGGCTGCGCGATGGTGCTGGTCGGCCACGTGACCAAGGAAGGCGCGCTGGCCGGCCCGCGCGTGCTGGAACACATCGTCGACACCGTCCTCTACTTCGAGGGCGACACCCACAGCAGTTACCGGCTGGTGCGCGCGATCAAGAACCGCTTCGGCGCGGTCAACGAGATCGGCGTCTTCGCCATGACCGAGAAGGGCCTGAAGGGCGTCTCCAATCCGAGCGCCATCTTCCTGTCCACGCACGGCGAGCCGGTGCCCGGCTCCTGCGTGCTGGTCACGCTGGAGGGCACGCGGCCGCTGCTGGTGGAACTGCAGGCGCTGGTGGACGGCGGCGGACCCAGCCCGCGCCGGCTGTCCGTGGGCCTGGACCGGGACCGGCTCGCGATGCTGCTGGCGGTGCTGCACCGCCACGCGGGCGTGGCGACGATGGACCAGGACGTCTTCGTCAACGCCGTCGGCGGCGTGCGCATCAGCGAGCCGGCGGCCGACCTGGCCGTGCTGCTCGCCATCCAGAGCTCGCTGCGCGGCAAGCCGCTGCCCAAGGGCTTCTTCGCCTTCGGCGAGGTCGGCCTGGCCGGCGAGGTCCGTCCCGCGCCGCGCGGCCAGGAGCGGCTGAAGGAAGCGGCCAAGCTGGGCTTCTCGATCGCGGTCGTGCCGCAGGCCAACGCGCCGAAGAAACCGATCGACGGGCTGACGGTCCACCCGGTCGCCCGCATCGAGGACGCCATCGAGATCCTGCGCGCGATGTGAGGTCGACGACGGGGAAGCCGGCGGCGGCATCCGCAATCGCCACACCCGTCGCCGCAGCGGCGCGACGACAATCCCGGGTTCCGCCCTTCCCCGCCCCCTTCGGAGTTCCCCCGCATGAACCGCCTCGTCGGCATCCTCCTCGTCATTGCCGCCATCGTCGCCGGCACCTATTTCTTCGGCTGGAAGGGCGCCGTCCTGGGGACGTCCTGCGTCATCTTCTATCTGCTCATCCAGTTCTCGCAGCTGATGCGCGTCATGCGCACGGCGCAGAACTCGCCGCTGGGGCATGTCTCCAGCGCGATCATGCTGAACTCGAAGCTGCACGCCGGGATGAAGCTGATCGACCTGATCCGGATGTGCAAGTCGCTGGGCATCAAGGTCGAGGAGAACACCTACCGCTGGACCGACACCGGCGGCGACGCGGTGGACGTGGTCATGGAACGCGGCGCGGTCGCGCGATGGACGCTGATCCGCGCCCAGGAGCCGGAATCGGCGTCCCCCGACGACACACCGGCCGCATAAAATCCCCGACTTCGCAGCACCCGGCCCATTCGCGGCCGACAAAGGAAGACTCATGTCTCTGGACGATCGCGACGGCAAGATCTGGATGGACGGCGAGCTGGTGGACTGGCGCGACGCCAAGATCCATGTGCTGACCCACACGCTGCATTACGGCTGCGGCGCCTTCGAAGGCGTGCGCGCGTACCAGACGCCCAAGGGCACCGCCATCTTCCGGCTGCGCGAGCACACCGAGCGCCTGTTCAACAGCGCCAAGATCCTGCGCATGAAGATCCCGTTCTCGATCGAACAGGTCGAGGAAGCGCAGAAGGCCGTCGTGCGCGAGAACAACCTGGCCAGCTGCTACCTGCGTCCGCTGACCTGGATCGGCAGCGAGAAGCTGGGCGTGAGCCCCAAGGGCAACAAGATCCACCTGATGGTCGCCGCCTGGGCCTGGGGCGCCTACCTGGGCGAGGAAGGCCTCAAGCGTGGCATCCGCGTCAAGACCAGCAGCTACACCCGCCACCACGTCAACATCACGATGACGCAGGCCAAGACGGTGTCGAACTACACCAACTCGATCCTGGCCAACATGGAAGCGACCGAGGACGGCTACGACGAGGCGCTGCTGCTGGACGCCTCGGGCTTCGTCTCCGAAGGCGCGGGCGAGAACCTCTTCATCATCAAGAACGGCGTCGTCTACACGCCGGACCTGTCGGCGGGCGCGCTCAACGGCATCACCCGCAACACCATCTTCGCGATCTGCGAGGACCTGGGCCTGAAGCTGGTCGAGAAGCGCATCACCCGCGACGAGGTCTACATTTCCGACGAGGCCTTCTTCACCGGCACCGCCGCCGAAGTCACGCCCATCCGCGAGCTGGACCGCATCGAGCTGGGCAGCGGCAGCCGCGGCCCGATCACCGAGAAGATCCAGTCGGCCTTCTTCGACATCGTCAACGGCCGCAATCCCAAGTACGCCCACTGGCTGAGCGTGGTCTGAGCGGGGCCCGCCCTGCCCCGTCCACCACCGGATCGCCAGCCCCAGCAAGCCTTCAAGAACAAGATCATGAGCGCCAACACCACCACGCCCAAGGCCACCGTCGAAGTCACCGCGCAGGACCTGCAAGGTCCGGGCGTCGTCTTCTGCCCGAATCCCAAGATGCCGCTGTGGAGCAACCACCCGCGCGTCTTCATCGACCTGAGCCACACCGGCGAAGGCGCCTGCCCGTACTGCGGCACGCTGTACAAGCTGAAGGCCGGCGAGCACCTGCCCTCCGGTCACTGAGCCACGACGGCCGACGCCTGGACGCCGGCCCTCGCCCGCTCCCTTGAACAAGGAACGAGACCCATGGTGCGCAAGCCTCAGACCGCCCTGCTGCTGGCCTCTCCGGAGGACACCGAAGCGCAGTTCTACGAGGCCCTGCAGGCCGGCGACCTGGAACGCCTGATGGCCGTCTGGGGCGACGAGGACGAGGTCTGCTGCGTGCATCCCGGCGGGCCGCGCGTCGTCGGCGCGGCGGCGATCCGGGCCAGCTTCGAGCAGATCTTCGCCAGAGGTTCCATCCCGGTTCATCCGGAGTGCCAGCGCAAGCTGGTCAACGGCGAGACGGCGATCCACCAGGTGCTGGAGCGCGTCGAGATCACTGACGAGGACGGCGTGCAGAGCGCCTGGGTCGTCGCCACGAATGTCTACCTGAAGACGGCGCTGGGCTGGCGCATGGTCGCACACCATGCGAGCCCGGGGACGTCGCAGGACGTGAAGCAGGAGCTGGCCATCGTGTCCGCCGGCGCGCCCACGACGCTGCATTGAGAGGGTTGTCCATGCAGTACCAGGCACCTCCCTGGTTGCCCGGAGGTCACGCGCAGACGATCTGGCCCGCGCTCTTCGCGCGGCGCTACGAAGGTTCCCCGCCGCAGTTCCGTCGAGAACGCTGGCAGACGCCGGACGGCGATTTCGTCGACGTCGAGCACCTGATCGATCCCGCGACGACTCCCGCAACGACTCCCACCGCGGCGCCCTCGACGGGTCCTGCGGCGACGCCGGCCGAACGTCCCCTGCTCGTGCTCTTCCACGGGCTGGAAGGCTCGGTCGAGAGCCAGTACGTGCAGGCCTTCGCCGCGGTCGCGCAGCAGCGCGGCTGGGCCTTTGCGATGCCGTACTTCCGGGGCTGCTCGGGCGAACTCAACCTCGCGCCGCGGGCGTACCACTCGGGCGACTACACCGAGATCGGCTGGATGCTGGAGCAGCTGCGCGCCTCGCATCGCGGCCCGATCATCGCCGTCGGCATCTCGCTGGGCGGCAACGCGCTGCTGCGCTGGGCGCAGGAAGCCGGTGACAGCGCCGCCCAGACGGTGAAGGCCGTGTGCTCGGTCTGCTCGCCGGTGGACCTCACGGCCGCCGGCCATGCGATCGGCAAGGGCTTCAACGGGCTGGTCTACACGCGCATGTTCCTGCGGACGATGATGCCCAAGGCCATGAGCAAGCTGAAGCAGCACCCGGGCCTGTTCGACGCCGAGCGGATGCGGCGCGTGCGCAACCTCTACGAGTTCGACAACATCTTCACCGGGCCGGTGCACGGCTTCCGCGACGTCGACGACTACTGGCTGCGCGCCTCGGCCAAGCCGCACCTGGCGCGTATCCGCATCCCGGCGCTGGTGCTGAACGCGCGCAACGATCCGTTCGTGCCGGCACACAGCCTGCCGGAGCAGAGCCATGTCGGCGCGCACGTGACGCTGTGGCAGCCGCGCGAAGGCGGGCATGTCGGCTTCCCGTCGGGCCGGCCGCCCGGGCACGTGCGCACGATGCCGCAGCGCGTGACCGACTGGCTCGCGACGCGGCTCTGAGCCGCCAACGCCAACCACGACGGCCCGCCTCGCGGGCCGCGACCGGAAAGGAACGCTCATGGACGCGATCGTCGAAGCCGCGCTGAAGAAGTGGCCCAACGTCCCGCACTGCTACGGCTGGCTGGCGCTGGACGCGCGCGGCGACTGGTACATGCGCGACGAGCGCATCCAGGCCGCGGGTCCGTTCCCCACGGTGAAGGGCAGCCGCATCGTGCACGACAAGCTGATCGGCTTCATCGACCGCAACTACGCCTCGGATGACCAGGGCGCCTGGTTCTTCCAGAACGGGCCGCAGCGGGTCTACCTTCAGCTGGAGGTCGCGCCCTGGATCTGGCGCCTGCAGCCGGACGGCCGCGTGCTGACCCACACCGGACGCGAGGCGCAGGTCGCCGGCGCGGTGCTGGACGAACAGGACCGGCTGTTCCTCGAGACCGATCTGGGCCTGGGGCTGGTCCACACGCAGGACATGGGCCTGGCGGCGGACGCGATCGAGGCGGGGCGCTGGTCGATGTCGAACGCCACGCATGCCGAGCTGATCGCCCGCCATGGGGTGTTGCTGGCGCCGGTCGACCCCAAGGGGGAGTCGGGCAAAGCCTGACCCTTCCAAGGAGCGGGTCGACCCGACGATCGCCCATGAAAAAGCCGACCCTCGGGTCGGCTTTCGCGCTTCCGGTGAGCGAGGTTTACTGCGACGCGGCGGAGGCCGGAGCGGCAGGTGCCGAGGCACCGGCATCGGCACCGGAGGCGGCTGCGGCGGGCAGCTTGGGCTCGTCGAACTTGGCGCCGCCCTGGTTGGCCATGTAGACGACGGCGCGGGAGATCTCGAAGTCGCTGAAGTCGCCGCCGCCCTGCGGGCCCATGTTGCCCTTGCCCTTGAGGGCGGAGTGCACCAGGGTGTCGAAGCCGGTCTTCACGCGGGGGCCCCAGGCGTCGTGGTCGCCGAGCTTGGGCGCGCCGGCCGCGCCGGTGGCGTGGCAGGCGGCGCACTGGCCCTGGAAGACCTGTTCGCCGGTCTTCATCGCGGCGGCGTTGGTCAGGTCCTTGAGCTCGATCGAGCCCACGGGCTGGATGCGGGCGGCGACGGCCTCACCCTCGAGGCCGGTGCCGCCGGCGCCGGGCTTGATCTCGCTGGACACGTAGTTCGCGAGCATCACGATGATCACGATGGGAATGACGAAGGCGAAGAAGACGGCGACGATCAATTGCTTGGGGGTCTTGATCGGGCCCTCATGGGCGTCGTGTCCTTCGGCGTGCGTGTCCTGGGCGTTGGCGTGGTCCTGGGTTCCGCTCATGAATTCCTCGTGGATCGAATCGAATCGAATACGGCAGACGCGAGTCCGGGTTTGCGAGGGGGTGTCGGATGACGGATCGCCCTGGGGAAACCGGACCGTGGAACAGCAAATCGGCGCAGTATAGCCAGCCCCCTGTCGCCCCACCCTGGGGCTTTCGTCAAGGTCGGCACGTTGGTGGGGCAGGTGTTGCGCGAGGGTCGCGCAGGTGTGCGCCCAAGTGTTCGCGATGGTGCCGTTTTGACGGGACTGGCGTAGTCGGGTCGAGGAGGCTCAGAAGAAGGCTAGAATGCGCGCTTCCCGCGGCGACCGTGGTGAAGTGGATATCATTGGGCCCTCCGAAGGCTTAGTCGCAAGTTCGATTCTTGCCGGTCGCACCAGAATTCCCAGAAGCCGGTTGTCACGAGAGTGGCAACCGGCTTTCTGCTTTCTGTCGCTGCTTCTGTCGTTGCATGGCGCCGATCCCCCATCGGCGGGCCAACCAACACGCAAATTCGCTCATACGGGTGCCGCCATTTGTGCGATTGCTCCGCGAACGGATTTGCCTAGAGTTCCTCACCTCTGCTTCAGCGCGACCGACCAGTCAGTGCCCCGCTGGAGCTGGCTTCACGCCCGCGAAGAGGTCTTCGGATGGAACTGCTCAAAGAGAACTGGATCAGGCTCGCTTACGGCGCGGCCAGCGTCGGCATCGTGTGGGCCGCGTATCACTTCCGCGTCGAGGTCCTGTCGGACAAGGACACCTTCGACCGCTTCAGCTACATCGGCGGTGTCGCGACCTTCATCGGTTTGCTGATCACGGTGTCTGAAGTGCTGCAGGCGATCAGCATCTCCAAAGGCATCCGCGCCGAGGCGCGGGCGCTGCTGGCCGAGGCACAAAAGGTGGATCGGGCGGCCCTGTTCAGCGAGTGCCTGCTGATGATCGATCGCATCAACGACGACGTCATCGACAAGCGATTCGCAACCGCTCTGCAAGGCCTCCAACAGGTCCGACGCTCTTTCCTTCGCGCGGCTACGCCCAGCACCAGCCCGGAGGCGCTGTCTGGAAAGCTGGCTGAGGTTGAAGAACTCTTGCAAGAGTCGGTTCGAGCGGCTGCCACGGCGTCCCGCTACAAGCGCGGCTCAGTCGAGATCCAACAAGCGCTTCTGGCGGCCAAAGAGATTCTTGAACAACTCATTTCTGGAAGGACTGCGAACCATGTTCCCTGACAAGATCCGACGCTTCATCTCCAAGCTCGTTCAACGGACCGAGGCCGGCGAGATCCCGTGGGAATACGACCTGTTCGAAGCGGTCGCCTGGAAGGAAAAGGACTTCGCGGTCTCCCTCGATTACTCGTTCAATGGCAGGGAGGATTGCGGCGTCTTCCGTTTCGTCTATCGAGATGCGCAAGGGAGCGAATTCGAGTTCTACACGAACAGCGACAGTGCCGACTATCCGCTGACGAAGCACCTCTTCGACAGTGCGCAGGCGACCAAGATGGAACTTCCGTTTTGAGGATCGGCGAGGCGGATACTGGGCTTTCCACAGGTCCACCGAAGCCCCGTCATGCGCCTCCTCATCCTCGGCGGCACCGTCTTCCTCGGTCGCCACGTCATCGCCGCCGCGCTGGCGCGCGGTCACACGGTCTCGATGCTGAATCGCGGCCGGCACGGCCCGGGTTTGTTCCCCGAGGTCGAGCGCCTCATCGGCGATCGCGACAGCGACATGAGCGCGCTGCGCGGTCGCGAGTTCGATGCGGTCATCGACTGCACCGCGTTCAACCCCGTGCAGGTCGAGCGCACCGTGGCCGCGCTCGACACAGGCGCGCCGCATGTGGTGCTTGTGTCCTCGATCTCGGCATACGGCGTGTTCCCGCCGCATCGCGTCTTCGACGAATCGACGCCGCTCGCTGAAGGCAATGAAGGCTACGGACCGTTGAAGGCCCGGGCCGAAGAGGCGCTCGCGAGCGCCCTGCCCGACCGGCACGCGATCGTGCGGCCGGGACTGATCGTAGGCCCGCATGACCCGACCGGTCGATTCACGTATTGGCCGGCGCGCGTGGCTCGCGGCGGCGAGGTGCTCGCGCCTGGGCGGCCCGATCGGCCCGTGCAAGTCATCGATGTCCGCGACCTCGCCGCGTTCTGCGTGGCACTCGCGGAGTCACGGACCACCGGCGCGTTCAACGCGGTCGGGCCGCAACTGTCGATGAAGGCGTTGCTCGACGCCTGCCTCCAAGCCGTGCCAGGCAGCGATGCCCGCTTCACCTGGAAGCCGGACGCCATGCTGTTGGTACTCGGCGTGGCGCCGTGGACGGGGCTGCCGCTCTGGCTGCCCGAGGAGGATCCGACTCACGGCGGCATGCTGCTCGGCGACGCATCGCGCGCCGTTGCCGCAGGTCTCACGACCCGCTCGATCCAGGAGACGGCAGCGGACACCCTCGCCTGGGCGAGAGCGCCGCTCGAGCCAGGCTGGGATGCCAGCAAGCTCGTCACGACGCTGGCCCCGGAGCGCGAGGCGGAGATCCTCGCCGGCCACTCCGCCACGGACCGCCCGAGCGGCCCGGGCGGCGCAGGCCATCTCAGGTCAACCTGAACACCGCAATCGCCGTCGACAGGCGCGTCGATTGGTCCTTGAGGCTTTCCGCCGCCGAAGCGGCCTCCTCGACCAGCGCCGCGTTCTGCTGCGTCATCTGATCGAGCTGACCCACCGCGGCGTTCACCTGGTTGATGCCGTCGCTCTGTTCCTGCGACGCCGCGCGGATCTCGGCAATGATGTCCGTCACCCGCTGCACGCTGGTCACGATGTCGGTCATGGTGGTGCCGGCATCGCTGACCAGGCGCGAACCCGATTCCACGCGCTCCACGCTCGTGGCGATCAGCGTCTTGATCTCCTTGGCCGCCTGCGCGCTGCGCTGCGCCAGCGAGCGCACCTCGCTCGCCACCACCGCGAAGCCGCGGCCCTGCTCGCCCGCGCGTGCCGCTTCCACCGCCGCGTTCAGCGCCAGGATGTTGGTCTGGAACGCGATGCCGTCGATCGTGCCGATGATGTCGGCGATGCGCCGCGAGCTGTCGCTGATCTCGCCCATCGTCGCCACGACCTGGCCCATCACCGCGCCGCCACGCTGCGCGGTCTCCGCCGCGGAGCCCGCCAGCTGGTTGGCCGTCGTCGCCGCATCCGCGGTCTGCCGCACCGTGCCCGTCAGCTGCGTCAGCGACGCCGCCGCCTGCTGCAGGTTGGACGCCGTCTGCTCCGTGCGCGCCGACAGGTCCATGTTGCCCGTCGCGATCTCCGCACTCGCCGTGCTGATGCTGTCCGTCGAACCGCGCACCTCGCCGATCAGGCGCACCAGCGCGCCTTGCATCTCGCTGAGCGAGCGCAGCAACTGGCCCGTCTCGTCGCCACCCGCCGTCTCGATGCGTCCGGTCAGGTCGAAGCGCGCGATCGCGTCGGCCACCAGGGCCGCCTGGGCGAGCGGCCGCGTGATCGACCGCGTCAGCCACACCGCCAAGGCCCCGCCCGCCGCGAGCGCGACCAGCCCGAACAGCACCAAGGCGGTCCGCGCCCGCGCGTTGGTCTCCGCCAGCACCTTCAGCGCCGTGTCGAGCTGATCCCGCTGCTGCTGCGCGATCACGCGGATGCTCTCCAGATACGAGGCCGCGGCCGGCTTGAACTGTTCGTCGAAGAGCTGCTTCGCCTTGGCCGGATCGCCCTGCTTCTTCGCCTCGGTGATCGTGTCGCGCACCTTGATGTAGGCCTTGCGCAGCTCGATCACGCGGTCGAACGCGGCGCGTTCCTCCGGCGAGTTCAGCAGCTTGTCCATCCGGTTCTGCAGCTCCGTCGACGACTTCGTCGACTCCGCCGCCTGCTCGGCGAAGAAGGTCGCCAGCGCCGGGTCCGCGCTCACGGCGATGGCCGTCGTGCGCGTGCCGCCGTTGAAGACGTTGCGGTACCAGTCGGAGGCCACCCGCTCGGTGACGATGGTCTCCTGGTACATGGCTTCCGTCTGCGCCGCCACGCGGCTCAGCCCCAGATAACCCATCGCCGATCCGATCAGCGCAATCACCAGTACCAGGGCCTGGACCAGCCCCAACCGCCGACCGATGGATCCCCGGACGTTCGTGTTGGACATCATGTTCGTTCTCCTCGACACCGGCCCGAAGGGAGATCGGACCGCCATGCGGCGCGATGTTGGCACCGGTACCGTACACCGATATCAAGTCGCCGTTAAGACGTCTCTGACCTGTGGAAAGCTTGGCAGAGGCGTGGGCGATCCTCAGATGCGCGGCGTCAGGCGCACTTGAGGGATGGGCTTGAGCGAGCCTACATCCAGCGTGCGCGGCTGTCCCGAGAACTTGCGCGGCGTGGCGGCGCCGAGGCCGTCCAGGCCGGTGAGGAAACGCGCCGCCTCGGCCCGCAACGCCGACGAGCGCTTGTATCGCGCATCCGTGTCCAGGAGCACCAGCCAGTCCGCTGCCGTGCCGTCGCGCTCCTCGGCTGCCGTGCCGACGCCGGTGCCAGGTCTTGCGCCCATCGCCGACGTCAGCCCGACGGTCGCCGGCTGCATCACCCCGAGGAAGGTCGTCAGCCGCGCGCGCCGGTGGCTGTCCCAGCCCGCGCCGCCTTCGACCCCCAACGGATGGAAGCGCGCGACCAGGCGTTGCGCCGCCATGCCGCCCGCCTCTGCCAACGCGACGATCGTTCCGGCGGGCATGGCGAGGTTGAGTCCACCCTCGTCGGCCCTTTGACTGATCTGGACGATGCGGTCGCGGAAGCCCGGCGTCGGGAACAGGATCTCGTCGCGCCAGTTCTGCATCGTGCCGACGATGCTCCACAGGAAGCCGGCCAGTCCCGCCAGCGGCGCCTTCTCTCTCGCCTCCGCCGGGCGATGCTCCCAACCGTCGACCAGGTCCGGTTCCGGCCAGTAGCGCAGGCGGCCGCCGCGATCGTCTTCCGGCAGGTAGATCCGCCCACCGTCATTGCCCGGGTCCTCGGGCCGGATCACGTGGTCCGGATGCGGCGCCTTCAGGTTGACCGCGAAGGTCGGGTGCCGCGGCAGCATCGCGTCGAACAGGTGCAGCGGCATGTTGCTGCCGATGCCGCCGTCGGAGAACCAGATGCGCGTCGCCCGCAGTCTCAGGCGGCGGCGCTCCGCGGCCGTCGCCGCGGCGCGCGCCTCGGCCTGCGTGCGCTGGTTGGCCGTGCGCGACCAGTCCACCGCGTACAGCGGCACCGCCGACAGCAGCAACGGGAAGCTCAGGCTCATCCGGATCGCCACCACCACGGGCAGGTCGCCATGCCGCGGCAGCGAGCGCAGCGCGCGGCCCTGGGCGCTCTCGATCACCGGGCCGTCGTAGCTGCCGTCGAACGGCGCCGCCAGCGCCGCCATCACCGCCGGCGGAAACAGCAGTGACCACTCCGTCGGGTCGTAATAGAACATCGGCGTCCCGGGCCGGAACGGGATGCTGTAGACCATCTGCTGGCTGACCGCGCTGGTGATCACCTCGAGGTTGATGCGGCGCGTCGCCGGGTCCGGTCCCCACAGGTCGCCGAAGCTCAGCGGCGGTCCGTCGAAGCTCTTGCCGGCCAGCTCATTGAAGTAGACATGGAGCCAGTCGGTGAGCGCGGTCTGGCCGCCCACCTCACCCGACCCGCCGCGCTCACCACGCGCGCCCTGGTCCGGTTGCGTCAGACCGCTGCACAGCCCGTAGCCGTTGTCCTTCAGCCCGCGGAGCAGGCTCCTGGCGAAGAGCGCCAGCACCGTGCCGAGCATCGCAGCGCTCACGAGCGCGACGATCATCGCCAGCCCCACGACCGCGAGCAGCTTCTGCCAGGGGCCGGCGCTCCCGTCGGATGCGAGGAATTGGAGATACGGCACCAGCAGCGCCGCACCGACGGCGGCCATCGCCAGAACGGCGACGCCGTGCATCGCCACCATTCCGACGAGGACGGAGATCGCCGCCGCGCCCGCAGGCTTGCCGAGCGCCCGCGTCAGCACGTCGAAGTGGCGGCGCAGCGCGGGCACCGGTTGGAAGAGCGTGAACAGCCGGCTGCGACCGGGGCCAGGTCTTGCGCCAGGGAGCACGGCGCCGAGTTCTTCCGGCAGTCGGGCCAGGCGCTCGAAGGCGCCGGCATGACCGCGCTGGCGGCCGAGCTCCGCCGCGGCGCTCGCCCCCGCCGCGATCGCGCCGGCCGACGTGCCGCCGATGTTCTTGAACCGGTACCGATCGGAAAGACCGGCCACCAGCCGCGGATAGATCACGCCGCTGGTGACGCCGCCCTTCATGACGAGATCGCAATGACTGACCCCGTCCGCCTCTGACTGCCGCATGTCGTCGCTTCCCAAATCACCCCATGACACCTGATTCTCCGGGTCCGGGCGACAGGCGCTGTCAGGATCGTCCGGACTCGACGGTCTGCACCCGGCCGTCGCGCAGCATCACGCGGTGATCGCCGAAGCGCGCGAGATCCTCGGGATCGTGCGTGATCATCAGCATCGGCACGCCGACGCGCTCGAGCAGCGTGTCGAGCTCCGCCCGCATGCGGCCTCGCAACTCCGGATCGAGCGCGGAGAACGGCTCGTCCAGCAGCAGCGCGCGCGGCTCGTTCACCAGCGCGCGGGCCAGCGCGGTGCGCTGGCGCTGTCCGCCGGACAGCTGGTGCGGTCGCTGCTGCGCGACGCGTTCCAGCTCGAAGGACTGGATCCAGCGGTCGACCGCCTCGCCGCCGTCGTGACGCGAGGGGTTGCGCCAACCGCGCTTCAGCGCGAAGGCGATGTTCTGCCGCACCGTGAGTTGCGGGAACAGCGCGTAGTCCTGGAAGAGATAACCCAGCCGCCGCTCGCGGGCCGGCACGTCGATGCGCGACGCGCTGTCGAAGACCGGACGGCCGTCGATGTAGAGGGTGCCCTCGTCCGGCTTCAGCAGACCGGCGATGGCCTGCAGTGTCAGGCTCTTCCCCGCTCCCGACGGTCCGTAGATGACCGTCCGCCGTGCGTCGGTGCTGAAGGCGACGTCCAGCTCGAAGCGGCGACCGCCGCCCTCGACGTGCTTGCGGATGCGGACCTCGAAGCTCATGCCGCGCTCCTCGGCCCGGCCAGCTTGCCGGCGGCCAGCAGCACCACGATGCAGGTCAGCGACACGATCAGCACCAGCAGGTTGGCGGTGTCGTCCTGCCCGGCCTGCACCGCTTCATAGACGGCGACGGACAAAGTCTGCGTCTTGCCCGGAATGCTGCCCGCGACCATCAGCGTCGCGCCGAACTCGCCCAGCGCACGCGCGAAGGCCAGCAGCACGCCGGCGAGCACGCCGCGCCACGCCATCGGCAGCGTCACGCGGAAGAACAGCGACCATTCGTTGAGCCCGAGCACGCGGCCCGCGCGCTCCAGCTGCGGATCGACGCCTTCAAACGCGGCCCGCGCGGACTTCATGACCAGCGGGAAAGCGACGATGGTCGCCGCGATCACCGCGCCCTGCCAGGTGAAGATCAGGTTGATGCCGAAGGTGTCCCACAGCCAGGCGCCGAGCCAGCCGCGCTTGCCGATGACGACCAGCAGGTAGTAGCCGAGCACGGTCGGCGGCAGCACCATCGGCAGGGTCAGCACGGCGTCCAGCAGCTCACGGCCCGGGAAGCGCAGCCGCGCGAGCGCGAAGCCCGCGGCCACGCCGAGGACCAGATTGAGCGCGGTCGCCCAGCCGGCGACCTTCAGCGACAGCGCGAGCGCGATCCAGGCGGATTCCACGGGGGACGGCGCTCCTCAGCCGGACGTCGACAGCCGGTCAGCCGGTCCGCGGCTCAGGGCTTCTGGAAGCCGTACTTGGCCAGCACCGCCTGGCCCGGGGCCGAGGCGACGAAGTCCAGGAACTGCTTGCCGCCGTCGGCGTTCGAGCCGCCGTTGGTGACGGCGATCGGATAGGAGATCGGCGTCTCGGTCGGCACGCTGAACAGGATGCGGACCTTGTCCTTCAGCACGAAGGCGTCGGTCGCGTAGACGAAACCGGCCTCGGTCTCGCCGCGCGAGACGTAGTCCAGCGCCTGGCGCACGTTCTGCGCGTAGACGGCCTTGGGCTCGAGGGCCGCCCACAGGTTGGCCTTCTCCAGCGCGGCCTTCGTGTAGCGGCCGGCGGGCACGCCCTCGGGCTTGCCGATGGCGATGCGCTTGACGGTGGGCTGCTGCAGCTCGGCCAGCGACTTCAGCGTCACGCCGTTCTCCACCGGCGTGATCACGACCAGCGAGTTGCTGACGAAGTTGCGACGCGAGCCGTCGACCAGCAGCTTCTGCTGCTGGGCCTTGTCCATCGTCTCCTGGTCGGCCGACGCGAAGACGTCGACCGGTGCGCCCTTGGCGATCTGTGCGAGCAGCGCGTCCGACGCGGCGAAGTTGAACTGGACCTTGGTGCCCGGATGCGCGGCCTCGAAGGCGGGCGCCAATTCCTTGAACGCGTTGGTCAGGCTGGCGGCGGCGGACACGGTGACGTCGGCGGCATGCGCGAGGCCGGCGGCCATCAGCGCGAGGGTCAGCACCGCGGCGCGGCGAGCGATCTGGACGGGGCGAATCGAGCGCATGGCGAGTCCCTCGAAGGGTGGACACAAAGGAGGCTCGCAATATATCCCAGGATATTGCGCAGCACGGCGCTCGAACAAGGGCCACCTCGCAGCGCGCACGGCCAAGGCGAAAGCCATGGCCCGAGGCGCTCGGTGACTCGACGCCGGCGGCGTCGGAGCCCCTTGGAGCGAATTCCGAGCGGCGAGGAGGAGATTGAGCGGAAAGGGGCTCCGACGCTGCCGGCGTGCGCGCCGATCTCAGGACGCGAGCAGCTTCAGCAGCCGCTTGATGTCCGTCTTGCAGGCCGCGAGTGCGCTGTCCTCGATCTGCCGATAGAGCGCGACCAGCGCGCGCCCGGAGTCGGTGAGCGCGCTCCCGCCGCCCTTGGCGCCGCCGGCTGCGGTGGCGACGGCGGGCTCCTTGAGCGCTTTGTTGGTTTCGTCGATCAGGAGCCAGGCGCGGCGGTAGGACATGTCGAGCGACTTGGCGGCCGCGGTGATCGATCCGGTGGCGTCGAGGGCTTCCAGCAGGGCGATCTTGCCGGGACCGATGGCGATGACATCGCCGACGGTCACGCGCATGCGCAGCTTGAGTTGGGGAGCCTGGGGATCGATCGGGCGGGACATGCCGCGATTAGAGCCGATCCGACGCGTCCCGCATCGTCGCCGCGGATCGATCAGCAGCGGCCGTGGGACGTCGACAGGGAGGTGCCCCAGACCTTGAAGCAGGCGTCGCCGCCGACCTCCTGCCGGAAGATGTCGTGCCACGGCGCCCAGACCAGGCCGGTCATGACTTCGGCTGAGGCGGTGGCCTTCGATGCGTGGATCCCGCGGAAGCGGACGGTCCAGGTCTGTCCCAGCGACAGCGAGCCCGAGGCGTGCCTCTGTTCCCGCCCGCTGCTGTCGACGTAGGTGACATGGAAGCGCGCCACATAGCCGCCGTTGTTGACGAACCGGATCTCCTGCATGCCCTCCCTCAGATCCCGCGCGATGTCGGCGACAGGCGTCGGCAGCGTGATGGACGCCTCCGAGGGATCGCTTTTGACCTCGTCATTCCACTGCACCCGCTCGACCTTCATCGAGGTGCCTGATCCAGGCCGGGTGGTGAACGCGACGTACAGGTGCGTTTGCGGGCTGTCGGCGCTGGAGAAGAAGGTCCGGATCTTCCCCGGCGGCGGCGGGCTGCCGCCTTCAGGCGCATGGCCGCCCATGAAGAGCGCTCCGACCTCGTATTGTTCGAGCAGGCTCATGAACGTCAGGAACGACGGGTCCGAGGCGTTGTCCATTCCCCCCGGGTAGAGCACCACGATCGGCAGGCCGGCGGCCCGGGCCTTGCGGAGGTCCTGAGCCAACCACGGCAATGGCGATATCAGTTCGACGATCTCCGTGCGCGCCTTCTGCCAGATGTAGCGGCTGCTTCGCGCCGCATGCCTCGGCGCGAGGTTCACCGTCACGAAGTGCACGCCGTTGCGCCGGACGGACCACCCCAGGCTGCCTCGCTGCTCCCGGACGTTCGTGCCGTTGAGGTACTCCCGCACATCGAGGTCCAGGTTCGCATCGGCCGGCAGATGGCGTTGCAGCACGTCCACGTTGCGATGCAGGCATTCATAGGGACCACAGCCATCGACCTGGTTCTGGTAGTCGCGATCGCCCAGCGCCAGCAGCGCCGGCATCTCCAGCCGCTTCAGCTCGCCCTCGATGAACGTCCACTGGTCGTCCCGGCCGGATGCCGTGAGGTTGCCGTTCAAGAACGTCGCGAGCAAGGGTTGATCGCGAGAGCGGCGGTTGATGGCGCCGACCCGCTGACTGATGAAGTGCTCCGCGTCGGCCTTCGGATCGCCCGTCCGGGACCAGGGACCCCGCGCGGGCTCCGGATAGGCCAGGTTCGACAGGATCGCCACGCTGAAGCGGGTGTCGACGGCCTGCGCCCAGGCGCCGGACGCCGTGCAGGCCAAGGTGGCGACGATCGCCTGCGCGACGCGGCGCAAACGCCCACGCGCACGCCCGAGGCGGCCGGCGCGTGGGGTCGGGTCTTGTCTGTAGGAATTCATCGGTTCATCTCCGGAAGTCAACGAGGAGATGTCCATGCTCCCGCGCCCGGCGCAGGGGGTCGATGACACAGACCACCCTCCCTGCACAGCCGACAACCTGTCGTCTTGCGTCCGACCGACTGATATCGGTCAGGTCCTGCCGAGGATCGGATCAGGACTACGCCATCCGCCAGCAGCCGCGCCCGGCCGCCTTGGCCGCGTAGAGCGCGTCGTCCGCGCGGCCCAGCAGCGCCACGTCGTCCTCCGCCCCGCCGTCGTGGCAGGCGATGCCGATGCTGGTCGACAGCTGCAACACCTGACCCTGCAAGGTCAGCGGCGCCTTCACCACCTCCAGCAGCTTGTCCGCCACAAGCGTCGCCTCCTGCGGCGCGTGCAGGTTCTCGAGGATCAGCACGAACTCGTCGCCGGCCAGCCGGCAGAACTGGTCCGTCTCGCGGATCGCACCGCGCACCCGGTCGGCGAAAGCCCTCAGCACCACGTCACCGGCTGCGTGCCCCAGCGAATCGTTGATCTGCTTGAAGTGGTCCATGTCCATGAACATCAGCGCCATCGTCCGTTCGTTGCGGCGTGTGCGGGCGATCGATTCCGACAGGCGGGACTCGAACTGCCGCCGGTTCGGCAAGCCCGTGAGCGGGTCCACGCGGCTGAGCTGGTCCAGCTCCCGCTCGACCTGCTTGAACGGCGTGATGTCGGTCGCCAGCGTGTAGACGCCCGCGACGCTGCCGTCCGGGCGCAGGTCGGGCACGTACTCGGCGAGCATGTCCCGCACCACGCCGTTGCTTTCCGAGCGCGTCTCGAAGCGTTGCCGGACGCCCGCCAGCGCGGCCTTCAGGAAGGGCTGCCGCTGCGCGTGCAGCACCGGTCCGATGACCTCCAGCAAGGTCCGGCCCAGCGCCGCCTCCGGCTCCATGCCCATCCAGGTGCGGAAAGTCGCGTTGAGGAACTGCAGCCGTTCCTCCGCGTCGATGTAGGAGATCAGCACCGGCAGGTTGTCGGCGATCGTGCGCAGCCGGCGCTCGCTGGACTCGTGGCGCAGCACGGCGTCGTGGAGCTCCAGCGTGCGCGCTTCGACGCGCAGCTCCAGCGAGGCGTTCAGCTGCGCCAGCGAACGGTCCTGCTCGGCCTGCCGGTGCGCCAGATCGGTCAACGCGTGCGACAGCAGCGCCGCCTCGCGATAACCGCCGACGGCGGGGAGCGCGTCCTCGCTCAGGTGGCGACGTTGCGCGATCGCGTCGGCCAGCTCGTTCAGCGGGCGGGTCATGCGCCGCGCCAGCCACCAGCTCAGCGGCACCGCCGCCGCCAGCATCAGGATCGCGCTGAGCATGATCTGGCGCCGCAGCCCGTAGTAGTCGGCGAGCGCCACCGCCACCGGCTGCCGCACCAGCACCGTCCAGCCCAGGCCGGGATACAGGCCGTAGCCCTGGCTGGGCACGCTGACGGCGAAGTAGTCGACACCGTCGGCCTCGTGGTGCCGCAGTCCCTGGCCGTTCTCGGTGCCGATGGGCATCTTCTTTCCCTCGCGGTCCGACGGCCCCAGGATCACCACGCCGTCCTTGCCCAGGACCAGCGCGTCGGCCTGGTGGGACGCCATCGTCGCGTCGATCAGCTCGCTCTTGATCTGGCGCGCCCAGCCCCAGCTCAGGTGCACGCCGAAGACGCCCTGCAACTGGCCGTGGTGGTCCAGCAGCGGGATCGCGAAGTCGACGAAACGCCACGGCTCGTTCTGCCGCGGCAGCAGCTTTTCCAGCAGCAAGGCCGCGTGCACGTCGCCGACGAAGGGCTGACCGCCCTTCGCGCCCTGCCACCACGGGCGCTTGGAGACGTCGACGCCGTCCAGCAGCCCGCCGGCGGCGGCCAGCACCTTGCCTTGCCCGTCGGTCACGCCCAGCCACGCGAAGTGGTCGAAACCGACCTGCACTTGGTCCAGCGCGCGGCGCATCGCCTCGGGATCGTCGAAGCGGCGGAAGGGCTCCAGCTGGGCCAGCACCCGCACTTCCTTGAACTGCTGCGCCATGCCGCGGTCCAGGGCGTCGCGGAAGTCGACCGCGACCTGTCGCAGCGACTCGACCGCGCGGCGCTCGGCATGGGCGCGGGCGAAGTTCTCGATGAGCAGGGCGGAGATCAGCAGCGCCGCCGCCACCGCCGCCAGCACCATCGCGGTGAGCCAGCGGCCGAGAGAGGCGCGCGACCCGCGCGGCGGGACGAAGCCGTCGGCGCTCGCGCCCGGTCCGTGAGGACCCCCGGGCGCGGGAGGAGACGGCAGGACCTGGACGTTGTCGTGCATCACTGCAGTTGTAGCGAGAGCGGGCGCAACCTGCAACGCGGGATAGTGCCACTGCACCAGCGGCGGGCAAAGACCGACCCTGTGCGGGCACCGTCGCGGGGCGGACTTTGCAGGCGCACCAAAAGCGATCAAGCTGGAGGCCCTGCCGGCCCGCCCGCCGGACGGGGGTGGGCACGGCGCTTGCAACCTGCCCCTCCCGACCGCCACCCGGAGGCGGTCCGTCCCTGGAGACCTCATGCATGCGCTGACCCTTCCGGCCGCTGGCCACTATGACGAGATGCTGCTGCAAAGCGGCGCGATCCGGCCCAGCTACCAGGCCTTCGCGGACTGGCTGCACGCGCAGACGCCCGACGCCCTGGCCAAGAAGCGGGCCGAGGCCGACCTGCTCTTCCACAAGGTCGGTATCACCTTCGCCGTCTACGGCGACGAGGCCGGCGCCGAGCGGCTCATCCCCTTCGACACCGTGCCCCGCATCGTCCCCGCCGACGACTGGCGGATGCTGGAACGCGGCCTGCGCCAGCGCGTCACGGCCCTCAACCGCTTCCTCTGGGACATCTACCACGACCACGAGATCGTGAAGGCCGGGCTGATCCCCGCCGAGCAGGTCTTCGCCAACGCGCAGTACCAGCCGGCGATGCAGGGGCTGGACCTGCCGCTGGGCGTGTACGCGCACATCACCGGCGTGGACCTGATCAGACATTCCGACGGCGGTTATTACGTGCTCGAAGACAACCTGCGCGTGCCCTCCGGCGTCAGCTACATGCTGGAGAACCGCAAGATGATGATGCGGCTCTTCCCGGAGCTGTTCGCGAAGTACTCGATCGCGCCGGTCGCGCACTACCCGGCGCTGCTGCTGAACACGCTGCGCCAGGCCAGCCTGGCGGACAACCCGACCGTGGTCGTGCTGACGCCGGGGCCGTTCAACTCGGCCTACTTCGAGCATGCCTTCCTCGCGCAGCAGATGGGCGTGGAACTGGTCGAGGGTCAGGACTTGTTCGTCAAGGACGGGTTCGTGTTCATGCGGACCACCGTCGGGCCCAAGCGCGTCGACGTCATCTACCGCCGCATCGACGACGCCTTCCTGGACCCGCTGGCCTTCCGGTCGGATTCGATGCTGGGCGTGCCGGGGCTGCTCTCGGTCTACAAGCAGGGGCACGTGGTGCTGGCCAACGCGGTCGGGACCGGCGTGGCGGACGACAAGTCCATCTATCCGTATGTGCCGGACATGGTCCGCTTCTACCTCGGCGAGGAACCCATCCTGCACAACGTGCCGACCTGGCAGTGCCGCAAGCCGCAGGACCTGGACCACGTGCTGGCCAACATGGGCGAGCTGGTGGTGAAGGAAGTCCACGGCGCCGGCGGCTACGGGATGCTGGTCGGACCGGCCTCGACGGCGGCAGAGGTCGCGGACTTCAAGGAACGCGTGAAGGCCAATCCCTCGAACTACATCGCGCAGCCGACGCTGTGCCTGTCGAGCTGCCCGACCTTCGTCGAGCGCGGCATCGCGCCGCGCCACATCGACCTGCGGCCCTTCGTGCTCTCGGGGCGCGAGGTCAACATGGTCGCCGGCGGCCTGACGCGCGTGGCGCTGAAGGCGGGCTCATTGGTCGTCAATTCGTCCCAGGGTGGTGGCACCAAGGACACCTGGATCCTGGAGAACTGAACCATGCTCAGCCGTACCGCCGCACAGCTCTACTGGATGAGCCGATACATGGAGCGCGCCGAGAACCTGGTGCGCATGCTCGACGTCACGCATTCGCTGTCGCTGCTGCCGCAGTCGCGCGGGGCCGCGACGGAACTCGCCGCGCCGCTCGCCGTCACCGGCACGCTGGAGGCCTACCAGGCGCGGCATCCGCAGTTGAGCGCCGCGCAGCTCTTCCGCTTCATGGGGATCGATCTGGAGAATCCCGCCTCGGTGCTGTCGTGCATCCGGCAGGCGCGCGAGAACGCGCACGCCGTGCGCGGCCAGATCACCGCCGAGATGTGGGAAGCCATCAACACCAGCTGGCTGGAAGCCCGTGAGCTCGCGCGCAAGGGCGTGGTCGAGCCGTCGTCCTTCTTCGACTGGGTGAAGGAGCGTTCCCACCTGTTCCGCGGCGCGACCTACGGGACGCTGCAGCGCAACGACGCGTACTGCTTCATCCGGCTGGGCACCTTCGTCGAACGCGCGGACAACACCGCCCGGCTGCTGGACGTGAAGTCGCAGCTGATCGCCCCGGCGGTGGACACGCTGGCGCCGGTCGACGCGCCCAGCGAGAGCGCGCCCGACTTCTACGCATGGAACGCGCTGCTGCGGTCGCTCTCGGCCTTCGAGGCCTATCACGCGGCCTACCGCGACAGCCTCAACGGCCGCCGCGTGACCGAGCTGCTGATCCTGCGGCCGGACGTGCCGCGCTCGCTGCGCGCCTGCTGCGACGAGATCCGCACGGTGCTGCCGCAGATCGAGGCGCGCCCCGGCGACGGGGACGCGGGGCGCAATGTCAAGCAGAGCGCCGGCCGGCTGGCGCTGCGGCTGGAGTATGGTGCGGTGGACGAGATCCTCGACCAGGGGCTGCATCCCTGGTTGACGGGTTTCCTGCAGGATTCGGCGCGGCTGGGCCGCGACATCCAGCAGGCCTATTTCGAGGCGCAGTGAAACCAGGGACAGCGCCATGCATCTGCACATCTCGCACGAGACCGTCTACGCCTACGACTCCCCGGTAGCCCGCAGCACGCAATACCTGCGGCTGACGCCCCGGCCCACGCGCGGCCTGCGCGTGCTGCACTGGGCGCTGGAACTGCCCTCGCCCGCCAGCGCCTGCAAGGACGCCTTCGGCAACACGATGCATGTACTGAGCCTGGACGGCCCGCGGCGCGACATCGTCCTGCGCGCGATCGGCGAGGTCGACACCGACGACGCACCGCCCACGCCGGACCCGGAGGAGGAACTGCCCTCCCCGCTGTTCCTGCGCGACAGCCCGCTGACGCGCGCGGACGCCCAGTTGCGGCAGTTCGCCGCCGGCTTCGCGGACGCCGCGAAGACCGACGCGCACGGGGCGCTGCTCGCGATGATGGCGGCGATCGGCGAACGCATGCCCTACGTGCGGGGCTACACCGATGCGGCCACCCCCGCGGCGGAAGCCTTCGAGACGGGTCACGGCGTCTGCCAGGACCATGCGCAGGTCTTCGTCTGCTGCGCGCGGCTGCTGGGGCTGCCGGCGCGTTACGTCTCGGGTTACCTCGCGACGGACTTCGAACATGTGGCGAGCCACGCCTGGGGCGAGGTACGCCTGCCCGCGGCCGACGCCACCGGACCCGCCCCCGCGCACGGCATGGCCGGCGGCTGGCTGGGGTACGACATCAGCAACCAGTGCCTGGCGGACGGGCGCTACGTGAAGCTGGCGACCGGCGCGGACTACCTGGACGCCTGCCCGGTGCGCGGTGTCCGCACCGGGGGCGGGCTGGAGACGATGCGGGCGGAAGTGCACGTGAAGCCCGGCACGACGGACCAGCAATGAGCGTGCACCACGACGGCGCGTTGCAAGCCTGATGCGCTAACCTTCCGCCCCATGACTTACTGTGTTGCCATGCGGCTGCGTGCCGGCCTGCTGTTCGCGTCGGATTCGCGGACGAATGCGGGCGTCGATCACATCGCCACCTTCCGCAAGATGAATCTGTTCGAGCAACCGGGCGAGCGCCTCATCACGCTGCTCACGGCCGGCAATCTGGCGACCACACAGAGCGTGGTCAGCCTGCTGCGCCAGCGCGCGACGGTCAACGGCCGGCACCTGATGAGCCTGACGTCGATGTACGACGTCGCGGAGCTGGTGGGCAAGACGCTGAAGGAAGTGGTCGCGCGAGACAGCGACGGCGTCGGCCAGTTGAACCAGGGCGTGGACTTCGGCGCCAACTTCATCGTCGGCGGCCAGATCCGGGGCGAGGCGCCGCGGGTCTTCCACGTCTATCCGCAAGGCAACTTCATCGAAGCCACGGAAGACACGCCCTACGTGCAGATCGGCGAGTCCAAGTACGGCAAGCCCATCATCGACCGCGTGATCGACTTCGACAGCTCGCTGGCCGAGGCCACGAAGTGCGCGCTGATCTCGTTCGACTCGACGATCCGGAGCAACCTGTCGGTGGGCCTGCCGATCGACATGCTGCTCTACAAGACCGACAGCTTCGCGCCAGCCGAGCCGCACCGGATCACGAAGGACGATCCCTACTTCACGACGATCAGCCAGGGCTGGGGCGGCGGGTTGAAGCGGGTGTTCGAGCAGTTGCCGGACGAAGACTGGTTCGCGTGAGCGGACGGCAAGCCCGTCACGGCTTGCCCTTGCAGTCGCAGACCTCGCTGCCGTTGTCGAAGACGACGCGCCAGCGGCCATCGGCATCGAGCCGCCAAGTCGACGCAAATCGCGCGACCAGCTTGTCTTTCACGTGCACCGGTCCGGTGGAGTAGCCGAGCTTGCCATCGGGCAGGACCTCGACGAGATCGGGTGTCCATGAGAACGGCGCTTCGGGGTCTTCGAAGAAGCGCTTCCAGTGCGCGAGCACGGCGGCCCGGCCGCGCAGCGGCTGCTTGCCGTCGATGAAGATGGCGTCCTCCGCGACGAATTCGGCGAAGGCCTTGAAGTCCCGCTTGGACATCGTGGCGGCGAAGGCGATCTCGGCGTCGCGGACTGGGTTCTGTTCGCCAGTGACAGAGGGCGTTGCTGCATTCGGCGATGTCGCGGCGGTCGCGCTCAACGCGCCAGAGGCCAGGGCAAGCGTGGAACGGAGGATCGAGCGGCGGTCGGGCATGGCGGGGCTCCGCTGAGTTCGTGGCGAAGTCTAGTCACAGTCCACCCTTCAACAGGAAGTCAGCTGACGGGCAGTGCCCATTTTCCAGGGAACGCGATAAACGCCGGCGCGTGCAGTGCGCGCATGCTGGACGATGAGCGGCCACCAATCGACCAGTCGGGAGGCCATCGGCCAGAACGTCTGCGACGCCCATTGGTTGTCGAGCACATAGGCAATCAAACCGTTCCGTCGTATCGCCTTGCGCTCTTCACCCGCGCGCTTGCTCAGTTGGTCGCGCGTGATCACGACCCAGCAAGATCCCTGCGCTCCGAGTCCATCCATCCATGCGGTGTCAGCCATGTGCGCAGGAAACACTTCCTGCAGATGCACGACCCGCTCCGCGAGATCCTTCTCCTCGGACAGAACCGAAATGGCGCGAGCGATGGTTTCCGAAAGGTTGTTGTCGAACATCACCTTCATGCGGCGACCCTCTGCTCGAACTCGACGGCCGCCATGACCTCTTGAGGCGTCGCACGCCAGAGCCTCGAGACGAAGTCCAAGGCGCCCTTTTCTGCGACGTATGACTGCTGGACGGTGATGGTCGGAACGCCGGTGCGCTCGATGATGGGATGTCCGAACTGACGGCACGGATCAATCACGATCAGTCGCTTCCTCGGCAACGGGAACCATCGCAAAGGCTGGCCGTTGCCATCGAAGTCGATCTGATCTTTCAAGGCCGGCCTGATGATCCGATCGAAAACGTACTGGCGCCGGCGCACGTCCACCAGCTTTCGATCTTGCGCGGAGACGCCGACCATGTCCATGAAGATGCGCTTCCCATCGGTCAGGAAGCGCTTGGACTGCAACGGGTATGGACCCAGGTCTTTCCGAGCCACTTCAATCGTCGCGCGGACCGCCTGCAAGGACACGCCTTGCCGGATCAGCTGCGTGACCATCCGCAGTTCCATCAGGTCCTTGAAGCCCAGCACGTAGTCGCCGCCGATCTCTTCATCGTCGGAGTACTGGAGTAGCCACAGAGGTTGGGTGACCGACGTCCCTGAGGCCGTCTGGCGCGAATACCCCTTCAGCCATCGGCGCACGCTGCGCACATCGGCGCCGACCAATTGGGCGGCGCGAGGAATGCGGTAAAGACCGGTACCCACAAGCGAATGACGTTGACTCATGACGAAGCAGTTTAGGAACGCTTCGTGAGTCCGGAATCGAGCCGGCGGGGGGATGTTGCCGTCGAGACACGCCCCATCGGGCGCCCCCTTCAGTGGGAACTCAATCGTCGAGCGACTTCAAGAACTGCTTCAACTCCGGCGTCCTCGGCGAGCCGAAGACATCGGCGGGTGTGCCGATCTCGTGCACGCGGCCTTGATGCATGAAGATCACCCGATCCGCGACCTTGCGCGCGAAGTTCATCTCGTGCGTGACCATCAGCAGTGTCATCCCCTCGTCGGCCAGCGACTCGACGACGCGCAGCACCTCGCCGACCAGCTCGGGATCGAGCGCCGACGTGATCTCGTCGCACAGCAGCACCTGCGGCTCCATCGCCAGCGCGCGCGCGATCGCGACGCGTTGCTGCTGACCGCCCGACAGCTGATCAGGCATCGCATCGAACTTCTCCGCCAGCCCCACCCGCGCCAGCAACGCCCGCGCCTGCTCGGCGGCGTCCCGCTCGGTGCGCCGCTTCACCAGCGTCGGCGCCAGCATCACGTTGCGCCCGACGCTCAGGTGCGGGAACAGGTTGAAGCTCTGGAAGATCATCCCGACCTGCTGCCGCAGCGCGCGCATCGCCATCGCGCTCTCGTGCAGCAGCGGCTTGTCGGCCACGCGCAGCGAGCCGTCCTGGAACTGCTCCAGCCCGTTGATGCAACGCAGCAGCGTGCTCTTGCCCGATCCGCTCTTGCCGATCAGCGCGATCACCTCGCCGCGCATGACGTCGAGGTCGATGCCCTTGAGCACCTCGTTCGTCCCGTAGGACTTGCGCAGCGCGGTGATGCGCACGATGGGCACGCCGGGAGCAGGCATCCCCATCGGCGGATTCATGTCGTCGATCGGGTGCTCGATCACGTGATCGATCAGCTTGTCAGGCAGTGCGGCCATGCTGCTTCCTTTCGAGGTGTTGGGCGGCCAGGCTCACGGGGAAGCACAGCACGAAATAGAACAGCGCCACGCAGCCGAAGACCAGGAAGGGCTTGAAGCTCGCGTTGGCGATCATCCCGCCGGCCTTGGTCAGCTCCACGAAGCCGATCACCGATGCGAGCGCGGTGCCCTTGATGACCTGCACCAGGAAACCGACCGTCGGCGCGATCGCCAGACGCGCCGCCTGCGGCAGGATCACGTGGCGCAACTGCTCGCCGAAGCTCATCGCCAAGCTGCGCGCCGCCTCCCACTGACCGCGCGGGACGGCCTCGACGCAACCGCGCCATATCTCGACGAGGTAGGCGCTCGTGTAGAGCGTCAGCGCCAGCGAGGCCGCCGTCCACGCCGAGACGTCGATGCCCAGCAGCGACACGCCGAAGTAGGCGAGGAACAGCTGCATCAGCAGCGGCGTGCCTTGGAAGATGGCCACGTAGGCCCCGATCACGCGCTGCGTCTTGGGGCCCAAGCCGATTCGCAGGCACAGCAGCGTTCCACCGACCAGGCCGCCGCCGATGAAGGCGATCAGCGACAGCGCGACCGTCCAGCGCAACGCGAGGGCGAGGTTGCGCAGGATATCCCAGAGGGTGAACTCGATCATGGGCGCCTCCCGCTGCCGAAGAACCACTTCGGTCCCGCCCAGAGCAGCAGGCGCCGCGTGATCAGCGACAGCGCCAGGTAGATCGCCAGCGCGACGAAGGTGGCCTCGAAGGCGCGGAAGTTGCGGCTGTGGATGAGGTTGGCGGCGTAGCTCAGTTCCTCGGTGGAGATCTGGCCGCACACCGCGGTGCCGAGCATCACGATGACGATCTGGCTGGTCATCGCGGGCCAGACGCGTTTGAACGCCGGCGGGAGGATCACGCGCGTGAAGACCTGCGTCGGACCGAGGGCCAGGCTTTGCGCCGCCTCCCATTGGCCCTTGGGCGCGGCCTGGATGCCGGCGCGCAGGATCTCGGTGCCGTAGGCGCCGAGGTTCAGCGTCATCGCGATCAGCGAGGCGGCTTCGGGCGACAGCTTCACGCCCAGCGCCGGCAGGCCGAAGAACACGAAGAACAGCTGCACGATGAAGGGCGTGTTGCGCAGCAGCTCGACGTAGACGCCGACGCCGCGCCGCAGCGCCGTCGACCCGCAGGCGCGCGCCCACGCGCCCAGGGTCGCGATCAGCAGGCCGAGCGGCACGGCGATCACCGTGAGGCCGACCGTCCACGCGAGGCCGCGCAGCAGCAGCGGCCATTCGGCGAGGACGGCGCCGAAGTCGAACTCGATCATGGGCGGCTCCCGGAGTGCCTGCTAGGCGCGATCAATGCCGATGTGCAGCGACGTCGCCGCTCAGAGCGGCAGCTCGCCCGCGCCGCGGCCCAGCCACTTCTTGGAGAGCGCCTCGAGTTCCCCGCCCTGCTTGGCGGCGGCGACGATCGCGTTGACCTTCGCGAGCAGCGCGTCCTCGCCCTTGGCCACGCCGATGAAGCACGGGCTGTCCTTGAGCAGCAGCTTGTATTCGATGTTCAGCCCGGGCTGGCGCTGCATCAGGTTGCCGGCGACGGCGGCGCTGGTGGCGACCACCTGCGTCTGGCCGGCGGCGAACGCGGCGATGGTCGCGTTGTTGTCCTCGAAGCGCTTGAACTCCAGCGTCGAAGGTGCGACCTTGGCGAGTTCCTGATCCTCCATCGCGCCGCGTGTCACGGCGACGGTCTTGCCGGCGAGGTCGGCGAAGCTCTTGATCGCCAGGCTCTTGGGCGCAAAGACCGCTTGGTAGAACGGCGCGTAGGCCGAGCTGAACGAGATGACCTTCTCGCGCTCCGGATTCTTGCCGAGCGTCGAGATGACGAGGTCGGCCTTCTTCGTCTGCAGATACGGAATGCGGTTGGCGCTGGTGACGGGGACCAGCTCGACCTTCACGCCGAGCTTGGCGGCGATCAGCTCGGCCATCGCGACGTCCAGGCCTTGCGGCTTCATGTCCGGACCGACGAAGCCGTACGGCGGGTAGTCGGTCGGGATCGCGATCTTGATCGTCTTGGACTTCGTGATCGTGTCCAGCGCGGTCTGCGCGTGCGCGCCCGGCGCGATGAAGCCGATGCTCAGGCCGAGGCCGGCGGCCAGCAGCAGGCGACGCGGCACGAGCGTGCGGACGGAGGGACGGACGGCGTGGCTCATAACAAGGCTCCTAGGTAGGGGGCGGGGGCGGAATCGGTGGCGTCGGCCGCGGCCGTGCGCGCACGGGAACGGCGCGCCGGCGAGGCGGAAGACGATGCGGAGGCGCTCGACGCCATCGGCGTCAGCGCCTGGCGCAAGTGATGCAGCGGGTCGTCGGTCTGCGTTTCCAGCTGCAGCCCGGCCTGCACGCTGGCGAGGTGCTCGGCCATCAGCGCCTCGGCGCGGACGGCGTCGCCCTGTTCGAGCGCGGCCACGATGGCGACGTGCTCCTGGCAGGACTGCGCGGCGTCGTGCGACGACTGGTAGAGCATCGCGATCAGCGTGGTGCGCGCGGTGTAGTCGCGCAGCGTGTCGGCGAGCAGGCTGTTGCCGAGGCACTCGGCCAGGCAGACGTGGAAGTCGCCGAGCAGGAAGCTGCGCGCGCCGACGTCGTCGCCGCGCAGGGCCGCCTTCTCCTGCGCGAGGTGTTTCTTCAGGCGCGTGAGCGCGGGCTTGTCGAGCGGCCGCCGACCCCGCAGCAGGCCGAGCTCGATGACGCGTCGCGCCTCGAAAGCCTCACGGGCTTCATCGCGCGAGGGGGCGATGAGATACCAGCCGCGGCGCGCGCTGACGGTGACGATGCCGCGCGCCGCGAGACGCGTCAGCGCCTCACGGACGATGGTGCGGCTGCAGTCGAAGAGCAGCGCGAGCTGCTGCTCGCCGAGACGCGTGCCCGGCGCCAGCTTCTGCGCGAGCACGGCATCGATGATGCGCTGGCTGATGTCGGTGGCGGTGATGCCCATGCAAGGGGCTTTGCAGCTTCCGTGCCAGCGCGGGTCCACCCTGCCTTCCCAGGCTCATCTGTCTTGTATGCAAGCCAGAACGACACCCGCGCACCGCCGTTGCGCACAAGCTTGGTGTGGCGGGCACTGTCGCAGTGCCTGCCTCGCCGTCAATGCGGCCACGGCGCTTCGATGTTGTCCATCGCAGACGGGTGAGGACGCTCATCGTCTTCGGACAGTTCCGCCTGATCCATCAAGAATGGAGCGTGCTTGATCTTCTCGTAAAGATTCAGCAGTCGACGCTCCGCCTTCTCGAGAAGGATGTCGTAGCGCATCAACGTGATCGTGGTCTGGGGCCCGGCGTTCCAGAACTCCTCTTCCCCGCGTTGGATGCCCTCTCCGAGGACATAGCAGTCAATCTTCGTGTGAGCTTTGAAGCATCCGTGATTCCGAAGCTCCTTCACGTACTTCGCCACCTGCGACCGCTCGGTATCCCCGATCTCCGTGCCGGTCGTCTTCAGTTCAATGAGTGCGAGATGCTTGATGCCGTTGACCTCATGCACGGCGTCGTAAGACGGGCAGGCGTAGAGCCCGATGCTGCTATCGGGTAACACAACGAAGTCAGGGCGATTTCGGGAGCCGACTGCCGTCGGATCCTTGAGGAACTTCCGGATCACTCGCGTCATGCCTGCGTTCGCCGTGAACTCGGCCGACTCGAACTCCGGACCAAACATCCACAACCCGCGCGCGACGAGCGGTTGCAGTTCGTGGACTTCATCGACGCCCACCACATCGAGCTTGCCGCGAAGCTCGGCGATCAGTCGCAGGCGGCACTCGACCTCGTTGAGCACCAGTGTCGCCATGCTGGCCGGCCAGCGGCTCAGGATGTCGCGGAGCGCGCCCGCATTCGCATTGGGCACGTGTTCATCGTTGCAAACTTCAATCAATACTGTCTCCTTCGGTTGGGAAGGAACTCAGTGTCTGAAAGAACTTCGGCGCCGAATATGGCGCCGAATTGCAGGAGTCGCTGATATCTGAGTCAGCGTCAGCCGTCGACCCGCATCGAGTAGTCGACCGCCTTCGCGTCCTTGGTCAGGCGTCCGACCGAGATGCGGTCGACGCCCGTCGCCGCGATCCAGCGCAGCTGGTCGAGGGCCACGCCGCCGGAGACTTCCAGCAAGGCCTGACCCCCGGCGATCGCCACCGCCTCGCGCATCATCGGCTCGCTGAAGTTGTCCAGCAGCACGCTGACCGCGCCGGCCTTCAAGGCCTCGCGCAGCTGCTCGATGGTCTCGACCTCGACCTGGATGGACACGCCGGCCTCCAGCGCCTGCGCCTGCTGCAGCGCCTGCGTCACACCGCCGGCCGCGGCGATGTGGTTCTCCTTGATCAGGATCCCGTCGTAGAGGGCCAGGCGTTGATTCGCCCCGCCGCCCACGCGCACCGCGTACTTCTGCGCCAGCCGCAGGCCGGGCAGCGTCTTGCGCGTGTCCAGCACCGCGCAGCCGCGCGGGTTCGGGCTCGCGCCTTCGATCGCGCGCGCATGCGCGCGCGTCGTCGTCGCCGTGCCCGACAGCAGCTGCAGGAAATTCAGCGCCGGGCGCTCGGCCGACAGCAGCGAACGGCCTTCGGCCTCGATGCGGCAGACCACCGTGTCGGGCGCCATGTCGGCGCCTTCCTCATACGACCACTCGATCCGAGACGAACCGTCCAGCGCGAGGAACACGCCCTCGAACCAGTCGCGGCCGCACAGCACCGCCGCCTCGCGCACGCGGACATGCGCCGTCACGCGCCGGCCCGCCGGCACCAGCCGCGCGGTCCAGTCGCTGACGCCGATGTCCTCGAACAGCGCATCACGGATGTTGCGCGCGCGGGCCTCGTCCAGGGTCTCGTTGTGATCGAACATCGTCGCGGGTCTCTGCCTTGCGCTCGTTGAACTTGGCTCGTTGAACCTGTTTACTCGGCCTCGCCGATCGTGATCGACAGTTCGCCGAAGCCTTCGATCACGCCGGTGATCTTGTCGCCCGGCTTCACCGGACCGACCCCTTCCGGCGTGCCCGTGTAGATCAGGTCGCCCGGTTCCAGGTGATAGAACTGCGACAGGTTGGCGACCAGCTCCGGAATGCTCCAGATCATGTCCGACAGGTCGCCGCGCTGCTTCTCCACGCCGTTCACGGACAGCGTGATCGCGCCCTTCGTCAGGTCGCCCTGCTCCGAACGCGGCACCAGCTCGGTGATCACCGCCGAGTGCTCGAAGCCCTTGCCCAGATCCCACGGCCGGCCGATGGCCTTGGCCTCGTTCTGCAGGTCGCGGCGCGTCATGTCCAGTCCGGCGGCGTAGCCCCAGACCGCATCGCCGGCCTGCTCGGGCGTGGCCTTGAACACCGGCTTGCCGATCGCCACCACCAGCTCCATCTCATAGTGCAGGTTCTTCGTGCCCGGCGCGTAGGGGATGGTGCCGCCCGACGGCGCCAGCGCGCTGGCCGGCTTGGTGAAGTAGAACGGCGGCTCGCGATCCGGGTCGCTGCCCATCTCGCGGGCGTGGGCGGCATAGTTGCGGCCGACGCAGAAGATGCGGCTGACGGCGTAACGCGCGTCGGTGCCGCGCACGGCCACGGCGGCCTGCGGCGCTGGGGGGAAGAGGTAGGTGCTCATGACGGTGCGGACGTAACGATCGAAACGATCATGAAAGGAAAGAGGGGTGCGCGCAGCATAACCTTGGCAAATCCGCGCCGCATTGCTAGGGTTGCGGCCATGTTTGAAGCCCGCCCCGCCGGTCAGCGCCTGACCGTCCTGACGTGTGCCCTGATCCTGGCCGCCTGCGCCAGCCCTGGCCCCTCCTCCAACCGACCCTCCTCCGGCGGCTCCAAGGTCTCCTCCTGGCCCGACCGGGACGGCCCCGACGCCGTCGTCCCGCCCGACCTGAAGAAGGTCCCCGATGCCGTGCCCAAGCTGGAATCCATCCGCAAGGGCGGTCCCAACAAGCCGTACGAGGTGCTCGGCGAACGCTACGAGCCGATCGCCGACGACAAGCCGCTGGTGCAGAAGGGACTCGCGTCCTGGTACGGCCGCAAGTTCCACGGCAAGCCGACGTCCAGCGGCGAGATCTACAACATGTACGCGATGACCGCCGCGCACGCGACCATCCCGATCCCGAGCTACGCCCGCGTGCGCAACCCGAAGAACGGCCGCGAGATCATCGTGCGCATCAACGACCGCGGTCCGTTCCACAAGGGCCGCATCATCGATCTGAGCTACACGGCCGCGCTCAAGCTGGACGTGCTCAACGGCGTGGCGCCGGTGGAGATCGAACGCATCACCTACGAGGACATCCGCACCGGCGCGTGGACGCGCGACCGCGACACGCTCTCGCCCGATCCGAAGGTCGCCCCCGACACGCCGGTGTATGCCGCCGCCACGCCCAGCGGCGCGCCCGACCTGACGACCACCGCGCAGATGCGTCCGCCGGTCACGCCGGTGCCGGCGCAGGTGCCGCTGCCGACGCCCGTGATTCCGCCGGTCGCCAAGGCGGACCGGCCCGCGACATCGTCGACGCCTTCCGCGTCCCCCTCGACCGCCACAGCGGGAATGACGGACGCGGGCATGACGCCCATTCCCATCACCGCGCTGCCGCCCGGCAGCGATCTGCCGCCGTCCGGCCAGACCAAGGCCGACGCGATGGCGGCCGCCACCGCCGGCGCGATCGCCGCGACCGACTCGCAGGCCCCGGTGCCCGCGCTGAAGATCGCCGCGGCGGCGCAGGGCTACTGGCTGCAGTTCGGCGCGTTCTCGCGCATGGAAGGCGCCGAGCAGCTGCGCGAGCGCTTCACGCGCGGCATGGAAGAACTGGCGCCGATGCTGACGATCTTCAAGGACAAGAACCTGCACCGGCTGCAGGCCGGCCCGTTCGCGAGCCGCGAGGACGCCCGCGCCGCCGCGGACCGCGTCCGCACGTCGATGGCCCTGACGCCTATCCTGGTCGAACGGCGCTGATGGCCGCGCGGGCCTCAGCGCCCGCCGGCCACGTCCAGCGTCGCACCGACGGTGTAGCTGGCCGCGTCGGACATCAGCCAGGCGATGACCTCGGCGATCTCCTCCGCGCGGCCGAGCCGTCCGATCGGAATGCCCTGGGCCGCCTCCGCCAGACGGGCCTGCAGCTCCTGCGCGGGCAGGCTGTCGGCATGGATGTCGGTCTCGATGACGCCGGGGCGCACGCCGTTGACCCGGATGCCCTGCCCGATCAGCTCATGCCCCAGGCTCAGGGTCAGCGTGTCCACCGCGCCCTTGCTGGCGGCGTAGTCCGAATAGAGATTCGCCGATCCGCGCTGCGCCGCACGCGAGGACAGGTTGACGATCGCGCCGCCGCGTCCGCCCCGCGCCGTGCTCATCCGCGCGGCGGCCTGCTGCGTGCAGTAGATCAACCCGAAGACATTGACCTCGAAGACGCGCCGGATGCGCTCGGGGGTCAGGTCTGCCAGCGAGGCCATGCGCCCCACCATGCCGGCGTTGTTCACCAGTCCGGTGAGCCGGCCGAGCCGCGCATCGACCGCCGCGAACATCGCCGCGACCTGATCCGGATCGCCGACATCGGCGCGGATGGTCTCGGCCCGCCGGCCCAGCGCCCGCACGCGCGACGCGATGGCCTCGGCGGCGGCGTCGTCCTGCCGGTAGTTGAGCGCCAGGTCGTGACCCCGCGCGGCGAGCAGCAGCGCGGTCGCCGCGCCGATGCCCCGTCCGGCGCCGGTGATCAGCGTGATCGGGCGATCAGCCACGGCCGTGGCAAACACGGGGCCTCCGGCCCCCTCCGAGTCAGGGACACCATTCGTCATGGGCGTGATTGTGCGCGCGGCATCGCTTTGCGATGATGGTCCGCATGCCGCCACTCGACACCGCCACGCTGCTGATGGTGATCGCCGTGATCGACGCGGTCGCGTGTGTCGTCTGGCTCGCGCTCGGCGATGTGCTGCGCATCGCGCCCCGCGCGTCGCGACGGATCTCCGCACACCACGGCCTGCTCGCGCTGAGCTGGTGGCCCGCGCTGCCGGCCTCGATGGAGCGGCTGATCGGCCTGCCGCTGGACCTCGTCGCCGCCGGCTTCCTCACCGCGGGTGCCCGCGCGCTGACCCGGGATCGCGACAACGTCCGCGACATCGTGGGCATCGTCCTGCTCGGCTTCGCCGCCGTCGCCTGCACGGCCGGCGATCCGGACCCCGACCGGGCGCGCGCCTTCTCCAACTTCATCGTCGGCGTTCTGGCGCTGATGGCGGCGCGCGATGTGGCCGTCGGCGCGGGCTTCCGCATCGCGCTCACCGGCGTGCTGGTCCTGCCCTTCGGCGCGTTCGCCACGGTCTGCCTCTGGCGCACGGCGACCTTGCTCGGCTGGCTTCCTCCGGCGTATGCCCTGGCGGGACCGGGCGTCAACGTGCCGCTGGTCATGCTGATCCTGGTCGTGGACGTGACCATGGCCACGGGACTGATCGCGCTCGTCATCCAGCGCCTGATCGCGCGGGTGCGCCACCTCATGCGCCGCGACGCGTTGACCGGCCTGCTCAACCGCCGCGCGCTGGAGGAGCACCTGGCCCGCATGCAGGCCCGGACCGACCGCGGCCGGCGCAGCGCCGTGCTGATGCTGGACGTCGACCACTTCAAGCGCATCAACGACGAACTGGGCCATGCGGGCGGCGACGCCGCGTTGCAGCACCTGTCGGCCGTGCTCGGCGCGACGCTGCGCGACGCGGACTGCTTCGGCCGCCTCGGCGGCGAGGAATTCGCGGTGCTGCTGCCCGACACCGACCTCGAAGGCGCGATGCTGGTCGCGGAGCGGCTGCGTGACCTGCTGCAGAAGCAGCCGCTGGCCTGGGGCGACAAGCTCTGGCCGATCAGCGCCAGCTTCGGCGTCGCGACGATGCGCCCGGGCGACCCCCACGGCCACGGCGCGCTCACGCGGGCCGACGCCGCGATGTACGCGGCCAAGGCGCGCGGGCGCAACCGCGTGCTGCGCGCCGCCGGCGAGGCGGAGTTCGCCTGATGCTGCCCGTCGCCGATCCGGTCTCGCTGATCGCCGCGCTGGTGGTGCTGTTCGGCGTCGCGGCCGCCGTGTGGCTGATGATGGCCGTCGGCCTGCGCGAATCGCCCTGGGCCTGCGTGAGCGTCGCGGGCGCGAACGGCGCGCTCGGGGCGTCCTTCCTGCTGCACGAGGCGCTGGGCCTGGTGCCGCACATGGACTACGGGTGGTCGGATTTCCTGTCGGTGGCGGCCTTCGGCCTCATCCGGGTGACGGTCCCGCTGGTGGGCGACCGGCCGGCACCTTGGCGTGCGACGCTGCTCGTGGTCGCCGGCGTGGGCCTGCTCACCGCGCTGTTCACGGCCGGACCGCAGACGCTGCCGCACAAGCTGGTCCTCTTCGGCACGATGTGCGTGCTCTCGCTGCTGGCGGCGGTGGACGCGTGGCGGCTGATGCGCGCGCGCGGGCTCCACATGCGGGCGGCGCTGATGCTCGCCTCGCCGCTGGTGATCGTCGGTGTCCTGCTGCTGTCGCGGCCGATGGAAGCGGCGCTCGCACCGGGCCGCACCGAGGACATCGACGTCGCCAGCGCCTTCAACCTCGGCTGGTTGTGGGCGTCGCTGGTGCTGGCCTTGCTGATCAACGGCTGGATCGCCTTCCTGCTGCTGATGAAGCTGGTGCTGGAGATCCGCCGCCTCACCGAACGCGACCCGCTCACCGATGCGCTCAACCGCCGGGCCCTGTCCGAGGCGGTGGACCTCGAGCACTCCCGCCAGATGCGCGGCCACGGCTACGCGCTGGTGCTGCTGGACATGGACCGGTTCAAGCTCCTGAACGACTCGCTCGGCCATCCGGCCGGCGACGCGGCGCTGAAGGCGCTCGTCACGCTGCTGCGGTCCTGCCTGCGGGAGGTGGACCGCTTCGCCCGCCTGGGCGGCGAGGAGTTCTGCGCGCTGCTGCCCGACACCGGCATCGCCGGCGCGGCGCTGGTGGCGGAGCGGATGCGGACCTTGCTGGCGGAGCATCCGTTCACCTGGGAGGGTCAGGCCTGGCCCCTGACGGCGAGCTTCGGCATCGCCGAATCCGCGCGCGAGGACGCCAGCGCCGCCGAGGTGCTCAAGCGCGCCGATCAGGCGCTCTACCGCGCGAAGGGACAGGGGCGCAACGTCGTGCAGGCGGTGGAGCTGGAGCCGGCGCCGGCGACCAAGCCGGCGCACTGAGCCGCTCCCTCAGAACCGCCCGCGCAGGCTCAGCATCACGCTGCGCGGATCCCCGTAGTTGGGATAGTCGAGGTTGGCCCAGTAGGTCTTGTCGAGCGCGTTGCGGACCGACAGGCCGAGACTGAAGTGATCGTTCAACTGGTAGTTGGCATGCAGGTTCAGCAGCACGTAGCTGCCCTGCGTGACGGTCACCGTGCCCAGCGTCGGATGCGGGATGCCAGAACCCGTGACCGTGCTCTGGGCATTCAAGCCCGCGCCGATGGTGAGCCGTTCCCATGCGCCGCGCAGGCGGTAGCTGGTGCTGAGCTGCATCGTGTGGCGCGGCAGGTTCGCGTAGATCAGGTCCAGCGCGTTGCGCGTGATCCGCGTGTTGGCGTAGCCCGCATTCAGCGTCCAGCCCGGCGCGAGCTGGCCCGCGACGTCGAACTCGAAGCCCTTCGTCTGGGTGCCGTTGACGCCGATGTAGGCCGAGCCGCCGTCCGACAAGGTCCCGTCCGGCACCGACGAATCGCGCACCGCGTAGTTGTCCTGCTTGGCCTCGAACACCGCGGCCGACACCGCCAGCCGCTTGTCGAGGAACTCCCCCTTGATCCCGAGCTCGGTGTTGCTGCCGCGGATCGGCGCGAGGAGGTTCTCGTTCTTGTCCTTGACGTTCTGAGGCTTGAACAGGTCGGTGTAGCTCGCATAGAGCGAGACCGCATCGGTGATGTCGTAGACGACGCCGACATACGGCGACACCTCGTCGGTCACCTTGTAGGCGCCGGTCCGGGCCGTGAAGTTGCCGGCCGCGTTGAACGCGTCGGTGCCGGTCTTCCAGTAGCTCAGCCGCGCGCCGGTGATCAGCGACAGCGGCTCCAGCACTTTCCAGCGGCCCATCGCGAAGACGCCGCTCTGCTCGGTCTCGGCGATGCGCTTCGCGCCCGTGGCGCTGAAGGTGGGCGCGGGCGCGTTGCCGTCCCAGCTGCGGATGTCGGGGATGTTGTAGCTCCACGAGGCAACCGAGGTCAGCGTCGGCGTGGTCGTCGTCGTCTTCACGCCGTTGGCGCCGATCACGAGGTCGTGCTTGCGACCGAACAGCTCCAGCGTGCCTGAGGCGTAGAGGTCGAGGCTGTCCCGCTTCTCCCAGCTCTTGCCGACGGCGGCGAGCAGCTTCAGTCCCGCGCCGGTCTTCGGGTCCGGATAACCGCTGGCGTAGGTGCGCAGGCTGAAGGTGTTGCCCTCGCTGTGATTGGCGATGGCCTTCAAGGTCCAGTCGCCGCCGAGCTTCTGCTCGAGCTGCGCGTAGCTCGTGCCGTTGTGGCGCGACCAGCGCGTCCACGGCGGCGAGAAGCTGGTCTCGCGCGGCAGGCCGGCCAGCGAGCCGTCCGACGCGAAGCGCGGGATCGTGCCCCAGATCGGGCCCTTGGGCACATTGTTCTGGTCCTGGTAGCCGAGGGTCAGCGTGGTGCTGTCGGTCAGGTCCGCCTCGAGGGTGGCCATGAAGGCGGTCTTGGTCTCGCTGTGGCGATCGCGGTAGCCGTCCTTCTCCTGCGCCGACGCGATCAGGCGCGCACGCACGCGGCCGTCGCGGGTGACCGGCGTGTTGAGGTCGGCTTCGACGCGATGGAAATCCTCCGAGCCCATCACCAGGCCGCCGTAGGCGGAGAACGCCTTCTCCGGCCGCTTGCGGATCATGTTGACCGTCGCCGACGGGATGCCCGCGCCGGTGGTCAGGCCGTTGGCGCCGCGCACGACGTCGATGCGCGAGTAGAAGACGGTGTCGTACTCCTGCTGCGTGCCGCCGCTGTAGGTGGGCACGCCGTCGATCTGGAAATCGGTGATCTGGAAACCGCGCGCGAAGTACAGCGGACGCTGCGTGTCGTAGAAGGACACGTTCACGCCGGTGATGTTCTGCATCACGTCGTTGATGCTGATCAGGGTCTCGTTCTCGATGCGGCTCGCGTCGAGGCTGCTCATCGACTGCGGCGTCTCGCGCGCGGTGAGTGGCAGGCGTGTGCTCGCGCCCTCGAGCTTCTTGCGCGCGGCGCTGATGGTCACGCGATCCAGCGCGCGACGGCGATCGGCGGGCGTCCCGCCCGCGCTGGAGGATTCAGCGGCGGCTTCGGCGGACTCGGCGTCCGGCACATCGGCATCGTGGCCGGGCGTCGACATCGACTGGGCCATGGCGGCGCCAGCGGACAGGAGCAATGCGACCGCGGTCGCGACGGGAGTTCGGGAGGAGCGTGACATGTGAAAGAGCAGGATCGAGCGGGCGCGAGCCCGCATACCGGCGCGCGCAAGCGCACCAGCCCCGGGGAGGGAGGTGGACGACGGAGGCTTGCGGGACCGGCTCCAGAATCGCGCGGCGTGCGCAACAGGCGTTGCGAGGCGCGGAGGAGCGGTAGATCAGGCTGGCGGGTGGGCCATCAGCGGGGATTTACCCGTCAGATGAGAACTGTTCTCATTGTAGAAACAGTTTTGGAGAGGCCTCGGGCAAGACCTGTCACCGTGTGCGGTCTTCAGGCCAGGGCGACACGGTTGCGGCCCAGATGCTTGGCGCGCTCGACGGCGGCGTTGGCGCGCGCGATGAGCAGGTCGGTGGCGTAGGGCGGCGCACTCGCCAGGCCCATGCTGAGCGTCACGTCCAGGCCCGGCGCGAGTTCCTGCCACGGGTGCACGGAGACGCTGGCGCGGATGCGCTCGCAGACTTCGAAGCCGCGATCCGCGATGGTGTCGGGGAAGACGACGAGGAACTCCTCGCCGCTCCATCGCAGCAGCAGGTCGGAGCCGCGCGTGTTCTCGCGCAGCAGGTCGGCGAGCTCCTGCAGCACGCGGTCGCCGATCTCGCTGCCGTGACGCTCGTTGATGTTGCGCAGACCGTCGGCATCGATCAGCGCGACGGTCAGCGGTCGGTCCTCCTGCTCCGCCGTGCGCAGCAGCGGCGGCAGGCGGGCTTCCAGGCAGCGGCGGTTGCCCAGACCCGTGAGAGGATCCTTGAACTCGGCCGCATCGCGCGCGGCGACGCTCGCAGGATCGGCGGCGAACTCCGCTTCCATGCGGGAGACGAAGTACTGCGATTGCGCCATCAACTGCGAGACCGCGCGGCGACGCTCCAGCGTGCGCGCCTGTTCGAGATGGAACAAGGACGGCCCGAGCAGCGCCAGCGCCTTCGCGGCACGGTAGCTGGCCTGATGCTGGCGCACGCGCTGGAACAATGGCACGTCGTGCGGCACCGGGGTCGCGGACGCGGACGCGGTCGACGCATCGGCGGTCGCGACGTGCTCGGTCTCCGCGCGCAGCGCCTCCAGCTGCTGCCAGGCGATGCTGGCCTGGCCGCGCGCGAGTTGCAGTTCCGCCAGCATGCAGCGCAGCCGCCAGTCCAGCAGCCGGAAGCCGGCACGCTCGCATTCGTCACGGGCTTCGATCAGCAGCGGCTCGGCTTCATCGAGGCGCCCCATCAGCAGCAGCACCTCGCCGAAGTTGGACGCGGTCAGGGCGATGCCGTAGCGGTCGCCGAGCTGCAGCGAATGCGGACGCGCCTCGCGGGCGAGCGCCAGCGCCCGTTCGAGCGTGCGCGCCGCCTGATCCGGCGCGGCGCCGTCGCGCTGCAGGTGGTACGCGCCGATCGCGACCGTGCACAGGTTGGTGAGCGTGACCACGCGTTCGAAGGGCGTGGGGTTGGTGCGGAGCAGGCCCGCCGCCTCGGTCATCAGGCGCTCGGCCTGCCAGGGATCGCCCATGCGCTCGAAACAGGCGCCGAGGCCGTTCAGCGCGATCGCATGCAGGCGCAGGTCGCCAAGCTCGGCGGCGAGCTTCAGCGCTTCATGCGCGCAGGCCAGGCCTTGTTCGTAGGCGCCGAGCTCGCAGGCGGCGAGGCTCATCCAGCGCAGCAGCTCGCACATCGCGGGGCTCGCACCCAGCGGACGCATCAGGCGCAACGCGCGCTCGCCGACGTCGAGCATGCCGGGCAGATCGCCCATGCGCAGCCGGAAGAAGCTGCGCAGCTTGCCGGCCTCGGCCTGCTCGTTGATGAAACCTTCCGCGTCGGCGCGATGCCAGATCGTATCGGCCAGCGCGACGCCGTCGGCCAGCCGCGCCTGCTGCTGCGCGAGGCGCGCGCGGTCGAGCAGCTCGCTCAGCGGCACGCCGTCGAAGGCGGACGCCGGAGTCGGGTCGGAAGAAGGAGCACCGTGCGGAAACATCCGGCAAGGTTAGCCGATCAGGCGGCGTGCGACGGCTGCCGGCCCTCACCCCTGCCCTCTCCCGCAAGCGGGAGAGGGAGTTCCGCCGGCTTACTTGCTCGTGGGCATCACGAACTCCGCGCCCTTGGCGATGCTGGCGGGCCAGCGCTGCATGACGCTCTTCTGCTTGGTGTAGAAGCGCACGCCCTCTTCGCCGTAGGCGTGCATGTCGCCGAAGAGGCTCTTCTTCCAGCCGCCGAAACCATGCCACGCCATCGGCACCGGGATGGGCACGTTGATGCCGACCATCCCGACCTGGACCCGACGCGCGAACTCGCGCGCGACGTTGCCGTCGCTGGTGAAGCAGGCGACGCCGTTGCCGAACTCGTGCGCGTTGACGAGGTCCAGCGCTTCGCCGAAGTCCTTGACCCGCACGCAGGCGAGCACCGGCCCGAAGATCTCTTCCTTGTAGATGCGCATCGTCGGCTTCACGTGATCGAACAGCGTGCCGCCGGTGAAGAAGCCGTCGGGCAGCCCGTCGACGCGATGCCCGCGGCCGTCGACCACCAGCGTCGCGCCTTCCTCGACGCCATGGGCGATGCAGCCCTCGATGCGATCGCGCGCCTCGCGCGTGACGATCGGGCCCATCTCGGCGTCGAGCGCCATGCCGTTCTTGATCTTGAGCGCCTTCGCGCGCTCGGCCAGCAGCGGCACGATGCGGTCGCCGACGTCGCCCACCAGCACGGCAACCGAGATCGCCATGCAACGCTCGCCCGCCGAGCCGTAGGCAGCGCCGATCAGCGCGTCGACCGCTTGGTCGATGTCGGCATCGGGCATGACGACCATGTGGTTCTTTGCGCCGCCTAGCGCCTGCACACGCTTGCCGTTGCGCGCGCCCGTCTCGTAGATGTACTGCGCGATCGGCGTGGAGCCGACGAAGCTCAGCGCCCGCACGTCCGGGTGGTGCAGCAGCGCGTCGACGACCTGCTTGTCGCCCTGCACGACCTGGAAGATGCCGTCGGGCAGGCCGGCCTGCTTGAAGAGTTCGGCGATGGCGAGGCTGGCCGACGGATCGCGTTCGCTGGGCTTGAGGATGAAGGCATTGCCGGTGGCGACGGCCAGCGGCGCCATCCACATCGGGACCATGAACGGGAAGTTGAACGGCGTGATGCCGGCGACCACGCCCAGCGGCTGGCGCGTGGTCCAGTTGTCGATGCCGGTGGAGACCTGCTCGGTGAAGTCGCCCTTGAGCAGTTGCGGCACGCCGCAGGCGAACTCGACGACGTCGATGCCGCGGCTGACCTCGCCCTGCGCGTCGGTGAAGACCTTGCCGTGCTCGGCGGTGATCTTCGCGGCGAGGCGGTCGCGATGCTGGTTCAGCAGCTCGAGGAACTTGAACATCACGCGCGCCCGGCGCAGCGGCGGCGCATCCGCCCACGCAGGGAACGCCGCCTGCGCCGCGGCGACGGCGGTGTTCACGTCCTCGACGTTGCCAAGCTGGAGCTGGCGCGCGACCTGACCGGTGGCGGGATTGAACACCGCCTGGCTGCGACCCGACGTCGCCGGGTGACGCTCACCCGCGATGAAGTGGGTGATGTCGGCGCTGTCAGTGAACGCGGCGGGGGCGTTGGCGGTCGAGCTCATGGCGGTCTCCTGCTTCTTGGGGATGCGATCCAGTCTAGGCATCCCCCTCGCGCCTGCCTAGCCCAGATCGTCGATCACATTGTTCGATAAACTGAACAATCATGACCCGCCGCGCCCCCACCTCGTCACCCACCGCCTCGCCCAACCGCGCCAAGCGTCCTGCAGCATCCACCCCCTCGATCCCCTCGGAACTCGACCCTCCCTCGACCCTGCGGGGGGACGCGCGCGACGAGCTCCTGTGGTCGCAGCTGCAGGCCTTGATCGCGGTGGCCCGGCTCGGTAGCTTCACCAAGGCGGCGCAGCGGCTGGGTCTGTCGAAGGCCGCGATCAGCCAGCGGGTGGCGGAGCTGGAACGCCACCTCGATCAGCAGCTGGTGCAGCGCACGACGCGCTCGGTGCGCCTCAGCGAGGCGGGGCTGCGCCTCGTCGAGCAGGCGGAGCCGGGTCTCCTGCTGCTGAACCGCAGTCTCAGCGAAGCACGCGAGGCGGCCGGCGCGCCGCGAGGGCTGCTGCGCGTGACGGCGCCGGTCGCACTCGGCAGGCAACACGTGGCCCCGTCGCTGCCGGCGTTCTTCGATCGATATCCGGAGTTGCGGATCGAGCTCGACCTGTCGGACCGGCTGGTGCCGCTGGCGCAGGAGGGTTTCGACCTGGCGGTCCGGCACACGAGCGCGCCGCCGGAGACGCATGTGGCGTTCAGGCTCTGCGCGTCACGGGCGCTGTTGACGGCGAGTCCGGCCTACCTGGAGCGGGCCGGCGTTCCGCAGCATCCCGCGGAGCTGGCGCAGCACCGCTGCCTGCCGTACCTGCGTCCGGGACCGGCGCAGTGGTTCTTCGAGCGCGCTTCGGGCGACGCGGAGCCCGAGCGCATCCGTGTGCCGGTGCAAGGGAATTTCCGCGCGAGCAACAGCGAGGTGCTTCGGGACGGCGCGCTGTCGGGCCTCGGCATCGCGCTGTTGCCGGACTTCAGCGCGCGGGACGCGATGCGGGAGGGGCGGCTGGTCGAGGTGCTGCCCGATTGGCGCGCGGTCGGCTTCTTCGGCGACGCGATCTACGCGATCCACCCGTGGAGCAGCCACACCCCGCAGGGGGTGCGCCTGCTGATCGACCACCTCAAGGGGGTCATGCGCGAGGGGTATTGACCGCGGCGACGATGCCCGAAAGGCCATCCAGTCGCGCACGCAGGTCGGCGATCTCCGCGGCGAAGTTGTCACGGGCCGTGGTGGCGCCGACGAGCTCCATCTCGGCGGCGAGGCGCCTGTCGGACTCCACGGCGGAAGCCGCCACCTGGCGCTCGAGCTGCTGACGGAGGTCGACGAGCTGCGAGTCCTTGCCCGCGATCGCGAGCTGGTCCTTGGCCTTGCCGACCAGCGCATCGGAAGCGATGTCGCGCGCGTGGCGCAGTTCGATGGTGAGGCGCTCGATGCTCGCGTCGCGCTCGGCGACGCGGGAGAGCGCCTCGTCACGCGCGGCGGCGACCTGGTCCAGATGCGACTGCAATTCGTCGCGCTCCGATTCCGCGCGTTCGTTCAGATGCAGCAGGGCGGCGAGGTCCGTCTCGGTCCGCGCGAGGCTGTCGCGCAGGCGCCCGGCGACGTCCTCCATCAGATGCCGGGCGTCGCGGAAGGTGCCGGAAGTGGCGGCCGGAGCGGCGATGGCCGCGTCCTCGAATGTCGTGTCCATGTCTGTTCCCAATCAGGTCCGTGAGCCGAAGGGATCACGGCGGCGGCCGATGCGTGTGCCGGGCGCCCACGGACGTGAAGGCGACCGTCGGACATCGATTCTTTAATCGCCCCCTCCAGGCGGCTGAGGTCTGGATGGCCGGTGCGTGGATGCCGAGATGGCGAACAGCCGACGCCGTTGCGGGCCGACCGAAGCCCGCCGGCAGACCCGCGATTGGGGGATCCACCATCGAACGTTCCGCCCACGCTTCCTAAACTCCGCCGTCCAAAACGAAGGAGGAAGGATTCATGCAACATCCCCGTCTCACCCTGACCCTTGCGGCCGCATTCGCACTCACTGGCTGCGTCAGCGTCAATCAAGCCCCCCTCACCGCCGACTCGTCGACCAAGCTGCAGAGCCGCTCTGTCGTGTCGTCCAAGTACGCGACGCCTGACTTCACCGCCATGACCGCGGGCAAGGCGGCGTTCGCCATCCTGGGCGCCGTGGCCATGATCGCCGAGGGCAACGCCATCGTGCGGGACAACGCGATCGACGACCCCGCGCTGTCCATCGCCGCGGATCTCCAGACGCGCCTCGGGACAGCCAAGGGCATGACCGCGATCACGGGCTCCGCCATCACCAGCAAGAACGACCTGCCCTCCGTCATTGCCAGCAACCCGGGCGCAGACTACGTGCTCGATGTCCAGACCACCAACTGGTCGTTCCTGTACTTCCCGACGAACTGGACGCACTACCGCGTCATGTACTCGGCGCGCGTGCGTCTGATCGATGCAGCGACCAAGACCGTCGTGGCGGAAGCCGGCTGCCGTTCGGTGCCATCCGACGACAAGAACGCGCCGACCTACGACGAGTTGCTGGCGGACAAGGCGGCCTTGCTGAAGAGCCATCTCGCCAAGGCCGCAGCAGAGTGCGTGGACCAGGTCGCCCGCGACACGCTCAAGGTCTGAGCCTGCCTGCGCGTCCGGTCCCCGCGGCGGGACACGCCCGACCCTTGAGGTCTTGATGCCGCCGATCGTGGCGGCTTTACCCGATCGTCCGGGCCAGGGTCCGCACCCACCCGATGCGGCCCTGCTCCCTCAGCCCCGAGTCGATGAAGCCGGCCTTCTCATACGCGCGTCGCCCGGGTGCGTTGTCCTCGTCGACCGAGAGCACCAGCCGTGTCGACGCCGGCCATTGCTCGCGGACCCAGTCGAAGACGGCGCGGAGCGCCAGGGTGCCCAATCCCTTGCCCTGATGCGCGAGGTCGATCCGCATGGCGCTGATGACGGCATCCGACGCGTGCGCCCAGGGGGGCAGGCTCGCGCTGCGCTTGAGCACCAGGAAGCCGACGACCTGCCGACGGTCGAGGATGGCCAAGCCGGTCACGTTGCCCTCCGCATCGGCATCGCAGGTCTGCATGGCGCGCTCGACGCTGCCGGCGAATTCGAGCTGCTCATCGGTGACCGACAGCGTCGACCCGGCCCGCCTTTCGGCATCGGTCAGCAGGTCCCATGTCTTCAAGGCAATGACGGGACTGGCGGGCCTCACGTAGTAGCAATCGAACTCGCCCTCTTCGACGAGTTCGAAGCCATGGCGCTTGTAGAAGCGATTCGAATCGCTCTGCTTCAGCGCGCCGACCCGCACCGGCAGGCCGAGCCGCCGCGATTCATCGAAGACGTCCGCCAGCACGGCGGCGCCGATGCCGTGACCCTGGCTCGGCGGATCGATGTAGAGGTGATCCAGCGACAGCCATTGCGCCTGCGGCGTCGTGACGACGAAGCCGACGCGATGTCCGTCGACGACGATATGCCGGGTGCGCGCCGGGTCGAAGCTGGACAGGAAACGCTCGCGGGCACGCTGGGGATCGAAGCGGCCGATGCGCTCCAGGCTTTCGCGCATGGCGGCAATGCGCAGGGCCACCAGGGCCTCGACGTCCGTGGACTCAGCGCGTTGGAACTGGAGGATAGACGGGGCGACGGGAGCGTGGATCATGGCGACGGATTCTCCGCGCGTCCCGGCGGTCATCCGGGCATCTTGCAAGGACCGACCGAGACACGGCTGCAGACTCGCCGCTCCCCTCTCGACGTGCAAAAAAGGACGCCCGACCAGCAGAGCTGACCGGGCGTTGCAAGTCCTAGAAAGGACGTCGTTGGGATCGGTGCCGTCCACCGGGGCCTTGTGGCCGCGCCGTTGGAGGGCGTGAGATCAACTCTAGGGCGAACCCTGAGCGGGCGGCATCCCCTCAAGGTGGGATACGTGCGCAAAATGGTGAGCAGGCGTAAGAGGCACTCCGCATTACGGAAAACCGTACGCCCCCACCTCCTTCGCCTCATGGCTTTGGTGCGGTGGCGAACAGAAGCCGTGGGATGCGGCGGTACGAACAGGCCGACCGGATAATCGCCCCCCATGACCGCGCCCAAGCACCCCAACAAGTCCGCGCCTCGCCGGCCCGCCCCCAAGACTTCCGGGGGCCCCGCCAAGACCGGGACGCCGGCGCGCGGTCCACGGCCCCAGCAGGGATTCGCTCCTTCGGGCACGTCCACGCCGTCCGCCGCGGCGGTGCCCCCCGCGCCGCCTGAAGCCTGGAGCGATGCCGATCTCGAAGAGCTGCAATCGCTGCTCGACGAGGTCCCCGCGCCACTGGAGCCGCTCGACGTCTCGATGCTGGACGGCTTCCTCGTCGCGGTGATCCTGCAGCCCAAGCCCGTGCCGTTGTCCGACTGGTGGCGCTGGGTGCTCGATTCCGAGGAAGGCCGGCCTGCGCCCGCCCGCTACGACGCGCGGCCGCTGCTGCAGCTCGTCCAGCGTCGCGAGCACGACCTCCGGCTGGCGATCAATGATCGCCAGTGGTTCGATCCCTGGGTCTTCGAACTCGACGAGGACGCGTCGGCTTCCGAGACCGTCCTGCCCTGGGTGGCCGGCTTCGCGCTCGCCGCGGACCTGTTCCCTGCGCTGATGAACCTGGACGAGACCGAGCTCACCGAGCCGCTCGCCCAGCTCTACATGCATCTGGATCCCGACGACCTCGAGGACGCCGAGGCGCTGCTCGTGGAGATCGAAAGCCTGGAGCCGCCGGAAGAGCTCGACGACGCGGTCGAGAGCCTCGTCCGCGCCAGCCTGCTGCTGGCTGACGTGTCCCGGCCGATCCCGGCGCCCAAGCCGCAACGGCCCGGCGGCCACCGCGGTGGTCCGGGCGGCCGCGGCGGTCCGCCGCCGCGTCGCCTGCGCTGAGGCCTTCAGGGCTGGGGAATCGCCGCGCCAGGTCCGACCTGGCGCTTCATCCATTCGCTCATCTCCCAGAGCGTGTGACCGACCGACTCGCGCGCCGAATAGCCGTGCGACTCGAACGGCAGCGTCACGTAGCGCACCGAGCCCCCCGTGCCCGCCAGCGCCTGGTACAGCCGCGCGCTCTGGATCGGGAAGGTGCCGGAGTTGTTGTCCGCCTCGCCGTGGATCAGCAGCAGCGGCTCCTTGAGCTTGTCGGCGTAGTTGAACGGCGAGAGCTTCTGGTAGACGTCCTGTGCGTCCCAGTAGGTGCGGCGCTCGCTCTGGAAACCGAAGGGCGTCAGGCTGCGGTTGTACGCGCCGCTGCGCGCGATGCCCGCCTTGAACAGGTGGGTGTGCGCCAGCAGGTTGGCCGTCATGAACGCGCCGTAGCTGTGCCCGCCGACGACCATGTGCTCCCGGTCGCTGACGCCCAGCTCCACGGCCTTGTCGATGACCGCCTGCGCGTTGGCCGTGATCTGCGCGATGAAGCTGTCGTTCACCGTCTTCGGATCGCCGACCACCGGCATCGTCGCGTCCATCAGCACCACGTAGCCGTCCAGCAGCAGCATCAGCGGGCTGGTCGCCGCGAAGCTGTTGAAGCGGTTGCCGGAGCCGCTCACCTGACCCGCGGTCGACGCGTCGGTGTACTCCAGCGGGTAGGCCCAGACGAAGGTCGGACGGCGCTCGCCCGCCTTGTAGCCCGGCGGCTTGTAGAGCCAGAACGACAGCTCCACGCCGTCCGCGCGCTTGAAGCGGACGAACTCGCGCTGGATGTCGCGCAGCTGCGGCGACGGGTCCTTCGCGTCGGTCAGCGCCTGCGCCGTCGCGAGCGCAGCGCCGCCGCGCAGCATCACGTTGCCGGGCTCGCTGACGCTCTCGCGCACCGTCAGGACGCTGGCGCCTCCGGTGTCGAGCACGGCCAGCGGGCGCTCGTAATGCGCGCTGTCGCCACCGTTGGCTTCGGACCCGGACTGGAACACCCGCGTCTTCCTGTTGCCCGCCAGCACGAGCCGGTCGATGAAGGGCTTGTCGCCCTCCGGGCTCGCCCCCGTTCCGAAGTACCAGATCGCGTCGCCGTCCAGGCGCACCACGGCGCGTCCCGTCGGCTGCATGCGATGCACCGGTGTGCCCGGATCGCGGTAGCGATCGCGCACGGAGCGTTCGATCAGCCGCTGGGCCGGGGACGCGCCGTCCGTCGCCACCAGTTCCGTCGACGTGCGCATCTTCGTCAGGTCGAAGTCCTGGACCAGCGCCTGCCTGCCGCCTTCGAGGAACTCCAGGCGCGACAGCCGCTGCGGCACGCGATGCACCTCGCGCGCCTCGCCGGTGTAGGGGGCGTCCAGGCGCATCAGCCGGTCGCGATGGGGCACCTGCGCGCGGTTGTCGCCGCCGTCCAGCGCTTCGACCCAGTAGACCGCGCCGTCCGCGCCGGGTGAGGCGAAGAAGTTGCGCGGTCCCGTGATCACGCCTTCGACCGGCACGCCCTCCTTCAGCTTCACCTTGCCGATCGTCGCGACCTTGCCGTCGACGCCGCGGACTTCGGCCTGCGCGGCGAAGTCGTCCCAGCCGACCTGGTAGCTGAAGGGCGGCAGCAGCCGCATCGTCAAGACCTGACCCGGCGTACCCAGAGCTTCGAGATGGCTGAAGAGGCCCGGCTCGCCGACCGGACGCACCGCGCCGGTGTTCAGGTCGATGCGCGCCAGCTGCGAGGTCGCGTGATGCGCGAAGACGGCTGCCTCCTGCGCGTTGGTCAGCAGGTCCTGCTGGGTGCGCTCCGGCGAGTTGCGCGCGATGGATTCCTGGATGGACGGGCCCGAGGGCGCGGCGAAGGTCGGTGCCGGACCGCGCTTGGCCGGCACCGTCAGCGTGACGAGTTCATGGTCGTTGAGCCACACGACGTCGTTCTCGAGCATCGTGTGCAGCTTGAGCCTGGGCACGGCCTTGAGCTTGCCCGTCGCGACGTCGCCCACCCACAGCTCGACGGCCGTGTCGGTGCGCCGGTTCAGCAGGAAGCGCTTGCCGTCCGGCGAGAAGCGCAGGTGATGGAAGGCGCCGCCGGCGGGCAGCACGACAGGACATGCAACACCCTCGGCGCCGTTCTGAAGCGGGCGCAGCGACAGCGACTCGATCGTGACGATCAACTGCGGGCTGTCGGTCGCCGGGTCGTAGCGCAGGCCGGCCTGGCGCAACACGGGACGGGCGAGCTCGGCGATCGCGCGCGACTTGCGGTTGACGACGATGGCCAGCGTGCGCTGGTCCGGCGAGACCTGATAGACCGGCAGGGCCTTGGCATCGAGCACCGCGCGGATCGCCTCGGACGGCTGCTGGTAGATCTGCGCGAGGGTCGCGGCGGACGTCAGCGCCGAGGTCGGCGCCGACGTGGACGCCGCCTCATCGGCCGGCGCCGCGATCGCGGAGAACCCGCCGAACGCGGCGGACAGGGACAGGGTCAGCGGGATCAGCGACGAGGCGCGAGGGGTGGGCATGTGTCGGCACCGTGAAGCAGTGGAAGGCGGCAATCTAGCAGCGCCCTCCCCCGATGTCCGACGTCAACCCCCCGGGTGATCCCGAGGTTTCAGCCCCGCGGCTTCACGCCCGGATCACGCAGCGAACAGACGCGCCGCATGCAGGCCCAATCCGGTCGCGACCGAGGCGAAACGGTCGCCGCGCACCGTCTTGGCGTCGGGGTAGTCCGCCGCGATGCGGTCGGCCAGCACGGTCAGGCCCGTCGAGCCGCCGGTGAAGTACAGCGCGTCGATGTCCGACGGCTTCAGCCCCGCGCGCTCGACCGTCTCGAGGCCCGCCTGCGCGATGCGCTCGATGTCGCCGCGCAGCGATTCCAGCGCCACGGCTTCCGACAGGGGCACCGTCAGGCCGGACTCGATCAGCTGCAGGTCGATCACGCAGTCGCCGCCGCCGGCGACTTCGATCTTGGCGTCTTCCGCGCGATTGGCGAGCTCATGGCCGAGCCGCTCGTCGAGCACCGTCATCAGCCGCTGGTGATGGCGCGGATCGCCGTAGAAGCCCTTCATGTTGCGCAGCTCCAGCACGCGCTGCGGGCTGTAGCAGGTATTGATCAGGTGCCAGGTCGCGAGGTCGAAGTAGACGCCGCTGGGCACCTCGCGCGGGGTCTGGCCCATCTTGGCCGGACCGAGCGCGCGATAGCCGAATTCACGCAGGATGCCGGTCAGCTCGATGTGGCGGTCGAAGTCGGTGCCGGCGATGTGCACGCCGTGGGCGGCGAGGATGTCGTCGCGGCGGTCCAGCCGCTTCGCGCGGTCGGGCCCGACGCGCACGATCGAGAAGTCCGAGGTGCCGCCGCCGATGTCGGCCACCAGCACGAGCTGCTCGCGGTCGGCGTGCTGTTCGAAGTCGAACGCGGCCGCGATCGGCTCGAACTGGAAGTGCACGTCGTCGAAGCCCACCGCCCGCGCGGCCGCGGCCAGCGAGGCCTGCGCCGCGGCGTCGCGCTCGGGCTCGCCGTCGACGAAGTAGACCGGCCGGCCCAGCACGACGCGGCGCGGCTCGTGGCCCTTCGCGTCGGCCGCGCCGGCCTGCTTGCGCAGGCGCTTCAGGTAGCCGCTGAGCATGTCGATGTACTTCACGCCGCGGCCGCCGCCGACGTCCGTCACCTGGTCGATCAGGCTGGAGCCGAGGATGCTTTTCATCGAGCGCATCAGACGCCCGTCGGTGCCCTCGACGTAGGCGCTCATGGCCGCGCGGCCGAAGGCGCGCGGCGGACCGTCGGCGTCGTGGCGACCCTCGGCGAAGTAGAAGACCGCCGTCGGCATGGTCACCTTGCCGTCTTCGAGCGGCACCAGGCGCATCGCGCCGGGCCGCTCGATGTCGGGCACGGCGACGGCCGAGTTGGAGGTGCCGAAGTCGATGGCGCAGAAATCGCGCGGCAGGTCGGAAAGCGATGAGGACATGGCGGCGCGGCGGAAATGCGAAAAGGGCGCGGATTCTAGCCGCGCCCTGGATTCGGGGTTCCGGCGCCCCGATGACGCCGGGAGGAGTTCGACCGGATCAGGCCGGTTGCAGCTTGCGCGCCGCCTTGGCGGGCAACACGTCGCCGTAGAAGCCGAAGTCCAGCTCCGGACGTTGGCCGCTCATCAATTCCGCCAGCGCGCGGCCCGAGCCCGCCCCGTGCGTCCAGCCCAGCGTACCGTGCCCGGCGTTGATCCACAGGTTGGACGCCTTCTGGCTGCGGCCGATGTAGGGCACGTTGGTCGGCGTGCTCGGGCGCAGGCCGGTCCAGAAGTTGGGCTCGGAGAGGTCGGCCACGCCGGGGAACAGTTCCTCGTAGCGGCGCACCAGCGACTCGCAGCGGACCTTGGAGGTCGGGCTGTCCAGGCTGGTGTCCAGGCCCACCAGCTCGGCGGTGCCGGCGATGCGGACGAAGTCGCCCAGGCGGGAGATCGCGATCTTGCGGGCGTCGTCCAGCAGGCTGACGGTGCTCGCCTGCTCGGGCTTCTTCAGCCGCAGCGTGGCCGAGTAGCCCTTGGCCGGATAGATGTTGAGGTGCTCGCCCAGCGACTTCGTCAGGGCCGGCGCGTACGACGCCAGCGCCACGACGTAGGCGTCGCCCTTCAGCCATTGCGTCTGGCCGGTCTCGCGCGACTGGATCTGCACGCCGGCGATCTCGTTGCCTTGTGCGCCGCCCTGCGGCTGCAGCGTCACGATGTCGTGGTTCCACAGGAACTGCGCGCCGCGCTTCTCGGCCAGTTTCGCCAGCGCCTGCGTGAAGACGCGGGCGTCGCCGGATTCGTCGCTCGGCGTGTAGGTGCCGCCGAACACCGCGTGCTGCGCCGAGCGCAGCGCGGGCTCGATCGCCAGGACCTCGTCGCGGCTCAGCACGCGGCGGTCGACGCCGTGGCGGCGCATGATCTCGGCGCCTTGCGCGCCGGCCTCGAAGTCGGCCTCGCTGCCGAAGAAGTGCAGGATGCCCTTTTGAAGGCGGTTGTACTCGATGCCCGTCTCCGCGACGAGCGACTGCAGCGACTCGTGGCTGTAGCGGCCCAGGCGCACGAGCTGCTCGACGTTGCGCTCGAACGCGGCCGTCGTGCACTGGCCCAGGAAGGACAGGCCCCAGCGCCATTGCGCCGGATCCAGCCGCGGGCGGAACAGCAGCGGCGCGTCGTCCTTCAGCAGCCACTTGGCGACCTTGAACGGCGCGCCGGCGTTGGCCCAGGGCTCGCAGAAGCAGACCGAGATCTGGGCGCCGTTGGCGAAGCTGGTTTCCAGCGCCGCATCGGGCTGGCGGTCGACGACGACGACATCGTGACCCTGGTCCAGCAGATACCAGGCGGTGTGGATGCCGATGATGCCGGCGCCGAGGACGATGACCTTCATGGAGAGCTCCAGGTGAACTTGTGGTTCTGCTGCGGTTCAGCGGTGGACATGCAGGGTTCAGGCCAGCGGGCGCAGGATCAGCTGCAGTCCCAGCACGGCCATCACGAGGGCGATCAAGGCATCGATGCTGCGCCAGACCGCCGGCCGGCGCAACGACGGCGCCACCGCCGCCGCGCCGAAGCCCAGCAGCGAGAACCACATCCAGGACGCCACCGAGGCGCCCGCCGCGAACGGCAATTGGTGGCCCGCCGGCTGCTGCGCGCCGACGGTGCCCAGCAGCACCACCGTGTCCAGGTAGACATGGGGGTTCAGATACGTCATCGCCAGCGTGCTGCCCAGCACGGTCGTGAGCGAGGCGCTGCCCGCCTGCGCCTGCAGGCCGCCCTGGGGCGACAGCGCGCGCAGCGCCGCCTTCGCGCCGTAGGCCAGCAGGAAGGCGGCACCGCCCCAGCGGAAGACTTCCATCAGCAGCGGGCTCGCGGCGATCAGCCGGCCAAGTCCGAACACGCCCAGCCAGATCAGCAGCATGTCCGAGAGCGCGCACACCACCACCACCGGCGCCACGTGCTGACGCATCAGGCCCTGCCGCAGCACCAGCGCGTTCTGCGCGCCGATGGCGACGATGAGGCCGGCTCCGGTGAGCCAGCCTTGCAACAGGGCTGCGCTGGGGGATGACATCAGGAGTTCGGCTGAAGCGGGATGAGAGGAGGTGTCGGGGCGAGCGTTGCCATCCGCCCGGCGGGGCGGCTCGGCGGATTGTCGGGAGCACTTCCGCTTTCATGAAGCAGGATTAATATCTCAGCGAATCCATTAGAGACGCTTATGAAAGACCTGGACGCCGCCGGCCTGGACTGTCTGGCCGCGCTGGCTGACGAACGCAGCTTCGAACGGGCCGCGGAGACGCTGGCCATCACGCAGAGTGCGGTGTCGCAGCGGCTGCGCAGCCTGGAAGCGCAGGTCGGGCAGTTGCTGGTCGTGCGCTCCCGACCGCTGCGGCTCACCGAGCCCGGCAAGCGGTTGCTGCGGTACGCCCGCCAGCTGGCGGCCTTGCGCTCCGACGTCGTCCGGGAACTCGGGGTGCAGGCGGCGCAGGCGGAGCGGCTGCCGATCGCGGTCAACGCCGACAGCCTGGCGACCTGGGTGCTCCCGGCGCTCGACCCGCTGGTGCAGCGCGGGATGCGGGAGGGCTTCGGGCTGGAGCTGGTCGTCGACGACCAGGACTTCACCCACGACTGGCTGCGCCAGGGCGAAGTGCTGGGCTGCGTCACGACCGTGCCGCAGGCCTTGCGCGGGTGTATCGCCCAGCCGCTGGGCGTGATGCGCTACGTCGCCGTCGCGAGTCCCGAGTTCATTGCGCGGGCGCTGCCCGACGGACTGGGCGCGGCCAACTTCGCGCAGGTGCCCTTCCTCGTGTTCAACCGCAAGGACGACGCCCAGCAGCAATGGGTCCGCCAGGCGATGGGGCTGCGTTCCGCGAGGCTCAACGCCCGCTACGTGCCGTCCAGCGAGGGCTACGTCAATGCGGTGCGGATGGGCTGGGGGGTCGGCGTCGCGCCGGAACTGCAGGTCCGGCCGCTCCTCGCGAGCGGGGAACTGGTGGCGCTGCGCCCGGAGGTGCAGGTGGCCGTCGCCCTGTACTGGCACCAGTGGAAGCTGGGCGGCGAGTCCGCGTCGGGCGTCGGAAAAGCGGCAGCGCCGGAAGGCGGGGCGCCTCCGGCGTTGCTGGACCAGATCGGAGAAGCGCTGGCCCGGGGGGCCCGGGACGCGTTGATCAGCGCTTGATGGAGGCGACCTGGACCTGGGTCTTGGCTTGTGCCTGCAGATGCGCCGGGACGACGGCCGGCGCGGCCGACGCGGGCGAGTCGCCCTGTTCGGCCAGACGCATCCGGAATCCGCCGCGCTCGTGCTTGTCCTGCACGGAGTTGGCCAGCCACGCGGAAGTCAGCACGACGCTGCTGACGATCGCCCAGGTCATCGATTTGTGAATCAGTGGAGACATGAGAAAGCAATGGCTTCCACGAACTAGGGAAGTCCCGGAGCATAGTCACCCCTGAATAAGGGGGGCATCACACCTAAGTGGGGCACGTGGTTATTTCGCCGCACCTGTGGTGGGCACGCGCCAGTCTGTGTGTATTTGTGAACGCGATTCCAGCACACCCGCGATCTGGGGATTTGCCTGAAGACAAAGGCGAGCAAACTGTGCTTCACGGCGCGGGGCGGCATCGTCACCGCGCAACGGTCACACCCCGTGCTTTCCGACGAGGTCCATCATGCGAATCTCCTCCGCCCTCAGCCTTTTCCGTCGCCAGTCGACCGGCACCCACGAGCCGGAACCTGCCGACATGGGCACCGCATTCGGGATGGAAGCCAGCTTCGGCGACGACAGCGAGTACGAGGACTTCCGGCGCAGCGACTACGGGCTCGAGTCCGAGTCCGCACCGCCGGCCTCGATCGAGTCGCCCCTGTCCTGGATGGCCGCGCGACGCGGCTGAAGCGACAAGGCGCCCCCTGCGGGCGCCTTTTGCATTCGCGGGGTTGCGGATCAGCGGATCAGCAGCACCGGCACCTCGCTGTGGGCCATGACCTTCGTGGCAACCGAACCCAGCACCAGCTTGCCCAGCGCCGTGTGGCCGTGCGAGCCCATCATCAGCAGATCGAAGCGCCCCTTCCCGGCGAGGGCCGTGATCGCGTCGGACGCATGGCCGATCTTGACGACGTACTGCGCCTGGATGCCGCGCTTGTCCATGAACGTGCGGATCGGCTTGAGGACCTTCTCGGCCTCGTCCTGGTAGTACTCGGCGAGCACGGCCTTGTCGAGCACCGCGGCCGCGCGCGGCGGCACGCCGGGCACCACGTGGACCACCGTGTAATCGTGCGCCCCGCCCAGCCACTCGTCGTGGGCGGAGAGATAGGCCAACATGCGTTTCGAGTACGTGCTGCCGTCGACGGCGACGAGGATCTTCATCGTGATGTCCCTCTCTGACGGCCGACATCCGGCCTCGGATCAGTGTGGCACAGGGCCGCTTCCGGAAAGCCGCCGGCGGGCCGCAGGTTGCTTCGTCCTTGACGTTGGACAATCGCGCTTTCCGTCATCCGCCCTGCCGCTGATCCGCCGTGCGCCTGCAACTGATTTCCGACCTCCATCTCGAGCGACAGACCGACTTCCAGACGACGGCCACGCCCGGCGTCGACCTGCTGGTGCTGGCCGGCGACGTCGGCTCGTACCAGACCGGCTCGCGGCTGGTCACGGACGACTTCGGCCTGGGCCGCTTCTCGCCGAAGCGCGACGGCGCGCCCTGGCCGCGCGTGCTTTACGTGCCGGGCAACCACGAGTACGACGGCATCGACTTCGCCACCGCGCACGCGCGGCTGCGCCAGACCTGCGAGGACCTCGGCATCGAGTGGCTGGACCGCGAGGAGATCGTCATCGGCGACGTGCGCTTCCTCGGGACCACGCTGTGGGCGGACTTCGACGCGCTGGCCGCGCGCGAGGCGACGCCGACGAAGCAACTGGCAGCACGCGAAAAGGCCTTCCGTGCCGCGAACCACTACCTGCGGCGGTTCTCGACGCTGGTCGACGGACAGCACATGCTGGCCGAGCGTCAGCGCGACCTCGCGCTGGAATGCCAGGCCTGGCTGCGCGAGGCACTCGAACGTCCCTTCGACGGGAAGACGGTGGCGGTGACCCATTACGCGCCCAGCCTGCGCAGCGCGGATCCGCGATACGGCCTGACGCCGGGCACGGCGGGCTTCTGCAATTCGCTCGACGACCTGTTGCCGTATGCGGACCTGTGGCTGCACGGCCACCTGCATTGCGCCCACGACTATGTCGTCGAGTCGGCCTCCGGTCCGCGCGGCGAAGTGCCGCACCACTGCCGCGTCGTGGCGAATCCGCTGGGCTACGCCAACAAGGGCGAACAGGAGGACTACCGGCCGGAACTCGTCATCGAGGTCTGAACCGGCGCTTCAGCGCGAGCCGACGGGCGCGTCTCAGCGCCTGGCCGGCGGACCGTCGTAGGTCCACAGGTACTCGCGCGGCATCGGACCCTTGTTGCGGCCGCCCTGCTTCGTCTGCTCCCAGGCATGCGCCAGGATGCCCACCGAGCGCGAGATGCAGAACAGCCCCCGCGCCAGTGGCGCCGGGAAGCCGAGCTCGGCGTAGATGACGGCCGTCGCGCCGTCGATGTTCATCGGGATGCGACGACCGTCCTTGCGCCGCTGAAGTTCCGCTTCCACGGCACGACCGATGGTCGCGAAGCGGCCGGACACGACGCCCAGTTGGGCCGCCTCGTCGACCAGCTCCAGCAGCCGCGGCGCGCGCGGGTCCACCGGATGGAAGCGATGTCCGAAGCCCGAGACGAACTTGCCGCGCAGCTCGATCGCCTCGTCCAGGCCCGCGGCGGTCGCCTCCTCCAGCGAAGCGCCAGCGTCCATGCGCATGGCGATCGACTGCAGCATCTCCACGCATTGCTCGCCCGCGCCGCCGTGCACGTCGCCGAGCACGTTGATCGCCGACGCCATCGCGTTGTTGAGCCCGACGCCGCAGGTCGCGGCCATGCGCGCGATGGCGATGCTCGGCGCCTGCGGGCCGTGGTCGACGGCGGCCATCAGCGCCACGTCCAGCAGCTTGGCCTGCTCCGAGCCGGGCAGCTCGCCGCGCGTCATCAGCCAGATCATCTGCGCGAAGCTCACCTGGCCGATCAGATCCTGGATCGCGTGGCCGCCGTAGCGGATGACGCCCGGCGACATCTCGATGATCGAGGTGCGCCACCAGTCCGGGACGCGTTGATCGTGCACCGGCCCGGCGCCCGAGGGCGCGCGGTCGCTGTCCTTGTCGTCGGCGCTCATACGGCCTTCTCCTCTTTCAACGCGGCGCGCTCGGCGGCGCCGTAACCCAGTTCTTCGAGGATCGCCTCGGTGTCCTGACCCAGCCGCGGCGGCGGCGTCGACACGGACGGCGCCTGGCCGTTCAACTTGAAGCCGGTGCGCAGCACGCGGACGTCGCGCCCGACGCCGGGCACGTTCTCGAAGTTGGCGACCATCCCGCGATCGGCGACCTGCGGATGGGCGAGCGCCTCCTTCACCGAGTACACCGGCCCCGCCGGCACCCCGGCGTCGTTGAAACGCTGCCACCAGTCCGCGGCGGAGCGATCGCTCATCGCGGCTTCCAGCAGGTGCTTGAGCTCGGCGCGGTGCTTCAACCGCGCGTGGCGGTCGATGAAGCGCGGATCCGTCCTCCATTCCGGATGCCCGACGGTGTCGCACACGGCCTCGAACTGCTCCTGCTTGTTCGCCGCGATGTTGAGCAGGCCCTGCCCCGTGCGGAAGGTGCCCGAAGGACTGGCCGTCACGTTGTCGTTGCCCATCGGCTGCGGCTCGCGGCCCGCGACGAGCAGGTTGGACACCGCCCATCCCATCGTCGCCATCGCCGCCTCGAGCATCGACACATCGATGAACGTGACCTCCGCGCGCTCCTTGTCGGCCAGCGCCGCGGCGATCGCCATGGCCGCCGTCAGGCCACCGATCGTGTCCGCCACCGGATGACCGACACGGAAAGGCGCGGTGTCCGGACCGCCGGTGATGCTCATCATCCCGGACATGCCCTGGATGATCTGGTCGTAGGCGGGCAGGTCGCGCAGCGGGCCGTCCTGGCCGAAGCCCGAGATCGCGCAATAGATCAGCCGCGGATTCACCTGCCGCAGTTCGTCGAAACCGACGCCCAGCCGCTGCATCACGCCGGGCCGGAAGTTCTCGACGACGACGTCCGCCGTCGCCACCAGCTTGCGGAAGACCGCCTTGCCGGCGGGTCGTTTGAGATCGATGGTGATCGAGCGCTTGCCCGGGTTCTGCGCCAGGAAGGACACGCCCATGTGCGCCTGGTTCAGCGCCGTGTCGGCGCCGAGCTGGCGGGCGAGATCGCCGGTCTCGCGCGCCTCGACCTTGATGACGTCGGCGCCCAGGTGCGCCAGCTGGTGGCACGCGAACGGGCCGGCCAGCACGTTGGTCAGGTCGAGGACCCGGACGCCGCGGAGCGGGGATTGGCTCATGCGAGTCTCCGTCGCGCGCTCAGTCGACCTTGACGTTGCCGCTGCGCACCACGTCGCCCCAGCGCTTCTGCTCACGCGCCAGGAACTGTGCGGCCTGCTGCGGCGTTCCAGCCATCGGCACGCTGCCCTCGGACTGCAGCTGCCCGATCGTGGCCGCCTTCGACAGCGCCTTCTGCACCTGCGCGTTCATCCGGGTCACGACCGCCGCGGGCGTGCCGGCGGGCGCGACGATCATCTTCCAGTCCGAGGTGTCGAAGCCCTTGAAGCCGCTCTCCGCCACGGTGGGGACGTCGGGCAGCACCGGCAACCGCGCGGCGGAACTGATGGCCAGCGCGCGCAGCCTGCCCGCCTTGATGAAGGGCACCACCGTCTGCGGTGTCGCGAAGTAGTAGTCGACCTGTCCGCCGAGCAGGTCGGTCGCCGCGGGTCCGGCGCCCTTGTAGGGGATGTGGGTCACCTGGATGGCGGCCTGCTTCGAGAACAGCTCCCCCGTCAGGTGGCCCACCGTGCCGTTGCCGGCGGAGGCCATCGTCAAGGTGCCAGGTTTTGCCTTGGCGGCGGCGACCAGGTCGGCGACCGTCTTGAAGCTCGACGACGACGAGACCACCAGCACGACCGGTTGGCCCGCGACCAGCGCGACCGGGGTGAATGCCTTGGCCGCGTCGTAGGGCATCCTGGGATAGAGCGTCGGGTTGATCGCCAGGTTGGCGGTCTGGCCCATGCCGAGCGTGTAGCCGTCGGCCTTGCTCTTGGCGACGGCGTCCAAGCCGATGTTGCCGCCCGCGCCGGCCTTGTTGTCCGGCACGAAGGTCCAGCCGGTGTCCTCGCGCACCTTCTCCAGGATCAGACGCGACACGATGTCCGTGCCGCCGCCCGGCGGGAACGGGACGATCAGCTTGATGGGCTGGGTCGGGAACGCCGCGTCGGCGGCCTGGGCGGCGATGGCGGTCATGCCCGCGCTCGCCGCGGCGATCAGGGTGAAGGCGGCGCCTCGGATCAGGAACTGCGTCATGTCGCGTCTCCGTGTTTGTTCTATCTAGCAGAACGATGGTTTGTTTGATAGAACTGTAGGACGTCTCCGCAATGCCCGAGGCGAGGGATTACCCGTGGCCGAAACAGACAGCGCACCTTCCGACAACTGCGAGGCGACAGCCGAATCCGCCGAATCCAGCGGCGTCGCCGTGCTCGACCGTGCGTTCGCGCTGCTGGGCGCGTTCGGCCAAGACGACGACGCCCTGTCGCTGGCCGAGCTGTCGCGGCGCACCGGCCTCTACAAAAGCACCGTGCTGCGGCTGCTGGCCGCGCTGGAGCACGGCGGCTTCGTACGCCGGCTGGCGGATGGGCAGTACGCGATCGGCCCCGCGCCGTTGCGCCTCGCGACGATCTACCAGCGCTCGTTCCATGTCGGGCCGATCATGGAATCGCTGCTCAAGCAGCTCAGCACGGACACCGGCGAGACCGCGTCCTTCTACGTCAGGCACGGTCAGGCGCGGATCGCGCTCTATCGCTGGGAACCGGCGCGCTCCGTGCGCGCGGCGGTGGCGGTGGGACAGCAGTACGCACTGCATCAGGGCGCGTCGGGCAAGGTGCTGTGCGCGTTCTCGAGCGACCAGAGCGAAGGCGTCGCCGCCATCCGTGAGCGCGGATGGGCCGCCTCCTACGGCGAGCGCGAACCGGACACCGCATCGGTCGCCGCGCCGGTGTTCGCGATCGACGGGCGCCTGCAGGGCGCGATCGCGGTTTCCGGACCGCGCGTGCGGCTGTCGCCGCCGGAGACGATGCTGGGCGCCTGCCGCGCCGTGCTCGGCGCCGCGCGCGAGGCCAGCCGCCTGCTCGGCGGCGATGTCGCGCTGCTGGACGCAGCGGTCCGGGCCGTGACGGTCACGGACTTCGCGCCCGGCGGCTGACCATGAAAAACGCCGGCGCTAAGGCCGGCGTCGTGGGTCTTCATCGTCTTCGCCGCGCCTAGTGAGTGGCGCGACGATCAACATCGACCAGCGGCGATCAGGCCGCGCCGTGGCAGTTCTTGAACTTCTTGCCCGAACCGCAGTGGCACGGATCGTTGCGGCCCAGCTTGGGCGCATCGCGACGCACCTGCTCGACGTGATAGCGCTGCTGCTCCGTCGCCTCCTGCAAGTCGACGACGGTCAGGATCAGGTCCTCGATGGCCTCGTCGATGTTCTTGAGCGGATGCTCCTCCTCCAGCAGCTTGACGATCTCCACCTCTTCCGGCGTCTCGGCCGGCAGGTGGCGATACAGGCGCGCCAACAGCGCGTTGATGTTGTCGTCGGCCTGCTCGTGCAGATCGGGGAAGGTCACCGCGGCATATTCGAAACCGCCGACCCACGGCAGCAACGAGCGGGTGATCGGATCTTCGGGGAGTTGCGGCGCGTCCGGATCGACAGGCTCATCGGCGACCGCTTCTGCTGCGGGTTCGGCGGAAGCCTCAGTCGCGGCTTCAGTCTTCGCCTCGCCGTCTTCGCCGCCTTCTTCTTCGGCGTCGAGGTCCAGCACCACCGGGTAGAACCAGCCCTGCTCCAGCATGCTCTGGTTCAGCGAGGCGAAGCGGCGCTCCACCAGTCCGCGGATGCGGGCCAGCCAGGCGGGGTCGATGTCGTCGGGGAGCGCGCGGCCTTCGTAGTCGAAGATGGGCGGCAGCCATTCCTCGATCGGGATCAGGCGTGGCTGCACCAGCACGCCGGCGAGGTAGCCGTCCAGCATCGAGGCGTCCAGCGCTTCGAGCGGCTCGGGGGTGAGGGCGAGGAGTTCGTCGAGTTCGTCGAACTCGGCGTCGGAAAGGTCGTGGGCAATGCTCATGGGGCGCGATTGTCGCCGCTCACGTCGGCGGGCGTGGCGATGGGCATGTTGGCAACCGCGCCGGCCGACGGCGGACGCACCGCGTCGATCAGCCGTTCGCGCAGCCAGCGCTGGGCGCTGCGGTCCTCGTTGCGCAGGTGCCAGAGCACGTCCACGTGCACCGGCGACAGGGGCATCGGCAGCGGGCGGTAGATCAGCGCGTCCTGGTAGCCGGTGGCGGTGATGAAGGACTGCGGCAGCACGGTCAGCAGGTCGGAATGCGCCACCACGCGACCGGCGGTGAAGAACTGGTTGACGGTCAGCGCGATGCGGCGGCTGCGCTTGAGCGCGGCCAGCGCCTCATCGACGAAGCCATAGGGCCGGCCCGAGAAGCTCACCAGCAGGTGATGCGCCTGACAGAAGACGTCGAGCGTCAGCTCCTGGTCGGCCAGCGGATGGCCGCGGCGCATCACGCAGACGTAGTACGAGTCGTAGAGCCGCTGCTGCCGGATCGCCGCCATGTCGCCCTGCCCCTTCAGCGCGGCGACGGCGTTCGGGAAGTAGCCGAGCGCGAAGTCCGCCTCCCCCTGCTCCAGCAGCTGGCGCGGATCGCGCGTGGTGAGCGGCAGCACATGGACATTGGCCAGGGCGCGCATCTGCTCCAGCTGCTGCATCAGCGGCGGCAGGATCAGCGCGGCCGTCGCGTCGGCCATCGCCAGGCGGAAGGTGTATTCCTCGGACGTCGGCTGATAGTCGCCCGGATCCAGCGCCACCCGCAGTCGCGTCAGCGCCGACCGGACTTCCGGCCAGAGCCCTTCCGCCCGGGACGTCGGTTTCATGCCGAAGGCCTGGCGCACGAACAGGTCCTCGCCGAGCGCCTCGCGCAGCCGCTTCAGCGCATGGCTCACGGCCGGTTGCGTCATCGACAGGCGCTCCGCGGCGCGGGTCATGGAGCGCTCGGCCATGACGGCGTCGAACACCTTCAGCAGGTTCAGATCGAGGTTCCGGAAGCTCATGGAAGGCACTTTTTCACGGGAAATGCACGGGAATCGCCACCACGCAACGGTCCGATGGGGGCCCCCGAGGAGGTCATCGGGGGCCATGGCTTGCGCATTCCTTGGCACTCCGGGGTGGGCAGCGTGACGAGCGTCACGGCTTGGACGCGATGCGCCCAATGATATGCACAGCATTCATACATTCAATGCCCATCTTTCATTGGCGGCATGCCTAGGGCAAACCCTATAGTTCGGTCCATCGGTTCTACAGAGCCGACCCAAACAAGCCAATCAAAGGAAATCGCCATGAGCGTCGCTACCCAAACCTTCGGTCTTCCCCTGAGCCGCACGGTGCGTCGCGGCGGCACGTTCGCCACGATCGGCGCCCGCGTCTGGGCCCGCACGATCACGAACGTCAAGGCCCGCATCGAGTCCGCCAAGATGGCCCGCGCCGAGCGCGAGATCCTGGCCCTCGCCGCCCAGTACGAAGAGAGCATGCCCTCCTTCGCCGCTGAGCTGCGCGCCGCGAACGCCCGCCGCAACGGCTGAATGAACGGTTGAACGGCTGAGCAGCCGAACCCGCCGGGCGCCGTATGGGCCCGGCCGCGAAGTCTGCAGACATCGTGATGTGAGCGCAGGCTCTCATTGAACGTCGCACCAGACCGAGCAAAAGAAAAGCCCGCTTCGAATCACTTCGAGCGGGCTTTGCCTTTTCAGGCTCCCCCGGACCCGCCTCTTTCGAGGCGGTCGCCGGGTGGAATCGGGAGGAACGATCAGGCCTGGGCCAGGCGCTGCTCGATCTTGGCCTTGGTGGCGGGCAGTTCCGCCGGCAGGCCTTGGGCCAGCTGGACGAACAGCTCGTCGTGGAGCTTCAGCTCCGTCGCCCAGTCCTCGTTCGAGATGTGGGTGACGGCCTTGTACTGTTCCGGCGTGAAGGCCAGGCCTTGCCAGTTCAGGTCCTCGTAGCGCGGGCTGGTGCCGAAGGCGTGCTCCACGCCCTGACCCTGGCCGTCGACGCGCTCGAGCATCCACTTCAGCACGCGCATGTTCTCGCCATAGCCGGGCCAGACGAACTTGCCGTCGGCGCCCTTGCGGAACCAGTTGACGCAGAAGATCGCCGGCAGCTTGGCGCCGGACTGGGCGAGCTTGGCGCCCAGCGTCAGCCAGTGCTGGAAGTAGTCCGCCATGTTGTAGCCCATGAAGGGCAGCATCGCGAACGGGTCGCGGCGCACGACGCCCTGCTGGCCGGCGGCCGCGGCGGTGGTCTCGGAGCCCATGGTCGCGGCCATGTAGACGCCTTCGGTCCAGTCGCGGGCCTCGGTCACCAGCGGCACGGTCGTCGAGCGGCGGCCGCCGAAGATGAACGCGTCGATGGCCACACCGGCGGGGTTGTCCCACTCGGCATCCAGCGCCGGGTTGTTGGTCGCGGCCACGGTGAAGCGGGCGTTCGGATGAGCGGCCTTGGCGCCGGTCTCCTTGGCGATCGCCGGGGTCCAGTCCTTGCCTTGCCAGTCGACCAGATGGGCCGGGGCCGTGTCGGTCATGCCTTCCCACCAGACGTCGCCGTCATCGGTCAGCGCGACGTTGGTGAAGATGACGTCCTTGTCCAGGCTGGCCATGCAGTTCGGGTTGGTCTTCTCGTTCGTGCCCGGGGCGACGCCGAAGTAGCCGGCTTCCGGGTTGATCGCGTAGAGGCGGCCGTCCTTGCCGGGCTTGATCCAGGCGATGTCGTCGCCGATGGTGGTGACCTTCCAGCCTTCGAAGCCGGCGGGCGGGATCAGCATCGCGAAGTTGGTCTTGCCGCAGGCGCTGGGGAAGGCGGCGGCCACGTGGTGCTTCTTGCCTCCGGGCGAGGTCACGCCCAGCACGAGCATGTGTTCTGCCAGCCAGCCCTGGTCGCGGCCCATGGTGGAGGCGATGCGCAGCGCGAAGCACTTCTTGCCCAGCAGCGCATTGCCGCCGTAGCCGGAGCCGTACGACCAGATCTCGCGGGTCTCGGGGTAATGGACGATGTACTTGGTCTTGTTGCAAGGCCACTTGACGTCGGCCTGGCCGGCTTCGAGCGGAGCGCCGACGGTGTGCACGCAGGGGACGAACTCGCCGTTGTCACCCAGCGTGTCCAGGACCGCGCGACCCATGCGGGTCATGATGCGCATGTTCACGGCGACGTAGGGGCTGTCGGACAGCTCGACGCCGATGTGGGCGATCGGCGAGCCGATCGGGCCCATCGAGAACGGCACGACGTACAGCGTGCGGCCGCGCATGGCGCCGCGGAACAGGGCCTGGTCGCCTTGCTGCAGCAGGGCGCGCATCTCGGCCGGTTCCATCCAGTTGTTGGTCGGACCGGCGTCGAGCTTGTTCTTCGTGCAGATGAAGGTCCGGTCCTCGACGCGTGCGACGTCGGTCGGATCGCTCCACGCGAGGTAGCTGCCCGGGCGCTTGGCCGGGTTCAGCTTCTGGAAGGTGCCGGCGTCCACGAGCTGCTGGCACAGGCGGTCGTACTCGGCCTGGCTGCCGTCGCACCAGTAGACCTCCTTGGCCTCGGTGAGGGCGGCGATCTCGGCGACCCAGGCGACGAGGCGCTGGTGTTTGACGTAGGCCGGTACGTTCAGGCGCAAGCCTTCCATGACGGGTTGGTTCATGACGGTTTCCAATTTGAGGATATGAAAAGCGGAATTGGGTCAGCTCCGTTCCGGTGGCTCCCGACCCCGTTTTTCAGAGGAGGAGACCGCGGAGCTGACCCAATGCCGCGCCTCAGCGTGGTGCTTCGCCGAACACTGGTTCCAATGTAATCACGCCGTAACTCCAACGCTTGCCGGGGTTATGCGTTTTGGGAATGGTTTGATGCCGGGAGAAGCAAGGCGGGTGCCCGGATGTTCTCCACGAAAAAACGCCCCGGGAGGCGACGAGCCGTCCCGGGGCGTTTCGATCGCACCTCGACGCGTCAGCGTGCGGAGACGGCGATCAGATGGTCAGCGTTGCTGCTGTAGCTCGGGAACGCGGCGTTGGACGCCATCGACGACCCGGAGAACGACGCCATCGCGGCGACCAGCGCATCCGCCTGACGCGCGGTGCTGGCGTGCTCGGCGGAGGAGGCGCTCGATACGGGCAGGCCGCGGGCCTTGTTGTCGAGGTCTGCCAACGACCAGGTCGTGCCGTCGGCGAACTTCACCTGCTGCAACTGGTTGTAGATGTTGGCCGGGTCCTCGGACAGGAAGAACTCCCGTACCGTCACGCTGTCGCTCGTGCCGTTGATCGAGATCACCAGCCCGCTGCTTTCGCGCTTGACCGTCACTTCGGAAGCGGCCACGCCGTCCTTGAACTGCAACGTGTTCAGTCGACCGGCCGTCGGGTCGTACTCCGACGCGATCGTGTCAGCGCCGTCACCCTTGCCGAACAGGTAGGTGTCGTTGCCCCAGCCGCCGGTGAGTGTGTCGCTGCCGACGCCGCCCTCCAGGACGTCGTCACCGTTGCCACCCTCCAGCAAGTCGTTGCCGTCACCACCGCGCACGATGTCGTTGCCGTCGCCGCCGTGGACGTAGTCGTCACCGGCTCCGCCGTCCAGCGTGTCGTTGCCACCTTGACCGTAGAGGCGGTCATTGCCACCCAGGCCGTTGATGCTCTCTGCAGCCGTCGTCCCGGTCAGGGTCTCCGCGTCGTCCGTAGCAATCAGCGAACGGGTCACAAGATCCGTGATGTTCCAGGTCGTGCCATCGGCAAACTTCACCTGCTGCAGTTGGTTGTAGATGTTGTTCGGGTCGTCGCTGCCGAAGAACTCCCGGACCGTGACGCTGTCGGTCGTGCCTGCGATGCGCAGCACCAGTTGGGTACCGTCGCGCCGCACGCTCACTTCCGAAGCGCTCACGCCGTCCTTGAACTGCAGCGTGTTCATCCGCGTGGCCGTCGGGTCGTAGTCGCCGACGATGATGTCCGCGCCATCACCCTTGCCGAACAGGTAGGTGTCGTTGCCCCAGCCACCGTTGACGGTGTCGTTGCCGGCACCGCCTTCCAGGACGTCGTCGCCGTTGCCACCCTCCAGCAAGTCGTTGCCGTCACCACCGCGCACGACGTCATTGCCGTCGCCGCCGTGGACGTAGTCGTCACCGGCTCCGCCGTCCAACGTGTCGTTGCCGCCTTGACCGTAGATCCGGTCGTTGCCGCCCAGGCCATCGATGACATCCGAGGTCGCGCTCCCCGTCAGCGTCTCCGCGTCATCGGTGGCAATCAACGAACGGCTCACCAGATCCGTGATGTTCCAGGTCGTGCCATCGGCGAACTTCACCTGCTGCAGTTGGTTGTAGATGTTGTTCGGGTCGTCGCTGCCGAAGAACTCCCGGACGGTGACGCTGTCGGTCGTGCCTGCGATGCGCAACACCAGCTGAGTGCCGTCGCGTCGCACGCTCACTTCCGAGGCGCTCACGCCGTCCTTGAACTGCAGCGTGTTCATCCGCGATGCCGTCGGGTCGTAGTCGCCGACGATGATGTCCGCGCCGTCGCCCTTGCCGAACAGGTAGGTGTCGTTGCCCCAGCCACCGTTGACGGTGTCGTTGCCGGCACCGCCCTCAAGGACGTCGTCGCCGTTGCCCCCCTCCAGCGAATCGTTGCCGTCACCACCGCGCACGAGGTCGTTGCCATCGCCGCCATGGACGTAATCGTCCCCGGCTCCGCCGTCCAGCGTGTCGTTGCCGCCCTGACCGTAGATCCGGTCGTTGCCGCCCAGGCCGTTGATGACATCCGAGGTCGCGCTCCCCGTCAGCGTCTCCGCATCGTCCGTGGCGATCAGCGAGCGGGCGACAAGGTCCGTGATGCTCCAGGTCGTGCCATCGGCGAATTTCACCTGCTGCAGCTGGTTGTAGATGTTGCTCGGGTCGTCGCTGCCGAAGAACTCCCGGACGGTGACGCTGTCGGTCGTGCCTGCGATGCGCAGCACGAGTTGAGTACCGTCGCGCCGTACGCTCACTTCCGAAGCGCTCACGCCGTCCTTGAACTGCAGCGTGTTCATGCGCGTGGCCGTCGGGTCGTAGTCGCCGACGATGATGTCCGCGCCGTCGCCCTTGCCGAACAGGTAGGTGTCGTTGCCCCAGCCACCATTGATGGTGTCGTTGCCGGCACCACCCTCCAGGACGTCGTCGCCGTTCCCACCCTCCAGCGAATCGTTGCCGTCACCACCGCGCACGATGTCGTTGCCGTCGCCGCCGTGGACGTAGTCGTCACCGGCTCCGCCGTCCAGCGTGTCGCTGCCGCCCTGACCGTAGATCCGGTCGTTGCCGCCCAGGCCATTGATGAAATCCGAGGTCGCGCTCCCCGTCAGCGTCTCCGCGTCATCGGTGGCAATCAACGAACGGGTCACCAGGTCCGTGATGTTCCAGGTCGTGCCATCGGCGAATTTCACCTGCTGCAGCTGGTTGTAGATGTTGCTCGGGTCGTCGCTGCCGAAGAACTCCCGGACGGTGACGCTGTCGGTCGTGCCTGCGATGCGCAACACCAGCTGAGTGCCGTCGCGCCGCACACTCACTTCCGAGGCGCTCACGCCGTCCTTGAACTGCAGAGTGTTCATCCGCGATGCCGTCGGGTCGTAGTCGCCGACGATGATGTCCGCGCCGTCGCCCTTGCCGAACAGGTAGGTGTCGTTGCCCCAGCCACCGTTGACGGTGTCGTTGCCGGCACCGCCCTCCAGGACGTCGTCGCCGTTGCCACCCTCCAGCGAGTCGTTGCCGTCACCACCGCGCACGATGTCGTTGCCGTCGCCGCCGTGGACGTAGTCGTCGCCCTCCCCGCCATCAAGCAGGTCATCGCCGCCTTGTCCGGAGATGCGATCGTTGCCGCCAAGCCCATAAATGACGTCATTGCCAGAACTGCCTGTCAGGACGTCCGCGGCCTGCGTGCCGCCGCTTGTCAACGCCAGGAGCGTCGTGATGTTCCAGGCCGTGCCGTCAGCAAACTTCACCTGCTGCAGCTGGTTGTAGATGTTGCTCGGGTCGTCGCTTCCGAAGAACTCTCGCACCGTCACGCTGTCCGTCGTGCCGTTGATCGTCAGCACCAGCGAACTGCCATCGCGCTTCACCGTCACTTCCGAAGCGCTCACGCCGTCCTTGAACTGCAGCGTGTTCGTCCGCGTAGCCGTCGGGTCGTAGTCGCCGACGATGATGTCCGCGCCATCGCCCTTGCCAAACAGGTAGGTGTCGTTGCCCCAGCCACCGTTGACGGTGTCGTTGCCGGCACCGCCTTCCAGGACGTCGTCGCCGTTGCCACCCTCCAGCAAGTCGTTGCCATCACCACCGCGCACGATGTCGTTGCCGTCGCCGCCGTGGAGGTAGTCATCACCGGCTCCGCCGTCCAGCGTGTCGTTGCCGCCTTGGCCATAGATGCGGTCGTTGCCACCCAGGCCGTTGATCACGTCCGACGTGGCGCTTCCCGTCAGGGTCTCCGCATCGTCCGTGGCGATCAGCGAGCGGGTCACCAGATCCGTGATGTTCCAGATCGTGCCATCGGCAAACTTCACCTGCTGCAGTTGGTTGTAGATGTTGCCCGGGTCGTCGCTGCCGAAGAACTCTCGCACCGTCACGCTGTCCGTGGTGCCGTTGATCGTCAGCACCAGCGAGCTGCCGTCGCGCTTCACCGTCACGTCCGATGCGCTCACGCCGTCCTTGAACTGCAGCGTGTTCATCCGCGAAGCCGTCGGGTCGTAGTCGCCGACGATGATGTCCGCGCCATCGCCCTTGCCGAACAGGTAGGTGTCGTTGCCCCAGCCACCGTTGACGGTGTCGTTGCCGGCGCCGCCGTCCAGGACGTCGTCGCCGTTGCCACCCTCCAGCAAGTCGTTGCCATCGCCACCGCGGACGAGGTCGTTGCCGTCGCCGCCGTGGACGTAGTCATCACCGGCTCCGCCGTCCAGCGTGTCGTTGCCACCTTGACCGTAGATCCGGTCGTTGCCGCCCAGGCCGTTGATCACGTCCGACGTGGCGCTTCCCGTCAGGATCTCCGCATCGTCCGTGGCGATCAGCGAGCGGGTCACCAGATCCGTGATGTTCCAGGTCGTGCCATCGGCAAACTTCACCTGCTGCAGTTGGTTGTAGATGTTGCTCGGGTCGTCGCTGCCGAAGAACTCTCGCACCGTCACGCTGTCCGTGGTGCCGTTGATCGTCAGCACCAGCGAGCTGCCGTCGCGCTTCACCGTCACGTCCGATACGCTCACGCCGTCCTTGAACTGCAGCGTGTTCGTCCGCGTAGCCGTCGGGTCGTAGTCGCCGACGATGATGTCCGCGCCATCGCCCTTGCCGAACAGGTAGGTGTCGTTGCCCCAGCCACCGTTGACGGTGTCGTTGCCGGCGCCGCCGTCCAGGACATCGTCGCCGTTGCCACCCTCCAGCGAATCGTTGCCGTCACCACCGCGCACGACGTCATTGCCGTCGCCACCGTGGACGTAGTCGTCACCGGCTCCGCCGTCCAATGTGTCGTTGCCGCCTTGACCGTAGATCCGATCGTTGCCGCCCAGGCCATTGATGAGGTTCGCGGCAGAGGTGCCGAAGAGGGCATCCGCATCGTCCGAAGCCGTTAGCGACTTGGTGACGATGTCAGCGATGGACCACGTCGTGCCATCCGCAAATTTCACTTGCTGCAGCTGGTTGTAGATGTTGCTCGGATCGTCGCTTCCGAAGAACTCTCGCACCGTCACGCTGTCCGCGGTGCCGTTGATCGTCAGCACCAGCGCGCTGCCATCGCGCTTAACCGTCACTTGGGACGCGGCCACGTCTTCCTTGAACTGCAGCGTGTTCAGGCGACCGGCCGTCGGGTCGTACTCCGACGCGATCGTGTCCACGCCGTCTCCCCTGCCGAACAGGTAGGTGTCGTTGCCCCAACCACCGGTCAGCACGTCGTTGCCAGCACCGCCATCCAGCACGTCGTTGCCTTCGCCGCCTTCGAGCACGTCGTCTCCGATCCCGCCCACCAGCGCATCGTTGCCTGACCCGCCCTGAAGGATGTCGTTGTCGGCACCACCCAGCAGTCGGTCATTGCCGCCACCGCCGATCAGCGTGTCCGCACCGCCTCCGCCAATCAGGACGTCGTTGCTCTCGCCACCGTCGATCCGGTTGGCGCCAGCGTTCCCGACGATCATGTCCGCCGACGACGTGCCCTGGTCCTCGACCGTGCGCACGCCTTGATTGCGCAACATCGCCCAGATCGAGGAGTCCGCCGGCAGTGCGTCAAGCCATTGCGACAGCTTCGAGTAGCCGTCGAAGCCCGCGCGGTCCAGGACCGAACTGCCGTAGCGCACGAGGTCCGCAAGATCGGCAATCGTCAGACGCTCGTCGGCAGCGTGACGTTGATCGAGAAGCGTCGACAGTGCGTCGGAAGACCACCGCACGCCGTTTCCATCGAACACGATTTCGACCGCGTCGACATACGCCGCCAGGCGCGTCTGCATGACAAGGGCGGCATAGACCGAGTCCTTCAGCGACGACATCGCGGCTTCGTAGAGCACGGTCGCTTCCGTCGCGGTGGGCTTCAGGAACGAGAATCCGTAGGTCGTGCGCCCGTCCAGCGTCGGAGGAACCGAGAACTGCAGTGTTCCGTTAAACGCCTGCAGACTCGCCGCGAGATCCGCCGATTCGCGATCCCCGTCGATGGTGTACGCGCCGGAAAACGCCGGTCTGGAGACCAGATAAAGCGATCTGGGCATCGTGTTTCCACCGACGACTTCTTCGGCCCGGAAACCTCCTTGAACAATCAGTCCCTGGTCGAAGAGCAGGCGCGTCAGTTGGTTCAGCGACTCCGATTGCACATAGGGGTCGTTTGACGGGGACTGGGCCAGGAGATGCCGCCATTCCACGCCGCGGCGATCGAGCTCGTTGCCGAACTGCTGGGCGAAGAGGAATTCCGTCTCGACCTGGAGCATCTCCGGCCGTTGCGCGATCGTCTTGAGCGGCTTGAAGAAGTCCGTCGCCGTATCGGCCCAGGTCGCCAGCACCCTCGGGATCAGCGCACGCTGTTCTTCCGCGGTCTTGGCGGCTGCGAAGGCGGCGACTGCTTCCTGAAGGCGCTTGGATTCCGCCGTGCCCAGACTCATCGCCTCGCGAAGGTCGCGGACGGCACCGGAACCCGTCATGTCGGGCAGCGCCATCGCTTCCGCCACGATGGGAATGGCCGGGAACTCACGATAGAACGGGTTGTCATCCAGGTTCAGGTTCGCGGCGCCATCACCGGTGACCGCCACGCTGTCGATTTCCGTCTGAGTGCCATCCACGCGGATGACCTTCGCCTTGCCGGTGATGCTGTTGCCGTTGCCGAGGTCGACGTTCCCCCCGGTCACTTCCAGTGAAATCCCCTTGATGCCCAGTTGCCCCAGGGTCTGCAGCTCGTTCTGCTGGCTGACGCCGTCGCCATTCAGATCGCGCCATAGGCGGACATTGGCGAAATTGACATCGTTGGCGTCGAATACGCCGTCCTTGTTGGAGTCCTGGGCTGCCAGTGCCTCGAAACCCGTGCCCGCCTTGCGTGTGATCGGATTGCCGTCAGCGTCCTTCCCCGGGATGTCCGTATCGACACCGAACAGTTCAGAACCGTTATCGATCAGGCCGTTGCCGTTGCGGTCCATGACGAGCCATGCGTCATCGCCAGCAAGCCAACCCGTCCCGGTTCGGACGCCGTCACCGTTGTGGTCGAAGAGGACCGGCCCGAGCGCCGGATTGCGCATTTCGATGCCGTCACCGTCCAGATCGATGGCGAGCGGATCGCGCGGGCGCCAGGTCGTCGAGCGCCGGTAATTGTCGTTGACCATCTGGTCAACGACCCAGTCGCGTGCCGTGCTGATCCATTTCCATGCCGTATCGCCCATGGCGCTTCCAGCGCCGGCCGCCACGGCCGCCGCAGTCACCACAACGATGGCTGGAGCACCAAAGAATGCCGCTGCCGCGCCGACCGCCAGGGCCGCTGCCCACGACAAGGCCACCCCGGTGGCGGCGGCGCCAAAGCCACTTTCATCGCCCGTATCAAACCAGTCGTAAAGGCCCTTTCCGAGTGCCATGGCATCGAAGGCGGGACCCAGCCATTTGGCTCCTACGTGATCCGCGTTGGACTTCAGGTTGTCAATAACCCAATCCGCCTCCCGGCTCATGTCGGCAATTTTCTTGCCGGAATCGATCAGCGGCGAGTGAAGATCATTGGCCACTGCAGCCGCCTTGTCGGCGTACTTCTGCATGACCTGGCCAATCCCCTTGCCTCCCTGCTCCGCCGCCGCATTCGCCCATCGCTGGGCATTCTCTGAAGCCTGCTTGAATCCCTGCCCAAACTCTTTCGCTATGCGGTCATACCGTTGCTGCTCGGTGACGATTCCCGCCCTGGTCTGCTCGATAAACCACTTCTCGTATCGCGTTGCCGCCTCAGATAGAGCGCTAGCCGTACTTGCGGCAAGACTTTCGACGGACTTGACGTAGTCTGCAAGAGTAACGCTGAAGATCTCAGTGTTATGCGTCATTTGAACTCCCTGTTGAAAATGCGCTTGAATGGATAGACGAAGGTGATGAATAGATTGAAGGCCGCGATGATCGTCATGCCGACAAACGCCAGCGGTCCGACGACGATCAGTCCGGCAGAAGTACGAAGAGCCCAGGCGACCAAATGGCTTCCTTGAGACGAGCCCAGCGGGTCGATGGCTCCAAAGTAGCAAGCGGCAAGAAGTGCCCAGAGAATCAATGCGGCCCAGTACGGCGCGGAACCGCGCGAGGCGCTGGAGGTCCGTCTCACATACTCACTGCGCTCGTACAGCCTGGCGCCGACGCAGAAGAGCACTGCGGCAGGCCATAGAAGAATTGCGGCCCAGGAAACGAAGGCAAAGGCTGCAGTGGTGGCTCCGATCTGCACGTTCTCCCGCAAGCGACGAATTGCGGGAATCCATTGACTGGGGGCCTCAATGAATTGACCAATGTCGACACTCAAGAACAGGACGACACAGAGAAGTGCACCAACATAAATGCCGGCGAAGCGCTTCACCATTCCAACGTTCAACGCATCCAGTTCTTGCTTGTTGATCGGTTTCATCGTCGGCTCACCTTTCCCGCATGCTTTCATCCACGTGCCGCCTCACCGGATCAAACAGATACCGGATCACGCGCCGCTGTGACGTCTTGATCTCCGCCGTCACATTCATCCCCGGCGCCAGCTTCACGGGCTTGCCGTCGACATCGATGACGCCCTGCCCCAGTACCAAGGTCACCGGAAAGATCGCCCCGCGCTTCTCGTCGTTGACGGCATCCGCGGTCACGCTCTTCACCGTCGCCGGCACCGTGCCGTAGCGCGTGAACGGGAAGGTCTCGAGCTTGATCTCCGCCTCCTGCCCGGCGCGCACGAAGCCGATGTCCTTGTTCTCGAGCACGACCTCCGCGGTCACCTCGGCCTCGTCGGGCACGAGCACCAGCAGCACCTGCGCCTCGGTCACGACGCCGCCCGCCGTGTGCACCGCGAGCTGCTGCACCGTGCCGTCCACCGGCGCGGTGAGCTTCGTCAGCTGGTTGCGCTTGTTGGCCTTCGCGCCTTCCTCGGCGAGCTGCTTGAGCTTGAGGTCCGCCTGCGCCTCGCGATCGCGCAAGGTCCTCAGCGTCTCCGCCTTGAACGAGGCCGTCGAGCCGCGCGACTCCGCCAGGGCCGCCTGCGTCTCGCGCTGGCGCGCGATGGCCGTGCCGAGGTCCTTCTCCTGCTCGATGCGCTCCCGCGTCCGGTCCTGTCCCGCATGGCCCGCGACGAAGCCCTGGTCGCTCAGCGCCTTGTAGTCGCGCTCGCGCTGCTGTGCCATCGGCACCGTGCTCTGCAGCTTCTCGACCACCTGCTTGGCGGTCGCGATCTCCGCGTCCCGACGCTCCAGCTCCGCCTGCAGCTTCGCGAGCTTGGCGGAGATGTCCGCCCACTCGCTCTGCAGCTGGAAACGCGCGCTGTCCGCGTCCTCGCGCGGCATCGAGGTCATGGCCGCCTGCGTCAACTGCGGAGCGCCCCCACCCGTCAGCGCCTGCAGCAGCGCGCGCGAGCGCAGCACCTCCGACAGCGCCGCCACGCGCTCCTTGTCGACCCGGTGGCTGTCCGCCTCCGTCATCGTCGAGTCCAGCGCGATCAGCAGCTGTCCCGCCTTCACCTTGTCGCCGTCCTTGACGAAGACTTCCCGCACCACGCTGGTCTCCAGCGGCTGGATCGTCTTGCTGCGGTCGCTGACGATGATCCGCCCCTGCGCCACCGCCACGATGTCGATCTGCCCGAGGATGGCCCACGCCAGCGCGATCACGAAGAGCGTGCAGATCGCGATCGCCATGCGGCGCGGCGCCGGATGCGGCGGCGTTTCCTGCAGTTCCAGCGCGGCGGGCATGAACGCCCGCTCGTCGGCCATGCGGCGCGGGCCGGCGAGTTCCTCGCGACGTGCCCAGGCGGCCTTGAACACTGCGGCGTAGCGCGACAGCAACTCGCGCAGCGGATGGCGAGGCGTCTCCGCGGCTTCGCCAGCCGCCGCGCTCCGGATCAGTTCGGCGCTCATTCCGAACCTCCTTCGCCCTGCATGCGCCACAGGTGCGCGTAGAGCCCTTGCGGCTTGGCGATCAACTCGTCATGGCTGCCCATCTCCGCGATGCGGCCCTTCTCCATCGCGATGATCCGGTGGGCATGGCGCACCGCGCTCAGCCGGTGGGCGATGATGAACACCGTCCGCCCCTGGCAGATCGCCCGCATGTTCTTCTGGATGATGGCCTCGCTCTCGTAGTCGAGCGCGCTGGTGGCCTCGTCGAAGATCAGCACCCGCGGCTGCCCGAACAGCGCCCGCGCGATCGCGATGCGCTGGCGCTGCCCGCCCGACAGGCCGGCGCCCTGCTCGCCCACCACGGTGTCGTAGCCCTCGGGCAATTCGGCGATGAAGTCGTGCGCGCCGGCGAGCTTGGCCGCCTGCATCACCGCCTCGATCGGTGCGGCCGGATCGGCGATCGCGATGTTCTCCCGCACCGAGCGGTTGAACAGCATGTTCTCCTGCAGCACCACGCCCACCTGACGGCGCAGCTGCGTCGCGTCCGCCATCGCGATGTCCTGGCCGTCGACCAGCACGCGGCCCGATTCCGGCACGTACAGCCGCTGAAGCAGCTTGGTCAGCGTGCTCTTGCCCGAACCGCTGCGGCCCACGATGCCGATCACTTCGCCCGCCTGCACCGACAGGTCCACGCCGTGCAGCACCGGCTGCGCGTCGGGCCGGTAGCGGAAGGTCACGTTCTCCAGCGTCACGTCGCCGCGCACGCGCGGCATCGCGCCGGCGCTCTGCGGCCGCAGCTCCGTGCGCGTGTTTAGCACGTCGCCCAGACGCGCCATCGAGATCCCCGTCTGCTGGAAGTCCGTCCACATCTGCGCGATGCGCATGATCGGCTGCGCGACGCGGCCGGCAAACATGTTGAAGGCGACGAACTGGCCCACGCTCAGTTGGCCGTCGATCACCAGTTGCGCGCCCCACCACAAGGTGGCCGCGTTCACCAGCTTGCCGATCAGGTTGATGCCCTCGTTGCCGTACTGCGCCAGGGTCTGCGTCCGGAACGACGCGGAGACGTAGGCGGCCAGCTGCTCGTCCCACTTGCGCGCCATCTGCGGCTCCAGCGCGCTGGCCTTCACCGTCTGGATGCCGGTCACCGTCTCGACGAGCAGGCTCTGGTTCTCCGCGCCGCGCGCGAATTTCTCGTTGAGACGCCCGCGCAGCACCGGCACGATGGACAGGCTCAAGATCAGGTACAGCGGCAGCGAGACCAGCACGATCAGCGTCAGCGTCGCGCTGTAGCTGAACATCACCGCGATGAAGATCACCGAGAACAGCACGTCCAGCACCAGCGTCAGCGCATTGCCGGTGAGGAACTGGCGGATGTTCTCGAGCTCACGCACGCGCGCCACCGAGTCCCCGACGCGCCGCGCCTGGAAGTAGGCCAGCGGCAGGCTCAGCAGGTGCCGGAACAGCCGTGAGCCGAGCTCCACGTCGATGCGGCTGGTCGTGTGGCTGAAGACATAGGAGCGCAGGATGTTGAGCGCGCTCTCGAACACCATGATCACCACCAGGCCGATCACCAGCACGTCCAGCGTGGTGAGGCCGCGGTGCACCAGCACCTTGTCCATCACGACCTGGAAGAACAGCGGGCTGACCAGGGCGAAGAGCTGCAGGAACAGCGAGATCGACAGCACCTCGCCCAGCAGGCGTCGGTGCTTGACGATGCTCGGGATGAACCAGGAGAAGTCGAACTTGGCCAGATCGCCGGCCAGACTCGCGCGGCTGGTGACGAGGATCAGCTCGCCGGTCCATTCGGCGGCGAAGGTCTCCACCGGTTCGATCGTCGGCCGCGCCGACGTCTCGTCGCCGGTCGGGTCCATGAACAGCACCCGCTTGCCGTCGCATTGCGCCAGCACCACGGTGCGGCCGTCCCGCAAGGTCGCCAGTGCGGGCAGCGCCGCGAGGCTCAAGCGGTCGATCGTCGTCTTCGAACGCTTGGCCTTGAGCCCCAGCCGCTTGGCGGCCAGGAGCAGGTCCTGCGTCGTCGGCGCATCGCTGGCGCCCAGGCCCAGCCCATGCCGCAGCGATGGCGCGTCGGCCGCCACGTGGTGCATGCGAGCGACGATGCACAACGCGCGCAACGCGCCGTCACGGTCCACCGCCGACGATGTTCCGTCGGTCCCTTGCCCGATTGCCAATGCGGCAGCCGAGCCGGACGCGTCTTGGAGCGCGTCCGCCATTCCCTGATTTGAGGCCATCCCTGTGGTCGCACTGTCGGCGACTCATTCCTTTTGACTGCGGCGGCGATTGTGCTGACGCCGTCTTCACGTCGCGTATCCCACCTCGGAGGGAGAAGCGGGAGTGCCGGGAACGATGCGTTACTTCGACGCGCGCAACTCGCTGATTCGATTGGGCGACGCGTGACAAACATCACGCCGATCGCCCCTTGCATCAGGTTTTGCCGATACAGGACGACGGAAAAACTGATGCACGCGCCCGCTTTGGCCCTGCGCTCCGGCGGGGGAATTCACACGCCTGTCGATGTGTGAGGCATGCCGTCAAGACCTGGCACCCGCCTCCCGGCACAACGCCCACAACGCGGGCACCCACAGCGTCTGCGGCGCCGGTTTCGGCAGCTTGACGAGCCCGGCCTCCCCCGGCCAGTCCCGCCGCGGTGACGCCGCGCACAGCAGCGTCTTCATCGCCGGCCAGCGCGTGCGCCAGCCGTGCCACGCCTCGACCGACGGCAGCGATTCCGGCGACGCGGCCAGCAGCAGTCCCTGGCCCGCTGCCGCCGCTTCCTCGAGTGCGCCGGGCAGTTCCTCCGCCCGCTCGACCTCCCGCGCATCGAACCCGCATTGCAGGAGCCGCTCCAGCATCACCTCGCGCACCGCCGCGCAGCGGTCCCACACGACCGCCACCCAGCCGTCGCCGATGCGCTCCATCCCGGCCTGCGTCTGCAGGGACGGCCATTGGACTTCGGCCTCCGTCGCCTCGATCAGCGGGAGTTCTGCGATGAAGCGGCTCCCCTGGCCCGGCGCGCTTCGCCCGCTCAACTCACCGCCCATGGCCCGCATCGTCTGACGCGCGATGGCCAGTCCGAGCCCCAGCCCGGGCATCGCGCTCACCGTACGACCCCGCGTGAATGGATCGAAGATCCGTTCCAGTTCCTCTGGCGCAAGACCTGGCCCCTCGTCGGTCACCGACAGCACCAGTTGCCCGCCGTCAACGCGCGCCTGAAGCACGACCTCGCCGGCCTGCCCATACTTCGCGGCATTCGACAGGAGGTTGAGCAGCACCTGCCTCACCCGTCGCGCATCCAGCGCCACGACCGCCGGCAGCGGCTCATCCATGACCAGCGAGAGCCGGGTCTTGCCCGCCAGCATCAGCGCCTGCGATTGCAGCGCCAGTTCATGCAGCAGGCCGTGCAGGTAGACCGGGGCATTCAGCACCTCGACATCCGCCTCCGCCGTCGGCTGCCGCGCGAAGCGCTGCAACTCGTCGATCGTGTCGAGCAGCATCACCCCGCCGTGCTCCAGCGCCTGCCGCGTCGATTCGAACTCCACCCCCGGGGTCAGTCGACGCGTCAGCTGCACAATGGACGCCAGCGGCGCGCGCAGGTCGTGGCCGATGTGGCCCAGCAGCCGCCCCTTCGCGGCGTCGCTGGCCTGCGCATGGGCGCTGGCGCGAGCCAGCTCCGCCGTCCGCTCCACCACCGCCGCCTCCAGCGCCTGCGCCTGTTGAAGCCGCTCGCGCTGCAACAGCCTCAGCATCGCCACCAGCACCGCCGCGGCGCCCGCCGTGCCCACCATCGACGGGGCCAGCTCGATCCAATCCGCATACGGCAGGAAGCCAAGCAGGCTGAAGTACCGCGGCGCCATGCCCAGCACCACGCCGACGAGCGCGCAGAGCCACACGCCGCCGACCGGATCGCCGCGCCGCATCGCGCGGAAGCTCGCGATCAGGCCGATCGCCGTGAGCGCCAGGTTGGTCGGCGCCGCCATCTGCGTGCCGGTCTGGTAGTCCGCCACGATGCATGCGGCCACCGCGACCAGGCTCAGTCCCACCACCGCCACCAGGGTGCGATGCACCGCCGGCTGCGTGACGCGCAAGCGCAGCACCGTCGCCAACGCCATCAGCTGGAAGACCGTCGTCAGCGCGCCCGTCGTGCCCAACGCCCGCTGGGCCCAGTCGGTCGCGTCGGGCCAGAAACGCTGGAAGGCGGTGCCGCGCATCGCCATCTCGTAGACCATCGCGCTCGACAGGAAGGCCGCGATCCACGCATAACCGCGGTCGCGCAGCGAGACCGCGAGTCCCGCCGCCAGCGCCGCCAGCGTCAGCCCCACCGCGGACAGCATGCCGTCGCGCCAGACCCGCCATTGCTGCTCCTCGACGAGCGCCTCCGCCACCCAGAGCGTCGGTTCGATCGACAGCGCGCCGCGGCTCGCGGCGCGCAGCCGCAGCTCCCAGATCTCGCCCGGATCGATGCGCATCGGGAAGGCGCTTTCGCGCAGGGCCAATGGCCGCTGGTGGAAGGCGACATCGGTCCCGGCGCGCTCCCGCGTCCACGGCGTCGCGCTGCCGTCCGGCAGCAGCCGGCGGCGATAGAGCGCCACCGACTCGATCCGCGCCGGGTCGACGACCAGGACGTAGCGCGCCGCCTCGGTCCCGTCCTGGCGCAGCGTCCAGCGCAGCCAGTAGGTATCGCGCGTGTAGCCGGGCGACAGGGCTCGCCGCTCAGCGGGACGCCAGGGCGCCGCTCCGGCGTCGCGTTCCTCGGTGTGTTCGATCCAGAGCTGCCCCCGGTCGACCAGCGCGAGACGAGCCAGCGCCGCGCCTTGCAGCGCGATCACCGGCTGCGGCGGCGCTTCGCTCGCCGCATCGGGCACAGCAGCCGGCAGATCCGGTACGGGCCACGCCTGCGCGGGGACAACCGCCGCGGCGAACGCGACCGCGGCGCCCAGCACAACGGCCCATCGGCGCCAGTCGACCATCAGGGCGCCGGACCGTCTGGTGCGGCGGACTCCCGAGCACGCAACGCCGTGCGGTAGGCCTGCGGGCTGAGTCCGTTGCGCTCGCGGAACGCGGTCGCGAAGTTGCCGGCGTTCGCGTACCCCACGTGGAACGCGACGTCCGAGACGCTCATGTCCGTATCGGCCAGCAGACGCTGTCCGGTGCGCACGCGCTCGTCGCTGATGTAGCCGGACACCGTCTGCCCCAGCTCTTCGCGGAACAGCGCCAGCAGCCGTCGTCCGGTCAGCCCGACCTGGCGGCCGATCTGGTTCACCGTCAGCGGCTCGACCAGGTGTTCACCGATGTACTGCCGCGCCGCGTTCAACAGGCGCTGGTCGGGCGTGCCCGCCTCCTCGACGGGCGCCGCCTCGACGTCGTTCGACGCCTGCGGCCGGCGCGATGCGGCCAGATGCAGATGCACCCGCACGCGCGCGAGCACTTCCTGCGGATGGAAGGGCTTGCTGATGAAGTCCACCGCGCCGTGGGACAGCCCTTCGATCCTGCTGTCCACATCGTTGTGGGCGCTCAGGAAGAGCAGCGGCATCTCGCGCGTCGCGGGGTCGGACTTGAGCAGCCGGCACAGCGCGAAGCCGTCCATGTCGGGCAGCCCGACGTCCAGCAGCGCGAGGTCCGGTGCCAGGCCTTGCGCCTTCTGCAGCGCCGCGCGTCCGCTCTCGGCGAAGGCCAGCCGGTACAGCGGATGCAGCAGCGCGGTCAACCAGCGCAGGTCCTCGGGCTGGTCGTCCACCAGCAGCAGCAAGGGGCGATGGATCGCGGGAGCAGGCGCGGCAAGGGACATCCGCGAATTGTCCGGGCCGCCTCGGCGAAACGAGTCCGCGGGGTCCCGTCCGGTGGGCGCCCAGCGATCAAAACGCCCATCTGGGGGGGAGGAACCGGAGCGGAAAAACTACCGGAAACAGGCACGGCCTGACCCCCTCCGCCGCCCTTGAACGAATCGCCAAACATCCGCGGCGAATTGACAGAACTCCGGACCGTTGCCGCACGGGATAACCGCGCCCTTGCCAAACACAACCGGAGATTGGGAATGAAGTACAGCACGCGCCGTGGCGCGGCCGGCCTGGGGCTGAGTCTGATGAGCCTGTCCGTCAGCGTGGCCTGGGCCGCGGCACCGGATGCCGGCCAGCTGCTCAACGAGCAGCGTCGGCTGACCCCGCCCGCGCAGCGCGGCGACCTCGACAAGGCCCCGACCGTCAACGCGCCGCTGGGCGGCGACCAGCAGGCGGGCCTGCGCGCGCGCATCGACCGCATCCGCTTCACCGGCGCCGACGACCTGATCCCCGAGGCCGAGCTGCAGGCGCTGGTCGCCGACGCCAAGGGCCGCCAGCTGTCGCACAGCCAACTGCAGGCGCTGGCCGCACGCGTCACGGCGGCGCTGCAGAAGCGCGGCTTCGTGCTCGCCCGCGCCTACCTGCCGAGGCAAGACCTGACCCAGGGCGAGCTGGAGATCGCCGTGCTGTCCGGCCGGCTGCAGTCCGGCGCCCACCGCGTGCGGGTGACCGGCGCCGACGAGGCGCTCGCCCCGCGTCTGGGCGCGATCGCCGATGCCGCGCTGGCCTACGGCCCGGTCCGCTACGAGCAGCTCGAACGCGCGCTGCTGCTGATCAACGACGTGCCCGGCGTGCAGGCCCGCGCGACGCTGGAACGCGGCGACGAGCCCGGCACCAGCCGCCTCGACGTCCGCGCCGAAACGGGTCGCGCCTGGGCGCTGGACGCCTCGGTCGACGACTACAACAACCGCTACACCGGCCAGTGGCGCATCGGCGCCGCGGCATCGCTGATCCGTCCGCTCAACCGCGAAGACCTGCTGCAGGCCAGCGTGTCGCGCACCGACGGCAGCCGCCAGGCCGCCCTGGTCTATGGGTTCGCCGTCGGCGCCTCGGGCCTGCGCGCCCAGCTGGCGACGACCTGGCTGGACTATCACGTCGGCGAAGAACTCAAGCCGCTGGACCTGCGCGGCACCGCGCGCACGGTCTCGGCCAGCCTCAGCTATCCGCTGCTGCGCGGCCGCGAGCGCAACCTGTGGGTCTCCGCCGAAGGCGAACAGCGCACGCTGGTCGACGACGCACTCGGCCAGACGCTGCGCGATCGCCGACTCAACCGGCTGTCCGTGAACGTCTACGGCAACGCCTGGGACGACGTGCTCGGCGGCGCGCAGAACGACTTCGGCCTGGGCGTGACCAGCGGCACCGTCGCGCTGCGCGAAGCCGGCGACCAGATCGCCGACGCGATGACCGCCCGCACCTCGGGCAGCTACGACAAGGCGACCTGGCGCGTCTCTCGCCTGCAGACGGCGCAGGCGCTGCCGGGCTGGGGCCTGTTCGTCGGCGGCTACGGCCAGATCAGCGCGCGCAACCTGGATTCGTCGGAGAAGTTCCTGCTGGGCGGACCGTCGGGCGTGCGCGCCTATCCGGTCGGCGAGGCCAGCGGCGACAACGGCTGGGTCGGCACCGCCGAACTGCGCCGCGAGCTGCGCATCGGCAACGGCCTGGCCGCGCAGCTGATCGCCTTCGCGGACTACGGCCGCGTCGAGCAGCACGAACGCCCCTGGACCGGCGCGCTCGCCGGACAACCGAACGCCTACGGACTGGGCGGCGCCGGCCTGGGCGCCAACCTGGCCGGCGAGCGCTGGACGCTGCGTGCCAGCTGGGCGCACGCCGTCGGCCACAACGCCGGGCGCACCGCCGCGGGCCGCGACGCCGATGGTCGCGACGACCGCCAGCGCTTCTGGCTGCAGGCCTCCTTCCACTATTGATCGACGCCGCGGCCGCCGCTCCGCCGCCTGGGCCGGCCGCTCCGACAGCACAGACCGAACAGATCAAAGAGAACCATCATGGGATCGTTGAACCACAGCTATCGCCTCGTCTGGAACGAGCTTTGCGGCGCCTTCGTCGCCGTGCCTGAATTCGCCCGCGGACGCGGCAAGCGCACCGGCGGCACCGTCCGCCGCGCCATCGCCGCCGCCATCGCGGCCGCCGCCGCCGGCACCTTCGCGGGACCGGCCGCCGCACTCGATGCGGGCGCGCTGCCCACCGGCGGGCAGATCACCGCCGGCAACGCCTCGCTGACGCAGCAAGGCGCGCAACTGCGCATCGACCAGACCTCCAACAAGCTGATCCTCAACTGGAACAGCTTCGACATCGGCAGCGGCGCCTCGGTGCGCTTCAACCAGACCGGCGCCGACGCCGTGGCGTTGAACCGCGTCACCGGCGGCGCACCGAGCCAGATCTTCGGCGACCTCTCCGCCAACGGTCAGGTCTGGCTGGTCAACAACAGCGGCGTGGTCTTCGGCAAGGGCGCGACGGTCAACGTCGGCGGTCTCGTCGCGAGCACGCTCAATGTCAGCGACGCCGACTTCCTCGGCGGTCGCGCGCGCTTCTCCGGCACCAGCACCGCGCAGGTCCGCAACGACGGCGCCATCCACGCCGACGGCGTGGTCGCGCTGCTGGGCGCCTCGGTGGTGAACACCGGCAGGATCAGCGCCGGTCAGGTCGCGATGGCGGCCGGCCAGCAGGTCGCGCTCGACTTCAACGGCGACGGCCTGCTGCAGGTCCGCGTCGACCAGGCGGCGCTCGACGCCGAGCTGTCGCAGGAAGGCCTCGTGCAAGGCCGCCAGATCGTGCTGAGCGCGCCCGGCGCCAGCGCCCTGCGTGCCAGCGTCATCAACATGGACGGCGTGATCGAGGCCAAGGGCCTGTCCGAACAGGGCGGCCGCATCATCCTCGACGGCGGCGATCTCGGTCAGGTGAACGTCACCGGTCGACTGGATGCCAGCTCGGCGCAAGGCGCCGGCGGCGACGTCCGCGTCACCGGCGGCACGATCGCGCTGCGCGGCGCGACGCTGGACGCCAGCGGCGCCACCGGCGGCGGCCAGATCCACGTCGGCGGCGGTTGGCAAGGCAAGGACACGAGCCTGACCAACGCGAAGAACGTCAGCGTCGATGCGGCCGCCACGCTGCGCGCCAACGCGACGGTGAACGGCAACGGCGGCGAGGTCGTGACCTGGTCGGACGGCCGCACCGAATTCGCCGGACGCGTGGAATCGCGCGGCGGTGACCAGGGCGGCAACGGCGGCCGGATCGAGGTCTCCGGCAAGCAGGAACTGGCCTACAGCGGCCGCGCCGACGCACGCGCCGCCAAGGGCACGACCGGCGACCTGCTGCTGGATCCGGCCTCGCTGACCATCCATGGCGGCGGCAGCGGCACCGACGTGCTGACGGGCTCGGTCGTCTACGAGAAGGACATCGAGGCGCAGCAGGCCAACGTGCTGCTCCAGGCCACCGGGGACATCCTCGTCAACGACCTGACCCTCAACGGCGGCGACGGCAGGATCACGATGCAGCCGAACGTCAGCCTGCGCATCGAGGCCGGCACCTCCACCGGCACGCACCTGACGCCGCCGTCCAACCTGACCGACGGCAGCTTCGCCAACAACTTCGACCTGATGTTCGCCAACGCGAGCAACGTGCTGGAGGTGTCGGGCAGCGGCAGCCTGATGCTGGTGGCAGGCGCGACCGGCTCCGGCCGCGTCCTCAATGCGCCGACGATGATCGCGCACGGGGCGGGCACCAATCCGTCGGGCGCGCTTCCGACGCACAACGTCACCACCCCCGGCAGCGGCACGCCGGGCGCGGGCTCGATCACCATCTACGGCGCCGACGGCGCGACGGTGGGCGGATCGCTGACCACCAACGGCGGTTACGTCCGCATCTGGGCCGACTCCGACAACGGCGGCGCCGGCTTCTTCACGCTGAACGCCCCGGTGTCCACCAACGGCGGCAACCTCTACGTGTCAACCGGCAGCGGCGACGTGACGCTGAACTCCAGCATGGTGCTGGGTGCGGGCCGGATCTTCTTCCGCGCGGACGGCAGCTACACCAACGGCAACAAGATCCTGGCCGGCCTGCTGAGCGTCAGCGGCGACGTCAACATCGACACGCCCTTCGTCTTCAAGGGCGGCGCCAGCATCTACACGGACAGCGCGATCAACTTCGGCAACGTCAACGTCAACATGGACACCGGCACCGGCGTCCTGACGCTGCGCGCCAACCGCATCGACTGGGGCAGCTCGACGCTGCAGAACCTGAGCACCGCGTCCATGCGCCTGGAGCCCTACGACCCGGCGACCAACATGGTGCTGGGCGACGCGAACGGCTTCGCCTCCGCGACGACGCTGGCCAAGCTGCCGGGCATCAAGAACCTGACGATAGGCCGCGCCGACGGCACCGGCACGATCAGCGTGCCGGGCAACTTCAGCTTCAACGCCTCGGGCAGCTTCGAGATGGTGGACCGCACCATCGACATCACCGCCGGCACGCTGAACAACACGACCGGCAACATCGTCCTGACCGGCGACAACGTCAACCTGTCGCAGACCATCACCGCCAACGGCGGCGCGGGCAAGGTCACGATCCGCCAGATGACGGCGGCCAACGAGCTGCACCTGGGCGGCGGGCTGAGCAACGCGTCGATCGGCCAGGTCAACGCGGCCACGCTGGAAGTCGGCCGCAGCGACGGCGGCAACCTCGTCTTCGACAGCGACATCACCACCAACGCCACCACCGTCAGCCTGAAGAGCGGCGGCCAAGTGCTCGGCGTGAACGGCGGCGTGGCCGCGGCCAACGTGGCCGTGACCGCGGGCCAGGGCGCGACGCTGACGGACGACACCTTCAGCTTCACGCGTCTGGCGCTGGACGTCGGCGGCACCACCGTCGTGAATCCGGCGAGCGCCAGCGGCTTCACGCTGGGCACCGTCGACGGCGTGGCAGGCCTGACCACGCACGGCGCGGCCAACGTGACGCTCAACAGCGGCACCGGCACGCTGGCGCTGGACGCGCCGATCAACTTCACCGGCGGCGCGGCGCAGCTCACGCTGCAGGCGCCGGGCTGGAGCAGCACGGCCAACCAGGTGACGAGCAACGGCGCGCTGGCCACGGTCGTCTTCGACCGCACCGGCCCGGCCACCGGCATCACCGTCGGCGGCACGGGCTCGGCGGACCTGACCAACACGATGCTGGCGCGCTTCAACGGCGTGAACACGCTGCGCGTGGATGCGTCGGACCTCGACCTGGGCGTCGTGGGCCCGGTCCAGCTGTCGCTGGGCAACCGCCTGGAGCTGCTGGGCGGCACCTTCACCCAGGCCGGCGCGATCACGATGACCAACGGCGGCGTGCTCGTGCGCGCGGAGGCCGGCGGCATCAACGTCGCAGACAACATCACGTCGAGCGGCACCGTCTCGCTGGACGACCGCAGCACGGTCGGCATCGGCAACCAGCAGGGCGTGCTCATCACCGCCGGGAAGCTGGCGCTGCGCAGCGGCGGTGACGCCAGCTTCAGCAGTGCCCAGCAGGTCGGCACGATCGCGGCGGATGTCCATTCGCTGACGATGTCCAACACCGGCTCGCTGACCGTCGGTAGCGCCGACGGGCTGCAAGGCGTCCAGGCGGACGGCACGGTCTACCTCCGGGCCCAGGGCGCGACCGCCGATCTGACGCTGCAGCAGCAGATCGTGGCCGGCAACGACGGCGCCGAAGCGACGCCTATCGTCCTGCGCGCGGCACGCAACTTCGTCAACCAGGCCGGCGCGACCGCGCTCCAGGCGGGCAACGGCGGCGCGTGGGAGGTGTACTCGGTCTCGCCGCTGAACGACACGCGCGGCGGACTGGTCGCCGACTTCAAGCAGTACGACGCCCGCTACGGCAACGCCGTGCTGGGCACCGGCAACGGGTTCCTGTACTCGGTGGCGCCCACGCTGACGGTCAGCCTGACGGGCAGCGCGTCCAAGGTCTATGACGGCAACGACGGCGCGGCGACCGGCGGTCTCCAGCTGGGCGCCACCGGTGCCATCGACGGCGACGTGCTGAACCTGGCCATCGGCGCCAACGGCTCGGCCCGCTACGACACGAAGAACGTCGGCAACGGCAAGACCGTGACGGTGAACGGCGTCGTCATCGCCGACGGCCACAACGGCGGGACCGCCGTCTATGGCTACCAGCTGGTCGCCGACAGCGCGAGCGCCGCGATCGGCCAGGTCACGCCGAAGACGGTGAGCGTGGTCAACGGCGCGGTGCAGGACAAGGTCTACGACGGCACCACCTCGGCGCAGCTGTCGGGCGGCGGAATCGCGGGCTTCGTGCAGGGCGACGACGCGGCGCTGAACGGCGCGGTCAGCTTCCTGGACAGGAACGCGGGCCGCGGCAAGTCGGTCGATCTGTCGGGTCTCGGCCTGGCGGGTGCGGACGCCGGCAACTACGTGCTGGACACGAGCTCGGCCGTCACGGCCACCATCACGCCCAAGACGGTCGACGTCGGCGCGATCCAGGTCGGCGGCAAGGTCTATGACGGCACGCGCGGCGCGCAGGTCACCACCGGCGGCCTCACGGGCACCGTGGCGGGCGACCAGCTCGCCGTCTCGGTCAGCGGCCAGTTCGACAACAAGAACGTCGGCACCGGCAAGGCCGTGGACGTGCAGCTGGCACTGGGCGGCGCCGACGCGGGCAACTACGTGCTGGCCGTCGACTCGGTGCGGAGCTCCGCTTCCATCACCGCACGCACGGTGGACGTCGGCGCGATCCACGTGGACAACAAGGTCTACGACGGCACGCGCGGGGCGCAGGTCACCACCGGCGGCGCTGTCGGCGTCGTCGCGGGCGACCAGCTCGGTGTCGCGGCCAGCGGCCAGTTCGACAACAAGAACGCCGGCAACGGCAAGACCGTGAACGTGCAACTCGGGTTGACCGGCGCGGACGCGGGCAACTACGTGCTGGCGTCGGGTTCCGCGCAGTCGAGCGCCGACATCACGGTCCGCACGATCCAGGCCCCCACGGTCACGGTGATCGGCGGTGTCTTCAACAGCGACACCACCGCCAACATCGTGATCGGCGCGCCGCAAGGCGTGGTCGCGGGCGACCAGGTGAGCGTCGGCGGCTCGGGCCGCTTCGACACGCCGTTCGTGGGCACCGGCAAGCCGGTCGACGTGCAGCTGACGCTGACCGGCGCGGACGCGTCGAACTATCGCCTCGAGCCTGCGTCGCTGACGGTGACCGGCACGGTCAATCCGCAGGTGGTTCCCGCGGCGATCGGCGCGCTGGTGATCCAGCCCGTCGGCGGCAACGGCACGCAGGACGGCGGCGGCAGCAAGACGTCGAACGTGCCGACCGGCAACGGCGGCAACGGGGGCGGCCTCGGCAGCAGCGTGTCCGCGGTCGCGGCGGGTCCGTCGGGCAATGCCGCGGGTTCGGTCGACCTGGGGAACGGCGGCAGCGCGGGCAACGGGTCCGGCTCCTCGTCCGGCAACGGCAACGGCAACGGCAACGGCGCGGGCAACGGCGCGGGCAACGGCGTCGGCGGCAATGGCGGTGCCGGTGGCAGTCAGGCTGGCGCCGACGGCAGCGCGGGTGGCTCTGGTCTGAACGGTACCAACGGCGCCAATTCGACCAACGGATCCATCCCGGGTAACGGTGCTGGCGCGGGTGCTGGCAACGGCACGGCGACCTCAGGCGACGGCGCCGGGTCGGGTCAGAACGCCAACGGCACCGGCGGCAACATCGCCGTGGCCAACGTCGGTCTGGAGCAGATGCTGCGCGACAGCGGCCAGATCAGCCTGGCGCTCGACACGCCGGCCTACGACCAGCCGCGTCAGAGCCAGCTGCCGGTCTATGCCGACAAGGACGGATCGGCCCCGGCGCCGCTGGGCATGTTCCGCGTGGACGACCTGGGCGACAGCCTGGCGCTGAAGCCGGTGCAGCAGCCCGTCCCGGCGGCGGAGGCTTCCGCCGGCGGCGTGACCCGCCAGGTGAAGGCGATCGTGGCGCTCGGCAACGAGCGTTCGGCGACGCTGGACGTGGTGCTGATGGCCGACGGTACGCTGCGGGTGACTGCGCCCGCGACGGCCTCTGAGCTGGACGACGACCTTGTCACCACGCTGGCGCTCAGCGCGCTCAAGCAGCAGACCGGCGTGGCGCCCACCAGCGTGCGTGCCGTGATGCTGCGTCGCGGCGGCTGATCCGCCGATCCCGATGATCCCCGCGAGGGGATCCCACCAACGCCGCGGCGCTTCCACGCCGCGGCGTTGTCGCATCCGTACATCGGGCCCCCCAAAGCTTCGGGGATCGGCTCGCCCGTCGAATCGTCCTATGCTCGGCGCCTCCCTCGCGAGGTCCCCGACGACCATGTCCGCCCCTACCGGCCTCTCGCTGCGCGCCCGCCTCTACCTGGTCCTGGGCCTGGCGCTCGCGTTGGTCGGCGCGTCCGCGCTGCTGGGCTGGTGGCAGTCGCAGCGGCTCGCCGGCATCGCCAAGTCGCTGTATGAGGACCGGCTCGTCCCCGTCGACCTGCTGCGCGAGCTCGAGCACACGCTCGGTCCCCACCAGCTGGGCGCGCTGCTGATCACGCAGACGCAGCAGCCCGACGCCGGCAAGCTGGACAGCGGCGGCCGCCGTCTCGCCGACACGACCCGCCAGCTCTGGACCCGCTACCTCGCCACGCGCATGGCACCGACCGAGCGCGCCCTCATCGCCCGTACGCAGCCGCTGCTCGACCAGCTCTGGGCCGCCCTCGCCGCGAACGAGGCCGGCACGCCCCCTACGCCCGACTCGCTGCGCGAGCTGAACCTGCGTCGCCTCGCCACGATGCGGATGCTCGACGAGCTGATCGCCTTCCAGCTCAGCCAGGCCCGTGTCGACACCGAGCGCGCCCAGCAGACCGCCACGGAGGCCGCCCATCTGGGTCTGCTCCTGGTGCTGCTGACCGGCGGCCTGTGCAGCGTCGTCGTCTGCACCGTCTGGACCCGCTACGACGACGAGCGTCGTCTCAGCCAGGACTCGCGCGAGCGGCTGCAGCGGCTCTACGTCGCGCTGTCGCAGACCAACCAGCTCATCGTGCGGCGCGAGACCGATGCCTTCGACGACCCGCGGGCCGAGCAGCACCTGTTCGAAGGCCTCTGCCGCATCTGCGTCGAGACCGGCCACGCCCGCCTCGCTGCCGTGGTGCTGTCCGACGGCCACCACTTCGAGCGCGTCGCCGAGCACGGCCCCAGTGATCGCCTGATGCCCGGCGCGCCGCGGCAATGGTCCCGCGACGCCCCCTTCGCGCGGAGCTCGATGGCCACACGCGCGATCCTCGAAGGCACGCACCAGGTCAGCAACCGCGCCATGGAAGACCCGAGCCTCGCGGTCCCCGGCGCGCCGCTGATCCCGCCCGGCGTCGAGTCGATGGCCGCCTTCCCGCTGCGCCGTCGCGGCCAGATCGTCGGCGCGCTCAGCCTGCTCGCCGGCGAGCCCGGCTACTTCAGCCCGCAGGTGCTGGGGCTCATGGACGAGATGGCGGGCGACCTGTCCTTCGCGCTCGACCACCTGCAGCGCGAGCGCGACCAGGCGCGCGAACTCGACCGCCTGCGCGACGCCCTGTGCCGCCAGGAGGGCAGCCTCGTCGAGACCACGCCGGCCGCCTTCCGGCCCCCGACGCCGCCGGAGCCATTGGCGCCACTGGGGCCGACGAGGCCTGCGGCAGAATCGCCGGATGCAACTGATCAGTCTGAACACGGCCCGCGCTGAACCACTGCTCATCGACGGGCGCCCGGTCATGACGGGCATCCGCAAGCGGCCGGTGGACGGCGAGGTCGAGGTGAGGCCCCTGGGCCTGGAAGGCGACGAGCAAGCCGATCCCAGCGTCCATGGCGGCCTGTCCAAGGCCGTCTACGCGTATCCCTCGGAGCACTACGCCTTCTGGCGCACCGTGCGCGCGCAGGCGCAGGCCGCGGGCTGGGATGAGGCGCTGCCCTGGGGCGCGATGGGGGAGAACCTGTCGATCTCCGGCCTGGCCGAAGGCGACGCCTGGATCGGCGACGTCTTGGTCTTCCCCGACTGCGAGCTCGCCATCAGCGAGCCGCGTTATCCCTGCTTCAAGTTCAACGCGGTGATGGGCTTCAACAAGGCCGCGAAGATGATGACGCAGAGCGGATGGTGCGGCTTCTACCTCGCGGTGCGGCAGCCCGGAACGATCACCGCAGGCCAGACCTTCACCGTGCGCCCCGGCCCGCGCGAAGTCTCCATCGCGGAGCTCTTCCGCGCCAAGACACGACGCTGACCGCTCTTGCTCCCTCTCCCGCTTGCGGGAGAGGGCGGGGGGTGAGGGCCAGCGGCGACGGAAGTCCTGAAGCCTGCGGACTCCCTCAGTCCGCCAGCGCCGGATAGTCGGTATAGCCCTCGGCGCCACCGCCATACATCGTGGCCGAGTGCGCCTTCTGCAGCGGCGCATTGAGCTTCAGGCGGCGCACCAGATCCGGGTTCGAGATGAAGCTCCGACCGAACGCCACCGCGTCCGCATGCCCCTTGCCGACGGCGTCGATCGCCATTTCGCGGGTGTAGCCGTTGTTGGCGATGTACACGCCCTTGAAGCGTTCACGCAGCGCGTCGTAATCGAACGGCGCGACATCACGCGGTCCGCCGGTGTGGCCCTCGATCACATGCAGGAAGGCCAGCTTCATCGGCGACAGCTGCTCCACCACGTGGTTGAACAACGCCTGCGCATCGCTGTCCTGCCCCGCGTCGTTGACCGGCGTGACCGGCGACAGGCGCAGCCCCGTGCGGTCGGCGCCGATCGCGCCGGCGATGGCCGTCATCACCTCAAGCAGCAGACGCGCGCGGTTCTCGATCGAACCGCCATACGAATCCGTACGGTCGTTGATGCTGTCGCGCAGGAACTGGTCCAGCAGATAACCGTTGGCCCCATGCACCTCGACGGCGTCGAAGCCCGCCGCGACCGCCGCCTTCGCCGCATGGACGTAGGACTGGACGACCCCGGGCAGTTCCTCGAGCTTGAGCGCGCGCGGCGCGGCGACATCCACGAATCCGTCCTTCGTGAAGGTCTTGCTCTTGGCCTGGCGATCCGTCGCCGACAGCGGCTTGGCGCCGCCGGGCTGGAAGTCCGCGTGGGAGATGCGGCCCACGTGCCACAGCTGCACGGCGATCTTGCCGCCGGCTTCATGGACGGCGTCCGTCACCTGCTTCCAGGCGGCGATCTGCTCGGGCGAGTGGATCCCGGGGGTATCGAGGTAGCCCTGGCCCTCCTGCGTGATCTGGGCGCCCTCGCTGATGATCAGGCCGGCGCTGGCGCGCTGGCGGTAGTACTCGATCGCGAGCGGTCCCGGCACCAGGCCGACGGAGCGGTTGCGCGTGAGCGGGGCCATGACGATGCGGTTGGCCAGCGAGACGGCGCCGACTTGCAAGGGATCGAAGAGACTGGGCATAGCGATGTCGAGGATTCAGGTGGATGAGCTGAAGCCCGGCGGGGGAGCCGGACCGGATGCCACGCAGCTTAGCGACCGAATCGGAGCGCCGCAGCGCGTAGGCGACAGCCCCGATCCGGGCTGGGGCCTTGCGCGAGCTTCACGGCCGGTCCGTAACGCTTGGCTACACTCGCCCGGCTGCCTGGGGACGCCGTCCCCGCCTCTGCGCAGCGCCCTCCTCTTCCACCGCCACGACTCGGGAGCCTGTCGATGCCCTTCGGTTCCTCGCTCTCCCCGCTCGAATCCTGGCTGCGCGCGTCGCGCACCGACGTTGCACGCCGCCGCTTGATGCAGGCCGGCGCCTCGCTGGTGCTCGCGCCGTGGCTGCTGTCGGCGCACGCGCAACGGGGCGGTGCTTCAGGGGCGGTGATGCATGTCGGACCCGACCATCCGGTCAAGACACTGGCGGCGGCGGCCTCGCAGGCGAAGGCCGGCATGACGATCGAGGTGCAGGCCGGCGACTATGCCGGCGACGTCGCCGTCTGGCCGCAGGACGATCTGACGCTGCGCGCCGTCGGCGGTCGTGCGCGGATGCTGGCCAAGGGCGCGCATGCGCAAGGCAAGGGCATCTTCGTCACCACCGGCAAGCGGATGACGATCGAAGGCTTCGACTTCGTCGGCGCGCGCGTGCCGGACCGAAACGGCGCGGGCATCCGGCTGGAGCGTGGCTCGCTGACCCTGCGCGACTGCCGGTTCCAGGACAACGAGAACGGCCTGCTGGCCGGCAACGACGCGAACATCGAGCTGCGCATCGAGTCCTGCGACTTCGGCCCGATCGCACCCGGCGAGGGCCGGACGCACAACTGCTACGTCGGCGCGATCGGCAAGCTGTCGGTGGTGGCGAGCTACTTCCACCACGGCGCGTCGGGTCATCTGCTGAAGTCGCGCGCGGCCGTGAACCACGTCTTCTACAACCGCCTGACCGACGAGACGGGTCGAGCGAGCTTCGAACTCGAGTTCCCCAACGGCGGCGTCGCACTGGTGATGGGCAACGTCATCCAGCAGAGTCCGTCGACCGAGAACTACCACCTGATCGCCTATGGCAGCGAGGGGCTGTCCAACCGTCGCAACGAGCTGCACCTGATCAACAACACGCTGGTCGACCGCCGTCCGGCCGGCGGCGTGTACCTGCGCATGGCGCAGCAGGCGCAGAAGCTGCGGCTGATCAACAACCTGCTGTGCGGCAAGCACGAACTGCCGGCGGGAGCGGACCGCGAGCAGCATCACAACTACTTCGTCGAGCTGGACAGCTTCGTCGACGCGGACCGCTACGACTTCCGGCTGCGGCCGGACTCGCCGCTGATCGGACGCGCCGTGGACGCAGGCGTCGTCGACGGACAGGTGCTCAAGCCGGTCATGCAATACCAGCATCCGTGCGCGCTCAAGGACGTGCCGGCGGGGACGGCGTATTCGCCGGGGGCGTTTCAGGTTTGACCGCTCAATAGGTATAGATCGCGCGCTCACGAGCCTCGGCCATCCTGCGACCGCGGGTGATGTCGATGTCGCGGACGCTCTCGCGGATTGAGGCGTAAACGGCATGTCGCAGCTGCACCTCCTTTCGAGCCCTTGCTGCGTCCAGCGACACCACGGTGGGTTTCGGCAAGGCCTGTTGCCCGGTCGATTCAAGTTGCTTCATGTTCAGGAACTCCGTTCGTACGAGAGGGCTTGGACTCGTCGTCGGCGATCAGGCTGCGCTCGCGCAGTGATTCAATGACAAGCGACTCAAGCACGGGCAAAGCGGCCAAGCTCTTCTCCAGTTTCGGTGTGGCGGCGATCGACGGGATCTGCAGAAGCTTGCCTGCCCTTTTCCGAGAGTTGGGCGCCATCTTGAAGAGGCTCAGGAAACGCATGGGTGCCACGCCGTCATAAGGAATCAGCTTCACCTTGCCTGGCTGGTCCGATTCCGTCATCGCGTCGGCATGCAGCTTGACGGCGAGACTCTTCTTGTACGGCTCGATGAAGTGGATCTCCCGGATGCCAGCCGCCACCAGATGACGGGCGCAGGCATGGCAGGGATAGGTGGTCACGAAGATCGCCCCTCCTCGAACCCGTTCGCCTGTCTGGCGCAATGCGGTCAGGAGAGCGTGCATTTCCGCGTGGATCGCTCGCGAAAACTCGACCAGACCACGCAGCTTCTTGTTGTTCGCGACCACTTCCGTCGCCCGCTGGTGCTCACCATCCTTGATCAACGGCGCTAGAGCATCGACCACGTGCGCAGCGAACAGGCTCTTCTCCTCGTCGTTGTGGCACTTCTCGCCGAAGTTCCAGCAACGCTTGTCGCGCGCGCCGCTCGGGTCGGACGCGAGGTCGGTGACGTAGAGGTCCCCGAAGGGACGGGGCACGTCATTCCATCCGATCGCAAGCACCTCACCGGATTCATCCGTGACGGCCGCTCCCACCTGCCGCGACAAGCATGCCGAATTGCCTGCGGCGGAGGCCGCCGCATACATGGCCGTCTCGCTGCGGGTCGGCGTGATGACCCGCGATCCCAGCACGAGATGCAGGAACCGTTCAACACGGGTGCGAAGTTGCGACTCCGTGTAGGAGTCCATGCGCAGGAAGAAGTCGCATCGGGAAAAGGTCTGCTCCACCGATTGCCCAACGGCCACCTCCTCGCCCGATTCCCGATCCATCAGCGCCGCGATATCGGAGATCTCCAGCCCCTCGGCCTTCAACAGGACCTCGCGATCGGACAAGGGAGAGTGCACGCCGATGACGTAGAGCAGCTCCCGGTACACCGTCCGCAGCAGATCAAGCTCCTGCGGGCTCTTGATGGAGTCGATGATGTGGCAGATGCGACGCGCCCCAGGATCAGGGTTGCCGCCGGCGATGGCGGTCCTCCCGCGACCGTAGCGGATGTCGTTGACGGCGAGTTCGGCAAGGACGCTCACTCCGAATTCGGTGCGCATCTGGCTTCCATACTCAATCAAGGCACTGCGTCGTTCTGCTGGCCGCCGCGGAAGCACCTGCCCTTGACGTGCCGCGAAGTCTTGGACGTACTGGTCCACCCGAAGGACCACCGTCTCGTAACCGAACACATCGCGAAGCACCTGATCCAACTTGCGCGCGACGTCGTTCATGGGCGAGCCAATGGGCCCGCACAGGGCGATGACCAGTTCCTCCGTGTGCGTCGAATCAATCCTTTCCTTCGCTGTCAGGTGTTCGAAGCGCATCTGACCAAGCTGGGCGGCGGGCGGGGTCACGACTTTCAATTGCGAGTTCATGCAGATCTCCGGCGACAACAGACCGAAATCCTGCGCCCGTTCCGGAGGGTCGAATTTCACCCAGCCTCGATGCCGTCGCGAATCCGCGACGGGCTCTCCTGCACATTCATGGGTCCGTTGAGGGCCCGATGCCTTGGATTTGCTACCCCCGTGGGGGGAACGACAGCCGGGGGCGCGCTACAGTCCTGCCCATGCTCGCTTACCGACACGCCTTCCACGCCGGCAATCACGCCGACGTGCTCAAACACCTGGTATTGGCCGAGGTCCTCCGCTACATGGCGGAAAAGGACAAGCCCTACACCCTGGTGGACACCCATGCCGGCGCCGGCGGCTACGCCCTCGACGGCCGCTATGCCCAGAAGAACGCCGAGCACGCCGGCGGCATCGCCGCGCTCTATTCGCGCAAGGACCTGCCCGGGCCGCTGCAGCAGTACGTGCAGCTGGTGCACGACTTCAACCCCGGCAAGAAGCTGGAGCAGTACCCCGGCTCGCCCGCCATCGCGCGCATGCTGATGCGCTTCGACGACCGTCTGCGCTGCTACGAGCTGCACGGCACCGATCACCGCATCCTCGCCAGCTACCTCGAAGACCGCGCCAACACGCAGGTCCTGCAGCAGGACGGCTTCGCGTCGCTGAAGGCGGAACTGCCGCCGCCGTCCCGGCGCGGCGTCGTGCTGATGGACCCGTCCTACGAGATCAAGGCCGACTACGGCAAGGTCATCGCCGCGCTGCGCGAAGGTCTGCAGCGCTTCGCCGACGGCACGATCGCGATCTGGTATCCGCAGCTGCAGACCGTCGAATCCGCGCAGCTCGTCCAGCGCCTGAAGTCGGCCTGCGAGCCCATCGCGAAGAAGGGCTGGCTGCACGTGCGCCTCACCGTCACGCAAGCCGACGAACGGGGCTTCGGCATGATGGGCAGCGGCATGTTCGTCGTGAATCCGCCCTTCGTGCTCCACGACAAGCTGGCCGAATGCCTACCCACGCTGGTGGACACGCTCGGCCAGTACGACGACGCCAACTACCTGCTGGAACAGCAGACCGCCTGATCACCCTCCGCGCGCCGATGCGCGCTCGCACGAAGTCCTGGTTGGGAGCGGCGGATGCCGGTGCCCCCGGGAGCGAATTCCGAGCGGCGAGGAGGAGATTGAGCGGACGGGGGCACCGGCATCCGCTGCGATCGCCGTCCTCGTTCAATGCCCGACGGTGAACCGACGACGGATGTGCTGCGGGCGTTCCAGCTCGTCGACGATGGCGACTGCCAGGTCGGCCGTCGAGATGTGTGCCGGGCCGTCGGCGTCCATCACTGGCGTGTCGAGGCTGACGCGGTAGCTGCCGCGGCGCTCGCCCGGTTCCAGGTGCGGCGCGGGCGACAGGAAAGTCCAGTCGAGCGACGACTCCAGGCGGATCAGGTTCAGCGCTTCGCGTGCGGCCAGGGCGCCCTGCTTCCATTGGTCCGGGAACTCCGGCAGGTCCACGATCTGCACGCCGGGCGCCGCGTACAGGCTGCCGGCGCCGCCGACCACCAGCAGACGCTTCACGCCGGCGCGCTTCACGCCGTCGTAGATCGCGCGGGTGCCTTCCAGGAACTCGGTGTGGATGTCCGGCACCGACCAGCCCGGGTTGTAGGCGTTGACGACCGCGTCGACGCCTTCCACGGCGGCGGCGACCTGCTCCGACTGCTTCGCGTCCGCCTTCACCACGGTCAGGCCGGAACGGGCCTCCAGCTTGGCCGGATCGCGCGCCAGGGCGACGACCTCATGACCGCGGGACAGCAGTTCCTTGAGCACTTCCTTGCCGACAAAGCCGGTCGGTCCGATCAGGGCGACTTTCATGAGAATTCCTTTCGAGGGGTTCCGGGGAGGCCGGGGATTTCCGGGAAGCGACAGGGTGTCGCGATGAAGTGAACTGTAGAAACTTCACAATCTCCGCAGAAGTCCTCAGAATCCGACTCCATTCTTTAGACGATCTTCACAATCCCCCGATGCTGGACCAACTCCGCCGGATGGCCGTGCTGGCGACCGTCGTCGAACAGGGCAGCCTGGTCGCCGCGGCGCGACAGCTCCAGACCACGACCTCCGCCGTCAGCCAGCAGCTGCGCGCGCTGGAGCGCGACATGGGCGTGACGCTGCTGCACCGCTCGACCCGCCGCATCGGCCTGACGCCCGCCGGCGAACGCTTTGTGCAGGGCTGCCAGGCGATGCTCGCCGCTGCGCGCGACGCGCAGACCCAGCTCCACCACCTGCGCGACGCGCCGGAAGGCGAGCTGCGCATCAGCGCGCCCGTCGGCGCGGCGCGGCAGATCGGACCGGCGCTGGCGCCGCTGCTGTCGGCGAACCCGGGGATGAGCCTGCACCTGGAGGTCGACGACGGTTTCACCGACCTCGTCGCCAAGCGCATCGACCTGGCCGTGCGCTTCGGCCGGCTGCCCGACAGCAACTGGGTCGCGCAGCGCATCGGCCAGCGCACGGTCGGGCTCTACGCCGCGCCGGCCTACCTCGCGCGACGCGGCGTCCCCACCTCGATGTCGGACCTGACGCGGCACGACTGGGTGTTCCTGCGCTCGGACACCGGCGCGATCCGGAACCTCTCGTTGGTCGGTCCCGATGGCCGCGAGGAAGTGCTGCGGGTCCATCCGCGCGCGAGCAGCAACAACCAGCTCAGCCTGCAGCAGTTCTGCGAGGCCGGCGTCGGGCTGGCGTTCCTCAGCGCGGAGGACGTCGAGGAGTCGCAGACGCAAGGCCGCCTGCTGCCGCTGCTGCCGGGCTGGTCGCTGCCGATGCTCCCGGTCTACGTGATGACGCCGCAGCGCGATGCGCAGCCGGCCAAGGTCCGGCACGCGATTGAAGCGCTCGCCCACGCGTTTGCCGGCGCGACAACGACCAGAAGCGACCAGGAGCGACCCGGATGACCGATGACCACTGGATCCAGCTGCGACGCGATCCGCGCACCGGCATCGAGACCGTGCGCGCGCATTTCACCGGCCACGCCTACGACCCGCATGGCCACGACGAGCTGCTGATCGGCATCACCCAGCAAGGGGTGCAGCGCTTCCGCTGCCAGCGAGCGCTGCACACGAGCACGCCCGGCCGCGCGATCCTGATCGAGCCGGGCGCGGTGCACGACGGCCATGCGCCGGAAGAGACCGGTTTCACCTACGCGATGCTCTATCTGCCGCAGGACTGGACGACGCGCTTGCTGGCGCAGCACGGGCTCGGCGGGTTGTCCGCCATCCAGCCGGCGTTCCGCGACACGCTCGCGGACGATCCGCGCCTCTTCACCGCGATCGAGGCGGCCTTCGACGCGCTCCACGCCGGTGAAGCGCGTCTGGGCTGCGACCAGACGCTCGACCGCCTGATGGGGCTGCTGGCCCGGCATGTCGATGTCTCGGACCAGCCGATGCGAGGAGACTCGTCCCGGCTGGCGGAGCGCGCCCGCGAGTTCCTCCATGACCGGATGGCCTGGGACGTCGGGCTCGACGATTTGGTCGCCCACACGGGGATGGACCGCTTCCGGCTGACGCGGCAGTTCAAGCAGTCCTTCGGCCAGTCGCCCCACGCCTACCTCGTGAGTCTGCGGCTGCGCGCGGCACGGGCGCTGCTGGCGCGCGGCCACCGGCCGTCCGAGGTCGCGACCGAGGTCGGCTTCTCCGACCAGAGCCACCTGGGACGCTGGTTCCAGCGCGCCTACCGCCTCACGCCGGCCGACTACCGCCGCCGCTGCACAAACCTTCTAGACCGGGACCCGGGGCCGACGTGACGATGCGGGCTTCGCAGTTGAAGCACGCCGTGCGACGCCCATGTTTGATACGAAAGTGGCTCTCATCGTCCGGAACGACCTGGCGACCTGGCAGCGGCTGAACGTGACCGCCTTCCTCGCGACGGGGGTCGCGGCCGCCGCGCCCGAGGCGATCGGCGAGCCCTACGTCGACGCGCTCGGACGCCGTTATGCAGCCATGCTGGGCCAGCCGATGATGGTCTTCGAAGCCGACCTCGCCGGCCTGCAGGCCGCGCATCGCAAGGGGCTTGAGCACGACCTGACCCTGGTGCCCTACGTCCACGCGATGTTCTCGACCGGCCACGACGAGGCCAACCGCGCCGCCTTCCTCGCGGAGGACGCCGAGCGGCCCGACCTCGTCGGGCTGGCGCTGCGGGGACCGAAGAAGGCCGTGGACAAGGCGATCAAGGGTCTTTCGCTGCACCGCTGACCGCCGCGCCGACCGCACCGCAGACAGCCTCTCGGTTGTCCGCATGCCGCCGTCACGGCGCGCCGCTACATTGGCGCCATGCAACTGAGTCAAGCCGCCTGGGCCCGCATCGTCCCGTTCGCCCTCTTCATGCTGCTGCTGGCGCTGCGGGGCGCCCTGCCCGAGCAGAACGCCCTGGGCCTCGATCCGCGCTGGATCTACGCGCTGAACCTCGTGGTGGTCGGCGGCGCGCTGGCGTGGTTCTGGCGCGGCTACGGCGAATTCGACCGGCAGAACCGGCCTCGCCTCGGCGAGGCCGCGTTGAGCGTCGCCGTCGGGCTGATCGTCTTCGGCTTGTGGATCAACCTCGACGCGCCGTGGATGCAGCTCGGCGAGGCCACCGCCGCCTTCGTGCCGATGACGGCGGACGGCCGCGTGGACTGGCCGCTGATCGCGATCCGCTGGCTGGGCGCGACGCTGCTGGTGCCGGTGATGGAGGAACTGTTCTGGCGCAGCTTCCTGATGCGCTGGATCTCGAGCCCGCAGTTCGAGACCGTCGATCCGCGCGCGGCCGGTCTGCGGGCGCTGGTGCTCTCGACCTTCGTCTTCATGCTCGCGCACACGCTGTGGCTGGCGGCCATCGTGGCCGGCGCGGCCTACGCGTGGCTCTACATCCGTACCGGCAAGCTGTGGTGCGCCGTCATCGCGCATGCGGTGACGAACGGCGTGCTGGGCATCTGGGTCGTCTACAGCGGGCGGTGGGAGTTCTGGTGAAGCGCCCGTCGCCGCTCAGCGCTTGAGCGCCTTCGTGACGGCCGCAGGCCGCTGCAGGTGCTTGAAGCGCTCGAACAGCCAGCAGCGCATGCCCATCACGAGCGTGAACTGGCGCTTCTCCTCGTCGGGCAGCTTCTGATCGAGCAGGTGCTGGCGCGCGAAATCCTCGGCGACGCGCTGAAGCCGGTCGCGCAGCTCCCGCGCCATGCCGGGGCTGAGTTGGCCGTGGACCAGCATCAGCAGTTCCGCGTCGTTGTCGAAACCACCGGCGAAGAAGTCCTGCATGACGTTCTCGCGGAAGAAGGCCATCACCGGGCCTTGCGGCCGCCAGCGGAAGGTCTTGGCGACCTGCAGCCGGTAGCGGTTCAACGGCCGCAGTTCGATGATGCCGAGCCGGTCCAGCTGCGCGAGCGCGCGCGTCACGTCCGGCTCGCCCATGCGGTAGGTCGCGACGATCTGCTCGAAGCTCCATTGACTCAGGCAGCAGATGGCCGTCAGCAGCAGCTTCTCATCGGCGACGACCTCGCGCTCCTGCTGCAGCGTCAACTCGCTGCGCAGCGAGGTCGACTTGGCCAGGCGCTGCGACAGCTCCGCGAAATCGGTCTTCAGCACGCGGCAGATCTCGTCGATCCGCGACAGCGGCATCTCGCCGCCCGAGGCGAACATGCGCTTCACGCTGGACTCGGACAGGTCCAGCGCCGTCGCCAGCTGCGCGTAGCTGATGCCGGATTGCTTCAGCTCGGCCTTGATGAGATCGATGAGGGATTGCGTGCTCGCCATGGGGGCGGACGTTAGCGCAGTTCCGAACCATTCAAGCCCGCCGGTACACCTCTCGCCGCCCCCTGCAAAAGCTTGCACATATCGAATTCCACGGCGTTCGCCCTGTTTCACTGCCGAAGTCAGCGCTCTATACTCAACCCACTTAGATTCCATTTAGATGCTGTGGCACGAGCAAACGCGACTGACACCACGAAGCTCCAACTCACCGTCGATGTCACCACCGACCGTTTGGTGGGCGAGATCGCGGCGCTGGGGATTCACGGGGTCAACAAGTCCGAAGTTGCTTGTTCGATCCTCCGGATGTGGATCTGGGAGAACCAAGCGAAGCTGCGTGAGAATGGCATCGGTATCCGCCGGCCTCGAAAGTAGTCCTTGAGGTAAACGTGGCAGCCTTGCGACCGCATCTGAACAACGCCCCCGCCAGGGAAGCATTGATCGACATCAAGTTCGAGCCGCACATTCCGCTCGAGGTCGTTCGGCGTTTTGCAGAGCAGGCGACGCCACACTTCGAGAAGCGGACCGAACTCTTCGACGCATTCTTCGGGTTCACGCCGGATGGCAGTGCCACCACAGCAAATCAGACATTGACGGGCTGGAGGCTTGACTGCCAACGGACGCACTACGTGCTGATGTGTCGGGTCGACAGCTTCACGGTGAGCCGGCTCTCTCCCTATGGGCGGTGGGAGGAGTTGCGCGAGGAGGCTTCGAAGTGGTGGAACACCTTCTTAGACATGGCATCGCCGAGTGTTGTTACCCGAGTGGCCGTGAGGTATGTGAACGCAATCAAGCTTCCACTTCCGCTGGAGAGCTTCGAGGAGTATCTGAGCTGCCCTCCTCGGATTCCCAATGAGCTTCCACAGGCGGCGAGTGCCTTCATTCAACGAGTTGTTCTGCCGGACGAAGCCAGGAACTGCACTTCGGTCGTCACACAGGCGTTGGAGGAGTCCCCAGTGCGGCAAGGCAATGGCGACTCGATCACAGTGCTACTGGATATCGATGTTTTTCGGAGCACCCGGATCGAGCGCAGGCGCTTTGGAGAACTCTGGGGCGCGCTTGATGAACTTCGCGACCAAAAGAATCGTCTTTTCTTCAGTCATCTGACTGAGAAAACTTTGGAGATGTTCATATGACAGCACTGGCTCAAAGCAGCATCACGGGCTTCATGACGGGTCTTGGTCAGTCTTCTGCCGGCGAACACGGCAAGAGGATCACGCAGATCACCTTCGATGCTTTGGGATTCGTGAAGGCCGGCTCGACCGCTGGGTCGACCTTGGTCTTCAACGACCTTGTCGCGCTTGCCGATGAAGCGAGGATTGACCCGAACGCCTCGCCCACTTTCAATGTGGCACGGCGCTTTCTCCTCGCGCTTCCATCCCATCTACTGGTCGCCGGTTTGGCACCGGAACTTGCTCTCGACAACGATGGCGATATCGTCTTCGATTGGGTTGGCACCGGGGACCGAATGCTGACTGTCACATTGAGCGAGACCGGCAAGCTTCATTACGCGGCGCGCTTGTCAGCATGGGACAAGGAACATGGCACGAAGCGATTTGTGGACTCAATTCCAAGGCCGATTCTTGAGCTTATTCAAAAGGTCACCACCACCGTGTGACGCCCCCCTTCCTGAGTTCGTTCACCCATCAGGAGTGATCGCGCGGTTCGTATTCAAGCGCCGCGACCTCCGTGGCGATGGCTCCCCGAAGCCTTCGGCATTCGAACCTGAGCTTCATCCTGCGTTGAAGCGTTGGGAAACTTCCGTCTGCGGACGGAACGGCGTCTCGGATGAACGCCTATGGCACCTTGGCTGCACGATTCGAAGTGACATGCACTGCAAAGCAGCCGTAGAGGTTCCAGTCCCAGCCATTCTTGATGCCGGACTCGATTGCATTCCCCTTCCTGAGGGATACGACGAGCACGGCGTGATCATCAAATGGCCCGAAGAGGACAAGGACGCCAGGCTCGCACGGCAACAGGATCTGGTTGCTGCGCGCACTGCCGTCCTGTTGGCCCCTTCTCAGTCTTCGGCCTGCGCCTCATAGGCCTCCAGCGCTGGTAGCGCGGCGCGCCCCCTGCGGGCGCATTTTTCGACACCCGCCGCTCTTCGTCGCTCGCGCCGAAGAGACGTGCAGGAGCATCGCGTCCGTTCCAACTTCCACGGGCGCCGTCATGCTCAGCCGACGTCATCTCCTGTGCTGCGGCGCCGCCGCAGCGGCGGGCCTCTTCAGCGCGCTCGCGGCCGATGCCGCCGGTCCGTTGCGCAATCCCTGCGGACACGCGTCCCTGCCCATTCCCGGCGTCGATCCGCAGTGGCTCGAACGCATCTGGGAGGGCCTCGACCCCTCTCAGCTCTGGGACGTCCACGCCCATCTGATCGGCACCGGGGACTCGGGCTCAGGCTGCTGGATCGCGCCCTCGCTGTCACAGTGGTGGCATCCCGTCGAGTTCGCCCGCAAGCACGCGATTCTGAACGGCGCCTGTGTCGATCCGCGCTCGGTCGCCGTGGGCGATGTCGACCGCGCCTACGTCCGCCGGCTCACTGCGCTGGCCGATGCCTTCCCGGCCGGAGCGCGCTGGCTGCTCTTCGCCTTCGACGAGGCCGTCGACATCGGCGGCCACCGGCGGCCCGACTGGACGACCTTCCACGTCCCCAACGCCTACGCGCGTGCCGTCGCGGCGGAACGTCCCGACCGCTTCGGCTGGGTCGCCAGCATCCATCCGAACCGCGACGACGCACTGGAACGTCTGGACCGCGCTGACTAGAACCAAAGCTGTCGCGTCTGCTAAGTGGTTGATTATTTTATGTTCTTGCTTGCTGGCGTTTGTCACTGTGACAAACAAGTCTCGGGCAGGCGATGACAAAGGAGTCGCGACAGGAATGACAAACTTCCCGCGCCCCTGGTCCAGGCCCGCCCTGTCTTCCGGCATCCAGCCTCTCCGCCTCATCCAGGGCGGCCCGCTTCTGACCAATCTGGCAGCCCTCCCGGGCCGTGCTCCTACTCAGTGTAGGTCGCAGAACGCTCGTTCGCGATGACGCCCGCGGCGACACTCTCAACCGCAAGCCCGAGCTTCGTTGCGTGGCGTTCTCGATGTTGCCTGAGGTAGGCCCGCAAGCCTGGGAAGCGACCGAAGTCCCGGATTTCTGCATCCGCCTTGATGCCCAGAGCTTCCTGGACCTCCCGACCCTGCGCCTCTTCGGACAGGATGATTCGCCCATCGTCGTCGAAGCTGATGAGACCGGTTTCGAAGGCCTTGTCGAGGCCAGGATGCAGGAGCAGTCCGTTGTCTGCGCTCCACCGGTCCTTCGCAGTTTTGCAGTCCGTCCACCTGTGGATGTGGGATGCGATGAGCAGACCTGGCCTGCCTAGGCCGGACACCGAGCAAGCATGGCCCCACCGCTCAAGGAGGCGAGCACGGTAGTCGGACTGCTGGATGCGCGCCTTGGCCAGAACGAGCTTCTCGGTGGCATTCAAAGGCAGTTGGTCAATCTCGCTCATGGCGGCTTCGTCACGCACCCAGGAAGCAGGCTCATCGCCAGGACTCGGGCCTCCCGCAGGTGGGATGGGCAGCAAGCTCGGCGGCGGTGAGCCTTCATGGCTCGCCAAGACGTACCGGACGAAGGTCTCAAACACTGCCCTGAGCGTCGGCTCGCCAGGAGCGCCGATGCCTCGCAATGCGACGGCATGCTTGATCCCTCGCACCTCAACGCGGAAGCTATGCTTGTTGACCTGCTCGTGAGCCTGTCCGCGAAGGAACGGTGGACTTGCAATGAAGCGGCGGTACAGCTCCTCGTGTTGGGAGAGCACCCACACCTTGCACTCGATGCCTAGCGTTGCACCCTCGCCAACCAATGCGAAGGAGACTCGGTGGAGCCCATGCAGCGGAGTGTCCAAGTACACCCAAAGTGCTGGTACCGGGGAAGCACGCCCCGGTTTGGACTCGTCTTGGGGGTCCGATTTCGGAGCTCCTGCAGGTAGCAGCCACTCCAGGCCCTCACCAGCATCTTGCCAATCCGCGACGCATTGGTCTGACGTCGACCAGGCGTCCCAGCCGGCAAAGGTCGGCACAACCTTATCTGAGGTCCGGGCCGCACCTGCCGAGCCCAGCGCTTCGTGAGCTCTAAGAATCTCCTGCGCGGCCGCGGTTGCCTTCAGCGCGACGAGCGTGCCTTGCGGGTTCTCCTTGGGCGCGAAGGCTCGTCCTTCCTCTCCGCACGCTCGCCAAAGTGCGTCGGGATCAATCTCCGTGAGCTCCGCCGAACGCACGTGGGCGTACCCCGCGACGCGTGACGGCGGCTCAAGGTACTCGTACCGCCCGGTGACCCTGAACACTCCGAGCCGCTTCCCGTCGCCAACCTCGACGACGTAGTCGCCCACCTGCATGAGCGAGAAGAAGCTCCAGAGCGAGGGCGGCCCGTTGAGGTTCTTCTTCTGCTCGAAGGTCGCGTAGACATGCGGCTTGATGTCGTCAACGCTCGACGGCTTGATAGCGGCCATGTCGCCTGCTTCGGTCCAACCCACCGCGATGTAGCCACGTGCTACATGCTCCGCAAAGGCTTCCTTGGCTGGCCGCTCGTCGTGAGCCATCAGCTTCCAAATCTTCATGCGTTCTATGTTGCCTGTGATCCGCGGGCGCGTCGGCGCCCTTCAGCGCGCGGTGAGCAGTCCCTCCCGCACCAGTACCTTCTCCACCTCGTGGAAGATCGCAGCGATCTTGCCCTTGGGGAAGCGAATCTGCCCAAGACCGTTAATGTTGGAGAACTCCTCGCAGCCCTCCTCAAGCAGCACGATGGCGCGGGTGAATCCCAAGCGTCCTTGGAACAGCCCGACTTCGTGGACGACGTTCATGCGCGCCTGCTTGTTGCCGTCGCTCATCTCATCTTCCGCGGTCATGACCAAGAAGGCGAAAGCCGCGTCGTCCATCATCTGCTTGAGCCGGTCGAGCGTCGTAACTCCTGGAGCGGACACGCGGTTGAACTCATCTGGTTGGAGGCGAAGCTGATCCTGGATGTAGTCCTTCAATTCGCGCCACAAGGGTGACCGCCCATGACCGATGAAGATGTGGGAAGGCTGCGTGGTTTGTTTCATGGGTTCAGTTCCGATTCCAAGGGCGTCAGCGTGCCGAGCCATGTTCTTTGCCAAGCGGGCGAGCTCCTTCGCCACGGCGAAGGGCTGGTTAAGTACGGCCGTTGTGGCGGTCACGCGCAAATGACCAGGTGCCGTCATCCCTTGGGAGACGGCGAGGGTGTCGTGAGTTATCACCTGACCGCGCGGAGCCCAGGCCTTGATGACGTCGCTGACGTCCATCAAGATCAGACCATTCAGCTCCCCTAGCGAGCCCTTTAAGACCTCGTCGTTGGGCGCGGCTCTCAGCAGCGCCGTCGTGAGCGAAATGAGGCTCGCCTTGGCGTCCATGGCTCGTTCGCCAGCTTCATCCGCCAACACCATCAGCGCGTCGCGGTCCGGTCGGCCTGCCAGTTCATAGATGTGGTCCAGGATGTCGTCGCTGCGGCACTGAACCCAGTCCCCGGTACTGCCGCTACCGTACCCGCCCATCAGGCCCCATTCCCTACTGAAGTTCGCACCGGGTGGAGGGGCGTCGAGTTGCCGGTAGTAGACGTTCGCTTGGTACCCCAGCCAGGAACCACTCCAGGCCTTGCCGACAGCCTCGGCGGCCTTGCGCAGCTTCTCCAGCGGCTCCTTTACCTCGGGCCTCATCCCCTCAGCGAGGAGCGCTGACATCTCCTGCTCCACCGTCCGGATTCGATCAACGATGCTCATGTGTAAAACGCCAACTGGTCTAAGGTAAGGATGGCCTGGAGCGCCCGAGTCATCGTGTACGTCTCCTGGGCGGCTGCGCCATGCCCCACAGCGTGCCTCGACCCTGCGGTGCCGTTCTGGGCGGTCGGATCGAAGTTGGCGAAGGTATGGCCGTTCAGGTACTCCCCGAAAGCTGTCGGGAAGAGAAGAGTGTCCGAGTCTCCAGCGCGCGCCTCGGCTGAGGCCACGGCGAACCGAAGCAGTTCCTTCTGCCGAGCGCCCTGGCCAGGATTGGCCGCCCGGTAGGCATCCTGAAGCACCCCCTCAATCTCCGTGAGGATGATCTTGATGACCGGGATGGGCTTCCCCGCCTGAAATTGGCTGACCGCCTCCTTGAGCAGGTCCGCCTTGGCCTGGAAGTGCGGCTTCTCCAGCCAGCGCTGCAGCATGTGGTCTACGCGGTCGCCACTGAAGGCCTTCACCATCCCCGCTTCCGTCGCTGTCAGGTCGACTTGTGCCTCCACCAAGGCGGCCAACTCCTTGAACTCCCTGTGGATGATTTCCACGAAGGGGAACCACCCGGCCCCAACCAGTGCATTGAAAACGGTCGAATTCGTGACCGCCCCGTACTGCGCTCGGTACCTCAGCACTCGGTGAAGTCGCCCCAACGCCTTGACGAAGGCCTCACGGTCCAGGTTTCCCGAAGCGTTGAAGTCGAAGGCTAAGCCGAAGCCCCACCCCTCCCGGAACAGGCACAGCACCTTGTCGGCCGGACCAATTTCGACCATCGGGAAGTCCATGCCGGTGACATCCGAAATGTCATGCTCAAACACCACCGTGGCCATCTCAACGGGGCGTTTGACGGTGCAGCGCAAGGTGACGGCGGCTGCATCGAACCAGAACTCTGCGCGCTCGCCTGGCTTGAAGACCAATAGCGCCACGTCCGTGTGGCGCAAGCTGAGGCCAGACCCGGCATTCAGCAGGATTTGACGGACCGCGGGCTCAAGCCCTTCAACGAAGCGATGGAAGAGCGGCTCGTCCGAGGTGAGCGCGCCGGCCGTCATCACCCGTCCCGGTGTCCCAGGACCGACGGTCTCGATCACGAATCCGTCCATGGACTGGACGTTATCCAGCCGCAACGGCTCCTTCAGGTTTCGTACCTCCCCCAGCCTGCCAGCGGCTGCTTGCTCTGCTGGCCTCCCCGCCCTCTCATCCATGCACGTTCCTTCTTATACGGAATCGCTCCGAAAGTAGCCCGGTCTGGTTCGATCTGAGCTGACGAACCTTCACCATCTTCTCCGACCGGAACACAACCAGCGCCTTTGTCCCCCAAAAGGAGGGGCACCGAACTTAAAGGTCTTGAACTTCTAGTTACTGCCCAAAAGTTCACAGATCGGGTGCGGAAGGGCGTCAGGAGGAGTTGGGCCGGTTGTCGTCCGCGAAACATGAGTACAGATCGCCGTAGGGCGGCAAGGGAAGATCATGACCAAGCGGACTTGGAGCGAAAGCTCGGCGAAGGCGCGTATCGCGACGCGCCTGAGCGAGGTGAAGACTGTCGAAATCAAGGAATACAAGCGCGACACCGACTTGACCGGGATCAAGACCGGCGTTGCCTACCGTGTCGATGGGGTCCACCTCTACCTGGACATCATCAACATCAAGGAACTCCTGGAGACCACCGCCTACGACGGCGAGACCGCCCAGAAGCGAGCCTTCCGGTTCCTCAACAATCACTACCGGGCTGTCCGGAACATCCTCCAGGACGTGGACGCGATCCAGGTTGACTTCCACAACCAGCGACTGCACGCTGTCTTTGCCAAACCCTACGGGGATGAAGCGGCCCGCGTCCACAAGGCTGTCGCGACGGCTCAGCTCATCCGCGACGTCCTGGCCAAGATCGGCGAGAACGAGGATGACCCCCTCCCCGCGGCGAAAACGCGTGTGGGCATCGACACCGGCAAGGCGTTGGCGGTCAATAACGGGCGTCGGTCCAATCGTGAGCCCTTGTTCTTGGGGAACCCGGCGAATGAAGCCGCGAAGCGTGCGGGGCACGACCTGACCGTCGAAGGCATCTTCATCACCAACGCCGCGCGCGCTGCGGTTGGCTGGGATCAGGTCTTGCAGGACCGGACAACCGAGCTGACGGAAGCGCAGGTCGAGAAGTCCCAGGAGAAAGCGGCGTTGACTCCCACCGTCGACAGCGTCGTGAAGCAGTGGGAGGAGGACCTTGAGCAGCACCCCATCGGGAAGTTCGAGTTCTCCCGGCACACGCCGCCCTACAAGACGCTCGACCTCGAGACCTTGAATCCCGCCGACTCGCGTCGGCAGGAGGCTGTCTCGATCTACGCGGACATCGACAACTTCACCCGCTACGTCGCCGAACGCATCGACGACGATGATGACGCCATCGACGTGGTCAAGACGCTGCACGTTCTGCGCAGTGAGCTCGATGCTGTGCTGCACGACGACTTCGCTGGGAAGAAGGTCCGGTTCATCGGCGATTGCATCCACGGCATCCTCGTGGAAGGCACGGCCCCGACAACCGACGAGGCGGAGACCGCGAAGAACGCGATGCTCTGCGCAGCCGCGATGCGCAGCAGTTTCGCCGTGGCGCTCGGAGAGTTGCAGGCCGAAGGGATCGACACCGGCGACCTGGGGCTGGGCATCGGCCTGGAGCATGGCTTCACGGCCGTGACCAGGCTGGGCATCAAGGGCGAGAAGATTCGTTGCTGCTTGAGCCGTTCAGTGTTGCGCTCGGAAGACGAACAACGGCGCTGCAACGGTCGGGAGACGGCCATCGGCGCGAACGCGGATCGGCACGCCCCCCAGCAGTTCCGCAGCCTCTTCGGCACCGGCCGCAAGCGCGCTGACTTCGACTACGCCGCTGCGGAGGAGGCACTGAACCCCAAGGAAGAGACCAAGAAGTCATCCAGCTCGTCGTCCTTGCTCAAACCTGCCGTTGCCGCAGGGGCCGGTTTCAACTTCAAGGCCGAAGCTGCGCCATCTCGCAACCTGACCGGGTTCTCCTGATGGTCTGGTTTGAGCGACGTCCGCGTCGCTTCGCGCACGAGCGCGCCGCGCTGGAGGCCCTGCAGCAAGAGGGCTGGGTGAAGTCCGTCCACTGGGTCGTCGATGCTGACGCGGGCAAGGCCCATGTGGACATCGACTTCGAGGGCGGCGGTAAACTGCGCGAGGCACGCCTCGAGTTCCCGTTCATCTACCCCGGCGCCCCGCCGAGGTTGGTGCCACGGGGCGAGCGCCAGCGCTGGTCGAGTCACCAGTGGGGCATCTGGGGCGAGCTATGCCTGCAGATTCGGGCCGACACCTGGGTGAAGTCGTTCGACGCGGCGGACGTGATGCGTAGCGCTCGGCATCTTCTCGACACCGAAGGGACTCTTGACGACGCCGGGCGCCCTGGCGTGGTCCCTTCGGAGCACCCGTTCACGCAAGGCCAGCTGCTGCGCTGGCAGTACGCCCGTCTGGTGTTGAGCGATGAGCTGCTGGCCGAAGTCCGCCGGCGCGGGCCGGGTGTCTGGATATTGGACCTGCGCACCACATTCTTCGACGACGCCTGTATCAGCATCGGCGTGGGGGTAGGCGGTGACGCGAACCATGACCGGTGGGATGACCCGACCGTCCCCCAGTCCGTCGGTCTGGCCCAGCGCGGCATCGGTCGAATTTCTTCGGTTGAACCGGGCGAGCCGCGCTTCGATGCTTTGACGTCCATCGACATGACGACGGATGAGAGATGGGCTGCCTTTTCTTCGATCCCGTTTGACGGCTACGGAATCGTGGTCGGACTTCACGGCGACCACGTCGGTGCCAAGTTCCTCGGTAGCGAGAACCACTCACACGAAATCATCAAGGTGCTCATGGACAAGCAGCAACGTTCGCCGGCTCGGAACGAAGCCCTTGCCGGGAAGCGAGTGGCGATCCTTGGCTGCGGCTCGATGGGCAGCAAGGTCGCCGCCTCCCTGGCTCGCATGGGCGTCACGCGATTTTTCCTGGTCGACTCTGATGTCCTGAAGGTCGGGAACATCGTGCGGAACGATCTGGACTGGTGCGAGGTGGGCGCTCACAAGGCACCCGCGCTGGCGGAGCGCTTGAAGCGGATCAACGCGCAGGTGGAAGCGAAGCCCTGGGTCAACCAGCTGGGTGGCCTGACCTCGATGAGCGAGACGCAGAGTTGCCTCGAGAGCTTGAAGAACTGCGACTTGATCGTCGAGGCAACGGGCAGCGGAGAGGGCTTTGTCTACGCGAGTAGCGTGTCTGAGGAAGCCAACATCCCTATGGTCTGGGGGCGAGTTTTCGGTGGCGGCTTCGGCGGCTACATCGCTCGCAGTCGTCCCGGGATCGAGGCGTCGGCCTGGAACCTTCGCGACGCGATCTACGGGTGGCTTCATGCACCGGAGCATCCGGCACCGCCCGCTGACGCCGGCATCGACTACGCCGCCGGTGTTGAGGGTCAGCCTCCCATGATTGCTGACGACGCCGACGTGTCGATCATTTCCGGACATCTGACGGCCTTCGCAGCGGATGCACTCCGAGCAGGGAGCCAATCGGACTACCCGCACTCGGCCTACGCCATCGGGTTGCGGAAGGAGTGGCTGTTCGAGGAGCCGTTCGATGTCCGCCCCATTGACCTGTCCAAGGTCAAGACGTCGGATGTGGGTGAGCTAGGAGACACCGTCGAAGGGAAGGATCTTGATTGAGGTCGTTCTCAACAGCAGGTGTGTGCGGAAGCTCAAGAGAGAGCTTGCGGCCGCGGGTCCGCGCGAGATTGGTGGAGTTCTCGCGGCAGAGCAGACGGCGGATGGTCGATTCCTGGTGCTGGACCTATCCGTTCAGCGTGACGGGACGACTTCCAGCTTCCAGCGAGACCCCGCGCAGCACCGCGCCTTCATCGAGGAGTTCCACGAGAAGCGGGGGCACCAGCCGCAGCGCTTCAACTACCTGGGCGAATGGCACTCACACCCGAGCTTCTCGGCTACGCCCAGCCCAGAAGACTTCGCTCAGATGCAGAGTTTGGTCGAGGAGGACGACCAGAAGTCCACCTTCCTCGTCCTGCTGGTGGTGAAGCTAGGCCTCGATGGCAAGCTTCGCGGTTCCGTGCATGGGTTCCGACCCGGACAGCAGCCGGTTCGAGGCCGGCTCACCAGCGTTGATGAGGGGGCCGTCGAGGAAGAGCAAGCCCCCGTCATCCTGATACTGATTACAGCAAAAGAAGATCATGAAGCTGATTGACCGTTTTCAAGACAAGACGATCCTCTCGGAGGCCCTTCTCGCCCAAGCCGTCGTGCAGGGAGACAAGGCGGTTGCGGATGCCCTTTCAGCTGTCGGCGAGCTGAGGGAGTTCGCTACCGATGAGGTGTTGATCCAGCAGGGCGGGGCAGACCGCGACATCTACTATCTGCTCACGGGCAAGGTCTCGGTGAGGGTGAAGGGCCAAGAGGTGGCCACTCGGGTGAAGAACCAGACGGTGGGTGAGATGTCCGCCGTCAACTCTTCGATTCCGAGAAGCGCCGACGTTGTCGCGACTGAGACCACGGTGGCGCTGCAGGTGTCGTCCTCCAATCTTGAGAAGGTCGCCGCCACCCATCCACGGGTCTACAAGCTCATCGCCAGCGAGCTGGCATCTCGCCTCTTGCAACGCAACGATTTGATCCGGTCGCCAAACGAGCGGTCCAGGGTCTTCTTCATCTGCTCGAAGGAAGCGCTGGATGTCGCGGAGGCGTTGCGCCACGGTCTTTGCCATGAGCCAGCGGATGGGGTCATCTGGAGCGACGACAACATCTTCCCGGCCGGAGGTTACCCGCTGGAGGCGCTCGAGACGGAAGTGAACCGCGCACATCGCGCAGCCTGATGACCTGGTGCGCTCGCGGGACCGCACCAGCGTGGCGCCGCGGGACAACGTCATCTTCGAACTGGGCTACTTCATGTCAAAGCTGGGAAGGTTCCGGACGTTCCTCCTGGTGCCGGAGATGCCGAATGCTGAGTCAATCAAGCTGCCCTCGGACTTCAAGGGACTCACACCGATCACTTATAAGCAACTTGTACGTGGGCAACGTCATGGGGTGACGCTGCAGTCGACCGTTTACGACTTGAAGATGCTGATTCGAGACCTCGGACCTCGCGCGTAAGCAGACCAGACAAGTGCGCCTCTGACGGGCCCCCTCCGACGCTGTCAGCCGAAAGCGCAAATGCAGTAGATGCCCTCGCGTCTGACCTGACGTACGCATGAAAGTAACCTCCATGCCCGCGCGCATCGCGCCGAGCAGGCTTAGCTACCCTTCCTGAACGGAGAAGAAGATGCCAGCGGAGCAGGTTTTTGGAGGCCATTCATATATCGGGTGGCTCACGTTCATCCTTGAGATGACGAGAGCGCTCGCTTGGCCGGTGCTGGTCGGTGGGGTCATCGTTCACTTCCGCCGGCACCTACGGTTGCTGTTCGCCGTAGTGGCACGCAGCCTGCGCAGGGTGAACCGGTGGAAGTTCGGCGAGGTGGAACTCGCAGCCAGTGTTCTTGCGCCGGCGCTCTCAGCTGCGGAATCCAAGGCGGAAGCAGCACGGTCGAAGCTTGAAGGCGAAGACGTGCTCGACGCGGAGCAGCGCAAGCACTTGGTCGCTCAGTTGGAGACGGCGACACGTGAGCTGACTGAGCTCAAAGCCGCGCACGAAGAAGTGACACATTACATGATGGTCCCGCTCGACCAAAGCGCCTACGGAAAAGACCGAATCGGCGACACCTTCCTGCGCAGGCTGCTTGCCCACGTGGACCGCGTCTCTCTGCTCACACAGACAGACGACGAAGCCCAGGGGCAAGTTAAGGCAGCCTTGACCGAAGACTTGCGGCTCAGCTTGAAGGAGCCTGACCGCACGATCCTTATCGCAAAGGCAATCCTGCGGCGGGATAACCTCTTGACGCCCCGCGCGTTGAAGCGCCTACGCGAACTCGCAAGAACATCGTTCCCCGGATTCAACGCGTAGCTGCATCGGAAGGTGTGGCTGGCTCCGGCCTCGGACCTAGGACCTCGGGCTACGCATTGTCGAGTGACGGCCAAACGGCTTCAGGGAGGATCGTCTTGAGGTCCGCACTGAACGCACGCATGAGGTGGATGACGCGCCCCTTGGGAAAGCGCTTGGCTTGATAGTCGGGCCACAGCCAGCTGCGGAGGTCGCCGTCCTGCTTCCCGCGAAAGAAGCGTGTGATGCCAACGTCTGCGATGACGCCCATGGCAAGCTCAAACTCTCTGCAGGACATGACCGAGTAGGGCATGGTTTCGATCAAAGTCGGGTCCAGCTTCTTCTTCGTCAGCCGCTCGCGGACTGCGTTGTCCAGCACCTGGTACATCACCGGCCCGTTGATGTACCAGTCTTCGAAGGTTAGCAACAAGGGCCAGCAGGGATTTGAGTTCCGCTCCCAGTGGGATTTGCCCGCCATCGCCTCGACGACATTTTTGTAGTTCTGAACGATGAAGTCGGCGAGCTTCCCAACCTCCTCACGAAGCTTCTCGTCGCCTCCGGCGGACTTCGCCTCATGGCTCAGCCGCTTTCCCTTGCACTCGATGAAGAGATTTCCCCCTGCATCGCCAAGAATCCAATCGGGTCCCCGGTGCTCCACCTTCTTCACAAGGTACGGCTTCTCCTCCTGAATCCGGAAGGAGGGAGACGAAAAGGCCAACGCAAGCAGTTCACCCACGTACGCCTCGATGGAGTCTCCGAAGGCCTTGTTGAAGCCTTCCTCGTCTACTAGGTCGTAGTACAGCCCACCGCCGAACCTGCGGAAGAGTAGCTGTGGCACTGGGCAGTACAGGCGGTTCGGGTGCGCTGGGTGTGCTGCCACAAATGGAGTCGACTCCAGCGGATTCCACATATACGACCAGTTCTCGTCCACGCCGCCCTGACTCTCGGCCGCACGCCCGATGTCCCGCCAGTCCATTTTCAGCAGGTCGAAGAAGGCAGCCGCACGCTCTTTCGTCACGCCGAATTCTTCGTAGTCCTGGTCGCTGTTGATGTCGAAGCGGCGGGCCAGATGGCCGCTCACCGCGATGCCCAAGAATGTGAACTCTCGGATCGTTAGGCCCGTCCTTCGCTCCAACATTGGCGACATGGCTGGGGTCCCAAAGACCTTGAAGCACCGCACCATGGCATACATGTCAGCACGGTTCTGCGAGGGGATCTGGCGATGAGCCATGCGGAGCGCTTCGAAGAACAAGACTTCGTTGACCCCGTCATCAGCTTGAAGTCGGAGCACGCCGCTGAGGTTGTCAACCTTGTTTATGGCCTCGCCTACTTGGCCGAGGCGCTCTCGTGTGTTTAGCCGAAGAGGACCATTCGGAACGGCGTGAAACAGGACTTCGCGAACCAGGGCCGACAGCTGCCAAGGCCGAATGCCTGTGCCGAGGACGCCGGCGAGCAACTCGTCCCGGGTTGGCGGGTGCGCGGCCTCGTGTCTCGCCAGTTCCCAGACGTCCACAAGGCTTTCGGGCAGGCCGCAGGACTGTAGAAGCTCTTGCAGCCGTCCGTACTCACGTTCGAGTTGGCTGCGGCCGGCCGACGCGCTGCCGAGGTCTTCCTGCTGCTCCATAGGCTACTCCATGGTGTAGATGTAGTCCGTGTCGAAGACATGCGCGCCTCCACCCAGGGCAGCCTCCTCACGGACGTGCCACACGTAGGCCCCCTCGTGGATGATGAACTCCGGCGCCAGCAGGTCGAACACGGCCTTGGTGATGCGCACAGGTCGTCCTGGCAGCGCGGTGAGCTTGGCCGCCCAGTTCGCCGCACGGCCAACCCAGACGATGTCGTTGTCGCCCCGCACGCCGATTCGCGCCGCATGAAGTGAGCTGGCATCGACGCCCACGGTCTGACGCAAGACAAACCCGCTGTCCGGATACTTGGTGTTGATGACTGGCTGGATGACGGCGCCCACGACATACGTGATCTTCATCGCCGCTCGGACGGCGTCCACGCATTGATTGGCTCCGGTGAAGACCGCCATGACCCGGTCGCCGTCGTAGCTCGTGATGACGCCGCCTTCGCCGCGGATGATGTCGGCAGCGCAGGCCAAGTAGGCTTTGTAGACACCGGCGCTGAACCACCAGTAGTAGGTGTCCACCATGTCGGTCGATCCATCGAGGTCGGCGTACAGAACGGTAGCGAACTGCAGGTCCTTCGCGTGGGTGCCGTTCAGGGTCAAGTCTTCCGGCGCCGGCACGATGTCGGTGCGCTCAACCAGCCACTCGTGGTTGAAGCACGTCTGGGCCACCTGACGGAGCTCTTCCTTAAACTTGCTCACGTCGCCTCAGGTGGTCTTGTTCAGAAGGGCCAGCACCGCGCAGAACCAGAACGGAATGGCAAGGAAAGCTGCCGCCATTGACCACTTGACGCACCACATCTTGTCGGCGGCAATTTCGGCGTTCCGATGAATCTGGGCAGACCAGTCCGCCAACAGGTCATCGTCCGCAACGTCGCGGAACTGCACGACGTAGTCCGCCAGGGGTTGCTTGCTCACCTTGAGGAAAAACAACAGGGACGTGGGTGGCCCCTTCTTGCGCGGAAACAGTGCCCATGCCGCGAGCACCAGGCTCGCGACAAGCGGCGCCATGGCCGCCACGGTGGCGCGGATCGCCCACTTGTTGTCCGGCGAGGCCCAGATGCTCCACCGCTCTGCGCCAACCAAAGCGCAGATCGCTGCCAGCATGGCCAAGTCCAGCGTCACGACAACCGCGACCTTGGCATCCGCCGCAGCAATCCAGGCGAGCTGGCGCTCGAAAACCCACTGCGCCGTCTGCAGGCGCTCGTTGTTGGAGCTCATGGCCTCTCCATCTGCTGTTTGGTCCTTCACACATCGTCCGGTCGACTGCAGAACAGTCGCACCTGCTGTGAACTCAAGTTGGACTGCGAGCGTACAGCGTTGCCGAGTCCTATCGTCAGGACAGGTCCAGCGCCGTCGCCAGCTGCGCGTAGCTGATGCCGGACTGCTTCAGCTCGGCCTTGATGAGATCGATGAGGGATTGCGTGCTCGCCATGGGGGCGGACGTTAGCGCAAGTCGGTAGCCGCAACCCATGGCGGGTAGCGGGATTCGAGACCGCCCGGCTCGCGCCGCGATACCGCCGCAAGCGAAGCGCGTCAGATCAAGCGCGCGTCCCGACCATCGCGTCCGTTCCAACTTCCACGGGCGCCGTCATGCTCAGCCGACGTCATCTCCTGTGCTGCGGCGCCGCCGCAGCGGCGGGCCTCTTCAGCGCGCTCGCGGCCGATGCCGCCGGTCCGTTGCGCAATCCCTGCGGCCATGCGTCGCTGCCCATCCCGGGTGTCGATCCGGAGTGGCTCAAACGCATCTGGGACGGCATCGACCCCGCCCAGCTCTGGGACGTCCACGCCCATTTGATCGGCACCGGCGACTCGGGCTCGGGCTGTTGGATCGCGCCCTCGCTGTCACAGTGGTGGCATCCGGTCGAGTTCGCCCGCAAACACGCGATCCTCAACGGCGCCTGCGTCGATCCGCGCTCGGTCGCGGCGGGGGATGTCGACCGGGCCTACGTCCGCCGGCTCACTGCGCTGGCGGATGAGTTCCCGGTCGGTGCGCGCTGGCTGCTCTTCGCGTTCGACGAGGCCGTCGACGCGTCCGGCCACCGACGTCCCGACTGGACGACCTTCCATGTCCCCGATGCCTATGCCCGCGCCATCGCCGCCGAACGTCCCGACCGCTTCGGCTGGGTCGCCAGCATCCATCCGAACCGCGACGACGCGCTGGAACGTCTGGACCGCGCGATCGCCGGCGGCACGCTGGCGATGAAGTGGCTGCCCAGCAGCATGGCCATCGACCTGCGCGACGCCCGTCTACGGCCGTTCTACGACCGCCTCGCCGCCGCCCGGATCCCGCTCATCGTCCACTGCGGGGAGGAGCACGCCGTCCCGGGCGCGGACCGCCAGGATCTCGGCAATCCGCTGCTGCTGCGGGAGCCGCTGCGCCACGGCGTGCGCGTGATCGCGGCGCACTGCGCCTCGCTGGGTCACGCGATGGACCTGGACCTGCCGCGTCCCCGCTCCGTTCCCGCCTTCGAGCTCTTCGCGCGCCTGATGGACGAGCCCGCCTGGAACGGTCTGCTGCTGGGCGACGTCTCCGCGATGTTCCAGTTCAACCGCCGGCCCGAGGTCTGGCGCACCGTGCTGCGACGCAAGGACTGGCACGACCGTCTTCTGCATGGTTCCGACTACCCGCTGCCGGGGGTGCTGCCGCTGGTCCAGCTGCCCCAGCTCGTCCGGGCCGGGGTGCTGGACGAGGCCCACGTCGCTCCTTTGGGGGCATTGCGCAACCACCATCCCCTGATGTTTGATCTCGCCCTCAAGCGGTTCGCCCGGTGGCAGGGAGACGCATTGAGCGCTCCGGTCTTCGCGACCGCCCGGCACTTCCCTGTGCCGGCGGCATGAAGTCCTCCCACTGAACCCCGGGGTCACCCCGGGGGCGAGACCCGACCCGCCCGGATCGAGCGGTAGCACCGATCGATACCGGGACAGGCGGCGGGTGATACTCGCCGCAAATCAGCAAGGGGAACCGGGCGCCCGCGACGACAGTTGCGCCATCGCCACCGGGAACCACCCGACGGGGCGACGACCCCGGCAACCACAACCGGCCTGAACGGCCGGCTCACAGGAGGAAACCCAGACATGACCACCCCGCACATCCGCATCCAGCGCGACACACAAGCCTGGCGCTACCAGGTGTGGATCTCTTTCGGCATCAGCGTCGCGCTCTGCGCGATCGGGCTGGCCTGGCTCCCCGGCGCGGACCTGGATCGCGCCTTCATGGTCATGGGCTACGTGTTCTGCCTGTCCGCCGCCTTCGCGCTGTCCAAGTACATCCGCGACAACCAGGGCGCCCGTACCGACACCCCGATGTGGGGCCTGGTCGTCTGGAGCGGCTTCGCCCTGGCGATGGCGCTCACCGGCTGGGGCCTGTGGCGCATGGAGGTCCAGCCCGTCTGGAAGGCCTACCTGCTGGTCTGCTGGTTCTACCTGATCTCCAACGTCTTCACGCTCGCCAAGATGCTGCGCGACGCCCACGAGGCCGAGCTGGCCGAAGCGCGCCTGCAAGGCCGCCGCGACGCCCAGCGCGAGGCCGTGCCGGCCGCCGCTCAATGATCACCGCCGCGATCCTCGCGCCGACCGCCCCCACAAGGAGTTTCCTCATGCGTCCCCGTTCGTCCCTCATCGCCCTCCTGACCGCCGCCGCCCTCGCCTTCGGTGCGACCGGCGCGGCCCGCGCCAACGGCCCCAGCGACGCCAGCGCCGCACTGTCGGCCGTCCCGGTCGCCATCTCGGTCGTCGCGCCTTCCGCGGTGCTGGCCGGTGGCGCGGCCTTCGTCGTCGTCGCGGTCGAGAGCACCGCCCGCGGCACCGTCTGGGTGCTGCAGCGCGCCTCCGACGGCGTGCGCATCAGCGTCGAGTTCTCCGGCAAGGTCGTCTCCAGCGCCGCGAACTCCATCGGCACCGCCGTCGTCATCACGGCGATCAGCACGGGCTATGTGATCTCCGCCGCGGCCGAGGCCATCGCCTTCATCCCGAACGAGATCGGCGCCTCGCTGCTGCACAACGAGCGCGTCACCGACAAGGACCGCGTCACGCGATGAGCGGCGGTCACGCCATGAAGACGATGCTGGCGGCGGCCGTGCTGGCCGCCGCGCTGGCAGCGGGTCCGGCGCAGGCCGGCCGCCCGTGCGAGAACGCCAAGCCCACGATCGACCAGATCCGTCGCGGCATGGACCTCGCGCAGGCGACCGCCGCGGCGCTGGACCGCAGCGGCGCCGACGTCGTTCTGCTGGCGCGCGCGGGCCAGGACCTGAGCGAGTACGGGCTGCGCTGGTCGCACGTGGGCTTCGTCTATCGCGACACGATGGGCAGCGGCGCCGAGGCCAGGCCGGTCTGGCGCGTGATGCACAAGCTCAACCAGTGCGGCACCGCGCTGGCCGACCTGTACCGCCAGGGACTGGGCGAATTCTTCATGGACAGCCCGGTCCGCTACGAGGCGGCGTTCTCGGTCCTCAAGCCCGAACTGCAGCAGGCGCTGCTGCCGGTGCTGAAAGAGAACGCCCGCTCGGCGGCCTTGCACACGCCGGACTACAACATGGTCGCCTACCCCTGGTCGCGCCAGTACCAGCAGAGCAACCAGTGGGCGCTGGAGACGCTGGCGTCCGCCGCCGCGCCGCGCGAGGTGCTCAACCGGGCGCAGGCGCAGGACTGGCTCAAGCGCCAGGGCTACGAGCCGTCCGACCTGCGCCTGTCGGCCGCCAAGCGCCTGGGCGCGCGCATCGGCATGGCCAACGTCGCCTTCGACGACCATCCGTCGGCCAGGCGCTTCGCCGGTCACATCGAGACCACCACGGCCGACACCGTCTTCAGCTGGCTGACCCGCAGCGGTTACGGCCAGGCGCCGCAGACCGTCAAGGCGGCGCCCTGACGCCCGCTCACGGGTATTGACCGACACTCTCCTCCGACTTCCACAGCGAGCCCTCCCATGAGCGACTCTTCCCACACCAGCCAGTTCGCGTTGCTGAGCCAGCGCCGGTTCGCGCCCTTCTTCTGGACGCAGTTCCTCGGCGCGGGCAACGACAACCTGTTCAAGTTCGCCTTCACGGTGCTGGTGACCTACCAGCTCAACGTGAGCTGGCTGCCGCCGACGCAGGCGGGCCTGGCGATCGGCGCCTTGTTCATCCTGCCGTTCGTGCTGTTCTCGGCCACAAGCGGCCAGCTCGCCGACAAGTACGACAAGGCGCGGCTGATGCGCTTCGTGAAGTCGCTCGAGATCGTCATCATGGCGCTGGCCGCCTACGGCTTCTACGCGGTCAACGTGCCGGTGCTGCTGGGCTGCGTGTTCCTGATGGGGCTGCACTCGACGCTGTTCGGGCCGGTGAAGTACGCCTACCTGCCGCAGCACCTCAGCGATCACGAGATCACCGGCGGCAACGGCATGGTGGAGATGGGCACCTTCGTCTCCATCCTGCTGGGCAACCTGGCGGGCGGCCTGCTGGTCGCGACGCCGATCGTCGGGCCGCAGCACGTGGCGATCGCCTGCGTGGTGGTGGCGCTGCTGGGTCGCGCGACGGCGCAGGCGATTCCCGCCAGCCCCTCGACCGATCCCGACCTCGTCATCAACTGGAACCCGGTCACCGAGACCTGGCGCAACCTGAAGCTGGCGCACGGCCAGCTCGCGGTGTTCCGCTCGCTGCTGGGCATCTCGTGGATGTGGTTCTTCGGCGCGGTGTTCCTGGCCAACTTCCCGTCGTTTGCGAAGGAAGTGCTGCACGGCAACGAGCAGGTCGCCTCGCTGCTGCTGATGGTGTTCTCGATCGGCATCGGCATCGGCTCCCTGATGTGCGAGATGCTGTCGCGCCGGCAGGTCGAGATCGGCCTCGTGCCGCTGGGCGCCATCGGCATGAGCGTCTTCGCGATCGACCTGTACTTCGCCTCGCGCGGGCTGCCGCCGTCGTCGCCGCTGAGCGTGGGGGCCTTCCTCGCCAATCATGCGCACTGGCGCGTGCTGGCCGACCTGGGTCTGCTCGCGCTCTTCGCCGGCCTGTACAGCGTGCCGATGTACGCGCTGATCCAGATGCGCGCGCAGCCTTCGCACCGCGCGCGGATCATCGCGGCCAACAACATCCTCAACGCGCTGTTCATGATCGCCAGCTCCATCCTGGCCGGCGCGCTGCTGGGCGCGGGCCTGACGATCCCGCAACTGTTCCTGGTGGTAGGCATCGCCAACGCGGTGGTGGCGTTCTACATCTTCCTGGTGGTGCCGGAGTACCTGCTGCGCTTCTTCGCCTTCGTGCTGTCGCGCCTCATCTACCGTTTCCGCGTCACCGGCGATCAGCACATCCCGACGCAGGGCGCCGCGGTGCTGGTGTGCAACCACGTGAGCTTCGTCGACGCGGTGCTGCTGATGGCGGCGAGCCCGCGGCCGATCCGCTTCCTGATGGACCACCGCATCTTCCGGGTGCCGGTGCTGGGCTGGATGTTCAAGCTGGCCAAGGCCATCCCGATCGCGCCGCAGAAGGAAGACGCGGCGACCTATGACGCCGCCTTCGCCGCCGCGCAGGCGGTGCTGGACGACGGCGAGCTGGTGGGGATCTTCCCGGAAGGCGGCCTGACGCGCGATGGTTCGCTGCAGGCTTTCAAGGGCGGCGTGATGAAGCTGCTGGAAGGCCGTCCGGACATCCCGGTGGTGCCGATGGCGCTGCGGAACCTGTGGGGCTCGTTCTTCTCGCGCGTCGAGCAGGGGCAGGCGATGGTGCGGCCGTTCCGGCGCGGCTTCCTCAGTCGCGTGGGGCTCGCGGCGTCGGCGCCGATCGCGGCGAAGGACGTGACGCCGGAGCTGCTGCGGGAGCGGGTGGCGGCGTTGCTGGCCTCGCAGGACCACGTGACGGCTCAGCCGGTGAAGGCGTGAGTTGACGTACAGTCGACCATGACGCGTCGGTTAGACAACCCGAAAGGGCGCGACCCGGTGTAAAGAGTGTGAAGGCCTCCGAAAGGAGGCTTTCTGCTTTTCAGACTCGCAAAGCGCTTGAGATGAAGTCAACGACAGCTTGCCGACGCCATCTGAAAGGCGCCGTTCTTCGAGCGCTTGTAGACCACTTCGCAGCTGGAGTAGCCATCGAGCGGACGCACCAGCTCGACCCGAGTTCGGAAGTAGCTGCAGACGGCGATGCGCCCTTCCGAGAAGCCCTCGAGGTTCCAGCGCAGCGTCTGGGTGGCACCGCCCTTCCCGTCCTTGCGCTCTTCCATCTTGTCGTAGATCTCGCCATCGGGCGACCCGGCGGGACCACCGTTCACGGCGAAGCCGGTGAGCTGGTGCTGCGTGCGATCGGAGCCGGCGGTCGTGGCTTCCCAGCCGACAGGAACGGAGGCGAGCGACTGGTCCGTCGACGCAAGCTGCGCCGGGCAAGCGAATGGCTCCGGTGCGGCGGCGGACGCCGATCCAAAGCACGCAGACAGCATCGCGAGAACGACCCAGCGCGGGGGTGAGGAATCGATACGCATGGTGGGGAGAAAGTCTAGGCGGCCCGGTGCTCTGACGTCGCTGACCATGGTCACTCCCAGCAGACGACTCACGCGCTCCGAGCGCCTCGCCGCATCAGCCGCTTGATCCGCAACTTGATCGCCCTTGCCGAGCGCCAGACGGCGCTCGCGCGGACCCAGATCAGCAGGCTTTCCTTCCACACGGTCCAGCGCCCGTAGAGCCGCGCGAACCAGGGCAGGCTCATCAGCGCGGGCTGTGTCAGCGCGAAGATCCGCGCCACCACCGCCGTGCCGACGACCTTCGCCAGCACGATGACGCAGAGCCCCAGGCCTGGCCGGCCGATGCCGATGAGCCAGAGCGCCAGCAGCTTGATCGGCAGCAGCAGCAGGCCCGGCAGAAAGAACACCACCAGCGCCAGATAGGGCGGAAGCCGCCTCACGACGGCTTCCAGCTGGCGCAGCACCGGCAGGCGGCCGATGGCGGCCATCATGCGCTGCAGCGGTTCCCAGCCCCATTCCTCGAAGAGGATGACGATGGCCAGGACGACGCGGATCAACCAGCGGATGGGCGCGAAGAGCAACTTCAGCATCACGCCATCTTTGCACGGCCCAACTTAGGGCCTTCTGAAGTCAGACCCCTCGCGCGCGGTCGGCCGCGAAGCGCTGCCGGAAGCCTTCGAAGTCCCCGGCGTCCAGCGACTCCCGCACTTCCTTCATCAGGTTGAGGTAGTAGTGCAGGTTGTGCACGCTCGTCAGCATGGGGCCGAGCATCTCGCCGCAGCGGTCGAGGTGATGCAGGTAGGCGCGGCTGAAGTTCTGGCAGCAGTAGCAGGTGCAGGTCTCGTCGACCGGCTTCTCGTCCGACTTGTAGCGCGCGTTGCGCAGCCGCAGGTCGCCGAAGCGGGTGAACATGTGGCCGTTGCGCGCATTGCGCGTCGGCATGACGCAGTCGAACATGTCGACGCCCTGGCGCACGCCTTCGACCAGGTCTTCCGGCGTGCCCACGCCCATCAGGTAGCGCGGCTTGTCCGCCGGCAGCTGATGCGCGATGTGATCGAGGATGCGGAGCATGTCCGTTTTCGGCTCGCCCACCGACAGCCCGCCGATCGCGTAGCCCGGCAGGTCCAGGTCCTTGAGACCGGCCAGCGATACGTCGCGCAGGTTCTCGAACATCCCGCCCTGCACGATGCCGAACAGCGCGTTCGGGTTCTGCAGCTTGGTGAATTCGTCCTGGCAGCGCCTGGCCCAGCGCAGGCTCATCTCCATCGACAGCCGCGCTTCCTTCTCGGTCGTCAGCTGGCCCTTGGATTCGTAGGGCGTGCATTCGTCGAACTGCATGACGATGTCGCTGTTGAGCACCGTCTGGATCTGCATCGAGATCTCCGGCGTCAGGAACAGCTTGTCGCCGTTCACCGGGGACGCGAACTTGACGCCCTCCTCGGTGATCTTGCGCATCTCGCCCAGCGACCAGACCTGGAAGCCGCCCGAGTCCGTGAGGATGGGCTTGTTCCAGCTCTCGAAGCGGTGCAGCCCGCCGAACTGCTTCATGATGTCCAGGCCCGGACGCATCCACAGGTGGAAGGTGTTGCCCAGGATGATCTGCGCGCCCATCTCCTCGAGCGAGCGCGGCATCACCCCCTTCACGGTGCCGTAGGTGCCTACCGGCATGAAGATGGGGGTCTGGACGACGCCATGGTTGAGCGTCATGACGCCACGTCGCGCGCGGCCTTCGGTCTTGAGCAGTTCGAACTTCAGCATGGGCGCGATTATCGGGCTCCCCGTCCGCCGCGGGTCGCGCGTCGCCGGGGCCTCACGGACGAGGCGTAGACTCGGCGCGCAATCGGGAGCGCAGACTCCCCGGAGAAGCATCTTGAGGTCCTGGATCGCCGCCCTCGTCGCGACGGCCGCCTGCGTCGTCGCGCCGGCGCCCGCGCTCGCCTGCGGGCCGTACACGGTCGGCCTGTACGAGTACAGCGGGCTCTACTACCGCGACCCCCAGGGGCGCTGGACCGGCATCGACAAGGATGTCGTGGACGAGGTCGCCCGACGCAGCGGCTGCAAGCTCAAGGCCGTCACCGAATCGCGCGTGCGCATCTGGGCGCAGATCGCCTCCGGCCAGATGGACATGACCGTCTCCGCGCTGATGACGAAGGAGCGCGAGCTGCTCGTCGAGTTCATCCCCTACATCGAGTCCAAGCAGTTCGTCGTGATGCGCCCGGCGCTGGCGGCATCGAGCGGAACGCCCGCGGCCTTCCTCGCCGACAAGCGGCGGCGCGTCATCGTCGTGCGCGGCTACGTCTTCACGCCGACGGTGGAGTCGTGGCTCACGACGCTGCGCATCCAGGGCCGCGTCGACGAGGCGCCCGACCAGCCCACCGCGATCCGCATCTTCAAGGCCGGCCGCGGCGACGCCGTGGTGCTGGGCGCGCACAGCCTGGCCCTGGCGCGGCGTGCGGATCCGGCGTTCGCGGGCTTCACCGCGCTGTCCTTCGCGCCCACCGAGCGCAGCATCGGCGCGCTGGCGCTGTCCCGTGAACGCATCCCCCAGGCCGACCGCGACCTCATGCGGCATGCGGTCGACGAGATGCTGAAGGACGGGACCATCGACGGCTACAAGCACAAGCATCTTGGGGATCTGTCCGAGACCCCGTGAACCCGGCGGGCCGGACGAGCGGACGCGACAATCGCGCCCATGCCCCACAGCCTCGACGCGCCGGTCCACGCCGAACTGATCATCAAGAAGAGCCGCTTCATCGGCTGCGTGGAATCGGTGGCCGATCGCGCGGCGGCGCTGGCGCGGGTCGAACAGCTGCGCGCCGAGCATCCCGGCGCGGCCCATGTCTGCTGGGCGCTGATGGCCGGCGGACAGTCCGCCGCGAACGACGACGGCGAACCCGGCGGCACCGCGGGTCGGCCGATGCTGGAAGTACTGCGGCACCAGGACCTGGAGGGCGTGCTCGCAACGGTGGTGCGCTACTTCGGCGGCGTGAAGCTGGGCGCGGGTGGCCTCGTGCGCGCCTATACCGACGCGGTCGCGCAGGCGCTGCTGAAGGCCGACAAGGTGCCGGTGATCCGGTTGCGCACGCTGCGCTGCACCCTGCCCTACGCGCAGGAAGGCCTGCTGAGGCGTGAAGCCGACAAGGCTGGCGCGCAGCTGGTGGATGTGGCGCATGGGGCGTTGGTCGAGGTCACGCTGCGGCTGCCCGAGAGCACCGCCGAAAGCTTCGTCGCGCTGCTCAACGAGGCCGGGCAAGGGCGGATCGGTTGGCTCAAGGAAGCCTGAGTTGCCCGTTGGCGGAGCGATAAGCGCGCTTACCGCTGAAGTAAGCACGCTAACATCGCAGGTTGCTTTTTCCCCTACCGTGAGGCGTACCGTGGCCGCAACCATCCTCCAAAAGATTCCCGCCGGCGAGCGCGTCGGCATCGCCTTCTCGGGCGGCCTGGACACCAGCGCCGCGGTGCACTGGATGCGCGGCAAGGGCGCCGTCCCCTGCGCCTACACCGCCAACCTCGGCCAGCCCGACGAGAGCGACTACGACGAGATCCCCCGCAAGGCCAAGGCCTACGGCGCCGAGATCGCCCGCCTGGTCGACTGCCGCGCGCTGCTGGTCGCCGAAGGCATCGCCGCCCTGCAGTGCGGCGCGTTCCACATCAAGAGCGGCGGCGCCACCTACTTCAACACCACCCCGCTGGGCCGCGCCGTGACCGGCACCGCCCTGGTGGTCGCGATGCGCGACGACGGCGTCAACATCTGGGGCGACGGCTCGACCTTCAAGGGCAACGACATCGAGCGCTTCTACCGCTATGGCCTGCTCGCGAACCCGGCGCTGAAGATCTACAAGCCCTGGCTGGACCAGACCTTCATCGACGAGCTCGGCGGCCGCAAGGAGATGAGCGAGTACCTCATCGCCAACGGCTTCGACTACAAGATGAGCGTGGAGAAGGCCTACTCGACCGACTCCAACATGCTGGGCGCCACCCACGAGGCCAAGGACCTGGAGTTCCTGAACCAGGGCATGAACATCGTCAACCCGATCATGGGCGTGGCCTTCTGGAAGGACGACGTCGTCATCAAGGCGGAGACGGTGTCGGTGCGCTTCGAGGAAGGCGTGCCCGTCGCGATCAACGGCCGGACCTTCCCCGACCTGGTCGAGCTGTTCCTGGAAGCCAACCGCGTCGGCGGCCGCCACGGCCTGGGCATGTGCGACCAGATCGAGAACCGCATCATCGAAGCCAAGTCCCGCGGCATCTACGAAGCCCCCGGGATGGCGCTGCTGCACATCGCCTACGAGCGCCTGGTCACCGGCATCCACAACGAGGACACCATCGAGCAGTACCGCATGAACGGCATGAAGCTCGGTCGTCTGCTGTACCAGGGCCGCTGGTTCGACCCGCAGTGCCTGATGCTGCGCGAGACCGCCCAGCGCTGGGTCGCCCGCGCCATCACCGGCGAAGTGACGCTGGAGCTGCGCCGCGGCAACGACTACACGATCCTGGACACCGTCAGCCCCAACCTGACCTACGCGCCGGAGCGCCTGTCGATGGAGAAGGTCGAGGACGCCGCCTTCACGCCGGCCGACCGCATCGGCCAGCTGACGATGCGCAACCTGGACATCGCCGACACCCGCGAGAAGCTGGGCGTCTACAGCCGCAGCGGCCTGCTGGGCAAGAACTCGGAAGGCTCGATCCCGCTGCTGACCGGCGGCGGCGAATAAGCCGCGGACGCGGCGCGTCGACGCCGCGAAGTTCCCCGCAAAAGCCGCCCTCGCTGGCGGCTTTTCTCATGGGGTGTCGACGGCGCCTTCCGACACTGATGAGCTCCCTGTTTTCATGAGGAGCTCTCATGCGTTCCATCGGCTTGTCCACCCTGCTGCTGCTCGGTGGTCTCTGGTCCAGCGTGGCCATCGCGACATCGCGTCCTCAGCCAACCCAAGCGGCCACCGACACCACCACAAAGCTCCCCCCAAAGAGCGAATGGAGGAAATGGGGCGGAGGTTGGGTGCGGCTCGAACACGACGATAACCTGAGCTGCCTCAGCCGCAATGCCAGGCACTGCCTCTGGAACAACGATGTGACCGATCCGACCCTCATCCCGGAGCAGGACCTGAAACCGCTGGTGTGCGGCCAGGCGCATCAAAAGTCCGTGTGGGGTATCAACGGATACAACGACCAGAGGGCCGGCGAGGATAACGGCGACTTCCATTGGTGCCGCTCCGCCTACGCCACGCTGTTCGTGAAGTGGAAGGACTATTCCGTGGTCGGTGTCGACTATTGGCTGTCCGAAACGCCCGCCGGCGATGCGATGTGCCATTCGACCAACGGTAAGACTTGCACGCGGGTCGTTCCGGGGGACGCTCCTCCCTCGGACAGCGTCATCGCCCATCCGCTGGTGTGCGGCGCCCATCACCGTCGCATGTGGGGGACCGATGGGTACAGCGATCCCAATCACTGGTGCGCCACGCCCAAGATCGACGAGGACCTCGGCACGCATGTGGCGACGAGCAACTGGACGCGGATCGAGGCTGCGGGTTGGGCCGCGGCCATCGAGCCCGCGATGCTCATCCGCGCCAAGGTGCCTGCAACGCAATCGTTGACACTGGGCGCGCACGCGCTGCGTAGCCGCTCGGCGGTCGACGGCGGGCCACCGTTTCAGAAGGCGTTTTTCGGCCTTGAGTTCGGCAAACGGCTTCGTTTCCACTTGGACGGCAAGGACGTGGTGCCGCCGGAAGAGTCCTGGAAGAAGATGGCGGCATCGGGCGATGAAGTCATTTTGGGCATGACCGTGACGCCGGGCGGGAACGCATGCTTCTTTGGCGCGAAGACCGGCGCGGAACGTGCGGGGCACTTCTTTGCCAAGGCCAATTTCCTCGGCAGCACCCTGAAGATCCTTGACGACGCAAAGCATCCGCTCAAATTCAAGGCCAGCAGCGCCAACTGGAGGTCGGTCAAGTCGCTGGTCGATTTGCGGATCAACGACGGGGACGCGCTCCCGATCGAGCAGATGCTGATGCTGTACGCCCGCCAGGTGCCGGAAGAAGGCGATCCTCCCGGCAAGGAGAAGCGCTGGATCCACTACGCGACCGACTGCGACAAGACGTGACCCTGAACGCCGGGCGCAGCGCGTCCGGCAAAACAAAAAGCCGCTGATCACTCAGCGGCTTTTTCGTCATGGGGTCCAGGCCCCGATGCGGGCGATCAGCTGCGGCGGCGGCGCGCGATGAAGCCCAGCGCGCCCAGGCCCGCGAGCATCAGCGCGTAGGTGTGCGGTTCCGGCACGGCCGGTGCGACCGCGGCGTTGACGTTGGAGCTCAGGAACTCCGCGCGCAGGCCGGTGAAGTTGTAGGTCTGGTCGACCGTGTCGGTGACGACGAACTGCAGCGTGTTCACGCCGGCCAGGAAGCCGCTCGAGGCCGAGAACGAGGTCCAGTCCGCATAACCGCGCTGGCCGGAGATCGACGAGATCGCCACGCCGTTGAGCAGCAGCACGCCGTTGTTGTCCGCCGCCCAGTGGCCGCTGAACGAGGCGCTGCTGGCGTCGAAGCCGGTCAGGTCGAAGTTCAGCGTCCAGGTGAACGTCGAATTGCCCGTCGGGCTGTAGTTCGTGTTCTGGTCGGCACCCGGGATCAGCCACGACGAGGACGACGTGTTGGGCAGCCAGCTCGGGAACGGATCCGCGTTGCCGTTGCTGACGACGCCGAAGCCCGACAGACCCGCGGCATTGCCGGTGGCCGTGTACTTGTAGTTGGTGTCGGTGCTGCCGGTCGACTGTCCGGCACCCGTGTTCACCAGGCCCCCGATGGAAGCGGCGGCGGCCAGGCCGCTGAACAGCGCAGCGGCGGCGGCGATCGAGGTGCGTGCAAACAGCGTCATGGTGGATCCCGAGCGGTGGTAGGTCTTGTGGGACCCATTGTCCCTAAACATAGGGATTCCCAAACACCCGGAACCCCCCGTGGCCACGGGGGGACACCACAGTCCGAAGGAGGGGTCGGGTGTTGCCTGAACGGTCATGTCGCGCCAGAACGGCGCAGGAACGCGCCGGATGGGCGCATAGCGCCCATTTCCAGCTCAGGCCGCACCGTCGTCGGGCGCGGGGGACGCAGACGATGGAAAGGACGGCGGAACGGCGCCGGGCACCTCGAGCGGCTCGATCCTGGGCAGGTGACCGAGCTTGTCGGGATTGCGCTGGACGTAGACCGCGCTGACGCGGCCCGGTGCCATCGCTGGCCGCAGCGCGACGGTCTGGATCGGCTCGCCGGCCGCGTCGTAGAAGATGCATCCCGGCAGTCCGTTGACGAGCGCGGGGCGGATGCGCCAGTCGCGACTGGTCGGCATCTTCACCCAGCCGACGAAGGCGCGCGCCACCGTCATGGCGCCCTCCAGCATCCGAGGCACCGCCGTGACCTTGCCGCCGCCGTCCGCCAGCAGCACCGCGTCGTCGGTCAGCACCTTGGCCAGGCCGTCGACGTCGAAGGACTGCAGCGCGCCAATGAAGGCCTGGAACAGACGCTGTCGGTCGTCGTCCTCGACCTCGTGCCGCACGTAATCGGCCTTGACGTGCTGCCGCGCGCGACTCGCGAGCTGGCGGCACGCCGCCGCGCTCCGGTCCAGCCGGCGCGCGATCTCGTCGAAGTCCAGTTCGAACACCTCGTGCAGCAGGAAGGCGGCGCGCTCCAGCGGAGACAGCCGCTCCAGCGTCAGCATGAACGCCACCGACACGTCCTGCGCGAACTCCGCCTGCGCCTCGGGGCTGGGCGACCACTCGGCGGCCTCGTCGACCAGGGGCTCCGGCAACCAGACGCCCACGTACTGCTCGCGCCGCATCGCCGCCGACTGCAGCCGGTCCAGACAGAGGTTGGTCACCAGCCGCGACAGGAAGGCGCCCTCATGACGCACGGTCGACTCGTCGACATCGGCCCAGCGCAGCCAGCCCTCCTGGACGATGTCCTCGGCCTCGGCGCGCGATCCCAGCATGCGGTAGGCCAGCGCCCGCAGCGAACGCGCGTGATCGCGCTCGTAGCGCAGCGCGCGCGCGGCGGGCGAGTCCTCAGTCACCGGACCGCTCCTGCGCGCGTTCCAGCAGCATGGCGTCGCCGTAGCTGAAGAAACGGTAGCGCTGTTCGATCGCGTGACGGTAGAGCGCCATGATCGGCTCGTAGCCGGCGAAGGCCGACACCAGCATCATCAACGTGCTCTTGGGCAGGTGGAAGTTGGTCACAAGCCGGTCGACGACCTGGAAGTCGAAGCCCGGGGTGATGAAGATGTCGGTCTCGCGCGCACCGGCCTGGAGACCGCCGACCAGCGCCGCCGATTCCAGCGCGCGCAGCGTCGTGGTGCCGACCGCCGTGACCTTGCCGCCCGCGGCGCGGCAGCGCGCGATCGCGTCGACGGTGCCGGGCGTGACCTGGAACCACTCGCTGTGCATCTTGTGCTCGGCCAGCGACTCGACACGTACCGGCTGGAAGGTGCCGGCGCCGACATGCAGCGTCACGTGCGCCGTGCCGACGCCGCGTTCGGCGAGCCGGGCCAGCAGCGCTTCGTCGAAGTGCAGCGCGGCGGTCGGCGCGGCCACGGCGCCGGGCTCGCGCGCGAACACGGTCTGGTAGCGCCGCACGTCGTCGGCCGAGTCGCCGTGCTCGATGTAGGGCGGCAGCGGCACATGGCCGTGCTGCTCGAGCAGCTCGAACGGGTCGCCGGACAGGCGCAGGTGGAAGAGGCCGTCGTCCGGCCCGCAGCGGCCGAGGACCTCGGCGTCGAAGGCGTCGGCGAAGCGCACCACCGCGCCCGCCTTCGGGCTCTTGCTGGCGCGCATATGGGCCCAGACCTCGCGTGTGCCGGGCAGCACGCGCTCGACCAGCGCCTCGACCGCGCCGCCGCTGGCCTTGGCGCCGTACAGGCGGGCCTTGATGACCTTGGTGTCGTTGAACACGAGCAGGTCGCCGGGGTTCAGCAGTTCGGGCAGTTCGCGGAACACGCGGTCGACAGGCGGATCGGACCGGCCGTCGAGCAGGCGCGAGGCGCTGCGTTCCGCGGCAGGGTGCTGGGCGATGAGATCGGGAGGCAGAGCGAAATCGAAATCGCTCACCGAGTAGGTACGGGACATGGGAGCGATTTTCCCACTACTGCCAGCGCGCCCCCTGCTGCAGCAGCATCGCCAGCCGGCCGCTGCCCTGCAGATCGCCGATGCCGCGGCTGAGCGCGGCGGCGAAGCGCTCGCCCTCGGGACGGATCTTCGAGAACACCGTGTAGAGCGGGATCTCCGACACCGAGGGCTCCAGCCACACCAGCTTGCCGGCGGCGGCGCGCAGCTGCGTCTCCAGCAGGTGAGCGCCGACACCCTTGTCGATCAACGCCAGATCGACACGACCGGCCAGCAACTTGCGCAGGTTGGCGAGATCGTCCACGGCGCCCTCGACCGCCAGATTGGCGGCGTCGAAGCGCGGCGGATTCGCATACCCGTGGACCACGCCGATGCGCAGGTCGCGCAGCGCGGCGAGGTCGTCGACACGGCGCTTGCGGTCCGCCCGCGCCATGAAGCCGACCTGGTTGAGGATGCCCAAGGGCTGGGGGAAGCGCATCGTGCGCTCGCGCTCCACCGAGCGCCACGCACCGATGACGCCGTCGTGGTCGCCGCGCTGGAATTCGAGCAGCGCCCGGGCCCAGGGCCGGAAGGTGAGTTCCATCGACCGGCCCGCCTGATGCAGGGCCGCGCGCGTGATCTCGCAGGCGATGCCGCCGCCGGGCAAGGCGCTGCCGGTGTAGGGCGGGAATTCGGTGGCGACCATCCGCACCGGCGCGTCCGTCGCCTGGGCCGCACGCGCCGATGGCGCCGGCAACGCCGGCACGGCGGTGGCGGCGAGCCAGAGCAGGCTCTCGCGGCGGGTGGTCATGAATGGACGGGAAACGATGAGGTCGATGACGGGGACGCCAGGCTGGCGCGTCCGGGTCAGACTAGCAGCCGCCCGTGGCGGGCGACTCCCCTCGGACCCGGGTGCGGACACCAGAACCACACGTCGAACGGGCAATCGGTCACGGCCTCGCCAGAAACGAAAAGGCCGGCCCGGGTCGCGAGACCCGGTCCGGCTCAGGCGCCCGTGGCCTGGCTTACTGGCCGCCGGTTCCGGTGGCCAGCAAGGTGCCGCCGCTACCGATCATCCATCCGGTGCGGGAGTCGGTGAACTGCACCTGCGTCAAGGTCTGCTGCGTCCCCGAGGTCTGCGGGGTCCAGGTCTTGCCGGCGTCCGCCGTCGCGAGCACCGTGCCGTACTCGCCGACCGCCCAGCCGCGCTGGGGGGTCACGAAACGCACCGCGTTCAGGCCAGGCAACGCGGGCAGGCCGGCAACGGCCTCCCAGGTCACACCGTCGTCCTTCGAGAACCGCAGCAGGCCGGAGTCGCCGACCGCCCAGAGGATGCCCGTGTCGCTGTAGGTCACGGCGCGTGCCGAGTTGCCCGTGCCGAAGAAGCGTCCGGTCCAGGTCTTGCCGCCGTCGGCGGTCGACATCATGCGACCGCCCGGTCCGTAGAGCACGCCCTTGGACGCACTGCCGAACTGGAGCCCGCTGTAGTAAGGCGATCCTGGCGAACTCATCGCTGCCTGGGTCGTCCAGGTCCTGCCACCGTCCGCGGTCGTCATGACCAGCTGCTGCTGGGACATCGTGGTGTCGGTCATCAGCGCGAAGCCGGTGGTCGCGTCGAGGAACTGGTAGGCCGAGACGCGACGTGTCGGCTGCACCGCGCTCAGCCAGGTCGTGCCGCCGTCATCGGTCAGCAGGAGGATGCCGTCCGATGTCTGCAGCCAGCCCTTCTTGTCGTCCACGAACTGCAGGCGGTTGGGCAGGTTGTAGTAGTACTGGGGGGCCGCGAGCTTCGGCGCCTTCGTCGACCAGCTCAGACCCCCGTCCGCCGTCGCCAGGAGATCGCCCAGCGCGTTCACCGCCAGGCCGCGCTTGGCATCGAAGAACCAGGTGCTCGTCAGCGTCTTGCCTTCCCCGTCGGCATCGGGACCGCCGATCCGGGTCCAGCTCTGGGCGCCGTCGGTGCTCAGGCCGACCGCACCTGAAGAGCCTCGAGCGACCCAGATCGTCGCGCCCAGGCGTTTCAGCGTATTGCCGGTGTACATCGGCGGGACCTGCCGCCATGTGGTCCCGGAGTCCGTGCTGATTTCAGTCACCGAGGTCGTGCTCAGGTAGTAGGTGCGCATCCACACGCCGTTGGCCCGGCTCGGACGCGAGTAGTGGACCGTGTTGGCACCCGCCGGGTTCGGCTGCGCGATCCAGTTGCTGCCGGCGTCCTGGGTGCGGTAGAGCACGTCGCTGATGACCGCCGAGGCCTCGGTGCCTGAAGTCACGCTCAACGACTGGACGTAACTCCATCCGTTCTGCGGCAGTCCCATTGCCGTGACGGCGTCCCATGTCTGTCCGTTGTCCAGGCTGCGCCTGGTCGTGTAGGTCTGGACGTAGTTGCCGGCGACGAAGTTGGACGTCGAGGTGAGCACCATCGCGTTGCGGCCGGAGAAGTTGAAGCCGATCAGGTTTTCCGGGCGCTGCATCACCACGCTGCTCGTTCGCCCCTGGTCCACGGACCTGCGCACCCCGTCGTAGGAGGCTTCCCACAGCACGCCTTCGGCGCCGAGCATGGGCTCGTTCTGAAGCGTGGTGCCCTCGATCCAGTTGACGCCGCCGTCGACGGTCATCTTCGTCCCACCGTAATAGCTGCTGATCAGGATCGTGCTGGCGCCGTCGGTCTGGATCGAGAGGCTGCTCAGTTGGGACGGCGTCGGCTGCAGTGCCCAGGTCTTGCCGCCGTCGGTCGTGCGGAGCACAGCCCCGTACTCGCCCACAGCCCGGCCGTTGTTGGCGTCGACGAAGGCCACCCCCGTCAAGGTCGTCTTGACGCCGCTGGTCTGGTTGACCCAGCTCTTGCCGCCGTCCGTGGTGTGCTGGATGGTGCCCTGCTCACCCACGGACCAGCCATTGTTCGCATCCACGAAGGCGTGGTCGTACTGGTAGGTGCCCACGGGACGCGGTGCCTGCCAGCACCAGCCACTGCTGTCCGCGCCGGAGCAGCTCAGGCCCTGGACGTGGGTGCGGTTGTTGACCGCAGCGCTGAACTTCACTTCCTTGGACGCGCCGGCCGCATTGGTCACCTTCAGCGTGACCGCGTACTCGCCGGCCTTGGCGTAGTCATGCCTGGGCGCCGCCTCGCTGCTGCTCGTCCCGTCGCCGAAGCTCCAGGCGAAGGTCAGGCCGGTGGCGGACGCGAGGTTGGTGCTGAAGGCAACCCCCGTCCCGAGTTCGTTCGAGACGGGAGCCACGACGGCCAGTGTGTCCGGAATGGCCGCCCCCTGCACAGGAGACGGCGTGGAATCACCGCCGCCACCGCCGCACGCGCTCAGCAGCGCAGCACTGATCAGCACGCCGGCCCAGCCGGCGCGCGCACGTTCTTTCATGCTCAAGGGATCCTCCCGATGTTTCAATTTGTTTGCTTTTTGGCCGGCGCGATTCTGCATCAGCTTCACGCCATCTGAACGCCCGGCGCTCTCGCCCGGATGGGGGATCGCCCGAGGCAGAATCCTGCCCATATGTCCGAGGCCAGCACCGCTCCATCGTCGCCACCGCCGCCCGCGAAACCGGGTCGTGCGGGAGCGGGCGCGGAGGCCGCGCCGCCCCGGTCCGCGCCGCAGAAGGCGATGGAGAAGATGGGCCTGACGCGCGACATCGACCTCGCGCTGCACCTGCCGCTGCGTTACGAGGACGAGACCACGCTGACGCCGCTGGACCGCGCGCGTGATGGCGACACCCTCCAGTGCGAGGGCGAGGTCATCGAGAGCCGCATCGAGATCCGCGGCCGCCGGCAGCTGCTGGTCAAGCTGCGCGACGACGACGGCGCGCTGCTGACCTTGCGCTTCCTCCACTTCTATCCCGCGCATCAGAAGACCATGGCGGTCGGCACCCGCGTGCGCGTGCGCGGCGAGATCCGCGTGGGCTTCTTCGGCCGCGAGATGGTCCATCCCAACTTCCGCAAGGTCGACGCGGACACGCCGCTGTCGACCTCGCTGACGCCGGTCTATCCGACCAGCGCCCAGCTGCCGCAGGCCTACCTGCGCAAGGCCGTCGCGTCCGCGCTGCGCAGAGCGCCGCTGGACGAGGTGCTCCCGCTGGCGCTCGTGCCCAAGGGGCTGCCCGCGCTGCGCGATGCGCTGAACTTCCTGCACCACCCGCCGCCGTCGGCCGGCCTGTCCACGCTGGAGGACCACACCCATCCCGCGTGGCAGCGGCTCAAGTTCGAGGAGCTGCTCGCGCAGCAGCTCAGCCAGCAGCGCGCGCAGCGCGAACGCGCCCATCTGCGCGCGCCGCCGCTGCGGGGCGCGCCCGGCGGCCTGCATGAACGGCTGCTCGCCGCCCTGCCCTTCGCGCTGACGGGCGCGCAGCACCGCGTCGCCGAAGAAATCGCCGCCGACCTCGCCCGGCCACAGCCGATGCACCGGCTGCTGCAGGGCGACGTCGGTTCGGGCAAGACCGTGGTGGCCGCGCTCGCGGCCGCCGTGGCGATCGACGCCGGCTGGCAATGCGCCCTGATGGCGCCCACCGAGATCCTGGCCGAGCAGCACTTCCGCAAGCTCATCGGCTGGCTGGAGCCGCTGGGCATCCGCGTGGCGTGGATCACCGGCAGCATCAAGGGCAAGGCGCGGCAGAAGATGCTGGACGCGGCCGCCTCGGGCGAGGCCACGCTGATCGTCGGCACGCATGCGGTGATCGAGGACAAGGTGCGCTTCCGGCGCCTGGGGCTGGCGATCATCGACGAGCAGCACCGCTTCGGCGTCGCGCAGCGGCTGGCGTTGCGCAAGAAGCTCGCGGACGAGGCGGCCGGCGCCGTCGATGCCGTCCACGCCGGCTCGCCGGGTTCAGGCCCGCTCGAGCCGCACCTGCTGATGATGAGCGCCACGCCCATCCCGCGCACGCTGGCGATGACCTACTTCGCCGACCTGGACGTGTCCACGATCGACGAACTGCCGCCGGGCCGCAGCCCCATCGTCACGCGCGTCTTCGCGGACGGCAGACGCGACGACGTCATCGAGAAGATCACCGCCGCCGTCGAGGACGGGCGGCAGGTCTACTGGGTCTGTCCGCTGATCGAGGAGTCGGAAGCCCTCGATCTCAAGAACGCCACGGAGACGCACGCCGAGCTCGGCGCCGCGCTGCCGGGAAAGATGGTGGGACTGCTGCACGGCCGCATGCCGCCCGCGGAGAAGGCGGCGGTGATGTCGCTGTTCAGCGGCGGGCAGATGCACATCCTCGTCGCGACGACCGTCATCGAGGTCGGCGTCGACGTGCCCAACGCCAGCGTGATGGTCATCGAGCATGCGGAGCGCTTCGGCCTGTCGCAGCTGCACCAGCTGCGCGGTCGCGTGGGACGGGGATCGGTCGCCAGCGTGTGCGTGCTGATCTACACCGGCCCGCTCTCGGACACCGGCAAGGCGCGCCTGCGCGCGATGGCCGAGACCACGGACGGCTTCGAGATCGCGCGACGCGACCTCGACATCCGCGGGCCGGGGGAATTCATGGGCGCGCGCCAGAGCGGCGCGCAGCTGCTGCGCTTCGCCGATCTGCAGGAAGACGCGCCGCTGCTGAGCGCGGCGCGGGCGCTGGCGCCCCGGCTGCTCGACGAGCAGCCGCGCGCGGCGCGGCTGCAGGTGGAGCGGTGGCTCGGTCACAAGACCGAGTACCTCAAGGCCTGACCCTTCCGGCCCGATCACTCATGCCGGAAGCACGCCGGCGGCAGCACGCCAGTGGATCAACGCAGGCGGATCGCCCAGTACAGCAGGACTTCGGTCGCCGTGACTTCGGCACCGTTGTAGAGCTGCGGCTCGGCGTTGATCTTGTCGACCGTGGCCTGGCCCGAGATCACGCGGCCGAAGGCGGCGTAGCCCGGGTTCGGCGCGGTGGTCGAGGCGCTGTAGTCCAGCACCTTGCTGTTGTCGACGGAATTGAAGAAGAACTGGCTGGTCGCGGAGTCCACCGGCGAGTTCAGGCGCGCCATCGCGATCGTGTACTTCACGTTGGAGATGCCGACGTTGCTCTCCAGCTTGATCGTGCCGCCCAGATCGGTCTTCTTGTCGACGTAGCCGGTGATCTGGCTGCCGCCCTGCGCGACGAAGTCGGGCACCACGCGGTGGAAGATCGTGTTGTCGTAGAACTTCGCGTCGACGTACTTCAGGAAGTTGGCGACCGTGATCGGCGCGCGGGCGTCGAGCTCGACCACCATCTCGCCGTCGCTGGTCAGCATGCACACGACGTTCGCCGCCGTGCTCGCGTTGGCCGCGGCGACACCGGCGGTGCTGCACGTGGTGGTGGGCGCCACCGTCACCGGGTTCGGCTTGGGCCGCTGGACCGGGGTGCCGTTGTCGTTGTTGCTGCCGCCGCCGCCGCAGGCGGCCAGCAGCAACGCGCCGCCCAGCGCCGCGGACAAGGCCAGCAGACGGGGCTTGGAGGACATCGGGGAAGTGATGGAAATCGGCTTCATGTGGGCTCGCGATGGGAGCTCGTGGCTCCCGCTTTCTGGCAAAGAAGGGCGAAGTATCGTGGGCGGTCCGACACAAGTCATGGGCCCGGGTGCGTGCGCCGCACGAAACGGGGCGGGGCTTTCCCTAACGACGCCTTTACTGAGTGTCAAAGCTCACTCTGGGCGCGTGAAGGGCCCAGGATCCTCGCCGGAAAGACACGTCCGGTTTCAGAACTCGAGGTTGTCGATCAGGCGCGTCTGGCCGATCCGCGCAGCCGCCAGCGCCACCAGCGGTTCGCCTTCGCCCTCGCCTCCGCGCGCGGGGCCGAGGTCGTGACGACGGCGCAGCGTGAGGTAGTCCGGTGCCCAGCCCGCGTCGACCAGCGACTGCATCGCGTCGGACTCGATGCGGTCCAGGTCGCGCTCGCCCGCCTGCCAGCGCGCGATCATCGCCTTCAGCGTGCGCGAAAGCAGCAGCGCGTCCTGCTTCTGCTGCTCGCTCAGGTAGCCGTTGCGCGAGGACAGCGCCAGGCCGTCGGCGTTGCGCTCGGTCTCGCCCGCCAGCACGCGGATGGGCATCGCCAGCTGGTCGACCATGCGGCGGATCACCATCAGCTGCTGGTAGTCCTTCTTGCCGAAGACGGCGACGTCCGGCCGGACGATCTGGAACAGCTTCGCGACCACCGTGCAGACGCCGATGAAGAAGCCGGGCCGGAAGTGCCCTTCGAGGATGTCGGCGAGTTCCGCCGGCGGGTGCACCTTGTAGCCCTGCGGTTCGGGGTACATCTCGCGCTCGTCGGGCGCGAAGACGAGATCGCAGGTGGCGCCCTCGAGCAGCTCGGCGTCGCGCGCGAGCGTGCGGGGATAGCGGTCGAAGTCCTCGTGCGGCGCGAACTGCAGCCGGTTGACGAAGACGCTGGCGACGACGAGGCCGTCCGGACCGACCGCCGCGCGGGCCTGGCGCACCAGCGCCAGATGACCGTCGTGCAGGTTGCCCATGGTGGGCACGAACGCGACCGGGCGGCCGCCCGCGAGCGCGGCGCGCAGGCCGGCGATGTCGTGGTGGATCTTCATGATCAGTAAGTGTGCTCGGCGGCGGGGAAGGCGCCGGACTTCACATCGTTGACGTAGCGCGAGAAGGCGTCGCCGATCGAGCCCGCGCCCTGCAGGAAGTCGCGCACGAAGCGCGGCTTGCGGCCGCCGCCCACGCCCAGCATGTCGTGCATCACCAGCACCTGGCCGGAGCATTCCGCGCCGGCGCCGATGCCGATCACGGGCACGCCCAGCGAGCGGGTCAGTTCGCCGGCCAGCGCCGCGGGCACCATCTCCAGCAGCAGCATCTGCGCGCCGGCATCGACCAGCTCGCGCGCGTGGGCCTTGATGCGCGCCGCGCCGGCTTCATCGCGGCCCTGCACCTTGAAGCCGCTCAGCGCGGTCACGGTCTGCGGCGTCAGCCCGAGGTGGGCGCAGACGGGGATGCCGCGCTCGGTGAGGAAACGGACCGTCTCGGTGGTCCAGCCGCCGCCTTCGAGCTTGACCATGTGCGCGCCGGCCTGCGCCAGCTGCATCGCGTTCTTCCAGGCGACCTGCGGCGACTCGTGGTACGTGCCGAAGGGCAGGTCCGCGATGACCCAGGAGACACGGCGCGCGCGCGCCACGTTGGCCGTGTGATAGACCATCGCCTCCAGCGTGACCGGCACCGTCGTCTGCAGGCCCTGCACGACGTTGCCCAGCGAATCGCCGATCAGGATCGAGTCCACGCCGGCGTCCTCCATCGCGTGCGCGAAGGTGGCGTCGTAGGCGGTCAGCATCGCGATCTTCTCGCCGGCAGCATGCATGTCGAGCAGGCGCTGCAGCGTGACGGGCTTGCGGTCGGGCGACGAGCCCGCGGGGCGCGGCACGGCGTAGAGGGACGTCGGGGAGGACGCGGGGGAGGAGCTCGGGGGGGCGGTCGGTTCGGTCATGCGTGTCCCCTGGAGGAAGGTCCGGGGAGGGGCCGGGGGGGTGGGGCGGCAGTGTACCGGGACGGTGCCACGATGCCGCTTTCTGAGGACAATGCCGGCCATGACCCTGACTGAACTGCGCTACATCGTCGCCGTCGCCCGCGAGCGCCACTTCGGCCGCGCCGCGGAAGCCTGCTTCGTCTCCCAACCGACCTTGTCGGTGGCGATCAAGAAGCTGGAGGAGGAGCTCGACGTCAAGATCTTCGAGCGCGGCGCCAACGAGGTGACGATGACGCCGCTGGGCGAGGACATCGTGCGCCAGGCCCAGTCGGTGATCGAGCAGGCCAGCGCGATCAAGGACATCGCCAAGCGGGGCAAGGACCCGCTGGACGGGCCGCTGCGGCTGGGGATCATCTACACCATCGGGCCGTACCTGCTGCCCGAGCTCGTCAAGCACTGCATCGACCTCTATCCGCGCATGCCGCTGATGCTGCAGGAGAACTTCACCCAGAAGCTGCTGGACATGCTGCGCACCGGCGAGCTGGACTGCGCGATCATGGCCGAGCCCTTCCCCGACGCGGGTCTGGCGGTGGCACCGCTCTACGACGAGACCTTCGTCGTGGCGGTGCCGGCGGTGCATCCGCTGGCCAAGAAGCCGCGCATCAGCGCCGAGGAACTCAAGGCCGAGACCATGCTGCTGCTGGGCAACGGCCACTGCTTCCGCGATCACGTGCTGGAGGTCTGCCCGGAGTTCGCGCGCTTCTCGACGGACGCCGAAGGCATCCGCAAGAGCTTCGAGGGCAGCTCGCTGGAGACGATCAAGCACATGGTGGCGTCCGGGATGGGCGTCACGGTGGTGCCGGCGCTGAGCGTGCCGGACCATGTCCCGCCGCACCTGCGCTACGTGCCCTTCGAAGACCCCGCGCCGACGCGCCGTGTCGTGCTCGCCTGGCGCCGCACCTTCACCCGCTACGAAGCGGTCGCGGCGCTGCGCAACGCGGTCTACGCGTGCACGCTCAAAGGCGTGACGTTGTTGTCGTGAGGTTTCGCAAGACCTGACCCTTATCGAAGCCGCCTCCGGGCGGCTTTAGTTTTTCTAATCGTCACGTTTAAACTATCCAACTATTCATATCGATAGCAATTCTCTAAAGTCCTCCTCATGCGCCGTCGCCGTCCTCCTTCCGGGAGAGTTCAGCGCCGGTCCGGACCTCTACAAAAGCGTCCCTGTCTGAAGCATCGAGGAGTGCCCCGAATGAGCGCCAAGCCCCCCCATCCCGCCCAGTGCCCGGTCATGACGACGAGCGCCGGCGCGCCCATCGCCGACAACCAGAATTCGTTGACCGCCGGCCCTCGCGGGCCCGTCCTGATGCAGGACTACCAGCTCATCGAAAAGCTGGCCCACCAGAACCGCGAACGCATTCCTGAGCGCGTCGTGCATGCCAAGGGCTGGGGCGCCTTCGGCACGCTGACCGTCACGCGGGACATCACCCGCTTCACCCGCGCGAAGCTCTTCGGCCAGGTCGGCCAGCAGACGCCCATGCTGGCGCGCTTCTCGACCGTCGCCGGCGAACAGGGCGCGGCCGACGCCGAGCGTGACGTGCGCGGCTTCTCGCTGAAGTTCTATACCGGCGAAGGCAACTGGGACCTGGTCGGCAACAACACCCCGGTGTTCTTCATCCGCGACCCGCTGAAGTTCCCCGACTTCATCCGCACGCAGAAGCGCCATCCGGTGAGCAACCTGCGCTCCGGCACCGCCGCGTGGGACTTCTGGAGCCTCTCCCCCGAAAGCCTGCATCAGGTCACCATCCTGATGAGCGATCGCGGCATCCCCGTCAGCCCGCGCTTCATGGACGGCTTCGGCTCCCACACCTACAGCTTCTGGAACGCCGACGGCGAGCGCTTCTGGGTGAAGTTCCACTTCAAGACCCGCCAGGGTCATCGCACGCTGACCAACGCCGAAGCCGGCGCCGTCATCGGACAGACCCGCGAGAGCTACCAGGAAGACCTCTTCGGCGCGATCGAGCAGGGTCAGTTCCCCCAGTGGACGATGTCCGTGCAGGTGATGCCTGAGCTCGACGCCGACAAGACCTCGTACAACCCCTTCGACCTGACCAAGGTCTGGCCCCATGCGGAGTACCCGCTCATCGAAGTCGGCGTGCTCGAGCTCAACCGCAACCCGGAGAACTACTTCGAGGAGATCGAGCAGGCCGCCTTCTCGCCCAGCAACATCGTCCCCGGCATCGGCTTCAGTCCCGACAAGGTCCTGCAGGCGCGCATCTTCAGCTACGCCGACGCGCACCGCTACCGCCTCGGCACGCATTACGAGGCGCTGCCGGTGAACGCACCCAAGTGCCCCGTCCATCACTATCACAAGGATGGGGCCATGAAGTTCTTCCGCACGCCGACCGGCAATCCGAACGCGTACTACGAGCCCAACAGCTTCGGCGGCGCGACGCAGGATCCGTCGGTCGCCGAGCCGCCGCTGCGCCTGCAAGGCGACGCCGCGCGCTTCGATCACCGTGAAGGCAACGACGACTACGCCCAGCCCGGCGCCCTCTTCCGACTCCTCGGCGAGGAACAGCAACAACGCCTGGGCCGCAACATCGCGGAATCGATGCGCGGCGTGCCGGCCTTCATCATCGATCGCCAGCTGGGCCACTTCGACAAGGCGGATGCCGACTACGGCCGCGTCGTGCGCGCCGCACTGAGCACGCTCGACATCGAGTTCACCGTCTGACGCCGTCGGATTTCATCTCCAAAGGAGCAAGACATGACCCCTCGTTCCGGACAACGCACACTGGGTTGGTTGCTGGTCGCCGCCGGCGCTGCGCTGAATGCACAGTCATTGATCGACTGGATGCAGCACAGCGTCGCATGAACGAAGGCCCAAGGCCCGATCCCCTCGGTCGTTCGGGGACGGGAGGCCTTGGGGTTTCGGCGCTTGCCGCCGGGGCCCCATGGCCTCGCGGCCTAGCGCGCCGGACGTCCAAGTAGAGCCCTGCCAGTCGCCCCACAGTCACGCCACCGATCACTGGTATCGGTTAGTCTGCGGGGCGTCTTTTTCCCTCCATACCCGTAAGGAGTCCCTCGATGGCCAAGAAGAGCCCCTCCCCCGCCAAAGCCGCTTCGGCCAAGGGCGCGCCGTCCATCCAGATCGGCATCAGCGACAAGGACCGTGCCGCGATCGCGCAGGGCCTGTCCAAGCTGCTGGCCGACACCTACACGCTGTACCTGACCACGCACAACTTCCACTGGAACGTGACGGGGCCGATGTTCAACTCGCTGCATGCGATGTTCATGGCCCAGTACACCGAGCTGTGGAACGCCGTGGATCCGGTCGCGGAGCGCATCCGCTCGCTGGGCCACAAGGCGCCGGGTTCGTACGCGCAGTTCGCGGCGCTGAGCTCGCTGCCGGACGCGCCGACCACGCCGCCCAAGGCGCTGGACATGGTCCGCATCCTGGTCGACGGTCATGAGGGCGTCGCCCGCACCGCGCGCGCGTTGTTCGACCTGGTCGACAAGGCCAGCGACGAGCCGACCGCCGACCTGCTCACCCAGCGCCTGACGGTGCATGAGCAGACCGCGTGGATGCTGCGCTCGCTGCTGGAAGAGTGATCAGCCCACGGCCTTGATGCGCCCGGCCCGCCGGGCCTCCGACAGCATCGAGGCCAACGCGCACGACGCGAGCCGCGCCGTGCGCGAATCGGCGCGGCTGGTCAGCACGATCGGCACCTTCGCGCCGAGCACCACCCCCGCCGCGTAGGCCTGCGCCAGGAAGCTCAGGCTCTTCGCCAGCATGTTGCCGGCGTCCAGGTCGGGCACGATCAGCACGTTGGCCTTGCCCGCCACCGGCGACACGATGCCCTTGATGCGCGCGGCCTCGGGATCGATGGCGTTGTCCATCGCCAGCGGCCCGTCCAGCACCGCGCCGGTGATCTGACCGCGGTCCGCCATCTTGCACAGCGCCGCCGCATCCAGCGTCGACGGCACCTTCGGGTTCACCGTCTCCATCGCCGACAGCAGCGCCACCCGCACCTCCGGCAGATGCAGCGCATGCGCGAGGTCGATCGCGTTCTGCACGATGTCGACCTTCTCCTCCAGCGTCGGCGCGATGTTGATCGCGGCGTCCGAGATGATCAGCGGCTGCGCGTGCCCCGGCACGTCCATCACGAAGCAGTGGCTGATGCGCCGTGAGGTCCGCAGGCCGCCCTCGCGCCGCACCACCGCGCCCATCAGCTCGTCGGTGTGCAGGCTGCCCTTCATCAGCGCGTCGACCTCGCCCTTGAGCGCCATCGCCACGCCCATCTCCGCCGCCGCATGGCTGTGCGGCACGTCGACCACCGTGTAGCGCGAAAGATCTACGCCGGCAGCGGCCGCGGCCTCCGACACCTTGCCCGCCGGACCGATCAGGATCGGCTCGATCAGGCCCAGCGCCGCCGCTTCCGTCGCCGCGAGCAGGGACACGTCATTGCACGGGTGGACGACCGCCATGCGCAGCGGCGGCAGCTCGCGCACCGCTTCGATGAGGCGGTCGTAGTGCGGATGGGCATCGGGCGTTTGTTCGGTCATTGTTCGATCACCCTGCGTCTCCCTCGGACATTGGCAACGAGCCGCGGTCGATGATGCATGCTGCGGTGCAACAAATCAAGCCGAGCGGACCTCGCGAGGCGATGCTGGGAGCACTGCGAATGTCCGGAACGTCCGACTGGATCCACGACTGGCAAGCGTACGCGACCGACGCGTGGCAACGCTCGCTGCTGACGCTGGACACGATGCGCGAGCGCGGCAACGTGTTCCTCCACCATTTGAAGGCCGGCAAGCCCGCGCTGCTCAAGTTCGAACATGAACTGCTGATCGACGGCCGCGACCTGCCGCAGCCCTGCAACTATGCGCTGCTGCGCATCCTGCCGGCCGACGGCGACATCGTCGATCCCGCGCGGCGGCCCATCGTCGTCATCGATCCGCGCGCAGGCCACGGGCCCGGCATCGGCGGCTTCAAGCCGGACTCCGAGATCGGCGTCGCGCTGCGCGCCGGCCACCCGGTCTACTTCATCACCTTCGAGCCGGAACCGGTCGAGGGTCAGACCTTGCTCGACGTCGCGCGCGCCGAGGCGCAGTTCATCGAGGAGGTCGCCCGCCGCCATCCCAAGGCCCCGGGGCTGCCAGCGGTGATCGGCAACTGCCAGGCCGGCTGGGCCGTCGCGGCGCTGGCCGCCGTGCGCAGCGACCTGATGGGCCCGATCATCCTGAACGGCGCGCCGCTGTCGTACTGGGCCGGCTCGCCGGAGCAGAACCCGATGCGCTACTCGGGCGGTGCGCTCGGTGGCGCGTGGATGTCGGCGCTGTCGGCGGACCTCGGGGGCGACCGCTTCGACGGCGCGCACCTGGTCTCCAACTTCGAGAACCTCAACCTCGCCAACAGCTGGTGGGACAAGTACTACCACCTCTACGCCAACGTCGACACCGAGCGGGAGCGCTTCCTCGACTTCGAGCGCTGGTGGGGCGGCTACTTCCGCATGACCGGCGAGGAGATCGAGGCCATCGTCGAGAACCTGTTCATCGGCAACCGCCTGGCGCGCGGCGAAGTGGAGCTCGAAGGCTATCGGCTGGACCTGCGCAACATCGCCGCGCCGATGGTGATCTTCGCGTCCTGGGGCGACAACATCACGCCGCCGCAGCAGGCGCTGGACTGGATCATCGACGTCTGGGGCAGCGAGAAAGCGCTGGTCAAGGCGGGCCGCACCATCGTCTACATGCTGCATCCGAAGATCGGCCACCTGGGCATCTTCGTCGGCGGCGGCGTCGCGCGGCGGGAGCACGAGCAAATCTTCGACACGCTCGAACAGATCGTCGCCCTGCCGCCCGGCCTCTACGAGATGAAGATTGACGCGCGCGATCCCGAGGCGCCGCTGGCGGCCCTGGAATCGGGCGACTACTCGGTGAGCTTCGAGACCCGCACCGTCGACGACCTGCGCGCGCTGAATCCGGAATGCCGCCGCGACGAAGCGCTGTTCAGCACCATCGCGCAGGTGTCCGAGATGAACATGCGCCGCTATCGCCAATGGCTGCAACCGGCGGTGCGCGCGGTGGGGAGCAAGGCGCTCGGCGACTGGCTGCGATGGATGCACCCGCTGCGCCAGCAACACCTGGCCCTGTCCGACCTGCATCCGCTGGCGCCGTGGCTCAGGCAGGCGGCCGACGGTGCACGCGCGCAGCGCCAGGCGGTCGATGCGGAGAACCCCTGGTTGAAGTGGGAACAGCTGGGCTCTCGCTCGATCAGCGAAGCGTTGGACCGGGTCGGGCATCAGCGCGACGCGACGCTCGTGCACTGGGTCGAGGCGGTCTACGGGCCGTACGGTCTGGGCGCGCTGCTGCCGCCGCGCGATTCGGACATCGCCTCCGGCACCGCGCACGCGGCCGCCGACGAACGCGAAGGTCGTCGCATGGCGCTGGAACAGGTCGAGCAAGGCGGCTTCGCCGACGCGGTCTGCCGCATCCTGCTCGCAGGACTCGCACATCGCGGCGTCGTGCAGCGGCGCGGGCTGGTGCTGGGCCAGCTGCTGGCCGACTCCCACCGCCGCATGGCCGAGGACGCCGAAGGCGCCGTCGCCGCCGACGCGGTGCCCGGCGAGGACTGGGCGACGCTGCTGCACAGGCAGGCGCTGATCGTGACCTTCGCGCCGGACGAGGCGATGGCCGCACTGCCGACGCTGCTGCCCACGCTCGAAGACCGCGAACAGGCGCTGGCGCTCGCGAGCGCCGTGCTGATGGCCGAATCCGAGCTCGCCGATCCGCACTCGCCGGCGGCGCGCTACGTCCACGAACTGCTGCACGTCGACCCGGTGCGCGTCGCCGACATGGCGCTCGCGCTGTCGACGTCCGGCACGGCGTCGACAGCGACCACGGCGACGGTCTCGATCGCCGCCTCGCCCACCCCCAGGCCCGCGCGCCGCCGCAAGGCGGTGGCATGAACTCCGCCGCCGTGCAGTTCGGCCGGCTGCTGGCCGGGCGCAAGGTGCTGATCACCGGCATCGCCAACGACCAGTCCATCGCCTACGGCTGCGCCCGGGCCTTCCGCGCGATGGGCGCGGACCTGGCGCTGACCTACCTCAACGACAAGGCGCTGCCGCACGTGAAGCCGCTCGCCGACGACCTGGGCGCCGAGCTCCTCCTGCCGCTGGACCTGCGCGATCCCGAGTCGCTCGACGCCGTGTTCGCGACCGTGTCCGAACGCTGGGGCGTACTGCATGCGGCGCTGCATTCGATCGCCTTCGCGCCGAAGGACGATCTGCACGGTCGGCTGATCGACAGCAGCGCCGCCGGTTTCGCGATGGCGATGGACATCTCGTGCCACAGCTTCATCCGCATGGCGCGACTCGCGGAGCCGCTGATGCGCGGCGCCGGCGGCACGCTGTTCACGATGAGTTTCCAGGGTGCGAGCAAGGTCGTCGAGCACTACAACCTGATGGGCCCGGTGAAGGCCGCGCTGGAGGCCTCGGTGCGCTACCTGGCGCATGAACTGGGTCCGTCCGGCATCCGGGTGCACGCGATCTCGCCGGGGCCGATCGCGACGCGCGCGGCCTCGGGCCTGGAGGAATTCGACCAGCTGCTCGCGGACGCCGCCGCCCGCGCGCCGGCGCACGCGCTGGCGACCATCGACGACGTCGGCTACGCGACCGCGATGCTCGCGGGCGACCACGCGCGGCTCATCACCGGCTCGACCTTGTACGTCGACGGCGGCTATCACATCATGGGGTGAGCAATGGATGCACGACTTGAAGGCGAATTCATCGCGGTCGTCAACGCGGGCTCCTCCAGCATCAAGCTGTCGATGTACTCGTTGCACGAGGATCGCCGGCGGGGCCCGCTGCGGCTCGAACTGCGCGCGCAGGTCGAAGGCATAGGCACCGCGACGCCGCACTTCGAGGCCTCGCATGCCGACGGCTCGAAGGCCGGTTCGCGGGACTGGCCCGTCGGCGACACGCTGATGCATGAGGGCGCGCTCGATCACCTGGTCGAGTTCGTCACCCACGAGTTCCCCGGCATCCGGATGCTGGGCATCGGCCACCGCGTCGTGCACGGTGGCACCGCGTTCGCGCAGCCGGTGCGGGTGACGCCGCCGGTACTGGCGCAACTGGAGACCCTGACGCCGCTCGCGCCGCTGCATCAGCCGCACAACCTGGCACCGATCCGCAGAGCCTTCTCGGCGCTGCCGGGACTGCCGCAGGTCGCCTGCTTCGACACGGCCTTCCACCGCGGCCAGTCCGACATCGCCGATGCCTTCGCCCTGCCCTATGCGCTGTTCGAGGCCGGCGTGCGCCGCTACGGTTTCCACGGCCTGAGCTACGAGTACATCGCCTCGCGGCTGCCGGCGCTGTCGCCGCGGCTGGCGGACGGCCGCGTCGTCGTCCTGCACCTGGGCAACGGCGCCAGCGCCTGCGCGCTGCACCGCGGCCGCAGCATCGCCAGCAGCATGGGCTTCACCGCCGTCGACGGCCTGCCGATGGGCACGCGCAGCGGCGCGGTCGATCCCGGCGTGCTGATCTACCTGATGGACGAGCAGCGCATGGATGCGCGCGAGCTCGAGACCCTGCTCTACAAGCAGTCCGGCCTGCTGGGACTGTCCGGCATTTCCAGCGACATGCGCCAGCTGCTGGCCAGCGACGCGCCGCGGGCGCGTTTCGCGATCGACGTCTTCGTCCACCGCGTCGCCCGCGAGATCGGCGCGCTGGCGGCGGAAATGGGCGGGCTGGACGGGCTGGTCTTCACCGCCGGAATCGGCGAGCATGCGGCGGAGATCCGTCGGCGCGTGCTGTCGCGCTGTCTGTGGCTGGGGGTGTCGGTGCAGGACGCCGCCAACCGCGAGGGACCGGCCGAGCGCCGGATCAGCACCGTCGACAGCCGGTGCGAGGCCTGGGTCATCCCCACCGACGAGGAACTCATGATGGCCCGCCACACGTTCCGGCTCCTGGCCGGGGAGGAGTGACCATGCGAACGCCCAAGCAACGCCACAGCCACGAGGAGTGGGAGAAGACCGTGGAGGACGTGGACCTGCAGATCGCGCAGCTGGCGATCATGTGCCACGTGCGGCTGCTCGATCCCGGCGTCATCGAGCGCGTGCTCGACAACGACCTGCGCATCTGCGGCGACGGGCACGAGAGCGGCTTCGAGAAGCTGCGCGGCATGCTCTACCTGCACTACGAGGTCCAGGCCCGGCTGGCCGAGGAACTCGGCCCGGTCGACGCGGCCGAGGTCGTCCAGCGGGTGCGCCAGCATCTGCTGGTGCGCATCGGCACGCAGCTCGGCACGCTGGGCACGCCGCGGGCGCCGGGTGGCGCCGGCGGCCCTGACGGTCAATAACCCCGACGGCTTGGGCCCCGCGCGCAGCGGCGCTACAGTGGGCCGATCGCCTTGCGGGCCTCCCGGGTCTCCCTCATGCGCATTGCCATCCTCTCCTTCGACGGCTTCAACGAGATCGACAGCTTCATCCCGCTGGGACTGCTGAACCGGCTCAAGCCGCTGGGCTGGTCCGCCGAGCTGTGCGGGCCGGGACCGGCGGTCACCTCGATGAACGGCGTGACCGTCCAGCTCAAGCATCCGCTCGAATGGGCCAACGAGGCCGATGCCGTCTGGTTCGGCTCGGGCATCTACACACGGGCGATCGCGGAGACCTCGGCCGTGCTGGACCGGTTGCAGCTCGATCCGACGCGGCAGCTGATCGCGTCGCAATGCTCCGGCGCGCTGCTGGTGGCACGACTGGGGCTGCTCGGCGATGCGCCGGCCTGCACCGACTCGTCCACGCGTCCCTGGCTGGTCGAGGCCGGCGTGCGGGTCCTCGACGAGCCCTTCCACGCCCGCGGCCCGGTGGCGACCTCCGGCGGCTGCCTCGCCTCGCAGTACCTGTCAGCGTGGCTGATGTGGAGCAAGGCCGGCGAGGCCGCCGCGCGCGATGCGCTGACCTACGCGGCGCCCGTCGGGGAGAAGGACGAGTATGTCGAGCGGCTGCTGGCGAAGGTGCGACCCTTCATGCCCGAGCAATGAGCCCCTCGCGCGGTGCATGGCCGATAATCGCGGGTTCGCCGCCCCAGAGCCGCCATGTCCACCGACCTCTCCCGCATCCCGTCCGAAGTGCGCCGTCGCCGCACCTTCGCCATCATTTCCCACCCTGACGCGGGCAAGACCACGCTGACGGAGAAGCTGCTGCTGTTCTCCGGCGCGATCCAGATCGCGGGGTCGGTGAAGGCGCGCAAGGCCTCGCGGCATGCGACGTCCGACTGGATGGAGATCGAGAAGCAGCGGGGCATCTCGGTGGCCTCGTCGGTGATGCAGATGGAGTACCGCGACTGCGTCATCAACCTGCTGGACACCCCGGGCCACCAGGACTTCTCGGAAGACACCTACCGCGTGCTGACCGCCGTCGACGCGGCGCTGATGGTCATCGACGCGGCCAACGGCGTGGAGCCGCAGACCCGTCGCCTGATCCAGGTCTGCCGCGCGCGCAACACGCCGATCCTGACCTTCGTCAACAAGATGGACCGCGAGGTCCAGGAACCGCTGGCGCTGATGGACGAGATCGAGCGCGAGCTGGGCATGACGGTGGTCCCGTTCACCTGGCCGGTCGGCATGGGCAAGCACTTCCACGGCGTGATGGACCTGCGCCAGCAGCGCATGCGCGTCTTCGCGCCCGGCGAGGACCGAGCCGCCGGCACCGAGGAAGTGCTGGACGGACTGGACAACCCGGCCTACGCCGATCGCTTCGGCATGCAGTACGAGAACGCGCAGGGCGAGATCGAGCTGGTCCGCGAAGCCGCGCCGACCTTCGACGAGGAAGCCTTCCTCGGCGGCAGGCAGACGCCGATGTTCTTCGGCTCCGCGGTCAACAACTTCGGCGTGCAGGAAGTGCTGGACGCGCTGGTCGAGCTGGCGCCCGCGCCGGCCGAGCGCGCCGCGATGCAGCGCGTGGTGCAGCCGGAGGAACCGAAGTTCACCGGCGTCGTCTTCAAGATCCAGGCCAACATGGACCCGGCGCACCGCGACCGCATCGCGTTCCTGCGCGTGGCCTCCGGCCACTTCGAGCGCGGCATGCGCCTGAAGGTCGTGCGCTCCGGCAAGGAGCTGCGCCCCAACACGGTGGTGAGCTTCCTGTCGCAGCGCCGCGAGCTGCTGGACGAGGCCTTCGCCGGCGACATCATCGGCATCCCCAACCACGGCGTGCTGCAGCTCGGCGACACGATCACCGAGGGCGAGGCGCTGCAGTACACCGGCCTGCCCTTCTTCGCGCCGGAAATGTTCCGGTCCGTGGAAGTGGCGGATCCGCTCAAGACCAAGCAGCTGCGCGAAGGTCTGCGCCAGCTCGGCGAGGAAGGCGCGATCCAGGTCTTCCGTCCCGAGGCCGGCAGCGTGCTGCTGCTGGGCGCGGTCGGCCAGCTGCAGTTCGAGGTCGTCGCGCACCGCCTGGAGCATGAGTACGGCGTCAAGGCCCGCGTCATGCCGGCGCGCTACAACGTGGCGCGCTGGGTGACCTGCGACGAGGCCGACGGCGGCGAGAAGGAACTGCGCCGCTTCATCGACCACAACGCGCACCGCGTCGCGTGGGATGCGGTGAACGCGCCGACGGTGCTGCTCGAGTACGCCGGTGAGCTCCGCGCGATGCAGGAGAACTGGCCCAAGATCAAGTTCCACGCGCTGCGCGAGCACGCGGGCCTGGTCTTCCAGAAGCAGATGGACGCCTGAGGCTCACGACCCGGACGTGAACCGGCCGGCTCCGCGAGCGCACTCGGGGTCAGGTCTTTCCTTCCCAGGCGGGGTGTCGTGACCTTGTTGACGTTCATGCGCCGACATCGTTGTCAGCCTGTCATCACTCCTTCCTACACTCTCGCGATGTCCGACCAGAGCCCACCCCTGCCGGAGCGCCGTCTGTGCTGCCTCCTGCTGGCGGCGGGTCTGCTGCCGGGCGCGGTGCCCGCGGCGATGGCGGTGCCGGCGGCTCGTGCGCGGGTGGGCCAGGGGTCGGCCGAGCTGGTCGCGTTCACGGAAAACCTGCCGCCGCTGAACTACGCCGAGGGCAGCGAGGCGCGAGGCTTCAGCACGGAACTCCTGACGCTGATGGCCGCCGAAGCCGGCGTGCCCGTGCGCGTCCAGGTGCTGCCGTGGCAGCGGTCGGTGCAGGAGGCGGCGCGGCGCACGGACAGCGTGCTGTTCTCGCTGACGCGCACGCCGGAACGCGAGACCCAGTACCGCTGGGTCGGGCCGATCAGCCCACGGCGCATCCTCGTCTACCGGCTGAGCCACCGCACGGAGGTGCGCCCCACCAGCCTCAAGCAGCTCAACGGCTGGCGTCTGGGCGCGTCGCGCGACTCGGCGGCTGCGAAGCAACTGATCGCCGACGGGCTGCGGCCGGAGACCGAGCTGGAACTCGGCCTCGACGACGCCACCAACCTGCGCAAGCTGCTGGCCGGCCGCATGGACCTGATCGTGCTGCTGGACTGGGCCGCGGCCTGGCATCTGCGCGAGCTGAAGCTGCCCTACGCGACCCTGACCCCGGTGCTGCCGATGGACGTCGACAAGTCCTACTGGTACGGCCTGCCGCTGGACGGAGATCCGGCGGTGGCGCGACGCCTGCAGGCCGCGCTGGACCGCCTCAGGCGGGATGGGCGCTACGAGCGCCTGCGCCAGCACTACTTCGATTGAGCGTCGACGTGCCGGGCGTCCCTGCACCCGCAGCGGCGGCAGGCAGGCAGCCCAGCGCTTCCAGCGTGCGCTCGATCGCCACATCGAGCGGCGTGTACGGCACGCCTCCCGCGTCGGCCAGCTCGGTGGCAAGACGCGCCTCGCCCATGCGCAGCGGCTCGCGCCACAGGTAGCGCATCTCGGCCAGCTCGCGGAACAGCGGCACCACCGGCTGGGCCAGCCGCACCGCCCACCAGGGGAAGCGGGTGAGCCGCGGCTGCCGGCCGGTCCTGCGCTGGACGACGCGGCTGATCGCCGCCGCCATCTGGCGTCCGTCGCCATCCCAATGACCGGCGAAATGGAAGCGGGCGAAGGCGGGCAGCGTGTCGCAACGCTCGATCAGCGCGGCCATCGCCGTCGCGACGTCAGGCAGATAGGCCCATTGATGGCCGACACCGTCGGTGCCTGGCTGCTGGATCCGCGTCACCGGCTGGCCCGGCGTCACGAGCCCTTGCGAGAACCAGCTGTTCACCGCCCCCGGGCCGAAAAAGTCGCCGGCCCGGAGCACGATCGCCCGGAAGTCGCCCCGCTCGGCGCCTTCCTGCAGACGGCGTTCCATCTCGACGCGGATCGCGCCCTTGCGAGTCAGCGGGCGCTGCGGCGAGTCCTCGGTCGGATGCGGCATCGCGTCGGACCCAAAGTTGTAGACGGTGCCGGGCAGCACGACGGTGGCGCCGCGCGCCGACGCGGCGGCGATGGTGTTGTCGAGCATCGGCAGCACCAGCTCGCTCCAGCGACGGTACCCGGGCGGATTCACGGCGTGGACGATCACGCTGCAGCCCGCCGCGGCGCGCTGAACATCCTGGGCATCGAGCGCATCGCCGCGCAGCCACAGCAGGCCGTCGCGATGTTCCGATTCGCCGGCCAGTCCGCGCTTGAGCGCCCGCACCGTCCACCCCGCGTCGCGCAGGGCGCGGGCCACCGCGCCGCCGACACCGCCGCTCGCGCCGAGCACCAGCGCCGTCCGCCGCGCCACCGCCGTCATCGCGGCCAGCACACCGATCGCATCCATCGAAGTCATCGCATCCATCGTCAGCTCCTGTGGGACCTCGCCGGTCCGGTTGGGTGAAGGCATGGGATGGATTCTGGAAAAGAGCGGCTTTCCTGGAAATTACCGAGCATCGACAGGCGGCTATACATTTCTGCATGGCTTCGAAGACTTCCTCGCCGGCGGCGGTTACCCCTGCGCCAGCGCGCTCCATCGGTTCCTCCGGTTCCTCCGGTTCCTCCGAATCCTCGGAGTCCTCCAGATCCTCCAGTTCCGGCATCGCCTGGGAGTGGTACCGCTCCTTCCTCGGCGTGCTGCGGGAGGGCTCGCTGTCAGGGGCCGCGCGGGCGCTGGATCTGACGCAGCCGACGGTCGGTCGGCACGTGGCGGCGCTGGAGGCGCAGGTGGGGCAGTCGCTCTTCGTGCGCACGCCCGCCGGCCTGCTGCCGACGGAGGCGGCGCTGGCGCTGCGCCCTTATGCGGAGGCGATGGACAGCACTGCAGCGGCGTTGGAACGCACCGCGCGCAGTCACGGCGACGGCGTGCGCGGCATCGTGCGGGTGACTGCGAGCGAGGTGATCGGCGTGGAGGTGCTGCCCCCGCTCATCGCCGAGCTGCGCGAACGCCATCCGGCGCTGATCGTCGAGCTGGTACTGAGCAACCGCGTGCAGGACCTGCTCAGACGCGAGGCCGACATCGCGATCCGCATGACGCCGCCGAAACAGGAGCAGCTGATCGCGCGGCGCGTCGGCGTGATCGAGGTCGGACTGCATGCGCACGAGCGCTACCTGGCCGCGCATGGAACACCGGGTTCGATGAAGGCGCTGGTCACGGAGGGCCACGCATTGATCGGCTACGACCAGCCGGCACCTTACGTGCGTGAGCTGGCGCGACACTATCCGGTGATGGTGCCCGAGAACTTCGCGCTGCGCACCGACAGCGACCTCGCGCACCTCGCCCTGATCCGCGCGGGAGCGGGATTGGGCTTGTGCCAGGTCGCGCTGGCCAGGCGCGATCCGGCGCTGCGCCGCGTGCTCGCGGAGGACCTCAGCATCCCTCTGGAGACGTGGATCACCATGCATGAGGACCTGCGGGACAGCCCGCGATGCCGGGCGGTGTTCGATGCGCTGGTCACCGGCCTCGAACGTCATGTCGAGGCCGGCGATCCCGCCCGTCTCAGCTGATCACGGCTTGACGCTGTAGTTCGCCGGCACCCAGCGATAGCCCTTGCCGTCCGCGGCCACGTGGCCGAGGCCCGGGAAGGACACGTGCGCGATCGCAACCCAGTAGCCGTTCTTCGCCGCGTCCGCGTAGGCCTTCTGGCGCTGCGGCATCGCCTGCTTCGAATCGCTGTCGAAGTTGATCGTCACCGACGGATCCGGGAACTGCACCGCCGCGACGTGCATCAGGTCGCCCCACACCGCCAGCTTCTGGCCCTGGCTCTCCACCATGTACACCGTATGCCCCGGCGTGTGGCCGTAGGCCGCGTGCGTGCGGATGCCCGGCACGAGCTCGGTCTCGCCGCTGAACGGCTTCAGGCGGCCGGCATCCTGGTACGGCTTCAGCGCCGCGATCGCGGCGCCGAAGAAGTCCTTGTGGCCCGGCGAGGCCTTCTCCGCATTCGCCGTGTTCAGCCAGTAGTCGGCGTCGTGCTGATCCATCCGGACCACCGCGTTCGGGAACACCGCCTGGCCGTCCTTCGTCAGCCCCGCGGCATGGTCGGGGTGCAAGTGGGTGATGTAGACCTCGTCGATCTGCTCCGGCTGGTAGCCTGCCGCCTTCAGGTTGGCCAGCAGCTTGCCCGTCGTCGGACCGAACGCGCCGTTGGCGCCCGTGTCGATCAGCACCAGCTTGGTGCCGGTGTTGATCAGGTAGCCGTTGATCGAGGTCTCCACCGGCGGCTTCAGGTAGTTCTTGCCCAGCGCCTTCACCACCGTGCCGGGCTTGGCCTTGTCCATCAGCTGGTCGACCGCCAGATCGACCGTGCCGTCGCTCAACGCGGTGATCTCGAAGTCGCCCAGCATCAGCCGGTAGTAGCCCGGCGCCTGCGTCTTCACCTGCGGCGCGGCCGCTTGCACGCCTGCAGCGGCCAGTGCGATGGCGAGGCCGAGGGCGGCGAATTTTCCGGAACGGATCATGGGGAATCTCCTGTGGATGTGAAGCGTGGGTTCGACGTGACGCGTGTGTTCGACGCGATGTGTGCGTTCGAGGAACGGGTGTGTTCGAACTGGCGCGCAGCATAGCCACGCTGCGAGGGGCCCACCCGCCCCGTTCGGAAGAAGCATCGTTCCCTCGCAGGAGATTCCGGTGACACGCGTTCGTCAAGACGGCGTTGTGGCACGTCCTGGCCCCTTCAAGAAAGCACCGCGTCAGCGGTCTGCGTCAGCCTCGTGCAAGACGCCTGCGGCGTCATGTGGAACCCCCGCGCCGCAGCGAGCACAGAGGCCCGAGGGTTAGCCCTTGCGCAATGCTGCGTAAAGGGTTTTACGCTGTCGAGGGGCCCCGCCAGGGCCCTAAATTCCTGGCTCCACTACAGAGGCACCGGACCACCGGCGCCCACCCTTGCGCCGATGAGCAACCTCATCCTGGAGACACGCAAACTGACCAAGGAGTTCAAAGGCTTCACCGCCGTGGACTCGGTCGACCTGCAAGTGCAGCGTGGGCATATCCACGCGCTGATCGGTCCGAACGGCGCCGGCAAGACCACCTGCTTCAACCTGCTCACCAAGTTCCTGACGCCCACCCGCGGCCAGATCTTCTTCAACGGCATCGACATCACCGGCGAGAAGCCCGCGCAGATCGCGCGCCGCGGCGTGATCCGCTCGTTCCAGATCAGCGCGGTGTTCCCGCACCTGACGGTGCTGGAGAACGTCCGCATCGGCCTGCAGCGCTTCACCGGGACGAGCTACCACTTCTGGAAGGGCCTCGGCGGTCTGTCCAAGCTGGACGGCCGCGCGCTGGAGCTGCTGGAACTCGTCGACCTGCGCGACATGGCCTCGCTGCGCGCCGCCGACCTGCCCTACGGCCGCAAGCGCGCGCTGGAGATCGCCACGACGATGGCGATGGAACCTGAACTGATGCTGCTGGACGAACCGACCCAGGGCATGGGCCACGAGGACGTGGACCGCGTCACCGCGCTGATCAAGCGCGTCGCCGAAGGACGCACCGTGCTGATGGTGGAACACAACATGAAGGTGATCAGCAGCATCGCCGACCGCATCACCGTGCTGGCCCGCGGCGCCGTGCTGGCCGAGGGCGACTACGCGACCGTGTCCCGCCATCCGAAGGTGCTGGAGGCCTACATGGGCTCCGAGGCCACCGAGCTGCAAGGGGCGCATTGATGGCCTACGCGCTCGAGATCAAGGGACTGCAGGCCTGGTACGGCGAGAGCCACATCCTGCACGGCATCGACCTGGCGATCCCGCAGGGTCAGGTCTTGACGCTGCTGGGCCGCAACGGCGCCGGCCGCACGACGACGCTGCGCGCCATCATGGGCCTGACCGACCGCCGCAGCGGTTCGATCAAGGTCCACGGCCAGGAGAGCGTCACGCTGCCCACGCACCGCATCGCGCGACTCGGCCTGGGTTACTGCCCGGAGGAGCGCGGCATCTTCGCGTCGCTCAGCACGGAGGAGAACCTGCGCCTGCCGCCGGTGTTCAAGAGCGGTCGCGGCAAGGTCATGTCGGAGGACGAGATCTACGCGATGTTCCCCAACCTCTCCGAGCGCCGCCACAGCCCGGGCACGCGGCTGTCCGGCGGCGAGCAGCAGATGCTGGCCGTGGCCCGCATCCTGCGCACCGGCGCGGACATCCTGCTGCTGGACGAGATCTCCGAGGGCCTGGCCCCGGTCATCGTCCAGGCGCTGGCCCGCATGATCACCGCGCTGAAGGCGCAGGGCTTCACCATCGTGATGGTGGAGCAGAACTTCCGGTTCGCCGCGCCGCTGGCGGACCACTTCGTCGTGATGGAACACGGCCAGGTGGTCGAGTCCTTCGCCGCCGCGCAGCTGGACAGCAAGCGCGCGCTGCTCGACGAGCTGCTGAGCGTGTGACGGAACGCGCCGCCGCCGTCACGCACGACCCCGACATCCGAGCGTCCGATACCGGCCTCCCGATACCGACCGCCCGATACTGATTTTCCGAGCTTCGAGTCTGAAACCCGCATGGGCCCATTGAGGCCGTTAGAACAAGGAGACAAGCGATGAAGACCACCCTCAAAACCGTTGCCCTGGCCTCGGTGCTGGCCTGCGGCAGCCTCGGCGCGCAGGCGCAGATTTCCGGCGACACGATCAAGATCGGCATCATCACGGACATGTCGAGCGTCTACGCCGACATCGACGGCGCCGGCGGCGTGGAGGCCATCCGCATGGCCATCGCCGACGCGAAGGGCCAGGTCGCGGGCAAGAAGATCGAGCTGGTCTTCGCCGACCACCAGAACAAGGCCGACGTCGCCGCCTCCAAGGCGCGCGAGTGGTTCGACACGCAAGGCCTGGACCTGCTGATAGGCGGCACCAACTCCGGCACCAGCCTGGCGATGGCCAAGGTCGCGGCGGAGAAGAAGAAGCCCTTCATCTCCATCGGCGCCGGCACCTCGCGCCTGACCAACGAGGAGTGCACGCCCTACACCATCCACTACGCCTACGACACGGTGGCCCTGGCCAACGGCACCGGCGCGGCGGTGACCAAGTCGGGCGGCAAGACCTGGTACTTCCTGACGGCGGACTACGCTTTCGGCACCTCGCTGCAGGCCGACACCTCGGCGGTGGTGGCCAAGTCCGGCGGCCAGGTGCTGGGCGCGGTGAAGCACCCGCTGAACGCGAGCGACTTCTCCTCCTTCCTGCTGCAGGCGCAGAGCTCCAAGGCGCAGATCCTGGGCCTGGCCAACGCGGGCGGCGACACCATCAACGCGGTGAAGGCGGCCAACGAGTTCGGCATCACCAAGACGATGAAGCTGGCCGGCCTGCTGATGTTCATCAACGACGTGCACTCGCTGGGACTGAAGACCACCGAAGGCATGTACCTGACCGACAGCTGGTACTGGAACCAGAGCCCCGAGTCGCGCGCCTGGGCGCGCCGCTTCTTCGAGAAGATGAAGCGCATGCCCTCGTCGCTGCAGGCGGCGGACTACTCGGCGGTGTCGCACTACCTGAAGGCGGTCGAGGCGATCAAGTCCGACGACGGCGACAAGGTCGTGGCGCAGATGAAGGCCACGCCGATCAACGACTTCTATACGAAGGGCACGATCCGCAAGGAAGACGGCCGCGGCGTGCACGACATGTTCCTGCTGCAGGTGAAGTCGCAGAAGGAGTCCACCGAGCCGTGGGACTACTTCAAGGTCGTGACCCGCATCGCGGGCGACGACGCGTTCACCAAGCTGGCCGACTCGAAGTGCCCGCTGGTCAAGAAGTGAGCTGAGGCCGGAGACACCGCATGACCGATTTCTTTGGCGTCCCGTTGCCGGCGCTGCTCGGCCAGCTCCTGCTGGGGCTGGTGAACGGATCCTTCTACGCGATGCTGTCGCTCGGGCTTGCGGTGATCTTCGGCATGCTGAACATCATCAACTTCGCCCACGGCGCGCTCTACATGATGGGCGCGTTCCTGGCGTGGTTGGGGTTGGAATACTTCGGCATCAACTACTGGGCGATGCTGCTGATCGCGCCGCTGATCGTGGGCGTGTTCGGGCTGGTGATCGAGCGGCTGCTGCTGCAGTGGCTCTACAAGCTCGACCACCTCTACGGCCTGCTGCTGACCTTCGGGCTGACGCTGGTGATCGAGGGGGTGTTCCGCTCCTTCTTCGGCGTCGGCGGGCAGCCGTACTCGGCGCCGGAGGCGCTGTCGGGCGCGACCAACCTGGGCTTCATGATCCTGCCGAACTACCGGGCGTGGGTGGTGGTGGCCTCGCTGGTGGTGTGCCTGGGCGTGTGGGTGCTGATCGAGAAGACCTCGCTGGGTGCGACGCTGCGCGCCGGCACCGAGAACCCGAAGCTGGTGCAGGCCTTCGGCGTCAACGTGCCGCGGCTGGTCACGCTGACCTACGCGGGCGGCGTGGCGCTGGCGGGCTTCGCCGGGGTGCTGGCCGCACCCATCCTGCAGGTCAATTCGCTGATGGGCTCCAACCTGATCATCGTGGTCTTCGCGGTGGTGGTGATCGGGGGGATGGGTTCCATCCTCGGATCGATCCTGACCGGCCTGGGGCTGGGCGTCGTCGAGGGCCTGACCAAGGTCTTCTATCCGGAGGCGTCCAACACGGTGGTGTTCGTCGTCATGGCCCTGGTCCTGCTGGTGCGTCCCGCCGGCCTGTTCGGCAAAGAGAAATGAACAAGAAACCGCTGGGCTACGGGGCCCTGTTCCTCGCCATCGCGCTGCTGCCCTTCCTGGGCGTGTATCCGATCTTCGCGATGAAGGTGATGTGCTACGCGCTGTTCGCGTGCGCCTTCAATCTGCTGATCGGCTTCACGGGGCTGCTGAGCTTCGGCCACGCCGCCTTCCTGGGCGCGGCGGCCTACGGGGCCGGGCACGCGATGAAGGTCTGGGGTTTCCCGCCGCTGGTGGGCATCGCGTTCGGCACGCTGATGGCGGCGGTCGCGGGACTGGTGTTCGGGCTGCTGGCGATCCGGCGCTCGGGGATCTACTTCTCGATGATCACGCTGGCGCTGGCGCAGATGCTGTTCTTCTACTTCCTGCAGGCGCCGTTCACCGGCGGCGAGGACGGCCTGCAGTCGGTGCCGCGCGGCAGCCTGCTGGGCATCAACCTGGAGAGCGACAGCGCGCTGTACTACCTGGTGCTGGCGATCTTCGTCTTCGGCTTCTGGCTGATCTACCGGACGGTGCACTCGCCGTTCGGGCAGGTGCTGACGTCCATCCGCGAGAACGAGGCGCGCGCGACCTCGCTGGGCTACGACGCGGCGCGCTTCAAGCTGATGGCCTTCGTGCTGTCGGCCGCGCTGGCCGGGCTCGCCGGCGCGACCAAGACGCTGGTGCTGGGCTTCGCGACGCTGACCGATGCGATCTGGACCACGTCCGGGCTGGTGATCCTGATGACGCTCGTGGGCGGCATGGGGACGATGGTGGGACCGATCGTCGGGGCGCTGGTGATCATCGCCCTGGAGAACAAGATCGGCGACCTCGGCCAATGGCTGGCCAACCTGACCGGGATCCAGTGGTTCACCGGGCTGGGCGAATCGGTCAGCCTGGTCACCGGGCTGATCTTCATCGTGTGCGTGCTGGCATTCCGGCGCGGGCTGGTGGGCGAAGCGGGCGCGCTGTGGGAGCGGCTGCGCAAGACGGAGAATGCTCGTTAAATCGAGCACTATCGCTTTAAAGCTCGATTTAACGAACATCGAATCGGCTTAGCTTTGCTAGCCATTTCGACAGAATGCTCGTAATATCGAGCCTTAACGCGTTAAGGCTCGATTTAACGAACATGAAAGTCGACCAGGCTTCCGTGCTCCCCGCACACTTGCAGACCGAGAGCGCCCAGTTGGGTGAGCGCCTCGCCCGGTTGCGGGTGGCCCGGCAGATCAAGCAGGCTGACGCAGCCATCCGGGCGGGACTGTCTCGCAATACCGCCTACCGGATCGAACGAGGTGACCCCGGCCTCGCCATCGGCCAGATCCTGCGTTATCTAGACGCGATCGCCCCGGGGCTGACGCTCACGCATCTCCTGACCGAAAGCGATCCGGCGCTTTTCCAGCAACAGCAGGAAGAGCAGCGCCAGCGTGTACGCGGGCTGACGCAGGCGGAAATGCAGGAACTGGATTTCTGAGGGCGATTCATGGCGGCCAAGGAAACCAAGCTCACCGTCTTCGCGCATCTGGGATCTGCCTGGGCACCCTGCGGCCAGCTCCAGCTGAACGAGCAGGATCAGGAACTCCAGGGTTCGACGCTGGCCTATGGGTTGAACTACCTGCGACGGTCTGACGCCATCGAAATCGATCCGGTGAGCCTGGGTCTGCTCGATCGTGAACGGGTCCGTGGTCAACGGTTGCGCCCGATCAACAACCTCCCCTTCTTCGGCGGCATCCGCGACGCGGCGCCAGACGCGTGGGGACGCCGAGTCATCGAAGCCAAGCTGCGCGTGCCAGCCAACAGCCTGCCGGAATCCCAATACCTGATCCACGCCGGCAGTGAACGCGTCGGCGCGCTCGATGTGCGGACGGGGCTGGCCGACGGCCCGAGTCCGGGTGTCAGTTCCTGGCACACGCTGCAGCACCTGATGGAAGCCGCGGAGCGCATCGAAGAGGGTGCGCCCGTCCCCGCACATCTGGATGCCATCTTCATGAACGGTGCGTCATTGGGAGGTGCGCGCCCGAAAGCCTCAGTCCGGGACGACGACGGCGTGCTGTGGCTGGCGAAATTCGCCAGCCGCCAGGACCGCATGGACATTCCCGCCATCGAATGCGCCGCGCTGCGCCTGGCGGCCGAGGCCACGCTGTCCGTGCCGCCCGTCAAGACGCTGACCATCGGCGACCGTCACGTCATGCTGATCCGACGTTTCGATCGCTATTGGTCCTCCGATCAACTGCCCGCCGTCGAGGACGATCCCACCCTGCTCGAGGCAACGCCGGCCGACGGCCTGGCGGAACGACGACTGGCGTTCAACAGCGGCCTGACCTGGCTGGGGTGCGACGAGAGCGAGTCGCGGACCAAGGCGTACGCGGACCTCGCTGCGGCGATCCGCCGCTACGCGCATCCCGATACGGTCCGCGCCGGCAACACCGAGCTCTTCAAGCGCATGGTGTTCAACATCCTGGTCAGCAACGACGACGACCATCTGCGCAATCACGGCTTTCTGTGGGATCCACGACTGCAGGGCTGGCGACTCAGCCCGCTCTACGACGTGATGCCTCGACCCAGCCTGGCAAGCGAACGATTCCTCCATCTGGGCATCGGGCCGTCAGGTCGATTGGCCACGCTCGACAACGCGCTGGCGGCGCACGGCGGATTCACGCTTTCCGAGCGCGATGCGGCACTCGCCATCGACGAGGTCTGGCGCGTCGTCCGCCAATGGCGCATGTACTTCGAGCAGTTCGGCGTCGGCGCACAGGAGATGGATCGGATCGCCCCCGCGTTCCGCCACATCGACGACATCTCGACGGCGGAGCTGCGGCGCAAGCTTGGCTGAACGATGCGCGACGGGCGAGCGACTTCCGCGGCGCGACAATGCGCGCCATGACTTCCGCAGCCCCCGCTCCCGCCGCGCCGTCGCGTCTGTCGCTGTACCTGAACCTGATCCGCTGGGACCGCCCGGCCGGCACCTACCTGCTGCTGTGGCCGACGCTGGCCGCGCTGTGGATGGCCGCCGACGGCTGGCCGGGCTGGCACCTGCTGCTGGTCTTCACCATCGGCACCTTCCTGATGCGCAGCGCGGGCTGCGCCGTCAACGACGTCGCCGACCGCGACTTCGACAAGCACGTCAAACGCACCGCCCAGCGGCCGGTGACCTCGGGGCTGATCTCCGTGAAGCAGGCGCTCGTGCTCGGCGCGGTGCTCGCGCTGGTCGCCTTCGCGCTCGTGCTGACGACCAATCCGCCGACCATCCTGCTGTCCTTCGCCGCGCTGGCGGTGACCATCCTCTATCCGTTCACCAAGCGCTGGGTCTCGATGCCGCAGGCCGTGCTCGGCGTGGCGTTCTCGTTCGGGATCCCGATGGCGTTCTCGGCGGCGCTAGGCGGGCGGGAGTGGAGCCTGCAGGCGATCCCGGCCTCGGTCCCGATGGCCGCATGGGGACTGCTGGTCGCCAACCTGTTCTGGGTGCTGGCCTACGACACCGAGTACGCGATGGTCGACCGCGACGACGACATCCGCATCGGCATCAAGACCTCGGCGCTGACGCTGGGGCGCTTCGACGTCATCGGCGTGATGGCGTTCTACGTCGCGTTCCTCGCGCTGTGGGCCGCGCTGGGGCTGCGGCTGGGCATGGGGCACTGGTTCCTGGCCGGGCTCGCGGTCGCGGCGGCCCAGGTGGTCTGGCACTACACGCTGATCAAGGACCGCAGCCGCGACGGCTGCTTCAAGGCCTTCCGCGAGAACCACTGGGTCGGCTTCGCGATCTTCGCGGGCACCGTGGTGGATCTGACGCTGCGCTGAGCGGCTCGTTCTACGACAGCCACTGCACGATCACGTCCGGGTGCAGCGGCCAGCCGCCCAGTCCCGCGAACCCCATCAGCACGCCGAAGACCGTCGGCACCATCGCCGCCGCGTACAGCCACCACAGCTGCGTCAGCGCGGTCACCGCCAGCATGGCGATCGCGATCGCCAGCAACGCATCGGACAGGTCGAACTGGTCGTCCCGGTAGTTGAGCGCGTCGTAGCGCTGCTGGTCGGCTTCGGCCTGCTTGCGGAGCTCGTCCTTCTTGGCGGCCTGGTCCGCGGCGAGCGCCTCGTAGTGCGCGATCGCCTCGCGGTAGCCGCCGGCCGCCGACGCCGGCGCGCCGATCGCCTGCAGCTTCAGCTGCGTCAGAGCGGCCTTGGCGACTTCCTCCCGCGCGTTGCGCGCCTGGTAGAAGGACCAGTGATCGATCTTGTCGGCCTGCGCCTGCTGCATGCCCTGGCCGATGTTGTCGTCCTTGATCTTGCAGATGCCCATGAAGGTCGCCAGCAGCGCGACGGTCAGCGCGACCGCCACGTTGAGCCGGGACTGCGACGTCGGCGCTTCAGCCCGCCCGTTGGCTTGACGGGCGGTCTCAATCAGTTCGTCGGGGTCGATGTCCATCGGCGGCACGGTTCAGGAATGGCCGCGGCAGCATACCGAGCGAAGCTGAGCGGGACCTGTACGTCCGCTTAGCCGCGGCCTAGATGCGGTTCAGGCGTCGCTCAGAGCCGGTCCACGCGCGCCAGGGCCGACACCAGGTCCGACTGCGTCAGGATGCCCACCAGCCGCGCCTCCTCGCCGACGATGGGGATGTGGTGGTGCCCGGTCGCCGCGAACAGCGGCACCAGGTCCGCCAGCGGCCGGTCCGCGCTGGCCACCCGCACCTGCCGGCTCATGATCTGGCCGACCACCTCGGCCTTGTCGCTGTGCGTGGCCGGTGTCGAGCGGATCAAGTGGCGCAGCCGCGCCGCCCAGTCCTCGTGCACGTCCAGCGACGCGCCACGCATGAAGTCCGCCAGCGTGACGATGCCGACCACGCGCCGCGCCCGGTCCACCACCGGCAGGGCCTTGATGTGATGCGTCCGCAGCAGCGACCACGCCTCCTGGAGCGGCGTGCCCCATTCCACCGTCTTCACGTCGCGCGACATGACGTCGGCGCAGCGCAGTGTCGTCATCCGCCGCCGCGCGGCCAGCAGGCCGGCCTCGTCGACGATGGCCTGCAGATCGTCCCGGGGAATGTCCAGCACCTGGTTGTAATGCGCCAGGACGGTATCCAGGTCGATGCCGCTGAACGCAGGCGACTCGCCCACCGTCCCGCCGGCATCGCCGGTGGTGCCGCTTGCCGCCGCAACGGGAACGGCGGTCTGCGGGTGCGGATACTTGCGTCCGGTGACGCCGTTGTAGGCCATGCCGGCGAGGACCATCAGCACCGAATTCAGCAGCACCGGATCGAGCACGAAGCGCCAGTCGTGCACGCCGCTGAGCACCATCAGCAGCGCCGCCGCGCCACCGGGCGGATGCAGACAGCGCAGCAGGAACATCAGCCCGATCGCGCCGCCGACGGCGATCGCGGCGGCCAGTTCCGCCGCGCCGCCGAACAGGTGCACGCAGACGATGCCCACCAGGGCCGACGCCGTGTTGCCCATCACCACGGCCCACGGCTGGGCCAACGGACTGGCGGGAACGCCGAACACGAGCACCGCACTCGCGCCCAGCGGCGCGATGAGCCACGGCACGCCCGGGGCATGGCGCGACAGCCATTCGGTCAGCACGCCGGTCAGCAGCAGGCCGGCGATCGCGCCGGCCACCACCCGCAGCCGCTCGCGCGCGTCGACGCGCATCGGCGCCGGTCGGAACGCCTGCAGCCAGTGGCGGAATCGATTCATCACCGGCGCGGCCTCGACTTGCGTCGCAACGGTCCGGGATCGCGCAGCGCGACGTCGGGCACGAACATCTCCATCACCCGCAGCTGCTGCCCGTGCCGGGTGAAGACGGAGTTCCGCGACCACTGCATCTGCGCGGGCGCTTCGGTCCCCGTGGCGGCCAGCCATTGGCGCTGCATCTGGCGGTGCGTCGCGCCATGGCGCGTCACGCGCCGCGGTTGCAGCTCGCTGCGATGGATGCGGGGATCGTCGTAGAGCAGATGGCCGAGCGGCCGGCTGCCCAGTCCCTTCAAGGCTTTCCAGGGACCGGCCACCGCGTGGCCATGCACCGCCGAGCGGGCCCACACCAGCGGCTGCCCGTCGACGCGCAGCAGCACCTCGCGCACGAGCGTGAGTCCGCGCTTGGGCAGCCCCAGCGCGGCGCGCTCCTGCGGCCGCAGCGGCGCGGTGGTCTGGCGCAGCACCTGCACCTCATAGCGACGGCCGGTCGCGGCCAGGCGCTTGCTCAGCGAGCCCGGCGCGCGCAGCCACGCACGCAGGCCCCAGCGATCAGCGATCCCCATGGATGGATGCAGCTTTCAGGAATCAGTCGGTGGTCCGCCGACGAGCAACGCGTGGGCCGTCGGCCTCGGGCGCCGCGGCATCAAGCGCGGCCAAACTCGTCGCCCAACTCGCCGGCGCGTCGGTGCGCGGCTTTCACCGCGCGCTCGATCGCTTCGCCCACGCCGTCGGCCTGCAGGCTGGTGATCGCGGCGTGCGTGGTGCCGCCCTTGGACGTCACCTTCTCGCGCAGCGCGGTCGGCGAATCGCCCGACTGCAACGCCAGCGCCGCGGCACCGCCGCAGGTCGCCAGCGCGAGCTCGCGCGCCTTGGCCTCGTCCAGGCCCAGCGCGCGCGCCGCGGCGACCATGTGCTCGACGAGGAAGAAGAAGTAGGCCGGTCCCGAGCCCGACAGCGCGGTGACCGTGTCGAGGTCGCCCTCGTTGTCGACCCACACCGTGCGTCCGGTCGGCTGCAGCAGCTGCTCGACCAGCGCGCGATCGTCGGCGGTGACGGCCTCGCTGGCGAAGAGCCCCGTGATGCCCTGCCCGATCAACGCCGGCGTGTTGGGCATGCCTCGCACCACACGCGACGCGCCGGTCGGACGCGCGATCGCGTCGCTGCGCAGGCCCGCCATCACCGACAGCTGCAACGCGCTGGCGACGTGAGGCGCGACGGGCACAGCGGCTTCCTGGAAGAGTTGCGGCTTGACCGCCCAGACGACCGCGCGAGCCCGCGCGAGCGAGGCATCCGCCGCCGCGAGCGGCTGGATGCCGAAATCGGCGGCGAGCCGATCGCGCTGCGCCTCGAAAGGCTCGACCACCAGCAGGTCCTCGGCCGGGAAACCGGCCCGGCGCAGGCCGCCGACGATGGCGCTGGCCATGTTGCCTCCGCCGATGAATGCGATGCAGGAACTCATGGGCCGGCAGTTTAGTCCCGCCCCGGCGCTGGAGCGGGTCCACCTCGGGCGCTCAGCGCGCCATCGGCTTGCCATCAACTCGCCATCAACGCGCCCTCAGCATCGATGCGCAGAGCTCGCCCAGCGTCACGATCGCCCGACGCTGTGCGTCATCCATCGGGTTGCCTGCGTTGATGCGGATGAAGTTGTCGAAGCGCTCGGAGTTCGAGTACATCAGCCCGGGCCCCAGCCGGATGCCCTTCTCCAGCGCGGCGTCGAACAGCGCGAGCGAGGACAGTCCCTCGGGCAGCTCGACCCACAGGCTAGGCCCGCCCGGCGGCAGGCTGAGCCGCGTGCCGGCCGGCAGTTCATCGGACAACGCCGCCACCATCTGCTCGCGCTGCGTCGCCAGCTTCGCCCGCAGCGCGCGCAGGTGGCGATCGATCTGGCCGCCTGCCAGGAACTCCGCCAGGATGGCCTGCCCGAGCATCTCGTTGGGCCGGCTCTGCGCGTACTTGAGGATCTCCACGCGCGACTGCCAGCGCCCCGCGGCGATCCAGCCCACGCGCATGCCGGGCGCCAGCGTCTTGTGCAGCGACGAGCAGAAGATCACCCGCCCCGTCGTGTCCCAGGACTTGATCGCGCGCTGCGGCGTCTCGCACAGCAGCGCGTAGGTGTCGTCCTCGACGAGCGCGAGATCGCGCGCCTCGCAGACCGCCAGCAACGCCTGCTTGGCATCGTCCGGCATCACCGCGCCCAGCGGGTTCTGCAGGTTGGGCACGACGACCACGGCCTTGAGCCGGGGCTCCTGCATCGCGGCGGCTTCGAAGGCCTCGACGGACAGGCCCGTGTGAGGACTCGTCGGGATCTCCAGCGCGCGCAGCCCCAGGCTCTCGAGCAGTTGCAGCAGGCCGTAGTAGGTCGGCGATTCGACCGCGACGGCATCGCCCGGCGTCGTCACCGCCCGCAGTGCGATGCCGAGCGCTTCGGTGCAGCCGTGCGTGATGACGAGTTGCGACGGGTCGAGCTGGATCTGTGCGTTGAGCGCCAGGCGCGACAGGCCCTGGCGCAGCGCGAGCAGGCCTTGCGGATCGGGCTGGGTGCCGAGGATCTCCGGCCGGCGACGCAGCAGCCGCTGGCCGTGCAGCGCCAGCGCGCGCGTCGGGTACAGCGAGGGATGCGCGCACGCGCCGGAGAGATTGACCTCCGGCTTTGCGGCGATGCCGCGGGTGAGGATCTCGGAGATGCGCTCGTGCACGCCGACGAAACGCGCCGGGTCGGCCTGCGTCTGGCGCGGCTCGGCGGCGCGCGCCAATCGGTTCGGACGTGGCGGTCTCACGAAGTAGCCGGCGCGTTGGCGGGCCTGCAGCAGGCCCTGGCTTTCGAGCAGCCGGCAGGCCTGGAGCGCGGTGCTCAGGCTCACGCGATGCAGGCCCATCAGCGTGCGCACCGAGGGCATCCGGCTCCCCGGCGGCATCGTGCCCGCCGCGATGGCCTGGCGGTAGTGCGCGGCGACCTGCGCGTACAGAGGGTCCGAAGCATCCATGCCGGCGATTCTGCGCCCGCAGGCGCGCGCGACACCGGAACAGCGGGCGGGCCGTCGATACGGAACAGACCGGCCGCGATCGCTGTTACGCAGAACAAAAGGCGCCGCTGTGCCTGTCACGCCGCGTCGTCGATGGGAACACTGGATCCCCATCCCATCGAGGCGCCCCGCCCGGGCGAAGTCGTCATGTCCCTCGCCGCCGTCCTGAGATCCCTGCCCCTGCCGTGGCCCTGGCAGGCAGCGCCCGCCCGCGTGATGCGGCCCGTCGCGACGCCGCTGGAGCAACGCCTGGCCCCCGGTCAGTCGCTGATGCTCAAGCTCGCCCGCGGCACCGTGATGCATGTGGAGGCCGGCGTCGTCGATGTCGAGGACGCCCCCGCGCTCTGGGCCGATCAGTGCTGGCCGCAGGCGCGCCGCTTCAGGAGCGGCGAGGTCTGGGTCGTGCCGCGCACCGGCTGGTGGCGGCTGGAGGGCCGGGTCTCCCGCGACCCGGCCTGCCGTCTCAGTGCACGCCCGCCAGCAGCGCGGCGTTCCCACCGGCCGCCGCCGTATTGATCGTCAGCGTCTGCTCCGCGACGAGGCGGTAGAGCTGGCGCGCATCGGTCAGCTCGACCATCGGCACGACCGGCAGGATCGCGCCGTCACGGCCCGCCAGCTCGCGCTGCACCGGCACCTGCAGCGTCGCCGGCGCGATCACGCCCGCCAGACGCGTTGCGCGCAGCACGGTGCCGAGCTGGTCCGCCGGCACGATCTGCATCGCCGCCGCCGTCACGCCGCCACGCATCAGCGCCGTGCGCAGTTCCTGCGCCACATCGCCGCCACCGACGATCACGACCGCGTTGCCCGCCACCAGCGCCGCGCCCAGGGCGCGTGCCAGTTCTTCCGGCGACGCGCCCTGCGCCAGCACGGCGATCACGCCGCGGCCGTGCAGGCGCAGCTCGTTGCTCTCACCGGTCGGGCCGGGCAGCTTCACGTCGACCAGCGAGCGACGGGCGCCCGCTGCAAGCGTGCGCCAGGCGCCGGCGACCACCGGTCCCTGGCCGGCCGCGGAGCGCTCCAGTGCTGTCGCGCGCTCCTCGACCGAGCGTTCGGCCCAGCCCTCATGCGCGGTGAACAGCGGCGACAGATCGGCGCCCGCGCCCGTCGTCGACAGCGCCGGCGCCTCGGCGGCAGCGTCCACCTTCGGCTGAGCGACGAAGCGCAGCAGGTAATGCGGACCGCCCGCCTTCGGGCCGGTACCGGACATGCCTTCGCCGCCGAAGGGCTGAACACCGACCACCGCGCCGATGATGTTGCGGTTCACGTAGACGTTGCCGATGCGCGCCTCCGACGCGAGCCGCAGCGCCCGGCTGTCGATGCGGGTCTGGATGCCCAGCGTCAGGCCGTAGCCCAGCGCGTTGATCTGGCGCACGACGCCGTCGACATCGCCGCCCCAGCGCACCACGTGCAGCACCGGGCCGAAGATCTCCTTCTTCAGCGAGGCGATCGTCGGCAGCTCGACCGCCACCGGCGCCAGCAGACGCGGGCAGGCATCGGCGGGCACGGCCTCGGCGATCAGCGTCGCCTCGCGCTTGAGGCGCTGGACGTCCTTGGACACGCCCTCGAAGGCTTCGTCGTCGATCAGCGGGCCGACGTCGGTCGCGAGGTCCGCACTGTCGCCGACGCGCAGTTCCTTGACCGCGCCGCGCAGCATTTCGATGACGCCGTCGGCGACCGCCTCGTGCACCGCCAGCAGTCGCAGCGCCGAGCAACGCTGACCCGCGCTGCGGAAGGCCGACTGAACGACGGCATCGATGACCTGCTCCGGCAGCGCCGTCGAGTCCACGATCATCGCGTTCAGACCGCCGGTCTCGGCGATCAGCGGCAGCGCGGCGGCGCCGGGCTTGGCGGCCAGCTGGCGGTTGATGATCTGGGCCACTTGCGTGGAGCCGGTGAAGCACACCCCCGCCGTCTGCGGCGCGGCCACCAGGCGCGCGCCGACGGTCTCGCCGCGCCCGTGCACCAGTTGCACCGCGTCGACGGGAACGCCCGCCCCGTGCAGCAGCGCGACGCATTCGCGGGCCACGGCCGGCGTCTGCTCAGCGGGCTTCGCGGCGACCGCGTTGCCGGCGGCGAGCGCGGCCACGACCTGGCCGGCGAAGATCGCCAGCGGGAAGTTCCACGGCGAGATGCAGACGAACACGCCGCGGCCGTTCAACGCGACGCCGTCGACGGCCAGACGCTCGGCTTCGTCGGCGTAGTAGCGCAGGAAGTCGATGGCCTCACGCACTTCGCTGATCGCGTCGCCCAGGCTCTTGTAGGCCTCCTTGACCAGCAGCGCGCAGAACTGCGGCAGCTGGGCCTGTATCGCATCGGCGGCGCGGCGCAGCACGGCGGCGCGCTCGGCCACGGGGGTCGCGTTCCAGCCCGCGAAGCCACCTTGCAGTCGCGTCATCACGGCGTCGACCTCCTCCGCCGTCGCTTCGACCAGCACCGGCACCGTGCACTGCGCCAACGCGTCCAGCAGCGTCTTTCGCTGCTCCGGCACGGCGAGGTCCAGGCCCGATGAGTTCTCGCGGCCACGGCCCGTCGTGTCGCGGTAGAGGTCGATCGGCAGCGGCAGCGAAGCCTCGTCGCGGATCTCCGTCATCGGCGACGCCAGCAGCTCTTCGGGCGCGACGGTCGGATCGGCCAGCTGGTGGACGAAGGACGAGTTGGCGCCGTTCTCCAGCAGGCGTCGCACGAGGTAGGCCAGCAGGTCGCGGTGCTCGCCGACCGGCGCGTAGACGCGGCACGGGATGGCTCCGTCCTTCAGCACTTCGCGATAGACGCCCTCGCCCATGCCGTGCAGGCGCTGCATCTCGAACTTGGCCCCCAGCGCGCGCGCCATCTGCAGGATGGCGGCGACCGTGCCGGCGTTGTGCGTCGCGAACTGCGGGTAGATGACGTCGTGATGCCGCAGCAGCGCCTGCGCGCAGGCCAGGTAGGAGACGTCGGTGTGCGGCTTGTGCGTGTAGACCGGATAGAACGGCAGCCCCTGCTCCTGGGCGCGCTTGATCTCGCCGTCCCAGTAGGCGCCCTTCACGAGTCGCACCATGAATTTCAGACCGTGCTTGTGGGCGATCGCGGCCACCGCCTCGACGACGTCCCGAGCGCGGGTCTGGTACGCCTGCACCGCCAGACCGAAGCCGCGCCACTGCGGGAAGTGCGTCGCGATGCGCGCCGCCAGCGTGTCCAGCAGCTCCAGCGAGAGTTCGAGCCGGTCGACTTCCTCGGCATCGATCGTCAGGTTGATGTTGGCCTGCGCGGCCTTCTCGACGAGTTGCCACACGCGCGGCAGCAGCTCGGCGTAGACGCGCTCGCGCTGCAGGACCTCGTAGCGCGAGAACAGCGCCGACAGCTTGATCGAGATGCCGTCGCTGCCTTCCGGCGATTCGGCCTTGCGGCCCGAGGCGATGGCGGCGATCGCGTTCAGGTACGAGGCCTGGTAGCGCTCGGCGTCGCGTTCCGTGCGGGCGCCTTCCCCCAGCATGTCGTAGGAGAAGCGCAGTTGCGCCTGCACCTTGCGCGCGGCGTCGGCCTCCTTCATCGCTTCCTGGATGTTGCGGCCCAGCACGAACTGGCGGCCCAGCAGCTGGATCGCGCGCACCGTCGCGGCCACCACCGTCTGCGCGCCGAGGCGCTTCATCAGGCCGGAATCGGCCTCGGCATCCGGCAGGAATTTCTTGGACAGCGAGATCGCGCTCGCCGCCAGCCCGGCCAGCATCTTGTGCGGGCCATCCGAGGCGCCGTCGAAGTCGGCGCGGCCGAGCTGGTCCGCCGTCAGGGCGATGGCCGTCTCCGCGTCCGGCACGCGCAGCAGCGCTTCCGCCAGGCGCATCAACGCCAGGCCCTCGGCGCTGGTGATCGGGTACTCGCGCAGCAGCGATTCCATGGCCCAGAACGGCGCCGGGTTCCCGCGCACCTGCTGCACCCACGGGCGCGCCTGATCCACCACCGCCTGCCAGTTCAGGGCCTGCATCTCCGCGGCGAGCGCGCGCACCAGGGGCAGTTCCTCGCGGTACGGGTCCGGCAGGCGGGAGGTTTCCAGGGGAAGGGGGAAGGCGGTCATAGAATCCTCGGATGTTCGTGCGAGGGGCGCTCCCCTAGCGAATGGCGGGAGTTTAGGAAGTAACGCTCCGAATTACTCACCAATGTTTCTGCACTCGACCGGATGGAATCCAGCATGAGCAGCGTTGAAGACCTGGACAAGATCGATCGCCGCATCCTGGGGCTGCTGCAGCAGGATGGTCGCATCAGCAACCTGAAACTGGCCGAGGAGGTGCAGATGTCCGCGACGGCGGTGCTGGAGCGGGTCCGCCGCCTCACCCGGGACGGCTTCATCCTCGGCTACGAGGCGCGGCTGAACCCCGCCAAGCTGGGCGCGCAGATGCTGGTGTTCATCGAGATCCTGCTCGACCGCACGGTGCACGACGTCATGGACAACTTCCGCGCCGCGGTGCAGGCCCGGCCGGAGATCCTGGAATGCCACCTGGTGGCGGGCGGCTTCGACTACCTGCTCAAGACCCGGGTGTCCGACATGACCGCCTACCGGGAGTTCATCGGCGCCGTGATCTGGACGCTGCCCGGCGTTCGCGAGACACGGACCTACGCGGTGATGGAAGAGGTGAAAAACACGACCGCGCTGCCACTGTGAACGGGACTGCGCTGTCCAGCGATCTGCTTGTGATTTCCACACACCGCCGGCCATTGCAAGCGAATTCAAGGGGGAGATGTCCTCCCCCTTCAGCCCCTCCATCTGCGGGCTGACGGTCGGGCCGCGACAGGATCACCATGGAGTGCCTCCTCCCCCGTGATCCTGAGGTTTCCGAGATGAAGTACCGGCCCTCCCAGACCCCCTCCCAGCTGCCGCGCACGAGCTCCCGGCCGTTCACGAGCGCCTCCGGACCCGACAGCGAGCTGCCCAGCCATTACGGCGACAGCCGGTTCAGCCATGGCGACAGCCGCTATTCCGACAGCGGCAGCAGCTTCGGCGATTCCGACTTCGGTGCGGAACCGCCGCCCAGGCGGACGCTCGTCGGACCGGTGGAAAGCTGGCACGACTCCAGTTTCATCCTGCGACGCGGCCTGGAAGTGCGCGAGGTCAGCGCCAAGGAATGGCGCGTGTGGGCAGAGCCCCCTTCAGCGCCGTCCGCATCGTCGGCTTCGCCTGCGTCGCCTTCCTCCTCAACGCCGACGCCGACGCGTCGGCGCATGACTGGCGATGGCAACGCCTGATCGGGCCTTGGCCAGTGGGCCGGAGGATCAGGCCAGCTGCAGACGCTTGGGCGCGCGACGCAGCGGCTCGGGCGGCGGCGTGACGACGAAGTCTTCCGGCGGCATCGGTCGGCCGTAGTACCAGCCCTGCGCCCAGTCGCAGCCTTCACGGCGCAACCACTCCGCCTGCTCGATCGTCTCGACGCCCTCGGCGAGCACGTCGAGGTTGAGGCTGCGCGCCAGCACGATGACCGTGCGCGCGATCGCCGCGACGTTGGCATCGCTGCTCAGCTCGTTGACGAAGCTGCGATCGATCTTCAACGTGCTGACCGGCATGCGCTTCAGATAGGCCAGCGACGAGTAGCCGGTACCGAAGTCGTCGATCGCGATGCGTACGCCGCGGTTGGAGATCCGCGTCAGCAGGCTGATGGCCTGCTCGGCGTCTTCGAGCAGCAGGCTCTCGGTGACCTCCAGCTCCAGCGCGCTCGCCGGGCACCCGGTCTCGCCGAGGATGAAGTCCAGCGTCTCGATGAAGTCCGGCTGGCGCAGCTGTCGCGCCGAGACGTTCACCGCGACCTGCTGCGGCTTGCCTTCCTGACCCTGCCAGCGCACCACCTGGGCGCAGGCCTGCTCCAGCACCCAACGGCCGATGGGGATGATCAGGCCGGTCTCTTCGGCCAGCGGGATGAAGTCCGCCGGCGAGATCGGACCGCGCGTCGGATGGCGCCAGCGCAGCAGCGCCTCCGCGCCGATCAGCGCACCGTCGCTCAGGCGTACCTGCGGCTGGTACTCGAGGCGGAACTGCGCGGCCTCGTTGGCCTGCCGCAGCGCGTGCGTCAGTTCGAAGCGCTGCTGCACCGCCTGCGTCAACTCGGGCCGGTAGGCCTGGACGGAACCGCGCGCGTGCAGCTTGGCCCGCACCATGGCGACCTCGGCGTTGCGCAGCAGTTCGTCGACATGGATGCCGTCGGCCGGGAACAGCGCCAGGCCGATGCTGGCGCCGACATTGAAGCGGTGATGGTCGATGAGGATGGGCTCGTCCATCGCCTGGATCAGCCGGTCGCCCAGCCGCATCGCGGTCTCTTCGTCGACCAGGCCCGACAGCACGACGACGAACTCATCGGCACCGACGCGCGCCACGGAGTCGCTCAGCCGCGTCACGTTGGCGAAGCGCGCCGCCGCCGTCAGCAGCACCTGGTCGCCCGCGGCGTGGCCCGCGATGTCGTTGACGTCGCGGAAGCCGTCCAGGTCGATGTAGAGCACCGCCACGCAGGTGTGCTCGCGCTGCGCGTTGCCGACCTGGCGCGAGATGCGATCGCGCAGCAACGCCGCGTTGGGCAGGCCGGTCAGGCTGTCGTGCAGCGACTGGTGCAGCAGCTCGGCCTCGGTCTGCTTGATGCGGGAGATGTCGGTCAGCACGCTGAGGTACTGCACCTGCTCCGGATCGCCCGAGGGCGCCGGCACCTTCACGAAGGTCGCCCACATCGGGATCGAATCGCCGTTCTTGTGGCGCTCGGTGACTTCGCCGCTCCATTTGCCGCGGGTCTCGATGTCGGCCCACAGGGCGCGCAGCTTCTCGGGGTCCTGCTCGGCGTCGCGCAGCAGCAGCGGGCGCTTGCCCAGCAGCGTCTGCCGGTCGTGGCCGACCATCGCCACCAGCGCCGGATTGACGTCGACGATGCGCAACTCGTGGTCGATGACCATGATGCCCTCGCCGCAGTGTTCGTACACGGTGGCGGCACGGCGGGCGGCGTCGGTGGCCTCCTGCAGCTGGGTCACGTCGCGCGCGATGGCGACCTGGCCCAGGTACTGGTCGTCGTCGAACACGCGGGCGCTGGAGACGTCCAGGCAGCGCGTCCCGCTGGCGGCCTCGCTGGTGTCGTCGCGCCAGGTCAGGAGGCGGCCGTCGGACTGGGTGTCGACCCAGCCCGGGGGATTCGGCAGGTCGGCGTCGCGGCGGCCGATCAGCTCCTGCTCGGTGAGGCCGACGGCGCGCTCGAAGGCCGGATTGCAGCCTTCATAGGCGCCGTTGGCGTCCTTGAAATACATCGGATCGGGAATCGCGTTCAGCAGCGCGCTCAGCCGGGCGCGCTCGCGGCGCACGCGCTTGAGTTCCTCGCGGCGACGATGCAGACGACCGCGCTGCTGCACGAACAGGCTGACCATCACGCCCAGCGTCAGGCCGCCGATCACGCAGCCGGCACCCAGCCAGAAGACGGTGGAGCTTGAATCGATCCATGCCGGCAGTTGCGCCACCATGGCCTGCGCTGCGGACGGCACCGTCGCGGGGACGGACGCGGACGCACCCGCCCATGCCGACGTGCTCAGGCACGCAGGCAGAAGCGCGGACGCGGCAAGGCACCCCCAACGACGGTTCAGGCGAAGACGCATGGCTCACCCAAGGATCTTTTTATGAATGGAGGGGCAACAGCTGGCCCCATGTCGGCGTCGTCCGCGTGTGGCGGACGTTCCCTCAAGCGCGACCGGCGGAGTATCCATGCCGGTCGGAAAATGTTGCTAGGGGTTACAGCGAGGCCGCCACTCGCGTTCCCTGCAAGATTGCACGCTTTGCATCCAATTCTTTGGCTTCGGCCGAACCGCCGATCAGCTGCACCGACCGGCCCGCCGCGCGCAGCGGCGCCTCGAGTTCGCGCAGCGGTTCCTGGCCCGCGCACAGCACGATGGTGTCGCAGTCGATGCGCTCGGGATCGGTGCGATCTTCGCCCTGGCTGATCCAGAGTCCGTGCTCGTCGATGCGCTCGTACTGCACCCCGCCGACCATCCGTACACCGTGCGTCTTCAACGCGGCGCGATGGATCCATCCGGTGGTCTTGCCCAGGCCCGCGCCGAGCTTGCCGGCGCGTCGCTGCAGCAGGGTGACCTCACGATCGGCCGGCTCGGGTTGCGGACGCACGAGCCCGCCGCGCGTCTGCTCAGGATCGCCCACGCCCCAATGCCTGCGCCACGCCGGTGCGTCGAGTGCCAGCGAGTGGCCCTGTTCGAGCAGGAACTCCGCCACGTCGAAGCCGATGCCGCCCGCGCCCACGACCGCGACACGACGCCCGACCGGCTTTTCTCCGCGCAGGACCTCGAGGTAGGTCAAGACCTGACCCCGGGCGATGCCTTCGTCCTGGCCCGGGATGCGCGGATCGCGGGGCGTGACGCCGGTGGCGAGCAGCACCTCGTCGTAGTCCATCAGGTCCGCGGCGCTCACGCGCCGCCCCAGTTGCGGCGAAACGCCGAGCAGCTCCAGCCGCCGCTTGAAGTAGCGCAGCGTCTCGTGGAACTCCTCCTTGCCCGGGATCCGCTTGGCGAGGTTGAACTGGCCCCCGATCTCCTGGGCCGCGTCGATCAGCGTGACGTGGTGACCGCGCTCGGCGAGCGTCGTCGCGGCGGCCAGGCCGGCCGGTCCCGCGCCGACGACGGCGACGCGCTTGCGCGCCTGCCCCGCGGCGACGGGGACGATGCGCAGCAGGGTCTCGTGGCCGGCTCTCGGATTCACCAGGCAGGACGCCACCTCCTGCTTGAACACGTGATCCAGGCAGGCCTGGTTGCAGGCGATGCAGGTATTGATCTCGTCGGCGCGGCCCTCCGCGGCCTTGCGCACGAAGGCCGGATCGGCCAGCAGCGGACGCGCCATCGACACCATGTCCGCCGAGCCGTCGGCCAGCACCGACTCGGCGACCTCCGGGGTGTTGATGCGGTTGCTGGTGATCAGCGGCGTGCGGATGCCCTCGGCGTGCAGCTGGTCGCGCAGCTTCTTCGTGACCCAGGCGAATCCGGCGCGCGGCACGCTGGTCGCGATCGTCGGGATGCGGGCCTCGTGCCAGCCGATGCCGGTGTTGATGATGGTGGCGCCGGCCTTTGCCACGGCCCGCGCCAGTTGCAGCACCTCGTCCCAGTTGCCGCCGTCGGGGACCAGGTCCAGCATCGACAGCCGGTAGATGATGATGAAGTCCGGGCCGACCGCCGCGCGCATGCGGGTGAGGATCTCCACCGGCAGCCGCATGCGGCGTTCGAAGTCGCCGCCCCAGGCATCGCTGCGCTGGTTGGTGGCGGCAATGAGGAACTGGTTGATGAAGTAGCCCTCGGAGCCCATCACCTCGACGCCGTCGTAGCCCGCCTCGCGCGCCAGCACGGCGCAGCGGACGAAGGCGCGGATCTGGCGCTCGATGCCGCGCTCGCTCAACGCATGCGGCGTGAACGGCGAGATCGGCGACTTCAACGCCGACGGCGCCACGTTGAACGGGTGGTAGCCGTAGCGGCCGGTGTGCAGGATCTGCAGCGCGATCTTGCCGCCTTCGCCATGCACGGCGCGGGTGATGGCCTGGTGCCGCCGCGCGGCGCCGCCTGTCATCAGCGTGCCGGCGAAGGGCTTGGTCCAGCCGGCGATGTTGGGCGCGTAGCCGCCGGTGACGATCAGGCCGACCTGACCCCGGGCGCGCTCGGCGAAGTACTCGGCCAGACGGTCGATGTGCTTGCGCGAGTCCTCGAGCCCGGTGTGCATGCTGCCCATGAGCACGCGGTTCTTGAGGGTCGTGAATCCCAGGTCCAGGGGCGACAGCAGCTGCGGGTAGGCATTCATCGCGCGGATGCTAGCGCCGGAGACGGCGCGCGTTTAGAGAGGTGGTACCAGCGACGCCCGCCACTCTGTGTCGGCGTTGATATCGAAGTTCACAAAGCTGGCAAGCGGCCACAAGCCCCAGCAACACGGTCCGCGTTCAATCGCCGCATTCTCAATCGGAGTGTCGGACGATGCGATTCAAGACCTGGGCCTGGGGCCTGAGCGTGGCCACCGCCGCCCTGCTGACCGCCTGTGGCGGCGGCGGCGACAGCAGCTCGGCGCAGATGCGCCTCCTCAACGCCAGCATCGGCTACGCCGCGCTGGACATGGCCGTGGACAGCACGACGGTGAACACCGGCGTCGCCTATGCCGGCGTGGGCAGCTATGCCGACGTGAAGACGGATGCCACCGGCACCGAGGTGCAGAGCAACAACGTCGGCAGCACGCTGGCGTCGTCGACGCCGACGCTGGCCTCCGGCAGCCATTACACGATGATCGCGTACGGCTCGGCGGGCTCGGTCCGCACGACGCTGCTGCAGGAAGACCAGGACGCGGCGGCCACCGGCAAGTCCAAGCTGCTGGTGCTGAACCTGGCGCCGGACGCCGGCGCGATGGACGTCTACGTCACCGGCGCCGACGAGTCGCTGGACACCGCGTCGACCGTGGCGAGCGGCATCGCGACCGGCTCTGGCAGCGGCTACATCACGCTCAACAGCGGCACCTTCCGCGTCCGGATCACCGCCGCCAGCTCCAAGACCGATCTGCGGCTGGACATTCCCAGCCTCTCGCTGCCGTCGACCGGCGTCTCGACGCTGATCCTCACGGGCAGCACCGGCGGCGTGCTGGTCAACGGCATCCAGCTGCTGCAGCAGGGCACCACCGCCAACTTCCCCAACACGACCGTCCGGGCCCGCCTGGTGGCCGCGGTGGGGGGCAGCGCGTTGGTCTCGGGCTCGATCGGCCAGACCTCGCTGATGCCGACCTCCGTGGCGCCCACGATCGGCGACTACACGACGGTCTCCGCCGGCACGGCGGACCTGTCGGTCTACGTCAACGGCGCGCTGATGTCGTTCACGAAGCCGGCGCTGACCGCCGGCAGCGACTACACGCTGATGGTGTGGGGCACGGCGGCGGATCCGAAGCTGGCCGTCCTGACCGATGACAACCGGCTGCCGACCAGCCCGACGACGACGGCCAAGATCCGCCTCGTCAACGGCGTGGCGAGCGCCACCACCGGGCTGACGCTCAATGTCGACTACAGCGCGCTGGCATCGAACGTGGTGGCCGGCACCTCGTCGTCGCCGCAGACGACCGCGGCATCGACGTCCGCCCTGCTGACGGTGACCTCGCCGTCCTCGACGACACCGGTCTACAGCCTGAGCGAACTGGGCATCCAGGCGGGCTACGTCTACACCGTCTTCGTGATGGGCGACAACAACGCGATGGTCGGCTCGCTGCGCCGCGAGCGCTCCTCGAACTGACCGACTGACACGGCGCCAGGTGGCCTCGACCGGGAACGGCTCCCGGCCCGGCGGCCACTCAGCGCAAGACCCGGCACCGCCGTCGAATCGATCGCGGCCCGGCGCACCCTCCTCCCTGTTGGCCACGTCCTCTCACGAGGCGTGGCCTTTTTTTGTCCATCGCTGCTGACGCCCTTCGTCCGGCGCATGCGGCAACATCGTGGGATGTCCACGACGCCGCCCCGCCCGACCGTGTTCCAGGTCCGCCGCCTGCGCCAGCTCTGGCGCTCGGCCGGCTGGCCGTGCCAGGACATGCTGGAGGTGGAATTGCTGGCGCTGGGCTGGCTGGAACGCCGCGTGGACACGCACGGCCGGGAGACCTTGCGGCTGACCGCGCCCGGCATCGAGGCGCTGCACCTCGGACTTCAGAAGAACCGCACCGCACGCGATCGCCACGAGGACCTCGTCGCCCGCATGGCCGTCGAGCTGCAGCGCGCGGGGCGCATCGTGTGGCGCGGGCTGTCCCTGCGCGCCGGCCTGCCGCGCGAGGACGAACCCGAACGGATGCGATGGGTCAATGCCATGCCGGACGTCTATTCGGTGCGCAACACCACCGTCGAGGACTACCTCGAACCGGCGGTGCACGAGATCAAGGTCAGCCGGGCCGACCTGTTGTCGGAGCTCCGCCGCCCGGCGAAGTCGCAGGCCTACCTCGCGCTCAGCGGCCAGTGCTGGTACGTGCTGCGCGCCGGCATCGCCGAGGTCGAGGAGATTCCGCCGGCCTTCGGCGTGCTGTTCGCACACGACCTGAACGGGGGCGAGGGCCTGCGTTTCGAACTTGGCCGGCCCGCGCCGCGCCGCGCGATGAAGCCGGATTTCGCGACCTGGATGACGCTCGCCAAGGCCGCGCCGGAGGCGGCACCGCTCGACGAAGGCCAGGACTTCCTGGGCGAGGTCTGACGCCCGCGCGACGGGTGACCTCCGTCGTCCCCGGATCGCGCGGCTCGCGCTCCGGCGATGGCCGTTTTCGGACCGGTATCCTGCGCGCTCGCATCACGAGGGAGACGCCATGAACGACACATCCGACACGCCTGACGTTTTCGAAGGCGGCTGCGACTGCCGCCAGGTCCGCTACCGCATGACCAGCCGCCCGCTGATCGTCCACTGCTGCCACTGCCGCTGGTGCCAGCGCGCCAGCGGCGCGGCCTTCGCGCTCAACGCGATGATCGAGGCCGACCGCGTCGAGCTCCTGGCCGGCGAGCCGGTCCCCTTCATGAATCCGAGCGAAAGCGGCAAGGGCCAGAAGATCTGGCGTTGCCCGAGCTGCGCGATCGCCGTCTGGAGCAACTACGCCGGCGGTGGCGACGCCGTGCGATTCGTGCGTGTCGGCACGCTCGATGAGCCGGACCGCCTGCCGCCGGACATCCACATCTTCACCGCTTCCAAGCAGCCCTGGGTCTCCTTGCCGCCCGATACGCCGGCCGTGCCGGAGTACTACGACGTCCGGGCGCAGTGGTCCGCGGAAAGCCTCGAACGCGGTGCGATCCTGCGGGCGAAACGTCCGTCGGGAACGGGGAGCGCGGCCGCGACTCAGGATCCGCCAGGGAAGGCCTGACCGCCGTCGGGCGGGCCCAGGAAGCGACGGAGAAAGCGTACCGCCCGATGATCCTTCGGCCAATGTCCCGTCAAGGCACGGGCGAGCAACCACACGGCGAGCGACTCCCGGGTGGGTGCCTCGGCCTCGCCCCGCCCACCTTCTTCCTGATGGAGCGCGCGCAGGAACTGATCCTCACGGCCGCGCGGCGACGCGACCGTTTCCAGCATGTGCGCCACCGCGAGCCAGATCGCGGACACCTCGGCACGCTCCGGCCGCGCGAACTGGATGCGCTGCTCGACCTCCAGCGCATCCCATTGGCGCGGGGTGCCCGAAATGAGGATCTGCCGTCGCTCTTCATCCATCGAGGCCAGCGGTCCATGTGACAGGACCGCCCCGACCGATGTGACCGGCTCCGTCCCTCGAGCGATGTCCGCCGGCGGGACGGCAATGAAGCGCACTTCCCGCAGCAGATCCTTGGCCGGCGCCGGCAGGCTCGATCTAAACTTCAGGATCGCACGGAGCGCCTCGCCATCAACTGCCGAGCCGCTGGTCCCTGCTCTCACGGTCGCCGCGGGAACGACGCCATCGCGCGCCGGTTCATTCCTCTGCGTATCCGGAGAACGTGGCGCGGGATCGGCCGGATGCCGCATGGCGCCGGCATCACGCCGGACCTGGTGCAACCATGCCCGGATCGACGCCAGTTCGTCGGGATCCGGGCGGTCCGTGTTCAGGTGCTCCTGGGCCTTCACGGCACGCTCGGCGTGATGACACCAGGGCTCATCCTCGTCGAGGCGCAGGGTCACGGCCATCACGACCCAGACCCAGCGCTGCAACTCGACCAGCGTGCAGCGGTCGAAGTCGTCCGAACAACGGTGCCAGTCGGAGGTCGACAGCCAACTGGGCTCGGATCGGCTCGCGCGATCGGTGGCGGGAGCGGACTCCGGGCCCGCGTCGGTATCGGCGGCCGATGCGGCCGCGAGCGAGGGGAGTGAGCCAGGAAGCATGGTGGGCGCTGGGCGCCTTGCGCCCTGGGATGGGGGAACGCGCCCTAGTGCCACGCAAGCTTAGAAGCGTCCCGCATATCGGATCCGGCGGCGGAGCGCCACAATGGCAGCTTCCTCGACATCGACCGGCTCACGAGGCCGCGATTCCGCCATGACCTTCTCCACCTCGATGGCCCGTCGTCTCCGTTCGGCCGCCCGTCTGACCGCACTCGCCGCCGCCTTGTCGACGATCGGCGCCTTGCCGGCGCTGATGCCCACGGCCCTGGCGGCCAGCGCCTCGGCCTCGGTGTCGTGGCAGGAAGCCTCCGGCGACGCCGACATCGAGCGGGCCTTCACCCAGGCCCGCGGCGAGAAGAAGCCGGTGCTGCTGTACTGGGGTGCCAAGTGGTGTCCGCCGTGCAACCAGCTGAAGGCGACGTTGTTCAATCGCGCCGACTTCATCGAGCAGTCGCGCGCCTTCGTCGCGGTGCATATCGACGGTGACAACCCCGGCGCGCAGCGCCTGGGCGCGCGTTTCAAGGTGCGCGGCTATCCGACGATGATCCTGTTCAGCAACGACGGCCAGGAACTCACCCGTCTGCCGGGCGAGGTCGATGCGCCGCAGGTGCTGCGCGTGCTGCAGCTCGGCCTCGCGGGCGGTCGTCCCGTGAAGACCGTGCTGGCCGACGCGCAGGCCGGCAAGAAGATCTCCGCCAACGAATGGAAGCTGCTCGGCTTCTATTCCTGGGAGACCGATGAACAGCAGCTGGTGCCGGCCGCTCAGCGTCCCGCGCTGCTGGCGAAGCTGGCCGCCGCCAGCCAGGGCGTCGACGACGAGACCACCACCCGCTTGTGGCTGAAGGCGCTCGCCGCGACTGAAGGCGGCGGCTCATTGAAGGCCGACGCCACGCTGCGTGCGCGGGTCGAGCAGGTGCTGGCCGACCCGGCCGCCGCCCGTGCCCAGATGGACGTGCTGAGCAACAACGGCGACGACATCGTGCGCGCGCTGGCCCCCGCAGCGGGTGCCGACCGGCAGGCGCTGGTCGCGAAGTTCGACGTCGCGCTGAAGCGCTTCGAGGCCGACGCCTCGCTGTCGCGCGCCGACCGGCTGCAGTCGTTGCTGGCCCGTGTCGAGCTGGCACGCCTGGACCAGAAGAAGGACGAGCTCGCGCCCAAGTTGCCCGCCCCGCTGCTCGGCGAGGTCAGGACGCATGCCGCCAAGGTCGACAAGGAAGTCACCGACGGCTACGAACGCCAGGCGGTGATCACGTCGGCGGCCTACCTGCTCGGACGCGCCGGCCTGTGGAGCGACAGCGACGCGCTGCTGAAGGCCAGCATCGCCAAGAGCCACAGCCCGTACTACCTGATGAGCTCGCTCGGCAGCAACGCGCGCAAGCAGGGCAAGAAGGAAGAGGCGCTGCGCTGGTACGAGGAGGCCTTCAACAAGAGCGAGGGACCCGCCACCCGCCTGCAATGGGGCTCCAACTACCTGAGCGCGCTGGTTGAACTCGCGCCGCAGGATTCGGCCCGCATCGAGAAGGCCGCGGCCCAGTTGCTGGCCGAGGCCGAGAAGGACAAGGGCGCCTTCTACGAGCGCAGCGCGCGCTCGTTGCAGAAGGTCGGCAGCCAGCTGGTGGCGTGGAACGCGAGCGGACAGCATGACGCCTCGCTCTCACGTCTGCGCACCCAGCTGGACGGCGTCTGCGCCAGACAGGAGGCCGGCGACAAGGGTGCCTGCGAATCGCTGCTCAAGAAGAAGGGCTGATGCCCCTCTCCTTCCCGGCTTACTTCACCAGGCCTTCGGCCTTCATCGCTTCCTGGACCGCCGGCCGCGCCGCGATGCGGCCGCGGTAGGCGACCAGGTCCGGGTAGCCGGCCAGATCGACGCCGACATGCTGGCCCCAGTTCGAGACGGTGAACAGGTAGGCGTCGGCCACCGAGAACTGGTCGCCCATCAGGAACTGCTTGCCGGCGAGTTGCCCGTCGACCCACTTGAAGCGCTCGTGCAGCTTGGTCCGGAAGACGCCCTTGGCGTCGTCGGAGATCGCCGGGTTGAACAACGGGCTGAAGGTCTTGTGCAGCTCGGTGGTGATGAAGTTGAGCCACTCCTGCAGCCGGTAGCGGGCCATCGTGCCGTTGGCCGGCGCGAGCTGCTTGTCCGGCGCCTGGTCGGCGATGTACTGGATGATCGCCGGGCCTTCGCTCAGGCGCTGGCCGTCGTCCAGCTCCAGCAGCGGGACGTAGCCCTTGGGGTTGATGCCGTAGTAGTCGGTACCGTCCTGCAGCTTGTGGGTCTTGGTGCTGGCCATCACCGGCTCGAAGGCCAGGCCCGCCTCGCGCAGGACGATGTGGGGCGACAGCGAACAGGCGCCGGGGCTGTAATAGAGCTTCATGGGGGGTCTCCTTCAGGGTCTTCGATCCTACTCGTACAGTCCGCCGGTCGACATCCAGTCCAAGGGTCCCGCCATGAGCACCGATTCCCCCGCCAAGACCTACGCGTTCGAGGACTTCACCGTCGGCCAGGTGCGCGAATTCGGCTCGCGCCTGGTCGACCGGGAGGAAGGTCTCGCCTTCGCCGCCGCCTACGACCCGCAGCCGCTGCATCTGGACGAAGCCGCCGCCGACGCCTCGGTGCTGGGCGGACTGTCGATCAGCGGCTGGCAGACCTGCGCGCTGGTCATGCGCATGATGTGCGATGCCTACCTGCTGGATTCCACCAGCCAGGGATCGCCCGGCATCGACAACCTGCGCTGGCTCAAGCCGGTGCGCCCCGGCGACACGCTGCGGGTGCGCATGTCCGTGCTGGAGACCAAGGCCAGCCGCAGCCGTCCGCAGATCGGCCTGGTGCGTTCGGCCTGGGAAGTCTTCAACCAGAAGGATGAACAGGTCATGAGCATGGAGGGTTGGGGGATGTTCGGTCGCAGGGAAAGCAGATCGGAAAGCTGACCGAAGGCACCCTGCCAAGCGCCTCCTGCTCGCCATAATCGCCGGGCACCATGGAGGAGCGAGTTGATGACGATGCGTCCCGGGGCAAGTCCTGCCCCCCGAGCCCGGCCGATCCACACCCTGGCCTTGATGGCGACGGCCGCCGTGGCGGGTTTCACCGGCAACGAGGCGCGGGCCGAGGCGTCCGCGCGGGCCTTGCAGCCCTGCCGCGTCGAAGGCGTGGCCACCGAGATCCTGTGCGGCAGCCTCCAGCGTCCGCTGGATCCGGCCCGCCCGGACGGCGCCCGCATCGACGTCCATTACGTCGTCGTGCCCGCGTTGGCGCGCAACAAGCTGCCGGATCCGGTGCTGCTGCTTGCCGGCGGTCCCGGTCAGAGCGCCATCGCGCTGACAGCCACCGTGATGCCGCGGCTGTCGCGGCTGAACTACCGCCGCGATCTCGTCTTCATCGACCAGCGCGGCACGGGACGCTCGGCGCCGCTGGCCTGCCCGGACAACAGCGCCCGCAGTCTCGACGAACTCCTGAAGCCCGGCGCCAAGGTGCGACTGCTGGAACAGTGCCGCGATGCGCTGAAGCAGCTGCCTTACGGCGACCTGCGCTTCTTCACGACGACGATCGCGATGCAGGACATGGACGCCGTGCGCGCGGCACTGGGCGTCGAACGCTGGAACCTGGTCGGCGCGTCCTACGGCACCCGCGCGGCGCTCGAGTACCAGCGCCAGTTCCCCGATCGCGTGCGGCGCAACGTCATCGACGGCGTCGCTCCGCCGGACATGGTGCTGCCAGTCACGTTCTCGCAGGACTCGCAGCGCGCGCTGGATGCCGTGTTCGCCGCCTGTGCGGCCGATGCGGCCTGCGCGGCGCGCTTCCCCGGTCTTCAGTCGGAATGGCAAGCCTTGCTCAAGGGCCTGCCGCGCAAGGTCTCGTTCACGCATCCACTGACCGGTCGACCCGAAGAGGTCACGCTGACGCGTGAAGGCCTGCTCGGCCTGGTCCGGCCGCCGCTGTACGCCCCCGGCGTCGCCGCAGCGCTTCCTGCCGCGCTGCACGAGGCGTCGCTGGGACGCTTCGACGCGTTGGCCGGCCTGGCCGGACAGTTGGGCGGCGGCTCACGCGCGATGCGGATCTTCGAAGGCATGCACTTCTCCGTTGTCTGCGCCGAGGACGCGCCGCGCATCGCGGCGTCGACCGAAGCACCCGCACCGGACTTCGGCACGCTGGACCGCGATCTCTATGCCCGCGTCTGCAGTGCGTGGCCGCGCGGCGAGGTGCCGTCGGCGTTCTACACGATCCCGGCGACGAAGACCCCCGTCCTGCTCACCAGCGGCGGCAATGATCCCGCCACGCCGGAGCGGCATGGGCAACGCGTCAAGGTTGCCCTGGGTGATCAGGCCCGCCATGTCGTCGTCGGCACCGCCGGTCACGGCGTCGCGCTGACCCTGCCCTGCATGCGCGACGTGCTGTTCCGCTTCATCGACGCACCGCGCGACGCCGACGCGCTCCAGGTGGACGCGAGCTGCGCCAAGGGCGTGCCCCGCCCACCCGCATTCCTGCCCCCCACGCCGGCCACCATCGCGGCCGCAGCCTCCGCCGCCCGGGAGTCCGATCGATGATCCGCCTGCATGCGCTCCACAAGACCTTCCAGACCCGCGGCGGTGGTTCGCTGGCGTCGATGTTCGGCAAGAAGGGCTCGGCCCGCACGGTGGTCGCCGTCCAGCAGTTGAACCTCGATGCGCCCAACGGTCGCATCACCGGCCTGCTCGGCCCCAACGGCGCCGGCAAGACCACGTCGCTGCGGATGCTCGCCGGCCTGTTCCCGCCCGACCAGGGCAGCATCGAGGTCGACGGCCTCGACGTGCTCAAGCAGCCGCGCGCGGCGCTGGCGCGGATGGGCATCCTCGGCGACGCGCACGGCCTGTATCCGCGACTCACGGCGCGCGAGAACATCGTCTACTTCGCGCGATTGCAGGACATGCCGATGGATCAGGCGCAGGCACGCGCCGAATCACTGGCCGAGCTGCTGGACCTGCGGGCCATCCTCGATCGCCGCGCCGAAGGCTTCAGCCAGGGGGAGCGGATGAAGACCGCGCTGGCCCGCGCGCTCGTCCACGATCCGGCGAACATCGTGCTGGACGAGCCCACCAACGGTCTGGACGTCGTGGCCACGCGCGCGCTGCGCGAGGTCCTGCGTCACCTGCGTTCGCCCGAGGGCGGCGGCAAGTGCATCGTCTTCTCCAGCCACATCATGCAGGAGGTGGAACAGCTCTGCGATCAGGTCGTGGTGATGTCCCATGGCCGTTCGGTGGCCACGGGCACCGTCGACGGACTGCTCGCGCAGACCGGTCGCCAACGCTTCGAGGACGCCTTCGTCGACCTCGCCTTCCCTGACGTCGCGCCCGCACGACTGGAGTCCGCATGAACGGCCCGTTCTTCAAAGCCTTCCGGACGGTCTTCGCCAAGGAGATCCTCGACGCCCTCCGCGACCGCCGCACGCTGCTTCGCCTGCTGATCCCGTCGGTCCTGATGGGTCCTCTGATGCTGACCCTGATGTCGGGGCTGGCGGCCTCGCTGCAGGAACGCGCCGAGCAGCGCGAGGTGCTCGTCGCAGGCATCGAGCATGCCCCGACGCTGCGCAACTACATCGAGCGTCAGACCTACACGATCAAGCCGGCGCCCGCCGACTACGAGGCGCGCCTGAGGAACTCGAAGCTCGCGGATCCGGTGCTCGTCGTGCCGGCGGACTTCGAGACGCTGCTCGCCGGCGGTGAACCCGCGACGGTGGAGATCGTCAGCGACAGCGCCAACCAGCGCGCCGAGGCCGGCGTCGGCGCGCTCGGCCGCCTGCTGCAAGGCTTCAGCAGCGAACGCGCGACGCTGACCCTCGCGATGCGCGGCATCGGCGCGCAGCAGCTGCGCCCAATCGACGTCCGGGAACGCGACCTTGCCAGTATGCAGGCACGCTCCACGCGGCTGACGCAGATGCTGCCGATGTTCATCATGATGGCGGTGCTCTATGGCGCACTGACCGCGGCGCTCGACAGCACCGCGGGCGAACGCGAGCGCGGTTCGCTCGAGCCGTTGCTGGTCAACCCGGCGCCGCATTCAGCGATCGTCGCGGGCAAGTGGGCCGCGGTGCTGATGGCGGGTCTGCTGGTGGCGGTGCTCTCCAACCTCAGCTTCCTTCCGGGCCAATGGCTGATGCGGAGCGACGCGCTTGCCGCGATGTTCCAGTTCGGCTGGAGCGAGGCACTGCGCTTCCTGCTGCTGCAGATCCCGCTGGGCGCGGGACTGTCCGCAGTGCTGATGGCGCTGGCGATCCGCACCAAGACCTTCAAGGAGGCGCAGGCCAGCACGACGCTCGTGATCACAGCCATCGCCCTCACACCGATGGTGGCGATCGTCAATCCAGGAGGGGGGGCTTCCTGGCACCTGTGGGTGCCGGGGCTGGGTCAGAACCAGCTCATGATGCAGGTGCTCAAGGGTGAGCCCTTGACCTTTGCGAAGGTGATGCCGACGGTGATCGTCGGCGCCGCACTCACGTTCGGCGGGTTGGCGCTGGTGGCCCGCTCCATGCGCGCGGCGGTGGCGCGGTGAACGGGCGGCAGCCGACTCGCTCAGTGGCGCGTGGCGAGCGCCAACTGGACCTGCTCCTGCCACGGCAGCATATGCACGATGCCGTTGAGCTGGATCGCCGATTCGATCGGCGCGAGCACCTCGCCTTCGCCGTTCAGGAACTGCATGTTGGTCACGAGCGCCATCGGATCGACCATCGAGACGACGCCGTAAGGCATGCGCACCCAATCCCACGCCACGCCGGCGGCACCGAACTCGGATTCACCGCTCCACAGGGTTTGCCCCATGGCCGGGTGATCCTCGTCTCCCGTCACCAACACGCGCGTGCTCAAATGCGCGAACTGTAAGCGGGGCAAACGCTGGACATCACACAATATTCGTGGCCACGCGTACACAATCCAAGCTGGTGTCATTGTCAGAATTGTTTGGTTTGGCTATTGCGGATCGGCGGTTGCTGCTTCTCCCCTTGACCAGAAGTGTGGTCACGAAGCGGTCGACTCGCCAGCTGTAAACCCTGTCAGGGGCGTGAATGCGTCACGTGACCTATGCGGCCCGATGGGGTGCGTGGCGGATCACAGACAGGCGAGCAGGTCCGCCACAGCGACCGAAGAGGCCCACTAGGCCGGCCACGGGCCGGAGCGATCAATGCTGCAAGGCGGTTATCAATCAGTCCTGGAAGCCCGCTCACGCGACGAGTTCCGCAGTGAGGTGATTCGCTTCGCGCATAAGCTGGACTTCCAGACGGTATCGGCCATCACGGTCGTCGATCACACCCTGGCCGAGACCGAGTTCATCACCATCGACAACTGCCCGGTGGGCTACGCCGAAGTGATGCACGCGCCGGAGTTCGGCCGCCGCGACCCGGTGATGCAGCACTGCAAGCGCAACAGCATGCCGATCGTCTGGGATCGTCAGACTTACGCCCGTCACGGGGCCAGCGACATCTGGGAATCGCAGGCGCAATTCGGCTACAGCACCGGCATCTGCCTGGCGCTGCATCTGCCCGAGGGGCGGCATTTCGTGCTCGGCGTCGATCGCGACCAGCCGCTTCCCAGCGACTCGGGCCAGTTGACGCGCATGGTCGCGGATCTTCAGCTGTTCGCCGTGCACGCCGTGGACACCGCGTTGCGCGTGCTGCTGCCGGAAGAGAAGGTCACCGAATCGCCACGGCTCACGCCACGCGAGCTCGAGTGCCTGCACTGGACGATGGAAGGAAAGACCGCCTGGGAAGTCGGCGCGATCCTCAGCATCACCGAACGTACGGCCGTCCTGCACATCAACAATGCGATGCACAAGCTGGCGTGCTCCAACAAGCATCAGGCAGTGCTCAAGGCCCTGCGGCTGGGCCTGATTCGCTGATGCTGCCTCTGGCGCCGGCTTGTAAACACTGTAAGAGCTGACAGTTATGCGGGCGTCCGCACGCTGCTTCAATCCGTTCCGTGCTCAACAAATTCCTGGGCACGTCACCGAATCTGGAGCCTCTCATGCAAGCCCAACCACAAAACGTCGCCGTCAACACGCAAGTCGAAGAAGGTCTGGTCGAGTTGGACCTGCAGTCCTTGGTGCACGTCGGCGGTGGTGCTCCGAAGGGCACTTGGCTCACAGGCCAGACCGTCTTCGTCGACGTGTCTGCCGCAGAGGTCGAACCCGCGCCGAAGGGCACTTGGTAAGTCCTCCCTGCTTCGCGAACCGTCAGGTTCGCAACAAGGCGTAGCAGATCGTGGTGGCCCTGTTCCGCGCCGAGGCGCAAGCCTCGCAACAACAGGCCTGGTTGGGTTCGGTCCAATTGCATAGACCGCCCACGTTGAAATGGCTGAGCATTCTGGCGCTGGGCGGCGTAATCGCCGTCGGGGTCTTTCTGTTCAGCACCGAATACACCCGCAAGGCCCGCGTCAGCGGCCTGCTGGTGCCCGAACGGGGCGTGATGCGGTTGAGCGTGCCGCAGAGTTCGACCGTGATGGCACGACCCGTCCAGGACGGGCAGCAGGTTCGCGAAGGTGACGTGCTGTTTGTACTGTCGCTCGACAGCACAAACCCGACCGGCGATGGCCTGTCGAGGACCTTGAAGGATCGTGAGCAATCGCTGGGCGCCGCGCAGGAGCAGCAACGGGAACTTGCGCAGAGCCAGGCGACGTCGCTGAAGGCACGGATCGCCACGCTCGCATCCACACTGCAGCAGGCTGACGCCGAGCTGCAACTGCATGCCCAGCGCGAAGCGCTGGCGCAGCAGAGTCTGGGACGTCTCGAATCGCTGGCGAAAGACCAGTTCGTGTCGAGTGCCCAGGTCCAGACCAAGCGGGAGGAGTTGCTTGGCTTGCAGGCCCAACGGCAGGCGCTGGCGCGAGAGCGCGAGAACCTGCAGCGGGAGGCGTTGGGCTTGCAAGCTGAGCTTCAGTCGATTCCGTTGAAGGCGCAAGTCCAGCAAGGGGTGCTCGCACGTGACATCGCCGCGCTGCAGGCTCAAGGTGTCGAGAACGAGGCGCGTCGCCGTCTCGTGCTGCGTGCCCCCAGCGACGGCCAGATGAGCACCGTGCTCGCCGAGCCCGGACAGGTGGTCCAGGCCGGCACGCAACTCGCCGTCCTGCTCCCCGCGCACACGCCCTTGCTGGCGCACCTCTACGCCCCCTCCAGCGCCGTCGGCTTTCTGCGTCCGCATCAGGCGGTGCTGCTGCGCTACCAGGCCTTTCCGTATCAGAAATTCGGCCAGCAGCAGGGCGAAGTACTGCAGGTCTCACGCACGCCGCTGCAGGCCTCGGAGCTTGCGCAACTCGGCTTGCCCGCCGCCATGGCGCAGGGCGAGCCGATGTACCGCATCACCGTGCAACTCCAGCGCCAGTCCGTCGAAGCCTACGGGCAGGACCAAACGCTCAGCCCCGGTATGCTGCTCGAAGCTGATGTGCTGCTCGAACGGCGTCGTCTGATCGAGTGGATCTTCGAACCGCTGCTGAGTCTCGTCCGCCGTGTCTGACGCCCCCTCCTCTACCGACTCCTCCGTTGCAGGCGCCTCGTCCGGCAGTGTCCTGCCTCGGTTGAACCTCGGTTGGAGCCGCCGCCGGCCCGTCATCCTGCAGACCGAGGCTGCGGAGTGCGGCCTCGCGTGCCTCGCCATGGTTGCCAGCGCACATGGCCAGCGCTGGGCGCTTGGCGAGTTGCGCGACCGTTTCGCGGTCTCTCTCAAGGGCCTGACGATGGCGGACCTGGTGCGCATGGGTGCGCAACTCGGTCTCACCGCCCGCGCGTTGCGCGCCGAGCCGCACACGCTGCACAAGCTGCAGACGCCTTGCGTCCTGCACTGGGACTTCAACCACTTCGTCGTGCTGGAACGTGTCGACGGCGACCGCGTCGTCATCCTCGATCCCGCGCATGGCGAACGTCGGCTGATGCTGGCCGAGGTCTCCAAGCATTTCACCGGGGTCGCGCTCGAATTGCGCCCGGGCATGGACTTCGCGCGCAAGGCGCCAGCGCCGGCGCCGAAGTGGCGCCAATTGCTCGGTCACGTGACCGGGTTGAAACGCTCGATCGCGCAAGTCCTGGCCCTCGCCCTTGGGCTTGAGCTGCTCGGACTGCTGGCGCCTTTCCTGCTGCAATGGGCCGTCGACGGTGTCATCGTCAGCGCCGACCGCGACTTGCTCGTGACGCTGGGCATCGGCTTCGCGCTTCTGGTCCTGCTGCAGGTGGGTGTGGGACTGCTTCGCTCGTGGGCGGTGATGATCCTGTCGGCATCGCTCAACCTGCAGTGGCTTTCCAACGTGTTCTCGCACTTGCTGCGGCTGCCGCTCGCGTGGTTCGAGAAACGCCATCTGGGCGACATCTGGTCGCGATTCTCCAGCGTGCAGGAGATCCAGAAGACGCTCACGGGCAGCTTCATTGAAGCCGTCCTCGATGGACTGATGGTGCTCCTGACCTTGGCGATGATGGTGCTCTACAGTGGGCGCCTGACAGCGGTCGCGCTGACCGCGGTGGCGGGCTATGCGCTGTTGCGATGGATCTGCTTCCGCCCGCTGCGCGATGCGCAGGAAGAGGCGCTGACCCACGAAGCCCGCCAGAACACGCACTTTCTCGAATCGCTGCGCGGCGCGCAGGCGATCAAGCTCTTCAACGCGCAGGCAGACCGCGGGGCACGCTTCGCCAACCTGATCGTCGAGCAGATGAACGCGTCACTGACCGGTCGCAAGCTCGAACTCGGCATGGCGCAAGGCAACAAGCTGCTGTTCGGCCTGGAGCGCGTCGCGATCGTCGCGATGGGCGCGATGCTGGTGCTGGACAACGCGCTGTCGGTGGGGATGCTGTTTGCCTTCCTCGCCTACAAGGATCAGTTCAGTCAGCGCATCGCCGGGCTGATCGACAAACTGGTCGCGCTGAAGATGTTGCGCCTTCAGGGCGAGCGGCTAGCCGACATCGTGCTGACCGCGCCAGAGGCTGAGTTCGAAGCGCCCGGTCGCGCAGTGCCGCACGACGCGGCGCTGGAGCTCGACGGTCTGCGTTTCCGCTACGCCGATGGCGAGCCGGAGGTCATCGCCGGGTGCTCTCTGCGCATCGAACCCGGTGAGTCGGTCGCGATCGTCGGCCCCTCGGGCTGCGGCAAGACCACGCTGATGAAACTGATGCTCGGCATCCATGCGCCGCAGCACGGCGAGATCCGCATTGGCGGTGTGGCACTCGCGCAGTTGGGCGCCCACGCCTGGCGTGAGCGCATCGGTACGGTGATGCAGGACGACCAGCTGTTCGCCGGCAGCATTGCCGACAACATCAGCTTCTTCGATCTCGATGTCGATCCGGACTGGGTGCGCGAGTGCGCAAGGCTTGCCTGTGTGCTCGAGGACATCGAGGCCATGCCGATGCGACTGCAGACCTTGATCGGCGACATGGGATCGAGCCTGTCCGGCGGTCAGCGCCAGCGCATCCTGCTGGCGCGCGCGCTGTACAAGCGGCCACACTTCCTGTTCCTGGACGAAGCCACCAGCGCGCTCGACGTGGAGCGGGAACGGCTTGTCAATGCGAGCCTGCGCCAGCTGTCGCTGACGCGGATCGTCATCGCGCATCGCCCCGAGACCATCGCGGCGGCGCAGCGCGTGGTCAGCCTCCAGGGCGGACGCGTGGTGCAGGATCTGCGATCGGTCCAGCACCGCTGAGCCGCCCCCCGCGAGTCTCGTCTCTTCCGATCAATCGGGCTTGATCTTCGCGCGGGTCACGACCTGCTTCCAACGCTGTTGCTCCTGCGCGATGAATGCGGTGAACTGCGCTGGCGTATTGCCGACGGCTTCAGCCGCATCATGGCTCAAGCGCTCCCGGGCCGAGGCGGAACGGATCGCCTTCACCGATTCGACCGCCAGCTTGTCGGCGTTGGCTTGCGCCAGATTGGCCGGCGCACACAGGCCATACCACTGCGTCATCTCGAAGCCAGGGTAGCCCTGCTCCGCAACCGTCGGCACGTCGGGCAGCTGCGGCAGTCGCTCCTTGGAGCCCGTCGCGATGCAGCGCAGCTTGCCAGCCTTGATGAACTGCATGATGGCCGGCGCGCCCACCGAGGCCGCCTCAAGCCGCCCCGCGAGCAGATCCGTCAATTGTGGACCGGTGCCGCGGTACGGCACGTGGAGGATGAAGAGGTCGGCGACCATCTTCAGATACTCCATCGCCAGATGCCCCGCACTGCCGTTGCCTGCTGAGCCGTAGCTGAACTTGCCCGGATTCTTGCGCACGAGAGCGACCCATTCCTTCAGGTTTCGCGCCGGCACGTCCGGGTGGACGACGTAGAGGCTGGGCACCTTTGCCAGCAGCGTGATGGGCTTGAAGTCGCGGTTGGGGTCGTAGGGCAGCTTGTCGTAGATGTACGGATTCACCGCCAGCGTGCCGATGTGGCCGAGGATCAGCGTGTGCTGATCTTCCGCTCGGGCGACCTCGCCCATCGCGATGTTGCCGCCGCCGCCGGGCTTGTTGTCGACATAGACCGACTGTCCCAGCGTCTTGCTGAGTTCGGCTGCGGTAGCACGGGCGACGATCTCACTGCTGCCCCCCGGCGCGAAGGGCACGACGAAACGCACATTGCGCGAGGGCCAGGTCGATTGCGCCAAGGCGGGAAGCGACGTGCCGAGCGCGGTGCCTGCGGCGCCGAGCGCGGCGGACTGCAGGAGGAAGCGGCGGCGGTCCTCGTCGATGGGGATCATGCGGAGTCTCCGATAGGTTCTTCTGGAAACTCCGACTCTACGCGGGGCGCGCTGTCAGCGTGCTTTCAGGACCCCGTGCCGGGCGGCGACCGCCCCGCTGCATCAGCTGCGGATGTCGTTCTTCTTGGGCTGCAATGTCTTCGGCGCGGAAGCGGCCGTGGCCGTCGCCTCGGCGAGCATCTCCTTGATGGCGAGCGTGTCGATGGCCGCCGAGCGTGCGGCAACGCCGCTGCGGTCAAAGTAGAGGCGGTACTTCTGGCGGAAATCGAAGTCTTCACTCAGGTCGCGCAGCGTGTCGACCTGCGGCTTGAGTTGAGCTTCCGACTGTTCCGCGAAACGCTTGCAGGTGTCGCTTCTATCCTTGCCGGCCAAGGACAGGTGGTTGCGGCAGTCCCGGGCCTTGAGCGCAATCGCTTCCACTTCGGCGGTCGCCCGGGAAGCGCGATGCACGCGTTGATCGGTCACGCGCGCGAGACTCGGCAGCGAAGGCATTCGCGGGTCGGAAGTCTGCCGCGAAGACGACGGCGTCACCTTGATCTCGATTTCCTTGGACTCCGCCTCCCGCGGACAAGGCGCGTCCTGGAACGAGACGGTGCCATCCTTGTTCGTGCACTTGTTGATCGCCCAAGCACCGTCGATCGGCGCCAAGAGCAACGGCAGCCACAGCACCCACTGCTTCATTCGTAACTCCCTCCTTGTTTGGGGCGAGAGGATACGGCACGGCCGGGCCTCCGCCTCTCCCCGGAGAGAGGGATAGCCGCGGCGGTCAGACGGGGCGGGTCTCTTCTTCCATCCACCCGAGCCAGCGCATCGCCTGCTCCCGGGAGTCACCGCACATGTCTTCCGACGGCGGCAGCGATCCGCACACGGCGGGCCGCTCTGGTTGACCAAAGATCTTGCAGCGCAACGCCTCATCGAGCTGGATGCAGCGCACGCCGGCTGGCTTGCCGTCGGGCATGCCAGGGATGGGACTGCTGATCGACGGTGCGATGCAACAGGCGGCGCAGGAGGGGCGGCAATTCATGGGAAGCGGATTGTCGCCGCCCACTCATCAACGACGCCAACAAGGTCCGTCGGGCATGCCCATGAGGCGGTGACTTATCCACAGCCCCGCGTAAAATCACGCCCTTCTCTCATCTGAACGCCAGCCGGCTGCCCATCGCCTGATCCCGCGCCCCGCGCGCTTCGCGATGGCCTCGATCCCCTTGATCGCCGACTCCGCTGGAAGCCTAGCCATGCTTTATCCGAAAGAATTCGACGTGATCGTGGTCGGTGGCGGCCATGCCGGCACCGAGGCCGCGCTGGCTGCCGCCCGCATGGGCGTCAGCACGCTGCTGCTGACCCACAACATCGAGACGCTGGGGCAGATGAGCTGCAATCCGTCGATCGGCGGCATCGGCAAAGGCCACCTGGTCAAGGAAGTCGATGCGCTGGGGGGCGCGATGGCCGCGGCCACCGACGAAGGCGGCATCCAGTTCCGCATCCTGAACGGCTCCAAGGGTCCGGCCGTCCGCGCCACTCGCGCCCAGGCGGACCGCATCCTCTACAAGGCGGCCATCCGTCGTCGGTTGGAGAACCAGCCCCACCTGATGCTGTTCCAGCAGGCCGTCGACGACCTGATGGTCGAGGGCGACCGCGTCATCGGCGCCATCACCCAATCGGGCCTGCGCTTCCGTGCTCGCGCGGTCGTGCTGACCGCCGGCACGTTCCTCGACGGGAAGATCCATATCGGCCTCGAGAACTACGCGGCCGGCCGCGCCGGCGATCCGCCGTCGGTGTCGCTGTCCGGGCGTCTCAAGGAGCTCAAGCTGCCTCAAGGCCGCCTGAAGACCGGCACGCCGCCGCGCCTGGATGGCCGCACCATCGACTTCTCCAAGTGCGCTGAACAGCCGGGCGACCTGGACCCGGTGCCCGTGTTCAGCTTCATGGGGAACGCCGCGCAACATCCGCGGCAGCTTCCCTGCTGGATCACGCACACCAATGAGCGCACGCACGAGATCATCCGCTCCGGTTTCGACCGCAGCCCGATGTTCACCGGCGTCATCGAAGGCGTCGGCCCGCGTTATTGCCCTTCCATCGAGGACAAGGTCAATCGCTTCGCCGACAAGAACTCGCACCAGATCTTCCTGGAGCCTGAGGGTCTGACGACGCACGAGTTCTATCCGAACGGCATCTCGACCTCCCTGCCCTTCGATATCCAGCTGGCCGCTGTCCAGTCGATCCCCGGCCTGGAGAACGCGCACATCCTGCGCCCCGGGTATGCGATCGAGTACGACTACTTCGATCCGCGCGAGTTGAGGTCGAGCTTCGAGACGCGTGCCATCGGCGGCCTGTTCTTCGCAGGCCAGATCAACGGCACGACCGGCTATGAAGAGGCTGCGGCGCAAGGGCTGTTCGCCGGCTTGAATGCGGCGCTCCAAGTCCAGGGAAAGGACGTCTGGCTCCCAAGCCGCGACCAAGCCTATCTGGGCGTTCTGGTCGACGACCTCATCACCAAGGGCGTCACCGAGCCCTACCGGATGTTCACGAGCCGCGCCGAGTTCCGCTTGCAACTTCGGGAAGACAACGCCGACATGCGTCTTACCGAAGCCGGTCGCCATTTGGGGCTGGTGGATGACGTTCGCTGGGACGCTTTCAACCGGAAGCGCGACGCTGTTTCACGTGAAACAGAGAAGCTGAAGTCGACCTGGGTGAATCCGAATACGCTTCCAGCGCTTGATGCCGAAAGGCTCGTGGGCAAGGCCCTCGAGCGTGAATACAACCTGATCGACCTCCTTCGCCGCCCCGGGGTCACGTTCGAGACCATTTCGGAAGTCGCTGCCATCGCACGCCCCGCAGCTGGCGTCACACGCGCTTCCCTCACTGAATCGCTCGGGGTCGATCTCGCGGCCGCAGTGATTGAGCAGCTGGAGATCGGCGTCAAGTACGCCGGCTACATCAGCAAGCAGCAGGAGGACGTGGCCCGAGCGTCGAACTACGAGCACCTGAAGTTGCCCGAGGATCTCGACTACGCCCTGGTCACGGCCTTGTCTTTCGAGGCCCGGCAGAAGCTGGGTAAACATCGTCCTGAAACCCTCGGCCAAGCATCCCGGATCTCCGGCATCACGCCTGCAACGATCTCCCTGTTGCTGATTCATCTTCGCAAAGGTCGCTTCAAGGGCTTCACCGAGCAAGTCGCGATCGACTCCAACGCGGCCTGAACCCCCACCTCTTCCCGTTCATCGATGACTGACCTCGACCTCCGTTCCCGTCTCGCCTCCGCCGCCGACACACTTGGGCTCGGACTCAAGGATGAGCAACTCGACCAGCTGATCGCTTACCTCGGCTTGCTGTCGAAATGGAACAAGGTCTACAACCTGACGGCCGTCCGCGACCCGGAAGCGATGCTGACCCAGCATCTGGTGGATAGTCTCAGCCTGATTCCCCCGCTGCGGCGTCACGCCACCGGGCAGCCGCTCCGTCTGATGGATGTTGGCAGCGGCGGTGGGTTGCCCGGGGTGGTGATCGCGATCTGTGATCCGACAATCGACGTCACCTGTGTGGACACCGTCGGCAAGAAGGCTTTCTTCATTGCGCAGGTCGCTGCCGAGATCGGACTGCCCAACCTGCATGCCGAGCATTCGCGGGTGGAGCAACTGAAGACCGCGCCCTTCGATGTCATCACGTCGCGGGCATTTGCTTCGTTGGCGGACTTCACCGAATGGACCCGCATGCATCTGAAGCCGGGCGCCGTGTGGGCGGCGATGAAGGGACAACACCCGTCAGAAGAGCTCGACGAACTCGCCCAGCGCGCCCCCGACCTGTCCGTGTTTCACGTGGAACAGCTGGACGTTCCCGATCTCGACGCTCAACGTTGCCTGTTGTGGATCCGTCCGACGGCCACCATCGGTTAAGCTCAGCCCCTCTCCTGAGTCCTGCCCTCCGACCATTCATGGCCAAGATCTTTTGCGTTGCGAACCAAAAAGGTGGCGTCGGCAAGACGACCACGACCGTGAATCTGGCCGCCGGACTGGCCAAGGTCGGACAGCGGGTGCTGGTGGTCGATCTCGATCCCCAAGGCAACGCGACGATGGGCTCGGGCATCGACAAGCGGGCATTGACGCTGACCGTGTATGACGTGCTGCTGGAGTCCGCCACGATCGCGGAAGCGAAGCAGCGCAGCGAGAAGGCCGGCTATGACGTGCTGGGCGCCAACCGGGAACTGGCCGGCGCCGAGGTCGAGTTGGTCGAACTCGACCGTCGCGAGCAACGCCTGAAAACGGCTTTGTCTGCCTCGGCACAGGATTACGACTTCATCCTGATCGACTGCCCGCCCTCGCTGTCCATGCTTACGCTGAACGGCTTGTGCTCGGCGCACGGGGTGGTCGTTCCGATGCAGTGCGAATACTTCGCCCTGGAAGGCTTGACCGACCTGGTCAACACGATCAAGCAGATCCACGCCAACCTGAACCCGGATCTGCAGATCATCGGTCTCCTGCGCGTCATGTTTGACCCGCGCATCACGTTGCAGCAGCAGGTCAGTGAGCAGCTCAAGGCGCACTTTGGCGACAAGGTCTTCGACACCGTCATTCCGCGCAACGTCCGCTTGGCAGAAGCGCCAAGCTACGGCCTGCCGGGTGTTGTCTTCGACGGCGCTTCCAAGGGCGCACACGCCTTCATCGATTTCGCCAAGGAAATGGTGACCCGCGTCGGCGCCATGCGCTGAACGATGTCTCCGGAGCTGGACGCCCTCGCCCGCCGTGCGGAACTGGCGGGTCTGAACGCGGCCTCCGCGCCACGTGAAGCGCAGGTGGAGGGGTGGCTGCTGCGACTGTCGCCAGGCAAGGCCAAACGCTCACGATGCGTGAACGCGCTGGCCGGCGGCACCCTCCCCCTCGACGATCTGCTGCGCCGGTGCCGCGTGAGCTTCGAGCACGCAGGGCTGCCGTTGATCCTTCGACTCACCCCGTTCAGCCAGCCGGCAGGTCTGGACGACCAACTCGCCGCCAAGGGGTGGGTCCGCTTCGATCCCGCCGATGTGATGGTGCTGTCATCACTCGATGCCTTTGAAGCCGCGAGCGGATTGACGCCCCTTTCGCCGGCCGAATACGCCGCACTGATCGGCGCACTGCGCGGCTCCAGCGCCGAGGAGATCGAAGGCCACGCGCGCCGCCTTGAGCAAGCCAGCGTTCCGCATCAGGCATTCAAGATGGAACGGGAGGGCGTGCTGCTCGCCTGCGGCCAGGTGGCCATCGATCCGGGTCCGGAAGGCAGTCCTACAGGGGGAATGGCAGGGCTGTTCGACATCTTCACGCCTGAGGGCCAGCGCGGTCGTGGACATGGCTACCGGCTCTGCGCGGCCCTGTTGGCGGAAGCGCGCCGCCAGGGCGCTCTCAGTGCGTATCTGCAGGTCGGGGCCGACAACTCGGCTGCTCAGCGTCTGTACGTCCGTCTGGGCTTCGTGCAGGCCTATCGCTACCACTACCGCAGCGACGACCCACGCGCCTGGGCGTGAGCGCCTAGTCGCGCGCCTGCCAGACCTTCAGCAGCGTATGGCGGGTGAAGCCCGGCACGAAGTCGTGCACGTGGCTGATGCAGGCGTAACCGAGGTGCTCGTACATCTCGGCAGTCTCGTCCAGCAGCGTCTCGATCAGCGCGTCGACGCAGCCGCGCTTCAATGCCATCGCTTCGAGCTGGCGCAGGCAGTCGCCGCCAATGCCCTGCCCCCGATGATCGGCATCGACCCACAGGTAATTGACGTAGAGGCGCTGGAACTCGGTTCGCCCGGAGGCGCCAGCGATCAACTCACCGCCGCCGTCGTACAACGCCACCGCGATATCTTCCGCATCGCTGCCCTGCGTCTGCTGGCGTCCGTAGCGGATCACGCCATCGCAGAGCGCATCGAGGTCGTGCTGGGGAACAGCGCCATCCCGGCGCCATTCCCTGCTGCCGTCCGACCTCGAGTCCGACATCAGATGCCGTTGACGTCCGGACCGGTCAGGCCCAGCGACTCGTCCAAGCCCAGATGCACGTTCATGCTCTGCACCGCGGCGCCGCTGGCGCCCTTGCCCAGGTTGTCCAGGCGGGCCATCACGAGGATCTGCTGTTCGCTGCCGAACACGAACAGGTCGACGTTGTTCGTGTCGTTGCAGGCCTGCACATCGAAGAAACCCACCGCCAGCGTGTCCGCATCGCGCAGTGGTTTCACGTGGATGAAGCGCTCGCCTTCATAGTGCGCGGCCAGGGCATCGCGAACCTGCTGCGGCGTAGTACCGGCGCGCAGTTGGCTCAGATGCAGCGGCACGGTGACCGCCAGGCCCTTGTAGAAGTTGGAGACGATGGGCATGAACACCGGCGCCGTCTTCAGGCCGGTGTGGGCCATCATTTCCGGCAGATGCTTGTGGGCCAGGCCCAGCGCGTAGGGACGCGGCGCGATCAGCTTCGGATTCCCGCCGGCCTCGTACTCCGCGATCATCGATTTGCCACCACCGGAATAGCCGGTGATCGACGTCGCCGTGACCAGCGCGTCGGCCGGCAGCAAGCCGGCATCGACCAGCGGACGCACCGCCAGGATGAAGGCGCTGGCATGGCAACCGGGATTGGCGATGCGCTTCGATTCACGGATCGCCGCGCGCTGATGCCTGGCCAGTTCCGGCAGTCCGAAAGCCCAGCCCGGCGCCGTGCGGTGCGCGGTGCTGGCGTCGATCAGGCAGGTCTTGGGGTTGGTCACCATGGCCGCGGCTTCCTTCGACGCGGCGTCCGGCAGGCACAGGAAGGCGACGTCGGCGGCATTCAGCAGACGCGCGCGCTCGGCGGCATCCTTGCGCTTGTCCGCGTCGATGCGCAGCACCTCGATGTCGGCGCGCTGCGCCAGATATTCATTGATGCGCAGGCCGGTCGTACCTTCCTGCCCGTCGACATACACCGCGTACTTCATCGCCGCTCCTGCAAAATCCGTTGCCTCCGGGGCCCTTCCCCGACGGCGCCAAGAAAGCGCGAAGCATAAGGCCAACAGATGTCACCACACGCCAGTCCGACGAATGACCTGGACGATCCCGCCGACCTTGCGATCACCCGTCCCGTCTACCTGTTGCCGGGGTGGCTGAACTCCGACCCCGACCACTGGCAGAGCGAATGGCAACGCCTCCACGGCGACGCCCGGGTCGAGCAGAACGATTGGGAGTGGCCCCGCCGCGGTGACTGGATGGCCCGCCTCGACGAAGTACTGCAGCAAGACGCTCGCCTGCACGGCCAGCCGGCGCTGCTGGTCGCGCACAGCCTCGGCTGCCAGCTCGTGGCGGCCTGGGCCGAGCACTCGAACCATACCCACCTGGTGGCCGCCGCGCTGCTGGTCGCGCCTCCCGACACCGAACGCGAGGAGATGCCGCCGCAACTGCACAACTGGCGGCCGATCAGACGCCCGCGTCTGCCGTTCCCTGCCGTCGTCGTCGCGTCGAACGACGACCCCTTCTGCACGCCAGAACGTGCCGCAGGCATGGCGGCGGATTGGGGCGCCGAGTTCGTCCTGGCAGGCCCACGGGGGCACCTCAATTCGGAATCCGGGCTGGGCGCCTGGCCCGAAGGCCGCGCGATGCTGAAGCGTCTGGCGGGCTGAACCGACCGAACAGGCGACACGCCACATCGGGCTGACGGCCCTCCCCCGGAATCGCGGAGAATCGCGCCCCATGGCGACAAAGAAACCCAAGGGCCTGGGCATGGGCCTCGAGGCCCTGCTCGGACCCAAAGTGAGCGACGCACCGGCGGTGCGCGAAGGCGAACCCGGCGTGCTTCCCCTGGCGCAGATGCAGGCCGGCAAGTACCAGCCGCGCACCCGCATGGACGAAGGCTCGCTCTACGAGCTGGCGGAGAGCATCAAGGCGCAGGGGATCATGCAACCGATCCTCGTGCGCCCGATCGCACCGAACGGCGCGGTCCGCTACGAGATCATCGCGGGCGAACGGCGCTTCCGCGCCGCGAAGCTGGCGGGCCTGGCCGAGGTGCCGGTGCTGGTCAAGCCGGTGCCCGACGAGGCCGCCGCAGCGATGGCGCTGATCGAGAACATCCAGCGCGAGGACCTCAACGCGCTGGAAGAGGCGCAAGGCCTGAAGCGGCTGGTCGACGAATTCGGCCTGACGCATGACGAGGCGGCGAAGGCCGTGGGCCGCTCGCGCAGCGCGGCGTCCAACCTGCTGCGTCTGCTGAACCTGGCCGAGCCGGTCCAGAACATGCTGATGGCCGGCGACATCGACATGGGCCACGCGCGCGCGCTGCTGGCGCTGGACGGCGCCCACCAGATCACCAGCGCCACCGAGATAGCCGCGAAGAAGCTCAGCGTGCGCGAGGCCGAGAAGCTCGTCCAGCGCCAGCAGGGTGGTGGCCGCCAGGCCCCGCTGTTGCGCGTGAAGGCGAACAAGAGCCGGGACGTGCTGAGACTCGAGGAAGAACTCTCCGACCTGCTGACGGCGCAGGTGGAGATCCGCGTCAAGAAGAAGACCAAACGCGGCGAGCAAGGCGAGGTCGCGATCAGCTTCGGATCGCTCGACGAATTGAACGGCTTGCTGCAAAAGCTGCGTCCGGCGGGCGCGGAGGAATAAGGCCCTCACGGGCCTTCATCAGGTCCGTCGACCGGCTCAATCCACAAGGATGGCACGCGGGATGCGTGCTGTCTTCTTCGTACTTCCCACAGGTGCCCCGTGTCGGGGGATCGTCAACTTTCGCGCTTCACAGGCGTTGGACATGGGAGTACAACGGGGTCATGTCTTGCTATCGCGCATCGCTTCCGATGGGCGTAGCATGACCCAATAAAGCCGCACCGCGCTCGAGGTTGTCGAAGGCGACTTCACACAGGGCGGCGGACTTTGGACCAGCATGGGCTGGCCGTTTGCTGATTGCTTGCTGAGCTCGGAAAGCTCTGATGACGCCTTGAGTCATGGACGTCGCCAGAACTTCCTGGACGATGCGAGGTCCGTTGTCGCACGGACGCGCGTCGCCTCCCAATGAACCACACTGGAGGTCAGCATGGATGTGATCAGCCATTTCGCGGCACGCTACGAACGCGGCAAGGTCGAGGAACTCACGCTGGAGGAGTACCTCGACGAGTGCAAGCGCAATCCCCTCGCCTACGCCACCGCGCCCGAGCGCATGCTCAAGGCGATCGGCGAGCCGCAGATGCTGGACACGCGCAATGACTCGCGCCTGTCGCGGATCTTCCAGAACAAGGTCATCAAGATCTATCCCGCCTTCGCCGAGTTCTACGGCATGGAGGATGCGATCGAGCAGGTCGTCAGCTACTTCCGCCACGCGGCGCAAGGGCTGGAAGAGAAGAAGCAGATCCTGTATCTGCTGGGCCCCGTCGGCGGCGGCAAGAGCTCGATCGCCGAGCGCCTCAAGCAGTTGATGGAGCACGTGCCGTTCTACGCGCTGAAGGACAGCCCGGTGAACGAAAGCCCGCTCGGGCTCTTCGATGTCGTCGAGGACGGCCCGCTGCTGGAACGCGAATACGGCATCCCGCGCCGCTACCTCAACCGCATCCTGAGCCCGTGGGCGGTGAAGCGGCTCGACGAATTCGGCGGTGACATCCGCAAGTTCAAGGTCGTCAAGCGGCTGCCGAGCGTGCTCAAGCAGATCGGCGTCGCCAAGACCGAGCCGGGCGACGAGAACAACCAGGACATCAGCTCGCTGGTCGGCAAGGTCGACATCCGCAAGCTCGAGACCTACGCCCAGGATGATCCCGACGCCTACAGCTATTCCGGCGGCCTGTGCCTGTCCAACCAGGGCCTGCTGGAATTCGTCGAGATGTTCAAGGCGCCGATCAAGGTGCTGCACCCATTGCTCACCGCGACGCAGGAAGGCAACTTCAAGGGCACCGAGGGCTTCGGCGCGATCCCCTTCGACGGCATCGTGCTCGCGCACAGCAACGAGAGCGAGTGGAAGACCTTCCGCAACAACAAGAACAACGAGGCCTTCCTCGACCGGATCTACATCGTCAAGGTGCCCTACTGCCTGCGCGTCAGCGAGGAAGTGAAGATCTACGAGAAGCTGATCCGCGGATCCTCGCTGGCCGACGCCAAGTGCGCGCCCGGCACGCTGAAGATGATGGCGCAGTTCGCCGTGCTGACGCGGCTGAAGGACCCGGAGAACTCCAGCGCCTTCAGCAAGATGCAGATCTACGACGGCGACAACCTGAAGGACACCGATCCGAAGGCCAAGTCCATCCAGGAGTACCGCGACTACGCCGGCGTCGACGAAGGCATGGCCGGCATCTCGACGCGGTTCGCCTACAAGATCCTGTCGAAGGTCTTCAACTTCGATTCGACCGAGGTGGCCGCCAATCCGGTCCATCTGATGTATGTGCTCGAACAGCAGATCGAGCGCGAGCAGTTCCCGCAGGAGTCTGAACAGAAGTTCGTCGGCTTCATCAAGGAGGTGCTGGCGCCGCGCTATGCCGAGTTCATCGGCAAGGAGATCCAGACCGCCTACCTGGAGAGCTACAGCGAATACGGCCAGAACATCTTCGATCGCTACGTGACCTACGCGGATTACTGGATCCAGGACCAGGAGTACCGCGACACCGACACCGGCGAGGTCTTCGACCGCGTGGCGCTGAACGCCGAGCTGGAGAAGATCGAGAAGCCCGCGGGCATCAGCAATCCGAAGGATTTCCGCAACGAGATCGTCAACTTCGTGCTGCGCGCGCGCGCCAACAACGCGGGCAAGAACCCGCTGTGGACCAGCTACGAGAAGCTGCGCACGGTGATCGAAAAGAAGATGTTCTCCAACACCGAGGAGCTGCTGCCGGTGATCAGCTTCAACGCCAAGGCCAGTGCCGACGAGGCGAAGAAGCATGAGAACTTCGTCCAGCGGATGGTCGACAAGGGCTACACGCCGAAGCAGGTCCGGTTGCTCTGCGAGTGGTATCTCCGCGTGAGGAAGTCGAGCTGAGGCTAACGAATGACACCGGAAAGGTCCCTCATGACAGGCCTTCAACAAATCATCGATAGGCGGCTGTCGGGCAAGAACAAGTCGATCGGGAATCGTGAGCGCTTCCTGCGCCGCTACAAGGACCAGATCCGCGACGCGGTGCGGCGCGCGGTGGACAAACGCGGCATCCGGGACATGGAGCGCGGCGAGGACGTCCAGATTCCCAAACGCGACCTGAGTGAGCCCGTCTTCAGCCACGGTGAGGGCGGAACCCGCGAAGTCGTGCGGCCCGGCAACACCGAGCACATCAAGGGGGACCGCATCGGCAAGCCGCAGGGCGGCCAAGGCGGGGGCGGCGGTTCGCAGGCGAGCGACTCCGGCGACGGTGAGGACGACTTCGTCTTCCACCTCAGCAAGGAGGAGTTCATGCAGGTCTTCTTCGAGGACCTGGCGCTTCCCAACCTCGCCCGCACGACGCTGGCCGAAACGCCCGAGTACAAGACGGTGCGGGCCGGCTACGTCACCGACGGAACGCCGACCAACCTCCACGTGGTGCGCTCCATGCGCGGCGCGCTGGGACGCCGGATCGCACTGGGCATGGAGAAGCGGCGCGAACTCCACGAACTCGAGACCCGTCTGCTGACCCTCGCGCAGGAAGAGGACAAGCGCCGCCCCGAGATCCAGGCGCTCGTGGCCGAGACGGAGGCGCGCATCGTGCTGCTGCGCCAGCGGCTGTCGAACATCCCCTTCCTCGATCCGATCGACCTGCGCTTCCGCAACCGCATCAAGGTGCCGCAGCCGACGACGCGGGCGGTGATGTTCTGCCTGATGGACGTTTCGGGCTCGATGGACGAAAGCCGCAAGGACCTGGCCAAGCGCTTCTTCATCCTGCTGTACCTGTTCCTGACGCGGCACTACGAGAAGATCGAAGTCGTCTTCATCCGCCACCACACCCAGGCGCAGGAAGTCGACGAGCAGAACTTCTTCCACGCCACGGAGACGGGCGGCACGGTGGTGTCCTCGGCGCTGGTGATGATGGAAGAGATCATCCGTGCGCGTTATCCCGCCGGCGACTGGAACATCTACGGCGCGCAGGCCAGCGACGGCGACAACTGGCACCACGACAGCGGCCGCTGCCGCGAACTGCTGGCCGACAAGATCCTCCCGCTCTGCCGCTACTACGCCTACGTGCAGGTGGCGGAAGCCGAGCAGAACCTCTGGGAGGAATACGCCAAGCTGGAGGACGAGGTGCAGCACTTCGCGATGCGCAAGGCGGTCGAGGTGGCGCAGATCTATCCGGTCTTCCGCGACCTGTTCAAGAAGGAAGGGGCGACCGCGTGACCGCGGCGCCGGAGGGCAACACCATGAGCAGCCTGGAGAATCGCCGCAATGTCAGCGTCGGTGTCGGTGTCAACGAATACGGCGGTCGCCGGGTTCGCGCGCCCCTGACGCAGATGCGGCCGCTGGAGAAGCGGCCCGAGCATCCGCTCCCGTCACCGAGCGACTGGACCTTCGAGCTCGTCGAGCAGTACCACGACGTGATCCGCCAGACGGCGGAGCGCTACGGCCTCGACACCTACCCCAACCAGCTCGAAGTCATCACCGCCGAGCAGATGATGGACGCCTACGCGTCCGTCGGCATGCCGGTGAACTACCGGCACTGGAGCTACGGCAAGGAGTTCATCTCCACCGAGCGCAACTACAAGCGCGGCCAGATGGGCCTGGCCTACGAGATCGTCATCAACTCCGACCCCTGCATCGCTTACCTCATGGAGGAGAACACGATGGCGATGCAGGCGCTGGTGATCGCGCACGCCTGCTACGGCCACAACAGCTTCTTCAAGAACAACTACCTGTTCCGGATGTGGACCGACGCGTCGTCGATCATCGACTACCTGGTCTACGCGAAGAACTACGTCGCCGATTGCGAGCAGCGTTACGGCCTGGACGCAGTCGAGTCGACGCTGGACTCATGCCACGCGCTGATGAACCACGGCGTCGACCGGTATCGCCGCCCCGCCAAGCTCTCGCTCGCGCAGGAACAGGCCATGCGCAAGGACCGCGAGTCCTATGCGCAGCTCCAGGTCAACGACATGTGGCGCACGCTGCCGCGGCGCCTGGAGGACGAAGCGAAGGAAGAAGAGAAGCGCCGCTTCCCCAGCGAGCCGCAGGAGAACCTGCTGTACTTCATCGAGAAGAACGCGCCGCTGCTGGAGCCCTGGCAGCGGGAGATCGTGCGCATCGTCCGCAAGATCGCGCAGTACTTCTATCCGCAGCGGCAGACGCAGGTCATGAACGAAGGCTGGGCGACCTTCTGGCATCACAAGCTGCTGAACACCATGTACGACGACGGCTACCTGTCGGACGGCATGATGATCGAGTGGCTGAAGTCGCACACCAACGTGGTCGCGCAGCCGGCGATGGCGCAGCTCAATCCGTATGCGCTGGGCTTCGCGATGTACACCGACATCAAGCGCATCTGCGAGAAGCCGACCGACGAGGACCGCGAGTGGTTCCCCGCGATCGCCGGCAGCGACTGGCTGCCGACGCTGGATCACGCGATGCGCAACTTCAAGGACGAGAGCTTCATCGCGCAGTACCTGAGCCCGAAGATCATGCGCGACTTCCGGCTGTTCTCCATTCTCGACGACGAGCACCAGTCGGAGTACGAGATCTCCGCGATCCACGATGAACAGGGCTACCAGTACGTGCGGCAAGCCTTGTCCCGGCAGTACGACCTGTCCACACGCGAACCCAACATCCAGGTATGGAACGTCAACCTGCGCGGCGACCGCTCATTGACGCTGCGTCACCAGCAGCACCAGGACCGCCCGTTGCACGACGGCGCACAGGAGGTGCTGAAGCACGTCGCCCGGCTGTGGGGCTTCGGCGTCCAGTTGGAAAGCGTCAACGCACGCGGCGACGTGTCACGCCGCTGGAGCGTGCCTGCACCTCAACACTGAATTCCCCGTCCCTTCAGACGAAGATCTTCCCGGGATTCATGATGTCGTTCGGATCGAGCGCCCGCTTGAGCGCTCGCATCTGATCGATCGCGCCCTCCCCCGCTTCCTGCAGCAGGAAGCCCTGCTTGTGCAGGCCGATGCCGTGTTCGCCGGTGCAGGTACCCTCCAGCGCGATGGCCCGCGCCACCATCTGCGCGCTCAGGCGCTCGGCGGCTTCGCGTTCGGCGGGAATCGCGGGATCGATCAGGTACCCCATGTGGAAGTTGCCGTCGCCGACATGGCCGACGATGAAGTAGGGCAGCCCGCTGGCCTCGACTTCATCGACCGAGACGTTGATCGACTCCGCCAGGCGCGAGATCGGCACGCAGGTGTCCGTCGTCACCGCCCGGCAGCCGGGCTCCATCTGCAGCGCTGACAGGTAGGCGTGATGCCGCGCGGTCCAGAGCCGTGTGCGCTCCTCCGGCGTCGTCGCCCATTCGAAACCGGTGCCGCCGTGTTCGGCCGCGATCTCCTGCACCGTCGCCGCCTGCTCCGCGACGCCCGCCTCGGAGCCGTGGAATTCCATCAACAGCATCGGCGCCTCGCGCAGCGTCAGCTTGTCATGGCGGTTGACCGCGCGCACGGCATGCGCGTCGAGCAGCTCGCAGCGCGCGATCGGCACGCCCATCTGGATGATCGCGATCGTCGTGCGGACGGCCGCGTCTATCGATTCGAACGAACACACCGCCGCCGACACCGCTTCCGGCAGCGGGTACAGACGCAAGGTGATCTCGCAGATGGCGCCCAGCGTGCCTTCGCTGCCGACATACAGGCGCGTCAGGTCGTACCCCGCGCTGCTCTTGCGCGCACGGGAGCCGGTGCGGATCAGCCGGCCATCCGGCGTCGCGACGGTCAGCCCGAGCACGTTCTCCTTCATCGTCCCGTAGCGGACGGCGTTCGTGCCGCTCGCCCGCGTCGCCGACATCCCGCCGATCGACGCATCCGCGCCCGGATCGATCGGAAAGAACAGCCCCTGATGACGGATCTCCGCGTTCAGCTGATTGCGGGTCACGCCGGCTTGCACGGTCACTGTCAGATCCTCGGCGTTGATGCCCAGGATGGCCTTCATCCGCGACAGGTCCAGACTCACGCCGCCCTGCACCGCCAGCAGGTGGCCTTCCAGCGAGGTGCCCGCACCGTAGGGAATCACGGGCACGCGATGCGCATTGGCCAGCGACAGCACGGCGGCCACGTCCTCGTTGCTCTCGGCGAAGACGACGGCCTCGGGCGGTGGCACGTCGAACGGGGATTCATCGCGGCCATGCTGCTCGCGCATCGCCAACGCGGTATTGCAGCGCTCACCGAACCGCGCCTTCAACGCCTCCAGCATCGCGACCGGCATCGGCCGCGGCGCATAGGACGGCTGGTGCGCGGGGTGGTCACCGAGTTCTCGAGGCGCATTCATCGCTGTCTCCTGGTTCCACGCGGTCCGATGCGGAAGAGTTCCCCGGCCGGCGTTGTCCGGTCGATTCTAGGAAGGGCTGCCGCTGCATCCGCTTGCATCGTCACGCTTGCACCGCGACCCGCACAGTGACAGCATGAGCGGACGCGCGCACGATCGCGCGACATGAGGAGTCCGCCATGTCCCATCTGTGGTTATGGACGATCTGGGTCCTGCTGCTGGCGCTGCTGGTGGTCGCGACCCTGCGCATGGATTGGCTGAAGGTCTGGTGGATGGATCAGCTCCGCCACCTGCCCAACGAAGTCGCGGATCGCGACATCGATCCCGGCGCTCCCGCCGATACGCCCGAACCCGGCACCCGCCCGCAGGCGCATCACGCGCCAAGACCCGTCGGCATTCCGCGCCACACGGTCCACGACATCCACGGCCATTCGACCGGGATGTCCCACCACCGTCCGGTGTTCCACCGCAGCGGCAGCCGGAACTGAACGCATCCGGTCCGGCGGCCGGGCGAGTTGCGGCAAGATGCCGGGTTTGCACTTCCGCAGCCCGCGCGGCACCCGCCATGGCCAATCGACTTTCCCAGATCGCGACCCGCACCGGCGACGACGGCACCACCGGCCTCGGCGACGGCACCCGCGTCCCCAAGGACCATCTGCGCGTGCAGGCCATGGGGGACGTGGACGAACTGAATTCGCAGATCGGCGTGCTGCTGGCCGAACCGCTGCCCGACGACGTCCGCGACCTGCTGGTCACGATCCAGCATGAGCTGTTCAACCTCGGCGGCGAGCTCTGCATGCCCGGCTACAGCCTGCTGAAGGAAGCGGCCGTGCTGTACCTCGACCAGGCGCTGGCCGACCACAACGCCGCCCTGCCCCGCCTGGCGGAGTTCATCCTTCCCGCCGGCACGCGCAGCGCCGCCATCGCCCACGTCTGCCGCACGATCGCCCGTCGCGCCGAGCGCGCCGTGGTCACCCTGGCCGCACACGAGACGATCAACACCGCACCGCGCCACTACCTGAACCGGTTGTCGGACCTGCTGTTCGTGCTGGCGCGCGTGCTCAACCGGGCCAACCTGGACGGCAAGGGCGGCGACGACGTCTACTGGAAAAGCGAGCGCATGGCCCGCTATGCCGCCGAGGACGCCACGGAACAGGCCCAGGAAGGCCCCGGAAACGCCCCCTGAGCGATTCGGCGGACTTTCTCAGGCCACGGCGGCCGCCGCGGTCTTGAGGCGCTTCACGTAGGCCTCGCGCAGCGCGGGCGGTTCCACCACTTCGACCTGGCCGGCATGCCGCAGCAGGTCCATCAGCAGCTCGGTCGCATCGACAAAGGGCAGCTCCAGCTGCCAGCGTCCATCCGGCAACCATTCGCTGCGCTGAGCGGGATGCCATTCCTCGCTGGAGACCCAGGCCGCGATCTGTTCGCTGAAGATCACCGTCGCCCACTGCGGATCACCGCCGGCGAAGATCCCGTAGCCCTGGTCGAGCTCTCCTTCGAGTTCCTTCAACGGCAGGCTGCGCGCGAGCTGGTCCTCCAGCACCGAGGCGTCCTCCATCGCATCGAGCGCGAAGCGTCTCAATCCGTCGCTGGCGTGGCACCACGCATCGAGGTACCAGGTGTTCCGGTAATGCACGAGCCGCTGAGGCGACACCTCGCGGTCGCTGACCGATCCGCCGCCGGGTCCGCGCTTGCGGTAACGCAGCTTCAGCCGCCGGCGCTTCACCACGGCGCTTCCCACCGTCTCGAAGTGCTCTGAGGGCACGCGTCGACGGGCCGTCGAGATCAGCTTGATGCGACGCGTCATCTCCTGCGCCTCGACCTCATCGCCGCCGAGCATGCCGGTGAGCTTGTCCAGCATCGGCTGCAGGTGGCGGCTGAGCAGGCCGTTCTCATCGAGCCCGGCCATCATCTGATGCATGGTCAGCAGCGCGTGCAGCTCCTTCTCGCTGAACCAGACGCCGGGGAGCTCATGCCGCTGGCCGCGCCAGTGCTGGCCGAAGCGATAGCCGTTCTCGGCGGCGTCGTACTCGATAGGCGCATCCATGCGCTCGCGCAGGTACTGCAGGTCCCGCTTGAGCGTCGCCGGCGACACCTCCAGCAGATCCTTCATCTTCGCGAAGCTCACGCAGCCGCGGCTGCGGATCAGCATCTCGATCTTGTAGAAGCGTTCAGTGCGATCCATGCGGGGCCTCTCCTGACAGATCCGGGTCGTCGACCCACAACCTTCTGTCGACTGCTGGTTGATGGCTCATTCTATGAGCCACCTCCCTTGAATACTTGATCCCAAGCCTGAAGCAGTCATGCGCCGGGCCCCGGTTCCCAAGCCTTCAAGGAGCACCTCATGGTCGCCACGATCCGCCGCAACGCCAACGACATCGCCATCCAGCAACTGCCCCTGCCGATGACTGCGGTTGAGGCTGTGGACAACTCGAACGACGAGATCGGCGCCTCGAGCCACGAGCGCGTCGGCTTCGAACTGGGTTGGGACTATGCCCATCACGGACTGACCCCGCCGGTCGAGCAGCTGTTCCGGCAGTCGCCGCTTCAGCAGGGCTGGCAACTGGGCCGATCGACCTTCGGCGGACGCACTCTGAAGTCGAACCGCCATACGCAACTGTGGCTCTCGCTGCGCCTGCACGCCTGGCAGCGCGGCCGCAGCTTCGAGACGCTGCTGGTCACACCCAACTACCTGCAGCAGCTGGACACGACGCACTGCCCGGTCAGCCGCCTGCCGTTCAATGACGAGCAGGACCATCCGCAGCGTCGTTCGATCGACCGGGTGCGCGACGACGCCGGATACGCGGCCGGCAACCTGGCCCTGGTGAGTCATGCCGCCAATGTCGCCAAGCTGGACCGCGGATGGCAGCAATGCTGGGCGATGGCGCAAAGCCTGCGCCAGGGTCCGATGACGATGGCGGGTGGACTGAACGCCGACGCCTGGGAGCGGATGGCGATCCTGACGAGCTTCGTGACGCCGATGTCGCATGAACTCGCCGCGCAGTTGCCCATGCTGGTGCTGCCGCCGAACCGCCTTCGGATGTTCAACCCGGTGCAGGCCTTGCAGGCCCTGGTCACGCGGCAGCTGGCGACGCCGGGATGGAGCCAGCGTCTGACGCGTCTTGAGGCGTTGCTGGCCACGCAGCAACGCGCCGACTTCTCGAAGTTCGTTCTCGCCCTGGTCCCGCGCGTGCTGCGCTGCCAGTCCCTCAGCGATCCGATGGACATCCGCTGGGCGCTGGAAGATGCCTGGCGCGATCCGCTGCTGCAGAAGCGCTGGACGCACTTCGCGCAACAACTGACCCCCGAGCAGGCGCAACAGCTGGTGCAGCGCGCCGCCAACAAGCGGCTGAGCACCGTGCACGTCCAGAGCCACGACGCGCCCACGGACGGCTGGGCGCTGGAACGTCAGGGATTCCGTTCGGCAGCCTGAGCCTCGACGCGAGCCTCAGCCCGGGATGCCCACGTGCAGCTTTTCAAGACCGCCGTTCTGGTCCTGGAGCGCGACGTGATAGCCCTGCTCCTTGAACCAGTCGGCCCATTGCCGGGCGTGCGACTTCTCCGGGAGCCAGGGCCCGGTGCGATCCATGTGGACCCGGTTGCCGCGGCGTTCGTAGAACACCACGCGCCACATGTTGGAGGGGATGCGGTCGTGAAAGCTGGACATGAGCGACCGCGGAATCTAGCAAAGCAATGTGTCCCGCTGGGAGGGGGGCAACACCTGGAACCATCCCGACATCGCACACACCGTGCAGAGTTGCCGGGCGGCCTGGCTACGACTGTTCGCACACCATCTCGACAGCACCGCGTCGTCGCACATCAGCAGTGAGGCACCACCTTGCAGCGCGAGTTCGACGAGCGATTGCAGGGGCTCGGACAACCCCGTGATCCGTGCGCCACGCTTGGGTTTCACCACCTCCGCATACGGCAGGAAATCCGCGAGCAGTTCCTGTTGCTGCACGTTGGACAACGCGAGCTTCGGATAGGCCAGCGCACGCATCAGCGTCGACGCGAGATCGGGGCTTACCAGCGGTCGCAGCAGGCCCTGCTGCCACGCGCGACGAAGGCCGAGCGCCTCGCCACCGGACATCAACAACGCACGCAGGATCAATGCCGGATCGATGACGGCGCGCTCCGGCGCCGCCGCCTTCTTCGATCGCCGGGTCATGCGGATTTGCGGATGGTCTTGCGGACGGATGCGGCTGCGGGTGCCTTGCCCGTCGCAGGCGCCTTCCCGACGACCTTCGCGACCTTCGCAACCTTGGTGACCTTCACGGTCCTGGCCGCAGGCTTGGCGGCCTTCGACGAAAACGCCATCGCCTTCGCGATCACGCCGTCGTCGAGCTCGAGTTCCGCCAGCTTGGCCCGGACCGCATCGCCGCGCTGGATGCGCACCGGCGTCAACACCACCTGCCCGGCCTGCAGCAGCACTTCGAAGTACTGCACGGGGCCGAGCTTGTCGGTGACGCTTTTCGGGAGGGTGAGCTGGTTCTTGGACGTCAGCTTCGCCAGCACGCGATCAGACCAGCGAGCGCTGCAGACGGAGCTGTTCGAGCGCGCGACCTTCGACGTCGACCGCCTTCACGCTGTCGTTCTCGACCTTGAAGCCGGCGATCTCGAAGAAGCGCATTGCGCGGTCGTTGTTCTTGTAGGTCCACAGCGTGACGCGGGTGCAGCCTTCTTCCTGAAGACCTTCCTGCGCCGCTTCGACGAGTGCCTGGCCGACGCCCTTGTCCCAATGAGCGGGCATGGCGTACATGGCCCAGATCTCACCGGTGGTGGAGGGCGTGCCCTTGTCGCGGGAGCGGTCGAAGCCGACGAAACCCATCACCTCGTTGTCCAGGTGTGCGACCAGCACTTGTGGCTCGCACATGTTGATGGCTTCGCGCCAGTAGGCCTGGCGTTGGGCGACGGACAAGCCGTTCAGGGCGGTATCGGGCCAGAACTCCTTGTACGCGTCCTGAGCGGAACTCACCTGGATCTGGGCGATGGCCTTGGCATCACGCAGTGTGGCCGGGCGAATCTGAATACTCGACATACTTGGAGAACAAACGCATTTCGGGGAAAGGGCGGGATTGTCCCAGTCAATGCGACCAAACGGGCATCTTGACAGTAAATGTTTTACTGACCTTGATCGCAGCGGTGCGCATCGAGGCCACCACCGGCCTCAAAGCTCACGACAGGCGAACTTCAGACCAGCGACACCTGCAGATGCCGTCGGAAATCGCGCGCGAATCCGGTGGCTGCCTTGTGCCAATGAGGCCGCGCCACCGCCTGCAATCGCAGCAGCAGCTCGTGTTCGACGCTCAGTTCCCCGAGAAATTCAGCAAGTTCAACCCCGATGTCACGTTGCATCCGCTGCACCAGCTGAGCGGTGGTCAGCGCGTCGGCGAGGGCACGGTGAGCGCGGCCGTTGTCGGGCAGGCGATGGAAGCGTGCGAGCGTTCCCAGCTTGCAGTTCGGCGAATCCGGATAGAGGCGGCGAGCCAGTTTCACGGTACAGGCGAACTCGGGGGCGATGCGCGGCGAGGCCTCTGCGCGATCCAGTTCATGCAGCCAGAAGCCGCGATCGAAGCTCGAGTTGTGCGCCACGAAGCCGCAGCCCTCGGTGAACGTCGCGACCTCGCGCATGACCTGGGCCGCATCGGGCGCGTCCTCGACCATCTCGTTGCTGATGCCGGTGAGGCGCTCGATCATCGGCGGGATCCACGCGCCGGTGTTCATGAGGCTCTGGTACTGGCCGACGATCTCCCCGTCGCGCAGCAGCACGGCGGCGATCTCGGTGGCACGGCCTCCCCCTTGCGGCGAGTTGCCGGTGGTCTCGAAGTCGATGACGGCGATGGTGCGCTTCATGCGGTCTTGGCGGGGTACTTCCGGGCGTTTATGGCGATCTTCCGATCGACGGCGGCTGGCACGTCGACGCCGGCTCGGTCGGCGATCTGCAGCAGGTACATCAACACGTCGGCGATCTCCTCGCCCAGATGCTGATGGTCTTCGGGCGACAGCTGCCGGGACTCCTCGGCGGTCTTCCACTGGAAGATCTCGACGAGCTCGGCCGACTCCACGACCAGCGCCATCGCCAGGTTCTTCGGCGTGAGGTACGGGTCCCAGTCGCGGGCCGCGGCGAAGTCGCGCAGTCGTCGTTGCAGGTCGGCAATGTCCATGGCTTCGCAGTGTGCAAGTCCGGGGCGGGCTGCTCAAGCACCGTGTGCGCTGGCAACGCTCCACAGCAACGTCGCAGAGAAATTTCCCGCCTCTGTTTTCAACATCAAGGTTTTATATAACTCTTTAGTCGTCTTAGTAGAGGGCCGACATTTCTGTGGACAAGTCTCAGATCTTCTTGAAAATCAAGGACTTGAGTGGACCTGAACCTTGTGCGTGGAGGGCCTCTTTGGCGTTGCACGGATCGACAACAACCGGACCACCACCCCCTCGGCCTGTGGAGAAGTGGCCACTTGCCAGAAAGTTTTCCACAGCGTTGTTGGCTATGCAGCGGTGCCCGTCCTGTGCAAGCACCGGCGGGAACGGGGATAACTTCCCCGTCCGCCTCAATCGATCCCGACCACCTTGTGCATCTGGATCGACAACTTCCATTGCGGATGGTCCATGCAATACGCGATGGCGGCCCGGGTGTTCTGCTTCTGAAGGACCGAGTCCATGGGCTGGAGGAAGAAGTGGTCGAAGGCCAGATCCGCGAAGCGCTCGGGCAAGGCCAGAGGCTGTGGATAAACCAGCTTCAACTCGTTGCCCTTCGTCAGGACGACTTCCGCGTCGGCCTTCGGGCTCACGCAGATCCAGTCCAGGCCTTCAGGCGCGGGCTGGGTGCCGTTGGTCTCGACGGCGATCTCGAAGCCGTGTGCCTTCAACGCGGTGATCAGCGGGCCGTCGAGCTGAAGCAGCGGCTCGCCGCCGGTGCAGACCACGTATGGCGTGCCGGTCTTCCGGCCGTGTTCATCCTTGGGCCACTTCGAGTCGATCGCTTCGGCCAAGGCATCCGCCGAGACGAACTTGCCGCCGCCCTGCCCGTCCGTGCCGACGAAGTCGGTATCGCAGAAGGTGCAGACGGCCTTCTCCCGGTCCTGCTCACGGCCGGTCCACAGGTTGCAGCCGGCAAAGCGGCAGAACACGGCCGCGCGGCCGGCTTGGGCGCCCTCGCCCTGCAGCGTGTAGAACATTTCTTTCACGGCGTAGGTCATACGGGGATCAACTCCTCGAACGGGCCGTGGCTGACGATGACGCCGCTGCCGCGGGTCTCGTAGAGGTCCACGCGCTCCAACGGCGGCAATTGCGCCTTGGCTTGTTGCAGCACCCAGGCGGCCAGGCTGGCCGTGTCCGAGTCCGGCAGGCCGGCGAGTTCATGCAGCGGATGGTGATCCATCGCCTTGTAGATCGGATCGAACAGCAGCTTCACGTCGCTGAAGTCCATGGCCCAGCCGAAGACCTGGTCCAACGCCGCGCTCAGATGCAGACGCAGGGTGAAGGTGTGGCCGTGGATGCCTGCCAGCGGATGTTCCGACGGTGCGCGGTTGAGCTTCACCGCGCTGTCGAGGGTGAACTCCTTCCAGATCCGGTAGCGCTCGCCGTCGAAGTTGGCGCCACTGGATCCGGTCTCGTAGACGGTGACCCAGCTCAGTTCAGGCAGTTGAGGCTTCAACCGGGCCCACAGCCAGGACGAAATCAATTCGCTGGTCGGATTCGACAGGCCGTCGATCTCGTTCAGGCACTGGTAGTTCAGCTGCGCGTGGAACGGCGCCCAGAGCTCGTCGAGATGGTCGTAGTCGATGCTCAGGTCGCGCTCGCCGAGGTCCTGGTTGGCGTGCAGGATCAATTCGAAGCCGTGTCCGTGCATGCGACCGCACTTGTGGCCCATCGGGACGTTGGGCAGCTGATGCGCAGCCTGGAAGCGGTATCGACGCCAGACATGCGCGTGGCCGTTGGCGTCCAGGTCGACGCCGGAGTTCGACGTGCTCTGGATCCCGACCTGCGTGATGCCGGGCACCTCGAACTCGGTCTCGAGACGGTGACGGATCCAACGGGCGATGTTCTCGTCGGTCGGCTGGGTGATGTGCTGGTTCAGCAGCGCGTGGTCCAGCGGGGCGATGCAGCGTTCGAGGCAGTCGCGCAGCGCGCTGACCTCGCCTCCTGGGAACGGTGCCCAGCCGGACGGCAGTTCCGCGCGAACGGTGGCCAGATAGCTGTGACCGTGAAGACTGCGGGAGCGGTGACCGGGAGGGAGCGCGTCGATCTGACACGCGGACTCGAAGCCCGCCGAGGCGGTGAAAAGCGAGGCGGGAGAAGCAGGTAAAGCAGACATTCCGAGAGTGTGACACGCCCGCTTTTCTTATCTTCTTGTATTGAATATCTCCTTGGTCGTATTAGTAGGTGTTTACGGGTTCGTGTGGACAACGCCCGAATTGCTTGTCAGAACAAGGACTTGCGAGCAGGGCAACGGTGTGGGCCGAACCCGGAGGAACTCCGGGAATGGAAGACAACAACTTCTGGAAGCGCGGAGCCGCTGTGGACAACCTGCAGCTTGTTCATTGTTCATCCCCAGGGTTGTGCACAGGCCGCCAATCAAGACAAACACGCATCTTTGAGCTAACGACAGCGTCGAACTCGTCGGCCAGACTATGGCACCTAGTGCTACAGTTTGGAGATCAAGTGAAGAGGGTTTTCAAGACGCGTGCGTTCGATCGATGGGCGAAGAAGTTGATTCCTGATTGCCTGTTGTGTTTGGCTGCGCGGGACATTGAAGCCGGCCGCTTTGAGGCGGATCTGGGCCACGGCTTGTGCAAGAAGCGCATTGCGGTGGCAGGTCGCGGAAAGCGGGGAGGGCTGCGAGCGCTTGTCGCCAAGCGACATGCAGGTGCTGTCTTCTTCGTAGCGGGCCGAGAGAAGAACGAACCTGGGTTTGATTTTTCTGATGAAGCGGTCGACGTCGCGCTGGCGATTGCTGTCCAACTGCAAGGCATGAGCCTGACGGACCTTGCTGCATCGATCCTTGATGGCCGATTGAAGGAGATTTGCAATGGCAACGAAGGACCCTGAGAACGCGCGCATCTTGCGGGACCTGCTTGAGTTCGCTGAGGACCTGAATTCCTATGGGCTGATGTCGAAGTCCAGCATGGCGAAAATAAGGTCGCTCTGTGTGCCGCCACCGGCGTACACCTGCGAACAGATCGCGGCCATCCGCACGGGCGTGGCGAAGATGAGCCAATCGGTCTTCGCAGCATTCCTCAATGTCAGCGTGTCGACGGTCCAGAAGTGGGAATCTCCCAGGGCAAACAAGCAACCGACCGGCACCGCGCTCCGACTCCTGCAACTCGTCGAATCGAAAGGGGTCGAGGCCCTGATCGCGTGAGATCGACACAGCATCCAGGAACGAAAAAGCCCCGCACCGCGGGGCTTTCGTTCATCTGGGTCAGGCCATCAATTCGTCACTTCTTGTCCGTCTTTTCCGCCTTGTCCGGCCAGATGCTCTCCAGCATCTGCGCCAGGCGGGCGCCGCCATTGATGACGTTCAGGCGCGTCTGCTCGAGGCTGCGGGCGTCGTAGTTTGCCGGAGGCGTGGCCAGCCAGCGAGGACCGCGAAGGCTTTGCTGGCGGGGACCGAAGCTCATGCCATCGAACGCATCGCGTGCGCCCAGCAGCGATTCGCTCGCCCACTGCACGGGCCAGTCGTCCGGGTTTCCCGTTGCGGGCGGCACATCCTTGGCAAGCGCCGGCATCGCAGCGAGTTGCTCCGCGCTCAACCGTCCCGGCATCCCGTCCCAGTAGCTGTGCAGGTTGCCGCCTGGCGTGCCGTCCGGCTTGGGCAGCGTGATGGCGTTCGCGCCCACCGTATGCGTCTGCGCATCGGCGCCCTGCGTATCCGGGTCGTATGGCTTGCCGTCCGCGTCCAGGTACAGCGAACCCATGTGCAGCGGCTGGTGCATGTCGCCGATCGCGTGCGTGATCAGCGCCAGCGCCTCCCGTTCGTTGAAGTCCATCGGCGGCGTCTGCTTGCCGGTCTTCAATACGAGGATCGCCGCCTTCAGCGCGGGCACCAGGTCATGGTCGCTGGTGCCGATCGCGCCAGGCACATAGCGGCCACGCTGGATCGCGACGTTGGCATAGTGGTACTGCTTGTTGCAGGACTCTTCGCCCGGCTTGGGCAGGCATTGCTCGAAGTTGCGCTTCACGTAGTCGCGCATCCGGGCTTCTTCCTCGGCGTTGTTCTCGAACACCGCGCACTCGGCAAAACGGCCCGTCACCGCGTACTTGAACTCGTTGCCGGTATCGATGCCCTTCACGCAGTCGTCCCACACGGCGATGTCGCGCAGCGAGACCGGACCGAGGATGCGCTTGACCTCGGCTTCAGCGCGATGGCCCTTGATCAACTGGGCGGCGATCTCACCGACGGTGTTGTGGCCGACGGCCCCGAATCCGAAGGCCTGACCGCAGCAGACGGCCAGCAGCGACAACGCGGCTAGGCCGCGCGCAAACGATTTGGTCATGACATGAAACCCGTGTCGAACGATGCGCCGGCGGGCGGCCGGCAGGGGATGGCGGATTGTGCATGGGGCTCCATGACAGCCTTCAACGGAGATTCCCCTGGGACGGCGCCCGGCGGGCGGATCGCGCAGCGGCGGCCCCGGCTTTACCTCCGCTTTACCGCTCCACCCCGCCCGCGTTCTTATTCGTTCAGCGCATGTGGATGCATCAAGCGCTTCGTTCGGCAAATGAGCCGGGCTGCCTAAGCTGGTCCCCATCTTCTTTGGAGCCCCTCACATGACCATCACCGCCATCAACGTCCGCAACCAGTTCCGCGGCACCATCAAGGAAATCGTCGAAGGACCGGTTGTCTCGGAAGTCGACGTGCAGACGGCCGCCGGCCTGATCGTCACATCGGTGATCACGACGCGCTCGGTGAAGGAACTCAACCTGACGGTCGGCAAGGAAGTCGTCGCCCTGGTGAAGTCCACCGAGGTGTCGATCGCCACCTTGTGAGCCTCCGGCCCGAGACCAGCAGGAGATCGCCATGGCGCTCTACCCTCTCCGTGCGACGCAGCACAACGGCAGCGCAGAGCCGCGCCTGCTGATCATCCCCGGCCTGCATGACAGCGGGCCGGCGCATTGGCAGAGCTGGCTCGAGCAGCAGTATCGCGACGCGCACCGCGTGAAGCAGCGCGACTTCAGCCATCCGGATCTGGAGCGGTGGTCGGAGCGCATCCATGCGCGCATCGACAACGCGGGCCCCGGCGAATGGATCGTCGTGGCGCACAGCTTCGGCTGCCTGGCGCTGGCGCATCACCTGCAGCATCATCCGGACTCGCCGGTCCGGGAGGCGCTGCTGGTCGCGCCGGCCGAGCCTGACAAGTTCGGCCTCGCGGAAAGCCTGCCGCACCAGCGCCTGGGTCGTCCGACGGCCTTGATCGCCAGCCAGAACGACCCCTGGATGAGCGCCTCGAGCGCACTGCGCTGGGCGACGCGCTGGGGCAGCAGCTACAGCAACATCGGCCTGGTCGGACACATCAACACCGAATCCGGCTTCGGCCCATTCCCGCTGGCCAAGCGCTGGGTCGAGGCCGCGAAGGCCCGCGCCGCACGTGAGCGTCGGTCCGAACGCGCGGGCATCCTCGAGTGGTCGTTCTCCGTCTGAGCAAGGGCTGACCCCCGGTTGAAACTGCGAGGCAGAGCGCCCTCGGTGGTATCCCTGTCAGGGCCACGGGGACTCGCGCCGGACACGTTCCGAGGCTATGGTGAATCTCCCATTCGAGAACAAATCCAGGAGACACCGATGCCCTTCACCATCCGCCTGCACCGCGTCCTGAAAGCACCGCCCGAACGTGTCTATCGCGCGTTCACCGACGCCGCAGCGATGTGCAAATGGCTGCCGCCCCATGGCTTCACAGGGACCATGCACCACATGGATCCGAAGGTCGGCGGCACCTGGCGCATGTCGTTCACCAACCTCTCGGCCGGCGGCTCGCATGCCTTCGGCGGGGAATACCTCGAGCTCGAACCAGGGAAGAAGCTCCGCTACACCAGCCGCTTCGATGACCCCAACCTGCCCGGCGACATGACGACGACCATCGAGCTGACCGCAGTTTTCTGCGGGACAGAAATGCAGGTCACCCAGGAAGGCATCCCCGATGTCATCCCCTCCCAAGCCTGCTATCTGGGCTGGCAGGAGTCCCTCACCCTGCTCGCTCAACTCGTCGAACCCGATATTCCGAACGGCTGATTCCGCGCGTTTTCCTGGCAGGGGTTGTCAGGCTCTCAGCGTTTTTGAACGCTGGTTTTTGCGTCTTTCCAGAGACCTGGACCCCGCTTGGCCAAGCGCGGGCTCTCCACGGGGCATGGGGCCTCGCGTCCGCGAACCCCAAGCCCCATTCCGGCCCCACCCGCACCCGCTGACTTCCCGTTCTTGGCGACGGTCACGGACTGTGGAATTCGGGGATATCGGATTTCCCGGTTTCATCGAATCGGGAAAGTAAGGAAACAAGGAAAGACGACGCCTTGTGAGGGTCAAGCCCATTGCCTAGCATCGCGCCCATGCGCTTTCTTCCCATGAACCTCCTGCGATCCGCAGCAGCGACGGCATTCGCCTCGTTCGCGGTCCTCGCATCCACGGCGAGCGCCGCGCCGCCCACCGACCGCTCCGCGACCGACGAGGTCCAGGTCCGGCTGATCAGCGCCTCTTCACAGGTGGCACCAGGCCAGACCCTGCTGCTCGCGCTCGAACAACGCATCGCGACACACTGGCACACCTACTGGAAGAACCCCGGCGACTCAGGCCAACCCACCAGCATCGAATGGACCCTGCCCAAGGGCGCGACCGCCGGCGAGATCCTCTGGCCGGCACCCCGGCGATTCGACGTCGGTCCCATCACCAACTACGGCTACGAGGACCAGGTCCTGCTGTTGACCGAAGTCCGGCTCCCTCAAGACCTGACCCCCGGCACGATCGCCACGCTGACCGCCGAGGCGACGTGGCTCGTCTGTCGCGAAGAATGCATCCCGCAACAGGCGACGCTGGCGCTCTCGCTTCCCATCGCCGCCGCGGCGAAACCTTCTGCGGACGCCTCCGCGTTGTCCACAGCGCGTGCCGCGTTGCCCGGCAAGGCACCGTTCCCGACTGCCGCCCGCTTGGAGGGGCGAGACCTGCTCGTGACGTGGTCCGCCTCGACCGTACCCGTCGTCAAGCAGGCGCTGTTCATGCCGCAGGACTGGGGTCGCATCCAGCACGCCGCGAAGCCGCAACTCGACCGCATCGGCGATGACTGGCGGCTGCGTGTGCCGGTCGGTGAGGAACCAGCCACGGCCGGAAAACCGCTGAATGGCTTGCTGCTCGTCGATGGCAAGGCCTGGGAGGTCAGCTTGCCGGTCACCGGTGCAGTGATGGCACCGACATCGGTCGCACCACCGGCGACAACGACGACATCGTCGACGTCAACCTCGGCAGCAGCGTCTCCTGCTGCAAGCACCACAACCGGCGAATCCGCCATCAGTCTCTGGAGCGCGATGGGCCTCGCGCTGATCGGCGGCCTGATCCTGAACCTCATGCCCTGCGTGTTCCCGGTGCTGGCGATCAAGGCGTTGGGCTTCCTGCATGGCAATGCCGGCGAGCACCGCCGCCAAGGCCTGGCCTACACCGCGGGTGTGCTGATCGCCTTCGCGGCGTTCGGCGGTGTGCTGCTCGCGTTGCGCAGCGCGGGCGGCAGCGTGGGCTGGGGCTTCCAGTTCCACTCGCCGCTGTTCGTGCTGCTGCTCGCCTGGCTGATGTTCGTGCTGGGCCTGTCGCTGGCGGGACCATTGCAAATCGGTGCGGGATTCGCCGGCATCGGCGAAGGGCTGGCCAGCAAGCCCGGCCTCGCGGGCAGCTTCTTCACCGGCGTGCTCGCGACGGTCGTGGCGACGCCGTGCACCGCGCCGTTCATGGGCGCGGCGATGGCGTATGCGCTGGCGCAGCCTGCCGCGGAGTTGATGGCAGTGTTCCTGTCGCTGGGACTGGGCCTGGCGCTGCCTTACCTGGTCCTGGCCTGGTGGCCCGCGCTGCAGCGACGCATGCCGCGTCCTGGCGTGTGGATGGACGTGCTCAAGCAGGCGTTGGCGTTCCCGATGTTCGCCGCCGCGATCTGGCTCGTGTGGGTGATCGCGCAGCAGGCCGGGCCGATGGGCGTGCTGGTGGCCCTCGCGGGCATGGGCCTGCTGGCGTTCGCCGCCTGGATCCGTTCGGTGAGCCGGAACGCCACGCCGCGGTGGCGATGGACGGGAGTCGGCGCGGCGATCGCGTCGTTGGCTGCCGCCGTCGCGCTGCTGCCGACGCTGTCGACCCTCGGTGGCGAGGAGTCGCCAGGCGCGGCGGCATCGGGTGCTGCCTCACGATCCGCGGCCGCCGATCACGAACCCTACTCGCCCGAGCGCCTGGCCCAGCTGCGCGCGCAAGGCAAGCCGGTGTTCGTGAACCTGACCGCGTCGTGGTGCATCACCTGTCTCGTGAACGAGCGCGTCGCACTGTCCACCGACGAGGTACGCGCTGCCTTCGAGCAACAAGGCATCACCTACCTCAAGGGCGACTGGACCCGCCAGGATCCGCGCATCACCGAACTGCTGAAGCAGCACGACCGCAGCGGCGTGCCGCTGTACCTGTTCTATCCCGCCGGGACCGGCGGCACCGCGCAGGTGCTGCCGCAGCTGCTCACGCCCGGCATCGTCACGACAGCCCTGAAGGCTGGCACCTCTTGAGCCGAGGGCTCACCCCCTTCCCTTCCTACCGCCGTTTTCATCCTGGAGACCTTGTCATGAACATCCCGATGACTTCCACGACCTCCTCGTTCCGCGGCGCGCTGTCGCGCCGTGTGGTGCTGGCCGGCGCCGCGTTCGCGGCGACGATGGCGATGACCGGCGTGGCGCACGCGCAGGCGCAGATCGATCAGCCCGCGCCGGCCTTCAGCGCGACGACCGCCGACGGCAAGACCGTCACGCTGGACAGCTACAAGGGCAAGACCGTGGTGCTGGAGTGGACCAACCACGACTGCCCCTTCGTGAAGAAGCATTACGGCAGCGGCAACATCCCGGCGCTGCAGAAGGAGGCCACCGCGCAAGGCGTCGTGTGGCTGCAGGTGATCTCGTCGGCACCGGGCCAGCAGGGCCATGTCGACGGCCCGACGGCGATCAAGCTGAACAAGGACCGCGGCGCGGCGCCGACGCAGGTGCTGCTCGATCCGAGCGGCCAGTTGGGCAAGGCCTATGGCGCGCAGACCTCGCCGCATCTGTACATCGTCAATCCGCAAGGCGTGCTGGTCTACAAGGGCGGCATCGACAGCATCGCGACCGCCAAGGCCGAGGACATCGCCAAGGCCGATCCGTATGTGAAGACGGCGCTGGGTGAACTGGCCGCCGGCAAGAAGATCACCCATGCGAGCACGAAGCCTTACGGCTGCTCCATCAAGTACGGCAGTTGAGCGCTGCGTCGATCTGTCGCTTTCTTCCGCTTTCTCCCCCACTCTCGGGTCGTGTTGAGGGGGGAGCGAGGCAGTCCCGTCGCAGGCAGCCGTTACAGTCCACGCACAACGGAAAGCGGATGGGATGACGGACAGACGAGCGTGGGAGGCGGTGACCGACGCCGGGGCCTGGTTGGGGGAGCGGATGCTCCATCAGGGCCGCCGGAGCGAAGTCGTCCGGGTCGAGGATGGTCGAGGCGGCACGCTGCTGCTCAAGCGCCTGCGCGACCCCCGCGCCGATCCCGCCGCCGTGGCCCGGCTGCGCCGCGAGTTCGAGCTGGCCCAGCGCCTCGATCCGGCCTTCGTCCTGCGCCCCGCGGCGCTGATCGAGCACGGGGGCCGTCCGGCGTTGCTGCTGCCGGACTCCGGCGCGGAGACCTTGCGAGACCGTCTTCGGCGCGGCACGCTGGACAACGACGCCCTGATCCGCATCGCGCTCGACCTGGTCGAGGCGCTCCAGCATCTGCATGGCCAGGGACTCATCCATCGCAATCTCGGACCGGGTCAGGTCGTGCTGCTGCCCGGCGCGGGACGCGAAGCGCGCAAGGTGCTGATCGCGGACCTCGGGCTCGCCGCCGAGATCGAGCGCGAACGGCCGCTCGTCCAGCGCGCCGAACTGATCGAGGCCTCGCTCGCGACGCTGGCGCCGGAGCTGACCGGCCGCATGAGCCGTGACGTCGACTACCGGGCGGATTTCTACAGCCTGGGCGCCACGCTGCTGGAGGCGCTGACAGGCGCGCCGCCGTTCAACATCGACGACCCCGCGCGCGCCGTGCATGCGCACCTGGCGCTCGCGGCGCCGATGGCGACGACGCGCAATCACCAGGTCTTCGCACCGCTGGCGCAGGTCGTCGCGCACTGTCTGCACAAGGAGCCCGAAGGCCGCTATCAGAGCCATCAGGCGCTGCGACACGACCTGCAGCTCTGCGATGCGGCGCTGGAACAGGGCCGTGGGCTGCCGGGCTTCGAGCCCGGACAGGGCGACGCCGCCGTGCGCTTCCAGCCCAGCGGGAGGCTTTACGGTCGCGAGTCGGCGCAGGCGCAGCTCGGACAAGCGTTCGAAGATGCCGCGCACGGCCAGGCCGCTGGCCCCGGACTGGTGGCGGTGGCGGGCTTCTCCGGCATCGGCAAGACCGCGCTGGTGCTGGCGGCGCAGCGCAGCCTGCTGGCGCAACGGGGGCACTTCGCAGCCGCCAAGTTCAACCAGTACGGACAGGATCGGCCGTACGGGCCGCTGCTGCATCTGCTGCTCCAACGTGCCGCGCAAGTGCTGGCGCTGCCGGCGCCGCAGCAGCTCGTCTGGCGCGATCGCCTGCGAGAGCGCCTCGGCGCGAATGCCGCGCTGCTCGCGCAGGCGCTGCCGGAGATGACCCCGTTGCTGGCCCTGGACGCGCCGCTGATGCCGGTCGGTCCGGCCGAGGCGGAGAACCGCTTCCTGCGCGCCGTCAGCCAGGGCTTCGCCGCGCTGGCGCGCGAGGGCGAGCCGCAGACGCTGTTCCTCGACGACTGGCAATGGGCCGACCGCGCCTCGCGCCGCCTGCTGCGCGAGTGCCTGCACGACGCGACCCTGCGCCACACGCTGTTCGTCATCGCCTATCGCGACAACGAGATCCCGCCCGGTCATCCGATCGCGCAGGAACTCGCGGAACTGCGGCAGCAGCTCGGCGAGCGCTTCATGCCGCTGCGCGTCGGCCCGCTCGGTCTCGACGACACCCGCCACCTGCTGGCCGACAGCCTGCACCGGGATCCGACCGACGAGGACGCCGGACTCGATGAGCTTGCCCGCCTCTGCCAGACCCGCACGGCGGGGAATCCGTTCTTCCTGCGCCGCTTGCTGGAGGACCTCGTCCGCCGCGGCTTGATCCATTACGACACGGCCGCACAGCGCTGGGACCACGCCCTGGAACGCATCGCCGCGACGCGCACGGCGGACAACGTCGTCGCGCTGATGCTGCAGCAGCTCGATCGCCTGCCCGACACGACGCGCCAGGCGCTGAGCGTGGCGGCGCTGCTGGGTGCGGGCTTCAACCTCGACAGCCTGGCCACGGCGCTCGACGTGCCGGCCGACCTGCTCGCCACCGACCTGCTGCCGGCGCTGCAGGCGCAGCTGCTGGTGCCGGCGAGCGCGCTGTACCGCTACGCGCCGCAGCTGCAGGGTCAGGCCAGCGAGGCCGTGCGTTACGCCTTCGCCCATGACCGCGTGCAGGAGGCGGCGCTGCAGCGCATCGCGGCCGACCAGCGCCCCGCGCTGCAACTGCGCATCGGCCGGCTGCTGCGCGACGGCCATCGCGCCGCGCATCCGGAGGTGCCGCTGCCCTACACGGTGCTGCATCACCTGAACGCGTCGCGCCTGCTGCTGCACGAGCCGCACCACGAGGCCGAGCGCCAGGCGCTGGCCGGATTCAACGCCCAGGCGTCCCGGCAGGCGATGGACGCCGCCGCCTTCGAGCCCGCGGCCGACTACGCCGAACTGGCCCTCGAACTGGCGCCCTGCTCGCCGCATCGCGCGGCGTGGCTGCATCACGCGGCGCGGATGGCCTACCTGGCCGGCCGCCCGTCGCGCATGGACGCGCTGCTGGAATCGGCGATCGCCGATGCCGAGGACAACGCGCAGCGGGCGCGCCTGCTGGAAGTCCGGATGGAGGCCTTCTACGCGCAGGGCCGTCTTGCGGACACCGTCGATCTCGGACTCGAGCTGTTCCTGCTGCTGGGCGCGGAGCTGCCGCGCGCCGGCGGCCCCGACGCGATGGCCCAGGTCATGCAGCTGCTGGCCGACCTGCAGCAGGAGATCGCCGGGATCGGCCTGGACACGCTGGCCGCGCGCGGTCCGATGCGCGACGAGCAGCGCCTGCTGCTGATCTCGATCGCCGCCAAGATGACCGCCGCGGCCTATATCGTGCGGCCGGCGCTGCTGCCCTTGCTGACGCTGTTCCAGGTCCGGCTGATGGTCGACCACGGCCATGTGCCGCAGGCGCTGTCGGCGTACTCCGTGCTGGGTCTGATGTGCGCGGAGTTCCTCGGCGACTACCGCTTCGCCCACGACCTGGGCCGCATGTCGACGGAGCTCGTCGAGCGGCACGGCTGGATGCAGGTGTTCGCGCACGCGGGCTTCTCGTTCCACGCCTTCCTCAGCCACTGGGTGCAGGGGCTGCGCGTGAGCATGGACGGCCTGATGCAGACGCATCGCAACGGTCTGGAGTTCGGCAACCTGCGCCATGCGGGCCTCGGCCTGTATGTGCACGACGTGCACGCGCTGCTGTCGGGCATGCCGCTGCCGGCGCTGGAGGATCAACTGGTCACGCATGGGCAGCGCCTGCGCGCGATGCGCCAGCCGGTGGCCGCGGACTATGAGGACGCGTTGCTCGGCCTCGTGCGCGCGTTGCGGCAGCCGCGCCTGCCCGAGGACGGCTTCGAAGGACTGGAGGCGCTGGCCCGGACCTATGGCGAGCGCCAGGACCAGACCGGCCTGATGTTCCTGCACGGCTGGCAGGCGGTGCTGCATTTCATCGCCGATCGGCCCGAGCCCGCGCTGCGTCTGGCGCTGGAGGCACGAGCGCTCTTCGCCGCGGGACGCGGCATGCACGCGCAATCGCTGCTGCTGTTCATCGCGGCCTGGGCGGCGCAACGCGTCGCGCTGGCGGGCGGGGCGCGCGATCAGGCGCTGGAGGATGACGCGCTGCGACGCCTGCAACGCTGGAGCGACGCCGGCCCCGGCCATCTGCGCGATCGTGTCGCACTGCTGCGTGCGCAGCAGGCGATGCTGTCGGGCGCGCCCATCGAAGAGAGTGACCGGCTGCTGGCCGAGGCATTGGCCGCGGCGGAGGGGCCGCATGGGACGTCGCTCGATCTCGCCGCCGTGCTGCGGGCGCAGGTCGACGCGTGGCGCGAGCATGAACCGGCGCGCGCCGCTCAGGCCCGGCTGCGACTGCAGCAGGCCTGGAAGGACTGGGGCGTCACGGCGCTCGCGGGGGAAGCGCTATCGCGGCCGGTCGACGATCGGAGCGCCTCGATGGCCGCGACCGCCGACGCCGGCGAGATCCGCGCCGACGCCGCCGACCTCAGCACGCTGACGAAGGCGGTACACGCGATCAGCAGCCAGCCCGACCTGCCGCGCCTGTTGCGTCGCCTGCTGGAAGTCGTCGCCGAGAACGCCGGCGCGCAGCGCGCGGCGATCGTGCTGGCGACCGGCACTGCAGGCACGGCCGGCGCAGCGGGTGCTTCGCGCTGGGTGCTGCAGGCGGAAGCGACGCTCGGCGAGTCGCCGACGCTGCATCTGCTCGAGCAGCTGCCGCTGGAGCGCGCGGGCCAGCAACTGCCGCTGACGCTGATGAGCCGCGTGCTGCGCGATGGCGAGCGCGAGTTGATCGTCGACGCGCGTGGTCTGGCCACGATGGAGGACTACTTCCAGCGCCACCCCTCGCCGCCCCGCTCGGTGCTGGCGCTGCCGCTGCTCAAGCAGGGGCAGACGGTGGGCGCGCTGTACCTCGAGAACGCCGCCGCGGCGGGCGTGTTCACCGAGGCGCGGGTGAGCTTCCTGGAACTGCTGTGCGCCAACGTCGTCAACGCGGTGGACAACGCGCGGCTGGTGGCCGAGCTGCAGGAGCTCAATGCCAACCTGGAACGCCGCGTGGCGCGACGCACGCGCGAGCTCGCCGACAGCGAGGAGCGCCTGCGCGCCGTGCTGGATCACGCGCCTATCCCGATGGTCGTGACGCGCGAGCACGACGCGCTGATCGTGTACGCCAACGGCCCTTCCGCGGCGATCGTCGGGCGGCCGCTGGACGACCTCGTCGGCAAGCCGGCGATCAGCTTCTACCGCGAGCCCGGCGAGCGCGACCGCATGCAGCTGAAGTTCAAGGAGGACGGCCGGCTGCAGGGCGAGGAGATCTGCCTGCTGGCCGCCGACGGCCGCGAGCTGTGGATGCTGCTGTCGATGGTGCCGGTGGTGTACGACGGCGCGGCGTCGGTGCTGAGCACGCTGGTGGACTTCACCGACCGCAAGCGGCTGGAGATCGAGCTGCAGCGCCTGGCGACGACCGATGCGCTGACCGGCGCGGCCAACCGGCGCAGCTTCCTGGAGCACGCCGACGCGGAACTCGCGCGCAGCCGTCGCTACGGGCTGGAGATGTCGCTGGTGATGATGGACGTCGACCACTTCAAGCGCATCAACGACACGCTGGGTCACGCGCGCGGCGACGCGGCACTCTGCCACCTGGTGCAGCTCTGCGCGCAGATCGTCCGCAAGCAGGACCTGCTCGGCCGGCTCGGCGGCGAAGAGTTCGGGCTGCTGCTGCCGCAGACCTCGCTGGAAGACGCCACGCACCTGGTGGAGCGTCTGCGTCACCACATCGAGACCAGCGGGCTGGAACTGCAGCCGGGCTCGCCGCCGGCCCTGCTCACGGCGAGCTTCGGCGTGACGGCGTTGCGGCCGGAGGACCTGCGCGTCGAGGAGCTGCTCGGTCGTGCCGACCAAGCGCTGTACCGCGCGAAGGACGGCGGGCGCAATCGCGTCGAGCGGCAGTCCTGATCAGGGATCGATGCGGGAGGGCTTGGCGCGCTCGCGATAGAACGCGTCGAAGCGGGCCGCGTAATGGGCCTTGGTCTCCGGCGTGAGCCAGCGCATCAGGCCCTGCCGCAGGTTGGCGGCGCCTTCCGGCCGGCCGTAGGCCTTGTCGATGCCGCGGATCGCCGCGAGTCCCCACGGCGTGCGCGGGCAGGCGATGCCGGCCATCACCAGATCGCTCGCGCCCTGGATGGGGACGCTGACGAGGTTCTCGGGATTCCCGGCCATGATCAGCGCCATGTCCATCTCCACCGAGTAGTCGGCCCGCCCGAGGTTGAGCATCTGCAGCACGCGGGCGCCGAAGTCCTTGGGCGAATAGAGCGTCACGGCGCTGTCCACGGATCGGGCGGCGAGCATCTCGTCGAGCGCCGGACCGTAGCTGCGTCCGTCGATCAGCGCGCCGCGCAGCGAGGGATCGGCGAGCAGCCGAGGCAGCTGCACCTCGCCGGCCGCGTTGCGCGGCAGGCGCTTGAGCGTGTCGCGGCGCACGATCAGGCCGGGCGGCGGCGTGAGCTGGGTGTTGATGAAGTACGCCGCCTTCTCGCGATCAGGCGTGCGGACCATGTTGGCGCGGCACACCTCCTCGCCGTTCTCGATCATCTGCCAGCTGCGCTTGGCGTTGGCGAAGACGACCTCGTGCCGGACGCCCGGCCACTGCTTCTCAAGGTAGGCCGTCACGCGTCCGGTCACGCCGCTGGCGTCCGCGCCCGTCATCTGCGGCGCGTGGTCGGAGGCGAGCCAGGTGATCCTGGTGACGACGGGCGCGGGGGCAGGCGTTGCGCCGGGGCTCTGCGCACGCGCCTGCGGTGCCGCCAGTATCAGGGCGGTCAGCGGCAGCAGGGCGACAAGGCACGAACGGATCGGGACGGGGAGCTTCACGGTCAACAGCATAAGGGGGTCGCTGCTGGCCATTGAAAAAAAGCCCCGCCGGCCATCGCCAGCGGGGCTGCTCGCACAGAGCGAACGGTCTGGTTGCCTGAAGGGCCGCTTGCGCGGCACCCGAGACCGACCGAGGAGACAAACGTTGATGCTGCAAGCCTGGCGGCTTGCGGCGGAAAGCGTGAAGCGCGGTCCCGTGGGGACTCAGCGCACCGCGCTGATCTGGTCGAAGACGCCGCCGTCGTCGAAGTGGGTCTTCTGCGCATTGCGCCAGCCGCCGAAGACCTCGTCGATGGTCACCAGCTTCACCGGGGCGAAGGTCTTGGCGTACTTCGCGGCGATCTTGGGGTCACGCGGGCGGTAGTAGTTCTTGGCCGCGATCTCCTGGCCTTCCGGCGAGTACAGGTACTCCAGATAGGCCTGGGCGACCTTGCGCGTGCCCTTCTTGTCGACGGTCTTGTCGACCACCGACACCGGCGGCTCGGCCAGGATGGACAGGCTGGGCGTGACGATCTCGAACTTGTCCGGACCCAGTTCCTTCACCGCCAGGTAGGCCTCGTTCTCCCAGGCGATCAGCACGTCGCCGATGCCGCGTTCGACGAAGGTCGTCGTGGAGCCGCGCGCACCGGAGTCCAGCACCTTGGTGTTGGCGTAGATGCGCTTGACGAAGCCCTTGGCCGAGTCGGCGTTGCCGCCCGGCTGCTTCAGCGAATACGCCCACGCGGCCAGGTAGTTCCAGCGCGCGCCGCCCGAGGTCTTCGGGTTCGGCGTGATCACGTCGATGCCGCTGCGGGCCAGGTCCGGCCAGTCGTTGATGTGCTTGGGGTTGCCCTTGCGCACCAGGAACACGATGGTCGAGGTGTAGGGCGAGGCATTGCTCGGCAGACGCTTCTGCCAGTCGGCCGGCACCAGCTTGCCGTGGTCGTGCAGCGCGTCGATGTCGTAGGCCAGCGCCAGCGTGACGACGTCCGCATCCAGGCCGTCGATCACCGAGCGCGCCTGCTTGCCCGAGCCGCCGTGCGAGTTCTTCACCGTGACGGTCTCGCCGGTCTTGGCCTTCCAGTACTTCGCGAACGCGGCGTTGTAGTCCTGGTAGAGCTCGCGGGTCGGGTCGTACGACACGTTGAGCAGCGTGACCGAGCCCTGCGCATGGGCCAGGGGCATCAGCGCGGCACCGCTCAGCAGGGCGGCGGTGGCGAGCAGCGAGACAGTGCGACGAAGTGAGTTCACGGGATTCTTCTCATCACGGGGGGTGGAGGGGAGCGCCCAATGTAGGCAAGCGAACATTCAAAGGGAACGAAGAAGATCTGCTTTGCTTTGCACCGTTCCCGGAAAAAGGGCCGCCCCCTCGTGAGGAGCGGCCCGCAAGCCGGGCGGATCGCCGCGGCAGTCGGAACGGGTCGGCAGCCTCAGGCGCCGAAGCGGTGCTCCAGCTCGATCCAGCCCTGGCGCCCGTGCGGCGAGTAGTAGCCGACCGGGTAGTACGGCCAGGTGGCGCTGGGATCGCGACGGATCTTGTCGAAGAGGTTGTTGACGATCAGGCTCACGCTGGTCCGCTTGCCGATCTGCCAGGCGGTGCTCGCATTGAAGTTCCAGTACGGGCCCAGCGTGCCTTCCTGGTCCTCGCGTGTGATGCGGCCGTTGCGCTGCGCGGAGAGCGCATGCGTCCAGTCGCCGGTCTGCCAGACCACGCTGGCATTGAGCCGGCTCGGCCAGTCGGTGAAGTCCGGCGTCCCCACGACGTTGCGGTTGTCGTCCCCGGCGAACTGCTGGTACTTGAAGCTCTTCACCCGCGTGTACTTCGCGTCGACCGTCCACTTGCCCCAGGACGCCGTTCTCCACGAGTAGCGAGTGCCGACGTCGACCCCCCAGGTGGACTCGTTCGCCGCGTTGATCGGATTGACGCGCACCTCCGCGACCTCGCCCGGACGGACCAGCGCGTCGGCCGGATTGCGGCGCACGCGTGCGATGGCGTCCACGCAGCTGGGCGACTGGATGTCCTTGATGCCGGTGCGGCAGTCCGACTCGTCGCGCAGCACGCCGTCGGCGCTGAGGTCGGTGACCAGGTCGCGGATCGCGATCTTCCACAGGTCCAGCGACACGTCGAAGGACGAGGCCGGCTGCCACACCGCACCCACGCCCCAGGAGCGGCCGCGTTCCGACTTCAGGTCCGAAGAGCCCGTGCGCACGAAGTTGAAGCCGGGCGAGACGTCCGCGAAGTCGCAGGTCGACAGCGGCTGTCCGGTCTGCTTGCAGCGGTAGTAGTCCGTCGACGACGAGTAATAGCCCTTGGTCTGCTGCGCGAAGATGTAATTCATGTCCGGCGCGCGGAAGCTGGTCGCGTGTTGCGCGCGCAGCAGCAGGGAGGACAGCGGCCGGAACTCGAGGCCCGCGTTGTAGGTCGTGCTGCCGTCGCTGCGGCCGGCGAATTCGTAGCGGTCGTGCCGCGCGGCCAGCGTCGCGGTCAGCTGCTTCGTGATCGGCGCGTTGAGCTCACCGCCGAGCGCCAGTCGCTCACGCGTGCCGCGCACGGTTGGCGAGGTGCTCGTGTTGTAGAACACGCCTTGACCCAGTCGCGGGTCGGCTTCGTTGCGGAAGCCTTGCGTGCCCGCTTCGGCCACGACGGCGGCGCGCACCGGTCCGCCGGGCAGCTGGAACCACTCGCCGCTCGCGGAAGCGCTCAACTGCTGGTTCCAGCTCGCGTTGCGCGTCCAGCTGCGGTCGGTGACGCTGTCGATCTCCTGCGGCGTCAGCGGACGGAACAGTCGCGCCGGATCGGCCGAATAGATCGCCGTGCCGTCCGCCTCGGTCCCGAGCTTCTGTCCGAGCAGCAGCTGCTCGATGCCCGCGGTGAGGCGCGGCGTCGTCGTGCGGTTCAGGTAGTAGGAGCTGTTGGCCGCGACCTCGAAGGTCCAGGTGCCGGTGAGCTCGCCGCGTGCGCCGACGGCGACGTTGTGCGTCGAGTCCTGCCACTTGCGGTTGAAGTTGTCCACGCCGCCAAGCTCCTCGGGCGCGAAGCGCCGCGTCCAGATCTCGAGCTGGCCGGTCGAGGCATTGCGGAAGTAGCCCTTGCCCGCGATGTCCGAGGTCCACGTCGGACCGCGCGTGTTGTTCTCGGTCCTCGCCCAGCCGAACTGGCCCTCGGCGAACAGCTCGAGGCCGTGGTCCAGCGCGAGCGTCAGCGAGCCCGCGGCCTGTGCGCTGCGGTTGCCGGTCTGCGTCGTCCAGTAGGTGGTCGATGCGCGGCCGCTGCCGCAGTAGGTGCCGTTCTTCGCCGTGTAGGCCGAGACCGAGCCCTCGAAAAGCGAACCCGCGCCGGCGCAGCCGTCGGTCGGCGTGAGGTAGGCCCCGCCGTTCGCGTTGCGCCGGCCGAAGACGACCGACGGCGCGGCGCCCTTCAGCGTGGTGTCGGCCATGAAGTCGCGCTGACGGCTCCAGATCGGCTCTCGGCCGCTGAGCTCGACGCCCCACACGCCCTGCAGCCGGCCGGCATCGAGGCCGCCGGTGATCTGCGCGCGGGCGTTCTCGCCGCCGCCGCGCTGCGTGCCGCCGCCGCGCAGGTTCACGGTGACGCCGTCGACATGCTTCTTCAGCACGATGTTGACGACGCCCGCGATCGCGTCCGAGCCGTACACCGACGAGGCCCCGCCGCTGAGCACCTCGATGCGGTCGATCAGCGCGGACGGGATGTTGGCGATGTTGACGAAGTTGACCGAGCCTTCATAGGCGGTCGGGTAGTCCGCGACGCGCCGGCCGTTGACCAGCACCAGCGTGTGGTTGGGGCCGAGGCCGCGCAGGCTGATCGCGTTGGCGGCCGGCGTGAAGGTGTTGCCGAAGTCCTCGCCCTGCGTGAAGCCGGTGTTCTCGGTCAGGCTGCTCAACGCGTCGGAGACGTTCTTGTAGCCGAGCCGGTCCAGGTCTTCCGACTTGATCACGGTGATCGGGCTCGGACCCTCGCTGTTGACGCGCGAGATGCGCGAGCCGGTGACGACCACCGACGGCAGCGGCGCATCCTTGGCGGGAGCGTCCTGCGCAAATGCGCCGGTGACGGGGAAGGCCGCGGCGAGGGCCGCAGCCAATGTGGCGGCCGGTCCGGTCAGGCGGGCCACGTGGTCGACGAGCTGCTTCAAGAGACTTCCTTGTGGGAGTGAACAGGTGAGCCCGTCACTCTAGGAAGCGCCCTCCGCGCACAGAACCAATGCTTTCTGCGTTGCTTAGCTGTGCACCCGGCCTATGCACATGAGGAATTTCTTTCGGCACCCCCCGGAGGGATCACTGGCCATCAATCCGAGCCGTTCGGCGCGACGCGCGCCTGTTCCACCAGCTCGCGCGACAGCGGCGGCGCGAAGGTCTCGATGAAGGCGTAGACGTAGTCGCGCAGGTAGGCGTCGCGACGCACCGCGAGGCGCGTCAGGTTGTCCGCGAACAGATGTCTTGCATCGATCGAGCGCAGGTGGCGGTCGCGTTCCTCGTCGTACGCGATCGCGGCGACGATGCCGACGCCCAGGCCCAGCTCGACGTAGGTCTTGATCACGTCCGCGTCCATCGCGACCAGCACGACGTTGAGGTCCAGCCCCGCGGCCGCGAAGGCATCGTCGATGTGCGAGCGGCCGGTGTAGCCGGTCTCGTAGGTGATGACCGGGAATTCGGCCAGGCGCTCCAGCGTCAGCGGCGTGCCGGCGTTGGCTTCGGCCTCCAGCGGATGGCCGGGCGGCACCAGCACCGTGTGGGTCCAGCGGTAGCAGGGCAGCGTCAGCAGTTGCGGATGCAGCGCGAGCGCTTCGGTGGCGATGCCGATGTCCGCTTCGCCGTCGATCAGCAGACGCGCGACCTGTTGCGGCGAGCCCTGCGTGAACTGCAGGCTCACTTCGGGATGCGAGTCGCGGAAGTCGCGCACCGCCGGCGGCAGCGCGTAGCGCGCCTGGCTGTGTGTCGCCGCGATGCGCAGGTGGCCGCTGTCGGCGCGGGCGAAGTCCTCGCCGGCGCGGCGCAGGTTCTCGGCCTCGCGCAGCAGGCGCTCGACGATGGGCATCACGTTGCGGCCCGGCTCGGTGAGCCCGGTGAGCCGTTTGCCCGCACGGATGAAGATGTCGATGCCGAGCTCGTCCTCGAGCTCGCGGATCTGACGGCTCACGCCGGGCTGCGAGGTGTGCAGCGCCTGCGCGACCTCGGTCAGGTTGAAGTTGCGGCGCTGGGCCTCGCGGACGGATCGGAGTTGTTGGAAGTTCATCGTCGGCCACACATCGGGGGGAACGACATCGGAAAATGTCGGGAAAGCGGATTGCTTATGCGGATTGATTATTCGAATCCGCGCCTCCGATGTCCTCCAACAAAAATCGATAAGCAATCCCGCGCCGGATGCATGTGCATAGAAGATGAATCGTCGTTCCCTGCTGTCCTCGTTCCCGTCGACGACCGTCGCGCTGTCGATCGCTGGCGCCCTCTGCGCCTTGTTCGCGCCTGCCACGACCTGGGCGGTCGACAAGATCGTCTGGCTGATGCCCGAGCTCGACACCGTCGCGCCGCCCTCGCCCGGCGCGGCCTCGGTGCCCGTGCGGCGCGGTCTGGCGCAGCCGCTGTCGGACTATCTGACTGCAAATTGGGGGACGCCCGCGAAGCACGAGGTGCTGATCGCCAACGTCAAGCGCAGCTGGCGCATGGTCGAGGACGGTGAACAGGCCTGCCATCTCGGCGTGCTGCGGACGCCGGAGCGGGAGGCCGTCGCCTACTTCTTCGATACCCACCTGATTCCGCCGCATCAGCTGATGGTGCGGCGCGACGCGCTGGCCAAGCTGCCGCGCCACACGGACGGCGACGCGGACCTCGAGAAGATCTGGGCGGAGAAACAGCTGCGCGGCGCGATCGTCGCAGGCCGCAGCTACGGACGCGCGCTCGATGCGTTGCTCGCCAGGCGACCGCCAGGCGCGATCGAGGAATACACGACCTCGGACTTCGGCGGGAACATGCTGTCGATGATCGCGATCGGCCGGGCCGACTACACGATCGAATTCGACTTCGTGCTCGCCAACCAGCAGGAGTTGCGCGCGACCGTTGCCGCGGGGAGTGCGGGCGGCGCGAGCGGCAATGCGAAGGTGTCGACCGCCGATCTCGTCAGCGTGCCCATCGAGGGCTTCAGCAGCCCGGTGATCTCCGGCATCGCCTGTCCGCGCAATGCCTGGGGCAAGCGCACCATCGAGCAGGTGGAGCGCGTCCTCTCCACGCCGCAGGCGCGGCAGTTCATGCGGGATGAATTCATCTCCCACCTGAGCCCCGAGGCCCAGGCCCGCTACGGCTCGCGGATCGACGCGTTCTACTTCTACGCCAAGCCGGCGGGCGGCGCGCCGAAGTGACAGAAAACGCTCAAGCGTCCGGGTCCATCGCCTCGCGCACCGCTTCCTCGGTCAGCTCGGCCACGCATTCCTGCAGGAAGCGATAGGCGAAGCCGCGCAGGTAGTGGCCGCGCTTGAGCGCGATGCGCGTGGTGTTCGGCGGGAACAGGTGGGTCGCGTCAATGAGCTGCAGGCCGGCGTCGCGCGCGGGCTCGAAGGCCATCGCCGCGATCACGCCGACGCCCAGCCCGATCTGCACGTAGGTCTTGATGACGTCCGCATCCAGCGCCGACATCACCAGGTCCGGTGCCAGGCCTGCCGCCGCGAAGCTCGCGTCGATGCGCGCGCGGCCGGTGTAGCCCTCGTGGTAGGTGATCAGCGGCTGCTCGGCGAGCGCCTCCAGCGTCAACGGCTGGCGCGTCAGGGCATGCCCTTCCGGCACGACGACCGCGTGACGCCACTCGTAGAACGGGAAGGTGACGAAGGCGTCGTCCTTGCCGAGCGCCTCGGTGGCGATGCCGATGTCGGCCTCGCCCGATTGCAGCAGCGAGACGATCTCCGACGGACTGCCCTGATGCAGCACCAGGTGCACCCGCGGATAGGCCGCCTTGAAGCGCGCCACGACCTGCGGCAGCGCATAACGCGCCTGCGTGTGCGTCGTCGCGATCGTCAGCTGGCCCTGGTCGGCGCTGCTGAACTGCTGCGCCAGGCGCTTGATGTTGCGCACGTCCTGCAGCATGCGGTCGACGACGACCGCCAGCTCCTTGCCCGGCTCGGTCAGCCCGAGCAGGCGCTTGCCGCGGCGCTGGAAGAGCTCGACGCCGAGTTCGTCCTCCAGATCCTTGATGTGCTTGCTCACGCCCGACTGCGAGGTGAACAGCGCGGCCGCCACCTCGGTCAGGTTGAAGTTCTGCTGCACCGCCTCGCGGACGATGCGCAACTGCTGGAGGTTCATGCCGCCTGGTCGATCCCGAACAGGCTCAGGCGCGAGGCCTGCAGACGCACGCGCTGGCCGGCGGCCAGCTGCAGCGCCTCGGCCTGTTCGCGGCTGAGTTCCGCTTCCAGATGCTCGCCCTGGGCGCCGCGCAGCTCGACACGCGCGGCGGCGCCGAAGGCCAGCACGCGTTCGACAGTCGCCGGCAGACCCGGCCCGTCCTGCGACGGGTTGATCACCAGTTCGTGCGGACGCGCATACGCCTGCACCAGACCCTGCTGTGCGCCTTCGATCGACGCCGCGGCGCCCTGCGCCAGCGTCTGGTCGCCGACGCGCACGATGCCGCTGTCCACGCGACCTTCGAAGCGGTTGACCGCGCCGAGGAAGCCATAGACGAAGGGCGTCGCCGGACGCTGGTAGACCTCGATCGGCGAGCCGACCTGCTCCACGCGGCCATGGTCCATCAGCACGACGCGGTCGGCGACTTCCAGCGCTTCTTCCTGGTCATGCGTGACGAAGATGCTGGTGATGTGCAGCTCGTCGTGCAGGCGGCGCAGCCAACGGCGCAGTTCCTTGCGGACCTTGGCGTCCAGCGCGCCGAAGGGCTCGTCCAGCAGCAGCACGCGCGGCTCGACGGCCAATGCGCGGGCCAGCGCGATGCGCTGGCGCTGGCCGCCGGACAGCTGCGGCGGATAACGGTCGGCCAGCCAGTCCAGCTGCACCAGCTGCAGCAGCTCATGCACCTTGCGCTTGATCTCCGCTTCCGGCGGACGCTGCTTGCGCGGCTTCACGCGCAGGCCGAAGGCCACGTTGTCGAAGACCGTCATGTGGCGGAACAGCGCGTAATGCTGGAACACGAAGCCGACTTCGCGCTCGCGCACATGCGTGTCCGACGCGTCGGCGCCGTCCAGCAGCACCTGGCCGCGGTCGGCCGTCTCCAGCCCCGCGATGATGCGCAGCAGCGTGGTCTTGCCGCAGCCCGACGGGCCCAGCAGCGCGGTCAGTTCGCCGGTGGGGAAGTCCAGGCTGACGTCGCCCAGCGCGGTGAAGCTGCCGAAGGACTTGTGGATGTTGCGGACCTGGATGCTCATGCTTGTTCCTTCACGACGCTGCGCGTCGCCTGCCATTCCACGAGCTGCTTGAGCCCGAGCGTCACCAGCGCCAGCAGGGCCAGCAGCGACGCGACCGCGAATGCCGCGGCGAACTGATATTCGTTGTAGAGGATCTCGACCTGCAGCGGCAGCGTGTTGGTCTGGCCGCGGATGTGGCCGGACACCACCGACACCGCGCCGAACTCGCCGAAGGCGCGCGCGTTGCACAGGATCACGCCGTAGAGCAGGCCCCACTTGATGTTGGGCAGCGTCACATGCCAGAAGGTGCGGAAGCCGCTGGCGCCGAGCACCGTGGCCGCTTCCTCTTCATCGCGACCTTGCGCCTGCATCAGCGGGATCAGCTCGCGCGCGACGAAGGGGAAGGTCACGAACACGGTGGCCAGCACGATGCCGGGCACGGCGAAGATCACCTTGATGTCGTGCTCCTGCAGCCACGGACCGAACCAGCCCTGCGCGCCGAAGATCAGCACGTAGATCAGGCCCGCGACCACCGGCGACACCGAGAACGGTAGGTCGATCAGCGTGATCAGCAGCTGCTTGCCGCGGAAGTCGTGCTTGGTGATCGCCCACGCGGCGCTGACGCCGAAGACGATGTTCAGCGGTACCGAGATCACCGCCGCCAGCAGCGTCAGCTTGATGGCGGAGACGGCGTCGGGCTCGATCAGCGAGGCGATGTAGGTGTCCCAGCCCTTGCGCAGCGCCTCGGTGAAGACGGCCGCCAGCGGCAGCAGCAGGAACAGGGCGAAGAAGGCCAGGCCCAGCGTCAGCAGCGTGTAGCGCACCCAGCGCTTCTCTGCCGTGGCGGGGTTCCCCTGGTAGTGGCCGGCGGAGCGGCCGCGGCCCAGCGATGCAGCGGATCCAGCCATGTCAGCGCTTCCCGTCCAGACCGTTGCGACGCAGGCTCCAGGCCTGCAGTCCATTGATGCCCAGCAGCAGCAGGAACGAGAACACCAGCATCACCACCGCGATCGCGGTGGCGCCGACGTAGTCGTACTGCTCGAGCTTCGTGATGATCATCAGGGGGGTGATCTCGCTGACGAAGGGCATGTTGCCGGCGATGAAGATCACCGAGCCGTACTCGCCGACCGCGCGCGCGAAGGACAGCGCGAAGCCGGTCAGCAGCGCCGGCGTCAGCATCGGCAGCACCACCAGGCGGAAGGCCTGCCAGCGATGCGCGCCGAGGGAGGCCGCGGCTTCCTCGAGTTCCGTGTCCAGGTCCTCGAGCACCGGCTGCACCGTGCGCACGACGAAGGGCAGGCCGATGAAGATCAGCGCGATCAGCACACCCAGCGGCGTGAAGGCCACCTTGATGCCCAGCGGCTCCAGCCACTTGCCCATCCAGCCGTTGGGCGCGTACAGCGCGGTCAGCGCGATGCCGGCGACGGCGGTGGGCAGCGCGAAGGGCAGGTCGATCAGCGCGTCCACCAGCTTCTTGCCCCAGAAGTCGTAGCGCACCAGCGACCACGCGAGGATGAAGCCGAAGATCACGTTGATGAACGCGCCCAGCAGCGCCGCGCCGAAGCTCAGCCGGTACGAGGCCAGCACGCGCGGCGAGGTGGCCGCGGCCCAGAAGGCCTCGGCGCCGTGGCCGGCGGACTTCAGGAAGACCGCGCACAGCGGGATCAGCACCAGCAGCGAGAGATAGAAGAGCGTGAAGCCCATCGTCGGCGCGAAGCCGGGCAGCACGCGGCGACGCTTGCGGGCGGGCACGGGCGCGGCCTGCGTCGCGGGGAGCACGGCGGTGTTCATCGTCGGGTCGGGAGCTCGGAGATCAGGAAAGTGGACGGACGATCAACGGCGCGCGGCCATGATCTGGTCGTAGGTGCCGCCGTCGGCGAAGTGCGTCTTGCCGACCTTGGCCCAGCCGCCCAGCGTCTGGTCCACGGTGAACAGCTTGATCGGCGCGTAGCGCTTCTCGTGCTTCTTGAAGATGGCGGCGTCGCGCGGGCGGAAGTTGTTCTGCGCGATGATTTCCTGGCCTTCCGGCGTCCACAGGAAGTCCAGGTAGGCCTTGGCCAGCGCGGCGGAACCGTGCTTGGCGGCGACCTTGTCGACCACGGCGACCGGCGCGTCGGCCTCGATCGAGAGGCTGGGCGCGACGACCTCGAAGTTGCCCTTGCCGAATTCGTTCTCGATGAGCTCGGCTTCCGACTCGAAGGTCAGCAGCACGTCGCCGATGCCGCGTTGCGTGAAGGTGGTCGTGGCGCCGCGGCCGCCGCCGTCCAGCACCGGCACGTTGGCCAGCACCTTGGAGACGAAGTCCTTGGCCTGCGCGTCCGTGCCGCCCTTGGCGATCACGCTGCCCCACGCGGCCAGATAGCCGTAGCGGCCGTTGCCGGTGACCTTGGGGTTGGGGATGATCACCGAGATGCCGGGACGCGCCAGGTCGGCCCAGTCCTTGATGCCCTTCGGGTTGCCCTTGCGGACCAGGAACAGCATGGTCGAGCTGTAGGGCGCGGCGGCGTTGGGGAACTTGCTGCGCCAGTCGGTGCCGGTCAGGCCCTTCTCGGCCAGCGTGTCGACGTCGGTGGCCTGGTTCATCGTGACGACGTCGGCTTCCAGTCCGCCGATGACCGAGCCGATCTGCTTGGACGAGCCGCCGTGCGACTGGTTCACCGTGATCGTCTGGCCGGTCTTGGCCTTGTACGACGCCACGAACGCCGGATTGACCTGCTTGTAGAGCTCGCGCGCCACGTCGTAGGAGACGTTCAGCAGCGTGGTCGGCTGGTCGGCCGCGACCGCCAGCAGGGACGTCCCCAGCAACGGCGCCGCCGCGGCCAGCATCAGCGCCTGACGGCGCGAAGCGGAGAACAGGGAGCGGGTGTTCTGGTGGGCGTTGTTCTGGGTCATGGCGGACAGGGCAAGCAGGCGTGGGCCGGCGACGTTGAGGGTCGGGCTGCGAAGCTTGCCAAACAGTCCTTATTCCAGGAACGATTGTTTGGGCATTTGCTTATTTCGCATAACGCATATGCGAGATCGGCAGAAGGCGCGGCAGAGGCCGGAGCCGGGAGACGAAGACAGCAGAAAAGCGCCAGGACCGCGATCGGACACCGCCGGAAGCGCCTCCCCCAAGACCCCGAGGGCGGCCCCCGGTCGCGACCTGGGCTCTCACCATGCCTTCCCGGTGGCCGTACTGCTGCCACCGGCGGGGGCGACATGGGCGCGCCCCGTGGAACGGAGTCTGGGCGTGTGCGGCGCGCATCGCCAATGCGCAATGGGCGCAAGCTGCTGCGGGAGCCTCATATGCCGCGCATGGCAAGGCCTGGCACGTCCGACCTCCGGGGATCCCCCTCAAGGGCGACCCGGGTGGCGCCCTGTGGACAACTCGGATAGTCTGGGCCTTCGAAGGCGCGACGGCCGGACCGGCCGCGCAGGGAGAGAACAACATCGGAAGAGCGAGGAAACGCCTCCATGATGAATGCCCCGATTCCCGAGAACGAAGCCGACCGGCTGCAGGTGCTGCGTGAACTGCTGATCCTGGACACGCCGCCGGAGGAACGCTTCGATCGCATCGTCGAGTTCGCCGCCGAGGAATTCGGCGTGCCGATCGCATTGATCAGTCTGGTCGACGACAACCGCCAGTGGTTCAAGGCCCGCTTCGGCCTGGCGGTGTGCGAGACCGACCGCAAGAGCAGCTTCTGCGGCCACGCGATCCACGTCCCCGAGGTGATGGTGGTCGAGGATGCGACGCAGGATCCGCGCTTCGCGGACAACCCGATGGTGCTGGGCGAGCCGAACATCCGGTTCTATGCGGGCGCGCCGCTGGAGGTGCGGCCTGGGGTGCGCATCGGCACCTTGTGCCTGATCGATCGGCGGCGACGCACGCTGGACGAGACCGACCTCGCCATCCTGATGAGCCTGCGGGACCTCGCGGTCTCGGAGCTGGTGGGACAGGCCGTCGAGGAGGGCCAGTGATGCCGGGCACGCAACGACACCTGCTGCTGGTCGATCCGCACTCGCTGTTCCGTCGCACCGTCGCGATGGTGGCGCGTCAGCTGAACATCGCGGAGGTCCATGAGGCGAGCAGCCTCGAGGCGGCGCACAAGCTGCTCGAAACGCAGCCGATGGATGGGCTGCTGCTGGACATCGGACAAGGGCTGGATGCGCTGGCGCTGCTGCAGAGCGTGCGCGCCGGCGCGCTGCGCTGCCCGGCGGGCACGCCGGTCGCGCTGACCGCCGAGGCCTGTGACCTGTCGACGGCGCAGCTCTACAAGGAGCTCGATGTGCGGCGGATCATGCTCAAGCCGTTCAAGGTGAAGACGGCGTTGGAAGTGATCCAGGATCTGGCCAAGCCAAATCCGCCTTCTGGCACCCCGCACTAGCGCAAGCGCTCAGCACTTCCACCGCCGCTGGCCCTCACCCCTGCCCTCTCCCGCAAGCGGGAGAGGGAGTTCACTCCACCCAGTGTTGCGCGACCCACGGCGGCGGCAGCACGAAGCTGCGCAGGTGGCGCCAACGGTGCTTGACGCCGCCGGCGAAGGCCGCGCGGAAGTGGTCCCACGGCTTCTCGTGCGGCGGATCCTGCGTGTTCCAGCGACCGAGCATCACGTCGGCCGGATTCGGTCCGCCGGGGAAGGTCACGATGCGCGCGCCCGCGGGCAGGCGGGCCGGCTTGAAGTAGCGCAGCGGGAACGCCGGCAGGCAGTGCAGACGGAAATGCCGCGTCCACAGGTGCGGCCAGAACTTGATGCCGCCCGGCACCGAGGCGGTGACCCAGTGCTGCTCGAAGCCGTGCTTGTCGGCGACGGCCTGCGGGTTGGCGCGGAAGTTCTCGATGATGTGCGGGTACTTGCCGATCGGGAAGCGGAACACCGAGGTCTGGCCCAGGCGCTGCATCGGCTTGGCCCAGTTGCGGGCCAGGATCACGTCCTCGGGGTTGCCGTGCGAGAAGTAGCCGTCGATGTTGTCGACGATCACCGAGTCCAGGTCGACGAACAGCACCGGACCTTCCAGGCCGGTCTTCTCGCCCATGTCGGCGCTCCACATCACCAGCTTGCGCCACTTGCCCAGCGACTTCTTGGGCCATTCGCAACCGAGCTCCGGCAGGTCGTAGGCATCGACCTCGGGGCGCAGGCCCTCGGCGTTGTCGGTCAGGCAGACCAGACGGAACTCGCCGGTGATGTGCCGGCGCAGCATGCCGTACAGGCGGTTGACGTATTCAGGGCCGTAGGCGGTACCCCATTTGACGCAGATGACTTGTTTCATGGGGTTCCCCACCTCTGGTTGTTATCCCTCTTGTTTCGGGGAAGGGCATCACTATACGCATGCACTTGTAAACGAATTGCAAACGGGTTATTCGGCCGAGTGACGCCTGGCATCTAGGGATTGCGCCGTTTCCGCCCATCGGGGCGATTCTTGGATCGGACCGGGTCGGAGGCCTCCGTTATTCGGTTTCCGCGCTTGGACATGCCGTCAGCTTCGTTCCGGCGAGGAGAGACGATGCCTAGAGTCGGCGACCATGACAGCCCTCGCCCCGCCCCTTTCCACCGCGGTTCCGGCCCACGCGTCCGTCCCTGCGACGTCCCCGGCGTTCGCCGACGCGCCGTCGCAGCACTTCGAGATCAACGCCTTCGATGAACCGCTGGGCGCCGAGGTCGTGGGGCTGGACCTGACGAAGCCGCTGAATGACGCCGATTTCGCACGCCTGCATCGCGCGCATCTGGACCACCACGTGCTGGTGTTCCGCGACCAGCGCATCACGCCGGCAGAGCACATCGCGTTCAGCCGTCGCTGGGGCCCGCTGCAGATCCACGTGCTGCGCAACTTCCAGCTGGCGGGCCACCCCGAGATCCTGCAGGTCTCCAATGTTCGCGACGCGCAGGGCCAACCCGTCGGACTGGGCGATGCCGGTCAGTACTGGCACTCGGATCTCTCGTACAAGGAACGTCCCAGCCTGGGCTCGCTGCTGCACGCGCAGGAGCTGCCCTCGGAAGGCGGCGACACGCTGTTCGCCAACCAGCATCACGCCTACGACGGGCTGCCGCTCGCGCTGAAGACGGCGATCGCCGGCAAGCGTGCGGAGCACAGCTACCTCGCGAAGTACGAGGAGCTGCGCGCACGCAACCCGTGGCGTCCGAAGCTGACCCCGGAGCAGATCGCCGAAGTGAAGCCCGCGTCGCAGCCGATCGTGCGCACGCATCCGGAGACGGGGCGTCGAGCGCTTTTCGTCAGCGAGCACTTCACGACGCGCGTCCTCGATGTGCCCGAGGACGAAAGCCGCGACCTGCTCGCCCAGCTCTTCGAGCACAGCAGCCGCAAGAGCATCGTATATCGCCACCAGTGGCTGCCTCACGACCTGGTGTTCTGGGACAACCGCTCGCTGCTTCACCTCGCGACCGGCTGCCCGGATCACCTGCGCCGACACCTCTATCGCACCACCATCGAAGGCGATCTTCCCGCATGAAACCCCTCCGACCCGCTTTCCTGAAATCCCTGCTCACGGGCGCGCTGGCGGCCGGGCTGTCGTTATCGGCGCTCTCCGCGCACGCGGAAGGCAAGATCCGCATCGCCGAGCAGTTCGGCATCGTCTACCTGCTGCTGAACGTCGCGCAGGACCAGCAGCTGATCGAGAAGCACGGCAAGGCCGCGGGCGTCGACATCCAGGTGGAGCGCGTGCAGCTCTCCGGCGGCCCGGCGATCAACGAGGCGCTGCTGTCCGGCAGCATCGACATCGCCGGCGCGGGCGTCGGTCCGCTGCTGACGCTGTGGGACAAGACGCAGGGCAGGCAGAACGTCCGGGGCATCGCGTCGCTGGGCAACTTCCCGTACTACCTGACCAGCAGCAATCCCGCCGTCAAGACCATCGACGACTTCGGCGACAAGGACCGCATCGCGCTGCCGGCGGTCGGCGTCTCGGTGCAGTCGCGCATCCTGCAGCTGGCCTCGGCCAAGCGCTGGGGCGATGCGCAGTTCAACAAGCTGGACCGGCTGCAGGTCGCGCTGCCGCACCCGGAAGCGACGGCGGCGCTGATCAAGGGCGGCACCGAGATCAACGCGCACTTCGGCAACCCGCCGTTCCAGGAACAAGGTTTGGCGGGCAACTCGAATGTCCACATCGTGCTGAACAGCTACGAGGTGCTGGGCGGGCCGGCGTCGGCGACGGTGCTGTACACGACGGAGAAGTTCCGGCGCGACAACCCGAAGACCTACAAGGCCTTCATCGGCGCGTTGGCCGAGGCGGCGGACTTCATCTCGAAGAACCCGGAGCGCTCGGCCGACATCTACATCAAGAACGAGAACTCGAAGGTGCCCAAGGAGCTGCTGCTCAAGGTGATCAAGAACCCGGAAGTGCAGTTCAAGATCACGCCGCAGAACACCTTCGCGCTGGCGACGTTCATGCATCGCATCGGCGCGATCAAGAACAAGCCGGCCTCGGCGAAGGATTACTTTTTCGACGACCCGCACAACGCGGCCGGCAGCTGAGCATGAGCGCGGTGCTGGAGCAGCTCGACCCGGTGCCCGCCTTCGAGGCTTGCGAGGCCTGCGAGGCGGGCCACGGCGGAGCGGGCGCGGCCCCGCAGGAGCGGCAGGCGCGCTTGCGGGTCGACGGCGTCAGCCTCGACTACAAGAACGATCGCGGCGTGGTGCGCGCGACGCATCGCGTCGGCTTCGACGTGCTGCCGTCGGAGCGCTTCGTGCTGCTGGGCGCGTCGGGCTGCGGGAAGTCCTCGCTGCTGAAGGCGGTCGGCGGTTTCGTCACGCCGGCGGAAGGACGCATCCTTGTCGACGGCCAGCCGGTGAACGGACCGGGACCGGACCGCATCGCGGTGTTCCAGGAATTCGACCAGCTGCCGCCGTGGAAGACGGTGCTCGAGAACGTGGCGTTCCCGCTGGTCGCGTCGGGCACCGCGTCGCGCAAGCAGGCGCTGGAGCGGGCGCGCGACTGGCTGTCGCGCGTGGGGCTCAGCGACTTCGCATCGGCGTATCCGCATCAGCTGTCCGGCGGGATGAAGCAGCGCGTCGCGATCGCGCGCGCGCTGGCGATGAAGCCGCGCGTGCTGCTGATGGACGAGCCGTTCGCGGCGCTCGACGCGCTGACGCGCCGGCGCATGCAGGACGAGCTGCTCGCGCTGTGGGAGCAGGAGCGCTTCACGCTGCTGTTCGTGACCCATTCGATCGAGGAAGCGCTGATCGTGGGGCATCGCGTGCTGGTGCTGTCGCCGCATCCGGGACGGGTGCGGGCGGAGCTGAACGCGCAAGGCCTGACACCGGCGCAGCGCGCCGCGCAGGCGCAGCGCATCGAGCACCTGCTCTTCGGCGATGAGCCGATCGCGGAGTCGACGGCTGCGGCTGCCTCTGCCGCCGCGGCTCTGAATTGAGGATTCACCGATGACCGTCACCGTGCTGCCGACGCAGCGGCCGCTCGATCCGCCCCTGCGCGCCGAGCGCGAGGAAACGCTCGCCGACTATGTGCCTGTGCAGGTGGCATCGATTCCGCTGTGGCGTCGCGCGCTCGATTCGAGCGCCTGGCGTCAGGCAGCATTACTGGCGTTGCTCGCCGCGCTCTGGGAAGTCGCCGCACGCGCTGCGGACAACGATCTGCTGTTCCCCTCGTTCGTCTCCGCGGCGCGGGCGCTGTGGGAAGGTTTGTACGGCGGCGAACTGCTCGTACGGGCGGGAATCTCGTTGAAGCTGCTGCTCCAGGGCTACGCGCTGGGGGTGGTGCTCGCGCTCGGGCTGACCGCGCTGGCGACTTCGTCGCGCTGGGGTCGGGACTTGCTGTCCAGCCTGACGGCGATGTTCAACCCGCTGCCGGCGATCGCCTTGCTGCCGCTGGCGCTGCTGTGGTTCGGACTGGGTTCGGGGAGTCTGATTTTCGTGCTCGTGCACGCGGTGCTGTGGCCGTTGGCCTTGGCGGCATCGGCGGGCTTCTCGTCCGTGCCGGAAACGCTGCGCATGGCGGGTCGCAACTACGGACTCACGGGACCGCGTTACGTCGCGCAGATCCTGCTGCCCGCAGCGCTGCCGTCGATCCTGTCGGGGCTGCGGGTGGGCTGGGCTTTCGCGTGGCGGACCCTGATCGCCGCCGAACTGTTCTTCGGCGCTTCCTCCGGCCAGGGCGGTCTGGGCTGGTACATCTTCCAGAACCGCAATGAATTGCAGACCGATCGGGTCTTCGCAGGCCTGGCCTTGGTGATCCTCATCGGATGGCTCGTCGAACGCCTCGTCTTCAGCACCATCGAGAAGGCGACGGTCACGCGGTGGGGCATGCAGCGGTGAGTTCGATCTAACGACCGTCATCCTCATTCCCAACCCTCCGGAACGTTCAGGGACGGACGGCGACGAGGAACATCGGGAATGTCGGGAGCGGTTCCTCCCATGTCGGCGAGCCTGAACTGAGCCTGGCGGGCGATGAATGCGCGGAGCGCCGCATTGATGAGATCGCGCTCCTCGACGGGCTGGTCGGCGACGGCGAGGGCGCGTTGGTAGAGAGCTTGATCGATCACAGTCTTCCTTTGCGGGATTTGCTTCGAGGCGTCATCACCGAAACCGCTTCAGTGATTCGACACACACCTCGGATCGCGAAGTCGCTAGGTTGATCTCATTGCCTTTCGCCGTCACTGACTGGTTCTTGTGTTCCTTGCCAGCGTGCTCACTGGATTCCGTAGTCCGCCTCGCATGAATGCGTAGAAGCGGTCGACCGCCGAGGGCGCGGTGACAGGTGTTGCGCGCTGTCGGTTGCTTCTGCGCTCCACTGCGTGCGCGAGGCGCGACAGCCCGAAGCACATCACGAAGTAGCACCCGGCCAGCATCCCGTAGACCGCCACCGGCTGCACCAGCACCTGCGCGTTGACCTGGCCGGCGATGAAGGACAGCTCCGACAGCCCGATGATCGTGCCCAGCGAGGTCTCCTTGATCGTCGACGCGAACTGGTTGACCAGCGAGGGCAGCATGTGGCGCAGCGCCTGCGGCAGCAGCACCAGCCGCAAGGACTGACCCCGCGACATGCCCAGCGCCTCGGCGGCCAGGCGCTGGCCGGACGGCAGCGACTGCAGCCCGGCGCGCACGATCTCGGCCAGGTAGGCGGCGTCGAAGATCACCAGTGCCGCCAGCATCGTGTTGAACTGGTCCGTCTTGTGCCCGGTCACCGCCGGCAGGAAAAAGTAGGCCCAGAAGATCACCATCAGCAGCGGTGTCCCACGCACGACGTAGACCAGCGCGGTCACCGGCCAGCGCAGCCAGGCGCGGCGGCTCACGCGAGCGACGCCGAGCAGCACGCCCAGCGGGAGCGCGAGCAGCAGCCCCAGCGCGGCCAGCACCACCGTCAGCGCGAGGCCGCCCAGCGGTCCGTTGGGGTACTGCCCCACCAGCACGTAGAGCCAGTAGGTGTCGATCATTTCGGCGATGCTCATCGCGAGGCGCTCCTCTTCGTCACGATCGCCTCAATGGCCGGCCGGTCGCACCGGATACCGCCGCTGGTACAGCACGCCCGCGCCGGTGATCAGCATCGACACGCCCAGGTAGGTCGCCGTCGCCATCGCGAAGGTCTCGAAGCCGCGGAAGGTCGCGGACTCCACGCGCTGCGCCTGATACATCAGCTCGGCGGCGCCGACCACCGTCGCGATGCTGGTGTTCTTCCAGAGATTCAGGGTCTGCGAGATCAAGGGCGGGACCGTCGCCCGCAGCGCCTGCGGCAGCACGACCCATCGCACCGAACCGGCGAAGCGCAGTCCCATCGACTTCGCCGCTTCCCATTGCCCCGGCGGCACCGACCGCAGCCCGGAGCGCACGTCCTCGGCCACGAACGCGGCCGTGTAGACCACCAGCGCGGCGAGTGCCGCCGCCGCCTCCACGTTGCCGGCGTAGAGCCAGGCCTTCACGCCGTCGGGCAGCAGCTCCGGCACCGCGAAGTACCAGAAGAGCATGTGCGCCAGCAGCGGCACGTTGCGCACGGCTTCGACGTAGGTCCAGGCCAGCGCACGCAGCGGCGGGAACGGCGCCAGCCTCGCCAGCGCGATGAGCGTGCCCAGCGGCAGCGCGATCACCAGCGCGAGCACCGTCAGCGTCAGCGACAGCCGCACGCCGGCCAGCAGCCAGTCGAGGAACTGCCCTTGCAGCAGCACCGAGAAATCGAGATGAGGCATGGAATCGACGCTTCCCGCAATAAACAACGCCCCGGCCTAGGCCGGGGCGTGCTCGCATCGGATGACAAGGTAGATCAGTTCATCTGGGTCGTGCTCAGCCCTCCACTTGGTCGCTATCGATCTTGAAACTGCGCGTCTGGAACTTCAGACGCGTAGACGGTCCGTACCACTTGTTGAACAGCTGCTCGGCGGTGCCGTTGGCCTCGAGCTCGCGCAGCGCGCCGTCCACTTGGGCCTTCAATTTCGTCTCGCCCTTGCGCAGGCCCAGCGCCAGCGGCTCGACGCTGAGGTTGGCCGACAGGATCTCGTACTGCGACGCCGTCGGGCCGAGCTTGGCGTACTGGTCGAGCAGCGACACCTCGTCGTTGACGAACGCCACGCCCTTGCCCTGCTGCAGCGCCTGGAAAGCCTGCGGACCGGTGTCGAAGGTGACGACGTCGACCGAGGGCACGGCCTTGCGGACGTTGGGCTCCTGCGTGCCGCCCTTGATGGTCACGACCTTCTTGCCGGCCAGCTGGTTCAGCGCCTTGATGCCGCTGTCCTTCTTCACCAGCACCTTCTGGCCGGTGACGAAGGTGGTCAGCGAGAAGTCGATCACCGCCTCGCGTTCCTTGTTGTGCGTCAGGCTCGCGGCCAGTACGTCCACGTGGCCCTGCTGCAGTTCGGGGATGCGCGCCGCGACCGCCAGCTGCTTCAGGCGCAGCTTCACGCCGAGCTTCTGCGCGACCGCCTTCGCCAGGTCGACCTCGTAGCCGACGATCTCGCGCGTCTTCGGATCGATGAAGCTGTTGGGCTCGTCGGTGCCGAGCACGCCCACCACGAGCTCGCCCTTCTTCTTGATGTCGTCCAGCTGGTCCGCATGGGCGATGCCCAGCATGGCGGCCGAGGTGGCGATCACGAGCAGGGCGCGGCGGGTCACGGTCAGGGTCATGGCGTCGGTGTCCTTTTCTTGAAGTCGGTGGAGCGTTGGAAACGTCGGGAGCGGTGGTTCGCGATGGACATCAGCTTAGGAATCCCGGCCTTCACGCGGAACGAACGGATGGGCATATGCATGCGCGGCTTTCGCACGTCCCCCTCCCCGTCGCGTTCTCCGCCCCCTTCATCGACGAGGTCGCGCGCTTGCGGCATGCTCAGGTCATGAGCCTCCTCCACGACCGCGTGCCCGTCATCGACATCTCCGGCCTGCACGACCCGGCGACGGGTGATCCCGCTTCGCCCGGCGGCCGTCTCGCGGCCGTGCAGATCGGTGAAGCCTGCCGCGCGCATGGCTTCTTCTACGTGAGCCATCACGGCGTCGATCCCGCGCTGATCGAGCGGCTCGACCGATCGGCACGTGTGTTCTTCGCGCTGCCCGAGGAAGAGAAGCGCCGCTGGCCGATGGCCGACGGCGGCCGCGCCTGGCGCGGCTACTTCAGCACCGGCGGCGAGCTGACCTCGGGCCGGCCGGACTGGAAGGAAGGGCTGTACCTCGGCGCCGAATTGCCGCCGGACGACCCGCGCGTGCTCGCCGGCACGCCGCTGCACGGCGCCAACCTCTGGCCCGACGTGCCGGGATTGAGGGACACGGTGCTTGAGTACCTCGCCGCCGTGACCGCGGTGGGCCAACGCGTGCTGGGCGGCATCGCGCTCAGCCTCGATCTGCCGCCGGCCTACTTCCTGACGCACGCCACTGCGGATCCGCTGGTGCTGCTGCGGCTCTTCAACTATCCCGCCGTGCCGGACGCCGCCGAAGTCGACGCGCCCTGGGGCGTCGGCGAGCACACCGACTACGGCCTGCTCACGCTGCTGTACCAGGACGACAGCGGCGGCCTCGAGGTCCATGGCCGTCGCGGCTGGATAGACGCGCCGCCCATGCCCGGCACCTTCGTCTGCAACATCGGCGACATGCTGGATCGCATGACCGCGGGGCTCTACCGCAGCACGCCGCATCGGGTGAAGCTCAATCGCGGCACGCGCGACCGGCTGTCGGTGCCGCTGTTCCTCGACCCGTCCTTCACCAGCCGTGTCCAGCCGATCCCCGGCCTCCCGCCGGCCGAGGACGACAGCGCGTCGCGCTGGGACGCCAGCAACCTCCACGTCTTCGCCGGCACCTACGGCGAGTACCTGATGGGCAAGGTCGGCAAGGTGTTCCCGGAGCTCGGCGCGTCGGTGCTGCCGTGACCGGCAGGGTGAAAGCGGTTAATCTTTTCTGTTCCGCCGCGCCCGGCACCACCCCCGCCGGCCGCGCAGCCCGACCATCCCACCAGGATCACAAGGAGCGCCCATGAGTGCCAAGGAGACCTCTTCCACCCCCGCGCAGCAGCCGCCCGAGCGCCCTGCCGTGCTGGACCTGATCGGCAACACGCCGCTGGTCCCCGTGCACCGGCTCGACACCGGCCCCTGCCAGCTGTTCCTGAAGCTCGAATCGCAGAACCCCGGCGGCTCGATCAAGGACCGCATCGGCCTGTCGATGATCGAGGCCGCCGAGCGCGACGGCCTGCTGCCGCCCGGCGGCACCGTCGTCGAGGCGACCGCGGGCAACACCGGTCTCGGACTCGCGCTGGTCGCGCGCGCCAAGGGCTACCGCGTCGTGCTCGTCGTGCCGGACAAGATGTCCGCCGAGAAGGTGCTGCAGCTGAAGGCGCTGGGCGCCGAGGTCCACATCACGCGCTCCGACGTGGGCAAGGGCCACCCCGACTACTACCAGGACCGCGCCGCGCGTCTGGTCCAGGACATCCCCGGCGCCTGGTACGCCGACCAGTTCAACAACCCCAACAACCCGCTCGCCCACGAGACCACGACCGGTCCGGAGATCTGGCAGCAGGTCGGCCACCGCATCGACGCGCTGGTCTGCGGCGTCGGCTCCGGCGGCACGATCACCGGGCTGTCGCGCTTCTTCGCGAAGGTGCGTCCGGGGCTGGACGTCGTGCTCGCCGATCCGGCCGGTTCCATCCTCAAGGACTTCATCGAGACCGGCAGCTTCGGCGAGGCCGGCTCCTGGGCCGTCGAAGGCATCGGCGAGGACTTCATCCCGCCCATCGCCGACCTGAGCGGCGTGCGCCACGCCTACTCGATCACCGACGAGGAGAGCTTCGCCACCGCGCGCGACCTGTACCGCGCCGAGGGCATCCTGGCCGGTTCCTCGACCGGCACGCTGCTGGCCGCGGCGCTGAAGTACTGCCGCGCGCAGACCACGCCCAAGCGCGTGGTCACGCTGGTCTGCGACACCGGCACCCGCTACCTGTCCAAGGTCTACAACGACCCGTGGATGTTCGACCAGGGCCTGCTCAAACGCGCCACCAAGGGCGACCTGCGCGACCTGATCGCGCGCCTGCCCGAGGACGGCGCCGTCATCAGCGTCAGCCCCGAGGACACGCTGGCCACGGCCTTCTCGCGCATGCGCCAGGCCGAGGTCTCGCAGCTGCCGGTGCTCAAGGACGGCAAGCTGGTCGGCCTGCTCGACGAGTCCGACCTGCTCGCCCAGATGCACATGGACGCCCGCCACTTCAAGGACAGCGTGGACAGCGCGATGAGTCATGATGTGCAGACCCTGCCTCCCGGCGCGCCGCTGTCCGACCTGATCGCGCAGCTGCGCAAGGGCCTGGTGGCCGTGATCGCGGACGATCGCGGCTTCCACGGCCTCGTCACCCGTTTCGATCTCTTGAACCACCTGCGAAAGGGCTTGTCATGAGCCACCACAACGACAACGACAAAGACAACCAGCCGAATCAGCCGCTGCATGGCGCCGACCTGCGCTTCGACACGCGCGCGATCCACGGCGGCCAGCATCCCGATCCGACGACCGGCGCGGTGATGCCGCCGATCTACGCGACCTCGACCTACCGCCAGCAGAGCCCCGGCGTGCACCAGGGCTACGAGTACGGCCGCACGCACAACCCGACCCGCCAGGCCTATGAGCGCGCGATCGCCAGCCTGGAAGGCGGCGTGCAGGGCTACGCCTTCTCGTCGGGCCTGGCCGCGATGGCGACGATCCTGGACACGCTGGACGCCGGCTCGCACATCGTCGCGGGCGATGACCTCTACGGCGGCAGCTACCGCCTGTTCGAACGCGTGCGCAAGCGCAGCGCCGGCCTGCAGGTCACCTACGTCGACAGCAGCAAGCCGGAGAACGTCCGCGCCGCGCTGCGCCCCGAGACGAAGATGATCTGGATCGAGACGCCCAGCAACCCGCTGCTGACGCTGACCGACCTGGCCGCCGTCGCGAAGATCGCGCGCGAGCACGGCGCGCTGGCCATCGCCGACAACACCTTCGCCAGCCCCTGGTCGCAGCGTCCGCTGGAACTGGGCTTCGACGCGGTGATGCACTCGGCCACCAAGTACCTGAACGGCCACAGCGACGTGATCTCCGGCGTGGTGGTGGTCGGCGGCGAGCAACGTCAGGCCGCGCTGCGCGAGCAGCTCGAGTTCCTGCACAACGCCGTCGGCTCGATCGCCGGCCCGTTCGACAGCTTCCTCGCGCTGCGCGGGCTGAAGACGCTGGCGCTGCGCATGGCGCGTCACAACGAGAGCGCGCTGGAACTCGCCGGCTGGCTGGAGGCGCAGCCCAAGGTGCGCCGCGTCTACTACCCGGGCCTGGAGAGCCATCCGCAGCTCGCGCTGGCCAAGCGCCAGATGCGCGGCGGCGGCGGGATGATCAGCATCCAGCTCGACACCGACCTGGCCGGCGCGCGCCGCTTCCTGGAGCGGGTGCAGATCTTCTCGCTGGCGGAAAGCCTGGGCGGCGTCGAAAGCCTGATCTCGCTGCCCGCGCTGATGACGCATGCGTCGATCCCGGTCGAGACGCGCAACCGGCTCGGCATCACCGATTCGCTGGTGCGGATCTCCGCCGGCATCGAGGACATCGAGGACCTGCGCGACGACTTGAAGGCGGGTCTCGCCGCCATCTGACGACGTCCCAGGGATGACGCCGCGGACGCCATCGTCTGCGGACCCATGAACGCGCCGGGGCCGGGAGGCCTTCGGCGCGTTCTGCTTTTCCGAACCGCAGTCCGCACAAGAAACGAAGTAAGACGTGAAGAATGCGTGAAGATATGCGCGTCAACCGCGCGCTGAACTGGACCGCCAGGGGCATGGACTCCACCTGACCGGTCCGACGTGCTGTCGGAAAAACCTTCGCTTGAATCGTCTTAACTTCCGTTTAAGCGAAGTTCGTTATCATTCCGGTTCGTCTTTTTCGGAGGCCCCGCCATGTCCACCCTCAACTACCGTCACCTCCACTACTTCTGGGTCGTCGCCAAGGAGGGCGGCTTCGCCCGGGCGGCCGACCGCCTGGGCATGGCCGTGCAGACGATCAGCGCGCAGGTGCGGGAGCTGGAGCGGTCGCTGGGCCACCAGTTGCTCAAGCCCGAGGGCCGCGGCCTCGTGCTGACCGAGGCCGGCCAGGCCGCCTTCGCCAGAGCCGAGGAGATCTTCCAGATCGGCCAGATGGTGCCGAACGAGGTCCACGAGGCGGCCACGCAGCGCGTGCAGCGGCTGTCGGTGGGCCTGTCGGACGGACTGTCGAAGCTGGCCGCGCACGCGCTGCTCGCGCCGGTGCTGGACACCCCGCAGCTGCGCCTCGTCTGCCATGAAGGCGAGGTCGACCAGCTGATCGGCGAACTCGCGCTGCATCACCTGGACCTGGTGCTCACCGACCAGCCCGCCCCCGTCAATCCGACGCTGCGCATCACCAGCCAGCTGCTGGCGAGCACGACGGTCGACTGGTACGGCCCGGCCGAGCTGATCGAGCGCGCCCGCCGCGCGCCGAACAAGGGCTTCCCGTACGTGCTGGAGACGCTGCCGGTGCTGCTGCCGACCCGCCACGCCTCGCTGCGCTCGGGCCTGGAGCGCTGGTTCGAACAGCACCACATCCGCCCGCAGATCGTGGGCGAGTTCGAGGACAGCGCGCTGATGAGCGTCTTCGCCGCCCGCGGCCTGGGCGTGTTCCCGGTCAGCCGTCTGGGCGCCGACGACCTCTCGCTGATGGCCGGCCTGCACCTGCTGGGGCAGACCGAGGTGGTCGAAGACGTCCACGCGATCTACTCGCGCCGCGGTCAGAACCACCCCCTGGTGGCCAAGCTGCTGGAGCGTCGCGGTACCCCGATCAACCTCAACGAGCTGGAGACGGAAATTGCTTCAGCAAAATGAGCAATAAGCAGGTTTATTCGATGTCATGACCGCGTTAAGGTCGGTCCCCAAACGCGTGTGATCACGCTTCACGTCCAACGGCTCCCTCGGAGCCAAGGAGAACCCTCATGAGCGACTTCCAACGACAGCCGGCGTCCCCGTCGGCCTGGACGCCCGCCACCGCGAACGGCGGCGATTCGGTCTTCACCCAGCGCGCCGACGTGGCGCGCGTGCTGCGCAACACCTACGCGCTGCTGTCGATGACGCTGCTGTTCAGCGGCGCCGTCGCGGCTGCGGCGGTCGCGTACAACCTGCCCGCGCCGGGCATGATCATCACGCTGATCGGCTACTTCGGCCTGCTGTTCGCGATCCACAAGACGCAGAACAGCGCAGCCTCGGTGCCGTTCGTGTTCGCGCTGACCGGCTTCATGGGCTACACGCTGGGGCCCTTGCTCGGCGCGATCCTGAAGATGGCGGGCGGCGCCAGCATCATCGCCATGGCGATGGGCACGACGGGCGCGACCTTCCTGGTGCTGTCGGCCTACGTGCTGGCGACCAAGAAGGACTTCAGCTTCATGGGCGGCTTCCTGTTCGCCGGCATGATCATCGCGATCCTGGCATCGCTGGCCAACCTGTTCTTCCAGCTGCCGATGCTGTCGGTGGTGGTCTCGGGCGTCGTCGCGCTGCTGTCGGCCGGCATGATCCTGTTCCACACCAGCATGATCGTGAACGGCGGCGAGCGGAACTACGTGATGGCCACGGTCAGCCTGTTCGTGTCGCTGTTCAACCTGTTCACCAGCCTGCTGAGCATCTTCGGCTTCGCCGGTTCCAGCGACGATTGAACGGATAGGTCCTGACCGACTGAGGCGAGGCACACGATGAAGACCTTCCTGTGGTCCGTGACCGGGTTGTTCGCACTCCTGTGGAGTGGACTGGCCTGGGCCACGGCGGGTCTGGTGCGCTGGACGGTGGAGGCCCTCTCCACCGGCCGCGCGGCCGAGCTCGGCAAGAGCGCGGTGGAGTTCAAGTTCCCCGCGTGGGTCGAGCCCTTCCTCGACACCGGCCTGCTCGAGGCCGTGCAAGGCGTCGTGCAATGGCTGCTGGAAATGGCCGGCACCGGCGCGCCGATGGCGGGCACGGCGATCGGCTGGCTGGTCCCGGTGGTCTGGGTGACCTGGGCCTTCGGGCTGACCGTGCTGATCGTGATCGCGCTGGTGATCAATCACCTGATCAAGCGCCTGCCGAGCGCCGGCACGACCGGACCCCGCGCGGCAGCACTGCGCTGAACCGGGCAGGCGATACCGACCAGACGACGAGGCGCCCAAGGGCGCCTCTTCTGTTTCAGGCGCCCGCGGGCAGGGCGACGATGAAGCGGTAGAGGCAGCACTCGTCCCCGTGGAGGGTGCGGATCTCGCGGGAGATGTCGCCGGCCGCCTGGCTGCGGATGACCCCCGGCCAGAACTGCACGGCCGGCGTGTTGGCCATCAGGTGGTAGACCTCCCAGCGACCCGGGAAGCGTGCCAGCACCTCGCCCGCCGCGCGCGCCGCCAGGCCGTGGCCGCGGTAGCCGCGCGCGAGGAAGAAGTAGCCCATGTTGTGGTCCGAGTCCGGCTGCTCGCATTCGCCGTCGACGACCGCGAAACCGGCGAGTTCATCGCCGACCCAGATCAGGAACGGATGCACGTCGTCCTGCGCCCAGTACGGCGCCTTGGGCCGCAACTGATACCGGCCCTCGTGCGCGAACGCCACCGGCGTCCACTCGCTCAGGTCGTAGTTGTAGAACTGCATGAGGTTCTCGATCCGCGGCAGGTCGTCGGGCGCGGCGCGCTCGATCCGCAGCGCCGGACTGTCCGGCAGCGGGACCGGGATCGAGTCGTCGAAGGCGGAAGGTCTTGTCTCCATCGTGTCTTTCTTCAGGCGCTTCTTTGGCGCTGTGATCGGACGCCCCGCGTGAGCGGGTGGTCAGCGGGGCGGCGGGAACTGCTCGTCGAAGGGAGATCTCACGCCCGCCAGCGCTCGGATGCGGTCCATCCAGCCGAGCACCGCGAGCGTCTCCGCGTGCGGCACGACCGGACTCTCGATCGCGCCGGCGCGCGCGCAGCGCATCGTCTCGCGGATCTCGTTCTCGAAGCCGTTGATCTCGAAGGGGCGCGCGATCGTCTCGCCGGCGAGGTTGCCGTTGCCGTGTGCCGGCAGCCACTGCGCGCGCGTCGCTTCCCAGAAGGTTTCCGGCAGCACGATCGCCCCCGCGCTGCCGAGGATGTGCATCGTGTTCGGCGCGAAGGTGTCGATGGCGCACTGGAACTGCGACGTCAGCCCGTCGCCGAAATCGAGGGTCACCGCCAGCCCCGCATCGACGCCGGTCGGCGCGAGCCGCGCCTTCACGGCGAGGTCCACCAGCGGCGGCACCCCGCCGAGCGCGTGCTGCAGCACCCAGCGCGTCGCGGTCAGGTTGTAGATGCCGACGTCGAGCAGCGCGCCGCCCGCCAGCGCGGGGCTGAAGATGCGGCTGTCCGGGTCGTAGGGCGCGGGGAAGCAGAAGCTCGACTGCATGCCGCGCAGCGCGCCGAGGCGCCCTTCCCGCAGCCATGCCGCGAGGTCCTGGTACAGCGGCAGGAAACGCGTCCACACGGCTTCCATCAGGAAAGCGCGGTGCGTTCGCGAGGCCTCGACCAGACGCCGGCCCATCTCCTGGTTCGGCACCAGCGACTTCTCGCAGAGCACAGCCTTGCCGGCCTGGAGAGCGGCCAGGACGTACTCGTAATGCTGGCCGTGCGGCGTGGCGACATAGACGCCGTCCACGGCGGGATCGCTCATCACCGCGGCGGGATCGGTGTGGGCAAGGACGGCGGGTTCGCCGCGCTGCGACCAGCGCTCGGCGAACTGCTGCGCGCGATGCGCGTCGCGGCCGCAGACGGCGTGGAGACGGCAGCCGTCGAGCTGCGCAACGGCGTCGGCGAAACGGTGGGCGATCGAGCCGGGGCCGATCACGGCCCAGTGGAAGGTGCGTTCGGACATGTGCGGTGATGCTAAACGGGCGGACCCGTCGCGGACGGGCGGCGGACGCGGATCGCGGGGCCCTCAGGGTTGTCCCGGGGCGGGTTCTCCACGGGGCGGACGGCGCCCATGGCCTTCGGTTTCGCCGGGGCCATCGGCTAAGGTGGCGGACTCGCACAACACGAACGCCCGCCCACAAGACGGGTCGCCCCCATGAGGATTCCCTTCGTCCTGGCCGCTACCGTGGCCCTTGCTGCCCCCGTGATGGCCCAGACGGCCGCGCCCGTTGCGCCCGCCGTTTCCACCAGCGCGACCGCAGCCAACGCGGCGCCTGTCTCAAACCTGCTGCTCGCGCCGAGCACGCTGCCGCTGCAGTACCCGCCCTTCGACAAGATCCGCGATGCCGACATCGGCCCCGCGATCGACCAGGGCATGACCGAGCAACTCGCCGAGGTCGCCGCGATCGCCGACAACCCGTCGGCACCGACTTTCGACAACACCATCGTCGCGCTGGAGCGCGGCGGCCGCACGCTGGGCAGAGCGACCACGCTGCTGATGAGCCTGACCGGCGCCGATGCCAACCCCGCGCGTCTGAAGCTGCAGGCCGACTACGCGACGAAGCTGGCCGCGCACCGCGATGCGATCCAGCTGAACCCGGTGCTGTTCGCGCGCATCGAGTCGCTGTACCAGCGCCGCGCGTCGCTCGGCCTGGGCGCGCAGGAGCAGCGCCTGATCGAGCGCCAGTACAACCAGTTCCTGCGCGCCGGCGCCAAGCTGGACGAGGACGGCAAGGCCCGCATGAAGGCCATCAACGCCGAGATGGCACAACTGGGCGCGCGCTTCAACCAGAACGTGCTGGCGGAGGTGAACGATTCCGCCGTGACCGTCGACAGCGTCGACGAATTGAAGGGCCTGAGCGACGAGCAGATCTCCGCCGCCGCGTCGTCCGCGAAGGAACGCGGCCTGGAGGGCAAGTACCTGATCGCGCTGCTGAACACGACCGGCCAGCCGGTGCTGTCGCAGCTGGAGAACCGCGCGCTGCGCCAGCGCATCTACGAAGCCTCGGTGGTGCGCGGCTCGCGCGGCAACGCCTACGACAACACCGCGCTGGTGTCGCGCGTCGTGTCGCTGCGCGCCGAGCGCGCGAAGCTGCTCGGCTTCGCGACGCATGCGGACTTCGTGCTGAAGGACGAGACCGCCCGCAACCAGCAGGCCGTCAACGGCATGCTGCGCCAACTGGCGCCGGCGGCGGTCGGTGCCGCGCGCCGTGAAGGCGCGGAACTGCAAGCCATCATCGATCGCGAGCAGAAGGCGAACAAGCAGCCGTCCTTCCAGCTCGCGGCCTGGGACTGGAGCTTCTACAGCGAGAAGCTGCGCGCCGAGAAGTACGGCTTCGACGAGTCGCAGCTCAAGCCCTACTTCGAGATGAAGAACGTGCTGGAGAACGGCGTGTTCTACGCGGCCGGACAGCTCTACGGCCTGAAGTTCAAGCAGCGCCACGACCTGCCGGTCTATCACCCGGACGTGCTGGTCTACGACGTGTTCAACGCGGACGGCTCGCAGCTGTCGATCTTCATCGCCGACATGTACGCGCGGCCGTCCAAGCGCGGTGGCGCGTGGATGAACGCCTACGTCGACCAGAGCGGGCTGATGAACCAGAAGCCGGTGGTGGCGAATCATCTCAACATCCCGAAACCCGCGGACGGCAAGCCGACGCTGCTGACCTGGGACGAGGTGACGACGATGTTCCACGAGTTCGGGCACGCGCTGCACGGCATGTTCTCGAACGTGAAGTACCCGAGCATGGCCGGCACCAAGGTGCCGCGCGACTTCGTCGAGTACCCGTCGCAGGTCAACGAGATGTGGGCGGACTGGCCGAGCGTGCTCGCCAACTACGCGAAGCACTACAAGACCGGCGAGCCGATGCCGCGCGCGCTGCTGGACAAGGTGCTGGCGGCCAAGCAGTTCAACCAGGGCTTCGCGACGACGGAGTACCTCAGCGCTGCGAGCCTGGACCAGCGCTGGCACCAGCTGCCGCTGGACCAGGTGCCCGAGGCCGACGGCGTGATGGCCTTCGAGGCCAAGGCGCTGCGCGAGGAAGGCTACGACTACGACGCGGTACCGCCGCGCTACCGCACGCCTTACTTCAGCCACATCATGGGCGGCTACGCGGCGGGCTACTACGCGTATGTCTGGTCCGAAGTGCTCGACGCCAACACGGTCCAGTGGTTCAAGGCCAACGGTGGCCTGAAGCGCGATCTGGGCGACGCGTTCCGCGCGAAGCTGCTGTCGCAAGGCGGCAGCCAGGATGCGCTGACCTTGTTCCGCGGCGTCGTCGGCCACGAGCCGCAGATCCAGCCGCTGCTGGAGCGCCGCGGCCTGGTCATTGAGAAGACCAAAACGGCCGGCAAGCCGCAGGCATCGACGCCACAGTAATTTGGGGGAGATAGCCCACCCGTAGGTGGGTTGTCACCTGTGATTCGTCAAAGGGCGCTCATCGAAGCGCCCTCTTTCGTTTCTGGCAGGAACTTCCCGCACCAGACTTTCCGCCATGTTGTCGTGGTGGAGCAGTGCGGATGGATGAGATTACGAAGCGGTGGTTTGATGTGTCGACGGTGGAAGTACGTCGGGCGGCGGAACTGGACGGATGGCGCTCAGACGACGAGTTGATTCGTCTGTCCGGTGCACCAAAGGGAAGCCGGCTTGAGGTTGCGCCAACGCCAACAGGCAGGATCCAATTGCGAGTCGTCAATCAAGATTTGCTTCTCGAGCCACTGGTCCGATTTGTGAGCCAGGAGGAAAGTGGAAATTACATCTTTGAGATTCACAATGCCGCCTTTGTTCTGCGGCCGGAGTTTCGTGGGCGGGGCATCGGTACGCGCAGCGTTTCGATCGAGCTCCTTGAGGCCAAGCGGCTCGGCAACTTTTCGAGGGTGACGGTCCATGCAGTTGGCGATCGCAGCAGCTTGGACGGACCCATGACAATGAACGGCTACTTCGTGTGGGCGCGCATGGGGTTCAACGCAGTTCTTCCGGAGGACTTGAAGGAGCATCCGTCGATGCCGCGGGCTGCTTCGGGAAGCTTGGACTTGAAGCAACTCCTCCGAAGCCCCGGGGGTGAGGAATTCTGGTTGCGCTTCGGGCGCAGCATGCATCTAGAGTTCTCACTGAAGGAACCGTCCGACTGCTGGGATCAATTCGAGCGCTACGCTCGCAGCCATAACATTGAGGTCACGCCATGAACCCCTGGGAAATCGCCGCGCGCGTATGCCGGCCCATGTCGACCGAAGAGGCGAGGCGTCTGACGCAACAGGAGTGTGGGTCTAAAGAATATGGCGATACCGACCCGTTGCTGGAGGCTGAGATCCAGGAAATGCTCGCTCGTATCAGGGTCGCCGAACGCGCAGAGCGCGAGCGCGCCGGCAAGTCTTGAGTGAGGCGACGGGCGCTGAACTCACCCGCCCGTCTTGTCCAGATCGCTCGTGTCCTCATTCCCCTGCTGCGTGATCAAGCGCTGCATCAACGCGAAGAACCGGTCGTAGAACTGCCCGGCGGGGATGGTTTCGGAGGCGACCTTGACCAGCGACTCCGTCGACGAGGACAGCGGCACCGAGATCGAGCCGATCGCGCTCACGCCCAGGCTGGTGGAATTCGCGCTGCGCTTGACGTTGTAGCGGTCCTGCAGCGCCGACACATACGCCGTCGCGAGCTTGCCGCTGCCGCCCTCCGGCACGCACACCACCGTGAAGCTGATCTCCACGTGCACCTCGCCCTCGGGCTGGAAGCGCTTCGTGCCCGAGATCGAATCCGGCAGCGCGATCCCGATCACGTAGCCCTGGCTCAGCAGCGCGCGCCGCGCCGCCTCGCAGGTGTCCTGCACGCTTGAATCGAACAGACGCGAGAAGGTCTCGTCCGACGAGAAGCGCTCGTTCTGGTACACGGAGTTCTTGCGCTCGGCACTCGTCCCGAAGGTGCCGCAGCCCGTCATCAACGTGGCGGCGAGCACGGCCACGGCGGACATCGCGAGCGGGCGGAACGAGGCGGAGAAAAAGGAAGAAGGGCGTCGGATCATCGTCGTCAGGCCGGTCATCGGCCAGCGACGGATTATCCGCGCCCTGTCTTAGAGCAGCTTGAGGAAGCCGCCCGGTGGCTGCGCAGCGCGTTCAGCGTGCGCGGCCCGCGTTCAATGCGTGGTCTGCGCGGTCAGGACCGTCTGCCATTCGCCGTCGACGCAGGCCGACAGGTGACGGGCGGAGCCCCGGCAACGCTGCCAGTGCTCGGTCGCTGCCGACAGCAGTGCCGGCCAGTACGGATGGTCGCCGGCGCAGCGGCTGCGAGGGATCACCAGGGCCAGCTCCTGAACATCCGCCCGGCCGTCAGCGTCGATATAGGACAGCTGCGCCTTGACCACCACCGTCAGCGGCGTGGAGAGCAGCAGCTCGGCGTTCACGCAATGGGAGGGACGGAAATCCGGATGGGCGGGAGCGGGTGCCAGGGCGGCGCTTCCAACGGCGGCGGTGAAGGTGTTCATCTTGTTCTCGTCTCAGGTCTCTTGTTCGATGCCTGCATCCTAAGAACAGCACCGTGACAACCCTGTGGGGGCCCCGCGCGACGCCTTGTAGGACAACGCCTCATTCCACCCGTCGGCATTGCCGTTTCCGCTTGTCCTACAAGACATCGCGGATGTGGACGACAGGGCGGACTGTTCGGGATACGTAGAGTCCATCTCAGCGCACCACGGGGTGCACAAGGAGCTGACAGATGGGCATCGCCGACCACCATTCCCTCGCCTTGCACGTTCATGAATTCGCCTGCCAGGTCCAATGGACCGCGCTCAGCGATCACGAACCGGTGCTGGGTCTGGAAGCGGCGCTTCCTTATCTGCTGGACCACGCCCCCGCCACGTTCGCCGAGCCGGCCCCTGCTGTCGTGTCGTCAGACCGCCACGCCGTTTGAGTCCGAGCCCTGTCATCAATCGAAGGAGATCAACATGATGATTCGTGCCACCGTTCTCGCCCTGGCCACTGCTGTGGGCGCCCTGACCCTGCTGCCCGGCTGTGCCGTGACCCGCGGTCAATCTTCCGTCGGCGAATACGTCGACGACGCCGCGGTCACCACCGCGGTGAAGTCCAAGTTCGTCGAGGCCAAGTCGGTCGACGCCAGCTCCATCCACGTGGAGACGCTGCAAGGCGAGGTGATGCTCTCGGGCTTCGCCAAGAACGCCAACGAGAAGGCCGACGCCGAACGCCTGGCGCGTGAAGTCAAGGGCGTGAAGCGCGTCAAGAACGAGATCGCGATCCGCAACTGATGCGCTGACGCGATTTCCCTGATCGTGTGTCCGAAGGCGGCCTGACCCACCGCCCCGGACGCACCGCGCGAACGGACGGTCTGCCCTGCAACCCGTCCGTTCGCGCGTACCCGTTTGTGGTTGCCAGCAGTTTCCGACCCCGCCATGGACGCTCAGCCCGCCAGCGCCGCCCTCACCTGTTTCCTCGTCGAGGACAACGCCGTCATCCGGGAGAACCTGGTGGCGACGCTCGAGGAGATGGTGGACCTGCGCGTCCTCGGCCATGCGGTCGACGAGAACGGCGCGCTGACCTGGCTGTCGCAGGACCATGCCGCCTGCGACCTGCTGATCATCGACATCTTCCTGGCGCAGGGGACGGGCCTGAACGTGCTGCGCGCCGCGAGCGAACGCATGCCCGGGGCGCGCCGCGTCGTGCTCAGCAACTACGCCACGCCGGACATGCGCCAGCGCTGCTTCGCGCTGGGCGCCGACAAGGTCTTCGACAAATCGGCCGAGCTGGAAGACCTGCTCGCCTACTGCGGCGGCCTGGCCGACGCGGCCAACCGCGACGCCGGCGATGCCGCTACTCGATCAGCCCGTTCTTGAGGGCGTAGTACGTCAGCTCGCTGTTGGTGTTGAGCGAGAGCTTCTCCAGCACGCGCGAGCGGTAGGTGGACACCGTCTTCACGCTCAGCGACATGCCGTCGGCGATGTGGCCGACGGTCTCGCCGCGCGCCAGGCGCAGGAAGACCTGCAGCTCGCGCTCGGACAGCGTGTCGTGCGCGGCCTGGTCGGCCGGCGAGCCGAGGCCCTCGGCCAGCAGTTCCGCCACGGCCGGCGTGATGTACTTGCGGCCGCGGAACACGGTGCGGATCGCCGTGGCGATCTCCTCGGGGTCGCATTCCTTGTTGAGGTAGCCGCTGGCGCCCTGGCGCAGCAGCGTGGTCGCGTAGTGCGTCTCCGGGAAGCCGCTGAGGATCAGCACCGGCAGTTCCGGCTTGCGGGCCTTGATGGCGGCCAGGGTCTCGACGCCGCTCTGGTCGGGCAGCGAGAGGTCCATCAGCATCACGTCGAGCTCGCCGGCGCGCACGAGGTCCAGCGCCTCGCGGCCCGATCCGGCTTCGCCGGTGACGCGCAGGTCGACTTGTTCGGAGAGGAATTGCCGCAGCCCGGCGCGGACAATCGCGTGGTCGTCGACGATGGCGATTCGGATCATGGTGGCGATGGTCAAGTGAGCGAAATCGCTCAGGGAGTGTAGAGGATGAGCCTGAAGGACACCGTCACGAACCTGGGTCGCAAGACCTGGGCCATGCCGCTGGGCGTGTTCGTGGCCCTGCTGATGATCCTGATCAGCGAGCTCGCCTACTTCGGCGCCGTCTCGCAGATGGACCGTCTGGACACGCTGGGCCGGGCCCGGATGGAACTGCTCCGGCTGATGGCCCGCGTGACCGACGCGGAGTCAGGGCAACGGGGATACCTGATCACCCGCCGCCCCGAATACCTGGACCCCTACCGCTTCGCCGCGGAGGACGCCTCGCAGGGCCTGAACTCCCTGCAGCGGATGTACGCGCAGGTCGGCGCCGAGGATGCCGAGCGCCGCAGCAAGGAGATCGCCGGGGCCGTCAGCGCCAAGCTCAGCGAGCTGCAGGAGGTCCTCAAGCTCTACGAGAACGGCCGCGAGACGGCCGGCCGCGAGCTCATGATGACCGACATCGGCCGCGACCAGATGGAGCAGATCCGGCGCCGTTCAGCCGAGCTGCTGACCGATGAGAACCGCCGCATCGCGCTGGGCACCGGCCAGGTCTACGACACGCTGATGCTGAGCCGCATCGGCGTGGCCGGCATGACGCTGCTGAGCCTGATCGTGTTCATGCTGTTCGTGCGCAAGAGCCGGGCGCTGGATGTGCAGCGCGCCGAGCAGGCGCAGGAGGTGCGGGCCGAGCGCGACCGGCTGGAGGTCGAGGTCTCCCGCCGCACCGCCGAGCTGACGCAGCTGGCCCGCCACCTGCAGACCGCCCGCGAGGATGAGCGCGCCCGGCTCGCCCGCGACCTGCACGACGAGCTCGGCGCGCTGCTGACGGCGGCCAAGCTCGACGTCGCGCGGCTGCGCCCCAAGCTGCAGGCCGGGGCGCCGGACCTGATGCAGCGCCTCAACCACCTGACCGAGACGCTCAACAGCGGCATCGCGCTCAAGCGCCGGATCATCGAGGACCTGCGCCCGTCGACGCTCGACCAGCTGGGCCTGGTGCCGGCGCTGGAGATCCTGTGCCGCGAGATGTCCGAGCGGCTCGGCGTGCCGATCGCGGTGGAACTCGAGCCGGCGGTGGAGCTGGTCCCGAGCGCGCAGCTGACCGTCTTCCGGCTGGTGCAGGAGGCGCTCACCAACACCGCCAAATACGCCCACGCGACGGCGGTCACCGTGTCGCTCAAGCGCGAGTACGCGCAGGCCTTGATCACCGTCACCGACAACGGCCAGGGCTTCGACCCGGCCCGTCTGGCGCTGGGCTCGCACGGACTGCTGGGGATGCGCTTCCGCGTCGAGGCCGAGCGCGGTCAGCTGCGGCTGCGCAGCGCGCCGGGGCAGGGCACGGAGGTCTGCGCCTGGCTGCCGCTCAAGCAGGGCGAGCGCGACGAGCCGGACATCCCGCGGATCGATTTCCCGATTCCCGGCATGACCGCCATGCCGGCACCGACCCCAGGTCCGACTGTCGCGGGAGAAGGCGGCCTGCCGCCGGTCGGCGGCGGTCTGTAGGCGCGCACCTACGGCGAGCCGGGACGCCGGGCGACCGGCGCTTCCGGCGGCAACCGACCCTGCGCCGACGGGGCAGTGTCTAGAGTGAAGTCATGGATCCGCGGCCACCCGCGGAATGTTTGCGGAACTTCCGCTTTGCCCGCGATGCACCGCGACAACCTGCGATGCATGGCGAAAGGAGCCTCCCATGACCCACGTTTCCCGCCCCACCGCCCTGTCCCTGCTGCTGCCCGCCGTGGTGGCCGCCGTTGCCCTGACCGCTTGCGGTCGTGAGGATGATGGTCGCACCGCCGGCCAGCGTCTGGACGACGGCATCTCCAAGATGGAACAGAAGTCCGAGGCCGCACGGCAGGACACCGCGCAGGCCATGGACAAGGCCGGCGCCAAGATGGAACGGGCCGCCGACAAGGCCGGTGCTGCCATCGACGATGCCCAGATCACCACGTCCATCAAGGCCTCGCTGGCCGGCGATCCCAAGCTGAGCGCGCTCGACGTCAAGGTCGAGACCGAAAAGGGCCATGTGACGCTGGACGGCACCGCGCCGGATCTGGCCGCGCGTGACCGCGCCGGCTCGATGGCCCTGGCCGCCAAGGGCGTCCAGTCGGTGAACAACCGGATCAAGGTCAACGGCTGACCCTCCTCTGCCGTCCGTTGACCGGAGCCCCGGTCCGCGTCCGATGACGCGGCGCCGGGGCTTTCTGCTTGACGATCGCCTGACTCAGGCCGGCCCCGCCCTCGGGGTTTCCCGCCTTCTTGTCGTATTCGTGTCGATTCGTGAAGCCGCTTAACAGCGGTGTCATCAGCGCTGCCTAGCGTGCCGCCCAGTCCCGCTCCGCGGGCTTGCGTGACCCACGAAAGAACGACGACATGAAGCACACGACCGCCTGCCCGAGCGCCGCCATCCGCCGCCTGGGGCTGCCGCTGATGACCTTGATCGCTGCTGCCGCGCTGAGCGCCTGCGGCGGGGACGACGACCAGCCCGCCGTGCCGACCATCCAGTCGCGCCTGGTCGACGCGCCGGTGGAGGGCGTCAGCTATGCGCTGACACCGAGCGGCACCAGCGGCAAGACGGGCGCGAATGGCGTCTTCACCTGCGCGACCGGCGACACGGTGAGCTTCACCGTCGGCGGCGTTGCGGTCGGCAGCGCGAAATGCGGCGAGACCATCTCCGTCGGCGACCTCGCCGGCACCTCGACCTTGACGGACGACAAGCTCGCCAACCGCCTGGTGTTCCTGCAGGCGCTGGACGAGGACGACGATCCCACCAACGGCATCAAGATCCCGGCGGCGGTGCATGACGCATTCGCCGGCAAGACGCTCGACTTCGCGGCCGCCGCGACCGACTTCGACAAGGCCATCGCCGCGCTGCTGCCGGCCGGTCAGAACGACGTCTACGGCCAGGCGTATGCTGGCCGCACGATGAACGCCAACCGCCGCGCCGCCGCCGTCGAGCATTACGAGTCGACGCTCGCCACGCTGCTGGGCAAGTCCGAGACGAGCAGCGTCACGCAAGCCACGGCCGGCGGCGCCGTCGCGATCACCAAGTTCCAGATCAAGGCCGCCGACAGCCAGTACGTGCCCTACGAGGGCAGCAATGCCGACGCGAAGAAGGACTTTCCCAAGGGCTTCTACCCGGCCGTCGGATCGGGCCTGGTCTACAAGGGCAAGAACGCGGCGGGCGCGCTGGAGTTCTGGGGCATCACCGACCGCGGCCCCAACGGCGACAGCCCGAACGCCCCGCGTCCGGACAACGGCGCCGTCGTCACGACGAAGATGTTCCCGGCGCCGAGCTTCTCGCCGTCGATCGGCGTGATCACGCTGGGCAAGGACGGGGCGGTCATCTCCGCGCTGAATCCGCTGAAGAACGCCGACGGCTCCGCCGTCACCGGCCGTCCGCTGCCCTTCGGCGCGGTCGGCAGCAGCGCCGAGGTGCCGCTGTCCGACACGCTGAAGTACGACGGCACCAAGGGCGCCTTCGACGCCAACGGCCTCGACAGCGAGACCCTGGTCTACGACGACGCCAACAAGGTGTTCTGGACCTCGGACGAGTACGGCCCGTTCATCGTCAAGATCGATGCCGCGACCTTCAAGATCATCAAGCGTTATGCGCCCGGCACCACCGCCGGAAGCCTGCCGGACGTGCTGAGGAACCGTCGCGCGAACCGCGGCATGGAAGGCCTGGCGATGGACGTCGCCGGCGGCAAGCTGCACGGCTTCCTGCAGAGCCCGATCGATCCCGTGGACAACGCCGGCAAGAGCGTCGAGGTCGTCGACAGCGCCGACATGGACCAGGACGGCAAGAACACCGACAAGGTCAAGGTCCGCGACTTCGCGCAGTTCGCGCGCTGGATCGAGTTCGACCCCAAGACCGAGACCTCGAAGCTGTACGCCTACCCGCTGAGCTACCCGCTCGCCGCCAAGGGCGAGAAGTGGGATCGCAACCGCACCGGCAGCGCCAAGCTGGGCGACCTCGTGTCGCTGGGCAACGGCAAGTTCATCGTGGTGGAGCAGGGCGCCGATTCGAACGGCGCGGTGCGCAACTTCCTGATGCTCGTCGAGGTGCCCGCCACGGCGACCGACATCGCCGCGATCGGCATCGAGCTCGAGAAGAACAGCATCGACGGCGTGACGACCTCGGCGGTGAGCTGGGCCAACGTCGTGAAGCTGAAGAAGACGGTGCTGCTCGACCTCAACGCCGCCGGCTGGAAGGCCGAGAAGGCCGAGGGCCTGGCCATCGTCGACGGCAGCACGCTGGCGCTGATCAACGACAACGACTTCGGTCTGAAGACGGTGCTGGTGGACGCGAAGGGCAAGCCGGTCGATGGCGATCCGACCGCCTGCACGGTCGACGTCAACGGCGTGATCGTCCAGGACGGCACCTGCGCGGCCGGCGCGGTCCTGTCGCGGGTGGCGCGCGGCAACGAGGTCGACCGCCTGACGCACCTGTGGCTGTTCAAGTTCCCGAAGGCGCTCAACACCTTCAGCGTGCAGTGAGCTCGCGCGGCGCAGGGCGCACGGGATTCCGTGCCGTCCTGCGCTCCGGTGGTTTCCGGGGCTAGCATCGACCCATCCCTATCCGATGGAGCGACGACCATGTACGCCAAGATCCTGGTGCCTGTCGACGGCAGCCCCACCTCCAACGCCGGTCTCGCGGAAGCGGTCCGGCTGGCCCGGCTCAGCGGCGGCGAGATCCGCCTGCTGCACGCGCTGGACCTGCAGGCCTTCGCGATGATGTCCAGCGCCGGGCTCGGCATCACGCCCGACAACTTCGAGCAGATCCGCGAGGGCGGTCAGAAGGTGCTCGCCGATGCGTCGGCCACCGTCGCCGCCGCCGGACTGCGCGTCTCCACGCAGCTCAGCGAGAGCCTCTCGTCCCGCGTCAGCGACCTCGTCGCCGAGGAGTGCAAGACCTGGGGGGCCGAGGTGGTCGTGCTCGGCACGCACGGTCGTCGGGGCCTGTCGCGCGCGCTGCTGGGCAGCGATGCCGAGCTGATCGTCCGCTACGCCGAGGTACCGGTCCTGCTGGTCCGCGGGCCGAAGGACAGCTGATACCGGGCATCGGCGACTTGCCGGCCACGCACTGGCCGCGCACTGGTGGCGCACTGGTGGCGCACTGGTGGCGCATCCACGGCGTGCGCAACGCCGGTCGCCAAGACGGGTCAACCCGAGGTGTCGTCCGGCACCCTGCAGCGGCAGGCCGCTGGCGGAGAATGCCCGGCAGCAAACACTCACCGCTGTCGAGCATGACCCATCCCCTCCTCGCCCGCACCGCTGCGGCCGCGCTTGTCGCGGCCGTTTCCTTTGGCGCCTCCACGACCGTGAGCGCGCAGAACGCCGCGCCGGCTTCAACGGCCTCGGCGGCCTCGACGCCCGCGCCGTCCGTCGCCGCGGTGCCTGAAGGGCCGCTCGACCAGCTGCCCTACACGCCGAGCCTGGACACCGCCGCGATGGATCGCAACGCCGATCCCTGCGAAGACCTCTACCAGTACGCCTGCGGCGGCTGGATGGCCGCCAATCCGATCCCGCCGGACCAGGCGCGCTGGTCGGTCTACGCCAAGATGGCCAACGAGAACCAGCGCTACCTCTGGAGCATCCTGCACAAGCTCTCGGCCGCCGATCCGCAGCGCAGCGCGAACCAGACGCGCATGGGCGACTACTTCGCCGCCTGCATGGACGAGTCCGCCGCGGACCGCCACGCGCTCGCGCCGCTGCGCCCGCTGCTGTCGCGCATCGATGCGCTCAAGGATCGGCGCGAGCTGCCCGCGCTCCTGGCCGCGCTGCACCTGGCGACCAACAACGAACGCGTGCTCTTCCACTTCACGTCGGGCCAGGACATGGCCGACTCGACGCGCGTGATCGCGTTCGCCTACGCCGGCGGCTTGAGCCTTCCCGACCGCGAGTACTACTTCAAGACCGACGAGAAATCGCGCGTGCTGCGCGACCAGTTCATCGCCCACGTGGCGCGCAGCTTCGAGCTGCTCGGCGACACGCCCGAGGCGGCCCGCGCGCAGGCGAAACAGGTGATGGCCATCGAGACCGCGCTGGCGCGAGCCTCGCTGAGCCGCGTCGACAAGCGCGATCCCTACAAGGGATTCCATCCGATGAAGGCGGCCGGCCTGCAGGCGCTGACGCCGGGCTTCGACTGGGTCGCGTATCAGCGCGGACTGGGCCTGGACCCGCAGTCGGCCTTCAACGTCACCGAGCCCGCGTTCTTCAAGGCGCTGTCGAAGGAGCTGCGCCAGCGCGACCTGGCGCAACTCCGCAATTACCTGCGCTGGCAGCTGGTCAGCAGCCAGGCGCCGACGCTGTCGGGCGCCGCGGTGCAGGCCAACTTCGAGTTCTTCGGTCAGACATTGCAAGGCGTGCCGCAGTTGAAGGCGCGCTGGAAGCGCTGCGTCGAGCTCGTGGATGCGCAGCTCGGCGAGGCGCTGGGTCAGGAGTTCGTCGCGCGCAACTTCAGCCCGGACCTGAAGGACAAGACGCTGACGATGACGAAGCAGATCGAGGACGCGATGGCCGCGCGCATCCAGTCGCTGGGCTGGATGAGCGAGACGACGAAGCAGCGCGCGCAGCAGAAGCTCCACGCGATCGTCAACAAGGTCGGCTACCCGGACCGCTGGCGCGATTACGGCGCCTTGACGGTGGCGCGCGACGACTTCGCGGGCAACGTGATGCGCGGCAACGACTTCGAGCTCAAGCGTCAGCTGGCCAAGATCGGCAAGCCGCTGGACCGGGGCGAATGGGGCATGACGCCGCAGACGGTCAACGCGTACTACGACGCGCAGATGAACGACATCAACTTCCCCGCCGGCGTGCTGCAGCCGCCGCTGTTCGATCCGAAGCTGGATGACGCGCCGAACTACGGCAACACCGGCGGCACGATCGGGCATGAGCTCATCCACGGGTTCGACGATGAAGGCCGGCAGTTCGATGCCAAGGGCAACCTGCGCGACTGGTGGACGAAGAAGGACGGCCAGGCCTTCGAGCAGCGCGCGGCCTGCGTGACGAAGCAGTACGCGCAGTACGTGGTCGTCGACGACATCCGCATCAACAGCAAGCTGACGCTGGGCGAGGACCTGGCCGACCTGGGTGGCCTGGTGCTGGCCCATGCGGCGTGGAAGGCGCAGATCGCCGACCTGTCGGCCAAGCCGGCGGACCGCGACGGGCTGACGCCGGAGCAGCGCTTCTTCGTCGGCTTCGCGCAATGGGACTGCAGCCACGCCCGACCTGAATATGCGCGGGTGCATGCGTTGACCGACCCCCATTCACCAGGGCGCTACCGCATCAACGGGGTCGCGGTGAACATGCCCGAGTTCGAGCAGGCCTTCCGCTGCAAGCCGGGACAGAAGATGGTGAAGCCGGACGCGGAGCGTTGCCGGGTGTGGTGATGCCGGGTTAATCGGCGAACTGCACTGGTTCTTGGCGGGGACTGATGGATCGGCCCGACCGCTGCGCGCGTGTCGGGCCGATGCGTCTCAACGTCATCCATCGAGCCATGTACATCCCCGCCCATCCGCCTCCTCACCAGCCTTCCCAGGACGCCACGACTGAACCGGCGCCTCCCGCGCTGCCGCTTCGCCTCTATTGCATCAGCGACAGCCCGGAAATTCGGCAGCTCGACAGCCTCGTCGAGGATCTGGTTCGGCAGTTCGCGAAGTCCGTCCCGGGCGGCGTCTTCCAGTTCCGCAAGGCCAAGGACTCGTTCGGCACCCTGGCGTCGGTGAAGACACTCGTGTCCGAACTGATGAGCGAGCGCTTCGGGGCCACCATCGTCAAGCTCGATCGTGCGTTGGGGGTTCCCGGCGACAAGGAAGACGTGGATCGGAAGCGGCAGGCCCTGACCGCGGCGATGAAAGGCAGCGTCTTCAATGCCATCGGAAAACTGTCGGATGGGGAGATGCGCGTTCTCAAGCGCCGCTTGGGCCATCACGACGACCTGGTGACGGCGATGAATGCCAAGGAGGCCGGCCAGGCGACGGACTGGGTGCTCGCAAGCGACGCGCGCGCGGCGTTCATCGACGCGCTGCAGCACCTCGGCCTTTGAACGGAGAGGAACGCGCGCCGCGCGGCGGCGCGACTTCCTTCAGCCGATCAACAGCTCCTCAGCCGTCTTGCCGCTGGCCAGGGCGTCCTTGAACCAGTTCGGGCGCTTGCCCACGCCGGTCCAGGTGCGGCCGGCGCCGTCGTGGTACTTCGGGGCGCCCGCGCTGCGCGCGGCCTTGGCCTTGCGCGGACCCGCGGCGGTCTTGCCGGCCTTGGCGACCTTGGCCGCTCTGCCCCGGCCCGCCGTCTTCGTGGCGCCGGCGCCGAACAGCTCTTCGGCCGTGAGACCGTAGTGATCGATGGCTTCACGGATGCGTTCGACGACGCCGGAGATCTCCTTCGCGCGCAGCGACTCGGCTTCCTTCTTCAGCTTCTCGATCTGGGACAGGACTTGCTTCAAGGACTTGGCCATTCAACGGGCTCCATTCGGGTGTTTGACATCGGGCATTCGCCTCTGAGTCGCAGACCTCCCGGTCGCGACTGTAGCGCTTGGTGGCTGCCGATGCGGAAACGACACAACCTCTGCCTTCAATGCGGGATCGCTTCCACTGATTCCGGTAGGGTGCGGCGCGACAAACACGTGGATTGATCAGTCGATCCGCCGTCCGATTGCGCATTCATTGCGCTTCAGCAAAAACGGCGATTCGGGGGCGAAGCGATCCCCCATGGGGCGCCCCTCTCTTCGTAGAGTGATCCGTGATTCACCACTGTTCACCGGACGGAGTGCCGCAATGGTTCGTTCCACACACCCGATCAACACGCCGACCTATCTGCGGCTGCGCGACCAGATCCGCACCGACATCGAGGACGGCTGCTGGCGGCTGGGGCAGCACCTGACGCTGCATGAGCTGAGCGCGCATTACAGCGTCAGCAACGTGCCCGTGCGCGAGGCCCTGCTGCAGTTGCAGGGCGACGGCATGGTGGACATGCGCATGAACAAGGGCGCGGTGGTGCGGGCGGTCGATGCGCGCTTCATCGACGAGTACTTCGATGTCCGCGAGGCGCTGCAGGCCATGCTGCTGGCGCGGGCCTGCCGGTCCGCCTGGGCGGGTTCGGCACAGACGCTGGCCGGCGTGACCGTGCTGCTGAGGCCGTTGGAGGAGGCCACGCGCGCCGGCCGCGTCCGGGACCTGCTGGCGGCCGACGAGGCGTTGCAGGACCACCTGGGCCGGCTGGGCGGCAACGACCAGGCGCTGGGCATGCAGGCGTCCCGCGGGCGCCTGCTGGAGGCGTTCCGGCGCGCGCGGGTGGCGCTCTGGGCGCCGGAGCTGGAGATCCTCGCCGTGCAGGGGGGCGCGATGCTGCAGGCGCTCACGCACGCCGACCCCGCCATCGCCCACGAGGCGGTGCGACGCCACGTGGCGGCATCGCGCGCCTACATGCTGCGGATGCTGAAAGTGCCGGAGATGGCGGCGTCGAAGTGACAGGGACCTCGCATCGGAGCGCCGGGCGGAGCGTCGATCAGAGCGGCAGCGAGCTCGCCTTCAGGCAGCGCAGCACGAAGCTCGACTTGCTGTGTCGCACGCCGGGGATCTTGTAGAGCTTCTCGCGCAGCAGCCGCTCGTAGTCGCGCGTGTCGCGGACGGACAGGCGCAGCACGTAGTCGTAGTCGCCGGACACCAGATAGGCGTCGATGACTTCGGGAATCGCTTCGAGGTGGCGCGCGAACTCCGCCATCGCGGCGTCGGTGTGCTTGTTCAGCGTGAGCTGGACGATGAGCTGCTCCGGTCGGCCGATCTTCTCGGCGTTGACCTTGACGGTGTAGCCCTCGATCACCCCCGACTCCTCGAGCCGCTTGATGCGCGTCCAGCAGGGGGATGTCGTCAACCCGACCTCCTCGCTGACCTCCTGCAGGCTGGCGCGTGCGTTGCGCTGCAGGGCCCGCAGGATGGCGCGGTCGAACTTGTCGAGCTTGATTTCCTGTTCCATGGCGCTTGCGAAGCAAAGTTTGCTGCGGACGGGATTCTAGGAGGCAAGAACGGGAACGCTTCCCGAGGGGGCGCCGGGATACTCGTCCGCATGAATGCATTGATCGATGGCGCCGTGCTGGGCGCCCCTGAGGCCACGACGCGCAACGGCGCGCAGACGCTGCTCGACACCTTGGTCGCCTGCGGCGTCGACACCGTCTTCGGTTATCCCGGCGGCGCGGTGCTGCCGCTGTACGACGCGTTGCATGGCGAGCCGCGGCTGCGGCACATTCTGGTCCGCCACGAGCAGGCGGCCGTGCATGCGGCCGAGGGCTATGCGCGCAGCACGGGCCGGCTCGGGGTGGTGCTGGTGACCTCGGGGCCGGGGATGAGCAACACGACGACCGGGCTGCTGGATGCGCTGTGCGACTCGATCCCGGTGCTCTGCATCAGCGGGCAGGTCAACAGCGCGGTGATTGGCACGGATGCCTTCCAGGAGTGCGACGCGCTGGGCATCTCGCGTCCGGTGACGAAGTGGAACGCGCAATTGCGGCCCGGCGACGATGTGGCGATGCGTGTGCGGCAGGCCGTGGACATCGCGCGGGGCGGACGTCCGGGGCCGGTGCTGCTGGATGTGCCCAAGGACGTGCAGTTGGCGCCCGTGCGCTCCACCACGAGCCTGCCGATCAGGACGCTCAGGGATGCGCCGGCGGTGGACGCGCGCGCGGTCGAGCAGGCGGCGGACTGGATCGCGAGTGCGCGGCGACCGGTCTTCTATGGCGGCGGTGGGCTGATCAACGCGGGCGAGACCGCGTGTGCCGCTTTCGCGTCGGCGGTGGCCTTGAGCGGCGCGCCGTGCACGCTGACCTTGATGGGACTGGGCGCGTTGCCGGCGTCGTCGCCGCAGTGGCTGGGGATGCTCGGCATGCACGGCACGCTGGAGGCCAACCTGGCGATGCATCACGCGGACCTGATCGTGTGCGCGGGTGCGCGTTTCGACGACCGGGTGACGGGGCGGCTGGACAGCTTCGCGCCCGGCGCGCGGGTGATCCATCTGGACGTCGATCCCGCCTCGATCGACAAGGTCCGCCGCGCGGATCTCGCGCTGTGCGGCGACGCGCGCGCGCTGCTGCCGAGGTTGCGCCATGCCCTGGCGCAACGCGCGATGCCGCCGGAGCGGCTCGCGGACTGGTGGACGCGGATCGACGCGTGGCGGGCGCAGCGCTCGCTGTCCTTCGAGGACACGCCGGACGTGATCGCGCCGCAGGCGTTGATGGCGCGGCTGCAGGCGCAACTGGCGGGACGCGACGCGATCGTGTCGACCGACGTCGGCCAGCATCAGATGTGGGCGGCGCAGCACCTCGCCTTCGAGCGGCCGCGGCGCTGGCTGACCTCGGGCGGCGCTGGCACGATGGGCTACGGCCTGCCCGCGGCGATCGGCGCGCAGGTGGCGCATCCGGGTCGCCTGGTCGTCTGCGTCAGCGGGGATGCGTCCATCCTGATGAACCTGCAGGAGATGGCCACGGCGCGCCAGCACCGCGCGGGAGTGAAGGTCGTGCTCTGCAACAACGGTCACATGGGCATGGTGCGGCAGTGGCAGGAGCTGCACCACGGCGAGCGCTACAGCCACAGCTACAACGCCTGCATGCCGGACTTCGTCGCGGTGGCGAAAGGCTTCGGGTGGCAGGCGCTACGCGTCGAACGGCGGGAGGACCTCGACGCGGCGCTGGCCGCGTGCCTGGCGAGCGACGGGCCGTACTTCCTGGATGTCGCCGTCGCGCCGGCGGAGAACTGCTTCCCGATGATCCCGGCGGGGAAGGGGCATCACGAGGTGATGTTGGGGCGCCCGTGAAGGTTCAGTCATTGCGCTGTCAAACATCCGTTCGGAAGCCGGCATAGAATCCGCGCCGATCGGCGGGCCTGACAACAACTCCTCGGTGAAGGAAGGGCCCGCACCAGACGTCCCCGCGACGTCCGCCAGATGCATCGACGCCGGCTCCGGCGTCCGGGAGGAAAGATGACGAATTGGATGAAGCCCCGGGGCGTGCTCGCCCTGGTGGGGATGGCTGCGCTCGTGCCGTTCGCCGCGCAGGCGGCCACGCTGGCCGGCTCGACGCCGGCCAACCTGACGGTGACCGACTCCGGAGCGGCGGTTTATCAGATTCCGATTCAGGTGCCGCCGGGGGTGGCGGGGTTGCAGCCGAAGTTGGCACTCAAGTTCGACAGTCAAGGCACGCGCGGCATCGCTGGACCATTCTGGTCGCTGGATGGGGTGCCGGCGGTGCGACGCTGTCCCAAGACCAAGGCGCAGGACGGCGAACGAGGCGGCATTGGCTTGACCGGCAGCGACCGTTTCTGCTTCGAGGGGCAACGACTGACCCTGGAGAGCGGCACGTACGGGGCCAATGGCGCGGTGTACCGTACCGAAATCGATAGTTTCTCGCGCACCATTTCCTACGGTTCAGCGGGCAACGGGCCGGAGTATTTCACCGTTGAGGAAAAGGGCGGACTGAAGCTGGAATTCGGCAAGACGTCGGACTCGCGATTCATTCCCGCATTGGCATCCGGCACAGCGCAGGCAACGGTTGTCACTTGGTACGTCAACAAGATCTCGGACCGCAGCGGCAATTCGATCGCCTTCAGCTACGACATGGCTGACGGCGAGATCACGCTGAAGGAAGTGAGCTACGCTGGCGGCAAGGCGAAGGTGAGCCTGTCCTACGTGGCGGACTGGAATCCGCGCACGATGTACGTGGCGGGGACCAAGGTCCAGTACACGAAGCTGCTCGACAAGGTGACGACCAAGGCGGTTGCCGGCGACGGCACCGAGCGGACGGTCAAGCAATACCGATTGGGCTACCAGTACGACGATGCCCGCGGAAACACCCAGGCGAATCAGCCGATCCCCCGCCTGACAAGCACCACCGAGTGCGTGTCGGACGCCGCAGATGCGGACTGCCTGCGGCCGCTGGTGTTCCATTGGCCTTCCTGGACACCTGTTTCCCCGAAGATGAACACTCCGTTCAGGGTGGGCCAGCCCAGCAACAGCAAGCTGAAGTTTGTGGACCAGGAGGGCTTCAGCAAGGAGAACGGCTCCTACCTGCGTCGTCTGGTGGACATGAACGGCGACGGCTACCTCGACCTGGTCGCCTTCGCGGAGGGCGGTGTCTACGTCTACATGAGCGATGCGAACGGCAAGTACCCCAGCGAGCCGAAACTTGTGTCGACCAGATTCACGGCGACTGGAGAGGTCACCGGCTGGTGGGACAGCCCGACCGACTCGGGAGGAGGCTTCCGCTCCCGTACGTTGGTCGACATGAATGGCGACGGGTATCCGGACATCCTGGGTTTCTCCAACACCAATCCCAAGAGCGGGCCGCAGATCGGTGGCTACGTTTCGTACTGGAACCCTGCGCTGCAGGCCTTTGATGGCCAGGAAACGCAGGTGATGTGGCCGAACGCGATTGCGGGAGGCGTCCACTGCAACGGCCAGACCGACGAGATCGGCGCGCCCCGCTATGTGCTCGACGTGGACGGTGACGGCTTCCCCGACGTCCTGCGCTTCACCAACGGAGGCGGATTCGTCGCCTACTGGGATCGCTCTGCCGGCAAGTTCAAGGATCCGCAGTCCGTCAGCGATATCAAGATGAGTTCGCCCGGCTGGTTCGGTCCGTCGTGCGTCGGATACCTGTCCCGCCAACCGATCTTCCTGGAAGACATGAATGGCGACGGTTATGCCGACATCGTCGGCGTGTCCTATGACGGCATCTTCGTCATGCTCTGGGATCCGGCGACCAAGAAGTTTGCGAACAAGGGAGCGGCGAACAGCACCGCGATCAAGGCCGATCCGCAGCGTGACACCTCGATCCGGATGGCCGACATGAATGGCGACGGCTACCCGGATCTGGTGCAATTCACCTCCAGCGCCATCCGTGTCTCGCTGTGGAGTGGCGCGACCTTCCTGCCCACCACGGACTGGACCAACGCGATGTCCGGTGGCTACTGGGACAACGACGCGCTGAACAACCCGCGCGTGCTGGCGGATGTCGACGGCGACGGTCTGCCGGACCTCGTCGGTTTCGACAGTGGCGGCGTCAAGGTCGCGATCTCGAACGGCAGCAAGTTCCTGGTCGAGTCGGTCTGGACCGAGAACTTCAAGACCACCACGGGCTCCCAACTCGATCCCTCTGGCAACATTTGGTACAAGAGCACGCGCACGCCGCGGTTCTTCCAGGACGTGGATGGTGACGGCTATCCCGACCTGGTGGGCTACGGCGGCTTCGCAATCGCGATGGCTTCGTCGTCGCTGCATTCAATGCAGCCCATCACGTCCTTCGACGACGGACTCGGGGCCACGATGCGCCTCACCTACTCCTTCAATCAACCGACCGCGCCGGCGAAGGCCTATGCCAAGCCGAGCTCGCTGCCGAGTTTCCCGAAGCGGCAGGCCAACAGCCCGGTCAAGATCGTGACGGCCGTGGAGCGCAGTGACGGCAACGGCGGTACGCGCAGCTGGAAATACACCTATGCCGAACGGATCGCCGATTTCGATCGTGGCGATCTCGGCTATTTGTCCCGGACTGTCGAGGACACCGCCTCGAACACGGTGGTGAAGAAGACCTTCAACAACCAGGGCTACCCCGTCACCCTCGCCAGCGAAAGCCAGACGACCGATGGTCGGCAAGTGGGCCTTACCAGCTACACGCCGTACACCGAAGTGCTGGGCCAAACCGGCGAATACACCGGCAACAACCGCCTGATGCTGGCGACCAAGTCGGTGGTTGTGCAGCGCTGGGGCCTGGACGGTGTACTGCTGAGTTCTTCGGGAACGACCTACGAATACGGCGGCACGCGCGAAAACGACTTGCCCGGTACGGCGCCGACGCAATGGGGTGATGTGACACGCAAGCAGGAAGGCTACGGCCTGGGCACCACGACAACCGACATGCAATACAAGATGGACAAGACCAACTGGCTACTCGGCCAGATGAGCTCGTCCACCACCACGATCTGGCGGAACTCGGCCACGGTCGCGGGTCTGGCGCAGGACGCCGCACCGGCCAAGAGTGTGAGCGCCTTGCCCAAGCCGATGCCGACGGAAGTGCTGTCGGCCATCCTCACCATCCTCCTGGACGACTGATCCTGGCAGGCGGCTCCGCCGCCGGAGAACGACAACGATCGCGCCGGCAAGCCGGTACGAAATCGGGCGCACGTCGGGACCAGATCGCGACGGCGCCTCGAGAGGGAGAGCAAGATGAAGAAGACAAGTGATCTGCGCCGCTGGATCGCGGACGCACACCGGGGGATCGGCATCGGACGTGGGCTACTGCTCGCAGCGGCCGGGATGGGCACGCTAGGCGCCCATGCGGCCGAGGCCTTCTGGTTCACGGACCAGCAGCAGACGGTCGTGCGCAATTCGACCTTCGAGTACGACCCGACCACCGGTCTGCTGAAGAAGAAGATCGATCAGCCGGACGGGCCGGCGAGCCAGAAGCTCACCACCGCGCTGACCTACGACCGGGGCAATCCGTCTTCCGAGAGTCGCACTGGCTGGGCAGGCGCGCAGGGCGAGGTCACGCGCACGACAGGCGCGACCTGGTCGACGGACGGCCGCTTCCCGACGCAGCGCACCAATGCGTTGCCGCAGCCGGAGAAGTTGGAGTTCGACCCCGCGTTCGGCGGCATGACGCTGCGTGTCGACCCGAACGGCTGGGTAACGCGCTGGGAGTACGACGGTCTGGGGCGCAAGCTCTTCGAGCGCCGAGGCTATGCCAACGAGACGGCGCAGACGTATAGCGACTACACCCAGTGGACCTATGAGGCCTGCAGTAGCGGTTGCGCGATCGACGGGGGCGTCACCGTCAAGCTCATCGTCACGGCAACGGTGAAGTCCAGCGCGAATGTGCAGATCGCGCCGACGGTCAAGACTTACCTGGACGAGCTCAACCGGGAAGTCCGCGTCGAGACCGAGACGCTCGGCGCGAGTGGCCAAGTGGCCACGGCGTACAAGGACACCCGTTACGACCGTCGTGGCAACGTGGCGAAGGTGTCGCAGCCCTATTTCTCCGATGCGTCGCCGAAGTGGACGTCGACGGACTTCGACAACCTGGGCCGCAAGACGACCGAGACGGCGCCGAACGACTCGATCACGACGATCACGTACCAAGGTCTGGACACGTTCACGAAGATTACGGTGCGCGGCGAAACGCGTGTCCGCAAGAGTACGGCGGACAACCTTGGCAGGGCTGTCCAGACCGCCGACGCGCGCAGCAACCTGACCGGTTTCATTTACGACGCAACGGGGGCCTTAGCCAGGGTCATCGGACCGTATGGTGATGTGGTGTCGATCGGCTACGACGTGCTTGGCCGCAAGACCAGCCAATCCGATCCGGACCTGGGCGACTGGACCTACGGCTACAACGCGTTTGGCGAACTCGTGTCGCAGACGAACGGCCTGAAGAAGACCACGTCGATCACTTATGACGCGTTGGGGCGCATGGTCAAGCGGGCCGACAGCGACCTGACGTCCAGCTTCGAATACGACACCGCCGCCAATGGGTTGGGGCTTCTCGCGAAGACCTACTCGGATAACGGCTACTGCCGCGAGCATGGCTATGACGGGCAGAGCCGGCCGACCACGACGATCATGAAGGTCGGAAGCACGGCCTGCGGCAACGGCACCGAAGCTTTGAGTGCCAGCGTGGGCTATGACGCCTATGGCCGACTGCAAACGGAGACGTTCCCTACCGGTTTCACAGTGACCCATGGCCGGCATGCGACCCTGGGCATTCCCACACGCATCACCAGCGACCAGCTCGGGGGGGCAACGCTGTGGACGCGCGATGGTGGCGACGCCGCAGGCCGCGCCACGGCGTTTTCCTACGGGAACGGCGTGGCGACCAGGGTCGGCTATGACGCTGCGGGCATGGGTTGGATCGAAAGCATCGCAGCCGGACCAGGCAACGGTGTGCAGTACTCGGTCTACAAGCGTGACGAGATCGGGCAGTTGAAGAGCCGCGACGACAGCTTTGACGCGCCGCAAGGCTTGTCGGAGTGGATCGATACGGACCAGCTCGGGCGCGTGAAGGGGTACTACCGCAAGGCTCTCGTCGATCAGACGGAAGTGGCCGGCAGTCGCGTGGCGGTGGTGTACGACGCCGTCGGCCGGATTGTCAGCAAGACGGATGTCGGCACCTATTACTACGCACAGCCGGGTGGCAAGCGTCCGCATGCCGTCACCAATGTGCGGGGCGCCGTGAACGTCGACTACGAGTACGACGACGCGGGTCAGATGAAGGTCCGCAATTTTGCGGACTATCTGTACACCGATGCCGGCTACCTGCGCATGGCGGGCGGGGCGCGCAAGTGCCACGAGTTCCTGTACCAGGGCGAGGGCATGCGGGTGCAGCAGCTGATCTTCGACTGGAACTGCCGGCAAACCAGCGGGCAGCCGCAGAACGGCTCCGATCCGTCGGCGCGCACGCTGTACCTGCATCCGGACGCCAGCAACGGCTTGAGCTTCGAGCGCGAGACCAGGCGTGGGCAGGCGACGCAGTACAAGCATTACGTGGTGGCGGATGGCCGTCCGGTCGCGGAAGTGGTGAGTGCAGTGGGGGCCGTGGCGAACGGCACTCCGCTGACAGTCAACTACCTGCATTACGACCACCTTGGCTCGATCGTGGCGGTGACACGCAACGGTGGCGTCGTGGCCGAGCGGCGCAGTTTCGATCCGTGGGGACGTGTGCGCGAGACCACGGGCACACCGACAGCGAACGGCGACCTGCCAGGCGGCGGGAATGCGGCGACCGATCGCGGCTTCACGCTCCATGAGCACCTGGAGGGCCTGGACCTCATCCACATGAACGGTCGGGCGTACGACCCGCTGCTGGCGCGATTCACCAGCGGCGACAAGGTGGTCGCCGAGCCCTACGACGGACAGAGCTACGACCGCTATGCGTATGTGCTGAACCAGCCGCTGAGCGCAACCGATCCGACGGGCCTGGTGCCGGTCGGGTACGAATTTGCGTTCCAGCTGCAGGCAGCGGGAGGTTCGGCGACGGGAGTGAGCGTCGGGACGGCAATCTCCCTGCCTTGGGGCAACGTACCTACGACAACGGCTGGCGGCAACGGACAGACGGTGGCGCCCGTGGCTGGCGCGAACGGCACTGTTTACGGCCTTGCGATGGAGCTGTCAGGTATCAAGGTTTCGACATTCGGCGTGCAGTGGTTGGGCAAGGGAACCCTGGACAAGCCACGTGACAAGCTTGTGGAGAAACTGGATGCCTTCTCGGAAGCGACCACCGGGGCTTTCCAGGGGTCTGCCGATTCCGTTCGGGACTTCAACCGCAGGAACGAGAACAACGCACTGCTGTTCCCGCCCTTGTTGATCGGCTACCCGGTCGAAGCATTCCTTCGAGACCAGGCAAGAATCGCCTCCGGCAACGTGACGCAAACCGATGTTGTGTTCGCCATGATGCCCGTAGTGCTGCGAGTTGAAGCTCAAGCAACAGTTAGGGGTGCCGAGGCTGTCGTATCAACTCGCACATCAACGCCGCTTCTTGCCGCGCCTGCTGCATTGCACGACCATCATCTGATGCCGAGGCAATTCAAGAGTTTCTTCTCAGCGCGAGGCATCGATATCGATATGCATACCGTGACGCTTGGCAACATCTCGCATCAGAAAGGCATTCACGGTCTGGGACTTGGCAACATGCCGGGAAGGTGGAATCAACAATGGGGCGAGTGGATCGGAAAGAACCCGAATGCCACCGCAAAGGACATATATCAGCAACTGGGTAGCATGATGGATCGCTTCAACCTCAACGGTCTCCCCATCCATCCGTACGGCAAGTAGGAGCACCCATGCGAGACATTCCACCGTTCAAGTTGGTTCCAGAGCCGTTGAACGAAGAGGCAGCAGCGCTGCCGCCGTTCCAGTGGGCTGGCGATGACATCGGTCGGCGGCACCGCCTCGGTGGCCGTCCAGATTTCATTCAAGCGCCAGACGTACCGAAGTGCTCCTGTGGCAAGGAGATGACGTTCTACGCCCAACTGGACTCGATCAACGACGAATTCATCCTCGCGGACTGCGGGATGATCTACGTGTTCGTCTGCTCCGACTGCTGGGAGACCAAGTCGGTGCTTCAGTCGTTCTGATCGCGGTAACCTGAAGCACGTGTGAGAACCATGAACAGAATCGGGAAACTCGTTCTGACTGCTTGCACGATCACCGCGACGTCGTCATCCGCAGTCGCCGGCACCGGGAGCGGTCGCTTGACCAATCCCAACTTCATGCCCAACGGCGCAGTGGTCATCTACCTGGAAGGCTCACGCAACGCGCAACCCGCCTGCGCGACGGAAAGCCGCCGCTTCGTGCTCAACGCAGCAACACCGGCGGGCAAGGCTCAACTGGCCGGTTTGATGATTGCCTACACGCAAGGGAAAACCGTGAGCGTGTGGGGCACCAACACCTGCTCGGTCTGGGGCGATACCGAAACGATCGACTTCTTTGCGATCGTCGACGGGCCCTGAGAGGAGATCCTTCGGAAGACGGCCACTGTCCGCCCTTCCCTCTGCGATCAGGAGGTCCGGTCGCAGGTACGCTTGTCGCTGAAGCCTTCCACCATTTCTTTGTCTGCTTCGAATGAGAGCCGAGAGCCGGCGCATGTCGTCGTAGGGGCGATTGATCCAACGCCGCGCCAAAAGAAAACGCCCGACATCGTCGGGCGTTTCTCATTTCCGATCAGACATCGGAGATGCGCTTCACTGCACCACGAACTCCACGATCCGGCAGTACCCGGCGCCGTCTTCCTCGACGTACAGCGAGACGTTGCGTCCCTGCGAATACGCCATCAGCAGCGTGGCGATCTTGGCCTTCGAGCCCGAATCGGCCTCGTTGACGAAGGCCCAGTTCTGCAGACAGCCGGCCGAGTCCGGCAAGCCCTGGACGCGGAAGTAGTAGTTGTTCCCACCGGACACGTACGGCCCGGCCGGCTTGAAGGCGCCGGTGAATCGGCCTGGAGCGGCGGTGGCCGTGATCGGCAGCGTCATGGCGGCAAACGCCAGCATGGCGAGACCTCGTTTCATCTTCCTCATCGTTCTTCCTCCCAGAAGTTGAGCGACGGATGTTAGCGAGGCCGGTTGACCAGGGCCTGCCTCGGAACACCGCATGGCGGCGCTACTGAATCACGACGGTCACGCCGTCCAGTCCTTCAGGCGTCTGTTGGTGTCGCTGACATAGACCCGATGCATTCACGCTCCTGCATTCAAGCCAGTGCGGGAGCCAGCGCACCCAAGGGGCGCTGCAGGAGTTCCGCCGCCCGGGACGGACTGAAGAGTCCTTCGGCCAGGCCCCAGAACACCAGCGACTCGAAACGGCGAGGCTGCTCCGGCAGCAGCGGTTCGGGTTCGGCGCTGCGCCAGCCGGCTTGCGCGAACTGGATGAGGGCAGACTTGTAGCCCGCATCGTTCAGCAAGCCGAGATCCTTGAGGCGACGGAGCGCCGCCTGCATGGACACACCGTATCGCCGTTTGGCGTTCAACAGTTCACCGGGATGAACGCGCGACCGCCGATGGCTTCCGAAGTCGAGCACCACCTGCTCGCCGGGATAAAGGAACGCGCCCGCAAAGCGATGGCAGCAACGTTCCTTCTCCGGCTCGGGCATGTCGTCCGGCAGCGCCATCACCCAATGACCGAGCTCATGGGCCGCGGTGAAACGCACGCGCTCGCCGGGACGTGAGGTGTTGAGCGCGATCAGGACATGCCGGACGTCGTCGGTCGCGGCGCAGGCGCCGTCGAAATCGTCTTGCCCGTCGATCAAGGCGATCTTGATCCCTCGCTCTTCAAGCAGCTGGGTCAGGTTGGCGATCGCGTCGCGACCGATGCCCCAATCGCTTCGCAGCCGATCCGCAGCCGCTTCCGCCTCGTCGATGGATGAGACTGGCAGCGTTTGAGGCGTCGTCGGCTCGATCCGGACGTCCACTGCGTCGAAGCATCGTTCCAACGCGAGGTAGCGCTCGAGATGATCCCGCATCTGTTCTTCCACCTGACGTTGCCGGTACTTCGGCATGCGGGCCAGCTTTCGGAACTCGAGCGGAGCGAGGTTGACCGCCTCGGCACGGAAGAAGTACTCGGGGCGCACGCCCAGAGCCTTCGAAAACTGCAGCAGGCGAGTCGAGTTCGGTAAGGCATCGCCGCGCTCGAATTTGCTCAGCGCCTGCTTGGTGATGTCACCGACGGCCTGCGCGAGGTCGTCAAGGCTCAGGCCTTTCAATACGCGGGCCCGCCGGAGTCGGTCGTGGATCATCGCGTTCTCCCAGGTTGACGAATATTCTACTTCCTGTCAATTCGTCAACCTGTCACCCGGAGCGTGCCCGCATTGAACGGCGACGGAGCGACATCCCGTCGCTCCGGCCTGCCCATCGATCAGTACCCGATCGGCACGATCGCCAGCTTCGGATCGTCGGTGGCCGTCACGACGACACCGCCGTCGGCGCTGATCACCAGCTGGCGCGCGAGCAGCGACCGCGACGTTCCCGCCGCCTTGAAGGATTGCAGCAGCGCGCCGGCGGCGTTGTGCACCCAGAAGTCGACGGTCGAGCCCGCGGTGACGCCGCAGATGACGCGGTCGTCGCTGCCGACCTCGACGTTGTTGGGGTACGTGCTGCCGCCCGGCAGCGATCCCGCATAGACGCCGCCGTCCCGGTTGGCGGTGATGGCACACCGGTAACCGGCGATCGAGCCGACGGCGGAGGCCGAGTAGAGGATCGTCCCGTCCAGCGAATAGGCCACGTCCTGCACGCTGCCGTTGCTGGCGCCGCCGCCCAGGCCGCCCGTCGACGGCGCGAACAGCATGCCGTCGTTGCCGACGATCGAGTACTCGATGAACGGCACGGTGGTGCCCAGTCCCGCCAGGTGGCGGCCGTCCAGGCTGACCGCCACCGGCTCGGTGGCGACCGTGCCGAGCGAGAAGCCGTTGGGCTCGGCGTCGGTGATCCGGTAGGCGTCCTTGCCGGCATACAGCACCTCGACCCCGCCGGGGCGACCCACCGTCAGGAACTGCGGGACGGTATCGAGGCTCTTCTGCGGCACGTGGCCCAGCACCGCGAAGTCCGGCAGACGCAGCACCGCGAAGCGCTTGTTGACCGGCTCCTGGACATAGAGACGACCCCCGTCGGGCGAGACGGCCATGGCGTCCAGGGCGGTGCCGGGAATCGTCACCGTGGTCACGACCGCGCCGGTGTGCGCGTTGACGACGTCGATCGAATCGGCCTGCTTGTGCGCGTAGATCCACGGACGGATCGGGTCGGCGAGCACCCGCTTGTACGCGCCGGCAATGGACTGCGCCGTCGCGGCGGTCGTCCCCTTCCACAGCGCGATGCGCACCGTCGCCGGCACGACGCGCGGCGTCGTCGTGCTCAGCGTCACGTTGGCGTAGCTGATGGCGTCCGACGGCAGCGCGGCCGGATCGGCGGTGACCGTCAGCTGGTCACCGGCCTTGGAGACGGTCAGCCACGCCGCGTCGGAGCTGGCGGTCCAGGGCACGGCATCCCCGAAGGACGGTGCCACGCGGACCGTGCGGCTCAGCACCTGGCCCAGCGGCGTGCTGGCCAGGCCGATGCCGGCGCGCTGCGGGACCAGATGGCGCTCGTCGTTCTTGATGAAGACCGGCAAGGTCAGCGTGTGCGTGTCGCCGTTGACCTGCGCGGTGATCTGCACGGGGACCGACGTGTTGCCGAACGGCGCGGTCTCGGGATTGAAGGTGAAGGTCACGTCCGTGCCCGCACTGTTGACCTGCCCGCCGGACGGCGCGCTCAGCCAGGACGGCAGCCCGGTGACCGTGAACGGCCATTTGGTGAGGCCCGTGTTCAGCGTCAGCGTGGTCGTGCTGGGGTTGTTCGAGTGGCCGATGATGCCGCCCAGGAACGGGGCACTCTGCGACGACTTGAAGGTCGCCGGGACCAGCTTCAGCGTGACCGGGATGCTGGCGGAAGCCGCCAGCGCGGGTGAACTGAAATCGGCCCGCGCGGTGTAGTTGCCGGAGGCCAGGCGACCCTGGCCGGGATCCGGGGCCAGCGTGACGATGGCCGGCGCGTTGCCCGTGGCGGGCGACAGCTTCAGCCAGCTCTCCGAGCTGGCGGCCTGCCAGTACGACCCGGCGCCGGAGCCGTTGTTCAGGTCGATCTGGATCGTCTGCGCCGGGATCGGCGTGCCGTTGATCGCGGTGAAGGTGGCGCCGTCCGCGTTCGAGAAGGTGAACGAGGTCGGCAGCACCTGCACGGCGATGGTCCGCAGGCCGATGCGGCCGTCCGCGGTCTTGGCGGTGAGCGTGGCGCTGTGATTGCCCACGGCCAGCGACGAGGGGTCGACGGTCAGGACCGCCGAGAAGGGACCCGTGCCCGAGGCGGGCGAGACGCGCAACCAGGCGCTGTCGGTCGTCGCAGTCCAGGGGCCGCTGAGCGGCAGCATGCCGCTGACGCCGATGTTGCCTTGCGGGATGGTCCTGGCCCCCTGGTGCACCGTGACGTCGGTCGGCTGGTCGACCACCACGGCGAACGATCCCGGATTCACGACGAAGTCGTAGGGCAGCGTCATCGGCGAACCCGGGAACTCGGCGCTGCAGGCGGAATCCTTGCAGAGCCGGACCAGGAAGGTGCCGGTATAGCGGCCCGGATTCAGGTCGCGCCGCGTGCGCAGCGTGGCGATGTAGGTGGTCGGGGTCGCCGGGGTCAGATCGACCGAGGTCTCGATGACGGCCTTGTCGTCGACGATGCGGGTGTAGAGGGTCGTCTGGCCGTTGAAGACGCTGGGGTCGTTGACGGTGACCGTGACGGTCAGCGCCGAGGAGATGCCGGACGTCACGTCGGACGGCACCGAGATCGGAGAGAGGGTGACGGCAGGGCGCGCCGGCGTGTCTGCGCCGCCATCACCGCCGCCACCGCCACCGCCGCAGGCGGTCAGGACGGCCGCCGCGAGCAGCGCGCAGCCGAATGCCGCGGACAGGCGTCCGCGCAAGGTCAAGGTCATCTGGTTTCTCCCTCGGGGCGGGGCGCGGAGGAAGCGCCCCTGATTCTTGATCTGGTGCCGCTGTGTCGCGGCCGAGGGATTCTGTCATCGAGGCGTTAAGGGCCGCCAGCCGGGTTCCCGCCTCTTTTGGGGGAGCCCGGCGCCCGTGTGCGACGTGCGCTCAGTCCGAGAGCGCCCGCATCACCGCATACAGATCCGACTTGCCTTCAAACCCGATCCCCGGCAGGTCCGGCAGCGTGACGTAGGAGTTCTCCACCTTCACCCCGTCCGGGAAGCCGCCGAAGGGCTGGAACAGGTCCGGGTAGGACTCGTTGCCCCCCAGGCCCAGGCCGGCCGCGATGTTGAGCGACATCTGGTGCCCGCCGTGCGGCACGCAGCGGCTCGCGGACCAGCCGTGTTCCTTGAGCATGTCCAGCGTGCGCAGGTACTCGACCAGGCCGTAGCTCAGCGCGCAGTCGAACTGCAGCCAGTCGCGGTCCGGCCGCATGCCGCCGTAGCGGATCAGGTTGCGCGCGTCCTGCATGGAGAACAGGTTCTCGCCCGTCGCCATCGGGTTGGCGTAGTAGTTGCGCAGCGTCGCCTGCAGCTCGAAGTCCAGCGGGTCGCCCGCTTCCTCGTACCAGAACAGGTCGTACTTCGACAGCGCCTTCGCATACGCGATCGCCGTGTCCAGGTCGAAGCGCCCGTTGGCGTCGACGCACAGCCGTTGACCATCGCCCAGCACGCTCAGGATCGAGTCGATGCGGCGCAGGTCCTCGTCCATCGAGGCGCCGCCGATCTTCTTCTTCACCACCGTGTAGCCGCGGTCGATGTAGCTGCGCATCTCGTCCTTGAGCTTGCCGTGGTCCTGGCCCGGGTAGTAGTAGCCGCCCGCGGCGTACACGAACACCTTGCGGTCCGGCGTGCCGGTGCCGTAGCGCTCGGCCAGCAGCTGGAACAGCGGCTTGCCTTCGATCTTCGCGACCGCGTCCCACACGGCCATGTCGATGGTGCCGATGGCGACGGAACGCTCACCGTGGCCGCCGGGCTTCTCGTTGGTGAACATCGCGTCCCAGACCTTGTGGGCGTCGAGGATGCCGCGGCTGTCCAGCAGCGAATCGGGATCGGCCTCGAGGATGCGCGGGATGAAGCGCTCGCGCATCAGCGTGCCCTGGCCGTAGCGGCCGTTGGAGTTGAAGCCGTAGCCCACCACCGGCTTGCCGTCGCGGATCACATCCGTGATGACCGCCACGAGGCTCAGGGTCATCTTGCTAAAGTCGATGTAGGCGTTGCGGATGGGGCTGCTGATCGGCAGCGTCTTTTCTCGGATCTCGACGATCTTCACGGGGAACTCCACTTCGGATTGGCTGGGAACGGGTCGCATGATCCCGCCGGCCCCCTCGCGAGGCCAATTCAGTTTTCTTAGCTTTTGATGCTTTGCGGGCACCGCCCCGCGCCGCCACTCCCCCGTCACGACCGCCACGACCGCCGCACCCTCTCCATGACGCTGAACCTGAGCTGGATCGATGACTTCATGGTGCTGGCCGCCAGCGGCAACTTCTCGCGCGCCGCCGAGGAACGCCACATGACGCAGCCTGCCTTCAGCCGACGCATCCGCGCGCTGGAGGAGTGGCTGGGTACCGACCTCTTCGACCGCAGCTCGCAGCCCGCGCGGCTGACGGACGCCGGCCTGTGGTTCCGCAAGACCGCGCAGGAGCTGCAGGCGCAGGTCGCCCGCGTGCCGGGCGAGGCCCGCGCCATCGCGGAAGCCAGTTCGCAGACGCTGCGCTTCGCGGCGACGCATGCGCTGTCGTTCTCGTTCATGCCGCGCTGGCTGCGGGCGCTGGAAGCCCACACCAGCGTCGGTCCGGTGAACCTCGTCTCCGACACCCAGCAGAAGTGCGAGGCGCTGCTGCTGCAGAGCCAGGTGCAGTTCGTGCTGGCGCATGGGCACCGGCAGGTGCCGGGACCGCTGGACGAGGCGGCGTTCGCCTGCGTCGTCGTCGGCCAGGATCAGCTGCTGCCGGTCTGCGCGCCCGATGCCGCCGGCGGGCCGGCGCATCCGCTGGAAGGCGGCAAGCGCGCAAAGGACGCCGCGGTGCCGCTGCTCGCGTACAGCTCGGAATCCGGGCTGGGTCGCATCCTGCGCGAGGTCAAGGGCGCGGCGCTGGACCGGCTTCACGTGCAGCCGGTGTTCACGGCGCATCTGGCCTCGGTGCTGCGCACCATGGCGCTGGACGGCCGCGGCGTGGCCTGGCTGCCGAAGATCCTCATCGGCGACGACCTGGCCGCCGGGCGGCTGGTGGTCGCCGGGGGCAAGGACTGGCACCTGGACCTCGACATCCGCCTGCACCGCGATCGCGGGGCCATGGGCGCGGCGGCGGAGACATTCTGGGCCGCGGTGGCCGGCGGTGCCGGCGCGGCATCAAAGCCAACTAATCCGGCATTGGTGTGAAGCGGCGCGTCTCTCGATGATGGGTGCCGGCCGGGGCGGTCGCCTCGGGCAGAGCCACAGATCCCATCAGAGGACATCGAGGAGACACGCATGGAAAAGATCCGCAGGCGGCTGGCGTTGACCGGCATCGCGGTGGCGCTGGGCGTCGTGACGACGCTGGCGCGGGCCGAGTTCCCGGACAAGCCGGTGACGCTGATCGTGCCGTTCGCGGCCGGCGGGCCGTCGGACAAGATCGCCCGCGACCTGGCCGAGGCGCTGCGCAAGAAGCTCGGCCAGACCGTGATCGTCGAGAACGTCGGCGGCGCGGGCGGCACGCTCGGCACCTCGCGCGTGGCCAAGGCGCCGCCGGACGGCTACACGCTGCTGGTGCACCACATCGGCTTCGCGACCGCGCCGTCGCTCTACCGCAAGCTGCCCTACCAGGGCATCAACGACTTCGCCTTCCTCGGCCTGATCAACGAGGCGCCGTCCACGCTGATCGCCAAGCCGACGATGCCGGCCAAGACCTTCGACGAGCTGCGCAAGTACATCGCCGCCGATCCGACGAAGATCAACCTCGCGCATGCCGGCGTGGGCTCCGCGTCGCAGCTGTGCGGGCTGATGCTGCAGTCGGCGTTGAAGACCAACCTCACTTCGGTGCCGTACAAGGGCACCGGCCCGGCGATGACCGACCTGATGGGCGGCCAGGTCGACATCATGTGCGAGCAGGCCACCAACGCCGTGCCGCAGATCGAGGGCGGCAAGGTCAAGGCCTACGCCGTGACCAGCACGCAGCGGATGACGCTGCCGGCGCTCGCCGCCTTGCCGACGCTGTCGGAGGCCGGCCTGAAGGACTTCAGCGTCACGGTCTGGCACGGGCTCTACGCGCCCAAGGACACGCCCGCACCGGTGTTGAAGAAGCTCAACGACGCGCTGAAGGCGGCGTTGAAGGATCCGGACCTGATCAAGCGGTCGGAGGCGCTCGGCATCAGCGTCGTCAACGACGGCCGCCTCGAGCCGGCCGGTCACAAGCACTTCGTCGAGACCGAAGTGGCGCGCTGGAAGAAGGTGATCGAGGCGTCGGGTCAGTACGCCGATTGATCCCGGATCGATCGCGGACTGATCGCGGATTGATCGCGGCCTGATCAGCCCATGCTGCGGAGCACGTTCTCCGCCGCCTGCTTCACATGCTCGCCGCACAGCCGCGCGGCGAGCTCGCCGTCGCGCTGCTCGATCGCCGTGACGATCGCATCGAGCTCGCGCAGCGTCTCGGGCAGCCGCCCCGGCTGCGCCATCGAGATGCGGCGCAGCACCGTCACGCGGTTGTTCAGCTGCCTGAGCATCTGCCCCGCCACCGTGTTGCCGCAGCCCTCGACCAGGACGTCGTAGAACTGGTTCTTGATCGTGAGGATCCCTGCCCGGTCACCGGCGGCGTGGGCCTTCGCGAGCTCGGTCAGCTTGGCGCGCAAGGCCTTGCGCTGCGCCTCCGACGCGTTGGCCGCGAAGCCGCGTCCGGCCAGGCTCTCCAGGCTGGCGCGGACCTCGTAGATCTCCCGCACCTCGTCGCGGGAGATGCTGGTCACCTCCGGGCCGCGGTGCGGAATGATGGTGATGAGCCCCTCGGCCTGCAGATGCTGCAGCGACTCGCGCACGCAGGAACGGCTGACGTCCAGGCTCTCGCAGAGCTCCCGCTCCGACAGCTTCTGACCCGGCGCGAGCACGCCGTCCAGGATGGCGGTGCGCAGCGCCTGCGTGGCGCGCTGGCGCAAGGACGTCTCTTCGCGGGCGACTTTCAAGAGGCTCATGGGCCGGATCCTACCTGTGGACGGGCGATGTCCGGACGACCGGATCACCAGATGTTCATACAGACGGATTGTCATACAACACCTCCGGGTCGCTTTCAATCCACGTATTCCCAATGTCGGATTGTCAGACAATAAGCCAACATGGCGCCATCGACGAGCCGAGGCCGGCTCGGCCCTTTCCCACCGCTTTCCCACCGCCTTCCCAACCCCATCCCCCCATCACCAGGAGTTTCCGATGACCCGTGCCTACGCCCCGAAGAACCAGGCCCTGTTCGACCAAGGGCTCTCGACCCGGCGCGAGGTGCTCGGCGCCGAGTACGTCGACAACTCGATCAAGAACGCGACGGACTTCAACATCGACATGCAGGAGCTGGTCACGCAGTACTGCTGGGGCGACGTCTGGAACCGCCCGGGCCTGGACCGCCGCACGCGCTCCTTCCTGAACCTGGCCATGATCACCGCGCTGAACCGTCCGCATGAGCTGAAGCTGCATGTGCGCGGCGCCATCAACAACGGCCTGACGCGCGACGAGATCAAGGAAGTCTTCCTGCAGACGGCGATCTACTGCGGCGTGCCGGCGGCGATCGACTCGTTCCGGGTCGCCGCCGAGGTGTTCAAGGAAATGGACGCCTGAGGAGCTGCCGCCATGACACAGATCGGATTCATCGGCCTGGGCATGATGGGCACGCCCATGGCCCACCTGCTGCACGCCGCCGGCCATGAGTTGGTCGTGCAGGACGCGCGGCCCGAGGTCGCGGCCCTCTTCACCGACGCGCATCCCGGCGCGCGCATCGCCGGCACGACCGCCGATTACGCGGCCTGCGACGTCCTCATCACCATGTTGCCGAACTCGGACATCGTCGACGCCGTCGTGGGGCCCCTGGCTTCGCAACTCAAGCGCGGCGCGGTGGTGGTCGAGATGAGCTCGGCCGATCCCAATCGCACCCGCGCGCTCGCCGAGCATCTGGCGGAGTCCGGCATCACGCTGATCGACGCGCCCGTGTCGGGCGGCGTCAAGAAGGCGGTGGCCGGCACGCTCGCCATCATGGTGGGTGGCGACATTCCCGCCTTCGAGCGCGTCCGTCCGGTGCTGGAGACGATGGGCAAGGCCATCACGCATGTCGGGCCGGTCGGCGCCGGCCATGCGTTGAAGGCGTTGAACAACTACGTGTCGGCCGCCGCGCTGATCGCCACCGCGGAAGCGATCCATGTGGGCGAGGCCTTCGGCATCGACCCGGCCACGATCGTCGACGTGATCCAGGCCTCGACCGGGCGGAACAACACGACGGAGAACAAGGCCCATCAGTTCATGCTGAACGGCACCTTCAACTCGGGCTTCTCGCTGGCGCTGCAGGCGAAGGACGTCGGCATCGCGGCGTCGCTGGGCCGTGCGATGGGTCTGCCGATGGCGCTGGCGCAGGACGTCTACGCGATGACGGCGCAAGCGTCCGAATCGCTGGGCGCGGGTGCGGACCACACCGAGCTCTACCGCTTCGTCGGCCGGTCCTGACGCCCTTTCATTTCCTGCATAGCCAGACACGCAGCCGCCGGCGATGTACCGGTGGCGCACTTCCCTATCCCCTTGGAGCGAGACATGCGACAGATTGCGAAGAAGGTCCTGGCCGTCACGGTGACGACGGTCTCGATGGCGGTGGCGACGGCGGCGTCCGCCGCGTATCCGGACAAGCCGATCACGATGGTGATCCCGTACGCGACAGGCGGCTCGACCGACGTGATCGGCCGGCTGATCGCCGAAGCGATGACGCGCGACCTGGGCCAGCAGGTGATCGTGGAGAACGCGGGCGGCGCCGGCGGCACGATCGGCACGGCCAAGGTGGTGCGCGCCGCGCCCGACGGCTACACGGTGCTGCTGCACAACATGGGCATCGCGACGGCGCCGGCGCTGTACCCCAAGCTCACCTTCGACGCCACGAAAGACCTGACCCCGATCAGCCTGGCCGGCGATGTGCCGATGATCCTGGTGGGCAACAAGGACTTCGCGCCGGCGACGGTGGCCGATCTCATCAAGCAGATGAAGGCCAAGCCGGGCGAGGTGCGCTTCGCGCATGCGGGCGTCGGCGCGACCTCGCATCTGTGCGCGATGCTGTTCAGCCAGACCACGAACACCACGGTGACCATGGTCCCGTACCGCGGCACCGGTCCGGCGCTGCAGGACGTGATCGCGGGCAATGTGGACCTGATCTGCGACCAGCCGGTGGCGACGGGTCCTCACGTGGCGTCGGGCGCGCTCAAGGCCTATGCGATGGCGACCAAGGCGCGCGTGTCGCAGCTGCCGAACGTGCCCACCTTCGCCGAAGGCGGCCTGCCCGGTTTCGAGCTCGCCGTGTGGCACGGCGTGTACGCGCCCAAGGGCACGCCCGCGGCGGTGGTGACGCGCCTGAACCTCGCGCTGCGTCACGCCCTCGCGGATGCGAACGTCGTGAAGCGCTTCCAGGAGATGGGCGTCGTCCCGCCGCAGGGCGAGCGGCTCAAGCCGCAGGCGCTCGGCGTGCAGACGGCGTCAGAGATCAAGAAGTGGGATCCGGTGATCAAGGCTGCGGGCGCGAAGGCGGAGTAAGCCTCCAGAAGGCGGAGTCGGGACCAGGACTCGCCGGCGTGTCGCGAATGACCGCCGGCGTGTCGCGGACGACCGTGGCGTCCATCCCGCCGACCGCATAGAGTCCTGGCGCATGAACACCGCGCCGACCCCTCCCGTCCCGACGTCTTCCGACGATCCGCTGCTCGATCATGTGGTCTGGCATGCGCTCACGGGACGGCAGGCGGCGCTCGCCGCCGGGGCGGGCGACGCCTGGCGCTTCCCGCCGGACGTCGGTCCCTTCGGTGCCGTGAGGCCCCCGACGGGCGGCACGCCCGCGCAGCTGACCGAACTCCTTCGCATCGGGTCGCCCGTCGTGCTCGTGACGGCCGAAGACGAACGTCCGTTCGGCGGGCTCGTGCCGTTCAAGCGGGCACCGGTCGATCAGATGGTGCTGGTGGATCCTGCGGCGATGGCGTCCGTGCCGGACATCGAGACGCTGACGATGGGCAGGGCCGACGTGCCGGACATCCTCGAACTCGTGCGCGCGACGCAGCCCGGACCCTTCGGGCTGCGCACCCTCGAGCTGGGTCGCTACATCGGCGTCCGGCGGGAGGGCCGGCTCGTCGCGCTGTCGGGCGAGCGGATGAAGGTCCCCGGCTTCACCGAGGTCAGCGCGGTCTGCGTCGATCCGTCGTGCCGCGGCCGAGGCTTTGCCGCATCGCTGATGAAGGCGGTCGCGCTAGGCATCCTTGCCCGCGGCGAGACGCCCTTCCTGCACGTGTTCACGGACAACGTCACCGCGAGCGCGCTCTACGAGCGCCTGGGCTTCCGCCTGCGGCGCCGCTTCAGCGTGAGCTTCTTCGATGAGTCGAGCGCGGCCGGACTACCGGGTGGGCCCGGTGCGCTCAATGCGCCATCGGATCCATCAGGTACACCCCATCCGACAGCGCCTTCTTGACCTGCCGCGTCGAGTCGTCGACGGTGATCTCGACGGCGCCCTGTTCGATCTCGTCGAGCGACTGGCGGACGACGTCCTCCGGTCGCGCCTTGGGCACCTCGAAGTCCCGGATCATGTCCGTGTCGATGAAGCCGCCGTGGAAGCCGGCGACCAGCGTGCCCTGCGGCGCGAGTTCGGCACGCAGACTGTTGGTCAGCGCCCAGGCCGCGGCCTTGCTGACGCCGTAGGCGCCGAGCATCGGCGTGTTCACCCAGCTGAGGATGGACAGCATGTTCAGGATCGCGCCGCCGCCGTTGCGGCCCAGCACGGGCGCGAACGCGCGCGCGACGTGGAAGATGCCGAACAGGTTGGTCTCGAGCTGCTCGCGCAGGACGACCTCGGCGTTGGCGCTCGCGATCCCGCCGACCCGGCCGATGCCGGCGTTGTTGATCAGCAGCGTCACATCGCCGCAGGCGCGCGCGGCGGCGGCGGCCTGTTCCGGCTGGGTCACGTCGAGCTGCACCGGCACGACGCCGGGCAGGGTGATGGTCGACACATCGCGCGCGGCCGCATAGATCTTCTTCGCGCCGCGGGCCAACGCCTGCTTGGCGAACTCGAGCCCGAGGCCCCGGTTCGCGCCGGTGATGAAGACGACGGCATCCTTGATCTGCATGGAACTTCCTTCTGCGCCGCGGCGCGTTGGTTTCATATGACGCACGTCATATATTTGGACAAAGAGAAGGGACCCGAAGGTCCCGGATGGAAAACGGACTCAGCGCGCTGGGCGGGAGGGTCGAGCGGCGGCGTCGGCGTATTGATCCAGCAGCGAGCGCTTCGTGCTGGTGAGGATGGTGAGCGCCTGTTCGCGATCGCCGATGGCCCGGGCCATCTGGAGCGCGCCGATCAGCATTGCGGCGATCGGCCAGGCGGACTCCGGCGAGGCCCCTTCGCCCAGCGCATCCAGCACGAGGCCTTGCATGCCCAGCAGGAGTCCGTGGCCTTCGCCGCGGACGGCGTCCGACTGACGGGGCATCTCGGCGACCAGCGCCGCGACCGGGCAGCCGCAGTCGACGTTGTCGATGCCGCTCTCGTGCAGATAGGTCTCCACCAGGGCGCGGAAAGGCGGCACACCGGCAGCCACCAGCCGATCGGCATGACTGTGATGCAGCGCGCGGCTGTCCTGTCCCGCGCGCAGCGCGGCGGCGCACAGCAGGTCGTCGCGGGATGCGAAGTGGGCGTAGAAGCCGCCGTGCGTCAGCCCGGCCTGCTTCATCACATCCGCGACGCCCACGCCGTCGAAGCCGGCGCGGCGGACGGTGCGCGACGCAACGTCGAGGATGCGGTCGCGGGATTCTTCCTTGCGGGTGGAGCGGGAAGAGGAGGAAGAAGCGTTCATGGGTCCCGAGCTTAATATGATGATCATCATACGTCAACGACCCGCCCCCGATCCGCGGACTACCGCATCAGTTCTGCCAGCGAGGGGTCCAGACCCGCCGGCGGCGAGCTGCAGTCGCTGCCGACCCACTGGTGTACGGACGAGGAGTCATAGCTCAACGGCTGACCTTGCACGGTCGAGCCCTTGAACGAGACCTTCACCGTGGCGGTGGACTTGTCCTTGACCTCGTAGGTGCCGACACCGGTGCCGGTGACCATCTCGCTCTTGCAGCTCATGGTGAAAGTGCCGCTGGAGGCATCGGCGGGCTTGAGCTGCGTGGTGCACTGCTCGACGCTCTCCGGCTTGGGCAGCGCGAACTCGGCGGACTGCTGGCAGTCGAGATGGGGGCTGCCGCCGGCGGGCAGGCCGAGCTTGGCCATGGCGGCGGACAGGCTGCTCTTCTGCTGCGCGGTCAGCGCGCCCTTGATGTCGAAGATCGTCGGCATCTTGCGGCCGTTGAGCGTGTTGACGCTCGCGCTCGCCCACAGGCCGGGCTTCACGCTGATCGACTGGGCCTGGACCGGTACGGCCACGGCCAGCAGGCCGAGCGACAGGGCGATCACGGAAAGGGTCGCGGAACGGAAAGCGGTGGTGCGCATGCAGAGGGCTTCGTGGATGTCCGGGGAGGACGACGAGGTCAGTCTACGGAGCGCTTCCGCGCTATCGGAGCGTCTCTGAACCCTTCACAGGGGGCGCGCATGACCGAGGTCATGTCGAGGCGCGCCGCGGGTACCAGCCCAGCCACAGCGACCACACAGCGGCCACGCTGAGGCACAGCGTACGGGCCAGGTGAGCCATCTGCAGTTGCTGGAAGGCGGCATCGCTGAAGCCGTGCTCCTGCATGTCGCCCTGCGCGCCGGCGGCCCAGGGCGTCGTGGCGACAGACAGCACCCACAAGCTCGCGATGCCCCACAGCGCCCGGCGGGAGAAGCGGCCGGGTGCTGCCCAGAGCGAGAGCGCGGCCGCCAGCGCGCCTGCGCCGTATGGCAGGACGACAACAGCCAGCCGACGCGTGTAGCCCCGCGAGAAGGCCTGCAGCGCCACCTCGCTGACGGCGGCCATGTCCACATGGAGGCGGTAGACGTTGAAGTAGAGGAGCCAGCCGACGCCAACGCTCGACCAGGCGAGCGCGAGATGCACCGCTTGGAGGGCGTCGGCGGCGCGCCCATCGATGATCAGCGGCGGAGGTCTGCGCGTGATCCCGCTCGTTGCCAGTGCGGCGACATAGAGCAGCAAGGCCGCGCCAAGCATGGCCAGAAAACCGATGAAGTAAAGCGGCATGCGACTCTTCCTCCCGCGCCATGGCGCTGCGGATGATAGTCGTGCGTTCATCTTGCAAGACGTTTGGCGGCCTCACTCATCGAGGGCTAGCGCAGCCTTTAAGCAACCCTCAATGGTTCGCTTCGACGAGCTGAGGAGGGTTGCTACCTAATAACGGGTTTCGCAATACGCTACACTCCGCCTCTAAGTGGATTGGGGGTTCCCGGTCGGCGCTACAGCCTCGGTGGGTTCACCGGGGCTTTTCGCTTTTTGGGGCGGATAAACAACCAACCCGACGTTTTCATAGCCGGCGCCCACCCGTGAGCGCCCGCCGTCGCAGAAGAACTTCTTCTTCAACACATCGAACGCCTGATTCGACTGGGTTGGCCGGATGTAGTTGAGCCCAACGGGCCGCGCTACCAAGTCGGCCAATTGAAGTCCTGCAAGGTTGGTCTTCTTGTCGGCGAATACGACGTGGAAAGGGAGTTGGCGTTCCTGACCATCCTTCCCGTCACAGATGCGCCTGAACTCGAGTTCAAGCTCGCGATCTTCCTTCTTGCCTCTGCATTCGACGATCACGTGGGTCTGCAGATCCTGCTGGCCCTTCTCCGTCAGAAAGTCATTCAGGCGCTGGAGACAGACGTCAAGGGCGATGTGATACGGATTGGTGGCCTCGCCGTCGCTTCGATTCAACCGGGTTTTGTCGACCACGCAGGCGATCAGGATGAAGTTGCTCTTCACCATGATGTCCGAGAGCCAAGCGAGGAATTCCTTCCGGCGCGGCAGGTGGCTCAGCAGCGCAAAGTCGCCTCTTTGCTTGCGGATGTCGGTCTCATGCAGCACGACGCTGTCATGGCCGAAGTAGTTGAACTTGAGCTTCTCGATGGCGGGGATGATCTTTTCGCTGTAGTGCCGCTTATGAAACACGCACAGCGCCAGAACGAAGACGGGATATCCGGCATCGATGCTGGCAAGCGAATGGTCGCCGCTCTCGTCGACGTAGACCACGAAATCGCTGAATCGCCGCTCGCCACCCTCGACGGGTGGCGTCTCCAACGCGATGGGCTCCGCCGACTCAAACAGCGAATACTGGGTCCCGCGGTTCGCCATCAGCAGCACTCCGCTTCAATTCCGATCGAATTGTGTCGGCCGGCCAATGCTGAGCGAGGACATCACACGTCGATATTCGCGGCCCGCAGCGCGTTCTGCTCGATGAACTCGCGGCGCGGTTCCACCTCGTCGCCCATCAGCATCGTGAACACGCGGTCGGCTTCGATCGCGTCCTCGATCTGCACGCGCAGCAGGCGGCGGACCGTCGGGTCCATCGTCGTTTCCCACAGCTGCGCGGGGTTCATCTCGCCCAGGCCCTTGTAGCGCTGGCGGCCGACGCTGGACTCGGCCTGCGTCATCAGCCAGGCCATTGCGGCGCGGAAGTCCGCGACCTTGCTTTCCTTGGCTTTCTCGCCCTCGCCCTTGCGGATCACCGCTTCCTCGCCCACCAGACCCTTGAAGGTCTTGCCGGCCTCGGCCAGGACTTCATAGTCAGCGCCGTGCACGAAGTCCGTCGTGATGATGCTCGACCGCACGTTGCCGTGGTGACGGCGGCTGATGCGCAGGAACTGCTTGTCGGTGCGCGGATCGACCTCCGCATGCACCACCGCGTCGTGCAGCGCGACCTGCAGCGCCGTCGCCGAGATGTCCGCCGCTTCCTTCGTGTCCAGGTTGAGCGCCAGACCCGACGCGAGCAGATGCAGCGCCTCGCCGTCCATCCAGGCCGACAGGCGCTCGATCACGTTCTGCGCGGCCACGTACTGGCGCGCCATCGTCTCGAGCGGCTCGCCCTTGAGCACCGGGCCCGTGCCCACGCCGGACGTGTGCAGCTCCGCGTCGTTCAGTGCGACCTTCAGCAGGAAGCCGTCCAGCTCGTGGCCGTCCTTCAGGTACTGCTCGTGCTTGCCGACCTTGACCTTGTACAGCGGCGGCTGCGCGATGTAGATGTGGCCGCGCTCCACCAGCTCCGGCATCTGCCGGTAGAAGAAGGTCAGCAGCAGCGTCCGGATGTGCGCACCGTCCACGTCCGCGTCGGTCATGATGATGATGCGGTGGTAGCGGAGCTTCTCGGGGTTGAAGTCGTCGCTGCCCGCGCCGCGCCCGATGCCGGTGCCCAGCGCGGTGATCAGCGTGATGATTTCATTGCTGGTCAGCAGCTTCTCGTAGCGCGCCTTCTCGACGTTCAGGATCTTGCCGCGCAGCGGCAGGATCGCCTGGAACTTCCGGTCGCGACCCTGCTTGGCGGAGCCGCCGGCGGAGTCGCCCTCCACGATGTAGATCTCGCACAGCGCGGGATCCTTCTCCTGGCAGTCCGCCAGCTTGCCCGGCAGGCCCATGCCGTCCAGCACGCCCTTGCGGCGCGTCATCTCGCGCGCCTTGCGGGCCGCTTCACGCGCACGCGCCGCCTCGACGATCTTGCCGCAGATGATCTTGGCGTCGACCGGGTTCTCCAGCAGCCAGTCCGTCAGCTTGCTCGCCACCACGTCTTCCACCGGGCCGCGCACTTCGCTCGACACCAGCTTGTCCTTGGTCTGCGAGCTGAACTTCGGCTCCGGCACCTTGATGCTGATCACGCAGGCCAGGCCTTCGCGCATGTCGTCGCCGGTGACGTCGACCTTGGCCTTCTTGGCCAGCTCGTTGTCCTCGATGTACTTGTTGATCACCCGCGTCATCGCCGCGCGCAGACCCGTCAGATGGGTGCCGCCGTCGCGCTGGGGGATGTTGTTGGTGAAGCAGAGGACGCTTTCGTTGAAGCCGTCGTTCCACTGCATCGAGACCTCGACACCGACGTTGGTGTTCTGGTCCGACAGCTTGTCGCCCTGCGCGTGGAAGATGTTCGGATTCAGCGGGGTCTTGCCCTTGTTGATGAACTCGACGAAGCCGCGCACGCCGCCCGCGAAGGCGAAGTTGTCTTCCTTGTTGTTGCGCTCGTCGACCAGGCGGATCTTCACGCCGTTGTTCAGGAACGAGAGCTCGCGCAGGCGCTTGGCCAGGATGTCGTAATGGAACTCGGAGTTCTGCGTGAAGATCTCCGTGTCCGGCAGGAAGTGCACCTCGGTGCCGCGCTTGTCGGTCTCGCCGACGATCTTCATCGGGCTGGTCTCGAAGCCGTCGCGGACCTCGATCACGCGGTCCTGCGGGAAGCCCTTCTTGAACTCCAGCTGATGGACCTTGCCCTCGCGGCGCACGATCAGGCGCAGCGTCTTGGACAGCGCATTCACGCAGGACACGCCCACGCCGTGCAGGCCGCCCGAGACCTTGTAGCTGTTCTGGTTGAACTTGCCGCCCGCGTGCAGTTCCGTCAGCGCGATCTCGGCCGCCGAGCGCTTGGGCTCGTGCTTGTCGTCCATCTTCACGCCGGTCGGGATGCCCCGGCCGTTGTCGATGACGGAGATCGAGTTGTCCGTGTGGATCGTGATGACGATGTCGTCGCAGTAGCCGGCCAGCGCCTCGTCGATCGAGTTGTCGACGACCTCGAACACCAGGTGATGCAGACCCGTGCCGTCCGAGGTGTCGCCGATGTACATGCCGGGGCGCTTGCGCACCGCCTCCAGGCCTTCCAGGATCTGGATGCTGGACTCGCCGTACCCCGCGCCGTCGTTCTGCGGCACAGGCGTCGGGGTGTTCTCAGGAGTGCTGTTATCGGTCATCAGTGGGTGTTCCAGGCCGCCCTGCGGCCGTTTGACTGTCTAGCTGGAGCCCCCGCCTGGCGGGGGCTGGGGGTGCGCCACGTTCCCGCTCCGAGGAGCGAAGGCCGTGGCGCGACCTCAGATCCTCATCGGCATCACGACGTACTTGAAGCCGGCGTGTTCGGGGATGCTGAGCAAGGCGCTCGACGAGCTGTCGTTCAGGTCCACGCGCACCATGTCCTGCGACATGTTGGCCAGCACGTCCATCAGGTAGGTGACGTTGAAGCCGGTCTCGATCTGGTCGCCGCCGTAGTCGATCTCGAGCTCTTCCTTGGCTTCTTCCTGCTCGGCGTTGCTCGACGCGATCGACAGCAGGCCCGGGTCGAAGGACAGGCGCACCGCCTTGAACTTCTCGCTGGTCAGGATCGCCGCGCGCTGCAGCGCGGCCAGCAGCGGCTGGCGGCCGATCAGCACGTGGAAGCGGTGGTTCTTCGGGATGACGCGGTTGTAGTCGGGGAACTTGCCCTCGACCAGCTTGGTCACGAACTCCATGCCGCTGAAGCTGAACTTGGCCTGGTTGCCGGCGAAGCGCATCTCGATGGGCGCGCTCTCGTCGTCGCCCTTGCCGCCGTCCTTCAGCAGGCGCATCAGCTCCAGCACCGTCTTGCGCGGCAGGATGACTTCCTGCTTGGGCATCTCGGTGTCGGTCTCCGCCTGGGCCAGCGCCAGGCGGTGGCCGTCGGTCGCGACCAGCGTCAGCATCTTGCCTTCGGCCACGAAGAGGATGCCGTTCAGGTAGTAGCGGATGTCATGCACCGCCATCGCGAAGTGGACCTGGTTGATCAGGCCCTTCAGCGTCTTCTGCGGCACGCTGAACGCGGGGCCGAAGTCGGCCGCCTCCTGCACCAGCGGGAAGTCGTCCGCCGGCAGCGTCTGCAGCGTGAAGCGGCTCTTGCCGCCCTGCAGCGTCATCTTGCTCTGGTTGGACGTCAGGCTCACCGTCTGGTCCGACGGCATCGAGCGCAGGATGTCGATGAGCTTGCGCGCACCGATGGTCGTGGAGAAGTCGCCGTCGTCGCCGTCGAACTCGACCGCGGTGCGGACCTGGATCTCCAGGTCGCTCGTGGTGAGCTCGACCTGCCGGCCCTGCTTGCGGACCAGCACGTTGGCCAGGATGGGCAGCGTGTGGCGCCGTTCCACGATGCCGGACACGGCCTGCAGCGCGGCAAGCACTTTGTCCTGGCTGTCTTTCAACACGATCATGTCAACCTCTCTCCACTGTTGGCTGTACGGGCGAACGCGGCATTTTCGCTGAAGGCGAAGGCGTTTTTTCTCAACCCTTCAGCGTTTGCTCCAGGACGTGCAACTGCTGGTTCAACTCGGTGTTCTTCTGGCGCTCCCCGCCGATCTTGCGGACCGCGTGCAGCACCGTCGTGTGGTCGCGGCCGCCGAACAGCTCGCCGATCTCCGGCAGGCTCTTCTGCGTCAGTTCCTTGGCCAGGTACATCGCGATCTGGCGCGGGCGGGCGATGCTCGCCGGGCGCTTCTTCGAGTACATGTCCGCGACCTTGATCTTGTAGAAGTCGGCCACGGTCTTCTGGATGTTCTCGACCGAGATCTGCCGGTTCTGGATCGACAGCAGGTCCTTGAGGGCCTCGCGCGCCAGCTGGATGTTGATTTCCTTGTGCGAGAAGCGGCTGTACGCCAGTACCTTGCGGAGGGCGCCCTCCAGCTCGCGCACGTTGGCGCGCACGTTCTTCGCGATGAAGAAGGCCACGTCCTCCGGCATCGGCGCGTTCTCCGCGTCGGCCTTCTTGATCAGGATCGCGACGCGCATCTCCAGCTCGGGCGGCTCGATGGCCACCGTCAGGCCGGCGTCGAAGCGGCTGGTCAGGCGCTCGTCGATGTCCACCAGGCCCTTGGGGTAGGTGTCCGACGTCATGATGATGTGCGCCCGCTTGGCCAGCAGCGCCTCGAACGCATTGAAGAACTCTTCCTGCGTCCGGTCCTTGCCGGCGAAGAATTGCACGTCGTCGATCAGCAGCAGGTCCAGCGAGTGGTACTTGGCCTTGAGCTCGTCGAAGGTCTTGCGCTGGTAGTTCTTGACCACGTCCGAGATGAACTGCTCCGCATGCAGGTACAGCACGCGGGCATCGGGGCGATCCTTCAGCAGCGCATTGCCGACGGCGTGGATCAGGTGGGTCTTGCCCAGGCCGACGCCGCCGTAGATGAACAGCGGGTTGTACATCTGCCCCGGCGCGCCGGCGACGTGCAGCGCGGCGGTGCGCGCCATCTGGTTGGCACGACCCGGCACCAGCGTGTCGAAGGTGAGGCTCGTGTTGATGCGGTGGCGCGTGGCGCTGGGCGGCAGGTTGGCCGGGACGTTGGGCGCGGCGCCCTGGATCAAGCTGGCGGCCGTGGCCGGCGCGGCAGGCGCCGTGGCCACGGAAGCGGGGCGGGCGCCGGTCGACGTCTGGCCAACGGCGGGCTGTGCGGCGCCCGGTCCGCCGCGCAGGCCATGCTGTTGCAGCACCTGGCCCATCGTCATGCCGGAGGGCGAGGTGCGGGGCAGCGGCGCGATCGCTTCGCGCGGCGCCAGCGACAATTCGAGGCGCGCGGGCTTTCCGGCCAGCTCGGTCAGGATGGCCTCGATCCGGCCGGCGTACTGGCTGCGGATCCAGTCCAGCTTGAATCGGTTGGGGACGCGGAGCGACACCAGCACGGCCTCGTGGCCGTTCTCGTCCTGCTGGGCGACCTCCGCGGGGGGCAGCGGCCGGATCCAGGTATTGAATTGCTGTTCAGGCAGTTCGGCGGCCAGGCGTTCGCAACCGCGCTGCCACAGGGCCGCACCCGACAAGTCTGCGCTCATTGTGGAAAACTTATTCTTCGAGCGGCCCGATTGTACCGATCGGAGGCCGCGGAGTCTGGGTTATCCACAGATTTTTTCCCCCGGTCAAGTGCAGGTAATCCCCGTGGCGACTTGCATCCGGATTGACCCTGACGCAAATCTTTGCTGTAATCGCGGGTTTTCCGGACGCCCGGACGTAGCTTCGTGGGCCTCCGCTTTTCGAGCGGCTTCCGACATCCCCCGATGTCCGTGCGCGGCGCAACAAGCCAGACAGGCCGACAGGCATCTGGCGCGAGGCGGCGGGAAGTACCAAGATTTCCTAGAGGTTGAACATGAAACGCACTTATCAAGGCTCCAAGACCCGTCGCGCCCGTACCCACGGCTTCCTGGTCCGCATGAAGACGCGTGGCGGCAAGGCCGTCATCGCTGCTCGTCGCGCCAAGGGCCGCAAGCGCCTGGCCGTCTGAGCGAAGCGCCAGACGACCTCGTCAGCACCGTGATCGGCCGCGTCGTACGATCGGCCGATTTCGAGCGCGTGCTGGGTACGCCCAGCCGCGCGCGCAGCGCGCACTTCGCCGTGCACCACCTGGCCGACAGCCCCTCGCTGCCCAAGCGCCGTCCATCCACAGGAACGGCTGACTTGTCCACAGGTGATGCACCGATTCATCCCCAAGCTGTGGATGAAACGCCAACCGCGACAGTGGCGCCCACTTCCGCAGTTCCGGCTCCAGCCGCGCCCGACAGGGCCTGGCTGGGCTACGTCGTGCCCAAACGGCATGCGAAGCGCGCCGTGACGCGGACGCTGCTGAAGCGGCAGATCCGTGCGGTGTTCGGCGACCTGCCGGAACTGCCGCCCGGGCTATGGGTGGTGCGGCTGCGCATGCCTTTCGATCGCAAGCAGTTCCCCAGCGCCTCCTCGGAGGCGCTGCGCGCCGTGGCGCGCGCGGAACTGCTGCAGCTGACCCGCAAGCTGGCGCGCCCGCCAGCGTCGGCGGCGGCGGGCTGACCGGACCCCGGTTCGGAAAAACGACCATGGATCCCCGCCCCGGCCTGTCGACACGTTTGCTGATGGGGCTGGTGCGCGGCTACCAGCTGCTGTTCAGTGCCTGGCTGCGCGCGGGTTGCCGCTACAGCCCGAGCTGTTCCAGCTACGCGATGGACGCCCTGCGTCAGCATGGCGCCGCCGCCGGTACCTATCTGGCGGCCGCACGGATCCTGCGTTGCAACCCATTCTGTCTGGGCGGACACGATCCCGTGCCCGACAATCCGCCCCGCCTGTTCTCCCGATTGCTGCGTCCGTCCGGATGCCGTCCGGGGGCAGCCTCTTCAACCGCCAATCCAAAAGCTTCCCATGACTGATATTCGCCGCACCATCTTGTGGGTGGTGTTCACGATGTCGCTGGTCCTTCTGTGGGACGGCTGGCAGCGGCACAACGGACAGCCGTCGCTGTTCCACCCGGCGCCGGCGAAGGTCGCCACCGCGCCGGCCGGCCCGGCATCGGCCGCTTCCGCCGCTGCGCTGCAGGCTGCCGCCGGCGCCTCCGCCGCCGGCGCGACGGCCGCGGCCCCGGCCGTGATCAAGAACGAGCTGGTCACCTTCACGACCGACGTGGTCAAGGCCACGATCGACACCCGTGGCGGCAGCCTGGTGCGCGTGGAGCTGCTCAAGCACGCCGACGACACCAACCCGAGCGGCCACGTCGTCGTCCTGGACCCGGTCCGCAACTACAGCGCCCGTTCCGGCCTGCTGAACGTGCCGAACGCGCCCAGCGACCAGACCGTGCTGACGCTGGTCGACGGCCCGCGCGAACTCAAGGACGGCCAGGACACGCTGACCGTGAGACTGGAAGCCGACCAGGGCGGCGTGAAGCTGGCCAAGACCTACACCTTCAAGCGCGGCGACTACGCCATCGCGGTGAACCACGAGGTGACCAATACGGGCGCCGCCGCGGTGACGCCTCAGCTGTACCTGCAGCTGGTGCGTGACGGCCACATCGACCACACCGGCCCGTCGTTCGCGCCGACCTCGTTCTCGGGTCCCGCGATCTACACGGACAAGGCGAAGTACCACAAGCTGTCCTTCGACGACCTGAAGAAGAACAAGGCCGAGTACGAGAAGAACGCCGAAGACGGCTGGGTCGCGATGGTCCAGCATTACTTCGTCAGCGCCTGGATCCGCAACGAGGCGGGCCCGCGCGAGTTCAACGTCCGTTCGCTCAACGAGAACCTGTACACCGCCGGCGTGGTGATGAACTTCGCCACGGTCGCGCCCGGCGCTTCGGCCAAGCTGGACGACGTGCTGTACGTCGGTCCGCAGGAAGAGAAGAAGCTGGAAGTCCTGGCCCCCGGCCTGGAGCTGGTGAAGGACTACGGCATCTTCAAGATCCTGTCCAAGCCGCTGTTCTGGCTGCTGGACGTCCTGCACTCGCTGCTGGGCAACTGGGGCTGGGCGATCATCCTGCTGGTCGTGATGCTGAAGGCCGCGTTCTACGGCCTGAACGCCAGCGCGTACCGCAGCATGGCCAAGATGAAGGCCGTGAACCCGCGCATCCAGGAAATGCGCGAGCGCATGAAGGACAAGCCGCAGCAGATGCAGCAGGAGATGATGCGCATCTACAAGGAAGAGAAGATCAATCCGCTGGGCAGCTGCCTGCCGATCTTCCTGCAGATGCCCTTCTTCATCGCGCTGTACTGGGTGCTGCTGTCGAGCGTCGAGATGCGCGGCGCCCCGTGGGTGATGTGGATCCACGACCTGTCCAAGCCGGACAGCCTGTTCGGTCATCTGTTCGGCGCGCCCATCGGCCCGCTGCCGCTGCTGATGACGGCGTCCAGCCTGCTGCAGGTGTGGCTGAACCCGCAGCCGGCCGACCCGGTGCAGGCCAAGATGATGTGGATCATGCCGCTGGCCTTCAGCGTCATGTTCTTCTTCTTCCCGTCGGGCCTGGTGCTGTACTGGCTGGTGAACAACATCCTGTCGATCGCCCAGCAATGGATGATCAACAAGCAGATCGGCGGAGCGGCCGTGAAGAAATAAGGGAGACCGTCGCGGGAGGGGTTCGGCAATTCCTCACGCGCAGCCCCGAGCCCCCGCACACCGGGGGTTTTTTTTCGCCCGTTTGCGGGCGCTTAATGGGATGCATGCGGGGGTCGCTTCTCCACCCGGCTTGAGGTGGTGGAGAACCGGAGGCGCCAGGCGTCGGCTCACGAGAGACGGCGACGAGGCCTACCCCGCGCCATTCACGACAACGGCGATGCCGCCCAAGGGCGCATCGCCGTTTTTCATGGGCGCTGCGAGACAATCGGCGCCATGCTGTCGCGCCATCAGGACCCCATCGCCGCCATCGCCACCGCGCCCGGAAGAGGGGCGGTCGGCATCGTGCGGGTGTCCGCGCCTCAAGACCTGACCCCGCTGGTGACGGCGATCTGCGGCCGCGCGCTCAAGCCGCGCGAGGCGACCTACCTGCCGTTCCGCAGCGCACAGGGCGAGGCGATCGATCACGGCCTGGCGCTGCTGTTCCCGGCGCCGCATTCGTACACCGGCGAGCATGTGCTGGAGCTGCAGGCCCACGGCGGACCGGTGGTGCTGCAACTGCTGCTGGCGCGGTGCCTGGAGGCCGATCCCGCATTGCGGATGCGCCTGGCGGAGCCCGGTGAATTCACGCGACGCGCGTTCCTCAACGGCAAGCTGGACCTGGCGCAGGCCGAGGCGGTGGCCGACCTGATCGACGCGAGCACGGAAGCCGCGGCCCGCAGCGCAGGCCGGGCGTTGGCGGGCGCGTTGAGCAGCGAGGTCGGCGGCTTGCGCGATGGATTGATCCAGTTGCGCATGCTCGTCGAGGCGACCTTGGACTTCCCCGAGGAAGAGATCGACTTCCTCGAGCAGGCCGATGCGCTGGGCAAGCTGCGGCGATTGCTGGTGCGTGTGGAGGCCCTGCTCGACCGCAGCCGGCAGGGCGCCATCCTGCGCGAGGGCATCAAGGTCGTGCTGGCGGGGCAGCCGAACGTGGGCAAGAGCTCGCTGCTGAATGCGCTGGCCGGCGCCGAGCTGGCGATCGTGACGGCGATTCCCGGCACGACGCGGGACAAGCTGAGCCAGACGATCCAGATCGAGGGCGTGCCGCTGCACATCAGCGACACGGCGGGCCTGCGCGATACCCAGGACGAGGTCGAACGCATCGGCGTGGCGCGCAGCTGGGATGCGATCGCGGATGCGGACGTGGTGCTGTTCCTGCACGACCTGACGCGCGTCGGCCATGCGGACTACGAGTCCGAGGACGCCGAGATCCGCGGGCGTCTCGCCAGCGTCGATCCCGCGCGGATCCTGCAGATCTACAACAAGGCCGATGCGCACGCGCCGGCGTCGCTGCCTGCGGGCGCGCTGACGCTGTCGGCGAAGACCGGCGAGGGTTTGGACGGGCTGCGGCGCAAGCTGCTGGAGCAGGTCGGCTGGCACGCGGTGCCGGAGGGCCTCTTCATCGCCCGTGAGCGCCACGTGCAGGCGCTGCGCCGGACGCGCGAGCATATCGAGCTGGCCTTGCTTCAGGCCGAGGCACAACCGCCGGCGCTGGATCTGATGGCGGAGGAATTGCGCCTCGCGCATGACGCGCTCGGCGAGATCACCGGCGCGTTCACCGCCGACGACCTGCTGGGGGAGATCTTCAGCAGGTTCTGCATCGGGAAGTGACCCGGGCTCAGTGCCCTTCGAAGCCGACCAGCGAGAACACCTTCAATCCGCCGTCGCGCAGGCGCTGCGAGCCGCCCAGCTCCGGCAGGTCCACGATCGCCGCGCCTTCGATGACCTCCGCGCCGAGGCGCTCCAGCAGGCGCTTGCCGGCCATCATCGTGCCGCCGGTCGCGATCAGGTCGTCGATGAGCAGCACACGATCGCCCGCCTTCACCGCATCGGTGTGCATCTCCACCGTGGCGCTGCCGTACTCCAGCTCATAGGTCTCCTGCACGGTCGTGAAGGGCAGCTTGCCCTTCTTGCGGATCGGCACGAAGCCGACGTTCAGTTCGTACGCGAGCACCGATCCGATGATGAACCCGCGCGCGTCCAAGCCTGCGACTGCGTCGGGGCGGGCGTCGAAGTAGCGATGCACGAACTGGTCGATCAACACGCGGAAGGCCCGTGGATTCGAGAGCAGCGGCGTGATGTCGCGGAACTGCACGCCCGCCGAAGGCCAGTCCGGCACGGTGCGGATCTGGTGCTTCAGGAAGGCGATCGGATCCTGGGTGAACAGATCCTGGGTGGGGTCGGCGTTCGGCATGGGCGCGATTGTCGCGCCGCCGGCCTTCGGCAGGTTCAGGCCGTCTGCTGCTGGCAGATCAGCCGTGCCCTGCCGGCCTGCTTGGCCTCGTAGAGGGCCGCATCCGCGGTCTGGATCAGGCGCTGTGCCGCGTCGCCGGTCTGGGGAATGAAGGACGCCACGCCGATCGACAGGCTCACCGAGCGTCTCACGGGCGAGCCCACGTGCTCGATCGCGGCCAGCCTCACGCTGTCCAGGCAGCGCTGCGCCACCACTTGCGCGCCGGCCAGGTCGGTGTCGACCAGCAGCACCGCGAACTCTTCGCCACCGTAGCGGCAGACCGACTCGCCGCCCCGGCCTGCACAGCTGCGCAGCAGCGTCGCGACGCGGCGCAGGCAGTCGTCGCCGGAGACATGGCCATAGGCGTCGTTGTATTGCTTGAAGTGGTCGATGTCGACCATCAGCAAGGCCAGCGGCCGGTTGGCGCGATTGGCACGTTGCCATTCCGTCTGCAGCAGCTGGTCGAAGAGCCGCCGGTTGCCCACGCCCGTCAGGCCGTCCGTCGTCGACTGCCGCGCGAGCAGTTCGTTCGCGCGACGCAGCCGCTCCTCCTGGCGCTTGCGCTCGGTGAGGTCGGTGACGATGCAGACGTACAGGTGGATCGTGTCGGTGCGCACCTCGGCGAGCGCCAGTTGCAGATGCAAGGCCTCACCGCTGCGATGCCGCGCCGTGAACTCGCGCGGCTGGCCCAGCAGCGCACGCGGGTCCAGCGTCGCATCCGGTGTCGCGCCGGGCTCTGGCGCCGTCGCGGTCCCCGCACCCAGCAGCATGCCGATGTGCACGCCCTGCAGCTCCGCCGCGGTGAAGCCGAACAGCAACTCGCAGCTCGGATTGGCCTCCAGCACGTGGCCACCCGAATCGAGCGTCAGGATCCCGTTGGCCGCCGATTCGATCGTCGCCCGCAACTGTGCCCGGCTGGCCGCCAGCCGCTGCTGCTCGTGGATCAGGTCCGTCACGTCCATGCGCACGCCGACGATGCCGCCCGACGGCGTGCGCGATTCGTAGATGCGCAGCCACATGTCGTCGTGCACGCGCTGCAGCAGCGGTGACATCTGCTGGCCGCGCGCCTGCTTGCGCTCTTCCAGCCACTCGGGCTCGCGTCCCCGGGCTTCGGGAATGCCGCCGCGCGCGAGCGACTCGCGCACGAGGTCCTCGAAGGTGCACTTGTGCTGGAAGTGCCGCAGCATGTGCGGATAGATCTCGACCAGCCGCTTGTTGTAGGCGATCAGCCGGTCCTCGGCGTCGAAGATCTCCACGCTGGCCGGCAGCGCGTCGATGGCTTCCTCCATCGTGCGTTGCGCCAGCTTCGCCTTGGCCTGCGTGCGGGCCAGCGTCGACACCACCGCGACCGCCAGCACCACCGTCAGGACCAGCGAGGCCATGCCCAGCCAGGCCAGCCAGCCGTCCACCGCCATGCCGCCCAGGCTGACCGTCAGCACGATGGCCTGCAGACCGACCAGCAGCGCGAACGCGAGCAGCGGCCAGGTGCGGACTTCGGCGAATCGGTTCATCGCGGGAGCGGCGCCCGGGAGGGCGTCCGGAAAAAAGGGTGGCTGATCCTAGCCACCGGGCTCCTCAATGGAAACCGCTCTCCGGGGGGAGAAGCAGGTTCCTGCGACGTCCCCCCGTTGGTGTGATGCCACGCTTTGTGCGTGACGGTGTACGGCAGGCTCAGCCGCCGCGGGTGATCGGCATGTCGCCGGCGCCCGGCAGGGTCATGTGGCGGGCGAGCTCCAGCTTGGCCAGGGAGTTGCGATGCACCTCGTCCGGACCGTCCGCGAAGCGCAGCGTGCGCTGGCCCGCCCACATGTAGGCCAGCGGCGTGTCGTCGCTGACGCCCATGCCGCCGTGGACCTGCATCGCCCAGTCGATGACCTTCAGCGCCATGCTGGGCGCGACGATCTTGATCATCGCGATCTCGGCCTTCGCGACCTTGTTGCCGACGGTGTCCATCATGTAGGCCGCCTTCAGTGTCAGCAGCCGGGCCTGCTCGATGCTGCAGCGCGCCTCGGCGATGCGTTCCTGCGTGACCGTCTGCTGCGCGATCGTCTTGCCGAAGGCCACGCGCGAGATCGCCCGCTTGCACATCAGCTCCAGCGCGCGCTCCGCCGCGCCGATCGAGCGCATGCAATGGTGGATGCGGCCCGGGCCGAGGCGACCCTGCGCGATCTCGAAGCCGCGACCCTCGCCCAGCAGGATGTGGTCCACCGGCACGCGCACGTTCTTCAGCTCGATCTCCATGTGGCCGTGCGGCGCGTCGTCGTAGCCGAAGACGCTGAGGTGGCGCTTGATCGTGAGGCCCGGCGTATTCGCCGGCACCAGCACCATCGACTGCTGCTCATGGCGGCCCGCGTCGGGATTCGTCTTGCCCATCACGATGTACAGCGCGCAGCGCGGATCGCCGGCGCCCGAGGACCACCACTTCGTGCCGTTGATGACGTACTCGTCGCCGTCGCGATCGATGCGGCACTGGATGTTGGTCGCATCCGACGAGGCCACGTCCGGCTCCGTCATCAGGAAGGCGGAGCGGATCTCGCCGCGCAGCAGCGGCTCCAGCCAGCGGTCCTTGTGGGCCTCGCTGCCGTAGCGCTCGATCGTCTCCATGTTGCCGGTGTCCGGCGCCGAGCAGTTGAAGACCTCCGGCGCCCAGTACACGCGGCCCATGATCTCGCACAGCGGCGCGTACTCGAGGTTGGACAGGCCTTCCGGCGCGCGCGGCGAGCGCGGCAGGAACAGGTTCCACAAGCCGGCGGCGCGGGCCTTGGGCTTGAGCTCCTCGATCACCTTCGTCGGGATCCACGCATTGCCGCCGCGGCGGTTGGCGTCGATCTCCTCGTGGTAGCGCTTCTCGTTGGGATAGATGTGCTCGTCGAAGAACGCGAGCAGGCGCTCGCGCAGCTGTTCAACCTTGGGGCTGTAGTCGAAGTTCATGGGAAGGTCCTTCAGCCGCGTTGGCTGCGATAGCGGAGGTACTGCGCGTACAGCGCTTCCATCGTGGTGGCCCGCTCATCCGCATGCAGCGGATGCGACGGGGCGAAATTGCAGACGCGCAGCAGCCAGCTGCCGGGGGTGTCCCCGGTCGGCGGCGCGACGTCCAGCACGTTGATGCAGGCCGGCGACTGGACCCAGCTGCCCAGCATCACGCGCTGGCCGCCGGTCACGGCGTGCGAGAGGATCGCGGCGTTGACGACGCCGTGCAGCACCAGCAGCGCGCAGTCCCAGTCAGGATCGGCCTGCAGGCGCTCGATGCCGCCCAGGACGCGGTCTAGCAGCTCGCCGACGCTCTCGCCGTTGAGGAAGCGCTGCGACTCGGCGACCGGGCTGCGCTGCAGGCCGTTGAAGGCCTGCGCCAAGTCCTCGTTCGGAATCTCGCCGAGACGTCCGCCGCGGATTTCCTGCCACTCGGGCCAGGTCTGCGGCTTCAGGTCGGTCTGGCCAGAATGGCGCAGCACCAGGTCCGCAGTCTCGACGGTGCGCGGCAGGCCCGAGACGATCGCGCGATCGAAGCGCACGCCCGCGGCGCGGAAGGCATCGCCGGCGGCCTGTGCCTGGGCGATGCCGTCGTCGTTGAGCCGCACCTGCTCGGGCAGCACCGGACGACCGGTCGATCCGTCGAAGTAGGTCACCGCGCCATGGCGCATCAGGTAGATGCGACGGCGTTGCGGGCTGCGGGGCTGGGTGTCCAACATGGCAGGCAGTGTGGCGCAACGGCAAGGGGCGCACTGTCACGCAGGCGGCAACCCGGAGCCGGGCCACAATTCGCCCGCCGCACGATGCGGCATCTCGAATGCTCTTCCTCCCGCCGCCCTTCTGACGCCTTGGTGACAAGCCCTTCCCCGATGCCTTTCCATCGCCCTCACGGCCCGCATGCGGCCGGCGAGGTCCCGCTGCGCGACGACATCCAGGCCTTGCGCGCGATCGCCGTGTCGTGGGTGCTGCTGTATCACGCGCAGCTCCCTGGCGCATCGGGCGGCTACCTCGGCGTCGACATCTTCTTCGTCATCTCCGGCTACCTGATCACCGGGCTGATCCAGCGCGCGCTGCAGCGGGGTGACTTCACCTTCCGCGCCTTCTACAGCCGCCGAGCGCGTCGGCTGTTGCCGGCCGCGTACGTCGTGCTCGGCGCGACCTTGCTCGCGGCGCCGTGGGCGCTCAACCGCAGCGAGCAGATCGACTTCGTCGGCCAGCTGCTCGGCGCTCTGGGCTTCGCGAACAACGTCGTTCTCTGGCGGCAGACGGGCTACTTCCAGGGCGCGTCCGACCTCAAGCCGCTGCTGCATTTCTGGTCCCTGGCGCTGGAGGAGCAGTACTACCTCGTGCTGCCCGCGCTGCTGGTCTTCAGTCCGGCGCGGCTGCGGATCGGCGTTGTCGTCCTCGTCGCCGCGGCCAGCCTCGCACTGCTGATGTGGTGGCAGCCCCTCGATGCCAGCGGTGCGTTCTACCTGCTGCCGACGCGCGCATGGGAACTGGGCCTCGGATCGATCGGTGCGTTGATCAGCAACGCGGGGGCGGGTTCGGACCCGGTGCGAGGCGTGCCCTCGTGGCAGCGGACGTTGCGGTGGCTCGCATGGCCGGCGTGGGCGCTGATCCTCGTTGTTCCGATGGCACCGCAGTGGTTCGGTACGGCGCATCCCGGACCCGCCGCGCTGGTCGTCGGACTCGCGACGCTGGTCCTCCTGCTGCGCGAGCCTGCGAGCCTTCCGCGTGTGGCCGCTCCGCTGATCCGCATCGGCGACTGGTCCTATGCGCTGTATCTCGTGCACTGGCCGCTGATCGCGATCCTGCACAACGCGTGGGTCGGACTGAAGGCGGATCCGCATGCGTTGATGGGATGGCGCATCGGCGCGGTACTGCTCGCGTTCCCCTTGGCGTGGGGGCTGCATCGCGCGGTTGAACGGCCCGCCAAGGCGCTGCTCACCGGTCGACGTGGCGCATGGATCCTGGGCACAGGCACGGCAGTGCTCGCGCTCGGCGGCATCATGCTGGCGCTGCACAAGCCCGCGCCGGGCTCGATCGATTTCGTCGAGCTGCGCAAGGCCAACTACGGACTGTCCGCCAACTGCGATGCCGAGGAGCCCTTCGACGGTCGCGAGGAGTGCCGCACCCGTCCGGGCGCGCGATGGATGGTGTGGGGCGACTCCTATGCGATGCATCTGGTGCCGGGTCTTGTCCGCGTGGCCAGCGATCAAGGTCTGGTGCAGGCGACGAAGTCCTCGTGCGGACCCTTCCCCGGCCTGACGCCGGTGCGGCCGGAACTCGGCCGGGGCAACAGCTTCGCCTCACCGTGGATCGAGCAATGCCAGGCCTTCAACGCGTCGGTGCTGCGTTGGCTGGAGCGGCATCCGGAGATCGACACCGTGGTCCTGTCCAGCTTGCTGACGCAGTATCTGGACGAATCGAAGTATGAGCTCCAGCGCACGCGTGGCGATGGGCGCCTGAGAGGCGAGGCCGCGATGCGTGCTGCGCTGCTGGACGACATGACGGCGACCGTGAAGCGGCTACGCGCGATGGGCAAGCGGGTGATGGTGGTGGCGCCGCCGCCCTCGGCGCCGTTCGACATTGCGGGATGTCTTGAGCGTCGTCAGGCGCATCGCTGGACGATCGGTGCGACCCCGGGTTGCGTGATCGACGAGCGTGACGACGAACGTCGCCGTGCCGCCGAGCGCCGATTCATCACCGATCTGGCGAAGTCGGACGTGCGCCTGCCGGTGCTGCGTTTCGAGCCCTTGCTGTGCGACGGTACGACGTGCCAGGTCGAGCGCGATGGCGTGCCGCTCTACAGGGACCAGGGTCACCTGAGTCACGAGGGCTCGCGGCTGCTGATGCCGGGCGTGATGTCCGAAGCGCTCGGCGAGCGACAGATTGCCCTCCTCCGGAGTCCTCGGTAGCAAAACCGTCGAAGTACGGTTGCGATCGGGGACGGCATGTCGTGGGGTTTCGGCGCTTGCCGCCGGGGCCCCATGACATGGCGGCCAACGCCCAGGCCCAAGCAGGTAGGCGGTTTTCAGCCCACCAACAACCCGTGTTCAGCGCGCGCGAGGGCTTCGGGCGTCCCTGACACGACGAGCGTGTCGCCGCCCTGGAGCACCAGGTCGTCGCTGGCGTCCTTCACCGCGCCATTCGGTCGACGCACCGACACCACGCTGACGCCCCAGGCCAGCAACCCGATCTCGCCGAGCGTGCGTCCTTCGAGGACGCTGGCCATCGGCAGGCTGATGGACTGGAGCCGGGCCTGATCGCGCTCTTCGGAGGTGTCATCATCGGCGCCGTGGAAGTAGCCTCGCAGCAGCCCGTAGCGGCGATCCCGCGCGTCGCGCGCGATGCGCAGCACCCGGCGCATCGGCACGCCGACGAGCGCGAGCGCATGGCTGGCGAGCATCAGCGAGCCTTCGATCGCTTCCGGCACCACCTCGGTCGCGCCGGCGGCGCGCAGCTTCTCCAGGTCGGTGTCGTCGATCGTGCGGACGACCACCGGCACGTGCGGCGCATGCCCCCGCACTTCATGCAGCACCTTCAGCGCCGAGGCCGTGTCGTGATACGAGATCACCACCGCGCTCGCGCGCGTCAGGCCGGCGGCGATCAGGCTGGGCAGTCGCGCCGCGTCGCCGAACACGACGCTCTTGCCCGCCGCGGCCGCCTGCCGCACGCGGTCCGGATCCAGGTCCAGCGCCATGTACGGGATGTGCTCCGTCTCCAGCAGCGTCGCCAGGTTCTGCCCGCTGCGGCCGTAGCCGCAGATGATCACGTGCGCATCCGTCTTGATCGACTTCTTGGCGATCGTCGTCAGCTGCACCGACTGCAGCAGCCAGTCGCTCGCGGACAGCTTCATGACGATGCGGTTGCTGTGCTCGATGATGATCGGCGTCAGCAGCATCGACAGCACCATCGCCGCCAGCACCGGGCTGACCCACTGCGCGGCGATCAGGTTCTGCTGCGCGCCCAGCGTCAGCAGCACGAAGCCGAACTCTCCCGCCTGCGCGAGATACAGCCCCGTGCGCAGCGCGACGCCTGTCGGCGCCTGGAACAGCTTGGCCAGCCCCGCCACCAGCACGAACTTGGCCAGTGTCGGCACCAGCGTCAGGATGATCACCAGCGGCCACTGGTAGACCAGCGTCTGCCAGTCCAGCCGCATGCCGATGGTGATGAAGAAGAGCCCGAGCAGCACGTCGTGGAAAGGCCGGATGTCCAGCTCCACCTGATGCTTGTATTCGGTCTCCGCGATCAGCATGCCGGCCACGAACGCGCCCAGCGCCAGCGACAGTCCCGCATGCTCGGTCAGCCAGGCCAGGCCCAGCGTGACCAGCAGCAGGTTCAGCATGAAGAGCTCCTGGCTCTTGCGCCGCGCCACCAGCGTCAGCCAGCGGCGCATCAGGTGCTGGCCGCCGGTGAGCAGCAGCACCAGCAGCACCACCGCCTTGAGGGCGGCCCAGCCGAGCGATTCGATCATCTCGGCGCCGCTGCCGCCCAGCGCCGGGATCAGCACCAGCAGCGGCACGACGGCCAGATCCTGGAACAGCAGCACGCCGATCACGCGCCGGCCGTGTTCGCTTTCCAGCTCCAGCCGTTCGGACATCAGCTTCACGACGATGGCCGTGGAGCTCATCGCCATCGCCGCCCCGAGCGCCAGCGATCCCTGCCACCCGAGATCCCAGGCCCAGCCCAGCATCCCGAACAGCCAGCGCAGGAAGAGATTGCCCGCCATCGTCCCGCCGATCGTCACGACCACCTGCAGCAGTCCGAGTCCGAACACCATGGACCGCATGCTGTGCAGCTTCGGGAGGTTGAACTCCAGGCCGATCACGAACATCAGGAACACCACGCCGAACTCGGCCAGATGCTGCACGCCGGGCACGTCGCTGGCGAGCGCCAGCGCGTTCGGACCGATCACCACGCCCACCACCAGATAGCCCAGGATCGGGGGCAGCTTCAACGAGCGGCAGACCACCACGCCCAGCACGGCGGCGATCAGATAGATGAGGGTCAGGTCCAGCGCGGTGAGCATGGCGGCGATGGTACTGGGCGCCCACCCCGGGCAGCCCCGGAAGCGACAAGACCGGGCGTCGGCAGGGCTCGCGGCCCGGCCTCCGTCGCATTCCACACACACATCGGCGCGTTGGGGGACAGCCCCGCGGGGAGGCCCGTCCACGCCGCAAGGGGCTTGGCTTTGGTCATGTCCGAGGCGCAAACTACCTGCCTTATGCATGGGGCGCATGCCCGCATGTGCACTCGGCTTTGCCGCACGTGGCGGACGGGCAGGGCTTCGGGGTACCGTTCGCGCCACCGAAAAGTTACGGAGCATTTCATGCCCAACCTGTCTTTCGTTTCCCCCACGCGCAACAGTCCCTGGGGCACCTACCTGTCCCAGATCGACGCCGTCGAGCCCTACCTGGGCAAGCTGGCCCGCTGGGTGGAAACGCTGCGCCGCCCCAAGCGCGCGCTGATCGTGGACATCCCCATCGAACTCGACAACGGCACCATCGCCCACTTCGAGGGCTACCGTGTCCAACATAGCCTGACCCGCGGTCCCGGCAAGGGCGGCGTGCGCTACCACCCGGACGTCACGCTGGAAGAAGTGATGGCGCTGTCGGCCTGGATGACGGTCAAGAACGCCGCGGTGAACCTGCCCTACGGCGGCGCCAAGGGCGGCATCCGCCTGGACCCGAAGACGCTGTCGATGAAGGAGCTGGAGAAGGTCACCCGCCGCTACACCAGCGAGATCGGCATGATCATCGGCCCGACGCAGGACATCCCCGCGCCTGACGTGAACACCAACGGCCAGATCATGGCCTGGATGATGGACACGTACTCGATGAACGTGGGCGCGACCGCCACCGGTGTCGTGACCGGCAAGCCGATCGCGCTGGGCGGTTCGCTCGGCCGCGTGGCCGCCACCGGCCGCGGCGTGTTCGTCGTCGGTCGTGAAGCGATGCGTCGCCTGAACGTGAACCTCGAAGGCGCACGCGTCGCCGTGCAGGGCTTCGGCAACGTGGGCTCCGTGGCCGCGAAGATGTTCGCCGCCAACGGCGCCATCGTCGTCGCGGTGCAGGATCACACCGGCACCATCCTGAACGAGAACGGCCTGGACATGACCGACCTGCTGGACCACCTGGCCCGCACGGGCGGCGTGGGCGGCTTCAAGGGCGCCGACCGCATCGACAACGAGAACTTCTGGGACGTGAAGACGGACATCCTGATCCCGGCCGCGCTCGAAGGCCAGATCACCGGTGAACGCGCCAAGCGCGTGCAGACCCGCGTCGTCATCGAAGGCGCCAACGGCCCGACCACCCCGGACGGCGACGCCGTGCTGGCCGACCGCGGCATCATCGTCGTCCCCGACGTGATCGCCAACGCCGGCGGCGTGACCGTGTCCTACTTCGAGTGGGTGCAGGACTTCTCGTCGTTCTTCTGGACCGAAGACGAGATCAACGTCCGCCTGGACAAGATCCTGGTCGGCGCGTTCAAGGGCATCTGGGATACCGCGGAACACCACAAGATCCCGCTGCGCACGGCCGCGTTCACGGTGGCTTGCACGCGGGTGCTGGAAGCGCGCGAAGAGCGCGGTCTGTACCCCTGAGTCGTCGACCGCGGTTTCTCGCGGTTACGGACGGAACGGGCGCCTCGGCGCCCGTTTTTCATTTCCACTCAGTGTGTGATCTTCGTTCCGAGCACGGCGAGGAACTGCGCGATCCATGCGGGATGCGCGGGCCATGCCGGCGCGGTGACGAGCTTGCCGTCGGTGACCGCCTGGTCGACCGGGATGTCGGCGAAGCTCGCGCCGGCGAGCTCGACCTCGGCCGCGCAGGCCGGATAGGCGGAGACCTTCTTGCCGCGGATGATGCCGGCCGCGGCCAGCAGCTGGGCGCCGTGGCAGATGGCCGCGATGGGCTTGTCCGCCTTCGCGAAATGCTGCACCAGCGGCAGCACGCCCGGCATCGTGCGCAGATATTCCGGCGCGCGGCCGCCCGGGATCACCAGCGCGTCGTAGTCTTCCGGCTTGATGTCGTCGAAGCTCGCGTTCAAGGTGAAGCGGTGACCCGGCTTCTCCGAATAGGTCTGCGCGCCCTCGAAGTCATGGATCGCCGTCAGGACGAAGTCCCCGGCCTTCTTGCCCGGGCAGATCGCGTCGACCCGGTGTCCCACCGCCTGCAGTGCCTGGAACGGCACCATCAGCTCGTAGTCCTCGACGTAATCGCCGGCCAGCAGCAGCAGCTTCTTGCCCATCGCATCTCTCCAGAGTCGGTTGCAGGAGCGCCGATTCTGGGAGGCCGCGATCGTCAGGGCGATGAATCCGTCATGTACCCGCGTCGGCGTCGCGGACTCGCAGCCACGGCGCGGCGACGACCGCGAGGGTCCAGCAGATCCAGCCGGTCCACATCGTGTGGCTCGGGTAATGCGCGCCGCGCGCCATCTGGGCGAAGCCGTAGAGCACGCCCATCGTCACGACCGCGCCGAGCGCGAAGCGCGCCTGACGGGGATAGGCGCGGCGCAGCATGAAGAACAGGCTGAAGAAGGCGAAGGCGGAACTCGCATGGCCGGACGGGAAGCAATGCCCCGGGCCGCCGTCGCGAATGCCGAATTGCCAGTGCGACACGTAGTGCGCCACGCCGCCGAATTCGGCCAGGTCCCAGGGGCAGCTCGTCGTGCTGCCCTGCTTCATCAGCGGGATGAGGATCAGGCTGACCGCCGTCAGCGCCACCGCGCCCCAGCGCTCGCGGCGCGTGAGTCCAGGCCACAGCGGCCGCACCGCGTTGATCACCAGCATCACGGCCAGTCCGGTGGCCATCCAGCGGCCGCCTTGATGCAGCAGGCCCGAGGTCATCCAGTGGTCGCGCAGCGCAAAGCCATGCGCATCGGCGAACAGCCGGACGACCGCGAGGTCCCATCCGGCGAAGTCCCAGAGCAGCAGCGCGGCCAGGCCGGCCAGGGCGACCAGCCATCCGCGCCGCAGCGCCGGGAGGGTCATCGCCCCGACGGGCGACAGGACCGGCGCCGCGGTCGAGCCGGCGCCGAACTGGAGGGAGGACAGGGGATGCGGCTTCACGCGGGGCAGTGGGCGCTCCGGCGCTGAAGTCGTCCTGAAGCCAAGCTGAAGGCCGGCTGAAGACCCGCGCCGCTTTGCACACCGGGTCGGGCGCTCGCACAGTGTGGCGGCGGCTGCTATCTTCCCGGCTCGATGATCCGGCCGAAGGCCGCCCCCACGCCATGCGACTGCTGCTGCTCGAAGACGACGAACTCCTGGGCGAGGCCCTGCGCGACTTCCTGCGCGCCGAAGGCCACACGGTGGCCTGGGCCCGTCGTCTGTCCGAGGTGCTGCCTCGCCAGCACGAGGAATTCGAGGCGCTGCTGGTGGACTGGCAGCTCCCGGACGGCTCGGGCCTGGACTGGTTGCGCGGACTGCGCCAGCGCGGCGTGTCGACGCCGGCGCTGATGCTGACCGCGCGGGACCTGCTCGCCGACCGCCTGCAGGGCCTGGACAGCGGCGCCGACGATTACCTGGTCAAACCCTTCGCCCCGGAAGAGCTCGCCGCCCGCCTGCGCGCGGTGAGCCGGCGTCATGTGGGGGCCAGCAGTTCGCAGCGGCGTTACGGCGACGTGGTGCTCGACCTGGCCGCCAAGCGCGCGACGCGCGACGGCCAGGCGGTCGAGCTGACCGCCCGCGAATGGGCGGTGCTGGAAGCGCTGGCGCAGCGCGCCGGCCGGCTGTATCCGAAGCGCGACCTCGAACTGCAGGTCCTGGGCGACGACGCCGAGGTCCTGAGCAACGCGCTGGAGGTCCACGTGTCCAGCCTGCGTCGCAAGCTGGGCCGCGAGTTGATCGAGACCGTCCGCGGACTGGGCTACCGGCTCGGGCCTGAGGCCGTTTGAACGTGACGGTGAACACGCCCGCGGGCCCGCGCCGACCGTCCATCGCCGGCCGCCTGGCGCGCCAGCTCCTGATGATCTCCGCCTTCTGGGCCCTGCTGGCCGGCGTCAGCGTCTGGCTGGTCGTGCAGGAGGAGGTGGACGAACTGCTGGACGAGACCTTGCAGGCGTCGTCGCAGGTGCTGGGGCAGCTGCTGCGGCAAGGCAGCGCGATGCCGGCCGAGATCGCCGACAACGACGACCTCAGTACCCACTTCGCCTGGCAACTGGTCGGCGCGGACGGCGCGCTGCTGCACCGCTCGCCGCTGGCGCCGGTGAACGCCTGGAAGCTGCCGCCCGGCTTCAGCGACTGGCAGGACGACGGCACCGACGGCGACGACTGGCGGGTCCACGTGCGCCCGCTGCAGATGGTCGCCGGTCCGGGCTGGCTGATGGTGGCGCAGACCAGCGCCGAGCGGAAGGAAGTGCGCAGCCGGGTCGGACTCGCGAGCGCCATTTCGGCCCTGCTGGTCGGCGGGCTCTGCATGATGTGGATGAACCGGCGCGCGCGGGCCGAGCTGGCGCCGCTGGCCGAGTTGTCCAGCGCGCTGGCGGACTACGATCCGCTCGACACGCGCCAGCTGCTGCCCGAGCAGCACCGCCAGGAGCTTGCGGGCATCCGCGCCGCGGTGCTGGACCTCGGTCAGCGTCTGGCGCAGCGGGTGGCCAACGAGCGCGCCTTCAGCGCCCATGCGGCGCATGCGCTGCGCACGCCGCTCGCGGGCATGGACGCGCAGCTCGCGATGGCGCTGCGTGAAGCGCCGCCCGAGTCGCGCGCCCGCCTGCAGCGCACGCGTGAAGCGGCCGACCGGTTGCGCCGGGTCGTGACCGCGCTGCTGACGCTGTTCCGCACCGGCATGAGCCTGCGCTGGCAACACCTGGACCTGATCGAGCTGATGTCGCTGCTGCCGCTGCCGGACGGCCTCGCGCTGGACCTGCCCGAGGACGACGCCGGCATAGACGCCGACCCCGACCTGATGGCCGCCGCGCTGATCAACCTGATCGACAACGCCTGGCGCCACGGCGCCTCGCGGGTGCAGCTGCGCCTGCATCGCCAACCCGACGGCGGCCTGCTGCTGCAGCTCACGGACAACGGCGAAGGGACGGCCGAGTGGCAGCGGGTGGACCTCAACGATGCGCTGGAGCGCCAGCAGTACGAAGGCCGCATGGGCCTGGGCCTGATGATGGCCGATCTGGTGGCGCGCGCCCACGGCGGCGACCTGCGCCTGCCCCCCGTGGACGGGGGCTTCGGCGTGGCGATGCGGCTGGGTCCGGCGCCGGACTGAATCGACCCCGGCGGCTACACTTTCGCCCTTATGACGACCCATGCCGCCCTCACCCATTCCCGCGCGCTCGACGTGGCCCGCGCCGCCTTGAAAGTCGAGGCGGACGCGCTGCTCGCGCTCGGTCCGCGCCTGGGCGAATCGTTCGAGCAGGTGATCCGGACCATCCTCGACAGCTCGGGTCGCGTGGTCGTGATGGGCATGGGCAAGAGCGGCCACGTGGGCCGCAAGATCGCCGCGACGCTGGCCTCGACCGGCACGCCGGCCTTCTTCGTCCATCCGGGCGAAGCCAGCCATGGCGACCTCGGCATGGTGACGCCCGGCGACATCGTCCTGGCGCTGTCCAACTCCGGCGAGAGCGATGAGCTCAACGCGATCATCCCGGTGCTCAAGCGCCTGGGCGTCACGCTGATCGGCATGACGGGCGGGCTGTCGTCGTCGCTGGCCAAGCATTCGGACTTCGTGCTGGACTCGCGGGTCGAGCAGGAGGCCTGTCCCCTCAACCTCGCGCCGACGGCGAGCACCACCGCGCAGATCGCGCTCGGCGACGCGCTGGCCGTGGCGCTGCTCGACGCCCGCGGTTTCCGCGCCGAGGACTTCGCCCGTTCGCATCCGGGCGGCTCGCTCGGCCGCCGCCTGCTGACCCATGTGCGCGACCTGATGCGCAGCGGCGACTCGCTGCCCCGGGTGAACGCGGACATGCCGCTCATCGACATGATGCGGGTGATGTCCGACAAGGGGCTCGGTTGTGCCGTGCTGGCCGACGCCGATGGCAAGGTCGGCGGCATCTTCACCGACGGCGACCTGCGTCGCCTGATCGAACGCGGCACCGACTTGCGCGGCCTGACCGCCGGGCAGGTGATGCATCCGAATCCGCGCACGGTGGCCGCCGACGCGCTCGCCGTCGTCGCGGCCGACCTGATGGAACAGGCGCGCATCACGCTGGTCCTGGCGGTCGACGACGAGCAACGCCTCGTCGGCGCGATCAGCATCAACGACCTGATGCGCGCGAAGGTGATCTGATGAGCAGCACTCCTTCTGACGCCGCGCGCGGCTCGGTGATGGCGACGCAACCCGTGGTGCGCGAGCTCAAGCCCGCGCTGTCCTTCCCCCCTGAGCTGCTGCTGAAGGCGCAAGGCCCGGCCCTCGGGCTCAAGGCCGCGATCTTCGACGTCGACGGCGTGCTGACCGACGGCCGCATCTACCTGAGCGAGGCGGGCGAGACGATCAAGGCCTTCGCCACGCTCGACGGTCACGGCATGAAGCTGCTGGCGCAGGGCGGCATCGTCCCCATCGTCATCACCGGCCGGGACTCGCCGGCGGTGCGGCGCCGCGTGGCCGACCTCGGCCTGCAGCACGCCGTCTACGGCGCGAAGAACAAGCTGGCCGCGGCGCAGCCGCTGCTCGATCAACTCGGGCTGCACTGGGACGAGGTCGCCGCGATCGGCGACGACTGGCCCGATCTGCCGCTGATGGTGCGCGCCGGTTTCGCGTGCGCGCCGGCGCAGGCCCATGCGGAGGTGAAGGCGGTGGCGCACCACGTCACCGCCACCGCGGGCGGCCACGGCGCCGCGCGCGAGTTCTGCGACCTGCTGCTGATGGCCGCCGGCCAGTACGCGAAGCTGCTGCACGGCCACCTCGAGACCCTGGACGGGGGCGGGCACTGATGGCGGCACTCGTTCCGCCGCCGACCGCCCCGCGCCGCCGCGCGCAGCCCTTGCTGTGGCGCCTGCAGGCGATGCTGGCCAACTACGTGCCGCTGCTGCTGATGGCGATGCTGGCCGGCTTCACCTGGTGGCTCATCAAGAACACGCCGCAGCTCGAGGCGCCGCGCGAGAAGACCGCCCCCAAGCATGAGCCGGACTACCGCATGAACGGCTTCGAGGTACAGCGCTTCAGCAGCGACGGCCGGCTCACCGGCCGGATCATCGGCACCGAGATGCGCCACTACCCCGACAACGACACGCTCGAGATCGATACCCCGCAGCTGCGCGCCTACGGCAAGCTCGATGAGCTGCTGGTCGCCGACGCGCAGCGCGGCGTGTCCAACGGCGACGGCAGCGAGGTGCAGCTGCTCGGCGACGTGAAGGTCAAGCGCTACCCCAATGGCGATACGGCGAAGTCGCCGGACCTGGAGCTCTACGGCGAGTTCCTGCACGTCTTCGTGCCGCAGCAGCAGATCAAGTCCCATCTGCCGGCGCGCGTCGTCGGCATGGGCGGCGAGATGCAGGTGAAGAGCTTCGTCTACGACCAGTTGACGGGGCGCCTCACGTTCAGCGGCGGCGGTCGCGCGACCTTCGCCGCGCAGCCCGGCGTGCGGCCGTCGTTGCAGCCGGCCAAGGCCGCTGCAAAGGCCGCCAGCCAGGCCGCAGGCAATGCGGCCGCCACGGCCGCCGCAACGGGCGCAGCCAAGCCCGCAGCCAGACCGACCAAGGCGGCTTCCGGCACCGCGACCTTCAGCAGCAAGCCATGACCCGACTTGTCTACATCACCGGTGCCTCCAGCGGCATCGGTCAGGCGCTCGCGCTGCAGTACTACCGCGAGGGCTGGAACCTGGCGCTGGTCGCGCGCCGCGTCGAGGACCTGGCCGCGTGGGCCGGGCAGCAAGGGCTGGAGCCGTCGCGCTGGCGCGTGTACCGCGCCGACGTCAGCGACGTCGAGGCCATCGCGGCCACCGGTCGTCGCTGCATCGCCGAGCAGGGCCTGCCCGACGTCGTCATCGCCAATGCCGGCATCAGCATCGGCATGGACACGGCGATCTATGAGGACCTCGCGGTGATGCAGCGCCTCTACGCCACCAACAACATCGGCCTGGCTGCGACCTTCCATCCCTTCATCAGCGCGATGCGATCGCGCCGCAGCGGCACGCTGGTGGGCATCGCCAGCGTCGCGGGCATCCGCGGGTTGCCGGGGCACGGCGCTTACTGTTCCAGCAAGGCCGCGGTCTTCAGTTATTGCGAAAGTCTGCGCGGGGAATGTCGGCCGGATGGCGTGAAGGTCGTGACCATCGCGCCGGGGTATGTCGATACTCCGCTGACGCGCGAGAACCGGTATGGCATGCCCTTCCTGATGCAGCCCGAGGACTTCGCGCGCAAGGCGTATGCGGCCATTGCGGCGGGTGCGCGGGTGCGGTTCATTCCGTGGCAGATGGGTGTCGTGGCGCGTGTCATGCGGCTGCTGCCGGGCGCGGTGTTCGACCGGCTGCTGGCGGGGCGCCCGCGCAAGCATCGTCAAGGCGAGAGCTGACCCTGGCGCGCTGCCACGGCCGCTGGCCCTCACCCCTACCCTCTCCCGCAAGCGGGAGAGGGAGCAGGAGGAGCTGATCCCCCAAAAGAAAAGGCGCTCCGAGGAGCGCCTTTTTCATTGCGAGGCGGGATGAACCCGCCTGCCGTGCGTGGCTCAGTAGCCGCCGCGACCGCCGCCGTAGCTGCCGCCGCCGCCACCACCGTAGCCGCCACCGCCGCCGCCGCCGTAACCGCCGCCGCCGCTACGGCCACCGCCGTAACCGCCGCCGCCGCCACTGCGACCACCGCCGCCGCCACCACCGTAGCCGCCGCCACCACCGCCGCCGTAGCCGCCGCCACCGCTGCGACCACCGCCGCCGCCGAAGCCGCCGCCACCGCTGCGGCCACCGCCGCCGCCGAAGCCGCCACCACCGCCCGGACGGTCTTCACGCGGACGAGCCACGTTGACCACGATCGCACGGCCGTCGAGGGCCTGACCGTTCATGCCGTTGATGGCAGCCTGCGCTTCATCGTCCGTCGACATTTCCACGAAGCCGAAGCCCTTGGAACGTCCCGTCTCACGATCCATCATGACCTTGGCGGAAATGACGGTGCCGAATGGCGCGAATGCCTCCTGGAGCGACTCGTCTCGCACGCTGTAAGCGAGGTTGCCCACGTATAGCTTGTTTCCCATGGGGGAAGCCCTTTCAAAACCAAATAACCCAATGTGCTGCTTCAACCCATCGTGAACCACTCATACGAAGGCGCTGCATTCAGGCGATCCGATTATGTGTGACAGGATTGGCGGTTCGCAACGCGTCAAGCTGGTTGTTGTTTTTCAGCTGATGCGCGCAAACCCCGAGCAGTGTCGGAAGCGCTCAACAATCTCCGCCTCCGGCATCTTGGTGGGGCAAATCAGACTCCTGAGAGCGTCAATCTGTGCCTAGTGTTTTCCACTATGCGAATACCACCCCGCTGAAATCGCACAACGTGTCGCCCATCGCACCGCCACTCCCACTTCCGGGCGAGGTCCCAACCGCGTCGCCGCTGCGCATCGTCTCGCTCGTGCCTTCGGTGACGGAACTGCTGTTCGCCCTCGGATTGGGCGCCTGGGTCGTCGGACGCACCGGTTTTTGCATTCACCCCGCGCCGGCGGTGTCAGCAATATCAAAGATTGGTGGGACGAAGGACGTCAACCTCCAGAAAGTGAGGGCCCTGGCGCCTACCCATGCGGTGGTCAACGTGGACGAGAACCGGCTCGATACCGTCGAGGCGCTGCGCGAGTTCATCCTCCATTTGGTGGTGACCCACCCCTGCGGACCGGAGGACAACCTCACCCTGATCGCGCAGATCGTCGAGATGGTGGAGGTTTTTGCCGCCGAACTGGGGGTCAGGTCTGAACCCGCCGGAAGAAAAGTCATTCCGCCGGACGAAATTTCCTACCTCGAAGGGGCGCTGCCGGATGTCCCCGAACTCCGCGACCGGGCCGATCGCCTTGCTGTCGAACTGCGGGAGGCGTTGGCCGCCTGCCGGTCCTTCCGCGACGATCGTCCGCCGACGCAGGCGGGGCGTCGCGTCCTCTACCTGATCTGGCGCGCGCCCTGGATGACGGTGGCGCGGGACACCTACATCGCGCGCATGCTGGCCGAGGTGGGCTGGCACACCTGGCCGCCGGTCGACGGCGGCCCGCACGGCGCGGCGCGTTACCCGGTCGTCACGGGGGACGAACCCTGGCTCCCGGAGATCGACGAATTGCTGCTCAGCTCCGAGCCCTACCGCTTCGGCGAGGAGCATCTGGCCGAAGCGCAGGCACTGTGCCCGAACGCCCGGGTGCGGCTGGTCGACGGCGAGCTGATCAGCTGGTACGGCCCGCGCGCCGCCGAAGGGCTGCGCTATCTCCGCGGGTTGGCCGAAGCGACGTCGGCCGCAACGCCGCGAACAACTCCGCGATGATCGCGGCCATGAGCACGCCCTCCGCCACCTCACCCGCTTCGTCGTCGCCACCGCCGGCCCCGTTCGCCGGCCAGGTCCTGCTGCTGGAGGACGACCCCGCGATCGCCCAGACCGTGAGCTTCGTGCTGGAGCGCGAGGGCTACCGGGTCCGCGCCTGCGGCTGGCTGCACGAGGCGCGTTCGGCACTGGCCTCGAACGCGCCGGACCTGGCGATCCTCGACGTCGGCCTGCCGGGCGGCAACGGCCTGGACCTGTGCCGCGAACTGCGCCAGGGTCCGCTGGCGCGTCTGCCCGTGCTCGTCCTGAGCGCCCGCAGCGAGGAGGGCGACAAGGTGCTCGGCCTGGAACTGGGCGCCGACGACTACCTCGCCAAGCCGTTCAGCAACCGCGAGCTGGTAGCGCGGGTGCGGGCCCTGCTGCGCCGCGCCCAGGCGCCGGTGGAGCCGGCCGCGCCGGCCGTCGCCGGCTTCGTGGTCGAGGCCGAAGGCTCCCGCGTGCGCTTCCATGGCGAGCTCCTGCCGCTGACCCGCCGCGAGCTCGGCCTGCTGCTGCGCCTGCTGAAGGCGCCTGGCCGCATCCACAGCCGGGACAGCCTGCTCGACGCCGTCTGGGGCATGGATGCCGACAGCAGCGACCGCACCGTGGACACGCACATCAAGACGCTTCGCGCCAAGCTGCGCCAGGTGCGGCCCGACCTCGACCCGATCCGCACGCACCGCGGCATGGGCTACTCGCTGGAGTGACGGCGGATGCGCCTCGGCCTGCGACTGTTCCTCGGTTTCTTCCTGGTGGCGGGGCTGAGCGCCTTCATCCTGCTGCGCGTCGTGCTGGGCGAGTTCAAGCCCAGCGTGCGCGAGGTGATGGAGGACATGATGGTCGACACCGCCAACCTGGTGGCCGAGCTGGCGCGCGACGAGCTCGCCGCGATGCCGCCCGGCGGGGACCTGAGCGGCACGCGCTTCGCGCAACGGGTGCGCGACTACGCCGAGCGCCCGGTCGACGCCCGCATCCTCAGCGCCCGCAAGCGATCGCTGGACTTCCGGATCTACGTGACGGACGCGAGCGGACGCGTCGTGCTCGACACCAGTCCCGTCCCGGCGGTCGGCCAGGATTACTCCGCCTGGAACGATGTCGCCCGCACCTTGCGCGGCGAGTACGGGGCGCGGTCGACGCCCGAGAAGCCGACGCTCTACGGCAATGCCGGTGAGCTCGGCAACGGCAAGGATGCGCAGGGCAGCCCGGTGATGTACGTCGCGGCGCCGGTGCGCCTGGACGGTCGGACGATCGGCGTCGTCACCGTGGCGAAACCGGCGGCCGCGGTGCAGCAGATCATCTTCCGCGCCGAGCGCCGCATCTGGATCGCGGGGCTGAGCCTGCTGGCGGTCTCGCTGGCGGTGGGCGTCGCGGTGACCGCGTGGATGATCTTCACGGTGCGTCGCCTGCGGCGTTACGCGCAGGAGGTCCAGCTCGGCGAGCGGCAGGCGCCGCCTAAGGTGCCCGGGGAACTCGGCGACCTGGCGCAGGCCATGGACGCGATGCGCGAACGCCTCGACGGCAGGGAGCGCCTCGAACATCTGGTGCGCGCGCTGACGCATGAACTCAAGAGCCCGCTGGCCGCGCTGCGCGGCGCCGGCGAGCTGCTGCAGGACGAGCTGCCCGACGCGGACCGCCAGCGCTTCGCCGCGCAGGTGGTCTCGCAGAGCGAGCGCATGACGGAGCTGGTCGAGCGCCTGCTGGCGCTGTCCGCGTTGGAACTGCGGCGTGGACCGGAGCATCCGCGTCCTGTGGCGCTCGTCGGCGCAGTCGACGAGGCGCTGTCGCAGCTCGGCGACCGGTTGGAGCAGCAGGGGCTGACGGTGCGCTGGCTGCGCCGCGACGCCGTGGAGCTTCAGGCCGATGCGGAGATGCTGGCGCTGGCCATCAGCAACCTGCTGACGAACGCGATCGACTTCGCGCCGGCCGGCTCCGAGCTGGCGCTGCAGGTCGGCATCGAGCCCGCTGCCGATGCGGCGGAGGGGCACGGCTCGCGCGCCTTCTTTGAACTGCGCGATCACGGCCCCGGCGTGCCGCCCGGCGCGTTCGCCCAACTGGGCGAACGCTTCTTCTCCACCGCACGGCCGGGCAGCCTGCGCAAGGGCTCCGGGCTGGGCCTGGCCATCGTGCGCCAGATCGCGGGCCTGCATCGCGGCGAACTGCGCTTCGAGCCGGCCGAACCCGGCCTGCGTGTGCGGCTGGCCTTCCCGCTCTTCACCGCGGCCTCACAAACTTCGTCCTGAGCTCACGGCCGCTGCCGAGACTGCCGCCTTCCATGGATCGCCGAGGGGCGAGGAGAAGGAGATGCAGATGAAGGCGCTGTGGTGGAAGGTCGTGATCCTGGGTGGCGTGACGCTGCTGCTGATGTTCGTGCTGATGCGCATCGGCTGGCTGGTCGATGAGCGGCAGGAGCGTCAACGCGCCGCGGAGGCCGGCGTGGCCGCGGCGCAGGCGGGACCGCAGGTGCTGCTCGGTCCGATGGTGCAGCGCAATTGCACGGAGGAGTGGGAGTCCGTCAACGGGATCGGCAAGGACCTCACCAAGACGCCGGAACGGCGCGACTTCGTGCTCTCGGCGGTGCCGACCGAGCTCAAGGTCGAGGGTGCGCTGAACCAGGAGCAGCGGGAGCGCGGCCTGTTCAAGGTGAACGGCTACGCCGGCGAGGTGACGCTGCAGGCGCGGTGGGCCTCGCTCGGCGCGTTGACGCCCGTGGCCGAACACAAGGGCAAGTTGAGCTGCGAAGACCCGCGTGTGATGTTCGCCGTCAGCGACGCGCGGGGGCTGCGCGCCGTGAGCGTCAAACGCGGTACCGAGCCGCTGCAGGTCCGACCCGGGACCCGGCATGACAGCTACGCGCACGGCTTCCATGCATCGCTTCCGGGCCAGGCGACGGAGCAGCCGCTGACCCTGTCGTTCGCGATCAACCTGGTGGGGATGACGGACTTCGGCATCGTGCCGGCCGCCTCGGTGACGCAGGTCAAGCTGCGCTCGGACTGGCCGCACCCGAGCTTCGGCGGCCGCTTCCTGCCGATGTCCAAGCGGATTGACGAACGCGGTTTCGAAGCGCAGTGGCAGGTCACCGAGCTCGCCACGACGGCGCCGCGCGATGTCCTCGCCGGGTACTCGCTGCCCGGCGTGGAGCGCGATCCGGATGCCGCCCGCGCCTATGCGCCGAACCCGGTGCCGGGTCGCGAGGCCAAGTCGGGCATCGTGGCCGACACGCTGGCCTTCTCGATGATCGACCCGGTCAATCCGTATGTGATGAGCGACCGCGCCATCAAGTACGGGCTGCTGTTCATCGTGCTGACCTTCGTCAGCGTCGGTCTGCTGGAGCTGCTGTCCGGCCGGCGCGTCCACCCGGTGCAGTACCTGCTGGTGGGTCTCGCGATGACGCTGTTCTTCCTGCTGCTGCTGAGCCTGTCCGAACACCTGAGCTTCGCGCTGTCCTATGCGCTGGCGGCGGGCGCGGCGATCGGGCTGCTGACGTTCTATGGCGCGTCCATGCTGGGCACGGCGCTGCGAGGCCTGGGATTCGGTGCGCTGGTGGCGGTGCTCTACGGCGCGCTGTTCGTGCTGCTCAACCTGGAGAAGGCCTCGCTGGTGGTCGGTGCCTCGCTGCTCTTCGCGGTACTGGCGGCGGTCATGACGCTGACGCGACGGATCGACTGGTACGCGCTGAACGGGCGCACTGCGGAGCGGCCGGAGGAAGAGGCCATCGGCTCTTGGTGACAACGTGGTTGCCGGCCGCCCGTGGCTCGGTCAGCATGGGTCTTCACAGACCCATCACGACAAGAGAGACATGGGCGGAGACAACGCAACCAGCAGCCACCGCGAAGCGGCGCCCGAGACCGCCTCGGGCCGCTTCGACTACATCATCGTGGGCGCCGGCACCGCCGGCTGCCTGCTCGCCAACCGGCTGAGCGCCGACACGTCCAGGCGCGTGCTGCTGCTCGAGGCCGGCGGTCGCGACGATTACCACTGGATCCACATCCCCGTCGGCTACCTGTACTGCATCGGCAATCCGCGCACGGACTGGTTGTTCAAGACGGAGCCCGACGCGGGCCTGAACGGACGCAGCCTGCGTTACCCGCGCGGCAAGGTGCTGGGCGGCAGTTCGAGCATCAACGGGATGATCTACATGCGCGGCCAGACCCGCGACTACGACGGCTGGGCCGAGGCCGCCGGCGACGACGCGTGGCGCTGGGACGCGGTGCTGCCCTACTTCCGCGAGCACGAGGACCATTGGCGCCTCGACGAGGGCGCCGAACGGCCGCCCGGTTTCGACCCGACGATGCACGGGCACGGCGGCGAGTGGCGCGTCGAGAAGCAGCGCCTGCGCTGGGCGGTGCTGGACGCGTTCGCTGCGGCGGCGCAGGAGGCCGGCATCCCGGCGACGCCCGACTTCAATCGCGGCAACAACGAGGGCGTGGGCTACTTCGAGGTCAACCAGCGCGCCGGCCTGCGCTGGAACACCGCCAAGGCCTTCCTGCGCCCGGCCTGCTACCGGCGTCCCAACTTCGAGATGTGGACCGGCGCGCATGCGCAGCGGCTGCTGTTCGAGCAGGTCGACGGCGAGCCGCGCTGCGACGGGCTGCTCGTGCGCACGCCGCAGGGGCTGGAGACCGTCCGTCTGAATCCCGGCGGCGAGGTGCTGCTCGCGGCGGGGGCGATCGGTTCGCCGCAGCTGCTGCAGCTGTCGGGCGTCGGCCCGGCGGCGCTGCTGCAACAGCACGGGATCGAGGTCGTGAAGGACCTGCCCGGCGTCGGCGGCAACCTGCAGGACCACCTGCAGATCCGCGCGGTCTTCCAGGTGGAGGGGGTCAGCACGCTCAACACGCTGGCGTCGAGCTGGTTCGGGAAGGCCCGCATCGGGCTCGAATACGCGCTGCGCCGCACCGGCCCGATGAGCATGGCGCCGTCGCAGCTCGGTGCGTTCGCCAGGAGCGGACCGGACAAGGACTGGCCCGACCTGCAGTACCACGTGCAGCCGCTGTCGCTCGATGCGTTCGGCGAGCCGCTGCACGCGTTCAACGCGTTCACGGCGAGCGTCTGCAATCTGAATCCGACCAGCCGCGGCACGGTCGCGATCCGCAGCGCCGACGCGGCGGATGCGCCGCTGATCGCGCCCAACTACCTCAGCACCGCCGAGGACCGCGACATCGCGGCGCGCAGCCTGCGGCTGACGCGGCGCATCGTCGAGCAGCCGGCGCTGTCGCGCTACCGGCCGCGCGAGCACAAGCCCGGTGTCGAGTTCCAGACCGATGAGGAGCTGGCCCGCCTGGCCGGTGACATCGCGACGACGATCTTCCATCCGGTCGGCACCTGCCGCATGGGCCGCGCCGACGACGAGGGCGCCGTCGTCGACAGCCGCCTGCGCGTGCGCGGGATCGCCGGCCTGCGCGTCGTCGACGCGAGCGTGATGCCGACGATCACCAGCGGGAACACGAATTCGCCCACGTTGATGATCGCGGAGCGCGCCGCGGCCTGGCTGCGCGCCGGGGAGTGATCAGGCGCCGATGGCGTGCTGATCACGCGCCGGTCGCGCGCTGATCAGGCGCTGAAGCGTTCCTCGATGTAGGCCAGCAGCGTGCGGATCGTCTGGGCCTCGCCGCCGACCGGGCGGCCCGGACGCGCGATGTCGTTCCAGGCGAACAGGTCGATGTGCAGCCAGTCCTGCTCGGCCGGGATGAAGGCCTCGAGGAACAGCGCCGCGTTGATCGCGCCGGCCAGCGCGCTGCGACCGGTGTTCACGATGTCGGCGATGCTCGACGTGATGCCTTCCTTGTACGGCGACCACAGCGGCATGTGCCACAGGGGATCGTCCATCTTCAGGCCGAGGTCGACCAGGTCGCGGCCGGTGTCCATGTGCTTGGTGAACAGCGCCGGCAGTTGCGCGCCCAGCGCGATGCGGGCCGCGCCGGTGAGCGTGGCCAGGTCGATGATCAGCTCCGGCTTGGATTCGGTGGCGTAGGCCAGCGCGTCGCACAGGATCACGCGGCCTTCGGCGTCGGTGTTGCCGATCTCGATGTGCAGGCCCGCGCGGGTCTTGATCACGTCGCCCGGACGGTAGGCGTTGCCGCTGATCGAGTTCTCCACCGCCGGGATCAGCACCTGCAGGCGCACCGGCAGCTTCAGCGCCATGATCAGCGTGGCCAGGCCCAGCGTGTTGGCCGCGCCGCCCATGTCCTTCTTCATCTGGCGCATGCCGTCGGCCGGCTTGATGTCCAGGCCGCCGGTGTCGAAGCACACGCCCTTGCCGACCAGCGTCAGCCGCGGGTGCTTGTCGCTGCCCCAGTTCAGCTCGATCAGGCGCGGCGCGCGGGTGCTCGCGCGGCCGACGGCGTGGATCGCGGGGAAGTTCTTCTTCAGCAGTTCGTCGCCGACGATCTCCTTGAACTTCGCGCCGTGCTGCTTGCCGACGACGGCGGCGGCCTTGGCCAGTTCTTCCGGCCCCATGTGCTCGGCGGGGGTGTTGACCAGGTCGCGCACCGCGGTCATCGCGGTCGCGATCGCCAGGCCGCGCTGGCCGTCCGCGCTGCTCTTGATCAGCAGCTGGGCCGGCTCACGCTTGCGCGGCTTGTAGAGGTCGAACTGGTAGCAGCCCAGTTCCCAGGACATCGCGGCGGCCTCGTCCTGCAGCGGCAGGCCGTCGGGCGACAGGGTGTAGACGCCTTCGGGCAGTGCGAGCGGCAGCGCCGACAGCGCGAACGGATGGGCCGCATGCGCCACGCCGGCGAAGACCTGCGCCAGCTTGCCGTCCTCGCCCGGCACCAGGGCGAAGGTGTCCGGCGCGGCGGAGAAGCCCAGCGTCGCCAGCCATTGCTGGGTGCGCTTGGGCAGCTTCAGGGCGAGGGCCTGGTAGGCGGCGCGGTCCAGCGCCAGGATGGGCGTGGCGCGGGCCACCGAATTCTTGAATTGGACGTTCATTGATGCAGCGGCTCGCCGCGGGTCGCGCAGAGAGCCGGCCTTGGGGGTTGGCGGTGGCGCATTCTCGCTCGCCCTCCCTCTGAAGGTGGGGGCACCGCGCTGTTCGGGGGCGTGGTGGCGACGAGCGTCGCCCTTGTCCCTCAAATGGGCTGCGGTACTGCGGCGGCCGGGGTCTGGGAACTGCTCAGCAGGACTGTCGCAGACGCGACAGCAGCGACTGCGCTGCGGCGGTCGTGCCGGCCGGCGCATTGGGGCTGGCGGCGGACATCGCGGGGTTGTCCTGCGCGGCCTGGATCAACCGCTGAGCCGCCGCCGGCCCGGGCAGCACCGGCCCGATGAAGCACACCCGTTCCCCCTGGCCGATCAGCAGGGTTGGAAAGGTCTCGACCTCCAGGTCGTCGACCAGTTCCGAGTCGTCCTCGATGTCCACCCACAGGAAGCGGGCACCCGGGTGCTGCTGGCGCAGCGTCGCGAAGTCGTCCCGGTAGGTGTCGCAGGTCCGGCACCAGGCCGCGCACAGGCAGGCGACCAGCAGGTCGGAAGACCCCTCGGAAGCGGGAGCCGGCAGGGGCGACGAGGGGGAAACGGCGGACATGGGGCCGGAGCTTAGCCGACTTGGACTGACGCTGAATCCGTTCGCTATACGTCCAAAGCACCACGCTGGTGCCTCATGCGTGACGATGGCGCGAGCTTTGTTCAGATTTGTGAGGAGCCTGTCAACGGGGTCCTGACGGGCCGCGTTAGCTGGCACAAAGCGGTCATTGCAAGCGGTCTTCCCTCCGCCTCCGACCGCCGATAGCCAAGAAGGTCCCCGACCATGATGAAGTCCCAAACCCGCACCGAATCCCAGCCGCGCCGCCTCCCGATGCCGGAACTGGCGCAGCACGACAAGGGCCGCAAGCACGAGGCCTTCGAAGTCGCCAGCCTGGGCTGCGACCGCCGCAGCGTCGCGCGCGCCCTGCGCTTCGACCGCAAGCGCTGAGCCCCTGAGCGGCGCCGCCCCGAGTCCGGGCGGCGGCCTCGCTCCCCCGCGCCCCGTCAGTCCTCGTCGTCCGGGGACTGCAACGGCGCCAGCAGCCGATCGATCTCGTCGGCGCTGAACTTCTCCAGACGCTCCCCCCCGTCGCGGCCCAGCATGCCGTCCGCCAGCGCCCGCTTGCGGGCCTGCAGTTCGAGCATGCGCTCCTCGATCGAGCCCTCGATCGCCAGCTGGTGCACGAACACCGGCCGCGTCTGGCCGATCCGATGCGCCCGGGCATGGGCCTGCGCGTCGACCGCCGGGTTCCACCAGGGATCGACCTGGATGACGGTGTCCGCCGCCGTCAGCGTCAAGCCCACGCCCCCCGCCTTCAGACTGACCAGCATCAGCGGCGCCTCGCCCGCCTGGAAGCGTCGCACCACCTCGCCCCGCCTGCCTTCCGGCGTCGCGCCGGTGAGCTTCATCAGCGGGATCCGGAGCTCGTCCATCGCGGCCTCGATCAGGTCCAGCATGCCGGTGAACTGCGAGAACACCAGGATCGTCCGCCCCTGGGCGATCATCTCGGGCACCTTCTCCCGGATCCATTCGAGCTTGGCGGCCTCCATGCCGTGCGGGATCTCGACACCTGGCACCAGCCGCGGATCGCAGCAGACCTGGCGCAGCTTCAGCATGGCGTCCAGCACCGACATCAGGCCGGAGCCGAAGATCTCCGAGTCCTTCAGCAGCCGGCGCACCAGATGGTCGGCGCCGATCCGCACGCTCTCGTACAGCTGACGCTGGCGCCCCTGCAGGGGGATGCGCTGGGTGAGCACCGTCATCGGGGGGAGATCCTTGGCGACCTCCTCCTTCAGACGCCGCAGGATGAAAGGCCGCACGCGGGACGCCAGCTCCCGGGCGCGACGGGCGTCGCCGGTCTGTTCGATCGGCTTGCGCCAGTGCCGCGCGAAGGAGCGCGCCTCGCCGAGGTAGCCCGGCATCAGGAAATCGAACTGGGTCCAGAGCTCGCCCAGGTGGTTCTCCAGCGGCGTGCCGGTCAGCACCAGACGCTGGTGGGCCTGGAGCCGGCGCAACGCGCGTGCGGCCCGTGAGCGCGGGTTCTTCACGGCCTGGGCCTCGTCCAGCACCAGCACGGAGAACTTGGGCTTCGAGAGCGCCCGCACCTCGCGCCACGCGAGGCCGTAGCTGCACAGCAGGAGGTCGATGTCGCCGAGGCGCTTCATCACCTGGGCCCGCTCGGCCGGATCGGAGAGCGTGGCCACACGCAGGTCGGGCGCGACCCGCGCGGCTTCCTGCGTCCAGTTGAAGATGAGCGACGTCGGCGCGACGACCAGCGCCGGCGATGTCAACCGTCCGGCCTGCTTCTCGACCATCAAGTGCGCCAGGGCCTGGGCCGTCTTGCCGAGGCCCATGTCGTCGGCCAGGATCCCGCCGAGTTCCTGGCGCGCCAGGTATTGGAGCCATGCCAGGCCCTGCAGCTGGTACGGACGCAGTGTGATGCCCAGACCCTCCGGGGTCGGAGACGCCGGCGGCGGGCCCGCGTCGCGCAGGCGCTCCCACATCGTGCGCAGCTCGTCGGCGCCGAAGACCTGCCAGCGGCTGTCGGGCACATCGAGCGCCGCCAACCGTGCCGCTTCCCACGACGTGAGCTTCACCGGCCCCCGCCGTGAGCGTTGGGCGACCAGCACGTCCAGCAGATTGAGCATCAGGCGCTTCAGCGGCGCCGCCGTCGAATGCAGCCGGCGCCCGCCGGGCGCCTTCAAGCTGATGATGGCGTCGTCGTCGATGCCCGCGATCGCATCGGCATAGAGCCAACGCCGGTCCTTGCGCAGCAGGTCCCAGATCATGGGCGCGAGGTCGACCCGCTGGCCCTGCACCGTCACGCCCAGGCTCAGCATCCACGAGCCCTTGCGGCGCGAAAGCGCCAGCGTCGGCAGGCGGTCGCCCGCGCCGGGCGCGATGGCGGTCTGGACGTCGACGGGCTCATCGCCCTCCGGCTGGATTTCCAGCGACCACGCGTCGATCGCGACGCTGTGGTGCGCAAAACCCGGCAGGAACTCGATCTCCCAGCCAAGCTGGCGCAAGCGGGGCACCTGGTCGGCGGCGAAGTCGGGGAACAGGTCTTCCTGCTCCAGCGTCCAGCACGGGGTCAGTCCTCGCCCGAAGGACGCGTCGCGCCACTGCAGCATCCCGGCGTCCACCGGATGCAGCGGCAGCGCCTGCCATTGCTCCAGCGCCGCCGGATCCGCCGGCCAGCGCTCCAGCCGCAGCAGCGACACGGGGTTCCCGCGCGGCCCCAGCTTCCCGTGCGGCCGCATGCCGAGCAGGCCGTCGCCGCGGTTGAGCGTCTGCAGGATCAGCTTCGGAGGGAGCGGGGAAGGCGGCGCGGTCATCGGGAAGGCATTGTCGACGCGCCGCCGACCTGCCGCCGCCATCCGGCAGATCGATTCGTCTCCTCGATCCGGCAGTTCGATCCGCCGGATCAGCCTTCCTTGCTCTCCTTGCTCTCCTTGCTTTCCTTGCCGTCCTTGGGCGTACGCGGCTTGGGCAAGCCCGTCTTCGCGAAGTCCGCCGGCACGCGCATCAGTGCGGCCTCGGGTTCGGCGCGGCGGATGTTGCGCAGCTGGTAGTTCTGCTCGCCGCTGCGCGGATCCTTGGTCTGGACGCTGACGGTGACCTTCAGGTCGGAGGACGTCCACACCTCGCGCGAGATCACGATCGGCTTCTCGTTGCCGATCTTGCCGGCCGGGATCGTGCGCGTCGCGCGCCCCCCGGTGACCTTGAGGCCGTCGATCTCCTTGGGCGGCAGGTTGTTCAGCTGCTCATCCTGCCCCGTGAGGATCAGGGGCTCGATGCGCATCGCCACGGCCGCGGGCAACGGCGGCATCGGCGCCAGCGGACCCAGCGGGGTCTCGACGCGGATGACGCGCGTCTGCTGGCCGCCCTCGCCCGGGGAGATCACGACGGGTGTCGCGATGCGGACCGCCGCGGGCGCGGCCGGAGGCGCCGGTGGCTTCGGCGCCTCCGCGCGCTGCGCGGTCTCGCCGTGGCCGAAGTTCTCGCGCGCCCAGTCGCGCATCTTCCTGCCGTACTCGCGCATCTTGTCGTTGTAGTCGCGCATCTTGTCCTGGTACTCGCGCATGCGTTCGCCGTACTCGCGTTGCGCATCGGCGTCCGCGCGCCCGCCGCCGAGGTAACGCGCCGTCTTGCGCTCCGGATCGAGCAGCCAGTTCTCGCCGCTGACGGCGTCGCGGAGGTAGACCATCTTGCGCCCCTGACGTTCGACCTCCTGGCGCGTCCGGCCTTCGCCGTCGCGGCACAGCTGGCTGGTCTGCTGATGGACGATGCGGTTGCCATCGGCCAGCGGCTGGACGGTTTCATGCACGGCCTGGGCGCAGTACGGCGCGCCCTTGACGAGGCGTTCCGCGCTGAGGATGTGCATTGCGACGCCGGATTCGGCGATCAGGTCGACCGCGTCATGGACCGGTGGTGTCGGCGGGACGGGCGGGACGACGGCCGGCATGGCGGGTGGTGCGGGCGGTGCCGGTTGTGCGCCGGGATCCGGCGACGCGTGCGCGGCGGGCTGGGCCTGGACCGCGAGGGCGGCGAGCGCCAGGGCGAGGGTGGTCAGGGAAGTCTTCATGGCGGTCTCCAGGGAGGAAAGCGGGACGTCGTTCAAGGCAACGAAGCGCAAGGAATGGGTGGCGACGAACGGGAAAGGACGAAGAGGGTCAGGCGTTGCCCGGTCAAGGCATGACGCGCATCGCGAGCACGTCACCGGAGGCGTGCACCAGCAGTTCGGCGCGCACGGGCGCGGCGGCATCGGCGGGGTCGTAGGGCAGGCCCAGCAACGCGAGGCGTTCGCGCGGAACCTCTGCCGGAACGAGCCACGCGGTGCCGGCGCCGGCCTTCTCGAAGGCGGCCCAGCGGTCGGCGGACACGAGCACGATGAAGCTGCTGCCGGGATTGCCCATGACGGTGGCGCCGGATTCGCCCGGCGGCGCCGAGCCCAGCAGCCAGACGCAGGCGACCAGCACCGAGGCGCACAGCGCCGGGCCGGCGAGCGCCCATCTCCAGCGGCCGGCCCTGCCGGCTTTCTGACGGGCGGCGAACTGCTGGCGCATCGCGGCGAGCACCGCGTCGTCGCGCTCGACAGGCGGGGTGCGCTGACGCAGGTCCTGGGCCACGGCCCAGAGCCAGTCGGCCAGGCGCGCGGTACGGGGCGGAAAGGTGTCGGTGGTCTTCATCATGCGGACTTCGATGAGCGTTCGATCGCGGCGGACTCGGCCGACGACGGGGGCCGGGACTCGTCCTGCAAGGCGGCCAGCAGGCGCGCACGGCCCCGGTGGAGCCGGGTGCGCAGGGTGTTGAGCTCGACGCCGGCGATGCGGGCGGCTTCGGCGTAGGACCGCTCCTGCAGATCGACCAGCACGACGGCTTCGCGGAAGGTCCAGGGCAGCGTCTGCAGCGCCGCCCATACCCGTGCCTGGTCCTGCGCCCGGACCAGCTGCTGCTCCGGCGCATCGGCGGGGTCGTGATGGCGGTCGTCGGCGTCCTCGTCATGGGCGACCGGCAGGTCCCGCCAGCGCGCCAGCAGGTGATGCCGGGCCACGCCGGCGAGGTAGGCGCCCAGCGGACCTCTGCCCGCATCCCAGCCCTCGGGTCGGCCGGCGAATTGAACGAAAGCTTCCTGCATCGCATCCGCCGCCCAGTCGGACTGGCCGCACAGCGCCAGCGCGTAGCGGTAGACGCCGGGCGATTCGCTGCGGTACAGCGGCTCCAGCGCGCTCGCATCCCCCTGGCGCAGGCGGCGCACCAGCGCTTCGCTGACGGCGGCTTGGGAGGGCGGCGGCTCGCGCTCGCCACCGGCGGCAGGCGCGGCGGCGGGGTCGGGGCGGCTGCGGCCAGCCAGGCGGGTCCAGAAGCTCATCGGGCGTTCGGCATGCGTTGCGTGATGTTGAACGTATTGCGCGAGCTGCCCGGAAAGTTCCCGGCTCGCACACAAGAATTTGCTTCGAACGGCCATCACCCCCGATAGGCACCCGGATCGGTCCGGCCCTCCCCCTTGTTTCAGGGAAATGACACCTCCACGCCACACCGGGCGACCTTCGCCCGAATGGCAAGAACAGTGCACCGTGCGATGTTCGCCAACCGCTATCCACAAGGCCATTTCACGCAAGTGAGCGCAGGCCAACCGTTCCATCTTGGTGCATGCGCCAAGTGAAAACCCCAAGTGCGTGCATAGGGGTGCAGTCCTAGCATCCACCCCACTCGACGCGACACCCGTCCCGCGCCGGCGACAAGCCGGCACCAAGGGGGTTGCCTACGGGGGCTGAGGAGACAAAACAGATCAGACCAATTCGAACGAACAACAGTGACACTGTCACAATTCGCGGGCACCTGGATCAGGTGCCCGTTTTGTTTTCGTGGCCTGGTTTTGCGCGCATCCTGCGATCGTTCTCGGCCCGTGTCCGCGGCCCCGAAGCCGCCCTAGCGAGTCGTTGCAGATGATCGAGTTGTTGACCGCGGCCGTGGCGTCGCTCCTGGCCGGATTTGTCGATGCCGTCGTGGGCGGCGGCGGGCTGATCCTGGTGCCCGCGCTGTTCAGCGTCTATCCGAATGCCGCGCCCGCCACTCTCTTCGGCACCAACAAGGGTGCCGCCATCTGGGGGACGGCCTGGGCCACCCACCAGTTCTCCAAGCGCGTGTCGTTGCCCTGGCTGTCGCTGATGCCGGCGGCCGGCGCCGCGCTGGCCGGCAGCTTCGCCGGCGCCTGGGCCGTCACGCAGGTGGACCCGAGCGGCCTGCGCAAGGCCCTGCCGGCGATCCTGCTGGGCGTGCTGCTCTACACGCTGGCGAAGAAGGACCTCGGGCGCCATCACGCGCCGCGCCACGAGGCCGCCCGGCAGACGCTGATCGCCAGCGCGATCGGGCTGACGATCGGCTTCTACGACGGCTTTTTCGGACCGGGCACGGGCAGCTTCTTCGTCTTCCTGTTCGTGCGGCTGCTGGGCTTCGACTTCCTGCACGCCTCCGCCACCGCCAAGCTGATGAACACGGCGACCAACTTCGCCGCGCTGGTGCTGTTCGCCTACAAGGGCCACGTCTGGTGGCACATCGCGGCGGTGATGGCGGTGGCCAACGTCGTCGGCAGCCTGGTGGGCACGCGCATGGCCCTGGCCAAGGGCGCGGGTTTCGTGCGCGGCATGTTTGTCGTCGTGGTGTCGCTGCTCATCCTCAAGACGGGCTACGACGCCTTCCTTCGCTGACGCTTTGCCAGACGCCTTCCTTCGCGGGTCGAACAGCTCGCGCCGCACCGCGCTGCGGGAACGCCAAACGCCCTCCGAACAACACGACGGGCATCGTCCGCCAAAGGCGGGATGCCGGCGGCCCGTTGCCCGGGCTACCATCCGTCCAAACAACCGATGACCACCATGCCTGTCGATCCTCAACTCCGCGCGCTGGATATCGAGATCCCCACCCAGCCGGACGTGCTGGTCAAGCTCTCCCTGCTGATGGCGGACGAGGACATCGACCTCCAAGCCGTCTCGGGCCTGGTGGAGACCGACATGGCGCTGGCCGCCGCCGTGCTGAAGGCGGTGAACTCGTCGCTGTACGGCCTGCGCGGCCGCGTGCAGACGGTGCACCAGGCGCTGACCTACCTCGGCATGCGCGAGGTCGCGGCGATCACCTTCGAGATGGGCCTGCGCGCCGCCTTCCCGCCGGCCGTCGAGCTGGAACCCGTCTGGACCCGCGCGGCCAAGCGCGGCCTGCTGATGGGCCGGATGGGCCAGATGCTGGGCGTCGACCCGTGGGCGGCGCACTCGGCCGGCCTGTTCGAGGAATGCGGCAAGGCGGTGCTCTACCGCCACGCGCCGGGGCATTACCCCGCGATGCTGCGCGCCACGTCCAGCGACAAGGAACTGGTCCAGCTGGAGCACACCGCCTTCGGCGTCAGCCACGACGCGCTGGGCGCGGCGCTGTGCGAGAGCTGGGGCCTGGCGCCAGCGGCCGTTGCCAGCGTGCGCTACCACGTGCAGCTGCAGCATGAGCTGCTGATGCCCGAGGCGATGCAGCGCCGCGGCGTCGGTGCGATCTCGCTGGTCGCGTGGACGCTGATGAACAAGCCGGAAGCGCTCGACGAGACGGTGATGGAGATCGCGCCGCAGGCGCAGCTCGACGAGACCCTGATGCTGCGCGCCGCGCGCCGTGTCGAGGAGCAGCTCCAGCAGGCCGAGTCCCGCGGCCGCTGACGTACGACGGCACGCGGCGCGCCACCGGGCGCACCGCCTCGGTCACGAGGCCAGGCAGAGCCGGTCGCGTCCCATGTGCTTGGCAAGGTAGAGCGCCTCGTCCGCTGCCTGCAGCAGCGCCTGCGCGCTCAGGTACGGATGCCCCGGCTGCGAGGCCGCCAGGCCGGCGCTGATCGTCACGACCCCGTCGTCCGACACGCCTCCCGGCAACGCCCCATGCGGCACCGCGAGCGCGCGCCAGCCCTCGCGCAAGGTTTCCAGCAGGCCCTGTGCGGACGCGATGTCGAAGCCGGGCAGCAGCACCACGAATTCCTCGCCGCCCAGGCGGGCGACCAGGTCGGTGTCGCGCTGGAAGTGCTCGGCGAGCAGCCGTGCGAGCCGGCGCAGCACCTCGTCACCGGCGCTGCGCCCGTGGTGCTCGTTGAACGGTTTCAGGTAATCGACGTCCAGGATGGCCAGCGCCAGCCGCCCCTGGTCGCGCTGTGCGCGTTTGAACTCACGCCGCAGCGCGGCATCGAACTCGCGCCGGTTGGCGATGCCCGTCAGCGCGTCGTGGCGCTCCATGGACGCCAGTTCGCGCCGCTTCGTCTCCAGGGATCGCTCCGCCTGCTGCAGCGCACGATGCTGGCGGGCGATCTCCTCGCGCAACTCACGCCCGCGGGACTGCTCGCGATGCAGCTCATCCCCCAGCGAGGTCCGCACATGGTCGAGCGCCTGCTCCAGCTGCAGCAGCTCGCGGGGTCGCGGCTCGCCGGGCTCGAGCCAGGTGAGGGTCTGCGGCGGCAGGGTCGGATCGAAGCGGCTGGCCTGCGCCGACAGGTGGCTCAACTGCCGCAGCAGCCAACGGTCCAGCATGAGCGCGGCGACTAGGCCCAGCGCGGTGGCCAGGCTCAGATGGATGAGCGCGGAGCGCAGCAGCGGATCGCGGCGCAGCGTGTCGCCTATCGTGGAAGCCGAGGCCTGCAGGCGCAGCTCACCGCTGCCGACGAGCGAGAACTCGGCGCTCTGACCCGGTTCGCCGTCGTCGTCGGAGAAGGCGCGGAACTGCTCGCCGTCGCGCGTGCGGAGCTCGACGCGGCGCAGGTTGTGGCGGGTGAGGATGTGCTGCAGCAGACCGTGCAGCGCTTCGGGCCGCTCCAGCCGTTGCTGCAGGCTGTAGGCCAGCGGGCCCGCATAGAGCAGCGGGATGGCGCTCAGCTCGGCATCGGTTTCCACGGCGCGGCGCTGCGTCGTCTCGCGCAACTGCCAGCCGCTGGACAACGCGACGAGCAGCAGTCCGAACACGAACAGCGCCAGCAGCGGGCGTGCGCCCACCGAGATGCGGATGGCCTTGTGGGTCATGCGTGGATGCCGAGCCTGCGACGGAAGTCGCGCTATACACCGTCAAGTCATCGTCGGGCCATTGTGCCGAGCCGTGTTCGATGGTTTCCCCGGGGAAACTCCAAGCCGGGACGGGTCTCAGAATGGCCCCCCACACCTCAGGGGGAGGCGATGAAACGAACTGCCGTGGCCGCGTGGCTGCTGCTCGGAGCCGGCGCGGTCAGCGCCGATCCGGGCTATTACCTGGTGCGCCCGTACAGCGAGGCGGGCCAGACCACGCTCGATCTGCGCTACTGGCATGTCGATCCGCCGGACGAGGCCGCGACGCTGTGGCCCGAGATCGGCCTGCGCTACGGCGTGAACTCGCGATGGAGCACGGAACTGCTGCTGAGCTGGATCGGTCCGACGCTGCATGAGCAGACGCTGAGTTCGATCAACTGGGTCAACCAGTTCCTATTCACGCAGGGGGATTCGCCCTATGACCTGGGCCTGCACCTGCAGGTCATCCGCAATCGCGGACAGGGCAATGCGATGGAGGTGGGGCCGATTTTCCAGACCGAGTGGGGGATGACGCAGCTCAACCTGAACGTCTTCTTCAGCCATGACGCGGGCTCGCGCCGTCAGAACCAGACAAAGCTCCAGTGGCAGGCCTTGCACCGCTGGCAGCCGGGCTGGCGCCTCGGCGTGCAAGGCTTCGCCGAGCCGAAGTCGTGGCGGGCCGGACCGGTCGCGAAGTTCGATCTCGGCGGACATGCCGAATTGACAGCCGCCTACCTCTGGGGGAACACCTACCGCAGCCGTGGGGACATGCTGAGCGCCTCGCTCCAGGTCGGTTTCTGAAACCTAGAATCCGCCCGCTCCGCAATCCTTCTGCCTGAAGGCGCGCGGGGCAGCGTTCTCAGGGCGGGGTGGAAGTCCCCACCGGCGGTATCCGGGGCGCGGTCGACAGACCGACGACCCCGGGAGCCCGCGAGCGCCCGGCACCGCCCTTGTGGTGCCGGGGTCAGCAGACCTGGTGAGAGGCCAGGGCCGACGGTCACAGTCCGGATGAAAGAGATCGCGTCCATCGTCGGCCTCGCGGGCCGGCGCAAGCGTTCGCGCCTGCGCCGCCGGGCGGCTGCGTTGTGCGTGCGCGCCCTGATTCATCGTTCCAACCGAAGGGTTCACATGAATCAGACCAAGCTCCAGGCCTCCTCCCACTCTCCCTCCGCCGTTCCGCGCGTGGCCATCGTGTCCGCAAGCTGGCATGCCGACCTGGTCGGCCGATGTCGGGAGGCCGCTGTCCGCGGGCTCGAAGCCGGCGGCCCCGTCCGCGTCGAGACTTTCGAGGTCCCCGGCGCCTTCGAGATCCCGCTCCATGCGATGAAGCTCGCGCGCAGCGGGCAGTTCGATGCGGTGCTCGCCTGCGCGCTCGTCGTCGACGGCGGCATCTACCGCCACGACTTCGTCGCGCAGGCCGTCATCGACGGACTCATGCGGGTGCAGCTCGACACCGGCGTGCCGGTGTTCTCGGCGGTGCTCACGCCGTTGGCTTTCCACGAGCACGCGACGCATCACGGGTTTTTCTTTGAGCACCTCGTGACCAAGGGGACCGAACTCGCCGGCGCCTGCCGCGCGACGCTGGCGGCGTTGCGCAAGCTGGACGCGCTGACCGCTTGAGCGTGTGAGCGTTTGCGTGAAGGCGCTCGCGTGCCTTCGCCAAGCGCGGCCCTGCACAGGATAGGAGGCCTCGCGTCCGCGAACCTCCCACCCTGTTCCGGTCCCAGTGATAGTCGTGGTGCGCGCTATGAGCGCGGCACCGCGTCGGTCAGTTGGCGTGAGGTCACAAACCTCCGATGCTGGCCGGTCACGGGATCAGTGAATGCAATCTCGCGCGCGAGCAGCTGCAGCGGACGCGTGAAGTCCACCGTGTCCTCGACCGGTTGCAGCACCGGATAGATGCGGTCGCCCTCGATGGGCAGCCCCAAGGCGCACAGCTGCGCACGCAGCTGATGCTTCACGCCGCTGTGGGGACGCAACTCGTAGCGCGCACGATCGGCACCGAGCCGCTCGATCAGCGCGAGATGCGTGCGCGCATTCGGCACGGCGCCCTCATCGTCCACCGTGAGCATCTGCATGAAGTCGACGGGGTGCTCCTCCAGCCGGCTTTCGTAGTCGAACGGCAGCCGGGCGCCGATGTCGTCGCGCCACGGCGCGATGGCCTCGTAGACCTTGTCGACATCGCGATCGCGGAACAGCCGCTGGTACGCGTCGCGCGTGGCCGGCTGCACGGAGAACAAGGTCAGTCCCGCCGTCTCGCGATCGAGCCGATGCACCGGACTCAGATCGACCAGGCCGGTCTCCCGACGCAGGCGCGTGAGCAGGGTCTGCTGCACGTAGCGGCCCTTCGGCGTGACCGGCAGGAAATGCGGCTTGTCGGCGACGAGCAGGTGATCGTCGAGGTGCAGGATGCGGGCCTCGAAAGGCACGTGCGGCTCGTCGTCGAGCCAGCGCCAGTAGTAGAGGCGGTGTTGCGCGCGATACGGCGCATCGGGCGCCAGCGGCGCGCCCGTGTCGTCGAGCACGTCGCCACGAGCCATCCGCGCGGCCCAGTCGTCGCGCGTGACCAGCGGCAGACGCTCGGCGAGGAAGTCCAGCACCTGTGTCCAAGGCCCCGGCGGGCAGGCCAGCGCGCTCGCGGCGACACCGTCGCGCAGCGGCAGGGCGAGCTTCACCGGACGGGCCATGGGGACGAGTCTTCAGCGCGTCGCGTCGACTACTCGACCTGCGCCGGACCCCGCGCGCGTTCGTCGAGGAAACGGTTCAGGCGCTGCAGGTCGTCGGCATCGATCGGCGCGCCGTTGCGCCAGGTCTTGATCCACGCCTCGCGCTGCGGATCGGCGGCGAGCTGCCGCACGGCCTGATCCATCGCCTCGATGGCGCGACGGCCCTCCGGCGTGCGGCTGCAGCCCGCGGTGGCGACCGATGTGCTGCGGCCCTCGGCCAGCGGCAGCTTGGCGAGTTCCGGCGGGCCGGCATGCGCGGCGTTGAATTCGTCCACCGTGATCGGGTACTCGAGCGTGTAGTCCATGCGCTTGGCCCGCAGCATCGGCAGCAGGTGGGCACCGCGTCCCGCGACGATGGAGCGCGGCGCGCGCTCGGGGTTCGCGGCGAGCAGCTTGTCGATGCGTGAGCCGAAGCTGCGGTCGCGCGGCAGCAGGCCGGTGAGGTCGGTGCGGCGCAGCAGGTCCGCGAGCTGCAGCGGCTGGCCGTTGGCCTCGAAGCGCGCCAGGTCCTCGCGCCGCACGACCACATGGATCTGGCGCGACATCATCGGCGGGAACAGCGTGGTGAAGTACAGCCACTGCAGCCGCTCGGGCGTGCGCACGTGCAGCACGGAGCACAGCGTCTCGCCCTGGCGCACCTGGGCTTCGAAACGGGGCAGGCTGAGTTCGATGAACTCGTGCCGGAACTGCGGCATGCGCTCGACGAGCAGGCGCAGGAAGCCGTCGACCTCGCCCAGGCCGAGGTCGTCGACGCGCTGCGGCGGCTTGCCGTCGCGATAGGCGAAATGCGGCGGCATGTCCTGCACCATCCAGCGCAGCAGCGGCGGGGCCGGCGGCGGCGAGGGTTGCGCCGCGGCGGGCGTGATGGCACCGAGCGCGACCACGAGGCCGGTCACGAGACTGGGCACCGGACTGTGCATGACGCAGTCGATGAGGCCGGCCATGCGGGCGTGCACGCCCACGGCCAAGCCGCCCGCGGCCGCGCGCAGGCGGCGGCCGATGGGCAGCGGGTGACGAGAGGGTGTCAGTCGCCCTCGACCCATTCCACCTTGGCGCCGAGGCGGGTGATGTTCTCGGCGAACTGCGGATGGGCGCGGCGGACGGGCGTCGCGTTGCGGATCACGGACTTGCCGGGGATGCTGGCCGCGACCATCAGCAGGGCGATCGCGACGCGGATGATGTAGGGGCTCTCGACCTCGGCGGGGCTCAGCGTCTTGCCGCCGAAGGTCACCATGCGGTGCGGATCGGACAGGAAGGCGTGCGCGCCGAACTTGGACAGCTCGGTGGTCCAGCCCATCGCGCCGTCGTAGACCTTGTTCCAGAACATCACGCTGCCCTCGGCCTTGACGCCGAGCGCGACGAAGATCGGCAGCAGGTCGACCGGCAGGTAGGGCCACGGCGCGGCTTCGACCTTCTGCAGGATGTTGCGGGTGAAGGGTTCCTTGACCTTGAGCTTGCCGTCGACGACGGAGCGGGACCAGCCGTCCTCGTGGATGATCTGCACGCCGAACTTGGCGAAGGTGCGGTCGATCAGCGGGAACTGTTCCGGCTGCGAGTTCTTGACCCGGACGTCGCCGCCGGTGATCGCGCCCAGCGCCAGGAAGGTGACGATCTCGTGGAAGTCCTCGGCGAAGGTGAATTCGCCGCCGCCCAGCGACGCGACGCCGTGGATGGTGAGCCGCGAGGTGCCCAGGCCTTCGAGCCTGGCGCCGAGCATCTGCATGAACTGGCAGAACTCCTGCACGTGCGGCTCGCTGGCGGCGTTCATCAGCGTGGAGGTGCCATGGGCCAGCGCGGCGCAGAGGACGAAGTTCTCGGTCGTGGTGACGGAGGCGTAGTCGGTCCAGTGGTCGTTGGCGCGGAGCTGGCCCTCGACCTTCACGACCAGGCCGTCGTCGGCGCGGTCGACGCTGGCGCCGAAGCGCTGGAAGACCTCGACGTGCGGATCGATCTCGCGCGCGCCCAGGGTGCAGCCCTTGACGTCGTCCTCGATACGGGCGGCGCCGAAGCGCGCCATCAGGCCGGGCACCAGCATGATCGAGGAGCGCATCTCCTCGGGCAGGTGGTCCTTGGCGGGGTCGAAATGGGTGTCCAGGTGGTGCAGGTCCAGCACGCCGCTCTTGAAGTCCACGGACACGCTGCTGCCGAGCTTGCGGAAGACCTCGAGGATCTTCTTGACGTCGGTGATCTCGGGCACGCCGTGCAACCGGACCGGCTCGCGCGTGAGCAGGGTGGCGCAGAGGATGGGCAGGACGGCGTTCTTGTTGGCCGAGGGAACGATGCGGCCCTTCAGGGGCGAGCCGCCGTGGACGATGAGGTTGGACATGGCCTGGCGCGGGCGCGCGGGTGGAATTCGGTGGACGAGCGCGAATTATCGGGGGTCGCGGGATGGCCCGGCGCTCGGACGGGACATCGATTTGCATCTTGCAACCGGACCCTGCGGAGCGCCAGCGAAGGTGTTTTCCGGCAGCGGAGGAAATCTTCCTTTCCGACCTCCGACCTCCGATCCCGATCCCGATCGAGGCGGCCGAGCCCGCCCGTGGCGCGCAGGGTCTCCTAGGGAAGACATGGGCGTAGGAGAGGGACCGGGCTCACGAGAATGCCGACCCATGATCCCGCCTGTCGATCCGTCCGCTTCCGCGCCCGTCGCCTCGGTGCCGGAAGCGCCCGTGCCTTCGCCTTCACCCACGCCGGCGGCGTCGCCCGTTCGCAGGCTGCTCGCGAAGCGGCGGGCCGCGGCCGGGGCGCCCGAGGATCCGCGCGACTGGATCACCCCCGAGGACCTCAACGTCGCCCCCGCCCTGCTGGGTCTGCCGCTGGCCTCGCCCTGGCAGCGCGCGAAGGCGATGGCCGTCGACGTGGCGCTGGTGACGATGCTCTCGAACTTCGGCAACACGCCGCTGCTCGCCGGCTGCTGCTGGGTCGCGTGGCGCTGGTACAAGCAGCAGCGCGCCTCGCGCGGGGAAGTCCGCAAGGAATCCGGCTGGCTGGGCTGGGCGCCGGCGCTGTGCCTGGTCGCGTTCGGGCTCTACACGAGCACGATGGAACACATCGACGAACCGACGAAGCAGGCCCGTCGCGAGGCGGTGGCCGCAGCGGCCGTGGACAAGTCTGACAAGGCCGACCGCCACGACGAAGAATCTGACGCCACCGACGTCCGCGAGGACACCCGGGACCTCGTGAAGCACGCGGTCGCGACCGCCATGGCCGCGGCGTCGGCCGCCTCCGGAACGGCCTCCGGCCAGCTGGAACAGGAAGTGATCCGTCAGGTCGAGAAGGACGGCGAACTCCAGCGCAAGGCCGACCGCGTCCGCATCAAGGCGCTGCAGGACGAGGTCCGCACCCTCAAGGACGAGGCCAAGCGCTCGCCGCTCGAGAAGCTCCGCCACTGGTGGGAAGTGGTGGGCCTGAACCTCGTCTGGGCCTTCGCGTACTTCGTGGCCTTCCCGCTGATCTGGCCGGGCCAGACGCCGGGCAAGAAGCTGATGGGCCTGCGCATCGTCGAGCTCACCGGCAAGCCCCTCAAGCCGATGCTCTGCGTGCGCCGCTACGGCGGCTACGCGGCCGGCGCGACGACCGGCGGCATGGGCTTCCTGCAGATCCTGTGGGACGCCAATCGCCAGGGCCTGCACGACAAGGCGGCGCACACCGCCGTCATCGACACGCGCAATCCGCGCCGCCTGCGGCTGACCGAAGACCGGACGGGCTGAGCTCAGCCCTTCGGATCGAGCCGCTTCGCCCGGGCGAGGCGCCAGGCCTCGGCGGGATCGTCGCCGTAGACCTCTTCCGCTGTCGTCGCGGTCTCGCGCCGGTGCGTGTCGATCGCGATCCGCTTGTCGAAGACGAAGCACTCGCCGCGCCAGTCCGCGTCGGCATCGGGCATCTGCTCGAAGTAGTTGAGGATGCCGCCGTCCAGCTGCCGTACGGTCAGTCCGCGCTCCGTCATCCAGCCGGAGAGCTTCTCGCAGCGGATGCCACCGGTGCAGTACATCGCGACGGTCTTGCCCTCGCGCTGCCAGGCGTCGGCGTGGGCGTCGATGTAGGCCGGGAAGTCGCGGAAGTGCCGCACGCCGGGATCGATCGCGCCGTCGAAGTGGCCGAGCTCGAATTCGAAGTGGTTGCGGTTGTCGAGCAGGACGACGTCCTCGCGCTTGATCAGCTCACGCCACTCGCGCGGCGAGACATGCGTGTCCCGCGTGTCGGCCAGACCGGTCACGCCGTCCAGCCCGAAGGCGACGAGCTCCGGCTTCTCATGCACCTTCAGCAGCGTGAACGGGCGCGTCGCGCAGAAGCTGCGCTTGAAGTGCAGGTCGGCGAACGGCGGCTCGGCGCGCAGCGCGGCCTCGTAGGCATCGAGCGCCGACGGCAGTCCGCCGATCGCGCCGGTGATGCCTTCCGGGGCCAGGAGGAGATTGCCGCCGATGGCGCGCCCCAGCGCTTCGTTGACGTCGCGCAGCCGCTGCGCGAGCGCCGAAGTCTCGTCCAGCCGGACGAACTTGTAGAACGAGCTGTGCTCGTGCTCGGAGGAAGACATCGGAGGGACCACGGGAGACGGACGCCGTAAGGAAACGGGGAAGAACGCCATGGTACCGAGGTCCTCCCGCGGCCCGGGAGCAACCCGGGTGCGGGACCCGTGCTTGCCCGCCTAGAATCCGCCACCCTTTTTCCGCCCTTCCGGGGGCCCAACGCCGTGTCCGATCGCCTTGCCGTCCTGCCTCAATACCTGATGCCCAAGGGAGCCATGACCCGGCTCGCCGGTCGGCTGGCGGGCGCGGAGCTGGGCGGCTTCACGACCTGGACGATCAAGCGCTTCATCGCCAAGTACGGCGTGAACATGGCCGAGGCGGCCGAGTCCGATCCGACCGTCTACCCGACCTTCAACGACTTCTTCACGCGGGCGCTGAAGCCGGGCGCCCGCCCGCTGGCGGACGCGCCGCTGATCTGCCCGGTCGACGGCGCGATCAGCCAGTTCGGGCCGATCCGCGCGGACCAGATCTTCCAGGCCAAGGGCCACCAGTACTCGACCACCGCGCTGCTCGGCGGCGATGAGCAACTGGGCGCGCAGTTCCGCGACGGCCACTTCGCGACGATCTACCTGAGCCCGCGCGACTACCACCGCATCCACATGCCCTGCGCGGGCCGCCTCGTGCGCATGGTGCATGTGCCGGGCGACCTCTTCTCGGTGAACCCGACGACGGCGCGCGGCGTGCCGGGCCTGTTCGCCCGCAACGAGCGCGTGGTCTGCCTGTTCGAAGGCGAGCACGGCCCCTGGGTGCTGGTGCTGGTGGGCGCGACCATCGTCGGTTCGATGGCCACGGTCTGGCACGGCGTCGTCAATCCGCCGCGCCCGGGGCGGTTGCGCACCTGGCACTACGAGAACGAGCACTTCAGCTACGCGCAGGGTCAGGAGATGGGCAGATTCCTGCTCGGTTCCACCGTCGTGCTGCTGTTCCCGAAGGACCTGCCGATGCAGTTCAACGCGCAGTGGCAGCCGGGCGGCGCGGTGCTGGTCGGCCAGCCGATGGCCACCCTGGGCTGATCGCACGGGCCGGGGCAAGCCCTGTCCCTCCGACGGGGGCCCGCCTTTGCGGGACAATCGCCGTTTTGCGAAACGACGGCGACGAGTTCCCATGACCCTGCGTGTCCTGACCGGCATCACGACCACCGGCACCCTGCACCTCGGCAACTATGTCGGCGCGGTGCGCCGCGCCATCGCGGCCAGCCGCGAGCCCGGCGCCGAGAGCTTCTTCTTCATGGCCGACTACCACGCGCTGATCAAGTGCGACGAGCCGGCCCGCATCGAGGCCTCGCGCCTGCAGATCGCCGCGACCTGGCTGGCCGCCGGCCTGGACACGAGCCGGGTCGTCTTCTACCGCCAGAGCGACATCCCCGAGATCCCCGAGCTGACCTGGCTGCTGACCTGCGTCACGTCCAAGGGCCAGATGAACCGCGCCCATGCGTACAAGGCCTCCGTCGACGCCAACGTCGCCGCGGGCGAGGACCCGGACGCGGGCATCACGATGGGCCTGTACAGCTATCCGATCCTGATGGCCGCGGACATCCTGATGTTCAACGCGCATCGCGTGCCGGTGGGCAAGGACCAGGTCCAGCACATCGAGATGGCGCGCGACGTCGCGCAGCGCTTCAACCACACCTTCAAGACGGAGCTCTTCACGCTGCCCGACGCCAGCGTGGACGAGGAGATGGAGCTGCTGCCCGGCCTGGACGGGCGCAAGATGTCCAAGAGCTACGACAACTCGATCCCGCTGTTCGAAGGCGGCGAGAAGGCGTTGCGCGAGGCGATCTCGAAGATCGTCACCGACTCGCGTCTGCCCGGCGAACCCAAGGAGACCGAGGGCTCGCACCTCGTCCAGATCTACGACGCGTTCGCGACGCCGGAGCAGCGCAAGGCGTTCCGCGCGGCGCTGCAGGCCGGCCTGGCCTGGGGCGAGGCCAAGGACCAGCTGTTCGCCCTGATCAATGCGGAGATCGGCCCGATGCGCGCGAAGTACGAGGCGCTGATGGCCAATCCCGAGAAGATCGAGGAGATCCTGATGGAAGGCGCCGCCAAGGCCCGCGCGATCGCGGGTCCGCTGCTGGCGCAGGCGCGCGAGGCCGTCGGCCTGCGTCGCTTCAAGGCCCTGGCCGCGCCGGTCGTCCAGGCCGTCAAGGCGAAGTCGACCGCGCCGGCGTTCAAGCAGTACCGCGAAGCCGACGGGCTCTTCTACTTCAAGCTGCTCGCGGCCGACGGCACGCTGCTGCTGCAGAGCACCGGCCTGTCGCAAGGCAAGGAAGCCGGGCAGTGGGTCGCCCGGCTCAAGCGCGAAGGCGCGGCGGCGTTGGGCGAGGCGCCGGTGGCCAGGGAGACCGGCGACGACGTGCTGCTGCCCGCGCTGGAGGCGCTCGTGGCCGCCGAGCTGGAAGCCGCCGCGGCGAAGGGCTGAGCCTGCGGCGTTTCGAAAGGAAACCCTGGTTTAGGGTGCCAAGTCGATCACATTCATCGAAGAAACCCGCTCGTTCCGCGAGGTGAGGCGTCGTAGTCTCCGATGTTGATTCCGTCACGATTCAACACCACAACAAGGAGACCACCGATGTCCACGACGACCCGCCTGCCTGCCGACTCCCTGGCGCTGCAACGCCTCTATGCCTGGGAGCTCGACACGCCGGACCGGGTCACGCTGCGCCAGCCCATGGGCGGCGGCGTGGTCAAGGACTTCACCTGGAAAGAGGTCGCCGATCAGGCCCGCCGCATGGCGGCCCACCTGAAGACGCTGGGTCTCGAACAAGGCTGGGAACCCGGCGCCCGCGTCGCCATCCTGTCCAAGAACTGCGCCTGGTGGCTGATGAGCGACCTCGCGATCTGGATGGCCGGCTATGTCAGCGTGCCGCTGTATCCGACGCTCGCGCCCGACACCATCCACCAGATCCTCAGCCACAGCGAAGCCAGGCTGCTGTTCGTCGGCAAGCTCGACGGCTGGGAAGGCATGCGCCCCGGCGTGCCGCTCGGCCTGACCTGCATCTCCTATCCGGTCTCCCCCGACGACGTGCAGGACACCTACGACCACTGGGACGCGATCTGCGCGGAGACCCAGCCGCTCAAGGGCAAGCCCATCCGCGCCGCCGACGACCTGGCCACCATCATCTACACCTCCGGCACGACGGGCACGCCCAAGGGAGTGATGCATTCGTTCGGCAACTTCTCGTGGGCCATCGCCACGGGGCTCAAGCGCATCCCGCTGAGCGAGAGCGATCGCATGCTGTCCTACCTGCCGCTGGCGCACGTCGTCGAACGCGCGCTGGTCGAACACGGCTGGCTCCACACCGGCATGACGGTCTACTTCGCCGAGAGCCTGGACACCTTCGCCGCGGACCTGCAGCGCGCGCGGCCGACGGTGTTCTTCTCCGTGCCGCGGCTGTGGACCAAGTTCCAGCAGGGCGTGCAGGCCAAGCTGCCGCAACCCAAGCTGGATCTGCTGCTCAAGCTGCCCATCGTCGGCAACCTGGTGCGCAAGAAAGTGCTGAAGGCGCTGGGCCTGAACGAGTGCACCTTCGCCGCCGGCGGCGCCGCGCCGATGCCGGTCGCGCTGCTGAAGTGGTACCGCACGCTGGGCCTGTCGATCAACGAGGGCTACGGCATGACCGAGAACCTCGCGCTGTCGCACATCACCGTGCCGGGCCGCGATCAGATCGGCAGCGTCGGTCCCGCCTACGACGGCGTGCAGACGCGGCTGGATCCGATCACCGGCGAGCTGCAGATGAAGAGCCAGGCGCTGATGCTGGGCTACTACAAGCAGCCCGAGCTGACCGCGGAGACGCTCACCGCCGACGGCTGGCTGAAGACCGGCGACAAGGCGGAGATCTCCGACAAGGGCGCGCTCGCCGGCTGCGTGCGCATTACCGGCCGGGTGAAGGACCTGTTCAAGACCAGCAAGGGCAAGTACGTGTCGCCCGCGCCGATCGAGGACCGCCTCTCGACGAACCCCGCCATCGAGGCCTGCGCGGTCACGGGCGCGAACTTCGTGCATCCGGTCGGGATCGCGATGCTCTCGCCCGAGGCCGCCGCGCGCGATCGCGCCGGGCTGGAGAAGGAACTCGCCGAGCATCTGGAGAAGGTCAACGCGCGACTCGATCCGCACGAGCAGCTCGAGTGCCTGATCGTGACGGCGACGCCTTGGACCGTGGACAACGGCCTGATCACGCCGACCTTCAAGGTGCGCCGCAACCGCGTCGACGAGGTCTACGGCCCGCGTCTGGAAAAGTGGATCGCGCAGCGCCGGAAAGTCATCTGGGCCGACTGACGCGGCGCACCGACGGCTGGCGCATGATGGGCGCATGAAACGCGGATCCCTCAAGCGCTGGGCCGCCCTGCTCAAGGGCGAGCTGCTCACCGTCTTCTACGCGGCACGCGATCCGGAGGCGCCTTGGCTGGCGCGCTTCGTGGCGATCGCGGTCGCCGCCTACGCGCTCAGCCCGATCGACCTGATCCCGGACTTCATTCCGGTGCTGGGCCTGCTCGACGATCTGATCCTGGTGCCGCTGGGCTTCTGGCTGGTGCTCCGGCTGATGCCGCCGCAGGTGATCGCACGGGCCCGCCTGCGCGCCGCCGAACAGCGCGGCCGGCTGCCGCGCAACCTCAAGGTCGGCATGGCCATCGTGGTGCTGTGGGTGCTGCTGATGGTGCTGCTCGTCATGTGGCTGATCGGCCGCGGCGGCGCGCCGGCCGGCGTTGTCTGAGCGCGCGCTTCAGTCCGCGCCTGGCCCGCGCTTCAGCCCGCGTCTGAGCCCGGGCTTCAATCCGGACCGAGGCCCTTCTTCGCCAGCGTCTCGGCCACCCACTCGATGAAGACGCGCATGCGCGCCGACACGTAGCGGTTGGGCGAATACACCAGATAGACCGGCACCGCGTTGTGGTGCCACTCGGGGAACAGCGGCACCAGCTCGCCGCTGTCGAGCTGCTCCTGGACCGCGTACTTCGCCAGCTGCACGATGCCCAGGCCCGCGAGCCCGGCCGCCACATAGGCGTTGCTGTCGTTGACGTCCAGCCGTCGACGGCCTTCGACCTCGATGCGTTCGTCGCCGCGGTGGAAGACGAAGGGGAACACGCGTCCGGTCCGCGACGAGAAGTAGCCCACGGCCTGGTGCGGCTCCCGGTCGAGGTCTTCCGGGCTGTCGGGCGTGCCGTGCTTTTCCAGGTAGGCCGGCGACGCGCAGGTGCAGAACTGGATCTGTCCCACCCGACGCGCGACGAGGCCGGCATCCTGCACCGCGCCGACGCGCAGCACGAAGTCGACGTTGTCGACCAGCAGGTCGATCGCGCGGTCGCTGACACCCAGGGCGATCTGGATGTCGGGGTAGCGCTCGTGGAAGTCGCCCAGCGCGGGGATCAGCACCCGCGATCCGGTCAGCGTCGTCACGTCGACGCGCAACCGGCCGCGCGGCTTGCTCTGGTCGTGGAGCATCCCCTGGTCGATGGCCTCGAGCTCGCTCAAGAGGGCCATGGTCCGCTCGTAATAGGCCGCGCCATCCTGCGTGACGGTCACCTTGCGGGTGGTGCGCGTCAGCAGCTGGACCCGCAGCCGCGCTTCCAGCGCCTGCACCAGCCGCGTGAGGCTGGCCTTCGGGAGATCCATCGAGTCGGCCGCCTTGGTGAAGCTGCCGGTTTCCACCACCCGGGCGAACGCCCGCATTTGCACGATCCGGTCCATCCGATGCCCTTGATCAGGCGGCCCGGAAGGGGGACTGCTGGGGGGCCGCGGGGCGATTCTCCGGGATTCCGCACGGTCGTGCGCGTTGCGCGCCCATTTCCCGGGTCACGAGCCGTGTCGGGCTGCTTCGAGCCGGTTTGGGCGGAAGGCGGATGAATATGCCGGTCCAGTCCTTTGAATATCCGTCAGGTATCCTCAGGCGCGAATACTTAGTCCGCGCTTAAGCAAAAGAAAACCCCCTCGGCGAGCAGTGGCTCATCCGAGGGGGTATAGGCGGTCGATGACGGACAGGAGGGAGGAGTGCGGAGAACCGCCACCGACCAGGGCCGGAGCCCTTGACCTCAAAAAGTGCTCTCTACCAATCTATTGTTCGAGTTCTCTCTCAGGGGGTTGCTTGCAGGCGGGTATCAGGAACGGGAATCAGGAATCCGGGAATCAGCGACCAGCCACCGCGGTCGCCGGGGCGCTGCCGCCGAACTTCTTCACCAGCGTCGCGTAGTAGGGCGAGGTGCGCAGTTCGGCGTACCTGGCCTTGGCGGCGTCGCGGCGGGCGTTGTCGTAGCCGTAGGTTTCCGACTGCTCGACGGCGGCCAGGCCGGACTCGCGGTAGATCTCCAGGTCAGCCAGCACTTCGGCGCGGCTCACGGCGCTCGCGGTGTTGACGGGCTGGGTGTGCGGGTTGTCGTTGGCCATCGCGCTGCCGGCCACCAGGGCGGCGGAAGCGAACAGGACGGAAGCCAGGATGTTCTTGGAGGTCATGATCTTTCCTTTCAGATTCGGTCCCAGGGCAACAGCGAAGGGGCACGGGGTGGATGATTCGGCCCGTCGATTGCGCCAGGGATTCAATCCGGTGCCGTTTTGAAATCCGCCGGTTGCCCGGAGGTTTCAAGTCGTCGCCTGGTGGAGATTCCTTGAAGCGGTTTCGATGTGTCGATGGGATGAACTATGAACCATAAGGGTTCACCCTTAAATCTATTCCTCCGCAACAGTCCGTTGAAAAGATCGGAACAATCACTGCGCGCATATCGCGCGGTTCGCTCAAGGGGCGGGCATGATGTCGGCCTTTCGGGAGATGACTTCGATGCTTGGCACCCACGATCTCGGCCTCTTCATCGCCTCGGGCCTGCTGCTCAACATGACGCCGGGGCCGGACTCGCTGCTGATCATGGCGCGCAGCGCCACGCAGGGCTTCCGCGCCGGTTCGGCCGCGGCGCTCGGCATCGGCGCCGGCACCTGCGTCCACATCCTGGCGGCGGCGCTGGGACTGTCGGCCCTCATCTCCGCGTCGACGGCGGCGTTCACCGTGGTGAAGCTGCTCGGCGCGGCTTACCTGGTCTACCTGGGCGCCGGCATGCTGTTCAAGCGTCGCGCCGCCGGGTCCCGTGCAGAGGCGCAGCGCCAGGGTGAAGACCTGACCCCGCCGCCTGCGGCGCCGCTGCGGAAGATCTTCGCGCAGGGTTTCCTCACCAACGTGCTCAATCCCAAGGTCGGGCTGTTCTTCCTGGCCTTCGTCCCGCAGTTCATCTCGGCCGATGCGCCGAGCAAGGCGGCGGCGTTCCTGTTCCTGGGCGCCGTCTTCAACGTGAACGGGATGCTGTGGTGCCACCTGCTCGCCTGGTCGGGCGCCGTGGCGGGGGCCCGCGCGCGTGGGCAGGGGTGGGCGCGCGCACTGGGGCGATGGCTTAACCGCGGCATCGGCGCGCTGTTCCTGGCCTTCGGCGTGCGACTGGCGATGGCGGAGATGGCTTGAGCGGTCATGCGGTGCGCGTGGCGTTCGGTTTGTCCGAACCGCGCCTGCGGGTTTTCCATCGCGGGAGTAGGCTTCCGCCATGACTGCCAAGACCCCACCCATTTCCGGCGGCTCGACGCCGGCGTCCGGCGTTCCCGGGCACTACACCGCGCATGAGAAGCGCGACCGCATCTTTGCCATCGTCGGCGCGTCGTCCGGCAACCTGGTCGAGTGGTTCGACTTCTACGTCTACGCGTTCACGTCGATCTACTTCGCCCACGCGTTCTTCCCGAAGGGCGATCCGACGGTACAGCTGCTCAACACGGCGGGCGTGTTCGCGGCGGGTTTCCTGATGCGGCCGATCGGCGGCTGGCTGTTCGGCCGGATCGCCGACCGCAAGGGCCGCAAGACGGCCATGATGATCTCGGTGCTGATGATGTGCGGCGGCTCGCTGGCCATCGCCTGCATGCCGACCTACGAGACCATCGGCGTGCTGGCGCCGGCGCTGCTGCTGGCGGCGCGGCTGTTCCAGGGCCTGTCCGTCGGCGGCGAGTACGGCACCAGCGCCACCTACATGAGCGAGGTCGCGCTGCACGGCCAGCGCGGCTTCTATGCGTCCTTCCAGTACGTGACGCTCATCGGCGGCCAGTTGCTGGCGGTGCTGGTCGTGGCGATCCTGGAGCAGACGCTGACCGACGCGCAGATGCACGACTGGGGCTGGCGCATCCCGTTCGCGGCGGGCGCCGCGACGGCGGTGATCGCCTTCTACCTGCGCCGCTCGCTGGCCGAGACGGCGAAGGCGGAGCAGCTCGACCGCAAGGAGTCGGGCTCGATGCGCGAGCTGTTCGGCAAGCACATGCGTTCGTTCCTGATCGTGCTGGGTTTCACCGCGGGCGGGTCGCTGGCGTTCTACACGTACACGACCTACATGCAGAAGTACCTGGTGCTGAGCGTGGGCATGGACAAGAAGGTGGCGAGCACGGTGATGACGGCGGCGCTGTTCGTCTACATGTGCATGCAGCCGCTGTTCGGCGCGCTGTCGGACCGCATCGGGCGGCGGACGTCGATGCTGTGGTTCGGCATCCTGGGCGCGCTGTGCACCTGGCCCATCCTGTCGGCGCTCAAGGGCGTGCAGAGCCCGTATGCGGCGTTCGGACTGATCATCCTGGCGATGGCGATCGTCTCGCTGTACACCTCGATCGGCGGGCTGATCAAGGCGGAGATGTTCCCGCCGGAGATCCGCGCGCTGGGCGTGGGCCTGTCGTATGCGATCGGCAACGCGATCTTCGGCGGCTCGGCGGAGTTCGTCGCGCTGAGCCTCAAGGCCGCGAACGTCGAAAGCGCGTTCTACGTCTACGTCTCGGTCATGTGCTTCTTCGCGTTCCTCGTCTGCTTCCTGATCCCCGACCTGCGCAAGCATGGGCATCTGAACGAGGTGCATTGAGGGCCCTGCTTGTTTGATCGATTGCTCTTTCGGACCAGCAGGCGTTCCGCCTAGACTGTTTATCGACGGTCAAGCGCAGCGCGTGTAGAGGTCTCCGCAAGGAGGCAGCCCTGAATGGGTGGGATCCTTGAAGCTGGGGGCCGTCGCCAACTCTCGAATGCCGCACTCAGATGCGGCATTCCGCTTTTCAGAGATACGAAGTCGGAGAGAACCGTCAGGAAGAATCGCTCATCCCCAGATGATGGGACAGGTACATCCTCCCGCGGAACCATGACTCCCAGCCGCTGGCCTTCAGCCGGTCGAGCACCGGCCCCTTGACCTCGCTGAGGTCGAGGCGCCGGCCCTGGCGCTCCAGCGTCTCGTGCAGCTCCTTCAGCGCGCTGAGGCCGCTGAAGTCGATGCTGTTGACCGGCGACATCTGCAGCAGCACGCGGCGCGTGGTCGGATGCGTGTCGAGGTGGGCCTGGACGACGTCGGCCAGGCTGCGGCCGTTGAGGAACAGCAGGCTTTCATCGATGCGCAGGCCCAGCACTTCCGGGTCGAGCTCGACATGGTGGCGCTCGAAGTTGCGGTAATGCTCGGTGCCGGGAATGCGGCCGATCAGCGCGACGTGCGGCCGGGCGCTGCGCTGCAGCAGCAGCGCGATCGCGCTGGCCACGCCCAGGCCCAGCGCCGCGGTGATGCCGACGAAAATCACCAGCAGCGTTACCGCCGTCATGAGCAGGGCCTCGGCGCGGTCGTAGCGCCAGGCGTCGGCATAGGGACCGAATTTCAAGCCCGACAGCACCGCGACCATGATGCTCGCCGCCAGCACCGGCTTGGGCACCCAGGCCAGCAGCGGCGACATCGTCACCAGCACCAGGCCCATCATCGCGGCGACGAAGACGCCGGTCATGCGCGTGCGGCTGCCCGCGTCGCTCATCAGCACGCTGCGCGAGAAGCTCGCCGCCGCCGGCATGCCGCCCGAGATCGCCGCGGCCAGATTGGCGACGGACAGGCCCATCAGCTCGCGCCGCGCGTCGACGCGTTGACCGACCCGGCGTGCCAGCGATTCCGCCACCGCGAGGCTGGAGACATAGCCCAGCAGTCCGATCAGCGCGGCGCCCGGGAGCATCGTGGTCCAGAGCTCGGCGTCGAGCCGCGGGGGCGTGAAGACCAGCGCCAGCGGCGGCAGCTCGCCCACGCGCGGCAGTCCTTGCGGATCCCAGCCCCACGCGACGCCGATGCCGATCAACAGCACGGCCAGCGGCGCGATCCGGGAGATGAAGCCCTTCGGCAGTCGCCGCACGATGACCAGCGCCAGCAGCGAGACGACGCCGAACAGCGCCGCGACGCCGCGCCAGTCGAAGCCGTGCGCCGACAGCGAGCGCCACAGGTCCGGCACCGTGCCGCCGGTCGCCGCCGAGCCGATCAGCACCGGCAGCTGGCTGGCGGCGATGGCGATCGTCGCGCCCGATTCGAAGCCGTGCAGCACCGGCACGGAGAGCAGCGCGGCCAGCGCGTGCAGCCGCAGCAGCGCCGCCGCGCCCAGGAACAGGCCGACCTCGGCGGACAGCACCAGCGCGGCCTCGCTCGGGCTGACGCCGGCGGGCGCCAGCTGCAGGGTCTGCATGATCATCAGCGCCAGCACCGCGACCGGGCCGATGTTGAGGAAGGGGCTGGAGCCCAGGGCCGCGTAGAACAGGGGCGGCAGCAGGCTCGCGTAGAGGCCCACCTGCGGCGGCAGTCCCGCGAGCATCGCGTAGGCCAGGCTCTGTGGAATCAGGAGCACGCTGACCACCACGGCGGCGACGAGATCGTCGCGCAGGGCGTCGCGCAGATAGGGCCGGAAGGCGGCGGGGGAGGGCAGCATCGGCATGGAGGGAGGCTGCAGGAGCAGCGCGCGGCAGTATAGGTGCCCCCTCCCCTGCGGCTGCGGCAGCCCGGGCGCCTGCCGGCCTCGCCTCGCCTCGCCTCGCCCATAGGCGCTCAGAGGATCGGCGATCCGGAGGGGCCGTCGGGCGGCACGCGCGGCAGTGGCGGCGTCCGGGGCTCCAGCAAATCGATCGACAGCCGCAGCGTCAGCTCCTCGCCGCGCGGCAGCGGCAAGAGCCGTGGCGTGTCCGGTGTCATCAGCCGGAGCTGGACGGAGCTCCGCGTCGGATGGCGCTCGAAGCTCAAGGTGTCCATCGGCCGCTCGCCGCGCAGCAGCACGATGCGCCCGCCGGCGCCGCTCAGCGAGGCGATGCCGCACCACGGATCGCGCCGCTCCGCGTGATCGCGGCCGGTGAGCTTCACCACGTCGAGGGAGTCGTCCAGCCACGCGGCGTCGGCGAAGTCTTCCGGGAAATTCAGCAGCCACCCGAGCCGCGCCGGCATCGGCATGCGGCTCAGGTTGCGGACCGACAGGCTCCAGTCGAGCCGGTGCTCGTCCAGCTGCAGTGTCTGGCTCGCCTGGAAGCCCCAGGTGCCCGGCGACGGGCTGCGCGGATGCAGCATCAGCGTGATCGCGTCTGGCGTCTGTTGCGTGATGCGCCAGGGCTCGTCGAAGGCGCCCGGGTCCGGAACCAGGTGCGCGATCTCCTCGGGCACCTGCGACGGCGGCGCCAGTCTCACGGCACCGCCCCCGACCAGCTTGCCCCGCTCGATCAGCAGCGGACGCAGCCACGGGTCGCGACCGCCGTTGCCGCTCTCCCCCAGCCAGCGCAGACGCCCGCCGCGCTCCGGCGCGATCACCGCGCGCCAGCGCCCCGATTTCAGTTCGACGACTTGACCCACATGCATCCCCCATGTCCAAAAGCGGCGGAGTCTGCGCGCCGGGGCACGGGGTCGGGTTTACCGAAACAGGGATGGATCCTTGCAAGTCTGATGCATCGAGGTGGATCAGCTGCAAGGCTTTGCAGAGCGCCCCTCCGGGGGCGCTACGCGCTGGCGATCAGCGCCGCGATGCGCTCGTCGGACAGGCGGATCGGCGAGGCGTGCGCAGGCAGCAGGGCGACCACGGCGTGGTCATCGCGGCTGCTGTCGCGCAGCACCGGGGTCTGCCGCGGCTCGCCGTTGGCGTTGGTCAAGGCCGACACCACCGGGCGGTGCGCCTTGTCGCCGTTGCGCACGACCAGCCCGACCTCGCCGCTGGCCAGCCGCACGAGACTGCCCGGCGGGAAGATGCCGAAGGACTTGATCAGCGCCGCCGCCAGCGGACTCTGCGCCGCCATCTGGTGGAGCTCGCGCCCCGCCTGTGCCGCGCTCATCGCGGGGCGGTTCGCCCGGCTGCTCAGACGCGCGGTGTAGACGTCGGCGTAGCGCAGCATCTCGGCCAGCTCGCCGACGTCGCCGATGCCGTGCGGGTAGCCGCGGCCGTCCGGCGTCTCGTGGTGCTGCAGCACGGCTTCCAGCCAGTCCGGATCGTCGATGCCGGCAGCGCTCAGCATCTCGACGCTGCGGATCGGGTGCTCGTTGATGGCCTCGCGCTGCATCGCCGTCAGCGGCGAGACCTGGCTGGACAGCCGCGCCTGCAGGTCCAGCATGCCCAGGTTCATCGTCAGCGCGGCCTGGAAGGCCCGTCGCTGATCGTCCGGGCCCCAGCCCAGATAACGGGCCGCCGCGTGGCAGGCCGTGGCTGCATGCAAGGAATGCGTAACGCCGTAGTGCCCGCTGGTGGATTCAGGCTGTCGTACCACCTGTGAGAGTGCGACCTCCGGCGAGCTGTCGATCAAGGTCAGCATCAGCGCCGTCGCGCCGTCGATCGCCCCGGCCATGCGGTCGGGCGTGGCGGACAGCGCGTTGCGCACGTCCTGCATGCCGCGGTCCCACTCCTCGGGGAGCCGGTCGCGCAGGTAGGCGGCGGAGCGCGTCGGCGCGGGCGTCGTCTGCCGCGCCGACTCGGCCAGTTCGCTGGCGTCGACCAGCGCGCCGCGACGCATCAGCGCCTCGAGCTGCGCCGCGTCGGCGATCACCTGCCCGCGCGCGAGCAGGAGCGTCCGGTCGGTGTCCCGCACGCTGAAGGCGAGCGGCTGACCGAGGACGATCCGGTTCTTGACCGATGACAGTGAACAGACACGCATGACAGACGTGAAGAGCGGAAGGGAAGCCGGCCGCGTTCGACATGTCTTGAAGTTGTAACGCGGGCGGCCCGGACTCTACATCGTCCGTTCGGGCCCCGGACTGAACTGTCCGGGCGTCCCCTCTTCCTTGCGGGGGGTGGCAACGCCCACTCCGTCACGAATCTGCGCCTGGTTCGCGCCCGGGTCGCCGAACTGCCGGCCGTCAGGCGGCGACGGTCGCGCTCGCGATCGCTGCCGGGTAGTCGCTGTAGCCCACCGCAGTGCCGCCGAAGAGGGCGTCGCCGTCGAAGTCCGCGAGGGGCAGGTCTTGCGCCAGTCGCGCCGGCAGGTCCGGATTGGCGATGAACGCACGTCCGAACGCGACGAGATCCACCAGCCCCGAGGCCAGCAGCGATTGGGCACGTGCGGCGTCGTAGCCGCCCGCGACGATGATCCGGCCGCGGTAGGCCTCGCGCAGCGCGTGGCGGAAATCCTCGGGCACCTGCGGCGCATCGTCCCAGTCCGCCTCGGCCAGATGGAGGAAGCCGACACCCCGGCGGGACAGCTCTCCGGCGGCCTGCAGGATGGTCGGGATGATGTCCGGGCAGTCCATGTTGCGCGCGGTGATGAAGGGCGCCATGCGCACGCCGATGCGTGCCGGCTCCACCTCGGCCGCCACGGCCTCCACTACTTCCAGCAGGAAGCGGATCCGGTTGTCGCGGGAACCGCCGTATTCGTCCTCGCGGTGGTTGGAGGTGGTGCGCAGGAACTGGTCGATCAGGTAGCCGTTGGCGCCATGGATCTCCACGCCGTCGAAACCGGCGCGCATCGCGTTGGCCGCGGCGCGGCGGAAGTCGCCGACGACGTCGCGGATCTCGTCGCGCGACAGCGCGCGCGGGACGGGGCAGTCGACCATGCGGCCGACGCCGTCCTCGCCGACGATCCAGACCCGCGCCTCGGGCGACAGCGCGGACGGCGCGACCGGCAGTCCGCCGTCGTGGAAGACCGGATGGGACATCCGGCCGACGTGCCACAGCTGCAGCACCATGCGGCCGCCGGCGCGGCGCACCGCGCGGGTGACGAGCTGCCAGCCCGCGACCTGCTCCTCGCTGTGGATGCCGGGCGTGAAGCTGTAGCCCTGCCCCTGCGGCGAGATCTGCGTGGCTTCGCTGACGATCAGCGCGGCGCTTGCGCGTTGCGCGTAGTACTCGGCCATCAGCGCGTTGGGCACGTTGCCGGGCTGCGTGCTGCGGGCGCGGGTCATCGGCGCCATCACGACGCGATGGGGCAGCGTCAGCGGGCCGAGGGAGGTCGGGGTGAAGAGATCGGTCATGGGGGTCCTTGAGGAAGCGTTGGCCCTGGAAGCCTCGGTCGCGGAGGCTTCGGTCGTGGAAGCGTCGGTCGCGTCGCCGGGGTGGCTCACTGGATGAGGGCGCCGCCGTCGATGTCGATGACGGCACCGGTGACGAAGGGGTTGTCGATGACGAACAGATAGCCGGCCGCGAGGTCCTGCGGGCGACCCGCGCGGCCGGCGGGCAGGGTCGCGGCGGCCTTGGCCAGCATCGCGTCGCGCGCGGCCGCCGGCAGCCCGGCGTGGGCCTCGGTATCGGTCAGTCCGGGGCTGACGACATTGACGCGCAGCGGTGCCAGTTCGCGCGCCAGCACCTTGGCGCTGGCCTCGATGGCCGCGTTCATCGCGGTCTTGACGACGGTGCCGGGCGTGGCGCGTCGCGCCAGGAAGCCCGAGGTGAAGGTCAGCGTGCCGCCCGGACGCAAACGGCCGGCGGCCGCGCGGGCCACCGCGATCGCGCCCCAGAACTTGACGTCGAACGCCGCCTTCGCGGCGGCCAGGTCCATCGAGGCGACCGGGCCGCCCGGTGCTTGCGATCCGGCGGTGACGACGATGTGGTCCACCGGTCCGATCTCGGCGAGGAAGGCCTCGACAGCCGCCGGATCGGCGACGTCCAGACCGGTCGACCGGCCCGCGACGATGACGCGGCCCGGGCGTGTCCGGAGCGCGTCGGCCACGGCGCGACCGATGCCGGAGGTGCCGCCGAAGACGACGCTGACGGTGTCCGCCGTGAAGGCAGAGGATGCGGGCTGGGTGTCCATGCTTGTTCCACGCTGTTTGATGGTTGTCAGTGTGGAATCGATGGAGCCGCCGTTGAGGTAGCTGGCAGGCGAGGCTTTTTCAAAGAAAATCGAACAATGACCCGGATCGCCGAACTCGAACTGCTGGTGCGCATCGCCGATCTCGGCAACCTCACGGCGGCCGCGAAGGTTCTGGACTGGTCGCCCGCCGCGGCGAGCGCCGCGCTCAAGCGCATGGAGGAACAGCTGGGCTTCCCGCTGTTCGTGCGGAGCACCCGCAGCCTGCGGCTGTCGGCAGAAGGCCAGCGCTACCTGCCGCATGCGCGCGCCGCCTTGCGCGCGTTGACCGATGGCCGGGATGAGGCGCTCGCGGGGCGTGAGGCGCTGAGCGGCGAGTTGCATCTGACGGTGCCGTCGGACCTGGGCCGCCATGTGCTGCTGCCGTGGCTGGAGCAGTTCCAGGAGCGCCACCCGGCGCTGACCTTGCGACTGCAGGTCGGCGATCCGCTCACCGACCTGCTGCGTCGTCCGGTCGACGCCGCCGTCCGCTACGGCCAACCGGCCAGCGGGTCCCAGGTCGCGTTGCCGCTGCTGCCGGACAGCCGCCGCGTGCTGGTGGCCGCGCCGCATTACCTCGCGCTGCACGGGATGCCCGCATCGCCCGAAGACATGCCGCGACACGAGGCGCTGCGTTATCTCTTTGCCGGCGAGGTGCCCTCGCACTGGCCGGTGGAGATCGCCGGTGAACACGTCGCGTTGCCGCTCTCGGGACGTCGCGTCGCCGACGACGGGGAGGTCGTCAAGCGCTGGGCGTTGGCGGGCCTGGGGCTGGCCTACAAGTCGTGGCCGGACGTGGCCCAGGAACTGGCCAGCGGCCAGCTGGTCCACGTCAACCCACACTGGCGCGGCGATGCGGCGCCGCTGAACCTGATCGTGCCCGGTCGGGCGCAGCTCTCACCAGCGCTGCGTCTGGTCCGGGACGAACTCAGCCGACGGCTGGAAGAGTTCGCACGGGCCATGCCGCGCTGACGGACGGCGAGGGTCAGGTCACGCTTCGCTGCGACACCGGCGCTGCGCCATCCGGGTGACACGCGCAGGCCTCGCCGTGCGCGGCGGACACGAGTTCTTCGAGGATGCCGCAGGCGTGGTGGTCGTGGTCCGCGTCGCAGCGTTTCTGCAGCGCGACCAGCTGTGCCTCGAGCGCCCGCATGCTCTGCAGCCGGGCGCGGACCTTGCCGAGCTGCGATGCCACCAGCACGTCGACCTTGACGAGTTCCTCCGGATCGTGCGTCTCCAGGCTGTCCAGCAGCAGCGTGACGTCCGCCAGCGACATGTCCAGCGCTCGGCAGTGCCGGATGAACGCCAGCCGCTCCAGGTGCGCATGGGCGTAGTCGCGGTAGCCGTTGTCGCTGCGCGCGGGCGGAGGCAGCAGGCCGCTCTTCTCGTAGAAGCGGATGGTCTCGATGTCCACGCCGGTGGACTTGCTCAGTTCGCCGATTCGCATGCCGATCAGGATAGCCGCTTGACCTTGGAGCGGCTACAGACTATCCAATTCACCCCATGGCCCATCAGGAACACGATCACCGCCCCGCCGCGCCCGAGTCCGCCGCCACGTCCTGTGGTGCATGCTGCGGTCATTCCGCCGAGCTCGCGCCACCGGCGCCCGCGCCGGCCGTCGCGCCCGCACATCGCCATGCCGGTCACGATCATGGACAGGAGCATGCCCATGCTCACGACCACGACCACGACCACGCGCATGGCGCGTCTTGCGCGGCGCCCGTGGCGAAGTCGCCGGCACCGACGGTCGAGGAACTCACCGGCACCACGCGCCAGCGCTACTTCATCGCCGGCATGGATTGCCCGACCGAGGAAGGCCTGCTGCGCAAGCAGCTGCAAGGCAGGGACGGCGTGGTGGCGTTGGAGTTCGACCTGATCAACCGCCTGCTCGACGTGCACCACCGCCTGCCCGACGACGCGCCGCTGCGCGCGGCGATCCACGCCGTCGGCATGAGCGCCGAGCCCATCGAAGCCGAAGCGCCGCCACCCGTCCCTCCGCCGGCGATCTCGTCCAGCCTGAAGTGGCGCATGGCGGTCGCCGGCGTGGCCGCGATCGCGGCGGAAACGCTCGCGTTCTCCGGCGTCGACGAGTCCGGTCCGCTGGTGATCGCGCTGTCGGTCGCGACCATGCTGCTCGGCGGTCTGCCGACGCTGCGCAAGGGCTGGATCGCGCTGAAGAGCGTGACGCTCAACATCCACCTGCTGATGAGCCTGGCGGTCATCGGCGCGATCGTGCTCGGCCAGTGGCCCGAGGCGGCGATGGTGGTGTGGCTGTTCGGCCTGTCCGAGATGATGGAGAGCCTCAGCCTGGCTCGTGCTCGCGATGCGATCCGCGCGCTGACGCAGCTCGCGCCGGAGACGGCGCAGGTGCAAGGCGCCGACGGCCGCTGGATGCCGGTACCCGCAGCCGACGTGGCGATCGGCGCGAAGGTCCGGATCCCTCCGGGCGAGCGCGTGCCGCTCGACGGCCGTCTGCTCACGGGCCGCTCCAGCCTGAACGAGGCCGCCCTGACCGGCGAGGCCATGCCGGTCGACAAGGCGCCCGGCGACGCGCTGCTGGCCGGCAGCATCAACGGCGACGGCCTGCTCGAAATGACGGTCACCGCCGGCAAGGGTCACACGCTGCTCGACCGCATGGCCTCCGCCGTGCAGCAGGCGCAGTCGCAGCGCGCGCCGACGCAGGCCTTCATCGACCGCTTCGCCCGCGTGTACACGCCGGCGGTGGTGCTGGTGGCCGTCGCGCTGGCGGTGCTGCCGCCGCTGCTGGGCTTCGGAACGTGGAACGACTGGATCTACAAGGGTCTGGTCCTGCTCGTGATCGCTTGCCCCTGTGCGCTGGTGATCTCCACGCCGGTGACGGTGGTCAGCGGCCTGGCCTCGGCGGCGCGAAGAGGCATCCTGATCAAGGGCGGGCTCTACCTGGAGCGCGCCCGGCAACTGAAGACACTGGCCTTCGACAAGACCGGCACGCTGACCGAAGGCAAGCCGCAACTGGCGGCGGTGCAGCCGCTGTACCCGTCGGTGAACGCCGACCAGGCGCTGCATCTGGCCGCGCGGCTCGACGCCGGCAGCACGCACCCGCTGGCGCAGGCGATCGTCGCGGCGCACGCGCAGCGCGTGAGCTCCGCGCTGGAGCCGGTCGATCACCTGCAGAACCTGCCCGGCCTGGGACTGACCGCGCAGCTGGACGGCGCTGAATTCGCGCTCGGCAACGAGCGGCTGGCCGAGCAGCGCGGTGCCGTCGACGACGACGCCCGCAACGCCGCCCGCGCGCTGCAGGCGCAGGGCCACACGTTGGTCTGGCTGATGCGTGGCGCGCAGACGCTGGCCTTGCTGGCGCTGTCGGACACGCCGAGACCCGAAGCCGCCGAAGTGCTGAAGACACTGCGCGCGCGCGGCCTGTCGCTGACGATGCTCAGCGGCGACCAGCGCCCGAGTGCCGTCGCGATGGCGGGCCGGCTCGGCATGCCGGAGGACGCGGTGCGCGCGCCGCTGCTGCCGCAGGACAAGCTCGACGCGATCGCGAAGCTCGCCGACGAGCAGGGCCCGGTCGCGATGATCGGCGACGGTGTCAACGACGCCCCGGCGCTGGCGCGCGCCGACATCGCGATCGCGATGGGCGCCGCGGGCAGCGCGACCGCGCTGGAGACCGCCGACATCGCGCTGATGCAGGACGACCTGCGCAAGCTGCCCGAGCTGATCGACCTGTCCGAGCGCGTGGCGACGGTGTTGAAGCAGAACATCGTCGTGGCGCTGGGCCTGAAGGCGATCGTGGCGGCGCTGACGCTGGCGGGCATCGGCTCCCTGTGGCTGGCGGTGCTGGCCGACGCGGGCGCGAGCCTGCTGGTGGTACTCAACGGCCTGCGGCTGCTGCGCGAAGAGCGCCCCTGAACGCGGCGTCCGAAGCCGCCGTCGACGTGTGCGGACGGCCCTGGGAAGGGGCTTCGCACCTAGGGTGAGCCCTAATGCCGACGGGGCGGTTGAGGCTGACCTTTCGCTGACAATGGCGCCGCCTGCCGCTGGCGGGCCCCGAGGGATCGATCGATCCGGGGCCTGGACCAGCGGCAAACGCGTTCTGATCCCTGGAACGCGGTTTCCCGTGACCCGGAGCGCCGGGTCATTGATTCCTCAGCGATCCACCAGCGATCGATCACGGAGCGTCGTTTGAACACAATTCAAACTCCCGGAGCGCGGCAGACCATCCTCGGCCAGCCCAACAGCCTGTTCGTCCTGTTCTTCACCGAAATGTGGGAACGGTTCTCCTACTACGGCATGCGGGCGCTGCTCGTGCTGTACCTGATCTCCGAGGCCACCAAGGGCGGCTGGGGCTGGACGCGCGAGGAGGCGACCAGCCTCTACGGCACGTACACGATGCTGGTGTACCTGACGCCGATCATCGGCGGCTACATCGCGGACCGCTTCCTGGGCACGCGGCGCTCGGTGGTGCTGGGCGGCTTCATCATCGCGGCGGGTCACATCGCACTGTTCTTCGACACCAAGGCGACCTTCTACGTCGGCCTGGGTCTGGTGATCCTGGGCACGGGCCTGTTCAAGCCGAACATCTCGGCCATCGTCGGCCAGCTCTACAACAAGGACAACGAAGGCCAGCGCGACGGCGGCTACACGCTGTTCTACATGGGCGTGAACGCGGGGGCCTTCTTCGGCATCTCGCTGTGCGGCTACATCGGCGAGAAGATCGGCTGGCACTACGGTTTCGGCCTGGCGGCGGTCTTCATGATCCTGGGCGCGCTGCAGTTCTGGCTGGCGCAAGGCATCTTCGGCGACATCGGCGGCGTGCCGAGCAAGAACGCCCCGCTGGTGGACGCGAGCGAGCCGCTGGACGACACGCCCGCCCACATCGTGCGTGACCGCCTGATCGCGATCGGCGTGTTCTCCTTCTTCACGATCTTCTTCTGGTTCGCCTTCGAGCAGGCCGGCGGCTCGATGACCATCTTCGCGGCGGACTACACCGACCGCGCGCTGGTGGGCACGAGCGGGCTGGTCTTCAAGATCGTCAACTCGCTGATGACGCTGATCCCGGTGGCGATCCTGAGCTGGCTGCTGATCAAGCTGGGCCGCAGCACCGAGGGTCTCTACAAGGCGTCCAACGCCCTGCTCGCGCTGGCGCTGGCGGTGATCTGGGGCCTGTCGCTGTGGATGCTGGGCCGCGAGTTCGCGCTGGAGCAATCGGAGATTCCGGCCACCTGGTTCGGCGTGCTGAACTCCTTCTTCCTGGTGATCCTGGCGCCGATGTTCAGCAAGATGTGGGAACGTCGCTGGAACCCGAGCGGTCCGGTGAAGTTCGGCGTCGGCCTGGTGCTGCTGGGCCTGGGCTTCGCGGCGCTGTCGTACGGCGCGTCGGGCATCCCGGCGGGTGCGAAGACGGCGCAGGTCAGCATGGTCTTCCTGACGCTGGCCTACCTGCTGCACACGATGGGCGAGCTGTGCCTGTCGCCGGTCGGCCTGTCCTACATCTCGAAGCTGGCGCCGGCGCGTCTGCTGGGCCTGATGTTCGGCGTCTGGTTCGTCAACGCCGCGATCGCCAACAAGATCGCCGGCATGACGGGCTCGTACATCGACGCGATCTCGTCGACGTATTCGATGTCCACCTTCTTCCTCATCTTCACCATCGTCCCCGCGGGCGCCGGCCTGCTGCTGATGCTGCTCAGCCCGGTGATGAAGAAGCTGATGCACGGCGTGCATTGAGCGGAGGCGCTCAGCGCCTTCCAGGAATCGATCAAACCCGGGCCCCGCCCGGGTTTTTTCTTGGCCGCGGTTCTGTCCGTGGTTCTGCCCGTCGTTTGAAATAGGATCTCTCTCTGGCCGGAGCAAAGGCCCGCTCTTTCAAGCGCCATCGTCGGCGATCGACGTGACTCGATCCGAGTGCGCTCATGACTTTCCAGATCCTTCTTCCCGCCACGCTGCAGCCCTTCGGGCATGCGCTGGTCCAGTCGCTGTTCCAGTCGGAGCGGGATGTGTTCCCGAAAGGCATCACCGTCCTGGTGCAAGGCGAAGTGCTGGCTTTTCCCAGTCGCGTCTACTGCCCACCGGACCGGCTGCAAGCCGTCGTGGACCACGCAACGGGCGATGCCCGCAGACTCGCGCTCTGCTTCGGCACCCGTCATCACGACGGGCACATCCGCGAGGCTTGCCTGAGGCAACTCGGCGTCATGGATCCGCCGTGGGTGATCCCGTTCTTCGTCCAGCTCCTCGGGGAGTACGTGGTCGAGATCGCCGAGGTCGTCGCCGAGGCGATCGCGAGCGCGGACCGGGCGGAACTCGCCGCTTTCGTGGCGGGCAACCCGGGCTTCATGGCGACGACGCGGCGCAGGGTCCTCAGCTACTGGGACTGTTACTACCGGGACCGCTGGAGCACGGTGACGGTGTATCCCGCCATGGCGGCCCTGAATGCCATCGAACGGAGTGCCGCGGGTGAAGCGATGTCCGGGGGCGCGAAGCCCCACTCCGGCGTCCTTGCCCAATCCTCCGAACCCCCACCCTCCTGACGTTTTCCGGCAGTGTCTCCAACGAGACTTGCTCACAACCTTGCCCAGGCAGTCAATCGTTTCCAAGAAGCCCTCCGGCAAAGGGACAGGTATTGCCTGAGGCACTGGAAGCCTTTTCATGTACCGCGTACATTCCGCCGCACGCTGCGGTGCAACAGATGCCGTGGGCGTTTTCGGGAGTGATGCATGGCTGGACCTTCTTTCAATCGCAACGCCGTCGCCGGCGCCCTGGTGGCGCTGCTGTTGACCGCCTGTGGACAACAGGATCAACAACAACAGCAGCATGGCGGCCCCCCGCCCGTGACGGTCGCCCCGGCGATCGCGCGCGAAGTCCAGGACTTCGATGAATTCACCGCGCGCCTGGAAGCGCCGGACACCGTCGAGATCCGCGCCCGTGTCGCCGGAACACTCGACAAGGTCCACTTCCGCGAGGGCCAGGTGGTCAAGAAGGGCGACCCGCTCTTCACCATCGATCCGCGTCCGTTCCAGGCCGAGGTCGCCCGCGCCGAGGCCCAGGCCGCCGCCGCCCGCACCGCCGCCGACCTGAGCAAGTCCGACCTGGGCCGTGCCGAGAAGCTCGTCGCCATCCAGGGCGTCAGCCAGCAGGAGATCGACCAGCTCAAGGCCGCCGTCCGCAACAACGAGGCCAACATCCGCGCCGCGGAAGCCGCCGTGACGCAGGCCAAGCTGAACGTCGAGTTCACCCAGGTCCGCGCCCCGGTCACCGGCCGCAGCTCGCGCGCCAACGTGACGCCCGGCAACCTCGTCAACATCGGCGAGCCGGTGCTGACCACCGTCGTCTCCAGCGACAAGGTCTACGCCTACTTCGACGCCAGCGAGGCGACCTTCCTGAAGTACGCCGCCGCCGCCCGCGCCGGCGGCGCCAAGCGCGAGCAGGCCAACAAGATCCGCCTGGGCCTGGCCAACGAGCAGGGCTACCCGCACGAAGGCCACATGGACTTCGTCGACAACCGCCTGAATCCGGCCACCGCCACCATCCGCGGCCGCGCCGTCTTCGACAACAAGGACGGGCTGTTCACCCCGGGCCTGTTCGCGCGCGTCCGCCTGGAAGGCACCGGCTCCTACAACGCCACGCTGATCCCCGACCGCGCCATCGGCACCGACCAGGCCAACAAGGTCGTGATGATCGTCGGCGCCAACAACATCGTGGCGCCCCGTCCGGTCCAGGCCGGCGCGCTGTTCGACGGCTACCGCGTGGTCCAGGGCGTCAAGCCCGGCGAGCTCGTGATCATCGACGGCCTCCAGCATGCGATGCCCGGCGCGCCGGTCACGCCGCAGCAGGCCAAGCTCGACGACAAGGGACGCCCCGTCGCCGCGCCGCAGGGCGCCGCCTCCGCCGCTCCCGCCGCGTCGTCGAAGTAACCCGACGCGAGGCCGTCCATGGATATCTCACGCTTCTTCATCGAGCGGCCGCGCTTTGCGTCGGTCCTCTCGATCTTCATCTTCCTGGTGGGCCTGCTGGCGATCTTCCGGCTGCCCATCTCCGAGTACCCCGAGGTCGCGCCGCCGCAGGTCGTCGTGCGCGCCCAGTTCCCCGGCGCCAACCCGCGCGTGATCTCCGAGACGGTGGCGACGCCGCTCGAGGAACAGATCAACGGGCTGGAAAACGTCCTGTACTTCGACAGCCAGGCCACCGCCGACGGCGGCATGACGCTGACGGTCACCTTCAAGATCGGCACCAACCCGGAAGCCGCGGAAACGGCGGTCCAGAACCGCATCAACCGCGCGCTGCCGCGCCTGCCCGACATCGTCCGGCAGATCGGCGTGACGACCGAGAAGTCCAGTCCCAACCTGACCATGGTCGTCCACATGGTCAGCCCGGACAACAGCCGCGACGCGCTGTACCTGCGCAACTACGCGCAGCTGCAGGTCCGCGACGAGCTGCTGCGCGTGCAGGGCATGGGCTCGGTGCAGGTCTTCGGCTCCGGCGACTACGCGATGCGCGTCTGGCTGGACCCGGCCAAGCTGGCCGGCCGCGGCCTGACCGCCTCCGACGTCACCAACGCCATCCGTGAGCAGAACACGCAGGTCGCGGCCGGTGTCGTCGGCGCGCCGCCGGCGCCCAAGGGCACCGACTTCCAGCTGCAGATCAACACGCAGGGCCGCCTCGTCACCGAGGAAGAGTTCGCCGACGTCATCATCCGCACCGACACCGCCACAGGCGGCCTGGTCCGGGTGCGCGACGTGGGCCGCGTCGAGATGGGCCCCGGCACCTACGCGCTGCGCAGCCTGCTGAACAACAAGGAAGCGGTCGGTATCGGCATCTTCCAGGCCCCGCAGTCCAACGCGCTGAACATCTCCAAGGATGTGCGCGCGACGATGGACCGCCTGAAGGAAAGCTTCCCGGCCGGCGTCAGCTACGACATCGTCTACGACCCGACGCGCTTCGTCGCCACGTCCATCGAGAAGGTGATCCACACCCTGATCGAGGCCGTGCTGCTGGTCGTGCTGGTGGTGATCATCTTCCTGCAGACCTGGCGCGCGTCCATCATCCCGCTGCTGGCCGTGCCGGTGTCCATCGTGGGCACGTTCGCGGTGCTGCTGCTGCTGGGCTACTCGATCAACACGCTGACGCTGTTCGGGCTGGTGCTCGCCATCGGCATCGTGGTCGACGATGCGATCGTGGTGGTCGAGAACGTCGAGCGCAACCTCGAGGACGGCCTCACGCCGCATGCCGCGACGGTCAAGGCGATGCAGGAGGTCTCCGGGCCCATCATCGCGATCGCGCTGGTGCTGTGCGCGGTGTTCATCCCGCTGACCTTCGTCCCGGGCCTGTCGGGCCAGTTCTATCGCCAGTTCGCGGTCACGATCGCGATCTCGACGGTGATCTCGGCGTTCAACTCGCTGACCCTGTCGCCCGCCATGGCGGCCTTGCTGCTGCGTCCCCACGACGCGCCCAAGGACCCGATCATGAAGGTGATGGACAAGCTGTTCGGCCGGTTCTTCCACTGGTTCAACTGCTTCTTCCAGCGCCGCAGCGACGGCTACAGCCGCGGCGTCACCGGCATCCTCAAGCGCAAGGGCGGCGCGCTGGTCGTCTACGCGATCCTGCTGGGCCTGACCGCGCTGCTGTTCACGCGCATCCCGTCGGGCTTCGTGCCGGCGCCGGACAAGCAGTACCTGATCGGCATCGCGCAGCTGCCGGCCGGCGCCACGCTGGACCGCACCGAAGAGGTCATCCGGCGCATGAGCGACATCGCGCTGAAGGTGCCCGGCATCCGCGACTCGATCGCCTTCCCGGGCCTGTCGATCGCCGGCTTCTCGGCCGCGCCCAACGAAGGCATCGTGTTCTTCGGCCTGGACGAATTCGAGAACCGGACCTCCGCCGAGACTTCCAAGGACGCGATCCTGGGCAAGGTCAACGGCGCGATCCAGCAGATCCAGGGCGCGCGCATGTTCGTCGTGCCGCCGCCGGCGGTGGACGGCCTGGGCAACGCGGGCGGCTTCAAGGTGCAGGTGCAGGACCGCTCCGGCCTCGGCGAGCAGGCGCTCTACGGCGCCGTCTGGGGCACGCTGGGTCCGATCTACGGCGACCCGAAGAGCGGCATCGGCACGCCGTACTCGACCTACGACATCAACGTCCCCCAGCTCTTCGCCCACGTCGACCGGGTGAAGGCCAAGCAGATGGGCGTGAAGCTGCAGGACATCTACGACACGCTGCAGATCAACCTCGGCTCGCTGTACGTCAACGACTTCAGCCGCTTCGGCAAGACCTACCAGGTGATCGTGCAGGCGGATGCGGCCTTCCGCTCCAACGCCGGCAGCATCACCGACCTGAAGACGCGCAACGAGAAGAACGAGATGGTGCCGCTGGGCGCGCTGATGAACGTCGATCCGACCTTCGGACCGACGCGCGTGACGCGCTACAACGGCTTCCCGAGCGCGGACATCAACGGCGCGGCCAAGCCCGGTTTCTCCAGCGGCCAGGCCGAGGCGGAGATCGAGAAGCGCCTGAAGAACCTGCCGCGCGGCATGACCTACGAGTGGACGGAGCTGACCTACCAGGACCGGCTGACCCGCGACATCAAGGTCGGCGGCTTCGCGATCCCGACGCTGGGCGCGGTGCTGGCGATCTCGGTGCTGCTGGTGGTGCTGGTCCTCGCGGCCCAGTACGAAAGCTGGTCGCTGCCGCTGGCCATCATCCTGATCGTGCCGATGTGCATCCTGTCCGCGCTCTTCGGCGTGTGGCTGTCGCACTTCCCGCCGTTCGCGCAGGCCGGGGATCTCAACATCTTCTCGCAGGTGGCGCTGGTGGTGCTGGTCGGGCTGGCGTGCAAGAACGCGATCCTGATCGTCGAGTTCGCGAAGGAACTCGAGGAGCGCGGCGAAGCGCTGCACGACGCGATCATCCACGCCTGCCGCATGCGGCTGCGTCCCATCCTGATGACCTCGATCGCGTTCTGCGCGGGCGTCATCCCGCTGATCCTGGGCTCCGGCGCGGGCAGCGAGATGCGTCGCGCGATGGGCATCGCGGTGTTCTCGGGCATGGTCGGGGTGACGCTGTTCGGCATCTTCCTGACGCCGGTGTTCTACGCGCTGCTGCGCAAGAGCACCGAGAAGAAGCGCGCCCACGCGGCCGAGCTGCGTCATCAGATCGATGCCGCCGCCCATCCGTTCCATCCGGGCGTCGATGACGCCGATCCGCCCAAGGGCAGCCCGGCCAAGGGGGGCGCATGATGTTCTTCCGAGTCTCTCTGATGGCCGCCGCGGCGGCCGCGACGGTGGCGCTCACGGGCTGCTCGACGGCCCCGGCGCCGAAGAAGTCCGAAGTGCCTCTGGCGAATGGCTTCGCCAACGCGCCGCAAGGTGACGGCGCCACGCTGGCGCAGGCGCCGGTGGGCCGCTTCTGGCAGGGCTTCAACGACAGCGGGCTGGACTCGCTGGTGAACCGCGCGCTGCAGGCCAACACGGACCTGCGCATCGCGTCGGCCAACCTGCGCGAAGCGCGGGCGCTGTCGCGCTTCGCCGATGCGCAGCTGTTTCCGACCGTCGACCTGACGGCCGGGGCCGGCCGCGTCCGCGCGCCGGACTCCCAAGGCAATCCGCAGAGCAACAACGCGTTCTCGGTCGGCTTCGACGTGCGGTGGGAGGCCGACCTGTTCGGTCGCCTGTCCGACGAGCGTCGCGCCACCGCGGCCGAGTTGCTGGCCGGCGAAGCGGGCCTGCGTTCGGCGCAGGTCAGCGTCGCGGCGGAGATCGCGCGCAACTACTTCGAGCTGCGCGGTCTGCAGGAGCAACTGCGCGTCGCCCAGCAATCGCTGGAGACGCAGCAGGGCGCGCTGAAGCTGGTGGCGGGTCGCCAGGAAGCGGGTCGCGGCAACGGCTTCGACACCGAGCGCGCCCGCGCGCTGGTGCAGAGCACGGCGGCCACGATTCCCGCGCTGGAGATGGCGCTGGCGCGCACGCGCTACCGCCTCGCGGTGCTGACGGGCCAGCCGCCGACGGCGCTCGACGTGGAGCTGTCCGACGTCAAGCCGCTGCCGGGTCTGAAGACGATCGCGCTGGACCGCATCGGCACGCCCGAGGACCTGCTGCGTCGTCGTCCGGACGTGCGCGCGGCCGAAGCGCAGGCGGCCGCGGCCGCGGCGCGTGTTGGCGTGGCGCGTTCGGCCATGTTCCCGCGCATCACGCTGGGCGGCACGATCGGCCAGAACGCGACGCGCATCGGCGACCTGGGCGATGGTCCGGCGTATGCCTACAACCTCGGCGCGCAGCTGGTGTGGAACCTGATCGACTTCGGTCGCATCCGTGCCCAGATCGCGGCGGCGGATGCCCGCAACGAGGCGGCCTTCATCAGCTACGAGCGCACCGTGCTCGCCGCGCTGGAGGAGACCGAAGGGGCGCTGGTGACCTACAACCGCAGCCAGCAGCAGGCGCAGGCCTTGTTCGACGCGGCGGTGTCGGCGGAGCGCGCGGCCAACATCGCGCGCGAACGCTTCAAGGTCGGCATCAGCGATTTCCTCGCGGTGCTGGACGCGGAGCGTGAGCTGCTGACGGCGCGCAACCAGCTGGCGCAATCGCAGACGGCGGCGGCGACTTCGCTGGTCGGCGTCTACAAGGCGCTGGCGGGCGGCATCGATGCCGAGGCGCCCGCGCCGACGGCCATGCGCTGAGGCTGCTTCGCTGTGATGACGAAAAAGGGGCTTCGGCCCCTTTTTCTTTGCGCACTCACCACCCGGACCTAAACTGTCAAGAGAACTGTAAACTTGACCCGAAGAATCGGGGAGCCATCCATGGGACGTTTGTCCAATCCACCCGTGTATTTCACTGTTGCACAGGTGCGCTTCAATCGGCTGCTCAAGCTCTCGGACTTCCTGCCCAACATTCAGGAACGTCTGCGTCAGCAGCGCTTTCCGGACTTCTCGACACACAAGTCGTTCGTCCTCGAAGTCAATCTTCAACCCGGCACGTCGTCGGCCGCACCCGTGGCCGTCGCGGTGGAGCGCCATCAGTTCGGCGATACGCCGCAGACGCAGCTGTTTCTCCTGGACCAGCAGAGCTTGACCCTCCAGTCGACGGACTACGGCGACTTCAAGCAGTTTTCGGAGATCTTTCTCCGAGGCCTGAACATCCTTCATGAGGAGGTCCGGCTGGACTACGTGGAGCGGATCGGACTTCGGTATCTTGATCGAGTGATTCCGAACGAGGGTGACGATCTCTATCAATACCTGGCACCCGAGGTGACGGGTTTGAGCCGCAAGTTGCCGGGGCAAAAGGCGTACGCGTATTCCGAGAGCGTCAACATCGTGGACCAGGTCAATCTGCTGTCGCGAGTCAGCATTCAGAGCGGCCCCCTGGTTTTTCCGCCAGACATTGTTCCCGGTCAAATGAACGTCAATTCGCGCCTCGCAACATACGTGGGCCCGAACGCGATCCTCGACAATGACGGCAGTGTCGACGGTCGGCATGAGTTCTCGATCGACACGGTCCGCGAGCACCTCACGGCGATCCACGACGTCATCGGGAACGCATTTCACGCGGCTGCCAGCGAACACGCCTTCGAGGTCTGGAACTGAACATGACGAGCGCTTTCGCGTATGAGTCTTGGGCCGCCTACGTCGCCTATGGCAATGGCGCGCCATCCGCTGTGCATGGGCGCGCGGATCAGATCGGCGCCGCACCGCTGCCGTTGTTGTCTCGAATAGGGCGTGCGGGCACGGGTGGCATCGAGGGTGCTGAGTTCTATCTCCTTCGCCCGGGGTACCAACCTTTTGCCGTCATTGACCGCACCGGCGAGACCACTGGATCGCACGCCGCCCTGATGGCAGAAGTGAAATCCGGCTTTGGCCGAACGATGTCGCGCCTGCCGGAGGTCTTCGGAGTGTCTCGTCAGACGCTCTACAACTGGATCGGCGGTGACCGACCCAGGCCCATGTACGAGCCGCGCATAGAGCAACTCGCAGCTGCTGCGCGAATCTTCAGCGAATCGGCGTTCAAGCCTACCTCCGCGATGCTGGATCGCACGTTGGCCGGCGGAAAAACGTTCCTGCAGTTGCTGAGCGAAGGCGCGGACGGGCGCGAGGCCGCGCAGAAGCTGATTCGGGTCGTCAAGCGCGGCGTTCAGGCGCGCTCGAAACTCGATGCGCTGTTGGTAGGTCGGAAGAAGCAGACCTTGGCAGCTTCTGACTTCGGTACGCCTTCCTTCAAAGAGGACGTCTGAGGTCGCATGCAGGCATCCGCCGAGTGGACGCGGGACACCCCATGGCGCCAGGGCCATGTGCTGGGCGCCGACGCCTGCGCCGCCTTCGGCCTGAAACATGCCGAGTCGCCCGAGGCCACTTGCGTGGTCGTCATCGGTCATGACTGTGATCTGGCGAACGACAACCTCTCGGCGGAACCCTTTGTCGAGATCATCGTCGGCCGTATGCTGCCCAGGGCCAATGGCAATTTCTCTTGGGGGAAAGCGCCACGCACGCTGCATGTCGATATGCAGCGGGCCGGAACGGTGCTGACGGTCGAACTGGTGGCGACTGACAAGGCCTCCCTACCCAAGGCCCAACTGGCGCGATTCATGCCGGACGAGTGGTTCGAACTCGAAGCCAAACAATTGGCCGTGCTGCGCAACTGGTTGGGCGCCCGCTACAACCGGACAGCGTTTCCCGACACCTTCGTCAGTCGGATGAAATCAACCCAGGTGGACATGCGGTTGGCCAAGCGCCTGGAAGCCAAGGGGGCACTGGTCTCGTTCATTTACTTCGATCTCGATGGCGGTGAGGTGATCGAGCGTCCGGAAGGTGACCCTTACGAGTTGACCATCGTGCTCGTGTTTCCGCCGGGTGCGGATCCCGACGAGGCGTCGGACCAAGCCGACCAGTTGGCCCAAGAAGTTTTCGCAGACTGCCAAAGGCGACTGCCCAGTACGGATGCTCAGCCCAACAAGGACATCCTGCTCAAAGGCTGCTTTGCCATCAGCGAGGACGACATCACTGTGGCGAAGTCGCGCGAGCTTGCTCAATGGCGCCTGGAGCACATGTCGCTCCGCGCGACTGATGAGCAGCTCGGGAAGCCGGAGTTTTGAGCGTCCAATCCTCAGCGCAACACGTCGCTCTCGGAGGCTTCCTTGAGCAGACGATCGCGATCGGCGGACAGGAGAAATCCTTCCGCCGTTGCTTTTTCTGCCGCCGCTTTCACAGCGGCGACGTAGCCGGCGTGATCGCGATACCGCTCTTCGAGTGAGCGGCGCGGATCCCCGTTGGCCTCGCGCTCCGCGCGCGTCCGGGCGAACGGCACGTAGCCCCCGGCGTAGTTGCAGACCTGCCCGGCATGGACGCCGTCGGCGGTGATGTTCCAGCCGAGGTAGGTGCCCAGCGGCGCCATCGACAGCACCGTCGGCACGCCGCCGACCTCGTTCCCATCGGCATCGACGCGCGGCACCTTCGCCGGCAGCACGCGTCTGATCCTCGGCGGGATCTGGTCCGGCACGCCCGACGCCTCCACGCGGTCAAAGCCTGGCCCCCAGTCGTAATCGAAGACGGGGAAGACGAAGTTCTCCGGCAGGAACACGCGCTGCGGAATGCCCGGCACGCCGAGCGGGAATCCCATCGCCTCGCGTGTCGGATCGACGAGCTGGCCGCGTGCCAGCATCGGATAGCGGCTCGGTGGCGGGGGCGTTCCCTTCAGCACCCAATCGCGCATCGCCGCGCTCAGCACGTTGCGCAGCTCGCGGTGCGGGAGCGGATTCGGCGCCAGCGTCGCCTGGCCGAAGTTGTTGCCGGGACAGTTGAAGGCGGGACTCTCCGCCTCGTGGCGGAAGCCTCCGGCTCCGCCGCCGTGCGGGCTGCCGGCGACGTAGTAGCGACGCACGTTCGGCGCGAGCGGGATGTCCGTGTCCGCCGACGATCCCACCCACTCCAGCGAGAGCTTCAAGGCGTAGACCTCGGCGGCGCCGAAGTGCTCGAACACCTTGGGGCAGGTCTTGCCCGCGGTGCAGCGGGTCAGCAATCCCTTCGCGGGAAGGCCTCGCGCCTTGTCGGCCCAGTCGACCCACCACTGCGGGCCCTCGCTGCCCATCTGGAAGAGTTCGAGGACGCCGTCCGGCTGCGCCCAGCGCGCGTTCGCCGCGACGCGGCGGCCCGCGATGATGGCCCAGGCGCCGTCGTGCACCTGGCGCCCGGCCTCGTCCTCGTTCAGGCCCATGAACAGGAACTGCCGGACCATGTTCCCCGATTGCGAGACGCCCCGGATCGCGCTGCCGCGGACCTGGCCGGCAATCGGGTTGGGGGTGCCGGTGTCGTCCGCCTTCGCGTACCGGAAGAACGCGCCGACATCGCGGAACGCGGCCATGCCGACGCCCAGAACATAGGCGTTGCCGGCCGTGTAGACGAGCTGGTAGACCTTGTCCGCGTCGAAGCCGTTGCGAAGGCAGACGTGGATGGGCAGGTTGGCCGGCGCGTGCGATGGATCGATGTCGATCGGTGCGCCGGGGAACGGCTGTCCGCGATTGCAGCGGGCGAAGGCCCAGTCCTTCGCATCGACCGTGCCGGCCGCCGTGATGCGGCCGTCGACGGTCTCCTTCGTGTGGACCGTCAGCGTCGCGCCGGCCGTGTCCAGCGAGACCGGCAGGTAAGGCATCGGATTGCCCTGCACCATCAACGGCTGCGAGTCCGGTCCGCTGCGGTTGACGATGCGCGCCATCACCGTGCCGGTCACCGGCTTGCCGTCGATGCGCGCGAGCGGAGCGCGGACGTAGTGGTTGCGGGCCGCTTCGGGCCGCGTGCGCGGCACGCCGGTGCCGCCCGCGTTGTCGGCCTGCCAGCCGCTGCGCAGGCCGATGTCGCCGGCAGCGAACTCGCCGGACTGCAGCCGGACCTCATCGCCGCGGTTGGGCACGTCGTGCCACAGGAAGCCGCTGGCCGCCTTTCGCCCGACGGGCCGCGTGAGCACCCAGTTCGTCTCGTAGCGCACGAGGCCGTCGGCATCGGCCCCCAGCTTGAGATCCGTGATCACCGCGTTGTGCGGGTCGGCCGGATCGAGCTCGCCGAACGCGCGTCCCCGGATCTGCTCATAGCCGCGCTGCTCGCCGATCAGCGGCGCCACCTCGTCCACGACGATGCGCGTGACGCGCGCCTGCACCGCCCCGGCGGCGAAGAAGGCGAAGGTGGCGAAGAAGGCAGACAACGCGACCGCCAGCGGCCTCGTTCCGCGAAGGTCTCGTCGCATGCCGCGTGTCCGCATCACTGCCCCTTGAACAAGCCCTGGAATTGTCTGGACACGGGCAGCTTCTCGTCGCAGCCCTTCAGCGAGAGCTGCATCGTGTTCTCGTCGACACGCGTCGCGCTGGTGATGAAGCGGCTGTTGACCAGCACCGAACGGTGCACCTGCCAGAACACGCCCGGGTCGAGGTCGCTCAACAGCTCCTTGAGCGCGGTGCGGATCCACGCCTCGCCGTCGCGGTGCACCACGCGCGTGTAGCGGCTGTCGCTCTGGAAGAACAGGATGTCGTCGGGCGCGATCAGCTGGATCTCGCGACCCTGGCTGGCCTGGATGGGACGCATCGAGGGCCGTTGCGCGGGCAGCAGCTGGCGCAGCAGTTCCAGCGTGGCGGCGGGCATCGCCGACGATCCCGCGCGATGGGCCGCACCGTGCTCCGGGTCGTCGTCGTCCGGCACGGCGCCGTTCAATGATTGACGCTGTCTCAGGCGCTGGATGCATTGCTCCAGCCGCGCATCCTCGACCGGCTTCAGCACGTAGTCCACCGCGCCGGCCTCGAAAGCGGTCAGCGCGTGATCGCCATAGGCGGTGACGAACACGACCTGCGGCGGCTCCGCCAGCTGCGACAGGCGCTGCCCGACCTCCAGGCCGGACATGCCCGGCATGCGGATGTCGAGGAAACACAGCTGCGGTTCGTGCGCCAGGCAGTCGTCCCAGGCGTCGCAGCCGTTGACGCTGGCCGCCACGATCTCGATCTCCGGCGCCAGACGCGCCAGCGCGGCGCGCAACTGTTCGCGCGGACCTTCCTCATCGTCCGCGATCAGCGTGCGGATCTTTGTCGTCATGCGTGTCGTCTCCCCGATGTGACCGATGCGCCCTGCGGGCGTCCGCGGATCCTGCGACCGTCAGGCGGCCGGCACCTCGACCCAGGCGAGGCATCCCGGCGCGTCCACAGGCCCGGATTCCAGGCCCAGCGTCGCACGGCCACCAAACTGGGCCCTGAGCCGTTCGCGCGTGTTGGCGAGGCCCAGACCCTCACAGGCACCCGGCGGCAGGCCCTGGCCGCCATCCTGCACCTCCAGGCGCAGGTGCCCGCCCGCCGCCTTCACCCGCACGGCGATGTGACCGCCGCGCAGGCTGGGCTCGATGCCGTGCGTGATGGCGTTCTCCGCCAGCGTCAGCAGCGTGCCGGGCGGCAGGCTCGTGCGGGCGATCGCGGCCTGCGCGGTCTCGTCCGTGTCCAGCGACCAGCTCAGGCGCTGCCCCAGCCGCGCCTGCATGATGTCCAGGTAGCTGCGCACGATCTGCAGCTCCTGCTCCAGCGGCAGCCGGTCCTGCTCGAACATCGGCAGCGTCGCCCGCAGGTAGCGCGTCAGCGAGCGCAGCATCGGGCCGGCGCGGTCGTCGCGGGTGTCGACCCAGTGCTGCAGCGACGCCAGCGTGTTGAACAGGAAGTGCGGCTGGATCTGCGCCGTCGCCAGCCGCTGCGCCATCGCGATGCGCTCCTCCTGCGCGTCGAGCTCGGCCAGCCGCGCGCTCAGCTGCTGCGTCCGGTACAGCGTCAGGAACCACCACGACGACACCGTCAGCGTCATCCCGCCCGCCACGAAGGGCAGCAGGTCGCGGGCCTCGGCGCGGAAGCCCGCCTTCACCATCCCCAGCGTGAACAGCACCATCAGCACGCTGAGCGCGAAGGTCGCGCCGTTGAAGCGCGTGCGGGTCGGCTGGCGCCACAGCCAGCGCGCCACGCCCAGCCCCAGCGAGGCCATCCCCAGCCCGCCGATCAGGATCACGTGGGCCAGCTCGCGCGGCAGCATCGTGTAGAAGACCAGCCCCAGCACCAGCACGTTGCTCATCACGTAGCTGTCGACCACAGTGGACCAGGTCTTCAAACCGGAGCGCTCGATCTCCGCTTCGGTGAACACACGGCGCGGACCGGGGAACAGCCATTGCGTCCAGTCCCCTTTGTCACGGGGGACTGCGTCGGCGGAAGCGCTGGGCGAAGTCATGGGGCGAGTCTAGGCGACGGGTCCGGTCAACGCCTCAGGATGCGGCGAATGGCAGGTGGCAGGGACGGTCAGCCGACTGCGGCGACCGAGCAGCTGCCGTGGCGGCCGGTGCCCCGTTCCGCTCAATCGCCTCCTCACGCTCGGCATTCGCTCCACGGGGCACCGGCCGCCACGGCTAGCACTGAGGCTCGCCGCCGACGAAGACCTTCAAGGTGCCCGGTTCGATCGGGATCCAGGCCTCGCCGCGCGTGAGCGGCTCGGTGGCGACGATGGCGATGCGGTCGTCTTCGGTGGTCTTGGCGGCGAGGTCGACGCTCATGTCCTCGTCCTGCAGCGTGACGTGGCCGAACGGCGGCTGGCGCAGCAGGTAATGCAGCTTGGTCGAGCCGTGCGCCCACAGCGCCTGCCCGTTGGACAGCAGCATGTTGAAGGTGCCGTGCCCGTTGAGCCTCGGCAGCAGCTCGCGCAAGGTGTGGTTCAGTTCCTCGATCGCCGGCATGTCGGCATGCGCCTTGGCCAGTTCCTGCATCAGCCAGCAGAAGGCCTGCTCGCTGTCGGTCTGGCCCACCGGCTTGAACGCCGCATGCAGCCGCGGCGCGAAGCCCTTCAGGTCGCCGTTGTGCGCGAACACCCAGTAGCGGCCCCACAGCTCGCGCACGAACGGGTGGGTGTTCTCCAGCGAGACCACGCCCTGCGTCGCCTTGCGGATGTGCGCGATGACGACGTCGCTGCGGATCGGATAGGTCTTGACCAGCTCCGCCAGCGGCGAAACCCGTGCGCTGTGGTGGTCGACGAAGTGCCGGAGCCCACGCCCCTCGAAGAACGCGATGCCGAAGCCGTCCTTGTGCTCGTGCGCCCGCGTCGCCAGCCCGGCGAAGCTGAACATCACATCGGTCGGTCGGCGGGCGTTCATGCCCATCAGCTGGCACATCGCGGTCTCTCCTGGCTCAGGGCGCTGGGCTCATCATGCACCCGGTCATTCCAGGAACAGCCGCGTCAGCCCCTTCAGGCTGACCAGGTTGCCGGGGTTGCTGGTCTCGTTGAGCACGCCGCTCATCCGCTTCAGCAGGCGCGGGCTCTTCTGCGCGCGCCAGATGAGCAGGTCCGCCAGCCAGGGGAAACGGTTCACGCGGTTGCCGCGCTCGTAGAGGTCGTACTTCGGCTGCAGCGCGCGCAGGCCCTGCTCGTACTGCTCGCGGACCGGGGCGTCGATGGCGTGGAGGCCGTCGCCGTTCCCCGCCGTGCCGGCGCGGTGCGCCAGGATGGCTTCCGCGGCCAGGAGACCGGTCTCCATCGCCTTGCCGATGCCTTCGCCGGTGAACGAGTAGGTCGACCCTGCCGCCTCGCCCGTGACCAGCAGTCCGGGCCGCGTCCAGCGCGCGCCGTTGAGCGTGCAGCGCAGCGGCGCGCCCTTGAGTTCCCCGATCAGTTCGCCCTCGGCCATCAGGCGCTTCGCGGGCGGGTAGTGCTCGACGAAGGCGTCGAAGATGGCGCGCAGGTTGACGTCCTTCTTCTGCCCCTTGCCGGCCATGTCCTTGTGGCTGTCGGTCACGCCGACGCCGATGTTGAAGCTGCCGTCCGGCGCCGGGAAGATCCAGCCGTAGCCCGGCTGCACGGGCTTGCACCAGACCACCTCCAGCGCCTTGATCTCGCCGGCCATCGCCGGCGCGCGCACGTAGCCGCGCAGCGCGACGCCGCTGGGGGTGTGGCGCTCGCACATGCCGGCGGCCGTGAGCGCTTTCGGCACCGCGCCGGTGGCCAGGATCACCCAGTCGGCGGCGATCTCGTGAGGCTGGCCGTCGATGGTGAAGCGCGCGCCGCGCACGCGGCCCTGCGCGTCTTCCAGCGCCGCCTCGAAACGGGCCGGCGCCAGGAACCGGGCGCCGGCTTCCTGCGCGCCGAGGTTCAGGATCTCGTCGAGCTGCCTGCGCGGCAGCACCGCGAGGTGGCCCGGCACGTCGATCCGGCCGCCGCGCGGTCCGATGCAACCCACATGCGCCGAGCGCTGCGCCTTGGCCATCACGCGGTCCAGCAGGCCCAGGCGTTCCAGCGCGTGGTGCGCGTCCGGGATCAGCCCGTCGCCGCAGACCTTGTCGCGACCCAGCGGCTGCTGGTCGGCGAACACCACGTCCACGCCGGCCTTGGCCAGCCATCGGGCGGCCGCGCTGCCGGCGGGACCGGCGCCGATGATGAGGATCTGGCAGGCGGCGGGCAGACCCGCGGACGACTCGACGGACATGTAGGCGTTTCGGACGAAGACGAAACCGCACATTCTAGGGAGCCTGCCGGGTCGGCGGGACCGGCGATTCCCGCGCCGCCGGGGCGCGACGACGTACGGACGAAAAAAAACGAGAGGGGGATCCCTCTCGTCCGTGTGCCACTGGCGCGGGAGGCCGGAGCGCCGAGGCACTCCGGCGTCGCCGGCGATCAGTAGTTGTAGGTGGCGCGCACGTAGTACGCGCGGCCCGTCGCGTCGGCGTAGCGCGAATCCCAGCCGCCGGCCTGGAACAGGTCGGTCTGGTTGGTGAACGGCGGATCGCGGTCGAACAGGTTGCGCACACCGGCGGTCAGCGACAGCGACTTCAGCGGCGACCAGGTGCCGTAGATGTCCGTCGTCGTGTACGACGGGACACGCGCGTGCGCCGCGGGGTCGAAGTCCTTGTAGCCCGACTTGTAGTGCACGACGAAACCGCCGCCGAAGTCGTTGTAGTGCCAGTTGGTCGACAGGTTGTGCTGCCAGCGGAAGACCGGACCGGACTCGCCGTACTGGCCGGCGGCCGAGACCCAGTAGCCGTCCTTGAAGTCCTGGAACTCGTACTTGTTGACGTAGGTGCTGTTCAGCGCGAAGTCGAAGGCGCCGACCTGCGTCGACAGACGGTACTGGCCGCCGATGTCGAAGCCGTTCGTGCGGACCTTGCCCAGGTTCTGCAGGGTCTGGTCGACGTAGCCGCACTGCGCGCTCGGGCAGTTGCTGATGACCGACAGCTGACCCGCGGCGTTCGGGTGGAAGTACTGCTGCAGCTGCGGGTAGGCGGCGTAGTTGTTGAACAGCGCGAACTGCGGGATCGAGCCGATCGAGTCCTTCAGGTGCACGGACCAGAAGTCCAGGCTCAGGCTCAGGTTGTTGAGCGGCTGCACCACGATACCCAGGGTCTCGCTCTGCGACTTCTCAGGCTTCAGGTTGGGATTGCCCGAGTTCAGCACCTGGAACTGCGCCGAGCACTGCGAACCGCCCGTACCGGCCGGGCAGGTGATCGGGTTGGCGTAGTTGCCGGCGGTGTTCGTGTAGGCCTGGTTGCCGTACAGCTCGAACAGCGTCGGCGCGCGGAAGCCCGTCGAGGCCGAACCGCGGACCAGCACTTCCTTGACCGGCTGGAAGCGGAAGCTCACCTTGGGATTGGTGCTGCTGCCGAAGTCGCTGTACTTGTCGTAGCGCAGCGAGCCGGTGATATCCAGGCTCTTGAGCACCGGCAGGTTCAGCTCGCCGTACAGCGCCTTGACGCTGCGCGACCCTTCGGAGTGGAAGGTGGGCGAGACGCCGGTCGAGACTTCCACCTTGGCGGCGAAGTCCGTTTCCGGGACCGACTTGAAACGCTCGTGGCGGTATTCGACGCCCAGGGCCAGTTGCGCGGCACGGCCGACGCCGAGCCAGTCGCCGACTTCGCGGCTGGCATGGGCGTTGATGTTGTAGACCTCGCCGATGGCGTGCTGCAGCTTGCCGTTCAGCGCCGCGTCCTGCAGCAGCTGGGTGCCGGCGGCGGTCTGCGCGCCGAAGGGGTTGATGATCCCTTCCAGCAGGCCTTCGCCGATCATGTCGCCGTCGCCATAACCGCCGGTCAGGAACTGCTGCACCTTGTTGTGGTTGTACGAACCCGCGACCGAGTAGTCCCAGCCCAGGCCCGCGCCTTCAGCCGTCAGCAGGATGCGCTGCTGGTCGTTCTGGTTCATCTGCTCGCGCGAGCCGTTGGGGAAGTCGCGCCACAGCACGTACACGAAGCCCGGCAGCACGTTGACCGGATTCGGGAAGGCCTTGGTCGGCGAGAAGCCCGGGGCGCCGGCGCTGCCGTCGTCGAAGGTGGGGCTGATGTTGGCGTTGCCGGTCGGGTAGAACGCCGTGCCCGGATTGATGTAGTAACCGCCGTACGGCACCGGCGCGACCAGCGTCGTGACCTTGCTGCGGGTGGCGAAGACTTCGGCGCCCAGCGTCAGGTCCTTGTTGACCATCAGGCTGCCCTTGAGCATGCCCGAGTACACCTCGGTCTTGGGCTGGAAGTCGACGAAGGCCGGCGTGACGATGCGGCACTCGCCGTTGACGTTCTTGACCTGCGTGCCGGAGCAGTCCGGCAGCGTCGGGTTGTAGTAATGCTCGAAGTCCTGCGTGTAGTTCGCCGGATCCGTGCTGTACGACAGGCCGCCGACGACGCGCTTGTTGAAGTCGCGCTGCGAGCCGGAGATGTTGTCGCTCTTCTTGTAGCTGGCGAAGCCGAAGATGTTGAAGCCCTGGGACTCCAGGTCGCCGTAGCCGAAGCCGGCGTTCACGCTGCGGGTCTTGCCGCCGGCGTGCTGCGGCGAGTCATAGCCGCCGGTGATCGTGAAGCCCTGGTAGCTCGTCTTGGTGATGAAGTTGATCACCCCGCCGATCGCGTCCGTGCCGTACAGCGACGAGGCGCCGTCGCGCAGCACTTCGATGCGGTCGATGGCCGCGAACGGGATCATGTTCAGGTCGGGCGCCGAGCCGTCGACCGCGTTGTTGGCGATGCGCTGGCCGTTGAGCAGCACCAGCGTCTTGTCGGCGCCGATGCCGCGCATGTCGGCGAAGCTGGCGCCGCCGCTGCTGGAACCGATCGACTGGGCCGTGTTCGTCGACGACTGGACCGAGGTCAGGTTGGCCATGATCTGTTCGACGGACGTCACGCCCGACTTGCGCAGGTCGTCCATCTTCACCACGGTCACCGGCACGGCGGTTTCAGCGTCGATGCGCTTGATCGCCGAGCCCGTCACGACGACCTTCTCCAGGGTGGAGTTGTCGCTTTGGGCGAGCGTCGGAAGGGACGCGGCCGCGAAGGTGGCGGCGACTGCCAGGCTCACCGCGTTCAGCTTGTACATATGCACCTCTAGGGGGAGCGCCCGCCCTCCTCGTGGGTGCGGCAGGCCGGAATTGAAACGGCCCCGCATCGCGAGGCCTGACAAAAGTGTGCTGACGAATTGCCAGAGGTCATAGGTGCGTGTTCGTAAAGCGCGCGAATTTGGGACGGCGCGCGCCGAAACGGGCTGTTTTCGCGGGTTTCTCCTTACCGTTTCATGACGGTTCGGTCGCACCTGCGCCACAGTTTCGGAATTTACGAACGCTTAACTCCCGCGCCGATGTCGGATTTCGACCGGCAGGGTTTCGGACGGTTTTCGCCCGAAATGTTGAATACTTGTATGTATTACGTGAAGATAGCGATAAGAATCGTCGGCATACGGCAACGGTGAATTTATCAATCGGATTTGATGAATACGGAAAATATTCGTTGAGACAATGGTTTATGAATATTCAACGAGACAGGGAAACAATACTTAACTTGGACTAAGCGGCTTGCCGCTCTTGTCGTCGAACGCTGATTCGTGCAGACGAAAAAAAAGGACTCCCGGAGGAGTCCTTGTCGTGATGCGAGGGCGACGCCCCGCCGTGGTGCGGCGGGGCGTCGCGGTCGATCAGAAGTCGTAGCTGGCCCTGACCTGGACGGTCCGGCCCATCGGGCTGTAGTAGCGGTAGTCGAAGCCCAGCATGTGGCCGCCGTTGGCGCGCAGCGACAGGGGCGGTTCCTTGTCGAACACGTTCTTGATGCCCAGGGCGACCGTCAGCTGCTTGTTCCAGGTGTAGGCGGTCTGCCAGTCCAGGGTCACGTACGGCTTGACCTTCAGGCGCACGTTCTCGAAGTCGCCGGTGCCCAGGTTCTCGACTTCCGTCTCGAAGTCCTTGTAGCCGGACTGGAAGTTGACGTTGGCGGCATGCACCCAGTTGCCGTGCTGCAGCGTGTTGGTCCATTGGCCCTTCCAGCGGAAGGTGACCGTGCCCAGCGAGGCCTGGTTGTCGGCGACGTCCGAGAAGTACTCGCCGCCGGCCAGCAGCTGGACCTTGCGATCCAGCATGTAGGTGGCGCGCAGGTTGGAGGTCAGGCGGCCGATCGGCGTGTTCACGCGGCCGGTCACGTCGAAATCGATGCCGCTGCTGAACGACTTGCCCAGGTTGGTCGTGCTGGCGTTGTAGGCCAGGAACTTCTCAGCCGTGACCGGGTCGGTGTAGACCAGGAACAGGTTGGAGTATTTCTGGGCATTGTTGAAGGCCTCGTTCTCGTCCACCGAGCCGAAGGTCTTGTCGATGCCCACCCACCACCAGTCGGCGCCGAACGAGAAGCTGCTCGTCGGCTCGACGCGGAAGCCCAGCGTGGCCTGCTTGGACTCTTCCGGCTTGACCGTCTCGACGCCGCCCGTGAAGACGTTGTACTGCTTGTCGCCGGCCTGGCAGACCGCGCCCAGGCTGGCCGCCACCGCCGCCATGCCGGCGTTGCAGGTGTACGGCGAGGCCGTCACGCCGAACTCCTGCAGCGGACGGTACAGCTGGCGCAGCGTCGGGGCGCGGAAGCCCGTGCCGAACGAGCCGCGGAACAGCAGTTCCGGTGCCGGGGTGTACTTGAACGACACCTTGCCGTTGGTCGCGCTGTCGACGTGGCGGTAGTTGTCGTAGCGGACGCCGCCGGTGACTTCCAGGTTCTTCAGGACCGGGACGACCAGTTCCGCGAAGGCGCCCATCGTGTCGCGCTTGGCGTTGTACGGGATCACGACGGTGCTGTCGCCGAAGCGCTGGTCGTCACCGTTGACGCCGCCTTCGCCGCGGGCGACCAGGCCCGGATTGTCCTCGACCTTGTCCTGCTGCGCCGAGAGGCCCAGCGCCAGGTAGGCGCCGCCGGCGGAGGTCTTGAAGATCTCACGCGAGGCGCGGAAGTCGACGTTGGCGAGGGTGCTGGTCTCGACGCTGTAGGCGCCGGAGATCATGATCTTGGCGACCGCGTCCTTGGCGGCCTGCGACTGCTCGCCGGCCAGCACGAACGGGTTGTAGACGCCGCTGCGCAGCAGGGCGCCGAAGGCCTTGGCCAGCGGATAGCCGGAGTTGCTTTCCTCGACTTCGGCGCGCTGGTAACCGGCGGTGGCGGTGTAGTCCCAGCCGGCCAGCTGGCCGTCGAGCTGCAGCCACAGGGCCTTGTTGTCGCGGTCGAAGGTGCTGGTGCGGTTGCCCAGGTCGAAGGCGCGGTAGGACACCGACGCGATGCGGGCCGGATCCAGGCCCAGCGACTGCAGGTAGGCCGGGGTGTAGCCGACGGCGGCCAGCTGCGAGGCGAACGGACCGTTCGGGTCCACGGCCACCGAGCCCGGCACGGCGGCGATCTTGCCGCTCGTCTTGGTCTTGCCCAGCAGCAGGTCGGCGCGCAGCGTGTGCTCGCCCAGCTTCACTGAGCCCGAACCGAACAGGTTGGTGCGCTCGCGATCCGGGAAGGCCTCGACGGTGCCGGCGTAGTCGAAGTAGCAGGCCTGGCCGACCTGCACGTTGCGATCCGCGCACTTGCCGTTCTGGACCAGGTAGGCGTTGCGGGGTTCCGAGCCGATCGTGCCGTCCGGGTTGCGGACCGGCACGTTCACGTTGCCGGGGATGGCCGATGGCGAGCCGTTGAAGAACTGGTAGTCCTGGCCGTTGTGGCCGAAGTTGATGACGCCGGTCTTCGAGAACTCACGCTGGTTGGCCGTCAGCGAGTCGCGCTTGTCCATCGACAGGCCGAACATGACGTTGAAGCCGTTGGTGTCCAGGTCGCCGAAGCCCCCGGAGATCGAGGCGCTGCGCTCCTTGCCGCCGCTTTCGGTCGGCACGGACACGAAGGCGGAGATGTTCTTGCGCGACGAGTTGGTGCGGGTGATGAAGTTCACCACGCCGGCGACCGCGTCGGAGCCGTACAGGGCCGAGGCGCCGTCGGTCAGCACTTCCACGCGGTCGATGATCGACAGCGGGATCATGTTCAGGTCCACCGCGCCGCCGGCTTCGCCGATCAGGCGGCGGCCGTTCAGCAGGACCAGTGTGCGGTCGCCGCCGAGGTTGTGGATGGAAACGGTGGCCTGGCCGCCGCCGCCGCCGCCGACGGTGTCACCTTCGGTGATGCCGCCCTGCACGGACGACAGGTTCTGCATCAGCTCGACCACCGAGGTCACGCCGCTGCGTTCGATCTCGGCGCGGGTGACGGTCTGCACCGGCACCGAGCCTTCGGCAGCGATCCGCTTGATCGCCGAACCCGTCACGACGACGCGTTCCAGCTGGGTCTGATCCTGGGCTTGTGCAACGGCGGCCGACGACGCGATTGCAATGGTGGCGGCAACTGCCAGGCTCACCGCGTTCAGTTTGTTCTTCAAAGAAACACTCCTAGAGGTGTCGAGCGGCGGCGCTTGTGGCGTCGCGCGAAACGTGACCGACGACCCCACTCCGCACAATTGCGTGAAGGTCGCGTGAAAGAAGTGTCAATGACTGGAATTCGACGGCCGGCGCGGGTTCCTACTAATTGAGGCGGTCCGGGTCACCGGGAACGGGGGCATCCCCAGAATGGCCGATACCCCTGCATGACCGGCGTCACGGGTGACTTCCGGCCAAGGCAGGGGTATCGGCGGACACGCCTCTCCCGAGGAATGTCCGAATCGTCAAGCGCCCAACTCGTTGCGGGGTGGCAACAGGCTGTATCCCGACTGCAACAATGCCGCCGGTCGTTTGGTCGGGGATTCGTCAGTATCCGCGCGCTGTACGCACGGATTATCCGAATCCCCTCCTGTTCAGGCGCCGATCAGAAGTTGTAGCTGCCCGTCAGATAAACGGTGCGGCCCAGCGGGCTGGCGTAACGCGGGTCGTAACCGACCTGGTGGCCCGACGAGTCGCGCAGCGTCAGCGGCGGGTTCTGGTCGGTCAGGTTCTGGATGCCCAGACGCAGTTCCAGCGCCTTGTTGTAGCGGTAGGTGCCTTGGTAGTCGAAGGTGATGTAGTTCGGCACCAGCAGCTGGATCTGGGTGTTCTGACCGGTCTGCAGGTCACGCACGGTCTGCTGGATGTCCTTGTAGCCGGAGCGGTACTTCACGACCAGGGCGTTGGTGAGCTTGCCGGTGTCCAGCGCGAACTTGGCCTGCGCCGTGTTGCGGAAGATCACCTGCGCGTCCACGCCGTACTTGCCGAGGCTGTCGGTGAAGTCGTTGGACGTGCCCGGGCGCGTGTACTTGGCCTGGATCATGTAGGTGCCGTTGACCGTGGTGGTCAGGCGGCCCAGGCCTTCGATGTTGATCCGGCCGTCCAGGGCCCAGTCCAGGCCCTTGTAGTTGGACTTGCCGATGTTGGTGGACATCGACATGAACGCGTACAGCGGGTTCGCTTCGGCCGGCAGCTTGTAGGTCGTGAACAGGGACTTGAACTGCTCGGGATTGGCGAACGCCTGGTTCGCGGAGACCGCGGAGACCGCGTCACGCAGGTCCAGCTGCCAGTAGTCCAGGCTGCCGCCGAAGTTGCGGGTCGGGTCGAAGCGGATGCCCAGGGTGGCCTGCTTGGACTTTTCCGGCTTCAGGTTCTCGTTGCCGCCCGAGAGCTGGGTGTACTGCTGCTTGCCGGGCTTGCAGGGCGCCGCGCCGCTGCCGTCGCCGGGGAACGGGCAGTTGTAGCTGGAAGCCGTCACGCCGTTGTTCACCAGCGGCTGGGCGATGTCCAGCATGTCCGGGGCCTTGAAGCCGGTGCCGTAGGAGCCGCGCAGCACCAGGGTGCTGGTCGGCTTGTAGCTGGCGGACAGCTTGTAGGTCGTGGCGCTCTCGGTCTTGCCGAAGTCGCGGCCGTTCACGGCGTCCTTGATCTTGCTGATGCTGTCGTAGCGCAGCGCGGCGGTCATTTCCAGGCCCTTCACGACCGGGATCACGAATTCGGCGAAGGCGCCGACGTTGTCGCGCGCCAGGTCGTACTTCGGGTTCGCCGCGAAGTTGTAGATCACGCCGTTGACCGCGTCGGCCGACGGCGTCTGCTTGAAGTGGTAGTTGCGGAAGTCCGCGCCGACGCCCAGGCTGACCGCGCCGGCCGGCAGGTTGAAGATCTCGCTGGAGGCGCGCACGTCGGCGCCCTTGAGCGTCGTCGAGGCTTCGCGGATCGTGCCGTGATAGATCGAGTCGCTGATCAGCTGCTGCGTCGCGGCGCTCTGGTTGCCGGACGGCACGAACGGGTCGAGCGCGCCGGTGGCCAGGATGTTGTTGAACTCCTTGGCCTTGAAGTAGCCGCCGACGTACTTCTCGTCCAGCGCGTTCTCGGACCAGGTCAGGGCACCGTTCACCGACCAGTTGCCGAATTCAGCGTCGGCGCCGACGACGACGTGCTTCGCGTCGGTGACGGTCTGCGAGTCGCGGGTGCCGAAGTCGGTGGCGCGATAGCTCGCGGACACCGTGTCGATGTGGGCGATCTGGGCCGGCGTCAGGTACGGCGCGACGTACTTGGTGAACAGCGGCGACGTGGTCGCGATGGCGATCGGCACCGGGTTCGGGGCGATGCGCGCGGTCAGGTCCAGACGCGTGAAGGCCACGTCGGAGAACAGCTTGATCTTGTCGTTGATCTTCAGCTCGCCGGTGACGAACACCGAGTCGCGGGTCGATTCCGGATAGACGTCGATCGTGCTGACGAAGTCGAACGCGCACTGGGCAGTGCCGCTCTTGACGTTCGAGTTGGCCGGGATGGTGTTGGCCAGGCTGTAGACGTTGTTCGGCGCGCATTGGCCGTTGGCCATGCGGTACGGGTTGAAGGCGTAGGCACCCAGGACCGGCGTGGTCGTGGGTTCGCCGGCCAGGCGCTTGAAGACGACCGAGGCGTTGGCCGGATCGGCCGACGGGCTGGTGCGGTCGTAGGCGTAGTTCCGGCCGTTGAAGTTGATCGGCAGGAAGGCGCTCTTGGAGAAGTCGCGGTCGCCGGACTTCAGCTGCTTCTGTTCGTCACGGCGATAGGTGGCCATGACGTTGAAGCCGTCGCGCTGCAGGTCGCCGAAGCCGTAGCTGCCGCTCACGTTGTAGGAGGTGCCGCCGTCGCCGCGCGGGTTGCTGTAGGTGGCGGTGAGGTTGCCGCCCTGCACGTTCTTCTTCAGGACGAAGTTCACCACGCCGGCGATGGCGTCCGAGCCGTACAGCGCGGAGGCGCCGTCGGTCAGGACTTCGATGCGCTCGATGGCGCTCATCGGGATGGAGTTCAGGTTGATCCGGCTGCCCGAGCCCGTCGGGGCGATGCGGCGGCCGTTCAGCAGCACCAGCGTGTAGCTTTCGCCGACGCCGTGGATCGAGGCCGTGGCGATGCCGCCCGAGTTCGAGCCGATGGCGATGTCGCCGATCGTCAGGTTGCCGCCCATCGCGGGCAGGCGCTGGATCAGGTCGGCGACGTTGTTTGCGCCGGAGGCCTTGATCTCTTCCTGCGTGATCAGCTGGACGGGCAGCGCGCCCTGGTTGGCCACGCGCTTGATGCTCGAGCCCGTGATCTCGATGCGTTCGAGCTGGGTGTTTTCCTGGGCGTGTGCGGCGCCCATCGAGGCGGCGAGCAGCGCGGCCGCGAGGCTCACACGGCGGAGTTGAAGCGAAGAGGTCATGCCGGATCCGTCAAATGGCAAAAATGATTCCAGAGCTGATGACTTTGTGTCATCGGACACTGCGCGTAGGTGAACAAACTTTAAGGAACAGGAATTGCCCCCGGCCCCAGGGACGGCCCCTAAGGGTTTTCCATCCTTGAACGAACGAAGATCGCCATTTCCGGCATGTCGAATGGCACCCGGGTGCTGGAAGTCATGCGTCGTCCGACAGGACAAGTGCTGAAATCGATACGAGCGGACACAAAAAAAGCGACCCGAAGATCGCTTGGCACTCTGAGGACGTACGCCGCACGAAGACGGCGATTCGCGACAGATGGTTACTGTTGGTCTGGCGTTCAGCCGCCGGCGGCAGATCCCGCCGCCTTGCGCTTCTGCCGCCAGGCGTGCAGCAGCGGCTCGGTGTAGCCGCTCGGCTGTTCACGCCCTCTGAACACCAGATCGAGCGCCGCCTGATACGCCATGCTGTTCGGATGGCCGGCCATCGGTTCGTACAGCGGGTCTCCCGCGTTCTGGGCGTCGACTATGACCGCCATGCGTTCGAATGTCGCCCGAACTTGTTGTTCAGTCACGACGCCGTGGTGCAGCCAGTTCGCCACATGCTGGCTGGAGATGCGCAAAGTCGCCCGGTCTTCCATCAGGCCGACCTGGTTGATGTCCGGGACCTTCGAGCAGCCGACGCCCTGATCGATCCAGCGCACCACGTAGCCGAGGATGCCCTGGATGTTGTTGTCCAGCTCCTGCTGCTTCTCGGTGTCGCTCCACGACGGATCGGCCGCCACGGGGATCGTGAGCAGTCGCTGCAGCAGTTCCGCGCGATCGACGCCCGGCGCCTCGGCCTCGATCTGCTGCTGGACCTGCGCCACGCTGACCTGGTGGTAATGCAGCGCATGCAGCGTCGCGGCGGTCGGACTGGGCACCCAGGCGGTGTTGGCGCCGGCCTTGGGATGGGCGATCTTCTGTTCGAGCATCGCGGCCATCAGGTCGGGCATCGCCCACATGCCCTTGCCGATCTGGGCGCGACCGCGCAGGCCGGCGCTCAGGCCCGTCAGCACGTTGTTGCGCTCGTAGGCCTGGATCCAGGCGCTGGCCTTCATGTCGCCCTTGCGCAGCATCGGACCGGCGAGCATCGCGGTGTGCATCTCGTCGCCGGTGCGGTCCAGGAAGCCGGTGTTGATGAAGGCGACGCGGCTGGGCGCCGCGGCGATGCAGGCCGCCAGGTTGACGCTGGTGCGGCGCTCCTCGTCCATGATGCCGAGCTTGACGGTCGAGGCCGGCAGGCCGAGCAACTGCTCGACGCGACCGAACAGCTCGTTGGCGAAGCCGACCTCGGCCGGGCCGTGCATCTTCGGCTTGACGATGTAGATCGAACCGCGGCGCGAGTTGCGCAATCCGGAGCCGGACAGCTGCTTCAGGTCGTGGACCGAGATCAGCGTCGTGACGACGGCGTCCAGGATGCCCTCGGGGATCTCGCGATCGCCCTCGAGCAGGATGGCGGGGTTGGTCATCAGGTGGCCGACGTTGCGGACGAACAGCAGCGAGCGGCCCGGCAGCACGACGTCGTCGCCGCCGCCGGCGGCCTTGTAGACGCGGTCCGGATTCAGGCGTCGGACGAAGGTCCGGCCCCCCTTGCTGACCTCCTCGGTCAGCGAGCCGCGCAGGATGCCCAGCCAGTTGCGGTAGGCGAGCAGCTTGTCCTCGGCGTCGACGGCGGCGATCGAGTCCTCGAGGTCGAGGATGGTCGACAGCGCCGATTCCATCAGCACGTCCGAGATGCCTGCGGCGTCGGTCTGGCCGATCGTCGAGCTGCGATCGAACTGGACCTCGAGATGGATGCCGTTGTGACCCAGCAGGATCGCCGTCGGTGCGGCCGCATCGCCCAGATAGCCGATGAACTGGGCTGCATCGGCCATCGCGACCGTGCGGCCGTCCTTCAGCGCGACGGCCAGCGCCGTGCCGTTCACGGTGTAGCCGGTCGCGTCGGCGTGGGAGGCGCCCGCGAGCGGCGCGGCCTGGTCCAGCACCTGGCGGGCGAAGGCGATGACCTTCGCGCCGCGCACCGGGTTGTAGCCGCCGGCGCGCTCGGCGCCGTCGGTCTCGGCAATGACATCGGTGCCGTAGAGCGCGTCATAGAGCGAGCCCCAGCGCGCGTTCGCCGCGTTCAGCGCATAGCGGGCGTTCAGGATGGGCACCACCAGCTGCGGGCCGGCCTGGATCGCGAGCTCGGCGTCCACGTTGGCGGTCGTCGCCTTCGGATCCGCCGGCAGCGGCACCAGATAGCCGATCTGCTTCAGGAAAGCCTGATACGCCGCCATGTCGGCGATCGGGCCGGGATGGGCGCGATGCCAGCCGTCGATCTCGGTCTGCAGCCGGTCGCGCTCGGCCAGCAGCGCGGCGTTCTTCGCCGCCAGCTCATGCGCCAGCGCGTCGAAGCCGTGCCAGAACGCGGCCGGTTCGACGCCGGTGCCGGGCAGCGCCTCGGTCTCGATGAAACGGGCCAGGGCGGCATCGACCTGGAGGCGGTGGTGTTGGCTGCGTGCGGTCATGACGGCTCCGAAAGACGGTTCAACGGTTGCTTGACTGTAGGGCGTGAGGACGCGTCGATTCATGTCGGCCCCGGTCGAGGATCCCTGACTTTTTTGCACAAATAACAACGACCAGGGTCGTCATTCATTGCCTCGGGCGGCGCAACGGTCCAACAATGGTCCTCCATGGACCGCCTCAAACAGATCGAGTCCTTCGCGCTGGTCGCGACCAAGGGCAGCCTCACCGCCGCCGCGCAGGCCGAGGGCGTGGCCCCGGCGGTGATGGGTCGCCGCCTCGACGCGCTGGAGGCGCGGCTGGGCGTGAAGCTGCTGCTGCGCACGACGCGCAAGCTGACGCTGACGCACGAGGGCATCGCCTTCCTCGAGGACTGCCAACGCCTGCTCGCCGAGTTCGCCAGCGCCGAGGCCAGCGTCAGCGCTGGCGGCGTGAAGGCGAGCGGCCATCTGCGGATCACCGCGCCAGCGGGCTTCGGTCGACGCCACGTCGCGCCGCTGGTGCCGGACTTCCTGGCGCGGCACCCGGAAGTCAGCCTGTCGCTCAATCTCAGCGATCGCGTCGTCGACATCGTCAACGAAGGCTTCGACTGCGCGGTGCGGGTCGGCGACCTCAGCGACTCCAGCCTGATCAGCATGCGTCTGGCCGACAACCGGCGGCTGTGCGTGGCGGCGCCCTCCTACCTGAAGCGCGCCGGCACGCCCAGGCATCCGTCCGAGCTGATGCGGCACGAATGCCTGACGCTGAGTTCGGACGCCAGCCAGACCCGCGGATGGGCCTTCCGCATCGATGGCCAGGTGCAGCATCTGCGGCCCAGCGGGCGGCTCGACTGCAGCGACGGCCAGGTGCTCCACGACTGGTGCCGGCAGGGACTCGGCCTGGCCTGGCGCAGCACCTGGGAAGTGGCCGCGGCGCTGCATGCGGGCGAGCTGGTCAGCGTGCTCGACGATTTCGCCGCGCCGCCCAACGGCATCTTCGCCGTGCTGCCCCAGCGCAAGCACCTGCCCTTGCGGGTGAGGCTCTGGATAGACTTCCTCAAGGAGCATCACGGCAGCCCCGACTACTGGGGAAGCTGGGCGCGTGCCTCCACCGCGGAGACCCCATGACCCTGGAAGCCCTGCTCGCCGGCCTGCACATCGTGGCCATCCTCAGCCTGGTCGTGTTCCTGGCCAGCCAGGCGGCGCTGTGCCGCAGCGAATGGATGAACCCGGCCGTCGTGCGCCGCCTCTCGCGGCTGGACCTGATCTACGGCATCACCGCGGTGGCGGTGCTGCAGACCGGCCTGGCGCGCACCTGGTGGGGCACGAAGGGCCTGGGCTGGTACTGGCACCAGCCGCTGCTGCACTTCAAGTTCGGGATGTTCGTCGTGATCGGGCTGATCTCGATCAAGCCGACGCTGACCTACCGACGCTGGCTGAAGACGCTGGACGGCGGCGGCGGCCTGCCCAGCGAGACCGAGATCCGCGCTACGCGCCGCCTCGTGATGATGCAGGCGCACCTGCTGATCCTGATCCCGATCGCGGCGGTGATGCTCGCGCGGGGCGTCCTCACCCAATGAACAAGGCCCTCGTCAGAGGGCCTTGTGTCATGGCGTCACGCGCGTAGTCGCGGCCTTACTTGGCGGAGAGGCACTCTTTCATGAACGTCTTGCGGGCGTCGCCGGTCTTGCCCTTGGCCTCGGCGTTGCAGGTGGTCATCTTGGTCTGCTGAGCCGTCTTCGCGGGGCCCGAAGCGGTCTCGCCCTTCAGGCAGCTGCTCATGAAGACCTTGCGCTCATCGCCGGACTTGTCCTTGGCATCGGCGTTGCAGGACTTCATCAGCTGCTGCTGCTTCAGCTGCTTCTCGGACGGTGCCTTCTTCGCATCGTCCGCGGCATGCGCGCCCAGCGCGGCCAGCGCGAGCAGGGCACCAGCGAACAGCGAGGTCGGGGTCAGGTGTTTCATCACTCTCTCCTACGGGGCTACAGGGGGTTTGGGGAAGGACCTGTGAGGCAGTTGAGCATACGAACGAACCGCCCTCAAGTGCGGTTGACGTACGTCAAGAAACCCGATGACCCGGACCGGTTGGCCTCGATTCGACGCGCGCCTGCTGGTGCGAGTCAGAGGGCCACTCACATGATCCGGCGCGGAGAAGCCAGCGCCTCATGGGCGAGATGGAGCCGCCTGACAAGAACCTGGATGAAAGCCCGGTCGAACCGGTGCTGGCACTCGGGACTGAGCTGCCCCAGCGACTCCGGCGTGAAGGACACGGTTGTGCAAAGTTGGGTCACCCGAATGTCGGTGCTGTGGCGGCGCAGATCGGGATTCGGCGCCAGATAGGCCATCTCGCCGACGGAGGTGCCGGTGCCCAGCGTCGCGACCAGCGCCTCGTCGCGCCAGACCTCGACCTCGCCCTGCGTGATGATGTGGAAGGTGTTGCCTTCCTGGCCCTTCTTGAACAGCAGGTAGTCGAGCGGATAACGGCGCCAGCGCGCGCGCCGCACGACTTCCCAGAGCTCGACGTCGCCGAAGCCCGCGAAGAACTCCAGCCCGCGCAGCAGGTTGAAACGCTCCGAGTCCTTCACCTCGTTGAGCCGCGCCAGCGGCACCAGTTGCCTGGCCACGAGCTCCGACAGCGCCTGGCCGAAGGACTCCCAGTCGGGATAGCGCTCGGACGGGTGCTTGTAGAGCGCGCGCTGGATGACCGCGTCCAGCTCCGCCGTCACGCCGCCGCGCTGGCCCACCAGCGGCTGCGGCGCCTGGTGGTAGATCTGGTGCATCAGCGCCATCTGGTTGGGCGCGTCGAAGGGCGGCCGGCCGCTCACCAGGTGGTACAGCACGGCGCCCAGCGCATAGATGTCGGCCTGGGCGCCGACGTCGCCGCCCTCGATCTGCTCCGGCGGCATGTAGGCCAGCGAGCCGACGCGATGCACCTGCGTCATGTCGGCATTGAGATTGAGCGCGCTGCCGAAGTCGCTGACCTTCAGGTCGGTGACCTGGCCCTGGCTGTCGAGCACCGCCAGCAGGTTCGCGGGCTTGATGTCGCGGTGGACGACGCCCTGGCGGAACACATACGACAGCGCCATCGCGCACTTGAACCCGAGTTCGACGATCTGGTCCAGCGGCAGCAGCCGGTCGTTGCGGCAGAAGTGCTTCAGCGTGACGCCGTGGACGAACTCCATGACGAGGTAGGGCAGGTCGCCGTCCTGCACCGCGTCGAGGATCTGCACCACGTTCGGGTGCTGCAGCCGGCCGGCCAGCGCGGCCTCGGCGGCGAAGAAGCGGATGCTGAGCGTGTCTTCCTCGGACCGGCCGCCGGCCGACCAGGCGCGCATGCGCTTGATGGCGACCTCCTGGCCCTTGAAGTCGTCCATCGCGAGGAAGACGTCGCTGGTCGCGCCTTCGCCCAGCCGTCTCAGCACGCGGTACTTGCCGATCTGCTCCGGCAGGTCGGCCAGTCCACCGAGCGTCGATTCGGAAAAGGTGGAGGGACGGAGATCGTCGGAGGCGCTCATCGGAGGGTCATCCTGCCCCAGGGAGAGGGTGCGGGCAAGGGGGGGCACACGGTCTCTTACAGGGGAGGTCCCCTAAAATGCGGCCCCATGATCCAAGCCAAGCAGGAATTGCTCGCCGCCCTCGGCACCGTGCTCCAGGGCCTGAGCCAGGAGGCCGTTGACGCCGGCCTCATCGCCGCCGCGCCCGCGGCCGCTTTCGAGAACCCCAAGCAAGCCTCCCACGGCGACTTCGCCAGCACCGCGGCGATGCAGCTGTCCAAGGCGCTGAAGAAGAACCCGCGCGAACTGGCGCAGACGCTGATCGCCCAGCTGCAGGCGCAGCCCGCGTTCGAGCGCTGGGTCGACGCGCTGGAGATCGCCGGCCCCGGGTTCATCAACATCCGCCTGAAGCCGGCCGCCCGGCAGGCCGTGGTCGGCGAGGTCTTCGCCGCGACGTCGCGCTTCGGCCACCAGCCTGCGCGCGAGACCTCGGCGCTGGTCGAGTTCGTCTCCGCCAACCCCACCGGTCCGCTGCACGTCGGCCACGCGCGCCAGGCGGCGCTGGGCGATTCGCTCTGCCACCTGTTCGAGACGCAGGGCTGGAAGGTCAGCCGCGAGTTCTATTACAACGACGCCGGCGTGCAGATCGGGACGCTGGCCCACAGCACGCAGCTGCGCATCAAGGGATTCAAACCCGGCGACCCGGTCTGGCCGACCGAGGAAGACAACCCCGAGAGCAAGAAGTTCTACAACGGCGAGTACATCCAGGACATCGCCGAGGCCTTCCTGCGCAAGGAGACGGTGAAGGCCGACGACCGCGAGTTCACCGCGTCGGGCGATCCGGACGACATCGACTCGATCCGCCAGTTCGCCGTGGCCTTCCTGCGCCACGAGCAGGACCTGGACCTGCAGGCGTTCGGGCTGCGCTTCGACAACTACTTCCTCGAGTCCTCGCTGTACAGCGGCGGCCAGGTCGAGGACGCCGTGTCGCGCATCATCGCCAACGGCAAGACGTATGAGGACGGCGGCGCGCTGTGGCTGCGCTCCACCGACTACGGCGACGACAAGGACCGCGTGATGCGCAAGTCCGACGGCACCTTCACCTACTTCGTCCCGGACGTCGCGTACCACGTCAACAAGTTCAAGCGCGGCTTCTCCAAGTGCATCAACGTCCAGGGCAGCGACCACCACGGCACGATCGCCCGGGTGCGCGGCGGCCTGCAGGCCACCGGCGTCGGCATCCCGCAGGGCTTCCCCGACTACGTGCTGCACAAGATGGTCACCGTCATGAAGGACGGCGGCGAGGTCAAGATCTCCAAGCGCGCCGGCAGCTACGTGACGCTGCGCGACCTGATCGACTGGACCAGCCGCGACGCGGTGCGCTTCTTCCTGATCAGCCGCAAGGCGGACACCGAATTCGTCTTCGACGTCGACCTGGCGCTCAAGGCCAACGACGAGAACCCCGTGTTCTACGTGCAGTACGCGCATGCGCGCATCTGCTCGGTGCTGCGCAAGGGCGTCGAGCAGGGCCATGACGAGGCCGCGGTGGCCGGCGCCGACCTGTCGCTGCTGAACGCGCCGACCGAGTCCGCGCTGATGCTCAAGCTGGCGGACTATCCCCGCATGCTGACCTCGGCGGCGCAAGACCTGGCCCCGCACGACGTCGCGTTCTACCTGCGCGATCTGGCGGGCGCGCTGCACAGCTACTATGGCGCCGAACGCGTGCTGGGCGACGACCCGGCCCTGACGCGCGCGCGCCTGGCGCTGCTGGCCGCGACGCGACAGGTGATGCGCAACGCGCTGGCGGTGCTGGGGGTGTCGGCCCCGGACGCGATGGAACGTGACTCGCAGGAGCAGCAATGAGTAAACAGAAGCAGCGCGGCGGATTCGCCATGGGCCTGATCGTGGGCCTGCTGCTGGGGCTGGGGATCGCGCTGGGCGTGGCCCTGTACGTGACGAAGGCCCCGGTGCCGTTCGTCAACAAGCTGCCGCAGCGCACCGCGGAACAGGACGCCCAGGAAGCCGAACGCAACCGGAACTGGGACCCGAACGCGCCGCTGGCCGGCCGTGCCGGCGCGAAGGCCGCGTCGGGCGTGGTGACGCCGGCGGTCGTGCCCCCCGCGACCCAGACGGCGCCGCAGGTCAGCACGGGCACGACGCCGGCACCAGCGGTCGAAGGCCGCCCGGTGGAACGCGCCCCTGCGGTTCAGCCGCAGGCCCAGAGCCAGATCCCGTCCGTCAAGCCGGAGCAGCGTCCCACCGAGCCGCGCGCCGACGGTGCGCGCCCCGACGGCTCGCGCGGCAGCTTCTTCGTCCAGGCCGGCGCCTACACGCGCATGGAGGACGCCGAGCAGCAGCGCGCCAAGCTGGCGATCCAGGGCTTCTCGGCCAAGGTGATGGAGCGCGAGCAGTCCGGTCGCACGGTGTTCCGGGTCCGCCTGGGCCCGTTCGACACGCGTGACGAGGCGGAAGCGCAGCAGAAGAAACTCGAGGGCGCGGGCGTCGAAGCCAACCTCGTCGCGATCCAGCGCTGAGCGACCGGGCGTTGCCTGCATCGAACCGGTACGGTCGTCATGCAACGTTAATGCCGCTCTAAGTTTGACTTTCTAGGATGGCCGGCCGCTGCGGCGCCGGTCGCAGCGGAACCAACAAGGAATCGAAGATGAAGCGTCGCGAATTCAACGCCCTCACGGCCCTGTCCACCGCCGCGGGCGGCGGTGCGCTCCTGACCGGCGTGCCGGCGCAGGCCCAGGGCGGTCCGGTCGAGGGCCGCCAGTACCAGCGCCTGGCCACGCCGGTCGCGGGTTCCGTGCCGGGCAAGGTCGAGGTGATCGAGTTCTTCTGGTACGGCTGCCCGCACTGCTACGTCTTCGAGCCCACGATCGAGGCCTGGGCCAAGCAGCTGCCCGCGGACGTCGTGTACCGCAAGATCCACGTGGCGTTCCGGGCCAACGTGAAGATCCACCAGCAGCTGTTCTTCGCGCTGGAAGTGATGGGCAAGGAAGCGCAGGTGCGCCCCGCCATCTTCAACGCCATCCACCGGGGCAACCAGAGCCTGCTGGACGTGGACGAGATGGCCAAGTTCCTGGCGCCGCTGGGCGTGGATCCGGCGAAGTTCAAGGAGACCTTCAAGTCCTTCACCGTGCAGTCCAAATGCCAGCAGGCCGAGAAGCTGCAGAACCAGTACAACATCGACGGCGTGCCCAGCGTGGCGATCGGCGGGCGTTTCCTGACGTCGCCGGCGATGGCGGGCTTCGGCTTGCGCGTGAGCGAGGAAGAACTCGGTCAGCGTTGCATCGCCGTCGCGAACTACCTGCTGCCGATGGCGCGCAAGGGCGCCTGAGCGGCCTGGTCGTACTGCTCCGGCCGCTGGCCCTCACCCCTGCCCTCTCCCGCGGTGCGGGAGAGGAGTCCGGATGGAGTCCTTTGGAAGCGCCCCTCGTGGGCGCTTTCTGCTTTTTCGGGGTCAGGACTTGCGCGATCGTGTGTCCGGGGCTTAAAGTGATATCACCTTTTTGGAGGAGTTGGTGATGAGCACGACCGCAGTCCCGAAGACCCCCTCGTCGCGCGCCGCTGCGACGCCGACGATGGAGCGCCGCGCCGGGACGGCCAATGGCTACGCCGCGCTGCTGATCGGCCTGGGCCTGCTGGCCTTCGCGGTCTGGCGCGTCATCGCGTTCCGCCACGAGGCGATCGACCTGATGCAGCTGACGCTGATCCTGGCGGGTCTGATCCTGCTGTCGGGGCTCTACATCCAGCAGCCCAACGAGGCGCGCCTGCTGACGCTCTTCGGCCGCTATGTCGGCACCGACCGCGTCTCCGGGCTGCGCTGGACGATCCCGCTGTTCATGGCCAAGCGCCGCCTCTCGCTGCGCGCGCGCAACCTGGACGCCCCCACGCTGAAGGTCAACGACAAGCGCGGCAATCCGGTCGAGATCGGCGCGGCCGTGGTCTGGCGCGTCCAGGACACGGCGCGCGCGGTGTTCGAGGTCGACGACTTCGAGCAGTACGTCAGCATCCAGGCCGAGGCCGCGATCCGGCACGTCGCCTCGCAGTTCGCCTACGACGAGGGCGACGACATCGACAGCCAGGAGATCACGCTGCGCGCCGGTGCCGACGAGGTGATGGCCGCGATGATCGACGAACTGGCCGTGCGTCTGCAGCCCGCAGGTGTCAGCGTCGAGACGGCCATGCTGACCCACCTGGCCTATGCGCCCGAGATCGCGCAGGTGATGCTGCGCCGGCAGCAGGCCGAGGCCATCATCAGCGCCCGCAAGAAGATCGTGCACGGCGCGGTCAGCATGGTCGAGGAAGCCCTCAAGGGACTGAGCGAACGCGAGATCGTGCAGCTCGACGACGAGCGCAAGGCCGCGATGGTGTCCAACCTGCTGGTGGTGCTGTGCTCCGACAAGGACACGCAGCCGATCATCAACGCGGGCACGCTCTACAACTGAGCGCGGCCAGGGAGCAGGCATGGCCACGACACCACGTGCCACACCACGCACGACACCACGCACGACACCGCGCTCAACAACGGGCACCCCATCGGGCGGCAGCTCCTCGGCGGCGGTCACCCCCCCGAAGGGCGGCGGCTGGAGCCCGTGGCGGGCCCTGTTCCTCGCGTCATGGAGCGCGCACCTCTCGTTCATCCTGCTGTCCGCCGACTCGTTGCCAGCCATCGTGGTGGATCCGTCCCACGGGGGCAAGGCCTGGAGCCGGGACGCCTATCTGGCGATCTCGCTCGGCATGGGAGTGCTCGTGCCGGCCATGTGCACCTGGGGCGTGGCCCTCATCGCCCGGCACTTCACCGGCGCGCTGAACATGCCGAACAAGGACTACTGGATGGCGCCGGAGCGCCGCGCGTCGACGCTCGCCACGCTGGGCCGCCTGTTGTGGCCGCTGGGGCTGCTGATCGTCCTGGCGCAGGCGGGATCCACCGTGATGACGCTGGCCTCGGTGATGCATTGGCCGCTGCCCGCCGAGGCCCCCATCGCGGGCGGGGTGCTGTGGGTCGTCGGCATGGTCGCCTGGGTGGGCGTGGTGCTGCGGACTTTCCGCCTGCCCGGGCGTGCGTCGATGTCGTTCTCATCGTCGCTGCCTCCGGCGACGCCCGGCGCTCGTCAGAGACCGCGCGCGCCACACCGCCGCCCCGGGCGCTGACGACGGAGCGACGCAGCGATGGGCAGTCCCGGCAAGAAGCAGTTTCCACTGCGCCTCGATCCGGCGTTGTGGGAGGAGATCGAGCGGCTGGCCGCGATCGAACTGCGTTCCTCCAACGCGCAGATCGAGCTGCTGCTGCGCGAGGCGCTCAAGCGTCGCGGCATCAAGCCGGCGCTCTCGCCCACCCCGCGCCGGGGTCGTCCGCCGGCGGGTGAGGCCGATGCCGCCGTCGAGGGCGCGGAGGGCGACGAGGGCTCAGGCATCCCTGATGCCTCCGGTGCCGCCGACAGGGTCGACGAATAACCCATCTACCGTCCCCGCCATCGAGGGGATCAGCGAACTTCGCACGACCGTGCTAAATTGTGGCGCATGGAAGCAAAGACCGCCCGCAGTGAGCTGACGCAGAGCGCCATCGTCGATGTCGCGCTGGAGATGGCGCGCCTGGACGGCCTGGACAGCCTGTCGATCGGTGAGGTGGCCAAGCGGCTGAACCTGTCCAAGAGCGGCGTGTTCTCGCGCATCGGCTCGCGCGAGGCCTTGCAGACCGCGGTGCTGGATGCGTTCGAGAAGATCTTCCAGCAGGAGGTCATCCTGCCGGCGCTGCGCGAACCGCGCGGCCTGCCGCGGATGGACGCGATGGTGCGTGCGTGGTTGAACCGCGTCGAGGGTCCGCACGGCAACTGCCTGTACGTCGCCGGTGCCTTCGAGTACGACGACCGCGATGAAGCCATGCGCGACCATCTGCTGGACGGCGTCCGCCGCTGGCGCTCGACGCTGCGGCGCACGCTGGTCCAGGCGCAGGACGCGGGTCAGTTGCGCGCCGACGCCGACCTCGATCAGCTGATCTTCGAGCTCGACGGCCTGTTCACCGCGCTGGTCCGTGAGGTGCGCTTCCTGCGCACGCCGGACGCCGTCGATCGGGCCTGGACCAGCTATCGCCGCCTGATGGCGCCGGCGCTGGTCACGAGCGCCCCCGCTTCCCCCGCCTGAGGCCGTCGCCCATGAACCGCGCCGGCCTCATTGCTTCCACCAATTTCGCACGCTCGTGCGAAGTCGCTCGCGCTTCATGTCGCGGCATCTTTCCCTGACCTTCGAGGAGTCGACCATGACCATCCTGCTGATCCTCAGCCTTCTGTTCGGCGGCGCACTCTGGCGTGCCTGGGTCTCGTGGCGCCGGCTGCTGAAGCAGCTGCCGCGACGCAACCACGACATGGTGCTGTTCTGAGCCTGGGGCTGAGGCCGCCCCTCGCCCGCCTCACCGGTCCAGCCGTCTATCCGCTGCCGTGGCCCCACCCGGTCACGGGATAAGCCGGAGTGGCGATGCCATGAGCGCTCCTTACACTCGACGGCTTGTCCCATTGAGGTAAGTCCATGGCGTGGTTGATGCGCTGGCGGCCCGTGACCGTCGGCCCCGAGAAGGCGATTGCTCCCGATGAACGCCTGTCCTGGCCGCAGACCGCGGCGCTCGGCCTGCAACATGTGATCGCCATGTTCGGCGCCACCGTGCTGGCGCCGCTGCTGATGGGCTTCGATCCCAACGTCGCCGTGCTGATGAGCGGCGTGGGCACGCTGCTGTTCTTCTTCCTCACCGGCGGCCGCGTGCCGAGCTACCTGGGCTCGAGCTTCGCGTTCATCGGCGTGGTCATCGCCGCGACCGGCTATGCCGGCAGCGGTCCCAATCCCAACCTGCCGCTGGCGCTGGGCGGCATCATCGCCTGCGGCGTGCTGTACACCGTCATCGGCCTGCTGGTGTCGGCCACCGGCAGCGGCTGGGTCGAGAAGCTGATGCCCCCGGTCGTGACCGGCGCGGTGGTGGCGGTGATCGGGCTCAACCTCGCGTCGGTGCCGATCAAGAACATGGCGCCGACGCCCTTCGACGCCTGGATGCAGGCGGCGACCTTCGTCAGCGTCGCCGTGGTCGCGGTCTTCGCGCGCGGCATGCTGCAGCGCCTGCTGATCCTCGCCGGCCTGATCCAGGCCAGCCTGATCTATGCGCTGCTGACCAACGGATTCGGTCTGGGCGCGCCGATCGACCTGTCGAAGGTCGCGGCGGCGGCGTGGATCGGTCTGCCGCAGTTCCACGCGCCGGTGTTCGACGGCGCGGCGATGCTGATGATCGCGCCGGTCGCGCTCATCCTGGTCGCGGAGAACCTCGGCCACCTGAAGGCGGTCGGTGCGATGACAGGGCGCGACATGACGCCTTTCCTCGGTCGCGCCTTCATCGGCGACGGCCTCGCGACGATCGCCAGCGGCGCGGTCGGCGGAACCGGCGTCACGACCTACGCCGAGAACATCGGCGTCATGGCCGCGACCCGCATCTATTCGACGGCGGTCTTCGTGTTCGCGGCGCTGATGGCGCTGGCGCTGGGCTTCTCGCCGAAGTTCGGCGCGCTGATCCAGGCCATCCCGCTGGCGGTGATGGGCGGCGTCAGCATCGTCGTGTTCGGCCTGATCGCGATCGCGGGCGCCCGCATCTGGGTGGACCATCAGGTCGACTTCCGCGACCCGCGCAACCTGATGGTCGCCGCGATCACGCTGGTGATCGGCACGGGCGACTTCACGTTGAAGCTGGGTGCGTTTACCCTGGGTGGCATCGGAACTGCCACGTTCGGCGCGATCCTGCTGCATGCGCTGCTCCGGCGCGGCCGCACGGACTGACCCACGGCCTTCATGCCCTCCACGCCCTCGGAACCCCGCGCCGCGGCCCTGGCGCTCGCATTGAGCCTCGTGCTGCCGTTGCTGTCGGGTTGCGGTCCGGGTGACGGCGCCGGGTCGCGCGCGTCCGCAGCGTCAGCCGGCGCGGCGGTGCAGGACCGCGCGCTGCAGGCGGAACTCGAACAGCAGGAGCGCGTCGGCCAGGCCCATCCCCGAGAGCATGTGCGGGAACTGCAGGCCATCGAGGCGCGCGCCGCGGTGGGCAGCGCGGAGCGGCTGGAAGCGCTGAGCCAGCGCGCGGCCCTGCTCGCGCAGCTGCGCGACCGCAGCGGCCATGAGGCGGCGCTCGAGCAGCTCAAGGCCTGGCCCGAGGCCTCGCCCACGCGGAGTCAGATCCCGCTGGCGCTGATGCTGGCGCGCGCGCAGTGGCTGAAGGCGAACGGCGAGCTGGGCGCCGGCGTGCGACTGCTGGCCGGCCTGTCCGACATGGACGCCGCCACGGCCGACCGGCGCCTGATGTGGCGTGCCACCGAGCTGCGCGCCTACATCCAGGGCGACTACGGCGAGGTCGATGCGGCGGTCGAGAGCGGGCTGAAGGCGCTGGACCAGGCGCGCGCGATGGAGTCGCGATGGCGCGCGGCGGCCACCGAGGCGACCCTCGCCTTCAACTACTACCGCAGCCAGCAGATCGACCATGCCAAGCGCACCGCGCGCGAGGCCTTGCAGGCCGCGCAGCAGGATCCCGACCCGGTGCTGCTGTACCTGGTCCACACGATCCTGGGCATCGTGTACTCGCAGGACGAGGATCCGAAGTTCAGCCAGCAGGCCCGCGAGCAGGCGCTGCAGTACGCCCGCGAGGCCCAGGCCCAGGGCCTGCAGGCGCTGGCCCTGGGCAACCTGGCGGACTACGAGCTGCGCACCGGCAACTACGCGCGCGCGCTGGACCTCTCGACGCAAAGCCTGGCCCTCGCGCACGAGAGCGGCGACATCTCGACCGAGATCCTGGCCCGGCACAACACGGGCATCGCCAAGATCGGCCTGCGCAAGCTGGAAGAGGGCAAGCGCGACGTGCTGCAGGCCATCACGATGGACGCGCAGCGCGAGGCCGGCAGCTACACGGCGGAGTCCTGGCTGGAGCTGGGCATCTACCTGGAGAAGTTCGACGACCTGCCCGGCGCGGTCGCGGCCTTCCATCAATCGCGCAAGGAATTCGACGAGGTGCTGCGCGACGAGACCCGCAAGGCGGTGCTGGAAGCGCAGGCGCGCTTCGAGGACCAGCAGCGCCAGCGCGAGATCCGGCTGCTCAACCAGGACAACAGCCTCAAGGCCGAGCAGATCCGCACCCGCGACCTGCAGCTCAAGCTGTGGGCGGAGGTCGGCGGCTGCGTGCTGCTGTCCGGCGCGCTGCTGGCGCTGGCCTACCGGCGCATCCGCCGCACGAACGCGGCGCTGGCGCAGACCAACGAATCGCTGCGCGTGCAGAGCGAGCGCGACCCGCTGACGGGGCTCGCCAACCGGCGCCACTTCCAGCAGGCCATCGCCTTGCGCACCCGCGAGGGCGGACTGCGCGGCAGCCTGTTCCTGATCGACATCGACCACTTCAAGCGCATCAACGACCAATGGGGCCATGCGGCCGGCGACACCGTGCTGGTCGAGGTCGCCCGCCGCCTGAGCGGCGTGTTGCGCGAGCAGGACCTGGTCGTCCGCTGGGGCGGCGAGGAATTCCTCATCCTGGTGAACTCCGAGGCGACCGAGGACGCGCGCCAGCTCGGCCAGCGGCTGCTGGACCAGATGGGCGGGCAGCCGGTCGACCACGGGTCGCTGCGCATCCCGATCAGCGCGTCCATCGGCTTTGCCAGCTTCCCGATGGCGCCGCAAGACCTGACCCTGGAGTGGGAGCGCGCCATCGACCTCGTCGACACCGTGATGTACATGGCCAAGGCGCACGGTCGCAACAAGGCCTACGGCGTGGCGGCGATGCAGGCGCGCGACCGCGATCAGCTGCTCGCGCTGGCCGGGCGCATCGAGTCCGCCTGGCACCAGGGCCAGGTGCAGCTGGTGAGCCTGCTCGGGCCGACGCAGGAGCCGCGCGCATGAGGACCCGCGTGCGCGACTGCCTGCGGTCTGTCTGGACGGCCGCCCTGCTGGGCCTGGGCGCGACCCTGGCGCTCGCGGAGATCCCCGATCGCGCGCTGGATGCCCAGCTCGCGCAGCTGGACCGCTTCGGCTACAACGAGCCGGAGAAGGCGGCGCAGCAGTTGCGCGCGCTGCTCGCGGAGCCGTCGCATGCGCCGCATCGTCTCCACATCGAGTACACGCTGGGCCGCAACGCGGTCCAGGCCGGGCGTCCCGACGACGTGCGGCGCATCGCCCGCGAGCTGGAGGCGCGGCCGGGCGGGCGGCCGCTGTCGCGCATGCTGCTGGCCGAATTGCAGGATCGGCAGGGGCAGACCGGCCGCTCGGGCGAGATGGCGCAACTGGCGCTGGATGAGCTGGCGCCGGCCTGTCCGGCCGCAGGGACGCCGTCGACGCCGGCGATTCCGCCCGGCTGCGATGCGCGCGTGATGATCCAGGCCTTGAGGCTGATCGCCCGGGCGCAGGGGGCGCGCGGCGAGTACGCCTTCGCCGAGACCTCGTTGCGGCGGGCGCTGTCGCTGGCGCAGGCGATCCAGGACCACAGCGTGACCGGCACGATGATGGGATCGCTGGCCGTCAACAGCCAGGTGCGGGACGAGTCCCCGGCGGCCCAGCAGTGGCTGGCGCAGGCCTGGCAGCTCGCGCAAGGCGATGTCTCGGCGATGAGCCGCGCGAAGATGGTCGAGTCGATGGTCGCGTCCCGGCGCGGGGACCGGCCGGCCCAGCTGTCCGCGCTGGAAGATGCGCTGCGACTTGCCGAGCAGGCGGGCGGTCGGCGCGACGTGGCGCTGCTGCAGAACAACCTGCTCGACGCCTACATCCACACCGACCAGTCCGCCAAGGCGGTGCAGCTCGCGCGGCTGGCGCTGCCGGTCGTGCAGTTCTACAACGACCAGACGGTCGAGCGCACGCTGCGGCACAACCTGTCGGTGGCGCTGGTGCAGCAGCGCCAGTTCGAGCCGGCGCGGCGCGAGATCGCGCGCGTCCTCGAGATGGCGCAGGGCGACTTCGATCCCGTGCGCCGTGCGCTGCAGCTGCGGGAACTGGGCGAGGCCTACGCCAAGGTCGGCCAGGCCAAGGAAGCGCTGCGGCTCTATCACGAGGAGCGCGCGCTCAGCGCGGACACGGCGCGCCGCAACCGCGAGTCCTCGTTGCAGCAGCTGCGCCTGAAGTACGACAGCGAGGCCAAGCAGCGCGACCTGGAGCTGCTGCGCCGGGAGCAGACGCTCAAGGGCCGCGAGCTCGGCAACCGCCGGCTGGCGCAGTACGTCGGCGTCGGGCTGGCGGCGCTGCTGGGGCTGTCGCTGATCCTCATGGGCGTGATGCTGGCGCGGGTGCGCGAGGCCAACCGCAGGCTCAAGGTCAACCAGAGCCTGCTGCGCGCGGCGAGCGAGCGCGATCCGCTGACGGACCTGGCCAACCGCCGCCACTTCCTCGCGGTCATGGACCGCCATGCGAAGGACGTGTTCACCGGCGCGCTGCTGATGATCGACATCGATCACTTCAAGCACGTCAACGATCGCCACGGTCACGCCGCCGGCGACGCCGTGATCATCGAGGTCTCGCGGCGCATCGCGCAGGCGGTGCGGGCGGAGGACCTGGTGGTGCGCTGGGGCGGCGAGGAGTTCCTGGTCTTCGCGCGCAACGTCGCGCCGGACCAGCTGCAGCTGCTGGCCGAGCGCGTCCTGTTCATCGTCGGCGGGGAGCCGGTGCAGACGGCGGCGGGGCCGCTGCGGGTGACCTGCTCCATCGGCTTCGCGCATTTCCCGCTGCCGCCGGCGCAGCTCGCGCTGCACTGGGAGCAGGCCGTCAACTGGGCCGACATGGCGCTCTACACGGCCAAGTCGCAAGGCCGCAATCGCGCGCGCGGCATCGTCACGGTCGCGGCCGGCGACGCCCAGGCGCTGATCCAGATCGAGGCCGACTTCGACGCCGCCTGCAGCTCGGAGCGCGTGCAGCTCCAGACCATCCTGGGTCCGGAGTCACCCGAGGTGCCCGGGGCGGACTAGTCGCCCATACTGGGGCGGCCAAGATCACAACACCGGAGACGCCCCATGAGCCTGAACCGTCGCGCGCTGCTCGCGCTGTCGTCCACTGTCTGGCTGCCGGAACTCGTCCGCGCGCAATCGGCCTGGCCGTCGCGCCCGCTGCGCATCGTCGTGCCCTTCCCGCCGGCCGGCACCACCGACCTGATGGCGCGCGCCATGGCGCCGGAGCTGCAGAAGGCGCTCGGCCAGCCGGTCATCGTCGAGAACAAGCCCGGCGCGGGCGGCAACACCGGCTCGGCCGACGTCGCCCATGCGACCGACGGGCACTCGCTGCTGATGGGCACCGTGGGCACGCACGCGATCAACCAGTCGCTGTATCCGAAGATGCCCTTCGATCCGGTCAAGGACTTCGCGCCGATCACGCTGGTCGCGGCCGTGCCCAACGTGCTGGTGATGAATCCGGCGAACGCGCAGAAGTACGGCATCAACAGCGTGGCCGACCTGGCGCGAGTCGCCAAGGCCAATCCGGGCAAGCTCAACATGTGCTCCAGCGGCAACGGCACGTCGATCCACCTGGCGGGGGAGCTGTTCAAGAGCCTGACGGGCACCTACATGATCCATTTCCCCTACCGCGGTTCGGGCCCGGCGCTGCTGGACCTGATGGGCGGGAACATGGACCTGATGTTCGACAACCTGCCCTCGGCGCTGCCGCACATCAAGTCCGGCAAGCTCAAGGCGATCGCGGTGACCAGCGCGAAGCGCAGCGAAGCCTTGCCCGACCTGCCGACGATCGCCGAAAGCGGCGTGCCGGAGCTGAAAGGCTTCGAGGCCTCGTCGTGGTTCGGGCTGCTGGCGCCGATCACGCAGCCGGCGGATCAGGTCGCGCGCGTGCAGCGGGAAGTGGCGAAGGCCCTGGCCACGCCGACGCTCAAGGAGCGTCTGGCCGCGCAAGGCGCGGTCGCCGGCGGCGGCACGAGCGCCGAATTCGCAGCGCTCATCGCCCGCGAGACGACCAAGTGGGCCAAGGTCGTGAAGGTCTCCGGCGCAAAGGTCGACTGAGTCCATGCTCCGAAGCCGGCGCTGCCGGTGCCCCTCAGAGCGAATGCCGAGCGTGAGGAGGCGATTGAGCGGCGAGGGGCACCGGCAGCGCCGGCTGGCGCAGTCAGAGAACGAGTTCCGGACTCAGAACTTGAAGTCGTAGTCGATGGTGAGCGGCGCGTGGTCGCTGAAGCGCTGGTCCAGATAGATCGCTTCGCGCGTGGCCAGGTGGGCCATGCCGGGCGTGGCCAGGTGGTAGTCCAGGCGCCAGCCCACGTTCTTCGCCCAGGCCTGGCCGCGGTTGCTCCACCACGTGTATTGGTCGGGCTTGTCGTTGAGGACGCGGAAGACGTCGACGAGGCCGATGTCCTTCTCGAGCAGGCGCGTCATCCAGTCGCGCTCCTCGGGCAGGAAGCCGCTGTTCTTCTTGTTGCCCTTCCAGTTCTTCAGGTCGATCTCCTTGTGGGCGATGTTGACGTCGGCCACGAGGATGAACTCGCGCTCCGCGCGCAGGGCCATCAGGTAGGGGTACATCTCCGCCAGGAAGCGGAACTTCGCGGCCTGGCGCTCCTCGCCGCTGGAGCCGCTGGGGAAGTAGCAGCTGATCAGGCTGAGCTTGCGTCCCGGCTTGTCGAAGCGCTTCTCGATCCAGCGGCCTTCGTTGTCGAACTCGCTGCTGCCGAAGCCGACGATCACGTCGCTGGGGGTCTCCTTCGTGTAGAGACCGACGCCGGAGTAGCCCTTCTTCTGCGCGTAGTGGAAGTGGCCGGTGAGGGTGTCGTAGCCCGCGAACTGGGACTCGACCACGTCGGCCTGCGCCTTGAGTTCCTGGACGCCGACCACGTCGGCCTGCTGAGCCGGCAGCCAGTCGAAGACGCCCTTGGTGGCGGCCGAGCGGATGCCGTTGAGGTTGAGGGTGATGAAGCGCATGGGCGGTGGACGGGTGACCCTGGAAGAGGGCGGCAGTATCGCAAAGCCTCGTTCCGAAGTTGGCAGCAATGGGGGAGGGACCTCCCACCGTCGAGGGGGCCATGCACCACGTAGCGGCCGCTCCCTGCGCCGTCCACGCTCATTCGGGCGACACGCGAGCAGGTGCAGTATTTGGGCAACAGAAAACGCACCTCCGTGGTGCCTGGGGTGACGTCTTTATGACGAACTTGCTAGATTCGCGTCCACCGCGCCGACCCGCGCCCACATTTTTGCTGCCTGTGACCCCGGTTTACCCATCGGTGTCGCAGCCGGTACCCCCGGTTTCCCATCCTTCCCCGGAGTACTCCCCCATGAATCGATTCGCCACCCAGCGCGCTGCCGCCCCGGCCCTGCGCGAGGCCGCCGCGGCCGTGTCGCTGGCCTTGCTCGCCTGGCCCGCGCTGGCGCAGGACGCCCAGACCGATGCCGCCACCAAGGAAAAGGGCCAGCTGGAGACGGTGACCATCACCGCCGAGCGCCGGGTCGAGAACATCAAGGAAGTGCCGAACGCGGTCACCAAGATCTCCGGCGAGAAGCTGGACGTGCTGAACTCCGCCGGCCAGGACGTGCGCTTCCTGTCGGGCCGCGTGCCCAGCCTGAACATCGAATCGTCCTTCGGTCGCGCCTTCCCGCGTTTCTACATCCGCGGCTACGGCAACACCGACTTCCGCCTGAACGCCTCGCAGCCGGTCTCGCTGGTGTATGACGACGTGGTCCAGGAGAACCCGATCCTGAAGGGCTTCCCGGCCTTCGACCTGGCCGCCGTCGAAGTGGTGGCGGGCCCGCAGGGCACGCTCTACGGCCGCAACACGCCGGCCGGCGTCGTGAAGTTCGATTCGGTGAAGCCCTCGCAGCGCCAGGAAGGCTACCTGAACGTCTCCTACGGCACCTACGGCACGATGAACCTGGAAGGCGCCGCCAACGTGCCGCTGACCGGCGACTGGGCGGCCCGCATCTCCGCGCAGATCCAGCATCGCGACGACTGGGTCAAGAACCAGGTGCCCACCGGCAAGACCGGCGAGCTCGAGGGCTACGACGACCGCGCTCTGCGCCTGCAGGCGCTGTACCAGCCGCACAAGGATTTCAGCGCGCTGTTCAACTTCCACGGCCGCGATCTGAAGGGCAGCGCGCGCGTGTTCCGCTCGTCGATCATCAAGACCGGCACCAACGACCTGGTCGACGGCTTCGATCCCGAGAAGGCCTACACCGACGGCGTCAACGAGCAGACCCTGCACGCCACCGGCGGCAGCGCGCGTCTGCGCTGGGGCCTGGGCGCGATCAACCTGTACTCGATCACCGGCTACGAGTCGGTGCGCCCCTTCAGCCGCGGCGACGTGGACGGCGGCTTCCAGTACTTCGGTCCCAAGCCCTACACGCAGGAAGGCCAGGCGACCTTCCCGGCTGAATCGTCGAGCTCGATGGACGGCCATCGCCAGATCACGCAGGAGTTCCGCGTGGAATCCGCCGGCGCCGGCCCGCTGCGCTGGCAAGGCGGCCTGTACTTCTTCGACGAGCGCTACACCGCGCGCAGCACCGACTACACGACGGCGACCGGCGCCGCTGCCGGCTATGTGGACACCTATCAGAAGAACACCGCGTGGGCGGCCTTCGGCTCGGTGAACTACGCGGTCACGCAGGACTTCCAGCTGCGTGGCGGCCTGCGCTTCACGCACGACAAGAAGGACGTGAAGGTCTCCAGCGACTACACCGACCTGAACACCTCCACTGGTGTCACCGCCAACACCGGCGACTCGAAGTGGAACTGGGACGTGTCCGGCACCTACAAGGTCACCAAGGACACCAACCTGTATGCGCGCGTGGCCACCGGCTTCCGTGCCTCGTCGGTGCAGGGGGCATCGCGCTTCGCCGGCCAGTCGCAGGCCGCGCCGGAGAACGTCACGTCCTATGAAGTGGGCGTGAAGTCGGACTTCTGGGATCGTCGCGCGCGCCTGTCGGCCAGCGCCTTCACCTACACCGTGAAGGACCTGCAGCTGACCGCCGTCGGCGGCCAGAACAACGCCAACCGTCTGCTGAACGCCAAGAAGGCGGAAGGCAACGGCGTCGAGCTGAACCTGGAAGTCCTGCCGGTCGATCAGCTGCTGATCACCCTGGGCGGCAGCCTGAACAACACCAAGATCCGTGACAACACCCTGTCGCTGCCGGCTTGCGGCGGCGGTTGCACGATGACGGATCCGCTGGTGGCGGGCTCGACGACCAACTACAGCATCGACGGCAATCCGCTGCCGAACGCGCCCAAGTGGGTCGCCAACCTGACCGCGCGTTATTCGATCCCGACCGCGGCCGGCAACGAGTTCTACATCTACACCGACTGGGCCTACCGCTCGAAGGTCAACTTCTTCCTGTACGAGGCCAAGGAGTTCACCGGCAAGTCGCTGACCGAAGGCGGTCTGCGCGTGGGCTACATCTGGAGCAACGGCAAGTATGAAGTCGCCGGCTTCGCCCGCAACATCACGAACCAGATCCGTGTGACCGGCGCGATCGACTTCAACAACAACACCGGCTTCATCAACGACCCGCGCACCTACGGCGTCCAGTTCAAGGCGATCTTCTGATCGCGGACGGATCCTGAGGACCGACGAGGCCCGCTTTCGAGCGGGCCTTTTTCATGGTCGCGGCGCAGGCCCGGTGGGTGACTCCGGCCTGCCGTGGTTCAGGCGACGGGCAAGGCGCTCAACGCGCGGCTCAGCTCGTCGTGCAGCGCCCGCACCGGCGTGACCTCGGGGTGTTCCGCCGCCGAGCCGGACTCCGTGATGAAGCGACAGGCGGCGAAGTCCCGCGAGCGGAGGTCATACGCGTCGGACCACGCGCGGCGGTCCGCCAGTCGGGCCGGATTGATCGGCCAGGTGCCCGGGCGGGGCGTCATGTGACGGTCGATGCCCATGCGCCAGGGCTTGCCGGTCAGGCGCGCGCGGAAGCATCGCTGAGCAAGCGACATGCGCTGGTACAGCGGGTCCGCGCCCGCCGCGGTCATGGCCGCCTGGGCCAGCGGATCCGCCGGATCGAAGGGCTGGTGCGTGATCAGCAGCCGGAACCCCGCAGGCGTCTCGTACAGCCGGATGCGCCAGTCGGCGTGCGCGGCGATGAAGGCGTCGACGCGCTGCCGTGTCAGCAGCGCCGGCGTACGGTCGTAGCGCCGGTTCAACCGGTCGATCGAGGACCGGACGAATGCCGCCAGGACCAGCGACACCAGCAGCGCGCCCATGTGCCATCCGACGCCGCGGCCCCAGACAGCCAGTTGCAGGCCGACCACCACCGCCAGGAAGATGCCGCCCGACACCTTGGGCGGCAGCGCCGAGTCCGGCACGTCGACATCGATGAACAGCGTCGAGGGCGTGTTCAGGCAATGCGCGCCGTAGGCGTTGCGCGTGATGACGCTGTCGCCGTGGCGGGCGAGGATCTCCTCGCGGATCGGCAGGCCCGCTTCGCCATACGGCGTCTTGCGGTCGCGCGGCTCGACCTGCTCGCCGGCCTGTGCGCGGGCCATCGCCTCGGCGGCACGTTCGTCGGCGTGGCGTTGTGCATCGTCCTGGCTCAGGTCGGACCAGCCGAAACGCCGGATCGTCCGCTGCCTGTCGCCAGCCCGATGCCGCGCACGGCCCTCGGCCCAGAAGGTGGGCACCAGCATGTCGATTCCTCTCTCTTGATGACGGGTGTCGCGAAGGTGTGTCCAGGGGTGTTGCCGAGGGCGGACCATACCGGATTGCGGCGACACTCCGCAGACGGATCGCCGCTTGCCGCGTCACCCCGCGCCCTACAATTCCGGCCCAGTTTCACTGTCACGTTCCGACGTCGCGCCGCCATGACCACCGCCGCCTCCAGCAAGGTTTCAAGCCAGGATTCCCACGACGCCCTGGCCCAGGAATTCGTCGCCTTCGCCGTCGACACCGGCGTGCTGCGCTTCGGTGAGTTCAAGACCAAGGCGGGGCGTCTCAGCCCGTATTTCTTCAACGCCGGCCTGTTCGACGACGGCCTCAAGATCGGTCGGCTGGCGCAGTTCTACGCGCAGCGGTTGCTGGCTTCGGGCGTCGAGTTCGACATGATCTTCGGCCCCGCCTACAAGGGCATCACCCTGGCGGCGGCGGTCGCGATCGAGCTGGCGCGGCTGGGCCACAACAAGCCGTTCGCCTACAACCGCAAGGAGGCGAAGGACCATGGCGAGGGCGGCACGCTGGTCGGCGCCAAGGTGCAGGGTCGCGTGCTGATCATCGACGACGTCATCTCGGCCGGTACCTCGGTGCGCGAATCGATTGCGATGATCCAGGCCGCAGGCGCCACGCCCTGCGGCGTCACCATCGCGCTGGATCGCCAGGAGAAGGCGGCCGAGAACGGCCAGGATCTTCCCTGGTCGGCGGTACAGTACGTGCGTGACCAGTTGAAGCTGCCGGTCGTTGCCATCGCGGGGTTGTCCGATCTGCTCCGGTATCTGCAGACCACCAGCAGCACCGCCGTGTCCGCCCATGCGACGGCGGTCCATGCCTACAGAGATCGCTACGGAGTCTGATGAGCGCTTCCCTCTCACGCCGTCTGCTGTCCCGACCGATCGCGGGGTCGACGCTGTCCGGTCTGCTGTTGCTGACCGGCGGGCTGGGGGGCGCTGCCTGGGCGCAGACGAAGGCGCCGCCCCCGCCCAACATCTACACCTGCACGACGCCTGACGGTCGCCGGTTGACGTCGGATCGCCCGATCGCGGAATGCCAGTCACGTGAACAGCGCGTGCTGAACTCCGACGGCTCGGTCCGCAGGATGCAGCCCCCGGCGATGTCGCCCGAGGAGCAGGCGGTCGCCGAACAGCGCAAGCGCATGGAGGAAGTCCAGCGCGCCGCCCAGCAGGATGCGATCCGACGCGACCGCAACCTGCTGCAGCGTTATGCCGATCAGGCCGCCCATCAGCGCGCGCGCGAGGCGGCGCTCGACGATATCCGCGAAGCGATGCAGCAGTCCGAGAAGCGCCTGCAGGTGCTGGCGAACGAGCGCAAGCCGATGCTCGATGACGCCGAGTTCTACAAGGGCAAGCGGATGCCGATGAAGCTGCAGCACCAGCTCGACATGAACGACGCCTCCGCCGCCGCGCAGCGCGAGTCGATCGACAACCAGAAGGCCGAGATCGTGCGTGTCAACAAGCTCTACGACGAAGAGCTGGGACGGTTGAAGCGGCTGTGGGCCGGCGCTGCCCCGGGCTCGCTGGAAAAGGCGGCGACGCCCTCCGCGTCACAGCCCGCGCCGGCGAAGCCGCCGGTGCAAGCCTCGCCAGCCAGCGGGCGCTGACGCGCACCGCGGAGGCCGGTCCGGCCTCCGCCCCCTCGCCCGGTCAGGCGCCGAGCTTCTTCTTCAGCAACTCGTTGACGGTGGTCGGATTGGCCTTGCCCTTGGCCGCCTTCATCGCCTGGCCGACCAGCGCGTTGAACGCCTTCTCCTTGCCGGCGCGGAACTCCTCGACCGACTTGGCGTTGGCTGCGAGCACCTCGTCGAGGATGCGCTCGATCTCACCGGTGTCGTTGGACTGCTTCAGGTCCTTGGCGTCGATGATCGCGTCGACATCGGCGCCCTCGCCCGTCCACAGCACCTCGAACACCTGCTTGGCGGCGTTGTTGTTGATTGTGCCGTCCTGGATGCGCTTGATCAGCGCGCCCAGTTGCGCGGGCGTCACCGGCGCGCTGGCTATGCCGCGTTCCTCGCTGTTGAGCCGGCGCGAGACCTCGCCCATCACCCAGTTCGCGACCAGCTTGGGCGCACCGCACAGGTCCCGCGCGGCTTCGTAGAAGCGCGCCGTCGCCAGGCTCTGCGTCATCATCGTCGCGTCGTAGGCGGGCAGCCCGTCGGCCTGCTGGAAGCGCGCGGCCATCACGGTCGGCAGCTCGGGCATCTCGCCGCGCACGCGGTCGACCCACTCCGCGGAGATCATCAGCGGCGGCAGATCCGGATCCGGGAAATAGCGGTAATCGGCCGCGTCTTCCTTCGTGCGCATCGCGCGGGTCTCGCCCGTGTCCGGGTTGTAGAGCACCGTCGCCTGCTGGATCTTCAGACCGTCCTCGATCTGGTCGATCTGCCAGTTGACCTCGTAGTTCACCGCGTCCACCAGGTAGCGGAAGCTGTTGAGGTTCTTGATCTCGCGGCGCGTGCCGAATTCGGGATCGTTGGGCTTTCGCACGGACACGTTCACGTCGCAGCGGAACGAGCCCTCCTGCATGTTGCCGTCGCAGATGCCCAGCCACATCACCAGCGCGTGCAGCGTCTTGGCGTACTCGACGGCCTCGGCGCCGGAGCGCATCTCGGGCTCCGAGACGATCTCCAGCAGCGGCGTGCCGGCGCGGTTCAGGTCGATGCCGGACTGGCCGTGGTAATCCTCATGCAGGCTCTTGCCGGCGTCCTCCTCAAGGTGGGCGCGGGTGAGCCGAACGACCTTCTTCTCGTCGCCGACGAAGAACTCGATGTGGCCGCCCTGCACGACGGGGATCTCGTACTGGCTGATCTGGTAGCCCTTGGGCAGGTCCGGATAGAAGTAGTTCTTGCGCGCGAAGATCGACAGCGGCGCCACCTTCGCGCCGACGGACAGGCCGAAGCGGATGGCGCGCTCGACGGCACCGCGGTTCAGCACCGGCAGCGTGCCGGGCAGCGCCAGGTCCACCGCGCTGGCCTGCGTGTTGGGCGCCGCGCCGAAGGCGGTCGACGACCCGCTGAAGATCTTCGAGGCGGTCGAGAGTTGGACGTGGTTCTCCAGGCCGATGACGACCTCGTAGCCCCGCACCAGTTGACTGTTCTTGCTCATGACGTTCACACCCCCGCCGGATGCTGGCGGTGCCAGTCGGTGGCCTGCTGCAGCGCGTGCGCGGCGTGCAGCAGCGTGCCTTCCCTGAAGTAATTGCCCAGCAGCTGCAGGCCCACGGGCATGCCGCCTTCGCCGGTGCCCACCGGCACGCTCATGCCGGGCAGGCCGGCCAGCGAGCCGGGCAGCGTGAAGATGTCGGCGAGGTAGGCTTTCACCGGATCGTCCGCGCCCTCGCCCTGCTTCCACGCGACCGTCGGCGCCACCGGGCCGGCGATCAGGTCGCAGTGCTGGAAGGCCTGCTGGAAGTCGTCCGCGATCATGCGGCGCAGCTTCTGCGCCTGCAGGTAGTAGGCGTCGTAGTAGCCGTGCGAGAGCACGTAGCTGCCGATCATGATCCGGCGTTTGACCTCGGCGCCGAAACCCTCGGCGCGGGTCTTCTCGTACATGTCGTTCAGGTTGCCGTAGTCCTTGGCGCGGTGCCCGAACTTCACGCCGTCGAAGCGCGACAGGTTCGAGCTCGCCTCGGCCGGGGCGATGATGTAGTAGACCGGGATCGCCAGCTCGGTGCGCGGCAGCGACACGTCCACGAGGGTCGCGCCGAGCTTCTCCAGCTCCGCCAGACCCGCGCGCACGGCGCCGTCGACGTCGGCGGACAGCGCGGCCGGGAAGAACTCCTTGGGCAGGCCGATGCGCAGTCCCTTCAGCGGCTGTGCGGCGGTCGCGCCGTCACGGGCGGTCAGCATCTGCGCGCTGAAGTCCTGCGGCGGCTGCTGGACGCTGGTGGCGTCGCGTTCGTCGAAGCCGCTCATCGTCGACAGCAGCAGCGCGCAGTCCTCGGCCGAGCGGGCGAAGACGCCGGCCTGGTCCAGGCTCGACGCGAACGCGATCATCCCGTAGCGCGAGCACACGCCGTAGGTCGGCTTGATGCCGGTGATGCCGGAGAAGCTGGCCGGCTGACGGATCGAGCCGCCGGTGTCGGTGCCGGTCGTCGCGGGGACGAGGCCCGCGGCCACGGCGACCGCCGAACCGCCCGACGAGCCGCCCGGCACGCGCGTGCGGTCCCAGGGGTTCAGCGCCTTGAAGTAGGCGCTGTTCTCATTGGCGGAGCCCATCGCGAACTCGTCGCAGTTCAGCTTGCCGAGCGAGACGGTGCCGGCGGCGTTCAGGCGGTCGACGACGGTCGCGTCGAAGGGGCTCAGGTAGCCCTCGAGCATCTTCGAGCCGGCGGTGGTCGGCATGTCGCGGGTGACGAAGATGTCCTTGTGTGCGAGCGGCACACCGATCAGCGCGCCGGCCTCGCCTTGCGCCAGTCGCGCATCCGCGTCCCGGGCCCGGGCCAGCGCGTAGGCCTCGTCGATGTGCAGGAAGGCGCCGAGGTCCTTCGCCGCGGCAACACGCGCAAGCAGATGTTGCGTCAGTTCGGTGCTGGAGACCGTCTTGGCGCGCAAGGCGCGGCCGAGCTCGGCCACGCCGAGGTGGTGGAGGGGCGGGGTCATTCGATGACTTTCGGGACCAGGAACAGGCCGTCCTCGACGGCGGGGGCGCTGCGCTGGTTGAGCTCGCGCTGGTCGGCTTCGGTGATGCGGTCCTCGCGCAGGCGCAGGGCGACCTCCTGCACCGCCGACAGCGGCGTGTAGAGGGGGTCGACGCCGCTGGTGTCGACCGCGCTCATCTGCTCGACGATCGAGAAGAAGCCATTGAGCTGCGGCAGCAGCGCGGCCTGCTCGTCGCCGGAAAGTTCAAGCCGGGCCAGTTTGGCGATCCGGCTGACATCGTCGTGGGTGAGTGCCATGGGTATTGAAACGCTTACGGATGGCTTGCAGACGGGCCAAACCAGGGGGTGATCAGTTATTATCCCCGCTTATCTCCATGAGCCGAGGCTGCCAGCGCAGCCTCGTTCCTTATGGCAAGGAATCTCGCTCGCGCGGACGCCGCCGGTCCGCGCGGTATACCGACCCGAACCGCCCCGAATCGCAGCCGCCCGGACAGAACGCAGACGAACGCCGCTTGATGCCGTCGAATGCCGCCGATTGCGTGTAGTTCGACGATGACGGGCGGCTCCAGGTGCCGAAGCGTCTTGTCCAGGTCTTGCCTACACCCATGTTCGCCTCCCTGCGCCGCTATTTCTCCACCGACCTCGCCATCGACCTGGGCACCGCCAACACGCTGATCTACGTCCGCGGAAAAGGCGTGGTGCTGGACGAACCGTCCGTCGTCGCCATCCGCCATGAAGGCGGTCCCAACGGCAAGAAGACGATCCAGGCCGTCGGCCACGAAGCCAAGGCCATGCTGGGCAAGGTGCCCGGCAACATCGAGGCGATCCGCCCGATGAAGGACGGCGTGATCGCCGACTTCGTGGTGACGGAGCAGATGATCAAGCAGTTCATCAAGATGGTGCACGACACCAAGCTGCTGCGTCCGTCGCCCCGCATCATCATCTGCGTCCCCTGCGGCTCCACGCAGGTCGAGAAGCGCGCCATCCGGGACGCCGCGCTGGGCGCGGGCGCCTCGGAGGTCTACCTGATCGAGGAACCGATGGCCGCCGCGATCGGCGCGGGCCTGCCGGTGTCGGAAGCCTCGGGCTCGATGGTCATCGACATCGGCGGCGGCACGACCGAGGTCGGCGTGATCTCGCTGGGCGGCATGGTCTACAAGGGCTCGGTCCGCGTCGGCGGCGACAAGTTCGACGAGGCCATCATCAACTACATCCGCCGCAACTACGGCATGCTGATCGGCGAGCCGACGGCGGAGTCCATCAAGAAGAACATCGGCTCGGCCTTCCCCGGCTCCGAAGTCAAGGAGATGGAAGTCAAGGGCCGCAACCTCAGCGAAGGCGTGCCGCGCAGCTTCACGATCTCGTCCAACGAGATCCTGGAAGCGCTGACCGACCCGCTGAACCAGATCGTCTCGGCCGTGAAGAACGCGCTGGAGCAGACCCCGCCGGAGCTGGGCGCCGACATCGCCGAGCGCGGCATGATGCTGACCGGCGGCGGCGCGCTGCTGCGCGACCTGGACCGTCTGCTGGCCGAGGAAACCGGCCTGCCGGTGCTGGTCGCGGAAGATCCGCTGACCTGCGTGGTCCGCGGTTGCGGCATGGCCCTGGAGCGCATGGAACGCCTGGGTTCGATCTTCACGAACGAATAAGTGGATGCGGCCTCAGTCGGCCGCTTTGCGTTGAATCTCCTTCGCTGAGATCTCCATGCCTCTCGGCACCCTCGACCGCAATCCACCGCCGCTGTTCCGCGAAGGCCCGTCCGCGTTGACGAAGCTGGCCTTCTGCGCGGCACTGGCGGTCTTTCTCATGGTGGCGGACTCCCGCTTCCAGGTCACGGCGCCCGCCCGCGCGGGGCTGGCGCTCGCGCTGCATCCGCTGCAGCGCGCGCTGCTGGCGCCCGTCGATGCCTGGGAACAGGCCGGCGACTACGCCCGCGGCATGGAGAAAGCCACCGAGGCCGAGAACCAGGCCCGGCAGCAGCTCGCCTCGCAGGCGGTGATCCTGAGCCGTGCCGCGCAGCTGCAGGCCGAGAACACGCGCCTGCGCGCGCTGCTCGAGCTGCGCGAGGCGCTGCCGGTGAAGGGGCTTGCCGCCGAGGTGCTCTACGAGGCACCGGATCCTTTCTCGCGCCGGATCATCATCGATCGCGGCGGCCACGGCGGCGTGCGGCTGGGCGCGCCGGTGGTCAACGATGCCGGCGTGCTCGGGCAGGTGACGCGGGTCTATCCGCTGTCCGCTGAAGTGACCCTGCTGACCGACCGCGACGCCACCATCCCCGTGCTCAACACCCGCACCCAGCAGCGCGGCGTCGCCTACGGCGGCGAGCGCGGCGTGATGGAGCTGCGCTTCATCGCCGCGAACGCCGACATCAAGGCCGGCGACGCGCTCTCGACCTCGGGCCTGGACGGCCTGTATCCGCCGGGCCTGCCCGTGGCGAAGGTCGCCGAGGTCGAACGCCGCGGCGACACCAGCTTTGCGCGCGTCGGCCTGGCGCCTATCGCTCAGCCCGACAGCGCGCGTCACGTTCTGGTGCTGGAGCCGCTGGAAGGACAGGAGTCCGCACGCACCGAAGCCGCGCAGGAAGCCGCCAGCGCCGCGAATGCCGCTGCGGCTGAAGCCGCCAGCCGACCGCCGCGCAGTCGGGCGTCGGCCGCGTCCGCATCGAAGGGAGGCACCCGATGATCATGCCGCGTGGTGCGAGCCAGCTGCTGCTGCCCGCCAACCCCCTGTTCATCGCATTCAGTCTCATCGTCGGGCTGCTGATCGACATGGTGCCCGTCGGACGTCAGCCCTGGATGCCGGACGTGCTGGCGCTGGTGCTGGTGTTCTGGAACGTCCATCAGCCGCGGCGCGTCGGCGTCGGCTGGGCCTTCGTCTTCGGCCTGATGATCGATGTGCACCACGGCGCGCTGCTGGGCCAGCATGCGCTGGCCTACAGCCTGCTCGCCTTCGGCGCGGTGGCGCTGCACCGCCGGCTGCTGTGGTTCACGCTGGGCGCCCAGGCGCTGCACGTGCTGCCGCTGTTCGTGCTCGCGACCGCGATCGCCGTGATCGTCCGGCTGATCGTCGGCGGCATGTGGCCGGGCTGGAGCCTCGTGCTGGCGCCGCTGCTGCAGGCGGCGCTGTGGCCGATCGCCGCGGCGCTCCTGCTCGCGCCCCAGCGTCGCGCGCCGGACCCCGACGCGCACCGGCCGCTCTGAGCGTGCCGTGATCGGGCCCGCGATGACGGTCATCAAGAACCTCCAGGCGGAGCTGAGCCGTTTCCGGCTGCGGCTGTTCGCCGCCGCCGCGTTCGTGCTGTTCTGCTTCGGCCTGCTCGTCGCGCGCCTCGTCTACCTGCAGATCACGCAGCACGACACGCTGCTGGAGCGTGCCGAAACCAACCGCGTCTCCGTCGTCCCCATCGTGCCGAACCGCGGTCTGATCGTCGACCGCAACGGTGTGGTGCTCGCGAGCAACTACTCGGCCTACACGCTGGAGATCACGCCGTCCAAGGTGCCGGACCTCGAGCGGACGATCGACGCGTTGTCCGCGGTCATCGAGATCCAGCAGCGCGACCGTCGCCGGTTCAAGCGGCTGATGGAGGAAAGCAAGAACTTCGAATCGCTGCCGATCCGCACGAAGCTGACCGACACCGAGGTCGCGCGCTTCGCCGCGCAGCGCTTCCGCTTCCCCGGCGTGGACATCAAGGCGCGGCTGTTCCGGAGCTATCCACTGGGCGACGTCGGCGCGCATCTGCTGGGCTACATCGGACGCATCAACCAGGCCGAGAAGAAGTCGATGGACGACTGGTCCGAAGAGGACGTCGCCAATTACCGCGGCACCGAGTACATCGGCAAGCTCGGGCTGGAGCAGGCCTACGAGCGCGAGCTCCACGGCCAGACCGGATTCGAGGAGATGGAGACCAGCGCGGGCGGCCGTGCCGTCCGTCGGCTGCGCAACCGTCCGCCGACGCCGGGCAACACGCTGCACCTGTCGATCGACATCAAGCTGCAGGCGCTGGTGGAGCGGCTCTACGGCGACCGACGCGGCGCGCTCGTCGCGATGGATCCGCGCAACGGTGAGGTACTGGCCTTCGTCTCCAAGCCGAGCTTCGATCCCAACCTGTTCGTCGACGGCATCGACGCGGACAGCTGGCGCGATCTCAACGAGGACCTCGACAAGCCGTTGCTGAACCGCGCGTTGCGCGGGACCTATCCGCCGGGCTCGACCTTCAAGCCTTACATGGCCATGGCCGCGTTGAACACCGGCAAGCGCGCCGCCAACGTGGTGATCCAGGACAACCTGAACTTCAGCTTCGGCGGGCGCGTGTTCGGCAGCGCGACCGGCGACCGTGCAGGCCCGAAGGACATGCGACTGGCGATCGTCACGTCGTCGAACGTCTACTTCTATTCGCTGGCCAACGAGATGGGCGTGGACATGATCCACGACCAGCTGGAGCCCTTCGGTTTCGGCCGCAAGACCGAGATCGACCTGCAAGGCGAGGTCACCGGCCTGCTGCCCAGCACCGAGTGGAAGCGTCGGGCGTTCAAGCGTCCCGATCAGCAGAAGTGGTACGCGGGCGAGACGATCTCGCTGGGCATCGGCCAGGGCCAGAACAACTTCACCATGCTGCAGCTCGCGACGGCGATGTCGACGCTGTCCAGCGGCGGCGAGCGCTACCGGCCGCGGCTGGTGCGGGAGATCGAGGACGTCGTCAAGCACGTGCAGCGACGCGTCGCGAGCGATGCGCTGGCGCCGCTGGCGCTGCGCAAGGCGGACGTGGACGTGATCCGCAACGCGATGCATGACGTGACCCTGGAGGGGACGTCGCGCGGGGTGTTCGCGGGCGCCCAGTACCCGAGCGCCGGCAAGACTGGCACGGCCCAGGCGGTGGGTCTGCGCGCCGGCCAGACCTACAGCAGCATCAAGGCGGACGAGCGCAAGCGCGATCACTCGCTGTACATCTCGTTCGCGCCGTACCAGGCGCCGACGATCGCCGTGGCGCTGATCGTGGAGAACGCGGGCTTCGGCTCCGAATCGGCGGCGCCGATCGCGCGCCGCGTGTACGACTACGTGCTCACCGGCACCTACCCGAGCGAAGAGGACATCGCCAAGGTGCGGGTCGGCCAGGTCGGCGCGCCGATCGGCACGCCGAGGCGCGTCGCGGACATCGCGCTTCCGAATGCCGCGGCCAGCGCGCCGGAGGCGGCGGCCTCGGGGGCTTCCTCGCCCGCCTCAAGCCCGACGACGCCGGCTATCCCTTCGAACAAGCCCTCGGCGGCGACTGCGCCTCCCGCGCGGTCCGCCGCGTCGCGCCCCACCCCGGGAGCCTCACGATGAGCGCCGTCTTCAGCAAACCCAGCCTGCTGCAGCGGGTGAAGCCGCTGTTCCAGGGCTTCGACATCCCGCTGCTGCTCGCGATGGCCTGGCTCATGGGGCTGGGTCTGATGTGCATGTACTCGGCGGGCTATGACCACGGCACCCGCTTCGTCGATCACGCGCGCAACATGGTCCTGGCGATGGGTGTGCTGTTCGTGACCGCGCAGGTGCCGCCGCAGCGGCTGATGCAACTGGCGTTGCCGCTCTACGCCGTTGGCGTGACGCTGCTGGTGGCTGTGGCGCTGTTCGGCATCACGAAGAAGGGCGCGACGCGCTGGCTGTATGTCGGCACGCAGATCCAGCCGTCCGAGCTGTTGAAGATCGCCGTGCCGCTCATGCTTGCCTGGTGGTTCCAGAAGCGCGAAGGCCAGCTGCGGCTGCCGGACTTCATCGCTGCATTCATCCTGCTCGTCGTGCCGGTCGGGCTCATCGCGAAGCAGCCGGACCTCGGCACCTCGCTGCTGGTGCTGGGCGCGGGCCTGTACGTGATCTTCTTCGCCGGGCTGTCGTGGAAGCTGATCATCCCGGCGCTGGTGCTGGCTGGCGCGGGCATCACGGCGCTGGTCCTCAGCGAGGACCAGATCTGCCAGCCCGACGTGAAATGGGTCGTGCTGAAGGACTACCAGAAGGACCGCGTCTGCACCTTGCTGGATCCGACGAAGGACCCCTTGGGCAAGGGCTTCCACATCATCCAGGGCGAGATCGCGATCGGCTCGGGCGGCGTGACCGGCAAGGGCTTCATGAAGGGCACGCAGACGCACCTGGAGTTCATCCCGGAGCGGACGACGGACTTCATCTTCGCGGCCTATGGCGAGGAGTTCGGCCTCATCGGCGCGGCGGGGCTGCTGATCGGCTTCACCGCGCTGATCCTGCGCGGACTGGCGATCGCGCACGAGGCGCCGACCTTGTTCTCGCGACTGCTTGCGGGGGCGATCACGCTGAGCTTCTTCACCTACGTGTTCGTGAACATGGGAATGGTGACCGGCATCCTGCCCGTGGTGGGGGTGCCGCTGCCGTTCATCTCATACGGGGGGACGGCGATGGTGACGCTGGGCCTGTCGCTCGGGATGCTGATGTCGATCGCCAAGAGCCGGGGCGGGACGCAGCGTTGAGTGACGGCGTCCCCGGTGGCGCCGAGGCTCAGCTACTGACGTTCTGCAGCGGATGCGCGGCGAAGCGCACCGTGAACCGCGCGCCCGGCCCCGCGCCGTCAGGCTCGGCCTGCCGACGGGCCCGCGTGTCGTCGACCGTGATCTCGGCCTCGTGCTGCTGGACGATCTCGCGCACGATCGCCAGCCCCAGTCCCGAGCCATCGACGTTGGTGCCCAGCGCCCGGTAGAACGGCTGGAAGATCTGCTCGCGCTCCGACTCGGCGATGCCCGGCCCCGAGTCTTCGACCTGCAGGACGCAGACCTGGCCGAACGGGTCCTCGACGACGCGCACGGTGACCGTGCCGTCGCTCGGCGTGTAGAGCAGCGCGTTGTCGACGAGATTGCGGATCAGCTCGCGGATCAGCAGCGGATGCCCGTTGATGCGCAACCCGGCGTGGCTCGCCTCCGGTCCTTCGTAGCCGAGGTCCAGGCGCTTCTCCATCGCGCGTGGAACGAAGTCGCGCACGGTCTCGATCGCCAGCACGGCGAGGTTGACTTCGCTGCGACGCGCTGCGTGCTCCTGATCCTCGGCGCGGGCCATGGCCAGCAACTGGTTGACCATGTGCGCCGCGCGCTGGCTCGACACCGCGATCTGCTTCAGCGAGCGACGCAGCTCCGCTGGCGAGCTTCGACCCTCGTCGATCTCGCGCTGCGCCAACTCGGCCTGCGTGCGCAGCCCCGCGAGAGGCGTTTTGAGCTGGTGCGCGGCGTCGGCGAGGAAGTGCTTCTGAGATCGGATCGACTGGTCGAGTCGTTCCAGCAGATCGTTGATCGCCTGCACCAGCGGCGCCACTTCGTCGGGGATGCGTTGTTCGTCGATGGGGCTCAGGTCGGAACTGTCGCGCGAGCGGATGCGTCGCTGCAGGTCGTTCAGCGGCGCGATGCCGCGTGCCAGTGCGAGCCACACCAGCAGCACCGCCAGCGGCAGGATCACGAACTGCGGCAGGATGACGCCCTTGATGATCTCGTTGGTCAGCCGGGACCGCTTGCCGAGCGTCTCCGCGACCTGCACCAGCATCATCTTGTCGCTGCCCGCCATCCCCTCCGGCACCACCCACAGGTAGGACACGCGCACCGCCTCGTTGTTGATCTCGTCGAAGCGGCGGTTGACCTCCCAGGGGACGATGGGCGGCTCGACCTCGGGCACCGGCAGGAGCGCATCGCCGCTCAGCAATTCGCCGCGCAGGCCCAGCACCTGGTAGTAGACGGTGTCGGATTCGTCCGCGCGAAGCAAGGCGGCCGCCTCCGGCGCGAGCGCATAGCGCGACCGACCGCGGCGCGCGGCCGCGTCGCCGGGCGCCGGCTCGGTCACGACCTGCAGGCCGAGCGTGCGCGCCATCTCGTCGAGCTCGCGGTCGTAGGGCTTGTTGGCGATGCCCTGCGCCACCAGCCAGGTCAGCGCGACGCTGATCGGCCAGATCACCAGCAGCGGCGCGAGCATCCAGTCGAGGATCTCGCCGAACAGCGAGCGATGGCCGGAGGAATCAGCCGCCATGCGGCAGCTCAGCCAGGAATCTTCTCAAGGCAGTAGCCCAGGCCGCGCACGGTGGCGATGCGTATCGGGCCCTGTTCGATCTTCTTGCGCAACCGGTGGATGTAGACCTCGATCGCGTTGTTGCTGACCTCTTCGCCCCATTCGCACAGGCGTTCGACCAACTGGTCCTTGCTGACGAGGCGGCCGGCGCGTTGCAGCAGGACCTCCAGCAGCGACAGCTCGCGCGCCGAGAGTTCCACCATCTGCTCGTTGATGTAGGCCACACGCCCCGTCGCATCGAAGGTCAACGGGCCATGCCGGATCACGCTCGACGCGGTGCCCAGCCCACGGCGCGTCAGCGCACGCACGCGCGCCTCGAGCTCCTGCAGCGAAAACGGCTTGGCCATGTAGTCGTCGGCACCGAGGTCGAGGCCTTTGACGCGTTCCTCGATGCTGTCGGCCGCGGTCAGGATCAGCACGGGCACGGACGACCCTCGTGCGCGCAGCCGTCTGAGTACCTCCAGGCCGTGGAGCTTGGGCAAGCCCAGATCGAGGATCAGCAGGTCGAATTCGTGGGAGGCGAGCGCCGCATCCGCCTCGCTGCCGCTGCCGACCTGATCGACGGCGCAGCCCGACGCCCGCAACGAGCGCAGCAGGCCGTCGGCCAGGACCTGGTCGTCTTCGGCGATCAAGATGCGCATGTGTCGTCCCCTCTGGTTATGGAGACATTCTAGGGAGCGGCCTGCTGGTGTTCCCTAGGCGTTTCCGAGGCATCCGACCCGTGTGCTTCGGGGGTGCCGGGTCAGGTCGGCGACAGTTTCGCGTGGGGACCACTCCCACCCAGGAGGGAACGCGGTGGGAATTGCATGTGCTGGCTCATCCAGTGAGCGACCTGCTGCATAAGATGAGCTTCATCGATCGTCACCGGCACCGAGAAACGGGTCGGCGGCTTCGACAAAGCACTGTACAGATATACAGATTGCGCCAATAATCCGCCGCAGCCAACAGGAGAAGATTGCATGGACGCCCCCGTGAAGAACGCCAACACCGAAAAAGCCAAGGCCCTGCAGGCCGCCCTCGCCCAGATCGAAAAGCAGTTCGGCAAGGGCTCCATCATGCGGCTGGCCGAAGGCGAGAAGATCGAGGACATCCAGGTCGTCTCCACCGGCTCGCTGGGCCTGGACATCGCGCTAGGCGTCGGCGGTCTGCCGCGCGGACGCGTGGTCGAGATCTACGGCCCGGAATCCTCGGGCAAGACCACGCTGACCCTTCAGGTCATCGCCCAGATGCAGAAGTTGGACGGCGTGTGCGCCTTCATCGACGCTGAACACGCGCTGGACGTCCAGTACGCGCAGAAGCTCGGCGTCAACCTGCAAGAGCTGCTGATCAGCCAGCCCGACACCGGCGAACAGGCGCTGGAGATCGTGGACTCGCTGGTGCGCTCGGGGTCCGTCGACCTGATCGTCATCGACTCGGTCGCCGCGCTGACGCCGAAGGCGGAACTCGAAGGCGAGATGGGCGATTCGCTGCCCGGCCTGCAGGCCCGTCTGATGAGCCAGGCGCTGCGCAAGCTGACGGCCACCATCAAGAAGACCAACTGCACCGTCGTCTTCATCAACCAGATCCGGATGAAGATCGGCGTCATGTTCGGCAGCCCGGAGACGACCACCGGCGGCAATGCGCTGAAGTTCTACGCCTCGGTGCGCCTGGACATCCGTCGCATCGGCTCGATCAAGAAGGGTGAGGAAGTCATCGGCTCCGAGACCAAGGTCAAGGTCGTCAAGAACAAGGTCGCGCCTCCGTTCAAGACGGCGGAGTTCGACATCCTCTACGGTGAAGGCATCAGCCGCGAGGGCGAGATCATCGACATGGGCGTGGCCAACAAGATCGTCGAGAAGGCCGGCTCCTGGTACGCCTACAGCGGCGAGAAGATCGGCCAAGGCAAAGACAACGCACGCGAGTTCCTGCGCGAGAACGCGGACCTGGCGGTCGAGATCGAGAACAAGATCCGCGAATCCCTGGGCATTCCGCTGCTGGGCGCAACGCCCGGCGGTGCCGCCGAGTAAACGCGGGGCCTTCGCATGACCCCGTCCGACGGTCGGCGGGGACGAGCCTCGCAGCCGCTGTCGCTGAAGGCTCGCGCGATCGCGTTGCTCGCACAGCGTGAGCACAGCGCCATGGAGTTGCGGCGCAAGCTGCTGCGCATCGCGCGCGATCGGCAGGCCGAAGCCGCCGAGGCTTCGGGGGGATCAAGCGATGACTTCTCGGAGGAGGACGACTCGCAGAGCCCCAACGGCGAAGTTGACGCGGTGCTCGACTGGCTCAAGGCCAACGGGTATCTCGACGAGTCGAGATTCGTCGAGTCCCGGATCCATGTGCGCTCGCAGCGCTTCGGTCAAAAGCGCATCGAGCAGGAGCTCGCTCAACATGGGCTGTCGTTGGATGCCGAGCAGCGTTCCGTGCTCGCCGCCGGTGAACTGGATCGCGCCTGCGAAATGCTTCGACGCAAGTTCGGAGAAGGCCCGGCAGTCGATGCCGCTGCACTGGCCAAACGTCTGCGCTTTCTCATGGGACGGGGATTCGGCGGAGACCTCGCGCGCCGGGCGGTCCGGCGCGTTGCGGCGGGCAGCGATGTCGACGACTGAGTGGTCCGCCGGTCCGGCGGTCGGTCGTGCCGCCTGAAAGAGCGACAGAGCCTGAAACTCCACGAAACTTCGTGCGTCACGGGCACCTTGCGACGCCCTGACAGGCCTACGCCAGTGCGCGTCTCAACCGCGCCAAGGGCTTGATGCAACGCAGCATGCTACATTTTCGGCTTCGCAAAACAGCCCGCCGGCGTTCGTCCGCGGGCGTGTTTTCGCGTGTTTGCATCGGTTTTATGTCTTCCTCCGCCTCCCCCGAGCGCCATCCGCCGCAACCTCGTCGCTCCGTCGACGTGCGGTCCTATGGCCGCGACGACGGGCTTCCTGTCGCGGAGGCCAGGTTGAATCCGGCGTTGCAAACCTCCTCTCCACGCCGGCACCGCGGAGCGTCCGCGGCACTGGCTGCTTCTTCCTGATTCATCCATCAAGCGAGACCTCCCTATGAAGATTCACGAGTACCAGGGCAAGGAAATCCTGCGCCAGTTCGGCGTGCCGGTGCCGCGCGGTATTCCCGCGTTCACGGTGCAAGAGGCGGTCGAAGCCGCGCAGAAGCTGGGCGGCCCGGTCTGGGTGGTCAAGGCGCAGATCCACGCCGGCGGTCGCGGCAAGGGCGGCGGCGTCAAGCTGGGCAAGAGCCTGGACGACGTGAAGGCGCTGTCCGAGCAGATCCTGGGCATGCAGCTGGTCACGCACCAGACCGGCCCGGTCGGCCAGAAGGTCCGCCGCCTGTACATCGAAGAAGGCGCGGACATCAAGAACGAGCTGTACGTCTCGCTGGTGACCGACCGCGGCACGCAGAAGATCGCCTTCATCGCGTCGAGCGAAGGCGGCATGGACATCGAGGAAGTCGCCCACTCGACGCCCGAGAAGATCATCACCGAGTACATCGATCCGCTGACCGGCATCACGACCGAACAGTCGAAGAAGATCGCCGCGGCCATCGGCCTGAGCGGCGCTTCGGTGGACCAGGCCGTCGACCTGTTCGCCAAGCTGTACAAGTGCTACATGGACACGGACGCGTCGCTGGTTGAAATCAACCCGCTGAACTGCGATTCGAAGGGCAACCTGGTCGCCCTCGACGCCAAGTTCAACTTCGACGCCAACGCCCTGTTCCGCCACCCGGAAATCGTCGCGTACCGCGACCTGGACGAAGAAGACGCGGCTGAGATCGAAGCCTCGAAGTTCGACCTGGCCTACATCTCGCTGGACGGCAACATCGGCTGCCTGGTGAACGGCGCCGGTCTGGCCATGGCCACGATGGACACCATCAAGCTGTTCGGCGGCGAGCCGGCCAACTTCCTGGACGTCGGCGGCGGCGCCACGGCCGAGAAGGTCACCGAGGCCTTCAAGATCATGCTGAAGAACCCCGAGGTGAAGGGCATCCTCGTCAACATCTTCGGCGGCATCATGAAGTGCGACACCATCGCCGAAGGCGTGATCACGGCCTGCAAGGCCGTCAACCTGAGCGTGCCGCTGGTCGTCCGCATGAAGGGCACCAACGAGGAGCTGGGCAAGAAGATGCTGGCCGAGTCCGGCCTGCCCATCATCGCCGCCGACACCATGGCCGAAGCCGCGACCAAGATCGTCGCCGCCGTCAAGTAAGCCGAAGACCCAGCCAAGGAATACGACATGAGCATCTACATCAACAAGGACACCAAGGTCATCACCCAGGGCATCACGGGCAAGACCGGTCAGTTCCACACCCTGGGCTGCCAGGCCTACGCCAACGGCAAGAACGCGTTCGTTGCCGGCGTAAACCCGAAGAAGGCGGGCGAGAAGTTCTCGGACATCCCCATCTACGGCACCGTGAAGGAAGCCGCCGCCCAGACCGGCGCGACCGTGTCGGTGATCTACGTGCCGCCCGCAGGCGCTGCTGCCGCGATCTGGGAAGCCGTCGAGGCGGACCTGGACCTGGCGATCTGCATCACGGAAGGCATTCCCGTCCGTGACATGCTGGAAGTGCGCAACAAGATGAAGGCCAAGGAACTGGCTGGCGGCAAGAAGACGCTGCTGCTGGGCCCGAACTGCCCCGGCCTGATCACGCCCGACGAGATCAAGATCGGCATCATGCCCGGTCACATCCACCGCAAGGGCCGCATCGGCGTGGTCTCGCGCTCCGGCACGCTGACCTATGAAGCCGTGGCGCAACTGACCGAAATCGGCCTGGGCCAGTCCTCGGCCGTCGGCATCGGTGGTGACCCGATCAACGGTCTGAAGCACATCGACGTGATGCAGGCCTTCAATGACGATCCGGACACGGATGCCGTCATCATGATCGGCGAGATCGGCGGCCCGGACGAGGCGGAAGCCGCCCGTTGGTGCAAGGCCAACATGAAGAAGCCGGTGGTCGGCTTCATCGCAGGCGTGACCGCCCCTCCCGGGAAGCGCATGGGCCACGCCGGCGCGCTGATTTCCGGTGGTGCCGACACGGCCGATGCCAAGCTCGCCGTCATGGAAGAGTGCGGCTTCACCGTGACGCGCAATCCGTCCGAGATGGCCAAGCTGCTGAAAGGCCTGCTGTAAGTAGCAGGAAAAACCTGACGCCAGAAGCCGTTGCTGCGTAATTTCACGCACTGCGGCTCCGGGGGGCGGGCGCGGACAATCCAGCCGCACCCCTCGAACGAAGGAAGGGGCCCACGGGGCCCCTTCCTTCGTTTGCCCTTCCAACGCTTTAGACTGGGTCCTCGTTGCGCGAGGCCCGGCGCGGGTTCCCTACATGGACATGCTTACCAGCCCCGAGTTCTGGCTCGCCGTCGGCCAGATCATCCTGATCGACATCCTGCTGGGTGGCGACAATGCCGTCGTCATCGCGCTTGCCTGCCGCAAGCTGCCACCGAATCTGCGCACCAAGGGCATCCTCTGGGGGACTGCCGGTGCCATCGTGCTGCGCGTCGTCCTGATCTTCTTCGCACTGACGCTGCTCAAGCTGCCGTTCCTGAAACTGGTCGGTGGCGTGCTGCTGCTGTGGATCGGCATCAAGCTGCTGATCCCGGAGGCGGAGGACGGCCACGAGAAGATGGAAGCGAGCGACAAGCTCTGGGGCGCGGTGAAGACCGTCATCATTGCGGACTTCGTGATGAGCCTGGACAACGTCATCGCGATCGCCGGCGCCGCAGAAGGCGCGGGTGGCCAGCACCAGATGCCGCTGGTGATCTTCGGCCTGTTGGTGTCGATCCCCATCATCGTCTGGGGTAGCCAACTCGTGATCAAGCTGATGGACAAGTTCCCGATCGTGATCACGCTGGGCGCGATGCTGCTGGGGTGGATTGCCGGCACGATGCTGGTGACCGATCCGGCCCTCAACGCCTGGGTGCCCATGCAGGCGGGCAGCAAGCCCGGTACGACCGAGGTGCTGCCGCAGGTGTATTACGCCCTCGGCGTCGGTGGCGCGTTGTTCGTCCTGCTCGTCGGCAAGCTGCTAGCCGCACGCCGGCCGGCGCAAGCCTCCTGACGAGAGGCTCGCCATGTCATGAGCGCCTCCGGCTTCCTGAAGCGACTGCTGGGCCGGGGTGCGTCTGACGATGGAGGCAGGGGTGCGTCGGACACCCTGCCGACCACACAGCCGATGCCGCGCTCGGCGGGCGTGGCGCTGGACGATTACGAGATCGGCGAGGAAGTGGGCCGCGGAGCGATGGCTGTCGTTCATCGGGCCGTGGACCGCCGCAGCGGCCGCACTGTGGCCATCAAGCGTCTGGCGCTGCAACGCGAGTTCGCGCCGGAGGACCTGATCGACGTGCGCGACCGCTTCATGCGCGAAGCGAGTGCGGCGCGGCATCTGGATCATCCCGACATCCTGCGCGTGCTCGACGCCGGCGAGTGCGCCGGTGAAACCTGGATCGCGATGGAATACGTCGTCGGGCAGGATCTCAGCCACCACACACGGCCCGGCCAGTTGCTGCCCCTGCGCGAAGTGCTGCTGCTCACCGCGCGCTTGGCGCGGGCGCTTCAATACGCCCACGGCCATGGGGTTGTCCACCGCGATATCAAACCCGCCAACGTCATGCTGGAACGGGAATCGGGCAGCGTGAAAATCATGGATTTCGGCATCGCCCGCGTCGCCGATGGCAGCCGCACGCGGACCGGATTGGTCCTGGGCACGCCGTCCTACATGTCGCCGGAACAACTGGCCGGTCTGCAGGTGGATGGTCGCAGCGACCTCTACTCCTTGGGAGCGATGCTGTTCCAACTGTTGACCGGTCATCTGCCGCATCAGACCGAGTCGATGGCCACGCTGATGCACGAGATCATGAATCGACCCGCGGTGGACATCCGTCGTCTTCGTCCTGAGCTGCCGGAGTCCCTGGCCATGGTCGTGGCGCTGGCGCTGGAAAAGCGTCCCGAGTTGCGCTACCAACGCGGCGACACGCTGGCCCAGGATCTGGAGGCGGTGCTGGGCCAGATCCCAGTGGAACTCGCCAATAGCACGGGTGCCACACCCCCCCCACCGGCGGGACAGGCATTCGAGCAAACTTTGCGGCTACAGTCCCAGGGCGCAGTGCACAATCCCTTTCCCCCAGCCGATCCCGCCAGCAAGACATGACCCTGGAGTTCTTCAGCGCCACCGATACCGGTCGTGTGCGCGACAACAATGAAGACTCGGTCGCCCTGGAACCGGGCGTCGGGCTCGCGGTCCTCGCTGATGGCATGGGGGGGTATAACGCGGGGGAGGTCGCCAGCCAGATGCTGACGACGTTCATCAAGTCGGAGTTGGGTCGATGGCTCGCCGAAGCCGGGCAGCACGCGACAGACATTGATGTGCGGCGCGCCATGGATATCTGCGTGGACAACGCCAACCGCGCGATCTTCAATGCCGCCAACACCAATCCACGCTATGCGGGCATGGGGACGACGCTGGTCCTGGCGGTGTTCCGGGAACAGAGCCTGTTGCTGGGACACGTGGGCGATTCGCGGGCCTATCGCTATCGGGAAGGCCAGCTCGTGCAGCTGACGCGTGACCATTCGTTGCTGCAGGAACAGATCGATGCAGGTCTACTGACACCGGAAGAAGCCGTCTTCAGCAGCAACAAGAATCTGGTGACGCGGGCCGTTGGCGTCGAGGATACGGTGATGCTGGAGGTCCATCAGCACGAGCTGTTGCCCGGCGACCAGATCTTGTTGTGCAGCGATGGCCTCTCCGACATGGTCGATGACGCCAGCGTGGCGCAGGTGCTTCAAAGCCACAACGATCTGCCCGAAGCAGCGCAGGCGCTGGTGGACACGGCCAATGACCTTGGCGGCAAGGATAATATTGCGATCGTTCTGGTTCGCGCGGAAAGTCGCACCAAGCCATGGGCGTGGTGGCCATTCAGTCGCAACAATGGGCGCCGCTGAGGCGGCCCTCTACAAATAAAGACAGGACTCGAGGTCAAGCATGGGCAAGCTGGTGGTGTCGCTCGACGGTGTGGTGATCAAGGAAGTTCAGATCACCAAGGACAAGACCACGCTCGGCCGGCGGCCGTACAACGACATCGTGATCGACAACCTGGCGGTCAGCGGCGAACACGCCGTGCTCCAGATGGTCGGGGCGGATGTCTTCATCGAGGACTTGAACTCGACGAACGGCACGTACATCAACGGCAAGGCGATCAAGAAGCAGTTGCTCTCGCACAGCGACGTGATCGAGGTCGGCAAGTACAAGATCAAGTTCCTGATCGAGGACAACTCGGACTACGAGAAGACGATGATCCTGCGCCCCGGCACTGCGCCGAGCAGCGGTTTCGGTCTGCCTTCGTCGTTCGGCGGACTCGGCCCGGCGCCCGTGTCGACCGCGCCCGCGGCGATCAAGGTGCTGAACGGACCTGCGGCGGGCCGCGAAGTCTCGCTCACCAAGGTCGTGACGACCGTTGGCAAGCCGGGCGTGCAGGTGGCGTCAATCACGAAGAGACCGAGCGGTTATGTGTTCGCGCACGTCGAGGGTGGCGCCCGGCCGGTGGTGAATGGCGCGCCGTTGACGGCCGAGTCGGTCCCACTCAAGAACGGGGATGTGATCGAACTGGCTGGAACACAGATGCAGTTCGTGCAGGCGTGACCAACATCGCTTGATGCGAAGGGGCCTCTGAGGCCCTTTTTTCTTTCTGCTCGCTGAACAACTGGCGTGGTTTCGGCGCACCATCCTGTATCGAGATGATTCGTCGCTGTCAGGCGATCACCTACGCGCGTGCAGGTTTTCACGGCATCGGGGTGGGGTCGCGTAAGCGACGGCAATAAACCTTCGAATCGAGGATTCGGCGCTTAGCGCTGCGCGAGGGTCCCTCTACAGTCTTCCGCATGAAGATTCGCGTGCTCGGTTGCGCCGGCGCCCTGGCGGCCGGCTACAGGACCACTTCCTTTCTGCTCGACGACGATGTGCTCATCGACGCCGGCAGTGGCGTGGCCGAATTGACCGTGGACGCGATGGTCAAGGTGGACCATATCCTGGTCACGCATTCGCACCTGGACCATGTGCTGGCGATCGGCCTGCTGGCGGATACGGTCCAGCGTCGACGCGCGCAGGCCGGCCGTCCCCCGGTGAAGGTACACGCGCTGCCCGAAACGCTGCAGGCGCTTCGCGCGCACGTCTTCAACGGCGTGATCTGGCCCGATTTCACCCGTTTGCCGTCGGCAGAGCGGCCCGCCTTGACCTTCCATGAATTCGCGGTCGGCGACCGCCTCGATCTGGGGGCTGATCGTCACATCGAGGTCCTCAGCGCCGCACACACCGTTCCGGCCGTCGGATTCGCAGTCGATGGCGGTGCGGATGGCCACTGGGTCTTCACCGGCGACACCGGCCCGAATCCCGCGCTCTGGACGCGCCTGTCGGAAATCAAGGTCGCACACCTGATCATCGAGTGCGCCTTCGGCGACGATGAATGCGGGCTGGCGGGCATCAGCAAGCACTTGTGCCCGACGACGCTCCGCGAGGAGCTCGCGAAGCTCGGCGGCGCGATCGATGTTCACATCACCCACATCAAGCCGGGAGAGCGCGCGGCAGTGATGAACGCGGTCATGGGTTTGCGTATGACACACCGGATCTCGGCACTGGAGAACTTCCAGGAGTTCACACTGGCTTGACACCTTGTTGGCGATCGATCGCCATTCGCAGCCCGCGCCGGGACGCCGTCGCGGGCTGCGTCGCTTCTTGATCGCCGGATCTTCATGTCAGCGTGATCTGACAAACCTTGTCAGGGACGACGAAGGTGACAAATCTGGGCAGGTGGGCCGACAAAAAACGTCACTTGATGCTAGGCCAGGCGCCGCCAGGCCGTGATGTCATGCACAAATCAATGAGCCAAGGGGCTGGCACGAGCCCTGCGTAGAAGAGCTTCGTCTCTACCCCACTTCTCTCTCTGGAGTTTTTATGAAGCGCGTTCAACAAGGTTTCACCCTGATCGAACTGATGATCGTTGTGGCGATCATCGGTATCCTGGCTGCCGTGGCTCTGCCGGCTTATCGTGACTACATCATCAAGACCAAGGTCTCTGAAGTGATGGCCGCCGCGACTCAGCCGAAGGCTGCGATTCAAGAGTACTACACAGTCAAGAGCGGCTGGCCGACGACGGCGGACATCCCGACTGGCAACATCAAGAGCCAGTACGTGAAGAGCGTTGCCTATGACGACACCGCTCACACCGTGACGGCAGTCGCCACCGGTATCGACAAAGACAACATTGACGACAAGAAGATTGTCCTGACCGGCACCATTGCTGGCACTAACGAATCGATCGACTGGAAGTGCACCTCGCCGGACATCGACAAGAAGTACCTGGCTGCTTCCTGCAAGTAATCGATTCTTTCGAATCGATCATCAAATGGGGCCTAGGCCCCATTTGTCGTTTCTGAGCGTCAAAATTCAGCCGTCCCAACCCTCTGACACTCGATCAATGACGCCCACGCTCTGCGGACGCCTGAGGGCGTCTTCGCTCCACTTCATCTTTACCCTGATCGTGGCCGCCGCCGTTGCGGCGGCCGTGTTCCTGCTCTGGTATCCATGGCCCTATAGCGAAGTGTCCGGGGGCGTCGGCCTGTTCCTGTTGATTGTGGGTGTCGACGTGGTGCTGGGTCCGTTGATCACGCTGGTTGTCTTCGATCCCCGCAAATCTCGAGGCGAGCTGTGGCGGGACATGTCGGTGGTGGTCGTTTTGCAACTCGCGGGGCTGGTGTTTGGCGCGCACACCATGTTCATTGCACGACCCGTGGCGCTAGTGCTTGAAATCGATCGCTTTCGCGCGGTCATTGCCGCCAGCGTGGTTGAGCAAGAGCTCTCGAAGGCGCCCGAATCATTGCGCGTGCTGTCCATCAGCGGGCCGCGGCTGGTAAACACACGTGAGGTCAAGACTGAAGAGAAGATGGACGCCGTCTTCGCTGCCTTCGGCGGCGCTGATCTCGGCATGCGTCCGAGCTTCTGGCAGGAATGGGATGAGCGGGGTCGATCGCAGGCCTTGAAGGTAGGCAAGCCGCTCGCCGCTCTTCTGGCACGTCATCCTGAACAGGCAGAAGCCCTGCGCACTGCAATCTCCAGGACGGGCAAACCGACAGAGCAGCTGCTTTATATCCCGCTCATCGCGCGTCAGTACGACTGGTCTGTCCTGATCGACAAGTCCACGGGCGATCCGGTCGGTTTTGCGCCAGTCGATGGCTTCTGAGCCCTCTGTTTCATCGCGTGCCAGGTGTGGGACTCGGCGGGCGTTAGAGTTCCGCCCTGTCCCCACGATCCGGACCGTTCATGACGCTCGCCGCGACAGCGCCCGCCGCCGATTTCCCCGTTTCTTCCACCGCGCCGCATCTCCAGGTCCTGACGCTGCTCGGCTTGCTGATCGGTGCGACGCTCGCGCCTCTGATCGCCTACAACCAGACGCCTTCGGCGACGCTCTACAACCAGTTGGCGGCATTCGCCGGACTCGGGTTGCTCGTCGCAGGTTTGGCCTGGGGACGGTCGCTGTTGGCGGCTTGGCGCGTTGACGGCGTTTCCCTCGGGCTGCTCCTCATGACGGCGGTGGCTGTCGCCGCGCCGTTCACGCACGGCCTGCCGTGGTCGATGGCGCTGACCAGCGTCGCCATGCTGCTCGGCGCGCTGCTGGCAGTGCAGACGGGTCGAGCTGTGACACCCAGCCAGCGCGACGGCGTACTCACTCTCTTCTGCATCGCACTTGTAGGCGCGGGTCTGCTGAGTGTGGTGGTCAGCATCGTCCAGATGTTCTTCCCGTCACTGGCCGATGGCACCGTCATCGCCCGCTCTGGTCTCGTTGGTCGTGCGGTCGGCAATATGCGCCAGCCGAATCACCTTGCCAGCCTGCTGATGTGGGCCTGCGTGGCGTCGGTCTGGCTCGCTCAAGGTGGATGGCTCGCGCGGCGGTTGGGCAACTCGCTGCGCGGCACCATCGCGATGTACCTGCTCTTGTTCATGTTCGTGTTCTGCGTCCTGCTGAGCGCGTCCCGCACCGGGATGATCGGCATTGGCATGCTGGCGATCTGGGGGGCGATCGACGGGAGACTCTCGCGCCGCGTGCGCATTGCCTTGGGCTCGACGCTGATCATGTTCGTGATCGGCTGGGGCCTGCTCGAGTGGTACACCACCGTCAGCCACCACGCCTTCGGCGCGCAGTCGCGCGTATCCGAAGAAGGCGCCGGCTCCCCGTCCCGCATCGCGATCGTGAAGAACGCCATCGGCCTGCTGCAGCGTTACCCGCTCACCGGCTCCGGTTGGGGTGATTTCAACTTCGCCTGGACGATGACGCCCTTCCCGGATCGTCCGGTGGCCTTCTTCGATCACACGCACAACCTGGAGTTGCAGATCCTCGTCGAGATGGGACTGCCGCTGGGTCTGCTCACGCTGGGCCTGCTGGCCTGGGGTCTTTGGACCGGCTTGAAGCGGTCGATCAACGGGAGTGCAGCCACCCGCTGTGCAGGAATGCTGGTGGCGATGATCGGGCTGCATAGCCAGTTCGAGTACCCGCTTTGGTATGCCTATTTCCTGTTGCCCGCGGGCCTGGCGTACGGCCTGTGCATGGTTGAGGAAGCGTCGGGCACGGAGACCGGATCGGGCCAGCGCCGTCCTGCGCTCGCGGTGCTGGGCCTCTTGACGGCCGCACTGGTGCCGCTGGTCGTCGTGGACTACCTGCGCATCGTCCACATTTACGCACCTCCGGCGGGTGCCGTATCGCTCGACGATCGCATCGCTGCGGGCCAGCGCTCCCCGCTATTCGCGCTTCAGGCCGACTACGCCGAAGCGACGGTCCAGCCCCCCGGCGCGGTGGCGCTTGAAGCCTCGCGGCTGACCGGCCACCACCTCATCGACACCCGCCTGCTGATGGCCTGGGCGAAGTCGCTCAACGCAGTGGGCGAGACCGACAAGGCCCGCTACCTGGTGCAGCGGCTGCGTGAGTTCCGGAATGCGGCCAGCGAGGAATGGCTGAGCGAATGCGACGAAGTGGCAGCGCTGAACGCTGCGGCGAAGCCGTTCCAATGCGAGCCGCCGCAGCGGGAGTACAGCTTCCGCGAATTCCGCTGAGGTCGTCGCGGGCGGAGAAGGCCGCCCGGGCGAATGCGCCGTTCAGACCTCGGCGTGCCAGTCGCCCGACTTCCCGCCCTGCTTCTCCAGCACCCGGATCTGCTCCATCACCATGCCGCGATCCGCCGCCTTGCACATGTCGTAGACGGTGAGGAGTCCGACCTGCACGGCCGTCAGCGCCTCCATCTCCACACCGGTGCGTCCGAGCGTCTCCACCTGCGCCGTGCAGATCACCGCGTTCGATGGCTCGTCCAGTTCAAACTCGACCGCAACCCGCGTGATCGGCAGCGGGTGGCAGAGCGGAATCAAGTCCGAGGTCCGCTTCGCGGCCTGGATCGCGGCGATGCGCGCGACACCGAGCACATCGCCCTTCTTGGCGTTCCCATCGCGGATCAACACCAAGGTCTCTGCCCTCATCCGGATGCGACCTGCAGCTCGGGCCACGCGGTGCGTGACATCCTTGCCGGAGACGTCCACCATGTGGGCCTGTCCGTTGGCGTCAAAATGGGTCAGTGGCGAGCTCATGAGCGCGGCAACAATCGCGAAACCGAAGAGGCGTCATCATAGTTCCGGCCCTGGAGATCCCTTGAAGCGACCGAACCCCATTCCCTTCACGCGACGCTGCCTGGTGGCGCTGCTCAGCGCGACCTTGCTTGGCCAGGGCGCTTTCGCGCAGGTGAATCTGCCGGCCCTGGGCGACTCGGTATCCGCCGATGTGAGCATCAGCGCCGAGAAGAAGCTCGGCGACCAGGTCATGCGGCAGATCCGCCCGGATCCGGACTACCTCGACGATCCGCTCCTGCTCGAGTACGCGCAGAACACCTGGCAACCGCTGGTGGATGCCGCGCGGCGCCTCGGCAACATCAGCGACGACACCAGCGACCGCTTCGCCTGGGAACTCTTCCTGGTCCGCGACCGGTCGGTGAACGCGTTCGCGCTGCCGGGCGGCTACGTGGGCATCCATCTGGGCCTGATCGCGATGACCGGCGCGCGCGACGAGATGGCGTCGGTGATGGGCCACGAGCTGTCGCATGTCACGCAGCGCCACATCGCGCGCAGCATCGTCGGCGACGCCCGGACGAGTGCGTTGGCGACCGTCGGCCTGCTGCTGGGCATCCTCGCCGCCGCGAAGAGCCGCAGCATCGACGGTGCGCAGGCGGCGATCGTCACCAGTCAGGCGGCGGCGGTACAGGCTCAACTGAATTTCTCGCGCGACATGGAACGCGAGGCCGATCGCGTCGGCTTCCAGGTCATGACGCAGGCCGGCTATCAGCCGGCGGGCATGGCCAGCATGTTCGAGCGCATGGAACAGGCCTATCACCTGATGGATTCCGGCGCCTACCCCTACCTGCGCAGCCACCCGCTCACCAGCGAGCGGATCGGCGAAGCGCGCGCGCGGTTGGGCACCTCCGTCCAGACCAAGCTGGTGGGCACGCCGGAGCACGCGCTGATGGCCGCGCGTGCGCGGGTGCTCATGGACCAACGGACCGATCCGTGGCGCGTGCTCCAGGGCCTGGACGCCGGCTCGAGAGCTGGAGAAAAGAACATCGACCAACTGGCGGCACGCTACACGAGCGCGCTCGCGTCGATCAAGCTGCGCGACTTCTCCCGCGCGGAAACCACCTTGAAGACCGCCGACGCCTTGGCCGGACTGCTCGGCGCGGACCCCGGCGCGAAGCGCCTGCTCGTCTATGCGCATGCCGAGCTGGAGGTGGCCCGAGGCAAGCCGGAAGCCGGCTTCGCGGCACTGGAACCGTTGAAGAACGAACGCTCCCGGCCGATGCTGATGATCCGCGCCGACCTGGCCCAGGCGGACCCGCGGCCGGAGGTGAAGCGAGAGGCGGCCGAGGCGCTTCAGACCCATCTCGCGCTGCACGCGCAGGACGCGCTTGCCTGGCAGGAGAGCGGGACCTTGTGGCAGCAACTCGGCCAACCGTTGCGCTCCCTGCGGGCGCAGGGGGAGACGCGAGCGGCACTCGGCGACATCACCGGCGCGATCGACCGTCTGGCTTCCGCGGAACGCCAGGGCCGGGCCCGTTCGGCCGACCAGTTCGAGGCCTCGGTGATCGACTCACGCCTGCGCGACCTGCGCTACGAGCGTCGCCAGCTGCTGATGGAGATGTACCCGCGCGGCGTGCCGCCTGGCGCGGAGCCGTGATCGAGGCTTACTCGCTGTCCGGGAACAGGCGTTCGATCAGGACGTCGATCGCCATGCCGCACAGCGAGTAGATCAGCGAGCCGATCAAGGCGGCGCCGAAGCCTGCGACGGTGAAACCGTCCAGCACGCTGGCGGTCGCCCAGAACAGCAGCGCGTTGATGACGAAGAGGAACAGTCCCAGCGTCAACAGCGTGACCGGCAGCGTGAGCAGCACCAGCACCGGTCGCAGGATGGTGTTGAACAGGCCCAGCACGAAGGCCGCGATCAACGCGGTGACGAAGCCCTTCACCTGGACACCAGGGTAGAGGTGCGCCACCAGCAGCAGCGCGGCGGCAAGCAGCAGCCAGCGGGTCAGCGTTTTCATACGCTCAGCATACCGGCATCGATCATCAGAAAAATACGAACTTGAAATCGTCAGAGTGCAGGATAATACGAACCTTCCGAAGGGGGAGTAGCCGCGCGGCGAAGGCCGCGGCAGAAGCCCGTCAAGACGTTGCCGTGAAGGCAGCCGGGCCCTGCACCTGATGCCGGACTCGCAAGGTCGCCTCCGACCCCGAGCCGCATCAGCCTTGCAAGACCCTTCGGCCGCACCGTGCCGCCCCTGGCGGCGCGTTGTCGTTGAAACCGGGACGGCGCATGCTCGCCGTCCGATTCTTGCAAGGAGCTCGCATGAGCACGATCGTCCCCATGTGGTTGTGGGTGGTATTTGTCGGCATCGTCGTGGTGTCCCTGATCCTGGACTTCGTCGTCCTGCGCAAGCAGGGGGCGCACGACGTCGGCGTCAAGGAGGCGATCAACTGGTCGCTGGTGTGGGTGGCGCTGAGCGTCGCCTTCATGGGTCTGCTCTGGTGGGCCGTGCGCGACGGCACTGGCAGCACGGAACTCGCCAACACCAAGGCGCTGGAGTTCATCACCGGCTATCTCATCGAGAAGTCGCTGGCGGTCGACAACATCTTTGTCTTCCTGATGATCTTCACCTACTTCGCGGTGCCCTCGGCGTACCAGAAGCGGGTGCTCATGATGGGCATCATCGGCGCCATCGTGCTGCGCACGGTGATGATCCTGGTGGGCGGCTGGCTGATCGCGCAGTTCCACTGGATCCTCTACCTCTTCGGCGCCTTCCTGCTGGTCACCGGCATCAAGATGTGGTGGGCGTCCGGGAAGGAACCTGACCTCGAGGACAACCCCGCGCTGAAGCTGCTGCGCCGCGTCCTGCCGGTCAGCAAGAACTTCGACGGCGAACGCTTCTTCACGCTGGAGAACGGCAGGCGCATCGCCACGCCGATGCTGCTGGTGATCGCGCTGGTGGGCATGACCGATGTGATCTTCGCGGTGGACTCGATCCCGGCGATCTTCGCGATCACCAGCGATCCGTTCATCGTGCTGAGCTCCAACATCTTCGCGATCCTGGGCCTGCGCGCGATGTACTTCCTGCTGGCGGCGATGGCGTCCAAGTTCCATCTGCTCAGCTACGGCCTGGCGGTGGTGCTGGTGTTCATCGGCGCGAAGATGATGCTGATCGACGTGATCAAGATCCCCGTGCTGCTCTCGCTGGGCGTGGTGGTGGCGATCCTCGCGATCACCATGGTCTGGAGCCTGCGTACCGCGCCCAAGCTGCCGGAGCACCCTTCGGACGAGGCCCGGAAGGCGGCCGACTGACGCCGGACTGATCGGATCCGGGTGAAATCCCCGGTCCAGTCTTCACAAACCCTTGAAACCCGCGCGACGCGCCAGCGTCCCGCGGGTTTTTGCTTTACAGAACAGAAACAGCGGCGTCGCGCGTTCGCCACGCGGAACGGCCGCAGCACCTCAATTCTTTGACACAGTCAAATGAGAATGCTTAGCATTTGCGGCCTTTGAGTCCAAGACGGCCTCAATCACTCGCCACCGCCAGCCAGACGCGAACAGGGAGGGGCCCGCCACCGTGCGCCGTGATGCGTCGGGACGACGCCGCCAGCACGCGCAGCCAGCCGAGCCAGATTTCCTACAAGAACTTCCCTCGGAGCTCGATTCCATGTCCCGCTACATCAAGAGCCGCAAACATGCGGTGGCCCCGCTGGCCGCACTGGCCGCCTCCCTGACCTTCCCGCTGGCCCACGCCGCCGACGCCCCGGCGCCCGCAGACGCCTCGACCGCTTCCGCCGCCGCCTCGCCCTACCTGCCGCAGGTGAAGATCGAAGGCACGGCCCAGTCCGACTACAAGGCCGACAAGAGCGCGTCGTCGAAGATCACCCAGCCGCTGCTGGAAACGCCCAAGACGATCTCCGTGATCAAGAAGGAAGTGCTGCGTGAGCAAGGCGCCGTGTCGCTGATCGACGCGCTGCAGAACACCCCCGGCATCACGATGCAGCTGGGGGAGAACGGCAACACCTCCGCCGGTGACACCTTCCAGATGCGCGGCTTCTCGGCCAGCACCTCGACCTTCGTCGACGGCATCCGCGACCTGGGCGCGGTCACGCGCGACGTGTTCAACATCGAGCAGATCGAAGTCGTGAAGGGCCCGTCGGGCGCCGACACGGGCCGCGGCGCCTCCGCCGGCTACATCAACCTGATCAGCAAGCTGCCGCAGATCGAGAACTCGATCGACGGCGTGATCACGGTCGGCGACGCCAGCCGCAAGCGCGCCTCGATCGACGTGAACCAGAAGGTGATGGACAACACCGCCGTGCGCCTGAATGCCGTGTGGCAGGACAACGGCGTGCCGGGCCGCGACACCGTCGAACGCAAGACGCATGCGATCGCACCGGGGATCGCCTTCGGCCTGAACACGCCGACGCGCTTCTTCCTGTATTCGCAGCACGTGCGTCAGAACAACGTGCCGGACGGCGGCATCCCGGCGATCGGCTGGGAAGGCTTCACGGTCGCGAATCCGGCAGCCGGCGCGACGCCCGCCGCCATCGCGGGCCTGAACGCGCTGAAGACCGCCGCCAAGGTGGACTCGGAAAACTACTACGGCAGCCGCAACGACCGCGAGAAGGTCAAGGCCGACATGGTCACGGCCAAGCTGGAGATGGACATCGGCAACGGCCTGACGGTGCGCAACACCTCGCGCTACGGCCGCACGCACATGGACCGTGTGATCACCGGCATCGTCGGCATCACCAATGTGCCGGGCACGGGCGCCGCCGCCACTGTCGTGACCGCGGACCCGTCCACCTGGCAGATCGCCCGCTCCCGTCAGCGCGTGAACCAGACCAACGAGATCCTCGCCAACCAGACCAGCATCAACGCCGCGTTCAACACCGCCGGCATCAAGCATGACCTGGCCACCGGTGTGGAGCTGATGTACGAAAGCCAGGACAGCCTGGGCTACGGCACCACGGCGCAGTCGATCAATGGCGTGAACTACGCGGCCACCGTCAATCCGCCGGCCAACCTGTACCACCCGAACTCGAACGACGTCCTCGGCATCCCCTATGCCACCGGCGCGGACAGCGAGGGCAGCACGATCACCCAGGCGATCTATGCGCTGGACACGATCTCGGTGACCGACGCGCTCAAGCTCACGCTGGGCGTGCGCACCGAGCACTACAAGATCAAGACCACCACCGGTGCCGTGGTCCTGGCCCCGGGCGCCGCGACGGGTTCCAACATCAACACGATCAGCACCACGCGGCTGAACGCCGGCAAGTGGATCACCAGCTGGAACCTCGGCGCCGTGTACAAGCTGGCCGACAACGGCACGGTCTACGCCGCTGCCGCCAACTCGCTGACGCCTCCGGGCAGCGCGAACTTCACGCTGAGCGGCTCCGGCCAGGCCGGCACCGCCGCCGACGCGCAGGAGACGACGAACTACGAGCTGGGCACCAAGTGGGACCTGCTGAGCAAGCGCCTGAACCTGACGGCCGCGCTGTACCGCAGCGAGAACGACGGCCAGGTCAGCGTGGACGCGCTGACCAACGTCGCCACGCAAGGCGGCAAGACGCGAGTGCAGGGGATCGAGCTGGCCGCGGTCGGACAGCTGACCAACTTCTGGCAGGTGACCGCCGGCGTCCAGACCATGGACACCAAGCAGATCAACCAGCGCGCTGCCTCCACCGCCACCACCCCGACCCAGACGGTGACGGATGGCGTGCGCTGGTCGCCGAAGTGGTCCGCCACGCTGTGGACGTCCTACCAGTGGAACGACTGGACCGGCGCTGTCGGCGCACGCCACGTTTCGGAGCAGAAGCGCGTGGTCACCGTCGCCGCGGCGCCGTCGACCGGTCTGCCTGAACTGCCGGCCTACACCGTGATGGACGTGATGGGTGCGTACCGCGTCAACAAGAACGTCTCGCTGCAGCTGAACGTCACCAACGTGTTCGACAAGAAGTACATGAGCTCCTTGAACAACGGTGGCGGTCGTCTGGTGCTGGGCGCTCCGCGTGCCGCGACGCTCTCGGCCAACATCGGCTTCTGATCACGGCCTGACCGTTTGAGGTAGCGTACGGCCGGCCCGACCCTGTCCTGGCAGGGTCGGGCCGTCGTCCGTCCTGCCTCCTGAATTGATTCGATCCGGACATGCTTCTTCACATCCCCGAAGTGCTCAGCAAGCACGACGTGCGCGAGATGCGCAGGCTCCTGGACGCCGCCGACTGGACCGACGGTCGCGCGACCGTGGGCGAGCAGGGCGCGAAGGTCAAGCAGAACCGGCAGCTGCCGGTCGAGCATCCGGCCGCGCGCGAGATCGGCGCGCACATCCGCGATGTGCTCGCGCGGCATCCGCTGTTCATCTCGGCCGCGTTGCCGCTGCGCACGCTGTCGCCGCTGTTCAACCGCTACGAAGGCGGCGAGCATTACGGCTTCCACGTCGACGGCGCGATCATGCGCCAGCAGGGCACCGACCAGCCGCTGCGCAGCGACGTGTCCTCCACCCTCTTCCTGAGCGAGCCCGACGAGTACGACGGCGGCGAGCTCGAAGTCGTCGACACCTACGGCACGCACGAGGTGAAGCTGCCGGCGGGCGATCTCATCGTCTACGCGAGCACCAGCCTGCATCGCGTGACGCCGGTGACGCGCGGTGCGCGCGTCTGCTCGTTCTTCTGGACGCAGAGCCTGATCCGCCAGGACTGGCAGCGGGCGATGCTCTTCGAGCTCGACCAGACCATCCAGAAGCTGCGAGGCCGCCTCGGCGACGACGCGGAGACGACGGCGCTCACCGGCCACTATCACAACCTGCTGCGGCTCTGGGCCGAGACATGAACGGACCCAAGAGCGCGACCCCCTCCAGCCCCGCGAAACGCTCCGGCTGGCTGAAGCAGCTGCACCAGTGGCACTGGATCAGTTCCGCGATCTGCCTGATCGGCATGATCCTGTTCGCCGTCACCGGCATCACGCTGAACCATGCGGCCAACATCGAGTCCAAGCCGGCCATCGTCAGCAAGACCGTGCAGCTGCCGGGCGAACTCACCGCGCCGCTGAAGCCGAAGTCCGCGAACGAGCCCGACAGCAAGGCGCCCGTGCCCGCCCCGGTGCGCGCGTGGCTGGCCAGGGAACTGGGCCGCGCGATCGATGGCCGCGAGGCCGAGTGGAATCGCGACGAGATCTACCTCGCGCTGCCGCGTCCTGGCGGCGACGCCTGGGTCCGCATCGCGCGCGACGGTGGCGAGGTCGAGTTCGAGGACACCGACCGCGGCTGGATCTCCTACTTCAACGATCTGCACAAGGGTCGCCATGCGGGCGTGGCCTGGAGCTGGTTCATCGACATCTTCGCCGTCGCCTGCCTGCTGTTCTCGATCACCGGGCTTCTGATCCTCAAGTTCCATGCGGTCAGCCGACCCAGCACCTGGCCGCTCGTCGGCCTGGGTCTCGTGATTCCAGCGCTCCTGGCGCTGCTGCTGATCCATTGATTTCCTCTCCGCTCCGAGCCGCCGCCAGGATCCTCCCGACCTTCAACCGAGACTCGACCATGAATCGCTCCGCAAGTCGTACCCTCCTCCAGATCGGTGCCCTCGGCACGCTGGGAACCCTGGCCGTCGGCTCGTCCGCCTGGGCCGCCACGGTCCAGCTCAAGCTGGAAGTGCCGCGCCTGAACGTCGCCGAATACCACCGCCCCTACGTCGCCGTGTGGGTCGAGAAAGCCGGCGAATCCGGCCCGGCCGTCGCCCAGCTGGCGGTCTGGTACGACACCAAGAAGCAGAACAACGCCGGCACCAAGTGGCTCAAGGACATGCGCCAGTGGTGGCGTCAGGGCGGCCGCAACCTCACGGTGCCCGCCGACGGTGTCACCGCCGCCACGCGCGCGCCGGGCGAGCACGCGATCTCGCTGGACACGAGCGCCGCGCTCGCCGCGCTGCCCCCGGGCAAGTACGAAGTCGTCGTCGAATCGAGCCGCGAAGCCGGCGGTCGTGAAGTGCAGCGCCTGCCGCTGACCTGGCCGATCAAGGCGGCCGCGACGGAGAAGGCGCAAGGCGAGCACGAGCTCGGCGCGCTGGAACTGACGGTCAAGCCCTGATCGCGTTGCGACAGGCGCCACGACAAGACACGGAGGAACTGACCATGATGAAGACTTCGATCGCTTCGACGATCGCCACCCGCCTGGCGACACGCATCGCTCCCGTCGCGCTGGCCGTCGCCGCGCTGCTCCCGCTGACCGCGCACGCGCACATGACCTGGCTGCTGCCCAACAAGGCGGCCTTCGACGGCAAGGAGCCGGTGGCGTCGTTCGACGCGGCCGTCTCGGAAGACCTCTTCAACTTCGAGCGCGCGCTCAAGCTGGAGACGCTGCGCGTCACCGCGCCCGACGGCAAGACCGCGGAGGCCGAGAACCGCAGCACCGCCCGCCACCGCGAAAGCTTCGACGTGAAGCTGACGCAGGACGGCACCTGGCGCGTCAGCAACGTCAGCCAGTCGCTGATGGGCTCGTACAAGCAGGGCGGCGAGACCAAGCGCTTCCGCGGCACCAGGGAGTCCTTCGCGAAGGACGTGCCGGCCGACGCCGAGGTCACCGCGCTGACGGTGATGAGCAATCGCCAGCAGACCTTCGTCAGCAGGGAAGAAGCCGGCAAGGTCGATTTCAAGCCGGAGGGCGACGGCCTCGAATTGCTGCCGCTGGGCCCGGTCACCGACCTCAGCCACGGCGACAAGACGAAGTTCCGTCTGGTGCTGGACGGCAAGCCGGCCGCCGATGTGCAGCTCAAGCTGATCCGCGAAGGCAACCGCTACCGCTACAAGTTCGGCGAGGTCGAGTTGAAGACCGACGCGAAGGGCGAGTTCACCGTCGAGTGGACCGAGGCCGGCCGCTACTTCATCGGCGCGAGCACCGGCCCGGCACGCGGCCCGAACGCGCCCACCGGCACGCGTGAAGCGCCGGTGCAGCGCGCCAGCGTCAGCGCCACCTTCGAGGTGCTGCCGAAGTGAGCGTGACCAGCGGGACGATGGCGACGCGGGGCGCGGGCATCGCGCTCGAGCCGCGTGTCCTCGTTCCGCTGCAGATCGTCGGCGAGCCGCCGGCGCTCGGCCAGGCCGTGCATGCGATCGCCGGCGAAACGATGGGGACGACCTGGTCCGCGCGGTTCATCGGTCCGGCGGGGCTTCGTCTCGCCGCGATCGAAGCGGCGGTCGTCCACGCCTGTGACGAGGTCATCGCGCAGATGAGCAGCTGGGAGGCGGGCTCGGACCTCAGCCGGTTCAATCGCGCCGCGGCGGGCACGTCGTGCCCGTTGCCCGACGGCTTCGCCACCGTCGTCGATGCGGCGTTGCGCATCGCGGCCGAAAGCGATGGTGCCTACGATCCGACCGCCGGCGCGCTCGTCGCGCTGTGGGGCTTCGGACCTTCCGGCGAGACCGCGCTCGCGCTGCGCCACGACGCCCCCGGTTTCCGCGCGCCGTCATTCGAGGACTGCGATCGCGTGCACTGCGGGTGGGACTCGCTGCCGTGGGACGGCACGCGACGCGTGCTCACCCAACCCGGCGAGGCGACGCTGGACCTGTCGGCGATCGCCAAGGGCTTCGCGGTCGATCGCGTGTCCGCGGTTCTGACATCGCTCGGCCTGCCGGACCACCTCGTCGAGATCGGCGGTGAACTCCGCGGTGCCGGGCTCAAGCCCGAAGGCCAACCCTGGTGGGTCGATCTGGAGCCGCCGTCCGCCGATTGCGGTCTCGCGCCTGTGCGCATCGCGCTGCACGGTCTGTCGGTCGCGACCTCCGGCGACTACCGGAAGTTCTTCGACGAGGCCGACGGACCGCGGCGCTCCCACACCATCGATCCGCGCACGCGGCGTCCGATCGAGCACGGCCTCGCATCGGTCACCGTCGTGCACGACAGCGCGATGTGGGCCGACGGCTGGTCGACGGCGTTGATGGTGCTCGGTCCGGACGAGGGGCTCGCGCTGGCGGAGCGCCTCGGGCTGGCCGCGTTGCTCGTGCGGCGTCGCACGTCGGCCGAAGGCGGTGGTTTCGAAGAGCGCTTCTCCACGGCGATGCGCGCGTTGATGCTGTGATGCTCTGATGACTGCGATCCTGTCCCGACCCGCGGCGGCGCTGCTGCTGATCGCGCTCTACCTGCTGATGTGCGCCGCGGTCTGGTGGCGGCATCGCCGCCGGCTGCGGCAGGCGGCCGATGCCGCTGCGGCGCTGTTGCCCGCCGCCGATGCCGGTCCGCCGGTGCTGGTACTGCACGCGAGCCAGACCGGCCAGGCCGAGGAGATCGCCTGGCAGACCGCCAAGGCCTTGCATCTGGCCGGCATGCCGGTGCGCGTGGCCGCGCTCGGCGAGATCGACCGCGAGGCCTTGCGCGGCGCGCGGCACGCGCTGTTCATCGCCAGCACCTACGGCGAAGGCGATGCGCCGGACAGCGCCGCGCCGTTCGCGCGCGACCTGATGGCGGCGGACGGCGGCGGCCTGGATCTGTCGTCCCTCGAAGTCGGCGTGCTGGCGCTGGGCGATTCGACCTACACGCACTTCTGCGGCTTCGGTCGCGCGCTCGACGCCTGGTTGCAGGAGCTCGGTGCGCGGCCGATGTTCGACCGCATCGAGGCCGATCGTGCCGACGACCACGCGCTCGCGCAATGGCGCCAACGGCTCAGTCATTTCGCGGGTACCGCCGATCTCGCGGCGTGGGAAACGCCGGTCTTCACGTCGTGGCGTCTGCGCACCCGCCGGCATCTGAATCCTGGCAGCCAGGGCGGTCCGGTGTTCCATCTGGAACTGACACCGGCGGACGGTTCGCCGCTGCCGACGTGGGAAGCGGGCGATCTCGTGCAGGTGAGTGTCGCGACCGATGACGCCGATGGCGCCGACAACGATGCGAGGCGGCCGCGCGAGTACACGATCGCTTCGCTCCCCTCGGACGGAAGCGTCGAGCTGATGGTCCGCCTCACCACGCGCGAGGACGGCACGCCCGGACGCTCGTCGGGCTGGCTGACCGGACGGCTGCCGCTCGACGGCACCGTGGCGATGCGGCTGCGTCCGCATGCGAGCTTCCGCATCGGTGCGAACGCCCATCGTCCGCTGATCCTCGTCGGCAACGGCACCGGGCTCGCGGGACTGCGCGCGCATCTGAAGGCGCGGGCGTCTATCCGCAGGGACACGACGAGCGCGCCCGCGTGGCTGCTCTTCGGCGAACGCCAGTCGGCGCACGACGCGCACTACCGCGATGAGATCGAGGCCTGGCAGCGTGACGGCCTGATCGCGCAGGCGGACTGGGCCTTCTCGCGCGACCAGCCCGAGCGCGTCCACGTGCAGCACCTGCTCGCGCGACACGCGCAGCGGCTGCGCGAATGGGTCGCCGACGGCGCGGCGCTCTACGTCTGCGGCAGCCTGCAAGGGATGGCCGGCGCGGTCGATGCGGTGCTGCGCGAGACGCTCGGCGAGACCGGTGTCGACACCCTCATCCGCGAGGGTCGCTATCGCCGCGATGTCTATTGAGCGCGCCGGCATCGACGTGACCGCCGATGCGCGTGAGACGCGATGACCACGGGGAACCCCGTAGGTGAAGACCTGCGGCGCGCGTAGGACACGCGGAGATTGATGCGCGCCTGCGACAAACACGGGGCTCGACGTTGACTTCGAGGCCGTTTCCCCCCCGGTAAAGCCTTCTCAATGACAGAGGTGCGCAGTACCATTGCCCGCGCAGGGTGCCATCGAGTACCGAAGGCGTCAGACCTTCACCAGGGCCCGGCACATCAACAACCCTTGATGGAGAGAATCGAAATGGCAACTGCGAAGAAGGCTGCGCCCGCCAAGAAGGCGGCACCGGCCAAGAAGGCGGCTCCGGCGGCGAAGAAGGCCGCCGCACCGGCGAAGAAGGCGGCACCGGCGAAGAAGGCCGCGCCCGCGACGAAGGCGGCAGCCCCTGCGAAGAAGGCTGCTGCTCCCGCGAAGAAGCGCACCCCCAACGCCGCCTTCATGAAGGCCCTGACCCCCAGCGCCTCGCTGGCCGCGATCGTCGGCGACAAGCCGCTGCCGCGGACCGACGTGGTGAAGAAGGTCTGGGAATACATCAAGAAGCACAACCTGCAGGACCCGGCGCAGAAGCGCGTCATCAATGCCGACGCCAAGCTGAAGGAAATCTTCGGCAAGGCCAAGGCCGACATGTTCGAGATGACCCGACTGATCAACAGCCACCTGAAGGATTGAGCGGCAGGGGCCGAGAGGCCTCGCCGCATTTCGGACAAGGCCCGCCTCGCGCGGGCTTTTTTGCGCCCGCCCGCCGGCGGCGCTCAAGCCCGGTCAGGGCCGATCAGAGACGCTCGAGGGCCGCGCGCAGCTGGCGCACGTCGATGGGCTTGAGCCAGTAATCCAGGAAGCCCGCCGCGCGTGCGCGCTGACGCTGGTCGTCCATCACGTCGGCGGAGAGCGCGATGCAGCGCAGCTGAGCGAACTGCGGTTGCGCCCGGACCAGCGCCATCAGCTCCAGCCCGTTCATGTCGGGCAGGTTCATGTCCATCAGCACCAGCGAGGGCGTGACGCGCGACAGCGCGTCCATCGCCTGCGCGCCGGTCTCGGCGATGTCCAGGGTCCAGCCGGGCATCAGACGGAACACCTCTTCCATCAGCACGATGTTGATGCGGTCGTCCTCGACGTAGAGGACGTGACGGGCGGCGGTGGGGGACGACATGGCGATGGCGGGCAGGGGACACGGAACGATAACAGCGAATCTCCGCGACGGCAGCGTTGTCCATGCCGGCGGTGCTTTTACCCAGGGGTGTGCGAACTGTGAGACCGGTGTGACAAAAACCACGCGGGAGCACACCCCCGGCTGAGGGGGAAGGCCGGGAGCGACTGGGTCGGGCTCCCTACACTGCCGAGCAAGGCCTGTCACATCTGGTGATTCAAGCGCACTGATGGATACAGGTGGAACTGCCGGCAAGGCCTGACCCCGACGAGGTGTTCTCACGGAGGCGGCCGCCGAATAAAGAGACCAGTCATGTCGTTGGTGGCCGCATTCGCGTTGGCCGCGTCCACGGTGACGCTGCCGAACTGCTCCTGGGATCGCCCCGGGGTGAACCCGTTCATGGGGGATCTCGTCGCGGCCGTGGACCGGTACAAGGACATCCCGCCGGCCACGCGCGCCAAGCTGAAGGCCCGCATGACGGAGCGTCAGTACGACGAGATCGTCGACATCCATCGCGACAGCATCGTGGGCCGTTATGACTACGGCAGCGAGATCCGCGACATGCACTTCGGCGCCGGATCGGTGTGCAAGACCGTGACGCGCGGGAAGTGGACCGAGCAGACGCTGGAACGCGGACTCGTGTACTGCGAGGACGGCCAATGCATCCTGGTGCCGACGGTCTGCCGCAACGTGAGCCGCATCTCGCGCGGCAAGCTGAAGCCCGCCGCGGGGGGCGCGCAGACGGCGAAGAATGAAGAAGAACCGCTGATGTTCGAGCCGCCGGCAGCCGGTGCCGCGGACGGCGCGGGCGATCCGGGCAGCTTCGCGCGCACGGCAGCGCTGCCGCCGACGGCGACGTCCGATACCAGTCTGCTCGCGCCCACCACGCCGGGCAGCAGCAGCGGCGGTCTCAGCGGCGGCGCTGTGCCGCCCGCCACGGGGGGCCCCGGCATCATCACGCTGCCGCAGATCCCTCAGAACAGCGGCGGCAACGGCGGCACCCTGCCCATCGTGCCCGGTGTCCCGGAGCCGCAGACCTGGTTGCTGTTCGCGCTGGGACTGGGCGCGCTGGCGTTCGCCGCCAGGCGCCGCAAGGCCTGATCCTTCTTTCTCAGCCGCGCGCGAGCAGCGGCTTCAGATAACGGCCGGTGTGGCTCGCTTCGCAGGCGGCGACGTCTTCAGGCGTGCCCGCGACGAGCAGCAGTCCGCCGCCGGATCCGCCTTCGGGGCCCATGTCGATCAGCCAGTCCGCCGTCTTGATGACGTCGAGGTTGTGCTCAATGATCACGATGGTGTTGCCCGCGTCGCGCAGTTGATGCACGACCTTCAGCAGCAGCGCGATGTCCGCGAAGTGCAGACCCGTCGTCGGCTCGTCCAGGATGTAGAGCGTGCGACCGGTGTCGCGCTTGGACAGCTCCAGCGCCAGCTTGACCCGCTGCGCCTCGCCGCCCGACAAGGTCGTCGCGCTCTGCCCCAGCTTCACGTAGCCCAGGCCGACATCCATCAGCGTCTGCAGCTTGCGCGCCAGCGTGGGCACCGCGCTGAAGAACGGCAACGCGTCCTCCACCGTCAAACCCAGCACCTCCGAGATGTTCTTGCCCTTGTAGAGCACCTCCAGCGTCTCGCGGTTGTAGCGCTTGCCGAAGCAGGTGTCGCACGGGACGTAGACGTCGGGCAGGAAGTGCATCTCCACCTTCAGCACGCCGTCGCCCTGGCAGGCCTCGCAGCGGCCGCCGGCCACGTTGAAGCTGAAGCGGCCCGCGCCGTAGCCGCGCTCGCGCGCCGTGGGCATCTCGGCGAAGAGCTCGCGGATCGGCGTGAACAGGCCGGTGTAGGTCGCCGGGTTGGAGCGCGGCGTGCGGCCGATCGGCGACTGGTCGACGTTGATGACCTTGTCGAAGGCGTCCATGCCCTCGATCTCGTCGTGCTCGGCCGGCTCGGCATGGCTCTGATAAAGCTTGCGCGAGACGGCCGCGTACAGCGTGTCGTTGACCAGCGTGCTCTTGCCTGAACCGGACACGCCCGTCACGCAGGTCAGCAGCCCGACCGGGAACTCCGCGGTCACGCCCTTCAGGTTGTTGCCGCGTGCGTTGACGATCTTCAGCGTGCGCGGATCGGGGCTGTCGGACAGCGCGTGGCGCTTCTTCGGGACCTCGATGCGTTCGAGGCCGCTCAGGTAGCGGCCGGTGGACGACTCATGATTGGCCGCCACTTCCTCGGGCGTGCCCTGCGCCATGATCCGGCCGCCGTGGACGCCCGCGCCCGGACCGAGGTCCAGCACGTGGTCCGCGGCGCGGATCGCGTCCTCGTCGTGCTCGACGACGAGCACCGAGTTGCCCAGGTCGCGCAGCCGACGCAGCGTCGCGATCAGGCGGTCGTTGTCGCGCTGGTGCAGGCCGATGCTGGGCTCGTCCAGCACGTACATCACGCCCGTGAGCCCGGAGCCGATCTGCGACGCGAGCCGGATGCGCTGCGCCTCGCCGCCGGACAGCGTGTCGGCGCTGCGGTCCAGGCTCAGGTAGTTGAGGCCGACGTCGTTGAGGAAGTGCAGCCGCGAGGCGATCTCGCGGATCACCTTGTCCGCGATCTCGGCCTTCGCGCCCTTGAGCTTCAGACCCTCGAAGTAATGCAGCGCCTCGCGCAGCGTGGCGTGCTCGACTTCATAGATCGGCTTGCCGCGCTCGCCCTCGACGGCCTCGGCCGGCTGCAGCAGCACGTTGCGGGCTTCGCGCCGCAGCCGCGAGCCCTCGCACTGGGGGCAAGGCTTGGCACTCTGGTAGCGCGCGAGTTCCTCGCGCACCGCCGCCGAGTCGGTCTCGCGATACCGCCGCGTCAGGTTGGGCAGGATGCCTTCGAACGGATGCGCGCGCTTGACGCTGCGCTTCTTCCCGTTCGCGCCTTCGGCCTCATAGGTGAAGCTGATCTCGTCCTCGCCGGAGCCCTGCAGCAAGACCTGGCGCGCCTGTTCGGGGAGTTCCTCGAAGGGCAGCTCGATGTCGAAGCCGTAATGCCTGGCGACCGTCTCCAGCATCGAGAAGGTGTAGGCGTTGCGCCGATCCCAGCCCTTCACCGCGCCGCTGGCCAGGCTCAAGGTCGGGAAGGCGACGACGCGTTCCGGATCGAAGACGGTGACCTGGCCGAGGCCCTCGCACGACGGACAGGCGCCGACCGGCGAGTTGAACGAGAACAGCCGCGGCTCGAGCTCCGGCAGCGAGTAGCTGCAGATCGGGCACGCGAACTTGCTGGAGTAAATGGCTTCCGTGCCGCTGTCCATGTTGAGCACCAGCGCGCGGCCGTCGGCTAGACGCAGTGCGGCCTCGAAGCTTTCGGCCAGGCGCTGGCGCAGCGTGTCGGCGCTGTCGTGGCGCAGCTTGATGCGGTCGACGACGACGTCGATGTCGTGCTTCTCGGCCTTCTTCAGCGCGGGCAGTTCGGTGACTTCGACGGTCGCCCCGTCGACGCGGAAGCGCACGTAGCCTTGCGCCTGCAGGTCCTGGAAGAGCTCGACGAATTCGCCCTTGCGATCGCGCACGACCGGCGCCAGCACCATCAGGCGCGACTCGTCCGGCATCGCCAGCACGGCGTCGACCATCTGGCCGACGCTGGAGGCTTCCAGCGGCAGGTGGTGATCCGGGCAGAACGGCGTGCCGGCGCGTGCATAGAGCAGGCGCAGGTAGTCGTGGATCTCGGTGACCGTGCCCACCGTCGAGCGCGGGTTGTGGCTGGTGGCTTTCTGCTCGATCGAGATCGCCGGCGACAGGCCTTCGATGACGTCGACATCGGGCTTGTCCATCAACTGCAGGAACTGCCGCGCGTAGGCCGACAGGCTCTCGACGTAGCGGCGCTGGCCCTCGGCGTACAGCGTGTCGAAGGCGAGCGAGGACTTGCCCGAGCCCGACAGCCCGGTGATGACGACCAGCTGGTTGCGCGGCAGGTCGACGTCGATGTTCTTGAGGTTGTGGGTGCGGGCGCCCCGGACGCGGATCATCGGGATCTCGCCCACCGGCCGCATCGCCTGTCCCAGGTACCGGCCGGCGTCCGCCTGCAGTGCTGCGCCCGCCTTCGGCTCGGCGCCGGGCTCGGACGGGGCGGGGGCGAGGGGCGGGACTTTCGTGGACATGGGAGGCCGGGACACAGCTGGAGTCGAACTCGCCATGATAGGGCCAGGGCCGGTTCCGCGCCGGGCCTTGCTGACACCTGGTGGCAGCGGGAGGAATGCCTAAATCCTTCCCGGCGACCCCGTCTTTGCGGGGGGGGCGTCCACTTTTCGGGCGTGCAGAATCAGCGATCCCCCTCCAGCCCCACCCTCTTCGATGAAGCTCAAAGCGCCGTCGCTGTCGCTGCGCAGTGTGATCCTGCTTGCGGTGGTGATCGGAATCGCCGTACCGGCGCTGGCGCTGGTGGCGTTCAGCGACGCCTTCATCCGGCGCAGCCTGGAGCCGGTGCTGGAAGGCCAGCGCGCGGCCGTGCTGACGCTGGCCGCGAACGGCCTGGCCGAGCCGCTGTGGACGGTGGACAGCCCCGCGGTGCAGCGGGCGCTCGATCAACTGCTGTCGGACGTCAACGTCTGCGCGGTCGAGCTCAGCGAGGAACGCGCCGACACCCGCGACATCGTCCGCACCAAGTGCAGCCCCGGCTGGCCGACGGTCACGCTGGCCGCGACCATCCAGCGCGACGCGCAGGTGCTGGGCAGCCTGCGGGTGCAGTTCGACGACGCCGCGCAGGAACGCATGCTGGAAGAAGGCCGGCGGCAGACCGCGCTCATCGTCGCGTTCCAGGTGGCGGCGGGCGTCGTCATCGTGCTGATGGTGTTCTATCTGCGCCTGGTGCGGCCGATCGACCGCCTGAAGCGGCTGGCCAGCGCGATCGCCGAGCGCCAGCCGGTCCCGCGCCTGCGCTGGAACCGCAAGGACGAGCTGGGCCAGCTCGGCGTCCACCTGGACCAGATGGGCCAGCAGATCGCCGGCCTGCTGGCCGACATGGAAAGCAAGAACGCGCAGCTGCATCAGCTGGCGATGTACGACCACCTCACCGGGCTGCCCAACCGGACGCTGTTCCGGGAGGTGTTCCTGCATGAGGCCGCCGTGGCGCGCCGCGACCAGACGCACCTGGCGCTGTTGTTCGTCGACCTGGACCGCTTCAAGGCGATCAACGATTCGCTGGGTCACGCGGCCGGCGACCGCATGCTGCTGCAGGCCAGCGAACGCCTGCGCCAGGCGGTGCGGGAATCGGACCTGGCCTGCCGCGTCAGCGGCGACGAATTCCTGCTGCTGATGCGCGACTCCAGCGAGCACGTCGGCGTTGCCGCGCAGCGCCTGATCGAGGCGCTCAACGCGCCGCTGCAGCTCGAAGGCGGCGTGGCGAGCGTGTCGGCGAGCGTGGGCATCGCGCTGTTCCCGCGCGATGGCGACGACTTCGACACGCTGGTCCGGCACGCCGACCTGGCGATGTACCGCGCCAAGCAGATGGGCCGATCGCGCTACAGCTTCTTCCAGCAGGACATGGACGCGGCGGCGGTGGAGCGGATGGAGCTCGAGCGCGAACTGAAGCTGGCGCTCGAACGCGACGAGCTGCTGCTCCATTACCAGGCCGTCGTGGACGCCCGCACCGGGGAGTGGTCGGGGCTGGAGGCGCTCATGCGCTGGCAGCATCCGCAGCGCGGCCTGGTGATGCCGGGCCAGTTCATCGAGCTGGCGGAAGAGACGGGCCAGATCCTGGCGCTCGGCTGGAGCACGATCGAGCAGGCCTGCGCCCAGCTCGCGCGCTGGAAGGCGGCGGGACGGCATCCCGGGCCGATCTCGATCAACCTGTCGGCCCTGCAGTTCCGCGAACCGCGGCTGGCCGAGCGCATCGCCGAGTCCATGCGTCGCCACGCCGTCGCTCCCGGCGAACTGGCGATCGAGCTGACGGAGAGCTCGCTGCTGACCGACACGGACACCGTCCTGCAGACGCTGGCGCGCCTGTCGGAACTGGGGCTGAGCCTGTCGGTCGACGATTTCGGGACGGGGTATTCCTCGCTCGCCTATCTGAAGCTGCTGCGCCCGGCGCGGCTGAAGATCGACCGGGCCTTCGTCCGGGACCTGCCCAACAGCGCGGACGACCGCGCGCTGGTGCGGGCCATGATGGGCATGGCCGAGGCGCTGAGCATCGACGTCGTCGCCGAAGGCGTCGAAACGGAGGAGCAGCGCGACGCGTTGCTCGCGCTCGGCTGCTGGCAGCAGCAGGGCTACTTCTATTGCCGTCCGCAGCCCGCCGTGGCGCTCGCGGACCGGCTGGCCGTCTGGCCGCCCCAGGCTGGGGCGCTGCATCCCGCGCAGGTCTGAGACCACCCCCCTAACTTCCGTTCAGCCGGCTGACCGGCATTTCGGCGCGCGATTGCGGCAATTCGTCGCGTCCGGATGGTCTTGTCATTTCCGGCGGCGCACAGTCCACCCTCGTTGAACCTTCCAGACAGGAAAGACACCGCAGGGGACCCACCATGAACGACGCCGCCAAGACCTTCCTCACCGCCCTGGCCGCCGTGGCCAGCGCCGCCGTCATCGCCTTGTGGCTGGCGGACACGAACGAGGCCGCGCGTCTGTCCAACCCCCTGCCCCTGCACTGGGCCGAGCAGACCATGCCGGGACCTCAGGCCGAAGAGGCCAGCAAGCCGCGCGGATGACCGTGCGGCCTGCGCTCCGATAGACGCCACGCTTCCCCCCGGCATTTCGAAGCCCGCCTGACCCGCGGGCTTCTTTTTGTCCGCTTCCTTGTCCGTTCCGTGTGTCCGCAGTGTCCGATGTGTCCGCGGACACAGGACCCGTGATCGCTCAGAACATCGATGGAATCGAGCCTCTGAGCGATCGGCGATGCCGGACCAACCATTCGTCGCGATTTCTCGCAGTTCAATCCGCCACCGCGCGCATTCGTCGCTTGCGCCTCGCGGAGCGGGGCCGCAATGACGACACTGTCTTCACTGACACACGCAACCCCTCCAAGGAGATCGACATGAGCACCACCACTTTCAAGACCCGTTCCACCCGCAGCCCGCGCATCGGCATGACCGGCGCCGCGAGCTTCAAGGCCTTCGCCTTCGGCATCGGCGCCACGCTGGCGATCGCGTTCAGCCTGCTGCACGTGCAGGACCAGCGCGAGCAGCGCGCCGCCGTGATCACGCTCGATCCGGTGGTCATCACCGCCAAGCGCACCCAGCTGCCGACCGTCTACATCACCGGTCGCCGCGACACGTCCGCCGACGGCCAGCGCCTGGCTTCGGCCGCGCAGGTCGGTTGCACGACCCAGCTCTGCTGAGCTCCCGCGGTTGCGCTGTCAGAGCGGCGACCGCGGCAGATCAGCTGTAGCAGATCAGCTGTAGCGCTCGCCAACGAAAACGCCCGGCATTGCCGGGCGTTTTCCTTTGGGGTCGGTCCTCGCCCTCAGTCCTCGCCCTCAGTCCTCGCCCTCAGTCTTCGGCCAGAACGCGCAGCAGCGCCTCGCCGTACGCTTCGAGCTTCTTCGCGCCGATGCCGCTGATGCCCGACATCTCGTCGAGGGAGGTGGGCTGCACGCGCGCGAGTTCCGCGAGCGTGACGTTCTGGAAGATCACGTAGGCCGGCAGGCCGTGCTCGCGCGCCACCTCGGCGCGCCAGGCCTTGAGCGCGTCGAAGCGCACCTGCGCCGCCGCGTCCAGATCGGTCTCCGCCTCCGATCGCTTGGACGACGAGCTTCCCGCGCGGCTGGACTTGCTCCGCTTGGTCGGCGTGGCGGGTTGGCGCAGCAGCATCTGCACCTCGCCGCGCAGCACGGCCTTGGCCTCGCCGCCTAGCGACAGCGTGTTGTATTCGCCTTCCGTCACCGCGTAGCCGAGGGCGATCAGCTGGCGGATCACCGCGCGCCATTGCTGCTCGCTGAGCGACGCGCCGACGGCCCAGGTGCTCAGCTCGTTGTGCCGGTACTGCTTGACCTTGTCGGTCTCCTTGCCGCGCAGCACGTCGATCAGGTGGCCGGAGCCGAAGCTGAAGCCCGTCACCTGATGGAAGCGGTAGATGCACGAGAGCGCCATCCGCGCCGCTTCGGTCGCGTCCCAGGTCGCGGGCGGGTTCACGCAGTTGTCGCAGTTGCCGCAGGGCTGGCTCTCTTCGCCGAAGTAGGCCAGCAGCCGCACGCGCCGGCAGTCGATGGCCTCGGCCAGCGCGAGCAGCGCGTCGAGCTTGCCGCGCTGCACCTGCTTGAACTCGTCGGTGGACGGGCTCTCATCGATCATGCGGCGCTGCTGGACGACGTCGGCCAGGCCGTAGGCCATCCACGCCTGGGCCGGCGCGCCGTCGCGGCCGGCACGGCCGGTCTCCTGGTAGTAGCCCTCGATGTTCTTGGGCAGGTCCAGGTGGGCGACGAAGCGCACGTCGGGCTTGTCGATGCCCATGCCGAAGGCGATGGTGGCGACCATCACGATGCCGTCCTCGCGCAGGAAGCGGTCCTGGTGGCGGCGGCGCTGGTCCTGTTCCATGCCGGCGTGGTACGGCAGCGCGTTGATGCCCTTGGACTTCAGCCACTCCGCGGTCTCGTCGACCTTCTTGCGGCTCTGGCAGTAGACGACGCCGGCGGCGTCCTCATGCTCGTCCTGGATGAAGCGCAGCAGCTGTTCGCGCGGGCTGTCCTTCTCGACGATCAGGTAGCGGATGTTGGGCCGGTCGAACGAGGCGACGAAGACCTCCGCCTGCTCGAGCTGCAGCCGCTCGATGATGTCGGCGCGGGTGATGTCGTCGGCGGTGGCCGTCAGCGCGATGCGCGGGATGTTCGGGAAGCGCTCGTGGAGCAGGCTCAGCGAGAGGTACTCGCTGCGGAAGTCGTGCCCCCACTGGCTCACGCAGTGCGCCTCGTCGATCGCGAACAGCGCGAGCAGGCCGCGTTCGTACAGCGACTGCATCTGCGCGATGAAGCGCGGCGTGTTGACGCGTTCCGGCGCGGCGTAGAGCAGGGTCAGGCGGCCGGCGAGCATCTCGCGCTCGATGCGCTGGGTCTCTTCCAAGGTCTGCGTCGAGTTGAGGAAGGACGCGTTGACGCCCGCTTCCTCGAGGGCGCCGACCTGGTCGTGCATCAGGGCGATGAGCGGACTGACGACCACGGTGACGCCGTGGCCGGCGCGCTGGCGCGCGATCGCGGGGATCTGGTAGCAGAGCGACTTGCCGCCGCCGGTGGGCATGAGGACCAGCGCGTCACCGCCGGCGGTCACGTGGTCGACGATCGAGGCCTGCTGGCCGCGAAAGGCGCTGTAACCGAACACCTCTTGCAGGATGGCTAGCGGGACGGGATGATGGTTGGACGAACTCATGGAGCGCTCGATTGTCCCGTACATCCACGGGTCCGCCGTTCACCCGGTCCTGATCGGACGAGAACGCGACGCAGAGCGGCATCGAACCTCCACAGCACAGGCAGACACGTCGACATGATTGCTGCGCCGTTGCCCGATGACGAGAACGCCCGCCTGTCCACGCTGCGCGTGCTGCAGGTGCTGGACACGGATCCCGAGGAACGCTTCGACCGCTTGACGCGGATGGCCAGACGGCTGTTCCAGGTGCCGATCGCGCTGGTGAGCCTGGTGGACGCGGATCGCCAGTGGTTCAAGTCGGCGCAGGGCCTGGACGTGTCGGAGACGCCGCGCGACATCAGCTTCTGCGGCCACGCGATCATGTCGGACGACATCCTACTGATCCCCGACACGCATGCGGATCCGCGCTTCGCGGACAACCCGCTGGTGACCGGCGGGCCGATGATCCGCTTCTACGCGGGCTGCCCGGTGCGTGCGCCGAGCGGGCACCGGCTCGGCACGCTGTGCCTGATCGACCGCGCGCCGCGCGGCTTCGACACGGACGACCAGGCGACGTTGCGCGACATGGCCTTCATGGTCGAACAGCAGTTCGCGGCGATGTACATGGCCATGGTCGATGAACTGACCGGCCTGGCGAACCGGCGCGGCTTCGAGTCGCAGGCGGGTCATGTCCTCGCGCTGTGCCGGCGCAAACAGTGGCCGGCGACGATGCTGTACTTCGACCTCGACCACTTCAAGCACGTCAATGACCGCTACGGCCATGCGGAGGGCGACTGGGCGCTGAAGTCCTTCGCGGACATCCTGCGCTTCTGCCTGCGGTCGTCGGACGTGGTGGCGCGCACCGGCGGGGACGAGTTCGTGGCGCTGCTCAGCGGCACGGCGACCGAGCAGATGGCGCCGGCGCTGGAGCGCGTGCGGACGCAGGTCGGCGCGCTCAACCTGCGGGCGCAGCGGGGCTATGAACTGGCCTTCAGCGTGGGCGACGCGGCGATGTCCGGCGAGGCGCCGCTGGCGCTGGAGGAACTGATGCAGCAAGCGGATGCCGCGATGTATGCCAACAAGCAGTCGCGGCGGCGGATGAACTGAGCCGTGCCCCCCCGATCCGAGTCGTTCACCGACTTGGAGTCGGCATCAGATCGGCGTTTTCGAGCAATCGCCCCCGGCGGGAGCCAGCGGCATAATCCCACCCCTGAGCCGCGTTTCCGGCAGCCGATTCCGGCCTGGAGACGGACCCCACAGGCCTGTTCCGGGCCGTTCCGGGCGATAGGCGGCGCAAGAGCATCCTTTTCCGAACACCCCAACCATACGCAAGCGAAGGCAACCACCATGGCCTCGGTCAATAAAGTCATCATCCTCGGCAACCTGGGCCGTGATCCCGAACTGCGCTACACGCCGAGTGGCAGCGCGGTGTGCAACGTGAGCATCGCCACGACGCGCAACTGGAAGAGCCGCGAAGGCGGCGAGCGCCAGGAAGAGACCGAATGGCACCGTGTGGTGTTCTACGACCGCCTGGCGGAGATCGCCGGCGAGTACCTGAAGAAGGGCCGTCCGGTCTACGTCGAAGGCCGCCTGAAGACCCGCAAGTGGCAGGACAAGGAAGGCAAGGACAACTACACCACCGAGATCATCGCCGAGCAGATGCAACTGCTGGGCGGCCGTGACGGCGAAGAGGGCGGTGGTGGCGGTGGCGGCTACAGCCGCGAACAGCGCGGCGGCGGTCAAGGCGGTGGCCAGGGCGGCGGCGGCAGTGGTCGCGACAGCGGCGACTTCGACGCTCCGCGCGCGCCGGCGCCCCGCGCGGCAGCTCCTCGCGCCCCGGCCCCCGCGCCGAAGGCCGCGACCGGCTTCGACGACATGGATGACGATATTCCGTTCTGATAGCCCCGGCTCACGCCGAGCCGCTCTCTGAACGAACAAGGCCCGCTGGCATCACTGCCGCGGGCCTTTGTCATTGCCGTTCAATCGGTCGAGTGACTGCTGTCCTTCAGAAGAAGTAGCAATACGGCTGCACCCGCGTGTTCGGGCAGAAGACCTCGTCGATGTAGGTCCGGTTGTCCCACAACGCGAAGTTGTAGCCGTTGAAGTTCAGCGAGAACACCGGGTCGTTCGAGGTCGCGGTGTGCGCGTATCCGGTCGGGCCGTGGATGTAGTGCTTCGGGTCTCCGATCGTCATGGTCAGGTCGATGGACCAGAACGCGTTCGCGAGGTCCGACTTGAAGCTCGGCCACAGGTCCGACCCGTTCACGACGAACAGGTTGTTGGGCAGGGTGTCCAGACCCATCAGCTGCACCGGCGCCAGCTTGCTGACCTCGCCCAGGGCGTTGTACGCCGCGCGCAGCCCGTCGGCGATGGCCTGGTCGACGTAGTGGGTCACGATCGCGTCCACCACGATGTTGACGAACGGGATCCAGTCCAGGCTGGTATCGCAGGTGTAGGACGGCGTCACCGAGAAGTTCTCGACGTTGGCGAAGGTGAACACGCCGGTGTACGGATCGATCGTGCCGTTGACGCGTGTCGACGAGTTGATCGTGGCCTGGACCTGGCAGGTCACCGTGACGCCGAGCTTGGACTGCTGCACGCGGACCGAGCCGGTGGCCTGAAGCCCCCAGAAGGAAGCGACGCCGTTCTTCAGCTGCAGGTAGACCGGTCCGCTGACGGTGGACGCCGCGCTGTTGGCGACGGCACCGTTGACCGACTGGAGGGCCTCCTTGATCTTGGGCTGGATGGCCGACTTGATCTTGGACATCACCGAGGCCTGGGCATCGACGATGGGCCGGTAGACGCTGCCGGCCTGGGCCTGGTCGAAGCGCGTGTTGCGACCGTCGGGCAGGACCAGCGTGCCGCTGTAGACATTGGTGCTGGCGAAGGCGGACAGTGAGGTCAGGCTGCCGAGGGCCATCGCGGCGATGACGCCGAGTCGGGACAGAGTTCGATTCATGACAGAAGCTCCCTTTGTTGAGTGGCCCAGCGACGGCCCGTCGGACACGTGATCGAGGATCAGGTCAGGAGAGGGCGCTCCACCGTGACCGGACATGCGGCGGCCAGCGAGGGCATGGTCGCGTCGTTCCCGTCCTGGTGGAGCCCTCCCCTGGGCCTGTCCGCGTTGTTGTCTGGTGTCGGACAGCGACGACGCTTTGCGCGCCTGTCGCGGGACCATGCTATCGATGGCCTTCCTGACGCCTGTGCAGTGGAAACCCTGGCGGGGTCTCAGGCGTTCGCATTGAAGCAATTCGGCTCACGCGCGCTTGACGCGCTGGACCTTGGAGGCCTCTGCCACATCGGACGCCTTGCGGACTCCCTTGGAACCGGGACTTCCCGACCCGCACTGAAGGCACGCCTTCCGCCTGTCGCCAACGAAGATGACGGATGTCAGGTCGTCGAGGCGGCTGTAACGGGCGTGCACTTTCCATCCGTTCGTGCACGGGACAAACCTACGTCGGCGCGGCGTCTCCGCAAATGCCGATCAGCAACACGACGACGCGACGGGCGGGCGGCACCCTTCCACCTCTGGTTCTGGTTCTGGCTCTCAGGGCTGGACGGAGACCGTCAGATCCAGCTCCACGCTCGCGTTCTTCGGCAGCGCATAGACGCCGACCGAGGTCCGCACATGCGTGCCCGCAGGACCGAGCACCTGCACCAGCAACTCCGACGCGCCGTCAGCCACTTCGCTGAGCTGGGTGAAGTTCTCGGCGCACTGCGTGAAGACGTTCAGACGAAGGATCTGCTTCACCGCGTCCAGCGAGCCGAGCGAGCGCTGCAGCAGCACCAGCGCGCGCATCGCGCAGATCTTGGCGGCGTGCTGCGCGCGAGCAAGGTCCACCTCGGTGCCGACGCGGCCGGTCACCACGACGGTGTCCTTCACGCGCGGCACCTGGCCGCTCACGTAGACGGTGTTTCCGTCGCGCATCAGCGGCTGATAGTTGCCGCCGGCCTTGATCTCGCCGTCGAAGTCGTAGCCCAGTTGCTGGGCGGCTTGGGTGAGGGCCTGGTCTCTGCTCATGGTGTGCTCGTCGAAAGGGAGTTGCCCCATTCTGACGCGATCACGCCTTGTGATCCGACCTCACATCCATCACGACCAGGCCGACGAGCATCACCAGCGGTAATAGCAGCGACCAGAATTTCCACCCCGCATACGCGAACGCCCCGGACAGCGCGCCGATCGCGAACGCCACCACCGGCCAGATGAAGCGCTTCAGCCGGTCCCGCACCTCCGGGCCGGCCGCGCCGCGCAGCAGGTCGACGCTGTCGATCACCACCTGCGTGACGTTCCCCGTCATCACCGTCGTCGGCGTCAGCGCCGGCCACGCCAACCGCCCCGCCGCGTTCTGCACGCCCATCGCGGCCGTCATGAACAGCCCCGTCGCCATCGCCCATGGCGCATCCGGCGCGAGCGCCGCTCCCGCCGGCACGCTGCAGACGAGCGCCACCAGCAGCAGCACCGTCTGCATCACGAGCAGCGGCCGGCTGGCCACCGTCTTTGTCCGCTCGCAGCGCAGCGCCACCAGACGCGCGAGCGCCACCGCCGCGATGAAGGTCGGGAACACCAGCAGCTTCAGCAGCACGCTGTTGGCGCTCGCGCGGCTGAGCTCCGCGCCGATCAGCACGAAGTTGCCCGTCACGTGCGCCGTGAACAGCCCGAACAGCGCCACGAACCCCACCGTGTCCACATAGCCGCCGATGAAGCCCAGCGCGAGGCTCGCCAGCAGCAGCTTCTTCGCGCCGGTCATGCGGCCCCCTTGCGCTCGAGCACCGCGATCCTCGCCGCCATCGCCAGCGCGCAGATCAGTCCGAGGTGCTCGAAGAACGCGTTCTTCGCCATGAAGCGGGCTTGCCCGCTCAGGTCCCAGAAGTTGTTGGCGACCAGCATCGCCACCAGCGTCAGCACACCCAGCGCACCGGCCGCGAGCCACACCTGACGGTTGACGATCAGCAGCACCGAGCCGATCAGCTCGACCGCGATCGCCAGCACCGCCCACAGCGCCGCCGGTTGCAGACCGAAGTGCGCCTGTTCCGCGACCGCGCCGGAGAAGTCCAGCGCCTTGTCGATCCCGCCGATGAGATAGGCCGAGGCCAACCCCACCCGAAGCAGGCACCCGAAGGTGGGCCATTGCAGGATGCTCTCCACCCATCGGGGGGCAGCGGGGGATGAAGTTTTCATCGCTCGGAATTCACTCATTGGATGTCTCTGGTCAAACCGCCCAGCACGCGCAGCCCAACGCTCCCCAGAAGCCGCGAAGGTCCGATGCCGGAATCTCCGATGCCCAGGCATTCGCATGCGCGTGGCCGTGCACGCCGCACGCCGTGTCGCAGCACGCGACGCGTTGCATCGCCGCCTGCAGCGGCTTGCCTTCGGCACCCCAAGCGCCGTAGCCGCCGAAGCGCCGCACCGGCGACCAGTCCGGCATCGCCGGGGGCGGCGCGGAGTCGTCGAGCGCAGCGAACTCGCCCGCGCCCCACACGACTCTGCCGCCGACAATCGTCAGCAAGGCGCTCGTGTCGGCGATGTCCGATTCCGGACAACCGAAGAAGTCGCGGTCCGGCACGACCAGATCGGCGAGCTGGCCCGCCGCGATCTGACCCTTGTTGCCCTGCTCGTTCGAGAACCACGTGACGTTCTCGGTCCACATGCGCAGCGCCGTTTCGCGATCGAGGCAATTGCGCTGCGGCGTGATCTGCAATCCGCCGACGGTGCGCCCCGTCACCATCCACGACAGCGATACCCACGGGTTGTACGAGGCCACCCGCGTCGCGTCCGTCCCCGCCGACACCTTCATGCCCCGGCGCAGCATCTCCGCCACCGGCGGCGTCGCCTCGGCGGCGCGGGCGCCGTAGCGCTCGACGAAGTACTCGCCCTGGTAGGCCATGCGGTGCTGCACCGCCACGCCCCCGCCCAGCGCGGCGATCCGGTCCATCGAGCGCGTCGAGATCGTCTCCGCATGGTCGAAGAACCAGTTCAGCCCGTCGATCGGCGTGTCGCGATGGACCTTCTCGAAGACATCCAGCGAGCGCGAGATCGTCTCGTCGTAGGTCGCATGCATGCGCCACGGCCAGCGGTTCTGGACCAGGATGCGCACGACCTCCTCGAGCTCGCCTTCCATCTGGTCCGGCAGGTCCGGCCGCGGCTGGCGGAAGTCCTCGAAGTCGGCGGCGGAGAACACCAGCATCTCGCCCGCGCCGTTGTGGCGGAAGTAGTCGTCCCCCTGCTTGTAGGTGACCGACTGCGCCCAATGGAGGAAGTCCTCCTTCTCCTGTCCCGCCTTCTGGGTGAACAGGTTGTAGGCCAGCCGGATCGTCAGCTGTCCGGCGTCGGACAGCTTCTGGATGATCTGGTAGTCCTCGGGATAGTTCTGGAAACCGCCGCCCGCATCGATCGCGCCGGTGACGCCGAGGCGGTTGAGCTCGCGCATGAAGTGACGCGTGCTGTTGAGCTGGTACTCGGGCGGCAGCTTGGGTCCCTTGGCCAGCGTCGCGTAGAGGATCGAGGCGTTGGGCTTGGCCAGCAGCAGGCCCGTGGGATTGCCCGCGGCGTCGCGCAGGATCTGGCCGCCCGGCGGCTCCGGCGTCTCGCGCGTGTAGCCGACGGCCCGCAGCGCGGCGCCGTTCAGCAGCGCGCGGTCGTAGAGGTGCAGCAGGAAGACGGGCGTGTCCGGCGCGAGGGCGTTCAACTCGTCGATGGTGGGCAGCCGCTTCTCGGCGAACTGGTGCTCGGTGAAGCCGCCCACCACGCGCACCCACTGCGGCGCGGGCGTGATGTCGACCTGCGTCTTCAGCATCGCCATCGCGTCCGCGAGGCTGCGCACGCCGTCCCAGCGCAGCTCCATGTTGAAGTTCAAGCCACCGCGGATGATGTGCAGGTGGTTGTCTATCAGGCCCGGCAGCACGCCGCGGCCCTTCAGGTCGATGCGGCGTGTCGAGGGTCCGGCCAACGCCAGGATCTCCTGGTTGGCGCCGACGCCCGTGAAGCGGCCGTCCTTGATGGCGACCGCTTCAGCGCTGGGCCGCGTGCGGTCCAGCGTCGTGAAGCGCCCGTTGAACAGCACCAGATCGGGCGTGGTCGTCTCAGACATCGTGGGTCTCCGTGGTCTTCGTCTGCGCTGGCGACTTTGCCTTCTCGCAGCCCGGCATCTGCCCGAACATGTGCGGTCGCACCTTCTGTTCGATCCAGCTGGCCTGGTGCGTGTCGCGCTGCAGCCATTGGCGCACGAGCGGCGGGATCTGTTCGCCCGCGAGGATGCCCAGCAGACCCACCAGCGCGATCACCGGCGGCGCCGGCGATCGCACGTTGAGCACGCCATACAGCACCCCGACCAGCAACCCGACGGCGGCCGACAAGACATAGGTATTCATGAGGGCCACCTTTCTGCGGAACCGGGGTGACGAGGGCGATCAGCCCTCGTGGGCGTTGAACATCGACTTGGCGTAGTTGATGCCGATGCCGTACGAGCCGCCCACCTTGCGCGCAATGCCGGTGGTCAGGTCGTAGGTCTCGCCGCGCGCCCAGTCGCGCTGCAGTTCCAGCAGGTACTGCAGCGAGGTCATCGGCTGCGCGCCGGCCTGCACCATGCGCTCGACGGCGCGCTCATGCGCCTCGGCCGAGACGTCGCCGCAGGCGTCGGTGATCACGTAGACCTCGAAGCCCTGGTCGATCGCCGACAGCGCCGGACCCACGATGCACACGCTGGTCCACAGGCCCGCCAGCACGATGCGCGGCTTGCCGATGCGGTTGATCTCCTCGATCACCGCCGCGTCTTCCCAGGTGTTCATCGAGGTGCGGTCCAGCAGCTTCTGGCCGGGGAAGGGCGCGGTGATCTCCTCGAACATCGGGCCGGAGAAGCTCTTCTCCGCGACCGTGGTCAGGATGGTCGACACGCCGAAGCCGGCGGCCGCCTGCGCCACCAGCGACGCGTTGGTGCGCAGCTCGTTGGCGGAGATCGAGTGCGTGGCGAAGGCCATCTGCGACTGGAAGTCGATCAGGACCAGCGTGTGGTCCTTGGGGTTCAGCAACTTGGCGCCGGGGGCGGCCTTGGCGATGGGGGTCATGGAACTCTCCGTCAGGGAATGGGGGAACGATCAGGACTTGGCGAACGCCAGCAGGTCGGCGTTGAGCTGGTCCTTGGCGGTGACCGCCAGGCCGTGGCTGCCGCCCTTGTAGACCTTGAGCGTCGCCTTGGGCGCCAGCTTCACGGACAGCTCGGCGGAATGGCCGATCGGGACGATCTGATCGTCATCGCCGTGGATGATCAGCGTGGGCACATCGATCTTCTTCAGGTCCTCGGTGAAGTCGGTTTCCGAGAACTGCTTGATGCAGTCGAACTGCGACGACAGCGAGCCCTGCATGCCCTGCAGCCAGAAGCTGTCGCGCGCGCCCTGCGACACGACGGCGCCGGGCCGGTTGGCGCCGAAGAAGGGCGTCGTCAGGTCCTTGTAGAACTGCGAGCGGTCCTTGCGCACGCCGTCGCGGATGCCGTCGAAGACGTCCTTGGGCAGGCCGTTCGGATACGCGGCGGACTTCATCATCGTCGGCGGCACGGCGCCGACCAGCACGACCTTGGCCACGCGCTGGGTGCCGTGACGGCCGACGTAGCGGGTGACCTCGCCGCCGCCGGTCGAGTGGCCGACCAGGATGGCGTCCTTGACGTCCAGCTTGTCGAGCACCGCGGCCAGATCGTCGGCGTAGGTGTCCATGTCGTTGCCGTTCCAGCTCTGGCTGGAGCGGCCATGACCGCGGCGGTCATGCGCGATCACGCGGAAGCCGTTCTGGCCGAGGAACAGCATCTGGTCTTCCCAGGCATCGCTGCTCAGCGGCCAGCCGTGCGAGAAGACGACCGGTCGGCCGCTGCCCCAGTCCTTGTAGAAGATCTCGGTACCGTCCTGGGTGGTGACGTAGCTCATGGGGGCTCCTGGCAGGGTGTGGGAATCACCCATCGTAGGAACCCACCGCCCCGTGGACCAGCCGCCGATGGCGCATCGGTCGCTCCCCCGTAAGAGGCAGGCCGGTGTGACGCCCGCGTTGCGGCCGGGGCCGGAAGGACTACCTGCGCGTCACAGCCGCATCACAGGCGCATCACAGCCGCAGGAGCCCGCGCTTGAGCGCGAGCACGACGGCATGCGTGCGGTCGCGCGCGTCGAGCTTGGACAGGATGGTCTTGACCCGCGCCTTGATGGTGTCCTCGGACAGCGACAGCTTGCCGCCGATCTCGCGGTTGCTCATGCCCTGGGCGATGTGCTCGAGCACGTCGATCTCACGACCCGACAGTTGCTCCTGGCCGGCGTGGGCGGCGATCTCCTGCGCGACCTCGTTGGGGATCCAGCGGTTGCCGCGGTGCACGGCGCGGATCGCGTCCAGCAGCTCGGTGCGCAGCTGCGTCTTCAGCAGATAGCCGCTGGCGCCCAGCTTCAGCGCCTGCCAGGCCTGGCCGTCGGACTTGAAGGTGGTCAGCACGATCACCCGCGCGGCCGGACTCAGCGCGCGCAGCCGCGCCAGCGCCTCCAGCCCGTCCATGCCCGGCATCTGGATGTCCATCAGCGTGACGTCGGGCCGCAGCCGCTCGAAGGCCTGCAGGCCGTTCCAGCCGTTGTCGGCCTCGCCCACCGGCGTCATGTCGGGCTGCTCGCCCAGCACCGCGGCGATGCCCTCCCGCATCAGCGGGTGGTCGTCGACCGTCAGGACGCGGATGGGATCGGACGCGGGCACCATGGCGGCGATCATAGGGGCGACCCCTCCCGGACGTCCCTCTTCCAGGGGGCCGATACCCTTTCGGGTAAACGTTGTCGACTCGACCGGGGCTATCGCGGTGCAGCATCGCTTCCGATGATCGGCGCAGTCTTCAGGGAAGCGCTTTCAAGCGTCTCCCGGCGCCGGCCTTCACGGTCCGCCCCTGCCCCTCACCGCCATTCAACGCCCCGGGAGCCGTCCATGTCCCTGATCGAGCGCCTCCATGCCGTCCCGGACGCCGTCCTCGACGCGATCGTCCTCCACCGCAATCCGCTGCTGCGCGCCGGCATCGCCGCCGCGCTGTCGCCGTTCTTCCGCGCCCACGACGCCGGGGACGACGCCGGCCTGATCGCCGAGTCCGGCGTGCTGCCGACGCTCCCCGCCGGACCGTCCGGCCGCGTCGAGCCGATCCGTCTCGTCGTCGCCGACCACGACGGGGCGCTGCAGGCGCTGGCCGGCCTGCCGCGCCGGGGCGCTCATGGCGCGCCAGGCACGCACGGTGGACAGCCCGCTCTCGGTGGACATGGCGGACATGGCGGACATGGCAGTTCCTTCGGCGGTGCTCCGGGCCCCCATTGGCTGGTCGTCAGTCCCGTGGTCCATGGCGGCCGGGTCCGTCAGGCGATGTCCGCGGGCGTGCTCGGGTATGTGCACGCCGCCTGCGCGCTGGAGGAGTTGCGCGACGCCGCGCGCGCCGTCGCCGCCGGTCGGCGCTACCTCTGCCGCACGGCGGCCGGCGCCGTCGCCGAAGGCTGGCTCGGCGACGACCTCACCCCCCGCGAGCGCGACGTGCTGCGCATGCTGTGCCTCGGGCTGGACAACAAGTCCATCGGCCTGCGGCTGGGCGTCGCGGCCGGCACGGTCAAGACGCATGTGAAGACGCTGCTGCAGAAGCTAGGCGCGCGCAGCCGCACCCAGGCCGCCACCGAGGCGCTGCGCCGCGGACTGCTCGAGGACGAGCCGCTGATCGACGATCCCTTCCCGTCTCCGGTGCGTGCGGCGCCGCGAGGATCGGCGCCGGCGCCAGTGCCGACGCTCTACGCGCTCCGGCCGCTGCCCGCGGCGTGAGCGGCGCGTGATCCGACGCTGGCTCGGACTGATCTTCGCGGCGGCGTGCCTGCTAGTCGCTGGCGGCACGCCGGCCCGTGCGGCCGGGGACGGCCTGCCGGATTTCTCCCACCGCTCGTGGACCGTCCGCGACGGCGCGCCGCCGGACGTGTGGACGCTGGGCGGCGGACGCGAGGGCGTGCTCTGGCTCGGCACCGGCATGGGCCTGTACCGCTTCGACGGCCTGCGCTTCGAGCGCTACCGGCCGGGCGATCCGTCCCTGCCGGCGCTCAACATCAACGCGCTGCTGGTCGACGACGACAGGACGCTCTGGGTCGGCCTGTTCGACGGCGGCGTGGTGCAGCTGCGCGAGGGTCAGGTCGTGCGTCACGGCGCCGCCCAGGGGCTGCCGGACGGCCGCGTGCTGCGTCTGGCGCGGGCATCGGGCGCCCTGTGGGCGGCGGCGGGCAAGGGCCTCGCGCGCTTCGACGGCCAGCGCTGGCATCGTGTCGGCGAGGCGCAGGGCTATCCGGAGCCCGGCGCCGAGTACCTGTTCCGCGACCGGCAGGGCACCTTGTGGGTCAGCTCCGGCGAACGCCTCTATCGACTGGCCGCCGGCGCCGAACGGTTCGAGTACACCGGCGTGTCCACGGGCCGCTCCGCCGTGATGACACAGGACGGTCAGGACCGGCTGTGGCTCGCGGATGGGCGCGGCGGCGTGCGGCCGCTGGGATTGCCGGGCTCGTGGCGCTCCTGGGCGACGTTGCCGGAGACGGCCCCGGCGCCCGGACCGGTGCGGGCCGACGATCTCGCTGCCGCGCCGTTCTCTCCCAGCGTGGTGTCCTCGCGCGACGGCCAGCCGCTCACGCGGGTCAAGCAGATGCTGTTCGCCAGCGACGGCGGGCTGTGGGTGACGGTCAACGGGCGCGGCGTGTTCCGCACCGACGCCGCAGACACCGCGCGCCTGCTGGCGGGGGAGCAGCTCGACTGGTCCCGCGGGCAGTGGTTCACCGTCGCCGATGGACTGGGATCGTCGATCACCGTCCCGCTGCTGGAGAGCGACGACGGCGAGATCTGGGTCGGCACCAACGTCGGCGTGAGCAGCCTGCGCCAGCACCGCATCCAGCGCGTCACGCGGCTGGAGGACGCGGCCTCGACCGGCTTCAGCGTGCAGCCGGACGGCAGCGGCGTGCTGCTGTCGAGTTCCTCCGCGAGCTGGCGCGTCGACCCGCCCGGTGGCGCGGTACGCGAGAACGGCGTCGATCCCCGGCCCCTGTCGCGGCGTCCGGCCACGCAGGCCGTGCGGGCGACCGACGGTTCGCTCTGGCTGTGGGACGACGAGGCGCTCTGGCGCTCGCCACCAGGCGGGCGCTGGGCGCGTTGGGACCTGCCGCTGCCGGCCGGCACGCGGGCCGCCGCGCAGGCCATGGCCGCTGATCCGACCGGCGGCCTGTGGCTGTCATTGCGGGACATCGGCGTTTTCCATGCGACGCGCGCAGGCCTGGAACGCGTCAAGGACGGTGAGCTGAACGGTGTCCCGCCGGCCGCGCTGGCGGTCGATGCCGACGGCGCCGTCTGGTTCGGCCACGACGGCGTGCTCACGGGCATCGACGATCGCGGCCAGCGTCTGCGCTTCGGCCCCGCACAAGGCTTGCGCACGGGCCGCATCCTCACGGTGATCAACACCCGTCACGGCCTGGTCGTCGCCGGCGAGAACGGCGTCGCGCTCGGAGGCGGCGGTCGAGACGGTCGTTTCGCCACGATCACGCTGGACCGCGATCCCGCCTTCGGGCGGGTGTCCGGCATCGTCGAGTCCTTCGACGGGGATCTCTGGCTCAACGGCGCCCGCGGGCTCGTGCGGCTGGCCGCGGCGGACGTACCGTCGCTGTTCGTCGAATCGGCCCATCCGCTGAGTTACCAACTGCTGGACGCGGCCGACGGCTTGCCGGGCATCGCGCGGCAGGCTTCGGCGACGCCCACCGCGGTGCGCGATGCCCGCGGGCGTCTGTGGTTCGTGACCAACCTCGGCGTGGTCTGGCTGGATCCGGCGACGACGAAGCGCAGCGCGCGCGAGGTCGGCGTCGACGTGCAGGCGCTGATGGCCGGTGGACAGGACTATCCGGCCGCGCAGGGTCAGGAGTTGCCTCAGGGGACGACCGTGCTGACGCTGCGGTACGCCGCGCGCGTGCTGAGCAAGGCCGAACAGGTCCGCTACCGCTTCCGGCTGGTCGGCGTCGATGCCGACTGGCGCGACGCCGGCACCCTGCGGGAGGCGACCTACGCCAACCTCGGTCCCGGCGATTACCGCTTCGAAGTGCTCGCCTCGAATCCGGACGGCCTCTGGAGCCGCCAGCCGACGGTGCTGGCCTTCCGCATCGCACCGATGCTCCACCAGCATCCGGCCTTCCGGTGGGCCGTGGCGCTGGCGCTGATCGTGGCCGTCTGGGGTGGGTACCGGTTGCGGGTGAGATCGCTGCAGGCCCGGCTGCGGCTGCGTCTGGCCGATCGTCATCGCGAGCGGGAACGCATTGCGCGCGACCTGCACGACACCCTGCTGCAGGGCTTCCAGGGCTTGCTGCTGGGCCTGGACGCGAGCGTGCGGCGCGTCGCCGACGCGGCGCTGCGGCACAAGATGGAACGGGACCTGACGCGCGCCGAGGCGCTGCTCGCCGAAGGACGCGACCGCGTCGGGCAGCTCCGGCAGCGCATCGACGACGAGGACGCCGCCGAGCGCGAGGGCAACGGCGACGATGACGGAAGCGGAGGCGACGGAGGCAGGGACGGCGACGGTGGCGGCGCGGGCGACGATGGCCGGAGCCATGACCGATGGATCGCCCGGCTGGCGCGCGCCGGACAGGATCTGATCCGTCCGCCGGGCCAGTTCCGGATGCGGGTGAGCGGGACGCCGCGCGCCTTGCCGGCGGCGATGGAAGACGAGCTGCTGCTGATCGCGCGCGAAGGCCTGACCAACGCCGACCGCCATGCGCGCGCGACGGAGGTGACGCTGGAACTCGACTACCGGGCCGAGGCGGTGACGCTGACGGTGCGCGACAACGGCATCGGGCTGGCGCCGGACTGGGCGTCGCGCCAGATGCGCGGCGGGCGATACGGCATGTGCGGGATGCGCGAGCGGGCGCGATTGATGGACGCCGGCTTCGCGGTGCGCAGCGTGCCGGGCGCCGGCACCGAGCTGGTGCTGCGCGTGGCTGACGCGCGACAGGGCGGTTGGCGGGAGCGCTGGCGGCAGGCGCGCGCGCCGGTCTCCCCGTGAAGTCCCGGAGGGCCAGGGCAAAACCCGCTCCCTAGAATCCGCGCCGTCGGAGTTCGACGCTTTACGGGGGAAGAGAGATGAAGAAGTTCGCCGCGCTGTCCGCGCTTTGCCTGTCCTTGACTGCCGCGCTGCCGGCCTTCGCCGATCCGGCGCCGGTGCCCGACACCGCGCAGGCGCAATCGCTGCGCGACGCCGTCCGCGCCGACCGCAAGGGCGTCGTGCTGAAGGCGCTGGCCCTGGACGAGGCGCAGACCAAGAAATTCGTGCCGATCTACGAGGCCTACGAGCGCGAGCTCGCCACGCTGAACCGCCAGTTCACCCGCATGTCGGTGGAGTACGTGCAGATCGGCGAGAAGCCCAACAACGCGCAGTCGAAGTACTTCTCGCGCGGCTACCTCGGCTACGTCGACGCGGAGCAGAAGCTCTACAAGAAGTACCACCCGCGCGTGGTCAAGGCGATCGGTGAAGTGGGCGCCGCCCGCTTCCTGTCCGTGGAGCGCCGCATCCGCGCCCTGCAGGACTACGACCTCTGGATCTAAGCTCGACCTGAGCTCGCATTGAGCTGATGCTGAGCTCGCAATGGGCTCGCAATGGGCTCGCAATGGGCTCGCATCGGTCATCGGTCTCTCGACTCCCTCTCCCGCTTGCGGGAGAGGGCAGGGGTGAGGGCCAGCAGCCTCACGCATGAACCGGACGGCTGACTGCCGAGTCCGCTGGCCCTCACCCCCACCCTCTCCCGCAAGCGGGAGAGGGAGCAAGAAGGGGCAAGGCGGATCTCAGATCCAGCCGAGGTCGATGGCGCGCAGGACCGCCTGCGTGCGGTCCCGGACGCCCATCTTCGCGAACACCGCGGAGCAGTGGTTCTTGATCACGCCCTCGCTGTTGCCCAGCAGCGCGGCGATCTCGGTGTTGCTGCGGCCGCTGGCCACCAGACGCAGCACCTGAAGTTCCTTCGGGCTGAGCGTCTCGGGCTCCGGCGTCGCCGCGAAGGCACGCTCGACCGGCGCGCGTTCCATACGCTCGGTCAGCAGCGGCCGCAGCGCGGTCGATCCGCCCACCACGTCGCGCAGCGCCTGCACCAGCGTGTCCGGGCTGATCGCCTTCAGCAGGAAGCCTCGCGCCCCGGCCCGCACGGCCTCGTCGAACGCCGCCGTGTCGTCGAAGGTCGTCAGCAGCACCACCGGGATCTTCAACGCCCGCGCCGCCAGCGCGCGGATCAGCCCGATCCCGTCCAGCCGCGGCATGCGCATGTCCGACAGGATCACGTCGGGCTGCTCGCGCGCCAGCAGCTCCAGCGCCTCCGCGCCGTCCGACGCCTCGCCGATCAGGCGGATGTCGTCGTGCAGCGCCAGCAGGCCCTTGAGGCCCTCGCGCACCAGTTGCTGGTCTTCCACCAGCAGCAGCTTGATCGTGTTCTCGCTCATGTCGTCTCCTTCCCTGGATGGCGCCGGCCCGCTTCAGGCACGCCGAGGGCAATTCAATTCGATCAGGAATCCGGGGTGATGCCGCAGCACCTGCATCGTCCCGCCCAACTCGGCCATGCGCTCCTGCATGCCCTTGAGGCCGTTGCCCTCGCGCAGCTTGCGCGTGCCCCGGCCATTGTCGTCAACCCGCACCCGCACCTGGGAAGCGGCTTCCACCGCCTCCAGCGTCACCCGCACGTGCGTGGCGCCGGCATGGCGCACGGCGTTCGTCACCGCTTCCTGCACGCAGCGCAGCAGCGCATGCGCGCAGCGCGGCGTCAGGTCTTGCGCGACCGGGTCCAGCGCCAGCTCGATCTGCGTGCTGGCGATGCCGTCCGCCAGCGTGCGCAGCGCCGCCTCGAGGTTGATGCGCTGGCTCTCCCGCTCGCGCGAGACCGCGGCGCGGACCTCCGCCAGCAGCCCCGCCGCGCCCAGCTTGGCCTTCTCCACCGCCTGCGCCGCGCCCGGCTCGTCGTGGCGCTTGAGCAGCGCCTCGCTGAGCTGCAGGTGCAGGTTGAGCGCGGTCAGGTGGTGCCCCATCACGTCGTGCAGCTCGCGCGCCATGTGCAGGCGCTCGGCGTAGCGCAGCTGCTCGATCTGCAGGCGCTCGCCGGATTCCTTCTCCGCCAGCATCGCCTGGAACCAGCGCCGGCGCTCGCCTTCCGCGGCGGCCAGCCGACCCAGGCCGAAAGCCATCCCGTGCAGCGCCACCATCGACATCGACAGCCCCACGCTGTTCAGCCACCACGGCATGTCGGGCTGGATCTGTTCCAGCCGTTGCGCCTCGCTGGGCAGCAGCCAGTACAGCGCGACGTTGATGACGACCTGCGCCAGCGCGAAGTTGAAGGCGCGACGCACGTTGAGCAGCAGCGCCGCCAGCACGGTGACCAGGAAGGGGAGCCCCGGCGTCACCAGCAGCGCCAGGAAGTTGAGCAGCACCACCCGCGACAGCGCGTTGCGCGGCGGCAGGTCCAGGTGTTGCTGGCGCGCCAGGCGCCAGAAGTGCCACGCGAACACCATGACCAGCGCCAGGCAGGTGAGCACGAAGGGCGCGTCGTGCGTGGTGCCGCCGGTGCGGCGGTAGAGGCTGGCCAGGACCCCGTCGTAGGGCTCCGTCTGGTTGCCCATCAGGCCCCAGATGGCCGAGCCCAGCTCCAGCAGGCAGATCGCCAGGGCGGCCACGCGCAGCACGAAGGCGGGCTGGGCGATGCGGGCGAGCAGACGATCGAGGGGGCGATCCAAGGGGGCGATCCAGACAAGGCCGACACGGCGACAGGATGCCAGCGTGCCACAGGCGACGTCCGGCAGGGAAGCTGCGCATTGTCAGGGGACACCCGCGGGGCGCCGGCGCCCATGCGACGAGTGCCCCGAATCGCTGGATGAATTGCGGGCGGTCGGTCCGGCCGGACACGTGGCCAGACGCAGGGCCGGGTGCGCGGCCGGACGCCTACGCGATCGCCTCCGCGATCACCCCGCCGCCCAGGCAGACCTCGCCGTCGTAGAGCACGGCGCTCTGGCCCGGCGTCACCGCCCATTGCGCCTGCGGGAAGTCCAGCCGGATGCTGCCTTCCCCCGGCTCACCCGGCGTCATCGCGCAGGCGGCGTCGGCCTGCCGGTAGCGCGTCTTGGCGCCGAAGCCGCCGAAGGCCGGCGCCTCGTCCGTCCAGCTCAGGTCCTGCGCGACCAGGCCGCGGCTCTGCAGCAGCGGGTGGTCGTGGCCCTGGACGACGACCAGCGTGTTGGTCTCCAGGTCCTTGCGGGCGACGAACCACGGCGCGTGCTCGCCGCCGCCGCGCGGCGCGCCCTTCTCCTTGATGCCGCCTATGCCCAGGCCCTGGCGCTGGCCCAGCGTGTAGAACGACAGGCCGACGTGCTCGCCCACCTTGCGGCCGCGGTCGTCCTTGATCGGACCGGGCTTCTGGGAGAGGTAGCGGTTGAGGAACTCGCGGAACGGGCGCTCGCCGATGAAGCAGATGCCGGTCGAGTCCTTCTTCTTCGCGTTGGGCAGGCCGATCTCCTCGGCGATGCGGCGGACCTCGGTCTTGGGCAGGTCGCCGACCGGGAACATCGTCTTCTGCAGTTGCGCCTGGTTGAGCCGGTGCAGGAAGTAGCTCTGGTCCTTCAGCGGATCCAGCCCCTTGAGCAGCTGCACGCGGCCGTCGACCTCGCGCACCCGGGCGTAGTGGCCGGTGGCGATCTTCTCCGCGCCCAGGCGCATCGCGTGATCGAGGAAGGCCTTGAACTTGATCTCGGCGTTGCACAGCACGTCCGGGTTGGGCGTGCGGCCGGCCTGGTACTCGCGCAGGAACTCGGCGAAGACGCGGTCCTTGTACTCGGCGGCGAAGTTGACGTGCTCGATCTCGATGCCGATGACGTCCGCCACGGCGGCCGCATCGACGAAGTCGATGTTGGAGGAGCAGTACTCGCTGTCGTCGTCGTCTTCCCAGTTCTTCATGAAGATGCCGACGACCTCGTGCCCGGCCTGCTTCAGCAGCCAGGCCGTCACGGCGGAATCAACGCCGCCGGACAGGCCGACGACGACGCGTTGCTTCTTGGGAGTCATGGGGCGGCATTGTCCCAAAGGTCGGCATCACCCGTCCCGCGCGGGGTCGGCCGAGCGCCAGAAGGGCCCGTCGGCCCGCCGTCAATCCCCCCGGATGTGTGTCAGGGATGGCTGACAAGGGATTGCGCCTATCCCGACAGGCGCTCGCGGCAACGCCGACTCCACCGCCGCCCGACGCGGGAAGAAACTGGATGAAACAGGGAGCAGACCATGAACGTAGTCCTCGTCGACGGATCCATCACGGCACGGGCGCAATGGCGGGCATTGCTCGCGCGGGAGCGCGGCATCCACGTGGCGGGGGAGGCCGGGTGCGAGCAGTCCGCCATCGAAGCCATCGTGCAGCTGCAGCCGGACGTGGTGCTGATGGACCTGGCGCTGCAGCCGGGCAGCGGGCTGCGGGTGCTGAGGGCGATCCGGCAACTGGGCATCGGCGCGCGCATCATCGTGGTCACGAACAGCTATTACGAGGAGATGCGGCGCGCCTGCGCGGAGCACGGCCTCTCGGGCTTCTTCGACAAAGGCACGCAGACCGACGAGGCGCTGGCGATGCTGCGCGGCTGGCGCGCACCGATGCCGGCCGACGAGGACGAACGCCAGGCCGCCGTGGACGGGCTGGACCTGCCCTCGCGGGTGCACGTCGCCTTCGACGAACTGGCCGACCTCGCCTGCGACATCAGCGGCGGCGCGATGGCGGCCGTGAGCCTGGTCGACGGCGATCAGCTGCGCTTCATCGGCGCCTCGGGCTTCACCCTGCGTCTGATGCCGCGCGCACGCGGCTTCTGCGCGCACGTGATGCATCACGGCGGGCTGCAGGAAGTGCCCGACACCTGGCACGACGCGCGCTTCGTCGACCATCCGCTGGTGCAGGGCGCGCCTTACGTGCGCTTCTATGCGTCGGTGCCGCTGTCGCTGTCGACCGGCGAAGTGGTCGGCAGCCTGTGCGTGATGGACCGGCTGCCGCGGCGCCTGCGCGAGCGTCAGCGCGAATCGCTGACCACGCTGGCGCGCTGCGCCGTCAACGAGCTGGAAGCCTGCCGTCGCGCGCCGCGCCACAGCGCGCAGGCGATGAGCGCGGCCATGACGCTCTGAACGCGCGGCGAGGATCGCCGCCGTGCAGCGCGACGGGCCCTTCGGGGCCCCTCGTCATGGCTGGCCGCTCATTGCGGCCAGGCCCTGGGCGCGTAGAGCGACGGATGGCCGCTCACCGCCTCGATCGGCAGGCGCCGGCCGGCGGCGTGATCCTCGATGCACTGCAGGATCAGCGGGCTGCGGTGGCGGTCCTGGCTGGCGCGGATCTCGTCCAGCGTCAGCCACAGCGTGCGCTGGATGGGCTCGTCGAACGGACGGCCCGGGATCTGCTCGCCCACCCGGCCGGTGAAGGCCAGCCGGACGTAGGTGACGTCGTCCTTTCGGTCGGGACGCAGGAAGCGCGACATGTAGACGCCGAGGAAGGCGTCCGGCGTGAACGGCCGGGCGGTTTCCTCGAGGACTTCGCGGATGACGGCGTCGATCGCGGACTCCGCCTGCTCCAGATGGCCGGCGGGGTTGTTCAGCAGCAGGCCGTCGCGGGTGAGTTCCTCGACCAGCAGGTAGCGGCCCTCCTGTTCGATCACGGCGGCGACGGTGACGCTGGGCTTGAATCGTTCGGTCATTGGTCCTTCCTGGGAGGGCGGCGCGAGCCGCGGCGCCAATGCCGGGAGCGGCCACCTCGGTGGGTGCGGGCCGCATTGTGAACGCCGAAAATGAAAAACCTCGGCATGCCGGGGTCTTGTCATCGGGACAGGGGATCAGCGACGACCGCGGTCGTGGTCGTCCCGGTCGCGGTCGGGACCGCGTCCGTGGTCGCGGTCATGGTCGGGTCCCCGGCCATGGTCCCGGTCCGGCCCACGATCAGGACCCCGGCCGTGGCCGTGATCGTGGTCGTCACGCCAGTCGCGGCGGCCGTCCGGACGCCAGCGGTACTCGGTGTGCTCGCGGCGGTACTGCGGCGCGTAGACGTCGCGGTACCAGGTCTCGCGGACGAAATACACCGGGCGGCCGCAGGCGTTGTAGCGTCCGCAGTAACGCGCCCAGTTCTTCTGGTGGCCCGGGGGCACCATCAGGTAGACCGCGGGTTCCGGCGCGGGGACGCGCTGGACCAGCACCGGCCGTTCGTACACGACCTGCGGCCGGACGTTGCCGATGTCGATCTGCCCGTAGAAGCCCGGCTCGCCGATGCTCACGGACACGCCCACGTCGGCTGCCCGGGAAGCCATCGGCACCAGGGCCGCGATCGCCAACGCACTGCTGAAAACCATCTTCTTGATCATGGGGTGACTCCTTTCGGGGGTCATTGAACGCCTCCATTTAACGCCGCTTTCACCCCTTCGGACGACCGCTGTTCACTACTCGAAACAGCATTGCGGGGACGTTGCGTTCGGGTTGCCTTCGGGTTGCGGACCTGCACCGCCCTGGTGAAAACCCCTGTCGCGGGCGAGCCTCGCCCAGGGCGGTCCCCCGTTAAGCTCGCCCGGACCCTGAATCGGACGGAGGACCTCCAGATGCTGATCGGTGTGCCGCTGGAAACTGCGGCGGGAGAGACGCGCGTCGCCGCGACGCCGGAAACCGTCAAGAAGCTCGTCGCGCAGGGCCATGTGCTGCGCGTGGAGCAAGGCGCGGGCCTGAACGCCAGCGCCACCGACGAGGCCTACGCCGCCGCGGGCGCGGAGATCGTCGGCCGGGAGGCCGCCTTCGGCGCCGACCTGGTGCTCAAGGTCCGGTCGCCGGATCCCGGCGAACTCCCGCTGTTCAAGCCCGGCGCGGTGCTGGTCGGCATGCTGAATCCGTTCGACCGCGACGGCCTCGAACGCCTGGCCGGGGCCCGCCTCACCGCCTTCGCGCTGGAGGCCGCGCCGCGGACCTCCCGCGCGCAGAGCATGGATGTGCTGTCCAGCCAGGCCAACATCGCCGGCTACAAGGCCGTGATGCTGGGCGCGTTCCACTACCAGCGCCTGTTCCCGATGCTGATGACCGCCGCCGGCACGATCAAGGCCGCGCGAGTCGTCGTGCTCGGGGTCGGTGTCGCCGGCCTGCAGGCGATCGCGACGGCCAAGCGGCTGGGCGCGGTGATCGAGGCGTCGGACGTGCGGCCCGCCGTCAAGGAACAGGTCGAGTCGCTGGGCGCCAAGTTCATCGACGTGCCCTACGAGACCGACGAGGAACGCGAGGCCGCCGTCGGTGTCGGCGGCTACGCGCGCCCGATGCCGACGAGCTGGCTGCAGCGCCAGCAGGTCGAGGTCGCCAAGCGCGTGGCGCAGGCCGACGTCGTCATCACCACCGCGCTGATCCCCGGCCGCCCCGCGCCGGTGCTGGTCACCGAGGAGATGGTCCGCGCGATGAAGCCCGGCTCCGTGATCGTCGACATCGCCGCGCCCGCCGGCGGCAACTGCCCGCTCACCGAGCCCGGCCGGACGGTCCGCAAGCACGGCGTCACGCTGGTCGGCGAGACCAACCTGCCGGCGCTGGTCGCGGCGGACTCGTCCTCGCTCTACGCGCGCAACCTGCTGGACTTCCTCAAGCTGGTGCTGACGAAGGAGGGCGGCTTCGCGCTGCCGGCCGACGACGACATCGTGACCGCCTGCCTCGTCGCGCACGAGGGCCAGGTGTTGCGCAAGGCCTGACCCCCGGATCCTCGATCCCCCGTTTCCCTGTTCCCCTGTTCCCCTGTTCCCCTGGAAGGAGCTCTCCGCATGGACGCCGTCTCCCCCACCCTGATCAACCTGACGATCTTCGTGCTGGCCATCTACGTCGGCTACCACGTCGTCTGGACCGTCACGCCCGCGCTGCACACGCCGCTGATGGCCGTGACGAACGCGATCTCCGCCATCGTCATCGTCGGCGCGATGCTCGCGGCCGCGCTCACCGAGACCACGCTCGGCAAGGGCCTGGGCACCTTCGCCGTCGCGCTCGCGGCGGTCAACGTCTTCGGCGGTTTCCTCGTCACGCGGCGGATGCTGGAGATGTTCAAGAAGAAGGAGCGCAAGGTCCCCGCCGAGGGCAAGGGCACGGGCAAGGGCGACGGGGCCGGCAACAACGCGACGAAGGGCTGATGCCATGTCGATGAACCTGGTCACCCTGCTGTACCTGATCGCGAGCGTCTGCTTCATCCAGGCGTTGAAGGGGCTGTCGCATCCGACGACCTCCATCCGCGGCAACCTCTTCGGCATGGTCGGCATGACCATCGCCGTGCTCACGACCGGCGCGCTCATCCTCAAGCTCGCCGGCGGACAGACGCTGGGCCTGGGCTACGTGCTCGGCGGCCTGGTCATCGGCGGCGGCATCGGCGCGGTCATGGCGCAGCGCGTCGAGATGACCAAGATGCCGGAGCTGGTCGCCTTCATGCACAGCATGATCGGCCTGGCCGCCGTGTGCATCGCCGGCGCCGCGGTCGTGGAGCCGCACGCCTTCGCCATCGCGCCGCGCGGCGAGCCCATCCCCGGCGGCAACCGCATCGAGCTCGCGCTCGGCTGCTTCATCGGCGCGGTGACCTTCTCGGGCTCGGTGATCGCCTTCGGCAAGCTCAGCGGCAAGTACAAGTTCCGGCTGTTCCAGGGCGCGCCCGTGACCTTCCCCGGCCAGCACTGGCTGAACGCGATCCTCGGCCTGGCCGCCGCGTTCTTCCTCTTCGGCTTCTGGCATTCGCAGAGTTCGACGGACTTCATCCTCGTCGCGCTGCTGGGCTTCGCGCTCGGCGTGCTGCTGATCATCCCGATCGGCGGCGCCGACATGCCGGTGGTCGTGTCCATGCTCAACAGCTACTCGGGCTGGGCGGCGGCGGGCATCGGCTTCTCGCTCAACAACAGCATGCTGATCATCGCGGGATCGCTGGTGGGCAGCTCGGGCGCGATCCTGAGCTACATCATGTGCAAGGCGATGAACCGCTCGTTCTTCAACGTGATCCTGGGCGGCTTCGGCGCGGAGGCCGGCGCGGCCGCCGTGACCACGCAGCAGCGCAACGTCAAGAGCGGCAGCGCGGACGACGCCGCCTTCATCCTCGGCAACGCGGAGAGCGTGATCATCGTCCCCGGCTACGGCCTGGCGGTGGCCCGCGCGCAGCACGCGGTGAAGGAGCTGGCGCAGAAGCTGATCGACAAGGGCGTGACCGTCCGCTACGCGATCCACCCGGTCGCCGGCCGCATGCCGGGCCACATGAACGTGCTGCTCGCCGAGGCCGAGGTGCCCTACGACCAGGTGCACGAGATGGAGGACATCAACGCCGAGTTCGGGCAGACCGACGTCGCGATCATCCTCGGCGCGAACGACGTGGTGAACCCGGCGGCGCTGCAGAAGGGCAGTCCGATCTTCGGCATGCCCATCCTCGAGGCGTACAAGGCGCGAACCATCATCGTCAACAAGCGGTCGATGGCGGCGGGCTACGCGGGCCTGGACAACGAGCTGTTCTACATGGACAAGACCATGATGGTCTTCGGTGATGCAAAGAAGGTTGTCGAAGACATGCTGAAGGCTGTCGAATAGCCTATTTGCTGGGCGGACCGCGCGCGTTCGCGGTCATCTTCCAGCTTTATCGGTAGATGGCCTACCGACTTGGGTGGAAGCGGTCGTCATCGACAGCAAATCAAGGCTGATGCGGACCGCGGCTGACACGAAGAGACTGGGCGATCCTTCTCTTTGCTGTGTCCAAGATGTCCGCCAACCCAATCCTGTTGTCTGGCGCGCCTGCGCCGCTCCCTTCGAATGGCATTCCTCTGGCAGAGGTGCACAAACGACCTGCCCGCCCTGACGAGGATGAACGTGGGGACCAGGCGGCTGCCGCCGAGTCCGGCAGCGCCCCACCGGAGACGCCCGCGGCCAGCCCATCGGACATCGCGGCCAGTCCGGGTGTCGCGGCGAACCCGGACGTTGCCGCAGCAACGGAAGCCAGCGCCGGTCCGGCCGGGGAACTCCCCGCCGCCGCCTCCGCCAGTGACGAGCCTCACCGCGACCACGCGTCCGCGATGCTGGCCGCGGGTCTCGGTCTGCTCGGCATCGGCGGCGCGGCGGGTCTGGCGGGCGCGTCTTCCGCGCCTTCCCTGGCCGCCTCGAAGCCCATCGGCGTGATCGATCCGCCGAACACCGATCATCCCAAGTCGGATCCCCTCGTGCCGGAACAGAAGCCGGACCCGGGCGCATCGAAGCCGGGTGCGGATCAGCCCTCGGCGGACCACCCGCCGCCGGACCAGTCCCACACGGGGCAGCCTCAACAGCAGGACCCGGGACCCACGAACGCCGGCCCGTCGAACCCCGACCCCGCGCAGCCCACGGGCACCGATCATCAGCCGCCCGCGCAGCCTGGCGGCACGGATCAACCCCCGCCTGTCCATGTGCCGGTCGCGCCGACGCTGGCGCTCGCCTCCGACACCGGGGTCAGCGCCCAGGACCACATCACCTCCTCGGGCTCGGTGAACGTCTCGGGCCTGGAGGCGGGAGCGACGATCGAGATCAGCCTGGACGGGGGCAAGACCTGGACCCCGCACGGCGGCGACGCGCAGTTGCCGGAGGCGCTGTTCGGCGCCGACGGGGCGAAGCATCTGCAGGTCAGGCAGGTCGACGCGCAGGGCCATGAGGGCGCCGTCGCCGATCTGTCGTTCCAGCTCGACCGGACGGCGCCGGACGCCCCGCACTGGGCGATGCCGGCCGGCAAGCCGGCCTTGGGCGCGGCGGATGTCGTGGCGGTCCAGGGGATCGAGGACGGCGCCCTGCTGGCGTACCGGATCGATGGCAGGGAATGGGCACCCCTGGACAGCCATCAACTCCCGGCCACGGTGTTCAACAGCGATGGTGCGCACGCTTTGGCGTTGCGGCAGACCGACCTGGCGGGCAACGTCGGCCAGGCCGCCGAGATCCCGGTGGCCGTCGATCTGACGCCGCCGCGGATCTCGCCCGACGCGATCGCCATCGGCACCGAATACCCGGGGAACTGGCGCAACGCCTCGCGCTCGACCAACGCCGACTTCTCCCTCGACTACCGGGTCAATGGGGGCGAATGGAAATCCCCGGGAAGCCTCGACCTGTCGCAGGAGGGCCATTACCGGCTGGAGGTGCGCGACACCGACGCGGCGGGCAATCAGAGCACCCTGGCCCGCGAACTGACCATCGACAACACGCCGCCGGCCAAACTCAGCCTCGAACTGACCAACGACAACGGCAGCAGCCGCACCGACAAGATCTCCGGCGACCTGAACCTGAAGGTCGTCGGCCTCGAGCCGGGCGCCACCTGGACCTTCAGCAACGGCATCAGCCACATCGCCAACGTCGGCAGCGGCGACAGCATTCCGATGTCCGCGCTGGGCCTCGATCCGTCGGGCGGGCAGCAGTTGTCGCGGGTGGGCGTGGAGCAGCGGGATGAAGCGGGCAATCTCGGGCCGCACACCGTCGTGGACTTCATCTACGACCCCTCCCTGGGCACCGGCGTTTTCCACGTGTGACGCTCGCTCCCGGGCCCGCGCCCCCTAGGTCCGAGGTGTCGCTCAGACCTTCGATGACCTAGCATCTGCCGCGGCCGGCCCCTTGGGGAGCCGGCCGTTCCCGTTCATGTGCTGCGTGGGGGCGACTTGGCGGTTTTCACCCGATCGATGGAGGCCCGTCCGGCAACGGCGACGGTGTCCATCCAGCGGCTCGCGCTGCTGGTGGCGCTGCCGCTGCTGCTGCTGGTCGCCGTCCATCTGTTCTCCCAGCAGTACGGCACGGCGACGCCTGCCCAGGTGCTGCGCCTGAGCGAGGCGCGGCTGCTCCAGGGCGATGCCCGCGATCCTGCGCAGGTGCCCGGCGCGTTGCCGGGCGCGCGCCTGCCAGCCGCCCCGGACTCGCCCGGACCCGCCGCGTCCGCCCTCGCGTCCCGGCCGATGAATCCGACGGCCACCCCGACGCCGCTGCCGTCGACCATGCCCAGCACGCCCACCGTGCCCCTCGCGCCGGGCCACGTGGTCGCGCTCCCCGTCCAGATCCACGACACCGACGCGCCGGGGCCGCTCTGGTTCGCGCTCGATTTCCGGCTGGACCGGCCCGCCGAGGCGCCGTACTGGCTGGTGATCCAGCATCGGCCCGCGGCGACGGTCTTCCTGGACGGCCAGCTCATCGCGACCTCCAGTCCCGGCAGCGGTTATGCGGCGGAGGACGAGGACGACCTCGCGCAGCGCGGCCTGCTGCTCGCGGGCCGCCGCCTGCAGGTCAGCATCCCGCCGGCTATGCTGCCGGCCGGCGAGCATCGGCTCAGCCTGCGACTGGCGCGTCCGGGCTTCGAAGGCGCGGGACTGTCCGCGCCGCTGCTGGGCCCGTCCACGCAGATCCGCGCGCTGCAGGAGGGGCGCCGCTTCTGGCAGGTGATCCGCGTCACGACGGCGCTGGCCGGCCTCGTGATCGGCGCCTTCATGCTGATGGTCTGGCTCGCGCTGCGCCAGGAATGGCTGTACGGCGTCACCGGCCTGTTCTGCCTGTGCACCGCGCTGCTGCTGTCGCCCTACCTGCTCAACGGGGCGCTGTTCCCCGCGCCATGGTGGCGGGTGACGCTGGACCTGGCCGACGTGCTGTCGAAGGCGGGGCTGCTGTTCCTGGTCGCGCGACTCTCGGGGAGCGGCGCGCGCTGGTCGGAGAAGATGGCCGTCGCCTACCTGGTGCTGGGCACCGTGATCGACGGCGCCGCCGCCTTCCTGGGCTGGAGCTGGACCGATTTCCATCACCCCTGGCCGTGGTGGGCGCTCGGCAGCCGCGCGGTCGTGCTAGGCGCCGCCGCCGTGCTGGCCGCCCGCGCCGCGCTGGCGTCCGAGCGCGGCGCCCATCTGGTCGGCGCCTGTGCGGTGGCCTTGTCGGCCTGGGTCTGGCTCTATGTGAGCTGGTTCGCGCTGGTGCTGTCCAGACAGATGAGCGTGGTCGACATCAACGTCGTCGGGCACGCCGTGCTGATCGCGATCGCCGGCGTGGCGCTGCAGCGGCGCTTCGTCGGTTCGCTGCGCGACGAGGCGATGGCGCGCATCCGGCTCGAACAGGCGCTCGATGCGCGCACGCGCGAGCTGCAGGATCGCTGGGAGGACCTGCAGGACAGCGAGCGTCAGCGCACCGCCGCGCAGGAACGCGAGCGCCTGCTGCAGGAGATGCACGACGGCCTGGGCTCGCAGCTCGTGACCGCGCGGTTGTGCGCGGAGCGCGGCGTGAGTTCGCAGTCGCTGGTCGGCCTGCTCGACGAGTGCATCCGCGAGATGCGCCTGACCGTCGACGCGCTCGCCGTCACGGACGGGGACCTCACGCTGCTGCTCGCCAACCTGCGGCACCGGATGGCGCCGCGGCTGCAGGACGCCGGCCTCGAGCTCGACTGGCAACTGACCGACATCCCGCTGCTGCCGACCCTGCGCGGCACCGGCGGCCGCGAGTTGATCCGCATCGTGCAGGAGGCGCTCAGCAACGTCATCCACCATGCCGGTGCCACGCGGGTCCGCTTCTCGACGCGCGTGGACGAGGCGCGGGGGCAGGTCTTGCTGTCCATCGTCGACAACGGGCGCGGCATGGCGCCCGACCTGCGCCAGGGCAACGGCCTGCGCGGCATGCGCCGCCGCGCCGAGCGGATCTCGGCCGACATCGACTGGCGCGCGCCGGAAGAGGCGCCGGTCGAGGGCGGCACCGAACTGCTGCTGTGGTTGCCGCTGCGCATCGCGCCCTGACACGTTCCCGGCGCGTTCCCTCTGCGCTTCCGATGCGTTCTGGAGTCATCTCTCCACTTTGTGCGGTCTATCGAATCCCCTGATGGGGCGCCGATGGCGATCGGCGAGAATCCGCGCCGTACCTTGGAGACAGAACAATGGAGAAGAACTGGCTGAAGCACTATCCGGCGGGAGTGCCTGCCGAGATCGATGCGGACGTCTATCCCTCGCTCGTCGAGCTGATGGAAGCGGCGTTCAAGCAGTTCCCGGAACGCCCCGCGTACAAGATGCTGGGCAAGTCGATCAGCTTCGCGCAGATCGACGAGGCCTCGCGCGCGTTCGCCGCGTACCTGCAGGGCCTGGGTCTGGAGAAGGGCGATCGCGTCGCGATCATGATGCCCAACATGCCGCAATATCCGGTGGCCGTCGCGGCGGTGCTGCGCGCCGGCTTCGTCGTGGTCAACGTCAATCCGCTGTACACGCCGCGCGAGCTGGAGCACCAGCTCAAGGACGCCGGCGCGAAGGCGATCGTCATCGTCGAGAACTTCGCCGCCACGCTGCAGCAGGTGCTCGCGAACGTGCCGACCAAGCACATCGTCCTGGCGGCGATGGGCGACATGCTCGGCTTCGCCAAGGGCATGGTCGTCAACTACGTCGTGCGCAAGGTCAAGAAGCTGGTGCCGCCGTTCGAGCTGCCCTCGGCGGTGCGCTTCAACGACGCGGTCGCCAAGGGCCGCGGACAGGCCTACAAGCGTCCGACGGTCGGTCCCAACGACATCGCGGTGCTGCAGTACACCGGCGGCACGACCGGCGTCTCCAAGGGCGCGGTGCTGCTGCATCGCAACCTGGTGGCCAACACGCTGCAGTGCGAGGCCTGGTACCAGCCCGCGCTGAAGAAGAAGCCCGCCGATGAGCAGCTGATGAGCGTCTGCGCGCTGCCGCTGTATCACATCTTCGGTTTCACGACCAACCTGATGCTGTCGATGCGCGTGGGCGGCTGCAACGTGCTGATCCCCAATCCGCGCGACCTGCCCGCGGTGTTCAAGGAACTCAGCCGCCACAAGATCCACAGCCTGCCGGCGGTCAACACGCTCTTCATGGCGATGGCCAACCACGCGCAGTTCAACACCGTGGACTGGAGCGGCCTGGTGATCTCGGTCGGAGGCGGCATGGCCGTGCAGCAGGCGACGGCGCGGCTGTGGCTGGAGAAGACCGGCTGCCCGATCGTCGAAGGCTACGGCCTGTCGGAGACCTCGCCGGTCGCGTGCTGCAACCCGACGGACAGCACGGCCTACACCGGCTCGATCGGTCTGCCGCTGTCCGGCACCGAGGTGACGCTGCTCGACGACGACGGCAACGAAGTGCCGTCCGGCAGCGCCGGCGAGATCGCGATCCGCGGCCCGCAGGTGATGGCGGGCTACTGGCAGCGGCCGGACGAGACCGCCAAGGTCATGACGTCCGACGGTTACTTCCGCACCGGCGACATCGGCACGGTGGACGAGCGCGGCTTCTTCCGGATCGTCGACCGCAAGAAGGACATGATCCTGGTCAGCGGTTTCAACGTCTATCCGAACGAGATCGAGGACGTGCTGACCCAGATGCCGGGCGTGGCCGAATGCGCCGCGGTCGGCGTGCCCGACGAGAAGGCCGGCGAGGCGGTGAAGGTCGTGATCGTGCGCCGCAACCCGGCGCTGACCGAAGCCGACGTGAAGGCCTTCTGCGAGGCCAACCTCACCGGCTACAAGCGCCCCCGGATCATCGAGTTCCGGACCGAACTGCCAAAAACGCCAGTGGGCAAGGTGCTGCGTCGTGAATTGCGCGACAAGAAGTAGCAGTCGGTAGCAGTTTTAGGGATTGCACTTGGGCGAAACCCGCCCTTGACACCCTAAAGTTCGCCCTCCTGAGGAGGAGGCAAGGCCGTGCTCGAAGAACGCTACGAAAAAACAGAGGCCGGGAGGGCGGAAATCAAGTCGCGCGCGCTGGTGCAAGCGCGGGTGGCCCGCAACCTGCTGCTGGTGATCGACGCCAGCAAGACCGGCGGCGATTGGGTGGGGGTGGTGCAAGGCGCCGCGGCCACCGATCTCGAACTGCTGGTGCAGCATCAACTCGTCAAGGTGACCGCCGGCGCGCCGCTGTCGCGGCCCATGGGGCCGTCGTCGATCGCGACCCCGATGGGATCGGGTGCGCCGTCGTCGCGCATGAGCGGGGCCTCGGCCTCGCGGCCCGCGCCGTCGCGGCTGGCGGGCGCGCCGACCTCGTCGCTGCCCTACCAGGAGCTGTACACGGCGCTGAGCACCTTCGCCAAGCAGCAGGGGCTGCTGAAGGGCTACAAGATCGCGCTGGAAGTCGAGCAGTGTGCCGACATGGGTCAGCTGACGACGCTGGCGCTGGACATCATCGACCGCGTGCGCGCGGCCAAGGGCGACGCCGCGGCGCACGAACTGCGTGCGACACTGGGCTTCAACTGAACCGGACCGCCTGACCTCCTGGAGGCGGTCCTTCCATTGTTGGGAGCCCCTCCATGTCCACGTCCTACCGTGTTGCGGTGCTGGTCGGCAGCCTGCGCAAGGCGTCGTTCAACCGCAAGCTGGCCCTCGCGCTGGCCAACATCGCCCCTGCTGAGCTGAAGCTCGAGATCGTCGAGATCGGCGCGCTGCCCTTCTACAACGAGGACGACGCGGCCGAGCCGCCGGCGGCGTGGGTCGAATTCCGCAATGCGGTGAAGTCCGCCGACGCGGTGCTCTTCGTGAGCCCCGAATACAACCGCTCCATCCCCGGCGCGCTGAAGAATGCGCTGGACGTGGGATCGCGGCCGTACGGCCAGAGCGCCTTCGACGGCAAGCCGGCGGCGGTGTTCACCTTGTCGCCGGGCGCGCTGGGCGGCTTCGGCGCGAACCACCATCTGCGCCAGGTGCTGGCCTGCCTGAACACGCCGCTGCTGCCGTCGCCGGAGGTCTACCTTGGCGGCGCGGCCGACATGTTCAAGGACGACGGCAGCTTCGCGAAGCCGGAGACGGAAGCCTTCCTGCGCAAGGTCCTGACGACCTTCGCGGCCTGGGTGGGCAAGCACAAGGGGTGAACGTTGGCGGCGAGGTTGTTTGTCGAGCAGCCGCTGGGTGCGGCGGGGCTCGACGCTGAATTGGCGCTGCCCTCCGGGGCGGCGCGCCATGTGCAGGTGCTGCGGCTGCAGCCGGGGGACGAGGTCACCTTGTTCGACGGCAGCGGGGACGAGTGGACCGCGGCGGTCACGGCGATGGGGCGCAGCGAGGTCCGCGTCGCGCTGAAGTCGCGTCAGGCGGTCGATCGCGAGCTCAAGCGTGCGGTGACGCTGGCTGTCGTGATGCCGGCCAACGACCGGATGGACGGCATCGTGGAGAAGGCCTGCGAGCTCGGCGCAGTGGCGATCCAACCGCTGATGAGCGAGCGCTCCGTGCTGCGCCTCAACGGCGAGCGCGCGGACAAGAAGCGCGCGCACTGGCAAGGCGTCGCGATCGCGGCCGCCGAGCAGTGTGGACGCGCCAAGCCCTTGCAGGTTGCGCCGGTGAAGACGCTGGCGGCGTGGCTCTCGGAGCTTCCCGCCGATGCCGACGAGCAGCGCTGGCTGCTGAGCCCGGTGGCCGCGCAGCCCTTGTCGGCACTGACGTCGTCATCGACCGATGCGCAGCGCATCACGGTCCTCAGCGGCCCCGAAGGCGGCCTCAGCGAGGCCGAGGAACAGTCCGCCCGCTCACGCGGATTCAGCGCTGCGAAGCTCGGTCCGAGGATCTTGCGCGCTGACACCGCTCCGCTCGCAGTGCTCGGCTGGCTGGCTCTCAGCGAGGCCTGAGGGCCTGTTCGGGCCGCCTGCGAATTCGGCCAGAAGCTCGTCGAAGAACTCGTTGGCGGGGCGACCAAGCCCGTTCTTTGAGTCTTCGATGCCCTTATCGAGCATGGCTTTGAAGGCCTCCAACTCGGCCTGCTGTTGAAGCAGGCCATCGAGTCGCTGCCCCTTGAACGCGTCTGGGTAGACGCCCGGACAGACGAGCGGAGTTTCCCAATCTTTCGGGTTTGGCACGAGGTTCTCCCTTCTTCGAAGCAATCACTCCCATGCAGCGAGGAACGCAACGTTGTCCCTCGATGTATGGAGGACGTAGAGCACGTCTACGGTGTTCTCCTCTTCGAACACGCGATAGATGATTTGATAGTTGCCGTGGATCCGACGGCGGAGTCCTGAGCGGGCATAGCGGGCAATCACCGGGAATGAATCGCCCATTTGGGCCAGCCCCTCGATCTTGTCGAGCAGCTCGCGGACGAAGCTACTAGCCCGTCGCTGATTCCTCGCGGCGATGTACTTGCGTATCGACAGGAGATCCGACTGCGCCTCCACGTGGAGGCACACCTTCATGCTTTGAAGTCGCCTTCGGGATCGAGGCCGGCGAGGATGGTCTTGCGAGCGTCCTCGAAGGGGATGTACTGATCGCGTGGTGACGCCAGCCGACGCGCGAGCTCATCATCCAGCGCGCGCAACTTCGCTTCCCGCCAACCCTTCAGTTCCTCACTCTCGCGCAGCACCTGCGTGCGCGACGAATACTTTCCGCTCTCAATCAGATTCAGCACGATGGCCTCCAATTCGGGTCCCAGATCTGCGTGAATCATCTCGGTCATTCCCTCGAAAAGAAATCGCATCGACGGGGGAGGCCGATCCCCACCAAGGGGGCCCACCTTAGTCGGAGTTACTCGTCGGAGTCAGTGTTGCCGGCGTTCTGCTTGCGAGCCGATCCTGCGACGAGATCGAACTTGAAGAGCCGGCACTCGATCGGTCCGTTCCACATCGGGATGCGGCGCGATTCCTTGAGTCGCATCTTGCTCGGCAGCTTCATTTCCGGGCACAGCAGCCACGCGGTCCATCCCGCCGGATGCTGCGTGTACGCGCGCTTCCAATGCGCGGAGAGACGCGGGAAGAAGTCGTCGCCCGCATCGCGCTCTTCGGACAGCGCGCCGCCGTCCATGCGCTGCGTGCCGGCCTTGCCGCGGACCTCGATCCGCTCGCCGTAAGGCGGGTTCAGCATGAGCGTGCCGGGCATGTCGTCGGGCAGCGCTGGCGCCGGACGCTCAAGCGCGTCACCGCCGTTGAACTGGATGTACTGCGCCACGCCGGCGCGCTCGGCATTGCGCCGCGCGAAGTCGACCATCCGGAACGACACATCGCTCGCGAAGATCGGCACTGCCGATGGACGCTCAGCAGCGCGTGCCTCTTCCTTGATCGTGCGCCATACCGGCAGCAACGACTGGAACGGCTTCAGCTTCTCGAACGCGAATCGCCGCTGGATGCCCGGCGCGATGTTGCAGGCGATGGTCGCCGCTTCGACCAGGATCGTGCCCGAGCCGCAGCACGGATCGTGCAGCGCGCCGCCGGCTTCGCGCGTGCCCTTCCAGCCCGCCGCAGCGAGCATCGCCGCAGCCAGTGTCTCCTTCAGCGGCGCATCGCCCTTGTCCTCGCGCCAGCCGCGCTTGAACAGCGACTCGCCCGAACTGTCGACGTAGACCGTCGCCAGGTCTTCGGTCAGATGCAGCTGCAGCGGCAGATCGGGCCAACGCGTGTCGACGCTGGGCCGCTCGCCGGTCGCGTCGCGCAGGATGTCGCAGACGGCGTCCTTCACCCGCAGCGTCGCGAAATTCAGGCTGTGCAGCGGCGAGCGCTGCGCGGTCGTATCGACGCGCAGCGTCTGCTGCGGCGTGATCCAGCGCGTCCAGTCGACGGTGCGCGCGATCGCGTAGATGTCGTCCTCGTGGCGGTACTGCTCGCGCGCGACCTCGATCAGCACGCGCTGCGTGAGCCGGCTGTGCAGGTTCAGCCGCATCACCGCCGCGAGCGTGCCGTACAGGCCCACGCCGCCGCGGAAGGCCTTCGGGCCTTGCAGGCACTCGTCCGGGCCGAGGATGTCGCGCACCTCCGCCTCCAGCCAGTCTTCGACGCCGGCGGCGCAGGGCAGGAACAGGTGATAGGCGGAGTCGGACATCGTGCGTGCAGCGTGAAGCGGACGCCGCGGCGCCCGGGAGGATCAAGCAGCAGATTGTCCCACCGTCGGCCTGGCTGATCGAAGCGCTGCTGGCCCTCACCCCCACCCTCTCCCGCAAGCGGGAGAGGGAGTGAGAATGCACCGAGCCATTCGAAGCAGAAGCACTGGGGTGGCTCCCTCTCCCGCTTGCGGGAGAGGGCAGGGGTGAGGGCCAGCGGCGGTGGAAGTACGGCGTCAGCGCGACTTGCGCAGATTCGCCGGCGCGAGCTTGAGCGCCTCGCGGTACTTCGCGACGGTGCGTCGGGCGACGGTGATGCCCTGCTCGCCGAGCATCGTCGAGAGCTGGCTGTCCGACAGCGGGCTCGTCGTGTTCTCCGCCGCGATGAACTGCTTGATCAGCGCGCGGACCGCCGTGCTCGACGCATTCCCGCCGGCCTCGGTCGACAGGCTGGACCCGAAGAAGTACTTCAGCTCGAACGTCCCCCACGGCGTCGCCATGTACTTGGCGGTCGTGACGCGCGAGATCGTCGATTCATGCAAGCCCAGCTCGTCGGCGATCTCGCGCAGCACGAGCGGCTTCATCGCCAGTTCGCCATGCGTGAAGAAGCCGCGCTGGCGCTCCACGATCGCCTCGCTCACACGCTGGATCGTGTCGAAGCGCTGCTGGATGTTCTTGATGAACCAGCGCGCCTCCTGCAGCTGCCCGCCCAGCGGCGAGTTGCTGACGCCGCCGCGCGTCGCGCGCAACGCCTGCGCATACAGATCGTTGATGCGCAGCTTGGGCAGCACATCCGGATTGATGGAGACGCGGAAGTTGCGGCCCGCCTTCTGCACGATCACATCGGGGATGACGGGCCGGTTCTCGCTGCGCGCATAACGTCGGCCGGGCTTGGGCTCCAACCCGGCGATCAGCGATTGCGCGTCGCGCAGCAGCTCTTCATCGGCGCCGGTCAGCGACATCAGCCGACGCCAGTCGCGCTTGGCGAGCAGGTCCAGATGCCGACGGCAGATCACGATCGCGAGCGCCTGCTCGGGCGAGCGCGGCAGCGTGCGCAGCTGCAGCTCCAGACACTCGCCGAGATCGCGCGCGCCGACCCCGGCCGGCTCCATCGACTGCAGCCACTTGAGCGCGACCTTGAAGCGGTCGAGCAGATCCTCGCGCTGCTCCAGATCGGCGTCCTCGCCGAGGATCGCGGCGATGATCTCCTCGAGCGGATCCTCGAGATACCCGTCCTCGTTGAGCGATTCGATCAGCGCCAGCAGCGCCGCGCGGTCGACCGCGCTCAGGTTCATCCCCGGGATCTGCCCACGCAGCACGTCCTGCAGCGACTCATCGGGCGATTCGGTATCCGGCCGCTCGTCGTCGTCCCCGGAGGAGGACGACGCGCTCCCCGGCGTCTCGCGGATGCCGTCGAAGTCATCGCGCTCGGTGCCGTTCTCCCAGTCGTCGCGCTCGGTGGTGCCGAACTCCTCGGCCCGCATCTCTTCACCCGCGGGCGTGTCCCCGGCGGGCGCGTCCGACTCGGTCTGCGCGACGCGCTCCTCGCGTTCCTCACGCTCGGTCATGCGCTCCTGCGTCGCGGTCGGCAGCGGCGCGTCGAATTCCTCGTCGGTCTCCAGCAGCGGGTTGCTCGCGAGCATCTGCTCCACCTCCTGGTGGAGCTCCAGCGTCGACAACTGCAACAGACGGATGGACTGCTGCAGCTGAGGCGTCAGCGCAAGATGCTGGGACAGGCGTACCTGTAGCGTCGGCCTCATGTCGACTCCCGGCCCTTACATCTTGAAGTGTTCGCCGAGGTAGACCCTGCGCACGTCCTGATGCTCGACGATGTGCTGGGGCGTGCCTTCGGCGAGCACCGCCCCTTCGCTGATGATGTAGGCGCGGTCGCAGATGCCCAGCGTCTCGCGCACGTTGTGGTCGGTGATCAGCACGCCGATGCCGCGCTGCTTCAGGAAACGGATGATCCGCTGGATCTCCAGCACCGCGATCGGGTCGACGCCGGCGAAGGGCTCGTCCAGCAGGATGAAGCGCGGCTGCGTGGCCAGCGCGCGGGCGATCTCGACGCGACGGCGCTCACCGCCGGACAGCGCCGGCGCGGGCGTGTCGCGCAGCTTCTCGATCGACAGCTCGTTGAGCAGCTTGTCCAACTCCGCGTCGATGCGCGCCGAGGGCCAGGCCTTGCCCTTGTCGTCGAGCTGCAGCTCCAGCACGGCGCGGATGTTCTCCTCGACGTTGAGCTTGCGGAAAATCGAGGCCTCCTGCGGCAGGTAGCTCAGCCCCATGCGCGCGCGCTGGTGGATGGGCATGGTCTGCACGGGCTGGCCGTCGATCTGGATCTCGCCGGCATCGGCGCGGACCAGGCCCACGATCATGTAGAAGCTCGTCGTCTTGCCGGCACCGTTCGGGCCGAGCAGACCGATCACTTCCCCGCTGTGCAGGTCGAGGTGGACATCCTTCACCACCTTCCTGACGCCGTAAGACTTCTGCAGCCCCCAGGCCTGGAGGCGGCTCCGGGAGGGATTCGTGCGGGCTTCCGTCATTGCTGGGGGGACTGGCGAGGAGCGAGGTTGATGCTGGGGCGCAAGGGCAGCGGCGCGCTGCTGGCCGGCGGCGGTTCGCTGGCACTGTTGCGCGGCATCAGCACGACGCGGCCGCGGCCGCTCGGATGCGGGGAACCGGCGCCGGTCTCGACGATCAGCCGCTCGGTGCGGTTGTCGTAGTTCAGCGTGGCGCCGGACAGCGCCTGCTTCAACTGGTCGCCCTGCATCACCCGCGCCTCGGCGTTGCCGACCAGGCGGATGGTCTCGGTGCGGGTGTCGTACTCGATCTGGTCGGCGCGGCCTTCGATGCGCTCGCCGGGGGTGTCACGATCCTGGCGGAAGTGCACCTGCTTGGCGGACGTCCCGTTGGCGTAGGCCTGGTAGTAGCCGTCGCTGGTCTCCTGCACGTCCATGCGGTCGGCGCGCAGCTCCATCGAGCCCTTGGTCATGATCACGTTGCCGTTGAACTCGGACCGCTGCTTGACCTTGTCGATCGCGCCTTCACGGTCGAAGACCAGATTCAGCGGCCTGCCACGGTCGTCCTTGGCGGCCTGCGACAAAGGCGCGGCCAGGGCCAGCGCGAGCGCGGTCGACAACAGCAGAGGGTGGCGAAGCGACATGGGGGGATCCTGACGGCACAAAACTTGCTGGCCATTCTAGCCATCGCTGGGAGAACGAGCAGGCGCTCTTCCCGCGTGAGCGAGGGGCCTAGTCTTCGCGCTTGTGGAAAGTTCGGTTTTGGTGCATCGGGCCCCCGCCCGGTCGCCTCAGGCAACGCTCGCTGTGGGCTCCTTACCCTGGTACCCACGGGGAACGGCGCCCAGCAGCCGCTTCGTGTACTCCTGCTTCGGAGCCGCGAGCAGCGCTCGCGCATCCGCCTGCTCGACGACGTCGCCGTGCTGCATGACCAGTACTTCGTCGGAGATGAACTTCACCACCGCCAGGTCATGGCTGATGAAGATGTAGCTCAGGCCGAATTCGTCCTGCAGGTCTTTCAACAGGTTCAGCACCTGGGCCTGCACCGAGACGTCCAGCGCCGACACCGCTTCGTCGAGCACCAGGACTTCCGGCTGCAGCGTCAGGCAGCGCGCGATCGCGATGCGCTGGCGCTGGCCGCCGGAGAACTCGTGCGGGTACTTGTGCAGCGCCGACTCGTCGAGGCCGACCTTCTTCAGCAGCGCGCTGGCCGTGGCCACGCGCTCGTCGTGACTGTTGCCGATGCCGTGGATCTCCATCGGCTCCAGCAGGGTCTGCGAGATCGTGAAGCGCGGGTTCAGCGAGGCATACGGATTCTGGAAGACGACCTGGATCCGGCGGCGCATCTTCTGCCAGTCCGGTCCGTTCATCTTCAGCAGGTCCTGGCCCTCGAAGAGCACCTGCCCGCCGGTGGGCTCGTGCAGCCGCAGCAGCGTGAGGCCCATCGTCGTCTTGCCGGAGCCGGACTCGCCCACCACGCCCAGCGTGTGGCCCTTGCGCAGCTGGAAGTCGACGCCCTTGACGGCCTTGAACTCGGTCTTGCTGAAGAGGCCGGACTTGAAGAAGAAGCTCTTCTTCAGTCCCTTGACCTCGAGGATCACCGGCGCGTCCGGATCCTTCGCCTTGCCGGTGCCTTCGGACACGGAGCGGCCGGCGATGTGGTCGTCGATGACCATCAGTCGTGCGGGGTTCTCGGTCAGCGACGGCCGGCAGGCCAGCAGCGCCTTCGTGTAGGAGTCCTTCGGGTGGTGGAAGATGTCCGCCACCGGCGCCTTCTCGCGGATCTCGCCATGACGCATGACGACGACCTGGTCGGCGATCTCGCCCACCACGCCGAGGTCGTGCGAGATGAACAGCATGCTCATCTTGTGCGACTCCTTGAGGCGCGCGAGCAGCTCCATCACCTGGCGCTGGATGGTCACGTCGAGCGCCGTCGTCGGCTCGTCGGCGATCAGCAGCTTGGGGCTGCAGGCCAGCGCCACCGCGATCATCACGCGCTGCTGCTGGCCGCCGGACATCTCGTGCGGATAGCTCTTCAGGCGGCGCTTCGGGTCGGGGATGCCGACCTCGTTGAGCAGCTCCTCGGCGCGCACCAGCGCCTGGCGCCGGCTCATGCCCAGGTGCTTGATCAGCGGCTCCATGATCTGGTCCGCGACCGGGAACACCGGGTTCAGCGAGCTCATCGGATCCTGGAACACGCAGGCGATCTCGCGCCCGCGCACCGACTGCAGTTCGCGCAGCGAGGTCTTCAGCAGGTCGCGGCCCTGGAACAGGATCGCGCCGGTGCGCTCGGCGTTGTCGGGCAGCAGGTTGAGGATGGACATGGCCGTCACGCTCTTGCCCGAACCGGACTCGCCCACCAGCGCCACGGTGCCGTTCTCCGGGATGTCGAAGCTGACGCCCTTGACGGCCAGCTGGCGCTGCATGACGCCGTCGACCTTGCCCATGCGGAAGGCGACCTTGAGGTCTTGAATGCTCAACAGCATGGCGTTACTCCAGACCGCGCAGTTTGGGATCGAGCGCGTCGCGCAGCGCATCCGTAAAGAGGGCGAAGGCCGTGACGAACACCGCCATGAAGCCGGTCACCGCGGCCAGCTGCCACCAGTAGCCCAGGATCAGCTCGCTCTGCGCCTCGGCCAGCATCGTGCCCCAGGAGACCTGGTCCACGCTGACGCCCAGGCCCAGGTAGGACAGGATGACCTCGCTCTTGATGAAGCCCACCACGTGCAGCGAGAGCTGCACCAGCGCGACGTGCGAGACGTTGGGCAGGATGTGCTTGAACATGCGCGAGCTCTTGCTCGCGCCGATGGCCTCGGCGCTGCGGACGTATTCGCGCACGGAGTGCTTCATGAACTCGGCGCGCACGAGCCGGTAGATGCCGGTCCAGCCTGCGAGGCCCAGGATCATCACCACCGGCAGCACGCCGCGGCCGAAGACCACCGCGAAGGCGAAGATCAGCAGGATGTTGGGCATCGCCGTGAAGACGTTGTAGACCCACTCCAGGACGTCGCCGACCTTGCCGCCGTAGAAGCCCGACAGCGCGCCCAGCACGGTGCCGATGAGCGTGGCCACCAGCGCGGCCAGCACGCCGACCATGATGGAGATCTCCGCGCCCTTGATGGCCTTGGCCAGCACGTCGCGGCCCAGTCGGTCGCCGCCGAAGGGCAGCGTCTCGGCGCGCGGCGCCTCGTCGGTCTTGTACTGCTTGGCCTTCTCGGTCCACTCGGCGTACTTGGGCGCGAGCGGGTCGATGTCGCTCAGGTCGACGTTCGGCCCCTTCGGTTGCGCGATGGCGCCGGCGCTCTCGGCCGGCGCGGGACCGACGAAGGTCGGCGGCGCGTTGGGCACGCCGGTCTCCTTCTGCCAGTCGCGGGCCACCAGGCCCAGGCCGGCGGCCAGCACCAGCAGCAGCGACAAGGCGACGACGACCATCGCGAACATGCCGAGCTTGTCGGACTTCAGGCGGCGCCACGAGGCGTACCAGACGCCGCGCGAGCGCTGGGGCTTCACGGCCGCGGTGGGGGTGGGCAGCACTGCGCTCATTTGAGGACCACCCGCGGATCGACGAGCTTGTAGAGAAGGTCGGTGACCAGGTTGACCACCATGGTCAGCGCCGCGATGTAGATCGCGAAGGCCTGGATGACCGGATAGTCGTTGCGGTTCACCGCGAGCAGGATCTCGCGGCCCAGGCCCGGGATGGAGAAGAAGACCTCCAGCAGGAAGGAGCCGACGAACACGCCGGGCAGCGCCACGGAGATGTTGGTCATGATGGGGATCATCGCGTTGCGCAGCACGTGCTTGAGCAGGATGGTCTTCTCGGTCATGCCCTTGGCGCGCGCGGTGCGCACGTACTCGTGGCCGATCTCGTCGAGGAAGAAGGTGCGGTACAGCCGCGTGTACGGCGACAGCGCGACCGCCACCGCGACCAGCACCGGCAGCGGCGCGTAGGTCGTGAGGTTGGTCCACAACGAGTCGCTCCAGCCCTGCACCGGGAACCAGCCCAGCCGGAAGGCGAAGAAGTACTGCGCGACGATCACGTAGACCAGCAGCGAGATGGACACCGCGACCGTCGTGAGGATCATCACCGCGCGGTCCGTCAGGCTGCCGCGCATGTAGGCCACGGCCAGCGCGAACGGGATCGCGAGGATGACTTCCAGCACGAGGATGGGCAGCATCACCGTCAGCGTGGCGGGCATGCGCGTGGCGAAGAGGTTGGCCACGGACTCGTTGGTCGCCCAGCTCTTGCCCCAGTCGAAGGTGACGATCTGCTGCAGGAAGATCAGCAGCTGTTCCCACACCGGCTTGTTCAGCCCGAGCTGGTCGCGGATGGCCTCGATCTGGTCCTGGCTGGCGTTCAGGCCGCCCAGCACTTCGGCGGGATCACCGCCGAACCATTTGAAGAGGAAGAACACCAGCAGCACGACACCCAGCAAGGTGGGGATCATTTGCCACAGGCGCCTGATGAGATAGGCCGCCATACGCGCGGAACTCCAAGCAAGCGCCGCCTGGCCCGTCATCGAACCCGGCGACCGAAAAGACAAACCCCGGACGCTTGTGACGGCCGGGGCCTGCGGATCGAAAAATCACGCGCGAGTCTACGTGAGCCCTTGCAGGCGACGCACCGGCATTTGCCCTGAATCCATCGAAGAAAACTGATGACGGCCCCTCGTGGAAGCAGCGGTGTCCATCCGCAATGCGCCCCTGCCTGGACATGCCTTCAGGCTCTCGGGGTTGTTGGCATGGCGGGCGCGGACATCGCCCACTAGACTGACGCGCTTTCGGATTCGAGGACGGCATCTTGATGCGACGCGGCTTGGCCAGGACGGGGTTCCTGGCGCTCTTACTTTCGGCATCCCTCACCGCGATCACCGATCGCGCCGAGGCCGCCGACGATTCCACGCCGGCCGCTCCCAAGGTGCTGCGCTACGCGATCCGCGTGGCGGAGACCGGCTTCGACCCGGCGCAGGTCACCGACCTGTATTCGCGCAACATCACCGCGGGCATCTTCGACGCGCCGCTGCGCTACAGCTATCTGGGCCGCCCCTACCGCCTCGAGCCCGCGGTCACCGACGGCATGCCCGAGGTCAGCGACGACGCGCGCCGCTTCGTGTTCAGGCTCAAGCGCGGCGTGCTGTTCAGCGACGATCCGGCGTTCAAGGGCAAGCCGCGCGAACTCGTCGCCGACGACCTGATCTACACGATCAAGCGCCACTACGACCCGCGCGTGAAGAGCGGCCATCTGTACCGCTTCGAAGGCGCGAAGATCCTCGGCCTGTCCGAGGTGCGCGCCGAGGCGCTGAAGAACAAGACGCCGTTCGACTACGACCGCCCCGTCGACGGCCTGCGCGCGCTGGACCGCTACACGGTCGAGATGCGCGTGGCCAACAGCGATCCGCGCATGCTGCTGCACTTCGCCGACCCGATGGTGGGCATCGTGGCGCGCGAGGTGGTCGAGTTCTACGGCGACCGGATCATGGAGCACCCGGTGGGCACCGGCGCGTGGAAGCTGGGCGAGTGGCGCCGTTCGTCGCGCATCGTGCTGGAGAAGAATCCCACGTATCGCGACGAGCGCTATCACGAGGACGTCGCCAGCGCGAAGCCCGAGCTGGCCGATGCGGTGCGTCGCCTGCAGGGACGCAAGCTGCCGCTGATCGACCGCGTCGAGATCGCCGTGATCGAGGAAAGCCAGCCGCGCTGGCTGTCCTTCCTGCGCAAGGAATTCGATCTGCTGGACGACCTGCCGGCGGAGTTCGCGCCGGTCGGCATGCCGCAGAACAAGCTCGCGCCCAACCTGGTGAAGGACGGCGTGAAGGCCGTGCGCTACGAGCGCGCGGACGTCGCGATCTCCTTCTTCAACATGGAAGATCCGGTCGTCGGCGGCTACACGCCGGAGAAGATCGCGCTGCGTCGCGCGATCGCGCTCGGCGTGGACCTGGACCAGGAGATCCGCCTGCCGCGCCGCGGCCAGGCGATCCCGGCGCAGGGGATCATCTCGCCGGGCGTGACCGGCTACGACAAGGGCTTCAAGTCCGAGATGAGCCAGTTCGACCGCGCGCGCGCCAAGGCGCTGCTGGACGTCTACGGTTATGTCGACAAGGACGGCGACGGCTGGCGCGACCTGCCCGACGGCAGTCCGCTGGTGCTGGAGTACGCGACGCAGCCCGACGGCCAGAACCGCCAGCTGGCCGAGCTCTGGCAGAAGAACATGGATGCGATCAACGTGCGCATCCGCTTCAAGATCGCGAAGTGGCCTGAGAACCTGAAGTCCGCCAACGCCGGCAAGCTGCAGATGTGGGGCATGGGCTGGAGCGCGGACGTGCCCGACGGCGAGAACTTCCTCGGCCTGGGCTACGTCGGCAGCAAGGGCCAGTCCAACAAGGCCCGCTTCGACCTGCCGGAGTACAACGCGCTGTACCGCCAGCAGCACGGCATGCCCGACGGCGCCGAGCGCCTGGCCGTGATGGACAAGGCCCAGCGCCTGCTGATCGCGTACATGCCCTACAAGGTGCACGTGCACCGCATCTTCACGGACATGACGCAGCCCTGGGTGATCGGCTACGACAAGAACCTCTACCAGCGCGACTTCTATACCTTCGTCGACATCGACACCGACGCGTTGGCCAAGGCCCACGTGAAGAAGCCCTGAAGCCCTGACGATCCACTGCCGCCCATGACGACGATCCGCGCTCGACGTTTCCCTTCGATCCTGCGCGGGGCGCTCCTCGCATCCGCGCTGGCGCTGGCCGGCCTGAACGCCGGACATGCGGCGGAGGGGGCGAGCGCGCCGGCCTCCGCCCCGGCGCCCAAGGTGCTCCGCTACGCCTTCCGCGTGGCGGAGACCGGCTTCGATCCCGCGAAGATCTCCGACATCTACTCGCGCACGATCACGCCCCACATGTTCGAGGGGCTCTACACCTACGACCAGCTCGCACGACCCGCGCGCATGAAGCCGTTGACCGCGGCGGCGATGCCGGAGACCTCCGACGACTACAAGGTCTGGACGGTGAAGCTGCGTCCGGGCATCCGCTTCGCCGACGACCCGGCGTTCAAGGGCAAGCCGCGCGAGCTGACCGCCGAGGACTACGTCTACTCGATCAAGCGTTTCGCCGATCCGGCGGTGGCGTCGCCGGCGTGGAGCGAGGTCGAGGAACTCCAGCTGATCGGCCTCAACGAGTACCACGAGCAGGTCCGCAAGTCCGGCAGGCACTTCGACTACGACAGGCCCATCGAGGGCCTGCGCGCGCTGGACCGCTACACGCTGCAGTTCAAGTCGAACGCGACGCGGCCGCGCCTGATGGAGGTCTTCGCGCAGGGCGACCTGTACGGCGCCGTCGCGCGCGAGGTGATCGAGGCCTATCCCGGCGACTCGATGGCGCATCCGGTGGGCACGGGACCGTTCGTGCTGAAGCACTGGCGGCGCAGCTCGCTGATGGTGCTGGAGCGCAACCCCGTCTACCGCGAGCGCTTCTACGACCAGGAAGTGGATCCCGCGCCCGACGACGCCGAAGGCCAGGCCTTGAAGGCGCGCTTCAAGGGCCGGCGCCTGCCCATGATCGATCGCGTCGAGATCGGCGTCATCGAGGAGAACCAGCCGCGCTGGCTGTCCTTCCTGAACGGCGAGTACGACCTCATCGAGCGCACGCCGGAGGACTTCATCACCCAGGCCATGCCCAACGGGAAGATCGCGCCCAACCTCGAGAAGCAGGGCAAGCACGCGTACCGGACGGTGGCGTCGGACGTGCTGTTCACCGTGTTCAACATGGAAGACCCGGTGGTCGGCGGCTACACGCCGGACAGGATCGCGCTGCGCCGCGCGGTGTCGCTGGCGATGGACGTGCAGCGCGAACTGAGCCTGGTGCGGCGCGGCCAGGCCGTGCAGGCCCAGTCGCTCTACATGCCGGGCACGACGGGCTATGACGCGGCCTTCAAGAGCGACATGAGCACCTACGATCCGGCGCGCGCGAAGGCGCTGCTGGATCTCTACGGCTACGTCGACAAGGACGGCGATGGCTGGCGCGACAAGCCCGACGGCAGCCCGCTGGTGCTGGAGAGCCTGACCACGCCGGAGCAGTTCCAGCGCCAGATCGACGAGATCGTTCAGAAGAACCTCAACGCGGTGGGGCTGCGCATCGTCTTCAAGCCGGCGAAGTGGCCCGAGAACCTCAAGTCGCTGCGGGCGGGCAAGTACCAGATCTGGTCGCTGGCGACCTCGGCGTCCAAGCCCGACGGGCAGGACTCGCTGGCGCGCATGTACAGCGGGCAGATCGGCGCGCAGAACTACGCGCGCTTCAGGCTGCCGGCCGTCGACAAGCTCTACGACGAAGCCTCGCACCTGCCCGACGGGCCGGAGCGCCTGAAGATCTTCGACGAGACCAAGCGCTACGCGGCCGCCTACATGCCCTACAAGTACCGCGGGCACCGCTTCATCACGGACATCGCGCAGCCGCAGCTGAGCGGCTATCGCCGTCCGCAGTTCTGGCTGAACTGGTGGGAATACGTGGACATCGATCCCGACGCCGCCGCGAAGTTCAAGCACTAGGTCCGACACCGATGCGCGTCCGCCTCCTCGCTTCCCTTGCCGCGCTGGTCGTCAGCGCGGTCACCGTCGCGGCGCCGCCGCCTCGGACCGCGAAGGTCCCGGAGCCCGCCGCCGCGCAGCCCGAGAAGGTGCTGCGCTACGCCTTCCTCGTCGCGGAGACCGGCTTCGATCCGGCGCAGTTGAGCGACCTCTACTCGCGCATCGTCACGGCCCACATCTTCGAGTCGCTCTACAACTACGACTACCTCGCGCGGCCGTTCAAGCTCAAGCCCAACACGGCGGCGGAGATGCCGCAGGTTTCCGAGGACTTCCGCACCTGGACGATCAGGATCCGTCCGGGCACCTACTTCGCGGACGATCCGGCGTTCAAGGGCAAGCGGCGAGAACTGACGGCCGAGGACTACGTCTACAGCCTCAAGCGCTTCTACGACCCGGCGACGAAGGGGCCGCTGTACTCGAGCTTCAAGCAGGAGGGCATCCTCGGCCTGGAGGAGCTGCGCGTCGCGGCGCTGAAGACGAAGAAGCCCTTCGACTACGACAAGCCCGTGGAGGGCGTGCGCGCGCTGGACCGCTACACGCTGCAGTTCAAGCTGGCGGAGCCGCGGCCGCGCTTCATCTACAACCTCGCGGGCGGCGACACCTACGGCGCGGTGGCGCGCGAGGTCATCGAGGCCTACGCGGGCAAGACGATGGAGCATCCGGTCGGCACGGGGCCGTTCATGCTGGAGCGCTGGCGGCGCGGGTCGCTGATCCGGCTGGTGAAGAACCCCAACTACCGCGACGTCTTCTACGACGCGCAGCCCAACCCCGGCGACACCGAGGGCGAGCAGATGCTGGCGCGCTTCAAGGGCCGCAAGCTGCCGATGGTGGACGCCGTGGAGGTCAGCATCATCGAGGCGGGTCAGCCGCGCTGGCTGTCCTACCTGAACCGCGAGTTCGACCTGCTGTTCCTGCTGCCCGAGGAGTACGCGGACATCGCGATCCCGCACGGCAAGCTCGCGCCCAACCTCGACAGCCAGGGGATGAAGCTGTACCGCGTGCTGGCGAGCGACCGCACGATGTACTACTTCAACATGGAGGACGCGACGGTCGGTGGCTACACGCCGGACAAGGTCGCGCTGCGCCGCGCGATCGGGCTGGCGACCGATGTGCCGACCGAGATCGCCACCACGCGCCGCCATCAGGCGGTGCCCGCGCAGTCGGTGGTCGCGCCGGCGACCTGGGGCTACCAGGACGAGTTCAAGAGCGAGAACAGCGACTTCGACCTGGCGCGCGCGAAGGCGTTGCTCGACACCTACGGCTATGTCGACAAGGACGGCGACGGCTGGCGCGACAAGCCCGACGGCAGCCCGCTGGTGCTGGAGGTGGCGTCGACGCCGGACTCCCGCTCCAAGCCCTATGACGAGCTGTGGAAGCGCGACATGGACAAGCTGGGCGTGCAGATGAAGATCCGCATGGCGCAGTGGCCGGAGAACCTGAAATCGGCGCGCGCGGGGCAGCTGATGATCTGGCAGCTGGGTTTCAACAGCTCGACACCGGATGCGCAGCTGGGGCTGGAGCTGCTGTACGGACCGGCGGCGGGCGGGCAGAACCTGGGGCGCTTCAAGATGGAGCGCTACGACGAGATCTATCGCCGCATGATGGTGCTGCCCGACGGTCCGGAACGCGCCGAACTGCTGCGCGAGGCGCAGAAGCTGCTGACGGCCTACATGCCGCAGAAGTTCCGCGTGCACCGCATCGTCACGGACATCGCGCAACCGTGGCTGGTCGGCTACCGGCGGCCGTTCTTCAACCAGATCTTCTGGCCGTACGTCGACATCGAGACGGACAAGCTGCCGAAGCGCTGAGTGCCTCTTGCTCCCTCTCCCGCTTGCGGGAGAGGGTGGGGGTGAGGGCCAGCGGCCGTCGCAGTGCGGAAGACCGCGCCGGTCACGCGCGTGACGGCGAGCGTGAGGGAACTGGGCTACCGTCAGGACTCGACAAGGAGTCCCGCATGCCCCCGACGCCGCAGATCGATCACTACCGCCGTTTCCTGCACGAGCAGCGGGGCCTGGTCTTCGACGACTACGCGTCGCTGTGGGGCTGGTCGGTGACGGAGCTGGACGCGTTCTGGCGCAGCATCTGGGACCACTTCGACCTGCGCTCGGACACGCCGTTCGAGGCGGCGCTCTGCGAGGAGCGCATGCCCGGCGGCGTCTGGTTCAAAGGCGCGACCTTGAACGTCGCGGCGCAGGCGTTGCGGCATGTCGATGCCGCCGAGGCAGCGGGCCATCCCGCGATCGTGCATGCGAACGAGGTGATGCTCGCGCGCGGTGAACTCGGCGAGATGCGATGGTCCGAGCTGCAACGCCAAGTCGGCGCCCTCGCCGCCTCGATGCATGACCTCGGCGTGCGACGCGGCGATCGCGTCGCCGCCTACCTGCCCAACGTGCCGGCGACGGCGGTGGCCTTCCTCGCCGTGGCGAGCCTGGGCGCGGTGTGGTCGGTGTGCTCGCCGGACATGGGGCCGGTGGCGGTGCTGGACCGCTTCCGCCAGATCGAACCCAAGCTGCTCATCGCCGCCGACGGCGTGCGTTACGCGGGGCAGGACATCGACCGGATGGCCATGCTCGGCCCACTGCTCGACGAGTTGCCGACGGTGACGGACGTGGTGGTGATCGGCAATCTGGATCCCGCGGTGGATCCCTCGCCGCTGGCGACATCCGCCGCGACGAAACGCGGTGCCCACCGCTGGGACACGCTGATCGCCAACCCGCGCTCGCACGCGCCGGAGGCGGTGCCCTTCGACCATCCTTTGTGGATCGTCTATTCAAGCGGCACGACGGGCCTGCCGAAGCCCATCGTGCACGGTCACGGCGGCGTGCTGCTGGAGATGCTCAAAGGCTCCATCCACAACAACATCGGCGCAAGCGCGGAGACGGGCGACCGCTTCCACTGGTACAGCTCGACGGGCTGGATCATGTGGAACTGCCAGGTCGGCGCGCTGATGGGCGGCACGACGATCTGCCTGTTCGACGGCAGTCCCGCAGGACCCAAGGACGCGCCGGACTGGAGCACGCTGTGGCGCTTCGTGGCGCTGTCGGGTGCGACCTTCTTCGGCGCCGGTGCCGCGTTTTACGCGAGCTGCCTGAAGGCCGGCGTCGAGCCGCTGAAGCACGGCGACCTGAGCCGCCTGCGCGCGATCGGCAGCACGGGCAGTCCGCTGGCGGACGAGAGCTATGACTGGATCTGGGCGAACTGCCCCAAGCCCGACGGCCAGCCGATCTGGATCTGCATCATCAGCGGTGGCACGGACTTCGCCGGTGCGTTCCTGACGGGCCTGGTCACCGAGCCGCTGGTGCGCGGTCAGATGCAGGTGCGCAGCCTGGGCGCGGCGGTGCATGCGTTTTCGGAGGTGGACGTGGACGGGCAGGGAAGAGCGCTGATCGACGAGGTCGGCGAGCTCGTCTGCACGCGGCCGATGCCGTCGATGCCGCTGTACTTCTGGGGCGACCAGGACCACGAACGCTACCTGTCGAGCTATTTCGACATGTACCGCGGGCCGAATGGCGAAGGCATCTGGCGCCATGGCGACTGGCTGCGCGTCACGCACTCGGGCGGCGGGATCATCTACGGTCGCTCGGACGCGACGATCAACCGCCACGGGATCCGGATGGGCACATCGGAGCTGTACCGCGCTGTGGAGACGCATCCGGAGGTGCTGGACAGCCTGGTCGTGGACCTGGAGTACCTTGGCCGGCCAAGCTGCCTGCTGTTGTTCGTGCAGCTCCGCGACGGCCTGCCGTTGGACGAGGCGCTGCAACTGCGCTTGAAGACCTCGATCAAGAAGGCGCTGTCGGCGCGGCATGTGCCAGACGAGATCCATCAGGTCGAAGCGATCCCGCGCACGCTGTCTGGCAAGAAGATGGAGCTGCCGATTAAGAAGCTGCTGCTCGGCGCAGCGGCAGAACAGGTCATGAAGCGCGATGCGATGGCGAATGCGGATGCGGTGGCCTGGTATCAGCGGTTTGCAGAAGGGCGAACGTGACCAGCGAAGTTCGATGGCGCATGTGACGACCGGTCACGACTCCGTGCGGTTCGAGGCGACGACGAATCCTTCGCCGCGATCATGGCGATCACATCGCTCGATCACTTCGGCCGCTAGCCTCAGTTGCTCTGACAACATTCGGCTTGGCAGCATCCGCTTCACTTTGTAGTCTGCCAAGACCCGATGCTCTCGCTGAATGTCCAGGCGCTCGCCGATGTGTCGAGAGCATTCTGCGGCGGTCTCGTCACACCTTTCGTGAGGATGCCGGAGGCGGGCTATCAAGGCTTCGTGGCTGCCGCGCAGGCCTTGATCTTCGCCGGCGAGCGGAAGCTTCTGCTCCCAGTCAAAACACCGGTGGTAGGCGGCGTAGTAGGCGCGGCTGATGGCTGCCCTGCGTTTGACCTCCGTCGGGCTCTCCGCTAGCTCACGGGCAAGTTGCAGTAGCTCTTTGCTGTTGATCGGCATGGTGGGACTTGCTCCACTGGACGGTTCCGGGAGTCAGCGGTGTGGCCCCCGCTCCCTGAGATTGATGTGGAGCGGCAGATCGAGCAGATCCTGACTGGCCAACATCGAGTGGAAGCGCTCATTCCATGTATTGGCATCCTCCTGATCCAGATCGAGGTGAATCAGGTAGGAAATCGACGCGACGTTTTTGAAACGCATGACATGGAGCCAGGGGTTCCCGCACAGGCGCAACTCGTGCAGTTGAACGAAACGGGCGGCGGCAGTGAGCTTGGAAAGAACCTCCCCCGGCGACACCTGACGGACGTCGAGGATGCTTTGAATGTCCTGTGTCGCCTGGTTCCAGTCCCGCTCCTCGTGGTCCGCTTCGAGGCCTGACGGAGAAGCCTTGCCGAATATAGACGGCGGGTGTCGCAACGCGTCAACCAGCCTCTGTATCGTGCAGAGGGGCCTGCATTTCGCAGTGTGTTGGAAACCTTGCGGGACCAGATCCATTGCCATCTTCGTACTCCGTAACCTCGGGTTTCATCACCCGACTGCACGCAGTTTCGGCAAGCGAAGGTTTCGTGTCTTTCCTCCAAAGTGCGGACTTGATGGGGGAACTGATTCAGGGAGGTCAGTCCCCCCGTTCATACTGATTGCGGCTATTGGCAGGACGCTTCTCCCGAGGCCGGCTGTGACCCACCTGCGGTGGCCGCTACAGTCGATCTCCTCCGACTTCGACACTGATACGCCGTGACCCTGAAACGCACCTTGATCGCCCTGGCCTTGCTGTCGCTGCTCAGCGGCTGTGTGTCGGGGTACAGCGGGCTCCATCACGTCCGGCTGGGGATGATCGAGATCCCGTTGACCTTCGCCTCCATGGTGGTGGTCTATGCCTGGTACCGGCGCGACTCCATCCAGCGGCGCTTCTTCGGCGGCACGCTGATGGGTGGCGGCATCCTGGCCGCCACCTTGCTGGTGGTGCCGATCTACCTGTACTGCAGCCGGCCAGAAGGCGAACGTGTGCGGCCGATCGTGACCTTCCTGGGCTTGATGCTGTTATCCATGGTGATCTCCACGATCGGTGCGCTCCCGTTCATGCAATGACGCCTGGTGGGTGATCCTGGGACGTGTCGAAACGGGCGGGCTTCGATCGTCGCAAGGGAGGAGGGACGTTTGCCCTTCGCCTTCAACCTTCCACCGGGAGAGATGCATGACGACACGAGCGAATGACACGGCCGTAGGCCAGCAGGTGCTGGCGCTGCTGGGGGCGTACCAGGCCGCCGCTGCGGCCAAGGATGTGGACGCGCTGCTGGCGCTGTACGCGCCGGATGCGCAGATCTATGACTGCTGGGACCAATGGTCCTACGATGGCGAAGCGCAATGGCGCGGTGCGGTCGAGCGCTGGTTCAAGATGGCGGGCGAGGGCGCGAACCGCGTGGTCTTCGACGATCCCCACGTGCACGCCAGCGGCGACATGGCTGCCCTGCACGCCTTCGTTCGTTATGAACTCGTGGTCCATGGCGAAACGAAGTTCACGATGGACAACCGCATCAGCTGGACGTTGCTGCGCCTGGACGGCGTCTGGAAGATCGTCCATGAGCACACGTCCACGCCCTTGGCCGGCGAGGACATGAAGGGCGTGATCAAGCGCGATGCCTAGCGCAGCTTGACCACACGGCGTCAGCGACGATGCTTTCGCCGGGTCACCTTCCCCCGCGAAGGACACATGGCGTGGCAGTCATCGAGGAGCGTCTTGGCCAAGGCCAACTGAGCTTCCACGAGCTGGTGCGGAATGAAGAGCTTGATGTCGTAGTCGGCACGACCTCGGCGTTTCCGCAATTGGTCCAGGCGCTTTCCGATCGAGATGGACAGGCTGATCTGCTTCGGGCTGCATCGCCGGTCGGGATTTCGGAGCCTGCGGATCAAGGAGGCATGAACGCCAAGTGCGTTCCTGTCGATGTCATTGATCCCGCTCGTCCTGGGAAGTTGCTTCTCCCATTCAATGCATTGATGGTAGGAGGCGTAGTACGCGCGGCTGATAGAGGCCCGCTGTGACGCTTCATCGGCGCAAGTGGCCAAGTGCCGGGCAAGCTCGAAGAGATCGTCGCTGTTGATGGCCATGAGACCCCCGTTGAAGTGCTCGTTCAGCGCGGTCCAGCGCTGGCGAACTGCAGACGGAACCCCTCGAGGTCGATGCCACGAGAGTCCAGGAGATCATCGAATCGGTCCTCCCACGTGACGAGATGCCGATAGCCGAGCGACGTGTGGATCCGGTAGCAGACCCAGAATCCCTCTTCATCCCGCTGTGTGCACACCCAGGGATATCCATCGAGACGGATCTCGTGATGACGCATGAACTCGCCCGCCAGCCGCAACATGGCGAGAACATCGGTTGCAGAGACGTCGTATTGGTCGAGCGCGTTCTTCAATGCAGCGCCGATTGCGTCCCAATCGGCCATCTCGCACCGGGCAAAGACGTCAGGGTCAGCGGCGCTTCCGAAGACGGCATGCGGATGACGTAGCGCCGCCATCAGCTCTTCGACGGCGTCATGGTCAGTGGAGGACTCATCGCAAGTCTTTCGAATATCTACGGGCATGGCGTTCTTCCATCAAGACGGGTCAAAACGACCCGAAGGCATGCAGTGTCGACAGGCGGTGACGCCGCGTCTCTCCTCCAAACTGCGGTATCGATGGGGGAACTGATTGAGGGAGGTCATTCCCTCTGCCGATACTGATCAAAGCCATTGCGCTTCAGCGTTACATGACGCCTTCGCGTCGCTCCCGCGACGCGCCCCCGCTTCCAGGGACGACGGCCCCGTGGGCAAGTTCCGGGCCCGTCGCTGACACCGACCGTTCACCGGTCTGTCACCCCGCCCTCTGAACATCCGCCCCGTCCCACCGTGACCGCCGCGTCAAGACCTGACCCCTCGGGCAGATCGACGCGCGGCCGCGGCGCTTCCCGTCCGCCCGACCTCCCTGGAGCTCCCATGCGCAAGCCCTTCGCCCGCTCACTGTCCACGCTCGTCACCCGCGCCTGCCTGCCGCTGGTGCTGGCCGTCGCCGCGCCGTTCGCGTCCGCCACCGTCGTCACCTTCGATGACCTGGGCGACGACGGCCTCGTCCCCGCGAACTACGCCGGCCTCGACTGGTCCGCCAGTTCCTGGTTCCAGTACGGCGGCGAGCAGGCCCCGTACACGCCGCATTCCGGCGACCGCCGCGCCACGCTCGGCTTCGACGGCAGCAGCGCCACCAGCGCCATCGGCTTCCTCACGCCGAGCACCTTCCAGGGCGCCTGGTTCGCCGGCTTCGACGGCGTCAACGTCGGCATCGACCTGTACTTCGCCGGCTCGCTCGTCGCGTCGACCTCGCTGCTCACCCTGAGCGACAGCCCCGCGTTCCTGGGCAGCGGCTACGCCGGCCTCGTCGACCGGCTCGTGTTCCGCAGCAACGATCCGGCCTTCTTCGTCATGGACGACCTGACCTTCGCCGCCGTGCCGGAACCGGCCTCGGGCGCGCTCGCGCTGGGCGGCCTCGCCGTCGCCGCGCTGGTGATCCGCCGCCGCAAGGCCGCGGGACACGTGAACGCCAACACCACCGCCACCGACACCACCACCGCCTGAGGAGCCCGCCATGACGCAGCAGCAAACGCCCCGCCGCCAGTTCCTCCGCGCCGTCGCCGGCGCCGCCGGTGCCACCGCCGCGATGACCAGCTTCCCGCCGGCGATCGCCCGCGCGCTGTCCATCAAGGCGGCCGTGCGCACCGGCACCATCCAGGACGTCGAGCACATCGTCGTCCTGACCCAGGAGAACCGCTCCTTCGACCACTACTTCGGCACGCTGAACGGCGTGCGCGGTTTCGGCGATCCGTTCCCGGCGCCGGTGGCCGACTCGGCCAACGTGAAGGGCCGCTCGGTCTGGGTCCAGCCCACGGTCAACAACGCCGCGCCCGGCGCGATCGCGCCCTTCCACCTGAACACCGCGCAGAACTTCGCCTTCATGCGCGTCAGCGGCACGCCGCACTCGTGGACCGACGCGCAGGCCGCCTGGGACAACGGCCGCATGAACAACTGGCCCAAGGCCAAGCAGAACCATTCGATGGGCCACTTCAAGGAGCAGGAGCTGCCCTTCCAGTTCGCCCTGGCCAACGCGTTCACGCTGTGCGACGCGTACCACTGCGCCACGCAGACCGGCACCAACACCAACCGCCTGTTCATCTGGACCGGTACCAACGATCCGCTGCGCCTGGGCAACGGCCCGTCCACCGACAACAGCCACGACTGGTTCAACCCGAACCCGCTCGACGACTACACCTGGACGACCTATCCCGAGCGGCTGCAGTCGGCCGGCATCAGCTGGCAGGTCTACCAGAACATGGACGACAACTTCACCGACAACTCGCTGGCCGGGTTCAAGGTGTTCCGCGACGGCTGGTACAACCGGCCGGGCTTCTCGCAGGTGCTGAAGGACCGCGGCATCTCGACGCGCGACCTCGACCTGCTGCGCGACGACGTGATCAACAACCGCCTGCCGCAGGTGTCGTGGATCGTCGCGACGGCGGAAGGGTCGGAGCATCCCGGCCCGTCCAGCCCCGCACAGGGCGCCGACTACACGGCGAAGGTACTGGACGCGCTCACCTCGAATCCCGACGTGTGGGCCAAGACCGTCCTGTTCATCAACTTCGACGAGAACGACGGCTTCTTCGACCACGTGCCGCCCCCGGCCGCGCCGTCGTACGTGACCTGGAACGCGAACCCGGCGCAGGCCGTGATCGCCGGCGCGTCGACGGTCGACACGACGGGCGAGTACTGCGAGATCCTCAACGGCGCGTCGCCCACCTATCTGCACCGTCCGTACGGCATGGGACCGCGCGTGCCGCTGTACATCGTGTCGCCGTGGAGCAAGGGCGGCTGGGTGAACTCGCAGACCTCGGACCACACCTCGGTGCTGCGCTTCATCGAAGCGCGTTTCGGCGTGAAGGAAACCAACATCGGCGCGTGGCGCCGTGCGGTGGCGGGCGACCTGACCTCGTGCTTCAACTTCGCCGATCCGGAAGACAGCGAGTTCTTCTCGAAGCTGCCCGCCACCGTCGCGCTCGCCAACAAGGCGCGCGCGCTGCCAGGCACGACGACGCCGCCCATCCCCGGCGCGCTGCAGCTGCCGTCGCAGAACGCGGGTGTGCGTCCGGCGCGTGCGCTGCCGTATGACCTGCAGGCCACCAGCGCGCTGACGCCCGGGGCGGGTCCGAACGCGACGTCGATCGCGGTCACGTTCCAGAACACGGGCAGCGCCGCGGCTGTGTTCCATGTCTACGACCGCACGCGTCTCAGCGAGGTGCCGCGCCGCTACACGGTCGAAGCGGGCAAGCAGCTCACCGGCAGCTTCTCGCCGCAGAGCGCGGGCGCGTATGACCTGTGGGTGCTCGGGCCCAACGGCTTCCACCGTCACCTCGCCGGCAATGCGCGTCGCGCCGCGGCGGCGGGCCAGCCCAATCCGGATGTCGTCGCGAAGTCCGCGCCGGCCACCGGCGAGCTGGTGCTGACGCTGGTGAACACGGGTCCGGTGGCGGCGACCTTCACCGTCGCGCACAACAAGTACCAGGGCACGACGCCGCGCACGGTGAACGTGCCGGCGCGCAGCAGCAGCGAAGTGCGCGTCCCCGTCGCCGTCGCGGCGCACTGGTATGACGTGTCGGTGCGCGTGAACGGACAGGCCGACTTCCTGCGCCGCTTCGCCGGGCACATCGAGACCGGCGCGCCGTCGGTCAGCGATCCGGCGATGGAAGGCGTGGCGAAGGCGGATCAGTACCGCGTGCAGGGCGCGTGAAGACCCGCTGAGCTCGGTGCACTCTCACTCCCTCTCCCGCTTGCGGGAGAGGGTGGGGTGAGGGCCAGCAGCCGTGGCAATGCATCCACCGGGAGCGATGCTTGCCCAACCCGGACCTCCCCATGAAATCACGGAGGTCCTCATGTCCGTCATGCGTCTTCGTCTACAACGACAACCGCGTTCCGTTCTCCGATCCACCCTGGCCGCGCTCGCGGCGGCTGCCGCATTCGGCGCGACCGCGACCGGCGCGCAGGCGCAAGCCGGCGCCGTGCCGCAGGATGCGATCGGCTTCACCGAATACGTCGCCTCGCAGCTCCGTCAGCAACTGGGCGACGCCACCGTCGTCGTCCGCGAGCCCTTGACGCTCGGCGTCGCGGACCAGCGCACGAAGCTCGACAAGCTCTACGCCGGTTGCCAGACCAACCGCGGCAACTGCGCCGACGACGTGGGCGTGTTCGTGAAGACGACGACGCAGCAGTTCCGCGCCTCGACCATCCCCGCGACGCGCGAGTCGCTGCGACTGGCCGTGCGCACCGCCGAATCGGTGCAGCAGGCGCAGCGCGAAGTCGGCGGCGATGCCGCGACCTTCCGCCCGCGGCCCTTCATCGGTCCGCTGGTGACGGTGCCGGTCTTCGACACGATGCGCGCGTCGCGGCTGATCAGCGAGAAGGACTACAAGACGCTGAACCTCTCCGTCGACCAGGTGCGCGAGACCGCGCGCAAGAACACCTACGACGCGATGCCGCAGGTGCTGCAGCACGCCAAGCCGGTGCCCGCGGGCGAGGTCGGCAAGCTCGACGGCCCGGTGCCGCAGCCGAGCCGGCTGATCTTCATCGACGACTGGAAGCCGCTGGCCGACGCGCAGAAGGGCAAGCTGGTCGTCGCCGCGCCGGCCAACGACACGGTGCTCTACGTCAGCGACGACGACGCGGCGACGCTGGACGCGCTGCGAGCCCAGGTGCGCGAGCTGATGGGCAAGTCGCCCAACCCGCTGACGGACGTGCTGCTGCGCTGGTCGCCGTCGGGCTGGGTGCCGGTGCAGTGACCGGCGGTCAGCGTCCGCCGTCCGCGGCGGACGTCGCCTGCCCGTCCCGGAACAGCCGGCGCGCCAGGTACCAGCCCGCGCGCTGCGCCGCGAGCCACAGACCCAGCGTCAGGTAGAACGTGCCGGCCATGATCGCGGCGCGCGGCAGGAGACCGATGTCGCCCACCGCGCTCCCCGCGGTGAAAGCGAGCGTGACGGCGCCCAGCGTCAGCCGCATGCCGCAGAGGCTGGACAGCCAGGCCATCAGCGTCGGCAGTCCGACGGTCAGGAGCAGTGCGATGGCCTTCCATCCGCCCGCCGGCCGCGCGGGCTGCACGCGGAAGGTCGGGTTGGGCACGTACAGGCGCAGGCGGTAGACCGAGACGCCGGCGGAGATCCACGCGGCCAGCAGTCCCGCGACCACGGGCATCATCGTCGGCACCGCCCACACGGTGAGGCCCCACAGCGCCACTGCGGTCGTGATCATCGCGGGCGGTCCCTTCAGGCCGAGCAGCAGACCGACCGGCAGGAACACCAGGCTCAGCACCGCCACGTCGCCGTACACCGGCAAGAGCTGCAGCGCCAGGCCGGCGAGGGCGAAGCTCGCGGAGCCCACCCAGGGTGACGCGCGGTCCCAGCCTCCCGACTTGGGCGTCTCGGCCGGCCCGTCGGGCTTGACCCAGCGCAGGAAGTCGAGCGCCCGGCCGACGTACCCCATGATCACGCAGAAGATGGCCACCGAGGACAGGGCGGAGAAGGCTTGGCCGAAGCCCTCTTCCACGCTGCCCGCCAGCACGCCGCTGAGCACGCCGGCCAGCACGCCGATCAACGGCAGCACCGCGTGGCGCGTCTTCACGCCCAGCTTCTGGACGGCGTCCAGCTCGGCTTCGTCGAGACCCAGCCGGCGCAGCCGTTGCCAGCCCGCCCATTGCAGATGCAGCAGCAGCGCGTGCCCCATGAGCATGGCGCCGATGAGGGCCTTGAACCTGTTCCGCTCGTTCCCGGAGTTGGAGAGCCGGGCGATGCGGATCGTCGGCCCGAACTCTTCGAGCGTGGCCGGATCGGTGATCGGCGGCGGATGGCGCGCCAGCACCGCCGCGAGCGCGGCCATGCGCTCTTCGCCGAGCATCCGCTCGGTGCGGAAGTCGCGTGACCAGTCGAAGTGCTCGCGCAGCAGATCGATCAGATGCGAGGGCAGGTGCTCCTCGAGCTGCACCACGAGGTCGGCGAATCGCGCCGAGGCTTCGAACTGCCGATCCAGCGAGAGTTCGCCGAGCTGGCGGCGAAACGCCGGCAACGCGGCTTCCAGTTTCGCCGGGCCGAGCTTGAGCAAGTCGACGAGCTCGTGGCACAGCGCCTCCGGGGACGGTCCCTCGGACGGAGCCGGGAAGACGGGCTGTGCGGGTGGAGGGGGCGGCGCGGGCGCAGTAGCAGTTGCGGGTGCAGGTGCAGGTGCAGGTGCAGGTGCAGGTGCAGGTGCAGGTGCAGGTGCGGGCGTGGGAGCGGGGGCGGGCGAGGACTCGGGCGGGAAGGGCGCCGCGGCGGGCCATTCGGCGGGCGCTTCCTCGACGGCCTGCGCCGCGATCCGTTCCTGCCGGCGCGCGTGCGCCACGAGCCGGTCATAAGCCTCGCGCAACGCCTGGTAGGCCAGTGCGTCGTCGTCGGGCCGGGTCTTGCGCAGCGTCTTCGCATAGGCGCGCTTGATCTCGCCCAGATCGCTGCTGGGCGCGTCCAGCCCCACCGTGGCGCAGTCGCGGTGCCAGTCCTCGTGCCATGCTTCCATCGCCGCGCTCCCGGATCAGAAGCGGAAGCCGCCGTCGATGCCGTCCAGGGCCTCGCGCATCTGCTGCCGGGCGTGGCGGATCACGCGCGGGTCCTGCGTGTCGAGCGCCTGCTCGAACTCGCCGAGCCAGGACTGGATCGCCACGCGCTGCTCGCCGAGCCGGTCCTCGTAGAGCCGCTTGGCGCGCTCGACGAGGTATCGGTTCTCCTCCTCGTCGCGCGGATGGCGCTTGAGCGCGCGCAGCTGCTGCAGCGCCTCGGCGATCTGCGACTCGCTCATCTCGGTGGCGGTGTTGCGGATCAGCGTGCTGACGGTGCCCCCGCCCTTCACGTCGCGGACGTCGACGTCCAGCAGACCGTTGGCGTCGTAGGTGAAGCGCACCTCGATCGCGGACTCGCCGGCCGGCGCGGGCGTCAGCGGGATAGCGAGCTTGCCCAGGTGCAGGTTGTCGCTGCCGATCGGCGATTCGCCCTGGCGGATGTCCAGCTCCACTTCCTTCTGGCCGTCGTGCATGCTGTAGAAGCGGTCCATGCGCGAGACCGGCACCGGCGTGTTGCGCTCGATGATGGGACTGAAACGGTCGCCCACCGTCTGGTTGCCGATGCGCTGCGACGTGATCACGCCCAGCGAGAACGGCATCACGTCCGTCAGCACGACCTCGTCCAGCGCCGCGTCGCGCGCCTTCAGGCCGGCCTGCACGGCCGCGCCCTGCGCGATGGCCTGGTCGGGATCGATGGTGCGCAGCGGCAGGCGCTGGAACAGCCGCGTGATCATCTGGCGGACCATCGGCATGCGCGTCGCGCCGCCGACCAGCACCACTTCGTTGAGCGCCGCCGGCGAGAGCTGCGCGTCCTGCAACGCGCGCTCGATCGGACGACGCAGGCGCTGCAGCAGCTCCGCGGTGGCGGTCTCGAAATCGGCGCGGGTGATCGCCAGCTCCGCGCGGCGACCGTCGAGCATCAGGCCCATGACGGCGCTCTCGCGCTCGCTGAGGTCGCGCTTGGCCTGCTCCGCGGCGCGCCACCACAGCGCGGGATCCTTCTGCAACCGCTCGCGCTCGGCGGTCGACAGCGCGCCGCAGCGCTCGATGAACAGCTTGCCCACGGCGTGCGCGAAATCCTCGCCGCCCAGGCGCGTGTCGCCGGCGCTGGCGCGCACCTCGACGACGCCGTCGAAGTACTCCAGCACCGACACGTCGAAGGTGCCGCCGCCCAGGTCGAAGACCAGGAAGGTGCTGTTGTCCGGCCGGTCCTGCAGGCCGTAGGCCAGGCCGGCGGCGGTGGGCTCGTTGAGCAGCCGCTCGACCTTCAGCCCGGCGAGCTCGCCCGCGGCGCGCGTGGCGCGGCGCTGGGCCTCGTTGAAGTAGGCGGGGACGGTGATGACGGCCTCGGTGACCGGCTCGCCGAGGAAGGCCTCGGCATCGGCCTTCAGCGACTGCAGCACCAGCGCGGACAGCTCCTCGGCGCGCAGCTGCCGGTCGCCGAGCCGCACCGTGCGGTCGGTGCCCATCATCCGCTTGAAGGCCTGCGCGGTGCGGGCCGGATCGGTGGCGGCGCGCTCGCGGGCGGCCAGGCCGGTGATCAGCCTGCCCGCGTCGTCGATCGCCACCGCCGACGGTGTGGCGAAGTCGCCCAGCGCGTTGGGGATCAGTTGCGGACGGCCGTCGCGGAAGACGGCGATGAGGCTGTTGGTCGTGCCGAGGTCGATGCCGACGATCATGGGAGGCGGAGGGGTCGGGTGTTGCGCGGCTCGCGCCGCGTGCGCGCGGATGCGCGAAGCGGCGGCAGGATATCAGCGCCCCGCCGCCGCGGACCCCCTCGCTCGCCCGGAGTTCCCCCGCCTGGGGGCGGGTTCCGTGCGAATCCCGCGTTCGTTCACACGGCCGTGGCGCCCGCGTTGCGCACCGTCAACAGATCGCCCAGCTGCACGCGGCGAAGGAACTCCGAGCGGATGCGGTCGGCGACCGCGCTGACGACGTTGCTGCCGTCCTCCGACGGATCGATGTGGACCCGGAACGGGCGTTGGCCGAAAGGCGCGCCCACCACATCCACCACCGCGCGCGCGACCTCGGTCGGATCCGCGTCCGCCGGTTCGGCCGCGGCCAGGTTGGTCATGATTTCCTGTGCCAGGCCTTGCGTCGGACCCTGGTCATAGGCCGCGACGCGTTCGACGTCGCCCGGCGAGCCCGAGTGCACGAAGTGGTTGGTGCCCTTGGTGAAGGCGCCGGGGACGACGATCGCCGTCTCGATGCCCCAGCGCGCCAGTTCACCGGCGTAGCTGACGGCGACCGCGTCCATCGCCGCCTTGGCCGCGAAGTAGGGCGCGAGGTACGGCGGCGTGCCGCCCCGCGTGCTGCTGCTGCCGATCCACAGCAGCAGGCCGCGCGCCTGCTTGCGCAGCTGCGGCAGCGCCGCGCGGTTGACCCGCTGCGCGCCGATGACGTTGACGTCGTAGAGCTGCGCGTACTGCTCCGGCAGGAAGGCTTCCGCCGGGCCGAAGGCCATGTGGCCGGCGTTGTGCATGACGACGTCGAGCCGGCCCTGCTCGGCCACGATGCGGGCGATGGCGGCGTCGGCAGACTCCTGCGACTGGACGTCGAGCTCCAGCGCACGGAGTCGCACGCCGTGCTCGCGGGCATAGGCGTCGACGGCGGCCACCTGCGGCGCGTTGCGGCCCTGCGTGGCGCGCATGCTGGCGTAGACGATGTGGCCGGCGTCGGCCAGCGCGCGGGCGCTCATGGCGCCGAAGCCGCTCGAGGCGCCGGTGACGAGGATGACCTGGGCGGAAGACGAGGACGTTGAAGTGCGCATGACAGTGCTCCTGGCAATGGGAACGAAGAGGAGACCCCTGGCGTTCAGGCGAAGCCGCCGTTGGCGCGCAGGACCTGGCTGTTGATCCAGCCGCCGTCCTTGCCGACGAGGAAGGACACGGCGTTGGCGATGTCCTCGGGCGTGCCCAGGCGTTCCAGCGGGGGAACCTTGGCGACGCTGTCGATCTGCTCCTGCGACTTGCCCTTGAAGAACAGCTCGGTGCCGACGGGCCCCGGGGCGACCGCGTTGACGGTGATCGAGCGGCCGCGCAGCTCGTTGGCCAGCACGTGCACGAGGCCTTCGACGCCGGCCTTGGACGCGATGTACGGGCCGTAGTTGGGGAAGGACTTGGCGATCACGCTGGTGGACAGCGCCACGATGCGGCCGCCGGCGGCGACCTTCTCGGCGGCGTGGCCCAGCACGAGGAAGGCGCCGCGCAGATTGGTGTCGATGACCTGGTCGAAGGCCTCCAGGCTGGACGGCTTGATCGCGGCCATCGGCATCACGCCGGCGCTGTGCACCACGGCGTCGAGGCGACCGTAGCGGCGCAGCGTCTCTTCGAACAGCGCGGCGACCTGGGCGGCGTCGGAGACATCGGCCTGCACGGCGGTGGCGCGGCCGCCGGCGGCTTCAATGGCGGCGACGGTTTCCTGGGCCGCGGCGGCATTGCCGGCGTAGTTGACGACGACCGAGTAGCCGTCTGCGGCCAGCCGCTTGGCGATGGCCTGGCCGATGCCGCGCGAGGCGCCGGTGACGAGGGCGGTGCGCAGGCCGCGGTCGGTGGAGAGGGCGGTCGAGATCGGGGTCGACGTGGAAGTGGCGGACATGGTTCGCTCCAAGGGTTGTCGGAAGTCGGGGGAGGGCTTCCGGGTTGCGATGGAACGAATTCTGGTTGTTGATTCAATCCGGAAAAAGACGCGACAATCGACTTGTTAATTCAACCTGACTCAACAAAAGCCTGGGAGGATGGCGGCATGGACCGATTCGACACGCTGCAGCTTTTCACCCGCATCGTGGAGCTGCGCAGCTTCACGCAGGCGGCCGCGCACCTGGACATCCCCCGGGCGACGGCCACGCACGCCATCAAGGCGCTGGAGGCGCGGCTGGGCACGCGGCTGCTCGATCGCACCACGCGCGACGTGCGTCCGACGCTGGACGGCCAGGCGTACTACGAGCGCTGCGTGCTGGTGCTCAACGAGCTGGACGATGCCGAGGCCTCGTTGAAGCAGGTGGCATCGAATCCGCGCGGCGTGCTGCGCGTGGACATGCACGGCATCCATGCGTCGCACGTCGTACTGCCGCGTATCGACGAGTTCCGCGCCCGCTTCCCGCAGATCGAGCTGGTGGTCAGCGGCGGCGACCGCCTGGTGGACTTGGTGCGCGAGGGCGTCGACTGCGTGCTGCGCGCGGGCACGCCGCGCGACTCGACGCTGATCGCGCGCAAGCTGGCCTCGATGCCGCAGATCATCTGCGCGAGTCCCGACTACCTCGCCCGCGCCGGCACGCCGCGGCATCCCGACGATCTGCCGTGGCATCAGACGGTGCGCTTCTTCGCCAGCGGCGGCGGGGCGGACTATCCGATCGAACTCATGGTGGACGGGCAACTGCGGCGCTACGCGCTGCCGGGCTGGATCTCGGTGAACGACGCGCAGAACTATCACGCCTGCGCGCTGCGCGGTTGCGGGCTGATCCAGGTGCCGCGCTTCCACCTGGAGCGGGACCTCGCGGAGGGGCGGCTCGTCGAAGTGCTGTCGGACTGGGAGAGTCCGGCGATGACGCTGTCGGCGCTCTATCCGCAGCATCGGCAGCTGTCGCCGCGGGTGCGGGTGTTCGTGGACTGGTTGGCGCAGCTTTATGCGGAGAAGTTTCCGGAGACCTCGGCCGCGCTTTGACGGGCGCGACCGAGGTGGCGACCGAGGTGGCGTCCGAAGGCGCGCCGCGCCGCAACGCATAGGGCGCTTGTCCTCTGCGGCAACAGGCTAGAGCATGTCCAGATCGATATGGTCCGGATTGAGCAAGGTCCTGCCTGCCGCCACCGTCTCCGGCGTAAAGGAGGCCGCCTGGTCGTCGAGAGCCGCCTGCAGGATGGCGGTCTTCTCTTCCACGTGGAGGAGGTAGCCGAGCCTCACCTTCAATCGCTTCAACTCGATCTCCAGGTTGGCGCTGCTCACAGAATCGACGTCCTGCGCATGCAAGCCCTGGTGCACCTCCAGGAAGCGACGCACCACGGCTGCCGGTGTTGCGTCCGCCGGCACCTCACGCGCAAGCGCCGCCGAGTTGATGGGCATCGGGATCAACGGGTGATCTTGCCCGTCCAGGCCGCGTCTCACGCCACCGTTCGATTGATTCCACTTGGTGCCGGCTGCCATGAACGGCAAGCTCGGCACACCTGCGCTGACCATGGCGATCGGCGCAGGAACGAGTCTCGCATCCTGGTTGGACGGCTTCTCCCAACCCCAGGCGATCGATCCGAGATAGGTGCCGGTCAGCTTTCCCTCGGTGACCAAGGCCGCGACCTCAAAAGACATCGACCACGCTTGTGCGGGGAATTCCAGCACAACTTGCGGACTGTCATAGATCTGGGCTGGAGCATCGCGCACCAATCGATTCCAGTGGGCGCCGAGGTCGGCGCCGGCAGCGGCGTGTTTGAGTTGTTCCGGATAAAGGCGATCCTTGTTCCTTGACGCGTACAGAGGGCTGACCTGAGGTTCCCCGTCGTCGGGATGCGTGTCGTACTTGTCGATGCCCCGTCCCAGATCCCCTTCCTCGGCCGTGAGCTTGAACTGCTCCTTGAGCGGGTTTCCAGGGGGCGTGTCCGGCGTCGCCGCCACTGCGGGATCGTCGCGGGTCGCCTTGAGTGTCTTCACCGTCTGGATCAAGCCGATCCGCTCAACCTGCTCCGCCATGGCGCTGATCGTGTCATTGGGTAGAAAGTCGAGCTTGATGTGCGCCCCCGCCACCGTCTGAGGACTGTCGTCCGATCCCGCAGTGAGATTCTTCGCCTCGTAAGTGGCCGCCTTGAAAGTACCACCGTTCGTCTGGACCTGCCGCTGCAGGACTCGGGGACCGAAGAGCTGCGCAATCCGCTTGCGTTGCGCGCTTTGACGAATGGATCCATCGATCGTCTCGGCAAGGGCGCCGACGGGCGTCGGTGCGCTGTCCACCTTCCGGCTGCCGGAATCGCGCTCGCCTTGACGTCGTGCGACTTCGGGAAGTGCGGGAAGAGGTGCGGCGGGGATCATCGATTCGCTCTCCATGCGGACGTCAAGAGTCTCAGGCCTGCGCAGGGGGATCGATATCGGAGATCTTCGGATTAAATGCTGAAGAAAGTCCTGGAAAGCAGGTGAGGGTCTTGAGCGATTGAACGCAGCATCCCGCCAAGGTTCCTCACAGGGCGAAGGGCATAAACGACTGCGCGCTTGACGTCTGGCGACTGTGTGTATTAATGTACCAATACACGCTGACAACACCGTCGGCGACCGCAGCTTGCCGATGGACGCCGACCTCCTCTTCAGCATCAACCCGGGCTCCCCTGAGCCGATCTACCGCCAGCTGGTGGAGCAGCTGCGCCGCCGCGTGGCCAGCGGGCAGCTGGTGGCGGGGCAGGAGATCCCTTCCGTGCGGGAGCTGGCGCAGGCATTGGCGGTGAATCCGATGACCGTCTCCAAGGCCTTCGGGCTGATGGAAGCCGAGGGGCTGGTGGAGCGCCGCCGCGGCTTGCCGATGGTGGTGGCGGCGCAGCATCAGAAGGCGATGAAGACGCGCGGCCGCGTGGAGCTGCTGCGTCCGGCGCTGGAGAAGGCCGCCGCGGAGGCGCGCCAGCTGGAGCTGCCGCCGGATCAGGCGCTGGCGCTGTTCAAGGCGCTGCTTGAGGACCAGGGAGAGACGCGATGAATCACACGCTGAAGCAGACACTGCACGAGACGCTCGATCACTCATTGACGATCAGCCCGGCGCGCAGCCAGGCGCTGACCGACGAGGCGCTCGCCGCGCCGCCGGTGAGCGCGAGCGGCCTGCGGGTCGACTTCAAGGGGCAGCCGGGCGTGCTGGCGGGCCTCGATTGGACGCTGGAACCGGGGCAGGTCGTCGGCCTGCTGGGCCGGAACGGCGCGGGCAAGACCACGCTGCTGGAGACCCTGCTGGGCCTGCGCGAGCCGCAGGCCGGCGAGGTGCGTCTCTTCGGCCGGCCCGCATTGACGCCCGACGACGCGCTGCGTGCGCGGCTGGGCTACGTGCCGCAGCAGGCGGCGCTGTTCGAGGACTTCCAGGCCGGCGACCTGCTGCGCTACTTCCGCAGCTTCTATCCGCGCTGGAACGACGCGAAGGTCGACGGCCTGATGTCGCGCTGGGAGATCCCGCGCGACCGGCGCATCGCCCAGCTGTCGCAGGGCCAACAGCAGCGGCTGTCCATCATCCGCGCGCTGGCGCACGAGCCGGACCTGCTGGTGCTCGACGAGCCGGTGGCCAGCCTCGACGCCGCCGGCCGGCGCGACTTCCTGCGCGAGCTCGTGGACCAGGTGCTGGACCGCGGCACGACGGTGCTGTTCTCGACGCACATCCTGTCGGACCTGGAACGCGTGGCCTTCAACGTCGCCTTCCTGAGCCGCGGCCGCATCGCGCTGCAGGCGCCGCAGGATGCGCTCGCGGACGAGGTGCGGCTGCTGGCCGGTCCCGTGGGACGACTGCAGGCGGCGGTCGACGCGCACAAGGGGCAGGTCTTGAGCCGACGCGACCTCGGCGAGCATCCGCGCTGGCTGGTGCGTTTCCCCGACGGGAACCTCCCGCAAGGCGACGCCGCGCTGCGCTGCGAGGCGCTCAGCCTCGAGGACCTTTTCCTGGAACTGACGCAATGAACGCGGCGATGAACGCGGCGCTCCCGCTGCCCGGCGTCGGCGGGCATCTCGCGGTGCTGGTCGCGACGACGCGCCCGTTGCGCCGCATGTGGTGGCTGCTGCTGCCGCTGGCCGCGATCACGGGCCTGGCCTCGATGAAGTCCGCGTCCGCCGCGGGCGGCGCGTTCTGCATCACGCTCGCGATCGGACTGCAGTTCGTGTGGTGGCTGTGCGCAGGCGCGCTGAACACGCAGAACCATCCGATCACCGCGCGCCTCGTTCCCGGCCACCTGCGCCTGCTGCGCGAGGTCGCGGTCGCGCTGTTCCTCCTGATCGCCATGGTGACCGGGCTGCTGCTGCATGCGGTGTTCGGCCACTTTCTCCTGCTCACCATGCTGGCGGGGGCCGTGCTCGTCAGCTTCTCGACGGCGCTGCGCTGGCCGATCACCTGGTTCGTGTTCTGGGTCTTCCCGTGGATCCCGAGCGCGCTGCTCAAGGACACCGCCGTCTGGCGCGAGACCGCAGCGGTGCTGCGCGACTGGCACGAGCAGCAGCCGGTGACGCAGGCGGCGTTGGTGATGCTCGCACTGACCGTGATCCTCTGGCACCTGTTCCAGGACGGCGGCTCCGGGCACCTGCGCTCCTGGCAGTCGGCCAAGGTGTTCAACGACCTGATGTCGATGAAGGGGACCTGCGCGTCGCGCACGGCGCGGCCGCCTGTCCACCCGGTCCTGCGATTCCTCGGCAAGCCCTTCACCTGGGGTCTGCCGACCTGGACCCGCCACCTGATCCGCACCGCCACCCCGACCGCCGACAGCGTGGCGGCCCGTGCCGAGGTCGCCACCCTGCGCAGCCTGCACTGGTCGGCGACCCTGGGTGTGACCGCCGTCATCTTCCTGGCGCTGCTGCTGGCGGAACTCGCGGTGCTGTACTGGTTGCCCGCAGCGCGCGCGGCGACGGTGCTGCAGGGCGCGCTGCCGGGGACCTCGTTCGGCGTGATGTGCGCGCTGTTCGGGCCGCTGCTCAGCATTGCCGCGATGCTGAGACGAACCCGCACGGAGCAGTCCTTGCTGACGCTCGTGCCGGGCATGCCGCGCGGCGAGGCGATGAACCGCGTGCTCGCGCGCCGGATGCTGACGCAGTTCCTGCTGCTGCTGGGCTTCGGGGCGGCGGTGTTGACGCTGATGGTGGCGCTCGTGCCCGGCGAGTGGCCGCGCGACCAGCCGCTGATGGGCCTGCATTTCGCCGCCATCGCGCTGCCCGCAGGAGTGCTGCTGTGGCAGGACTGGTCGCGCAAGGGGCAGCCGGGAGCGATGCAGGCCGTGCTGCTCATGCTGGGCGGCATGCTGGTGGCCGGACTGAGCATCGGTGCGAACCGGTTCTTCCAGATCATGCCTTGGCATGTCCTGGCCGTGACGGCACCGTTGACCGTCGTGCTCGCCGCGTGGCGCTGGCGCGCGGTGCGGCGCATGGCGCCGTTCTGGCCGGTGGGCCGGCACGCCGGAGACTGAATTTCACGTTCGCAGATGGCACGGTGTGCCATGGCTTCTATTGCATGAAGGAACGCCAGGAAGACTTTCTCTTCCAGAAAGCGGAAGGCCTCCTTTCGGAGGCCCTCACACTCTTTACACTGGGGCTCCCTCTCGGGTTGGCTTACCAGCGCGTCGGGGGCAAGTGTACTCCAACGACGTCCTAGGGCAGGGGCGGGATGCTTCCACCAGCCAGCGTATTCGAGCAGATTGTTTCCAAGCCTCGATTGGACAGCTATCGCAACTACTGGAAAGTGGGAGCGGATGAAGCGGTCGGTCTCTACATGTGGAACGGGGAAATTTGCGGCGAACTTGCAAAGCTCCTTTCCTACTTCGAGGTCGCCCTCAGGAACAACATCCATCGGGAGCTCAGTCTGAACACGACCGGAGGTGTTTCACCAAGCAGCCACTGGTGGGACGCGCTCTCGAGCCAGCTGAAATCCGGAACGATGGACAAGGTCACCGAGGTCCGTCAGAAGGCACTTCCGGCTTCTCCCAGTGCCGATGAGATCGTTTCACGACTGTCCTTCGGCTTCTGGCCCAACGTGTTGACGTGGGTGGCACGGCATCGGACTACGCTGATGTCACGAATCCTTCCAGCACATCCGCTGAGCCAGCCTGGCGCGCCGCTCAATTGGACAAATGCGATCGCCCGCCGTAATGCGCTGACCGAGTTCTTCGAGATCAAGGACCTGCGGAATCGCATCGCGCACCACGAGCCACTGTGGAAGTTCGCGGCCGCCATGGACACGTCGACATCGCCCGCGACCATCCTTGCACCGGCTTCTGTGGACGAGGCTTCCAGTCTTTCCCGATTTGCGCGTCTGCTCCAGCATTACGACCTTGCAGTCAATGCGCTTTCACCCGATCTTTTCGCGCACATCCATCGTTCGTCTTGGCGGGTAAGGGTGGACTACCTGCTGTCGAAGCGTGGACTGAGCCGTTACAAGAACGGCGCGCATGTCACCGAGCCGAGTGCCATCAGCACACTTGCGCTTCGGCAACAGTTCGCCGCAGTGATCAGGCGAAACCGCCCCGTCCGCCTCCTCGATCAGGCCGGCGAAGGTCTGTTCATTCCGGTCTAGAGTTTCCTTGGCTCAGATCGGCAGCTCGGTGTAGTACCGCCCGCCGTGGAAGATCAGCGGCTGCGCCTGTTCGGCGCGCGTGCAGGCCTCCACCTCGCCGACGAAGATGACGTGGTCGCCTTCCTCGTACTGGCTTCTGTTCGCGCATTCGAAGACGGCCGCGCAGCCCTCCAGCACCGGCGCGCCGCCGCAGCCCTCGCGGAAGCGCACGCCCGCGAAGCGGTCGATGTCGCGCGTGGCGAAGCGCTGCGCCAGCTCCTTCTGATCGGCCGCCAGGATGTTGATCGCGTAGTGCGAGCCGCGGCTGAACACCGGCATCGAGCCGGCCCGGCGCGCCAGGCTCCACAGCACCAGCGGCGGGGACAGCGACACCGAGTTGAACGAGTTGGCCGTCAGGCCCACCAGGGTGCCGTCCTCCGCGCGGGCGGTCACGATGGTGACGCCGGTGGCGAACATGCCGAGCGCCGCGCGGAACTCCTGCGGGTCCATGGGCGAGGTGGCGCAGGTCGGAGACGGCGTGATCAGTGGCGGCTGGGACATGATGACCGGGATTGTCGCCTGCCTAGAATCCCGCCATGGATGATGCTGAATTCACGCCCGATGCCGACGTTCACCTGCCGTCGGCCCCTGCCTACGGCTTCGGTCGTTGCGACTGCCGCCGCTGCGGCCCCGACGGCGCGCCCCGCCGGCCCGCGCGGCGCCTGTTCACCGGTCTGATCGCCGCCGGCGGCGCGCTGGCGCTGTCTCCCGCCTGGGCCCAGGACGGGGTCGAGGTCGGCAAGCAGAGCCGCTTCACGAAGCTCGTGTCGGCCGAACAGATCGAGGCCGCCGCGCAGCAGCAGTACGTGCAGATGATGCGGCAGGCGCTGTCGCAGAAGGCGCTGGCGCCGCCCAACAACGCGCAGCTGATCCGCCTGCGCGCGATCGCCCAGCGGATCATCCCGTTCACGGCGGCGTGGAACGCGCGCGCGCAGCAATGGCGCTGGGAAGTGAACCTGATCGGCGGCAAGGAGCTCAACGCGTTCTGCATGCCGGGCGGGAAGATCGCCTTCTACTACGGGATCCTGCAGCAGCTGCAGCTGAGCGACGACGAGGTCGCGATGATCATGGGCCACGAGATGGCCCACGCGCTGCGGGAACACGCCCGGGAGCGCATGGGCAAGAGCATGGCGACCAACGGCGCGATCCAGCTGGGCGCGGCGATCTTCGGCCTGGGCGACTTCGGCCGTGGCGTGGCCAACATGGGCGGGCAGCTGCTGTCGCTGACCTTCAGCCGCGAGGACGAGAGCGAGGCCGACCTGGTCGGCATGGAGCTCGCGGCCCGCGCCGGTTACAACCCGCAGGCCGGCATCACGCTCTGGGAAAAGATGGGACAGGCGAGCAAGGGCGCGCCGCCGCAGTTCCTGTCCACGCACCCGTCCGGCCCGACGCGCATCCGCGACATCGAGCGCACCTTGCCGCGCGTGCAGGGCCTCTACGCCCGGGCGGCCAAGCCCGAGCAGCGATATCAGCCGCCCGCGCCGGCGGCCAAGTCCTGAGGCCAATCGGTGGACGGCGGCGCGAGGACCCCTGACGGGCACGGGTAGGACCCGGGAGACAAGGCGCCCCTTTCGAGGCCTGATGGCCCGAAAGGCCGATGCCATCGGGCTTCCCTACGGTTAGGTGTTGGCACAGCGATTGCCGACGCCGTCCACGAGGTCCACACTGGCGCCTCGTCACTGAAGGTCCACATGCAGGGTCAGGAGTCATCGCACGGGGCGGGTGCATCGGCTGCACCCGAGGAAGGCGTCGCGCACGTCGGGGCCGCACTCGACTACGTCACCGACGCGGTGATCCTGCTCGAGCACGACTGGACCATCGAGTTCGTCAACGTCGCCTTCGAGCGCGCGAGCGGCCGGCAGCGCGAGGCGCTGATCGGCAGGAATTACTGGACCAGCCTGTCCGGCGCGATGGGCGAGCGCTTCGACGTCGAGGCCCGGTCGGCGATGCAGACGCGCGCCGCGCACATCTACGAGGAATTCAACGCCCGCCTGAGCAAGTGGTTCGAGTGCCGGGCCTTTCCGTGCGAACACGGCCTGGTGGTGCTGTTCATCGACATCACGACGCGCAAGGCCGACGAACTGACGCGGGTCGACTTCGAGGAGAAGCTGATGCGCATCCAGCGGATGGAATCGCTGGGCACCCTGGCCGGCGGCGTGGCGCACGACTTCAACAACATCCTGGCGGCGATCCTCGGACACGCGGGGATGATGCTCGACGAGCTGCCGGCGACCTCGCCGCTGCGCGGCCACATGCAGCAGATCAAGCGGGCCGGCGACCGGGCGCGCGAGATCGTGCAGCGCATCCTGGCGTACGCGCGCGGCAGCAGCCATGAGCTGTCCAAGCACCGCCTGCGCCCGCTGGTCGAGGACAGCATCGGCCTGCTGCGCTCGACGCTGCCGGCGTCGGTGCGCTTGACGGTGGACCTGCACGGCGACGACTGCGTCGCGACGGTGGATCCGGCGGAAGTGCAGCAGGTCGTGCTGAACCTGTGCACGAACGCGTGGCAGGCGATGCCGGGCGGACACGGGCAGCTGCACGTCGGCCTGCGCGCGGTGCACTTCGACGTCCCGCATGCGTTCGCGATCGGCCGCGTAGCGCCGACGCATTACGCGGAGCTCAGCGTGCGCGACGACGGCCACGGCATGGAGGAGGACGTGGCCAAGCGCCTCTTCGAACCCTTCTTCACGACCAAGCCGCGGGGGCAGGGGACAGGTCTGGGCCTGCACATCGTGCACGGCATCGTGCATGCGCACGGCGGCGCGATCGACGTGCAGTCGCGACCGGGGACGGGGACCGTGTTCTCGGTCTATCTGCCGGTCGTGGGCAGCGAGACCGCGACGCTGGACACCGCGGCCCTGGCGAAGGTCGCCGAGCCCGGCGTGGGCGAGCACGTGCTCTATGTCGACGACGATCCGATCGTGCTGATGATGGTGGAGGCGCTGCTGAAGAAGTCGGGCTACGACGTGCGCACCTACGCCGAGCCGACCGAATGCCTCGCGGACATCGAGAGCGGGCGCGTGCCGGTGCAGCTGCTGATCACCGACTTCAACATGCCCGGCATGAACGGGCTGGAGCTCGCGGTGGCGGTGCGTACGACCCTGCCGACGGTGCCGGTGATCATCACGACCGGCTACATCGGCGACGAACTGACCGACGCGGCGGACCGCATGGGCGGCGTGGCGGTGCTGCAGAAGGAGCGCAGCTTCGAGGAGCTGGTGGAGCTGGCCGCGCTCGCGCTGCGGGGCTTTCCGGAATCGCGCTTCCTGGACACCGGCCTGTCGCCGCTCTGAAGCCGTCGCGCCGTCTTGCTCCCTCTCCCGCTTGCGGGAGAGGGTGGGGGTGAGGGCCAGCGGCCGTCGCAGTCCCTCAGCCCCAGCGCCCGCCGACGAAGGGATTCGTGCGGCGCTCTTCGCCGAAGCTGCTCTCGGGTCCGTGGCCTGGGACGAAGACCGTGTCGTCGCCCATCGGCCAGAGGCGCTCGTTGATGGAGCGGATCAGCGTGTCGTGATCGCCGCCGGGGAAGTCGGTGCGGCCGATGCTGCCGGCGAACAGCACGTCGCCGACGAAGCAGCGCTTGGCGCTCGCGGAGTGGAAGACGACGTGGCCGGGCGTGTGGCCGGGGCAGTGGCGCACGGTCAGGGTCTCGTGGCCGATCTGGACGGTGTCGCCGTCCTCGAGCCAGCGCGTGGGCGTGAACATCTCGGCCGGCGGGAAGCCGAACATCGCGGACTGCTGCGGCAGCCCCGTGATCCAGAACTGGTCGCCCTGATGCGGTCCGATGATGGGCAGGCCGCGCAGCCGCGCGAGCTCGCCGGTACCGCCGGCATGGTCGATGTGGGCGTGGGTCAGCCAGATCGCCTTCAGCGTCAGGCCCAGGCGTTCGACCTCGGCGAGCAGGCGCGGGATCTCGCCGCCCGGGTCGACGATCGCGGCCTCCCGCGTGACGTCGCACCAGACGATGGAGCAGTTCTGGCGGAAGGGGGTGACGGGGACGGTCTGGTCGCGGAGCGGCATGGCGGGCGTGAAGTTCGGAATCAAAGGGTCGAACTTTGGATCAAAGGGATGAACTTGAAGCTAGGCTAAGCATGTGGTCGTCAAATCAAAGGGTAGAACTTCGCCCGTGGTAGCGCCTCTAGCTGAGGCTTCTTGCCTTAACGAGCGAAGTGAAAAACAACGCCCGACAGTCAAGAAGTTTCTACCACCTCCGTCGCTGTTCACGCTCGCGCAGCAGCAATAGCTTGGAATCGCGCTTCGTCAGTGTGTGCTCTGCGAGCACTGCAAGCACCTTCCCGGTCTGATATGGCCAGCCGGATGGATCATCCCCAAGCGAGGCATACAGGAGATCAAGAACTTCGCGAGGATGCCGTTCCGCGATCTCGGTATGAGATTCGTCAAGCATCGACATGAACGAATTGTTCGACACAACAAGGCTCGGCAGGATGACCACGGAAATCTCTGCGAACCGATCTGGTATCGCAAACGCTAGGTCGACAAGCCGACCGGAGGTGCTCGGCGTTCTGGCAGCGAGCTGTCGGGGCCAGACCTTTGTTAGGAATGGCAGGAGCAATCCAGACCAATCGGCGTCCTCGTCCTTGCTCCAACGCTCGACGTACCAAAGCATCTGCATACGAAAACTGTCTTTGGCATGGATGAGCACTTCCCGCAGCTCGGCGTCGGACAATTGCGGAACATCGTCGCCCCTGCGTTTGGAATTGCTCCAGGTTGCCAGGAGCAAACCGGCAACCGTTCTGGTTTGGTCCCTTCCTGGCGGCTCGGGCGACCTTGCCAGCGTCAACAATCCAGCCTTGAGGTGTGGGAACAGATCGGCGTGTAGCACACGCGAGGTCCACAAAAACCCGGCCCAGAACGCCTGGTTTGCGGTCTCATCGCCATCAGCAAGCACGGACAGCAGGTGCTGGGTAGCCCATTCGCGGTCGGTCTGAAACAGCCATCCCAGATCCGCCGCGATCATCGCAAGCGCCTGATTCCTTCGATCAGTTGGAAGGTCAAGGAGTTGCTCCGTCCTATGTTTCCACGAGGCCGGCAGCCCCTCGCCAGCTTTGTCGTTGTCCGCGAGTTGCTGCCGCTGAGCCAAGGCGAGCCGTCCAGCAGGGCTATTCAGGCCTTCGTCCACCCACCGTCGTTGCGACTTTGAACTTCGCGACGCTGATTGGGGCGAGCGCAATGAGGTGATCATCGCGCTCCATAACGATTCAAAGGTCACGGGGCAATCGCGCTGCAGCTGCTGATGCTTGTTATGGATCCATGCTGACGCTGGGTGAGGAATCGCTGTGAGCTCCTCAACCGTCAGGCTAGCTAGGCGACCAGCAGTGGCTACCAGCAAGCGTCTGGGTGTGACCTCGTCCGCTTGGGAGGAAAGGTAGGTAGACCAAGCTCCGGCTGGGAACAAGCTCGTCTTCTTGGCATGGGTGAGCACACTCAGCGCCCGCGATGGACGCTGCTTGACCAGCCCGCGGAACGGATCCCGATGCAACCGTGTAAAGAAGTCGCGACCGGAGAGTTCTTCCGCCTTCGCAAGCACTTCACCTAGTGGCAGTCCCGCGATTTCGGTGGAATCCGTATCCGCCCTAACGGCAAACACTTCGGAGACCTGAGGCCGCGCTGTGTGCCTGGCCGATTCTTCGCTCCAATCAGCAGCGATTGCTCGAAGCTCAGCTGACGCCGTCTCGTAGTCAAAAGAGAATTGCGCGCCGTGGATCGAAAGCCAGTGAAGTCTGTCCAGTCGTTGATGAGCTGCCATTACAGCGGCATCAGACCGCTCTTCTAGCCAAGGGATTCGGCCGATGAGAAATCGCTCTTCGATCTGCCTTTTCATCTGTGCTGGGAGTTCCGCCCACCGATCTCGCAGAGTGAACAGAAGGTCTCTCTCCTGTCGCGAGGACCAAAACGTTTCGTCATCAATAGCGAGAACCGTCAGGCCGGCTTGCTCCGGCGTAGTGAGACTTCTGTGTCCCGCGGCCCAGATCCTCAACCGGATGAAAACCTGATCCTGCCGAAACGCCCACTGTGCCACCTCGCACGTCGCAGCTTTGGGATCAGTCTCGAAGAGTTGGGAAACCAACTTCGTGAACATCACCAGATGACCGGTCAGACCGTGCGCATCGGCAGCAATTTCCTTTCCATCGTCCGCGCGGATGGTGTCGAAGTACGGAGAGCTCCCTCCCGTCACTTCAAGCTCCAAATCCACGCTGTATTCCAGCGCCTGGCGAAACTGAACGACACCGTAGGCAAGGAGGTCCGCAGGAAATTCGATAGGCTGGTGAGGATGTGGATAGCTGACGTCAAAGCGCACCAGATCGTTCAATGAATCCTCGATGTCCGCTTCAGGCGCGATGGAAGTGACTGGATGCTCCAGTACCAAACGTGGCCTGCAAACATTGACTGCCTCGCGCACGAGCGCAGTTGTCCAACCCTCTGCCTTCGCCTGCGCCGCAATCTGGAAGTATCGGAGATCGGCATCCGCCCTCTGGCTTCGCATGGCCGCTATGGTCATCCGCCATCTGGAGCGAAGCGCAGGCGAAAAATCTTCGCCTTGCGCGAGCCGCCTCTCGATCCCATCAAGAACCATGGGATGTAGCGTCGGATGCCACGCGGCCCACCAAAGCGCGGCAGGCTGATGTGCCACGTTGATGAGCCACATACCAAGATAAACCAGTCGGGTCGGCAGCTCGGTGCCTCCATTTGCGGTCAGACCGGGGCGGTGACCTTTCTGTGATTGACGTGCACTAGGGTGTTCTGATGCTTGGATGCCTAGTCCATCCCAGGCTCCTTCGGGAACCGGCCGCAAAGCATAGTGATCTGCCCCATCAACTGGGGCTGGTGACTCGTCAGAGTCGAGCCCGTACGCATCGAACGGATCGAAATTATCTCCAATGTCAGTGTCCAGATACCGCCGATCAGGCCGCGCATAACGCCGAAGTGGATCAACCACGCAGAGCCAGGTGGCAGGGAGCCTTGTCTCAGGGGCAGCAATGAGCCGAGCGCCTTCCTCAGTCGACATGAGGTGAGCGACCATACCTCGTTCGTGCGGCGCCATCTGAGCGGGCCCAAGCTCTGCTGCGGTCTTGAGCAGCTGCCGGTGCCATGCATTCGCGTCGCGAGCTCTCCCCGCCCAAGCCTCTAGCGAGGTCCAAAGGGCTGCATGGCGATCAGTGCTGTCGTAGGGGATGGGAGTCACGCCCTTGTGAGCCCATTGAGCCAACGCCTCAGATGCGTTCCCAGACTGGAACGCATAAAGAGACTGCGAAGGTTCTGAGAAGCGGCTCAAGGCCTCAAGCAGATACTGCACCGGCGGATCATCTGCGGAATAACCCAGGAAGACGATTCGGAATCGTTTCAGCAAAGCCTGGATGTAGCGCGTCGCCCAACCGTCGGCGAGATAGGCATGGCCAAAGTCCGCGCTGGAGAGAACGAACTCCTCGTCTCGCGCTCCGCGATACGTGGGATCGACGCAACCGTGCAGATGGATGATGCCGTGGAAGTCCTGAGGGCGATGTGGGTCGGGCAATCTTGGGGGATTGAACGATGCAAGGCCTGGCTCGCAATTCTCGAAGAGCGCGTCGAAATTCGTGGTCACCAGACGAGGTACTCCGGCCTTGTCCCTGGACAGGTCGAGGAGCAGTCGATGCGCATCTAACTTTGCATTTCCTGCAGGCTGGAGCGCGATCGCCACGGCTTGGCGAACGTCCGACGAGTCGAACTCACGCTCCAAGAGCCCAAAGATCCGATCTGTGGCAACCGTCCCGGGTTGATCCTTAGCTAGCTTGAAGAGCCGCCTAGCAGGACTATCGAAACCAGAGCCGAGAATTTCCAGAACGCGCTCTGCCAACCTCACGAAGTCCGGAAGTCCTGCTTGCGCCAGCGAAACTCCCGCCCCGCAGAAGAAGAGCACCTGGCCGGCATCCCGCGCCGTCAGAAGTTCGTCGGGAATATCAGGGCCGTTCGGAACAAAGCGCATGTCTCATTCATCCATGGGTTGTTGGCGGCGGGTGCGGTGATGACGTGTCAAGAGACACGGCTCGGCAGGGAGTTGGAGCCCGCTTACAGAAGGTTCCGCACGCTTGAGGTAGATGCAGATGCGGCGATGGGAAGTCGCCTTGGTGCTCGACTGCCTCAGTTCAACGTCTGCAGATGTGCAGGGAGCACAAGCATTGAACCGCCTAGTTCTTTGGTCTGGTACCCGCGGCGCGCTCGACGACCTCGGCGCAAATCATCGCGGACGTTGACATCCCGGCTGCAGAACTTCCCTCGAAAGGCGAGGCGGTCCAGTTCAGAAGTCGTCCGATCACCGCGCACACGCCGCCGCGCACAACGCGACCTCCTGGTTGTTCACGAGGAAGGTATGGTTCGCATGCGGATACCCGACATAGGAGTTGTTATGTGTGCAGCCAGGCGCGTTCCCCGCAAATTCCGGTCGAGATAGATCGCTACTAGACTCACCGACCAACCCATCATTCGGAACGGGCAATCTGCGCTGCAGGTAGTTGTTGATGATTAGATTCTTCCAGTAGCCCTTCCCGAAGTCGAGCTGGCGGTAGCCCCCCGAAATGCTGTGATATGAAACTCCAGACGGTCCCGCTGCGCGACGCAGTCGGTCCAAAAGGGTAGGAGGCGAATCCGATTTGATCAGCTGACGGGCCGAGTCAGCTTGAGCTGCGAAGCCTCGCGGATTCGCTCCGCCTATCGCTTCACCCCAGTAAGCCATGCATCGAGGAACCCAGTTCCCTTGCAGGGTCCCGTCGTTCGGCGTTCCGAGAGTGATGACCTTCCTTACGAAGGCTTCACCGCCCGATAGTGAGACCGCCGCCCTTGCGACAAGTCCACCCATGCTATGTCCCACGAGGACAACCCTGTTCTTCGATACGCTCCCGGCGCTATCGAGCAGTCTCAAAAGGCCGACTAGTGTGGAAGCGGCGTGATCGATGCCCCGGTGGCACGCGTACTCGAACGCGAAGGCTACGAATCCGGCACCGGAGAACTGATGCATCAGATCTCGCATGTAGCTGCTATCGGCAGTGAAGCCATGGATGAAGACCACAGCATTGCCTGCAACGAAGTCGTCATGAGTCGCCCTCGCGCCGTCAGAGTAGCGCAAGATGGCATCGCCTGTTCGCACTAGCCGGTGCTGGGCTGAGCTCATTGCAGTCACGACGGCACCCCAATGGCAAGCATGTGAGCCTCCAGTCGCACCTCCGAATCCCCCGAGCTACCGATTGCATCCGGATCAATGAGGCTCCAGTAGTCGAATGGCGTCAGTTCAGCCCGCGAGCCTTCAACAATGCGAACGCCGCCAACGGTCCGGATTTCTCCACTCGGAAACAGCGCAATAGTGACAAGGGATGACTCTTCCGCGTGAGATATGGCGGGGTGAGCGAGCCGAATTGGAATTGGATCTGGAAGTTTCTCCATGAAGAAATCCGACAGCGCGTTCATATCGCCGCCGAGTCTCACCCGGTACATGACCGTGACGATCTCGGTCGCTTGTGCGTCGGTAGCCCATTGAGGAAGGCGGGTCTTGACTTCCCGCTGCTCATCGGGAGGCAGCCAGCGAGTGTCTCGCGAAACTACGATTTGATCAGGCCCCGATCGGCTTTCGCTCTCAGTTTGTTCGTGTTGAGTAGTCGCGATGTGACGTTGCTGCTCCCCTCTCCAGCCAGCCTTCGGAAGGTCTTTATATGGCCCTTCTATTGAAACACCGATGTAGGCGGCCTGCTCGTCGGTGAGCGTGGTGAGCTGCGCGTTCAGCGACTGCAATTGCAGGCGTGCTACTTCTTCATCCAAGTGTCGAGGGAGCACGTAGACTTGGCCTACCTCGTACTTGGCGCTGTGCGTGAATAGCTCAATCTGCGCGATTGCCTGGTTCGCGAACACCGATGACATAACGTAGCTTGGATGGCCGGTGCCGCACCCCAGGTTCACGAGGCGGCCCTTGGCGAGCACGATGATGCGCTTTCCGTCGGGGAAGACTACGTGGTCGACCTGCGGCTTTATCTCATCCCACTCGTACTGCTCGATCGACGCGATGTCGATCTCGTTGTCAAAGTGACCGATGTTGCAGACGATGGCGTTGTGCTTCATTTGCGCCATATGGTCGTGCGTGATGACATGCTTATTGCCGGTGGCCGTGACAAAGATGTCTGCCTTATCGGCGGCGTAGTCCATCGTGACCACGCGGTAGCCTTCCATTGCCGCGCGCAGAGCGTTTATTGGGTCGATCTCAGTCACCCAGACCTGCGCGCTCAAACCACGCAGAGCCTGAGCAGACCCCATTCCCACGTTACCGTAGCCGCACACTACGGCAATCTTGCCGGCGATCATCACGTCGGTTGCCCGCTTGATTCCATCCACCAGGCTCTCGCGGCTGGCATACAGGCTGTCGAACTTGCTCTTCGTGACGCTGTCATTCACGTTGATGGCGCGAAACAGCAGCTTGCCAGATCGGGACAGTTCCTTCAGGCGATGTACTCCGATCGCTGCCTCCTCGGACACACCAACGATCCTGGCACTCATGCGCGTGTACCAGCTGCCGTCGGCGGCGAGCCTGGCATTGATCGCGGCAAACAGAAGTCGCTCCTCCTCGCTTCGAGGATTGGTGATAACGCTCGCATCCTTCTCGGCCATTTGGCCCAAGTGCATCAGTAACGTGGCGTCGCCGCCATCGTCTAGGATCATGGTCGGGCCCTCGGTCTTGGATCCCTTCGAACCAAACTCGAAGATGCGATGGGTGTAGTCCCAGTAGTCCTCCAGGGTTTCGCCTTTGTAGGCAAAAACTGGAGTGCCCTGCGCTACCAACGCGGCGGCGGCGTGGTCCTGCGTGCTGTAGATGTTGCACGAAGCCCAACGCACCTCGGCGCCAAGCGCCTGCAGTGTCTCCACCAGAACAGCGGTCTGGATCGTCATGTGCACACTGCCGGCGATGCGCGCACCTTTCAACGGCTGGATAACGGCGAAGTCGCGCCGGATCCCCATCAGCGCGGACATCTCCTGTTCCGCAATGCAGATTTCCTTGCGCCCCCAGTCGGCGAGTGTCAGATCGCCCACTGCAAAGTCACTCTCGGCCGGTTGCGGGAGAACGCGCACCACAAGGACTCCTCAAAGTTTGAGCTCCCCAAGCATAGCCGGAGCGGTCGAAGTGGCGCGGTGGTCTATACGCGGGGCCATGGGCATCAAGCGAGGCCCGCTCCGGGATCTGCGAGTTCCCACGGACCCGCAAGCCCGTAACCGTAGCCTGCAGGGCGTCAGTGTCCGAGCCTACAAACTCGAAGCAGACCTCAGCGTCATGCTGTCCGGCCAAGAAGGGCTGGATCGCCCGCTGAGTCGGGCCGGCACATGCGTATCGCCACTTTCCCGGCGTCTAAGCCGATGAAGCGTCATTCCTTCTTGCGAAGCCGTCACAGGGCTAGCGCGAGCCCTCGTAGTCGCGCAATACCGCACCACTATGCGCAATGAGCCGCTCTCACACGCTATCCTCAGTCAGCAAGCGTAATGGGTAGAGCCAAGTTGTGACCCATATGCCTTCAGCCAGCCATTAGTTCGAGCACCCATTGGTGTACACCGAAGCCGCGGCTCGAAGTCGACTGCCTACGGCTGGGAATAGTCTTTCGGGCCGCCCGCTCCATGTCCGCTTTTGCTGGCGGATTCAACCAGTCGATGCAACGCGCTGATCGCCGCGAACGTGCCATGCAACTGGTCTGGGATGCGCAGGCGGCCCCAGTCAAACCGGGCACCCTGGGCATCATCAGCAACAGAGTCGCAACCAGTAGCGACAGTCACCGACAGCATGGCTGTCACGACCAGTGCATGCGGTCGAGGCTGGCCGGCAAGGGCGCGCGGGCTACCAGCACGAGCAGACTGACTGGGCAACCTCCTCAACGTCCGAAAGAGCTTGTCTCTGCCGCCGTCATCAAGGTTGATGGCGGATCGCTTGACTTCATGATTGCCGAAAGCAACATCGGCAATTTGAATGGAAAGGGTGGAGGCGATGAAGGTCACAGGGACGCTAGGGCTGAACCATGCCCGCCGTGAGGCCCGCCTGGACGAAGTGGCGAGAAGCTCGCTGTTGACCACCGACACCAAGCCAGGCCACCTCTCCGACCGAGGTTGTGAGGAGGCATACAAGTACTTCAGCAATCTGCCAGGATTTGGCCATGGAACACGGATTGAAGTCGATGGCACGTCAACCTACGTGTTCGGGTTTGGATATGCGTTACAGATCAAGCTCTAGGGAGGGGTGATGAAAAGGACTCTGTTGACGACGACGCTGCTGCTGTTGTCTGGATCGATTCAGGCGCAGGAGCTGAAGCTGCACGAAGTGACGCGCCTCAGATCCGCTTCTGTTGCCGCATCGGTCCCCGTCGAGCCGACCGATCTGAGTGTGCGGTCTCAAGCGAGTCCGTACATCGAGATCTATACGCCTAAGGTCTACAACAACTTCGCACTGCGAGTGCGCTTGGAGCAGATCAAAGACCGCATTGCCACACTGCAAGGGATCGACGCAAGCAAGCTGACCCAGCAGCTTGGAACGATCCAGGGCGCGTCTGTGCAGAGGGTCAACGCGGCAATTCAGGCCAATGCGTTGCCTACAGCGGGGGTTGTCAACAAGGCCACCACAACGACGCCGGCGGGCACGTCGACCACGCTGAACACGACGGAGCTCACTCAGAACACCGCAAGCCCTGCAGGTGCTACGACGCCTGGCGCGGCGAGTACGGTCGCCAAGGAGAGCACGTCTTTGCAACTGATGACGCCCATGTCCCAAGGCTCAGGCACTGACGTCACGACCACAACAACCTCATTCACGCCATCGATCCCGACCCTGCCTTCGGCGGGTACCTTTGCTGCGCCTACCCAGGTCTCGCAGGGGGCATTGAACGCTCTGGCGGAGCAGGTGCAGCTGGAGATGGAGTTGGCGACGGTGCAGACGCTGCTGGAATCGCCCCTGAACTCTGAGTACTCCCCGAATGGAAACGGGCGCATGCAAGTGACGATTGGCGTGCCAATTTCCGTTCCAGCGATGGCCAACTATGAGACTCGGGGAGAGGCGGTCGAAGTTCTAGTTGCCGTGTGCGCGGCGCAGCTTGGCTCTCCGCAAGCGGTACCGGAAGCAGCCAAGCCGCTTCTGGTGAACTTGATCCCGAGAGAGAAGACCTACAACATCGCCGCCATCACCAACAAGTCTTTCGGAGTGGGGCTCGGCGCGATCGCCGGCGTATTCAGCGTCGCTGGCAACTTCTCTTGGACGCGCGATACCTATTACATCGTTCGCGCTCAGGATACGGTCGCGTTGCTCGGGCATCAGTCCTCTCCGTACGATGGAGTGTGCGAAGGGGGCGCTAGGCCCTTACGTTTCGGCTGGCTGTTCAAGCCGGTACTTGGTCAAGAGGTGGTGTCCGCAGGTCTGCGGGAGGCTTTGGTGCAGCTGTCGATCCCTCGGCCTGACCGGGGTGCGACGATGCGCATGTTCATTGAAACGCGCTGGAGGAAGTTCGAGAAGAAGACGGGCACCGTCGGTCGGGTGATCGAGGAAAGCAGACGCTCGGAGAACTTCAATGTCCCTGCGTTGTTCGACACGTTGAATGTGCTCGACATCGCGTACCGTGATGCGCGTCAGAACAACAGCTCCATCTCGATCGCGGGTCATTTTCTGAGGGGGACGAAGGTGCGCTTGGGAAACACGGAGGTGATTGGAGTGGAGAATACCGGGCGCTCGCTGGAGTTCATTGCATCGAATGCAGCACTCGCTACCGCCAACATCATCGTAGTCAGCCCCGACGGGGAGTACGTGAACCTTGACCGTTCACTCTATCCACCGCTGACAGCAGCGGAGTCCTCGGACCCCCGGGCAAACATCGTCCTAGGGAGCTTTGCGAACGACCACTTGGCGCTGAACGATTGTCTCAGTTCGAAAGATCCGGTTTGTTCGGTCGGGAAGGCAGTCTTTGCGACGCTGGATCCTAAGGAGGTCCGAAACGCCCGAATCAAAATGAAGGGCGGTAACGAGTGCGCCATCGTTGCCAACGATCCGGAACGCCCTTGGGGAGGCGCCTCGGTCAGGCTTAAGAGCTCCAGCATTGCGGAGGTGACCCTGCCCATCAAGCAGTGCCTCAGCATCAAACCCATCGCTGGCGAGTATCCGTTGATTGCGCGCATCGGAGACTCGCTGTTCGGGTTCCCCGGCGACAGGCTTGAGATCAGAGGCAAGGAAGTGGTCTTCGATGCGCCGCGTTCGGTGGTCGAAAACAGCCGGATCGTCGAACTCAGCAGGTTCTTACTGGGCGAGCAATACCGAAACACCTATCGGTTGGATGCAGCATCGCACTTCCGCGTCGACTCGATCGCGCTGAATTCGGTTCTGAACGACAGGCTTACTTTCCTCGTCCTGGGCAACAACCTTGAGGCGGCAACGACCAGGATCGTGCCAACACCTCTGCAGAAAAGCGTGGTGGTCTACGAGGGAGGAGTCGCGCTTGAGTTTGCGCTGAGCAAGAAAACCGCCGAGTCGGTCAAGAAGGTGTTCTTCCAGAACGGCGACAAGGGGGCCAATGACAAATCCGTCTTCGTCTTCGATTTGCCGCAGGCGGAGGTGAAAAAGCAGGCGAAGACGGAACCTGAGGATCCTCGTGCGTTCAAGATGACGCTGACCGGGACTCTGCCAAAACAGTGAGCCGACGCGAACCAAAAGCTATTGGAAAAGAGCCCACTGCGTCTCTCACAAGGCGCTCCTCGAAGGTACTCGATCCGAGACACTTCCGCGGCGGATGATGACAAGAGAAGAGCTTCCAGCGCTTTGGCTGATCGATGAAGCGTACTTCGACGACACCCAGGCATTGCCTCTCACCTGCACGGCACCGCTGAGGATCGTCCTCAAGGACGAGATCAGCCCGTCGGCGTTCGGCGAATTCGTCGTCACGCCCGACTCCCATAACGTCTACCAAGCTATGACGTTGCCATAGTTCCTCGTCTGAAATCCGTCCTCGGAACGTGAACCTTGCAATGTGCTTCACGTTGGGTACCTGGAGGCTCTGCATGTTCGCGTTGGTGGTACCGAAGAATGCCAGACGAGCTTGGTCCTCCGTTGACAGAGCATGTTGGTATGTATGAACGCCTGAAGTACGCCGAGCATTGCGGCGGCGTACGGGGGATCGGGGAGCAACCGATTCGGTCCCTTGATTTGTCGCCGTGTCCGACGCCAGATGCTCCAGCGGATCCTGTTCAGTCCTTTCCAACAAGGCGGCCCAACGTCGAAGCTATCGCTGATCAGAGGGAAGGCTGGGGGAACCTGCAGTTCGGTCCTTCAATTCGGCACCTCAGCGGTGGACTTCGGACGCCCGCATTAGAACAGCCGACTCCGCGCCGGGATCGTCCGCGTCAGAACGCGAGCACGTACGGATAGATCAACCGGCCCGAGGCCATGGATCTCGGCGAGACCACCACCTGCTTCGAATCGTCGAGGAACTGCTCGGCCCGATGACCCTCGACGCCCTGGAACTGGACCTGCAGCACGCGAGGCGTCGTCCACTCGCCGTTCACGCCGAACTTGACGGTGCCCATGACGGTCTCGAAGCTCGCCTCGCGGGCGTAGGCCGACAGTTCGGCGTCCTCCAGTCCTCCCGTGGCCTCCACGGCCTGCGCGATGACCTGCATCTGGGCATAGGCCAGCGGCACCATGTAGTGCCCCAGCGGATCCACGCCGGCGGAGGCGGCGCGGGCGCGGTAGGTCTCCAGCAGACCCTGGACGCCCTCGAACATCAATCCGGGGGAGGGCACCCAGTACTCGTAGTTCACGAAGCCGTTCAGCAAGGGGCCCAGCGATGCCTTCACCGTCGCGTTCTGCGGGCCGATCATCGCGGCGCCCACCATGCCGGGCCGGAACGCATGCGCGTGGATCGCCCGGACCAGGCCGATCGAGTCCTGCAGGTAGGAGCACAGGAACAGCAGATCGCACCGGCTCTTCGCGACGGCGTCGATGACCGGCGTGAAGTCCGCCGTCGCCAGCGGATAGGTGGCTTCATGGACGACCTCGAAGCCGTACTTCGCCGCGTTGGCCTTCGCACCCAGGATGGGATTGCGGGAGAACTCCGCGTCCGCCGACAGGAGTCCGACCGTCCTGGGTCGCGGGTGCTGCTCGGCGGCGAGCGCGAAGAATCCCTCCGTGAGCGCGGCGTTCGGATCCGGGCCGGTCGGGATCATCGCGAAGTAGTTCGGGTAGCCGAGCGTGTTGTTGACGCCCAGCCCCATGAGGCCGACGAAGAACCGTTGACGAGCCATGATCGTCGGCATGGCGGGCAGGAGCGTGCCGGTGCCGTACCCGCCGAAGACGAGGTCGACCTGGTCGTCGTCCATGAGACGTCGATAGAGCGCCGGCACCTTCGAGGCGTCCGACTGGTCGTCGTGGCAGATCAGCTCGACCGGGCGGCCCAGCAGGCCGCCCCGCCGGTTGATGTCGTCGAGCCAGATCTGGTGCGCGAGGCGCGCGGCCTGCCCGTTGCCGCCGACGGCGCCGCTCAATGACAGGACGTAACCCAGGCGGATGGGCGCGGAGGAGGCGTGCGGGTGCTCGTTCATGGCTTGGCGATCAGGAACACGGTCAGGGAATGGATGACGCCGCCCTGGAAGTGCGCGATGTCCATGCCATCGACGACGGACGCGCCGTCGCGAGGCCCGGAGCCCCATCGCAGGATGCCGATGCCGTGATGGCCCATCGCGGGACCCTGCGCGCGGAACGCGAAATCAGGCGGCAGCGTGGCGAGCAGCTCCGACACGGCGTCGTTGATCTCCGCGTGGCCCTTGGCCGTGCGCTCGGGTTCGTTCAGCACGGCATCCGGCGCATACAGCGTGGTGATCGCGGCCAGACGCTTCTCGGCGTCGTGCTCGCCGAACACCTGCGTCAGGTTGGCCTGCATCAGACGGTCGTAGTCGATGGGTGCTTCTGCTGTCGGTTGGTCAGACATCTCGTCCTCTTTCACTTGTCGTCAATCGGGAAGTGCCGTGTGTCGTGTCGCGCGAAGGCGCGTATCACCGCGGACCTTCGGACCGCCTGGCGTCCTGCGTCCACGGCGACGTCGATCTCCTGGCGCGGGAGCGTCAGACGGGTCTCGATCGCCCGCGCCCGTGCCGCCGTGGCGGGCTCGGCGTTCTGGAAGCCGAGCAGCTCGACGAGGATCTCCACGTCGTCGCAGCGCCAGCCGGCGGGCACGCCGCCAAGGGCATCGATGTCGCTCGCACTCAAGGTGCATCGATGCCGGACCAGGGCGTCCCGCCACCGCTGCATCGCGGCCTGGAAGGAATCCGCCGCCAGGCGCGCGGCGGCATCGATGGCGGCATCGGTCGCCGCCATCGCGGAATCGATCCCGTCGGGTCCGTCGAGCCGGCGATTCCAGGACCCGCTGGGACCGCGCCCCGCATCCACGACCAGGAAGAGCAGCTTGCGGACCCGCACGGCATCGCGTGCCGTCATCGGGCTGTGGGCGTTGCTCGCGATCGCCCGCGAGATCAGGAGACTGGACAGGCCGAAGTTGTCCGTCACGCCGCCGTCCACGAGCATCACGTAGCCCGGGCCGTCCGGATCGCGATAGCTCCGCATCGCTTCCGCCACCGATCGCAGCAGTCGGGGCGCAGCAGCGTTCTCCAGGGTGGGCCGGAGGTAGGCGGGCTCGGGGATCGGACAGTCCGTCGGGAAGGTCCTCAGCACCGTCGGCCTGAAGACCAGCGGCACGGCCATCGACGCGGCCACCGCATCGGCGACCGGGAACTGGCGGAGGTCGGAACACAGCGCGCCGAAGATCCCCGGCAGGAAGGGGAAGCTGCTGCGGTGATAGAGATCGGTCGCATTGATCCAGAGGTCCGGGCGTCGCTTCGCGTACAGGTCGGCGAAGGTCGCGTGCTGGAAGACTTCGTCGTCCATCACCTGCGCGAAGTTCGAGCGTTCATTGAGTCCGCCTCGCAGCATGCGGACCCAGTTCGCCGGCGAGGCCAGGCTCAGGTTCATGTGCGACTCGAAGTCGCGCGTCAGCACCCGCTCCTTGATACTGGACAGGCCCTCGCGACCATTCAGCACGTAGTACGCCGCGGTCAGCGAGCCGCCCGACACCGAGCTCATGAAGGCCAGTGAATCGAGCAGGTCGCCCTGGCTCGTCTTCTCGGCCGCCAGGCCTTCGAGCACGCCGGCCGCGAAGGCGGAGGCCCTCAGGCCGCCGCCCGAGAACGCAATGCCGATGGTGTATTCCTGGACGAGGTCTTGGGGGCGGCCCATCTCCGGCGCCACCGCCTGGTCCAAGGGAACGTTTGCGGGCGGGCGCGGTGCGGTCGCGCAACCGCCCAGCGCGACCGCGGCCGCCACGGACATCACGGCCGTCATGGCCGCGCGGAGCGAGCCCGCCACGCGCATGTCATGACCCCCTGCGATGCGCGGGCCGGCCCTCCCGCATTCCCGCCTCAACCAGGCTTGTACTCACGATTCACGGTGAGCTGCCGCTCCCGTTCTTCGGGCGAGAACATCGAGGTCCCCGATTGCGTCGCGCCCGCGGAGACTTCGTCCTGCAGGACATCCCAGTGCTCGGCCAGCAGGCCGTCCTGGATGCGGAAGATGTCGATCACGACCTGGGGCGTCGGTGCCCATCCGCGGATGCGGCCGTGGATCGCCACATAGGCGCCCTCGGCAATCATGAGCCCGGGCTCGTAGAAGAGGTCCGACGGGAGTTGGGCCACCAGCGCGCCCAGGGCCGCGCGGCCTTGCGGAATGGATGGGTTGTGCTGGATGTAGTCGGGGGCGTAGAGGCGCTCCACCGCCTGCGCGTCCCGGCGCTGGAACAGGGCCGTCATCGCTTCCAGCACCAGTGCCTTGTTGTGTTCCGTGTTGCCGCTCATCAGATCGTCTCCGTCTCGGTCGCCGTGTCCACGACGCGCAAGGCGCCTTCCATTCGGAGGAAGGTTCCGTCGGGAACCGTGGCGTTTGAATAAAGCCTGCCCTGGGCAAAGTCCTCGACGTGAACCACCGTCGCGCCGCTGCCTTCCACCCAGGTCACCAGGAACAGGCCGGGGCGGATCAGGGTGGCCTTGAACTTCACCTCTTCGACCTTGGCGAAGGGGCCCTCGGCGATATCGAATCGGATCGTGTCTTCCGACAGGATGCGGAGTCTCACGGAGAACTCCTTGAACGAGACGTCGAAGACGAGCCCGACGGGATATTGCGTCGCGTCGGCGGCGGACTGCGGGATGCTCATGACTCTCCTCAAGAACTTGGCCGCCGCGAGTGTCTCCGGCCGACATCGCCCATGCACTGTCTGGAGATGCTGTCGGCAGTCTGAATGTGCTTCGCGTTCTTGAGGCGTCTGCCATGTCCGAGCCAAATCGCAGCGTGGCGACGGGTCGTACACCCCCACTAAGTAGGACGCCCTTCCGGAAGCGGAGTCGATAACATCCCTTCGCCTTCAGATCGGGGAGTTGACGCAATGAGTGTTGAACAACAGGGCCGTGCTGAGATCGCGCTCGCGGAATTGGCGAGGGACGACAGCGCCCGGGAGGTGCTGCGCACCGCCGGTCAATCACGCGGCGTGGCGATGCTCCTGCGCTGTCTTCCGGTCCTGTTCGTGGGTATCGCGGTGCTGATCGATCATCGAGAGCCCTACCTGGTGTTCGGCAGCCTGATGCTGTGGCTCATCATCGAACTGGCGGTGAGGGTGGTCGGTCTCCAAAGACAGGTCGATGCATTGATCCGTCTGCAGAAGTTGCTCTAGAGACGTCCCCTCACGTCCGCAGCCGCGCCACCGCCCAACCCATTGCCGGCCACGCCACCCGACGGACGAGGAACGAGCTCAGCGCCAGCACCGAGCCGACCAGGATCGGCAGGATCGGGCCGAAGGTCCACGCCATGCCGAGCACGAAGCCGAGCAGGTACTCCGCGCGGTAGGTGGGCAGCGCGATGCCGCTGAGCAGGATCGCCAGGAGCACGACTGCGGCGTGATCGGGCGTCCCGAGGCTGAAGGCCAGCGATAGCCCGATGCCCGCACAGACGGCGCCCAGGGCGGCGATCAGGATGGCGCGCTTTGCCGGGCCGGAGGTCGCGCGGCGCAGGAAGCGGCCGGAGAGGATCCACGCCAATGCCGGCAGGGACACGATGCCCCATCCGTTGGACACGGACGGCAGATCGGGATTCGCTAGCAGGTGATGGCTGACGATGCCGCCGTGCGTCCATTGCCAGGCGAGGTGCGCGAGCGCCAGCAGCGCGACCAGGATCGTGAGCAGCGCGCGGACGCGGCGTGTGTCCGCGGCGGTGGTGAGGGCGAGGGACATCGCGCACTCCTGGAGTGGAAGAAGCGGCGATCGTCGGCGGCGGGGCCAGGCCTTGCCCGTCGAAAGCGATGAGCTGTCGAATGCGGCGGATGGAACGTAGATCAGCCCGGCTGCGGTGCTCGCGTGTTCACCGCCAACTGGTCGGCGAATGCCCGTTGGTAGGCGGGGCGTGCCTCGCCGCGCGCGACATAGGCGCCCACCCGCGGGAACTCGTCGAGGAGGCCCGTCGACCGCAACCGCAGCAGCACGTGCACCATCATCAGATCCGCGGCGCTGAACGCGCCGTCGAGCCAGTCGGCATCGCCCAGGTGCGCCGACAGCTGTTGCAACCGCGTGCGCACCCGGGCTTCCAGCGACGGGAGCCGGGCCGCGTACCAGGGCTGGTCGCGCTCGAAGAACCGGGCCATCGTCAACTCGAGGATGGGCGGCTCCACCGTGTTCACCGCGGCGAAGACCCAGGTCACGGCGCGCGCTCGCGCGTCGGCGTCGTCGGGCAGCAGTCCGGCATGCCGCTCACCGATGTGCAGGACGATCGCGCCCGTTTCGAAGAGCGCCAGCCCGCCTTCCTCATACGTTGGAATCTGGCCGAACGGATTGAGCGCCATGTGCGCCGGCTCTTTCATGGCCTTGAACGAGACGAGGCGGACGTCGTAAGGCAGCCCCGCCTCCTCCAGAGCCCAGCGGACGCGCGTGTCTCGCGCGAGCCCCTTGCCACCGTCGGGTGAGCGGTCGAAAGCGGTGATGGTGATGGTCATGACGTCGATCCTTGCACGAAGCGTGTCTGGGAACGACGAACGACCCTCACCGCGATCGACAGCTCAGCGCGAGAAAGCTGGCGCGGTGGGTGTCTTCAACGTCCGGAGCGGAAAGCCCGCGCCGCCAGTCGAGCGAAGACGGCAACGACCATGAGCGCCACGCCGTCGAGGACGAACAGGCCGACCCCCGGTCCTGCCCGCTTGGCCAGGTCGGTCGATTGGCCGAAGTGGCTCGCGCCGATGCCATAGGCTTCAACGAAGGCCATGGCGGTGATCCACGCTGCCGTCGCGGCGATCGCGATGGCCAGTACGGTGGCCACGTTGGCCTTCAGATAGCTCTTCCTCTTGAGCGTCGTGGCCGGCGCAGGGTCGACACCAGTCGCCGCTGTCGCTGCTGTCGCCACGTCGAGATCTGCCTGCATGTTCATTCCTCCGTCTGTCCGAGGAGGCGTTGTATGAGGAGCGCTCGATGGCGTGTTCCGACGTGTCGCGAACTGCGGAATGCGCCGTTGAATGGGGCCGTGCCGCGGGCGGACGGAGGCGCGGTCGGACGTGACTCGCGATGACGTTTGCTGCGACTAAGGGACGCATGCTTCAATCTCTGCATGCCAAAAGACACCGCCTTCCTGTCTGGCACCGAGAACCGCTCGATGTCCTTGGCAACGGTCATCCCGGTGCTTCTTTACCCGGATGTCGCGGCTGCGGCGGCGTGGCTGGTCCGTGTCTTCGGCTTCAGCGAGCGCCTGCGCATCGGCGACCATCGGGTGCAGCTCGATATCGGCTCCGGCGCCGTGGTGGTGGCGCAAGGCGATGCGCCAGCAGAGCCTGGCTTCTCGATCATGGTCCGTGTCGCAAGCGCCGATCAGCATGCCGCGCGAGCGGCGGCGGAAGGCGCCAAGGTCCTGTCCCGACCGCACTCGTTCCCGTACGGAGAGCGCCAGTACACCGCTGCGGATCTGGCGGGGTACGTGTGGACGTTCTCGCAGTCGGAGCGCGATGTGCATCCCGGTGATTGGGGTGGTGAGCTCGTCGCTGGGAGTGAGACCGAGATCGATCGCCGGTTCCTCCTTCTCTCGCTGCAGCGGGCGCTGCTGGGAGAAGTGCACCCTCAGCTACGTCAGGCCTCCATCGAGGCCGATCCGGCGTTGAGCGTGCTTCGCCTGCGCTTCGAGTACGACGGCTCACCGGAAGAGGAACCGAGGAACAGTTGCAGTTGTGCCGCAGCGGAAGTCATCGCGGACTTCGATGCCTCATGGGCACTGGACGAGCAGCATGTCGGTGTCTCGATCGGAGGCACGTTGTCGCCGCTCGCCCATGTGGGTTATCTGCGTTTCGAGGAACAGTTGCCGGACTGAAGAAGAGGTCGCGATCCCTGCAGACCCGGCCAAGGCGATGACGATGCGGTGACGCTGTCGCTCCCGCGCACCACTCGACAAGCGTGATCCGGGCAATGCGTCACGGGGCAATCCGGCGCCGTGCGGGATACCCGATTCGACGGATTGTTCAGCGCGATCGCTGTCGGTAGGGTGCTGGCCGCCATGCAACCCATCAGATTCACATCCATGATTCCGCTCCGCGTTCTTGCCAGGACCCTCCTCGCCGTCGCCCTCGTCCCCTTGCTCGCTTCCTGCGGCGGCGGTGGCGACGACGACAAGCCCTGCGGTCCGGAAGTCCTGATGCTCACCTTCAGCTGGAACTCCAACGGCTCGATCGACCGCAGGGTGAGCGGCAAGGTCGGCGTCCCGTTGACGGCGACACCCACCATCACGGGACTTCCCGCCTCGTGCGCCGGCCAGCAGTCGTTCGCGGTCAACGTCGCACAGGGGCTGCCGAGCGGGCTCGTGCTGGACACCAGGACCGGCGTCATCTCCGGCACGCCCACCCAGGCGATCGGCATCGGCGGTCCGTCCGCCGATGGCGGGCTGGTGGCGATGTACCTGCCGGGCTACCGCAAGATCGAAGCACTGGGGATCATCAACATCGCGCCGTGAGCCGCGGACAGGGAACGGGCGCTTGAACGAAAAACGCCCGCTTGCCGACGCGACTGCGTGGTCAAGCGGGCGTGGGGAAGTGGCTTCCCGTTGAGGCTGTTTAGAGCGAGTTGAGGAAGGCCAGCAGCGCCTCGCGGTCCGCCGTGCTCAGCTTGACGAAGCGCTGGCGGCTCGCGTCGCCTTCACCCCCGTGCCACAGCACCGCTTCGGTCAGCGTGCGGGCGCGGCCGTCGTGCAGGTAACCCACCTTCACGCCGGTGCCGGCCACGCGCTCGGTGTACCCGATGCCCCACAGGGCCGAGGTGCGCCACTGGCTGCCGCTCGCCTGCGATTCGGCGAAGTTGTCGGCCAGGTCGCTGCCCATGTCATGCAGCAGCAGGTCGGTGTAGGGCTTGATGGTCTGGTTGCGCATCTCGGCCAGCTCGGTGCCCGACCCCGTCTTCATCTCGGCGATGTGGCAGGCCGTGCAGCGGATGGTGGAGAACACCTTCGAGCCCGCCGCGATCTTCACCGGATCCACGTCCAGGTAGGGCAGCGGCGTCACGCCCTTGGGGAAGCCGCTGACGACGCTGCGCTGCGCCGGCACGCCCAGCTGGGCCACGTAGCGCGAGAGCAGTTGCAGCTCGTCCTCGGTCACGCCCTTTTCCACCTTGGTCTTGTTGCACTGGGCCGGGCCGGCCAGGCAGTCGCGGTTCGGGTAGACCGGCGAGGTGACCGACATGTCCAGCAGCAGCGCATTGGCCGTCTGGTGGCGCAGGCTCACCTTGGCCGCCTTCCAGCCGTAGCGGCCCACGCGCACGGTCGCCGTCTCCGGGTCGTAGACCAGGTTGGCCTGACCCTTCACGCCGTCCTCGTCCGCCGTGGTGCGCACGCGGGACAGGATGTCCGCGTCGGTGATCGCCTCCAGCAGACCCATGCCGATCACCGGCTGCGCGCTGCGCAGCGAGTACACCGTCGGCGTCGGACCGTCGAAGCTCACCTTGGGCTTGCTCAGCGTGATGACGGTGCCGTCGGCCAGCGTGACGGTCTTCGTGTCGAAGCCGGCGACGCGCACGCCGTTGCCCCAGTCCTGCGCCGCACCGGTGGTGGCCGAGCGCGCGTTCATCTGCACGGCCTCGCCGTACACCGGGTGGGGCAGCTGCTTGCCGTTGCTGTCCAGCGCGGCGACGCGCACGGCCATGGTGTCCAGGCGCTGGTTCAGCACCTGCGGCGCCAGGCTGCGTCCGTTGTTGATGTGGCAGCCGAAGCAGTTGGTCTGGTTGAAGCGCGGACCCTGCAGCTTCACCGCGTCGTTGTTGCGGTCGTTGCCCTGCTCGTTGTGGTCACCGGTCCACATGTTGGTGTGGAACCAGCGGCGGCCTTCGACGAAGGTCTGCATGTTCTTCATGCCGATCTGCGTATTCGGCTGCTGGAACATGAAGGTCGAGTTGTCCGCGTAGTCGTACGAGACCGACCCGGTGCCGCCCGACAGCGTCTCCACCGGCAGCGGCGCGTTGTTCAGCCGCGGCTGGATGCCGTACTGCGGACGCAGGCCGCTGCCCACCACGTAGGTCACCTCGTTGGTGTAGTAGCGGAAGTTGCCGTTGTCCTGGATCGCGTCCATCGCGGCGCGGCTGGAGAAGAACGAGCCCGTGAACTCGATCGCGTCGCCGACCTTGAGGTTGCGCGACGGGATGTTGACGCCGTTGGGCACCATCACGCCGTTGGCGTTGGGGGCGAGGTCCGAGTGGCCCGGCACGTTGTCCAGCACGACCGAGCAGCCGTCGTTCGCGCCGATGACGCCGCCGTAGCCCGAGGTCGGCCGGGCGAGCGCGCCTTCGGGCGGCTTGGCCACGATCGGGCAGGAGGTCTTGTCGACGAACCCGTCCGTGTAGGTGGTGTTGTCCAGCAGCCGGCCGGGCGACATCCAGCCGTAGCCGGTGACGTTCGGATCATCGATGCGGCGGAAGAAGGAATGACCGCCGCCGCGCTGCGCCTGCTGGTAGTACTGGTTGACGACGATGCTGGGCTTGGTGACGCCGGCCACGCGGCTGTTGTCGATGAACTCGACGCCCCAGGTGCGGTTCTTGAAGTAGTTGGCGATGAAGTTCAGGTAGGCGCCGGGGCCCTTGTCCTGCGGCTTGCCGTTGGCGTCCACCGTGTCATTGGGACCGAAGCCGATCTCGTTCCAGTCCTCGCCGCGCTCGCGGCCGTGGCGCGAGCGGCCCACGAAGCCGAAGCGCGTCACCAGCGTGCCGTCGGGCAGCGTGAACTGCACCTGCTCCAGCGTGGCCGGCGCGGCGGGCGTGACCACCGTGGCGCCCTTGGGCGGGGTGGGCACGGCCGAGGCGGTGAGCATCGGCAGGGTGTTGTCGCTGCCCGGCGAGTTGAAGCTGACCTCGAGCAGCGAATAGCCGTACTGCGTGCCGCGGGCGACGCCCTGCAGGCGCACGTAGCGCGCGTTGGCGTTCAGGTTGAAGAACTCCTCGGTGCCACCCTTGCCGCCGGCCACGTAGCGCAGCTGGTACCAGGTCGTGCCATCGTCGGAGACCTGGATCGCGTACTCCTTGCCATACGCGTTCTGCCACACCAGCTTCATGTAGCCGACCGGCGTCTTGGTGCCGAAGTCGAACTGGATCCAGGCCTTGTCGTCGAACGCGCTGGCCCAGCGCGTGTTCAGGTCGCCGTCGAGCGTCTTCTGGGCGGTGTCGCCGTTGTTCTCCAGCGCGCTGGAGGTCGCCGTGATGCCGGTGATGGCCTTGCCGGGCTTGCTGATGTCCAGGCCGGTCGGCGACTGCAGGGACGGGGGCACGGCAGGCGTGGCGGGCGTGCCGCTGTCGCCGCCTGAGGGCAGGCTGGGCGGCGCGGGAGCGGGCGGAGGCAGCTCGGGCTCGTCGCCGACGGGCGCCGATGCCGGCGGCGCGGGGGCGGGCGTGGGCGCCGGGGCCGGGGCGCCGGACAAGGGCGGCGTGCCGCCGGCGTCCGAGCTGCCGCCGCCGCCGCCGCAGCCGACCAGCGTGCCGGCGGCGCTGAGCGCGACGACGGCGGTGAACACGATGCCCCAGGGGCTTCGCGGGGAGGGGCACGCCGACGTCGGGTCAGCCTCTGATGGGTTGTTGTGGCGCATGGGCGCTCCTGCAGGTCCGTAGAACGAGACACCGGGGGAGCGCGCACGAACGCCTGACCCAGGTGGACTTTCGCCTAGTTCAAGCAGAGAACGTGCCGGTTGCGGATGGACACAAAGTGCGGTCAGCGTTGCAAATCGCGGGGATTCGCGTGCCGACCCTAGTCCCAAAGAGGTATCCGGGCGATGTGCGAATCGATGCCAGGGTCAGGTTTTGTCAGCCCTGGCATCAGACGCGACAAATAGTGTCACTTCGCAGCGGCGGTTGACGGCATCGCCGTGGCGCCGGGCTTGGACAGTTGTCCCGCCTTGATCCGCCAGCCGGACGCGTCCTTGACGACGACGAGCAGCAGGGCGTTGGCGGGTTCCACGCGCTGGCCGTCCTTGCCCAGGAAGCCTGCGCGCAGCAGCACGACCGCCGCTGAATCGGAGATGCCGGAGGTGACGACATCACTGGCCGCCAGGGTGGTGCGCCTGGCCCATGACCCGTGGGCGGTCTGAAGGTCGGCGACGATCTGCGTCCGCCCCGACAGCCGGGTCTCGACGACCGGCACCCACTCGGCGTCGTCGGTGAACAGGTCGTTGAAGGCCGAGGCCTCGTGGGAGTTCCAGGCCTCGATGAAGGCCTGGGCGACGTCGCCGGGCTGGGCCGGCGCGGCGATCGCGGCCGCACTCAACGCCGTGGCCATGGCGAATACGGTGATGCGTGAGAGAGCGTGCACGTCGGCTCCTTGCCTGATCGGTGGAAGAGCCGCGAGGGTAGGCGGCGCCCGGTGAAGGCGATATCCCTCGTTGCCGCGTTGCGGCCGTTTCTGAGGATGCTAGGGCAGCACGCAGTGCGCGACCGCGCCGAAGTGGCAGCCGCTGCCGGCCACGACGAACAGGTGCCAGATGCCGTGGGCGTGGCGGCTGCATCCCGGATTGGCGAAGAAGTAGGTCCCGGCGGTGTACGCGCCGGCCCCGGCGACGAACAGCGTCACGCAGGCCACCGGCAGTTCCTGGAGGGCGGGGATGCACACCATGGTGGCCAGCCACCCGATCGCCAGGTAGACCTTGAGCATGGGGCGTTCGACCTCGCCCCACACCGTGCGCCGGATGCCCCACAGCGACACGATCCAGACGCTCGCCAAGGCCACCCATCGCAGCCAGCCGTCGCCGGTCAGGACCGCGAAGGGGGTCATCGTCCCGGCGATCAGCAGGAAGATGGCGCAGTGGTCCAGACGGACCCAGAGGCGTTGCTGCCGGCCGCGGGTGCTGTGGCAGAGCGTGGACGCCGCGAACAGCGCGATGAGCGCCGCGCCGAAGATGCAGGCGACGGCGAAGCGCCGCCCGCTGCCCGTGCCCAGCGCCTGATACGCCAGCCACGCGGCCGCGGGGACCGCCGCCAGCAGGCCCATCAGATGGGTGCCGGCGTTCAAGCGTTCGCCTGGGTACATCGCCCCCTTCAGCGTCATGAGGTGGTCCAGCGTAGCCCGCTCATGTGACACCCTTTCGAATGTCGTGATCACGTCGCTTCAAGCTGGCAGGGCCTATGCGTCGTGCTGCCAGCGCTTGTGGACGAACTCCAGGCTGTAGCCGTCCGGGTCCAGCACGTTGGCGGCGTAGTAGTCCGGGTGATAGTGCAGACGCGCGCCGGGGGCGCCGTTGTCACGGGCGCCGTTCGCCATCGCCGCCTCGTAGGCCGCGCGCACGGCCTCATGACTGTCGGCCACGAAGCCCACATGGGCCGCGTCGCCATGGGCGACGCCCTCGCGCAGCCAGAAGAACATGCGGCCGTTGGCGCCGAAGCCCTTCAGGTCGGGATGGCCGGGAGGGCCGTCTTTGCCGTCGTAATCCAGCCGGTTGCTGATGCCCAGCGCCGCGAGGACCTGGGTGTAGAAGGCGATGGACCGTTCCAGGTCCGGGACGGTGAGGAAGACATGATCGAGCATGGGATCTCCAGGAGTCGGGCTGTCAGACGATTCGCATCGGCGGGTCAGATGATGTACCCGCCCGCGACCTCGATGTCCTGGGCGTTGATCCAGGCGCCGTCCTCGGTGAGCAGCGAGGCGATCACGCGGGCGACGTCCTCCGGCTCGCCGACGCGGCCCAACGCGGTCTGCCCGGCGAGCAGCGCTTCGAACTCGTCGTTCAAGCCGCCGCCGAGCTCGGTGCGGATCGCTCCCGGCGACACCGAGTTGACGCGGATGCGGCGCCCGCCGAACTCCTTCGCCATGTAGCGGGTCAGTACCGCCAGTCCGCCCTTGAACGCCGCATACGGCGCCACGCCGGATGTCGCGACGCGGGTCGTCGCGCTCGTGAGGTTCACGATGCTCGACCCCGGCTGCAGCAGCGGCAGCAGCGCTTGCGTCAGGAAGAACGGTCCCTTCAGATGCACGTTGAACAGGCCATCGAACTGCTCCTCCGTGACCGTGTCGATGGGATTGAACAGACCGAAGCCGGCGTTGTTCACCAGGCCCTGCAGATGGTCCGTGTGCCAGGTCTTGCGCAAGGCCTGTTCCAACGCAGCCCGGAAGGCAGGGAAGGATTCCACCGCGGCCACGTCCAGGCGCAGCGCGACGGCCCGGCCGCCTTGTGCTTCGATGTCGTGAACCACCGAATCCGCCGCGGCGGGATTGGCGTTGTAGGTGAGGATCACGCCCAGCCCGCGGCGGGCCGCTTCCACAGCCGTGCTGGCGCCGATGCCGCGGCTGCCGCCGGTGATGACGACGACATTGCTGGCGGCGATGGCGGAGGTGCTGTTGCCGCTGTCGTTGTTGCTGCTGCTGGTGTTCATTTCAGGCTCCGGTCAATCGATGGGTTGGGATGCCTGGACGATAGGGATCGCACCGGAATCGGTCGCAACGGTTCCTGGCGTTGTCCTGCCTATTTCTGCTTTCCGGATGTCAGGCGGAGGTCCCGCGCGATCTAATGGCGCCATGAATCAGCCACTGAGCGAGCTGCGCGCTCTCGCCGCGCGCGCCGAGAACCGCGCGACGGACACCGGAATTCCACGCGTCTTCATGGTCCAGGGCGCCATCCCGGAGCACGAGCTCGCGGTGGTCTATGAACCGATGATCAACCTGATCCTGACGGGGGAAAAGTCGATGACGGTGGGCGGGCAGACCTTGCGCTACGACCCCGCCACCTACTTCGTGATGTCCGTGGACCTGCCTGCGGCCGGCATGGTCAGGGCGGCGGCGGACGGCGCACCCTACCTGGCGGTGGCGTTGACGCTGGATGCGACCGTCTTGGCCGACCTCCTGTCGGAGTTGCCCGATTCGCTCGGGCGCGCTGCGCCATCGTCTGCCTTCTCCGTCGCCGCCGTCACGCCTGAACTGCTCGACGCCTGGGTTCGCATGCTGCGTCTGATGGACCATCCGGAGGACATCGCGGGGCTCGCTCCCGCGTTTGAACGCGAGATCCTCTATCGCGTCCTTCAAGGACCGATGGGCGGAATGCTGCGCGACATCGCGACGCCGGATACCGCGCTCGCCCGGATCAACCAGGTCATCCAGCGCCTGCGGCGGGACTTCGCGCAACCGTTGCGCGTCGATGACCTGGCCGCGGAGGCGGCGATGAGCGTCTCCGCCTTCCATCGGCAGTTCAAGGCGGTGACGGCCTTGAGCCCGCTGCAGTATCAGAAGCAGGTGCGACTGCTCCATGCGCGCAAGCTCCTGATCGCCGCACGCGGCAGCGTCACGACGGTGGCGCACGAGGTTGGTTATGAAAGCCCGACGCAGTTCAGCCGCGAGTACGGACGTGCGTTCGGACTGCCGCCGGCGAAGGACGCCGAGCGGATCGTCGCCGGCTTGCGCCTCACTCCCGCAACGCGGCCTCCAGCGTCCGCCGGACCCGCTGGAACCGGTCGGGATCGGTCGCCTTCAAGGTCCTGAGATCCTGGCCGACGCGCGCCAGCCGATCCTCCGCGCCGTCGGCCTTGAGCGCCTCGATGTCCTCGCGCAACTGCTCGAAGCGCGCGAGTGGCCCGTTCGGGCCATCGGGCGCGCCTTCCGGATACAGCACGTCCATCAACGCCTGCACCGCGTCCGACAGCCGGCCGAGCTGCCGCCCGTAGCTGTGCTGCGAGACGATGCGCGCCTCGGTCTGCGGGGCGCTCGAATTGAACGCGTTGATGTTGTAGGTGATGGGCAGGATGGGCTGCGTCAGCTGGCTGGGTGCCAGCGTCAATGCCCGGAAGGGCCAGCCGATCAGCTGCGAGACATCGAAGGACGGCGACGACGTGGTCATGCGGGGCTCCCTGGGTGCATGTGCACGACGGAGCCTACGGAGATCGGCGCGCCGGCGAATCCCTCATCGAGGGGACGTGCGACTAAAGTGCTCAACGCACACGGCGTCGACGAGCGACGCCGCCGGCAATCGCCACCACGGACATCCTGCCCATGATCACCTGCCATCTCCGCTACGTCATCGATCCGCTCAAGCTCAAGGAGTTCGAGCATTACGGGAAGCTCTGGATCCCGCTCGTCAGGAAGTTCGGCGGCGTGCACCATGGATACCTGCTGCCTTCCGAGGGCGCGAACGACATCGCGCTGGCGTCGTTCTCGTTCCCGTCGCTCGCCGCCTACGAGGAGTACCGCATCAAGTCCTTCGACGATGCGGAATGCCAGGCCGCGTTCCGGTACGCCGAGGAGACGCGCTGCATCGTGCGGTACGAGCGCACCTTCTTCCGACCCGTGTTCGAGTGAATCCGACAGCGCGGCACTGCGCTCAGGCTGGAATCACGAACGCCCTCAGCTCGACCATCAGTCCATCGCGGAAGCGCCAGACGTCCGCATAGGCGTTCTGGATCGGCTTGCCATCGTCGCCTTTGCTCTCGATGGTGCCGAGCGCGATGACGAAGTCCCGCTCGGCGACCAGATCGGTGACGGTGAACGAAGGTGCTTCGGCATAGCCGGTCGACATCCATTCCCGCACCGCGGCCTTGCCGTTCAGCGTGTCCTCGCCGACCGTGGTCCAGAGGATGTCCTCGGCGCAGTACGCCAGGAATCCCTCGGTGTCACCGCGTGTGATGGCGGCATTGGCGGCCGTCAGGGCTGCCTTGTTGCGATCGGACATGAGGGCTCCTTGATGAATGGATCCCTCGTCAGGGCAAGCCGCGCGCCGTCGTCGTTCAGCCGCGCGATGCCGACCATTGAGCGCGGCTCAGGCAGTAGGTCAACTCCTCGTGAATCACGCCGCCGATCTCGCGGCGACCAGGCGGATCCTGCCTGCGCATCCCCGCCCGCTCCATCAACGCCCATGACCGGACGTTGGCGGCCAGGCTACTCGCGTCCACGAGCGTCAGCCCCAGGTCGCCGAAGCACCAGTCGATGAAGGCGGAAACCGCCTCCGTGGCCAGGCCCTGACCGCGATGGGCCGGGTGCAGCCACCATCCGACGTTGCCGCGGTCCATGTGCTCCGCGGAACGATAGGCGCCGACCTCGCCGACGACGCGGCCGCTCTTCGCGTCCTCGATCGCCAGCATCAGCCAACCCGGTTCTTCGAGCGTCAGTCGGGACTGCTTCATCAGCAGCGTTGTCGCTTCTTCCACGGTGGCGGGCTGGAACAGCGCGCGATCCGATCCCTGCGGATCGTTCCGGTAGGCGAGGTAGTCGGCAAGGTCCTCCAGGGACGGTGTCCTGAGCGAGAGACGCTCAGCGGGGATGCGGATCATGCGTGTCGTTCACGGTGAAAGGGTGGAGACGGAAAGGCAGACTACCGCGTGCTCGCCTCGACGGCCTCGAGGATCACGGCGGCCACGTCCTCGGGACGCGAGAGGTGCGGCACGTGGCTCGTCGGCAGCGTCGTGACCTTGGCGCCGATCTTCCTGGCCATGGCGCGCTCCAGGTCCGGCGGGATCATCCGGTCGTTGGCACTGACGATGTACCACGACGGGCGCGTCTTCCACGCAGCGACCGTCACCTTGTCCAGCAAGGCCTGACGCTGCAGCGGGCCCTGCGTCGCCGCCATCACCGTGGCCTGGGCCGCGGGCACGTCCTGAGCGAAGTACTCGGCGAGCGCCGCGGGCGGCAGGGTCAGCCAGCCCTCGGCGTCGGCCTTGAGCTTCTGCACGCCGGGGGACGGCGGATAGTCCTTGCCGAGCTCCCGCGTGCCCTGGCCCACGTCCGGCGCATACGCGGCGACGTAGACCAGCGCGGCGACCTTGTCGTCGGCGCCGGCCTCCGTGATCACGGAGCCGCCCCACGAATGACCGACCAGCACGACCCGGCCCTTCTGCTGGTCGATGGCGCGCCGCGCCGCCTGGACGTCGCCCTGCAGCGACGCCAGCCCGTTCTGCACCGCCGTCACCTGGATGCCTTTGGCCTGGAGGAGAGGGATCACCTTCGCCCAGTCGGACCCGTCGGCATACGCGCCGTGGACCAGGACGACTGAAGGCACGTCGGCCGCGTGGGCCTGTCCGCCCGCGAGGGCCGCGACGGACAGGGTGAGGGCGCTGAAGAGGGCACGTGTGCTCATGATCCGCCTCACTTCGTGCTGGCCTTGACCGCTTCCAGGATCACCGCCGCCACGTCTTCCGGACGCGACTGCTGCGGCACGTGGCTGGTCGGCAGCGTCGTGACCTTGGCGCCGATCTTCCTGGCCATCGCGCGCTCCTGGTCGGGCGGGATGATGCGGTCGTTGGCGCTGACGATGTACCAGGACGGACGCGTCTTCCACGCCGCGGCGGTGACCTTGGTCTGCAGCGCCTTCAATTGCAGCGGACCTTGCGTCGAGGCCATCACCGCGGTCTGGGCCGCCGGCACGTCCTGCGCGAAATCTTCGGCCAGCGCGGCCGGCGGCAGCGTCAGCCAGCCGTTGGCATCGGCCACCAGCCGCTTCACGCCGGGCGACGGCGGGAAGTCCTTCCCGAGTTCCAGCGTGTCCTGTCCGACGTCCGGCGCGTAGGCCGCCACGTAGACCAGCGCGGCCACCTTGTCATGCACGCCGGCCTGCGTGATGACCGAGCCGCCCCACGAGTGGCCGACCAGCACGACCTGACCCTTCTGGGCCTCGATGGCGCGGCGCGCCGCCTGGGCATCGCCGTCCAGCGATTCGAGGCCGTTCTGGATCGCGGTGACCTGCACGCCCTTGGCCTGCAGCAGCGGAATGACCTTGGCCCAGTCGGACCCGTCGGCGAAAGCGCCGTGGACCAGGACGACCGACGGCACGTCGGCCGCGAGGGCTTGTCCGCCGACCAGGGCGGCGGCTGCGGTGGCGACGGCGGTGATGAGGCTGCGTGTGTTCATGGGATTCTCCTGAGGGTTCGGTAGAGAGAGGGAAAGAGGTCGGACGTCGGTGGCGAGAGGGGTTGGGAGCTCTTGTCGTCGGCGTCGTGTTGCGATGGATGAAGTGTGCGAGGGGGGCCCCTTTCAAACATGCCTCGGGGTACGGGGTTCTTTGCATCGCGTACGGATCGGTGCCGGCCGGTGATCCAATGCGATCCATGCCTGACCGACTCGCTTCCCTGCTGACCCACTTCGCCGTGCGTGCCGAGACCTTCCAGACCGGGGCCTTGTGCGGGATCAGCCCGGTCCCCACGCCCGCCGGCTGCGGGCAGCTGCATCTGATCCGGGAGGGGCGTGTCGAGGTGCACCACGGCGCCCCCGACCCGCTGCTGATCGAGGAGCCGAGCGTGCTGCTCTATCCGCGGCCGCTGGCGCACCGCTTCATCACGGACAGCCGCGAGGGCGCGCACTTCGTCTGCGCCAACGTCGCGTTCGAGGGCGGCGCCAGTCATCCGATCGCCGCCGCCCTGCCGCCCTGGATCTGCCTGCCGCTGACCGCGGTGGCGCCCTGCGAGCCGGTGCTCCAGATGATGTTCTTCGAGACCGGCCACGGCTACTGCGGCCGGCAGGCGGTGCTGGACCGGCTGTTCGAGGTGCTGCTGATCTGGCTGCTGCGCGTGCTGATGGATCAGGGCAAGGTGCAGTCGGGCATGCTCGCGGGGATGAGCCACGCCAAGCTGAAGCTGGCGCTGATCGCGATGCACGACACGCCCCAGCGCGACTGGTCGCTGAACGACCTCGCGAACGAGGCCGGCATGTCACGCACGGTCTTCGCGAACGGCTTCCGCGACGTGGTCGGATGCACGCCCGCCGCCTACCTGCAAGGCTGGCGCATCGGGCTGGCGCAGAAGGGATTGCGGGCCGGCCGGGCGCTGAAGCACATCGCTTCCGATGTGGGCTACAGCGGCGAGGCGTCGCTCTCGCGCGCGTTCCGGGACCACGTCGGGGTCTCGCCGCGCGAGTGGCTGAAACAGACGGCGGCGGTTCAGTGAGCGGGGCAGCGCGTGGGTCAGCGCGCGCTTCAGTGAGTTGAGCGGCGGTCTGATTTGGCCGCGTCGCACTGCAGACCCGCCACGCCCAGCGCCCGCGCCGCCGCGCAGGCATTGATCGCGCCGGACACGCCCATCGAATCCAGGAGCGCGCGCTTCAAGTGCTGGGAGTCCGCGCCCGGTGCCGCCGCGCGCAGCAGCGCGATCACGCCGGTCGCATGCGCCGCGGCGAGCGAGCTCCCGGCATCGATGTCGTAGCCGCCGCCCGGCACCGTCGTCAGCACGGCGCGTCCCGGTGCGGCGAGCCATCCTTCGGTGCCGCCGGCCTCGCCCGTGCTGGCCACGACCAGCGCGCCGGGCACCTCGCTCGGAAAACCCTTGCCGAGCCGGCCCGGCGGCGCCGCCGCAACCAGCACCGCGCCGCGTGAGAGCGCGTGCTGCGCGAGCTTCGTCAGCAGCGGATCGCTCGGACCGCCGAGACTCAGGTTGATCACGTCGGCGCCGTCGGCGATGGCCGCGCCTAGCGCCTGCGCCAAGGTGAAGGAGTTGCAGCGCGCCGGCGCCGGTCCCGCCTCCGCGCCGGCACGCGCAGCGTCCGTCCAGCACGCGCGATAACTTGTCACCACCGCGCCCGGCGCGACGCCGACGATGCCCTGGCGGTTGTTCACCTTCGCGGCGATGAGGCCCATCACTTCCGTGCCGTGGCGCTCCGGCACGGCATCGACCTGCGCGCCGCCGCCGGCGACGTAGTCCCGCTGGCTCGCCACCTGGCCGAGCAGGTCCGGATGCCGCGCGTCGACGCCGGTGTCGATGACCGCGACCTTCACCCGCGCGCCGATGCTCACCTGCTGCAGCGCCGCGGTGGACATCTGCTGGAAGCCCTTCTGTAGGCCGAAGTAGGGATCGTTGTAGAGCGAGGCCGTCGAGGAAGCTTCTGGCGCTGGTGTCGGCAGAAGCGGCAAGGACGGCGTGGGCGCTGTCGCCGGAGCGGGTGTCGGTGTCGGTGTCGGTGTAGTCGGGGCCCGTGCGGGTGATGGTGTTTCAGGCGCGGGGCTGCTCAGCGTCTCGAACTCGTTGAGCGGTTGCGCGAGCTTCACACGCGCGTCCCGGCGCAGGCGCGCGAGCACGGCATCGGCGTCGTCGCCCGCGCCCAGCGCGTAGAGCATGCAGCGCAGGTTCAGCGGCGCGATGGTCCAGGCGGACTGTTCGCGCAGTCCGTACTCGCGCGCAAGCGCCTCGGACATCGCCAACGCCCGCGCGCTGCCCGCGTAGCCGGCCATCCGGCGATAGTCGCCTCGCGCCGAACCGCCGGCGCCGGGCAGCGGCTCGCCGCGGTCCTCGACGGCCAGGATGATGAGTCGGGCGTCGGAAGCGACGGCATCCTCACCTCCGGCGGCCTGGGACGGACCGGCGAAAGCCAGCGCAACGAACAGGACGCACAGCGCCAAGGCTCCCGCGATCCCCATGCGACGCGCGATCGGCGAGTGCATCGCTCAGCGCCCCGGCGCCGCGGCGCCGACCGGCTCCGCGAGCAGCACGCCAGGCTCCGCGCGCAGCCGGTCCACCATCGCGGGAACGGCGCCCGCCGGTGTCGGCTGCAGAGGCGCCAGCAGCAGGCTGCTCGCGTCCTCGTCAGCGCCGACTATCCGCAACCCGTGGTGGGTCAAGACCTGGCGCAGCCGGCCCATGTCCACGCGCTCTTCCGGCACCAGTCGAACGACCGCACTGGCGGGCAGCGCGGCCGGCTGGCTCAGCGTCACGTAGTCGGCGGGCGGGTGGCCGTCGCTCCACAGGCGCAGACCCAGCACGCACATCGCCACCGCCTGCACCGCCACCGCCGCCGTCAGCCAGCGCGTCGTGCGCGATCCGCCATCGTTGGCCGAGGCACCGCGCACCCCTTCCACCGGCGTCGCCGGACCCGCGTCGCGATCGCGCGCCCACAGCCGGTCCAGGCCGGCCTGGATCGCGGCTTCGTCGGCGTCAACACCTGGCACTCGCGCCGCACCCGCGGCGCCCGCCGTGCTCGCGGTGCCTGTCCCACGCGGCGCGTCCTGCATGCCGCGGTGGATGTTGCGCTGCAGTTCCAGTTCATCGCGGCAATGCGCGCAGTGCGGCAGGTGCGCCTGCACCAGGCGGCGCTGCTCGGGCGTCGCCGTGCCGGCCACGACCCAGGCGATCGCGTCCCACACCTGGCGGTGCTCGTTCGGTTGACCCATCGCCGGATCGCCGGCTGGCAGTCCATGGGCGTCGGAGGGGGCGTCGGGGGAAGTCATCGGATCGGTCCTTCGGTGCCGCTGGCCGGGGAAGTCTCGCCGCCCAGTTCGGGCAGCACGTTGCGCAGCCGGACGCGCGCATGGAACATGCGGGCCTTCACGGTGCCGGTGGCGCAATTCATGATGCGGGCGATGTCCTCGCAGGTCTCGCCCAGGTAGTAAGCCAGCTCCAGCGTCACCCGCTGTTCCACCGGCAACGCGGCCAGGCCCCGCGTGACCCAGTCGCGCAGCTCCCGGTCCACGGACTCGTTGACCGAGGGCTCGGCCATCGCCAGCTCGGCCTCGTTCACCGAGGACGCGTTGATCTCCTGCGCCGTCACGCCGTCGCGCAGCGCCTTGAGCATGCAGCGGTAGGCGATGCCGTGGATCCAGGTCGAGACCCGGGACTCGCCGCGGAAGTTGCCTGCGGTCCGCCACACGATCCACAGCGTGTCGTTGACGACCTCCTCGGCCAGGTCCGGCCGGCCGCAGCTGCGCAGCACGAAGCGCGACAGCCGCGGCTGGCAGTGCCGGTACAGCTGCTCGAAGGCCGACCGGTCGCCGGCCGCGGCGGCCTGCAGCCAGGCACGCAGACGCGACTCGGCGGCCGTGTCCGCTTCATTCGGAACAGGTTGAAACATGGGCGACTGATTTCTGCAGAAGTGTCCCTCATGGGTGCCAGAATCGCCGCCGATGGTTGCCGTGCCCCCAAAAAATCTCGCCCGAGCCGTCGCCCTCCTGGCGTCGGGCCTCGTCGCGTCGGGGCTGGCCGCTGCCCAGAACTGGGGCGGCACGGTCTCGGCGGTGACGGAGCGCGTCTCGCGCGGCATCAGCCTCAGCGGCGATCGTCCGGGCGCCACCGCCGACCTCTACTACCGCGACGACCGCAACTGGAGCCTGGGCCTGGGTCTGGGCACCATGCACATGCGCAACGGGGCGAAGGCGGAGGCCATCCTCTCCGCGACCCGGTGGTGGCAGATCGACGACCGCCGCGTGGTGACCTTGTCGGGCGCCCATTACGCCTACGCCGGCGGGGGCAACGCGGACCGGCTGCGCTACAGCGAGGTGTCGCTCGGCGGGCTGTGGGACACCACCGCGTGGGGGCAATGGGGCGCGACAGTGTCGGTGTCGCCGGACCTGGCGGCGTACTCGTCGTGGGGCTACCTCGGCCACCGCGGCGCGACCATCGCCGAGCTGACCTGGCACCGGCGCCTCGTCGATGCGCTGGCCGCCGACGTGGGCTGGGGCATGGTCTCCAACTGGGGGCATGGCAGCGGGTCGTACCGCTTCGCCAACGCGGGACTGGCGTACACGGTCGGGGACTGGCGCTTCAGCGCCGGGCGGCTGTACAGCTCGCTGCCGCAACGCGGCGACCCCTCGCTGCAGCGCTGGGTCGCCGGCGTGGCCTGGTCCTTCTGAGCCCTCTTGCTCCCTCTCCCGCTTGCGGGAGAGGGTGGGGGTGAGGGCCAGCGGCCTCTCGCAGTCAGCCCGACTGCTGCTCCAGGAACCGCTGCGCATCCAGTGCCGCCATGCACCCGGTACCGGCGCTGGTAATCGCTTGGCGATAGATGTGATCCTGCACGTCGCCCGCGGCGAACACGCCCGGCACGCTGGTCATCGTGGCGAAGCCCTCCGAGCCGCTGCGCGTCAGCACGTAGCCGTCGCGCAGCTCGATCTGTCCGCGGAAGATCTCTGTGTTGGGCTTGTGCCCGATGGCGATGAAGCAGCCCTGCAGCGGGATGTCGATGGTCGTTCCGCCCTGCGTGCCCTTGATGCGCACGCCGGTCACGCCGCTCGCATCGCCCAGTACCTCTTCCAAGGTATGGAACACCTGCAGCGCGATCCTGCCCGCCTCGACCTTGGCCATCAGCTTGTCGACCAGGATGGGCTCCGCGCGGAACTTGTCGCGACGATGGATCAGGTGGACCCTGCTGGCGATGTTGGAGAGGTAGAGCGCCTCTTCGACCGCGGTGTTGCCACCGCCGACGACACAGACCTCCTGCCCGCGATAGAAGAAGCCGTCGCAGGTCGCGCAGGCACTGACCCCGCGGCCCATGAATGCTTCTTCCGACGGCAGTCCCAGGTACTGCGCCGACGCACCGGTGGCGAGGATCACCGCATCGGCCGTGTAGACCGCGCTGTCGCCGGTCAGCGTGAACGGACGCTTGGAGAAATCGACGCCGCTGATGTGGTCGAAGACGATCTCGGTCTGGAAGCGCTCGGCATGTTCCTGGAAACGCTTCATCAATGCCGGCCCCTGCACGCCCATCACGTCGGCCGGCCAGTTGTCGACCTCGGTCGTGGTCATCAACTGGCCGCCTTGCGCGATGCCGGTGACCAGCAGCGGCTTCAGGTTCGCGCGCGCCGCGTAGAGCGCGGCGGTGTAGCCGGCCGGGCCCGAGCCGAGGATCAGCAGGGCGGTGTGTCGTTGGGGGAGGCTCATGTCGGATCCTGCGTGGCGGGTCGGGTCTTGCGGGGTCACAGCTTGGCGCGGTCCAGGCGTTCGGCGAATTCATCGGCGGGCAGGAAGCCGATGGTGCGGGCGGCGGCCAGTTCCTTGCCCTGCGGATCGAAGAACAGGATCCCCGGCGGGCCGAACAGCTGGAAGCGCTTGAGCAGGGCCTTGGCCTCCGCGCTGTTCGCCGTCACGTCGGCCTGCAGCAGCCGCGCGTTGCGCAGGCGCGGGGCGATCGCGGGGGCGGAGAAGGTGAGGTGCTCCATCTCCTTGCAGGCGACGCACCAGTCGGCGTAGAAGTCCAGCATCACCGGACGCCCGGTCGACGCAAGCGCCGCGTCGAGCTGCGCCACCGTGGTGATGCGCTCGAAGCTCGGCGCCTGCGTGGCGCGCGACGCGGCCTCGGCGCTGGCGAGCGGCAGGCCGCCCACGGAGCTCCGCGCCAGATGACGCAGCGGCATCAGCACGCTGTCGCCGCCGGAGAGCGCGCCGCCTATCATCGCGGCGGACCACAGCGCCACCAGCGCGCCGCCGGCCTTCAGGGCGCGTGGACGACCGGTCTCGAAGGCGCCCAGGCAGATCGCCGCGATCAGCGCGACGGCGCCGATCAGGAACATCAGCGCGCCGGTGGGCAGCACCGGCGAGACCAGCCACAGCGCGACCGCGATCAGCAGCAGGCCGAAGAAGGTCTTCACGTGTTCCATCCAGCGGCCCGCGCGCGGCAGCAGCGTGCCGGCGGAGAGTCCGAGCAGCAGCAGCGGCACGCTCATGCCGCAGGCCAGCGCGAACAGCGCCGAGCCCCCCAGCACCACGTCGCGGGTCTGACTGATGTAGACGAGCGCGCCGGCCAGCGGCGCAGCGACGCACGGCCCCACCAGCAGCGCCGACAACCCGCCCATCAGGAACACGCCGACATGCTTGCCGCCCTTGATTCGGTTGGAGGCGTTGTTGACGCGGTCCTGGATGAAGCCCGGCATCTGGAATTCCCAGACCCCGAACATCGACAGCGCCAGCACCGACAGCAGCAGCGCGAAGCTGCCCAGCACCCAGGGGTTCTGCAGCGCGGCGGCGAAGCCCGAGCCGAGCAGGCCCGCCACGACGCCGGCGCTGGTGTAGACCATCGCCATGCCCAGCGAGTACGCGACGGCGAGCGAGAAGCCGCGGGCCCGCGAGACCGGTGCGCCCTGACCGACGATGATCGACGACAGGATGGGGAGCATCGGCAGCACGCAGGGCGTGAAGGACAGCAGCAGACCGCCGAGCAGGAACATGCCGACGACGCGCAGCAGGCTGCCCGACTGGAGCGCCGCGGCGCTGCTGTCGAGGGGGGGCTGGTCGGCGACTGCGGAGGTCGATGCCGTCGATGTCGCGGATGTCGTCGACGCCGTTGATGGCGATGGGGCGACGGTGGCCGTCGAAGACGCCGATGCCGTCGAAGCGGTCGGCGTTCCGGATCCCGTCGGCGCTGCGTCCTCGATGGGCGCAGACAGCGCGTCCGGCTGCGCTTCCCAGCTCGCCTTCAGCAGGCCGTCGCCGCCACGCGCGAGGTGCACGAGCGCCTGCTGCGGCGGATAGCAGAGCCCGCGATCGGCGCAGCCCTGGTAGCGCACCGTCAGCGTCTGAGGCACGACACCCTGCGGCAGCGGCTGCACGACGCGGATGGCATCGGCCCACAGCGTCATCGTCTTGTTGAAGTTGGGATCGAAGACCGACTTGCCGGCCGGCAGGCCCGGCGCGGGCAGCGTGGCGCCCTCGGCCTCGATGGCGAAGCGCTCGCGGTACAGGTGGTAGCCGGCGGCGACGTCGAACTCGACGATCAGCGCGGCGTCACCCGCGCCGCCGCCCGGACGGCCCGATGGCGCTTCGATGCGCGCCCGGCCCGGGAAGGCCTGGGTGGGCTCGAGGAACGCGGCCTGATCGGTCGCCGCCCGGGCGGACGGCGGCGCGGTGACGGCCAGCGCGAACGCGGCCGCCGCACCGGCGAGGAAAGTGGTGAGGAGTCTCATGGCGAGGTCGGAAGTGGGATCAGTTGTTCGGGGTCGTGCGTGCGGACCCGGCCGTCGGCGTCGACGAGCAGGAATCCGACGCCGGGCGTGCTCAATCGCGAGGCGGCTTCGGCGCCGATCAGCATGGCCATCGTGGCCAGCGCGCCGGCCGCGACGCACAGCGGCGCGACGACGCTGACGGCCTGCCAATGGCGGACCGGCTGGCCGCTGCGCGGATCGAGGATGTGGCAGCAGCGCCGGCCGTCGGGGGTGATGAAGAAGCGCTCGTAGTCACCGCTGGTGGCGAGCGCGCCGTCGCTGAGTGGAATGCGCGCGCACACCTGTTCCTCGTTGCGCGGATGCCGGATCGCGAACACCCAGGGCTGGCCGTCGGGACGCGGACCGATGACGCGGAGGTCGCCGCCCAGATTGACGAAGCCGTGCCGCAGGCCGAGGCCGCGCAGCGCGGCGACGGCGCGGTCGGCGGCGTACTCCTTGCCGATGCCGCCGAAGTCGATCTCCATGCCCGGCTGCGGCAGCGCGATCGCGCGTCCGTCCCACTGCACGCGCTGCCAGCCGATGCGCTGGAGTTGCAGCGCCAGCGCATCGGGCGTGGGCTCGCGACCCGCCTTGAAATCCCAGACGCGGCGCAGGCAGCCGCTGGTGATGTCGAAGAGGCGGTCGCTCTGCCGGTGCAGCTCGGCGGCGAAGTTCAGCAGCTGCGCCGTCTCCTCGTCGACGGCGACGGCATTGCGGCCGGCGCGTCCGTTGATCGAGGAGATCACGCTGTCCTCGCGATAGCGCGAGTACTTGCGTTCGATGCGGCGCACCTCGGCCTCGGCCGTCTCAAAGCCTTCGAAGGCCAGGTCCGCCGCCACGCCAGCGAGCACGATCTCGTTGGGCGAGGCCATCGCGGTGAAGGCATGGCGGTGGACGGACCACATGGCGCGCTCGTCAGGTTCGTGGGGCGGCGTTGTTCATCGGAGGAGGTCGTCGCAGCGGGTCGTTGAAGCCGGTCAGAACTTGTGCGACAGGCCGACCTGCAGCCAGTCGGCCTGGAATCGCGCCAGGCCCGGCGAGCCGCTGCCGCCCAGGCGCCAGGCGGCGCGCTGTTCGTAGTGCTCGAGGCTCAGGTCGGCGGTCCAGCGTGGCGCGATCTCGTAGGCGACCTTCATCCCGACCGTGATCGCACCGAAGGCGGACAGCCGCTGGTCCGGGGACAGGTATTGCGGCGATGTCGCCGTGTAGCCCGGCGGCAGCGGCGCGCCGAGCGACGCGTCGTAGACCGGGTCGTAATAGAACTTCGCCGCGCGCTGCGTCGTGTAGCGCAGCGAGGGCGTCAAGGTCCAGCCGCCCGACACGGGCTGCACCCAGGCGGTCTCCAGCGTGTTGGCGCGCACGCCGAAGCTGTCGGCGTAGTAGCGCCAGCTGCTGCGCAGCGTCGCCTTCCAGTCGGTGAAATGATGGTTCCAGCGCGTCATCAGCGTGTACTGCTCGCGCCGGTCGGGACGTCGGTCGGGGAACTTGTACGGATCCGAATACATGCCGTGGCCCCAGCTCGCGCCCAGGCTCAGCTGCACCAGGTCCACCGAGGTCCAGGCCTGGGTCACGCCGGCGGTCAGCTGCGTGGTGTTGCGGCCGCGGCTGAGTGTCGGATCGTCGGAGGAGCCGATCCAGTCGTCGCTGTACGCGGCACCGAGGTTCCAGGTGGTGTTGTTGTCTTCGCTGGAGCGGCGATAACCGGCGGAGACGGTGCGCGAGCGGTAGTCGTGCTCGGTCGAATACGCGGCGCCGAGCGACCAGGCGTCGCGATCGTTGTAGCGCGTCACCTGGATATCGCCGGCCTTGCGGGTCTCCTCCAGCCGTGAGGCGCCGGAGACCGCGCTGTGATACCGCGGCGAGGCGCCGGAGACGCTGTCGTTCACGAGCGAGCCCTCGACCGACCAGCGGCCCGCGACCGGCACCATCAGGTAGACGGAAGGCGCGGTGACCTTGATCCGGGCTAAGCCGGGCTGGCGGTCGCGGTAGTGCAGCAGCTTGACCGACATCTCGGCCTGCTCGGGCGGGGTCTCGGCAAGGGCGGGGGACTGCAGGCCGGGGAGCAGCAGCGCGGCGGCCAGAACGCCGCCCCAGGCGTTGCGGCTGCCGCCGCTGTTCGCGCCGGGGTCCGCGCTCACGTCTGCGTTCACGTCGTTCTCAGTTGCAGCCACAGCCACCTCCTCCGACGCCGTTGCCGCCGGACGCGTTTTCCTTGCTCGTGTAGATGTGCTGCGCGAATCGGTCGCCGAGGACGTCGCCGCCCATCGTCATCTCGGGGCGGGCGAGCGCGCCCTTCTCCCAGGCTTGGGGAGGTTGCATCGCGCAGCCGGTGCTGGCGATCGCGATCAGCGCGGCGATCGCGGTCGGCGCGCGGCGGCGCCAAGTGGAAGGCAGGGACATCGGGATCTCCTTCAAGGGGTCTTCAGCGCGGCGGCGATGCGGGCTTCGAGGTCGGCCTCGTCCTCGGCGCGGAAGCCGCTGTGCTGCATCAGCACGCGTCCGTCCGGACCCAGCAGCACCGAGCTGGGTATCGTCCTCACGCCGACGCGACGGGCCGAGTCGCCCTTCGGGTCGAAGCCCAGCGAGACGCTGGCCGGCACCTCCTTGAGGAAAGCCTGCGCGTCCGCGCGGCTCGCGTCGAGATTCACCGCGACGATGCGCAAACCCTGCGCGCCGTACTTCGCCTGCATGCGGTTCATCCACGGGAAGGACTGACGGCACGGGCCGCACCAAGACGCCCAGAAGTCGACGTAGGTCACCTTCGCCTTGCCGTCGTGCAAGGGGACCGGCGCGCCATCGGCGCTCGGGACACTGGCGATCGGCAGAGGCTGGCCGACATCGGCCGCCTGCGCGTCTGTGGGAGTGAAGGAGAAGGCCGTCGTCAGTGCAATCGCGGCGGCCGCTGGGAGGGTTGCCTTGGCGAAGGTCGCCCGGACTGCACGACGCCAGGCGCGGGCACTCCACCGCGCAGGGGGCATCCCTCCGGGAACCCCCAGCACCATTCCGGCCCCAGCAGCACTCGCTGCCCGCACGTTGGTCGAAGCGCTCGTGGTCTTCGTTCCTCGGCGGCGCCACAGGATCAGCGCGGAGAGGCCAGCCATCAGCAGCAGCAACGGATCCGCTGCGCCAGTGCCCGCACCGATCGTGCAACCACCACCGCCGCTGTTCGACGCTTCGGTGCTGCCTGGCGCTCCGCGCAGCGCGACCGTCGTCGTGGCCGGCGTCATGTCGCCTTGCAGCGTGAGCGTGCCGGTGTCCGTGCCCGTAGGCGCCGAGGCGGCCGCGCCAGCGCCCAGCCAGCGCAGCGTGACCTGGCAGTTCGCGCCAGGCTGCACCGTGAAGGGCGCGGCACCGCAGGCGTTGGTGCCGGTGGTGTCGATCGTGAAGCGGGCGCTGTCGACACTCAGTGCGCTGATGTGCAGCACGCCGGCACCGCTGTTGGTCAGCGTCAGCGGTCGACCGTTCGTATCGGCAGGACCGAAGTCGAGCGAGGTCGCCGACAACTGCAGCGCCGGTTGCGGCGGTGCAAGGCCGACGCCCGTCAACGTGAGCGGCGCGGGCAGCGAGGCGTTGTCCGCGACGACCGCGGCCGTGGCCGCTCGCGTGCCGACGCCGCGCGGGCTGAAGCCGATCGCGAGGTCGCAGCTGCCACCGACGGCCAGGGCGGCGCCCGCTGTGCAGGTCGACGTCGTGTCGACGCGGTAGTCGGCGGCGGCATCGCCGGCGAAGGCGAAGCTGCCCAGCGTCGCGGCGACGTCTCCGGTGTTGCTCAGCGTGAAGTGCTTGAGGCCGCCGTCCGCGCCCATTGTGACGGTACCGAAGTCGGCGGTCGTGGCGGCGGTCCACACGAGGATGGGCGTGTTCGTGAGAACGCCCGTGCCGCTGAGCGCGACCGACTGCGGCGAGGCGGCGGCATTGCTGGTCAGGCTCAGTGTGCCGGTGGCCGCGCCGGCGCCGGCGGGGGCGAAGCTGACGTTGACCGCGCAGCTGCCGCCGGCAGGCACGCCGCCGCTGCAGGTGTCGGTGGTCGTGAACGGACCCGTGGCCGCGATGGCGCTGAAGCTGAGCGCCGCGTTGCCGGTGTTGGAGACGGTGATGGTCTGCGCGGTGCTGGTGCGTCCGACGGTGAGTGCGCCGAAGCTGAGCTGCGTCGCGGACAGCGAGGACACCGGCGTGGGCTGCGCCTGGCCCACACCGGTCATGGCGATGTTGACGTTGGCCGTGGCGTTGTTGGCGGCGGGGGCGATCGCGGCGACGGCCAGGGTGGCGGTGCGTCCGCCGGTCGCGGACGGCGTGAAGGTGGCGGTGACGGTGCAGCTGGCCCCGACGGCGAGGGGCGTGCCGACGGCGCAGCTGCCGCCCCGGGTGAAGTCGCTGGCATGGACGCCGGTGACGCCGATGCTGCTGAAGTCCAGCGACGCGGTGCCGGTGTTGCTCAGCGTGACGGTGCGCGCGGCGGAGGCGCTGGCCAGCGGCTGGCTGCCGAAGGCCAGGGTGGTGGCGTCGGCGGAGAGCACGGCCGTCAGGGTGACGTTGGCGGTGCCGCTCAGCGTGATCGGGATGGGCGTGGAGATGCCGTTGTGGCTGATGGTCAGCGCGCCGCTGCGCGCACCGGCGGCGGTGGGTTGGAAGACGACGCCGACGGTGCAACTGGTGCCTGCGGGCACGGTCGCGCCGCAGGAGCCGCCCTGCACGGCGAAGTCGCCGCTGGCGACGGCGGAGAGGCTGCCGAGCGCGGCGATGCGGCTGGCACTGACGGTGATCGTGGAGACCGCGCTCGTGGCGCCGACCGCGGTCTGCGCGAAGCTGATCGACGACGGCGAGTTGCCGAGGTAGGCGGCGATGTTGGCGATGTCTGCGGCGGAGACCGCGCCGCCGACGCCGGCCATCTGCGGGATCGTGTTGATCGCGTTCTGGATCATCGCGGGGTTGTTGCGACCGCGGTCGACGACGGCCGTGGAGGCGACCGTGTGGCAGGCGGCGCAGACCTGCGAGAAGCGGGCCTGGCCGGCGACGGGGTCGGCGGCGAAGGCGGGACCCGCGAGGACCGCGGCCGTGATCGCGAGGGTCGCGACGAACGCGCCGGCGGATGAGCCGGGGAGGGCGCTGCGCAAGGGAAGGGTCATGGCGGGAGCCTCGTCAGGATGAAGAGAGGGAGACGGAGACCGTCGAGAAGAAGGGCGGTGCAAAGGGCAGCGCGTGGCCCGGAGCGAGCAGCGGCAGCAGGGCGGGCGCGGCGATCAGCCAGCACGCGTTGAAGCCCGCGTGCCACGCGATGCAGCGGGGCAGCGAGCGATGTCTCTGATAGCTGCGGCCGATCCACCACGCGGGCCCGGCGGTGGCGAGCGCGAGCAGCAGCGCAGGGAGCGGCAGCGTGGCGGGCGTGACGATGGCGAGCACGATCGCGTGCGCCGCGCCGAAAGCGAGCGCGGTCAGCGCGACGGCATGGCGCCGCGCGACGATGGCGCGCGAGGTCGACAGCCGCTCCTGGAGTCCGAGCCGGAAGAGGATCTCTTCAAGGCAGGGCGCGAGCAGGAGCTGCCGGAGTACGACGTCCCAGGGGATGGGAACGGGGAAGAAAGACGGCATGGGCGCGGCGGAAATTCACGCAGGGGTTCTGCGTAGGTGCCGGCGCGCGGGAGAAAGGTTGCGAGGAGGTGGGGGCGTTACGAGTTGGTCACAAACGGCGAAGCCTGGAGGCGACGAGCGGGCGACGTGAGGGGGCGACGGTTCAGGTGCGTCGCCGACCGGCCATTTCCTCGCCCATGGCGCGCAGCTCGGTGTCAGGTGTTGCCACACTCGCCGCCGGATAGGCGTCGTGATCCTCGGCGTCGATGTGCCGCCGGTACAGCGTGGCGAAGGTCTGCCAGCGCTCGCGCGCGGCGCTGAGCGTCTCGCCCGGCATGACTCCGTCACGGATCGCCGTCAGGTCCGGGACGATCCCGGCCCAGCGCGCTTCCATCTCCCGATGGTCGGACAGCAATTGATCCGCGAGCTCGCCGTGGCCCTCCTCGCGCAGACGCGGAAAGACGTGCAGTTCCTCGTCCTCGTGATGCAGCGGCGCGGCGATCGTGAAGTAGCGCAGCACGTCCTTCGCTGCGTCTCTGGCCTGCGCGTCGCAGCCATGCGTCGCGATGTGCTCACCGATGCGTTCGAGCAGGCTCAGCGTGCGCGCCATGCGCTCGTGGCACGCCGCCATCAGCTCGAAGGGCTCGTCGAAGCCGGCGGCGGGCGAGGCGTGCAGGAGATTCATGGACAGACCGCCGGGGTCATTTCCGAATCACTCCAGGTAGTGCCCCATCCGCTTGCGCTTGGTCTCGAGGTAACGCTCGTTGTGCGGGTTGGACGCGATGCGCAGCGGTACCAGCGCCTCGACCTCGACGCCGCCTTCGACCAGCGCGTCGCGTTTCTGCGGGTTGTTGGTGATCAGCCGGACGCTCTTCACGCCCAGCAGGCACAGGATGTCGATGGCGTCCGCGTAGTCGCGCTCGTCCTCGGCATGGCCCAGGCGCAGGTTGGCGTCGATGGTGTCGACACCGGCTTCCTGCAGCGCGTAGGCGCGCAGCTTCTCGACCAGGCCGATGCCGCGGCCTTCATGACCGCGCATGTAGATGACGATGCCGCCTTCGTCCTTCAGCAGGTCCAGCGCGCCCTGCAGCTGCGGACCGCAGTCGCAGCGCAGCGACTGGAAGACGTCGCCCGTCAGGCACTCGCTGTGCACGCGCAGCAGGCCGCCGCGCTCCTGCAGCGGACCGACCGACAGCACCAGGTGCTCCGAGCCCGTCGCCGGGCTGCGGAAGGCCCGCGCCTGGAAGTCGCCCAGCGTCGACGGCAGGTGCACCACTTCCCACTCGGTCGCCCCTTGCGTCCCCAAGGGGATCTTCTCGCAGTGATTCACAGCCATCTCTCCAGCTTCGCCTCGGCGCCCTCGCGGACGTCCCGGTCGTGTCGTTCGTTCATGTCGTGCGATGCGCGCCCGTCGGATCGACGGTGCGCCCGTGCAAGTCCAGCAATTTAACCCGTCTCAGGGAAAACGCGCTGTCACGTGGTGGAGAGGCCTCTCGGTCTCCAGGGCCCGGGCATGCAAAATCGACCGCACCGACACCGCCCCTGGGATGCCCATGACCGCTCTCCCGCCCGCCGCCGCGCCCGCGCCGAATCCATCCCCCTCGACGCTCCCGACGCCGCGCTTCGACGAATTCCCGCGCTACGACGCGCTGACGCAGCTGCTGTTCAGCTACGCGGAGGCCTGCCCCAACCTGGTGTCGGTGCGCTCCATCGGCAAGAGCTTCGAAGGCCGCGAGATCTGGGTCCTCATCCTGACCAACACCGCGACCGGCAGCGACGTCGAGAAGCCCGCCTTCTGGCTCGACGGCAACATCCACGCCGCCGAGCTCACCGCCTGCACGACCTGCCTGTACTACCTGCACGACCTGCTGAGCAAGTACGGCACCGACTCGCAGGCGACGCACCTGCTGGACACGCGGACCATCTACATGGTGCCGCGCCTGAACCCGGACGGCGCCGAGCTCGCCCTGGCCGACCGGCCGCGGCACATCCGCTCGTCGACGCGCCCGTATCCGTTCGACGAGGAGCCGGTCGAGGGCCTCAGCGTCGAGGACATCGACGGCGACGGCCGCATCCTGACGATGCGCATCCCCGATCCGCACGGCGGCTACAGGAAGCATCCGGACGACCCGCGGCTGATGGTGCCGCGCCAGCCGGGCGAATTCGGCGGCGAGTACTACCGCCTGATGCCCGAAGGCCTGGTGATCAACCACGACGGCTTCAGCATCAAGGTCAACCGCGACAGCGAAGGCCTGGACCTGAACCGCAACTTCCCCGCCGGCTGGCGCCAGGAGTTCGAGCAGGTCGGCGCCGGTCCCTACCCGACCAGCGAGCCCGAGGTGCGGGCGATGGTGGACTTCATGGTCGGCCATCCCAACATCGGCGCGGCGATCAGCTTCCACACGCACAGCGGCGTGATCCTGCGCCCCTGCGGCACGCGCAGCGACGACGAGATGCCCCCGGAAGACCTCTGGGCCTTCCAGCGCTTCTCCAAGCTCGGCGAGCAGCACACCGGCTATCCGGCGGTGAGCATCTGGCACGAGTTCAAGTACCACCCGAAGGAAGTCATCACGGGCACGCAGGACTGGGTCTATGAGCACCTGGGCGCGCTGTTCTGGGTGGTGGAGCTGTGGTCGCCCAACAAGGAGGCCGGCATCACCGGCTACAAGTGGATCGACTGGTTCCGCGACCACCCGGTGGAGGACGACCTCAAGCTGCTGAAGTGGAGCGACGAGCACTGCGGCGGCAAGGCGCATGTCGAGTGGAGCTCGTTCATGCATCCGCAGCTGGGGCCGGTGGAGATCGGCGGCTGGGACAAGATGAATTTCTGGCGCAACCCGCCGCCGCATCTGCGCGAGCGGGAGGCGGCGCGCTTCCCGGCGTGGATGAACCAGATCGCGCTGAGCCTGCCGAAGCTGGAGCTGCTGCGCACGGAGGTGCGGGCGCTGGGACCGGACACGTGGCGGGTGCGGATGGCCGTGGGCAACAGCGGCTGGCTGCCGGCCTACGTGACCAAGCAGGCGCTGGCGCGCAAGCAGACGCGCGGCGTGATGTTCGAGATCTTCCTGCCGGTGGATCCGGAGGTAGGGCTGGTGAGCGGGAAGCCGAGGATGGAAGGGCCGCAGCTGGAAGGGCATGCGCCTAAGCAGACGCAGCTGGCGTTCCTGCCGGAGCGGGACATCACGGGCGATCGCGCCTATGGCGAATGGACGGTGAGAGCGCCCAAGGGCACGCGTCTGAGCCTCGTCGCCTGGGCGGATCGCGCGGGCACTGTGCGGACCGAAGTCACCCTCGATTGACGCTGGTCGCACTGCAGCGACCGCAGCCCTCACCCCTGCCCTCTCCCGCAAGCGGGAGAGGGAGCAAGCGGCGCAGGCACTGCGAGTAGAGCCGGTCGGACTCCCTCTCCCGCTTGCGGGAGAGGGCGGGGGTGAGGGCCAGCGGCCGTGTCAGTGCTTCGGCTCGTTCTTGTCCTGCTCGGCGGCCGTGAGGACCGCTTCGCGCCACAGGCGCGCAGGGATGAACGTCCGCAACTGCTCCATCGCGCGCTCGATGAGCGCCGGATGCAGTTCATGGCCGACATGCGGGACCACGTCCGCCGTGATGTCGGCACCGAGCGTCATCAGCTCGCGCGCCGCATTGAGCAGCGCCGGATAAGGCAGCTCGCCGTCGTCCTTCCCGTGCAGCAGATGGATGGAGACATCCTGAGGCGCCTGCTGCGGCCAGTAGGCAAACGCCCCACCGAACGCGAGCACGCGACCGGCCAACTGCTCTTCCTGCTGCATCGCCTCCAGCGCCAGAATCGCGCCCTGGGAGAACCCCGCCAGCGCGACGCGTCCCCACTCCAGATCGAGCTTCTCCGCCCAGCCGCGCACCAGCGCGACCAGCGTCGGCACCGCCGCGCTCAAGCGCAGCGCCTTGAGCGTGTCGTCGCCCTGCTCGGAGTACCACTGGAAGCCCGCTCCCCCACCCGGGATCGCATCGAAAGGCTCGAAGCCTTCGAGCAGCACCAGCGCGGCGCGCGGGTACTGGCGGTGCAGCGCCTCGGCCAGCGGGCGCATCTGTTCAGGGTCGGCGCCGGCGCCGTGCAGCAGCACGAACAGCAGTTCAGGCGCCCCGTCCTTGGGGAGCAGCACATGGGCTTGAGTCATGGGCCCGATTGTCCGTCACGTGTTGTCGATGCGCTCCAGCGCGGCCCGGATATCCGCGGCGTCCGTGGGCCTGACCAGGCGCTCCACCTCCTGCCCGTCGCGCATGAAGACCAGCGTCGGCCACAGCTTGACCTTGAACGAGCGGCCCAGCGCCTGGCCCTTGCCGTCCTCGACCTTGATGTGCTGCACCATCGCGTGCCGCCCGTCGAAGGCCTGCTCCAGCAGCGGCTGCGCGGCCTCGCAGATGGGGCACCACGAGGCGCCGAACTCGACCAGCAGCGGATGCTCCTTCGACAGCGTGTCGACGGCGTCGCGGATGGGCTCGGTCAGCGCGTAATGGGGATTCATCGGCATGAAGACCTCCTTGTCGATTGAAGCGGAGCCGCTCAGGCCGCGGCGCGGCGCAGGCTCATCTCGAACACCACGCCTTCCGGCACGTTGAATGCCCGGATGCTGCCATCCATCTTCGCCAGGTAGGTCTTCGCGACGAAGAGCCCCTGGCCGCGGCGTTCCCCGTTGACCTGCGGGGCGGTGTCGGAGACGCCGTATTCGAAGATCTGGTCCAGCATCGCTGCGTCGATGTGCGGCCCCTGGTTGCGGATCCGCAGCAGGACGACACCCGGCCCGCCCGCTTCCAGGGTGATGGCAATGGGCGTGCCTTCGGGCCGGTAGCGGTCGGCGTTGCGCAGCACGTGCGTGACGGCGTCTTCCAGCGCGTAGGCCTCCGCGTGCACGGGCTGCGGCTCGGGCAGCGCGGTGTCGAAGCTGACGTGATCGATACCGGCGTAGTGCGCGTTGGCGGCCACCTCGCGGCAGAAGGCGGCCAGGTCCAGCGCCTCCGTATGCAGGTCGGCCGACGCCAGCGCCTCGCTCGGCGGCGCGCTGCCGTAGAGCACCTTCACGGCCTGCTGCATGCGCTGCACGTAGCGGTGGCTGGGATCGTCGCCCGCGCCGTGCAGCACCATCAGCGATTGCAGCGGCGACATGATCTCGTGACCGACCGCGTGCCACATCTCGCGCTCGCGCTCGGCCCGCAGCTGCTCGCGGCGCAGGCCGTCCTTCACGCGGGTCAGCGCGTCGGCCAGGCTGCCGGCGAGGATGCCCAGCTCGTCGCGGCCGCGCAGATCGGCCACGTCGAGCTCGCCGATGCGCTGCTCCGCCCGCACGTCCTGCATGTTGTAGGAGACCGCGGCCGCGCGCTTCGTGAGCACCGCGATGCCGCGGATCAGGCCGAGTTCCACCATCAGCCACGCGAGCGCGACCGCGGCCAGCATCGCCGCCGCCAGCCACGCCAGCGGACGCGCCTCCAGCGCGAGCTGACGGTCGAGGCTGCGCAGGTCGCCGCGCAGATCGAGCCGGTAGCGGCCGCTGGTCGTCGCGACCTCGTCGGAGGCGGTCAGCCAGCGGATCTCGGCCGCGTCGGTGCCGGCGCCGACGCCCAGGATCTCGCCCTGCACCGGCAGGCGGCGCATCACGTGGATCAGCCACGGCAGCGCGCGCTCGGACAGCTCCGGGCCGCGGCGCTCGGCGATGGTCGTCGCCTGCTTGCCCAGGCGCTCGATGCGCAGGGTCTCGCCCGGCTGCAGCGAGGCACCGATCCGGTCCAGCGACAGCGCGAGCGACGCGCCCGGCTTTGCGCTGTCGAAAAGGACCGGCACCACCGCTGGCGAGGAGCTCGTCCCTGCAGGCATCGCATCGGATGCGGCTGCTGACGGCTCGGCGGGCTCGGTGGGCGCGGTGGGCTCCAACGGACCGAGCAGCTCCACCCGGACCCGCATCTGGTCGAGGTCCGCCGGCGGCCAGACGGGCCGGGCGCGGTGGCCGGCGTCGTCGAAGAGCGCGTCCTGGAAGGCTTCCACCGGCAGCCGGATCGAATAGAAGGTGCGCCGCGCGCAGTCCGGTCCGCTGCTGCCCTCGGCGCATGGGCCCTCGCGCCAGAGCCAGCCGCGGAACTCGCGCACCGGGCGCGCCTTGCCGGGCAACTGCGGCCCCGCGCCGAGGAAGCCGGTCAGGCGCCCGCGCTGCGTGCCGTCTGCGGCAGCGGCACCTTCGAACGGCGCGATCCAGGTCTGCGTGCCGCCGCGCAGTTTCAGCGTCACGCGGGCGCGGTGCACGCCGCCCAGGTCCAGCGCACCGTGCTCGCGGCCGGCGAGCGGGCCGCTCTCCAGGCTGCCGACCAGGTACAGGAAACCGCCCGCGTAGGCGTTCGCGCCGACGGCGGCGCACAGGCTCGCGCCGTCGGGCCATCGCAGGCCGCAGCCGGCCATCTCGACGGCGCGCTGCGCCTTGTTCTGATCGTCGAAGTCGATGGCCGAGAACGGCAGCAGCACCGGCGCCTGGCCGTCGCGGTCGCCGACGCTCATCGCTGGATTGAGCAGCGCCAGCTGGCCGCTCGGATGGCGCAGCTGCAGGACGATCTCCGCCAGCGACTGCCGGAAGCCCTGCGCATAGCGCTGGTAGGCGCGCTGCTTCTGGTCGATGAGCACCGTCAGCACCAGGCCGACCGTCGCCAGCGCCAGCAGCAGGAAGGCCAGGTGAACGACCGCGCGCCGGCGGAAGGCCGCCAGGCCCAGGCGGGGTACGACCAGCGCGGGCAGCTCGACGGGGCCGAGTTTCATGCGACGCCCCTGTCGATGCTCACCGCGGTCCTGACCACCGGAACCCGCGCATCGGCACGTTCTCGATCGCATCGAACGTCGGGTCGACTTCCTTCAACGCTTCGCGCAGCGTCGATACATGCTTGCGGACGTTGTCGCGCGTGCGGCCGCTCTTGACGACGTCGTAGAGCTCCTCGTACGACACCACCTGCGGCGCGCGCTGATACAGCGTGGCGAGGATGCGCTGCGCCGTCAGCGGCAGGTTGATGCGCTGGCCCTGCCACAGCGGGCTGCGCTGCCACAGCGGGTCCAGCTGCAGCGCTTCCGGCGCGGCGGGCACCGGCTCGGCCGCCTCGCGGGCGCGGGCGGCGCGCAGGATGTCGAGGAAGGTGTCGATGAACTCGGATTCGTCGAAGCTGGTCTTCTGCAGGTAGTCCCAGGCGTCGAGCGCCTTCATGATCCCGCGGTAGATGGCCGCCGGCATGGCCGACACGACCAGCACCGGCGTGCCGGCGTTCAGCTTGTTGATCTCGTTGATCAGCGCGACGCCGGCGTTGCGCTCGCGGCCGAGCTCGATGTCGAGCACCACCATCTCGTAGCGCTCGCGCGCCAGCGCGGCCTCGGCGGCGTCGCGGTCGAACCACTGGTCGACCTGCAGCTCGGGGCGCGCGGCGCGGATCCAGCCGGCAAGCTGCTCGCTGGTGGGGCGGTCGTCCTCGATGACGGCGACCTTGTTCCTGGGGATGGCCATGGCGCCGGATTATCGACACCGCCGCGTCTCCCGGCGCGGGCGGCGTGTGAGGGTTTCTTCCGGACCGTGAAGGGACCCGCCGACGCCCGCATTGAGGCTTCCGGGCCCTTTCCGGACCATGAGCGTCATCCCAACACCCGATCGACGGGAACCCCGGAGGACCTCATGAACGACCGCCTGCAATCGATCCGCAACGCCGCCGCGCGGCTCAAGGCTAGTCTGCCCGGTTTCTCCCGCCGCAGCCGCGGCGACGAATTCGGCGGTGAAGGCGCCGGCGCCGGTGCCGGCGGCCTGGGCGTGCCGCTGAAGCGCGCCGGTGCCGGCCTGGTCCGCTGCCTGCCCTGGCTGGCCGGCCTGACCGCCGTGGCCGGCGCGGTGGCGCTGCTGGTCACGCATCCGCCGGTGCATGAGGTGCCGCGCGGCGCCGTGAGCCTGCGTACCAACATGCTGACGGGCGGCGTGACCGAGGCCCGCTCGGGCTCGATGCTCCAACTCCCCGGCCTGCACGACGTCCGCGACCTGCCGGTGCGCGATCGCAGCTATCACCCGGAACGCTTCGCCCGCGCCGACGGCGAAGCGCCGCTCCAGTCGCTGGAAGGACTGTCCCTGGGCCTGGACCTGACCGTGCGCTGGACCGTCGACCCGACGCGACTGGCGCAGCTGGCGACCACGCTGCCCGACGACATCGAAGGCGACGTGATCGCCCCGGCCCTGCAAGGCATCGTCTACCGCCAGATCGCCACGCACACGGTGCGCGAGATCTTCTCGACGCAGCGCGGTCCCATCCAGGCCGCGCTGGAATCCGAGCTCCGCCGCAAGCTGGCGATGGACGGCATCGTGCTGCGCGGCCTGGAGATCGGCAATGTCGACCTGCCGCAGGAGTACCGCGCCGGCCTGGAGAACCTGCTGTCCGAAGGTCTGGCCAGCGAGAAGATGCGCTACACGCTGGAGCTCAAGGAGAAGCAGGTCAAGCAGACCGAGCTGGAGGCGGCGGCCGAGAAGGTCCGCCGCGAGACCTCGGCCGAGGCGGCCGCGCGCGAGCAGATCATCGCGGCCAAGGGCCAGGAAGAGGCGATGAAGCACGTGCTGCCCTTCAAGCAGCGCCAGGTCGAGCAGCGCCAGCTGGAAGCCGAAGCCGAGCGCGTCGCGCGGGTCCGCATGGCCGAAGGCAATGCGCAGGCGCGCGGCATCGAAGCCGAAGGCGAGGCCAAGGCGCGCGAGAAGCTGGCCGACGCCGAGGCGTATCGCCAGACGCGCATCGGCAAGGTCGCCGTCGACCAGATGGCCGCCGAGGGCGCGTTGCTGAGCCGTCATCCGCTGCTGATCCAGAAGGCGATGGCCGACAAGCTGTCCGACAAGGTGCAGGTGATCATCGCGCCGCCGCCGTCGGACGGCGGATTCATCGGCAAGACGCTGCTGGGCTCGAAGCCGGAGACGCGTCAGGAAGGTCGCGCGGAAGGCGAAGGCGAGGGGGCCTCGCAATGAACCGCCGCCGTTCCTCCACGTTCCTGATCCCGTCCTTGATCCTGGGTCGAAAGGGTTCCGACATGTGCCGCCTGAAGCTCGTGATGGCCGCTGCCATCGCCGCCGTCGCTGTCCAGTTGCTCTGTGTCCATCCGGCCAATGCCGCGACGGACGACACGACGCCCAAGCCGCCGATCAAGCGCGTCTCGCCCGACGACGCGGCGCCGCGCACCGCGCTGGTGGTGCAGGACAACGCCGCGATGCGCGCGGCGGCGAAGGACTCGTCGCCGGCGCAGGCGCAGCTCTGGCGCGGCGAGGCGCTGGAGATCCGCGGCGAACGCCCCGACCACTTCCAGGTCTACGACTACCGTCGCGAGCGCGGCGGCTTCGTCCGCAAGGCCGCGCTGCTGCCGCTGAACGGGCCCGCCGCGCAGCCGGACGCGCTGCTGGCCGCATTGCGCGTGGTGCGCCAGCAGACGGGCGCGGAGTCCCTCGGCCTGGGCCTGGCCGCGGCCTACGTGCAGTCGGCGAGCGCGGCGCAGATGAACGGCGTCGACGGCGCGGAGGTGCTCGATGCGATGGGCACGCTGGCCGAGCGGCTCGCCGACCGCGCCTCGCGCACGCAGCCTCGTTCGGACGGCGTGGCGACTGTCGCCCCGTCGGCCGCCGAAACGCAGGTCGCCGCGCATCTCGATGTCGCCGCGCGCTACGGCCTGCGTTTCCGCACGCTGGAGCGCGAGGCCGGCGCGATGCAGCTCTGCTACGACGGCGAGGCGTTCCGTCGCTTGCTCGCGATGCCGGCCTCGACGCCGGAGCAGAAGGCGCGCGCCGCGCTGGCGCTGACGCGCGTCGACTGCCTGGACCCGGTCGCGACGCCGTCGCAGCGCGAGCAGATGGACCAGTGGCGCGCGGACGTGCTCGACAAGGTCGACCTGAAGGACCCGGCGCTGGCGACGCATTGGCGCAACCGCGTGCTGATGCGGCAGTCGGGTGTGTGGAGCAGCCTGGCGTTCATCCGTGCGCGTCGCGCGAGCGTTGCAGGCGTGGCCGCCTCGCCCGTGACCCTGCAGGTGGATGCGTCGTCGGCGGCGTCGCGCCGCTCGCTGGAAGCGTTCGCGCGCATCGTGCCGGCTGAACTCTCCGACGACGACCAGCCTGCCTACAACGACGCCGCCATGCGCGGCAACGCGATGCGCTGGGCGGCTTTGCCAGCGGGTGGCCCCGAGCAGACGCTCGGCGCGGTGAAGCTGAACGTCGCGGCCGGCCAGCCCGGCGAGACCTGCCTGACGCTCACGATGAACGGCGCGAGGGAAGGTATCCCTTCGCTGCTGCGCCACTGCGTGTGGGGACTGGTGATGACGGCGTCCGCGCGTGTGAACCGCGAGGGCAACGCGATCACGATCGCCTCCGTGCCGGCGGACGGCTGGCGCGAGCTCTGGCTGTTGCGCCGCACGGCGCAAGGCTGGAAGGTGTCGGTGCTGCCGCCGGTGGCGGCTCAGCCCGGCCTGGGCTACGCGGAATTCGCCGGCTGGGTGCCCGGCGGCAAGGAGCTGCTGGTCGCGCGCGAGTCCCGCGCCGAAGGCCGCTACAAGCGCAGCTACGAGCTGGTCGATCTCGACACGCTGGAGACGAGGCGCCAAGCCGGCGACATGACGATGCTCGGTGCGTTCCAGCGTTGGCAGGCGGCCGATTGGAAGGGCACCAGCCTGAGCGCAAGGTGAGGGCTGCGCCATTTCGCATGGCGACGCTGCGAGTTCAGAAGAGGTGCCTCTTTCCCTCGAAAGAGGGCCCTCTTCATCTCCCTCCCCGCCCACAACTTTGAGTCATGTCAGAAAGGGATTCGATTTCGAGAATGCGTACATCGCATCGACATGTGGTCGGTGGCAGAAAGGCAGAAACGATGTTGCAGCGAATCGAATTCGAAGACGAGCCCGAGGAGGCAGCGCTGGCGCCAGTGCCGGAGTTCCTTGAGCGCGGACGGCCGGTGTGGGTTTACAGCAAGAGCCAGAAGCCGTACCTCTACCGGCCGTGGATGAACCCTTGTTCGCCCGGCGAGTGGCCGTACGACCTCCAGGCGCTCCGCGGCACGGAGGACTACGAGGACATCCTCGAGTGGTTTGCGCAGAAGCATCCGCATCTGTTGCGCGAGGACTTCTGGGTTGTGGATCGGGAGCTTGCGCGATGCGCCGGAGACCGGCAGATCAGTGTCTACGTGGTCAGGGATCCCGAGGAGCACTACCTAGGCTTGCAGTTCACGCTCTTCGGCTATGCGCCGGACGCGAAGTATCCCCATCCCGAGATCGAAGCCTTCGAATCACTGTACGAGTCCGTCCCGGCGATTGCCCGTCTGTGGCTGGTCGCTCATGCCAATGCTTGGCCCGGCCGCTTCGAGGACCGGCATCTGGTGAAGTGAGGACTGAACCATGACTGTTTTTGACCCCGATGAAGTCCTCGCCGTGGCGAGGCACCTCTGGACCCGAAACGACGAGGCGAGCAACCGCAGCGCGGTGTCACGTGCCTATTACGGCGTGTTCTTGAGGGCTCGCGACATGGCAGGCATTTCCGAGCGACATCCCATGGTTCATCAGTGGACGCAGGAACATTACGAACGTGATGGCCAGAAGGGTCTGGCTAAGAGGCTGAGCGCTCTACGTCGCAGCAGGAACTACGCTGACTACTCGACCGAACGGCACGTCACGCGGAAGGAGGCGGAGGCGGCAATGAATCTGTCGCAGCAAGTTCGCGCGGAGCTTCGGGCGCTGGCAGGTCGTCGGCAGTACAGGGACAGCAGCAAGGTCTCGGTAGAGAAATCTGACCCGGTCAATCCGCCGTGAGCTTCACCAGCACCTGCCGCAGCCGCTGCGCGTCGATCGGCTTGGTGAGGAACTCGTTCATCCCGGCGGCGAGCGCCTCGTCGCGTTCCTGGACCAGTGCGGCGGCCGTCAACGCGATGATCGGCAACTCAGTCGCGTCGTAGCGCTGGCGCAGTTGCCGTGTCGCCTCGTGGCCGCTCATGACCGGCATCTGCACGTCCATCAGCACCGCGTCGAAGGGCTTGCCCATGCTGGCCGCAGCCGTCACCGCCTCCACCGCCTGGCTGCCGTCGCTGGCCTGGGAAACCTCCGCCCCCCACTGCTCGAGCATGGCCACGGCGATCATCATGTTCACCGGGTTGTCCTCGACCATCAGGATCCGGCGGCCCGCCAGTTCCGCGTCGTCGGCCGGCGCGCGGCGTTGCGCGCTCACTGGCGCCGGTGCCGCGGGCAGCGGCAGTTCGGCCCAGAAGGTCGCGCCCGCGCCCGGCTGGCTGTCCACGCCCACGTCGCCGCCCATCAGCGTCGCCAGCTCGCGGCAGATCGACAGGCCCAGGCCCGTGCCGCCGTAGCGGCGCGTGGTGGATTCGTCGGCCTGCGTGAAGGGCTGGAACAGCCGCTCGTGCATGGCCTCGGCGATGCCCGGGCCGGTGTCGCTGACCTCGACGCGCAGGCGACGCTCGTCCAGGCGGCGCACCCGCACCGCCACGCGGCCCTGCTCGGTGAACTTCAAGGCATTGCTCAGGTAGTTGCTCAGGATCTGCCGCGTGCGCACCGGGTCGCCGATCACCCAGGCGGGCACCGCGTCGTCCACATCGATGCTGAACCCCAGCCCGCGCGCCTGCGCCAGCGTCAGGTAACCCATGCGCATCGTCGCGAGCATGTCGCGCAGCGCGAAGGGCACCGTCTCCAGCGTCAGCCGGCCGGCTTCGATCTTGGACAGGTCCAGGATGTCCGACATCAGCCCCGACAGGCTCTCCGCGCTGTCCACCATCTGGTCCAGGTAGTGGCTGCGCGTGTCGCTGTCCAGGTCCGGTTGCTGCAGCAGCCGCGTCAGGCCGACCAGGCCGTTGAGCGGCGTGCGGATCTCGTGGCTGATGTTGGCCAGGAACGCGCTCTTGGCGCGGTTCGCCGCCTGCGCCTCGTCCTTGGCCTGGGCCAGCGCGGCTTCGACGCGCCGGCGCTCGGTCACGTCTTCCATGATCCAGATCGTGCCGCCGCGGCTCGGATGGTTCGGGTCCACGGCCCGCGCCAGGATCCGGCACAGGAAGCGGCTGCCGTCGCGGCGCCGCATCAGGCGTTCGACCTCGACCTGCTCGCCCGCCGACAGGCGCGGGCCGAGTTCGCGGCCGACGGACTCGTAGTCCTCGGCGCTGGGCCACACCACGCCGCCCGCCTGGCCGATCAGTCCGCCCGCCGGCCAACCGAACATCTCCTCCACCAGCCGGTTCGCCTGCACGAAGTGCTGGTCGCGCGTCAGCGCGATGCCGATCGACGCGTTCTCCAGGATCGCGGCATGGACCAGCCGCGTGCGCTCGGTGTCGCTGACATCGCGCGAGTTGACGACCAGGTAGGACATGCCGTCCATCACGAACGGCGCCGCCGACAGCAGCATCGGGATCGGCTGGCCGCGCCGGTTGACGAAGCTCGCCGGCAGGTCGCTGACGCGGCCATGCTGCCGCAGCGCCTCGACCAGACGTTCGCGGTCGGCGATGTCCTGCCAGATGCCGAGTTCCTCGGAGCTGCGCCCCAGCACCTCGTCGGCGGTGTAGCCGCTGACCAGCTCGAAGGTCTTGTTGACCATCACGTAGCGGCCGCTCACGGTCTCGGACAAGGTGACGACGTCGGGGCTGGTCGCGAACAGATGCGACAGCAGCGCCTCCGAGCGCCGCAGCGCATCCTGCGCGCGCGAGGTCTCGGTCTGGTCGATGAAGAAGGACAGCGTCGCGGGACCGGTGGCCGCGTCCACGCGCACGCTGGTGGCCTGCACCAGACGGCGCCGGCGCGACAGCGTCCGGAGCCGGAATTCCGTCATCGGCAGCATCGCGCCGACGGGCAGCGCCTCGATCTTGGCGGCGCGCTGGCGGGCTCGCTCCTCGTCGCCCGGCTCGTAGTGCGAGAAGAGGTCCTGCCCGATCATCGACGAGCGCTGCGTGTACCCGAACATCGCCATCGCCGCCGGGTTGGCGTCCATCACGCGGCCCCAGCGGTGCAGCACCAGCGGCGACGGCGAGCGGCGGAACAGCTCGCGGTAGCGCGTCTCGGTGGCCACCATGGCCTGCTCGGTCTGGACCTCGTCGGTGACGTCGCGGCCCACGCCCCAGTAGCCGCGGAAGTTGCCCTTGGCGTCGAAGCGCGGCTCGCCGCTGATCGACACGTAATGCAGCGCGCCGTCTTCGGACGTGCGGCGCATCACCAGGCCGCGGAACGGGCGATGGGATTCGAGGTCGGCGCGGTGCGCGTCGAGTTCCTCGTCGGTGAGGCCGAGGTGCTCGATCTCCCACGGCGCGCGGCCGAGCCGCTCCGCCATCGACAGCCCCGAGGCGCCCGGGTTGTGCTCCGTCAGGTGCGTGAAGCGGAACTGGCGGTCCATCTCCCAGTACCAGTCCGCCGCCATGTTGAGCAGGTGGCGGAAGCGGGCGTGGCGGTCGTTGACCTCCTGCATCGCGCGCCGGATCAGCTTGGCCGTGCCCAGGCCGACGACCAGTCCCGAGGTCAGCAGCAGCAGTTGCGTCAGCAGCCGGGCGGTGAGTCCGACCGGCGCGGCGCCGACCTGGATCCAGCCGCCCAGTTCCGCCGAGGCCAGCCCGCCCAGCGCGGCCAGCCCCAGCCCGAACAGCGACAGGCCCGCGCCCAGGCCGATCATGCCGGTGCCCAGCGCGACCATCAGACCCATGATCCCGAGGCTCGCGGCGTTGAGGCCGAGCTGGCGCGACACCGCCAGCGACAGCGCCGTCGCCATCGCCAGGCACATCAGCGCGACCGCCGCCGCGGGACCGTGGTGGGAAGGGAGCCGCCACAGCATCGCCAGACCGGCGAAGGTGGTCACCAGCGCAAGCACCGGCGGCAGCAGGCCGCCGAAAGGTTCCGCCGCGCCGGCGCTGGCCAGCAGCAGCAGGCCGGCCATGCCGGACAGCAGCACGCAGGCCGCCATGAACAGCCGCGCGGCGCGCCATTGCAGCTTCGCGGGCAGGCTGTCGCCGCGCGACAGCTCATGGCCCACCAGACTGCTCAGATCGTCCTGGGAATCCTTGCTCACTCGATCCCGCCCCAACTCGTTATGGATGGACATGCCCTTTCTCTCCTTGGAAAGGTTCCGGGGCGAGCGGCATGCCAGATCGGCACGCGGCAGCTCGGAATTGCAACGTCCGGTAACGGAGTCTCGGTGAGCCGAGGGTGTTCTGCAGAGGCGTGGAATCCCGAAACGCGTCCAGTTCGGTGCGCGTTCGACGTTTTTGCCAACTAGTTGGCGGGCGTCACCGGCGGGGGATCAGGCCGCGGCGGTCGGGCGCAGCGCCTCGCGTGTCGCCAGCGCCACACGGCGGGCGGCGGCGGCGAAGTCCTCGCTGGCGGACGCGTACAGCACCGCGCGGGAGGAATTCACGATCACCGTCCCGCCGTCCTTGCGCCAGCCGGCCGAGACCGTGGCGGCCGCGTCGCCCCCCTGGGCGCCCACGCCCGGGATCAGCAGCGGCAGCGTCGGGGCGAGCTCGCGCACGCGCTCGATCTCCTTCGGATAGGTCGCGCCGACCACCAGCCCCAGCTGGCCGTTGACGTTCCAGTCGCTCTCGGCCAGCGCGGCCAGGTGCTCGAACAGGCGCGGCTGGCCGGGCACGTCGGCCAGGCGCTGCATCTGCCAGTCGTCGCCGCCCGGGTTGGACGTGCGGCACAGCAGGAAGGCGCCCTTGTCGGCGTAGCGCAGGTAGGGCTCGACGCTGTCGCGGCCCATGAACGGCGACAGCGTCACCGCGTCGGCCTGGTAGCGCTCGAAGGCCTCGCGGGCGTACTGCTCGGCGGTGGCGCCGATGTCGCCGCGCTTGGCGTCCAGGATCACCGGGACGTGCGGCGCGTTGCGCTTGATGTGGGCCATCAGCTGCTCGAGCTGGTCCTCGGCGCGGTGCGCGGCGAAGTAGGCGATCTGCGGCTTGTACGAGCTCACCACGTCCTTGGTGGCGTCGACGATGGCGGCGCAGAAGTCGTAGATCCGGCCGGCGTCGCCCTTCCAGTGGGTCGGGAACTTCGCGGGATCGGGATCCAGCCCCACGCACAGCAGGGAGTCGTTCAGGCGCTCGGCGGCCTGCAGCTTCGACATGAATTTCATGTGCGGTATTGTCCCGCTTTTGCTTGAGATGACATCCGGGGGCGACGTCCCCGGGCGCTGGGAGGCGGGGATGGACGTGTTGAGAACGGCGCGACTGCGCCTGCGGTGGTTCCGGCAGTCGGATGCGGCCTTCGTCCGCGGGCTGCTCAACGAGCCGGCCTGGATCGCGCACATCTACGACGCGCAGGTCCGCACCGACGAGCAGGCCGCGGCCTGGATCCGCGAGCGGCTGGAGGCGCGCTACTGGCTGCTGGGCTACGGCTTCTGGGCCGTCGAGCGGCTGGAGGACGGCGAACTGCTCGGCCTGGCCGGCGTGATCCAGCGCGAGGGGCTGCCGCATCCGGACATCGGCTACGGTTTCCCGGAACGGTTCTGGGGTCAGGGCTACGCGCGGGAGGCGGCGGCGGCCACCTTCGACTACTGCCGGCAGGTGCTCGGCCTGCGGCACCTGCTGGGCACGACGGCGCCGGAGAACCATCCGTCCGGTCGCGTGCTGCTCGCGATCGGCATGAACGACGACGGTCTCCAGCAGACCGAGGCGCATGAGGGCCTGTCCCGGGTCTATTCCTGGCACGACCCGGCACCGCCTTCCGACGCCGACGAGATCGCCGCGCTGCGACACCGCTGGCATGCCGCGCTGCGCGGACCGGCGCGGCCGGCGCTGACGGCCTGCGTGACGCCGGAAGTCGTCGATCGCGTGATGGCCAGCCGCACGGACCTGTCGCCGCAGGCGCTGGACCACCTGGCGCAGCGCTGGGCGCCGCTGGCCGACGATCCGACGCTGCGGGCCGTGCGCACGCCCGCGGGCTGGCGGCTGGACGTGCCGGCTGATCGCTGAGACCGGAAGACACGCACCGGAAGACACGCACCGGAAGGCGTGCGCCGGAAGACGCGCGCGTGCGCAGGCGCGCTTAAGCGTGGCTGAAGTCGGCGGGGCGAGGCCTCGCCTATGCTCGCCGCCATGGACATTCCTGCTCAGACCGCCGCGCGCATCCTGCTCATCGAGGACGACGAGCGCCTGGCGCAACTGGTCGCCGATGCGCTCAGCAAGGCCAACTACGCGGTGACGATCTGCGGCGACGGCCTGGCCGGCGAGGCGCTGATGCGCCAGGAGTCCTTCGACCTGGTGCTGCTGGACGGGCACCTGCCGGGCAAGGACGGCTTCGACGTGCTGCGCGACACGCGCCGCGATTTCGCCGGTCGCATCGTGATGCTGACCGCGCGGGACGACGACATCGACCAGGTGCTCGGCCTGGAGGGCGGCGCGGACGACTACATCGCCAAACCCGTCGCTCCGCGCGTGCTGCTGGCGCGGCTGAAGGCGCTGCTGCGACGCGACGCGCTGCCGGCGGCGCATCCGGTCGGCGAGGCGCTGCACTTCGGACCGCTCACGCTGCTGCCGCAATCGCGCGAGCTGCGCCTGAACGGCGAACCTGTCGTCCTCACGACCGCCGAATACGAGCTGCTGAACTTCCTCGCGCATCGCGCGGGGCAGGTCGTCAGCCGCGACGACATCATGCAGGGCCTGCGCGGGCTGGAGTTCGACGGGCTGGACCGCGCGATCGACGCGCGCATCTCGCGGCTGCGCAAGAAGATCGGCGACGACGCGCAGGCGCCGGTGCGGATCAAGACGGTGCGCGGCCAGGGTTACCTCTTCGCGATCGACTGATGGCCGGGATCACGCTGCGCGCCTCGCTGTTGCGGATGGCGCTGGGACTCGGGCTGGCGGTGCTGGCGCTGATCCTGCTCGTCGAAGGGCTGGTGCTGATCGGCGCGTCCGAGGTCACCAACGACTACGTCCGCAACTTCATGCGCGGCACGGTGGACCTGCTGGTGCGGGACCTCGCGCCGCTGGATCCGCCGGCGCGGCGCGAGCGGGTGAGGGAGCTCGACGCGCAGTTCGACTATCCCGTGCGGCTGATCCGCACCGACCTGTCGGAACTGAACGCGGACCAGCGCCGCCGGCTCGAACGCGGCGAGGTGCTGGTCACCGGCTTCAACCGCCGCATCTACGCGGCGCTGCCGGGCGAGCCGGATCAACTGCTGCTGCTCGGGCCGCTCGATTCCAAGCGGGCGGGCGAGCTGCCGAAGGAACTCGCCGCGCAGCTGGGCGTGGCGGTCGTGATCGCGTTGGCGGTCGCGTTGATCGCGTGGTGGCAACTGAGGCCGCTGTGGCGCGATCTGCGCGGGCTGCAGCGCGCGGCCGAGCGTTTGAGCGCCGGACGGCTCGACACCGAATTGCCGCCGTTGAAGAGCCGGCTCTTCGCGCCCGTTGCCGCGGCCACGCGCGCGATGCTGGAGCGGCTGGCCGCCGCGATGGCGACGCAGCGTGAGCTGACCGGCGCGGTCTCGCATGAACTGCGCACGCCGCTGGCGCGGCTGCGTTTCGCGGTCGATGCGCTCGTCGACGAGGACGACCGCGACCGGCGCGAGCAGGCGGTGATGGCCTGCGAGCGCGACATCGCCGAACTCGACGAACTCATCGATGCGAGCCTGACGCTGGCGCGGCTCGACATGGGCGCGCTGCAGCCGCATGTGATGCAGGGGAACCTGGGCGACATGCTGGCGAAGGAGGCGGCGTCGCTGGCGCCCTTGCTCGACGGCAAGGCCTTGGACACGGACCTGCGCCTGCCCGATGTGCTGCCCTTCGACGAGCGGCTGCTGCCTTACGCGATCCGCAACGGGCTGCGCAACGCGGCGCGGTATGCGAAGGGCCGCATCCTGTTGACCGCGTGGGTCGAGGCGGGCCAGCTCTGGCTCGCGATCGACGACGACGGCGAAGGCGTGCCACCGTCGCTGCGGGAGGCGGCGTTCGAACCCTTCAAGCGGCTCGAACGCAAGGGCCGCGGCACGCGCGGCTTCGGCCTGGGCCTGGCGATCGTGCGGCACGTCGCGCATGCGCACGGCGGGCATGCGCGACTCGGCGAAGCGCCGCGACTCGGCGGCGCACGACTGCTGCTGTACTGGCCGGCCACCGCGGTCTGAAGGGCGCTCTCCGCCCCGCGTGAAGCTTCGTCAAGCGCTGCGTGCGCCGCTGTCATCGACCGTCACACAAGCGCTCAACTCGCTCCACAGACGCGGCGAGGTCGAATTCCCAGAATGAGGCCCATGTCGAACGAGCCTGGCGGTTGTCCAAGGCACCCCCGGACGACAGATCGGTCAACAGCTCTGAAGGAGTTCCAGATGAACAGCAACAACAACACCCGCACTTCGATCAACGGCAAGAAGGCCGGCCTGCTGGCCGCCGCGGCCGTCGCGCTGACCCTGGGCGTGGGCGTCGCGCACGCCGATCCGGTGACCCCGTACTACATCGGCGGCGACGTCGGCAAGACCACGCAGCGCGTGGACGGCAATTCGCAGAAGCGCACTTCGGACAGCTACAGCATCTTCGGCGGCTACAAGTTCAACGAGAACTTCGCCGCTGAAGTGGGCTACTCCGACCTGGGCAAGGTCGACTTCGGCGGCGTGACCGCGAAGAACAAGGTGTACTCGCTGGACGGCATCGCCCGCGCCCCGCTGGGCAAGGGCTTCGGCGTCTACGGCAAGGTCGGCGTGGCGTATGCCGAGCGCGACTTCAGCAACGGCCTGGGCGACAAGGACAAGACCGGCCTGAAGCTGGGTGTCGGCGTCGACTACGCGCTGACGAAGAACGTCTCGCTGCGCGCCGAAGCCACCCGCTTCAACAACATGCCGCAAGCCAACGGCTTCGACAAGAAGGACGACCGCCTGAGCATGGGCGTCGCGTACCAGTTCTGATCGACTTCGGTTGACCGGTGCCGATTCCCCCCGGCACCGGCGCCTGACGGGGCTGCTCCGAGCGACACCCGACCCCCCGATTCCCCGGCAGGTGCAAGGGCAGTGCAGAAATGCACTGCCCTTTTTTCATTGCCGCCGGACAGGGGCGAGTCGTGCTCGCGGCGCGTGACCGGCCTCGTCGACGCACAGGCGGGTCATGGGCGTCAGTCGCCGTTCTCGATGGAATGCGAACGCGCCGTCACCCGACGGTGTGATTCATCGACGCCAAGGTCGTGAATCAACTTCCTTTCCGGGAACATCGACATGAACGTTCTGACAACCTCTTGTGAATCGCGCGACCTGGAGTTCCGCGAGCTGACCGACGCGGAGATCGACACCGTGCACGGCGGCGATTCGTGGGCGGGCACGCCTGAAGGCCGCGCCACCGCCGACGCCACGGCCTGCGCCAACACCATCCTCGCGTGGAGCGGCATCGGCTCCACGGTGGGCGGCATCGGCGGCAGCTTCATCACCGTGCTGGGCGGCTGGGCCATCGGCGGCGGGCTGGCGGCGGAGTACTCCAAGGCATGCAACATCACGCGGTGAACCCGGACGCCTCCGCGCAACCGCCGCAAGGCGGTCTGCCCCGGACCGTGGCGCGCGTGGTCGCCGCGGGCGCGGGCGCCCGTCTCGTGCTCGCGCTGCCGGGGTGCTGCGCGGCGTGGTCGTACCCGCAGCTCTTCCTGGCAATGCTGGGCGCGCTCGTGTGGGGCGCCGTCGTCTTCCGCGTGACGGCGGTGTTCCTGGCGGCGGCTGTCGACGCGACACGTCCCCGGGTCTCGCGAGCGACCGTCGCCGTGCTGGGCCTCGTGGTCGCGGCGATCGGCGCGGAAGCCTTCCGCGCGCTCGCGGACGTCACGTCTGAATCCGTGATGGCCGCGGCGCTGGAAGTCCTCGCCGTGAGCTGGATCGCAGGCTGCGTGATCCTCGTCGGGCGCCGCTGGCGTCAGTCTCCAAACGCTGATCGGAACGACCGATAGCAAAAAGGGGCAGTGCCTGTTTGCACTGCCCCTTCTTTGCGATCAAGCGACGTTGACGTCGATGTCGATGTCGACGTCGATCGATCAGATCCGCTTGGCCAGCGCTTCCGCCGTGCCGGTGTAGTTGCCCGGCGTCATTGCCAGCAGGCGTTGCTTCTCGGCTTCGGGCAGCTCCAGACCCTGGATGAAGGTCTGGATCGATTCACGCGTGATCGCCTTGCCGCGCGTCAGTTCCTTCAGGCGCTCGTACGGGTTGGGCAGCGCGTAGCGGCGCATCACGGTCTGGATCGGCTCGGCCAGCACTTCCCACGAGCTGTCCAGGTCCGCGTCCAGCGCGGCCTGGTTGAGTTCCAGCTTGTCGAGGCCCTTGGTGAGCGAGTCGTAGCCCAGCAGCGCATAGCCCAGCGCCACGCCCATGTTGCGCAGCACCGTCGAGTCCGTCAGGTCCCGCTGCCAGCGGGAGATCGGCAGCTTCTGGCTCAGGTGCGTGAGCACCGCGCTGGCCAGTCCGAAGTTGCCTTCGGCGTTCTCGAAGTCGATCGGGTTGACCTTGTGCGGCATCGTCGACGAGCCGATCTCGCCGGCCTTCGTCTTCTGCTTGAAGTAGCCCAGCGACACATAGCCCCACACGTCGCGCGACCAGTCCACCAGGATGGTGTTGGCGCGCGTCACGGCGTCGAACAGCTCGGCCATGTAGTCGTGCGGCTCGATCTGGATCGTGTAGGGGTTGAAGGTCAGGCCCAGCTGCTGCTCGATCACCGACTGGCTGAACGCCTCCCAGTCCTTCTCCGGATAGGCCGACAGGTGCGCGTTGTAGTTGCCCACGGCGCCGTTCATCTTGGCCAGCAGCTTCACCTCGGCGATCACGGTGCGCGCGCGGCGCAGGCGCGCCACCACGTTCGCGATCTCCTTGCCGACGGTGGTCGGGCTGGCGGTCTGGCCGTGCGTGCGGCTCAGCATCGGCGCGGCGGCGTGGGTCCGGGCCATCGCGGTCATCTTCTCGATGACGCGGTCCAGCGCGGGCAGGATCACCTGGTCGCGCGCGGCTTTCAGCATCAGGCCGTGGCTGGTGTTGTTGATGTCCTCGCTGGTGCAGGCGAAGTGCACGAACTCGCCGGCGCCTTCCAGCTCCGCCTTGCCGGCGAACTGCTGCTTGATCCAGTACTCCACCGCCTTGACGTCGTGGTTGGTCGTCTTCTCGATGTCCTTGATCGCCTGCGCATCGGTCTCGGAGAAGTCGGCCACCAGCGCCCGCAGGAACTCGCGCGAGGCGGTCGACAGCGGCTTCAGTTCAGCCAGGCCGGCGTCCGACAGCGCGATGAACCATTCGATCTCCACCTGGACGCGGCGGTGCATCAGGCCGAATTCGGACAGCAGCGGGCGCAGCGCGGCCATGCGCGACGCATAGCGGCCATCCAGGGGCGACAGGGCGGTGAGGGCGGAAAGATTCATGGCGCGCAAGGGCCGGAACCGGCCGTTCAAGGGGGTGGGACAAACCCGCGGATTCTACAGAGCGGGTCACAATGGCCCCCGCTCCGATCTGCCACCCCCCGAGGGGAGGCCTCCGGCGGGCGGGGAGCAAGGACTTTGAGGGAAGGGTCGAGGGAAGGCATGCAAGAGAGAAGTCAACGCAAGGGCGCCGCCTGGATGGCCGCCCGAACGCTCGTCACGGCCGCGGCATCCGCCGTCACGATGACCCTGATGAGCGGCTGCAAGCCCGCCGGCGACGCCCCCCGGCCGCTGGCGCCGGTCGAGGCGGCGTCGGCCAGTCCGGCGGTCAGCGCCACGCTGCGCAAGCAGAGCGACGAGGTGCTGGCGCGCTACCGCCAGATGATCGTGCTGATGGACGGCGAAGCCGCGCTCAAGCCCGCTGAACGCGATGCGGTGCGGTCCGTCGGCATGCTGCTCTTCCACGACATGCAGGACAGCATCCGCGCCCTGGGCGAGACGGCCTCGAAGAGCACCGACCCCGCCGGCCTGGCCGCGCTCTCGGAGCTGCTCGACCGCATCGAGCAGGAGCCGTCGTGGTTCGACGCCGACCGGCTCGCCTTCAAGGAATTCCTGACGCAGCTCTCGCAGCAATTCTCGACTTCGCAGAGCATCGCCGGCCTCAAGCTGGCCAAGCGCGCGGGCGAAGATCTTGGTGTGCTGGGCGAGATCGAGAACGCCTACGAGCAGGAACTGCGCGACACCTTCGGCCGCTTCGCGCAGCGCGGCATCGTGCCCAAGCGCGAGAAGTGGACCGACTACGTCGCCAAGCTCAAGGGCCTGTACGCGCGCGACCGCATCCTGAAGGACTACGCGACCATCCTGCCGGACCTGCAGGCGCGTCCGAGCGTCACGGAGGGCCCGGATGAGACCGTGGCTTCGACGTCCAGCGGGCAGACGGCGACCGCGCCTGCCGCACCGGCTGCGACGCGCGGACCCAGCAAGCAGGAGCGCGAGTTCTTCGGCCGCCAGCTGCCGCCCAAGACGGTGCTGCTGACCTTCGACGACGGTCCGCACCCGCGCTACACCGACGAGATCCTGGAGATCCTCAAGCGCTACCAGGCGCCCGCCGTGTTCTTCGAACTGGGCCGCAACCTCGGCAGCGTCGACGCCAACGGCAAGATCAAGCCGGGCCCGGGCAGCGAGGTCGCCAAGCGCGTGCTCGCCGCCGGCCACCCGATCGCGAACCACAGCTTCAGCCACGGCGTGATGTCGAAGTTCGAGCTCGACAAGGTCCGCCAGGAAGCCAGCTCCACCGAAGCGCTGCTCGACGCCGCCGGCCGCGACGGCCAGGCGCTGTTCCGCTTTCCCTACGGCGCGCGCAACGACGCGGCGCTGGGCGCGATCGAGGCGCTCAAGCTGCGCTCGATGATGTGGAACGTCGACTCGCTGGACTGGTCCGACCCGATCCCCAAGTCCATTGCGGCGCGCGTGCTGGGCGAGCTTGGCAAGCAGCAGCGCGGCATCGTGCTGTTCCATGACATCCACGCGCGCACCGTCGAGGCGCTGCCGCTGGTGCTCGACCAGCTGAAGGCCGAGGGCTACAAGTTCGCGGCCTGGAAGGACGGCAAGATCGTCGCGGCCGACACGCCCGCCGCGGACGCGGCGCCGCCGGATCTCGCGGGCGCGAACCTCTATCGCGACAGCGTCGCGCTCGTGATCGGCATCGACCAGTACAAGGCCTGGCCGCGACTGCAGCATGCGGTGCGCGACGCCCGCGCCGTCCAGGAGACGCTGCAGACGCAATTCGGCTTCCGGCCGGAGAACGTCACCACGCTGACCGACGGCGACGCGACGCGCGCCAACATCCTGCGCGCGCTCAACGGCATGGCGCGCAAGGGCGGCGACGGCAAGCTCAAGCGCGACGACCGCGTGTTCGTCTTCTTCGCCGGCCACGGCAGCACGCGCAAGCTGCCGAGCGGGCGCGACGTCGGCTACATCATCCCGGTCGACGCCGGCACCGACGACCTGCAGACCGACGCGATCGCGATGCCGCAGCTGCAGGAACTCAGCGAGGCGCTGCCGGCCAAGCATGCGTTCTTCGTCATCGATGCCTGCTACTCGGGCCTCGGACTGACGCGCGGCGGCGCGCCGGGCGGCAGCTCGAACTTCGTGCGCGACAACGCGCGCCGCATGGGCCGTCAGATGATGACGGCCGGCGGCGCCGACCAGCAGGTCGCCGACGACGGTCCGGGCGGACATTCGGTCTTCACCTGGACGCTGCTGCAGGCCCTGTCCGGCAAGGCCGACCTCAACGGCGACGGCCTGATCACCGCGACCGAGCTGGCGGCCTATGTGGCGCCGGCGGTCTCCGCGATCGCGCACCAGACGCCGGCCTTCGGCAGCCTGCCGGGCAGCGAGGGCGGCGAGTTCATCTTCGAACTCGCGTCCACGCAGGAGCAGGCGCTCAGCGGCGACAGCAACCAGCTCGACGCCAAGACGAGCGCGCTCGCGAAGCAGGCCGACGACGCCCGCAACGCGCAGCTGCAGCCGGTGGCGCAGGCCTCCGCGCCGACCGGCGCCGCGCCCGGATCGCCCGCTGCCAGCGCGACCTCGGTGCAGGTCACGCTGAAGGGTCTGGACGGCACGGACACGGCGATCGCCACGAGCGCCGCGCCGGCGCCGACCAGTGCGCGCATCGCGGCGCAACGCGCCAACGACCGCGGCCTGCAGCTCTACAAGGAGCGCCGCTACGACGAGGCCGAGGCCGCGTTCACCGAGGCGCTCAAGCTGCAGCCCAAGTTCGCACTGGCGGCCAACAACCTGGGCTTCATCTACTACAAGCGCGACAAGCCGGCCGAGGCGGCGCGCTGGTACCGCAAGGCGATCGAGATGGACGGCAGCCGCGCGCTGGCGCACCTGAACCTCGGCGACGCGCTGCTGCGGGCGGGCGACGACGCGGGCGCGCAGGCGGCGTACCGGGCGTTCATCGAACTCTCGCCCAAGCATGCGCGGGCGGCGGAGCTCAAGGCCTGGATCGAGCATCCGGAAAGCGCGAAGAAGCCGGAACCGCCGCGCTGAGCGAGCGTTGGAAAGGACCGACGGCGGGCGGGTTGTCCCTGATGCGAGGGGCATTCCGCCTGCTGCTTAATCCGTCCTTTCCCGCTCGGTTGACGACTGGTTACCGCTCCGCTCGATGCTTTCCCTGGCCTCCGATGGCGCCGCACCGCGCCTGATCCGCGTGCATCAGATTGATCCCCTTGCCTGGGCGCCGCTGCTTGCAGCGAGCGAGAGCGAGGGGCGGCAGATGCTGCGCCGTCTGATGGACGAATGGCGCAGCGGCGCCAACCGCTACGAGCAGCCCGGCGAGTCGCTGTGGGCCTGGCTCGATGCGAACGGGCAGGTCATCGCGGTGGGCGGGCTCAACGTCGAACCGCCGCCCGGACGCCCCGGCACCGGCCGCATGCGTCGCTTCTACGTGCATCCCGACTGGCGCGGTCACGGCTTTGCGAAGCGCCTCGTGAACGCGGTGCTTGCCAGTGCGCAGGGTCACTTCAGCCGCTTGCACGTCAATTGCGAAGAAGCGGATTCAGCGACCTTCTGGACGCGTTGCGGCTTCGCGCCGATCGATGCAACCCTCGATCCCATCGAGCGTCCCGCGCGCTACACCCACGTGCGGCTGCTGCCGCAGTTCCAGGCCGCGTAAGGTCAGGCCGTCTTCGGCGGCCAGTGTTTCGCGCACACCTCGGCGACGTGGGGCAGCGCTTCGATGCGCTGGAGCAGCGCGAAGAACTCCGGCCGATTCGCTTCCAGGTATTTCCTGGCCCCCGACCACTTCGACACGATCACGGCCATCGCGTCGAGCGCGCCTGGCTTGGCCCCGCTGAGCCAAGGTTGCCCGGGGAACATGTCCGCGAAGATCTCCCAGTGCTTGTGCAGGCGCGCCTTCGTGCCGGCGATGATGGCCTCGCGGTCGTCCTTGTCGGTGCGGGTCGAGTAGCGTGCCGGGTAGTCGATGATGCTGATGCAGCTGTAGCAGTTGGCCGCGATATAGACGAGGCCGCGCAGGATCTGATCGCGATGGCGCTCGTCGCTGCCCAGCAGTCCCGCGTCGGGGAAACGCAGGCCGAGGTGCATCAGGATGGCGCCGCTCTCGGTGAGCACGGCATCGTCGGGCGTGTGCAGCGTCGGAATCTGCATCAGCGGATTGAGCGCACGCAGCGCGTCCTGCTCCGACGCGTTCTCCCACGAGGACGCATGCACGGTGCGGTACTCCTGGCCGCACCAGCGCAGGCCGATCTCGACGATCGCCGAGCCGGAGCCTTGCGTGCCGTAGAGGACGTAGCCGTCGTTGGATGTCGAGGTGGAAGCCGAGGGGGAGGCGGTCATCACGATCTCCGCGAAAGAGGAGCGGAGAGTGTAGGAGCGTCGATCAGCGCTCGAAGAACCGCATCCGCTCTTCGTCCGCCGGATGCGAGTTGAACGCGATGCGCAGCAGCTCGCCCGCGCCGGCCTTGGCCTGTTCGCCGATGTCGCGGCCGAGGCTGTGAGGTTCGGAGGCGCGCTCGGCACGCGCTTGGGCGGAGCGCTTCGAGCGCCATTCGCCGATGCGCTCGAACAGCGCCAGCATGGCCCGCGGCGACCGGCCGCTGTCGATCAGCAGCCGCTTCGCCTGCGCATCGGCCGCGCGCTCGAAGTCGCGCGAGTAGCTCGCCTGCATCAACACCGCCGGCGCACCCGCGAGCAGGCTCGAGAAATCGCCCACGGCGAAGCCCAGCAGTCCGCCCATCAGGCTCGCACGCATCGTCAGCCGCAGGCCATGCTGCTCTCGCACGTGGCCGAGTTCATGCGCCAGCACGCCGAGCACCGCATCGGGCTCGTCGCCGAGCAGATGCAGCAGTTCATCGGTGACGACGATGTGCCCGCCGGGCAGCGCGAACGCGTTCGGACCGACGCTTGGACCGGCGTCGCGGAAGTGCAGCTCGTAGGCCGTCGATTCGCCGGGCTGGCTCGCGACCATCGCGGCGAAGCGCTCCCGCCACTGCTGCTGATCGCGCGTCGGCGTCTTGCTCGGCTTGAGCAGCAGATGGTCGATCTGTTCCATCGAGCCGTCGCCGATCGACTGCTCGATCGCCGCGGGCAGGTGGCGCGCGATCAGGTCCGCGGCAGCGGGCACGCCCCAGTGCCAGGTCGCGCCACCGGCGGCCACGACCACGGCCAGCGCCACGATCGAATGCTTCCAGCTGGAGAACCACCGCACCGCGAGTCCGCCGCCCAGCCCGCGGCCCTGCGTCGAGGCGTCGGCCCAGGCGTCCCAGTCGGCGGCGTCCTTGGCCATCAGCACGCCCCCGTCGGGCAACTGCGCCTGGCGCTGCCCGTGGCGGGTGCGCTCCGGCCATTGCACGTGGCGGATCGGATAGCGGCGTTCGACGCCCTCCAGCCCCTGGTCGTGGACGACCAGCTGGTCGCGCTCCAGCCACAACCGGACTGGCCGCGCGCGGGCGCTGCGGCCGTCGAACCAGTCCGCGTGGAGGGTCGCCGCGTCCGGCATCACAGCCCCATGTCGATGCCGAAGAAGTCGCCCGCGAGATCGCCCGCGGCGTCCTGCGAAGCGTTCTCCTGGCCGGCCAGCCAGGTCTCGGGATCGCCGTCCATCGTGAGGCTCACGGCCTCCAGCCGCATGCGCGCGGTGTGGACCGCGGCGAACGGGCGATACAGGCCGAGGGTCAGCGCGGTCAGCAGCCAGTTCTTCAGCGTGAGCCCGGCCAGCGCGCCGAAGCGCAGTTGGCTGGTGAAGGACAGGTCATCGGTCGTCGTGCGGTTCCAGAGCAGGTTCTGGAAGCGTGCCGTGAAGAACGGTCCGACCAGCGCGAAGAGCAGGAGGTAGGTCAATCCGAACGACACGAACGCCGAGATCATGGTCAGGATCCGGGACCCGAGCAGGGCGCTCGCCCCCGAGATCGCCATCGCCACCAGGATCCCCACCACCAGCACGAGCAGCCCGATGCCGGCGCCTTTGAGGCACAGCCAGTACACGCTGCCGGCGCCCAGGCTCAACTCGCCCTGCTGCGCGGCGATGCGGTAGCCGTTGTGCTGGTAACGCTTGGCCGCCGCGACGATCCACGGCATCACCAGCGCCATGCCGAGGACGGCCAGCAGCACCAGGACCTCGACCGGCCCGAAGCGCGGCTTGCCGTGGAGCAGCAGCCCGGCCGGGCCGCCGATCGCCTGGGCCGCCAGCACCACGCCGGAGAGGATCCAGACCGGCAGCGCCGGGGCGTAGGCGCCCTGGAGCGTGCCGACGAAGCCGAAGCGCAGGCCGCGCCAGCCGGTATTGCCCAGCCGGAACTGCATGCCCGCGCGCCACAGCGCCGGCCAGATCGCGGCCATCACGACGAAGGCCACCAGGCCCGCCATCGGCGAGAAGTGGCCCGCCGCCGAGTACGTGCCCATCAGCACCAGCAGCAGCACATGGCCGCGGAACATCTTCCACGGATCGCCGTGGAAGGTGAGCGCATGGCCGTCGATCACCGTGTTGGCGTAGAAGTAGCGGATGCGCCGCGCCTTCGCGAACGGCCAGTACAGGCTGGCCGTGACGATCGTCAACAGCAGGTTGACGATCCAGATCCGGAAGTATTCGCTGCCCGACCCGGTGAACCGGATCTCCAACTTGCGCTTGCGGTACTCCGACAGCGGCCACCCGGTCAAACCGCCGGTCGCCGCTTCCTCCTCGTGCTGTCGCATGATTCCCTCTCTCTGACGCTGTCGTTGTGGTTGTCGCTCTCAAGGAGCCGATCTGTGCTGTGGGCGCACTGATTGCCTGTGCGTCCCCGTCGGCCCCCTCGGCCGCGACCCCGCATCCAGGCGGGGCGGGCGGGAGTGTGCGTCACCGGCGCAGGGGACGGCAATACACCCAAATGAGGGCGGCGCCACTGTCGCGTCCGGGAGTCAGTCCCGGGAGTCGACTCGCTAGAATCCCCCGACACCATGAAGCTCATCGGATCCCTCACCAGCCCCTACGTCCGCAAGGTCCGCGTCGTCATGGCGGAAAAGAAGCTCGACTACCAGTTCGAGCTGGAAGACGTCTGGGGCAGCGACAACATCCTCAAGATCAATCCGCTCGGCAAGGTGCCGTGCCTGGTCATGGAGGGTCAGGACTCGATCACGGGCGCGGTGTTCGATTCGCGCGTCATCGTGGAGTACGTCGACACGCTGTCGCCGGTGGGCCGCATGATCCCGGAGCGGGGTCGCGAGCGTTGCGAGGTGCGCACCTGGGAGGCGCTGGCCGACGGCCTGATCGACGCCTGCGTCGCGGCGCGCCTGGAGCACACCTGGTCCGGCCGCGCGCCGGGCGAGCGCAGCGAGGCCTGGGTGGAGCGTCAGATGAACAAGGTCCTGGCCTCGCTGCAGGCGATGGCCAACGGGCTGGGCGAGAAGAACTGGTGCTCGGGCAACCACTTCACGCTGGCCGACATCGCCCTGGGCTGCGCGCTGGGCTACCTGGACTTCCGCTTTGCCCAGATCGACTGGCGCGCGGCGCACCCCAACCTGGCCAAGCACTTCGACAAGCTCATGACCCGTCAGAGCTTCCAGGACACGGTGCCGCCCGCGAACGCCTGACCTGACTGATCCGGCCCGGCCGGGGCCAGGCCATGCCACCCCACGGGCCTCCCTCCGATGGGCGGGCGCGCCACTGACTTCCCGCCGGACCGCTCGAACGGGCCCACAATCGCCCGATACCGGCTCGACATCCGAGCCGGTCTGGACATTCCTTTGACGGATCCCGGGAGGATTGGATGGGTGTGAAGCGAGCGTTGGCGCCGGTCGGGCGCTTTTTCGGTGGCGTGTGGTGGTTCCTGAACGGCACGCGGCGCGTGGTGTTCACGCTGCTGTTCTGGGTGATCCTGATCGCCCTGATCTGGGCCGCGGTGCACGGCGGCAAGCCGCTGCAGGACAAGACGACGCTCGTGCTCGACATCCGCGGCGATGTCGTCGAGCAGTTCTCCGGCTCGCCGCGCGACCAGGCGATCGCGCAGATCAAGGGCGAGGCCCGCGCGCAGACCCGCTTGCGCGACATCCTGCGGGCGCTGGACGCCGCGGCCAAGGACGACCACATCGTGCAGGTCGTGCTGAACCTGGACCAGTTCGGCGGCGCCACGCCGGCCGCGCTGCATGAGATCGAAGCCGCGCTGACCCGCTTCAAGGCGAGCAAGAAGCCGGTGGTGGCCGCCGGGCTGGCCTTCGACCAGCGCGCGTACTACCTGGCCGCGCAGGCCACCGAGGTCTACATCCACCCGATGGGCGGCGTGATGATCGAGGGCTACGGCCGCTACCGCAACTACTACAAGGACGCGCTGGACCGCGTGGGCATCACGCCCAACGTGCTGCGTGTCGGCACCTACAAGAACGCGGTCGAGCCCTACTTCGCCAACGGTCCGTCGCCCGCGACGCTGGAGGCGGAAGGCTATCTGTACGACGAGCTGTGGGCGCGGTACCAGACCGCGATCGAGACGGCCCGCAAGCTGCCGAAGGGGTCGGTGCAGCGCGCGATCGACGAGCTGCCGCAACGGCTGAAGGCCGCCGGTGGCGATCCCGCCAAGCTGACGCTGGCCGAGAAGCTGGTCGACGGCCTGAAGACCGAGGACGAGGTCGAGGCGCTGCTCGAGAAGCGCGGCGCCAAGGACGAGAAGCGCCTGCGCCAGATCAACCTGGGCGCCTATGTCGCGCAACTGCCGCCCAAGCTGCCCAAGCCCGAGGGGCAGGTCGGCGTGATCGTGGCCGAAGGCGAGATCGTCGACGGCAGCGCCGGTCCGGGCAAGATCGGCGGCGAGTCGATGTCCAAGCTGATCCGCCAGGCGCGCGAGGACGACAAGGTCAAGGCCGTCGTGCTGCGCGTGAACTCGCCGGGCGGCAGCGCGTTCGCTTCCGAGCTGGTGCGTCGCGAGCTGGAACTCACGCGCGCGGTCGGCAAGCCGGTCGTCGTGTCCATGGGCGGCGTGGCGGCGTCGGGCGGGTACTGGATCTCGATGTCGGCGGACGAGGTGATCGCCGACGCATCGACGATCACGGGCTCGATCGGCGTGTTCGGCATGCTGCCCACCGGCGAGAAGCTGCTGGACAAGCTGTCGATCCACACCGGCGGCTACACGACGACCTGGCTGGCCAACGGCTATGACCCGCGCCGTCCGCTGGATCCGCGCATGGCGCAGGTGGTGCAGTCCTCGATCGAGCACATCTACGCGGACTTCACCGGCAAGGCGGCGCAGGCGCGCAAGAAGTCCTCGCAGCAGATCGACGCCGTCGGCCAGGGCCGCGTGTGGACCGGCTCGCAGGCGCTGGAGCGCGGACTGGTCGACAGAACCGGCCTGCTGTCCGACGCGATCGCCAGCGCGGCCAAGCGCGCCAAGCTCGGCGACGAGCCGACGGTGCGTTACGTCGAGCCTGACCGCAGCGCCTTCGACCGTCTGCTGACGAGCATGGGCGACGCGGCGGCGCCGTCGTTGCGCGGCATGGTCATGCACGCGCTGGGCGGCATTCCGGCGGTGCCGGCACCGCTGCGCGAGGCGCAGGTCGACATCACCTGGCTGGCCGAGCAGGCCGAGGCCGGTCCGGCGGGATCGAAGCCGCCGGTGCGCGCGATCGTGCACTGCCTCTGTACCGCGCCGTAGCTATACTTCCCCCGATGGCGCCGATTTGTCCGGCTTGCGGGCGCCCAAGAAATGCAGCTAAAGAGGGACACCCGATCCACGGATCGAGACCCGGTGTTCCGCTTCAAGCAGCGGCGCCGGGTTTTGTTTTTTGGGGTGTTCCATGGGATCTGTCGGTGACGTCACACCGCAGCGGCTGTTGTTCGATGAGCCGCTGATCTTGCGCAGCGGCGCCCGCATCGTCGGGTACGAGTTGATGGTCGAGACCTACGGCCGGCTCAACGAGGACAAGTCCAACGCGGTCCTCGTGTGCCATGCGCTCAATGCCAGCCACCACGTGGCCGGCACGCATGCCGACGTCGAGAAGAGCGAGGGCTGGTGGGACAACCTCATCGGTCCCGGCAAGCCGCTGGACACGGACCGCTTCTTCGTCATCGGCATCAACAACCTGGGCTCGTGCTTCGGCTCGACGGGGCCGATGCATCTGAACCCGGAGACGGGCCGCGTGTACGGCAAGGACTTCCCCGTCGTCACCGTGCAGGACTGGGTCGATGCGCAGGCGCGCGTGCTGGACCGGTTCGGCATCCAGAAGCTGGCGGCGGTGCTGGGCGGCTCGCTGGGCGGGATGCAGGCGCTGGACTGGTCGCTGCGGTATCCGGAGCGCATGCGCCACTGCATCGCGGTGGCGACGGCGCCCAACCTGTCGGCGCAGAACATCGCGTTCAACGAGGTCGCCCGACGGGCCATCATCACCGACCCCGAGTTCCACGACGGCTTCTTCTACGAGCACGGCGTGGTGCCCCGCCGGGGGCTGCGGGTGGCACGGATGATCGGCCACATCACCTACCTGAGCGACGACGTGATGGAGGAGAAGTTCGGCCGCCAGATGCGTTCGGCGGAGCTGGGGTATTCGACCTCGGACATCGAGTTCCAGATCGAGAGCTACCTGCGCTACCAGGGCGACAAGTTCAGCGAGTATTTCGACGCCAACACCTACCTGCTCATCACGCGGGCGCTGGACTACTTCGACCCGGCGCGCGAGCACGGCGGCGACCTGAGCCGCACCTTCGCCACGGCGCTGTGCAAGTTCCTGGTCGTGAGTTTCACGACCGACTGGCGCTTCTCGCCGGCGCGTTCGCGCGAGATCGTCAAGGCGCTGCTCGACAACAGGCGCGACGTGTCCTACGCGGAGATCGACGCGCCGCACGGCCACGATGCGTTCCTGCTCGAGGATCCGCGCTATCACGGCGTGCTGCGCGCGTACTTCGACCGCATCGCCAAGGAGCATGAGAAGTCCTTGCCGGGGGCCGCCGGCGCGCCCGTGTCGCATCGCCTGGCGGGGGTGTCGGTATGAGCGATCGCGCGGTGATGGACATGATCGCGGAGCTGGTCCCGGCCGGCTCGCGCGTGCTCGATCTGGGCTGCGGCACCGGCGAGCTGCTGGCGCATCTGCAGGCGACGAAGGGCTGCACCGGTTACGGTGTCGAGCTCGACGATGCGAACGTGCTCGCCTGCGCGCAGCGCGGCGTGAACGTGATCCAGCTCAACCTGGAAGAGGGCCTGGCGATCTTCGAGGACCAGAGCTTCGACGTCGTGCTGCAGCTGGAGACGCTGCAGAACCTGCGCAACACCGAGGCCATGCTGCGCGAGACCGCGCGCGTGGGTCGGATGGGCGTCGTCAGCTTCCCCAACTTCGCGCACTGGCCGAACCGGCTGCAGATCCTCGCGGGCCGCATGCCGGTGACGCGGGTGCTGCCCTACCAGTGGTACGACACGCCCAACATCCGCGTCGGCACCTACGCCGACTTCCAGATCCTGGCGCGCAAGTGCGGGCTGCGGGTGCTGGACAGCTTCGGCGTGCAGGAGAGCCGCCAGGTCCGCGTGATGCCGAACCTGATGGCGAGCATGGCGGTGTTCAAGTTCGATCGGGATTGAGCGTCGATTCGCCGCACTCGCCACGCATCGCGGCGAGTGCGGCGTTCATGTCGGCCAGCGCGGTCCGGTCGATGGCCTGATCCGCTTCGACGACCGCCAGCGCCGGCTTGTCGCCGAGGTACTGGAACACGGGAATCGCCTCGTCGGCGCGCAGCGCGATCGCATCTTCGAACCGACCTTGCTGCGCGAACCCATCAGCGACCTTGCACACCACCCAGGCGATGAGTCGGATGTCCTTGGACACCGCCAGCAGAGGAATCACGTCGCGGCGACGTATCCGGAGCGCATCGTCCAGCTCGCCTTGCCGTTCCAGCACGTCAGCCAACAGGTCGAGCGTGATGGCCGTGGCTCGCTCGCCGGCGAGGTCGGGCAGAGTCGGCAGGACTTCATCGCGGAGAACTTCTTCGGCGTTCTTGAGGTCGTTGTCACTCGGCTGCTCGGTGCTGAGCAGGCAGCGAACAATCTCCGCCTTCGTGAAGGCTTGCCATTTGCGCGTGCCACGGGCCACGTAGGTCGGCAGGAACCCGCGCTCCCATATCCGGCGCGCGTTCCTGATGTCGCCGCGTGCGCGGTGAGCGCTGGCCAAAGCGGAAAGCGCCCGCTCATGGGCGTTCTCGGCTTGAATCCTGCGAAGCAAGCGCACCTGCTTGTCGCGCGCCATGACCGCGGCCTCGAATTGCTCCTGCGCGGTGCGCAGCTCCGCGAGCAGGCCATGCGCGTCGGCCAATCCGATCTGGTCGCCGGCCGCCCTGGCACGGGGGATCATTTCCAGCAACAGCAGATCGTCGGCGTCTTCCCAGTCCCCCAGGGATGTCGCATGTCGGATCATGTCTGTCAGCACGAACTGACCCCAATCGAGCGTGTCCGTCGGACTGCAGGCGGCAAGCTCATGCAGCGCCATGCACCGCTCCTCAAGACGCAGTCGCTTGAGCTCTTCGCTGCGGATGTCGACGTCGCGATGAAGGTGACGGCCTAGATCCTTGCTGCGATGCGTCATTGACAGTGTTGGCGCTTCCGGGTGGAGGAATCTGAAGTGGCCCGTCCGCCAGGACCAGAGGTCCTTCGCTTCGCCGACCAGCATGCGCAAAGCCTTTGGCGTGAGCCAGAGCAGAATCGGACACGGCACGCGTGCCGCAAATTGATCGCGGCGCATGTTCATGTGACCGAGCTTCCTCGGAGTCTCGTCGTCGTCCACGTCGAGCCATCGCTCCAGCCCCATGACCTGAATCGCCGATGCGCCGACGGACAGTGCCGCCAGGTCGTTTTCAAGGTCCATCCACCGGGCATGCCGCGAGGACGCCTCGATGCTGCGGAGCCCCGGCTGTGCAGATTCCAGCATCTGGACAACGGCCGCGCGCTCCGATGCATGGCGATACAGCATGAGGAACAGGCCCCACCGATCGTGTTTGATCTCCAGGTACAGCATGAGCCGTTTGAACTCCTCAGAGCAGGAGGCCGGCAGGATCGCATTCATGCCGCCTCCGCAGTCTTTGCTTGAGCATCCAGCAACTCGGCGGCGTAGGCATACCCCGCCAGGGTCTGAACGACGGGGTGGGTCTGGCGCCAGGAGCCGGCGTTGTATTCCAGCAGCGCGCCGTTCTCGACCAGTTCGGCCAACATCTCGTTGGTGCCCAGATTCCTGCTCCTGCGATCGGCCTTGACGAGCATCAGGTAGTGCTCCTCCGTGAGGCCGTCCCGATAGTCGATGCCGACTTCCGTGATGGCGGCATCCACCGCCGCGCGATCGATCTTCGGGCCGGTGGCACGCGTGCAGGCGAAGTCGATCAGACGGAGCAGATCGCGCAGATGTCCGCCTGAAAAGGCGATCAGTCGATCCAATGCGGCCAGATCCGCGAAGAGACTGTGGTGACAGCGCTTCAACACCACTTCGCGCAGCGCGTCGAATGCCTCGACGCGGCGCGTGGTGCCATCGGATTCGAAGAGCTTCATGTTGGTGTCGATCAGCGCCTGCAGGTCCACGTGCACGACCCAATAGCGCTGCGGGTGATGGAGGGTCTCCGAAAGGTGGCGCAGCTCGGTACTCTTGCCACATCCGACGTGGCCGAAAAGCAGAAGATGCTGACCATCCGGATTGATATCCAACGGACTGGGGTCTTCGGCGTCGAAACCCAACGCGAGCTGGAAATGCCGCTCGAACAGTTCGCCGCGCGCTCGCGCGGTCTGCACGTACCTCGGATCTTCAAGGGGCAGCGATCGACCATAGTCGACCCTGACGCTCGCCGAGAGCAGACGTTTGGGCGCTGCTTCAAACGCAGCAGAAAGCTGCGTCGACCGCAGCGGAAAAACATCATCGAGATCGATCACGCGACGCTCCCGAAAAACAGAAGCGGCAAGCGTCGTCGTCAGCGCGTCACGTGTCTATGACTGGGATTTGCATCCGCTAGCAGGAACGTCAGCTTTCGTAGCGCCCCAGCCTCACCATCGTCTGTCCCGCCATCCCGGCGCGGCGCGAGGGCATGATCAGGACGCACTCGTCGTGCGGCGTGAGCCACAGACGGCCGCCGTCCTCGGCCAGCGGCGTGCCGGCCTTGGGGACCACCTTCAGGTGGTGCGTCGGCACCAGGAAGCGGAACTCCGGCGTCACCGCCGTCACGCCTTCGCCGACGCGCACCAGCCGCTGACGCTCCGGCGCCGGCACGCGCAGTTGGGCGTCCGCCCAGTCCGCGTCGACCATCGCCAGATGGCGCAGGAAACGCAGCGTCACGTCGAGCGCCATCTCTGCGCTCGCCGGCTCCCAGTGCGAGCCGCATTCGACCAGCACGGCCTGGCGATCGCTCCCGGGATCGGCGAAGCCGCCGCGGTCGATCAGCCGCAGGCCCGCCGCATGACCGGTGTCCACCAGCAGCGTTTCCGGCTGACCCAGCGCCCGCGCCAGCGGCACGCTCTTGTCCGTCATGCCGCAGATCGTCAGCGCCGGGGCGCCCGCCTCCTGCATCGAATGCAGGTCCAGCAGCACGTCCGCCGCGTCGACGAAAGGCGCCAGCTCGCGCGCCCGCCGCAGTTCCGCCGAGTGGCGCGCGCCGCGCAGCACGGCGTCGTCCCAGACGCGGTTCATGTCCTCGTCGACGCAGCGCGACGAGAACGGCTCCACCGCATTGAAACGTCCGAAGGCCTCGACGTTGGCGAAGACCAGCACCAGCCGGCCGCGCAAGGGCTTCACGTCCTGGCGCAGCAGCGTGTCCAGCGCGATCGCGCCGCACAACTCATTGCCATGGGTCAGCGCGACCACCATCGCCGTCGGTCCCGGTCGTCCCGAATCCAGCACGTGGACGAACTCGACATCGGTCCCCGTGCCCCGCCGCCAGCGCTCGATCGCCGGCGGCTGGAGCCGGACCTCCGGGTTGAAGGGCGGGAAGGACTCGAGCAGGGCGGGCGTCATCGTCTTCGAAACGTAAGGTCGAAACGTGGGGTCGAAACGTGGGGGTCGTCCACAACAGGTGGACCTCCCGGTCGATCCTACACTCCGGCCCCATGAAGACTCTCACCGGCCATGACGGCCTTCCGCTGCACTGGCGGGAATGGGGCGCCGACCTGTCGCTGCCCACCCGCGGCACCGTGCTGATCGTCCACGGCCTGGGCGAGCACATCGGCCGCTACGAGGCCGTCGCACAGCGCCTCAACGACTGGGGCTGGCATGTGGCCGGCTTCGACCAGCGCGGCCATGGCGCCTCGGGCGGCCCGCGCGGCGACATCCCGAAGCACGACAGCCTGCTGCTCGACCTCGCCGCCACCATCGACTGCCTGCGCGCCGACGACCGCAAGGGGCGTGGGCGGCTGATCCTGCTCGGTCATTCGATGGGCGGCGCCGTCGCCGCCCGCTTCGTCGCCGGCGCGCTGGAGAACGCGCCCTGGTCGCGGCCGGTCGACGGGCTCGTGCTCAGCTCCCCGGCGCTGGACGCGGGGCTCTCCGCCGTGCAACGCGGACTGCTCGCAGCCACGCTGCCGCTGGCGCCGCACCTGGCCGTCGGCAACGGGCTGAATCCTTCCTGGGTCTCGCGCAGCCCCGACGTGGTCCAGGCCTACAAGGACGACCCGCTGGTCCACAACCGCATCACCCCGACGCTGGCGAAGATGATCGCCAGCTTCGGCCCGGAGACGCTGCCGCTGGTGCCGCGCTGGACCACGCCGACGCTGCTGATGTGGGCGGGCGCGGACCGCTGCGTCGCGCCCGCCGGCAGCGCCGCCTTCGCCGCGGCGGCCGCCGCGGGCGGCGCAGTGCAGGCCGTGCCCTTCCCGGGCCTGTCGCACGAGATCTTCAACGAACCTGAGCGCGAACAGGTCTTCGCCCGGCTGCGCGCCTGGCTGGGCACACGCTCCTAGAATCCACGGTACCGACCCCGCAGGAGACCCGCATGAACGCACGTGATCCGTCGTTGCCGCTGCAGACCGATGACCTCAGCGCCCTGGGCGCCTTCGCCGAGAAGGTCTGGGACGAGGAGATCGTCCCCGCGCTGACCGACTACATCGCCATCCCCGCCAAGAGCCCGATGTTCGACGCCGACTGGGAGGCCAACGGCTACATCGAGCGCGTCGTCCGCGACGCCGCCCAGTGGGTGGAGGGCAAGAAGATCCCCGGCCTGAAGCTGGAGGTCATCCGCCAGGACGGCCGCACGCCGGTCATCTTCTTCGAGCTGCCGTCGACCAAGGCCGACAGCGCCGACACCGTCGTCCTCTACGGCCATCTGGACAAGCAGCCCGAGTTCAACGGCTGGCGCGCCGACCTCGGCCCGTGGACGCCGAAGTACGAGGACGGCAAGCTCTACGGCCGCGGCGGCGCCGACGACGGTTATGCGATCTACGCCTCGATCACCGCGCTGCTGGCGCTGGACCAGCAGGGCATCCCGCGCCCGCGCTGCGTCGGCCTGATCGAGGCCTGCGAGGAATCCGGCTCCTACGACCTGCCCGCCTACATCGACCTGCTCCGGCCGCGCCTGGGCAACGTGTCGCTGGTGGTGTGCCTGGACTCCGGCGCCGGCGACTACGACCGCCTGTGGATGACGACCTCGCTGCGCGGCATGGTCTCGGGCGTGCTCAAGGTCGAGGTGCTGACCGAAGGCATCCACTCCGGCGACGCGTCGGGCGTGGTGCCGTCCTCGTTCCGCATCCTGCGCCAGGTCCTGGACCGGCTGGAGGATTCCAAGACCGGACGCCTGCTGCCTGAATCCTTCCATTGCGACATCCCCGGCGTGCGCTTCGAGCAGGCGCAGGCGACCGCCGCGATCCTCAAGGAAGAGGTCTACAAGCGCCTGCCCTGGGCCTGCGGCGCGGACGGCGGCCCGGTGCTGCCGGTGACTTCCGACCCGGTCGAGGTGCTGCTCAACCGCACCTGGCGGCCGACGCTGTCGGTGACCGGCGTGGACGGCTTCCCCGAGATGAAGAGTGCCGGCAACGTGCTGCGCCCGTACACGGCCTTCAAGCTGTCGCTGCGCCTGCCGCCGCTGATCGACGGCAACGAGGCCGCGCTGAAGCTGAAGACGCTGCTCGAGGACAACGCGCCGTACAACGCCAAGGTCAGCTTCGTGCCGGACGGCCGCGCCGGCGCCTACGGCGCCACCGGCTGGAACACGCCGGAGCTGTCGCCGTGGCTGAGCCAGGTGCTGGACGACGCCAGCCAGGCCCACTTCGGCCAGCCGGTGGGCTACATCGGCCAGGGCGGCACCATCCCGCTGATGAGCATGCTGCAGAAGGGCTTTCCGGCCGCGCAGATGATGGTCTGCGGCGTGCTGGGTCCCAAGAGCAACGCCCACGGTCCCAACGAGTTCCTGCACGTGCCTTATGGCAAGCGCCTGACTGCCGCGGTGGCGCAGGTGATCGCCGCGCATCCTTGACCGCTGCGGACCCGGTCGGCGCCCTGTCGGTCGCCAAGGTCCGCTGATCGACGCACAGCAGAGGCGGCCCGCGGCGACGCGGCGTCCGTCCGGAGGAGACGGGATGGATCAGGTCAAGGCGATGCGGGTCTTCACCCGCGTGATCGACGAGGGCAGCCTCGCCGGCGCCGCGCGCGCGATGGACCTGGCACCCGCCGTGGTCACGCGGCTGGTGGCGGATCTCGAGGAACACCTCGGCGCGCGGCTGCTCAACCGCACGACGCGGCGGCTGTCGCTGACCGACGTCGGCGAGGGCTACCTGGAACGCTGCCGCCGCATCCTCAGCGACATCGAGGAGGCGGAGGCGCTCGCCTCCGCGGCGACCAACGAGCCGCGCGGCACGCTGCGAGTCCTCATTCCCCCGGCGATCGCGATCCATCAGCTCGCGCGGCACATGGCGCGCTTCCATGCCCTGTATCCGCTGGTCAGCGTCGAACTGGTTGCGCCGGGCCCGGTGGACACGCTCGACGAGAGCTTCGACATCACCGTCATCTCCACGCGCAGCCCGCTGCAGGGCGACTTCATCGCCCGCAAGCTGGCGCGCACCGAGGTCATCCTGTGCGCCTCGCCCGAGTACCTCGGCCGGCGCGGCAAGCCGCAGCATCCGTCCGACCTCAAGCAGCACGACGTCATGCTGCCGCCCATCCACGAGCTGACCCGCGGCGTGACCTTCGAGCGCTGCGGGGTCGACGGCCTCACCACCGAGAGCTTCTTCGCGATCCCGAGTCGGCCCGTGATGACGACGTCCTCGGTCGACACCAAGTACGCCTGCGCGCTGCACGGGCTGGGCGTGGCGGGGCTGCCGTCCTTCGTCGTCGGCGATGCGCTGATGGAAGGGGCGCTGGAGCGCGTGCTGCCGCAGTGGCGCATCTACAGCTATGCGCTGTGGGCCGCGATGCCGACGCGCAAGTTCGTCCCGGCGCGCACCCGCGCGTTCATGGACTTCCTCGTCGAGATCTTCGGCGGGAAGGACGAGGACCCGTGGCTCACCGCCGCCGGATGCCCGTCATACCGGGCCGCGCAGGAGTTCCTGGCCGCCCAGGCAGCCAAGGCCGCCGCGGCCGGGGATTGACCGCGCCGGGCTCGCTCAGCGGAGGCTGAAGCCGACCTGCGTGTACTGCGGTTGCAGATCTTCGATGAGACGCAGCAGCGGCGACAGCTCGATGTAGCGCGTCGCCGTCTTCACGACATAGGCGTAGAAGCGCGGCAGGTCCTCCGCGTAATGCGGCTTGCCGTCGCGGTGCTTGAGCCGGCAGAAGATGCCCATGATCTTGAGCTGCCGCTGCAGCACCGTCCATTCGAGGCGGCGCCAGAACAGGCCGAAGTCCAGCGCCATCTCGTGCGGGTCTTCCCCGTTCGGGTCCAGTCCGAACAGGCCGGCGCGCTTCGCGCCTTCCCAGTAGCGCACCGCCCAGTCGAGTTCTTCGGACTCTTCCCAGGAGATGAACGCGTCGCGCATCAGCGAGGCGATGTCGTAGGTGACGGGGCCCATCACCGCATCCTGGAAGTCGAGGATGCCGGGCGTGGCGAAGGCCGTGGCATGGGCGGCATCGTTGCCGGTGGCGACGGTGGCGCCGGTGCTGCCCGCCGGGCACACCATCAGGTTGCGCGGCATGTAGTCGCGATGCATCGGCACGCGCGGTTGCGCCATGACGTTGGCCGACAGCTGCGCCACGGTCCTGTCCCAGTAGCCGCGCTGCTTGTCGTTCCAGGTCTTGCCATGGTGGGCCTGGACGCACCAGTCGACGAAGATCTGCAGCTCGCGGCGCACGAAGGCCTCGTCGAACAGAGGGAGCGCGCCATCGGCGCGCGCCGCCTCGCTGGTCTGCCAGCGCAGCAGCGCGGCGGTGGCGTCGCGCATCAGCACGCGGGGCGCCTCCGTGTCGCCCGCGCGCTGCGCGGCGAGCAGCGCCTCCAGGTAGGACGCGGTGCCGAGGTCTTCCATCAGCGCGAAGCCGAGCCCGGCATCGTGCGCCAGCATCCGCGGCACATGCAGGCCGCGCTCCGCCATCAGCGCGCCGACCTTGACGAAGCTCGCCACCTGATTGGGCGACGCCGGGTCGTCCATGACGATCAGCGTGCCGCCGTCCGCCGCGGTGATGCGCAGATAGCGGCGGAAGCCCGCATCGCTGCTGGCCGCGACGAGCGTCTCCTCGCGCAGCCCGTGCGTCGCCACGAGCGGCGCCACCCATCGATGGAAGCTGGCGGCGCGGCCGGCATCGGGCCAGAGCGGGGGCGATGCGTGCGGGACGTGCGGGTCGGAAGGGGTCATCGGCGGGGGAAGCAGAAGGGCCGCTGCGTGAGCGGCCCCGGGGTCGGTGACAAGGCGCGCCGGCGGTCCTGCCGGCGTGCGAGCCTCGTGGATAATGATTCTACAAACCCCCGGGCAGCGCGGCGCGATCGACGCGCGGCCGCCTGACCTCTGCAAGACGCTGCCCGCCTGATGCGCCCACCGGTTTCCCGTCCCCGTCCGATCTCGCTGGCCGCCGCCCTTGCGGTCGCCTTGCCTGGACTCGCCGCCTTCTCCGCGCAAGCGCAGGAGTCCGCCGGTCAGCCGCTGATCCTCAAGTCGATCAAGCAGCTCCATCAGACCAAGCGCAAGGATGCCCGTCCCGCGCTGGCGCTGAGCGCCGACCGCATCACCAGCGACATGGACCAGACGTCCACGGCCGAGGGGGATGTCCAGTTGCGCTACGGCGGCATGCTGCTGAAGTCGAAGACCCTGCGCTACGACTATCCGCAGGACCTGGCCGTCGCGGACGGCGACGTCGAGCTCAGCCAGAACGGCGCCGTGCTGCGCGGGCCCAAGCTGGAGCTCTTCGTCGACAAGTTCGAAGGCAAGCTCGACAGCCCGACCTACTTCTTCGCCGCCACAGGCGGCAGCGGCAGCGCCAGGGCGATCCACTTCCTCGGCGACCAGCGCATGCGCGCCGACGAGGCGACCTACTCGACCTGCCCGGTGTCGGAGAAGGGCGAGAAGGACGCTGCGGAGGCGGGCAAGGGCAAGCGCGACTGGGAGCTGGTCACCAGCAGCCTGAACCTGGACTTCGATGCCGGCGAGGGCGTGGCCAAGGATGCCGTGGTGCGCTTCCTCGGCGTGCCCATCCTGGCGGCGCCGTCGCTGAGCTTCCCGCTCGGCGACCAGCCGAAGTCGGGTCTGCTGCCGCCCAACGTCAACATCGACAACCGCAGCGGCGTCGAGTACAGCCAGCCCTTCTACTGGAGCATCGCGCCCAACCGCGACGCGACGATCACGCCCTTCGTGATGACGCGACGCGGTCCCGGCGTGGACTCCCAGTTCCGCTACCTGGAGCCGGGCCATCGCGGCCAGATCGACTACGCGCTGCTGCCGCACGACCGCGTCACCGGCATCTCGCGCTGGGACCTGCGCCTGAACGCCGACGGCGACGTGCTGCCCAACTGGACCTACAACGTCCACACCGAGCGCGTCTCGGACGACGACTACTGGAAGGACCTGCGCAGCCGCATGCTGTCGCAGACGCCGCGCCTGCTGTCGACGGACCTGCGCACGCAGCGCGACTTCAGCTTCAACTGGGGCGAGATGCAGACCTATGCGCGGGTCCAGAAGTGGCAGCCGCTGCAGGTCGCGCAGGTCGAGGACAGGTTCGCCTCGCCGTACCAGCGGTCGCCGCAGATCGGCGTGCGCCTCCAGACCGGCGCCGACGAATCGGTGCTGGCCGGCTACCTGCCGACCGGCCGCCGCGCGCGGCTCGAAGGCGGCCTGGAGGTCGAGTACAACCGCTTCGACCTGCCCGGCGGCGCGCTGGGCTCGCAGACGCAGACCGGCGAACGGTTGCACCTGCTCGGCCACGTCAGCCTGCCCTTCAGCGGCGCGGCGTGGTGGCTGATCCCCAAGCTGTCGGTCAACGCAGCGAGCTACAACCTCGACCAGGCGATCGACGTGACCGGCCGACGTTCGATCGGCCGCACGATCCCGACCTTCAGCGTCGACCACGGGTGGATCCTGGAGCGCAACACCTCGCTCTTCGGGCAGGCGATGCGCCAGACGCTGGAGCCGCGATTCCTGTACGTCAACACGCCGTACCGCGACCAGAGCGCGATGCCCAACTTCGACGCGGCGCCGCGGGACTACAACTTCGACTCGGTCTTCGCGGAGAACCAGTTCTCCGGCGTCGACCGCGTCAACGACGCCAACATGCTGGCTTTCGGCGCGACCACGCGCTGGATCGAGGACGAACGCGGCGAGGAGCAGCTGCGCCTGGGCATGGTCCAGCGCTACCTGTTCCGCAACCAGCAGATCACCCCCGACGGCACGCCGCAGACGCACCGCCTGTCCGACGTGGTGCTGCTGGCCTCGGCCCACTTGAACCAGGCCTGGTGGACGGACAGCACGCTGCAGCTGAACTCCGCCGACGGCAAGGTCGAGCGGACCGTGCTGCGGCTGCGTTATTCGCCGGGTCCGTTCCGGACTGTCAGTGCGTCGTATCGCCTCGCCCGCGGGCAGAGCGAGCAGATCGAGCTGGCCTGGCAATGGCCGCTGTTCGGACCGGACCGCAAGTCGGTGTCCGGAGGACCGGGCTGCGCGGGGGCCTGGTATGGCGCGGGCCGCCTGCAGTACAGCATGCGCGACAAGCGTCTGACCGATTCCGTGATCGGCGCCGAGTACGACTCGGGCTGCTGGATCCTGCGCGTCGGCGCGGAACGCCAGGCCACCGGCCGCGCGGAAACCAACACCCGACTGATCCTCCAATTGGAACTGGTCGGCCTGTCGCCGCTGGGCTCCAATGCGCTGAAAGTGTTGAGAGACAATATCCCCGGTTACCGTTCGCTGAGCTCCGAGCGCTCGGCCTTTGGCACTTATGACTGAACTGCGTTCGATGCGACATCTCAAGCCGGTGGCGGCCACTCTCCTGTCCCTGACCGCCGTCCTGGCCGGGTCGGCTTCCTCGGCGCAGACGACGCCCGCTCCAACGCCTGCGGCCGCCGCTTCCGCGCCCGCCGCCGCGGCGTCCGCGCCGGCGGCCAATCGTCCTGTCGTCGAACAACGGCAGCTCAAGCCGGGTGACTACATCGCGGTGATCGTCAACACCGACATCGTGGCCGCGTCGGAAGTCATCCAGCGGACCGAGCGCGCCCGCGAGGAAGCCCGCCAGCGCGGACAGACCGTCACCAACGAGCTGCTGCACAAGCAGGCGCTGGACAGCCTGGTCGACGAGCGCGTCGTCGTGACCTATGCGCGTGAGAACGGCCCGCGCGTGGACGAGCCGGAACTGGATCGTGTCGTCGCGAACGTCGCCACCCAGAACAAGCTGACGATGCCCGAGCTGCGCCAGCGTCTGGCCGCCGAGGGCATCGACTTCAAGCGTTTCCGCGAGAACCTGCGCGACCAGATGCTGAGCGAACGCGTCCGCGAACGCGAGGTGCAGGGGCGCATCCGCATCACCGACGGCGACATCGACAAGTATCTGGAAGAGCGCCAGGCCGCGTTGCAGGGCCGCGCGCAGCTGAACATCGCGCAGATCCTGGTGCCGGTGCCGGACGGCCTGAGCGTGGCGGCCGTGGCCGAGCGCAAGGCGCGCGCCGAATCGGCGCTCGCGCGCATCAAGGCCGGCGAGGACTTCGCCAAGGTGGCTCGCGAGGTGTCGGAAGACGCCAACAAGGACCGGGGCGGTGAGATCGGCCTGCGCGCCGCGGACAAGCTGCCCGACGTCTTCGTCGACGCGGTCAAGGACCTGAAGGACGGCGAGGTGCGGCCGCAGCCGCTGCGTTCCGAGGCGGGCTTCCATGTGCTGAAGCTGATCGAGCGCAACTCCGGCAAGGCGTCGATCAACGTGGTCGTGCAGACCCATGCGCGCCACATCCTGCTGCGTCCTTCCGAACAACTGAGCCCCGAGCAGGCCACCCGCCGGCTGGTCGAGTTCAAGCGCGCGATCGAGTCCCGCCGCGCCACCTTCGAGCAGCTGGCCCGCGCCAACTCGGAAGACGGCAGCGCGCAGGAAGGCGGCGACCTGGGCTGGGTCTCGCCGGGCGGCTTCGTGCCCGAGTTCGAGCAGGCGATGGACGCCTTGCCGCTCAACGGCATCTCGGATCCCGTGCCCTCGCGTTTCGGGATCCACCTGATCCAGGTGCTCGAACGCCGCGACGTCGTGCTCGACACCAAGCAGCTGCGCGAGCAGGCCCGCAGCGCGCTGCGTGAGCGCAAGTACGAAGATGCCTACAACGACTGGATGAAGGAAATGCGCGCCCGCGCCTTCATCGAGACCCGCGAGTGGCTGGACTGACCGGCCGGGGCTGAGTTCATGGGACATGTCGCGCGCAAGCGCTTCGGCCAGCACTTCCTGACCGACAAGGCCATCATCGACGGCATCGTGGACGCGATCGCGCCGGGCGAAGACCAGGCGATGGTCGAGATCGGCCCGGGCCTGGGCGCGATGACGCTGCCGCTGCTGCAGCGCCTGCCGGCGTCGAGCCAGCCGCTGACCGTCATCGAACTCGACCGCGATCTTGCCGCGCGCATGCGCAAGCGCGGCGACGTGACGGTCATCGAGTCCGATGTGCTGAAGGTCGACTTCGCCGCGCTGGCCGCCGAGCGCGGCCGCAAGCTGAAGGTCGTCGGCAACCTGCCGTACAACATCTCGTCGCCTATCCTGTTCCACCTGCTGGGTTTCGTGGACCACGTGGTCGACCAGACCTTCATGCTGCAGAAGGAAGTCGTCGACCGCATGGCCGCCAAGCCGGGCAACAAGGACTTCGGTCGGCTGAGCGTCATGCTGCAGTGGCGCTACGACGTCGAGGCGCTGTTCGACGTGCCGCCGGAGGCCTTCGATCCGCCGCCGCGGGTGGACTCGGCGATCGTGCGGATGGTGCCGCTGTCGACGCCCGCCAGGATCGACGAGGCGCTGCTGAGCGAGCTGGTCGCGTCGGCGTTCTCGCAACGCCGCAAGCTGCTGCGGCATTCGCTCGGCAAGTGGCTGGACGCCCGCGGTTTCCAGGGCGAATTCAACCTGCAGCGCCGCGCCGAGGAAGTGCCGGTGGCGGAGTTCGTCGCGCTCGCGCTGGCGGTGCAGGGCTGAGCCATTCCGGCGTCGCGCGATCCGACAGGCCAAACAAAAAGGCCTTCCGTCGCCGGAAGGCCTTCTGCATCGGACACTAGGGTCAGTCGTTCTTCAAACGATCATGCGGCGCTGAGCCACATGGACGTGTCGAAGGCGCTGCACATCATCGGCATGTTCATGCCGAAGTTCGGATTCGGATTCGCCTTGGTGCTCTTGAGCACCGGCTTCACCTCTGGAGCCACTTCGGTAGCCCGCTCCCATGAACCTTGTTCTTGGGAGCGGGCTACTGAAAAGAATAGAAGCACCGGAATGAGACCTTCCGCTCGGCCCAGAAATCGGCCGCCTCGCGGAAGACGTCGAGCAACTGCTCGCGCGCCTCACGATCGAACTTTGCATGGTCCGGCAACTGGTCCAGCACCACGACGAAACCGGGTTGCGTGCCCGACTTGTTGACCAGATTGGTCATGCAGTCGTACAGCGCTTCCATGTTCTTGCCGAAGTGGGCCGGAAACAGGAAATTGCTGGCAATCAATTCCAATACGTCCTGTTTGGTCTCCGCTGGAGACAGGTCGGCGTACAGGAAGTGTTGGCCGGCGTCCTGCGCGGCCTGCATCAAGTCCTCGACCCGGTAGGCTCTGATCGCCTGCACGATGTTGGGACGGACTGTCTGCAAAAGCATTGTCGCGTTCCTCCTAGATGGGGTTCCGAATTCATGTCCAACCCCGGCCTGTGGCCCCGGACAGAACCCGCTAGGGAGCCTGCGATCGTCGGTGGCGTGGGCTGGGTCAGAGAGGGTTAACCCTGAACTCTGAAACCGAGATGGTACAGAAACGGGCCCGAATGCTCAAGCCGGGGGCTACCAGAATGCCCTAAAAAGCGGCAACGTTGGCGTGCGCTCACATTCGGCGCAACCACGACGTAGACTGATCGTCATCCCACAGAAATTGTCTGGTGAGCCGCTACAAACTTTTTATATAGGCGGGGCCGCAGGTCGGGTTTAAAGGCCTTCCTGCGGCTGAATCCACCCGGATCTCAGCGGGCTGCGTTCGCGTCCGCGACGGTCAGGGCCGTCATGTTCACGATGCGGCGCACCGTGGCCGACGGCGTCAGCACGTGCACCGGCTTGGCCGCGCCGAGCAGCACCGGCCCGATCGCGATGCCGCCGCCGGCGGCCGTCTTCAGCAGGTTGTAGCTGATGTTGGCGGCGTCGATGTTGGGCATGACCAGCAGGTTGGCCTCGCCCGTCAGCGTGCTGTTGGAGACCAGCTGCTCGCGGTAGTGCGGGTCGAGCGCGGCGTCGCCGTGCATCTCGCCGTCGGCTTCCAGCCAGGGCGCCTGTTCCTTGATCAAGGCCAGCGCGTCGCGCATCTTGACGGCGGACGGGCAGTTGCTCGAACCGAAGTTGCTGTGCGACAGCAGCGCCGCCTTCGGACGCAGGCCGAAGCGCATCATTTCCTCGGCCGCCATCTGCGTGATCTCGGCGATCTGCTCGGCGGTCGGGTCGTAATTGACGTGGGTGTCGACCAGCATGACCTGGCGTCCCGGCAGGATCAGCCCGTTCATGCAGGCGAAGGTCTTGACGCCGGGGCGCTTGCCGATGACCTGGTCGATGTACTGCAGGTGCATCGCGGTGTTGCTCCAGGTGCCGCAGAGCATCCCGTCGACTTCACCCTTGTGCAGCATCATGGCGCCGATCAGCGTCAGGCGGCGGCGCATCTCGATCTTGGCGAGCTGCTGGGTCACGCCCTTGCGCTCGGTCATCGCGAGGTAGGTCTGCCAGTAGTCGCGATAGCGGTGGTCGAACTCGGTGTTCACCACGTCGTAGTCGCGACCCTCCTGCAGACGCAGACCGAAGCGCTCGCAGCGTTGCGCGATGACCTCCGGACGGCCGATCAGCGTCGGGCGGGCGATCCCCTCGTCGATGACGATCTGCACCGCGCGCAGCACCCGTTCCTCTTCGCCTTCGGCGTAGGCCACGCGCTTGTGCTTGGCCTTCTTCGCGATCTGGAAGATCGGCTTCATCGTCGTGCCGGAGGCGTAGACGAAGCTCTGCAGCTTCTCCAGATACGCCGGCATGTCGGCGATCGGACGCAGCGCGACGCCCGAGGCTTCCGCCGCCAGCGCGACCGCCGGAGCGATCTTCATCATCAGGCGCGGGTCGAAGGGCTTGGGGATCAGGTATTCGGGGCCGAAGCTCAGGTTCGCGCCCGCATAGGCGGCGGCGACGACTTCACTCTGTTCCGCCTGCGCGAGCTCGGCGATCGCGTGGACGGCGGCGATCTCCATCTCGTCGTTGATCGTCGTGGCGCCGCAGTCCAGCGCGCCGCGGAAGATGTACGGGAAGCACAGGACGTTGTTGACCTGGTTCGGATAGTCCGTCCGGCCCGTGGCCATCAGCGCGTCGCCACGGATCGCGTGGACGTCCTCCGGCTGGATCTCCGGATTCGGGTTGGCCAGCGCGAAGATGATCGGCCGGGCCGCCATCGAGGCGACCATGTCCTGCTTGAGCACGCCGCCCGCCGACAGGCCCAGGAAGATGTCCGCGCCGGCGATCACGTCGCGCAGGCTGCGCTGCTCGGTGGGCTGCGCGTAGACGGCCTTGTCCGGGTCCATCAGCTCGGTGCGGCCTTCGTAGACGACGCCGGCCAGGTCGGTCACCCAGATGTTCTCGCGCGGCAGGCCCAGCTTGACCAGCAGGTTCAGGCAGGCGAGGGCGGCGGCGCCGGCGCCCGAGGTCACCAGCTTCACCGACTTGATGTCCTTGCCGGCGACCTTCAGGCCGTTGAGCAGGCCGGCGGCGACCACGATGGCGGTGCCGTGCTGGTCGTCGTGGAAGACCGGGATCTTCATCCGCTTGCGCAGCTCGCGCTCGACGTAGAAGCAGTCCGGCGCCTTGATGTCCTCGAGGTTGATGCCGCCGAAGGTGGGCTCCAGCGCGGCGATCACGTCGACCAGCTTGTCGAGGTTGTGCTTCTCGTCGATCTCGAGATCGAAGACGTCGATGCCGGCGAACTTCTTGAACAGGACGCCCTTGCCTTCCATGACCGGCTTGGAGGCCAGCGGTCCGATGTCGCCCAGGCCCAGCACGGCGGTGCCGTTGGAGATCACCGCGACCAGGTTGCCGCGCGAGGTGTAGCGGAACGCGTTGGCGGGATCGGCGACGATCTCCTCGCACGCGGCGGCCACGCCCGGCGAGTACGCCAGGGCCAGGTCACGCTGGTTGATCAGCTGCTTGGTGGCCGCGATGGCGATCTTCCCGGGGGTCGGGAACTCGTGGTATTCGAGAGCGGCCTGGCGCAGCTGCGCACGTTTTTCTTCGGACGTGGACATGGGGGACTCTTCTGGTTGAAACCGGTCCGCCGTCGTGGGCCGGGTCGGCGATTGTAGGAGTCCGCCCCGACGGCGGCAGTGCGGACTATGCGTATGCTGCATGTCGGCAGGGCCGCAGGCACATACGCGAAACTGCGCATCGCCACGGGCCTGCGGCGCGCCATACTGCCTGCCCCGCGCGCGGGAGATGCGCGTGCCCGGGCATGCCTGGGCGATCCTTTCAAGCGCCTTTCACGCCACGTTCACACCCCTCGTCCCGACCTGCCGTCCGACCACCGCTTGCCTGCTCCGACCATCATGCGGCCCGCCGCTCCCTTCTCCCCGATGGCGCCTGGCGCAAGGCCCCGGCGCTGGCGTCGCGCGCTGCTGTGGGGGACGCTGGTCGCGCTGCTGCTGATCGCGCAGTCGCTGCTGCTGTCGCTGACCTTGAGCCATGAGGCGGCGCGCGCGCAGGAGGCGTCGGACCTGGCCGCCGCCGAGGTGACCGCGCGCGCCAAGCAGTTGATCGGCCGCGACCTGCAAGGGCTGCAAGGCCTGATGTGGGCCGAGGACGACGACTGGCGCGGCAACGCCGCCGCGCAACTGCGCCAGACGCGCGTGCTGCTGCGCATCGAACTGCGCGACTCGGAACGCCAGGTGCGTCGCGCGGTCGACTCGCCGTATGCGCCGCCGCTGTTCTCAATCCTGGCGCGCGAGCAGCTGCAGATCGAGACCGAGCTCGCCTGCATCGCCGCGCTGCGGCAGGGGACGCCGCTGTTCTCGCGCTCGTACTTCGTGCCGGGGCCGGGCGGCGACGGCATGGAGGTCGCCGACCTCTGCCTGCCGCGCGTGCGCGCCGGGGAGCCGCGCTCCTACGTCGTCGCGACGATGGGTCTGCGGCCGTTGCTGGAAGAGTCGGTCTCGCAGGACCAGGCGCGGCGCTTCGAGATGTCCTTCGTCGAAGGCGACGGCACGCGCCTGGCGCGGACCGGCCTGACGCGCGGCACCGGCTTCTACCTGTCGGAGCGCCTGCTCGACCTGCCGGGGCTGAGCCTGCAACTGCGCGTCGACAACGCGACCGGACGGCCGCAGCTGATCCCGAACCTGGCGACGGCGCTGGTGCTCGGCCTGTCCATGGCGCTCTTCGCGCTGGTCATCATCCTGGCGCGCGACACGCGCAAGCGCGCGCAGGCGGAGCACGCGCTCGCCGAGTCGCTCGCGTTCCGCCAGGCGATGGAGAACTCGCTCATCACCGGCCTGCGCGCGCGCGACCTGGACGGCAACATCAGCTACGTGAATCCGGCGTTCTGCGCGATGGTCGGCTACCCGGCGGAGGAGGTCGTCAACACCGGCCGTCCGCCGCATGCGCCGCCCTACTGGCCGCCGGAGTTCACCGATGAATACTGGCGCCGGCACCACGATCGCGAGGCGCGCTGGGAAGCCGGACTGCCGCCGCGGGAGGGCTTCGAGACGGTCTTCGCGCGCAGCACCGGCGAGCGCTTCCCGGTGATGATCTACGAGGCCCCGCTCCTGAACGCGGAGGGTCAGCAGACCGGCTGGATGAGCGCGGTGCTGGACCTGAGCGCGCAGCGCAAGGTCGAGGAACTCTCGCGCCAGCAGTCCGACCGGCTGCAGGCCACGGCGCGGCTGGCGACGGTGGGGGAGATGGCCTCGCTGCTCAGCCATGAACTGAACCAGCCGCTGGCGGCGATCGCGAGCTACGCGACGGCGTCGATCAACCTGATGGTGCGCGAGGCCGACGATCCGCAGACGCCGGCGATGGTGCGCCAGGCCGTGACGCGCATCGCCGAGCAGGCCGAGCGCGCCGGCCGCGTGATCAAGAGCGTGCACGACTTCGTCAGACGCCGCGAGGCGGCGCGGGAATGGGTGAACGTGGAGCAGCTGCTGGACGCGGTGCTGCCGCTGATCCGGCTGCAGGCGCGCAAGAGCGGCGCGCGCATCGAGATGGATCTGGCCGCGGGCCTGCCGCGCGTGCGCTGCGACCGGACCATGGTCGAGCAGGTGCTACTGAACCTCACCCGCAATGCGATCCAGGCGATGGACGGCCCGACGCCGCTCGCCGACCGCGCGCTGATCATCCAGGTGAAGCGGCTGCAGCCGCGCTGGCTGAGCTTCGCGGTGATCGACCGCGGACCCGGCATTCCGCCGGAAGTGGCGCGCCAGCTGTTCACGCCGTTCTTCACGACCCGCACCGAAGGCATGGGCCTGGGCCTGAGCCTGTGCCGGACCGTCGTGGAGCAGCACGGCGGCGCGATGGATTTCGAAAGCCGCGTCGCGCCCGCATCGCCGACCGGGACGGAGTTCCGGTTCAGCCTGCCGTGCGAGGATGCGCCTGGGTCGGCGCAGAAGTCCGGGGCCGACCGGTTCCCCGTCATTGGATCTGGAGAGTCGTCCGCATGAAGCCGCAGTCCCTGCCGATGGTCTACCTCGTCGACGACGAGGAAGTGGTGCGCGATGCGCTGGCCTGGCTGCTGCGCTCGCGGCGGCTGTTGTCCGAGGGCTTCGGCAGCGCCGAGGCCTTCGAGTCGATGCTGGACGGCCTGCCGCGCAGTGGCCGCGACTGGCCCTCGGCGCCGAGCTGCCTGCTGCTGGACGTGCGGATGCCGGGGATGAGCGGCCTGGCGCTGTTCGAGCGGCTCATCGAGCGCGGCCTGCTGGAGACGCTGCCGGTGATCTTCCTGACCGGTCACGGCGACGTGCCGACGGCGGTCGCGGCGGTGAAGCAGGGCGCGTACGACTTCGTCGAGAAACCGTTCTCGGACAACGCGCTGGTGGACCGCGTCGAGCACGCGCTGGCGCAGAGCGCCGAAGCGATCTCGGCGCGTGACGCGAAGTCGGCGCTGGGCCACCGCGTCGGCGACCTCACCGAGCGCGAACGCGAGGTGATGCAGCTCGTCGTGCAAGGCCTGCCGAACAAGCTGATCGCGGATCAGCTCAACATCAGCGTGCGCACGGTGGAGGTCCATCGCGCGCGGGTCTTCGAGAAGATGGACGTGAAGTCCGCGGTCGAGCTGTCCAACCTGCTGCGCGGCGACAATGCCGCCCATGGGTGATTCTTCTGAAGCATCCGGCGCATCCGCCGGTGCATCTGCCGGATGTTCCGGCACGGGTGGACGACGGGACGGCCGACCGCTCGGCGAGTTCGACCTGATCGACCGCTTCTTCGGCCGCGCCGGGCGCGCCGGCCGGACCGAGGGCGGCGCGGTGACGCTGGGCATCGGCGACGACTGCGCAGTCCTGACGCCCTCGGCGGGCCACCAGTGGCTGGTGACGGCGGACATGCTGGTCGAAGGACGGCATTTCCTGTCGACGGTCTCGCCGCGACGGCTCGGACACAAGTCGCTGGCGGTGAACCTCAGCGACCTCGCGGCCTGCGGCGCGACGCCCAAGGCCTTTTTCCTGTCGTTGGCGCTGCCACGCGTCGACGAGGCCTTCCTGGCGGGTTTCGCGCAGGGGCTGTTCGAGCTCGCGGACGCGCATCACATCGTGCTCGCCGGCGGCGACACGACGGCGGGTCCGCTCAACATCAACATCACGGCGATGGGTGAGGTGCCGTCGGGGCAGGCGCTGCTGCGTTCGGGGGCGAAGCCGGGGGATGACGTCTGGGTCAGCGGCACGCTCGGCGATGCGCGGCTGGCGCTGGAGGTGTTCCGGGGCACGCTGTCGCTGAGCGCGACGCAGTTCGACGAAGCCCGCCTGCGGATGGAAATGCCGGAGCCGCGTGTCGCGCTCGGCCGGGCGCTGCGCGGCATCGCAACGAGTGCGGCGGACGTGTCGGACGGTCTGGCCGGCGACATCGGTCATGTGCTGAAGCGCTCCAACGTCGGTGCGACGCTGCGGCTGGCGGACCTGCCGCGCTCGGCCGTGCTGGGCGCGATGCCCGAGGACATCCAGCAGCTGTGCCTGCTGAGCGGCGGCGACGACTACGAACTGGTCTTCACCGCGCCTGCGCAGGCGCGCGACCGCGTGCTCGACGCGGGGCGCGAATCCGGCACGCCGGTGTACCGCGTCGGCCGCATCGATGAAGAACCCGGCCTGCGCGTCGTCGACGGCGCGGGTCGCCCGCTGCAGGGCTTGCTGCAGAGCTTCGACCACTTCAAATCATGAGCGCGGTGCGTCCGACTTTCGGCTTCATGGTCAGGCATCCCGCGCACTGGATCGCGATGGGCTTCGGCAGCGGGCTGGCGCCGAAGGCGCCGGGAACGGTGGGCACGCTGTGGGGCTGGGCCGCGTTCGCGATCCTCAACCTGTGGCTGACGCCGGTGCTGTGGGGCGTGGTGATCGCCGCGAGCATCCCCATCGGCTGGTGGGCCTCGACGGTCACCGCGCGGCATCTGAAGACCTGCGATCCGGGCTCGGTCGTGTGGGACGAGATCGTCGCGATCTGGATCGTGCTGTGGCTGATCATGCCGGCGGGGTTCTGGTGGCAGCTGGCGGCGTTCGGCGTGTTCCGCTTCTTCGACGCGGCGAAGCCGGGTCCGGTGCGCTGGGCCGACGCCCTGTTCAAGATCGAGCCGGGCCAACCGGTGACGGTGTGGCAAGGCTTCGGCATCCTGTTCGACGATCTTGTGGCGGCTGCATGTACGCTCGTGGTGTTGGCCGGCGCGAGGGCGCTGCTGCATTGAGGAGATCCCCATGCTGTTTCCCGACGAATCCGAACTGATCGAACGCATCGCCCTGGCGCTGATCCAGCGCAAGGAGCGCATGGGCACCGCGGAGTCCTGCACCGGCGGGCTGATCGCGGCGGCGTGCACGAGCCTGGCGGGATCCAGCCAGTGGTTCGAGCGCGGCGTGGTGAGCTACACCAACCAGGCGAAGACGGAGCTGCTCGGCGTGCCGGCGGCGCTGATCACGCTGCACGGCGCGGTGAGCGGCGAAGTGGCCGAACAGATGGCTCGCGGGCTGGTCGCGCACGCGCCCATCGACTGGGCGATCGCGGTGACCGGCGTTGCCGGGCCGGGTGGCGGCACCGAGAACAAGCCGGTCGGTACGGTGTGGCTCGCGCTGATGCATGGCCGTCAGCGTGTGCGCGTGTGGAAAGAGCATTTCACCGGCGACCGGCATGCTGTGCGCGCGCAGACCGTGCGCGCGGGCCTTGAAGCGCTGTGTGATGCGCTTGAGGACAGGGATTCCTGACGCTCCACGCGCGGCGCTCAGGTAAGCGGGGTGCGCCTTGCCGCGCTCAGTTCCTGCGCGATGGCAAGGTACTTCGCAATGAGCGGTTCGAAAACTGCCTCGACTGATTCGCCTTCTTCAGTTTCCGCTTCGGTGACGCCCTCCGCGAAAGAATCTTCAAACTCCTTCAACTGAGTGTCCCGCCACGTCTGCGGTTGTTGGTTGTCATGCATTGAAGATCCTCGTGATGTCGCGGGATGTGTGAATGATGCGGAAGACGTCGACACGAGCAGCTTTGAGATCCACGATGTAGTAGATCCCGTAGCGACCGTGCACGCGGCGACGCGCGTCGGGGTTGTTGGGGAGGCGTGCGAACGGAAACGACTCCGCCATGGTGGCCAGGCTTTCCACCTTGGCCTCCAGTTCGGCGAGAAACGATTCGGCGCGCGCAGGATTGTTCCGCGCGATGTAGTCGCCGATCGATTGAAGATCCGCTTTGGCCTCCCGCAGGAGGCGGACAATCACTTCTTTGCGTTTGCCATGGCACGGTACTTCGCGATCAGAGGGCCGAAGACAGCTTCGACAGACTCCCCTTCGCCGGCCGCGGCCTGAGCCTTCCCGCGCGTGATGGAGTCATCCAACTCCTTCAACTGCGCTGCCCGCCACGCCCGCAGCTCCTCACTGTCACGCAGCACCTGCGTGCGCGACGAATACTTTCCGCTCTCGATCAGATCCAGCACGATGGCCTCCAGTTCGGGTCCCAAATCTGCGTGAATCATCTCGTTGAGTCCTGAGGAAAGAAATCGCTTCAGAGGGGGAGATCGCATCCCCATTCGGCGGGAGCAAGGTTGTGCAGTTGATTCGCACGAATGAGCAGGTCAACGGCGGTCGGCGTTCATGCCGGGCAAGACCTGGCCCTCACAGTCCGGCCAGGATCGTGTTCGCCTGCGCGTCGTCCAGGTTTGGCGGCTGCCAATCACGGAGCCAGTCGGCGAACTTCTCAGCCGGCATCGGCCGCGACAGGAAGTAGCCCTGGCCTTGGTCGCAACCCAGCGTCTGCAGCAGTGTCCATTGCTTGGCGGTTTCCAGGCCTTCGGCCACAACCGTCAGCCCCAGGTTGTGCGCCAGCTCGATGGTCGAGCGCACGATCTTCGCGTCGTCGATGTCGCGCTCCATGTTCATCACGAAGCTGCGATCGATCTTCAACTCGTCCACCGACAGCTGCTTCAGATACGCCAGCGACGAGTAGCCCGTCCCGAAGTCGTCGATCGACAGCTTGAAGCCGAGCGCATGCAGCTGCTCCAGCGTCTGCAGCGCGCGCTGCGGGTCGTCCATGATCGCGGACTCGGTGATCTCCAGGCACAGCGCCGGCGGCGGCACGCCCGCCACCAGGTCCGCCACCTTGATCGGCAGGTCCTGGTCCATCAGGTCGCGCGTCGACAGGTTCACGCTGATCGGCAAGGCCAGGCCGTCCCGCTGCAGCGTCATCCACGCCTGCGCCGACGCATGCAGCACCCATGCCGTGATCTGGCGGATGAAACCCGTCTGCTCCGCGAAGGGGATGAACTCCATCGGCGGCACCAGGCCGCGCGTCGGATGCTGCCAGCGCACCAGCGCCTCCGCGCCCGAGATCTTCTGGCCGTGCAGGTCCACCTTGGGCTGCAGGAACAGGCGCAGCTCGCCGGCGTCGATCGCGTGCCGCAACTCGCTCAGCAGCGACAGCGATTCCTGGCTGGCCGCATCCATGCTCGGGGCGTAGACCTCGCAGCCGCTCTGGCCGCGCTTGGCCGCGTGCATCGCCAGTTCCGCGCGCGCCAGCAGCAGCATGGGATCGCGCCCGTGCTGCGGATACAGCGCCACGCCCATCCCGGCCGACAGGTCCACCGTCTGGTCGTCGATGCTCAGCGCCCGCTCGAAGTCGCGCTGGATGCGCTTGCAGATCGCCTCGGCCCGCGTCGCGCCGGCGCCGTCGATCATCAGCAGGAACTCGTCGCCGCCCACCCGGGCGATCAGGCTGACCTCGTCCTTCAGCAGGTGCTGCAAGCGGTCCGCCACCGCGCGCAGCAGCCGGTCGCCGAAGGGGCGCCCCAGCACGTCGTTGACATGCTTGAAGCGATCCAGGTTCAGCATCAGCAGCGAGAAGCGCACGTCGCTTTCCACCATCCGTCTGGCGAGCGCCTGATGGAACTGCTCACGGTTCGGCAGGTCCGTCAGCGGGTCCCAGAACGCGAGGCGGTTCACCTCTTCCTCGCGCGCCCGGATGCCCTGTCGCATCGCCTCGAAGGCCTCGGCCAGATCGCCGATCTCGTCGCTCGACGGGCGCTCGACCGGCTGCGCGTAGTCGCCCTGGCCGAGCCGGTGCGCCGCGCTCGCCAGCGCCTTCACCGGCCCGCTGATGCGCCGCGCCGTCAGCACCGCGCCGACCGCGAACAGCAGCACGCCCACGCCGCTCAGTCCCAGCAGCATCCACTGCAGGCGACGGTACGGCGCCAGGGCCTCGTCCACCGAGCGCAGCAGCAGCACGGCCACCGACTTGTCGGTGTCGCCCCCGTGCGCCAGCGGCTGCAGGCGGGCCTGGAACAACTCGTCCTCCAGCGCGATCTGGAAGGTCTTCACTTCACGGTCCGTCGCGCCCAGCGCCGGCAGCGCCTGGACCGCGCGCGCCGTCGCGGCCGGGTCCAGCACCGACGCGAGGACCTGCCACTGCCCCGTCGCCGACTGCGCCAGCAGCACACCCTGGATGTGCACGATGCGCTTGAGTTCCTGCAACTGGTCGCTCTTCAACTCGAAGCCGGTGAAGATCCAGCCGCCCAGACCGGCCGCCCGCATCCGCGCGACCACGACCTGGTAGGCCTTGCCGTCCAGCAGCAGCAGCTGGCTCTGCGTGCGGCCCTGCTGCTCGCGGGTCACGCCGCGCAGCAGCGGGGTCACCTTCGCCGCGATCGCGTCGGTCGCCGTGACCAGCTTGAAGGCGTCGTCCGCGTAGCCGATGAACGCGGCATCGCCCCGCTCGCTCAGGTTGGTGAAGACGTCCTGCAGCATCGCGCGCAGTTCTTCCCCCTGGATGCCGGCCGACACGAGCTGGCGCAGACCGTAGTCCGATTGCAGCAGGTCGGCCACCAGACCGCGCTGCTGGTTGTCTTCGTCGATGAGCTGGACCAGGATGCGCTCACCCGCCTCGAGTTCCTCGGTCACCTGCGCACGGGCGTTGCGCCCGATGCCCTGGTCGATCAGCGCGAGGTTGAGCAGCTGGACCACCATCAGCAGCGCCAGGAACAACGCGACGATGCGCCCTTCCAGCCGCCGCAGGTTGAGGAAGTCCGGCCAGCGCATGGCGGCGTCAGTCCTTCAGGTCGACCTTCAGCACGCCTGCGGCGCCCGCGCCCACCGTCAGGGGCTGTGCGGTCGGCGCGGCATTGCCCAGGCGCGGCGCCCACAGGCGCAGTCGGTGATCGCCGGCCGGCAGGTTCAGCCTGACCTCGCCCTTGGCGTCCGTGATGCCGAACACCGGCGTGTCGACGACCACGATGTGCGCGCTCATCCGGTCATGGATGTTGCAGCCGAGTTGCGCCACGCCGGCCTTGTCGAAGACCACCGGTTCCGACGGCGTGCCCGAGTACAGCTTGAGTTCGAACTTCTTCGTCGGCGAGAACGAATAGACGTGGTGCCGCACGGTGTCGAAGTTGGGGAAGTTGACCGACGTGCCGGTCTGCACTACCAGCAGCTGGGGCTGAAACTGGCGGTCGCGCTGGGCCATCTGGGCCGTGGCGCCCGTCGCGGGCCTGGCCGGCTGGCCTTTCAGCTCGACGGCGACCGCCGCGTTCGGCACCGGCGCGCCACTGGTGTCACGGACCTGGATCGTCCAGTCCGCCGCACGGGCCGTTGTGGTGCACATCAGCGCGCCAGCCAGTGTCGCGGCGGCCATCAGCAAAGGGGCGGAACGGAGGGGGCTCATCAGCAACGCCAGAGAGACGACAAGCGTCAACCATAGCGGGTTTTCTGTGCCGGCGGGCGCAGGGCTTGCTCCAGCAGGAGGGCCAATCGCCCCAGCGCTTCCCACGGATCGGTGGGCCATTCCGGGTGGCGCAGTCCCTTGACGATGCCGTCGCAGATCTGCGCCGCCACGACCAGGCGCGTCAGCGCCGCGCCGTGCAGTTGAGGGACGATGCGTTCGAAGAGTCGCTCCTTGGGTCCCCAGATGCGGGACTCCCGCAAGGCCATCGGCAGCGGCTTGCCCGCCGCCACCGCGTCATGGACGCGCTTCAGGCCGCGGATGTCCTCGGCCATCGTCCAGTGCACCAGCACCGCGGCTTCACCCTCGGCCTTCAGGCCGTCGAGCATGCGCAGCACGCGGCCCACCTTGCCGCTCAGCAGCGCTTCGCTGAGCTTGAAGACGTCGAAGCGCGCCACGTCCAGCACGGCGGCTTCGATCTGCTGCAGGCTGAGCTCACCCGCCGGGTGCAGCAGCGCGAGCTTCTGCAGCTCCTGGTGGGCGGCGAGCAGGTTGCCCTCGACCCGGTCGGCGAAGAACTCCAGCGCGCGCTGGCCGTCCGGCCCGGCCGCCACCGGCTGTCCCTGCTGTTGCAGCCGCCGGGCGATCCAGGCGGGCAGCTCGCGCCGTTCGACCGGGTCCACCTTCACCGACACGCCGGCGCTGTCCAGCGCCGTGAACCAGGCGCTGCTCATCTGGGTCTTGTCCAGCCGGGGGAGCGTCACCAGCGTCAGCACGTCCGGCGGGAGACCGTCGACGTAGCGCTGCAGCGCATCCGAGCCATCCTTGCCCGGTTTGCCGCCCGGGATGCGGATCTCGATCAGCTGCTTGTCGGCGAACAGGCTCATCGCCTGCGACGCCGCGATCACCGAGGCCCAGTCGAAGTGCGCGCCGCTGACGATGAAGACCTGGCGCTCGCTGTAGCCCTGCTTGCGCGCCTCGGCGCGCAGCGTGTCGGCGGCCTCCTGCGCGAGCAGGGGTTCGTCGCCGTGCACGACATACACCGGCTTGAGGCCTTTCGCCAGATGGCTGGCGAGTGCGTCGCCCTTGATCTGCATGCGCGCGGTCCGTCCGGGGTCAGGTGGGCAGGTGCACCGCCGCCAGGCGACGCAGCAGCAGGCCGACGGCCTCCACCTGCATCGCCTTCTGCAGCGAGAGCTCTTCCTGCTCCTTGGCCAGGGCCGCGCTTTCGCTGTAGTTCATGTCGCGCGTGAGCCGCAGCTCCGTGCGCGGCAGCAGGATGTCCCCGCCCGCCGTGCGCAGCGAGTAGTCCAGCGACAGGCGCAATTGCCATTCCGTGATCTGACCGGCGGCGGTCGTCGCCACCGAGGTCTTGTCGCGGATCTCGCGCTCGGCGTCGATGATGACGTCCGCGCGGTTCGGGTCCTCGACCAGGCGCACGGTGCTGCGCTGCACCTGCCGGCGCAGTTCCTGCGCCAGCGGCGAATGCGGGATGAAGCCGGTCAGCGCCAGCGTCTTGAAGTGATAGACCGGCTCCTTGCGCAGCTCAAAGCCGCAGCCCGACAGCAGGCCGCCGGCGCCGACAGCACCCAGTGCGCCCAGGGACGCGAACGACAGCAGATCACGGCGCTTCATCATGCTCACACCACCACGTTGACGAGACGACCGGGCACGATGACGACCTTCTTGGGCGCCTTGCCCTCCGCGAACTTCTCGAAGTCCGGGCTGGCCAGCGCGATCGCCTCGATCGTGGCCTTGTCGGCCGAGGCCGCCACCTTGATCGCGCCGCGCAGCTTGCCGTTGACCTGCAGCATCAGCTCGATCTGGTCCTGCACCAGCGCCGGCTCGTCGACCTGCGGCCAGGCGGCGTCCAGCAGCTCGCCCAGTTCGGCGGCGAAGCCGAGCTCGGTCCACAGCGCGTGCGCGATGTGCGGGCAGGCCGGGTAGATCACGCGCAGCAGCACCGAGAAGCCTTCGCGGACCGCCGCCGACTGGCCCTCGGCCTTGAAGCCTTCCAGCGCGTTCAGCAGCTTCATCGCGCCCGAAACCACGGTGTTGTATTGCATGCGCTCGTAGTCGTACGAGACCTGCTTCAGCACCAGGTGGACTTCGCGGCGCAGCGCTTTGCCGTCGTCGCTCAGCGCGGCGACATCGGCGCCGCCGGTCTTGATCGCGTCGGCGTGCTTCGTGCCGAAGCCCCACACGCGCTTCAGGAAGCGGTGCGCGCCTTCGACGCCGGCGTCGTTCCACTCGAGCGTCTGTTCGGGCGGCGACGCGAACATCACGAACAGGCGGGCCGTGTCGGCGCCGTACTCGTCGATCAGGGCCTGCGGGTCGACGCCGTTGTTCTTCGACTTCGACATCGTCGTCATCTCGTACTCGAGCGGCAGGCCGTCGGCCTTCAGCGTGCCGCCGGTGGGCACGCCATGCTCGTTGCGGATGACGTCGACCTCGTGTTCCCAGTAGTAGTTCTTGCCGGCGTCTTCAGGCTTGCGGGAGAACGCCCCCTTCAGCACCATGCCCTGCGTCAGCAGGTTGGTGAAGGGCTCGCTGAACTTGATCAGCTTCAGGTCACGCATGACCTTGGTCCAGAAGCGCGCGTACAGCAGATGCAGGATCGCGTGTTCGATGCCGCCGATGTACTGGTCCATCGGCATCCAGTAGTCGGTGCCGTCGGCGACCATCTTTTCCGGATTGGTCGCGTCGCAATAACGCATGAAGTACCACGAGCTGTCCACGAAGGTGTCCATCGTGTCCGTCTCGCGCCTGGCCGCGGCGCCGCACTTCGGGCAGCTGCAATCCAGGAAGTCCGCGCGCTTGTCCAGCGGGTTGCCGCTGCCGTCGGGGATGCAGTCCTCGGGCAGCACGACGGGCAGGTCCTTCTCGGGGACCGGCACCGCGCCGCAGCTGTCGCAATGGATGATGGGGATCGGCGTGCCCCAGTAGCGCTGGCGGCTGACGCCCCAGTCGCGCAGGCGCCAGGTCGTCTTCTTCTCGCCCAGGCCCTTGGTGCCGACCAGTTCGGCCACCTTGTCCACGGCCTGCTTGTGCGTCAGGCCGTCCAGCGCGCCGGAGTTGATGCACAGGCCGCGCTGCTTGTCGCCGTACCACTCGGCCCAGGCGTCGGTCGAGTAGGCCTCGTCGCCCACCGCCACGACCTGCTTGATCGCGATGCCGTACTTCTTCGCGAAGGCGAAGTCGCGCTCGTCATGCGCCGGTACGCCCATCACGGCGCCGTCGCCGTAGCTCATCAGCACGTAGTTGCCGACCCAGACCTCGACCTGTTCGCCGGTTAGCGGGTGCGTCACGAAGAGGCCGGTCGCCAGGCCCTTCTTGTCCTGCGTGGCCAGTTCGGCCTCGGTCGTGCCGCCCTGCTGGCATTCCTCGATGAACGCGGCCAGCGCGGGGTTGGTCTTCGCGGCATGCGCGGCCAGCGGATGCTCCGGCGCGACGGCGCAGAAGGTCACGCCCATGATGGTGTCGGCACGCGTCGTGAAGACGTAGAGCAGGCCGCCCTGGATGGGCTGACCGTCCTCGCCCGTGATCGCATGCGGGAAGGCGAAGCGCACGCCCTCGCTCTTGCCGATCCAGTTCTCCTGCATCAGGCGCACGCGCTCGGGCCAGCCCGACAGGTAGTTCGCGTCCGACGGATCGGCCACCGCGGCCAGCAGTTCCTCGGCGTAGTCGGTGATCTTCAGGTAGTAGCCGGGGATCTCGCGCTTCTCGATCGTCGCGCCCGAGCGCCAGCCCTTGCCGTCGATGACCTGCTCGTTCGCCAGCACGGTCTGGTCGATGGGGTCCCAGTTCACGACCTGCGTGCGGCGCTCGGCGACGCCGGCTTCCAGCATCTTCAGGAATAGCCACTGGTTCCAGCGGTAGTAGTCCGGCTTGCAGGTGGCGATCTCGCGCGACCAGTCGATCGCCAGACCCATCGCCTGCATCTGCGACTTCATGTACGCGATGTTGTCGTAGGTCCAGGCGGCCGGCGGCACCTTGTTCTTCATCGCCGCGTTCTCCGCGGGCAGGCCGAAGGCATCCCAGCCCATCGGCATCAGCACGTTGTAGCCCTTCATGCGCAGCTGACGGGTCAACATGTCGTTGATCGTGTAGTTGCGGACGTGGCCCATGTGCAGCTTGCCGCTCGGGTAGGGCAGCATGGAGCAGGCGTAGAACTTCGGCTTGGACGCGTCCTCGACGACGCGGTAGGCGTCGCGGGCGTTCCAGTGATCGCGGGCGGCCTGTTCGACCTCGGAGGGAGCGTATTTCTCGTTCATGGTGGCTCGGGCAACGTAGCCGTCGATTGTAGGAGGCTGCGCGCCGTCGCCCGATCCTCCGTGGGAGGGCCGCCCTGCGGGGGGAACGATCAGCGCTTCGGGGGGGCCGTGGCGCCCTTTGCGGGGGCGGCGCCGTCGGCCTTCTCGTCGATTTCGCCGTTCTCGGCGACGAACGCGATCCGGTTCAGGCCCGCCTTCTGCGCCCAGCCGATCAGCTGCGCGACCTTGCCGTAGGGCACGGACTGGTCGGCGCTCAGGCGAAGCTCGGCATCGGGCTGGCGCTGGGCCAGTTGCGTCAGGCGCTCGCGCATGGCCTTGGCGTCAAGCTTGTCCTCGCCGAGTACGTATTCGCCTTCGGGCGTGATCGACAGCGCGATGAAGTTCGCACCTGGCGCGGGGGAGGCCGCGTCGCTCTTGGGCAGGTCCAGCTTGAGCGCGCTGCCCATCAGCGGGGCCGCGATGATGAAGATCACCAGCAGCACCAGCATGACGTCGATCAACGGCGTCATGTTGATCTCGCCCATCGGCTTGGGCGCTTCGCGACGTTCGAGGCGGCCGAAACTCATGGCGGAGGCGTCCGGACGGGCAGGGCGCTCAGGCGCCGCCGACCAGCTCGCGCAGGTCATGCGCGAAACCTTCGAGTTCCGCCTCGCAGGCGGCGACCCACTTGCCGAACAGGTTGTAGGCGAGCACGGCCGGAATCGCCACGGCCAGGCCGGCGGCGGTCATGATCAGCGCCTCGCCGACCGGACCGGAGACCTTGTCCAGGCTGAAGTTCCCGGACGAGGAGATGCTCAGCAGCGCGTGATAGATGCCCCAGACGGTGCCGAACAGGCCGACGAAGGGCGCGGTGGCGCCTATCGTCGCCAGCACGACCTGACCCCGGCTCAGGCCGTTCAGCACGACGTGCAGGGCGTCGCGCAGGCGGCGCGTCAGTTGCGACGTCTTCCGTGCCGAGGCGGCCAGCGTGCCCGGGGCACTGTCCTGCATCGCGGCGTCGATCAGCGGGAGCATCAGCGCGCCGCGATCGAGGGCCTTCAACTGATCGCGGCCCTGGCCGACATCGGGCGCCGCCCAGAACACCGGCAGGCCGCGGCCAAGATCGGTCCGCGCGCGCGCCAGCGTCCAGCTGCGCCAGAAGATCAGCACCCAGCTGCACACCGACATCGCCAGCAGCAGCAGGGAAACGAAACGGGCGACACCGTCGCCCGCTTGCCAGAGGTGGATCAGTTCGGTCATCGCGTCGTGGGTCGGGCGCCGATCAGGGAAGTCCGTGGGCTCAGGCGATGCCGAGCACGTCGTTCATGTCGAACAGCCCGGTCTTGCGTTCACCCAGGAAGCGCGCGGCGCGCAGGCTGCCCTGCGCGAAGGTGGCGCGGCTGGAGGCCTTGTGGCTGATCTCGATGCGCTCGCCGATGCCCAGGTACATCACGGTGTGATCGCCGATCACGTCGCCGCCGCGCACGGTGGCGAAGCCGATCGTCGACGGATCGCGCTCGCCGGTGACACCTTCGCGGCCGTAGACCGCGCAGGTCTTCAGGTCGCGGCCGAGCGCCTCGGCGACGACCTCGCCCATCTTCAGCGCGGTGCCGCTGGGCGCGTCGACCTTGTGGCGGTGGTGGGCCTCGACGATCTCGATGTCGTAGCCCTGCGCGAGCGCCTTCGACGCCTGCTGCAGCAGCTTGAGCACGACGTTCACGCCCACGCTCATGTTGGGTGCCATCATGACGGCGGCGCGTTGGGCGAACTCGCCGATCTTCGCCTTCTCGTCCGGGCTGAAGCCGGTGGTGCCGATGACGGTGCGCACGCCCAGTTCGGCGCACAGCGCGAGGTGCGCCATCGTGCCTTCGGGGCGGGTGAAGTCGATCAGCACGTCGGCCTTGGCCAGACCGGCCGCGACGTCGCTGGTGATCGCCACGCCCGTGGCCTGACCCAGGAAGGCGCCGGCGTCCTGACCCAGCGCGGCGCTGCCGTCGCGATCGAGCGCGGCCGCCAGTTCGAGGTCTTCCGCCGCCAGCACCGCTTCGACCAGCATCCGGCCCATGCGGCCGGACGCGCCGGTGATCGCGATCCGCAGACGGCTCATCGGCGGGGCTCCAGCGGCGGGTAGTCGCGCGTCGGGCCGATCGGCTCCGGCGTCGTGGTCGCGGCGGTGCGCACCGGCGGCGGCAGCGCCTTGCGCTCCTCTTCCGTCAGCTCGAGCTTGGGCTCCTTGCCGGAGACCTTCAGCGTGTTGATCGACGCGATGAATTCCTTCTCGGTCGGCAGGTCGTCCGGCGCGTCGATCTTCGACAGCTGGTCGCCGTCGAAGCTCAGCAGGATGTGGCGGTTCTGCGGCGCGGCGCCCTGGCGCCGGATCGTGAACACGTAGTCCCAGCGGGCCTCGTGGAAGACGTCGGTCAGCAGCGGCGAGCCGAGCACGTCGCGCACCTGGGCGCGTGTCATGCCGGGCTTGATCGCGGCGATCTGCTCCTTGGTGACGACGTTGCCCTGGACGATCTCGACGCGGTACGGCGTGACCAGGCCGAGCACTTTGTCCCCGCTCACGGAGAGCGCGTCGAACTTGGGCATCTGCGAGCAGCCGCCCAGCGTCAGGAGACCAACGACCAGGCCGGCCACGGCGGAACCGGAAGCGGTCCGGCGTGCAATGCGGGGGATACGGAAATTCAATGACATGGCACGTCTCGGCCGAGGCGCTAGGGCTATGATCGACGGATTCTAGCGGCACGCACCCACGCTCTTCCGCAGGCGCAAACCCCATGAACCGGTCAGACGAAATCAAGAACAGCGGGCTCAAGGCCACCTTGCCCCGCATCAAGATCCTCGAGATCTTCCAGACGACCCAGCAGCGGCACATGACCGCCGAGGACGTTTACAAAGCTTTGCTCGATGAACGCGCGGACATCGGTCTCGCGACGGTCTATCGCGTGCTCACGCAGTTCGAGCAGGCGGGCCTGCTGTCGCGCAATCACTTCGAGTCGGGCAAGGCCGTGTTCGAGCTCAACGAGGGTCATCACCACGACCACCTCGTGTGCCTGACCTGCGGCTTCGTCGAGGAGTTCTACGACCCGCAGATCGAGGAGCGCCAGCACGCCATCGCGCTGGATCGCGGCTTCCAGTTGCAGGAGCACTCGCTCGCGCTGTACGCGAACTGCGTGAAGAAGGATTGCCCGAACAAGGTGGCCCGCTGAGGCGTGCTGCTGATCCGGCTGGAACGACAAGGGGCTCCGATGGAGCCCCTTTTGCATCGCCGGATCGATCGGACCGTCGGCGTCAGTTCGTGTCGTTGAGGCCCTGCTCGATCGCGCGCTGGTGGCGCTCGACGAACTCGCGGTAGGTGTCGATGCCGCGCAATTGCAGGATGGTGTTGCGCACGGCGGCCTCGACCAGCACGGCCAGGTTGCGGCCCGCGTCCACCGCGATCACGACCTTGCGCACGGGCATGCCCAGCACGTCCTCGTACAAGGGCTCGTAGGGCAGGCGTTCGAAGTCCCGCTCCATCGTTTCCTTGCGGACCAGGTGCACGATCAGCTTGAGCCGCATCTTCCGGCGCACCGCCGTCTCGCCGAAGATCGCCTTGATGTCCAGCAGGCCGATGCCGCGGACTTCCAGCAGATTCATCAGGAGTTCGGGGCAGCGGCCTTCGATCGCGGTCTGCGCGATGCGGAAGAAGTCCACCGCATCGTCCGCCACCAGACCGTGGCCGCGGCTGATCAGTTCCAGGCCCAGTTCGCTCTTGCCGAGGCCGGATTCGCCGGTCAGCAGTACGCCCAGGCCCAGGATGTCCATGAACACGCCATGCCGCGTCGTGCGGTTGGCGCAGACGTGCGCGAGGTAGGCGCGGACCAGGTCGATGACATGGCCGGCGCTTTCCGCCGTGGTGAAGAGCGGGATCTCGGCGCGGTCGCACATCGCGACCAGCCGGTCCGGCGGTACCTGGTCGTCGGCGACGATGATCACCGGCGGTTCCAGCGTGACGATGCGAGCGATGCGGCGATCCAGCACGTCACCGGAGGCCTGGCTCAGGTAACCGACCTCGCGCCGGCCCACGATCTGGACGCGGTAGGGATGGATGTAGTTCAGGTAGCCGACAAGGTCGGCGGCCGACTGCGCGTCGCGCAGCGCGGCTTCGTCGAAACGGCGCTCAGGATGCGCGTGTCCGGCGATCCACTCCCAACGCAAGGCCTCGCGGTGTTCCTCGAACAACCGGTCCGCGCTGATGGAAGTGGCTTTCAAGTTCGGCGGGCCGGGGTCGTGGCGGTGAGGGGTCGGAAAGCTGCGTCGGCGCTCAGGCGACCGACTTCAGCGGCTCCCAGTCGGCGATCAGGCGATGCACCGTCGCGGCTTCGGGCTCGGTCTTGAGACGCTCGCGCAGTTCGCGGTCGGACAGCATCTCGGCGATCTCGGACAGGATCTCGAGGTGTCTCTGCGTGGCCGCTTCCGGCACCAGCAGGAAGATCAGCAGCGTGACCGGCTCGTCGTCCGGCGCGTCGAAGCCGATGGGCTGCTGCACGCGCAGCACGGCGGCCAGCGGATTCTTCAGGCCCTTGATCCGGCCATGCGGGATCGCGACGCCGTGACCCAGGCCCGTCGAGCCCAGGCGTTCGCGGGCGAACAGGTTGTCCGTGACCGCGGCGCGGGAAATCGAATGGTTGTTCTCGAAGAGCAGCCCCGCGTGTTCGAAGACCCGCTTTTTGCTGGAAGCGTCCACATCGACCAGCACGTTGCTGGCAGGAAGGATGGCGGCGAGACGGTTCATCGGGCATTTGCCGGTCACGACGACCGGCGGGCTGGGGGAGCAGCACTGCGCACCAGCGGGGCGCAGATTCGAGGGTTGAGGGACAGGATTATAGGAATCCCGCCACCGACAGGGGCATGCCGGATGCGACGCTCCTGTGAAAACGTCGTCCCTGGTGTTGCATTGCAACAATTCTCGGCAAAAAGGCGGCCCGATGGGCCGCCTTGCGGGTGGAACCTCGGGAAACCCCGGGGTCCGGGAGCGGGCCCGCCGCCCGGCATTCGCCATGGCGGGAGCCCTGGGCCGGTCACCCGGCGCTCAGGTCCATGCGCTTGGCCGATTCATGATGATGGTTCTGCACACGGTCCTTGTGGCGGCAGACCTGCCGATCCAGCTTGTCCATCAGCTCGTCGATGGCCGCGTAGAGGTCCTCGTGCGAGTGTTCGCAGAAGATCTCCCGTCCCTTCACATGCAACGTGACTTCCGCGCGTTGGCGTCGATCCTTCTCCTTCTGCTTCTCCACGGTCAGCAGGACGTTGATGTCCACAACCTGGTCAAAGTGCCGGATGACCCGGCTCAACTTGTTCAGCACGTACTCACGCAGAGCCTGTGTCACTTCGAGATGGTGGCCGCTGATGGTCAGGTTCATAAAGCCTCCTTTCACAAGGGCTTGGTCGGAAACGGTGTCGAGTCGGCGGCGGATGCCGCTTTGAAAAGAGCAGTTCAGGGTCTTGGGGGTCTTTGGGCCTTGGGGCGGTGAGGAAATCGATGTGGGTGGAAGGCCACGCCGCCGACGGGGTGTCGGAAGCGGACTGGAAGCGGATGGGGGATCAGGAGATGGCGTCGGAATGAACGGTCCGCGAGGGACCCGGAAGGCCGCGAGGGCCGATGGCATGCGGGTTCTGAGGCGACATCGATGAAGAAGACGGGACCAGTCTGCTCCCGTTCCGGGGCTCGGGCAAGTGATGAAAAGCAAGGTTTGGGGGCGAATATTCCCGCCTTGCGGCATGGCGAGGTCCGTGCTCGAATGCTGGGTGTTGTGTGGCTGACGCTCCCAGGCGCGCTTCCTTGCCGCCCCCGAGGACGCGATGTGATAATTCCGCGTCCCGATTACTGGAGTTCCCCTTGGACAGCGACCACTCTCTGTGGCCATCCGCTCCAGCGTCAAACCGCCGCAGCTTCTGAGCGTTCAGCGTCACCGCCAGCAACGCCGCCGCGACGCTTGTCCGGAGTGAGACGGGCCACCTTCGACCTGCATCCCGCGCGTGCCGCTTTCCGGCGCCGCCCGCTCCCTGACACTTCCTGCGCCGCGACGATCCCGAGGGTCCGTCAACGCGCACTCCGGCTTGCGCGTTCGCCAGAGCGCGTCACCGCCGACGAAGGACCCGCATGCTGAATGTTTTCACGCTGGACAACGGCCGCCTCAAGGGAGGCATGGTCCAGGAGGAGATCGCCACCGCCGCCGAGCTGCTCGCGCGCACGGACGACGGCCGTGACCCGGTCTGGGTCGATCTGGAATCGCCCACGCCGGAAGAGAAGGACTGGATCCGCGAACGCTTCGGGCTGGTGATCCCGGAGGACATCGTCGACGAAGACCTGGAAGAGTCGGCCCGCTTCTACGAGGAAGACAACGGCGAGCTGCACATCCGCTCCGACTTCCTGATCGACGACATGGAGGCGCCGCGCAATGTGCGCGTGGCCTTCATCCTGTTCAACAACGTGCTGTTCTCGGTCCACAACGAGGACCTGCCGGTCTTCCGCCTGCTGCGCCTGCGCGCGCGCCGCATCCCCGCGCTGATCGAGGACGCGAAGGACGTGCTGCTCAAGCTCTACGACGCCGACGCGGAGTACTCCGCCGACGTGCTCGAGGGCATCTACGACAACCTCGAGAAGGTCAGCGCGCGCGTGCTGAAGAAGGATGTCAACGACACCGAGGCCGGCGCGGTGCTCGCGGCGATCGCGCGCGAGGAAGACCTGAACGGCCGCATCCGGCGCAACGTGATGGACACGCGTCGCGCGGTCAGCTTCATGATGCGCAGCCGCATGCTGAACGCCGAGCAGTTCGAGGAGTCCCGGCAGATCCTGCGCGACATCGATTCGCTCGACTCGCACACGGCCTTCCTCTTCGACAAGATCAACTTCCTGATGGACGCCACGGTCGGCTTCATCAACATCAACCAGAACAAGATCATCAAGATCTTCTCGGTCGCGAGCGTCGCGCTGCTGCCGCCGACGCTGATCGCCAGCGTCTACGGCATGAACTTCGACGGCATGCCGGAGCTCCACTGGAAGTACGGCTACGTCTTCGCGCTGGGGTTGATGGTCGCGTCGGTCACCGCGCCCTTCATCTACTTCCGCCGCAAGGGCTGGCTCGCCTGAGGCCCACGAAGCCCTCCCGGACTTCTTCTGCTGTCGAAAGTCTCCGCAAGGCAGAAATACAAAGGGCCTCCGCGATGCGGAAGCCCTGGGTATAAAAGTAGCCTCAAGACGCCCCTGGCCAACGAGGGAGGGAGGGAGGAGGAGGAGAAAGGCCTCGGGATTGCAGCTTCACGAGGAAGCAGGTCTTGCGGCTGAAAGTGGATGCGTTGACTGTACTCCCATCGCTGCCGGGATCGGTGGAAACCCGGAATGCCCTCCTGAACCGCTGCGCCTTCCAGCCCGTTTAAGCGTCCTCAAAGTGAGCGCTGCTACCGGCTGTCGACGCTGCGTTTGTCGTCAGCGATGTGTTGAACGAGCCGTCATGGTGCAGCGCATCGCGGTCGATGTCATCCCACCGATGAACGAATAAGTGAGCAACTGTCACCGTTGTCCCGCCTAGCCGGGACAGTTTTCAGGGTGATGACGACCCCTCGCTACAGGCGCACCGATTGCCAGAACCCGCGCCTTTCATTCAGCTTTTGCAAGCGAAGAAGGTGCGGGAGTTCAGGTTTTTCAATTCAGCCGATCAGCGTGCCGCTCACTGCGGTTGTGCGACCAGCTTTTCCACCGCCTGGGTGAACTGGGGGCTGTCCGGGCTCACGCCGGACGCGAAGCTCATGACCTGCTTGCCGTCGCGCGAGATCAGGTACTTGTGGAAGTTCCACTTCGGCGATTGGCCTGAGCGCTTGGCCAGATCGGCGAACAACGGATTCAGATCGGACTTTCCGGCGGCCACGTTGCTCTTGCTGAACATCGGGAACTTCACGTTGAAGGTGTTCTCGCAGAACTCGGCGATTTCCTTGTTGCTGCCGTACTCCTGGTTGCCGAAGTCACCGGATGGAAAACCGAGCACCACCAGGCCCTTGTCCGCATAGCGCGCCGACAGCGCTTCCAACGCCTTGTACTGCGGCGTGTAGCCGCAGAAGCTGGCCGTGTTGACCACCAGCACGACCTTGCCTGCGTACTGGCAGAGAGCCTGGGGCTTCTCATCCTGCAGACGGGGCATTTGACGATTGAGCAGTTCAGGGCAGGATGCGGTGGACGCGGCGGTGGTTTCCGCCGCGGGCGCGGCATGGGCGGAGCTCGCGGCGAACGGTGCCACGAGCACCGCCAGCAGGAGCGCGGTTCGCCGGAGGAAGGGGCCGAAGGACGGGGTCATGTCGTTGTCTCCTGGGATCGGTAAATCCGGATGGTCCAAAAGCCGCGGTGCTGCGAAAGAAGCGAACGCGGCATCAGGTTCATTGGAAGCGCGATTAGGCCAGATCGCCCCACGGGCCGATGGCGTAAGGGAATGTCATGGTGCGGCCGGTAGAATCCGCCGCGCTCAACAGGACGCAGACTGATGCTTTATCCCGAACTCTTCAAGCAACTCGAAGCCGTGCGCTGGAACATGGACACGGACATCCCGTGGGACAAGTTCGACGCGTCAAAGCTGACCGACGATCAGGCGCGCACGATCAAGATGAACGCGATCACCGAGTGGTCCGCGCTGCCCGCCACCGAGATGTTCCTGCGGGACAACAAGGACGACAGCGACTTCTCGGCCTTCATGAGCGTCTGGTTCTTCGAGGAGCAGAAGCATTCGCTGGTGCTGATGGAGTACCTGCGCCGTTTCCGTCCCGACATGGCGCCGACGGAAGCCGAGTTGCACGAGGTGCGCTTCGAGTTCGATCCGGCGCCCGCGCTGGAGACGCTGATGCTGCACTTCTGCGGCGAGATCCGCCTGAACCACTGGTACCGCCGCGCCGCCGAATGGCACACCGAGCCGGTCATCAAGGCGATCTACGAGACCCTGTCGCGCGACGAGGCCCGCCATGGTGGCGCCTACCTGCGCTACATGAAGCGCGCGATGACCAAGTTCGGCGACGAGGCGAAGGCCGCGTTCGCGAAGGTCGGCGTGCTGATGGCCAGCGCGCGCCGCACGGCGCAGGCGCTGCATCCGACCAACCTGCACGTGAACGCCAAGCTGTTCCCGCGCGACACGATCCAGAGCCGCCTGCCCGATCCGGAATGGCTGGAGCGCTGGCTGGACACGCAGATCCAGTTCGACACCGTCTGGGAGAACAAGGTCGTCGAGCGTATCCTGCACAACATGAGCCTGCTGATGGAGCGCAGCTTCGCCAGCGTCCAGGAGTTGAACCGCTTCCGCAAGGAACTGACGCAGCGTCTGGCCCAGGCGGCGCAGCAGGCGCAGGCCGGCGGTGCCGCGCCGCAGGCGACCTGACCCCAAGGCGCCCTCCGCTCGCACAAAGGCCCGCTGATGCGGGCCTTTTCATTGGGCGCGACCGCAGCACCCAGGCGGTCTTCGCACATGGCCTTGGCGCATGCGCGCCGGGCTCGCTGCGGCCACAATGCATCATTCCGTTTCCATTCTCCCAACGCCATCCGCCGACCGCTCATGAAGTATCTGCACACCATGGTCCGCGTGACCGATCTCGAGGCCTCCCTGAACTTCTACCGCGACGCGCTGGGCCTGCAGGAAGTCCGCCGCACCGAGCATGAGGCCGGCCGCTTCACGCTGGTCTACCTTGCCGCGCCTGGCGACGAAGACGCCCAGATCGAACTCACCTACAACTGGGACGCCGAGGTCTACACCGGCGGGCGAAACTTCGGTCACGTCGCCTACGCGGTGCCGGACATCTACGCCGCCTGCCAACGCCTGATGGATGCCGGCGTGCTCATCAACCGCCCGCCGCGCGATGGCCGCATGGCCTTCGTGCGCTCGCCCGACAACATCTCCGTCGAACTGCTGCAGGACGGTCCGGCGCTGCCGCCGGCCGAGCCGTGGATCTCGATGGCCAACACTGGCGCCTGGTAATGATCCGAACGCTTGCCCCCTTGCTGCTGGTCGTGCCGCTGGCCTGTGCCGCGCAAGCGCAGGGCAAGCTGCTGCTCACCGGTGGTGTGAGCAGCATCGACGGCGCCGCGGGTGGAGGCCTGACCCCCTGGGCCCTGACCGGCAGCTATGCCACCAGCGGTCAGGTCGGCGCGACCGCCTACTTCACGCGGCTGCCGGTGCAGGACTACAGCCTGTCCGGCTACGGCGCGTCCGTGGCCTTCGGCGAGCGCGCCGAGCTGTCGATCGCGAAGCAGGACTTCAGCGCGGGCGGCACGGGCGCGGCGCTCGGCCTGCCGGGGCTCAAGCTGAAGCAGACGATCCTCGGCGCCAAGTTCCGGCTGGTCGGGGATGCGGTGCTCGACGCGGACACCTGGATGCCTCAGATCGCGCTGGGCGTCGAATACAAGCATCTCGATGCGGGCGGTCTCGCGCCGACGCTGAGCGCGCTCGGCGCGAAGCGCAACGGCGTCGATGTCTACCTGAGCGCCACCAAGCTGTTCCTGGCGCAGAGCACGCTGGTGAACGTGACGCTGCGCGCGACACGCGCGAACCAGAACGGTCTGCTGGGCTTCGGCGGCACGGCGAGCGGCCGGTATTCGCTGATGCCCGAGGTGTCGGTCGCGTATCTGATCAACAAGCAGTGGGCGATCGGCGCGGAGTACCGCATGAAGCCCGACAAGCTCAACCCGTCGGTCCTCGGCGACGCGCTGCGCGAGGATGACTGGAAGGACGTGTTCGTCGCCTGGGCGCCGAACAAGCACGTCTCGCTGACGGCGGCGTATGTGGACCTCGGTCGCGTGGTGCCCGGCGTCCAGCCGCGGCGACAGCGTGGGGTCTACGGGTCGATCCAGTTCGCGTACTGATCCCCGGCGCGACGCCACGGCAACGAACCGACGACGAACCGACGAGGAGGCCTGGACGATGCGATCTGCTCGAAGGATGTGGACGGCCGGCGCGCTGGCGCTGCTGATCGGCATGGGCGTGGGCGCCCCTGCGAACGCGGCGGATGACGCGCTGTACCGCTCGCTGGGTGGCGAGGAGGGCATCGCCCGCATCGTGGACGGCATGGTCGATCGCGCCTACGCGGACGACCGGATCAAGAAGAAGTTCGACGGCGTCAATCCGAAGGCGCTGAAGGAATCGATCCGCAACCAGTTCTGCGTGCTCAGCGGCGGCTCGTGCAAATACGAGGGCGAGACGATGAAGAACTCGCATGCCCACCTGGCGCTGGACAAGGCCGACTTCAATGCGTTGGTCGAGGACCTGCAGTTCGCAATGGATGACCAGCAGGTGCCGTTCGCGGTGCAGAACCGCTTGCTGGCGCTGCTCGCGCCCATGCATCGGGACATCATCACGCGCTGAGTGCGACAGGCATCGCCCGGCGCTTTGGCGTCTTCCATTCAGGCGACGCCAGAAAGCAGAAAGCCCGGCAGAGCCGGGCTTTCTTGAATCTGGTGGCCAAGGGCGGAATCGAACCACCGACACGCGGATTTTCAATCCGCTGCTCTACCAACTGAGCTACTTGGCCGTGAGACTGGGTCTCTCGCTCCGCTGTCCTGGATCTTGCGACCCGTGCCGAACAACGAAGACAGCGACTATAACACTAAATTCCGCTGCCTCTCTTGTTCCTCGACAAATCGACGCCGAGTTGCTTCAGCTTGCGGTACAGGTGGGTGCGCTCCAGGCCGGTCTTCTCGGCCACGCGGGTCATCGAGCCGTTTTCCTTGGCCAGGTGGAACTCGAAATAGCTCTTCTCGAAGGCATCGCGTGCCTCGCGCAGTGGGCGGTCCAGTTCGAAGACCTGTTCGGACGCCAGGCCCTGATGCGGCAGCGGCGTCACCGGGGCCAGGCCGGCCGTCTGGACCGGCATCGTGCCGGGGGCGATCGGCGGCAGCGACTCCGGGCGCGGATAGCTGTTGCCGATCACCGTCCCGATCACCGGCGCCGCCGGCGGAGCGGGGCGGGGCGTCGTCTTCACCAGGGCCTGCTCGACTGCGCGCAGCAGCTTCTGCAACGTGATCGGCTTTTCCAGGAAGGCCATCGCGCCGAACTTGGTCGCCTCGACCGCCGTGTCGATCGTGCCGTGGCCGCTCATCATGATGACCGGCATCGTCAACTGCCCGGTGCTGCCCCACTCCTTGAGCAGCGTGATGCCGTCGACGTCCGGCATCCAGATGTCCAGCAGCACCAGGTCCGGACGCGATCGCTCGCGGCTCGCCCTCGCCTGCTGGGCGTTCTGTGCGAGTTCGATGGTGTGCCCCTCGTCGGAGAGGATTTCTGACAAGAGGGCGCGGATGCCCAGTTCGTCGTCAACAACAAGAATGGTTGCCATGTATGCCTACTGTTCACGCGGCCGAGGCGCGTCCTGCGCAGGGCTCGGTGCAGTCGCGAGTTTTGAAAATGATAACGAAACTTGTGCGCCGCTCGGCGGCTGATCGCCGCCGCCGGCTGCTGGGAGATTCACCAAGCGGATCCGGGCGCCGTGCTCGTCGGCGATTTTCTTCACCACGGCAAGCCCGAGCCCCGTGCCCTTGGTCTTGGTCGTGACGTAGGGCTCGAAGGCACGCTTCAACACGTTCTCCGCAAAACCCGGCCCGTTGTCGATGATCACCAGCCGCAGCGCCCGCAGCTCGCCGGCTTCGGTCAAGGCCTTCTGCGTCCGCACCGTCACGTGGCCGTCCGGCTGATGGCTGACCGCATCCAGCGCGTTCTGCACGAGGTTGTGGATGACCTGCCGCAGTTGCGGCGCGTCGCCCATCATCAGCGGCGGATCGGTCGCCAGATCGGCTCTCAACTGTCCCGCTTCCTGGGCTTCGGCGTACAGCGTCAGCACTTCGGCGACCAGCCCGTTCAGATCCAGCGGCAGGAGCTTGGCCGCGGGCAGCCGAGCATAGTCCCGGAATTCGTTGACCAGCTGCTTCATTGCCTGGACCTGGTTGACGATGGTGCCCACCGAGCGCACCAGCATCGCCTGGTCGTTGCCTTCGAGCTTGGACTCGAGCTTGAACTGCAGCCGCTCCGCCGACAGCTGGATGGGCGTCAGCGGGTTCTTGATCTCGTGCGCGAGCCGTCGCGCCACTTCGCTCCACGCGGCCGAGCGCTGCGCCGAGACGACCTCGCTGATGTCGTCGAACACCAGCAGCCGCGCGTCCTGCGGCAGCAGCGCGCCGCGCAGCAGCAGCGTCAGCGCGGTCTTCTCATCGAGCTGCAGTTCGAACGAATCCTGCCAGTGCTCGCGCTCGCCGGACTCGGAGCCCTGCAGCTCGAAGCGCTGCCAGATGTCCTTGCTGAACGCGGTCAGCACGGGCAGGTCCTCCAGCGGCCGACCCACATAGGCCGACAGCGGCAGCTTCAGGATGCGCGTCGCGCCGGGGTTGACGGTCTCGATGCGGCGATCCGCGTCGAACACGATCACGCCGGCCGTCAGGTTGTCGAGGATGGTCTGCACATGCGTGCGGGCGCTTTCGAGCTGCGTCACGCTGAGCTCGACCAGCGCGCGCGCATCGGCGAGCTGCTGCGTCATGTCCGCGAACGAGCGCGTGAGCCCGCCCAGCTCGTCGCGCGAGCGGAACACGGGCTTGGCCTTCAGGTCGCCGGTCGCGACCTCGCGCATGCCCTCGGCCAGCAGCAGCAGCGGCTGCACCAGCTGGTTGGACAACGCCACCGCCAGCAGCAGCGCCGCGAACACCGCCAGGATCAGCACCAGCGTCAGCGTGCCCAGGTACATGCGTCGCAGGCCGTCGCGCAACAGCGAGCGCTGCAGGTACTCCTGGTTCGCCGCCGACACGTTCAGCGCGTTGCTGATGACCTTGCCGGAGATCTGCTTGACGACCATCAGATAGCGGTCGCTATTGGTCAGCTGCAGCCCGCTGCTCGGCAGCAGCGCCAGCGAGCGGATGCGCGCCTCGCCCTGCATCGCCGCCTGCTCGTCCTCCAGCCCTTCCAGCCGCGAGGCGATCCCGTTGCTGCGCGCCTGCGAGATCAGCGTCGCACTGGGGCGCGCGGGGATCTCGCTCGACTCGCCGCCCGCGGACAGCACGACCTGGCCGTTGCCCGCGATCAGCGCCACGCTGCGCGCGCCCAGCTGGTCGCGCAGCCGCTCCAGCGCCAGCGGCGCCAGCGCACCGTCTTCCCATCGCTCGGCCGCGGCGCGGGTGCGCACGGTCTGCTCGGTGCGCAGGTTCTCCAGCGTGTCCTGCCCCAGCGCCAGGCCGGCCTCCAGCGCGCTGGCCAGGCGCTGGTCGAACAGGCTCTCGATGCTCCGGTTCACGAACTGATAGGAGACCGTGTAGATGAGCAGACCTGGCACCACGCCCACGATCGCGAAGATCCCGGCGAGCTTGAGCAGCAGCCGGCTGCCGAAGCGGCCGCGCTTCACCCGCAGCGCGAGCCGGGTGCCCGCCACGCCGATGACGACGATCAGCGCGGTGGCGACCGCGACGTTGACCCAGAACAGCCAGACGTAGTGGCGTTCCAGGAAGCCGCGTTGCGCGGTCGTGCTGATGGACAGCAGGAAGGCCAGCATGCCGCTGGCTCCCGCGATCGCGGTCACGGAAATCAACCACGCCAGACGCGCCGACTTGGTCACTGGTCAGGGTCCTTGCTGAATCGGGGGGAGGGTGAAAGCGGCGGACAAGCGATGGACAGGCGGCGCAGGGGTGACGTAGGCAAGGTCCGCGTGCTCAAGGCTGAGGGCGGTTGGGCGGTGGCGTGGAGGGGGCCTCCAGCGTCAGTGTGACATTGCGGTCGACGCTCAACGCCCAGCCCTGGCTGCCGCCCAGGCCGATCTGCATCGGCCGCGGGAGCTGCGCGGTGTCCAGCTTGTAGCTGAACTCCAGGTAATAGCGGCCATCGTCCTCGATGTCCTTGGTCTCGGCGACACGCCACCCGGACACGCCGCGCAGCGACGAGATCGCCTCGGCGAGCGTGTCGAAACTCTGGTGCAGGCCGCCGGTGCTGACGCGGTACTGCCGCGTCAGCGGCTGCCAGGTCAGGCGCCAGGTCCGGCTGGCCTGCGCGACGCGGGCATCGCGCCAGTACCAGCGGTTGCGCAAGACCTGGACCTCGGCGACGAAATAGACCGCCACGCCCTTGAGCAGCGCCTCCTCGGCCTGCTTGGGCAGCTCGAAGCGGGTGCTGAAGCTCAGGGCCAGGCCGTCCTCCACGCGTTCCGCGTTCAGCACCTGCAGGGCGACGCCCTGGGCCAGCGTCCAGCCGTGCAGCGCCAGCAGCACACCGACCAGGGTCAGGTGCTGCCACCAGGAACGCAGCGGAGCGGGACGGGATGGCGGAGACACGCGGACGGATTCAGGGGGGAAGTTCTGGGGTCAGGTCTTCTGCAACAGCGCGTAATAGAAGCCGTCGGTGACGGCAGTCGCGCCGGAGGCGGAGTCCTGCGGACCATTGTCCGCGAGCGGCAGCAGATGCCCGGCCCCCTGGTCGAACTGACGCGACCTTGCATCGCCATGGCGTTGCAAAAACGCGTCGATCTGGTCCTGGCCTTCGGCCTTGAAGACCGAGCAGGTCGCGTAGACCAGGCGGCCGCCGGGCTTGAGCAGCGGCCACAGCGCCTCGAGCAGCTCGGCCTGGATCCGTGCGAGCGACGGAATGTCGTCCGGCCGGCGCAGCCAGCGCACGTCCGGATGCCGGCGCACGATGCCCGATGCGCTGCACGGCGCGTCCAGCAGGATCGCGTCGAACGGCCGGCCGTCCCACCACGCGGCGGTGTCGCGCGCGTCGGCCGCGCGCACGGCGCCGTCGAGCTTCAGACGCTGCAGGTTCTGCCTCACCCGTTCCAGGCGCTTGGCATCGGCGTCCAAAGCCAGCAGATCGAGCCGGTTGCCGGCGAGTTCCTGCAGGTGGGCCGTCTTGCCGCCCGGCGCGGCGCAGGCGTCGAGCACCCGTGCGCCCTCGCCCAGTTCCGGCCAAGCCTCGCCCGGGGACAGGTCTTGCGGGCGCCGCTGGCCCAGCAGCAGCGGCGCGGCCAACTGCGCCGAGGCGTCCTGGACAGAGGCATGTCCGCCGTCGAAGCCGGGCAGGGCCTGGACCGGGCGCGGCTCGTCGAGCACGATGGCCTGCGGGAACAGCGCACCGGCGGGATGCGCGGCGATGCCTGCCTCGCGCAGGCGGGCGAGATAGCCGTCGAGGTTGTCGTGCGCCGGATTGACTCGCAAGGTCATCGGCGGCTTCTGCTGGTTCGCTTGAAGCAGTCCTTGCCACTCGGCGGGCCAGTCGCTTTGAAGGCGGTCCTGCCACCAGCGCGGATGGTTGAAGCGGGCGACGGGATCCGCCTCCGCGGCGGCGACCAGCGCTTCGCGCTCGCGCAGGAAGCGTCGCAGCACCGCATTGACGAAGCCCGCACTGTTGGGGGCGCGCTGGCGCACGGCGTGCACGGCCTGGTCGACCAGCGTGTGATCGGTGTAAGCGGTCTCGCCGGGCCAGAGCAGCGCCAGTGCGGTCACCAGCAGCGCATCCACTTTCGGCGGCGGATTCTTCGGAGCGAGCGTGGCTCGCACGACCTGCGCCGCGCCCAGGCGGCGCAGCACGGTGAAGCTCAGAGCCTGCACGCCGGGTCGGATGTCGGCGGGAGAACGGGCGAGCCACTCAGTCAATGAGTGGCCCTCGCGCACGGCCTGCACGGCATCGGCCGCGCCGGCCAGCAGCCGGTGGAGCGGCGGCGCGCCGCCGGACGCGGCGTTCTTGGAAGGCGAAGGGGACGGGGAAGAAGGGGCAGGCACCGGTGGAGTTTAGTGGCGAAGGCAGCGAGTGCCTGTGGGGCCGGAATGATGCTGGAGGTTCGCGGACGCGAGGCCTCCTGCATCGTGGAGAGCCCGCGCCAGGCCTCTCGCACGCAAGCGCCTCGCAAGAGCCTCGCAAGAGCCGCTGCTACCGCCAAGAGCCTTGCTTTCGCAATGGCATGAAGATGCCGCGACAATCCCTCCCCATGACGAGCACTCTCATCCTGAGCCCTGAAGAGCTGGCCGCGCTACCGGCCTCCGACCGCATCCGTTACCGGCTGGTCCAGGCGGGCCGGCGCCATCATGCCAACGACAACATCGCCGACTTCATCGAGGCGGGCGAGCTCGACCAACTGCAGGCCGAGGTGCAGGCGCGGATGCAGGAGGTGCTGCAGTCGCTGGTGATCGACACTGTCAGTGACCACAACACGCAGGAGACGGCCAAGCGGGTGGCGAAGATGTTCGTGAAGGAGGTCTTCGCGGGTCGTTATGCGCCGCCGCCGCCGGTGACCGAGTTCCCGAACGCCGAGCGTCTGAACGAGCTGATGATCGTCGGCCCGATCACGGTGCGCAGCGCCTGCTCGCACCACCTGTGCCCGATCATCGGCAAGGTGTGGATCGGCCTGCTGCCGAGCGAGCATTCGAACCTGATCGGCCTGTCGAAATATGTGCGCCTGACCGAGTGGATCATGAGCCGCCCGCAGATCCAGGAAGAGGCGGTCGTGATGCTGGCCAACGAGCTGCAGGACCGCGTCAAGCCGGACGGTCTCGCGATCGTGATGGATGCGGACCATTTCTGCATGCACTGGCGCGGCGTCAAGGACATGGACTCGACGATGACCAACAGCGTCATGCGCGGCTCGTTCCTGAAGGACGCGACGCTGCGCGCGGAGTTCCTCGCGCTGATGAAGAACAAGAAGGGCTGATCCCTGCAGCGGTCGGTCACGAGGGCCCGCCTGGCGGGCCCTTTGCGTTTCAGTTCAGAGGCTGCGCGCCTCGCTGAAGCCGACGAAGCTCATCAGCACGCGGGTCGGGAACTGCCGGATCGCCGCGTTGTAGGCGTCCACCGCCTGGTTGAAGACCTGCCGCGAGAACGCGCGCTGGCGGTCGATCATCTTGAGTTCGTCGACGGCGCCACCCAGGTCCGGATCGGCGTTCAGCTCCGCGTGGTGCTCGACCAGCGACACCATCCGCGTCAGCGCGGCGCCGTGCACCGCCGCGGCCACCGCCAGCAGCGCCACCGGATCCGCGGCGTAGGGTCGAGCGCGCACCGCCTGCGCTGCGGCCCGAGCCTCGGCCTGCGTCGAGGCCAGCGCGTCCAGGCTGGCCTGCTCGCTGGGCAGGCGCTCGCGCAGCCGCTCCAGCAGCAGATCGCCGTGGGCGAAACGACGCGTCAGCGCGTCGTCCAGCTGCGCGTAGGCCCTGCCGATCTCATTGCGCAGCAGCATCACGCGGTTGTAGGCGCCGATGCTCCAGAAGGCCACCACCGCGGCCAGGCCCCACAGCCACCAGTTCCAGTGGATCGCCGGCACGGCGCTGGCGGCGCTGACGGCGCTGGCCGCGTCGATCGCGTTCGCGGCGTTGAGGGGGATCATGGCGCGACGGCCTTGCCGGCCGTCTTCGCCTGCTGGAACTCGTTCCAGCCCTTGGCGCGCAGCTCGCAGGCCGGGCAGTGGCCGCAGCCCCAGCCCCACGGGTGCCGGGTCTTGCGCTCGCCGAGGTAGCAGGTGTGCGTGTGCTCGATGATCAGCGCGTTGAAGGCCTCGCCGCCCAGCGACTCCGTCAGCGCCCAGGTCTGCGCCTTGGTCAGGAACATCAGCGGCGTCTCCAGCGTCATCGGCGTGTCCAGCCCCAGGCTGAGCGCGACCTGCAGCGCCTTGAGGGTGTTGTCGCGGCAGTCGGGGTAGCCGGAGAAATCGGTCTCGCACATGCCGCCGACCAGCACCGACGCGCCGCGCCGGTAGGCCAGCGTCGCGGCGAAGGTCAGGAACAGCAGGTTGCGGCCGGGGACGAAGGTGTTGGGCAGTCCGTTGGCCTGCAGCTCGATCGCGCGTTCCTGCGTCAGCGCGGTGTCGGAGATCTGGCCCAGCAGGCTCAGGTCGAGCAGGTGGTCCTCGCCGAGCTTGGCCGCCCACTGCGGGAACTGTCCGGCGATCTGTGCGCGCACGGTCTGGCGGCAGTCGAGCTCGACGCGGTGGCGCTGGCCGTAGTCGAAGCCCAGGGTCTCGACCTCAGCGAAGCGCTCCAGCGCCCAGGCCAGGCAGGCGGTGGAATCCTGCCCGCCGGAGAACAGCACCAAGGCCTTGCGGCACGAGGCGTGGACGGCGGGAATCGGGGCGGTGGCGGCGTCGGACATGGGGAGCGGGTGGCCAGGGGACCAGCGGTTGACAGGGAATGCGGCAGGCCGGAAGTGTGCCAGCACCGTGATAGCGTCGTCGGCCACAGAGGGTGTGGACATGCAACGGGAGAGGTCGATGAAGCGATTCGACAGCCGGATCACGACGAGGGCCGCCGCGGTCACGATCGTGCTGGGCGCCGCGCTGGGCGGCATGGGCGGGGCACGCGCGCAGGGCGCGAGCGCGATCAGCCAGGTGCTGCTCTATCCGGGCGGCGCCCAGGTCGAACGCACGCTGACCGCGCCCGCGGGGACCGGCGTGGCCCGCTTCGCCTGCCTGTCGCCGTACCTGGAACGCGACACCTTGCAGGCCGAGGCCGCGCCGGGCGTGTCGCTGGGAGACCTGCAACTGGAACTGCTGCCGGTCGAGCAGGTGCCGGAGTGCCAGCGCGTCTCGCCGCGCATCAAGGAACTCGAGCAGCAGCGCAGCGCCGTCGATGCGGAGATGGGCGGCGTCGACCTGGCGCTCAAGTACCTGCGCAGCGTCACTGACCGCGATGGCAAGCCGGGTGTGGCGTTGAACGCCTCGGTCGAGTCGCTGCGGCGCAGCGGCCAGGAACTGCTCACCCGCGAGCGGGCGCTGCAGACGCGCATCGCCGAACTCGAGCAGCAGTTGCGCATCGCGCGCGCCGCCGAGCCGGCGTTGAGCGGCCAGGTGGGCGTCGTGCTGCTGCGCCTGTCGAGTCCGACGGCGGTGCCGGTGAAGCTGTCCTACCGCGTGCGCAACAGCGGCTGGACGCCGCAGTACCGGGGGCGGCTCGACACGGCCAAGGGCACGCTGACCGTCGAGCGGCTGGCCCGCGTCGCGCAGGGCAGCGGCGAGGACTGGAACGACGTCCGGCTGAGGCTCTCGACCGAGCAGCCGCGGCAGGCGATCGCACCGCGCGCGCTGTCGATCTGGCGGATCTCGATGGCGCCGCCACCCGTGCCTGTGTCCGCGCCGCCCATGCCGCAGGGCTTCTATCCCGCGCCCGTGATGTCGGCGCCGGCCCCTGCCGCTCCCCCACCGATGTTCCGCCGGGCGGGGGACAACAGCACGGCCGAGCCGCCCGTGGTGGTGAACTTCGACGCTTCCGTTTTCCAGGGCGAGTTCGCCGCCGAATACGCGCTGCCGCAACCGGTCACGCTGCGGGGCAACGGCCAGGAACTGTCGCTGACGCTGGGACAGCAGACGCTGGATGCACGCCTGATCGCGCGAGTGCAGCCGCAGATCGAGGCCCAGGCCTACCTGTTCGCCGAGGCCAAGCGGCCGGCGGGCGCGTTCCCGAACGGTCCGATGCAGCTGTATCGCGACGGCAGCCTGATCGGCAGCACGCCGTTCCGCCCGAATGACGGCACCGAGTGGACCTTGCCGTTCGGCACCGACGATTGGCTGCGCGTCGACGTCAGTCCCGAACAGCGTGACGGCGCGGAGACCGGTCTGATCGCCACGCGGCGGGAGCGGGTCGTCACGCGTCAGTGGGCGATCGAGAATCGACGCACCCGGCCGGTGACGCTGCAGGTGCTGGAAGCCGCGCCGGTCGGCGAGCACGCCGACATCCGCGTGCAGACGCAGTTCTCGCCGGCGGTGACGCAATCCGACTGGAACAACCGACCCGGCGTGCAGTTGTGGGAACTGCCGCTGGAGCCCGGCAGGACGCAGCGCTTCAGCGCGGTCTATCGGATCAGCGTGCCGAGGGACGCGAACGTGCTGGGCCTGCCTTAATCAGCTCCGGCGGTTCCGGCGGCTCGGCGGGCCGGATCAACCCCGGATCTCGCCCTGGCCGAGCACCACCCACTTCATCGACGTCAGCCCTTCGAGGCCCACCGGGCCGCGGGCGTGGAACTTGTCGGTGGAGATGCCGATCTCGGCGCCCAGGCCGTACTCGAAGCCGTCGGCGAAGCGCGTGCTGGCGTTGACCATCACGCTGGCCGAATCGACCTCGCGCAGGAAACGCATCGCGCTGACGTGATTGGTCGTGAGGATCGCGTCGGTGTGGTGCGAGCCGTGCCGGTTGACGTGCGCGATGGCTTCGTCGAGCGAGTCCACGACCTTGATGCTGATGATGGGCGCGAGGTATTCGGTGTCCCAGTCCTCGGCCGTCGCGGGCTTGAGCAGGTCGCGCGGCACGGCGTCCAGCAGCGCCAGCGTGCGCTCGCAGCCGCGCATCTCCACGCCCTTGGCGGCGAACACCATGCCGATGCGGGGGAGGAAATCGGCGGCCTGCTTCGCATGGACCAGCAGCGACTCGGTCGCGTTGCAGGGGCTGTACTTCTGCGTCTTCGCGTTGTCGACGACGGTCACCGCCAGGTCCAGGTCGACCTCGGCGTCGACGTAGCTGTGGCAGTTGCCGTCCAGGTGCTTGATCACCGGGACGCGGGCCTCGCGGCTGATGCGCTCGATCAGGCCCTTGCCGCCGCGCGGGATGATGACGTCGACGAAGGCGGGCATCGCGATCAGCAGGCTTACCGCGGCGCGGTCGGTCGTGTTGACGAGCTGCACCGCCTCGCGCGGCAGGCCGGCTTCCTCAAGGCTGTCCGCCACCAGCGCGGCGAGCGCCAGGTTGCTGTGCAGCGCCTCGGAGCCGCCGCGCAGGATGCAGGCGTTGCCGCTCTTGATCGCGAGCGACGCGGCCTCGATGGTCACGTTGGGACGGCTCTCGTAGATCATGCCGAACACGCCCAGCGGCACGCGCATCTGGCCGACGCTGATGCCGGTCGGGCGGCGTTTCATGCCGGTGATCTCGCCGATGGGGTCAGGCATTGCGGCGATCTGCTCGCAGCCTTCGGCGACAGTGGCCAGCACCTTCGCGGTCAGCCGCAGGCGGTCGACCATCGGGGCTTCCAGCCCGGCCTCGGTGGCGGCGGCGAGGTCGCGTTCGTTCGCCGCCGCGAGCGCCGGGCCCGCGTCGCGCAGGCGGCGGGCGAGCGCCTGCAGCGCGAGGTTCCGGGCGGCGGTCGGGGCGGCGGCCATCAGCGTCGCGGCCGCGCGGGCCGCCTCGCCGACGCCGGTCATGTAGGCGTTGAGGTCGGTCATAGGTCTTTCATTCTGACCGATGCCCCGCGGTGGCCGCGGGGCCGGGGCCATCGAAAGCCGAAAGCCAAGCCTTCGCGGTATCGCACCAGCCCGGCCCTCACCCCTCCCTCTCCCGCAAGCGGGAGAGGGGGAAAGAGGAGCGAGCCGGTCGGGCTCCCTCTCCCGCTTGCGGGAGAGGGCAGGGGTGAGGGCCAGCGGCGGTGGAAGTGCTGAAGCCCGGGTTGAGGGTTTGTCCCAGGAAGCCGGCACTTGCGGCAACGTCGTTGGATCTTCTACAGTTGTAGTACGACAGGTGTAGAAATACGGAATCCGATCATGGACGAGTCGATCAACGACGACGGCAAGGGCGATGTGTCGCTCAGCGAACTGCAGCTGGCGCTGATGCGCGTGCTGTGGACGCGCGGGCGGGCCAGCAATGCCGAGGTGGCCGAGGCCCTGCGCGAGCAGCAGCGCCCGCTGGCGCACACCACCGTGGCGACGCTGCTGTCGCGGCTGGAGAAGCGCGGCCTGATCGCCAGCGAGCGCGACGGCCGTGCGCTGGTCTACCGCGCCGCGGTCAGCGAGCCGGAGGTGCAGCGCTCCATGGTGTCGGGGCTGCTGAGCACGCTGTTCGGCGGCAAGCCCGAGGCGCTGCTGAGCCATCTGGTCTCGGAGGGCGAACTCGGCGACGATGACCTCGCCAGGATGCGCGCGCTGCTGAAGAGCAAGGGAGGCCGCCATGATTGAAGCCCTGTCCGGCTGGCTGTTGAACTATCTGCTGCACAGCACGGTGCTGCTGGGCGGTGTCTGGGCGCTGGAGCGCGCGGGCTGGCTGAAGCACCCGGCGTGGCGCGAGGCGTTCTGGCGTGCGGCCTTCTTCGGCGCCGTGCTGACGGCGAGCGTGCAGCCGCTGACGCAGGTCACGCGGATCGCCCTGCCGGACGTCTGGGCGCCGACGCCGGTGCCGACGCTGGCACTGGCGCAGCATGAGCAGGACACAGGCGCTGATGTCGTCCCGAACCTGGGAACGGTCACCACCCCATCGACCGGTGAGGGGCATGCATCGACGTCCGCCTCGGCACTGGCGGTGACCGCGACGTCGCCCGCGCGATTGCAGGTCGAACGGGCTGCCGATCACCTGACGGTCGTCGCCGATCACCCGGTCGACCTCTCCGATGAATCGATGCTCCGGCGTCGGGAGTTCCTGCGCGAGGGCCTCGCCGCGCTGCTGCTCTCCTGGCCGCTGGTGGCGCTGCTCGGCCTCGGCCTGACGCTGGTGCGCTGGCTGGGCTTGCGCCGTCAGGTGCGCGCGCTGCCCGTCTGCGGCAACGAGGAACTCCAGCAGGCCGCCGCCGAACTCGCCGGCATCGCCGGCGTGCGCGTGCCGACGCTGCGCGTGAGCCCGCACTGGGCCAGTCCGCTGGTCGCGCCGGGCGGGCAGATCTGTCTGCCTGAGCGCCTGATGCGCACGCTCGACGGACAACAGCGCGTGGCGGTCCTCGCGCACGAAATCGCCCACCTGCGCCGCCGTGATCTGGCCTGGCGCCTGGCGGCCCGGCTGGTGTCGCAGCTCGGCTGGCTGCAGCCGATGAACCGGCTCGCGATGCGCCGCCTGGACCTGCTCGCCGAGCTGGCCTGCGACGCCTGGGCCGCGGCCGAGGCCGGCGCGATGCCGCTGGCCGAGGGGCTCTACGTCTGCGCCCGCGACATGGCCGCCGCGACCGCCGCCGCCGAGGGTCGGCGAGGCGCCCGTTCCATGCCGGCGCTGGCCAGCGCGATGGCCGCCGCCCGCTCCCCGTTGATGGCGCGGATGGACGCGTTGCTCGAAGGCTCGCCGCTGGCCGGCACCACGCCCGCGCGCCGCCGCCTGGGCCGCGTGCTGATCGCCGGCGGCCTGTGCGCCGTGGCGCTGGCCGTGCCGATGCTGGTCGTCGGCAAGGCGCCGCGGCTGAGCGTCGACCTGAGCGGGGTCAGCGGCGCGTTCTCGTCCGCCTTCAGCGGCCTGAAGGTCACGCGGCAGGTCGTGATCGCCGACGGCGTCGAGCGCCGCGTGAACTTCTCGGGCGATCTGGAATTCAACGGCGACGAGACCGACGTCGTCTCGCTGGCCGACAAGCTCTCGATCATGGAGAAGGCCGACGGCGTGACGCGTCGCGTCGAGATCGCCGCGGACGGCAAGGGCGGGCAGGTGCGCCGCTTCTGGATCGATGGCGACAGCCGGCCGATCGATGCACAGGCGCAGGCGTGGATCACCGGCCAGATCGGGCTCATCGCGGAGAGCGTCCAGGGCAGCGGCCCGCGCGTGGAGCGCCTGTTGCGCACGGGCGGCACCGAGGCCGCACTCGCGGACATCGGCAAGGCCCGGGACGCGATGGCGCGCCGCAGCCGCATCGAGGCGCTGCTCGACAGCGGCCCGCAGAGCGACGACACCGTGTCGCAGCTGATCGCGCTGGCGGGCGGGATGACGGACGATTTCCAGCGTCGGACCGCGTTCGTCGCGTTGATCGAGCATCGGACGCTCGCGCCGGGTCCGCAGCGCGAGCTGCTGGCATTGGTCCCGACGCTCAAGGGCGATTTCGATCGTCGTCTGGTGCTGGTGGCGCTGTCGCCCCAACTGGCCAACGACACCGCCGTGATGACCGCGTGGCAGCAGGCGGTGCGCGGCTTCGGCGGCGACTTCGACAAGCGCATCGCGATCGTCGCGCTGATCGACGAGGACCACGAGGCCACGCCCGAGCGCCTGCGCACGGCGATCGCCGCGAGCGGCCTGATCGGCGGCGACTTCGACAGGCGCACCGTGCTCACGGCGGCGGCGCAGCAGATGCATGGCGACGCGGCGACCTACGCCGCCTCGTATGTCGATGCGGTGCGGGGCATCTCGGGCGACTTCGACCGCCGTTCCGCGCTCATCGCGTTGATGGACGGCACCCAGGTCGACCGCGAGGTCGCGCTGCAGGTGCTGCGCGCCACCAGCAGCATGAGCGCCGGCTTCGATCGCGCCGAACTGCTGATCGCGCTGGCGGAGCATCTGCCCGCGGAGCCGGAGGTGCTCGCGCAGTACCGGCAGGCCGCGCGCGGGCTGAGCACGCACGACCGGGGCCGCGTGGAGGCGGCGATCGACCATCTGACGTCGTCCTGAACGCCCCCGCCGCGTCGGCGCACGATCGCGTCATGGCACTGCACGACCGCGTCTGCGGTACCTTGTTCGCGATGATGGGTGCCGCACTGCCGCCGACGCGTTGAGCGGATCGCCGACGCAATGAAAAACGGACGCCGAGGCGTCCGTTATGCGTTGTCGTCAGACGATCACGGCTTCGCGGCCGAGGCCGCACCCGAGGGTGCGGTCACATCGACCGGCGCGCCCTGCAGGTCGCGGATCTCCAGCGGCTTGCGTCCGAGCGCCTCCAGCTGCGGCAGCACCTTGGCCTTGTCGCCGACGGCCACGACGATCAGCGCGGCCGGATCGACGTAGGTCTTCGTCGCCTTGTAGGCGCTGCTCGCGTTCACGGCGCCGTACTTGCGCGGCAGCGACGTGATGCTGTCCGCCGGCGCGCCGACGGCCCACTCGCTGGCATAGCTCGAGGCCACGACGCGGTTGGTGTCGAACAGCCCCGGCAGCGCCAGCAGCTGCGCGTTGCGCACGCGGTTCAGCTCGTCGGCGCCCATCGGCTTGGCGCGCATGCCGTCGATCTCCTTGAACATGTCGGTCAGCGCGGGGCCGGTGACGTCGGTGCGCACGCTGCCGCGGATGCCGAACAGGCCGCTGTCGCGGTTCATCGTGTACGCCGAGTAGATGCCGTAGGTGTAGCCCTTGACCTCGCGCAGCTGCGTGTTGATGCGCGACGTGAAGAGACCGCCCATCGCCGCGTTCATCACCTTGATGTCCTCGGCGTCGGGCGTTCCCGACTTCGGTCCGGGCGCGACGACGCTCAGCGCGGTCTGCGGCGCATTCGGCTTGTCGACCAGGATCACGCGGGCGGCGACGGGCTTGGGCGCGGCGGTGTCGACCGCGGCGGCGGCCGTCTTCGGGCGTTCCCAACCGCCGAACAGGCGCTCGGCCAGCGACTTCAGCTCATCGGCCGAGATGTCGCCGGCGACCACCAGCGCGGCCTGGTCGGGCCGGTAGTGCGTCGCCCAGAACTGGCGCAGCGCGGCGGCGTCGGTGGCCTTGATCGAGGCCTCGTCGCCGATCGCGGCCTTGGCCAGCGGATGGCCTTCACCGTAGATCACGCGGTTGGAGACGACCGACGCGACAGCCGGCGCCTGCTCGCGCTGCTGCTGCAGCGCGGCCAGGCGCTGGTTCTGCATGCGCGCGATCTCGGCGGCATCGAAGGCCGGATGCAGCGTGACATCCGCCACCAGCGCCAGCGTCTGCGCGAAGTTGCGCTTCAGGCTGCTCGCTTCGATGCGGGCCTCGTCGCGGCCCGCGCCGCTGCTGATCGCCGCGCCCAGCGCGGCGGCCTCGTCGGCGATCTGCTGCGCGGTGCGCGTCTGCGTGCCCTGCTGCAGGAGGCCGGCGGTGAAGCTCGACAGGCCGGGACGGTCCGCCGGGTTGGCGGTCTGGCCGGCGCGCACGACCAGCGTCGCGCTCACCAGCGGCAGGCCCGGGTTCGGAACGTGGATCAGCGTCAAGCCGTTCGCCAGCGTCAGGCGCTTGCCTTCCGGCAGCACCGAGGCCTTGGCCTTGCCGCCCTTGGGCTGCGTCTTGCGCCAGGCGACGTCGGGGTTCATCGACTCGCGCTCGCCCTTGCCCGCCTTCTCGGGCGCCGGCGGGGTCGGGACTTCAGCGGCCAGCTTCTGCTCGCCCGGCGTGGCCAGCACGACGACGCGCGCGTCCTTCTTCAACTGCTGCGCGACGACGTCGCGGATCTTCTCCGGCGTGATCGCCTGGTAGCGCGCCAGGTCCTTGCCGATGTAGTTCGGATCGCCGGCCTGCTGGTTGTAGTAGTTGATCTGGTCCGCCAGGGCCTGGACCTTCTCCAGGCGCGCCAGCGTGCTGGTCTCGATGGCGGCGCGGGCGCGGACCATCTCCTCAGGCGTCGGCGGATTGACGGACAGCTCCGCGACCGCGTCGTCGACGATCTTCTGGATCTCGTCCAGCGACTTGCCGGGACGCGCGATCACCTCGACCGAGAACACCGAGCCCAGCGACAGCGAGTACTGCTGCACCTGCACCGACTGCGCCAGCTGCTTGTCGTAGACCAGCGTCTTGTAGAGGCGGCTGGACTTGCCGCCGCCCAGCACGTGCGAGGCGAGGTCCAGTTCGGCGTCGCCCGGCTGGAACACGGCCGGCGTGTGCCAGGCGATGTCCAGACGCGGGAGCTCGATGCGGTCGGTGACTTCGACGCGCTTCTCCTCGGTCAGCTTCGGCTGCGGGACGTTGACCGGCGGCACCGGATCGCCGGCCTTCAGCGGGCCGAAGTACTTCTGCACCAGCTGCTTGGCCTGCGCGGGATCGAAGTCGCCGGCCAGCACCAGCGTCGCGTTGTTCGGGCGGTAGTAGCTGCGGGCGAAGGCCTTGACGTCGTTCAGCTTGATCGACTGGATGTCGGCGTGCGAGCCGATCACCGTGGCGCGGTAGGGATGGCCTTCCGGGAACAGCGCCTGGTACAGCGCTTCCTCGACGATGCCGTAGGGGCGGTTCTCGACGGACTGGCGGCGCTCGTTGCGCACGACGTCCTGCTGGTTGGCCAGCGAGACCGAATCGACCTCGTCGATCATGTAGCCCAGCATGTCCGACTTCAGCCACAGGCCGAGTTCGAGCTGGTTGGACGGCAGCGTGAAGAAGTAGTTCGTGCGGTCGAAGTCGGTCGAGCCGTTGGAATCGGTGCCGCCGGCGGCGTCGATGATCTTGTCGGCCGAGCCGCGCGGGATGTGTCGGGTGCCGGCGAACATCAGGTGTTCGAACAGATGCGCGAAGCCGGTCTGTCCCGGTGCCTCGTTGCGCGGGCCGGCGTGCACCCACAGGTTGAAGGCCACCAGCGGCAGGCGGTGGTCCTCGACCAGGATCACCTCGAAGCCGTTGGCCAGCTTCACCTTCTCCAGCTTCACGTTGAGCGTGCCGCCGACGGTGGTGACGGCGCTGGTCCCGGCCGCGGCCGGCGCGGCCAGGGCGCTGTGGTTGATGCCGACCAGGGCGGTCAGGACGGCCAAGGTGATGGCGGCGGGTGCCGCGGGCTTGAATCGCATGGTGGGACGCTTCCCTTCAATGTTGGTGCGGGGCACGCTAACCAAAGCGGGCCTCCCTCACAAGTGCCGGAACTCTGGAAGATCGAGCTCCGGGGCCTGGGGTCAAAGCGGCCGCAGCATCAGCTGCTGGTGCAGCGGTTGCGGAACGGCGCCTAGCGCGCGCAGCGCCGCACCGCCGAGGTCTTCGCGCTGCAGCTGCGGCACGCGCAGACGGCGCTCAGGGTACACGGCGGCGAGGGCCTGGATCAGCGCGCGGGCGTCGGCCTCCCGCGGCGCGATGAAGCTGTGGACCATGACGGTCTCGTCGGGGAGGCTGAAGACGATCTGGCTGTCGGCGGTCTGCCAGCCGTGATAGTCGATGCCATGCCGGATCGTGGCCGCGGTGACCTGCAGCGGCAGGTCGGGGAGGCGGCGCTCGGCGGCGTCGAGCCAGGCGAGCAGATGCGGCATGTCGATCGCGTGGAGCGCTCCGGCCGTCGACGGTGCGATCGCGCCGGGCTCGGCGACGTAGCCGAAGAGGTCGTGCTGCCTGCGGAAGCCGCGTCCCTCATACAGGCGTCGTGCGCGATCGTTCTGCGCGAAGACTTCGAGCTCCACGGCGCGCATCCCGGCCGCTGCGGCGCGGGCGATGAAGTCGTCGAGCAATGCAGGCGCGGCCCCGGTGCCGCGCGCGGCGGGCAGGGCGCCCATGGTCGCGAGACGCCACCGGTTCGACACCGGCCGCTGCGCGACGAACGCGAACGCCAGCGGCGCGCCGGCCGCATCGAGCGCCACGCGCGACAGCGGCAGGTCGACGCCCTGCCGCGCGAGGAACATCGGCCACTGCGCGAACGGGATCTGGAACGGGCCGATCAGGTAGTCGGCGAACGCGCCGGTGAAAGCGGCGTGGAGGATCTCCGGCGCGACTTCGTCGGCGCGGACGAAGGAGAAGTCGTGGACATGCGTGTCGGTCGGTTGTCTCATGTGGCGCTTGGAGGCTCCCGCCCGCTGGCTGTTGGCGCGGCGACGGTTGATGTGGCGACACCCGATGGTACGGCGGTCAGGAAGGCCTTCTGAGCCACGGCGTTCTCGATATCGGTCTTGAACCAATGAAGCATCTCGACGACTTCCTCGACGAGTGTCTGGAAGCGGACGATGTCGATGAAGAGATGCTCGCCATGCGCGATTGCGTTTCGATTGGCCAGCAAGACTTCATCCAGCGTCGAAAAGCGCGTCGAGTACGGTCGATGGTCGATGTCGAGCCATTCGGCGATGTTCTTGAAGACCTTCGAGTTCAAGTTTGAGTTTGTCCCGATGCTGGCCTTCGAAAGGCGCGTCGCTTGATCCTGCTGGGCTCGCAGGAAAGCTACCGCTGCGATGGCGGCATTGGCCGTGCCGGTCTCCGCCAACGGTGCCAGCAAGGTCCTCATGCTCAGGGCGACGAAGCAATCCTTCAGATCGCGGTTCCTGTCACCGCGATGCGCCAAGTGGGCCACATAGGCGTTGGCCGCCCCTTTCACGAATCCTTCCCAGTGCGCATACAGCATGGCGACGCCTGCCCTGATGTGGACGTCGACGCGATTGCGCCTGGCTGAAGTGACGCAGGCCTGCAATTCGCGAATCTCCGCGAGGCGCCACGCCAGGTCGGATTGCAGGTGAGTCATCAGTTCTGCAGAGGTCCGGATCTTCATGATCGTGGCGCCATCAACAGTGAATGAATCTGCCCGGGGTCGGGCAGTCGTGTCAGTCCATATGGGAGGGATCCGTCTTGCCCAACGAGATCATGGCCAGCCGAAGCTCCTCCGGCGTAAAGGCCGTCCCATTTGCGTTGAAGCGTTCGAACAGCGCCTGCGCCACGTCCATTCCGCATTGATGCCGAAGGATCTCCACATGGATTCGCGCACGCCTGAGGTCCAGTCGCAGCTGGATGTTGAAGGCCGTGCCGTCGTCTTCGGGATCATCGTCCTCATCTTCTTCGGCAACCGCGCCGTGCCAGGACATGCCCGACAGCGCAGGCAGGAGCGTCGTGTCGCGGAGGACGAGTGGCGTGACTGGGCGGCCCTTCTCATCCAGCAAGTCACCGGTCAATTGAAGGATTGTCATGACCGGATGCAGGCCGTCCAGCAGGTCCCACGTGCCGTCTTCGCGTTGAAAGACGAATATCGGCGGAACGGCGAGGCCGAGCAGAACGGACTCCACGAAACGGGTCTTCTGCGATTCATCCCATCGGAACAGGCGCTGGTAGAGCGGATCGATCACCAGCTCCTTGGAGCGATAGAGGGTGACGACCTCTCCGAGCGACATGCCGTATGCGTCTGTGGAGATCTGGCGGCGCGCTTGATGGAGCTGACTCTGGAGTTCCCGGGCGGTCATTGCTGAAGGTCTCTTGTGATGTGAGACCAACGATTCTGAGTCCGGTCCGGGAGCCCGCATTCATACGCATCCCAGTCATTTCCGAGACGTGGAGATCGTGCTACCGACGACTCGAAACGCCTACTTCGTCGTGCCCAGCCAAGCCGGAATCGCCAGCCAGATCGGCGCCGTCGCCGCGAACAGCAGCGTGCCCAGCACGATGGCGCCGGAGGCTTCGGCCTCCAGCGTCCGGTAGCGTTGCGCGAACATCATCGCGTTCGAGCCCGGCGGCAGCGCGGCCATCATGACGATCACGGCGAGCGGCATGCCCGACAGTCCGAAGCCCCAGTGCGCGATGCCCAGCACGAGTGCCGGCAGCACCAGCAGCTTGAGCGCCGCCAGGCCCAGCAGCGTGCGCATCGCCCCGCGCGGCATGCCGTAGTAGGACAGCGACATCCCGATCAGCACCAGGCACAGCGGCACGACCGCGCTGCCCAGCATCTGCAGCACCTCGTCGAGCACGGCGGGCAGCGGGATGCCGGTGGCATGCCACGCGAAGCCGCAGAGCACCGGCAGCACGACCGGATGGATGACGGTATTGCGCATCGTCGTGAGGATGGTCCGCTTCAGGCTCGCCCCGCCGCTGGTGTGACGGGCGAGGTCCATCTCGACGAGGACCGTGGCGATGGTCAGCAGCGTCAGCGCATGCAGGCTGACCACGGTGATGTGGACCGCGAGGCCGCTCTCGCCGAACACGCCCGCCACCAGCGGCACGCCGACCTGCAGCGTGTTGCCGAAGCTCGCGGTGATGCTGCGCACGGCGGGTGCGGCCGGGTTGTCGGGATGGCGCTTGCGCTCGTACAGGTAGACGGCGACCAGCATCAGCACCACGGGCGCGAAGAATGCGGCCACGGTGAGCCATGGCAGCTCCGAGATCTCCACGCGCGCGGTGGTGCGGAACATCAGCGCGGGGACGAACAGGTAGAACGCGATGTTGGAGAGGATGCGGGCCGGGTCGTTCTCGCCGCCGGCCTTGCCGAGCCAGCGCATGTGCCCGACGAACCACCCCATGCCTGCGGCGATGAAGATCGCCAGCAGCTTGTAGAACAGGACGGCAGTCATGGCGGGGGAGTATGCCGCTGCGCGTGCAACCCCCGCGCGCCGCCCGCACAGCAGCCTCCGTTCAACGTGAAGTCAACGATCGCCACTGGGGCCGGAATGGGGCTTGGGGTTCGCGGACGCGAGGCCCCATGCCCCGTGGAGAGCCCGCGCCTGGCGGAGCGAAGTCTGAGGGCCGCCTCAGGACGCCAACGGCAGCTCCAGCGCGAAGCTGAACCTGCTGCCCTCGTCCGGCGAGGTCTCGACGGTGATCTCCCCGCCCATGAGCCGCACGAGCTGCTGGCTGATGGCCAGCCCGAGCCCGGTGCCGCCGGTGCGGCGCGACTGGTCGGCCACCTGCTCGAACGGTTGGAACAGCCGGTCCATCTGCTCGGGCGCCATGCCGATGCCGGTGTCCGAGACGGTGAAGCGCAGCACCAGGCTGCTGGGGCCTTGCGCGATGACATCGACGGCCAGGCCGACGCGTCCATGGTCGGTGAACTTCACTGCGTTGGAGAGCAGGTTCAGCAAGACCTGGCGCAGCCGCTGCCCGTCCGCCCGCACACGCGAGGGCAGTTGCGGGTCCAGTTGCACGTCGAAGGCCAGGCCCTTCTCGGCCGCGCGCGGCCGCATCGATTCGCTGCAGATCTCCAGCAGCGCCCGCAGGTCGAGCGGGCTCAGCTGCAGCGTCAGCTTGCCGGCCTCGATGCTGGCGACGTCCAGCAGGTCGGTGATCAGCACCAGCAGGTGCTCGCCCGATTCGCGCATCAGCCGGATGCGCTGCTGCTGGGCCGCGGTGAGCGAACTGTCCATCTGCAGCAGCTGCGCGAAGCCGAGGATCGCGTTCAGCGGCGTGCGGAACTCGTGGCTCATCGTGGCCAGGAAGCGGCTCTTGGCCTGGTTCGCGGCCTCTGCCCGCTGCTTGGCCTGGGAGAGCTCGACGGTGCGCTCGGTCACGAGCTCCTCGAGGTGGTCGCGATGCTGCGTCAGTTCCTGTTCCGCCAGCCGGCGCAGCGTGATGTCGCTGACCAGGCCCTCGATGCGCGGGGCGCCGTCCAGCACCAGGTGCAGGCTCAGCTCCACCCACAGGTCGCGCCCGTCGCGCGTCGTCACCAGCAGCGGCACCTGTTGCAGCAGGCGATGCCGTTCCAGCGCGCGCGCCAGACGCCGGTACTCGTCACGCTCGATGCGCACCATGCGCCTCAGGGTCACGCCTTGCGCGTCCTCGGGATGCCCCAGTCCCAGCATCTGCGCCAGCGCCTTGTTCACGCGCAGCAGCCGGCCGTGGCCGGCGGCCTGGAAGATGCCTTCCGCCGCGTTCTCGAACAGGCTGCGGTAGCGCTGCTCGCTGCTGCGCAGCCCCTCGGCGAAGTCGCGCAGCTTGCCGCTCATCGCGTTGAGCTGCTCGGTCAGGTCGCCGATCTCGTCGGCATGTTCGGGCTCGATGTGCGCGCCGAGCTCACCGCTCGCCACGCGCTGCGCCAGCCCGCGCAGGCGCGAGACCGGGCGCTCCACCAGCCGCCGCACCAGCACGTAGCTCGTCAGCGCGATCGCCAGCAGCACCGTCGCCAGCAGGCTGGCCACCAGCCGGCGCGTCTCGCCCAGCGTCTGGTCGATGTAGCTGCGCGTGTAGACCAGCGTCGCGCGACCCAGGGCGCCCGCGGGGCCCTGCGCGCCGGCGCGATGGCTCAGCTCGAACTCCAGCGTCAGGGGCCGCACCGCCAGCGTCTGGCGCGAGCGCTGCAGCGTCTCCAACCCCGGCGCGGCCAGCGTGATCGACTGGACCTCCGGATCCGCCATCACGGCGTCCAGCAGCTCCGACAGCGCGGCGCTGTCCAGGTTCCACACCGGCTCCGCGAAGCCGCGCGCCACCAGCTGCGCCATGCGCTGCTGGCGCTCGACCAGCGCCGTGTTGAGTTCGTGCTCGTGGCGGTCGACCCAGTACAGGCCGATCAAGCCCACCAGCACCGTCGCGCTGAGGCTCAGCGCGGCGACCAGCCGCGTCTGGATGCTCAGCGTCGATCGACCCATGACCGCATGCCCTCTCCTGACTCGCACGTTTATTTGCGGTCGAGTGTCGCGCAAATGCGAGGGTCATCCGGAGGATTGAGGCACGAACCGACCCCCTGGATTTCACGGGTTGCGATTTGGGGGAGCGCGAAAGGCCGCTGGCGCGCCCGGCTTCTCCGGACCGAGGACCTAGTCGGTGAACTGCGGCGCGAGCCGCGCTCCGCTCCATCGCCAGGGGAGCGCACCGGGGCGGCGCAGGCCGCCGGTGACGCGCAGGGTCAGGCCTCGCGCGTCGTCGGTCCAGGCGACATCGGCCTCGGCCGCCAGGTGCAGGAGCTCGCCGCGCGCGTAGTCCGGCACCAGCAGTCCGGCGCGCGGGTGGCGCAGCAGGTTGCCCAGCGTCATGAAGAAGCGGTTGCCGGGAAACTCCGGCATCCACAGCGTGATGCCGCCGTCCAGGCGGCGTTCGACGCGGAGGAAGCCCGGCGGGCCGCCGCGGTGCGAGACGTCGACGCCGTCCGCGCGCCCGTCGCCGGGCACCGGCGCCGAGGCGCTCGCGATGAACACGGTGTCCGCGGCTTCGATCAGCGCCAGCGCACCGTCATCGAGCGCCGCGCCCAAGGGCCGTGCCAGGGCGGAGGGCGTGTCGTCCCAGGCCAGCGGATCGCGCGCCTGGATGTACTTGGGGCAATTGCCGAAGCTCTGCACGACGCCGACCGCCAAGCCGTCGCCGGAGAGCGAGAGCAGCCGCCCGTTCATGCGATTGCGCCGCCGCGTGTGCGGCTCCAGCCCGAGCAGCCCCACCGGCGCGCCCGGTCCCTGCGCCCGCAGCGCGGCGAGCGCCGGATCCTGGGCGTCGAACCCCGTGGCCACGGCCATCGTCCGTGCGTCCGGCGTCGTGATGAAGCCCGGCGGGCCCGCCAGCATCGTCGCCCATGGCTGACCCGCGGCGTCGATCGCGCCGAGCAGCAGCGTGGGCAGCTTGTTGAACAGCTCGCGGTGCTGGTCGGGCATGTGATCGCGGATGATCTGCGAGCCGATCTCGGCCATGCGCTCGCGGACGCCGACCGCTGCCTGCAGTGCCTGTTCGCCGGGGTGCCAGGTCGTGTCCATGGGGGTCCTCAGAACTTTTGCGGCAGGGGCTTGAAGCGGGGCAGCGCCTCGATGCGCGCCAGCCAGGCCCGCAAGCGCGGGTAGTCGTCCAGCGAGACGCCGCCGAGCGGCGCCTGCGCCGTGTAGCCGTAGAAGGCCACGTCGGCCAGCGCCGGCCGGTCGGCGATCAGGAAGTCGGTGCGCACCAGCTGGTCTTCGACCATCGCGAACAGCCGGTGGCCCAAGACCCGCGACGCGGGATCGACCTGCAATCCGTTCAGCGTGCGGAATCGCGGCGTGGCCGCACCCGGTCCGAGCAGGCTCACCGACAGGCTGAACCAGCGCTGCTGCCAGGCGGCCTCGACGGCATCGCGCGGCAGCCAGCCGGCGTCGGGCGCGTAGCGCGTCGCGAGGTAGACCAGGATCGCGTTGCTCTCCGGCAGCACCAGGTCGCCGTCTTCCAGCACCGGCACCTGGCTCAGCGGATTCATCGCCACGAAGGCGGGCTGCCGCTGATCGCCGCCGGGCAGGTTGATGTCGACCACCGTGTACGGCAGGTCGAGCAGCGACAGCAGGAGTTCGACGCGATGGCAGTGGCCCGAGGCGGCCACGCGATGCAGGCGGAATGGCGCGGACGGGCGGAGGGCGGGGGCGTTCATGGGGGAGGGCTCTCGCGGTGATTCTTGGAGGCCTCTACCGTAGCTCTTGCAGTCGCTGGCTGGAATGCCGATGTCGAATCATTCAGAATTGCAGTTGTCGAAATAATTGGGCGCTGCTCGCGAGCGGCGCGCCGTCCGATGGATCACCTCGACCGCTTGCGCTGCTTCATCGCCGTCGCCGACACCCAGAGCTTCGCCGCGGCCGCTCGACGGCTGGGCTGCTCGGCGCCGGCGGCCACGCGTGCGATCGCCTCGCTGGAGCAACGTCTGGGCGTGCAGCTGTTCCAGCGCAGCACGCGCTCGGTGCGGCTGACCGAGGCCGGCGAGCGCTTCGTCATCGACTGCCGCCGCATCCTGGGTGACCTCGATGAGTCGGAGGCCGCGGCGGCGGGAGGGCAGGCCGATCCGGCGGGACTGCTGTCGCTGACCGCACCCTCGATGTTCGGGCGGCTGCACGTCGCGCCGCTGGCCACGGCCTTCCTCCAGCAGCACGCGCGGATCCGCCTGAAGCTGCTGCTCGTGGACCGGGTCGTGTCGCTGATGGACGAGGGGCTGGACCTGGCGGTGCGGATCGCCCATCTGCCCGATTCAGGGTTGACCGCCGTGCCGGTGGGCGCGATGCGCCGGGTGATCGTGGCCTCCCCGGAGTACCTGGCCCGTGCCGGTGAACCGCGCACGCCGCGGGACCTCGTCGAGCACCGGATCGTCGCCAGCTACTTCGACGGCCAGAGCATGACGCCCTGGCGCTTCCGCGACGGCCCGCAGTCGCTCTCGCCCACCTTGATGGTGAACGACAACGCCGCGGGCATCGCGGCGGCGGTGGCCGGCGTGGGTCTGGCCCGGTGCCAGGTCTATCAGGCGGCGGACGCGGTGCGTGAGGGCCTGTTGCGCATCGTGCTCGCCGACCACGAACCGCCCGCGGCGCCGGTGCATCTCGTCCATGCCGCAGGCCGTCGCGTGCCCGCTTCGCTGCGGCTGTTGCTGGACTTCATGGCGGAGCGCTTGCGTGCGCAGCCGGTGCTGGGCGGCGACGCGTTCCTGCGCGCGCCCTAGCAGACGCTGCGGCGTCACGGCGATGCGCTAGGGACGCTGGGCATCGCTCTCCAGGGCGTACGGCAGCACCCCGAACGGATCGTAGACATTGCGGGCGTCGCCGGGATCCCGCAGACCGCCTGCGTCGCCGTCTAACGCGGTAGGCACGGGACAAAGTCCGTCGATGAAGCGCTCGAACTCCGCCAGGGCGATGGCGAGTCGATCCACCGTTGCCGCAGTATGGACCTTGAGCGACTGGCGGGCATGGTCGCGTGACCGGCCATTGGCATGCCCGTCGATGACGCCACTCCTGAGCAGACCCTCCTGCTTCTTTGCAAGGCGGAGCTCCTGGTCGACCAGTGGCGCGAGCTGTGATTCCGGCACCTGCAGCAGGTTGCGCAATGCCGGCAGGATCCGCTCGAGCAGACCCATGGCGCGGTCGGCACTCTGGCGTTCCAGCGTCGTCGGCGCTCCCGACAGCACCCCTCGGGCCGCGACGCCCTTGAGTCCCTTCAACATGTGCTGGCGCAGTCGGAGGAGTTGGGCCGCCGCGGAGGCGGACGCCGCGTCACGCCCGATGCGGTCGAGCGAGAAGTCCAGCTTGGCCAGTCGCCGTGCGCGCAGGATGGCGACCGGCACCCGCGACGAACGGTCGGGGACCTCGAGCACGAACGGTCTCGAAGGAGCCGCGCCCGGAGACAGTGTTGCCGACAGGGCTGCGGTCGCAGCCACCGCCGGGCGTGGCGTCACCGGCTCGCTCCCCGAAGAGACCGACGGACCGGCGGCTGTCGTCGGGAACGAGGAGGCGTGGCTGTGCGTGTGGGTGTGGGAGGTGGGGTTGAAGCCGAACATGCGCGATGCGGTCTGAGCGGGAGGGCCCGCTCAGTGCATCGCGCGGGGCGATCAGCCCTTGGCCGTGGCCTTCTTCGCCGCGACCTTCTTGGCCGCAGGCGCCTTGGCCGCGGCCGTCTTCGCGGCAGGGGTCTTGCCGGCCGGCTTCGCACCGGTCTTGGCGCCCGGCTTCGCCGCGCGCGGTTCGAACTCGAACATCACCTTGCCTTCCTTCTTGTCGTAGGCGAGGAAGGCCTTGAACTTGCGGCGCGTCTTGTTGGAGACGAAGTTTTCCAGCAGGTCGGTCTTGCCGGTCGCCAGCAGCTTGGTCATCTGCTCGGCCTCGATGGGCTGCTGCAGGATGATCTTGCCGCTCTTGAAGTCGCAGGTGACCTTGTCGCCGACCGCGTGTTCGCAGACGTAGTTGCTGCCGAAGTCGAAGACGCGGCCGTTGCACTTCGGGCAATGGCCCAGCGCGGTGTGGCCGCTGAAGTCCACCGGCTCGCCGTTCTCCTCGGCCTTCTTCGCGTCCTCGCCGAAGTCGAACTCCAGCTTCCAGTTGTCGATCTCGGCGTCGAACACCAGCGCGAGCTCGGCCGTGAAGGGCCATCCCGCCTTGGAGCGGAAGCCCTCCAGCGGACCGACCTTCTTGTCGCGCAGGAAGGTCTCGACCTCGGCCAGCTCGAAGCTGCGGCCGCCCGGGATCTTGGGGATCGAGAAGCCGCACTCGTCGCCGTTGCCCACCTTGCCGGTGCAGGTGAAGCGGCGGTAGTTCTCCTTGACCACGCCGCCGCACTTCGGACACGGCGTCTTCAGCGTCGCGTAGTCGCCGGGGATGGTGTCGCGGTCGTATTCCTTGGCCTTGCGCACGACCTTCTCGGTCATCGCGGCGATCTCGGCCATGAAGTCCTCGCGCTTGAGGCGGCCCTTCTCCATCTCTGACAGCTGGAACTCCCAGTTGCCGGTCAGCTCGGGCTTGGACAACTCGTCGACGCCCAGGCCGCGCAGCAGCGTCATCAGCTGGAAGGCCTTGGCGGTCGGGATCATCTCCCGGCCTTCGCGCAGCATGTACTTCTCGGCCAGCAGGCCTTCGATGATCGCGGCGCGCGTGGCCGGCGTGCCCAGGCCCTTCTCGGCCATGGCCTCGCGCAGCTCGTCGTCGTCGACCAGCTTGCCCGCGCCTTCCATCGCCGACAGCAGCGTCGCTTCCGTGTAGCGCGCCGGCGGCTTGGTCACCAGCGCCTTCACGTCGGTGCTCTCGGTGCGCACAACCTCGCCGGCCTTCACCGGGACCAGCATCGCGCCGCTGGTGCCCGGCTCGGCGTTCTCGTCGGTGGCTTCCTTGCCGTAGACGGCCTGCCAGCCCGGCTTGATCAGCACCTTGCCGTTGGTCTGGAACGCATACGACTTCTCCGCCGTCTTCACCGTCGAGATGCGCGTCGTGACCTGGAACTCGGCCGGCGGGAAGAACACGGCCAGGAAGCGCTTGACGACCATGTCGTAGAGCTTGGCCTCGGCCTCGGTCAGGCTGCTGGGCGCCTGCAGCGTCGGGATGATCGCGAAGTGATCCGACACCTTGGCGTTGTCGAAGACCTTCTTCGTGGGCTTGATGTAGCCCTTGTCCAGCGCCGTCTTCGCATGCTGCGCCAGCGGCTGCAGCGGGCCGGGCATGTTGGCGCTGGCGATCATGCGCGCCGTGTCCTGCGCGACGATCAGGTAGTCCTCGGGCAGGTAGCGCGAGTCGGTCCGCGGGTAGGTCAGCACCTTGTGCTTCTCGTACAGCGCCTGCGCCAGGCCCAGCGTCGTCTTGGCCGAGAAGCCGAAGCGCGAGTTGGCCTCGCGCTGCAGCGTGGTCAGGTCATAGAGGCCGGGGCTGGCCGTCGTGCTGGGCTTGGACTCCTCGGTCACCGTGGCGGGCTGGCCCAGCGCGGCGGCGGCGATGGCATCGGCCTCGGCCTGCGTCCAGACGCGGTCGGCGCGCTGCTCGGGATCGTCGGCGTTCTTCTTGAACGCGGTGTCGAACCACTTGCCTTCGTACTGGCCGGCCTCGGCGTCGAAGTTGCCGCGGATTTCCCAGTAGTCGCGGTAGACGTGCTTGCGGATCTTCTCCTCGCGCTCCACGACGATGGACAGCGTCGGCGTCTGAACGCGGCCCACGGTGGTCAGGAAGAACCCGCCGTCGCGCGAGTTGAACGCGGTCATCGCCCGCGTGCCGTTGATGCCCACCAGCCAGTCGGCTTCCGAGCGGCAACGCGCCGCGTCCGCCAGCGGCAGCATCTGCTGGTCGGTGCGCAGACGCTCGAAGCCGTCGCGGATCGCCTGCGGCGTCATCGACTGCAGCCACAGCCGGCTCACCGGCTTGGCGACCTGCGCCTTGGCCGTGCCCGCGTACTGGACGATCAGGCGGAAGATCAGTTCCCCTTCGCGCCCCGCGTCGCACGCGTTGATCAGCGAGGTCACGTCCTTGCGCTTGATCAGCTTGACCAGCGCGTTCAGGCGGCCCTTGCTCTTGTCGATCGGGTTCAGATCGAAGTGGGGCGGGATCACCGGCAGGTGGGCGAAGCTCCACTTGCCGCGCTTGACGTCGAATTCCTCCGGCGCCTTGATCTCCACCAGATGGCCGACGGCCGAGCTCACGACGTAGTCGTCGTTCTCGAAATACTCGTCATGCTTTTCGAACTTGCCCGACAGCGCGGTCAGCGCCTTGACGATGTCCTGCGCCACCGACGGCTTTTCCGCGATCACCAATGCCTTGCTCATGCGCTTGCTTCTTTCCTCTTCGTTCAGGCGTCCACGATCTTCATGAACGTCTGCCTACAATCCGGCCTCGCGCGCCCACGCGCCTACGTACGTGTGTACACGCGCGCGCACCCATGAATTCAATGTACCGGACTCGCTCCATGCCGCAACCGCGCCCCGCTTCGAGTGTTCCCGCCTCCGTCGATCCGGCCGTGGATCCCGCCGCCGATCCGACCCCGCTCAAGCGCAGCCAGCGCATCGAGGTCCGCGCCTCCGGCGTGCACGGGCGCGGCGTGTACGCGGTGGCGCCGCTGAAGGCGGGCGACAAGCTGATCGAATACAAGGGCGAACACATCTCCTGGGACGAGGCGCTGGACCGTCATCCGCACGATCCGTCGCAACCGGACCATACCTTCTACTTTCACCTTGAGACCGGCGGGGTCATCGACGCGGCGGTCGACGGCAATCGCGCGCGCTGGATCAACCACGCCTGCAGCCCGAACTGCGAGGCCCGCGAAATCGACGGCCGGGTGTTCATCCATGCCCTGACGGACATTTATCCGGGTGAAGAGCTGTTCTACGACTATGGTCTGGTGATCGATGAGCGCTATACGCCCAAGTTGAAGAAGCGGTTCGAATGCCGGTGCGGGACGCCGGGCTGCAGACGCACGATGCTGGCGCCCAAGGAGAAAGCGCCGAAAGAGAAAGCGTCCAAGGAGAAAGCGCCCAAGGAGAAAACAGCGGCCAAGGGCGCCTCGAAAGGCGCTTGAAGCGCGTCGGAGGTATCGGCGCACCCTGTCAGGTCCTACAGCCACCGATTCATGGTGCGGGCGCCCGGACGGGGACCATCTCCCTCTAGACTCCGACCATTCACGACCACCGGGCTGCTCGGCCCGGGAAGACCAAGACGGGATCGCAAGATCACATTCGCGGCGATGCAAGAACATCAGAACTGGGGCGCAGAGGCCCTGTGGCAAGACCTGGAGCCGTTGCTGCCGGGGCTCAGCATCGAGGTGCTGGCGCGGGTCGAATCGACCAACGCCACGCTGATCGAGCGCGTGCGCCGGGACGAGGGCACCGTGGCCGCCGGTCGCGCGGGCGATCGTCCGTACGGACGCCGCCAGCACGACCTGCACCCCTGCCTGCTGATCGCGGAACACCAGACCCACGGCCGCGGCCGGCAGGGCCGCGCCTGGCACAGCACGGCGGGCGCGTCGCTGACCTTCTCGCTGTCGATGCCGGTGGAGGTCGCGGACTGGTCCGGGCTGTCGCTGGTCGTCGGCGCGGCGATCGCCGAAGCGCTCGATCCCGACGGCAGCCGCCTGGGCCTGAAGTGGCCCAACGACCTGTGGCTCGACGAGCGCAAGCTCGGCGGCATCCTGATCGAGACGGTGCCCGCCGGCAGCTCGCGCATGGCGGTGGTCGGCGTGGGCCTGAACGTGTCGGACCGCGCGAAGGTCGCGGAGTCGCAACTCAACACCGGCTTCGCCTGCCTGCAGGAACTGATTCCCGACGTCACGCCGCCGCAGACGCTGGCGCGCCTGGCGCCGGCGCTGGTGAAGGCGCTGGCGGCGTTCCCGCAGACCGGCTTCGGCGCGTGGCGCGATCGCTTCGCGCGTCGCGACCTGCTGCAAGGCAAGGCGATCACGGCCGGCGCGCTGGAAGGCACCGGCGCGGGCGTGAGCGATCGCGGTGAACTGCTGATCGATACGCCGCAGGGCCGCCAGACGGTCAGCGGCGGCGAGGTCAGCGTGCGGCTCGGCGGCGCGTCCGCCGCACAGGGATAAGCCACGATGCTGCGCGCCGCGGTCGCCCTGCTCTTCGTCATCAACGTGCTGGTGTTCGGCTGGAACAAGGGATGGATCGCCGGCGTGTCGTCCACTGCGCCGCGACTGGACCAGCAGATCAATCCGGAACGGCTGTCGCTGCTCAACCAGAAGGCGGTCACGCAACTCGCGGCACGCTCCTGCCTGGAACTGGGCCCGCTGATCGGCGATGAACTGCTCAAGCGCGCCAACGCAGCGTTGAGCGGGGCCGGGATTGCGGCGTCATCGATCGAGAGCAATGCCGTCAACACCGGCGGCGTGTGGGCGCTGGCCACGATCAAGATGCCCAGCAAGGACTTCCGCGAACGCAAGGAAGACACCTACCGCAGCGCCAAGATCGCGTTCGAGCCGCTGCAAGGTTTCCCCGACGAGCAGCCCACGCTGGTGCTCAGCAAGCACGACAGCGAAGCGGCGGCGCTGGCAGCGCTCGATGGCATGACCAAGCGCAACTACAAGGGCCTGCGCGTGATGCGCCTGCAAGAGCCCCTGCAGCAGACGACGCTGCGCCTGTCGCGGCTGGACAGCACCCAGTCCGGGAAGCTGAATGCGCTGGCCAATCCGCCCTGGGGCGAGAAGCGCAAGGATTGCTCGGTGGAAGCGCCTGCGGCGTCCTCCGCGGCGAGCGCCGCGAACGGATCAGGGTCGGGCGCGAGCCGCTGACAACACCTGACCCCTTCTCGCTTGCGAGAGAGCGCAACACATTGCGCTGGGTGCAACACGCAACCCTGGGTGCAACGACTCCCTCTCCCGCTTGCGGGAGAGGGCAGGGGTGAGGGCCAGCGGCGGCGGAAGTACGGAGGCCCCTTGCGGGAGACCGCCTACCTGACTCGTGTGGCGCGTTGGCCGCCGAGGCATGAGGCCCCGGAGTCAAGCTCCGAAACCTCACGCCTCACCGTCCCCCATCACTTCCGTACTGCCCCGGTTTTGCTACCGAGGACTTCGTCGGGCTCTCGGCTCGATTACTTCGAGCGGATCTTGGCGAGACGCGGCTTCGGCCAACGCAACGCCACGATCGCCAGGACCAATGCAGCGAGCCACAGGCCGCTCATCGCGCCACCGCCACCGCCACCGCTGGACGGCGTGTCAGTCGTCGTGGGGGTCGAGGCAGGCGTCGAGGGCGGCGTTGCCGCCGGCGTCACCGCCAACACCGCCGCATTCGCATCCAGCATCCCGGCGCCGCAGGTGCTGGTCGTGCAGTTGCACTCGAGCTGCGGCTGCGCGCTGTTGCCAGCCACGCACTGCGCGACGCCCGCCGTGGCTGTGGGGAAGGCCCGCGCCGACGACTGCAGCGCGGTCTTGATCTTGGCCGGCGTCAGCGTCGGATCCACCTGCAGCATCAGCGCGACCGTGGCGCTGACCAAGGGCGTCGAGAAGCTCGTGCCGGTACCGGTGTAGTTGAAAGCGGCGCTGCCCGCGACCGGGGTCGTCGTGCCGCTGTTGGTGGTGGAGAGGATCGGATACAGGCAGGCGCCGGTCGAATTGACGCAGTTGCCACCCGGCGCGCTGATCGTCACCTGCGGCCCGAGGTTGGAGAAGCCGACCTTGGTGCCCGAATGACGCAGGCCCGCCACCGCGATGACGTTGTTGCAATTCGCCGGCGTGCCGACGTTGATGCCGCCCTCCTTGGTCGGATCGTCGTTCTCGACGCCGTTGCCTGCCGCCGCGACGACCGTCGCGCCGGCCGAGACCGCCGCGGTGATCGCGTCCTGATAGGTGCTGGAGCAAGCCCCGTCACCGCCCAGGCTCATGTTGATGACCTTGGCCGGGAAGTTGTTGGTGGGGAGGCCCGGCACGGTGATGCCCGCCGCCCAGCGCATGCCCGCGGCGATGTCGGAGGCCCAGCCGCCGCACTTGCCCAGCACGCGCACCGGCAGGATCTTGGCCCCGTAGGCCAGGCCGGCCATGCCCTGGTTGTTGTTGGTGATGGCCGCGATCAGGCCCGACACGCGCGTGCCGTGCCAGGAGCTGTTGCCGATGTCGTCCGCCGTGCAGCTGCTGCCCAGCCGGCCGCTGTCGATGTCGGACTGGCTGACCCAGTCGCCGGGATCGCTCGGGTCGCTGTCGGCGCCGTCGCCGTCGTTGGCGGTCGCGATCACGCTGGTGCCGCTGTTGCCGAAGCCGATCATGTCGTAGCCCTGGACGAACTGGCCGGCCAGGTCCGGGTGGTCCATGCGCGCGCCGGTGTCCAGCACCGCGACGACGACACCCGTGCCCGTCGACTTGTCCCACGCAGCCGGCGCGTTGATTGACGAGAGCACCGTCGAATCAGGCGCCTTCAGGTACCACTGGCCCGCGGTGACGCCATTCGCGGCGGCGGTTGCGTACAGCGGATCGTTGGGCACGGAGAAATGCTTCTGCCAGCGGTCGACCTCGACCGACTCGACGTCGCTATCGGCGGCCAGCCGCTTGGCGAGCTCCGCGGAGCTCATGCCGCTGGCGGTGTAGACGTGGGTGCGGCTGTCCAGGCTGCGACGCGCGTGCAGCGTGGCCGCATGTCTGAGGCCGAGCGTGGTGCCGCGCACCTGCGCGATGTCTTTCGCTTCGGAGGCCGTCGCGCGCACCGCGAGCGGCCTGGCCTTGACCGCGTCCGCCTGCGCCTTGAAGCGCACGATGACGCGCGCGAAATCGGGCTGCTGATCCGGCTTCAGGGCCACGGCGGTGGCTGCGCCGGCGGTGCCGACTCCGAACAACCCGAACACAGCCACGACAGTAGCCAGACGCTTCGGCAAAGACAGCACGGACATGCGGAAACTCCACAAAACTGAGCTAACCAGTTTAGGGGCGAGGCTGCTAAGAAATTGCTAATGAGCCGACACATTTGCTGCGAGGCACCACCTCCAAAGGGGGATTCATCACGCAAAGAGGAGTCATCCACGGACGAAGTGGTGACCGTTCGTATCAGAGGGGGTCTGGGGCCTTCCGAAGGCGTTGCGAGGTGTTTCCGGAGAGGCCGCGGCGGAAACGAAAAAGCCCCGCCAGGGCGGGGCTTCGGAAGGCGGGAACGAGGCCCGCCTGTGTCGTTGACGTCGCTTACTTGGCGACGACCTTGACCATTTCGAGCACCTTGTTCGAGTAGCCCCACTCGTTGTCGTACCAGGACACGAGCTTGACGAAGGTGCCGTCCAGGGCGATGCCGGCGTCGGCGTCGAAGATGGAGGTACGCGGGTCGCCGCGGAAGTCGGTGGCGACGACCTTGTCCTCGGTGTAGCCCAGCACGCCCTTCAGGGCGCCTTCGCTCTGGGCCTTCATTTCGGCGCAGATCTCGGCGTAGGTGGCGTTGTTGTTGAGCTCGACGGTCAGGTCGACGACGGAGACGTCGGAGGTCGGCACGCGGAAGGACATGCCGGTCAGCTTCTTGTTCAGCTCGGGGATCACGACGCCCACGGCCTTGGCGGCGCCGGTCGAGGACGGGATGATGTTCTCGAGGATGCCGCGGCCGCCGCGCCAGTCCTTGTTGGACGGGCCGTCGACGGTCTTCTGCGTGGCGGTGGTGGCGTGCACGGTGGTCATCAGGCCGCGCTTGATGCCCCACTTGTCGTTCAGCACCTTGGCCAGCGGTGCCAGGCAGTTGGTGGTGCAGCTGGCGTTGGAGATGATGGCCTGGCCGGCGTAGGTCTTGTCGTTGACGCCGTAGACGAACATCGGGGTGTCGTCCTTGGACGGGGCCGACATGATCACCTTCTTGGCGCCGGCGGTCAGATGCTTCTCGCCGGTTTCCTTGGTCAGGAACAGGCCGGTGGCTTCGACGACGATGTCGGCGCCGACTTCGTTCCACTTCAGCTCGGCGGGATCCTTGACCTGGGTCAGGCGGATGCGCTGGCCGTTGACGATCAGCGTGTTGCCGTCGACCGCCACATCGCCGTCGAAGCGGCCATGGACGCTGTCGTACTTCAGCATGTAGGCCAGGTAATCGGGCTCGAGCAGGTCGTTGATGGCGACGATCTGGATGTCCTTGAAGTTCGCCACGGCGGCGCGGAACACCATGCGGCCGATGCGACCGAACCCGTTGATACCGATCTTGATGGTCATGAGGAAAGTCTCCTGCGAGTGAAATGAATCGATGACGTCATGGGCGCGTCGCCCAGCCAGTGGACGTCGTGCCTCGGAGGTGTTCGGCCCGGCGCCGCGCGGGGCCACCACCACAGGCGTGGAGGCAGCGGGCGGGGTCGCCGGGAACCCTTGATTTGAACAGATAGTCGAGGACCGGCGTTTCGAGCGGGTTACCGGGTTACGAGGAATTTCAAAGCGCGGGTACATCGCCGGTCCTGGACGGTGGCTCGAAGCGGAACGCCAATGAAAAAGGGGTGCCGAAGCACCCCTTGTCGACGATCGCCGAAGCGCTCGCGATTTACTTCAGACGTGCCTTGCCCAGCACCACCTTGACGGTGTCGGCGACGTTCTCCGGCGTGAAGCCGAAGTGCTTGAACAGCACGTTGGCCGGGGCCGATTCGCCGTAGGTGTCCAGGCCGACGACGGCGGACACGCCGTACTTCCACCACAGGTCGGTCACGCCGGCCTCGATGGCGACGCGCGGCAGGCCTTCCGGCAGGACGCTCTTCTTGTACTTGGCGTCCTGGCGGTCGAACAGGCTTGTGCAGGGCATCGAGACGACGCGCACCGGGATGCCGGCCACGGCCAGCTGCTGCTGGGCCGCGATGGCCAGCTGCACTTCCGAGCCGGTGGCGATCAGCACGGCTTGCGCCTTCTTCTTCAGGCCGACGTCGGACGGCTCGCTCAGCACGTAGCCGCCGGTGGTGATGGCGTCGACGGCCTCGCCCGACTTCTTCAGGTAGGGCAGGTTCTGGCGGCTCAGTGCGAGCACGCTGGGGCGCTGGCTGTTGGCCAGGGCCAGCGTCCAGGCCACCGCGGTCTCGGCGGTGTCGGCGGGACGCCAGACGTCCAGGCCGGGGATCAGTCTCAGGCTGGAGACGTGCTCGACGGACTGGTGGGTCGGGCCGTCTTCGCCCAGGCCGATGGAGTCGTGCGTGAACACGTGGATCACGCGCTGCTTCATCAGCGCGGCCATGCGGATGGCGTTGCGGCTGTAGTCGCTGAAGGTCAGGAAGGTGCCGCCGTAGGGGATGAAGCCGCCATGCAGCGCGACGCCGTTCATGATCGCGGCCATGCCGAACTCGCGCACGCCGTAGTTGATGTGGCGGCCGCCGTTGGAGCTGCCGTCCTCTTCCAGGCGGAAGGCGGGCGTGCTCTTGGTGTTGGTCAGGTTGGAGCCGGTCAGGTCGGCCGAGCCGCCCAGCAGCTCGGGCATCGCGGCGGTGAAGGCTTCCAGCGCGATCTGGCTGGCCTTGCGGGAGGCGACGGTCTCGGCCTTCTCATGCGCGCCGATGACGGCCTGCGCGGCGACGTCGGCGAAGTTGGGCGGCAGCACGCCGGCGATGCGGCGCGAGAACTCGGCGGCCAGTTCCGGGAATTGCGTCGCGTAGGCGTCGAACTTGTCGTCCCAGGCCTTTTCGAAGCCGTTGCCGGTGCCCTTGGCGTCCCAGTCGGCGTAGACCTCGGCGGGCAGCACGAAGGGCTCGTGCGACCAGCCCAGCGCTTCGCGGGTCAGCTTGATTTCCTCGGCGCCGAGCGGTTCGCCGTGGGCCTTGGACGTGTTGGCGCGGTTCGGGCTGCCCTTGCCGATGTGGGTCTTCGCGATGATCAGCGAGGGCTTGTCCTTGCTGGTCTTGGCCAGCGCGATGGCGGCGTCGACGGCGTCGACGTCATGGCCGTCGACCGGGCCGACGACGTTCCAGCCGTAGGCGGTGAAGCGCTTGGCGGTGTCGTCGCCGAACCAGGGACCGACCTGGCCGTCGATGGAGATGCCGTTGTCGTCGTAGATCGCGATCAGCTTGTTCAGCTTCCACGAGCCTGCCAGCGAGCAGGCTTCATGGCTGATGCCTTCCATCAGGCAGCCGTCGCCGAGGAAGACGTAGGTGTGGTGGTCGACGATGGCGTGGCCGTCGCGGTTGAATTCCTTGGCGAGCTGCTTCTCGGCCAGCGCGAAGCCGACGGCGTTGGAGATGCCCTGGCCGAGCGGGCCGGTGGTGGTCTCGACGCCGGGGGTGATGCCGACTTCCGGGTGGCCCGGGGTCTTGGAGTGCATCTGGCGGAAGGCCTTGAGTTCCGAGACCGGCAGGTCGTAGCCGGTCAGGTGCAGCAGGGCGTAGATCAGCATCGAGCCGTGGCCGTTGGACAGCACGAAGCGGTCGCGGTCGGCCCACTGCGGGTTGGCCGGGTTGTGGCGCAGGTGGCGCTTCCACAGCGCGACGCCGATTTCGGCCATGCCCATGGGGGCGCCCGGGTGCCCGGAGTTGGCTTGCTGGACGGCGTCCATCGCCAGGGCACGGATGGCGTTGGCCATCTGGGTGGTGTTCGGGGTGACGGCGGCAGCGCTGGTCTCGGCCATGGTGGTGGTCTCGGGCAGTTGGGGCAAACCCGGCATTCTAGTGACCCTCCGCGAACTCGCTTTGGGCGCCCCGCTTTGTTGCGAATCCTCGCCATAGCTGGGCTATGGCTCCGGTTCGCGCCTAGCGGTGCATCCCAAAGCGAGTCCGCGGCGGGTCACTAGAGGGAGCGGTGGGACGGAACACTACACTCGCGCTCGAAATTTCCTGGATTGACGATGCGAGCCATGATCCTCGCGGCCGGGCGCGGCGAGCGCATGCGGCCGCTGACCGACCAAACGCCCAAGCCCTTGCTGAAGGTGCGAGGCAAGCCGCTGATCGAGTGGCACATCGAGGCCTTCGCGCGTGCCGGCATCCGGGACATCGTGATCAACACGGCGTGGCTGCACGAGCAGTTCGAGGCGACGCTGGGCGACGGCGCGCGATTCGGCGTGACGCTGCATTACAGCCACGAAGGCGAGCGCTACGGCCGCGCGCTGGAGACGGGTGGTGGCATCGCGACGGCGCTGGATCTGCTGTGCGCGGACGGCGAGGACGCGTTCTGGGCGGTGTCGGCGGACATCTTCATTCCTGACTTCGAGTTCGATGCGGCGCAGGCCGCGGCCTTCGCGGCGAGCCCGCTGCTGGCGCACCTGTGGTTCGTGCCGAAGCAGCCGCGCCATCCGACGGGCGACTTCGGTATCGACGCTGCAGGCTTCGCCACGATCGATGGCGACCTTGAGGTTTACAGCAACATCGGCCTCTACAAGCGCGCGTTTTTCGACGGCGTGCAACCGGGAGAGCACCAGCGCATCCGCGCGAGCCTCGACCGCGCGATCCACGCGCGAGCCGTGACGGCCGAGCTCTACACCGGGCCGTGGGCGAATGTGGGATCGCCGGAGCAGTTGGAAGAGCTCAACGCGCGGGGATGAAATCGAGTCTGTCGACGACCTGACAAGACCTGGCACTTTGGTGGGAAGTGCATCCCCCACGCGACCCCACGATGGCGGAACTGCCGGAGCTGTTTGATTTTTATCAGAGAGTGAGTCCGCGTGCGGTTGCACGATGCACGCAGGTGCTTCAAACACACCAGCGCTCCAGCCTTCGCGATCAAAGCGAGGCTCTTCCCGTACTTATGGTTTACGGGCGAGATGGGTCATTCCGTGAGGGTGACCACACGACGGAGTGCTGCGTGGTTTGACATCTCGCCCACCCCTTCGATTTGATCGACCGCATGTCGCGGCTCGGCAATCGAAGCCGGTGGTTTCCAAAGTTCTTCGGAGTCTTACGAACATGGGAACCCTGCATCAAACGCGTACCCACGAAGCGCGCGGTCCGATCCGCGATCGCCGTCCGCTGGCGGGCTGCGACCTCGGCTCGCTCATCAGCCTTCAAAACGAATGGGGCATGAGCGACGCACAGCTCTTCGGCCTGCGCCTCGGCGCCGACGCGGTCTGCCTGCGCACGGACGTGTCCGTCGCCTCGGCGATCGCCAACCTGCGTCACACGCTGGTGTCCGCAGCGGCGACGCTGTCGATGGTCGAGGACAACTGCGTGGAGGGCGATCCCTCTCGCCACGTGGTCGAGAGCGTGCGCCAGTCGCTGCGCGAAGGCCTCGGCATGCTGGGCATCGTCGGCCGCGCAGTCGACGAGGTGCCTGTTTGAGATCGCAATTTGCGATCTCAAAGGATGAAGCATCGCAATTGAATTGGGGGAGGAATCGAAGGGCGCAGTGCAGACTGCGCCCTTCGTCGCTTCATGAGACGAAGTTGGAGCAGAAAAGGCGAGCCGGTGCCGCGGATCCACCGAGACCGCGCAACAGATTGGTGCAGCTTCTGTGGACAAGACCTGACCCTCCTCCCACCTAGGAAGGAAGCGCCAGAAGTCTTTGATTTAAATCAGAGAGCGTTCGGGTCGATGCGCAGAGCATGCGTACTTGTGATTCCGATTGCGGCTCGACAAACGAGAGCGGCGGTTGAGATCTCGTTCAGCCTCGTTGAATCGATCTGGAGAAGTAACCCGTGCCCATCTTCCATCGCACCGCGCTGGCTCAGGAGCTGGCGACCCACATCCTGGACGACGACCTTGCACCTGCACGGTCCGGCCTTTTTCTCGGCGCCCGTCGTCGCACCGGCAAGTCGACGTTCCTGCAGCAGGACCTCTGCCCCGAGCTCAAGCGCCGCGGCGCTATCGTCATCTACGCTGACCTCTGGGAGGAGCGCGACCAGGATCCCGGTGACGTCATCATTGAAGCCATCCGCGAAGAACTCGCTCGGCATGAAAGCGTCGTCATGCGCTTTGCGCGTTCGGCCGGCATGGAGCGAGTGAACATGGGTGGGGTCGCCTTCACCATGGATCGGGTCGGCCTCGGAAAGCAGGTGTCGCTGGCGAAGGCATTGGCCATGCTCTCAGATGAGTGCCAACGAATGATCGTGCTCATCGTCGATGAGGCGCAGCATGCGATCACGACGGACAAGGGAAGCAACGCGCTCTATGCGTTGAAGGCCGCTCGGGACAAACTGAACATGGGGCCGCACCACGGCCTTCGGATCGTGGCCACTGGATCGAATCGCGACAAGCTGGCCATGCTGGTGGAATGGAAGGATCAGGCATTCTTCTGCGCTCCGATGAAGGAGTTTCCTCCGCTCGGCGTCGACTACCTGAACTGGATTTGCGCGCGTGCACCGGCCTCCGCGGCGTTGAAGGCGGGAGCGTTGTCCACGCTCTTCGAGCGCTCGGGCTACCGGCCTGAATGGATGCAGATCGGCCTGAACGCACTTGCTGTGCGAGACAACTGGACCCCGGAAGAGGCGGCAGCGGTGTTTGCCGAGGCCATCGAGTCACGGGCCGATTCGCGCATTCAGAACCTGCTGGCGTTGATCGGACTGCTCAGCCCGCTTCAGTCGGCGGTACTCCGCGTGCTGGCCGCACAGGGCCGGCGTTTCGTACCGTTCTGGAACCGTACTTTGGAGACCTTTCGATTGGTGATTGAGCAGGACGACGGTAATGATGTCGACGAACCGATCAACGTCGAGACCGTTCAACAGGCCCTGGATGCGCTCAAGGACAAGGGATTTCTCTGGCGCTCCGTCCACGGCGTCTATGCCCTGGAGGAGTTCGGCATTCGTGAGGCGCTGGAGGAGGGGCGCCTGCTGACGGAGTCGACGCAACGTGTCACGCTGATGGGGAGCCAAGCCGTATGAGGCGGCACGCGGGCTGGATGCCACGCATTCGGCCCGAGAGCAGCAACCCGCGGCGACCTTCTACGTGAGAGTCGCCGCGATCAAGCCACTCACCGCGCCGAGCCCACCGGCCTCCCGGCCCAGCGCTCACACTGCTGCCGCACCAGCTCATTCAGCAGCTGTTCCTTCTCCACGACCCCGCGCGCCCACGTCGCGTCGTTGCCCTGCCAGCGCATCTCCTCGCGCACATACCGCAGCGCCGGCTCCGCCTTCAGCGCGACCGCATGCGGCTCCAGCGCATGCAGCGTGACGTTCAGGTCCTCACGCAAGCTGCGGTGCTCACCGCTCTTCGGATCGACGAAGGTACCGTCCAGCCCGAACCGGCAGGCCTGGAACCGGTTGAACGTGTAGGGCAGGTAGTCGTCCTCATGCAGTTCGAAAGGCTTGTCGTGCGAGATCCACCTTGCCAGGCACTGGATCAGCGCCGCCAGCGCCGAGGCCTTCTCGATCGTCAGCGGCGTGTCGAGCACCCGCACCTCGATCGTCCCGTACTCGGGCTTGGGCCGGATGTCCCAGTAGAAGTCCTTCATGCTCTTCACGACGCCCGTGTGGGTCATCTTCTCGAAGAACACCAGGAAGTCGTCCCAGGTCAGCACGAAGGGCGCGCGCCCCGACAGCGGGAACGCGAACACCGAGTTCAGACGCGCCGAATGGAAGCCGGTGTCATTCCCCTGCACATACGGCGAGGACGCCGACAGCGCGATCAGATGCGGGATGAAACGCGACAGCCCGTGCAGCAGTCGCAGCGCATGGTCCGGGCCTTCGCAGCCGATGTGCACGTGCTGCCCGAACACCGTGAACTGCTTGCTCAGGTAGCCGTACAGCGACGAGATCTCCTGGAAGCGCGGCTTGTCGAAGATGCGCTGCTTGCTCCAGTGCTGGTACGGGTGCGTGCCGCCGCCCGACAGCCCGAGGTTGAGCCGATCGGCGCTGCGCACCAGCGCATCGCGCGTGGTGGTCAGCTGCTCCAGCACCTGCTCGTAGTTCGTGCAGACGTTGGTGCAGAGCTCGATCATGCTGTCCGTGATCTCGGGCGTGACGTCGCCCGGCACGGTCTCGCCCTTCATTACCCGCAGCAGATCTTTCGAACCCGGCATCAGGTCGTAGTCGTGACGGTTGACGATCTGGAGTTCGAGCTCCACCCCCATCGTCAGGGGCTTGGAAATGGCAAATGGTTCGAGGCTCATCGCTTCGCAGCCTCCTTGACTACAGGCGTTTCAGGGTGATGTTCACCGGCGAGGCGCAAGCCCCACTGCACGGCGATCGGACCGACCAGCTCCATCAAGGCGATCGTCGAGAGGATGACCGGCGCGAGCAGCGCCGCCGTCTGCGGATGGTGCAGCTGCACCTCGCTGAAGAGCACGAGCATCGTGCCCGACACCGGGCTCAGGCACACCGCCAGCGCGATGCCCTGACGGGCGTCGATGCCGCTCAGGCGCGCCATGCCGGTCAGAGCCAGCGCCTTCGCGAGCAGGCGCAGCAGCAGCAGCGCCAGCGCCAGCACCGCGCCCGTCGCGAGCGCCTGCAGCGTCCACGCGGAACCGACCGCGACGAACAGCATCAGCACCAGCACCCCGCCCGCCGTGCCGAAGTGGCGCGGCCAGACCCACGGCCGTTCCGTCGTGTTGCGCAGGATCATGCCGGCGAGCAGCGGGACCAGCAGCGTCGAGAGGTTCAGCACCCGCGCCACGCTCAGCGCCACCAGCACCAGGCCGAGCAGCATCAGCACCGAGTTCTCGTTGCGCAGGTCCAGCCGGCGCATCAGGTTCGCGGTCAGTCGCGCCAGCAAGGCCGCGACGATGATCGAACCGATGAAGGCATACAGCGGCTGCGCGACGGCCTCCAGCCAGTCGCCCTTCTGGTCCAGCGCGAGCCAGCCCAGCAGCAGCTTGTGCGCGAGCACGCCGTAGATCGTGTTCAACGAGGTCAGCGCGAGCATGCGCTCGCTCACCTGACCGGCGGCGCGCAGTTCCGCGCCGACGCGGCCGACCACCGCGGCGCTCGATGCCATGGTCAGCACCGCGCAGCTGAACGCCACCAGCGGACTGACGCCCAGCAGCATCAGGCCGATGCCGACGACGACGAAGGACGCGAGCGCCTCCGCCGCACTGGCGCCGAGCAGCGCCTTGTTGTTGCGCAGCCAGCGCAGGTTCACGCGGGAGCCCATCTCGAACAGCAGCAGCGCGAGCGCGAGATCGACCACCAGCCGCAGCCGCGCGTCGAGCGCACCGTTGGCGAAGATGCCGTGTCCGAGCGCCGCCAGCACCATGCCGACGACGCTGTAGCCGACCACGCGGGGCAGGCCGAGGCGGCGGTTGACGAATTCGCCGAGCACGCCGGCGGCCACCATCGTCAGCGAGGCCCAGAACAGCCAGTCGGGCCGGGGCGGCCAGCTGCTGAACTGCAGGAAGTTCGCAAAGTCGTTCATCAAAGCAGGAGACCCTCGTTAATGGACGGCCAGCGATTCTAGGGCGCCGACCGTCATCGCGCCCGGATGCGGGGGCGACGTCGCGCCAGGGCAATCGGCGCGCGCGCCCCGGGAAGCCCGCAGGCATCGGGATCCGCCCGCGGGTCAGTCCTTGCCTGGGCGTCATCGGGTCGGGTTTGCCGTCATTTCTGCCTGCCAATCCCTGCGGGTCGGTTGTCGCCCGTCCCGACTGAGGCGCGTTTCACTCCTCGGGGATGACCGATGACGTCCACCAAGCCTTCTTCTTCCGCCGACGACACCGAGCGTGCGTTGTCGTCCACCTCATGCGAGGTGTCTGCGGCCTCCTGCAACGCTCATGTCCATGTCCATGCCGATGCCGCCCACGCCGTCGACGGTGGGCGCCGCCGCCTGCTGGGAGGGGTTGCCGCAGCCGGCGTCCTGGGCGCACTGCCGATCGATGGATTCGCCAGATGCTTCGAGCGCAGCGGCTCGCTCTCAGTGCACTTCACGCATGGCGTGGCCAGCGGTGATCCGCTGTCCGATCGTGTCATCCTCTGGACGCGCGTTCGCGCCCAGGATGCGGATGACTGCCGGGACGTGCCGGTGGAATGGAAGATCGCGCGCGATGCCGCCCTGACCCAGATCGTCAGCCGCGGCCAGGCGAGCGCCCGCCAGTCCAACGACTTCTGCGTCAAGGTCGACGTCGTGAAACTGGAGCCGGGGACGCGCTACTGGTACTGGTTCGAAGCCGCTGGCGAAACATCGTCGATCGGCCAGACGAAGACATTGCCGGTGGGCGACGTGAAGCAGGTGCGCTTCGCGGTCTTCTCCTGCGCCAACTACGCGGCCGGCTTCTTCAACGTCTACGCCGAGGCGGTCAAGCGCATGGAGGAGACCGGCTGCTACGACGCGCTCCTGCACCTCGGCGATTACATCTACGAGTCAGCGGCCGACTATCCCGCCAACAAGGACGCCCAGGCGCTGGGCCGCTTGATCGATCCCCCGCACGAGACGGTGACGCTCGACGACTATCGACGCCGCTACGCGCAGTGCCGCGCTGACGGGCACCTGCAGCGCTTGCACGGACTGGCCCCGATGATCGCCGTCTGGGATGACCATGAGTTCGCCAACGATGCCTGGAAGGACGGCGCCGCCAATCACCAGGAGGAGGGGGAGGGACCCTTCGACTCGCGCCGGTACGCGGCGGCGCGGGCATGGCGGGAATGGCTGCCCGTGCGTGACGGACACGATCATCTCGCGTGCTACCGGGCCTTCGATTTCGGCAACCTGGTGTCGTTGAACATGCTCGACACGCGCGTCCCCGGACGCTCGAAGCCGCTGGATGTCGGGAACTATCTGTCGCGGAAGGGCTTCGACGAGGCGCGCTTCAACGAGCATCTCCGTCGCGAAGACCGTCATCTGCTGGGACGGGAACAGATGGCGTGGCTGCTGGCTCGCATGCGCATGTCGACCGCGACATGGCAGATGCTGGGCCAGCAGGTCCTGATGGGGCGGATGGAGGTGCCGTTGGCCCTGCTGATGGAGGCGAAGGTGCCGGGAAGCGGCTTGTCTCCTGAGGCCTACCTGACCGTCCAAGCTCAGCTGAACAAGGGCATCCGCCCGACGCCGCATGAGTTGGCCTTGTACGGGCTGCCAAGCGTTCCGTACAACCTCGATGCCTGGGATGGGTACCCGATCGATCGCGAGAGAGTCTTGCAGGCCGCGCGGCGGCGGCACAAGAATCTCGTGGTGCTGGCCGGGGACACGCACAACGCCTGGGCCAGCAATCTGCACGATTGGACGGGGAAACGGGCCGGCGTGGAGTTCGCGACGCCTTCGGTGACTTCCCCGGGGCTCGAGGTCACCCTCGCCAAGGGGCATGCCGGACGCTTGACCCCCGAGGAGTCGGCAGCAATGGCCCGGCTCTTCACGAATCTCGTCAAACCATTGGCGTACGCGGAGCTAGCGCGTCGCGGCTACCTGGAGATCACCGCGACGCCCGGGCAATGCCAAGGCGACTGGATCCTGGTCGACGAGGTGAAGGCGACGGCGTATGGCGCCGTAGTCGCCAAGTCGCTGCACGTGATGCCGGGGGTGGGGAATCCCGGTCTGATCTAGGTTCCGGACTTCACGACGCGGAGCTCATCACTGTCGAGCCATTCGCCCATCGGACCGCGTGAGCGCCGGCGCAGCGCGTCCTCGTCCGTCGAGGGCGCCTCCAGGACGCCTTCCCATCCGTTGCGGCCTGCGCGCTTGACCGCGTAGAGCGCCTCGTCCGCCAGGGCGATCGTCGCGGCCCAGTCGAGCGCGCGCGGGAACGCCCGCGCGAGCGGGAAGGCCGCGAAGCCCACCGAGCAGGTCACGTCGACCGTCCGGCCTTCGCCGAGGTCGAACGGCGCGCCGCTGACCTGCAGACGCGCGCGTTCGGCGAGCTCGGCGGCATGCGCCCGCGAGGTGTCGCGCGCGACGATGAGGAACTCCTCGCCGCCCCAGCGGACCAGGTAGTCCGCCTCGCGGAACACGGCGGTCAGGCGCTCGCGCATCTGCTGCAGCACCGCGTCGCCGGCCGCGTGCCCGAGGCGGTCGTTCAGCGCCTTGAAGTGGTCCAGGTCGAGCAGGAAGAAGATCAGGTCGCCGTCTTCCGGCGGCGCCACGCCGTCGTTGTGCGCCTGCTCGTGGCGACGCACCGCGAGCGCCACGTCCGCATCGATGTGCTGCGTCAGGAAGCGGCGGTTGCGCAGGCCCGTCAGCGGATCGGACAGGCTGGATTCCTCCAGCGCCACCGTTTTCGCCTGGAGATCGAGCGAGAGCCGTTCGAGCTCGGCCGTGCGCGCCCGCACCTTGATCTCCAGCGCCATCTGCGAACGCCGCAGGTACGAGGTCCGCAGCGCCACCAGCAGGTAGACCAGCGCGATCAGCGTCGCGCCGCCGAGCGTGCGCGCCCACCAGGTCTGCCACCAGTCGGGCAGCACGCGGATCGGGATGTCGAGTTCCAGCGGACTCCACACGCCGTTGCGGTTGGTGCCGCGCACGCGCAGCCGGTACCTGCCCGGATCGAGGTTGGTGTAGACCGCCACGCGCAGGTCGGCGCCGGTGCTGATCCACTCCGGATCGAAGCCTTCCAGCTGATACGCGTAGCGGTTGCGTCCGGGCTCGCTGAAGTCGAGCGCGGCGAACTCGACGCTGAAGCTGCGGTTGTCGGCGCCTATGGTCAGGCCGTCCTCGGGCAGCTTGCCGGCGGCCAGGCGCTGGCCGTCCACGCGCAGTTCCGTCGTGACCAGCGCGGGCTGATAGGCCCAGGCCTCGAAGCGCTCCGGCGTCACCACCAGCACGCCCTTGCTGCCGCCGAACAGCAGCCGCCCGTCGCACGTCTTCATGTAGGCGCGGAACCAGCCCGTGCCGATGTCGACGCCGTCGGCGTTGGTCAGCTCGTAGTAGTTGTCCTTGACCGGGTCGTAGACGAAGTTCTGCGACCAGATGCGGCCCTCGCCGTCCTCGAGCAGGTTGGCGCCGAAGGCGCGACCGAGCACGCCGTGTTTCTCGCTGACGCGCTCGAACTCGGCATCGCGACCGTCCCAGCGGGTGAGCCGGTGCAGGCCCGCCGCGGTGTCCACCCACAGGCGCTGCTTCGAATCGACCAGCAGGCCGACGATCGAGTGGTGGCTCAGGTCGCGGCCCGGACGGGCGCGCGCGGGGATCAGCTCCGTGCCGCCGGGCGCGAGGCGGTACAAGCCCTTCTCGGTGCCGACCCAGAGGCCGCCGTCCTCGGTTTCGGACAGCGCGTTCACGTCGCCGGTCAGCGGTTGGCCGCCTTCCTGCCGGAGCCGCACCGGCGTCGACGGCGCGGTCTGTACCGAGGGGCCCGATTGGCTCGATTGGCTCGATTGGCTCGATTGGCTCGATTGGCTCGACGGGGTCGGTGGCTTCGGTGGCGTCGGTTGCCCGGAGGGCGGTGGTGCTCCGGCCGGCAGCCGGTAGAGCCCGTCCTGCGTGCCGATCCACAGCGTGCCGTCACGGCCGGCGAGGAGCCGCCGCGCGCGGCCCGTGCCGGCCTGGATGACGCGCAGCAGCTGCCGCTCCCGCGTGTACTGGTGCAGGCCGCCGTCGCTGCCGAGCCAGATCGTCCCGTCCTTCATCTGGACGAGGCTGGAGATGCGCCCGCCCGACAAGCCACCGCGCTGCCCTGGAGCAGGGCGCAGCGTGGCGATGGAGCGCAACTGCTCGTCGAGCACCGTCACGCCGCTTTCGTTGCTGCCCAGCCAGATCTCGCCGGTGTCCAGCTGCACCATCGCGCGGGTGCTCGGATCGATCAGCTGCGCCTGCTTGCCCGGATCGCGGCCGCGCACCCAGGTGCTGGTGTTCGACGGGTTGTGTCGCTGCAGACCGCCGCCGTAGCCGCCGGTCCAGATCCAGCCGGCGCGGTCGCGCATCAGCGCGCGGACCTCGTTGCCGCCGAGGCTGCCGCGATTCAGCGGGTCGTGCTTCATGGTGCGCAGCAACTCGCCGCCGGCGACCGAGCGCAGTTCCAGGCCGCCGTTGCGACCCAGCCAGAGATGGCGGTCGTCCAGCGTCACGAAGGTGTTGACCGAGCCGTTCACGGCGTCCTCGGCGCGCTCGAGCAGCGTGCCTTCGCCGGTCTTCGGATCGACGAGGGCGAGGTCGCCCTGCTGCGTGCCGGCCCAGACGCGGCCGTCCGGCGCGACGAACAGGCTCAGCACGATCTTGCCGGCGAGCCCCGGCTTGCCCGGCGTCGAGAACACCGGTTCGAAGCGGTCGGAGCCAGCGCGCTTGCGCGCCAGGCCTTTCCAGGTGCCGACCCACAATGAGCCTTCGCGGTCGACGGCCAGCGACTGCACGCGGTCGTCGGGCAGGCCGCCCAGCGCGCGGTCGCCCTGGCGGAAATGCTGGAAGCGGCCCTCGACCGGGTCGTAGCGGTCCAGCCCGTGGCCGATGGTGCCGATCCAGAGCTGACCGTCGCGGTCCTCGGCCAGCGCGCGGATCGTGCCGGCGGAGACCGCGCTGCGCGGCAGCTGCGGATTGGCGTCGGAGCGGAACAGCGACAGCTTCTCGCTCTGCGGGTCGTAGGCCGCGAGGCCGTCGGCCTCGGTGCCGATCCACAGGCGGCCGTCGCGCGCCACCAGCAGTGCACGGATGAAGCCCAGGCTGCGCGCCGAGCGCACGCCGTTCTCGATCGGCGCGCCCGGTTGGCGGAAGTTGTAGCCGTCGAAGCGCACCAGCCCGGCGCCGGTGCCGATCCACAGGAAGCCGGCGCGGTCCTGCGCGATCGCCGAGATGATGTTCAGCGGGACCGGGGCGTCGATGCCGACGGTCTCGAAACGCGGCTCGGCGAGCAGCGGGACCTCGGGCGGCGCGGGCCGGTCCAGGCGGTCGGTACGCGCTTCCTCCGGCGACGCCGCGACCCCGTCCGGCGCGATCGCCATGGCCGAGGCCAGGACCAGCACGACGGCGGCGCACAGACTCGGGATCAGGGGAAGGGCACGTCGTCGCAGCATCGCGCGGGATGCTAGCTGGCGCCCCGCCCGATCTGCGGCACCGGCGCGACAACCCGGCCCCGTCAATGAGGGGCTTGGCGGGCGGTCTGCGGACAAACCCCGAGGGGGCGGGCCTACTTCGCCAGCGGCAGCGTGAGGGCGTCGATGCGCGCCAGGATCTCCGGCGTCAGCTTCGGCGTGACGGCGAGCGCGCCCAGGTTGTCCTGCAGCTGCGAGAGCTTGCTCGCGCCCAGGATCACCGTGGACACGCGCGGGTTGCGGTTGATCCACGCGATCGCCAGCTGCGCGAGCGTGCAACCCAGCTCATCGGCGATCTTGCCGAGTTCCGCGACCGCCGCGTTGCGCTGCGGTTCCTGCAGCTGCTCGCGCAGCCAGGACATGCTCTCCAGCGCGCCGCGGCTGCCGGCCGGAACGCCGTCGCGGTACTTGCCGGTCAGCAGACCCGAGGCCAGCGGGCTCCACGTCGTCAGTCCCAGGCCGATGTCCTCGTAGAGCCGCGCGTAGTCCTTCTCCACGCGCTGGCGGTGGAACAGGTGGTACTGCGGCTGCTCCATCACCGGCTTGTGCAGGTGGTGGCGCTCGGCGATCTCCCAGGCGGCGCGGATCTCGTCGGCGCTCCACTCGCTGGTGCCCCAGTAGTGCGCCTTGCCCTGCGTGATCATGTCGCTCATCGCGCGCACGGTCTCCTCGATCGGCGTGTGCGGATCGGGACGGTGGCAGTACACGAGGTCGATCTCGTCCAGCCCGAAGCGCTGGAGCGAGCCGTCGATGGCCTGCATCAGGTACTTGCGGTTCAGCGTGTCCTTGTAGTTGACCGTGGTGCCCGACTTGTCGATGCCCCAGTAGAACTTGGTCGACACGACGTAGGTGTGGCGGCCCCAGCCCAGCTGCCTGAAGACCTGGCCCATGATCTCCTCGCTCTTGCCGAGCGCGTAGGCCTCGGCGTTGTCGAAGAAGTTGATGCCGGCGTCGCGGGCCGCGGCCATCAGCTCGACGGCCGAGCCGGTATCGACCTGGTTGTGATACGTCACCCAGGAGCCCAGGGACAGTTCGGACACCTGCAGGCCGCTGCGGCCGAGTCGACGGTATTGCATGCTTTTCTCCATGGTTGCTTTTCTGAGAGGCGCGCAAGCGTAGCGGAGGCCGGCGCGGCTGTCAGACGCCGGGTCGAATGACCCGACCACGACGTCTCGGGCAAGCCGTGGGATGGGCGCTGTCCGAGCGGCGCGGAGGTGGGGCGGCGATATAGTGATCCGCGACCGGTCGCCTGACGCGACCGCAGCCGTTTCACGGGTCGATGCCATGCCCCAGCCTTCAGACTCCGCCGCCCATGACGGCGCCGCCTCCGCGGCCGCCGATGCCTTCGATGCCTCCTTCGACGGCAATGCGCCGCCGCTGCGCCTCGCGGTGATCGGCGCGGGCCCGGCGGGCCTGGCGCTCGCGCTGCTCGCGGCGCGCTACCTGCCGCAGGCACAGATCAGCCTCTTCGACGCCCGACCGCTGGAGCGCGACGTCTCCGGCGATCCGCGCACGATCGCGTTGTCGCTCGGCAGCGTGCAGTTGCTGCAGCGCCTGCGCGTGTGGCCGGCGGCGCAGGCGCAGGCGATCCGCGAGGTCCACGTGAGCCAGGCGCCGCCGACGCTGTCCAGTCCCTGGTTCGGTCCGTCGGGCGAGCCGGAGGTCCACCTCTCCGCCGCCGAGCAGTCGGTGCCGCAGCTCGGCGCCGTGCTGGCCTACGGGCAACTCGTGACCCCCTTGCAAGCTGCGTGGCAGCAGGCGAGCGCGCTGGAACCCAAACGCCTGATCAGCCGCTTCGGCCAGCCGGTGGACGGCATCAAGCAGGACCGCGCCGACGAGGTCGAGATCGACGCCGGCATCGCCGAGCGCTTCGACCTCGCGGTGGTCGCCGAGGGCGGCGTGTTCTCCGACCAGGCGCGCAAGGCGCTGGCGCACGACTACCAACAGAACGCCTGGGTGGGCACGGTGACGCTGTCGCCGGACAGCCCGGCGGGCGTGGCCTACGAGCGCTTCACGCGACGCGGGCCGCTGGCGCTGCTGCCGCTGCCGGACCGCGACGGCCAGCGCCGCGCCGCGTTGATCTGGTGCCAGCCGCAGGACGAGGACGAGGTCGCCGGACTGACCGACGCGCAGCGGCTGACGGTGATCCAGCAGCAGTTGCCCGACCGCGTCGGACGCCTGCAGGGCATCGGTCCGCTGAAATGTTTCCCGCTGGGCCTGAACGCCGAGCGCACGCTGGTGGAAGGCCGCCGCATCCGCATCGGCAACGCGGCGCAGACGCTGCATCCGGTGGCCGGGCAGGGCCTGAACCTGGGCCTGCGCGACGCCTTCGCGCTGGTCGAGGCGCTGCGGCGTGATCCGCGCATCGACATGGCGCTGCGCCGCGTCGAGTGGCAACGCGCGCCGGACCGCTGGGCGACCATCCTCACCACCGATTTCCTCGCTCGCAGTTTCGCGTGGCGCTGGCCGGGGTTGCCGGCCGCGCGGGGCCTGGGCCTCGCCGCGCTGCAGGCCTTGCCGCCGCTCAAGCGCGCGCTGGCCGGGCAGATGATGTTCGGCCGCCGCTGACCGCGACCTTCCCATGAGCAGTCCCCCGGGCGCGGCGAGCACCGCCGGCGCCGTTCCTCTTCACGATTACGCCGAACCCGGCACCACCGCCTACCGGCGCATCGCGTTCGCGCTCTTCCTGGCGGGCTTCACGACCTTCTCGCTGCTCTACAGCGTGCAGCCGCTGCTGCCGCTGTTCGCGGCGGAGTTCCACGTCGGCGCGGCGGCGAGCGCCCTGTCCTTGTCGTTGGCGACGGGCGCATTGGCGTTCGCGATCCTGTGCGCGGGCGCCCTGTCCGAGAGCATGGATCGCAAGCGCCTGATGTTCGCGTCGATGGCGATGGCCGCGGTGCTGAACCTGATCGCGTCGGTGGTGCCGAGCTGGCACGCGATGCTGGTCGCGCGGGCGATCGAGGGCCTGGTGCTGGGCGGCGTGCCGGCCGTGGCGATGGCCTACCTGGCCGAGGAGATCCACCCCAAGGGCCTGGGCCGCGCGATGGGCCAGTACGTCGGCGGCACGGCCTTCGGCGGGATGATGGGACGGGTCGGCGTGAGCGTGCTGAGCGATGCCTTCGGCTGGCGCCCGGCGATGTTCGTCGTCAGCGTGCTGGGGCTGGCGGCGGCGATCGGGTTCTGGTTCCTGCTGCCGCCCTCGAAGCACTTCGTGCGCCGGACCGGCGTGAAGCTGTCGGAGCACGTCGCCGCGTGGCGCGGGCACCTGACGCATCCGATGCTGCCGCTGCTGTTCGCGATGGGCTTCCTGATGATGGGCATGTTCGTCGCGGTCTACAACTACGCCGGCTTCCGGCTGATGCGGGCGCCGTTCTCGCTCAGCCAGAGCGCGATCGGATTGATCTTCTGCGCCTACCTGTTCGGCATCGCCGCGTCGGCGGCGGCGGGCGGCCTGTCCGACCGCTTCGGTCGCGCGCCGGCGCTGCTGTCGGGCATCGCGCTGGCGACCACCGGCGTGCTGCTCACGCTGGCGACGTGGCTGCCCGCGGTGATCGTGGGGATCGTGCTGCTCACGATCGGCTTCTTCGTCGCGCACTCGGTGAGCAGCGCCTGGGTCGGCGCGCTCGGCGGGCGCAGCAAGGGGCATGCGGCGTCGCTGTACCTGCTCGCGTACTACATCGGCTCCAGCACGCTGGGCGCGATGGGCGGATGGTTCTGGGACCACAGCGGCTGGGGCGCGCTGGTGGGGTACGCGCTGGCGGTGCTGGCGGTGGCGGCGCTGACCGCCAGCGGCTTGCGTCGCCGGGCGAAGCAAACCGCTGGGTGACGCGCTGGGTGACGCGCCGTCTGAGGCGCCGCCTGACGCATGGTCAGGTGCACCGTACGGCGCAGGGATCAGCCGAAGGTGCCCGCGCCGGAGCCGTCGCCCATCTGGAACTCAGCCGCCGCGCCGGACTCGTTGTGGTCCCTCATCGCGTCCCAGGCCATGTCCATCAGTTTCCCGGCGCCCCAGCCCCGGACAAAACTGATGATGCAGACGGGGCTGGCGATGCCGCCGCCGACCTGGGACATCAGGCCCAGGTCCAGTTCTTGGATGTCATTCATGTCGCTACTCACTTCCTTCAAGTGGATCAACAACGGCCCGCGGGGCGAGTCCCTGCAGACCGGGCAGCGTCAGTAGCGACGGGCCCATGAGGCGGCATGACACCTCGCGGGGAAGTGACACGGATCAGGGCGTGCGCACTCGGCAACTTCAGGTCATTTCCCGACGCGCGTGAATCCGAAGAATGCGGTCTCTCATGAATTCTGAGAGACCCCATGCACAACGACGCTGTCCTTGCCCGATCCACGCCGACGGTCCCCCGATTCCCGGAAGAGGAGCGCCATTTCTCGCAGCCTGCGGACGCTCGTCCGGCCGCGCCCTTCCGCGACGAGTTCCTCGATCCCGAGCCCGGGCTTTCGCCGATGCGCGCCGGTCGATGCGCCTTCATCCAGGCGCTTGCCCGTCCGCTCGATCGCGCCTTTCTGAGCGAGTTCCTCGTGGACTTCACGTGGGCGTCGTCGCTGCTGGAGGGGAGCAGCTATTCGGTCCTCGACACGGCCACGCTGATCGAATGCGGCGAGCGCAATCCGACGAAGCCCATGGACGAGGCCGTGCTCGCGCTGAACCATCAGCGCGTCGCCGCGCATCTCTGGGCGGACCGGGAGTGGAGCGTCGCCAACCTCTGCCGCATGCACGCGTTGCTGACCGACGACCACGGTCTGGCGGAGGTCTGCGACTCCGATCACTTCCTGCCCGTCGAGCAACGCGGCCGGCCGAGGGAGTTCCAGGACATCCGTCTGCGTCAGTCGGCCTACCTCCCGCCCTTCCGTCCGGGGACGGGTCACGCGACCTCGCTGCTCGGACAGGTGATGGCCGTCGCCCGCACCTTGCATCCCGTGCAGGCGGCCTTCTACCTGCTGACCCGCGTCGCCTACATCCAGTCCTTCGCCAACGGCAACAAGCGGACTGCGCGCATCGCCGCCAACCTGCCTCTGCTGGAGTCAGGACTTCTGCCGCTGTCCTACGTCGACGTGGACAAGGCTGAGTACCTCCGCGGCATGGTGGCCTTCTATGAGCTCGGCAGTGCTCGCGTCCTCGAACGGACGTTCATCCGCGCCTATGCGAAGTCGGTCGTGCGCGCGAGTCGCGTGCCCGCCGCGATGCTCGCCGACGGCTTCAACGTCGACGCAGTCAGCGAGCAACTGGCCGAGTACATCACCACCGGTCACCGTCCCGCCGATCCGCACGCGGTGGTTTTTCTCGAGTGATCTTTCCGACTCGTCGGACGCCCCGGGCAAACGCTGTCCGGGCGCACCTGATTGGTGATCCTTGTCGACACGTCCACCTACCTGACACGACGCTGAACACCCCGATCGGGGTTTGCGAGTAAGTAGTGGCATGCGTGCAATTCGACACGCTTGATGCACCATGTGCCGAGAAGGCTGACGCCCAACGACGGGCCGTTTGTTGTCTGACGGCTTCCTCGTTGGAGGGTTGGCATTCCGACCCCTCATGCACAAAGACCATTCGGAGACAAACATGAAGTTCAGCGCGCGTTGGATCACCGCTACCGCACTGGCCGCCGCCAGCTTCGCCGCCCTCGCGGCCGACCCGATCAAGATCGGGGTCTCGGGCCCGTTCACCGGCGGCTCGTCGTCGATGGGCGTCAGCATGCGCGACGGTGTGCGATTGGCAGCCCAGGAAATCAACAAGAACGGCGGCGTCCTGGGTCGGCAGATCCAGCTCATCGAACGCGATGACGAAGCCAAGAATGAACGCGGCGTGCAGATCGCCCAGGAGCTGATCAACCGCGAGAAGGTCGCCGCCACCGTCGGCTTCATCAACACCGGCGTCGCCCTGGCCGCCCAGCGCTTCTACCAGGACGCCAAGATCCCGGTGATGAACAACGTGGCCACCGGCTCCGTCATCACCCAGCAGTTCAAGGACGCGCCGGACAACTACGTGTTCCGCAACGCCGCCCACGACAGCATCCAGGCGCCGATGATCGTCGAGGAAGCCATCACCCGCCGCGGCTTCAAGAAGGTCGCCATCCTGGCCGACTCGACCAACTACGGCCAGCTCGGCCGCGCCGACCTGGAGAAGGCGCTGGAGCTCAAGGGCATCAAGCCGGTCGCCGTCGAGAAGTTCAACATCAAGGACGTCGACATGACGGCCCAGCTGCTGAAGGCCAAGGAAGCCGGCGCTGAAGCCATCCTGACCTACGGCATCGGGCCCGAGCTCGCGCAGATCGCCAACGGCATGACCAAGCTCGGCTGGAAGGTGCCGATGGTCGGCAGCTGGACGCTGTCGATGGCCAACTACATCGACAACGCCGGCCCCGGCGGCGAAGGCGCGCGCATGCCGCAGACCTTCATCCAGGAACCGACGACGCCCAAGCGCCAGGCCTTCATCGTCAACTACCTGAAGACCTTCAACCCGAAGAACAGCCGCATCGACTCGCCGGTGTCGGCCGCGCAGGGCTACGACTCGATCTACCTGCTGGCCGCCGCGATCAAGCAGGCCGGCGGCACCGACGGTCCCAAGGTCAAGGCGGCGCTGGAAGACCTGAAGGCGCCGGTCGAAGGCGTCGTGACGACCTACAACAAGCCGTTCACCAAGACCGACCACGAGGCCATCACCGCCAACATCCCGGTGTTCGGCGAGGTGAAGGGCCAGCGCGTGGTCTACGCCTACGAGAACGACTTCAAGGCCGCCTCCGAGGTCAAGGTCAAGGACGTCAACGCCAAGGGCGCGCTGACCCAGAAGAAGTGACCCCCTGAAACGGCCGCCTCGCGCGGCCGTTTTTCCGGGAGCCGTCCTCGCGACGGCTCCTCCGACTTCCCAGCAGTTCCGGACTCCGTATGCAGATCCTGACCCAACTGGTGTTCAGCGGCATCGCGCTCGGCATGATCTACGCGGTCATCGCCTTCGGCTACCAGCTGACCTTCTCGACTTCCGACACCCTCAACTTCGGCCAGGGCGACGCGCTGATGCTGGGCGCGCTGGTCGGGCTGACGCTCGTCGGCCACGGCGTCAACTACTGGCTCATGATCCCGATCGTGTGCCTGTTCGGCGCGGTGCAGGGCGCCTTCGTCGAGCGCATCGGCGTGCGGCCCGCCATCAAGATCAAGTCGGAGTTCGGCTGGATCATGTCCACCATCGCGCTGGGCATCATCTTCAAGAACGTCGCGGAGAACGTCTGGGGTCGCGACGACCTGAAGTTCCCCTCGCCGCTGCCGGAAGCGCCGATCAAGTTCCTGGGCGCCAACGTGCTGCCGATGGAGATCCTGGTCGTGGGCGGCGCGCTGGCGATGATGCTGGCGGTCGAGCTCTTCAACCGGCGCTCGATCTACGGCCGCGCCGTCGTCGCGACCTTCAACGACCGCGACGCCGCCAAGCTGATGGGCATCAACACGGGGCTGGTGATCACCTTCTCGTATGCGCTGTCGTCGCTGACGGCGGCCTTCGCCGGCGTGCTGATCGCGCCGCTCACGCTGACGGGCGCCACGATGGGCGCGGTGCTCGGCCTGAAGGCGTTCGCCGTGGCCATCATCGGCGGGCTGACCTCGGGCATGGGCATCATCGTCGGCGGCATCATCCTCGGCATCGCCGAGACGACCACCGGCTTCTATCTTTCCACCGGCTACAAGGACGTGCCGGGCCTCGTGCTGTTGCTGATCGTGCTGGCCTTCAAGCCGGCCGGCCTGTTCGGCAAGACCGCGATCAAGAAGGTCTGAGCCTCATGAGTGCCACCGCAAAGATCAATCCCAAGAAACTCGTCGCGGGCGGGATCGCGCTCGTCGCGCTGCTCGCGTTCCCGCTGGTGTCGGGCAATCCGTACTACATCCACCTGGTCGAGACGATCCTGATCTACGCGATCGTCCTGTTCGGGCTGGACATCGTCGTGGGCTACACCGGGCAGGTGTCGCTCGGTCATGCCGGCCTGTTCGGCGTCGGCGCCTACACGGCCGGCGTGCTGGTCATGAAGTTCGGCCTGCCGATCTACCTCACGCTGCCGGCGGCGATCGCCGTGACGGCGGGCTTCGGCGCGCTGCTGGCGCTGCCCGCGCTGCGCGTGACCGGCCCGTATCTGGCGATGGTGACGCTGGCCTTCGGCACCATCATCCAGATCCTCATCAACGAGATGGACTTCCTGACGAACGGGCCCATGGGCATCACGCTCACCAAGCCCCAGCTGATGGGCCACACGATGACCGAGGACGAGTACTACTGGCTCGTCGTGGTGATGCTGATCGCGGCGCTTGTCTTCGTGCACCGCGTGCTGCGCTCGCACCTCGGGCGCGCGTTCGAGGCGCTGCGCGGCAGCCCGGTGGCGTCGGACTGCATGGGCGTCTCGGTCTACCGCTACAAGGTCTACGCCTTTGTGATCAGCGCGGGCCTGGCCGGCCTGGCCGGCGCGCTGTACGCCTACTCCGAGCAGTACATCTCGCCCAACACCTACAACTTCGAGCTGACGGTCTTCTTCCTGCTGGCCATCATCATGGGCGGCCGCAAGACCCGGACCGGCGCGCTGCTGGGCGCGGCGATCATCGTCGTGCTGCCCAAGCTGCTCGACGACCTGGAGCTGTTCCGCTACGTGTCGGTGATCTTCGCGGTCATCGTGGCGGCGGTGACGGTGGTGGCCTATCGGCGCGGCAAGGTCAACGGGACGCAGGCGGCCATTCCGGTGGTCGGCAGCATCGCGCTCGCGGCGCTGTCCTTCGTGCTGCAGACGATGACCGACTGGCGGCTGTCCATCTTCGGATTGATCACGCTGTTCGTCGTGTACTACCTGCAGGACGGCATCGTCGGTTTCGTGCGCAACGCGCTGCACATCAAGGCCAAGCCGGTGGGCGAGGGCGGTCCGGTGGCGGAGAAGCCGTCCGACGCGATCTCCCAGGCCACGGGTGCCGGCGCTGGCGACGAGATCCTGATCGACGCGCGCGGCGTGCTGATGCAGTTCGGCGGCCTGAAGGCGCTGAACAACGTCGACCTGCAGGTGCGGCGCGGCACCATCCACGGCCTGATCGGGCCGAACGGTTCGGGCAAGAGCACGATGATGAACGTGCTGACCGGCATCTACGTGCCGACGGCGGGCGACCTGAAGTTCGTCGATCGCTCGCTGGTGGGGCGGACCTCGGCGGACATCGCGCTGTCGGGCATCGCGCGGACCTTCCAGAACGTGCAGCTGTTCGGCGAGATGAGCGCGCTGCACAACGTGATGGTGGCGCTGCATCACAGCTTCGGCAGCAACCTGGTGCAGGTGGCGCTGCACGCGCCGCGCTACACCGAGGAAGACGCGAAGGCGCGCGCCCGGGCGTTGAGCCTGCTGGACTTCGTCGGCCTGGCGGACCTCGCGTTCGAGGAAGCGCGCAACCTGCCGTACGGCAAGCAGCGGCTGCTGGAGATCGCCCGCGCGCTGGCGCTGGACCCGCGGCTGCTGCTGCTGGACGAGCCGGCGGCGGGGCTGACCGCGCCCGACATCAAGGAGCTGATGCGCATCATCGGCAAGATCCGCGACCACGGCATCACGGTGATCCTGATCGAGCACCACATGGACGTGGTGATGGGCATCTGCGACGTGGTGTCGGTGCTGGACTTCGGCCAGAAGATCGCCGAGGGCAAGCCGGCGCAGGTGCAGGCCGATCCCAAGGTCATCGAGGCCTACCTCGGCGGCCAGGCGGCCTGAGCGCGGAATGCAACGGAACGGACTGACATGCTGAAGATCGATCAACTGCATGCCGGCTACGGCAAGGTCGAGGTGCTGCACGGCATCTCGGTGGAAGTGCCCAAGGGCAAGGTGGTGACGCTGATCGGCTCGAACGGGGCCGGCAAGACGACGACGATGCGCGCGGTGTCTGGGATGATCGCGCCGAGCGCCGGCCAGATCACGCTCAACGGCAAGCGCATCGACGGGCTGGAGTCGTATCACATCGCCCGCCTCGGGCTGGCGCATTCGCCGGAAGGCCGCCGCGTCTTCGCGACCATGAGCGTCACCGACAACCTGCGGCTGGGCGCGTTCCCGCGCTACACCGGCGCTCGACCCAAGGGCGACGTGGAGGCCGACCTGGAGAAGGCGATGGAGCTGTTCCCGCGCCTGAAGGAGCGGCGCCAGCAGCTCGCAGGCACGCTGTCCGGCGGCGAGCAGCAGATGCTCGCGATGGCGCGGGCGACGATGCTGAATCCGGATGTCGTGCTGCTGGACGAGCCGTCGATGGGCCTGGCGCCCATCCTGGTGGACGAGGTGTTCCGCATCATCGCGCGGCTGAAGTCGGAAGGCGTGACGATGCTGCTGGTGGAGCAGTTCGCCGCGGCCGCGCTGGCCGTGGCCGACTACGGCTACGTGCTGGAGAACGGCCGCATCTCGCTGCACGGTCCAGCGGAGAAGCTGCGCACGGATCCGGCGGTGAAGGCGGCGTATCTGGGCGGGGGGCACTGATCCGCCTGAGCGCGGTCATGGGGAGAGGACGGCCAAGGTGTGAGCGATGTGTTCACTCGGGAAGTCGATATTGACCGTCCTCGAACCAGCATAGATCGAAGCCGTCGCGCATCAACACGCATTCCAGGCGGTTGTTGCTTGGCGCCGGACATCGCTGCAGGTATTTCACGAGCGTGTTGGCGTCTTCGCTGAACACGTGTGAAATCCCTTCGAGGTGGCATTGCGCGATGAGTTTGAAATCGTCCTTCACCCTCACCCGGTCCTCCGAACTCTCGCGCTCCCGGGCCGTGTTCGCGATCAGTTGCCCGCAACGAACTGGCCAGCGTGATCAGGAAACTGGTGTCCAACAGCACGCTGTTCAATGCGAGTCCCCACGCAGATCGTCCACCCAGGAGGTGGCGTCAGGCACGTCCTTCCAGGCATCGTCGCCGCGGCTCACCAAGCGCCGCATGGCCTCTTCGTCGACCTGCGCGTCGTATTCGACGAACTCAAGGAGGCGTGCATTCCGGAGTTCTTGCGTCACCAAGTTGAGCTCAGCCTTGATGCGCAACATCGCCATCTTGTAGAGGCGATTGACCTTCTCGCTGCGAAGCAACTCCTTGTCTGTGGAGACCGTCAGCGTTGTGCCATCCGGCAGCTTCACGTGTGCATTCGGGCGCGTCGCGCCGCCAAGATCCTGGACTTCACCTCGGACGTATCGCTCGACAGTCACCCAGTGATCGGCGTCATCCGCATGGAAGTCCGAGCCAGCGTTCACGACGATGGCACTCGGGAGCATGGGTGCTGAGATCTGAACAGAAACGCCAGAATGCAAAGCCGCTTTTTGCCAACGCAGCATCACCTCCTTGCGCTTGGGATCCAGGCCATCAAGACTGGTCGCGATGGACAGCGCACGAAGGTCCGAGAACAGTCGCGGCGCCGCAGCGATCGGGGCGGTCTGAATTGCTAGCGAGCCTCGCCGGACGGCGACTTCAAGCGTCTGGGTGTCGATCTCTTTCGACGAACCGCGAAGGAACGCTTGGACATCTTCCGTGAACCGAACCAGCTCGGCCAACCGCACGCGGTCCGGGGAAGCCTCGAAGCCTCCGGACAGATCCTCAAGCGACAGGGTGATTGGCTGAGCATCCATGATCCAACGATTCTAGGCGCGTGTCCGGACTCGACGGAGCAGCCATGAGCGAGGCCCGCTCACATCGATCAGGTATCGCGCCTGCATCGACAAGTCGGAATCGTCATCGCATCGACCGCGAATGCACAGGTGTCAGCCGCGACGCGCTTGCATAGAGTGACTGCATCGCCCAAACGGGCTTTCAAGCAGTCGAGGTGGATGCATGACGACGTCTCAACGTGAACCGGATCTCCCGCCGGTCGAGGTCTGGAAGCGCCAGGGCCTCTATCCGTTCTCCCACGATCCCGAGACACCGGTCGAGTTGCTGGAGCGCCAGCTCTTCGATCAGGTGGCCTGGCATCTGTCCCGCTTCCATCCCGTGTTCCGGACCTTGGCGCCGGCGGCGATCGCGCTCCAGTTCCGCGTGCTGAGGCAGGCGGTCGAATGCGGCCCGGAAGAGCTTCAGGTCCTGTTGACCGAGGTGCTGAACCTGCCGATCGAGGAGCGCCAGATGTTGGCCGAGCTGCTCAAGGACGTCTCGCTGTCGTCGGTGATCCGGGAGGCCCATGTGGTCACCCAGCGACTTCAACTGCTCGACGGCTTGGAGACCCTGCTCTTCGACGAAACGCTCCAGCCGCATGTCAAGGAGCGCGGGGAACTGCATCGCATCGTGTCCCGCAATCCCTGGCTGTTCGGTGACGAGTTCGCGCTGTCGGTCGACAACCGGTCGTTGACGGAGGTGCTGCGCAAGCACCGTGAGCTGCTGGGAGCGGAGGTCGCGATCGATGAGCCGTCCCAGATCCCGGGCGAGAAGCGCTCGATCATCGATCTCATGTTCTCCCGTGCGACGAGGCGGCACCAGCCGTCGACGCTGGAGCACCTCGTGGTGGAGTTGAAGGCGCCGCACGTCGCGATCGGGCGCAAGGAGATCAACCAGATTTCAGGCTATGCGCTGGACGTCACGGGCGACGAGCGCTTCCTGTCGGTGAAGGTCAGGTGGTCGTTCTGGCTGGTGGGTCGGGACATCCAGGAAGGCTCGCGGAATCTGGCGAGGCTTCAGGAGGAACTGCATCTGCGCAGCCCGTTCAACTACTCCGTCCACGTCGTGACCTGGGCGCAGTTGATAGACGAAAACCGTGCCCGCCTGCAGTTCCTCCAGGAGAGCCTGGACTACAAGGCCAGCCGCCAGGCGGGACTGAAGCACCTGCAGCGTCGTTATCCCGACTGTCTGGGCGAGGTGGTCCAGCGCGCGCAGGAGCCTCGGGCCTCTTATGCGCGAGCCGGATGATCCGAGGCGAAGGGGCGGCACCGCCGCCGCCTTCGCCTTCGCTCACTCAATCAGACGAACATCCCGCCCGACGCCTCCACGCGCTGCGCGTTGACCCAGCCGCTGTCGTCCGACAGCAGCGAGGCGACGACCGGGCCGATGTCGCCCGGCAGGCCGGCGCGGCCGAGTGCCGTCACCGAGGCGATGAAGCCGTTCACTTCCTTGCTGTCGCGCACCGCGCCGCCGCCGAAGTCGGTCTCGATCGCGCCGGGCGCCAGCGTGTTCACGCGGATGCCGCGCGCGCCGAACTCCTTGGCCATGTAGCGCGTCATCACCTCGATGCCGCCCTTCATCACCGCGTACGCGCCGTAGCCGGGGATCGTGAAGCGCGCCAGGCCGCTGGACACGTTCAGCACGCTGCCGCCGTCGTTGATCAGCGGCAGCAGCACCTGCGTCAGGAAGAACGGGCCCTTCAGATGCACGCGCATCAGTTCATCGAACTGGGCTTCGGTCGTGTCGGCGATCGGCGTGTGCACGCCCATGCCGGCGTTGTTGACCAGGTGGTCGAAACGCTCGACCTGCCAGTGCTGCTTCAGCGTCTGCTTGAGCGCCTCGGCGAAGGCGGGAAAGGCGCCGCTGTCGCCGACGTCCAGCTGCAGCGCCGCCGCACGGCCGCCGAGCGCGCGGATCTCGTGGACCACGGCCTGCGCCTCGCCCTGCTGGCTGCGGTAGGTCACGATGCTGTCGATGCCGCGGCGCGCCAGATGCACCGCCGCATTGCGGCCCAGGCCGCGGCTGCCGCCGGTGATCAGCGCGATCTTGGTGTGGGATGAAGTGGTCATGGTGAGCGCCTGTTCGGGTGTGTTGATCGGATGCAGGCACTTTATTGATCGACGAATGGCGTATAAACCACCTCAGCCTGATTTGACCGTTCGTCCAAGGTGAACAAATGAACGAGGCCGTTGTCCTTTCCTCACCGCCGCCGTCGATCGACACGCTCCAGGTCTTCGTCCGCGTCGCGGAGCTCGCCAGCTTCACGCAGGCGGCGCAGAGCCTCGGCCTGCCGAAGGCGAGCGCCTCGACGGCGGTCCAGCGGCTGGAGGCCAGCCTCGGGACGCGGCTGTTCCACCGCACCACGCGCCGCGTGCAGCTGACGCAGGACGGCCAGTCCTGCTACGAGCGCTGCAAGGACCTGCTCGCCGATCTCGACGACATGCAGACCATGTTCCAGCCGGCGGCCAGCGGACTGCGCGGCCGGCTGCGGGTCGACATGCCGACGCGGGTGGCGCATGACATCGTCGTGCCGCGGCTGCCGGAGTTCCTCGCGGCGCATCCCGGGCTGGAGCTCGAACTCAGCAGCACGGACCGTCGCGTGGATCTCGTGCGCGAGGGCTTCGACTGCGTGCTGCGCGTCGGACCGCTGAGCGATTCGACCCTGGTCGCGCGACCGCTGGGCGGGATGGAGATGACGAACCTGGCCAGCGCGGAATACCTCGCCGCGTTCGGTGTACCGCAGTCGCTGGAGGACCTCGCCCACCATCGGCTGATCCAGTACGCCACGACGCTGGGTCAGCGCTGCCCGGGCTTCGAGTGGTGCGACGCCTCCGGCGCGACGCGCTTCGAGCCGATGGCCGGGGCGCTCACGGTGAGCGATTCGGGCTCCTACACGGCGGCCTGTCTCGCCGGCCTTGGCATCACGCAGGTGCCGCGCCACGGGTTCGAGACCGAAGTGCTGGATGGTCGTCTGGTCGAAGTGCTCCCGCAATTCCGACCCGCGCCGATGCCCGTCCACCTGCTCTATGCGCACCGCCGGCAGCTTCCTCGGCGTGTCCAGGCCTTCATGCAGTGGCTGGCCGACCTGATGGTGGCACGTCTGTTGCCGCTATCCTCTGCTTCTCCGGCCCCGACCGCCTGATCCGCTGATCCCCTTGCGTTCCGACCCCTTCCTGGACCCGCACTCCGACCCGTCCCGGCAAGCGCGCGCCGCGCTGCTGGCCGGTGACGCCGTGGCCGCGCAGGCGCCCGGGGAGGAATGGCTGCTGCTGGCGCTGGAGGAGGGCGACGAGGCGCAGCGCGCCCAGGCGCTGCTGCACCTCGCGCGCTGCGACCGCGTGCTGCACCGGCCCGGCGAAGCGCGTGCGCGGAGCGAGCTCGCGGCCCGGCTGTTCCGCCAGCAGGGCGATGCGGTCGGCGAGGCCGGCGCGCTGTCGGTCCTGGCGCACAGCGCCTCGACCGCCGGTCACCACGAGGAAGCGATCGAGGCGGCGCTGCTCGGCCTGCGGCTGGCGCAGTCGCGCGGCGACGGCGCCACGCTGGTGGTGGCGCTGCAGGACCTCGGCGCCTGCCACGTGTGGGCGCGCAATTTCGACAAGGCGGCCGAAGTGCTGCGACAGGCCGCCGATGCGGCCAATGCGAGCAAGCCGCGGATCAGTCCGCTGATCGCCTGCCTGTGGCTGGCGCTGGGGTCACTCCTTGCCTATGCCGGCGAGCGCGAGCAGCGTGGCCAGCTGCCGCCGCTGGGCCCGCTCGAAGGCCACCTGATCAACGCACGGCATCTGCTGTCCGAAGGCGATGCCGAGTCGCACTGCTGGTGGACGCTGATGCAGACGATGGCGCAGATCTGGAAGGGCGCCACGGCCTACGCGCAGCCGGAGCTGCAGCAGACGCTCGCGCAGCTGCCGGAGCAGGAGCGCCACTGGCTGGTCGCGCTGGCGGGCTGGGTGCAGGCGGAGCTCGCCTGGGCGCGCCGCCTGTGGCCGCAGGCGCGGCGCGCGGCGGCGCAGACAGTGACGGCGGCGGACGCCGTGCAGCACGAGCCGCTGGCGCAGCTCGGCGAGCTGATCGCGAGCCAGATCGAGGAACAGCAAGGGCAGCCGCAACGCGCGCTGCAACGGATGCGCGCGCTGCGCGAGCGCGAGGCGCGCGTGCGCATCGCCAGCCTCGCGAGCCGCGAGGCGACGGTGCAATGGCAGCTCGACGCGCGCCGCAGCGAGCGCGACCGCGCGCAGCTCGCGGACGAGGCCTTGCGGCTGGAGAAGCTGTCGATGGAGGATCCGTTGACGGAGCTGGCGAATCGCCGCAGCTTCGAGGATCACGCGCGGGCGCAGCTCGCGGGTGGCGGCGTGGTGAGCCTGGCGCTGATCGACGTGGACCATTTCAAGCAGGTCAACGACCGGCACTCGCACCTGGTCGGCGACCAGGTGCTGAGCCAGATCGCGCGACTGATGCGGCAGCACGTGCGGGAGCACGACATCGCCGCGCGTCTGGCCGGCGACGAATTCGTGCTGCTGCTGCGCGGTGCGACGGAAGAGATCGCGCAGCAGGCCTGCCTCCGGCTCGACGAGGCGGTGCGCAAGCACGACTGGAGCACGGTGTCCGAAGGCCTGCAGGTGAGCATCAGCATCGGTGCCGCGCAGCGCCAGGAGGGCGACACGCTGGAGACGCTGATGGCGCGCAGCGACGCCGCGATGTACGCCGCCAAGCGCGAGCGCAAGAGCGCCGCGATGGCGGGCACGTGGCTCACCGATGAGAGCGAAGGCGAGGGCGATTCGCCGGATTGATCCTGCGCGCCAACCGCGCGTGTTTCGATCAGATACGCAAGAACCTGCGTGGCGGTTTCGCCGAAAAAACGCCGTGGGTGAAAGTCGACCCCTCAGACCCGAGCCAAGAATGAACGCCTCTTCTGCAATTTGCCGTTAGGAGGCTTCATGACTCTGCTGATGGACGCTGCGGCTCACAACACGCCGTCGCTCCCCCCAACCACTTTGCCCATCCTGGATCGAGTGTCGAATGCCTTCGATGTGATTCCAGGGCCCTACTCCATCACGGCCCGGCGTCAGCTCGAAGCGATCAACCGTCTGATCCGCCTTCGTGAGGAGGGGCGTTTCACGCCCCCGCCGGCCGGGGCGGACAAGGGGCACATGCGATATGACGCCCCTGAACGGATGCTCGAGATTTACTCGAAGCATCGTCAGCTCTTAGAAGAGCCGCGAGGAGGCGGCGATGTCGTGGCGTGGACTCGGGAGACTCGCGATGAAGACCGTTGTCGTTGACTCGAATGTGGCGCTCGGATGGCTGGCGCTGCGCAAGGACAGCGAGTCGCTTCACCGCTATGCGGGGCGTCTGGCTGAAGCTTCGGCGTTGAAGGAGGCGCGTCTCATCGCGCCGTATGTCTTCACCGCAGAGTGCGCGTACACCCTGCTGAAGCGTGGACGTGCACAAGGCTGGCCGGAGGAGGAACTTCAGATGTACGCGGAGCTTCTCGACTTCTATCCGATTGCGATGGACGAGGATGTCATGCCGCTTCCGGAGCAGGTGGAGTTCGCCTTGCAGCACAACGTGCAGGGCTTCGACGCGCTGTACCTGGCGCTCGCGATCGAGAAGAACGCAGTGCTCGCCACGGCGGACAAAGGACTGCGGGCTGCTGCGGAACTCGCCGGTGTTGAAGTGTTCTGACCCGCAGGGGCCTCAGTGCCCCTGCTCCCTCGCCCGCTTGAGCAGCAGTTCCTTTTCGCGCTCATTGCCGGTCATCGCGGCGGCGCGTTCGAATTCCTCTTTCGCTTCGGCATTGCGGCCGAGCTTCGACAGCAGGTCCGCGCGCACGCTGGGCAGCCAGTGGTACTGCTTCAGCGCGGGTTCCTCCATCAGGCGGTCGACGATCTCAAGACCGACTGCGGGACCGAAAGCCATCGACAGCGCAACGGCGCGATTGAGTTCCACTACCGGCGACGGCTGCCGTACCGAGAGCGCTTCGTAGAGCGCGGCGATGCGCGGCCATTCGGTGTCTTCGGCGCGGCGCGCCCGCGCATGGCAGGCAGCGATCGCCGCTTGCAGCGCGTACGGTCCCAGGCCTTGACCGTCGTTCAACTCGGCAGCCAGGCGGTCCGCGGCTTCCAGCGCCGTCAGACCGCGTTCGATCGATGCCGCGTCCCAGGTCGATCGATCCTGCTCCAGCAACAGCACCGGCTGTCCCTGCGCATCGACGCGCGCCGCGGCGCGTGAGGACTGCAGCTCCATCAGCGCGAGCAAGCCCAGCACCTCGCCCTCGCGCGGCGCGAGCTTCACCAGCATGCGCGTCAGCCGCAGCGCCTCGTCGCACAGGTCCTGCCGGATCCAGCGCTCGCCGCTGGTCGCCGCGTAGCCTTCGTTGAAGATCAGGTAGAGCACTTCCAGCACGGCGGACAGCCGCTCCGTCAGTGCCTCGCCGCGCGGCAGTTCGAACGGTATGTTCGCCTCGCCCAGGGTGCGCTTCGCGCGGACCAGCCGCTGCGCCACCGTCGGCTCCGACTGCAGATACGCACGGGCGATCTCGCCCGTCGTCAGACCGGCCACCATCTTCAGCGTCAGCGCCACGCGCGCTTCCAGGCTCAGCACCGGATGGCAGGCGCAGAACATCAGCCGCAGCACGTCGTCGCCGATCTCGCGCGCCGCGCGATCGTCATCCAGGCTGTCGACGAAGTCCGGCACGATCATCGCCTCGCGCGCGTCGAGCTCATGGCCGAGCTGCTCCAGCTTGTCGCCGCTCAGCTTCACGTGGCGCAGCCGGTCCAGCGCGCGGTGCTTGGCCGTGGTCATCAGCCACGCCGCGGGCTTGTCGGGCAGGCCTTGCCGGGGCCAGGTCTCCAGTGCGGCGACGAGCGCGTCCTGCGCCAGTTCCTCCGCCAGCGGGACGTCGCGCGTCAGCCGCGACAGGGCACCGATGATCTTGGCGGACTCCTGCCGCCAGACGGTCGTGATCGCGCGATGGGTCTCGTCGGTCATGCGCGCGATCGTACGGCCTCGGACGCGGGGATGCCGCTCCGCATGCCGGGCGATCGCGCCCGCCCGGGATCAGGCGCCCGGGAACTGCGTGATGTCCATGTACATCAGCTCCCAGATGTGCCCGTCCGGATCCGCGTACGCCTGCGAGTACATGAAGCCCATGTCCTGCGGCGCGCGCGGCACGGTGCCGCCAGCGGCCAGCGCCTTGGCGATCAGCTCGTCCACCTGCGCCTTGCTCTCGCAGGACAGGCAGGTCAGTACCTCGGTCGTCGTGTGCGCGTCCGAGATCTTGCGCGGCGTGAAGGTCTGGAAGAACTCCTCCACCAGCAGCATCGCGTAGATGTCGTCCGAGATGACCATCGACAAGGCCTGCTCGTTGGAGAACTGCGGATTGAACTCGTAGCCCATCGCGCCGTAGAAGCGCTTGCTGCGCTCGACGTCCTTGACGGGAAGGTTCACGAAGATCTGCTTGTGGCGCATGACGAAGCTCCTGGCGGGTGTTTAGGGGAATGCGGTGGGGGTCCACACTCCCACGACGGTCGGGCTCCGCCGGTTTCGACAGACCCCGGCACGGTCGTCGAAAGATTCTTCAGGACCTTCAGGCCTTCGACTCCGCGTAGCACGGCACCATGGATCGGACCTCCACCGTGCACCACTCCGCCGCCGGGCATTCGCGGGCGATCGCCAGCGCTTCCTCGCGCGTCGTCACGTTCAGCCAGAAGAAACCGCCGACCATCTCCTTGGCCTCGGCGAACGGGCCGTCGATGGTCGTCATGCGGCCGTCGCGCTTGGCGACCCGCGTCGAGCCGTTGACCGACTGCAGCGACTGTGCCGCGTGCAGCAGTCCCTTGGCCTGCAGCTGGTCGGCGTAGGCGGTCATGCGGTCGTAGGCCTCGCGGCCTTCCTCCGGCGTGCGCGCCTCGCGCTGGCCGACAGGTTCGTTGATCAGCAGGATGTAGCTCATGCGGGTCTCCGGGAATGTGCGGGCTATTGGACACCACACGTCCCGGTCACTGTCAAAGGTCAGGGCACGTTCGGATCACGAAGACCAGCACCGGCTGGCTGCCGTCCACCCCCTGCGCCGTCGATCCGCCCGGCGCGCTGTCGATCCGTCGTTTCCCCGGGACGGGCCGCCATGACGGCTCCCTACACTGCGCCGCATGACTCCCGCCCCGTCCCGTCCCCTCTGGCGCGATGCCCGCCGACTGCGCGCCTCGTGGCACGCGTGGCTGAGCAACGATGCCCAGCCCAGCGGCCCCGGCTGGCTGCAGTGGGTGTGGACCGTGCTGTTCTCCTGCACGCTGGCCGTCGGCTTCACGGTCCTGGGCTTCGTGCTGAACGCGCGCAGCGCCCGCTGGACCGACCCTGCGATCTGGGCCTGGTGGTACTGGAAGAACGTCATCGTCTGCCTGACCATCGGCCTGATCATCCAGACGCTGTTCACGATCTTCGTGCCGCTCTTCGGCGGCCGCGCCCGCATCCGCACCTGGGCGGACTGGCAGCGCACGGTGTTCTTCTCCGCGGTGCCGCTGCTGGGCGTGCTGATCGGCTGGGTGTCGGGCATGTGGCTGGCGGGCCTGGCGGACTGGGTCCGCATGGACTGGTCCCAGGGCGGGAAGATCATCGGCATCACCTCCGCGCTCTCGCTGTGCATCACCTTCGTGCTGCATCACTGGTTCGCGTCGAAGAACCGCCAGCTCAAGGCGGAGCGCCGCGCCACCGAGGCGCAGCTGCGGCTGCTCCAAGGCCAGATCGAGCCGCACTTCCTCTTCAACACCCTGGCCAACGTCCACTCGCTGATCGACTACGACGCGCCCAAGGCCAAGGAGATGCTGGGCGCCTTCACCGCCTACCTGCGGGCGTCGCTGGGCGGCCTGCGGCGTGAGACGGGGCCGCTGGACGACGAGTTGTCCCTGGCCACCGCCTACCTGACCGTGCTGCAGACACGGATGGAAGACCGCCTGCGCTTCGAGATCAACGCCACGCCGGAGGCCCGCCTCGTGCCGCTGCCGCCGATGCTGCTGCAGCCGCTGGTGGAGAACGCGGTCCATCACGGGCTCGAGCCCAAGATCGACGGCGGCACCGTGAGCGTCGATGCCGCGCTGCGCGACGGCTTCCTGGTGATCGAGGTGCGCGACGACGGCGTCGGCCCCGGTGCCTCGCGCCGCGCCGGCAACGGCATCGCGCTGGACAACCTGCGCGAGCGGCTCATGACGCATTACGGCGACCGCGCCTCGCTGACCCTCGAACCCGCCGAGCCCGGTTGCCGCGTCACGCTGCGCGTGCCGCTGGATGTCTGATTCCTCTCTCTCCCGTCATCGACCATGACCATCACCACTCCCGCCGCCTTCACCGCGCTGATCGCCGACGACGAACCCCACCTGGCGCGCGCGCTCGCGGCGCAGTTGAACGCCGTCTGGCCGGAGCTCGACATCGTCCACATCGCCCGCAACGGCCAGGAGGCCGCCGAGCAGATCGCGGCGCTTCAGCCGGACCTGGCCTTCCTCGACATCCAGATGCCGGGCCTGACGGGACTTGAGGTCGCCGAAGGCATCGAGGGCGCGACGCGTGTCGTCTTCGTCACCGCCTACGACCAGTACGCGGTGCAGGCCTTCGAGCAGGAGGCGATCGACTACGTGCTCAAGCCGGTGGAGGCGGAACGGCTCGGTCGCACCGTCGAGCGGATCCGCCGCGCGCTGGCGAAGCGGGATGCGGACGCGTCAGGCGACGACGGCGTGGACGCACGTCTGCTCGCCGCGCTGCAGCGCCTGCATGTGCCGGGCAGCACGACGGCGAAGCCGGCCGGACCGCTGCGCTGGGTGCGCGCGACGCAGGGCGACCTGATGCACCAGGTCCCCGTCGACGAGGTGCTCTTCTTCCGCGCCGACGACAAGTACACCTGCGTCCAGACGGCGACCGCCGAGTACCTGATCCGCACGCCCATCCACGAACTCATCGCGCAGCTCGACGGCGAGCGCTTCTGGCAGGTGCACCGCTCGACGATCGTGAACCTGGACCATGTGAGCGGCACGCGCCGCGACGAGCTGAGCCGGCTGTTCGTGCGCGTGCGCGGCCATGCGAACGAGCTGCCGGTCAGCCGCGCCTACGTGCACCTGTTCAAGTCGATGTAGACGTCCGGGCGGTTGGTGACCGCGGGTCGACAGGAACGCCGCGACGACGGCCGGTTGGCGATCCGGCGGCGAAAGTCCCGTCACGAGCGAGACCTACACTGCCCGTCACATGCAGCTCGATCCCCGCTCGATCACCGTCATGACCGCGCTGATGGCCGCTGTCCTGGGTGCGGTGCTGCTCGGCGTGCGGCGTAACTATCCGCCGACGATCCGCGGATTGCTGCTTTGGGCCCTCGCGCCGATGACCTGCGCGCTTGCGGCCGGCGTCTACTCGCTGCAGGGCCTGCTGCCGGAAATCGCCGTGGCGCAGACCGGCAACGCACTGCTGCTCGCCGGCTGCGGGCTGTTCTATTTCGGCTCGCAACGCTTTTTCGGCCAGCGCGTGACCTGGCGCCTGTGGGGCGCGGTCGCGCTGCTCAGCCTGGCCGTGCTGACCTGGTTCCTGGTCTGGCCGGACTACCGCGTCCGCATGGTCGTCTTCACCGGAACGATGACCGCCTGCGTGCTCGCGCATGCGCGGCTGATCTTGCGCGACGGCCGCGGCTTCGCGGCGCGGTTGATCGGCGCCACGCTGCTGCTGCAGGCGCTCGTGCTCGTCGCGCGCGGCGCGGCGACGTTCTGGGTCGACGGCACGCAATCGTCGCGCTTCGCGATGACGACGGTGCAGACGGCCTACATCGCGAGCTACTGCTTCAGCGTGCTGCTGCTGAGCGTGGGCGTGCTGCTGATGGCCAGCGAACGCGTGCGCGAGGAGTTCGAGCTGCTCGCCACCCGCGACGCGCTGACCGGCGCGTTGACGCGTCGCGCGGTGCTGCAGGCCGGGGGTGAGGAATTCGACCGCTGGCGTCGCTACGGGCAACCGCTGTCGCTGCTGCTGCTCGACATCGACCACTTCAAGCTGGTCAACGACCGGCACGGTCACCAGGCCGGCGACCGCGTGCTGGCCGGCGCGGTGGCGGTGATGCGGGAGCAGCTGCGCGCGACGGACCGGCTCGGCCGCTACGGCGGCGAGGAGTTCGTGATCCTGCTGCCGTCCACCGATGCCGAAGCCGCGCATGCGTCGGCCGAACGCGTGCGCGCCGCGCTCGCCACGCATGTGCCCGAGCCGGGCATCCCGCCGTGCACGGCGAGCCTGGGCGTGGCCTGTGCGCAGGCGGGCGACGTCAGCGTGGACGCGCTTCTGGCGCGCGCTGACGCGGCGCTCTATCGCGCGAAGGCGAACGGACGCGACCGCGTCGAGTGAGGCGCGCGCCGCCGCCCCCCTTTTTCAAGACGAGGTGACCGGCGATTCACGTGCATACGCGAGGGCTGTTCGGGGACTAACACGTGGCAACGGTGTCAAGCCGCACTGCACAGTCCTACGGAAAGGTCCTCATGAAAAGAATATTCGAGTCCTTCGCTGCGCCGATCGTCCTGGCGGCCTCGGTGCTTCTCACGGCGGCAGGTGCCCAGGCCTCGCCCGGGGAAGATCCACCGAAGTCCTGGCGCTCGGCCAGCCAGACCCTGAGCCGCGCTTTGGCCCCGGAGTGGCTCGTCCATCCGGTGGGCCACCCCGCCTGCAGTGGCACGCTCATCGGCGCCAGGGTGGTCCTTGTGCCGCAGGTCTGCGCGTGGGGGGAAGACCGGCATCAGGTCGCCCATTCGGTCAGGTTCTTCAACAACAACTTCGAAGCGTCCGCCAAGGCCATCGTGATCCGCGGTCCCCGGGAGCACTTCAGCGTGATGCTGCTCGACCAGGACAGCGGACGGCGAGCCGCGCCCCTTCCCTCCTATTGGAGGGCGTCGCAACTGCAGGAGCAGCTGGGAAGCATGACGCTCTTCGGGATTCCTCCTGCCTTCACTGGCAACGTCGTCAAACGCAGCTTCGAGGCCGGGATCCCCGCCGTCAGCGACATCCGCGTTCCTCCGTGGACGCACGGCAGCAGCCCGGTGTACTTCCGGGGGATGGGGATCTTCCAGGAAGACGATGGCGTCGAATGGTTCATGGGCATGGTCGCCCACCACAGGGTCTCCAGAGAGCACCCGGGTGTGTCGTTGGACGGAGCCGACCGATCGCTCTATCGACAGTTGCTGAAGAGCGGGGCGCGCAACGACGCCTTGGCGTTTGCGATGAAGCGGCTGAACCCCTACGAACGGGCCGCGATGGACTGGGGCACCGACGAGGAGCGGCATCGGGCGGCGCTCTCTCCCGAGACTTTCGAATTGGGCGCCTTCGGCAACCGCGGCACGATCGGCAGCATCTATCCGCGCTTCAACAAGGCCAGGGAGCTGTTCGAGTTCTTCCGCCTGGTCGCCACGGATCCACAGCATCGTTACGGCCCGCTTCCGTCCGGCTCGCAGGACAACGCCCAGTGGGAGTTCCTCGGCACCGATCTGCCGGACCGGGCGTCCGCATCGGCCTCTTTCAAGAGCTGGGCGATGGACCGCGCGGGTGGGAAAGTCGGCGAGATCTTCGCGCGATGGAACGAGCGACAGCACAAGATCGAGTACTTCGAGTTGAAGCAGGTGAACGAGCAGGGGCTGTACGAGGACATCCCGGCAGACGCGCCCGACAGCCGGCATTGGGCCTATCGCGGCGCGGATCTGCCGGTGTCGCGGCAGGTGAAGGGGGTGGACTGCGGCGGTCGCACGGGGCAATAAGCCGAACAGGCCGCAGCCCCCTGTCACTTGAAGAACCAGTACCCCACGAGGATCGCGCCCACCAGGCCGACGACGTCGGCCAGCAGCCCGCAGGTCAGCGCGTAGCGCGTCTTCTTGATGTTGACGCTGCCGAAGTAGACGGCCAGCACGTAGAAGGTGGTCTCGGTCGAGCCCTGGATGATCGCGGCGAGCTTGCCCTCGAAGCTGTCGACGCCGTAGGTCTTGAGCACGTCCACCATCAGCCCGCGCGCCCCGCTGCCCGACAGCGTCTTCATCAGCCCGACCGGCAGCGCCGGGACGAAGTCGGTCGGCAGACCCAACGCGCCCACGCCGGCGGCGATGCCGCGCACGACGAATTCCATGCAGCCCGTTGTGCGGAACACCGAGATCGCCACCAGGATCGCGATCAGGTAGGGAATGATCTGCACCGCGACGCCGAAGCCTTCCTTGGCGCCTTCGACGAAGGACTCGTAGACGTTGATCCGGCGCCAGGCGCCGACGGCGATGAACATCACGATGATGGTCAGGATCACGCCGCTGCCCAGCACGCCGATGTACTGCGACATCACTTCCGGCGGATAGCTGTGCAGCCAGCCGAAGACGGCCGCCATGATCCCGATGAAGCCGCCGACGAACACCAGCACCGGCGCGCTGAACAGGTTGATGCGCTGCACCCAGGCCACGGCGATCAGCCCCGACATGAACGAGATGAAGGTCGCGATCAGCGTCGGCAGGAAGATGTCGGCCGCGTTGAACCCGACCAGCCCCTGGTCCACCGCCATCGCCTGCCGGATCGCGATCACCGTGGTCGGGATCAGCGTGATGCCGGCGGTGTTCAGCACCAGGAACATGACCATCGCGTTGCTGGCGGTGTCCTTCTGCGGATTGAGCTCCTGCAGCTCCTTCATCGCCTTCAGGCCCAGCGGCGTGGCGGCGTTGTCCAGCCCCAGCATGTTGGCCGAGAAGTTCATGACCATCGAGCCGCCCGCCGGATGGCCGCGCGGCACCTCCGGGAAGATGCGGCCGAAGAACGGTCCCATCGCGCGGGCGAACAGCTGGATCACGCCGGCGTTCTCGCCCACCTTCATCAGGCCCAGCCACAGGCTCATCACGCCGACCAGGCCGAGCGAGATGTCGAAGCCGGTCTTGGCCGTGTCGAAGATGCCGGACAGCACCTGCGTGAAGATCGTCAGGTCGCCCTGGACCAGCCGCGCCAGCGCGACCGCGAAGCCGATCAGGAAGAACCCGATCCAGATGAAGTTGAGCACCATGGGCGCGCATTATTCCGGCCGCGCGCACGCCCGGCCGCGGCGACTGGGGATTGCGAGCATCACGGTGTGGGGGCAGGTCATAACTCTTGTCTCGATGCCGCGCTGACCTGGACCTGTCGCGGATGCCTGAAGAAGGGAGGTCGAGGGCGAGGTCGCCAGGGGTGAAGGTCATTGAGCCGCCCGGCGAGGCAACGAAGAATCGTTCCTGGCGCCTCGCTGTCAGAGGCGCGAGGAGAGTTGTCTTGCAGTTCCGTTGTCGATTTCCGCGCCTGTGGTTGGCGGGTCTGTCCTGGCTGATCGGCGGCGCCGCTGGCGCGTCGACCCTGCCACCCTGGTTGTTGGGCGATGAGACCTGTTCGGCCACGCTGGTCACGCCGCGTGTCGCCATCTCCAGCTATTACTGCCTCGGACACGTGCGCCCCCTGCGGCGCACCGATGCTTTCACCATGCGGCAATGGTCGACCGGTGAGGCACTCTCCGGGCAGGTGATGGTCGATCTCAACGATGCACCCGTCACCTACGGCGCGATGCCCGGGCGGCAGCTGGCCTTGTTCGTGCTCGATCAGCCGTTGTCGGCCCTGAACGACGGAATGACTCCCTTGCCCAGCTATCGAGAGGAGACCTGGCTGATCCAGGACCGCGCCGTCTCCCCGACAGACTTGAGCATCCGTGTGCCGCAGCGGCCCCGCCATCGCCCGTCGGAGGCACGTCCAGCGGCGGAGTTGAACCGGTTCGGCACTTACGTGCAGGTGCGTGACTCGACGAGCGAGATCTACGCCACCCTCGGTGACCGTCCCCTGACTTATCGCTCGGTACGCTCGCTACGCGCGGCCGAGCCTCAGCGCTTCGACGTCGGTGACTTTCCACTTCCGCCCGATGACGGGCCGGGCGTCGATCACCTCGGACGATCGCTCAAGCGCGCGATGAACGGGGAGATCGTTCCGGACCGACTGATCGACGACACCTTGCTGCTCACCGTGGGAACGGCGACGGACGAGATCACACGCGTCTGGAGCGCGGCGGGCACGCTCGCCCGGTCGCGGCGCGGCGGACTTCACGTCGAATTCCCATACACGCCGGGCACGAGTGGCGGGGGGCTGCTGGCGTCGCGCGGGGAACTCCACGACCGGCTTGTCGGCCTGGTCACCAACGATCAGGTCCACCTCCGCTTGAGCGCCTTCTGGCCCGCGATCTATCGCGAATTGATGGCGAGGGGGCTGAAGGAGGAGGCGCTGGTCCTGGCGGGTCGTCTGATCGAGCAGCCGTCCGGTGCAGACCGTGCGAGGGAGGCCCGGATCGGTGACGTGCGCTTCTACGACAACCCCTACAGCGACCGGGTCGAGTTCTTCCGACGGATATCGTCCGGCGCCGAGGGGACTGCCAGCGTGTTCCCGACCGATGCCCGCGACAGTGACCAGTGGGCCTACCTCGGGACCGAGCTTCCCTCTCGCAGGGCCGTCGTGCACCCGAACCTGCGGGCGGGCGCCAATCGCTTCGCGGCCTGGACGCCGACCCCGCCGCTCAGCCCTCTTCCAGGAAGCGCTCCCGCACTTCCAGCACCTGCGGCAGCACGCCGATGAAGAGCTCGACCAGCGCCGGATCGAAGTGCCGGCCGGCCTGCGCGCGCAGGTGCTCGACGGCCTGCTCGATCGGCCACGCCGGCTTGTAGGGCCGGATGCTGGTCAGCGCGTCGAAGACGTCGGCGATGGCGACGATGCGGGCTTCCTGCGGGATCGCCTCGCCGGCCAGCCCTTCGGGATAACCGCTGCCGTCCCACTTCTCGTGGTGACCCAGCGCGACGCGGCGCGCCAGGCCCAGCAGTCCGGTCGTCTGGTCGCCGAGGATCTCGGCGCCGATGGCCGGATGGCGGCGCATCACCGTCCATTCGGCCTCGGTCAGCGGACCCGGCTTCTGCAGGATGGCGTCGGGGATGCCCAGCTTGCCGACGTCGTGCATCGGCGCGGCGTGCAGCAGGTCGTCCGCCTCCTGGTCGGTCCAGCCGGCGGCCAGCGCCAGCAACTGGGCGTAGTGGCTCATCCGCACGACGTGCCAGCCGGTCTCGTTGTCCTTGTATTCGGCCGCGCGGCCCAGCCGCTGCACGATCTGCAGCCGCGTCTCGCGCAGCTCGTCGACGCGCACCAGCGACAGGTGCGTGCGCACCCGCGCGCGCACGACCGGCGGGCTCACCGGCTTGGCGATGTAGTCCACCGCGCCGGCTTCGAAACCTTCGGTCTCGTCGCGCGAGTCGGCCAGCGCGGTGACGAAGATCACCGGCGTGCGCTTCGTGCCCGGCTGCGACTTCAGCACGCGGCAGACGTCGAGGCCCGACATGCCCGGCATCATGATGTCCAGCAGGATCAGCTGCGGGGACTCGGTCTTCGCGAGCTCCAGCGCCTTCTGCCCGTCGCGCGCGAACAGCAGCCGGTAGTCGTCCTGCAGCACGTGCCGCAGCACCTGCAGGTTGGCGGGCTCGTCGTCGACGAGCAGCAGCTTGGGGCGATGGTCGGCCATCATGGAGTCAATCCCGCGCACCGGACGCCGCAGCGGCGGCCGTGCTCAGCTGCGTGCGCAGCGACTGCAGCAGCAGCAGCGCCGCGTCGAAGTCGAAATCGTCCAGCGCCTGCGTCAGCGGCCCCACGCGGTCCGCGCCGAAGGCGGACCGCAGCGCGGCCAGCGATTCGTCGTCGAGCTCGCTGCGCTTGAGCGCGGCGGCCAGCCGGTCGATCAGCGTCTTCTTCTCGCGCAGTTCCTGCGCCACGGCGACTGCGGTCGCGGACGGTTCCGCCAAGGGCATGGAGGCGCTGGCGGCGAAACCGGACGGCGTGCCGTCGAGTTCCGCGACCGCGTCCAGCGTGTTCTGCAGCGCCAGCGCGAGGGTGTCCACGAGCGCCATCAGGTCCTCCTGCCTGCCGAGCCGGAGCGCCGTCTCGACGGGCTGCGCCGCCGCGAGCAGTCCCGGCATCGCCAGGCTGCCGGCCACGCCGCGCCATCGGTGCACCAGCCCGCGCATCTCGATCCATTGCCGCGTGTGCGTCAGCTGGTGCAGACGCGCGACGCCTTCGCGCTGTTCCTCGGCGAAGCGGCGCAAGCCGCGCTGCCAGGCCGTCACGCTGCCCCACAGGCGCAGGCCCTGTTGCCAATCCAACGGGCCCCTGGAAGCATCGGCGATGCGGGCATCGTTCGAGTGGCGCGTCGCCGGCACCGGCCCGGCCGAGGCCGGCGAGCGTCCCGGCGTCAAGCCCAGCACGCGGGCGATCTCGGCGAACAGCCGGGCCGGTTCCACCGGCTTGACCGCGAAGCCGTCCATGCCGGCGGCCAGCGCCGCCTGGCGGTCTTCCTCCAGCACGCTGGCGGTCAGGGCGACGACCGGCGTGTGGCCGCGACCCTGCGCGTGCTCGAAGTTGCGGATCCGGCGTGTCGCGCCCAGGCCGTCCAGCAAGGGCATGTGCACGTCCATCAGCACGGCGTCGAAGCGCTCGTCCGAGAAGGCCTTCAGCGCCTGCAACCCGTCCGAGGCCAGAGTGACCTGATGGCCCTCGCGGCCCAGGATGATCTGCAGCAGCTCGCCATTCTGCGCCACGTCGTCCGCCACCAGCAATCGCAGCGGCGGCAGCGTGACGGCGACCTCGGTCTCATCGGACTCGGCGCGCGACGCGTCGCCCGCCGACAGCGGCAGCCAGACGTGGAAGGTGCTGCCCTGGTCGACTTCGCTCTCGACGGTGATGCGGCCGCCCATGCGCTCGACCAGCTGGCGCGAGATCGTCGTGCCCAGGCCCGTGCCGCCGAAGCGGCGCGTCGTGGAGGCGTCCGCCTGCGCGAAGGCGTCGAAGATCCGGTCCAGCCGGTCGGCGGCGATGCCGATGCCGGTGTCGATGACGGCCAGGTGGATCTGTCCGCCCTCCTGGCGCATGCGCAGCGTGACCATGCCGCGCTCGGTGAACTTGATCGCGTTGCCGACCAGGTTCAGCAACACCTGCTGCACGCGCAGCGGGTCGCCCTTGAAGAAGCGCGGCTCGGCGCCCGGATAGTCGAGGTACAGCGCCAGGCTCTTGCGCTGCGCCAGCAGCTTCAACGAATTCAGCGCCTGCTCGCAGACGGTGCGCAGCGAGAAGTCGACGACCTCCAGCTCCATCGCGCCCTTGTCGAGCTTGGCGGTGTCCAGGATGTCGTTGAGCAGCGAGAGCAGCGAACGCGCCGACCCGCGCACCGTCGTCAGGTGGCGGCGCTGCGAGTCCGCCAGCGTGGTGTCCAGCAGCAGTTCGGTGAAGCCCAGGATGGCGTTCATCGGCGTGCGGATCTCATGGCTCATGTTGGCCAGGAAGGCGCTCTTGGCCGCGGCGGCGGACTCCGCGCGTTCCTTGGCCTCCTCGAGCTGGCGCTGCAGGCGCTTGGGTTCGGTGATGTCGAGGATCACGCCGTCGATCCACTGCGGCTTGCCGCCCGCGTCGCGCACCGCGCGGCCGCGCTCGGAGACCCAGCGCTCGCCGGCCTCGCGGGTGTGGACGCGGTACTCGATCGAGTAGGGCGCGTCCGCGGCGACGGCCGTCTCCACGGCCGCGTTCACGCGCTCCTGGTCGTGGCGGTGGATCAGCGCGGCGAAGTGCTGGGCGCCGTCCAGGAAGTCCTGCGCGGACCAGCCGGTCAGTTCCTCGACGGCGTCGTTGATCAGCAGCATCGACCAGTTCGCGTCCAGGCGGCAGCGGAAGGTCACGCCCGGGCTGTTGGCGATGACGGTGCGGTACTTGGTCTCGCTGTCGCGCAGCGCCTGCTCCATCGCCATCATGCGGCGACGTTCGTCCATCAGGTCGGTGTTGAGGCGACGCAGCGCCAGCAGCCCGTTGGCGCCGGCGGTGATCGCGCTGATGGCCAGCGCCATCACGGTCACGGCCAGCGCGAGCCAGCCGGCGTTCTCGATGCTCGAATTGCAGGGGCCGTCCCCCAGGCCGACGAAGCGCGCCGCGCCCATCGCCGTGTAATGCATCCCCGCGATGGCGCAGCCCATGACGACGCCGCCCAGCGCGATCGCCCAGTGGCGGTGGATCCGGCCGGCCAGGCCGAAGCGGATCCACAGCGCCAGCATCGCCAGCAGCACCGCCACGACGATGGAGGCGCCGAACCAGACGGGGTCGTAGCGCAGCGCGACGGACATCTCCATCGCCGCCATGCCGGTGTAGTGCATCGCGCCGATGCCGGCGCCGACGAGCACGCCGCCGACGATGAGCCGCCACGTCTCCAGTTGATGGCGCGCCAGCAGCGCCAGCGCGACCCAGGACGCGATCAGCGCCGGGACCATGGAGATCGCGGTGATGTGGGCGTCGAAGGAGATCTGCGCGCAGAGCTGGAAGGCCAGCATGCCGATGAAGTGCATCGACCAGATGCCGCCGCCCAGGGCCAGTGCGCCGGTGGCCAGGATGGCCTGGCGGCGCCAGCCCTTGGCCGGCTTGGCCACGCCCGCGACCTGCAGCGCCAGCGCCGAGGTCAGCGAGGCGACGACCAGCGACAGCAGCACCAGCGACCAGTCGTAGCGGCCGGTGAGCAGCAGCGTCGGGGCGCCGTCGCGGAGCAGGAAGAACTGCGGCAGGACCGCGGAGAGTTCAGGCACGGAGGGGGCAGGTCTTGCGCTCGCGCGAGCGCAGGACCAGGGCATGGGAGGAGTCCGCCATGGTGCCAAGAAGCGTCGTTCGCTATGCGGCACAAATGCGCGGGTTCTCCAGCCCAAATGAAAGCGCCCCGCGTGTGCGGGGCGCTCTGCGGCGGATATCGCCCAAACTCGACCGACCTCCCGGTCGGCTTCGCTGTCAGAACGCGGGAACGACCGCGCCCTTGTACTGGGTCTGGATGAACTTCTTCACCGCGTCGGTCTGCAGCGCGGCGGCCAGCTTCTTCACGGCGGGGGCGTTCTGGTTGTCGTCACGCGTGACCAGCCAGTTGGCGTACGGGGACTCGCCGCCTTCGATCGCCAGCGCGTCCTTGGACGGGTTCAGCTTGGCTTCCAGCGCGTAGTTCGTGTTGATCAGCGCCAGGTCGACCTGCGGCAGGATGCGCGGCAGCGTGGCGGCCCCGATCTCGCGGAACTTCAGCTTCTTCGGGTTGTCGGCGATGTCCTTGGTCGTGGACAGGATGTTGGCCTTGTCCTTGAGCTTGATCACGCCGGCCTTGTCCAGCAGCAGCAGCGCGCGGCCGCCGTTGGTCGGGTCGTTCGGGATCGCGACGGTGCCGCCTTCGGGCAGCGCGGCCAGGGTCTTGTGCTTGGTCGAGTAGGCGCCGAAGGGCTCCACATGCACCGCCGCGACGGCGACCAGGTGCGTGCCCTTGCCCTTGTTGAACTCGGTCAGATACGGCTTGTGCTGGAAGAAGTTGGCGTCCAGGCGCTTCTCGGCGACCTGCACGTTGGGCTGGACGTAGTCGGTGAAGACCTTGACCTCGAGTTCCACGCCCTGCCTGGCCAGTTCGGGCTTGATCAGGTTCAGGATCTCGGCATGCGGCACCGCGGTGGCGGCGACGGTCAGCTTCTCGGCGGCGGCGGTGCCGGCGGCAGCCAGGGACAGGGCCGCGACGGCGGCGGTGAACAGCTTCTTCATGGGTAAAACTCCTCTGAGGGACGGTGCCGGATGCCTGCTTGGGGCGCCCGGCGATGGAAGGGGGAGGCAGGGTTCAGCGATGGGAGACGCGGGCGACGAGCCAGTCTCCGAACATCTGCAGCAGTTGCACCAGCATCAGCAGCAGCACGACGGTCACGACCATGACCTCGGTCTGGAAGCGCTGGTAGCCGAAGCGGATGGCCAGGTCGCCCAGGCCGCCGCCGCCGATGACGCCGGACATCGCCGTGTAGCCGACCAGCGTGATCGCGGTGACGGTCAGCGCGGAGACGAGGCCGGGCAGCGCCTCGGGCAGCAGGCCCTGCCACACGATCTGGCGGGTGCTGGCGCCCATCGCGAGGCCGGCTTCGACGATGCCGCGGTCGACGCCGCGCAGCGCGGTCTCGACCAGGCGGGCCAGGAAGGGTGTCGCGCCGACGACCAGCGGCGGGATCGCGCCGGCCACGCCCAGCGAGGTGCCGGTGACCAGCAGCGTGAACGGGATGAGGACGATCAGCAGGATCACGAAGGGCAGCGAGCGCAGCACGTTCACGACCAGGGACAGCAGCGTGTACACCTTGGGCGAGGACACCAGCCGGTCGCGGTCGAACAGGTAGAGCGCGATGCCCAGCGGCAGGCCGAGCAGCGCGGTGAACAGCAGCGAGCCGCCCAGCATCAGCAGCGTGTCGCCGCCGGCGGTGGCGATCTCGGGCCAGTCGATGGCGCGCAGGGTGTCGAGCAGGGAAGGGGTGGCGGCGAGGCTCATGCGCGCAGCTCCTCGACCTGCACGCCGCGCTCGGCCAGCAGCTGGCGCGCGGCGGCGTGGTCGCCGCCGCTGACGGCGATCGTCAACTGCCCGTAGGGCTGCTTCTTGATGCGGTCGATGCGGCCGGCCAGGATGCCGAAGTCCAGATTGGCGTGGCGGGCGACCTCGCCCAGCAGCGGTTCATAGGTGCGTTCGCCGAAGAAGGTCAGGCGCCAGAGGCTGCCCGCGACATGCGCGTAGTCGTCGCGCTGCTCGCCTTCGTCGACATGTTCCGACGCCAGCACGAAGCGTCTGGCCGTCCCCGAACGGGGGTGGAGGAAGACCTGCGCCACCGGTCCCTGCTCGACGATGCGGCCGGCTTCGAGCACCGCGACGCGATCGCAGACGCGGCGGACGACATCCATCTCATGCGTGATCAGGACGATGGTCAGCTTCAGCTCGTCGTTGAGCTCGGCCAGCAGGTCCAGGATCGAGCGCGTGGTCTCGGGATCGAGCGCGCTGGTGGCCTCGTCGCACAACAGCACCTGCGGGTCCAGCGCCAGCGCGCGGGCGATGCCGACGCGCTGCTTCTGTCCGCCCGACAGCTGCGCGGGGTACTTGTCCGCCTGGTCGGCGAGACCCACCCGGGCCAGCAGCGCCTGCACGCGCGGAGCGATCCTGGCCTCGTCCCAGCCGGCGATGCGCAGCGGCCAGGCGACGTTCTGCGCCACGGTGCGCGAGCTCAACAGATTGAAGTGCTGGAAGATCATCGCGATCTTCTGCCGCGCGGCGCGCAGGCCGGCGGCGTCCAACGCCTGCAGATCCTGGCCGGCCACCGAGACGCGGCCGCTGTCCGGTCGCTCCAGCAGGTTGATCACCCGCAGCAAGGTGCTCTTGCCCGCGCCCGACGCGCCAATGATGCCGAACACCTCGCCCGATTCGATCTTCAGATCCACGCCCTGGAGCGCCGGAACACGGCGACCCTCGACGTCATACGATTTGTGCAGGCTTTGGAGTTCGATCACGGACAGATGAAGGACGCTAGCGGCAGGTGACACCCGTTGCCGTCGTGCGCCTCTTTGGGGCGGAAACCGTGATGCTTAGGGATTACCCGGCGTTTGGCAAGCAATCAATGCTTATATGCATATGCCGAGGTGGGGAATCTGCTGAATTCGAATAACGGAAAGAGCGTCTTCTCCACGCCGGACCTCGGTCGGACTCCCTCTCCCGCTTGCGGGAGAGGGTGGGGGTGAGGGCCAGCGGAGGTGGCAGTCAGCAAGATTTCCACGAAGGGGAGGCCACTCAGCCCGACGCACATCCTGCGCTGAGGGTCAGTTCTTGCGTGAGGCTGCAGGCCCTCACCCCTGCCCTCTCCCGCAAGCGGGAGAGGGAGTCAGAGAGCGAGGACTGATCAGACCGGAAGAGCGAGCGATGCGAGCTCTCTGACGAGATCCGCAATGTTGTTGCGCAGCGCAGATTCCGTGGCGATGCGCAGTTGCTCGCTCGGATTCAGGCTGTCGTCGATGCCGGCCTTCTGCGTCGTGCGCAGCGTGCGCTGATACAGCACCTTGCCGCCGCCGGCCGCACGCTCCGTCAAGGTGTAGCGGATGGAGAGGGCGACCTCCGGGAGCACCGGCACGTTCGGCTGCGCCAGCGCCAGCACCTCGACCTGCAACTGGTAGCGCCCCGTGTCGGGAACGTCCGGCATCAGACCCAGGCGCCGGAACGACTCCTGGTAGGTCTGGTTCAAGGTCATCGCGTTGATGCGGCTGCCCCACCACCGCGAGGTCTCCTGACCGCCGCTGACCGGCAGCAGGTCGATGTTGCGACGCAGCTGCGGGCTGAGCCAGGAGCGCAGCTGCAGCGAGTCCATGTCGGTCAACGACGACTCCAGCGGACGGGCCGGCGTGCCGCATCCCGCCAGCAGCGCGCAGGCGCACGCCGCGGCAGCCAGCAGGGCCATCGCGGAACGGAAAGGAGCGGGGCGGCGGTCGATCATGCCGGGCATCTTGCCTCCGCGAAGCGGGCGTCGATCGCCCGAAGTGGACCGCTTTCGAGGCTCAGAGTTCGAGGCTTGGTGCGCCTAATGCGCCTAATGCGCTTGAGGCGCTCAGAGCCGCCGGTGCTGCAGCGCCGGGAGTTGCTCGCGCACCTGCGCGATGCGCGCGGGATCGATCTTGGCGACCGCCAGGCCTTCGCCTTCGGGCACGCAGGCCAGGACCTCGCCCCACGGGTCGATGATCATGCTGTGGCCCCAGGTGCGGCGGCCGTTCTCGTGCGTACCGCCCTGCGCGGCGGCGATGACGTAGGCCTGGTTCTCGACCGCGCGGGCGCGCAGGAGCAGCTCCCAATGCGCCTGACCTGTCGTGAAGGTGAAGGCCGCCGGCACGCTGATCAGGTCGAGCGGTCGTTCACCGCTGAAGCTCATCGCGCGGTACAGCTCCGGGAAGCGCAGGTCGTAGCAGATGGACAGGCCCACACGCAGCGTCGCGCCGCCAGGGATCGCGGCGTCGACCGTCACCGGCGCTTCGCCGGCCTCGAGCACGCGGGCCTCGTCATAGCGCTCGCGGCCGTTGTCGTAGCAGAAGAGGTGGAGCTTGTCGTAGCGCGCGGTCAGCGAGCCGTCCGGCGCGAAGACGCAGGTGGTGTTGCGCACCCGCTCCGCCGGCACCGGCGCGTTGTCGATCGCCATCGGCAGCGTGCCGCCGAGGATCCACACGTCGTGCTCGCGCGCCGCGCGGCTGAGCGCGCCCTGGATGGGCGCGTCGAAGTCGCCGGGCCGTTCGGCGAAGGGCAGCTTGTCGGTGTCCTTGTGGCCCATCAGGCAGAAGTACTCGGGCAGCGACACCAGCGCGGCGCCCTGCCGGGCCGCCTCGCCGATCCAGTGGCGCGCCCGCTCGAGGTTCTCCTCCAGCCGAGTGCCGGAGACCATCTGGACCGCGGCGATGGTGACCGGCGCGGCGGTGCGCGGGCCGGCGTTGTGGGATGGCGTGCTCATGGGGCGGTCTCTCCTTGCGCGGTGGCCGTGCTGTTGTAGCTGCCTTGCGGTTGGGCGCGTCGCGGCAGCTGCTCGATGCGGGGATCGGACCAGGTGCCGGTGACGCGGAACTCCTCGCTGTTGGCCGCGGCCAGCGGCTTGCGCAGCAGCCACTGCGCCAGGAAGGCGCCCAGCCCGATGGCCGGATTCACCGCCGCGTAGGCGAGCGCCGCGCCGCCGGCATTGATCTCGGGCAGGACCAGGACGTGCAGGTCCTGCGTCTCGGCGGCGAGGTCCGCGCTGCCTTCGATCAGCACCGCGGCCTGCAGGCCCTTCATGCGCAGGTTGTCGCTGCGGGCGACGCCCTTGCCGATCCTGACGTCCCCGGTGACGTTGTCGAAGGCGAAGCCTTCCGCGAACACATCGCGGAAGTCCAGCATCAGCCGCCGCGGGATGGACTGCAGGCTCAGCACGCCCAGCAGCCGCCCGACGCCGGGCTCCGCCTTGAGGAACTGGCCCTTCTCCATCTCGACATTCAGTTGGCCGCTCATGCTCGCGTAGTCCGGCGACAGCGGCGAGCCCTGCCACGAGACCTTGCCGGTCAGCTCGCCCTTGCCGCCGCGCAAGACCTGGCCCTGGCCGAGCCGCTCCAGCAGTTTCCCGCCGTCCACGACGTCCAGCTTCCAGTCGAGTTCGGTCCGGCGCAAGGCCTGACCCGCCTCGGGCGCCCACTTGCCGGAGGCGCTCAGCGTCGCGTCCGCGCTCTTCAGCACGAGCCGGCCCAGGTGCCAGTCGCGCGCGTCGCTCTGCTGCTGGGCGTCGATCTCGAGCCGGCCCAGCCGCTTGCCGCGCAGCTCGAAGTCGTCGACGACGATGTCCAGCGTCGGCACCGACTTCGGCTGCTTGTCGAGCAGTTGCTCGACGCCGTCGACGTCGCTGCGCGGGACGGACAGGCGCGACAGCCGCGCATAGACGCGGCCCGGCTGGTTGGGCTTGGCGGCCCGCACCTCGATCAGGCCGCTGAGCTGCTGCGCATCCATCGAGACGCGCCAGCCCGCGCCGGCGTCGTGCGAGATGCCGGCGCTGACGCCGTTCAGCGTGCGGCCGGAGACCTGCAGCGTCTGCGCCTTGAGCGTGAGTTGCGAGGGCGCATAGCCGCCTTCGGCCATGCCGTCGGTGGCGCTGTCGAGCGCGGCGCCGTCCTTGGAGCCGGTCAGCGCCGGCAGCGCCGTCTGCCAGGCGTCGGCGTTGAACTGGTCGAAGGTGGCGCGGGCGACGACGCCCTGCGCCGGCAGTTCGGGCAGCTTCTCGCGCACGGCGACTGCGCCGCGCAGGACCTTGGCTTCGTGCGTCGTGACGTCGCGCTGGTAGAGCGCCTGCACCGGGCCGGCCTCGACGCGCAGCTCCTCGCGCTGCGTGCCGGCCGGCGCTGCGATTGACCGCGTGGCCACGCGCAGGGGCCAGGTCTCGTCAGCGGCCTTGTGCATCGGCGCCGGCAGGTTGACTGTGATGCCCTGCATCGGGCTGGCGACGGTGACCTCGGTCTGCCCGCCCCGGAGCACGCCCAGATCGAAACGCACCGCGGCCTGACCCGTCATCACCGACGCGACCTGCTGGAGCCCCAGTTCCGGCGCGTTGCGCAGCGCCTCGGCCGTCACCGTGCCCAGCGCCGAGAAACGCATCGAGCCGTCAGGCTGGCTGCCGCCGTCGAAGGTGGCGTCGCCGCCCAGCACGCGCGCCTGACCGCCGCGGATCTGCAGGCCCTTCTGGTCGAAGCTCACCAGGGCCTTCGCCTGGCCCAGCATCGGGGTGTCGGGCCGGATGCGCACGTCGTTGCCGGTCAGCGTGACCAGGCCCTTCACCGTCGTGTCGTCGATGTGCATCAACGGCAACCGCAGGTTGAGCTTGAGCGCCAGCGGACCGGTGGCGGTCGTGTTGTCCAGCACGTGGCTGGTGAGCGCCGCGACCGGCGAGCCCTTCACGTAGCGCAGGCCGTCGACCAGCGCGCCGCGCGCCTGGCCGTCGATCTCCAGCACCGGTGCGTGGTGGTAGAGATCGGGGATCGTGCCCTGGACGTTGAACACCTCCACGCCCATCAGCTTCGTCTTCGCGTTGCGGATGCTCATGGACGCGCGGTCGAAGATCAGCTCGGCGTCCAGCTGTTCCATCACGGGCCACGGCGACTGGAAGGCGGGATGCTCGTCGTCGGCCGGGTGGCTGGGGACGTAGGCCAGGTTCAGGTTGCGGACCTGTCCGGCCACGCGGAACTGCCCCTTGCTGCGCGGCGCGTCGAAGGGGAAGTCGAGCAGGTCGCCCTGCAGCCGCACCTGGATCTTCTGGACGGAGCCGTCGCGGATCGCGTCGCGGACATACCGTCGCGCTTCGTGACCCATCGAGGCGGGCAGGTAGCGCAGCACGCGCGGCGCGCTGATCTCCTCGATGCGGCCGGTCAGGTCGAGCTTGCCGGCGTCGTGCGCCCGCTTGCCCTCGCCGCTCTGCCAGGAACCGTCGATCTCCGCGCGCAGGTCGTCGTTGACGATCCGGACGCCGTTGAACTGCACCGACCAGCGCGTGCGGGGCTCCGACGGCGCCGAGGCGGCGCTCGCGACCGAGGCCGCCGCCAGCGGTCGGGTGACCGGCGCCGCGACCGGGATGGTGGGCGGCGCGCGCTTGCCCGCCAGGGCGGCTGGGCGCTGCGCCTGCCAGCGCAGGGTGGCCTCCGCCTGCTTCAGCGGCAGGGTGGCTTCCTCGAAGACACCCGGCAGCGTCACGTCACCGTCCTTGATCGCCAGCGTGGCCGTGCCGCCCTGCTCGTTCGCGTCGAACTGCAGATCGGCGCCGCTGACGCCGGGTCGGCCGGTCGGGGGGGCAGAGCCGGGATCCGCGGGCGGCTCCGGCGCCGCCGCGGTCAGATGCAGACCTTGCAACTGGCCCTTGGCGCGGTAGCTGCGCGGCGCGTCGAGTGAGCCGTCCCAGTGCAACTGCAGCGCGTTGAGCAGGCCGCCCGGTTTCATGTCGGAGATCAACTGGCGCTGCGCCTCGGCCAGCGGCAGGCGGGCCAGGATCTGCGCGCCGAGGGTCAGGTCCAGCTGCTGGGCCTGGAAGTCGCCGCCGGTCAACGCGCCGGTCTTGGGGTCGCGCTTCACATCCAGGAGCCAGTCCGACCGCGGCCAGTCGAGGCCGTCGCCCGCCTGGAAGCCGAGTCCCTTGGCCTCCAGCGACAGCGATTGCGGTGTCTGCTTGAGCACCAGCCGGCCGCCGATCTGCGCCAGCGCCAGTTCCGGCAGCCCCGGCGCGACGCGCAGCTTCACCGCGCGCAGGCCCATGTCCAGGGTCAGGCTGCGCGGCTCGCCGCGATCCACGTCCAGCCAGGCGCGCAGCGCGCCGTCGCCTTCGTTGAGCTCGAAAGGCAGGTCCACGTAGCGACGCAGCTCGCTGACGTCCGTGCGCGGCAGGTGGCCGAAGAGCTGTCCGCTCCAGCGCTGCAGATCGCCGGGTCGGTCGAGCAGGGACTGGGTGAATTCGCCGCGCAGCGTGAAGCGCTCGCCCCAGCCGGCCGGCGGCGTCGCGTCCAGTCGCAGACGGTGTCGGCGCAGACCGTTGCGCAGCACCAGGTTCAGGTCGAAGAGCTCCAGCGGCGGCGCCGCGCGCAATTCGTCGACCCAGCGGATGCGGCCGTGCAGGATGACGAATTCATGCTGCTCGAAGAACCAGTCGGCGGCGTTGTCGGAGGCCTGCGTGTCGGACGGGCCGTCGACGCTGAGACCGGCGATGTAGACACTACCCTTGGCATCCCGGCGCAGCAGCAGCTCCGGACTGTCCAGCAGCAGCTGGGAGAAGCGCAGTTCGAAGGCCAGCAGCGAGCGCGGCGACAGCGCGGCGCTGACGCGGGGCAGATGCAGGGCTTCGTGGCCGGCGGCGTCGGTGATGCGGACGTCGCGCAGGTCCAGCGTGGGGATCCAGCCCGAGGATTTGGCGCTGATGGCGCCGATCTTGACGGGTACCCCCAATGCCTGGGTGGCTTGCTTTTCGAGCTCGGGTCGCCAGTCGTCGATGTGGGGCAGAATCGCCCAGTGCAAGGCCAGCCAGGCCGCGATCAGCAGGGAGAAAACCCCTGCGGAAGCCACTCCGAGCCAGAGGGCGCAACGTGCCCACCAGCGTCGTTTCGCGACCGCGGAACCGGAGTCAGAACTGGTGGCGGCGGACGAAGACATGTAAGGGTGGACGGCGGTCGCCGAATCTAGCACAGCCATTCCGGCCATGAGCCAGCGAGAGCATTCTTTACCGATGGATTCAGTTGCCTCGGCAACCTCCGACCCGACGAGCGTTCCGACGCCCGCCGCGTCCGCGGAGCACAGCCGTTTCGTTCAGCGCATCCGCCGCCGTTACGCGGCTGAATTGTCGTTGCTGCCGCCCGGGCTGCCGGACGACGTCACGATGCGTGCCGTCGTCGACCAGCTCCGGCAAGCGGGACGCCCGCTCCCCGCCGCGTTGCGCGTGATGCGCCAGCTGGTGATGGAACGGCTGGCCGTGCTCGACGTCGAGCAGGGCGCCCCGATGACCGCCGTGACGCAGGCGATGACGCACCTGGCGGAAGTGACGCTGGACATCGGCGTCGTGGCCTGCCGCGCCGAACTCGATGCGCAGTACGGCGCGCCGCGCGACGCCGTCGGCCAGGACATCGACTTCTGGGTCGTGGGCATGGGCAAGCTCGGCGGGCGGGAGCTCAACGTCTCCTCCGACATCGACCTGATCTATGTCTACGAGGAAGACGGCCAGACCGAAGGCAACGGCGCCGGCGGTCAGAAGATCTCCGCGCACGAATACTTCGCCCAGCTGTCGCGGCGCCTGTCGACGCTGATCGGCGACGTGACCGAGGACGGCCAGGTCTTCCGCGTCGATCTGGCGCTGCGGCCGAACGGCAACTCCGGTCCGCCCGCCGTCAGCATGGCGATGCTGGAGGAGTACTTCCTCGTCCAGGGCCGGGAGTGGGAACGCTTCGCGTGGCTGAAGAGCCGCATCGTCGCGCCCCGCGAGAGCGTCAGGAGCGGCCGCGCGATGCAGTTGCGCAGCCTGGTGACGCCTTTCGTCTACCGGCGTTATCTGGATTACGGCGTCTTCGAAGGCCTGCGGCAACTCCATCGCAAGATCCGCGACGAGGCCCAGCGCCGCGCCGCCGGCCGGCCGGAGCGGGCCAACGACGTCAAGCTGTCGCGCGGCGGCATCCGCGAGATCGAGTTCATCGTCCAGCTGCTGCAGGTGGTGCGCGGCGGGCAGTTCCCCGAGATCCGGACCCGCTCGACGCTGAAGGCGCTGACGCGCCTGGCCGCGCGCGGGCTGATGAAGCCCGAGACCGCCACGGCGCTGGCCCAGGGCTACGACTTCCTGCGTCGCGTCGAGCACCGCATCCAGTACCTGGACGACCAGCAGACCCACTGCCTGCCCGCGGCGGACGAGGACATCGGCTGGATCGCGCGCAGCCTGAACCTGACCTGCAACAGCCACGCCTGTCCGCTGCTGGACAAGCTGATGGAGGTGCGGGAGCTGGTGGCGACCGAGTTCGATGCGCTGCTGCACGACGGCGTCGCGCCGGGCGGCAAGGGCAATTGCAAGAACGGCATGTGCGGCGGCCCGCCGCTGCCGATCGACAGCGAGGAATTCCTCGACAAGCTGCCCGCCGAACTGGCGGGCAACGTGCGCCGCTGGGCGCAGCAGGCGCGGGTGCAGAACCTGCGCGAGGAATCGCGGCTGCGGCTGGCCAAGCTGGTCGGACGTGCGGCGATGGCGGTGCGCCAGGGCGAGTGCACGATGGACGCGGCCCAGCGTTTCGTCGACTGGATCGAGCCGCTGCTGCGCCGCGAGAGCTATCTGGCGCTGCTGGTCGAGCGGCCGGCGGTGCAAGGCCGGCTGCTGCGTCTGCTGGGACTGGCGCGGTGGCCGATGCGCTACCTGATGCAGCATCCCGGCGTGATCGATGAGCTGGCCGACGCGCGGCTGCTGCACGAGCGCTTCGACGGACCGGCCTTCATCCAGGACCTGCAGGCGCGTCACGACGCCTGGGCCGAACACGGCGAGGCGAGCGAGGACGCGCTGCTGGACAGCGTGCGCCGCGCGCATCACGCCGAGGTCTTCCGCACGCTGGTGCGGGACGTGGAGGGGCAGATCAGCGTCGAGCAGGTCGCCGACGAGCTGTCGCTCTTGGCCGATGCGACGCTGCAGTGCGTGCTCGCCTGGGCCTGGGACCGCCTCAAGCAGAAGCATCGTCCGATGCCGCGTCTGGCGGTGATCGCGTATGGCAAGTTGGGCGGCAAGGAACTGGGCTACGGCAGCGACCTGGACCTGGTCTTCCTCTTCGACGACGAGGACGAGAACGCCTCCGAGATCTATGGCGCCTTCATCCGCAAGCTGATCACCTGGCTGACGATCCGCACCGCGGCCGGCGAGCTCTTCGACATCGACACCGCGCTGCGGCCCAACGGCAACTCGGGGCTGCTGGTGACGTCGTTGTCGTCGTTCGAGAACTACCAGGGCGGTCGCGGCAGCAACACCGCGTGGACCTGGGAACATCAGGCGATCACGCGGGCGCGTTTCTGCGCGGGCGATGCGTCGCTGGCCGAGCGTTTCGAGGCCACGCGCCGTGCGGTGCTGACCGCGCCGCGCGATCCCGCGGCGCTGCGCGAGGAAGTCGTCGCGATGCGCGAGAAGCTGCGCGCCGCGCGGCCCGTGCGGGCCGGGTTCTTCGACATGAAGCACAGCCCGGGCGGCATGGTCGACGCCGAGTTCGCGCTGCAGTACCTGATCCTGGCGCATTCCGCGCAGCATCCGGAGCTGCTGGCCAACGCCGGCAACATCGCGCTGCTGCAGCGCGCCGAGGCTTTCGGACTGCTGCCCGCCGATGTGGGCCGCGGAGCCGCCGATGCGTACCGCGAGCTGCGCCGCGTGCAGCATCGGGCGCGTCTGAACGAGCAGTCGACCTCGCTCGACGGCGAGGCCGCCGAAGCGCTCGCGCCGCAGCGCGACGCGGTGCTGGCGCTCTGGCGCGCGGTCTTCGGCTGATCTCGCGGAGCGGGACCGGATGCCGGGACGCGTGTGGCTCCTCGTGGCGATGGCCCTGGCCATCGGTTCGATGGCCGCCTGGATCCAGGCGCCCCACGTGCAGGCCGCGATGGAATGGCGGCCGGAGCTCGCGGGGCGTGAGCCCTGGCGCGCCGTCAGCGCGGCGTGGTTGCACTGGAGTCCGCAGCACCTGATCGCGAACCTCGCGGGCTGCGCCGTGATCGGTCTGCTCGGCATCGCCGCGCGGCTGACCGTGCGTGACGCGGTGGCCTGGCTGCTGGCGTGGCCGCTGACTCAGTTCGGGTTGCTGGTCGAGCCGTCGCTTGAGCGTTTCGGCGGCGCCTCCGGCGTGCTGCATGCGGGTGTCGCGGTGGCGGCGATCGGCATGATGCGGATGCGGGCCTCGCACGGGCGGGAGCGCGTGATCGGACTGCTCATCGGCATCGGACTGATCGTGAAGGTCGCGGCGGAGCGTCCCTTGTCGCTGCCGGCCTTGCGGCACTGGGACGGCTGGAACATCGCGATCGCGCCGCTGGCGCATCTGACGGGGCTGATCGCCGGCGTGACCGCGGCCCTGCTGTGTGCGTTGGCCGCGCGGGCCTGGACGCGTCGCACGAACCGCCGGGCATGATCCGGCGCCATGGAACGCAAGCAGCATCTCGACAGCACGGCCGTGGTCATCCTCCTGGGATGCTGCGTGCTGTGGGGCCTGAACCAGGTTGCGGCCAAGGCGGCGCTCACGGAGATCGGCCCGCTGTGGCAGGCGGCCTTGCGCTCGGGCCTGGCCGGCGCGCTGGTGTGGGCCTTCGCCGCGGCGCGCGGCATCGCGCTGTTCCGGCGTGACGGCAGCCTGCCGGGCGGGCTGCTCGCGGGCCTGCTCTTCGCCGCCGAGTTCGCCTGCATCTTCGTCGGCCTGCAGTACACGACGGCGTCGCGGATGGTGGTCTTCCTCTACCTGTCGCCCTTCGTCGTCGCGCTGGGCATGCCCTTGATCTCGCCGGCGGAGCGGCTGACGAAGCGGCAGGCTGCGGGACTGCTGGTCGCCTTCGGCGCGGTGGCTTTCGCGTTCGGCGAGGGCCTGCAAGGGACGGGGCCGACGATGCAGTGGCTGGGCGATGCGCTGGGCGTGCTGGCCGCGCTGCTGTGGGGTGGCACGACGCTCGCGATCCGTGCGACGAAGCTGTCCTCCGCCAGCGTCGAGAAGACGCTGCTCTATCAACTGGCGGTCTCCGCATTCGCGCTCGCGGCGGGTGCGATGGTGACCGGGGAAGCGCTCCCGCTCGACTGGTCCTGGCGCCTGCTGGGACTGTTCGGTTTCCAGGCGGTGATCGTGTCGTTCGTGAGCTACCTGCTGTGGTTCTGGCTGATCCGCCACTACCCGGCGACCAAATTGTCCAGCTTCACGCTGAGCACGCCACTGTTCGGCCTGATCGCGGGCGCGCTGCTGCTCGGCGAGCCGATCACCCCGCGCCTGATGCTCGCCCTCGCGGGGCTGGCGGCGGGGATCGTGATGGTGAATCGCTGAGTCGCTATCAGGGCGAGTTGAGGAAGTCGAGCGCAGGATTGCGGGGGCGTTGCGGGGGATCCTCGTCAAAATTGCGTTTGACCCAACGGGCGATTGGAGAGTTCTCAGGCAGCGCATCCTGGCGACGCTGTTCCTTCATGAATTGCTGGAGCATCTCGCCGAGAGAGACTTCGGGCTCCGCATTCCGGCTCACCTGCTTGATGGGAATGCCGGGGGTAGCGTCAGCCGTCAACTGCCGTTCAGTCGCTTTCATGATGTATGGCCTTCAGGTCAATGAGTGATGGAGCCGTGCTGCATAGCGCATGTTCAGGTTGAGGTCGAAGAAGTGTTTTCGATGGATCCATACCAGACCTTCTTCTTTGGTAATGGCCGCCACGTCGATCGGACCTGAGACAGTTTCGGATGACGACGTCACACGTTCTTTCAAGGACTGATGCTGGAGAAGAGAGGCTGCCAAATGCGCCATCTCTTCGACACCCAGGCTTTGGAGGACTCCAAGCAGCGGAGACCGGTTGACCAGCCGGTTCAGCCGCTTCCATTCAGACATGAAGTCGTGCTGACAGCTGTCGGAAATCTCGTCGACGCACGTATGTGGGACCTCGATGCCGGCCGTTCGAAGTTTCTCGAAGACCTTCTCGAAAGCGACCCGGCTTTGCTCATCGACGATGTTCTCGAGGGAGCGATCGAAGCCGTCTGTGAAGGCATTGATCATCGAGCTGATGGCGAGCGGTTGAATCATGGCGCCGTCGTCGAGGGTCACTTCGTAAGAGGTCTTGAATTGATGGAACAACTCACTTCCGACATGTCCGAAGATCTCCAGTTGCGTATATGCCGGGAAGATCTGGTCATCGCCGTAGCCGGCCACGACAAATCCTGAGCAAGGCAGAAGCGCTTGAGGCGCTGCATATCGAAGGCGATGCGCCAACTCGGCGACATCCTCCACATCCATAGCCGACAAGGGCTCGAACCCCGCAAATTGATTCAGCACGCGCTGTGTCCAGGGCTGTAGATCGTCGAGCAACCGTTGCAACGAATCGGCCGAAAGTGGTGCGGACACGCCCTTCACGGCAAGACGTTCGCGAATGCGTTCCGCCTGCCTGTTCCAAGCGGTTCGGCGCTCGTCGAGCGGTAGACCGACGTCGAAGATGGAGAGATCACCGTTGCGTGCCAGGCGGGCAATCTCGTTGACTGCAGAGTCGAACTGTTCGGTTGTGCGTCGGTCCCTGAACGCTTCGGGAAAGAGTCGATCGTTGGCGGTCAGAAAGTCGATGAGCGCCGTCGCATAGTCGCTCGCTTGGCCGAACGTCGTCGACCCGAGGTGGGATCGAAACAGCTTGATCGCCAGTTCCCACGGCACACCGTCAAGGTTCGCCGACCCGTAGACGGCCGCAGCCATGGAGCCATGCTTGGTCAACTCGAAGATCTTGTTCGCCGACTTTGAGTATCGCGGGTGTTGGGCGCCGGACGAAGTGGTCACGGCACTGTCAGCGCCGATGACGATCGCCCGTTTGTTGAGAAGAAGTATTTCGCTGGTCATCCGATTTCCCGCTTCAGCAGAACTGAGGGTTCGAGCGCCATCTTTCTTGTGCGGAGGCGATCGAAGGAAGACTGAAATTGTTGGTGAGCGACGTCGTCGCTGGCAATTCGCTCATTTCGGTAGGACCGATGCAATGGCATGCAGTTGCTCCCTCCAAATGGGAGCGCATGAGCGCTTGATGTCACCCCTTTGACCCTCGAATGGGGGTAGCGCTCGCCGCTTCGCATCACCGGCCACCGATTCGCCTCCGGAAATGTCGGGAGGGGCTCGCAGTCCGACAGTGATCCCCTCGCTGCCGGATGAGGACGGGGCGCCCGCGTGGCGTCCGACGTGCCCTCGTGATGTCGCCGGCAGACCTCGTCTGCAAAGGAAGGCGACCATGTTGTCCAACGTCAATAACCGCGCCGTCCCGTCGCCGATCGATACGACGCCCAGCGCGCCGCCGAACACGCCGGTGTCGACGTCGACGGGCGGGCAGGGCGGTGGCGCAGCGACGCAGTTCCCCGGGCTGGCGGCGCGTCCGGCCGGCCCGTCGTCGCTCGGTGCCGGCGCTCCTCCGCGCCGGTCGAATTCCTTGCCGACATTGCCTTCGCAACAGGCCACGACGACGGCACTGTCGTCGGGCAATCCGGCGCCGACGCGCCCGGCGCTGAGGCTCGACACCAACATTCCGCCCGTGCAGCCGCAGACGGTCTCGCCGAGCCAGGTGCCATTGCCCGAGACGCCGGTGTCGCCCAGCAAGGTACCGTTGCCCCGGACCCCGGTCTCCCCTAGCAAGGTGGCATTGCCTGACTCACCGGTGTCCCCGAGCAAGGTGGCATTACCCGACAGCCCCGTGTCGCCAAGCAAGGTGCCCTTGCCAGAGACGCCGGTCTCGCCCAGCAAGGTGGCGCTCCCCGAGACCCCGGTGTCACCGAGCAAGGTGGCGCTTCCCGCGTCGGGTTCGACGTCACCGGCGAGCACGACCTCCTCGCCCCAGACGCCGCCGCAGGAAGGCAAGCTCCCGGCGAAGGAGGACTCCGTCGCGGCAGGCAAGCTGCCGCAGAAGACCTCGCTGGGCGGTCCCCTGCCGACCGCGCCCAAGCTGTCGTCCACGACGTCCGCCGTCGCGTCCTCGTCCACAGCGTCGTCGTCCTCCTCCTCCACGCCACAGCCGTTGCCGAAGCCGAGCGCGAACCTCAAGCCGAAGCCGACACTGACGCTCGACAACCGGCCGTCGACGTCGGGCGTGACGCCCTCGACCACCACGGCGGTCGCGAAGCCCGCGGTCACCACGGCCACGGTCGCGCCCACGACCTCCACCACCGTCGCGCCTACCACCTCCACCACGGTCGCACCCACGACCACCAATCCCACCACCACCACCACCACAGCGGTCGCCTCCGCCAACACGCCCCTGCCGCCCGCCAACGTCTCCGGCAAGGAGCTCACCGATGCCTTGCTCGCCACGCTCGGACAGCGCGCGACGACCTACGGCGGCGGCCACGCCATCGCGTGGGCGGTGCAGGCGATCACGCTGATGAGCGGCGGCGCCGCCGGCGCATCGAAGGCCGCGCTCGGCGTGTCGTCCAACGTGCTCGGTGGTCTTGCGGCCGCGCTCGGCAAGGAGTTCATCGGCGAGCACATGAAGACCAAGCCGTCGCTCGGCGCGACGATCAAGTTGCCGAGCAACACCACCTTGCAGACCGAAGGCCCGCGCGTGATGGCCGGCTTCAATGACATGTGGACGGCCATCGCCGGCGGCATGAGCGGCGTGGCCCTGGCCAACAAGCTGACGCCCGCGATGACGGAGGCCTTCAAGGGCAAGGGCATGTCGGAGCCCATGGCGCAGGCCACGGCGATGATGGTCACGGCCATTGCGCAGCGCGCCGTGAGCGCCGGTTTCGACACCGTGTCCGACCTGACCAGCACGGCCATGAAGAGCAAGCTGCCCGGCGCCACCGGCGGCACCGCCGTCAACGACAAGGTGGACTACGCGACCATGAAGGCCGGCATGGCCGCCCGGATGATGATCAACTGGGGCCTGACCTTGCCGGTGGGCATTCCCGTGGGCCTGGGGAAGGTGCTGGCGGACGGCAACGCGTATGCGAAGGCGGCGGCGTCCAGCGCGCCCGCCTGGGCCGGCCTCAACGTCTGGATCAACACCAAGATGAACCTGGCCGCGAAGCTCAAGAAGGACGAACCCGCGGCCACCACGCCGCAGCCGCCCATCGCGATGACGCCGATGCGCCCGGGGAACGACAACAACGTCTGAAGTCCCACCGGGGGCACGCGCACCCCGGCGGCGCTCAACGACTCACGCCGCCTCACGCACGGGTGAGGCGCGCCCCGCCGGTCCGGTCAGCGTCCGTTCAGAGCTCGATGATCCCGCGCTTCAGCGCGATCGTGACCGCGTGGGTGCGGTCCTTCGCGGACAGCTTGCCGAGGATGGTGCGCATGTGGACCTTCACCGTCTCCTCGGTCAGCGAGAGGTGCTCCGCCACCTCCTTGTTCGCGTGACCCAGCGCCACCAGGCGCAGCACCTGCGTCTCGCGCAGCGACAGCGCGCGGCTGCCGGCGTGCTGCGCGATGGCGGCCTCGATGGCCGGCGGCAGCATCATGCGGCCGGCATGCACGCCGCGGATGGTGTCCAGCAGTTCGGTGCGCATCAGCCCCTTGAGCAGATAGCCCACCGCGCCGGCCTTGATCGCGCGCGCCGCCTGGAAGTCGCCGGGGAAGGTCGTCAGGATCACGATGCGCGCGTGCGGGAACTCCCGGCGGATGGCGGTCATCGCCTCGATGCCGTCCATGTCCCGCATGCGCAGGTCCATCAGCGTCACGTCGGGCTGGTGCTGGCGGAAGCGCGACAGCGCCTCGAGGCCGGTGGTCGCCTCGGCCACCATGCGCATGTCGGGTTCGGCGTCGATGACCGTCGTGATGCCGCTGCGCATCAGCGCATGGTCGTCGACGGCCATCACGGTGATGGGGGAGGAGGTCGGGGCGGAGTCGTTCACGCGCGGTCAGCGGTCAGGTCGGGAGCGCCGGTTCTCAGGCGCAAGGGTCGAAGCGTAGCCGCAGCAGGCGGTCGGAACCACGCCCGGGGGCGATGTCCCTCCCTCGAAAGAGTTAGCCCGGGCCTGTCGCGTCCGCGCCTCGCCCCACCCCCGCGGCTCGCCCGATCCGCCCGCCGCTTCTGCTAGTGTTCCGGCCCGATGACGTCGACCCTCGCGATGCCCGTTCCTCCCCGCCGCGCGCCCCTGATCGGCGTGGCGATGGCGGTCGCCATGGCCGTGGTGATGTCGGTCCTGCTGCTCGGCGCCTCGCCGGCCCGGGCGCTGGACCGCACGCTCGCCTTGAACCAGTTCCATCACCGCGCCTGGACGGCCGCGGACGGCGTGCCGATGGAGACCTGGACCATGGCCCAGACGCCGGACGGCCTGCTCTGGATGGGCGGTCCGAACGGCTTGACGCGCTTCGACGGCGTGCGCTTCGAGCGCTTCCGTCCGACGCCGCCGCAGGAGTTCCCGTCCGGCACCGCGGCCAAGGTGCTGGCGACGTCCGGCGGCGATCTGTGGGCCGCGTTCTTCCCGCGCGGACTGGTGCGCATCCGTGGAGAGCAGGTCTGGCGCGTGCCGGCGTCGGAGGCGGTGGCGGCCGCCCGCATCCGCTACATCGCCGAGGATGCGGACGGTGCGATCTGGGCGGGCGGGGCCACGGAGCTCTTCCGCTTCCAGAACGAGCGCTGGGAGCGCATCGATGCCTCGTGGGGCGTGGAGGGGCGCGCCATCGACGGCGTGGTCGTCGACGGGCGCGGCACGGTCTGGCTCTGCGACAACGAGCGGCTGCTCGGACTGCCGCAGGGCGAGACGCGTTTCCGCGCCGTCGGCGACTGCAAGGAGGCGACCAGCCTGCAGGTGCTGCGCGGCGAGGCCTGGATGGTGTTCGCCAACGAGATGCGCAAGGCGCCGGCGCTGTCGCGGCTGGCCATTGCGCGGGATCCGCGGCTGTCGACGCGGCGCGGGTCGTCGACGGTGGTGGACCGCGACGGCAACCTGTGGACCGTGTTCTGCCCGGCGGGCCTGTGCCGCCGCCGGCTGCCCTGGCCGCTGGAGGGCGACCGCGTGCCGCTGACCGGCGAGTACGAACGCTTGGCCGCACCGGAGGGCCTGTCGGGCGACTTCGGGATGATGATCCTCGAGGATGCCGAAGGCAGCCTGTGGGTCGCGACCAAGACGGGGCTGGACCGCTTCCGCCGCGCCCCGCTCGTGCCCGCGCCGATGCCGCGCGCCACGAGCAACTTCGCGCTCGCGGCGGATCCGGGCGGCGGGGTGACGGTGGCGGCCTTCTCGCCGGTGGCGTCGACCGTGTGGCGTCTGTCGGGCAGCGCGAGCGAGGCCGAGAAGGTGCCGGCGCCGAGCGCCCAGATCACCGCCGCGGGCCGCGACCGCCAGGGGCGGCTCTGGCTGGTCGGGCCCGCGGGTCTCTGGCGACGCGAGGGCGCGCGGTGGGAGCAGATTCCCAGACCGCCGGGCGTGGGGGAACGCTGGATCAGCGGCATCGTTCCGTACGGCGACGGCTTGATGGTCGCGTTCCAGCGCGGCGGCGTGCAGACCTGGGAGGACGGCCGCTGGTCGCCGCTGGCGCTGCCCGGTCTGCCGTCGCCGCTGGAGGCCGCGGTGACGTGGGCCGGCGACGGCACCTACTGGTTCGGGCTCAAGGACAACCAGGTGCTGCGCTGGAACGACGGCAAGGTGCGGCGTTTCGGGCCGGCGCAGGGCGTGGACGTGGGCGACGTGCTGCTGGTCCATGCCGGCCGGTCGCGGCTGCTGATCGCGGGCGAACGCGGCGTGGCCATCCTGTGGGACAACCGCTTCGTCTCCTTGACGACCGAGGTGCCGGAGACGCTGGCTGGCGTGTCCGGCATCGCCGAGACCGCGGACGGCGACCTGTGGCTCAACGGGCGCAAGGGGGCGGTCCATGTCCGGCGCGACGACCTGCGCAGTTTCCTGAACGATCCCGCCCAACCGCTGAAGCTGGAGGTGCTGGACACGCTGGACGGCCACCCGGGCGGCGCCACGGCGTTCTGGCCGCAGCCGAGCGTCGTGGAGGCCGCCGACGGGCGGCTCTGGTTCGCGGGAACGACCGGCGTGGCGTGGCTCGATCCGCAGCGCCCGCGACGCAATGCGGTCGCGCCCGTGGTGCGCATCACCGGCCTGCGCGCCCATGGCGTCGAGTACGCCCCGGGCGCGACGGTGACGCTGCCCAAGCATGCCGAGATGATGGAGCTGCGCTTCTCCGCCGCGAGCCTCGCGGTGCCGGAGCGGGTGCGTTTCCGCTACCGGCTGGACGGCGTCGACACCCGCTGGCGCGACGCGGGAACGCGGCGGGACACGGTCTACAACAGCCTGGGCCCGGGCAGCTACCGCTTCCACGTGCTGGCCATCAACAGCGACGGCGTCACGGCGCCAGAGGAAGCGGTCCAGGACATCGTCATCCCGGCCGCCTGGTACCAGACGGCGGTGTTCCGCGTGCTGTGCGTGGCGGCGGTCCTCGCGCTGATCTGGGCCTTGCACCGGCTGCGACTGAGGCAGGCCGCCCGGCGGGCGCGCGAGAAGATGCGCACCCGCATGGCCGAGCGCGACCGCATCGCCCGCGAGCTGCACGACACGCTGCTGCAGGGCGTGCAGGGGCTGATCCTGCGTTTCGAGGCGCACTCGGCGCAATTGCCGGCGGCGCATCCGGTGCGCGCGGCGATCGACGCGGACCTGGTGATGGCCGACGGCGTGCTCGACGAGAGCCGCCGGCGCGTGATGGCGCTGCGCGGCGCCGCGCAGGTGGGCGCCAGCCTGCCGAGGGCGCTGGAGGACATCGCGTCGCAGCTGGCGCGGGACTACGACGGCGAGTTCCGGCTGGAGATCATCGGCCGCGAGCGGCCGCTGCGGCCTGAGGTTCGCGATGAGCTGCGCCTGATCTTCGGCGAGGCGCTGCTGAATGCCTTCCGGCATGCGCGGGCGAATCGCATCACGATGACCTGGCGCTTCGGGTGGTGGTGGATGCGCGTGGAGCTGCGCGACGACGGCGAAGGTATGCCGGCCGATCTGGCGGCGACCGGCAAGCAGGGACACATGGGACTCGCTTCAATGCGGGAACGGGCGCGTGCCGTGGGCGCGCGTTTGACGATCTCCAGCGCGCCAGGGCAGGGCACGAGCGTGACCTTGACGATGCGTGCTTCGCGCGCGAGCTGAACGTCCTCCGCCCCTTCCTGCCATGACTTGAAGACGCTACGCCGGATGAGCGCTACGCTCGTCCAGATCATCGACCTGCAGAAGGAGCCCCCATGAGTTCAAGACTGTTTGCCTTGGCGACCGCCGCCGCGCTGATGTCGTCGCTGGCCGTGGCGCAGACGCCGGCTGCCAATGCCGCCGTCGCTGCCGCGGTCGCGGATGCGACCCGACCCGCCAAGGACGTCCAGCAGGACGCCACGCGCCGGCCGGTGGACCTGGTCGAGTTCTCCAAGGTGAAGCCCGGCGACAAGGTCATCGACGCGGTGCCCGGTGGCGGGTACTGGACGCGGATCTTCTCGACGCTGGTGGGCCCCAAGGGCAAGGTCTACGCCTACGTGCCGGCCGAGTTCGCGGTCTTCAAGTCCAACCCGTCCGCCACCGCGCGGGCCATCACGTCGGAGCCCGGTCATGGCAATGTCGAGCAGACCTCGAGCCCGCTGGCCGAGCAGCCGCCGGCGGCCATCCACAACACGCTCGACGTCTTCTGGACCTTCGAGAACTATCACGACTTCCACGACAGCTTCATGAAGGGCGCCGACGTGAACGCCTACAACAAGGCGGTCTTCAGCCTGCTGAAGCCGGGCGGGTACTACATCGTGGCCGACCATTCCGCCGTGACGGGGTCAGGTCTGAAGAACACCGAGGACCTGCACCGCATCGACCGTGCGACGGTCAAGGCGGAAGTGGAGAAAGCCGGATTTGTGCTCGACGGGGAAACCGATGCGCTGGCCAATCCGGCCGATGACCGCACGCTCAAGGTGTTCGATCCGGCGATCCGCGGGAAGACCGATCGCTTCGTGCTGCGCTTCAGGAAGCCGTGACGAGAAGCTGTGACAGGAAGCCGTGCTCTCAGGGCAGCAGGACGATCTTGCCGATGGTCTGACGGCTCTCCAGGGCGCGGTGCGCCTGCGCGCCATCGCGCAATGCGAGCGTCTGCGAGAGACGCAGCGTCACGTCGCCTGATCGGATCCAGCTGAACAGTTCCGTTGCGCGAGTCCGGCGTTCTTCGGCGGTGGTCAACACGTTCCACAGATCACCGCCGACGAGCGTCAGCGAGCGATCCATGAGCAGCCGGGGATCCACCGGCGCCGGGTCGCCCGCGGCCATGCCGTAGAAAACGACGGTGCCGCCGGTGCGCGCGGCGCCCAGGCTCTCGCGCAGCGTGGAGCCGACCGAGTCGTACACGACGTCCGCGCCGCGTCCGTCGGTGAGCGACTTCACCGCCTGCGACCACCCTTCGGTCGGGATCACGACGTCGGCGCCGACCTCACGCACGGCTTGTCGCTTGGCGTCGGTCGAGGCGATGCCGATGACGCGTGCGCCCAGGTGCTTCAGGATCTGCACGAGCAGCAATCCCACGCCGCCCGCCGCCGCATGCACGACGGCCCAATCGCCGGGACGCACCGTATAGCTGTCGCGGCACAGGTACTGCGCCGTCAGGCCCTGCAGCAGGGAACCGGCGGCGGTCTCGAAAGACGTGTCGTCCGGCAATGGAATGAGGCGGCTCACGTCGACCGCGCAGAGCGCCGCGTTGGCGAACGGACTGTCGGCGAAACCGACGCGCTGGCCGGGCTGCAGACCGCTGCCCTCCGGCGCCGTGACAACCTCGCCCGCCCCTTCGTAGCCGAGGATCCACGGCGGCGAACCGGCCAGGTGATAGTTGCCCTTGCGGCGGTAGACGTCGGCGAAGTTGAGCCCGACGGCGCGCATGCGCACCAGTGCCTGGCCGGGGCCCGGGACGGGATCGGGCACCGCTTCGTAGCGGAGGACGTCGGCATCGCCGAATTGATGGAAGACCAGTGCCTGCATGCCGTTCCCCTCAGAGCGATCGCGTCAGGCCGCCGTCGACGCGCAGGTTCTGGCCCGTGATGTAGCCGGCTCCGTCAGAGGCCAGGAAGGCGATGGTCGCGGCGATCTCGTCGCTGCGTCCGTAGCGCTGCATCGGCACGCTGTCGCGGCGTTCGTCGGTCGCGGGGAGGCTGTCGATCCAGCCCGGGAGGACGTTGTTCATGCGGATGTTGTCCGCTGCGTAGGTGTCCGCGAAGATCTTCGTGAAGGCGGACAGGCCCGCCCGGAACACGCCCGAGGTCGGGAACTGGCCGGACGGCTCGACCGCCCAGGCCGTCGAGATGTTGATGATCGTGCCCGACTTCTGCTGCTGCATCGTCGGTACCACGGCCCGCGACGCGCGCACGACGTTGAGCAGGTAGGTGTCCATGCCCCGGTGCCAGTCGTCGTCGGAGAGTTCGAGCAGAGGGCCGCGGGGCCCATGCCCCGCGCTGTTGACCAGCACGTCGATGCGACCCCAGCGTGCCAGCACCTGATCGACGAGACGCTTCAGATCCGACTCGGACTGGTTGGATCCGGTGACCCCGATGCCGCCCAGTTCGTGCCCGAGCGCTTCGCCCTTGCCCGACGAGGAGAGCACGGCGACCCGGAAACCGTCCTGCGCGAGACGCCGCGCCGCCGCGGCACCCATGCCGCTGCCTCCCGCAGTGATGAGGGCGACCTTTTCTACTGTCTCAACTGCCGTACGGATTGTCATGGCGCGCTTCCTGTGTCGTGCCGCTGCCGGATGGCGACGGCTCACGTGTTCCGATACGCTATCAGCGCCGTGTCGATCCGGCGAGCCCGCGCAGCTACATCCATCCAGTAGAAAAGCTACAGTCCAACCATGAATACGCCACTGGCGGGGCTCCCGTCGCTGAAGGCGCTCCGGATCTTCGAGGTCGTGGCGCGGCACCTGAACTTCCGGCTCGCGGCCGAGGAACTCGACGTGACGCAAGGCGCCGTGGCGCAGCAGATCCGCGCGCTCGAAGCCGACCTGGGCATCAAGCTCTTCGAGCGGCATCCGCGCGGTCTGGCACCGACCGGGGCTGGCGCCGCCTACGCGCGCCGTGTCCGACTTGCCCTGGAAGAGATCGCCGACGCCACGCGCCTGCTGCGCCCCGGCGACCGGCACGTCACGATCAGCGTGGCGCCGACGATCGCCACCAAGTGGCTGCTGCCGCGATTGCCGCGCTTCACGGCGCGCCATCCCGACATCGACCTGCGCGTCCTGGCGACGGAACGCGTGTCCAGCTTCCACGGGGAAGGCGTCGACCTGTCGATCCGATGTGGGCGTCCGCCGTTCGGCCCGGGTGTCGAGGCGCGACTGCTGCTCGAAAACAGGCTGATCGCGGTGGGGAGTCCGTCGCTGCTCGCCGGCGCGGCGGCGATGACACCGAAGCGGCTGGCGAGCTGCCCGCTGATCCACGACGGGCACGACGCCTGGCCCGCGTTTCTCGCGCAGGCGGGCGTGGCGTCTTCGTCATCGAAGGGCACCCGGTTCAACCAGACGGGCCTGGCGATCGACGCGGCGATCGCGGGGCAAGGCCTGGCCCTCACCGGCCGGTTCTTCATCGAGTCCGATCTTGCCGCCGGACGCCTGGTGCAGGTGATGCCGCAAGTGCTGTCGCTGGGCCTCGACTACTACCTCGTGTCGCCGAAGCATGCGCGCGGGGATGTACCGTTGGGAGATGTCGCCGCGTGGCTGCTCGAAGAGGCTGCGGGTGAGGGCGGCAGCGGATCGACGAGCGCTCAGAAAACATGATCGGCAAACTGCGAGGACCGATGAAATCGATGCCCGGACGCAGCCTCTGGCCGCTCCTGGTCATGGCCTTGGCTGTTGCATTCGTTGTGGCACGCGGCGCCGGCGCTGAAGAGCGCCTGGTGCCCGAAAACTGGAAGCTGGATTACCGCCAACAATCGATCGGCGCCATCGTTGATGAACTTGGCGCCCCGCAGGATGTTGCGACGGCCAAGCAGTTCCTGAATTGGGTGGAGCCGACGCCGACTGGCGTGCGTCTGCTGAAGGTGCTTTACCCAGACAAATGCGAGGCGGGCGAGAAGCCATCGTCTGTGCTGTTCATCGTTCTTCGCGGCGAGGAGAAGAAGCAGGTGCACTCGAAGGTCCTGTTCGACGCCAAGCCCGGCGCCAGTCCGCGGAGCGCCCCATGAACGCCGTCGACGGCAGAACGTCTGGAGGCTGCAACCATGACACGTAGGCGAAAGCTCCTGTGGTCAGTGCTTCTCATTGCTCAGGCGCTGTTGATCGGATATCTCGGTCGCGGCGTGCTCGATTGGGTTCTGGCGGCACATCCCGAGTGGGGCGAGCGGGGCGACCAGATCGGGCAGGCCTTGATCGGGCTGTTCATCGCCGCTGTTGCCGTGGTGCCGTACATGAAGCTCCACGGTCTGATCGGTCGGAATCGCGACTCGGAAAAGGGTAGCGACGAGGCGTGATGCGTGGCTGGCTGTGGCGGCCCAGGTCGGCACCGCGTCATCTCCGGCAGAAAAAAGGCCCCTGCTGCCTGACAAGCAGGTAACAGGGGCCGGGAAGGCTCAGCCTTTCAGCCGAGCACTTCAGTCACGATGCCGGCGCCGACGGTCTTGCCGCCTTCGCGCATCGCAAAGCGCATGCCGTTCTCGATCGCCACGGGCTTGTTCAGCGCGAAGCTGATCAGCGCCTGCGCGCCGGGCTCGACGACGCCGGTATCGGTGTCGACGCTGATGACGCCGGTCACATCGGTCGGGCCGAAGAAGAACTGCGGCTGGTAACCCGAGCCGAACGAGGTGTGGCGACCGCCTTCGTCCTTGCTGAGCACGAAGATCCGGGCGCGCCCCGTGCGGTAGGGCTTCAGCGCACCGGGCTTCACCACGACCTGACCGCGCACGACGTCGTCGCGCTTGACGCCGCGCAGCAGCAGGCCCACGTTCATGCCGGCACGACCTTCGGCCACGTCCTTGTGGAAGGACTGCACGCCGGTGACAACGACAGGGTCGTCGCCGGACGAACTGAGGCCGACGATCTCCAGGGAGTCACCGACGCGGATCACGCCGCGCTCGACACGGCCGCTGATCACGGTGCCGCGACCCGCGATGGTGTGCACCGCCTCGACGGGCATCATGAACGGGCTGGCGTAGTCGCGCACCGGGTCAGGGATGCGCGAGTCCAGTGCGTTCACCAGCTCGACGATGCATTGCACGGCCGGGTCGTCCAGCTCACCGCGCTCAGCCGCAGCCAGCGCCTTCATCGCGCTGCCGAAAACGAAGGCGGGCTCCGTGTAGCCATGCGTGGCCAGCAGCGCACCGATCTCCATTTCGATCAGCTCCGCGATGTCGGCGCGATCGCTCTCGGGCACCAGGTCCATCTTGTTCACGAACACCACCATGTGGGCCACATTCACCTGGCGAGCCAGCAGCACGTGCTCAATGGTCTGCCGGGCGGCGCCTTCGGTGCCGTCCACCAGCAGGATGGCGCCATCCATCTGCGAGGCGCCGGTGATCATGTTCTTGATGTAGTCGGCGTGGCCCGGGCAGTCGATGTGGGCGTAGTGGCGCTGGTCGGTCTCGTACTCGACGTGCGAGGTGTTGATCGTGATGCCGCGCTCGCGCTCTTCCTTGGCGTTGTCGATCTGCCCATAGGACAGCGCGCGACCGCCGAAACGTGCGGCCTGCACGGAGGTGAGGGCGGCCGTCAGCGTCGTCTTGCCGTGATCGACGTGACCGATCGTGCCGACGTTGACGTGGACCTTGGTGGTCATGATGTTTCTCCAATTCATTGATGAGTGAAAAGCCGGTTCGGGCCACTGGCCAGGTGGACCTCTCGGCGGGGTTGTCGGCGCGCGCGCCAGACCTGGGTGCCCGCGTGCGCGGACGAAAACAGAAAAGCCTGCGGGGTGTGGGCCACCCGGCAGGCTTTTTCATTTCGCCTGAAGGATGGACCTCCAGGCACACGCAGGCCCGGAGGGGTCTACACGGACCACTCCACGGAGGGGACGCACAGCACGGCGCTGCTTGCAGCGCGTGCGGCGAAGAATGAGGACGGATCTCGATCGGGGCTCATGGGCCGGGTCTCCAACGGAGGACGGAAAAAACAAAACCCGGTGGCTTGCGGCCTACCGGGTTTCGTTGAACTCAGGAGGCCGAGCCTCCGGATGGAATGGCTCTAGGGAAGCAGTGCTGCGTCATACGCCGCGCGCAGCGAGACCGCCGCGGATGTGCGGGTCTTGGCGGCGGCTTGCGCGGTTTGAGAGGTCTTGAACTGCTGCATAGGACCATCAGGCTAACACCGTGATAGGCGGCAAGCAACGGACGCGTTGCGCGCGCGCCGCAGCCGGCATGGCGCGCGCCGTGCTCCAGGCGGCCCCGCGAAGCTGACGAACGCGCGGCGAGAAACGACAGCAACAGCAGCTCCTCCGCTTCATCCCCCCTTTTCTGCAGTCTGTCGCCCCCCGCTGGGTCAGCGTGGGGTCGCTTGCTATGGTGTGCTACATCAGCAACACACCGGCGCTTCTGCGCCCCGCGTCATGCACAGCTGGAACGATCAAGCGCCGATCTATCAGCAGCTCGCCGACCGACTGGCGTCGCAGCTGCTCGACGGCGATCCGCCGGAGGGCGAAGCGCTGCCCTCCGTGCGCACGCTGGCTAGCCAGTACCTCATCAACCCGCTGACCGTCAGCCGCGCGCTGCAGGCCCTCGTCGACGAGGGGCTCGTCGAGAGCCGCCGCGGCGTGGGCATGTACGTCCGCGACGGCGCCCGCATCCGCCTGCTGCACACCGAGCGGGAGCAGTTCCTCCAGGAGGAATGGCCCCGGTTGCGGGAGAAACTTCGCCGCCTGGGCCTCCGGCCCCAGGACCTGAATTGGGAGGACGCATGAAGACGCTCATCGAGGCCAGCCACCTGAGCCTGAACTACGGCCGCAAGGCCGCCCTGCAGGACCTGACCTTCACCATCCCCGCCGGCCGCGTCGTCGGTCTGCTCGGCCACAACGGCGCGGGCAAGACCACGCTGATGAAGACGCTCGTCGGACTCAAGCGCGCCGAAGGCGAGCTCCGCGTGCTCGGACTCGATCCGCATGCGGACCGCGCCCAGCTCCTGACCTCGCTCTGCTACATCCCCGACGTCGCCGTGCTGCCGCGCTGGGCCAAGGTCTCCGAGCTGATCCGCCTCATGGCCGGCCTGCAGCCCGCGTTCTCCGCCGACCGCGCCCGGCAACTGCTCAAGCGGACCTCGGTCACCGAGAACGACAAGGTCAAGCACCTCTCCAAGGGCATGGTCACGCAGCTGCACCTCGCGCTGATCGCGGCCATCGACGCGAAGCTGATGATCCTCGACGAGCCGACGCTCGGCCTGGACGTGATGTCGCGCAAGAGCTTCTACGAGATGCTCATCGACGAGTGGTGCGACGGCGAGCGCTCGGTGCTCATCTCCACCCACCAGGTCGAGGAGGTCGAGACCCTGCTGTCCGACGTGCTGATGCTCGACGAGGGCAAGCTGGTGCTGAACATCTCGCTGGCGGAGATGGACGAGCGCTTCGTCGCGCTGTCGCATGACCCAGACGCCGCCGAGCTGGTCGCCGCCAACCACCCGCTGCTGCGCTACCGCGTGCAGGGCCGCCCCGCCGCGCTCTTCGACGGCGTGCCGCCCGATGCCATCGCGCATCTGGGCCAGCGCGTGCGCCCCAGCCTCGTCGACCTCTTCATGGCGCTGACCCGCAAGCCCGAGCGCCAGGCCACCGAAGCCTGATAGCCCCTCTTCCAAGGACCACCCCATGACGCTCTTCAACACGCTGCTGCTGCGCGAGTGGCTGCAATACAAGCGGGCCTGGATCGGCCTGGTGCTGGCACCCGTGCTGGTGCTGCTGGCGCTGGTGCCGTTCAGCCAGGTCGACGGCATCGACGTGCCCAGCCCCGAACCCGTGGCGCTGATCGCCGGCCTGCTCACCGTCGGCCTGGTGCTGGCGCTGGCCCTGGCCGTGTCCGTCTATCAGCTGATGGGCCTGGCCCGCCGCGACCAGCAGGACCGCTCGATCGAGTTCTGGTCCTCGCTGCCCGGCAGCCATGCGGCCAGCATCGGCGCGCCCATCGTCGCCCACGGCATCCTCGTGCCCGTGGTCGCCACGCTGCTGGCGCTGGTCGGCGGCGCGATCGTCGGCTCGGCGATGGCGTTCAAGGAATTCGGCTTCGCCGCGCTGCAGCAGACCCAGTGGGGCGCGCTCTTCGCGGCCACCCTGTGGCTCGGACTGCGGCTGGCGGTCGGACTGGTGCTCGCGGCGCTGTGGCTCTCGCCCATCGTGCTGGCGCTGATGGCCGCCTCGGCCTGGCTCAAGCGCTGGGGCGCACCGCTGCTCGTGATCGCGGTCGCGGCCTTCCTCAACATCTACAAGAACGAGACCGCCGCCGAGGTGCTGCGCAATGCGCTGATCACGCAGGTCGCCGGCGTCGGCCGCTCGCTGGTCCAGAGCGGGACCCGGCTGGTCATCGACTCGGACAAGGAGGGCCATCTCAACCTGCAGGACTTCTTCAACATGCTCTACGGCTTCCCGGATTACGCCCGGGAAGGCCTGCCGCAAGTGCTGCAGGCCGCGTGGCATCCGCAGTTCATCGGCGGGTTGATGGTCGCGGGCCTGTGCTTCTGGCTGCTGGTCCTGCAGCGCAAGCGCAGCCTCTGAAGGCCTCTTTCATCCCATCGTCGGGAAGGGGCTGACGCCGATGATCAGCCGGTGCAGCCCCATGACGAGCGCGATCCAGGCGACCACGCCGATCGTGACCGAGATCGCCGTCCCCTTGGCGGTCCCCGCGGGCGGCGGCGGCAAGGCGCGGCGGCGGGCCGAACGGAAGTCCAGCACCGCCCAGGCCAGGAAGGCGCCGAACAGCACGAGGTCCGCCACCGTGTTGTTGGCCAGCAGGTGGCCGAAGGCCCACAGCTTCACGGACAGCAGCATCGGGTGATGCAGCTTCGCCTTGAAGTGGTTGCGCGGCACATGCGACGCCGCCAGCAGGATCAGCGAGGGCAGCATCAGCAGCCCGGCGAGGTGGTTCATGCCGCGGGGCGTCGCCCACAGCGGATGCGGATCCAGCCGCGCCTGCCCGTAGCCCCAGATGATCAGCAGCAGGCCGATCACGGCGAGGGCCGTGTAGCTGAGCTTCCAGCGTTTCTCGCCCCAGTCGGCGAGACGGGCCTCGCGCCACGCCGGCGCGACGATGCGGACCGAATGCGGTCCGAGGAAGAGGATCAGTCCGAGGATGAGTGCCCACATGGTGAAGTCGCTCCTTGTCGGCGCGGACTATGCGCCCGCCGGGAGGACATCACCAGTGGCATCCGGATCAAGAGAGTCTTGTCGCGGACCGTTCGAATGCGGGCGCCGCGGGCGTGTCAGCGGACGGCAGGTCCGTCGGGGCCATGACCTGACGCAGATCGCCTTCGGCGTGATCGAGCCAGGCCATCGCGGCCAGCAGCGCCAGCACGGCGACGGCGATGCCGATCGCGGGCAGCAGCAGGCGTCGCCAGCGGTGGGCGGCAATGGGCGGTTGCGCGTGCACCGGGGGTGCGACGCCGTGCAGACGGGCGGGGGCTTTCATGGCGGAACTCCTCAGGACGTGGAGGTCGCCGCGGCGCTCAGCGGAGCACGGCGCCGAGACTCCACAGCAGCGACGGATAGACCGCGCCCCAGGCCACCGCGAGGATCGCAAGGGCCTTCAGGCCGATGACGATCGGCGGGACGTGCTTGATGGTGACGGCGGGCTTCGACATGGTGCGCTCCTTGAGCTGGCGACTCATGGATTGCAAACGGCGTGCCAGCGCCGCGCGTTGACGCGACCGTCTGTCGAAAACACGACGTTACTCACGCGCTACCGGACTGACATCGTCGGGGGCGCCGTCGACCGCGCCCCTCGCGCCCCTCGCGCCCCTCGCGCCCCTCGCGCCCCTCGCGCTCAAGCGCTCCGGTCGACCCGCAGCGCCAGCAGCACCGAGGTGTGCGTCTTGATCACGCCCTCGATGTCGCCGATCTCGTCGAGCAGCGCATCGAGTCGCGCGGTGCTGTCCGCGCGCAGCGTGGCCATGTAGTCGAACTCGCCGCTGACCGACGCCAGCTGCCGCAACTCCGGCAGTCGTGAGAGCAGCTTCACCACCTCGCGCCCGGCACGCGGCTGCACCGTGATGCCGACGAAGGCCTGCACGCCGCGCTCCACCGCCTCGCCGCCCAGCCGCACCGTGTAGCCGGCGATCAGGCCCTCCGCCTCCAATCTCGCCAGCCGCGCCACCACGGTGGTGCGGGCGACGCCCAACTTGCGTGCAAGGTCGGCGGTGCTTTCCCGCGCATTGACCTGCAGCAGCGCGATCAGGTCGCGGTCGGTCTGGTCGCGCAGCGTGGCGTGAGAAACGGTGGGGGCTTCGACCGCCGCGCCGGCGGACGTCTTCTTCGCATTCATGGGCAGGGCCTTCCACAGGCTGTGACGGAGTGCTCGGGATAAACCCTCGTTTTCGCCGGAATGGATGATCCGGCTGACGGATCGTCAGTATCGAGGTGTTTTTCGTCGAACTCGCGCTTTCTTTCGTCAGTCCACCTCGGGACACTGCCTCCATTCGCATCTGAAACCTCATCCGCACAGGATCACAAGGAGTACGACATGAAAGTGGCATTGCTGGGCGCCGGACACATCGGCCAGACGATCGCGCGACTGCTGCAGGGCAGCGGCGACTACCAGGTCACCGTGATCGACAAGAACGCCACCGCGCTGAAACTGCTGGCGGATCAGGGCCTCGCGACCAAGACCGTCGACACCGAGGACAAGGCCCAGCTCGCCGCCGCGCTGCGCGGCAACGAGGTGGTCGTGAACGCGCTGCCGTACCACCTGGCCATCACCGCCGCGCACATGGCGCTGGAAGCCGGCTGCCACTACTTCGACCTGACCGAGGACGTCGCCGCGACCAAGGAGATCAAGCGCATCGCCGAAGGCGCGAAGACCGCCTTCATGCCGCAGTGCGGCCTGGCCCCCGGCTTCATCGGCATCGTGGCGCACCACCTGGCCAAGAGCTTCGACTCGCTGAGCGACGTGAAGATGCGCGTCGGCGCGCTGCCCGCGTTCCCGACCAATGCGCTGAAGTACAACCTGACCTGGTCCGTCGACGGCCTGATCAACGAGTACTGCCATCCCTGCGAGGCGATCCACGACGGCGCCACCATCGCTGCGCTGCCGCTGGAAGGCCTGGAGCACTTCTCGCTGGACGGCACCGAGTACGAGGCCTTCAACACCTCCGGCGGCCTGGGCACGCTGTGCGAGACCTGGGAGAACAAGGTCCGCAACCTGGACTACAAGACCGTGCGCTATCCGGGTCACCGCGACCTGATGATGTTCCTGCTGGACGACCTGGCGCTGAAGAACGACCAGGAGAAGCTCAAGGACATCATGCGCAAGAGCATGCCCGCGACGATGCAGGACGTGGTGCTGGTGTTCGTGACCGTGTCGGGCATGAAGAACGGCGTGCTGATGCAGGAAGTCTTCGCCCGCAAGATCTTCGCGGAGCGCGACGGCGCACAGCCGCTGTCGGCCATCCAGATCACCACCGCCGCCGGCATCTGCGCCGCGGTCGACCTGTTCCGCGAGGGCAAGCTGCCGCAGTCGGGCTTCGTGCGTCAGGAAGAAGTGGCGCTGCCGGACTTCCTCGCGAACCGCTTCGGCAAGGCGTATCAACAGTCGCGCCAGGTTGAGTCCATCGGTTGAGCGGTCGGCCGACCGATCGATTCGATCGATTCGATCGATTCGATCGGCCCCTCGCACGACCTGCCTGAACGCCTGAAGGAGAATTCCCCGATGACTTCCACCACCACCGACCTGCTGGCCGCCCTGGGCGTGCCGGCCGCCGCCGTCACCGGCGGCACCATGACCGTCCGCAGCCCCATCGACGGCGCCGTGATCGCCGCGGTCCACGAGGCCAAGGCCGCCGACATGACCGCCGCGGTCGCGAACGCGCAGCAGGCCTTCCTGGCCTGGCGCACCGTGCCGGCGCCCAAGCGCGGCGAACTCGTGCGCCTGTTCGGCGAGGAGCTGCGCGCCAACAAGGCGGCGCTGGCCCGCCTGGTCTCGCTGGAAGCCGGCAAGGTGACCAGCGAAGGCGAGGGCGAAGTGCAGGAGATGATCGACATCTGCGACTTCGCCGTCGGCCTGTCGCGCCAGCTGCACGGTCTGACGATCGCCAGTGAGCGCCCGGGCCACCGCATGATGGAGCAGTACCTGCCGCTGGGCGTGGTGGGCATCATCTCGGCGTTCAACTTCCCCGTGGCGGTGTGGGCGTGGAACTCGGCGCTCGCGCTGGTCTGCGGCGACACCTGCCTCTGGAAGCCCAGCGAGAAGACCCCGCTGACGGCGCTCGCGACGCAGGCGCTGTTCGAGAAGGCCGTCGCCCGCTTCGACGGCGCGCCGAAGTTCCTGTCGCAGGTCCTCATCGGCGGCGCCGGCGTCGGCGAGGCGATGGTCGACGACACGCGCGTGGCGCTGGTCTCCGCGACCGGCTCGACCCGCATGGGCCGCGCGGTCGGCCCGCGCGTCGCGGCGCGCTTCGGCCGCTGCCTGCTCGAGCTGGGCGGCAACAACGCGATCGTCGTCACGCCGAGCGCGGACCTGGACCTCGCCGTGCGCGGCATCCTGTTCGGCGCCTACGGCACGGCCGGCCAGCGTTGCACGACGACCCGCCGCGTGATCGCGCATGAATCGATCCATGACGAGCTCGTCGCCCGCCTGGACCGCGCCCGCGCGCAGCTCAAGATCGGCAGCCCGGTCGAGCCCGGCAACCTGATCGGCCCGCTGATCGACAAGGGCGCCTTCGACGCGATGCAATCGGCCCTGGCCGCCGCGCGCGAGCAGGGCGGCGAAGTCAGCGGCGGCGAACGCGCGCTGGCGTCCCAGTACCCGGAAGCGTTCTACGCGGTGCCGGCGCTGGTCCGCATGCCGGCGCAGTCGGCCATCGTGAAGCACGAGACCTTCGCGCCCATCCTGTACACGCTGAAGTACAAGACGCTGGACGAGGCGATCTCGTTGCAGAACGACGTGCCGCAAGGCCTGTCCTCGGCGATCTTCACCAACGACATCCGCGAGGCCGAGACCTTCGTCAGCGCCAGCGGTTCCGATTGCGGCATCGCCAACGTGAACATCGGGACTTCGGGTGCGGAGATCGGCGGCGCCTTCGGTGGCGAGAAGGAAACCGGCGGCGGCCGCGAGTCCGGCTCGGACGCGTGGAAGGCCTACATGCGCCGCACGACCAACACCGTCAACTACTCGCGCGAGCTGCCGCTGGCACAGGGCGTCAAGTTCGATGTCTGAGCGGACGGCGGAACTGCAGGCGTTGACGGCGCTCAACGCCAAGGTCGCGGCGGCGGTGGACAGCGGGCTGTTCCAGCTGCTGCATGGCGCGCTCGGCAACGAGGCGGCCCGCGCCGCCTTCGCGCGGGTGCAGGTCGTGGAGTCGCTGCTGCGCCCGGCCGGCGAGCGCGTGTCGCGCGCCGAGCTGGCGCAGGCGCTGAACATGGCGCTTTTCCTCGACGTCACCGACCGTGTGCCGATGGCGGCGGCCTACGTGGCCGACCTGCAGCGAGACGGGCAGCAACTGGTCTTCGACCACGGTGCGCTGCGCACGGTGGCGTGGCCGTCCGGCGCGCTGCCGCCGGGCGAGGCCGCGATCACCCGCGTGTTGAGACCGCTGGGCTTCACGATGGCGGCGACCTATCCGCTGCCGCGACTGAAGATGACCGGCCGCGCCTGGCGCCACGCCGACTTCCCCGAGGACATCGCGCAGTTCTTCGTCTCGGAGCTGCATCCGGAGCGATTCTCCGGCAGCTTCCAGGGCGCGGTGACGCGGGTGCTGGCGACCTCGCAGGATCCGCTGACGCCGGGTGATCTGGCGCTGCTGGAGCACCTCGCGCGCGACGGCGATCTGCCGGCCGTGTCCGCGGTGGCACTGCTGCCGAAACTGGTCGGATGTTTCGCCCGGCAGCACGCGCTGTTCGAGGCGGACGACTATCAGCTCCTGCTCACCGAATCGGCCGAGATGGCCTGGATCGCGACCGAAGGCAACGCTTTCAACCATGCGACCGATCGTGTCGCCGACATCGAGTCCGTCGTCGCCGCGCAGCGCGCGCTCGACCGGCCGGTGAAGGACACGATCGAGACCTCGGCGACCGGGCGCGTGCGCCAGACCGCGTTCAAGGCGGCGCGCGTGATGCGCGAGTTCCTCGATCGCGGCCAGCGTGTGATGCTCGAAGTGCCCGGCAGCTTCCACGAATTCATCCAGCGCGCGCCGCTCGATGAATCGGGGACGCTGGACCTGGCCTTCGACGCGGGCAACGCGACCGGCATCTTCAAGATGACGGCTGGCGCGGCCAAGGACGCCGACACGACGGGCGAGGCCGCGGCGTGTTGAGCTTCCAGGCCGGCGGCTTCCTCGCGCAAGCGATCGCCGTCTGCGGCGAAGCCTTCGTGCAGGTGGGCGCGGACATCGAGCCGCGCTTCCTTCAGCCCGCGCGCTACGCAGCGGGGCGTGCCGCCGCACTGGTGCGCCCGGGCAGCCGCGACGAAGCGGCACGCGTGCTGGCGCTCGCCGCGGCTTGCGGTCTTCGTGTGGTGGTGCAGGGCGCGCATACGGGCCTGGTCCGTGCGGGCACGCCCGATGACGCGAACGGCGAAGTGCTCTTGAGTACCGAGCGACTGCGCGAGGTTTTCGAACTCGACCTGCTCGACCGCACGCTGCGCGTGTCGTCGGGCTTCCGGCTGTCGGAGATCAACGAACGCCTTGAGCCGCACGGCCTGTGGTTCCCCGTCGATCTCAGCGCCGATCCGTCGATCGGCGGCATGGTGGCGCACAACACCGGCGGCACGCGGATGCTCCGCTACGGCGATGTGCGCGCCAACACGCTGGCGCTGGAAGTCGTCCTGGCGGAACCGGCGGGTCAGGTCTTGCGCCTGGGGCAGGGACTGCAGAAGGACAACTCGGCGCTCGCGCTGGGGCAGTTGTTCATCGGTTCCTCGGGCAGCCTGGGGCTGGTCAGCGAAGTCACGATCAAGCTCGCGCCCCTGCCGCGCCAGCGCGCCGTGGCGCTGGTGGCGCCCGCGTCGCTGGCCGAGGTGTTCCCGCTCTACGCCGATGTGATGCAGCGCTGGGGCGGGCTGGTGTCCGCCTTCGAAGGCATCAGCCGCGCGGCGCTCGAAGCGGGGTTGCACGGCCAGGATGTCGCGCGTTGGTTTGAAGGGCAACTGCCGGACTACGCGATGCTCATCGAGCTCAGCAGCGAGCTGCCGGCGGATCAGCTCTCGCTCAACGGACTGCTGCAGTCCTGGCTCGAAGGCGAATTCGAATCGGGGCGGGTGCGCGATGCCGTGCTCGACGCCGACGAGGCGATCTGGGGCCTGCGCCATCGCATCAGCGAAGGACTGCGCGTGCAGGGCAAGGTGATCGGGCTCGATCTCTCGCTGCCGCGCAAGCACTTCATGGCCTTCCGCGAGCGCGGGGCGGCCTGGCTGGCCGAGCGATTCCCGCAGGCGCGCCTTGCGGATTTCGGCCACCTCGGCGACGGCGGCATGCACTTCAACATGGTGTGGCCGGCGAGTGCCGGAGCCCTCACACCGGAGCAAGAACTGACCCTGCGCGAGGGCCTGTACGCGCTGGTCGCGGAGCTCGGCGGATCGATCAGCGCGGAGCACGGGGTCGGCCCTCAACTGCAGTCGGCGTACCGGGCGCATTGGGAGCGCGTGGAGCCCGCGATGCTGGATTGGGCGAGGAGAGTACAGGCGTTGTGGGATCCGCACACCCGACTTGGAAAAGTGAGTTGGGGCGGTTGAATCGCTTGCCAGTATTCGAAAGCGTGCTAAAGTCCAATTCCTCGCTGCAACGCAAGTTGTGACGAGGAAATCCTGAAAGCCCAGGTGGCGGAATTGGTAGACGCACTAGTTTCAGGTACTAGCGGGTAACTCCGTGGAGGTTCGAGTCCTCTCCTGGGCACCAAATACGAAAAGCCGGCTTCAAGCCGGCTTTTCTCATTCTGAAGCCCAGGAAGTGATGTCCAGCGGACATCACGCGAGGACTCGAATGGTTTGGACCGGGAGGTCCAAACCGGGGTCGCGCTTGCGTGACCGAGTCCTCTCCTGCGAAGTCAGCGAGTGCTGTGGCAAAGTCGGGCGAGCATTTCGGATCTCTATGCCGCCACGTAAACCCGCCACCATCATCGACGTCGCTCGCGAAGCGGGCGTCTCCATCAAGACGGTATCCCGGGTCCTGAACCAAGAGCCGGGCGTCCATTCCGAAACGCGCGAGGCGGTGCTGAAGGTCGTGGCCGACCTCAAGTACCGGCCCAAGCAATCGGCGCGCAGCCTTGCGGGCGGACGATCCTTCCTGATCGGCCTGCTGTATTACGACCCGTCCGCGGCCTTCGTCGGAGGTGTCCAGCAGGGCGCGACGCTGCGCTGCCGCGAGGCCGGTTACCACCTCGTCGTCGAGTCGCTCCACAACGACGCCCCCGACCTCGCGATGCAGGTCGACCGCATGGTCTCGGCGCTGCGTCCGGACGGCATGATCCTCACGCCCCCGCTGTGCGACAACCCGCAGGTGCTGGCCGCGTTGCGCGAGAGCCAGACGCCGTGCGTGCTGATTTCTCCCGCCGCCGATGAGCCCGAGCATCCGAGCGTCCGGATGGACGACGTGCATGCTGCCGAGGAGATCACCAACCTGCTGATCAGCCTGGGCCACACGCGCATCGCGATCATCAAGGGCGCGAAGGAGCAGGTCGCCTCCAGGCGCCGCTACCAGGGCTACCTGGCCGCGCTGAAGGCGCACAAGCTGCCGCTCGACAAGGACCTGGTGGTGCAGGGCGACTTCACCTTCGACACCGGGGTCGAGGCGGCTTATCAGCTGCTGAGCCGCCGCCAACGTCCGACCGCGGTCTTCGCGAGCAACGACGACATGGCGCTGGGCGTGCTCGCCGCGGCGCAGCGGCTGGGCCTGGCGGTGCCGGGCGACCTCTCGATCGCCGGCTTCGACGACACGCCCGCCGCCGCGCGCGTGTGGCCGCCGCTGACGACGGTGCGCCAGCCGATGGACGACATGGCGCGCGCCGCGGTCGACCTGCTGATCGGCGCGCCTCGCGACGCCGAGCCCGACGCGGAAGCCGAGGAGGCCGCGAAGATCCGTCACCGCGTCCTGCCGCACGAGCTCGTCGTGCGTGACTCCACCGCCGTGCTTGGCACGAAGGCGGCGCCGCGCCTCAAGAAGGTCTGAGGGGCTGAGCGTTCTGATGGGCTGATGGGCCGATGAATCGCGGAAGGCCCGAAGGCCGTCCGCGCGACGCGCCTTCAGGCGACCCGCCGCCCCGTCCGTGCGAGGAGTTGCTCGATCAACACCCGATGCGGCGGCAGGTCCCGCAGCGCATGTGCGCCGAGCTGCGCGATCGTCGCGAACTCCCGCCGGGCTTCCTCGCCGCGCCTCAACGCGGCCGCGCCGCTCCCCAGCTGCGTCTCGAATTCCATCCCGTAGAGAACGTACTGCCAGCTCGCCGGCAGGTACATCTCGACGTCGGTGATGAAGTCCAGCCGCTGCGGCGGGCGGCAGCGCCACATCGCGAGCTTCTCTTTCAGCGACTCGGTGAACGAGGCCGGATCCGCGTTGTCGCGCCAGAACGCCGTGTCCGTGCGCTGCGTCAGCCCGTAGTGCAGCTTGATGAAGTCGACGATGCGCGCGTAGCGCTCCTTCATGAACGCGTTGAAGTGATTCGCCACCGGCGCCGTGTCGCCGTTGAACGGGAACAGCTGTCCGATCAGGTAGGCCGCCGTCTCGATGAGTCCGATGCCTGACGACTCCAGCGGCTCCAGGAAACCGCCGGACAGGCCGACCGCCACGCAGTTCTTCACCCACTGCGTCTCGCGATACCCGATGTTGAGCGCGAGCTTGCGCGGCGTCAGCGCGTCCGAGGCCGGCCCGATGTAGCGGCGCAGCGCGCGCTCCGCCTCCTCGTCGTCGCAATGCCGGCTGCTGTAGACATGGCCGATGCCGCGCCGCTCCTGCAGCCCGATGTCCCAGATCCAGCCGTGGTCCTGCGCGTTCGCGATCGTGTACGACGCGATGGGCGCATCGGGCCGCGCATACGGCACCTGCATCGCCAGCGCGCTGTCGACGAAGAGCACGTCGCGCATCGACTTGAACGGCGAGCCCAGCGCCTCGCCGATCAGGCGCGCGCGGAAGCCGCTGCAATCGACGTAAAGCCCGGCCGTCAACGTGCCGGCCTCCTTGGTATGCACGGCGGCGATCGCGCCCTGTTCATCGAGATCCACGCGATCCACCGTCGCGATCACGCGCTTCACGCCGAGCGCCTGACCATGCTCGGCGAGCAGCGCCGCGAAGCGCCCCGCGTCGAAGTGATACGCGTAGTTCAGCGGTCCGAGGAAGTCCCCGTCGCTCGCGCGCTTGGGGCCGTGCCGCGCGTCGGCGACGGCCTTCTGCAGCGTCACCGCCTCGGCGAAAGCGCGCCCCTTGCCGGCGTCGCCCATCAGCCAGTACGGCAGCAGTTCCGGCGCACCGGGCCGCTGGCTCGGCTGGCTGAACGGATGGAAGTAGTGATCCGCGCCCGGCGTCCCCGGCGGGCGCACCCAGTGCTCGAAGCGGATGCCCTGCTTGTAGGTCGCCGAGCAGGCGTCGAGGAACTCCGCCTCGCCGATGCCGATCGCCGACAGCGTGCCGCGGATCGAGGGGAAGGTCCCTTCGCCCACGCCGATGATGCCGATGTCGCTGGACTCCACCAGCGTGATGCGGACGCCGCCGTGCGCGGTGCCGAGCTGCCGCGCGAGGAACGCGGCGGTGAGCCAGCCGGCCGTGCCGCCGCCGACGATGAGGATGTCCTGGATGGGCTGCATGTGTTTGTCTCCTACGGGTAAATGATAGTGAGCAAAATGACAACGATGTCAATCGGAGCGTTGACAACGTTGTCATGCGTTGCCTACGATGCACTCAAATTAGAAGAACACGCCCACCCGGAACAGAGCTTCGAATCGAAAGCCACCAGGAGACAACATGACTGACCGCCTCATCCGCCGGCCGCGCCTCGGCCTTTCCTCGCCCGTCCAGATCGCCGTGCTCGCGCTGCTGGCCGGAGCGGCCCACGCCCAATCGACCGAGGCGCCGGCGCCCGCGCCGCAGGCTGAAAGCAGCAGCACCGCCTCGACGTCGTCGGCCGACGCCAAGGAGAACAAGGCGCTGCCCCAAGTCGTCGTCACGGCGACCAAGCGCGCCACCTCGCTGCAGAAGACCCCGATCGCGGTGACCGCGATCAGCGCGTCGACCATCGACGACGCCCACGTCAAGAGCATGCTCGACGTGTTCAACCTCGTGCCCAGCATGCAGGGCACGGGGCAGGGCGACCACGGCATCGTGAGCATCACGCTGCGCGGCATCGGCAACGACTCCGCCAAGACCGAGTACGCCGACCCCGAGGTCGCGCTCTTCGTCGACGGCGTCTTCGCGCCGCGTCCCGAGGGCGCCGCGACCATGCTGTTCGACCTCGACGGCATCGAAGTGCTGCGCGGCCCGCAGGGCACGCTGTGGGGACGCAACTCCACCGTCGGCACGATCAACATGAAGACGGCCAAGCCGGTGTTGAAGGACAACTCCGGCTACGTCGAGCTGGGCACCGGCAGCTACAACCGCCTGGGCGCGAAGGGCGCGATCAACATCCCGCTGGGCGACACGCTCGCGGCGCGCGTGGCCTTCATCCACGAGCAGCACGACGGCTACGTCGATTACCAGAAGCCGACGCAGTACACGCTGGCGCAGCAGCAGGCCGCCTACAACGCGGGCAACACCGCCGGCACCTTCCCGCCGTTCCAGCCGCTGAACTACAACCTGTTCACGACGGGCGGACCGAAGTACAACGCGCAGGACCAGACCGCCGCGCGCCTGAGCCTGCTGTGGCAGCCGATCAAAGAGTTCCGCTGGGACGTGTCGGTGGAGCAGTTCGCCGACCGCGGCACGCCGGCGATGAGCCTGATGCAGACGCCGCGCGAAGGCCAGAAGTTCTGGTCCGCGCTGATCGACACGGCGCCGTCGCTCAAGCGCGACTCGACCTCGATCCGCAGCCGCGCGGAGTACGACATGGGCGGCATGTCGCTGGCCTACGTCGCGGGCTACACGCACTTCAAGGGCTCGGGCACCTACGACCAGGACCTCGGCGTGCAGATGCCGACGAGCTTCACGACGGGCGCCAACCACCAGGAAGACAACACCGTCTGGACCAGCTACCGCAGCCAGAGCCATGAGCTGACGCTGCAGAGCACGGCCAAGCAGACCATCGACTGGGTGCTGGGCCTGTACTACGCGGCCGAGGACAACGGCATCCGCTTCGACATCCCGATCATGAACGGGACGCAGCAGGGCACCGTGAGCTGGCAGGGCTCCTTCATCCAGCCCAAGGAGACCGTCGATTCGAAGGCCGCCTTCGGCCAGGCGACCTGGAACCTGACCGACGCCTTCCACGTGACCGGCGGCCTGCGCTACACGCACGACGACCGCAAGAACATCGGCGGACGCGGCTGGACCTGGGCCTACAACGCGGCGGCGCCGCAGATCCCGCTGAACCCGACGATCGACCCGACCGATCCGGCCAACGGCTACCAGGCCGGCAACATCAACGACGCGCACTACACGGGCAGCAAGACGACCTGGCTGGCGCGTGCGACCTACGACATCGACAAGAGCTCGATGGCCTACGGCAGCGTGTCCACCGGCTACAAGTCCGGCGGTACGGGCGACGGCGGGCTGCCCTACGGCCCGGAGACGCTCACCAACTACGAGGTCGGCTACAAGACCTCGCTGCTGGACGGCCGCATGACCTTCAACGTCAGCGCGTACCACATGAAGTTCAAGGACTTCCAGTTCAGCGCACCGGTGATCGTCAACGGCAACCGCCAGTTCGCCTATTCCAACGCGGAGGGCGCGAAGGTGTCGGGCATCGAGCTCGAGACCGCCTGGATGATCACCAACGACGACAAGCTGATGTTGTCGGCGTCGTACACGAAGACCAAGCTCGGTCAGCTGGTGGCGGCATCCAACGACTACCAGCTGCCGACCTGCTTCGATGCGACGCTGGGCGGCACCTGTCTGAACGTGACGGGGCACGAGCTGCCGCACGCGCCCAAGGTGGCGATCCAGCTGATGTACGAGCACGTGTTCCCGCTCGCCAACGGCGACCAGGTCGCGCCGCGCATCAGCTACCACTACCAGTCGTCCAACTGGCTGTCGGTCTTCAACCTCGGCGAGGGCGATCGTCAGAAGGCGTACTCGACGGCGGACATCAGCGTGCGCTACTCGTCGAAGAAGAACTGGTACGTCGACGGCTTCGTGCGCAACGTCTCGGACGAGAAGATCAAGACCAGCGCGGGCAGCGCGGTGAGCTTCGCCAATCCGGTGTGGACCGCGCAGTACGCGGCGCCGCGGACCTTCGGTCTGAACGCGGGCTACAACTTCTGAGCGCTGTGCCCGACCTCCACCTGACCCGGCGATCGGCGGCGCGTGCGCTGCTGGTGGCCGGGGCAGCCGCCGCGCTCCCTGCAGCCATCCCTGCAGCGGTTGCGGCGGCCCAGGTGGCCCCGACGCGCGCGCCGACCTCGGTGCTGCGCGTCGCCACATTCCCCGACCTCGACCGTGCCGCGATCGCGGCCGCGCCCCGGTGGCGCGCGCTGCATCCGGAGGTCGAGCTCAAGTTGCTGTCGATGCAGTACGCGGATCACCACCTGTCGATGACGACGGCGTTGGCCACAGGCTCCGGCCTGCCCGACGTGATGGCGATCGACCTGCGCTACATCGGCAAGTTCGCCGGTTCGGGCGGCTTCGTGGATCTGAACCAGGCGCCGTTCAACGCGTCCGCGCATGCGGACGACTACGTCCGCTACGCGATGGCGCAAGGCGTGGGGCCGAACGGCGCGCAGGTCGCGATCCCCGCCGACATCGGCCCGGGCACGCTGATCTACCGCAAGGACCTGCTCGACAAGGCCGGCATCAGCGAAGCGGAGATCACCCGCGACTGGTCCTCGTACCTCGCCGCGGGCGAGCGCATCCGCAAGACCACCGGCGCCTACCTGATGGCCGATGCCGCCGACCTGCGCGACATCGCGCTGCGGCAGGGACTGCAGGATGGCGAGGGCCTTTACTTCGATGCCGAGGGGCGCGTGCTCGTCGAGTCCGCGCGATTCCGCCACGCCTTCGAGCTCGGCCGCGCCGCGCGCCGCGCAGGCCTGGACGCACGCGCCATCGCGTGGACCAACGACTGGGCGGCGGGATTCAAGCAGGGCCGCATCGCGACGCAGATGATGGGCGCGTGGCTCGTGGGCCAGCTGCGCAACTGGATCGCGCCGCAGACGGCGGGGCTGTGGCGCTCGGCGCCGCTGCCCGGCGGCGTGCAGGCCGCCTATGGCGGCTCGTTTTATGCGATCCCGAAGAAGGCCGCCAACAAGACCGCTGCGTGGGATTTCATCCGCCTGATGACGGCCGACGCAGAGGTGCAGCTCGAATCGCTCAAGGTGCTCGACAGCTTTCCCGCGATGCGCGCGGTGCTGCGGGATCCGGTGATGGACGAGCCGATCGCCTTCCTCGGCGGCCAGCGCGCGCGCCAGCTGTGGCGCGAGACCGCGGCGCACATCCCCGCGATTCCGGTGAACCGCTTCGACGTCCTGGCGACGACGGTGATCCGCGACGAGTTCGAGCGCGTCATCGCCAGGGGCAAGGCCATCACCGAAGCGCTGGCCGATGCGCGCCATCTCATCGAGCGCCGCGCGCGCCGCCGCTGAGGAGCCACGGATGACCTCGCGCCGGCTCGCACCCTACCTGTTCATCGCGCCGTTCTTCGCGCTGTTCCTGGTGTTCAGCCTGTTCCCGCTGGTCTTCTCGATCTACCTGTCGCTGCAGCAGTGGAACCCGGCCGAAGGCCTGCACACGATGCACTGGGTCGGGCTGGAGAACTACGGCTACGCGCTCACCGACCCGTGGTTCTGGGATGCGCTCTACAACACCGCCTGGTTCGCGCTCGTCGCCGGCGTGCCGCAGCATCTGGTGGCGCTGCCGCTGGCCTTCTTCATCCATCGGCGTTTCAAGCGCGGGCGCGACCTGGTCGTCGGCGCGTACTTCGTCCCGTACATCACGTCGAGCGTCGCCATCGCGCTGATCTTCACGACGCTGTATTCCAAGGACTACGGCCTGATCAACGCCGCGCTGGCCGAGCTCACGCGCATCCCGTTCATCGGCAGCCCGCTGGCGTCGCTGACGGCGTTGAAGGACGGCGGCGGCATCGACTGGCTCGGCGACGCCGACGTCACGCGGCCCGCCGTGGCCTTCGTCGTGTTCTGGCGCTACCTCGGCTGGAACCTCGTGCTCTACCTGTCCGGCCTGCAGGTCATCGACAAGGACCTCTACGAGGCCGCGACGCTGGACGGCGCCACCGAGTGGCAGCAGTTCTGGCACGTCACGCTGCCGCTGCTCAAGCCCATGATGTTCTTCGCGGTGACGCTGACCATCATCGGCAACCTGCAGCTGTTCGAGGAGCCCTTCATCCTCGTCGACGGCGAGAAGGGCGTGTCTTCATCGGTGATGACGACGGCGATCTTCATGTACCGGACGGCGTTCTCTGACGGCGACTTCGGCACCGCGTCGGCGATGTCGTGGCTGATGTTCGTGCTGATCGCCGCGCTGACCTGGGTCAACGCGCGGCTGTTCGGCCGTGATCCGAGGAGCCGCCATGGCTCGCGCTGAACGCCATTGGCCGGCGTGGCTGATCGTCGTAGGCGGCGCGGTCCTGCTAGTGGCGCCGCTGTACTTCACCTTCGTCTTCGCGACGCACGGGCGCTCGGAGATCTTCGACAACCCGCCGCCGCTGTGGTTCGGCGACGCCGCGCCGTCCAACCTGCGCCTGCTCGAAGAGCGCCTGCCGTTCTGGCGCAACCTCGGCATGAGCCTCTACGTCGCGTCCATGACGACGGTGCTCAACCTGCTGCTGTGTTCGCTCGCGGGCTACGCGTTCGCGATCTACGAGTTCCGCTTCAAGCGCACGCTCTTCGCGATCGTGCTCGGCTCGATGATGCTGCCGGCCTTCATGCACATGATCCCGAGCTTCATGGTGATGGACGCGCTGGGCTGGATCGACGAGCCGCGCGCGCTCTACGTGCCGGCGGCCGCGAGCGCGCTGGGCATCTTCCTGATGCGGCAGTACATCGGCTCCGCGATCCCGCCCGACCTGATCGACGCCGCGCGCATCGACGGCTGCGGCGAACTGCGCATCTTCTGGAGCATCGTGCTGCCGCTGCTCACGCCCGCGCTGGGCACGCTGGGACTGATCACCTTCATCGCGAGCTGGAACAACTTCGTCGCGCCGCTGGTCGTCATGCGCTCGGCCGAGAACTACACGCTGCCGCTGGCGCTGCGCTCGATGCAGGCGCCCAACAACACCGAATGGGGCGCGCTGATGATCGGCAGCGCCATCGCGATGCTGCCGCTGCTGGTGGCGTACTTCTTCAGCGCCCGGCGGCTCGTCGCCGGGCTCACCTCGGGCGCCGTGCGCGGCTGACCGAAACGACCGCCGGAAACGCCATGCCCACTCCTGCGACCACTCCCCCGATTTCCTCGAACCCCTCGACTTCCTCGACCTCCTCGACCTCGACTGACACCACCATGCACGCGAACGACGCCAACCCCGCCGCAGATACCGCCACCTTCCAATCGCTGATCCAGTCGTTGCCTGCGGACTTCCAGTGGGGTTCCGCCACCAGCGCCGCGCAGATCGAGGGTGCTGCCCGCGAGGACGGGAAGGGCGAGTCGATCTGGGACCGTTTCTGCGCCCAGCCGGGCCGCATCAAGGACGGCTCCAACATCGACGTGGCCTGCGACCACTACCGCCGTTATCCCGAGGATGTGAAGCTGATGAAGTGGCTGGGGCTGGAGGCCTACCGCTTCTCGTTCTCGTGGCCGCGCGTGCAGCCGCTGGGACGCGGCGCGTGGAACGAGGCCGGCTTCGCGTTCTACGACCGGCTGATCGATGAACTGCTCGCCGCCGGGATCAAGCCGAACGCGACGCTCTATCACTGGGACCTGCCGCAGGCGCTGGACGATTCGATCGGCGGGCTGCTGTCGCGCGACGTGGTGCCGCTGTTCGCCGAGTACGCGGCCGAGATCGCGCGCCGCTTCGGCGACCGGTTGTCGACGATCGCCACGCTGAACGAGCCGTGGTGCTCGGCCACGCTGGGCTACGAGACCGCGCAGTTCGCGCCCGGCCACACCAGCCGCGCCGAGGCCTATCAGGTCTCGCACCACCTGCTGATGATGCACGGCGCCGCGATCCAGGCGATGCGTGCGGTGGGCTCCAAGGCGCAGCTCGGCATCGTGCTGAACCACACGCCCTCCTTCCCGGCCGATCCGCTCAGCGAGGACGACCGCCGCGCCGCGCGCATCGACGACGGCACCAACGTGCGCTGGTACATGGATCCGGTGTTCCGCGGCCAGTACCCGGCGGACATCGTCGAGCACCTCGGTACCGATGCGCCGAAGATCCAGGAGGGCGACCTCGCGCTGATCCAGCAGCCGCTGGACTTCCTCGGCATCAATTTCTACACGCGCAGCGTGCTCAACGGTCAGCAGCAGTTCGTGACGCCGCCGGGAGAACTCGGCTTCACCGACATGGGCTGGGAGATCTATCCGCAGGCGCTGACGCAGCATCTGCTGCGCATCACGCGCGAGTACACGCCGCCGCCTATCGTCATCACCGAGAACGGCATGGCCAACGCGGACAGCGTGGTGGACGGGCGCGTGCCGGACGCGGCGCGCATCGCCTACCTGCGCGGTCACCTGGAGGCGCTGGCGCAGGCGGTGGCGCTGGGCGCCGACGTGCGAGGCTATTTCTACTGGAGCCTGCTGGACAACTTCGAGTGGAACTCGGGCTACCTCAAGCGCTTCGGGCTGTTCCACGTCGACTACGCGTCGCAGGAGCGGCTGGCCAAGGACAGCGCGCACTGGTATCGGGACGCGATCGCGGCGTTCAAGGCCGGGCGTTGAGCGCGACGCGCTAAACACCGGTCGCGACCCCATCCGCCGTCGGGATCCGCCGGCGGGCTGTGGCAGCATCCGAGGCTTCTGCGGGCAGGCGACGGACTTGCCACGCGAAGGCAGGGAGCACCGGTGAAGGAAGACAAGGCATGAGACAGGGCGCGAAGGCGGCGCCGGCGCGTTTGCTGGCGGATGTGGGGGCGACGCACGTGCGCTTCGCCAGCCAGGGCGGCGCGGCGGATCCGCTGGAACACGTGGCGCGGTATGTCTGCCAGGACTTCGACACGCTGGCCGATGCGATCTTCTATCACCTGCATCGCGAGGGCCTGTCGACGCCGCGCAGCTGCGCGATCGGCATCGCGACGGCGGTCACCGGCGACCACGTCCGGATGACCAACCACCACTGGAGTTTCTCCACGCGCGCGCTGCAGTCGGCGCTCGGGGCCGACCGGCTGCTGGTGATCAACGACTTCACCGCGCTCGCGTTGGCGCTCCCGGGCATCGATCCGCGATCGACGCGCAAGGTCGGCGGCGGCGAGGCGGTCGACGGCGCGGCACGCGGGTTGGTCGGCCCGGGGACGGGGCTGGGCGTCTCGGGCCTGCTGCCGTCCGAGGACGGGACCTCGATGGTCGCCGTCGGGGGCGAGGGCGGGCATGCGACGCTCTCGTCCTACGATCCCGAGGAGCGCGCCGTGCTCGACCTGCTGCACCGGCGCTTCGGCCACGTGTCGGCGGAGCGCGCGGTGTCCGGTCCCGGTCTCGAAAACCTCTACACGGCGCTCGCCGAACTGCGCGGCCTCAAGCTCGCGCCCGGCGAAGGCCGCATCGCACCGGCCATCACGGCCGCGGCGCTCGCCGATGAATCCTTCAGCAGCGACGTCGTGAACATGTTCTGCGCGCTGCTCGGCGACATCGCCGGACATGTCGCGCTCACGCTCGGCGCGCGCGGCGGGCTCTACATCGGCGGCGGCATCGTGCCTCGCCTCGGCGAGTGGTTTGATCGCAGTCCGTTCCGGGCGCGCTTCGAAACCTGCGGTCGGCTGACCTCCTACCTGCGTGCCATCCCGACCTTCGTCGTCCACGAGGCGGATCAGGCGCCGCTGCTCGGCGCAAGCCGGGCGCTGGATCGGGAAGGGCTGACGCACTGAGGGCGACTGTCCTTCCGCGGCCTGGGCGTTGGCCGCCGATGCATGGGGCCTTGGCGGCAAGCGCCAAAACCCCACGCATCACCGTCCCCCCTCACTGTCGTCCTGCCACGGTTTTGCGACCGAAGACTGCAATGAAAAACGGCCGGGGATGCCGGCCGTTCTTGGTGGGGTCAGGTCTTACCAGATCCGGATGCGGTCCTCGCTGGACTTGAACATCTTGTCGCCCGGCTTGGTCTTGAAGGCCTCGTGGAAGCCATCATGGTTGACGGCAGCACCATTGGCGCGGAACTCCGGCGGGGAGTGCGGATCGATCGTCAGCAGCTGCAGCTTGCGCTCCTCACGCGCCTTCTCGCGCCACGCCTGCGACCAGCCCATGAAGAAGCGCTGCTCGCCCGTGTAGCCGTCGATCACCGGGGCCGGCTTGCCGCCCAGCGAGCGCAGGTAGGCCTTGTAGGCGATCTGCAGGCCGGACAGGTCGGCGATGTTCTCGCCCAGCGTCAGCTTGCCGTTGAGGTGCTTGCCGGCGATGGGCTCGTAGCCTTCGTACTGGGCGACCAGCCGGTTGCCGATGGCGTCGAAGGCCTTGCGGTCGTCGTCGGTCCACCAGTTGCGCAGCTTGCCGTCACCGTCGAACTGGCTGCCCTGGTCGTCGAAGCCGTGGCTGATCTCATGCCCGATCACGGCACCGATGGCGCCGTAGTTCACCGCGTCGTCCGCCTTCGTGTTGTAGAAGGGCGGCTGAAGGATCGCGGCCGGGAAGACGATCTCGTTGAGCGTCGGGTTGTAGTACGCATTGACCGTCTGCGGCGTCAGCAGCCACTCGCGGCGATCGACCGGCTTGCTGGCCTTGGCGGCCTGGCGCTTCCATTCGAAGATCGATGCGCGCAGGTTGTTGCCCACCGGGTCGCCGGCCTTCACGGTCAGCGCAGCGTAGTCGCGCCAGACGTCCGGGTAGCCGATCTTCACCATGTACTTCGACAGCTTGTCCTGCGCCTGCGCCTTGGTCGCCGGCGTCATCCAGCTCAGCTTGTCGATCGACTCCTTGTACGAGGCCAGCAGGTTGTTGACCAGCTCCGCCATCCGCGCCTTGTCCGCCGCGGGGAAGTAGCGGGTGACATAGACCTCGCCGACGGCTTCGCCCAGCGCGCCGTTGACGTTGCCCACGGCCTGCTGCCAGCGCGGCAGCTGGCTCTTCGCGCCGGTCAGCGCCGCGCCGTGGAAGGCGAAGTGCGCGTCGCGGTAGACCTTGGGCAGGGTCGAGGCATTGGCGTCGATCGCGCGGAAGGTCAGGTAGAGCTTGAGGTCGTCCAGCGGCGCCTCGCCCAGGATCTTCGCCGCGCCGGTCAGGTAGCTTGGCTGCGAGGCCGACAGCTTGTCCAGGCCCGGCAGAGACGCCGCGGTGAAGAAGGCGTTCCAGTCGAAGCCCGGCGCCTTCTGCGCCAGCTCGGCCGGCGTCATCGGGTTGTAGGTCTTCTGCGGATCGCGCAGCTCGACCTTGTCCCATTGCACCTGCGCCAGACGTTCCTCGAGCGCCAGCACGCGCTGCGCGCTGCCGGCCGGATCGGCGATGCCCGCGGCCTTGGCCAGCTTCTGCAGGTAGTCGACATAGGCGCCGCGCGCCTTGCCCAGGCGCTCGTCGTCCTTCTTCAGGTAATAGTCGCGGTCCGGCAGACCCAGGCCGCCCTGCCAGGTCTGCAGGCGGTTGATGGTGGGGTCCTGGTAGTCGGCCTCGATGCCCAGCGGCACCGGCAGGTCGACGACGCCGGTCTGCGCGCCCAGCCAGGTCGCGAGCTGTTCGCGCGTCTGGATGGCGGTGATGCTGTCCAGCAGCGGCTTGACCGGCGCGAGGCCGGCCTTGTCGATCGCCGCGGTGTTCATGTAGGCGGCGTAGTAGTCGCCGATCTTCTGCTCGACGGTGCCGGCCTTGGCCTTCTTCTTCGAGAGGTCCTCGATGATCGAACGCGCGCGCTTGTCCGAGAGGTCCGCCAGTTGATGGAAGGCACCGTAGGAGGACTTGTCCGCGGGGATCTCGGTGGTCGAGAGCCAGTGGCCGTTGGCGGCGCGGAAGAGGTCGTCCTGCGGGCGGACGGTCTTGTCGTAGCCCTTGAGGTCCAGGCCCGATTGCGGCGGTGCCGCCATCGCGAAGCCGCCCAGCTGCATCAGCAGGGCGAGGGTGGTGAGGCGGAGGGCATTCTTCATCGCAACGAACTCTTGAGCGCGGGCCGGGCCCGACGAGGCCGCCAGCCTATGCCAGAAGACAGCCCCATGACAAAAGGCATGAGGCCGCCTGTGGTGCCCGTCGCACCGGGACTTTCCAGCTTGTCGGGAGGCGCATCAAGTGGCTGGGCAGCGCCCGCCGGTACCCGCCAGCGCTGCGGCCTTTACCTCGGCTTTACCGGTGGGGCCGTTTCCCGTCGTGGTGGTTCCCGTGCCTCGCGGTGCCGATGCCGGCGATCGCGTGCTCAGCGTGAGCGCCGCGATGACGAGCGCCGCGCCTATCCATTCCTGCATGGCCGGATGCTGACCCAGCGCGACGCTCATCAGCAGCGCCGAGACCGGCACGCCGTTCAGGAACAGGGTCCCGCGCGAGGCGCCCAGCTGCCGTACGCCGAAGTTGAAGGCCACCACCGCGGCCACCGTGGGGACCGCCGCGATGTAGATCAGATGCGGCGCGACGGTCGTCACGTCCTGCCAGGCGGGCGCGGCGATCCAGCCGCCGGCCGTCGCGACGAGCGCGAACGCCACCTGCCACGGCAGTGCGGCGATGGCGGTCAGGCCGGTGTATTCGAGCGGGCTGAGGTCCGGCACCTTCGCCGCTCCCCGCGTGTAGAGCACCCAGCCGACCGTGCCCAGCAGCGTCAGCGCGTCGCCCAGCAGCATGTGCGGCGGACCGTCGGTGCGTCCCAGCACGCCGGAGACGAGGATGACGCCGCTCAGCGCCAGCACGGCCGCACCGGCGACGCCCAGTCCCGGGCGCTGGCCGTCGAGCAGCCAGCGCAGCAGGAGGGTCGTCATCGGCATCGTGGCCATGAGCACCGCGCCGTGCGAGGGCAGCGAGAGCTTCAGCCCTTCCAGCACGAGGATGCCGAAGAAGCCGTAGCCCAGCACGCCGTAGCGCGTCAGCGTGCCCCAGTGGGCGCGGAGCTTGGCCCAGGGCCGCTCGCCGAAGAAGACGACCAGCAGCGTCATGCCGATGCCCGCGAGCAGGTAGCGCACCGCCGTGAACCAGACGGGATCGAGCCGGCTCAGCACCGGCTTGCCGACGAGGAACAGGCTGCCCCACGAGACCGCCGCGAACAGCATCGCGACGGTGGCGGCATAGGGATTGGAGAGGCTCATGGCGCCCTTCGCTTTCGCAAGACTTCGATGGGAAGGAAGTCTGGGCGACGCTTCGCGCGGGGTCCATGCGCATCTTTGGAACACGCGTTCCGGGAATGTGAACAACGGTCCCGCGGCGGCTTGTCAGAATGCGGACCCATGGAGCTGTACCAGCTGAAGAGCTTTCTGGCCGTCGTGGCCGAACGCAACCTGACCCGCGCCGCGGAGAAGGTGTTCACGTCCGTGCCCGCCGTCAGCGCGCAGATCAAGGCGCTGGAGGAGGAACTCGGCGTCCAGCTGTTCGAGCGCAGCTCGCGCGGCATGACGCTGACGTCCGCCGGCGAGAAACTCGCCGAAGAAGCCCGCCGGACGCTGGACGCGGCGCAGCGCTTGCGGCACGCGGCCGCACAGATCCGCGGCGACGTGCAGGGCGTGCTCCGCATGAGCACCGTCAGCGATCCGATCTCGCTGCGCCTGGGCGACGTGCTGGTCAAGCTGGCGGAGCGGCATCCCGGCATCGGCCTGCAGCTGATGCAGCGCCTGTCGCTGCAGAGCGTGCAGGCGCTGCGCCGGGGCGAAGTGGATTGCGCCTACGTGCTCCACGACAACGAGGCGGCGGAAGGGCTCGTCGTCAATCGTCTGCGACGGATGGAGCTCGCCATCGCGGTGCCGCGCCGCTTCGCCGACCGCGAGTGGCCGGTCTCGCGGGACGCGCTGCTGTCGCTGCCCTGGATCGGCACACCGGTGGTCTGCGGGCTGCGCGCCGCGGCCGAACGGCTCTTCCAGAGTGCAGGCCGGGAACCGCCACACAGCCTGATGGCAGAGACCGAGTCCGCCGTGCGCGGCATGGTCGCGAGCGGCCTCGGGGCCGCGATTCTCCGGCTCGATCAGGCGCAGGCGGCCGTCGAGGCCGGCGAGCTCCGCATCTGGCCGCACTGGCAGGACGAGACCTGGCTGTGCTGGCTCCAGAAGGAGGGGCCCGAGGAGCATGCATTGACCGCCGTGCGCGAGTTGGTCGAGGAAGTCTGGCGGGACTGAAGGGCGCGCCGCTTCCGGAGCTTCTTCTTTCGACCGACCGGTCGGGCTGCGATACTCCGTCGATCACAACGGAGACTGCATCGTGGAGACCCTGCAGATAACGACCGACGCTCGCGGCGTGACCCGCGTGATGATGAACCGGCCCGAGGTGTTCAACGCCTTCGACGAGGCCATGATCGCGGACCTCGATGCCGCTTTCGCGCGCCTCGGCCAGGATCCGGCCGTGCGGATCGTCGTGCTGGAAGGCGCCGGCAAGGCCTTCAGCGCCGGCGCCGATCTCCAATGGATGAAGCGCGCGTCCGAAGCGACGCAGGAATGGAATGTCGAGGACGCGCGGCGCTTTGCCGGCATGCTGGACCGCATCGCCCGCTGCCCGAAACCGACGATCGCCAAGGTCCACGGCGTGGCGCTGGGCGGCGGCGTCGGGCTGACGCTCGCCTGTGACATCGCGGTTGCCGCGGTCGGCGCGCAGTTCGCGGTCAGCGAGGCGCGCTTCGGCATCCTGCCGTCGGTGATCGGACCCTACGTGATCAACGCCGTCGGCCCGCGCGAGGCGCGCCGGCTCGCGTTGACCGCGAGCCGCATTCCTGCCGCCGAAGCCCTGAGGATCGGCATGCTGCATGAGGTCGTGGAAAGCGACGCGGCGGGCGGGCTCGATGGCGCTGTCGAACGCTGGATCGCGGAACTGCTACTGAACGGCCCTTCGGCGCAGGCGGAGATCAAAACCTTGTTCTCCCGACTCGAGGTGGGCCCGGTGAGCGCCGAGGTGCGCGAACTGACAGCACAGACCATCGCCCGCGTGCGCATGGGCGCCGAGGCGAAGGAGGGCTTCGCCGCGTTCCTCGCCAAGCGACCCGCCGCCTGGGTGCCGAAGAAGGACGCCTCGGACTGAATCAGCACGGGGCGACATGAGACTGCATGAAGCGGGTCGGCACGCGGAGCGTCGCCGAACTGGATTCGAAGCAAGACACGAAGAGAAGATCAGGAGACTGCAATGACGGAATCGAAGGGATCCTGGCGCGTCGCGACGGCCGAGGCCGAGCACGCGACGGTGGCAGTGATAGGCGCCGGCGTGATGGGCGCGGGCATCGCGCAGGTGGCGGCGCAGGCCGGACACCCGGTCCAGTTGATGGACCTGCGCGAAGGCGCCGCCGCGGCGGCGATCGCGCAGATCGGAAAGGCGCTCGATGGACTGGTGACGAAGGGCCGCATGGAGGCGGCCGAGCGCGAGGCGGTGATGGGGCGGCTCGCCCCTGCCGCCGCGACGGCGGAACTGAAGGACGCGGCGCTCGTGATCGAGGTGATCGTCGAGAAGCTCGAACCGAAGCAGGCGCTGCTTCGGGAGCTCGACGCGCTGCTGCCGCCCGACGCGCTGATCGCGTCCAACACCTCGTCGATCAGCATCACCGCGCTGGCCAACGGGATGACGACGCCCCGCCGTCTGGTGGGCATGCACTTCTTCAATCCGGTGCCGCTGATGAAGCTCGTCGAGGTCGTCTGCGGCGCGGAGACGGCGCCGTCTGCCGCATCGGCGGTCGAACAGCTGTCACGCCGCTGGGGAAAGACGCCAGTGCGCGCGAAGTCAACGCCAGGGTTCATCGTGAACCGCATCGCGCGCCCGTATTACGCCGAGACGCTGGCCTTGCTCCAGGAGCAGGCCGGCTCACACGCGCAATTGGACCGCGCGCTGCGCAGCGCCGGCTTCCGCATGGGGCCTTGCGAGTTGATGGACCTGATCGGGCACGACACCAATTACCTGGTGACGCAGTCGGTGTTCGAGGCCAACTTCGGCGACAAGCGCTATCAGCCGTCGCTGGTGCAGAAGGCGCTGGTCGACGGCGGCCGGCTGGGACGCAAGTCCGGCAAGGGCTTCTACAACGGCATACCCGCCGTGACGCCGCCGGTCGCCCCCGTCGACGAGGATGTCGGCGCGGTGACGCTGGCGGGGCAGGGCGTGCTGGTCGAACGGCTGGGCGACTGGATGATGACGCGCGGCGTCGCGTTCGAGCGGGATCCGGCGGCGGACTGGCAGGGCGTGGCGATGGAAGGTCTGCAGTTGCACCTCACCCTGGGACGTTGCGCCGCTCAACTGGCGCATGAGCGCCACCAGCCCGGTCTGGCAGTGATCGACTGGCCGTTGTCGCCGGATCGCATCGACGGCCTGGCCATCGCCTTTGCGCCGCGCGTCGATGCCGAGTCGCGGGCACGTGCGGAGGCGCTGCTGCGTCATTTCGGCTGGGAGCCGCTGGTGCTGCGCGACGTGCCTGGACTCGCGGTCGCGCGGACGATCGCGATGCTCGTCAACGAAGGCGCGGATGCGGTCTGGCAAGGCGTCTGCGACGAGGCCGGCGCCGACACGGCGATGAAGCTCGGCGTCAACTATCCGGCGGGTCCTTTCGAATGGCTGGCGTTGCTCGGCGCGACGAGGGTCGTCGACGTGCTGGACGGACTCTTCGATGCGTATCGCAGCGAGCGCTACCGCGTCAGCCCGCTGCTTCGGCAGCGTCTGTGGGCCTGAACGAGGCGTTCCACCCAAGCGGACAGGGACACCCGGCCCACCCATGAAAAAAGCGACCCTCGGGTCGCTTTTTCGCTGGCGCTTCTGGATCCGGCGTCTGAAGCCTCAGAGCAGCATGCGCAGGTGCGCTTGCGCCTGCAGCAGCGGCGGCAGGCAGTGCTCGACCATCTGTTCCATGCTCATGCGGGTCGCGTGAACGCTGATGGCCATCGCGGCGACGGTGTCGCCCTTGTAGTTCTTCAGCGGCACCGCCACCGAGCGCAGGCCTTGCTCCAGTTCCTGATCGATCAGCGCGTAGCCTTGGGCACGGGCGCGGGCGATCTCGATGCGCAGGCGTTCCGGATGCGTGATCGTGTGCGGCGTCAGCGCGGTCAGTTCCTGCCGGGCGATGAAGGCGTCGACTTCCGCCTGGGGCTGCGCCGCCAGCAGCACGCGGCCGTTGCCGGTGCAGTAGGCCGGCACGCGGGTGCCCGGCTGCAGCGTCGGGGAGACCACGCGGCCCGCGCTCGTCGCCGAGATGCAGATCACGTCGTTGCCGTCCAGCACGCCAGCCGACGAGGCTTCCTTCATCGCATACGCCAGCTTGTGCAGCTCGGGTTCGATGATGCGCGGCAGGCGGGCGGAGTGCATGTAGCTCTGGCCCAGGCGGAGCACCTTCGGGGTCAGCGCAAACATCTTGCGGTCCTGCGACACGAAGCCCAGGTGGGTCAGCGTCAGCAGGTAGCGGCGGGCTGCCGCGCGGGTCAGGCCGGTACGGCCGGCGACTTCGCTGATGGTCAGTCTGGGGCGTTCCTGATCGAAGGCTTCGATCACGGCCAGGCCCTTTTCCAGGCCGGCGACCAGGTCGCGCTTCAGCGGACCGGTCCGGACTTCAGCGTCAGGGGCGGGGATGACCGCTTGGATCGCGGTCAATTCATCATCGTGGGCTCGTGCAGCGGACATGGCGGAGAGGGAGGACGTGCGTTTGACGCCCAAATCTGCTGGGCGTAAGCAGGTGATGTCCACGACTATAGGGACAACCCTGTGAAGAATGTTTGCCAGGGCAAATGTTTTATCCGCAAATCGCACGCTTGTGCATCAAATTGGTGCATTTTCTGCGCAGAACGCCCCACCTCCTGGGTGCAAGAGGTGTTCGTGGGCGTTCAGCGGGAAAAAGGTGCGCGAAACCGCGGTCGGTGGTCGCTAAGCAGGCGGTCAATAGTCAGACATCATGCTTGTCACCGCATACCCTACATATATGAGCGGTATGCGCCATCAAACGAAGTCAGTATCACATGCGATGTGCGATTGGCGCCTACGTGGTCCTACGTGCGCCCATGACTATTTCTTTGGCGCCCCCAACCTTTGGCTATAGGTCGCGCCAGAGCGGCAACGGTGGATGGTGGCGGGCGGCGTTCATCCGCTGCACCAAAAAGAGGTCAGACAACCTGGGCGATTGCTGGAATCCTCAAATGTCCTCCAATGATCAGGTTCCACCATGAACGAGGGACAAGGAGCCGACCTGTGCCGGCTCCCGAGAAGGTCAGACGCGCTCGACGACGATCGCGATGCCTTGACCCACGCCGATGCACATCGTGCACAGCGCGTAGCGGCCCTGGATGCGGTGGAGCTGATTGATGGCCGTCGTGACCAGCCGCGCGCCGCTTGCGCCCAGCGGATGGCCCAGCGCGATGGCGCCGCCGTTGGGATTCACGCGCGGGTCGTCATCCTGCAGGCCGAGGTCGCGCAGTACCGCCAGTCCCTGGGCGGCGAAGGCTTCGTTCAATTCGATGACGTCCATCTGGTCCAGGGTCAGACCGACCTGGGCCAGGACCTTGCGCGCCGCCGGCGCGGGGCCGATGCCCATGATGCGTGGCGCGACGCCGGCCGTCGCCATGCCGAGCACGCGCACCCGCGGCGTCAGGCCGTGCCGGGCGACCGCCGCCTCGCTGGCCATCAGCAACGCGCAACTGCCGTCGTTGACGCCGGACGCGTTGCCGGCAGTCACGCTACCGTCCGGTCGGACGACGCCCTTGAGCCTGGCCAGCGCCTCCAGGCTGGTCTCGCGGGGATGTTCGTCCTGGCTCACGACGACGGCGTCACCCTTCTTCTGCGGAATCGTGACCGGACAGATCTCGGCGTCGAAGAAGCCGCTGCGCTGCGCTGCCAGCGCCTTGGTCTGGCTGGCCAGCGCCATGCGGTCCTGCGCTTCGCGTGCGATGCCGAAGTCGACGGCGACGTTCTCGGCCGTCTCCGGCATCGCGTCCACGCCGTACTGGGCCTTCATCTTCGGATTGATGAAGCGCCAGCCGATGGTCGTGTCGTAGATGGCGTTGGCGCGGGAGAAGGCGGACTCCGCCTTCGGCACGACGAAGGGGGCGCGGCTCATGCTCTCGACGCCCCCGGCGATCAGAAGGTGGGCTTCGCCGGCCCGGATCGCACGTGCGGCGCTTCCGACGGCGTCCATGCCGGAGCCGCAGAGCCGGTTCAGCGTCACGCCGGGCACGCTGATCGGCAAGCCCGCCAGCAGCGCGGACATGCGCGCGACGTTGCGGTTGTCTTCACCGGCTTGGTTTGCGCAGCCGTAGAACAGGTCATCCAGCGCTTCCCAATCCAGCGACGGGTGGCGCGCCATCAAGGCCTGGATGGGCATTGCCCCCAGATCGTCCGCGCGGATGGACGACAGGGCGCCGCCGTAACGCCCGAAAGGGGTGCGCTGCGCATCGCAGATGAAGGCGTGCATGAAAAGTCTCCTGTATCTTTATGAGAATGCGAGGTTCGAGGGATCATAGGGGGGCGCAGGAAAAACCTGTGACAAGTTGCACGGTCCCTCCAGGATCATGCGCAACGCCGTACGGTTGACGCGCTTTTGATTTAAGTTGCGCCCCTCCGCAGCCGAAGCTGCTGACGAGGGCGTCCGAACCGGGACGCGGAACTACAAGAATGAAGGACAGATCGGCCGACCCGCTCATCGATGTGAACCAGCTGAAAGTGGGGATGTTCATCCATCTCGACCTCGGCTGGATGTCGCATCCGTTTCCGCTCAGCAGCTTCAAGCTGAGTTCGGAGGAGCAGTTGCTGATCCTGCGCCGCCTGGGCCTGAAGCAGGTGCGCTGGAGTCCGGGCAAGAGCGACCTGCCGCTGGAGGCGACGCCGATGCCGGCGCCTGTGCCCGCCGCGACCGTGGTCGAGGAGAACCGCAGCGCCGAGGATGAAGTCCGCGAACGCCATCGCCGCCTGCTGGCCGAGCAGCGCGACGCGTTGCTGTTGTGCGAGCGCCAGTACGCCGAGGCGGCCACCGCCTTGCGCGATCTGATGGATCTGGTGCCGCGTGAGCCGACGGATGCGCGCGACCGGTCGTCCGCGTTGTCTCGCGCGTTGCTGGACAAGATGCTGGTCGAGGGCGACATCAACATCCGGCTGCTCAACGAAGGCGCCGGCGACCGCGGGACCGCGCACGCGCTCAACGTCGCCGTCATCGCGATGCTGCTGGGCCGGGCCTTCGGCCTGGGTCGTGACGAGATGCTGGACCTCGGGCAAGGCGCGCTGCTCCATGACATCGGCAAGATGGAGCTGACGGCCCGCTTCCGCCACCGCGACGACAGCTTCACCGCCGCCGAGGTGGCCGCCTACCAGCAGCACGTCGCCAAAGGCGTGGTGCTGGGACAGAAGATGGGCGTGGGCGCCGGGCCGCTGCTGATCATCGCGCAGCATCACGAGCACGCCGACGGCAGCGGATTCCCGCAACGTCTGAATGCGGATCGCATGAGCATCGGCGCCCGCATCGTGGCGCTCGTCAACCGCTTCGACGGCTTGTGCAATCCGCTGCTCAGCTCCAAGGCGATGACGCCGCACGAAGCGCTGTCGTTGATGTTCGCGCAGGGGCGCAGCCGTTTCGATGCGACCATGCTCAACGCCTTCATCCGGATGATGGGCGTCTACCCGCCGGGCTCCGCGGTGCAATTGACCGACGACCGCTATGCGTTGGTCGTGGCCGTCAACTCGTCGCGCCCGCTCAAGCCCAAGGTCATGGTCCACGACCCCAAGGTACCGCGCGACGATGCGCTGGTACTGAACCTCGAAGAGTTGCCCGACCTCGGCATCCGGCGCAGCGTCAAACCGCAGCAACTGCCGCGCGCTTCGTTGGACTACCTCAGCCCGCGCAGCCGCATCGCCTATTTCTTCGAGTCCGCCGGCCCGACGTCCCTGCCGCCTGCTCCCCACGGGGAGATGGCTGCGTGACCCTGCCGACCCGAACCGCCACCGCGCCTCCCGCGGTGGTCAATACCGCGTTCCTGCCGTTGATCGACGGCCTGCAGGAGGGGGTATGGCTCGTGGATGCGCGCACCCATTGCGTCGTTGCAGTCAACCGCGCGTCGCAGCAGTTGCTTGGGTTGCAGGCCAAGGATCTGGTTGGAAGCAGCGTCGAATCGCTGGCGTCGACGCCGGAGGATGCGCTGTTCTGGATGGACGCCGCGATCGGTCGCCGCGAGAGCCTCCACACCGACACGATGATGCGCCACGCCGACGGCCGCATGCTGTGGATATCCCGCCGGATCAGCCATGTCGCGCAATCGCAGGGCGATGGTTTGTGGCTGATCGCGATGCGCGACCAGACCCTGCAGCGCCAGCACGATGAGGAACGCGAGACGCTGCTCGCTGAACTGCGCGCCACGCTCGAATCGACCGCGGACGGCATCCTGGTCACGGACCTCGCCGGCCGGATCCGCAGCTTCAACCAGCGGCTGGCGTCGCTGTGGGGTATCCCCGAGGACCTGCTCAACGACCGCAACGACGACGCCGTCCAGGCGTGGATGCGGCGAAGCGTGGTCGACGGCGCCGCCTATGCGATGCGGCTTGGCGCCATTCAGGAATCGCCGTTGCTGCACACGAGCGACAACCTCAAGCTGATCGACGGTCGCGTGCTGGAGCGCGTGTCGCTGCCGCAATGGAGCCGGGGCCGGCCGATCGGTCGCGTCTACTCGTTCCGCGACCTCAGCGAGAAGCTTGCTGCGCACCAGCGCATCGAGGAGCTGTCGCACAACGACATGCTCACCGGGCTGCCGAACCGCCGCGCGCTGATGGAACGCCTCGACTACGCGCAGGCCATGGCCCGCCGCGAGACGACGCCGTTCGCGCTGCTCAACGTCGACCTCGACCGCTTCAAGCAGATCAACGACACGCTGGGTCACTCCTACGGCGACCGCGTCCTGAAGGAAGTCGCGTTGCGACTGAAGGAGTCGCTGCGCGAGGTCGACACCGTCGCGCGGCTTGACGGCGATGAGTTCGCACTGCTAATCCACCAGGCGGACGCTCGCGGCGCCGAGCACGCGGCGCGGCGCGTCCAGGAGGCGATGTCGCGGCCGTTCTGCTTCGACACGCTCAGCTTCACGGTCACCTGCAGCACCGGCATTGCCCTGTTCCCCGGCGACGGCGCCAGCGCCGAAGAGCTGTTGGCCAGTGCCGAGCGTGCGATGCATTGGGTCAAGGAGAGTGGCCGCAGCGCCTTCCGCTTCCACCAGCCACGCAAGGACGTAGACCTGCTGTCGCGCATGCGGCTCGACCACGCCATGCGACAGGCACTGCAGGAGCATGAGTTCCGCCTGCATTTCCAGCCGCAGGTCTCGCTGGAAACCGGTGAGCTCGTCGGCGCCGAAGCGCTGATCCGCTGGCGCGATCCGCTGCGCGGAGACGTGCCGCCGTCCGAGTTCATCCCTGTGGCCGAGGAGAGCGGGTTCATCATCGCGATCGGCCAGTGGGTGCTGCAGCAGGCGGTGGCGCAGGCCGCAGCCTGGCTCAAGAAGGGCTTGCGCGTGCCGGTTGCGGTCAATGTGTCGGCGCTGCAGTTCCAGCAGACGCAGTTCGTCGAGCAGGTCGCGCAGGCCCTTCGTGCCTACGATCTGCCGCCGTCGTTGCTGGAGCTGGAACTCACGGAGTCCGTTCTGCTGCGCGATGCCGAAGAGGCGCTGCATCGGATGGAGGCGCTGTCGGAGCTCGGCGTGCTGATGTCGATCGACGATTTCGGGACCGGCTATTCCAGCCTCGGCTATCTGAAGCGCTTCCCGATCCAGCGTCTCAAGATCGACCGCAGCTTCGTCAAGGGGCTGCCAGGCGACGCAAGCGATGCCGGTATCGTCAACGCGATCGTGCAGATGGGGCGCGCGCTCAATCTGAAGGTGATCGCCGAAGGCGTTGAAACCGACGCGCAACGCGATTTCCTCGCGCGCTGCGGCTGCCACGAATACCAGGGTTTCCTGTGCGCGCCCGCGCTCGAGACGCGGGCCTTCGAGGAGCGTCAGGTCCAGATCGCCGCACAGGCTGAAGCCGGCAAGCTGGCGCGTCAGCAGGCCGCCTCCGCGCCGCGCGCCGTGCGCGCCTCCGTGCACCTGCTCCGCGGAGGCTGAGTCGCACCGCGTCGCCGGCGCATCGGGATCGACCCGGGGACCGGACCGGGCGGGGGGTCGGGAGACCTCTCCACTGCCGGTCGCGCGAGGGCGGCACAATGCGTCGATGGCCGCCGTCGACGGCCGGGAGACAAGCGTGCTGTACAAGTTCAAATCGAAGGCAGGGGCTGACGTCATCATGTTGGCAGCCCATGGCGATCAAGCGCTGCAGGCCCTGGGCCGCGGACCCGCGCCCCAGGGAATCTTCCAGGCGTCGGATCTGTCCGCGCTGATCTCGCAAGGCGAGGCGGCGATCGCGGACGAACAACGGGCGTTGGATCGTGCCGCGGAGGAGGCCCAGGCCGAGGATCGCAAACCTCCGCCTAAGCCCGAAGTGACGCTGCGCCAACGCCTGTGGCCGCTGCTGGAGTTGATGCGTGCCGCGCAGGCCGCCAACACGGACGTGGTCTGGGGCGTCTGAGTGGAGTCGACCCTGATCCTGGCCATCCGGCACGGCGAGACAGCCTGGAACCGTGAAGGTCGCCTGCAAGGTCACCTGAACCTGCCGCTGAACGCACGGGGTGAGCGCCAGGCCGAGCGGCTCGGTGCCGCGCTGGCCGACCAAGCGATCGACGCGATCTATGCCAGTGACCTGGATCGCGCTGCGGTGACGGCCCGGCATCTGGCGGCGCCACACGGACTCGAGGTGCGCCATGACGAGCGTCTGCGGGAGCGCGCCTTCGGCATCCACGAGGGCAAGCTCTGGACCGAGATCGAGTCAGGGTTCCCTGAGGACGCACTGCGCTGGCGCCGGCGTGACCCCGACTTCGAGCCGCCCGGTGGTGAGAGTCTGATCGCGCTCTATGACCGCTGCATCGCCGTCGTGTCCGAGCTGGCCACGGCACATGCGGGGCAGACGATCGCGATCGTCGCGCATGGCGGGGTGATGGACTGCCTGTACCGTGCCGCGACCCGCATCGATCTGCAGGCGCCGCGCAGTTGGGTCCTCGGCAACACGAGCGTCAACCGGCTGCTGCATTCCCCGCAGGGGTTCAGCCTGGTCGGATGGAACGACGATCAGCATCTGCAAGGCCTGGCGCTGGATGATCCAGGCGTGCCGGGCTTCATGCCCGCCGTGGTCGCGACCGCCAAGGCCTGAACGCGGGATCGCCGGCTCCCAGGAGGGCCGGCGGCCGCCGACATCGACAGAAGCGCCGCATCGAGCGCTCATCGAGGAGACACATGACCGACGCACAGATCATCGTGCTGGCCACGCCGGTGTTTTTCGCCCTGATCGGGCTTGAGTACTGGATCGGGCTGCGCCGCGGCCGCAATACCTATCGCCTGAACGACGCGGTGAGCAGCATCGCGCTGGGCATGCTCAGTCAGGTGGTGGGCGTGCTGACCAAGCTTTTCACGCTGGGCATCTACACCTGGGTCTTCGAGCGGGCCGCGTTGACCCGCCTGGACGCGGGCGCCTGGTGGGTCTGGCTGCTGGGGCTGCTGCTGTATGACTTCCTCTACTACTGGCACCACCGGCTCGGCCACACGACCGCGCTGCTCTGGGCCGCGCATGCCGTCCACCACCAGAGCGAGGACTACAACCTTTCCACCGCGCTTCGCCAGACCGGCAGCGGTTGGCTTGTCGGCTGGCTCTTCTACCTGCCGATGGCGATCCTCGGCTTCCCGCCGCTGGTCTATGCGGTGGTCGCGCTGATCGACCTGCTCTACCAGTTCTGGGTGCACACGCAGCAGATCGGAAAGCTGGGCTGGTTCGATCGCTGGTTCTGTTCGCCGTCCAACCACCGCGTGCATCATGCCGTCAACGATCCCTATCTGGATCGCAACTACGGCGGAATCCTCATCGTCTGGGACCGCCTGTTCGGCAGCTTCCACGAGGAACTGGATGGCGAGCCCTGCGTCTACGGCACGCGCGATGCGCTCCAGAGCTGGAACCCCTGGACGGCCAACGTCCAGGTCTACGCCAGGCTCCTGGCCAAGACGCGACGCACGACGCGCTGGCGGGACAAGTTGCGCCTCTGGTGGGAGCCAGCCCACTGGGAGCCGGGATTGGGTGCCCGCATAGCGCCCGGATACGACCCCCATGCAAGGCCGCTGTTCGACCCGAAGGTCGCGTCCTCGCACGCCTGGGCGGCGGGGGTGATGTTCCTCCTGCTGCTCGGTGCGGTCGCGCTGTTCCTCTGGAACGCCCATCGACTGGGCCCGATCGAGCAGATCGCCGTCCTCGCCGCACTGCTCGCGGGACAGGTGCTGACGGCCCGCCTGTTATCACCCACGAACCCTCTGGTTCACCCCTAACGGGGAACTGTTGCAATTTTGCGTCGGGCGTTATGGGTGCGTGCAACGCACTTCTATACTCCGCACACCTTGCAGTAAAGCCATTGAGCCAGACCGGCTGAAACCTCCAACTGGATGAAGGTGGGTATGAAAAAGATTGCATTCGCTGCGGCCATCGCGGCCCTTTCCGCTCCCGTGTTCGCGCAGAGCTCCGTCACGCTCTGGGGCCGTATCAACACCTCGGTGGAAAGCATCAAGACCGGCAATGCCGACCGCGTCGCCTCGGTGATCAACAACAACTCGCGTCTTGGCTTCAAGGGCACGGAAGACCTGGGCAGTGGTCTGAAGGCCAGCTTCGCGCTGGAACATGGTCTGAACTCGGACGACGGTCGCGCCACGAACCCGACGGCGTTCTGGAATCGTGAAGCCAGCGTGCAGCTGGCGGGCGATTTCGGTGCGATCCGTCTGGGCCGCTGGACCCCGGGCTCGTACTATGCGACCGCCGACTACGTGTCGATGCACAACCACGATACGGGCACGTCGGAAGACAAGCTGTACTCTGGCGCCGGTTTCACGCAGACCAACAAGGTCGGCTACTTCACGCCGAACATCAGCGGCTTCAACGCTGAACTCGCGCTGCACGCCGGTGAAGGCGTCGATGAGCGCGGTTATGACCTCGCCCTGAACTACGACCAAGGTCCTCTGCACCTGGGCGCTGGTTACAGCAAGCAAGGCTCGGCCAAGCAGTACGCGTTCCGCGGCCTGTACGAACTGGGTGCCTTCACCTTCGGCGGCTACGTGCAGCGCGAAGAGTCGGGCAGCCCGCTGACCGCTGGCGGCAAGGACAGCCGTTGGATCGGCCGCGCCGCTGTGATGTACACGCTGGGTCAATCGGAATTCCACCTGAACGTCGGTGGAACCAAGGCTGGCGCTTACTCGTTCAACAATGGTCAGAACGGTGGCAAGCAGTACACGATTGCCTACAACTACAACCTGAGCAAGCGCACCAAGGTCTACGCGTTCTACACCGCCGTGGACGCCACTACCGCGAACAAGGTCAACGACCTGAACTCGTTCGCCCTGGGCATCCGCCACAACTTCTGATCTTCAGATCACGAAGCAGAAAGGCGCTCTTCGGAGCGCCTTTTTCGTTGTTGCGGCGGTGGCGCCAAGCCCGTTGTCCACGAGCCCGTCACCTTCATTCGAGGTCGAACAACCGTCCCGCCTGCTTCGGCGGCGCGACGCCGAGGTGGCGATACGCCGCCAGCGTGGCGATCCGACCGCGCGGTGTGCGCTGCAGGAAACCCTGCTGTATCAGGTAGGGTTCGATCACGTCCTCGATGGTGCCAGGCTCTTCCCCGATGGCGGCTGCGACGTTGTCCAATCCCACCGGCCCGCCGTCGAAGCGGTGCACCACCGCTTCCAGCAACTTGCGGTCCATCAGGTCGAAGCCCAGCGGATCGACGTCCAGCATCGCCAGCGCCTTCTCCGCAATCGTGCGCGTGATGGTTCCGTCCGCCTTCACGTCGGCGTAATCGCGGACGCGGCGCAGCAGCCGGTTGGCGATACGAGGCGTGCCGCGCGAACGCCTCGCGACTTCGAGCGCGCCTTCCGGATCGATAGGCGCGTTGAGCAGCGCCGCAGATCGGGTCACGATGCGCTGCAGTTCATCAGCGGTGTAGAACTCCAGGCGCGCGACGATGCCGAAGCGGTCGCGCAGTGGATTGGTGAGCATGCCGGCGCGGGTGGTCGCCCCCACCAGCGTGAACGGCTGCAGATCTAACTTGATTGACCGAGCCGCCGGACCCTCGCCGATCATGATGTCGATCTGGTAGTCCTCCAGTGCCGGGTAGAGGATTTCCTCGACGACTGGCGAGAGCCGGTGGATCTCGTCGATGAACAGCACGTCGTTGCGTTCGAGGTTGGTCAGGATCGCCGCGAGGTCCTTGGGCTTCTCCAGCACCGGGCCACTGGTCTGACGCAGGTTCACGCCCAGTTCAGCAGCGACGATGTGGCTCAATGTCGTCTTCCCCAGGCCCGGCGGTCCGAACAGCAGCACGTGGTCCAGTGCCTCGCGACGCTTCTTCGCAGCACCGATGAAGATCTCCAGCTGTTCCCGCGCCTTGGTCTGGCCGACATACTCGTCGAGCAGCTTGGGACGCAGCGCGCGTTCGATCGCGTCCTCGTTCGGCGACGCGGGCTGTGCACTGATCAGGCGGGCCTGCTGCGGCGCGGGCGTGAAGTCGTCGGTCTGGATGCTCATGTTGGGAGGGTACGCCGCGCGCGTGGTTTCATGACAGGTGCTTCATCGCCAGCTTGATGCCTTCGCTGACGCCGATGTCCGGCGGCAGCGTCTTCAACGCGATGCCTGCTTCCTTCTCGCTGTAGCCCAGCGCGACCAGGGCCTGCAGGATGTCAGCCTGCGCGTCGTTGGCCACGGAGACCGGCTGCGACAGGTCCGGGCTCAGCTTGCCCTTGAGCTCCAGCAGCAGCCGCTCGGCGGTCTTCTTGCCGATGCCCGGCACCTTCACCAGCCGGCCGGCTTCCTGCTTGGACACGGCCTGCGCCAGATCCCCGACCGACATGCCCGACAGCAGCGAGAGTGCCATCTTGGGGCCGACGCCGCTGATCTTGATCAGTAGACGGAAGGTGCTGCGCTCCTCGGCGGAGAGGAAGCCGAAGAGGACGTGTGCGTCCTCCCGGATGCTCAGGTGCGTCAAGAGCGTCGCGCGTTCGCCCAGGCCCGGCAGGTTGAAGAAGGTGCTCATCGGCACGTCGACTTCATAGCCGACACCTTGGACATCGATGAGGATCTGCGGGGGCGATTTTTCCGCGATGACGCCGGTGAGCTTGCCGATCATGGCCGCGGATTATCCGCGTTCGGCAGCGATCCGACGGCGATTTGCTGGATGTTTGTCCAGTATTTTCCCGAGGCGCGCGACCGCCCCTCGAGATCCCGTGCTCAAAGCGTTCAGTTCCTGCCGAACAGTCCCAGGCGCTGGGCTTCCAGCGCGGCCTCGGCACGCGAGCTCACGTTGAGCTTGCGGTAGATCTGCTTCACATAGTCGGCGATGGTGTGACGCGACAAACCCAGCTGCACGCCGATCTCGGGCAGCGTGAAGCCCTTGGCGACGCGCAGCAGCACTTCCGTTTCGCGGTCCGTCAGGGACACCTCATGCAGCACCTGTGCGGCCTGGGGCCGGCGTTGCGACGTGAAGTAGGCGATGACCTTGCGCGCAATGGACGGCGACAGCGGCGGCTCGCCCTGGCTGATGCGCTGGAGCTGCTCGACCAGCAGTTCGCGCGACTGTTCCTTGAGCAGATAGCCGAAGGCACCAGCCTGCAGGGCAGGGAAGAGATGTTCGTCGTCGTCGTGGATGGTGACGATGACCGATTGGACTTCGGGCTGCTTCTCGCGCAGCGCGGAGATCACGTCGACGCCGGAACCGTCAGGCAGGCCCAGGTCCAGCAGCGCGAGCGTGAAACGCTGCGAGTTGACCTGCTGCAGCGCGTCCTGCACCCGCGAGCATTCAGTGACGACCGCGTTGGCGAACACCTGTTTGACCAGGACCTTGAGCCAGGCGCGGATTTCGGGAATGTCTTCGAGGAGCAGGATGTGGTTCATGGCGCGGATTCTTGCTCAGGATTGTCATGCGGGCGGAGTGCTCGCTGACTTCCTGCAACGGTACGGCTTTCTGGAGGGGCTGACCATCCTGATCTACGCCGGACTGTGGTGCAGGCGGCAATGGATCACGCGGGATCGCGATCAGCGCGTGATCAAAGTGGGATCGTGAGCCGGATGACGGTGCCCCAGCCGGGTCCGGATTCGACCAGGCATTGCCCATGCATCTGCTTGGCCCGGGCCTTCATGCTGGCCATGCCGTGTCCCTTGTCCAGGCGACCTTCCAGCTCCAGAGGAATGCCCTGGCCGTTGTCCTGGATGACCACCGAGAAGTAGCCGTCCTGCGCCGAGCAGCTGATCACGCAATGCGTGGCGCCGCTGTGCTTGATGATGTTGCTGACCGATTCGCGCAGGATGCGCGTCGTCTGCACGTAGGCGCGCGCGGGGAAGGTGTGCTCGATGTCCTCGGCGGGCGATTTCCACTCGGCCAGGATGTTGGCCTGGGCCAGGCGCGAGACCACCTCGGCGCGCCAGTCTCCCAGCGCGTCCAGCAGTTGCACCGGCTTGCCGGTCAGGCCGCGCACCGACAGCCGCATCTCCTCGAGCGCTTCGCGCGCGAGCGTGGAAATCCGGTCCGACTCGCTGGTATGGACGATGGTCAGCAGCTTGGCGCCCAGGTCGTCGTGGAGATCGGCGGCGATGCGCTTGCGCTCGCGCTCGGTGACCTGCTCCAGCTTGGTTTCCGCGACCTGATCGAAATGGCGCTCCAGTTCGGCGATGCGTTCCTGCAGGCGAAGCTCGCCCTGCAGGACCGCAAGCTCGGACTGGGCGAGCGCCCGGGCGAATTCGCGCACGCGATGCAGGCCCAGTCCCAGCAGACACAGCGGTCCGAGGATGCCGGCCAGACCGCTGCCCGGCAACATCCAGGCCGCGAGCACCGCGAGCATGCCGAAGCCGATCAGCACGCCGCTGAGGATGAAGTCGGATTGCGGATAACGCTCCTCCAACGTCGGAAGGAACATGTCCTGCCACAGATGCCAGAGGTGCCAACCCATCGCGACCAGCAGCTGCGCGCCCAACCACCAGAGAGCGAAGGTGGCGACGCGTGTCGCCGGCACCGGCAGCAGCAGCGCCGCGGGAAAGATCAGCGCCTGGGCCAGCAGGGCACGGTGCATGCGGCGATCGCGCCGCCGCATCCGTCGCATCAGGTAATGGACGGCGCACCACAGCAGCCACGGCGCGAGGATCACCGCGATCCCGGTGCGCCACGACAACAGGGGCGCGAGGCCGACGGTGATGACCCATCCCGGCATCAGCACGAGCAGCCATCCGATGTGGCGTTGGGCACGGCGTTGCCAGATCAGCAGGCCCAGCACGAAGGCCATCAGCACCATCGCGGATTGCAGACCGTAGGCGAGCTGGGGCGCGAGGCGCGTCCACAGCGCGGCGAATGAGCCGGCGGTGACGCCGTCCGCGCCGGCGACCGCCGCGCCCGCCACCTGCGCGAGGCAGACCGGCACGGCCAACGACAGCGCGACGGCGGCGCCGTACGCCGCAGGCCTGCTTCCCCCTTGCGCCGGCACGGCATCCCTGTGGCCGGCAGCGTCTCCTTGTTGTTCCGTGGTCCGGTGCATGGGGGGCGATTGTGCAGGCGCAGCAAGCGCGCGGGGCACCGGCGCGCGACAATACCGCCCTCAACCCCCCTGAATACGGAGCCTTCTCCGCTTGAACCTGCGCCACGCCTTCACCCCCGCCGACAACCGTCGCCTGTCGCACCTGTGCGGCCCGCTGGACGAGCATCTCCGCCAGATCGAGGCGGCGCTGACCGTGCGCATCACCCACCGCGCGGAGCACTTCAACATCGAGGGCGACCGCGCGCCGGCGGAGCGCACGCTCGCCCTGCTGGAAGCGCTCTACGCGCGCGCCGACCGGGCCATCCCCGGCGAGACCCTGCGGCTGGCCATCGTCGAGGCCGCCAACGACGTGGCCGCGCCGACGAAGCTAACCAACGGCGAGGACACGGACGGCGACACCATCGTGCTGCGCACGCGCCGCGCGGACCTCGCGGGTCGCACGGGCAACCAGCACCTCTACCTGCGCAGCATCCTGTCGCACGACATCAGCTTCGGCATCGGTCCGGCGGGCACGGGCAAGACCTTCCTCGCGGTGGCTTGCGCGGTGGATGCGCTGGAGCGCTCGACGGTGCAGCGCATCATCCTGACGCGCCCGGCGGTCGAAGCGGGCGAGCGCCTCGGCTTTCTGCCCGGCGATCTGACGCAGAAGGTCGACCCGTACCTGCGGCCGCTCTACGACGCGCTGTACGACCTGATGGGCTTCGATCGCGTGACCAAGGCGTTCGACAAGGGTCAGCTGGAGATCGCGCCGCTGGCCTTCATGCGGGGGCGGACTCTGAATCACGCCTTCGTCATCCTCGACGAGGCGCAGAACACGACGCCCGAGCAGATGAAGATGTTCCTGACGCGCATCGGCTTCGGCAGCAAGTGCGTGGTGACCGGCGACACGAGCCAGATCGACCTGCCGCGCGGTATGCGCAGCGGGCTGGTCGACGCGGAGCAGGTCCTGGACGGCGTCGAGGGCATCGCGATCACGCGTTTCACGCGCGCGGACGTCGTGCGCCATCCGCTGGTCGCGCGCATCGTGCAGGCCTACGAGAACCAGACGGAAGCGCTGGCGCGCGAGGAAGCGCGCGAGCAGGAAGCGCACCGCGCCCAGTTCGCCGAAGAACGCGAGGAGCGTCGCCTGCGTGCGCTGCGCTTGCGCGAGGAGGCGATGCGCTTCGAAGAAGCGCCTCCGCCGCCTGCCGTGAAGAAGCCAGCGGTGAAGAAGCCTGCGGCGAAGAAGGCGGCAGTGAAAGGGGCGGCGGTGAAGAAATCCGCGGCGAAGAAGCCCGGTGCGACCAAGTTGGTTGCGAAAAAGGCGGCGGCCAAGACGGCCGGCAAGCCTGCGCGCAAGGGAGCCGCACGATGAGCCGCCAGGAACTGAGCCTTTCGCTGCAATTCGCGGATCCGCGCCACAAGGCGCTGCTGCCGCGGCACAAGGTGATCCGCTGGATGCGCGCGGCGTTGGAGCTGCCGGGCGAGATCACCGTCCGCATCGTCGATGCGGAGGAGGGGCAGTCGCTCAATCGCGAATACCGCTCGAAGGACTACGCGACCAATGTGCTGACCTTCGACTACACGCACGAGCCTGTCGTGGCTGCGGACCTGGTGATCTGCGCGGAGGTCGTGGAGCGCGAGGCCAAGGAGATGGGCCTGGACCTGGCGGCGCACTACGCGCACATGCTTGTTCACGGGACCTTGCACGCACAGGGCTACGACCACGAGGAAGACGACGAGGCCGAGTTCATGGAAGCACGCGAGACCGAGGTGATGGTCGGGCTCGGCTTCGCCGACCCCTATGCCGCGAGGTCCGAGCCGGCCAAGACCGTGAAGGCCAAAGCCAAGGCCAAGGCCAAGGCCAAGGCGAAACTCTGAACGTTCCCCGTCCCCGCTACTGCTGCGTGCCCAGGTAGCGCTTGCGCCAGAAGAATGCGCCCAGCGCGAGGGCCGTGACGACCATGACGCCGACGGCGATCCAGAAGCCGGTGGCCCGGTGGATCAGCGGCAGCGTATCGAAGTTCATGCCGAAGACGCCGGTGATCAGGTTCAGCGGCAGGAAGATGGCCGTCAGCACGGTCAGCGTCCGCATGATGTTGTTGGTGCGCTCGCCGGTGAGCGAGAAGTGCATCTGCACCGAGGTCTCGGCGGACGTTTCCAGACGCCTCACGTGGGTCAGCACCCGCTCGACGTGTTCGAGCACGTCGCGCGACCGCACGCGCAGCAGCTCGCGCTCGCGCTCCGCCCGCGCGTCGCCGACCGGCCATTCGCCGAGCGCGTCTATCCATTCCTGGACGGCGCTGCGCTGGTCCTCGCAGAGGTCTTCCAGCCGCGACAGCGTGTCGCGGGCGTGCAGCACGACGGGCCAGTCGCGGAAGTGACCACGGCGGTCGAGCAGCAGGTTCTGCAGCGTCGTCAACTGGCGCGTCAGCAGCCGGCGCAGGTCGAGGTAGCTGTCGACCATGTGGTTGACCATGCGCAGCATCAGCTCGGCCGGGCTGTGAGGCAGGCGCGTGCTGCCGCGCAAGTCGCGACCTTCCTGCTGCGCCCCCAGCTTCCCGGCGAAGTGATCCCTCAACGAGCACTCGCCCGGATGCACCGTGATCAGCACGCGGTCGAAGACGGCGAAGCCGACCGGACTCGTGTCGATGGCCTTCAGCGCCTCGTTGACCGCCGCCGCATGACGGGGTTCGTCGTCGGACAGGTATTGCTCGCTGCCCGGCATCGTCGCGAGCCGTCGGAAGACCATCAGGTCGTACGAGCTCGTGTAGTCGAAGTGCGACGGCAGTTGCGGATTCATCAGATCCGAGACGTGCAGATCGAGCAGCTGCGCGCCGGCCCATCGCATCAGCCGCTGCTGCAGCGTGCCCAGTTGCAGCTCGAACTCGCGCCGCGGCAGGCCGATCCACAGGAAGCCTTCTGGCGGGAGCTCATCGGGCAGCGCGGCGAGCTCCTCATAGAGCGCGTCGCTGAGATGGAAGATGCGCATGCGTCGGTCGGGCAGCCGGCGTTCCCTGGCGTCGTGGACGCTCAGGCGCCGGCGCGGATCAGACGCGCCGCGTCCATCGCGAAATAGGTCAGGATGCCGTCGGCGCCGGCGCGCTTGAAGGCCAGCAGCGCTTCGAGCATCACGGCGTCGTGGTCCAGCCAGCCGTTGGCGGCGGCGGCCTTGATCATGGCGTACTCGCCGCTGACCTGGTACGCGAAGGTCGGGACGCGGAATTCCTGCTTCACGAGTCGCACGATGTCCAGGTAGGGCAGGCCGGGCTTGACCATCACCATGTCCGCGCCCTCGGCCAGGTCCAGGCCGACTTCCCGCAAGGCCTCATCGCTGTTGCCGGGGTCCATCTGGTACGTCTTCTTGTCCGCCTTGCCGAGGTTGCTGCGCGAGCCCACGGCGTCGCGGAACGGACCGTAGAAGGCGCTGGCGTACTTGGCGCTGTAGGCCATGATCCGCGTGTGGATGTGGCCGTCGGCCTCGAGCGCCGCGCGGATGGCGCCGATGCGGCCGTCCATCATGTCGCTGGGCGCGACGATGTCCACGCCCGCCTGGGCCTGGACCAGCGCCTGCTGCTTCAGCAGTTCGACGGTGCGGTCGTTCAGGATGTAGCCCTGCTCGTCGAGCACGCCGTCCTGGCCGTGGCTGGTGTACGGGTCGAGCGCGACGTCCGTCAGCACGCCCAGGCCGGGCACCTTCTCCTTGAGCGCGCGCACGACGCGCGGGATCAGGCCGTCCGGGTTGGTCGCCTCGATGCCGTCGGGCGTCTTCAACGCCGTGTCGATCGCGGGGAAGAGCGCGATCACCGGGATGCCCAGTTCGACGCATTCCTCGGCGACGGGGATCAGCCTGTCCAGACTCAGCCGGGACACGCCCGGCATCGAATTGATCGGTTCGACACGGTTCTCGCCTTCATGCACGAACACCGGAAAGATGAAATCGCTCGGATGCAGCCGGTTTTCGCGGACCAGCGCCCGGGTGAAGGCGTCGCGGCGCAGGCGACGGGGGCGACTGGCGGGATAAGGTGCGGGAAGTTGCATGATTTCCGAGAGGGGCCACCAGAATGAGGGGCCACGCGGTGAAAACACGTGGATTCCGAAATTCGGCAGATCTGTTAAAGTCGTTCTTGAATGATAGCCGCTCGGCTGTCGTTCCCTGCTTTTCCTCCCTGAGCAGGAGCCTTAGCGTGATGACAGCGATAAGGCTTTCCGACCCCGGCTGTGAAGCCGGGGTTTTTTTTCGCGCCTCCATAATGCCGCGATGCTCTGGATCAAAGCGCTTCACATCATTTTCGTCGCCGCGTGGTTCGCTGGCCTGTTCTATCTGCCGCGGATCTTCGTGAACCTGGCCATGGTCCCGGCAGACAGCCACGCCGAGCGCGAACGGCTGTTGATCATGGCGCTGAAGCTCTATCGCTTCAGCTCGGGCCTGATGCTGCTCGCCCTGGTCTTCGGCGCGGTGCTGTGGCTGTACTACGGCATCGGTCGCGGTCCGGGCAACGGATGGATGCACGCCAAGCTCGCGCTGGTCGTCGCGGTCATCGGCTATCACCACGTGTGCCGTGCCTTCCTGCGCAAGTTCGAGATGCTCGCCAACCGCCGCAGCCACAAGTGGTTCCGCGTGTTCAACGAGGTCTCGGTGCTGATGTTCGCGGCGATCGTGATCCTGGTCGTCGTCAAACCCTTCTGATCCGGCGATGCATAGGCGCAGTTCCGCCACCTGGCTGGCCCTGTGTTATGCCGTGCTGGTGGTCTATGCCAGCCTCTATCCGTTCTGGCCCTGGCGCATGCCGCCCAGCCTGCCCTGGCCGGGCTTCGTCGGACTGCCCTGGCCGCGCTACTGGGGCAAGTTCGACATCTGGGTCAACGTCGTCGGCTACTGGCCGCTGGGCCTGCTCTGCTTCTCGGCGGTGATCCGTGGCAGCGGCAGTCTGGTGCGCGCGCTGTTGCTGACGGTGGTCGGGCTGCCGCTGCTGTCGTTCTCGATGGAGACGCTGCAGTACTTCCTTCCCGGCCGCGTGCCGTCGCTGGCCGACTTCCTGCTGAACAGCGCCGGCGCGTGGCTCGGTGGACTGTGCGCCTGGGCGGTGCTCGGACTCGGCGGCCTGCGGCGATGGAACGGCTGGCGCGAGCGCTGGTTCGTGCCGCACAGCGCGGGTGCGCTGGCCTTGCTGGCGCTGTGGCCGGTGGGACTGCTGTATCCGGCACCGTTGCCGCTGGGCCTCGGCCAGCTGTTCCCCCGGTTGCGCGAATGGGCAGAGCTGCTGCTTGAGAACACGCCCTGGGAACTCGTTCCCAAGGAACTCACCGACGAGCTGCCCTTGCCGCCTGGCCTGGAGGCCATCGCCATCGCCATGGGCGTCCTGGCGCCATGCCTGCTCGCGTTGTCGGTGGCGCGACCCGGCAAGCGACGCGCGTTGCTGGTGCTGGGCGCGATCGCGCTGGGCGTGACCACGACGGCCTGGTCGACGGTGCTGAACTTCGGCCCCGATCACGCCTGGGCCTGGCTGACCTCGACGACCGAGCCGGGCCTGATCATCGGCGGCGTGCTCGCGATGCTGGCGGCCTTCATGTCGCGGCGCGCGAACGCGGCGTGGGGCCTGGTCGTGCTGACCGCGCTGATCGCGTTGATGGCCGAGGCGCCGTCCGATCCCTACCTGCTCGAGAGTCTGCAGTTCTGGGAGCAGGGCCGTTTCGTCAACCTCTACGGACTGGCGCAATGGGTGGGATGGCTGTGGCCGTTCGCCGCGCTGGCGTGGCTGCTTTATGGCGTCACGCAGAGCGATCGCGCGGGTTCGCCGCCTGCCGGTGGGCGCTCTGAAGGACGAACGGTTCGTGAAGGACCGCACGAATCGCCGCTCGGTGAAAACCCTGAAACTACAATCGACCGATGAGCTCAGCCAGCTACTACCAACGCCACATCTTCTTCTGCCTGAACCAGCGCGAGAACGAGAACGCCTGCCTTCAGCACAACGCGCAGGAGGCCTTCGACCACTGCAAGAAGCGCGTGAAGGCCGAGAAACTGGCCGGCAAGGGCGGCGTGCGCGTGAACAAGGCGGGCTGCCTGGACCGCTGCGCCGGCGGGCCGGTGGCGGTCGTGTACCCGGACGCGGTCTGGTACCAGTTCGTGGACAACAGCGACATCGACGAGATCGTCGAGCGCCACCTCAAGCACGGTGAAGTCGTCGAGCGCCTGGTGCTCGACGATTCGGTCGGCCGCTGATCGGGAGTCCGTTCGAATGAATGCACAGACCCAGCGCCGCCAGATCGCAGGCCCGGCCGGCGAGATCGAATGCGCCATCGATGAGCCCGCGGTCGACGCGGGCCCGCTGCGCGGCGTGGTGGTGATCTGCCACCCGAACCCGACGCAGGGCGGCACGATGGACAACAAGGTGGTGCAGACGATCGCTCGCGCGTTCGTGCACCTGGGCTATCGCGCGGTGCGCTTCAACTTCCGCGGCATCGGCAAATCCGCTGGTGCCTGGGACGAAGGTCGCGGCGAGGTCGACGACGCGCTGGCCGTGATCGCGGCCTTGCGCGATCCGGCGCAGCCGCTCGCGCTGGCGGGGTTCTCCTTCGGCGGCTTCGTCGCGTCGCAGGCGGCGCTCCAGCTCGAGCAGCCGGCCGAGCGCCTGCTGCTGGTCGGTCCTGCCGCGAGCCGCTTCGGCGTCGCGACGGTCCCGGCCGATACCGTCGTGATCCACGGCGAACAGGACGATGTGGTGCCGCTGAGTGCGGTCTTCAACTGGGCGCGCCCGCAGGCGCTGCCGGTCATCGTGGTGCCCGGTGTCGGGCATTTCTTCCATGGGCAGTTGCCGCTGCTCAAGAACTTGGTGACGCGCGGCTGGCATGCCGTCGGCGAAGCGCGCACCTAAGGATCTCTCCCGAATGAAACGATTCCTCGCCTCCCTGGCCCTCGGCCTGGGCCTGTCCAGCTTCGTGATGACGACCGGCGCGTCGGCGCAGGCGCTGGCGCCGCCCGAGATCGCGGCCCGCAACTTCGTGCTGCTGGACCTGACGACCCACCAGACGCTCGCCGAGCGCGATGCCGACACGCCGCAGGATCCCGCCTCGCTGACCAAGCTGATGACGGCCTATGTCGTGTTCGACGCGCTCAAGGCCAAGCGCCTGACGCTGGACCAGACGCTGACCGTGTCCAAGCGCGCGTGGGACGAGCGCAAGGGCGATCCGTCGCTGATGTTCATCGACACGACGATGACGCCCAAGGTCGACGAGCTGCTGCGCGGCATGATCATCCAGTCGGGCAACGACGCCTCGGTCGCGCTGGCCGAAGGCGTGGGCGGTACCGTCGAGCAGTTCGTCGCGATGATGAACAAGCAGGCGCAGGCCTGGGGCCTGAAGAACACCTCGTTCAAGAACGTCACCGGCATCACCGAGCCCGGCCACAAGACGAGCGCCCGCGACATCGCGGTCATCTTCTCGCACGTGATCCAGGACTATCCGCAGTACTACGCCGACTACTATTCCAAGCGCGAGTACACCTTCAACAAGATCCGCCAGTCCAACCGCAACATGCTGCTGGGCCGCGATCCGTCGGTGGACGGCGGCAAGACCGGCTACACCGATGCGGCCGGTTACTGTCTGGCGGCCAGCGCGCAGCGCGACGTGCCCAACGGCAAGCGCCGCGTGCTGAGCGTGGTGATGGGCACGGCCTCGAAGGAAGCGCGTGCGACCGAAAGCCAGAAGCTGCTGAACTGGGGCTACTCGGCCTTCGACGCGGTGCGCCTGTTCGAGAAGAACCAGCCGATCACGACCGTCAAGGTCTGGAAGGGCGCCCTGCCGGAAGCCAAGCTGGGCGCGGCCGATGCGGTCTTCGTCGCGGTGCCGCGCGGCGAGGGTGGCAAGCTCAAGACCGACATCCAGCGCACCGACCCGCTGGTCGCGCCGCTGGCGCTGAACCAGCGCGTGGGCACGCTGAAGGTGACGACCTCGGGCGGCGCGCCGGTGGCCGAAGTGCCGCTGGTCGTGCAGCAGGAGGTGCCGCTGGCCGGCATCTTCGGTCGAGCCTGGGACGCGATCCGTCTCTGGATCAAGTGAGACCTGTCGCCTGACCGGCTGACCGGCCGGTCAGGCGCCTGCGCGATGGTCCTCCCGGGCCATGGGGACGGGGCTTGGGCCCCAAGGCCCCTCGCTTGCCGGGGTTGGCGGGCCGGGCCGGCGGCGTACAGTCGGTGGCTTCGGCGTGACCACACTGCGGGAGCCACCGATGACCATGCCCTGGGCCGATCTTCCCTGCTACCTGAACGGCCACCTGGGCCGGCTCGGCGATGCCCGGGTGCCGGTGATGGACCGAGGATTCCTCTTCGGCGACGGCGTCTACGAGTCCATCCCGGTCTATGCGCGCCGCCTGTTCCGCGTGGATGACCACCTCGACCGGCTCGGTCGCAGCCTGAAGGCGCTCCGCATCGAGGACCCCTACGAGCGCGAAGCCTGGCTGGACCTGTTCCACAGTCTGGTGGCGCATCTGCCGGAGGTCGAGGATCAGATGATCTATCTGCAGGTCACGCGCGGCGTCGCGGCGCGCGGCCATGCGATGCCCAGGGACCTGGAGCCGACGGTGCTCGCGTACACGCAGCCCCTGCTCGCGTTGACGCCGGAGCAGCGCCATCAAGGCCTGATCTGCGTGACGGCGCGGGATTTCCGCTGGCAGCGCGGCGACATCAAGAGCATCTCGCTGCTGGGCAACGTGCTGGCACGGCAGGCCGCGGCCGATCAGGGCGCGGACGAGACCGTGCTGATCCGCGACGGCTATGTGACCGAGGGCTCCAGCAGCAACGTGTGGATCGTCCGCGACGGCGCGCTGCTGACGCCGCCGCCGGGCGAGGCGCTGCTCGAAGGCATCCGCGTGCGTCTGCTCAAGGAGCTCTGCGAGGAGCTCGGCATCGCCTGCAACCTGCGTCCGATCGCGGAGACCGAGCTGAGCACCGCCGATGAAATCCTGCTGACCTCCGCCAGCAAGGAGGTCGCCCCGGTCACCCGGCTCGATCACGAGCAGGTCGGCCACGGCGCGCTGCGCGGCAAGCCCGGCCCGGTCTACGCGAAGCTCCACGAGGCCTATCAGCGGGCCAAGATCTTGCAAAGCCGCTGACCGACACCATTTGAATTTCCCATCATGACCAGCTTCAACAACGCCCCGATCCCGCCCGAGCAGTCGCTCATCGAGTACCCGTCGCAGTTCCCCATCAAGGTGATGGGGGCGCAGGTGGACGGCTTCGTCGAGGCGATCGTCAGCGTCGCGCAGCAGTTCGATCCGGCCTTCGACGCGGCGACGGTGGAGACCCGCCCGAGTTCGGGCGGCAAGTACCTGGGCGTGACGATCACCGTCACGGCGACCAGCCGCGAGCAGCTCGACGAGCTCTATCGCACGCTGACCACGCACCCCATGGTGAAGGTCGTCCTGTAAACCAGGAGCGGTCGGACCGCGTCAGGTCCGATCCGGCCGGCTCATACGGAGCCGGCGTCGGCCGCGAGCGCCGCGTCGACCGCCTTGAGCTTGTACGGCGCCGCCTCGTCGCCGTTGCGTGCGGCGATGTCGTACCAGTAGCGCGCCAGGCGCAGGTCGCGATCGACGCCCAGCCCCGACTCGTACATCGACGCGATCAGGTACTGCGCGCCAACGTCGCCGCCCTTGGCGGCTTCGCGGTACCACTGCGCCGCCTGCGGGAAGTCCTTGCCGGCGCCACGACCCAGGTAGAAGGCGGTGGCCACGGCCACCTGCGCATCGACGCTGCCATGCTCGGCTGCCTTCAGGTACCACGACTGGGCCTGGACCAGGTCGCGCTGGCCGTCCTCGCCCTGTTCGTGGAACTGGCCCAGCGCCAGCTCGGCGCGAACGAGGCCGCGACCGGCCGCGCGCAGCAGCAGTTGCCGGGCGAGCTTGGGATCAGGCTTGGGCACCTCCGCGCGCAGATGCATCATCGCGAGGTTGTAGTCGCCGAGCGCGAGGCCCTGCTGCGACAGCGCGCGGAACTGCTTCTCCGCCGCGCGGAGGTCGCCGCGTTCGTACGTGGCGAGCGCCTGCTCCAGCGTGACGCCGGCGGCGACGGCAGGGCCGCCCTGCAGCGCAAGGCAGCAGACCGCTGCGGCAGCGAGGGCCGTGATGTGACGCGGCATGGCGCGGCTCCTGAATGTCCTGATGACCGCGATGCTAGAGCCATCGCGGCTAGCATGCCGGGATGCTGATCAAGACCTTGGGCCGCGTCGACTACGCGGCCACGCTGGACGCGATGCGCGCCTTCACCGACGCCCGCGGTCCGGACACGCCGGACGAGCTCTGGCTCTGCGAATTCGATCCCGTCTACACCCAGGGCCTGGCCGGCCAGGCCGACAACGTCCTGGACCCGCAAGGCATTCCCGTCGTGCAGACCAACCGTGGCGGACAGGTGACGTATCACGGCCCCGGCCAGGTGGTGGCCTATCCGCTGGTGGACCTGAAGCGGCTGGGGATCTTCGTCAAGGAATACGTCTTCCGCCTGGAAACGGCCGTGATCCAGACGCTGGACGGATTCGGCGTGACCGGCCATCGCGTGACCGGCGCGCCCGGCATCTACGTGCGGCGGGACGTCCCGGGGGCGCATGCCGCACTCACCGGGCCGGCCGATCCGGCGGATCCGTTCCGGGGCCTGGGCAAGGTCGCGGCGCTGGGGATCAAGATCAGCCGGCACTGCACGTATCACGGCGTGGCGCTGAATGTCGCGATGGACCTGAAGCCCTTCCTGGGCATCCATCCGTGCGGATACGCAGGGCTCCAGACGGTGGACCTCGGTACACTCGGGGTTTTCACGGACTGGGCCACGGTGGCCCAGCGGTTCGGAGAGCGGCTCGCCGCGCAGCTCCAACCCTGAGGCCCGGAACAAGGCAACCGAGAGAACGCCTGATGGCAACCGAGAACGTCACCCACGAAGCCAAGAGCGCGTCCGACTACGACGCGACCGCCAAGCAGAAGGCGCAAGCCAAGACGGCGCGGATCCCGATCAAGATCATTCCGGCGGAACAGCTGAAGAAGCCGGACTGGATCCGGGTGAAGGCCGGTTCGCCGTCGACGCGCTTCTACGAGATCAAGCAGATCCTGCGCGAGCACAAGCTGCACACGGTCTGCGAGGAAGCGTCCTGCCCCAACATCGGTGAGTGCTTCGGCAAGGGCACGGCGACCTTCATGATCATGGGCGACAAGTGCACGCGGCGCTGCCCGTTCTGCGATGTCGGCCACGGCCGGCCGGATCCGCTGGACGTGGACGAGCCGCTGAACCTGGCCAAGACGATCGCGGCGCTGAAGCTGAACTACGTGGTGATCACCAGCGTGGACCGGGACGACCTGCGCGACGGCGGCGCCGGCCACTTCGCCGAGTGCATCCGCCAGGTGCGCGAGCTGAGCCCGCGCACGCAGATCGAGGTGCTGGTGCCCGACTTCCGCGGCCGCATGGACCGCGCGCTGGACATCCTGAAGGCGGCGCCGCCGGACGTGATGAACCACAACCTGGAGACTGCGCCGCGCCTGTACAAGGAAGCGCGTCCGGGCTCGGACTACCAGTTCAGCCTGAACCTGCTGAAGCGCTTCAAGGAAGCGGTGCCGGGCGTGCCGACCAAGAGCGGCATCATGGTCGGCCTGGGCGAGACCGATGAGGAGATCCTCCAGGTCATGCGCGACATGCGCGAGCACCACATCGACATGCTGACGATCGGGCAATACCTGTCCCCGTCGGGCCATCACCTGCCGGTGCGTCGTTACGTGCACCCGGACACCTTCAAGATGTTCGAGGAAGAGGCCTACAAGATGGGCTTCACCCACGCGGCGGTCGGCGCGATGGTGCGCTCCAGCTACCACGCGGACCAGCAGGCGCACGCCGCGCTGGAGAAGGTGGAAGCGGAGAAGGCGTCCGCGGCCTGAGTGCTTCTGATCGCCCGAGCGATCGATGAACACACGGACGGCCCTTCGGGGCCGTTTTGCATGGCCACTCGAGCCGGTGCATGACTTTCGTTGAAGCGGGGAGTCGGCCCCTACAAACGGCGCTTCTTCATCCGGCCTCGCGCGCATCGCGTCCTCCGCTTCCCATGCACAAGCACTCAAGCGCGTCGAAGCGCGCACTGGCCGGCGCGATGCTGTGCCTCCCCTTGATGGCGGTGGTCGCCGGTCCGACATCGGCACAGGCGGCTGACGGTCCGCAGGCGAAGACGCGGATCGCAGCCGCCAAGGCCGGTGAAGCCTTCCGCGGCGTCATGACGCTCGATGTCGATCTCACCGACACGCGTCGGCGGATCGTGACGATCAAGCAGCGCATCCCCGTGCAGCGCGCGGGCGAGATGACGCTGCTCTATCCGCAGTGGGAGATCGGGAGTCACGCGCCGTCCATTTCCGCGCACCGCCTGGCGGGCCTTGTCGTTCAGGCCGACGGCAAGACGCTGTCGTGGCGTCGCGATCCCGCTCGGGTCCACGCCTTCCGCATCGTCGTGCCCGCAGGCGCGCAGGTGCTCGATCTGAGCTTCCAATACCTGGCGCCGCTCAGCCGTGATCCCTCGGCGACGATCGTCGACGGCTTCGTCGGGGTCTACTGGAACCGGATGCTGATGTACCCGTCGGGCTGGAAGGCCAGCGACCTGCCGGTGCAGGCGACGATCAAGCTGCCCGCAGGGATGGTGCCGGCGACCGCCTTGTCCGGCGCGCCTGACGGCGAACGGATCCGCTTCGATCCGGTGTCGCTCGATCGACTCATCGATTCGCCGGTGTTCTCGTCTCGCCACGTGGTGACGCGTGAGATTGCCGGCGGCGTGCGCCCCGTGCGCGCGAACTGGCTGGCCGCGGATGCCGAGGTGGTCAAGAACGTCGACCGTTTCGACGCCAGGATGCAGGCGGTCCAACGCGAGACGGAAGCGGTCTTCGGCTTGCCGCCCTTCAAGCGCTACGACTTCCTGATCGCGCTCGACGACCGGCTGCCCGGTCCCGGCGGGATCGAGCATGCCGACTCGGGCGAGGTCGTGCTGCCCGCGAATCTGTTCTCCGAGCCGGCGGAGTCGACCTCCGTCATCGACGTCATTCCGCACGAACTCATCCATGCGTGGAACGGCTTGTGGCGCGTGCCGGCGGACATGGCCGTGTCCACGCCGAACGATCCGTTCACCGGCACGCTGCTGTGGGTCTACGAAGGTCAGACCGAGTTCTGGTCACGCGTCATCGCGGCGCGCTCGGGACTGCGCACGGTCGAGCAGACGCTCGGCGCGATCGCCCTGGATGCGGCCATCGTCCAGCACCGCGCGGGCCGCCAGTGGAAATCGCTCGCCGACAGCGCCAACGATCCGCTGATCCAGGACGGGACCGTGTACTGGCGCGACTGGCAGCGGCGCGAGGACTACTACATCGAGGGCGTGCTGTTCTGGCTCGACATCGATGCGCGTCTGCGCCAATGCAGCCACGGCGCCCGGGGCCTGGACGACTTCGCCACGCGCTTCTTCAGCGCGGCGGACCAGAAGCCGGGCGAGCGGCAACGGCCTTATTCGGAAGCCGACGTCGCCGCGACGCTAGCTCGCGTCTGCCCGGGTCCGTGGGCGGGGACGCTCCGCAAGAAGCTCGATGCCCACGATGACGACGGTGTCCTCGATGGCCTCGCCGCGCACGGCTGGCGGCTCGTGTTCCGCGATGCGCCGACCGAGTATTTCCGCCTGTACGAGGCCGGCGAGGGCGTGCTCGATCTGAGCTGGTCGGTGGGCATGACGGTGACCAAGGACGGCCGGGTGAAGGCGGCGACGTGGAACGGGCCTGCCTTCCGCGCGGGCATCGTGCCCGGGGCGCGATTGAAGACGGTCGACGAGGAGCCGTTCAGCGCCGAACGTCTCACGGCAGCGATCGCCGCCGCCAGGCAAGGCGGCGTGCGGCTGGGCATCCTGGTCGACGGGAATCAGGAGACCGTGACGGTCGATGCTTCCCGGGGCCTGCGCTATCCGACGCTGGAACGCATCGAAGGCACGCAGGATTCGCTGTCGACGCTGCTGGCGCCGCGCGCACCCCGCGCACCTCGCGCGCCTTGATCAGGCCGGCGTCCAGCGCCCTGCCACGTTCTTCAGCAGCAGGTTGATCGCCGCCAACTGTCGGTTGCGCACCGACAGCAGCGAGGCCTCCGCGTTGAAGGCGCTGTTCTGTGCCGTCGTGACGTCCAGGAAAGACACCGTGCCCGCGCGGTACTGGTCGGTCACCAGTTCGAGGTTGCGCTGCGCGGCGTCCAGCGCCTCCTGCTGCAGCCGCGCTTCCTCGCGCAGGTGGTCGGTGAGGATCAGGTTGTCCTCCACCTCCTGCAGCGCGGTCAGCACCGTCTGGCGATAGGTGGAGGTCGCGACCTCGGCGCTGGTGCGCGCCTGCGCGCTCGCCAGCTTGCGCTGGCCGCCGTCGAAGATCGCCTGCGCCAGCGAGGGTCCCAGCGACCAGAAGAGGTTGGGCGCCGACAGCAGATCGCTCAGCGTGCTGCTGCGATATCCGGCGCTGCCCGAGAGCGTGAGTGACGGGAAGTAGGCCGCGTCCGCGACACCGATCTGCGAATACGCCGCCGCCACGCGCCGCTGCGCGGCCGCGATGTCGGGACGACGCTGCAGCAGCTGCGAGGGCAGCAGCTCCGGCACCTCCGGCGGCTTCGGCAGCGCCGCGTTCTTCGCCAGGTCCAGCGCGGACGGCGGCAGCCCGAGCAGCACCGCGATCGCGTGTTCCAGCTGGCCGCGCGTGGAGCGCGTCTCCAGCAACTGCGCCTGGGCAGAGCGCAGTTGCGTCTGCGCCTGCAGGACGTCGCTGCGCGCGGCGACGCCGCTCTGGTAACGCGCCTGCGTCAAGTCGAGGAAGCGTTGATACGAGGTCACGCTGCGGTCGTACAGCGCCTCTTGCGCTTCCGCGGTCCGCAGCGAGAAGTAGGTCTGCGCCAGCGTCGCCTGCGCGCTCAGGCGCGCCGCGGCGAGGTCGTCGGCGCTCGCCTGCAGCGACGCGTTCGCGCCTTCGCTGGCCAGACGCAGCCGGCCCCAGAGGTCGGGTTCCCAGCTCGCGTTCAGCGAGGCCTGCACGCTGTTGGTCGGCCCGCGGTTGATCGAGCCGTTGGTGACGTTGCCGTCCGGACTCTTGCTGCGCGTGCCGGAGACGCCGACGGACAGCGTGGGGAACAGCGCCGAGCGGCTCGCCTCCAGCGCGGCGCGGGCGCCTTCCACCTGCGCGATCGCGGCCTTCAGGTTCTCGTTGCCGATCACCAGCCGATGCTGCAGGTCGTTGAGCACGGGATCGTCGAACAGCGTCCACCACTGCTCGGGCACCGGCTCGGCGGCGGCGGGGCGCGCCTGCTTCCACAGCGCGTTCTCCTTGAACTGCGTGGGCGCGGCGACCGGCGCGGGCGGATCGACGCGCGTCACCGCGCAGCCGCTCATCACGGCGACCAGCGCCGTCATCGCCGCTGCCGCCGCGATGGTGGTGAGGGCCGCGCGCGAACGTGCGGCGGGGGCGGAGGAGGCGTTCATCATCATCGGGGTCTGCATGTCGCTCTGCATGTCTGTCTGCATGTCTCAGCCCTGCAGGGGCGGAGCCGCGGGCGGCTCGGGATTCATCGGGGGCGCGGCGTTCGAGGCCGTGCCGGCCTTGTCGGCCTTCGCTGCTCGCCTGGCCGCGCGGCGCTTCATCACGCGCTGACGAAGCCGCTCCATCGTCACGAAGACGACCGGCGTCGTGTACAGCGTGAGCACCTGGCTCAGGATCAGGCCGCCGACGATGGCGATGCCCAGCGGCTTGCGCAGTTCGGCGCCGTCGCCGCTGCCCAGCGCCAGCGGCACCGCGCCGAAGATCGCGGCGAAGGTCGTCATCAGGATGGGGCGCAGCCGCAGCTTGGCCGCACGGAAGATCGCCGCGCCGGCCGTCAGGTGCGCCGTCGTGCGCTGCCGCGCGATGGCGAAGTCGATCATCATGATCGCGTTCTTCTTGACGATGCCGATCAGCAGGATCACGCCGATCAACGCGATGATCGAGAACTCCGTGTTGAACATCATCAGCGCCAGCAGCGCGCCGACGCCCGCGGAGGGCAGCGTCGACAGGATGGTCACCGGATGCACCAGGCTCTCGTAGAGCATGCCCAGCACCAGATAGATCGCGATGATGGCCGCGCCGATCAGGATGGGCTGCGACTTCAGCGCATCCTGGAACGCGTTGGCGGTGCCCGCGAAGGTGCCGCGCACCGAGACCGGCACGCCCAGCTCCGACATCGCGTTGTGGATCGCGTCCGTGGCCTGCGACAGGGACACGCCCTCGGGCAGGTTGAAGCTGATCGTCGACGCCGGAGAGCCGCTCTGGTGGTTCACCGACAGCGGCGTGTTCGTCGTCTCGAAGCGGCTGAACGCCGACAGCGGCACCTGCGCGCCCGCGCTGCTCGTGACGTAGAGCTTGCGCAGCGTCTCCGGGCCTTGCAGGTACTGCGGCGCCAGCTCCATGACCACGCGGTACTGGTTCAGCGGGTTGTAGATGACGCCGACCTGCCGTTGGCCGAAGGCGTTGTTCAAGGTCGTGTCGATGGTGCTCACCGTCACGCCCAGCCGCGCCGCCGCGTCGCGGTCGATGACCAGCGAGGTCTGCACGCCCTTGTCCTGCTGGTCGGTGTTGACGTCGGTCAGGTCCGGCAGCTGCGACAGCGCGTTGCGCACGCGCGGCTCCCACTCGCGCAGGGCTTCGAGGTCGTCCGCCTGCAGCGTGAACTGGTACTGCGCGTTGGCCTGCCGGCCGCCGATCCGGATGTCCTGCACCGGCACCAGGAAGAGGTTGGCGCCGGGCTCATGCGCCATCTTGTCGCGCAGCCGGTTCACGACCTGGTCGGCCGAGACCTTGCGCTCCTTCAGCGGCTTGAGCGTGATGTAGAAGTTCGCGCCGTTGCGCTGGCCGCCGCCGGTGTTGCCGTTGACGTTCTCCACCGCGGGGTCGGAGAGGATGATCTCCATGAAGCGGTCCACCCGCTGGCGCATCATCTCGAAGGAGCTGCCCTGGTCCGCCTGCACGCCGCCGATCAGCACGCCGGTGTCCTGCTGCGGGAAGAAGGTCTTGGGGATCGCGCCGTAGAGATGCACGTTCAGCGCGACCACCGCGACGAGCGACAGCAGCGCGACCGGCTGATGCCGCAGCGTCCACATCAGCGAACGGCGATAGCCGCGTGCCAGCCCGCGATTGAAGCGTCCGGCCAGACGCGCGAACCAGCCCTTGCGCTTCGTGGCGGCGCCGGGCGCCGGCTCCTTGCGCGCCTTCAGCACCCGCGAGGCCATCATCGGCGTCGTCGTCAGCGACACGATCATCGACACCAGGATGGAGGCCGACAGCACGACGGCGAACTCGCGGAACAGGCGTCCGACGACGCCGCCCATCAGCAGGATGGGGATGAACACCGCCACCAGCGACAGGCTGATCGAGATCACCGTGAAGCCGATCTCGCGCGCGCCGCGCAGCGAAGCCTCGACGGGCGAGAGGCCCTGCTCGATGTAGCGGGTGATGTTCTCGAGCACGACGATCGCGTCGTCGACGACGAAGCCCGTGGCCACCGTGAGCGCCATCGCCGACAGGTTGTCCAGGCTGTAGCCGCACAGGTACATCACGCCGAAGGTGCCGGCCAGCGACACCGGCACGGCGACCGCGGGCAGCAGCGTCGCGCGCCAGCTGCGCAGGAAGAGCAGCACCACGAGGATGACCAGGCCCACGGCGATCGCCATCGCACGCTGCACTTCGTCCAGCGAGGCGCGGATGGTCGGCGTGCGGTCGCTGATGACCTTGAGGTCGATCGCCGGCGGGATCGAGGCCTGCAGCCGCGGCAGCAGCTCACGCACGTGCCGCACGGTCTCGATGATGTTGGCGCCCGGCTCCTTCTGGATGAACAGCAGGATCGCCGGCTGGCCGTTGGAGGCGCCGTAGTTGCGCACGTCCTGGACCGAGTCGCTCACGTCCGCCACGTCGCGCAGCCGCAGCGCGGCGCCGTCGCGGTAGGACAGCACCACCGGCGCGTACTCGGAGGCGGTGCGCGCCTGGTCGTTCGCGCCGACCTGCCAGTAGCGGCCCGATTCCTCGACCGCGCCCTTGGGCCGGTTGGCGTTGGTGTTGGTGATGGCCTGGCGCACCTGGTCCAGCGAGATGCCGTTGGCCGCCAGCTTGTCCGGGTTGAGCTCGACCCGCACCGCCGGCAGCGCGCCGCCGCCGACGTTGACCTGCCCGACGCCGCCGACCTGCGCCAGCCGCTGCGCGAGCACCGTCGACGCGGTGTCGTACATCTGGCCGCGCGTCAGCGTCTGCGAGGTCAGCGCCAGGATCATGATCGGCGCGTCGGCCGGGTTGACCTTACGGTAGGTCGGGTTGCTCGGCATGCCGGTCGGCAGCAGCGTGCGCGCCGCGTTGATCGCGGCCTGCACGTCGCGCGCGGCACCGTCGATGTCGCGGCTCAGGTCGAACTGCAGCGTGACGTTGCTCGAGCCCAGCGAGGAACGCGAGGTGATCTCGGTGACGCCGGCGATGCTGCCGAGTGCGCGCTCCAGCGGCGTCGCGACGGTCGCGGCCATGGTGTCCGGGCTCGCGCCCGGCAGCGAGGCGGACACCGAGATCGTCGGGAAGTCCACCTGCGGCAGCGGCGCGATCGGCAGGAAGTGATAGCCGAGCATCCCCGCCAGCGCGATGCCGATGGTGATCAGCGTCGTCGCGACCGGCCTCGCGATGAACGGCGCGGAAATGTTCATCGCAGGTCTCCGCCCGGTCCGATCGGACCGATGGGCCCGGCAGGATCGGCGATCTGCGGTGCGTCGGGACCCCGGCGTTCGTCGGCGGCCCGCGTCTCGCGCTTCGCGCCGCGGCGCTCGCGCCAGCGCTGCGCCATGCGCGCGAAGCCCAGGTAGATCACCGGCGTCGTGAACAGGGTCAGCAGCTGGCTCACGATCAGGCCGCCGACCATGGTCACGCCCAGCGGATGCCGCAGCTCATGACCGACGCCGGTGCCCAGCATCAGCGGCAGTGCGCCCAACAGCGCGGCCATCGTCGTCATCAGGATCGGACGGAAGCGCAGCAGCGAGGCCTGGTGGATCGCGGCGCGCGGTTCGAGGCCCTGTTCGCGCTCGGCCTCGAGCGCGAAGTCGATCATCATGATCGCGTTCTTCTTGACGATGCCGATCAGCAGAACGATGCCGATGATCGCGATGATCCCCAGATCCAGCCCGCCCAGCAGCAGCGCCAGCAGTGCGCCCACGCCGGCCGACGGCAGCGTCGACAGGATGGTCACCGGATGGATGTAGCTCTCGTAGAGCACGCCCAGCACGATGTACATCGTGACCACCGCCGCCAGGATCAGGAACAGCGTGCTGGACAGCGAATTGCTGAAGGCTTCCGCCGCGCCTTGGAAACTGGTCTCGACGCTGATCGGCAGGTCGAGATTGGCCTGCTCGGCCTTGATCGCCTTCACCGCGTCGCCGAGTGCGACACCGGGCGGCAGGTTGAACGAGATCGTGGCCGCCGGAAACTGCGCGACGTGATTGATCGCCAGCGCCGCGGGACGTTCGACGATCTGCGCGACCGAGTTCAGCGGCACCTGCACCGAGGTCGTCGACGTCGTGCCGGTGGCGCTGGTGGTGGACGTGCTGCCGGGCACGTACAGCCCTTCGAGCGCGCGCGGTCCGCTGCGGAACTCCGGCGCCGCTTCAAGCACGACGCGGTACTGGCTGGACTGCGTGTAGATCGTCGAGATCAGCCGCTGGCCGAAGGCGTTGTAGAGCGCGGTGTCGATCGCCGCGATCGTGACGCCGAGCCGGCCCGCCGCCTCGCGGTCGATCTGGACCCAGGCCTGCAGACCCTGGTTCTGAAGGTCGCTGGCGACGTCGGCCAGCTGCGGCAGCGCCTTGAGCCGCTCCAGCAACTGGTCGTTGGCCTTCTGCAGGTCGGCCGTGTCCGGCGAGCTCAGCAGGAACTGGTACTGCGTCTTGGACACGCGGTCCTCGATCGTCAGGTCCTGCACCGGCTGCATGTAGGCGGTGATGCCAGGCACCTGCCGGTTCGCGTCGCCCAGCCGCGCGATGATCTCCGTCGCCGACGCGTGGCGCGTCGCGAACGGCTTCAGCGTGATCTGCATGCGGCCGGTGTTCAGCGACGCGTTGGCACCGTCGACGCCGATGAAGGACGCGATGTGGTCGACGTCGGGATCCTTCAGGAAGACCTCGGCCAGCTTCTGCTGACGCTCGCTCATCGCGTCGAACGAGGTGCTCTGCGTCGCCTCGGTGATCACCTGCAGCAGGCCGGTGTCCTGCACCGGGAAGAAGCCCTTGGGCACGACGACATACAGCAGCGCGGTCAGCACCAGCGTCCCGAAGAAGCCCAGCAGCGTCAGCACCGGACGGTCCAGCACCCAGTCCAGGCCGCGGCCGTAGGCCTGGATGACGGCCTCGAACTTCTCGCCGAACCAGGTGCCGAGTCGCGAGTGCTTCTGCTCGGACTCGGGCTTCAGCAGCCTCGCGCTCATCATCGGCGTCAGCGTCAGCGAGACGAAGGCCGAGATCAGGATGGAGACCGCCAGCGTGATCGCGAACTCATGGAACAGCCGACCGACGACGTCGCCCATGAACAGCAGCGGGATCAGCACCGCGATCAGCGAGACGGTCAGCGAGATGATGGTGAAGCCGATCTGCCTGGAGCCCTTGATGGCCGCCTCCATCGGCGAGTCGCCTTCCTCGACGTAGCGGGCGATGTTCTCGATCATCACGATCGCATCGTCCACGACGAAGCCGGTCGAGATGGTCAGCGCCATCAGCGTCAGGTTGTTGATCGAGAAGCCGGCGAGGTACATCACGCCGAAGGTGCCGATCAGCGACAGCGGCACCGCGACGCTGGGGATCAGCGTGGCGCTGCCGCTGCGCAGGAACAGGAAGATCACCGCGACGACCAGCACGATCGCGAGCAGCAGCTCGATCTCGGTGTCGTCGACCGAGGCGCGGATGGTCGTCGTGCGGTCGGACAGGATCTGCACGTCGACGGAGGCGGGCAGCGTGCCCTGCAGCTTGGGCAGCAGCGCCTTCACGCGGTCGACGGTCTGGATCACGTTGGCGCCGGGCTGGCGCTGAACGTTCAGGATCACGCCCGGCGTCGTGTCGGCCCAGGCCGCCAGGCGCAGGTTCTCGGCGTCGTCGACGATCACCGCGACGTCGTTCAGCCGCAGCGGGTTGCCGTTCTTCCAGGCAATGATCAGGTTCTGGTACTCGGCGGCGGAGCGCAACTGGTCGTTGGCGTCGATCGTCGACGCGCGTTGCGAGCCGTCGAAGCTGCCCTTGGCCTGGTTGACGTTGGCCGAGGCGATGGCGCTGCGCACGTCGTCCAGCGACAGCCCCAGCGCCGCGAGCGCGCGCGGATTCGCCTGGATGCGCACGGCGGGACGGCGCCCGCCGGCGATGCTGACGAGACCCACGCCGTCGACCTGCGACAGCTTGGGCGCGAGGCGGTTCTCGACCAGGTCATGGACCTTGATCACCGGCAGCGACGGCGAGGTCACCGCGATCGTCATCACCGGCGCGTCGGCCGGATTGACCTTGCTGTAGACCGGCGGCATCGGCAGGTCGCTGGGCAGCAGGTTGCTGCCGGCGTTGATCGCGGCCTGCACCTCCTGCTCGGCGACGTCCAGCGACAGGCCCAGCGAGAAGCGCAGCGTGATCACCGACGCGCCGCCCGAGCTCGACGAGGTCATCTGGCTCAGGCCCGGCATCTGGCCGAACTGGCGCTCCAGCGGCGCGGTGACGGTGGTGGAGATGACGTCCGGGCTCGCGCCCGGATAGAGCGTCGTGACCTGGATGGTCGGGTAGTCGACCTCCGGCAGCGCCGACAGCGGCAGCAGCCGGTAGGCCAGCAGGCCGGCCAGCAGGATGGCCAGCATCAGCAGCGAGGTCGCGACCGGCCGCTCGATGAAGGGACGGGACGGATTCATGGCCATGGCCGGGCCTCGATCAGTTGCCGCCGCCGGAGGCCGCCTGCCGGTTGGCGCGTTCGGCGCGGCGCTCGGCGATCCAGGCTTCCCGCTCGGCGGGACTCATCTTCATGACCTTCTCTTGGACATCGGGCGGCAGACGGTCCAGCCAGGCGGGACGGTCGCCGCCGGCTTGCGTGGCGTCGGCCGGACCGCCGGAGCCGCTCGCGGTGCCTTGCGGCGCCGATGCGCCGGAGGCGCGATGACCTTCGCCCCACGCGCCGGAGGCCGCGCCGCCCGGTGCGCTTGCGCTACGGCCGCGGCGCGGCGCGGCGTTGGCGCCGGCGCGCTGCTTCGGATCGGCGGCGATGACCTCGACCTTCGCGCCTTCGCGCAGCCGGTCGACGCCGTCGATGACGACGCGATCGCCCGGCTCGACCTTGCCGTCCACGGCCATCCAGTCGCCGTCGACCGCGCCGGTCTGCACGACCCGCGTCGACACGCTGTTGTCCGCGCCGACGACATAGACGTAGAAGCCCTGCGCGCCGCGCAGCACCGCGGCGGCCGGCACGGCCACGCGGTTCGGCTCGGTCGCGAGCTGCAGCTTCACGCTCACCGACTGGTTGGGGTAGAGCGCGTCGTCGTCGTTCGGGAACAGCGCCTTGAGCTTGATCGTGTCGGTGGTGATGTCGATCGCGTTGTCGGCGGTCGCGAGCTTGCCGGTGGCCAGACGCGTCTTGCCGTCGCGGCTCCACGCCTCGACCGTCATCGCGGTCTTGCCTTTCAGTCCGGCGGTCACCTGCGGCAGCAGCGCCGACGGCACCGCGAAGGTCAGCGCGATCGGGCGCGTCTGCGTGATGCTGACGATGCCGTTGGCGTCGCCGGTCTGCACGACGTTGCCGATGTCCGCCTGCTTCAGGCCGACGCGGCCCGAGATCGGCGCCTGCACGCGGCTGTAGGTGACCTGCAGCCGTGCGCTGTCGACAGCGGCCTGGTCGGCCTTGACCGTGCCGATGAGCTGGTTGACCGTCGCCTGCTGCGTGTCGACCTGCTGACGCGCGATGGCGTCCTTGGCGAGCAGATCCTGGTAGCGCGTCAGGTCGATGCGGGCGTTGTCCAGCGTGGCCTTGTCGCGGGCCAACTGGCCTTCCGCCTGGCCGAGCGCGGCCTGGAACGCGCGCGGATCGATCTGCGCCAGCGTCTGGCCGGCCTTGACCTGCTGGCCTTCGGTGAAGTGGATCTGCTGCAGCACGCCGGTGACCTGCGCGCGCACGACGGCGGTGTTGGACGCGCTGATGGTGCCGATCGCGGCGGCGGTGTGGCGGATGTCCTGCAGCCGCGCGGGCATCACCGACACCGGCTGCACGCGGTTGGCGGCGAAGCGGCCGCCACGACCCGGGGCGCCACCGCCGGGACCACCGGCACCGCCGGGGCCGCTCGCGGCGGAGGCGGGTCCGCCGGCTGCGCCGTCGGCACCGCGGCCCTTCCACCACCACCAGCCGCCGGCCGCGATGGCCAGCACCACGATGCCGAGGATCCAGGGTGTCGCCCGGCCTCGTTGCCGACGGTGCGTCGCCGCGTTGGAGAGGGGGGCGATGACAGTCCCCGGCACGCCGGGCAGGTTCTTGTTCGTGTTCATTCGGGCGGGCGATGCTTGCTATGTCGCTACCCTAGTATCTGGCGACAGCAGGCTGGTGTACCCGAGGAAAAGAATCGCAAAGCGTCGGGGCTAACCCGCGTAGTCGAGGGGTTTCCGAGGCTGTCCGGCCATGAAAAATGCCGCTCGGAAGCGGTATGGATCGGTGGGGCGCGGAGGGCTCAGCTTTCGGCGAGCAGCTTCTCGATCGTGCCGTGCAGCGCCGCGAAGTCGGGCTCGCCGACGAAGCGCTTGACGATCTCGCCGCGCTTGTTGATCAGGAAGGTCGTCGGCGTGAGCTGGACCTTGCCGAAGCTGCGGGCGATCTCGCCCGTGCTGTCCATCGCGACGCCGAAGGGCAGATTGCGGGTCTCGGCGTAGTTGGCGACGTAGGCCGGCGGGTCGTAGCTCATGGCGACGGCCAGCGTGTCGAACCCCTTGTCCTTGTACTTCTGGTGCGTCGCGATGACCTGCGGCATTTCCTTGACGCAGGTCGTGCAGGAGGTCGCCCAGAAATTGACGAGCATCACCTTGCCGGGCCACGCCTGCACGGAGGCGTGCTTGGAGCCGTCGAGCAGCACGTAGTTCACCTGCGGGGCAGGCTCGGGCTTCAAGCCCTCATACGCGAGGCCGGCGCCGACGCCAACGGCGGCAACCAGCAGCAGGAGTCCAGACCAGCGAGGCAGCTTCATGGGGCGGAAGTGTATGCCCGAGGCTGGAGGCCCACCACTTTGGTGGGGCTTAAGTCAGGAGCCTGTCAGGGCGTCGGTGCCGGGTCGGCGCAGGGGCGCTTCAGAGCGCCTTGGACAGCTCGAACAGCAGCACCGACGGCAGCGCGTCCTGCAGGTTCTGGCGGGAGATCCTCGCCAGGTGATCCGGCGTGGCCGTGGACAGTTGCGTCTGCTGGTCGCCGTCCAGCACCTCGATGAAGCTGAAGCTGGGCACCTCGCCGGTGATGTCGGCGCGCAGGCGGTCGAAGTCGGCGTCGCGCATCGACTGCTCGAAGGCGATGCCGTGCGGCAGGCCTTCCTCGCAGAACTGCAGCGCTTCATCCATCGAGCCCACGGCGTCGATGATCAGTCCCATGTGGCGCACGGCGTTCTGGATCTCCTGACGCACCTCGCGGCGCGGCGAGACGATCAGCAGGTGGCAGCCCGCCAGCGGCTTGGAGTTGTGCGAGGGCGTCGGATCGTCGAGCTCGGGCCGCTCCGGCCGTGCGGGCGGTGCCAGTTCTTGCCGGACGGCGGGCTCGTCGCCGGCCACATGCGGGAACTCCAGCGTCAGCATGGTGATGCCGGCCTCGTCCTCGCGCAGCGGCAGCGCGCCGAGGGTCAGCGCGGTCTGCTCGATCAGGCGCCAGTGCAAGGAGTTCAGCGATTCCGGCGGCGCGTTGATCGCCGCCGACGGGGCGCTGCCCAGGTCCAGCGAGCGATGGGCGAAGCGGCACATCAGCCGGGCCTTGGCCGGCCACGGGGTCAGGTCCAGCCGCATCTCCAGCGAGGAATGCGTGTTGGCGAGCGCCCAGTCCATCACCGCGTTCAGCAGCGAGAACAGCAGCGAGGCGTCGGTGATCACCTCAATCGGCTGCAGCAGCTGCCGGATCTGGATGCCGCGGGCCTGCGTCTCGCGGCTGCGTTGCGTGAGCACGCCCCTCAGCACCTGCGTCAGCGGCACGCGCTCGCGCGACAGCCGCAGTCGTCCGGACGCCAGCCGCGCCAGCTGCTGGCTCACCATGCCGGCCTCGCGCGCCTGCGCCACCGAGTCGCGCAGCGCCCGCAGGCCCTGGCGGTCGATCTGGCCGGTGCTGATCAAGGTGTGGATCCGCTCCAGCGCCGCGCTCAGCGGGCCGGCGATCTCCGCGCCGAGCTGCTGGACGATGTCGCCCCATTGCGAATCGCTCGGGGGCTGCGCCATGTCATTGGCGGCCAACGGCGCGGCAATGGAAGGGGGCGGGCGGGACATGCTCTCTCGTTCTTGTGAGCCTCCGGCGGCATGCCGGGGCGGGGAGGCGCCATGGTTCCGCGCAGCCCCGGGGGAGGCCATCCCGTGAGTCGGGGGCAATCGCCCCCCTGGGTGGATGGCGTGAAATGGCTCACGATTCCTCATGGAATCGGGGCGGATGGCGGACGGGCAGGGACTGCATTGGCCGAGCGTTGGCCGCCAAGTCATGAGGCCCCGGAGTCAAGCTCCGAAACCTCACGACTTGCCGTCCCCAACCACTGCCGCCCTTCGACGGTTTTGCTACCGAGGACTCCAGTCGGTGCCTTCGGCCTGGCGGTTGGCCAGCATCAGGAGACGTTCGGTCAGCTCTTTTGGAGCAGAAACCATCACCTGATGACCCGTCGGGATCTCGAAGAGTTCCCAGCCGGGCTGACTGCGGGCGCGCTCGCGCGCGGCGGCGATCGTGAGAAGGGCGGGGCGGTTGCAGTCGATGAAGGTGCGTGGGCGCTCGAACCAGGCCGCCTGATCGAAATCGAGCGGGCTGTCGTAGACGCCACCCGGCTGCGGGCGCTGGCAGCGCATCATCCAGTCGAAGTCGTCCGGCTTCAGCCCCATGCCGTTGGGCTCGGTCACCGGCAGATGGCCGAACTTCGAGATCTGTTCGCGGCGTTGGGCCTGCGTCTCCGGCGTGTGACGGCTGGACCAGGACTCGCCCGGCTCTGGCACCACGGCGTCGAGATAGACCAGCCGCGCGATGCGGTCCGGCATCTGGTCCGCAACGCCGGTGACCACCATGCCGCTGTAGCTGTGCCCGACGAGCAGGACATCGGTCAGTTCCTCGCATTCGATGACCGCCTTCACGTCGTCGATGTGCGTCTGCAGCCGGATGTCCCCGTGCGATTGATGGGCGCGTTCCCCGACGCCGCTCAGCGAGACGGGGAACACCTGATGGCCGGCCGCCCGCAATGGACCGAGCACGCGCTTCCATGCCCAGGCGCCCAGCCAGGCACCGTGCACGAGCACGATGTTGACCCCCTTGGGAGGCTCCAGCCCTTGCTTGCCGTCCTTGCTGCTCATGCGATGACCCCTTCTTCCCGCCATGCGGCGATTGCGTCGGGGCCATGTCCGAGTTCCGCAAGAACTTCATCGGTGTGCTGGCCCATCAGCGGCGGGGGCAATCGGTAGGCCACGGGCGTCTCCGACAACTTCATCGGACTGGCGACCACGCGCAACGCATCGCTCTGCGGATGCGCCATCGAGACCACCATCCCGCGGTGCCGGACCTGCGGATCGTCGAAGACCTCGGACAGGTCGTTGATGGCGCCGCCCGGCACCTTGGCCGCTTCCATCGCATCCAGCCAATGTTGTCTCGGTCGTTCCGCGACGCGTGCCGCCAGCAGCGGGACCAGGTCGTCGCGATGCCGGACCCGCTGAGAGTTGGTCGCGTAGCGTGGATCGCGGGGGAGCTCGGGCAGGCCGAGGAGCTCGCAGAATCGGGTGAACTGGCCATCGTTGCCCACTGCAACGATCAGATGGCCGTCGCTGGCCTGGAACACCTGGTACGGCACGATGTTCTGGTGGGCGTTGCCCATGCGACCGGGCGCCTTGCCGGTCGTCAGGTAGTTGGCGCCGAGGTTCGCCAGCATCGCGACCTGCGTGTCCAGCAGCGCCATGTCGACGACCTGGCCCTGGCCGGTCGTGTCTCGGTGGCGCAGCGCGGCGAGGATCGCGACTGTCGCGTACATGCCGGTGAAGAGGTCCGCCACCGCCACGCCGACCTTCTGCGGACCGCCGCCGGGCAGCGCGTCGGCCTCGCCGGTGACGCTCATCAGGCCGCCCAGGCCCTGGACCGCGTAGTCGTAGCCGGCGCGATCCCGGTACGGTCCGGTCTGGCCGAAGCCGGTCACCGAACAGAACACGAGCCGCGGGTTGAGCGCCAGCAGCGCCGCGGCGTCGAGTCCGTAGCGGCCCAGGTCACCGACCTTGTAGTTCTCGACCAGCACATCCGCCCGGCGCGCCAGTTCCCGGATCAAGTCCTGACCCCGCGGGCTGGCGATGTCGATCGCGACCGAGCGCTTGTTGCGGTTCGCCCCGAGGTAGTAGGCCGCCTCGGCGGTATCCTGCCCGTCGCGGTCCTTCAAATAGGGAGGACCCCATCCGCGGGTGTCGTCCCCCCCGGGATGGCCGTCTTTCGGGGGGCGCTCGACCTTGATCACGTCCGCGCCGAGATCGGCCAGCGTCTGCGTGCACCAGGGGCCGGCCAGCACGCGGGAGAGATCCAGAACGCGCACGCCCTTGAGGGCCATGGCGGAGGGCGTGGGGGAGTTCGCTTCGCTCATCGGGGCATTGTGGGCCCTCCATAATCCTTCGATGCGTCCGTCGACCTGGCCTGTCTCGATCTTTCTGCTGGTGCTGGCCGCCGGCTGCAGCCCGGCCTTGAACTGGCGCAAGGTGAGCCCGGAAGGCGCGCAGATGCAGCTGATGTTCCCCTGCAAGCCCGACCGCGAGGAACGGACTCAGCCCGGACCGTCGGGCCAGGGCGTCGCCGTGCGATCGCTGAGCTGCAAGGCCCGGGGGAGCCAGTTCTCGCTGACCTGGACCGATCTCGGCGAGGCCGGCGCGACGTCCGCGGCGATGCGTCGCATGCACGAGGGCATCGCCCGGCAGATGGCCCCGCAGGCCTCAGCGCCGCTGGGTGTGCGCGGCATCGCGGCTGATCCGGAAGCGTTCCAGCAGTCCTTCGAGGCCCGCTCCGGCCAGCCTCGGCAGCAGGTGCGGCAGGCGGTGTTCTCCCGCGACGGACGGCTGTATCAGTTGTTGATGCAGGGTGAACGCCTGGACCCGGAGGCCTGGGACGTGTTCCTCGGGTCGGTGGAGCTGCCGCGCTGAGGTGGGGGAAGCGGGGGGCATCCTCCCCACGATTGAGGGTTTGTGCGAGCCACGCCCGCACCATGCTGCGCCGCACGATAATGATCGCCATGTCCGGCCTGCTGTTGATCGCTCACGCCCCGCTGGCCACCGCGCTGAAGCAGGTGGCCGAGCACACCTTCCCGCATTGCTCCTTGCAGTTGAGAGTGCTGGACGTGACGCCGGAGATGAGCGCCGACGACGTCGAGTCGCAGGCGCGCGCGCTGATCAGCGCTTCCGGGCACCAGCAGACCCTGGTGCTGACCGACGTCTACGGTGCGACACCGACGAATGCCGCGCTGCGCCTGCAGGGCGAGCAGGTGAAGGTGCTCACCGGCGTCAACGTGCCGATGCTGTGGCGCTCGCTGTGCTACGCCGGCGAAGGCCTGGATGCGCTGGTCCAGCGCGCCAGCCAGGGCGGCACCCAGGGCATCCTGTGCGACGCGACGGCGCCTTGCGCCTCCAACAACCCTTCGTCCCAACCTTCCTGCTCATGATCAAGTCGACCCTCACCATCAGCAACAAGCTGGGCCTGCATGCCCGAGCCTCGGCGAAGTTGACGAAGTTGGCGGGGGGATTCAAGGCGGAGGTCTTCATGACCCGCAACGGTCGTCGCGTGAATGCCAAGAGCATCATGGGCGTCATGATGCTGGCTGCGGGAATCGGCGCGGAAGTGGAGCTCGAAACCTCGGGCGAGGACGAGCAACCCGCGCACGACGCCATCACGGCGCTGGTGAACGACAAGTTCGGCGAAGGCCAGTAAGGCCTTCGCGCTCGCTCAACGTCCCAGGAAGTGCTTCCGGTACCGCGCCGGCAGGTCGGCGATGCGCATGATCATCGGCAGGTCGGCGGTATTGAAGTCCGGGTCCCAGGCCGGGCGGCCGAGGATGCGTGCACCGACCCGCAGGTAGCCCTTGATCAGCGGCGGCGGTTCGACCACCAGGTCCTGGCGCAGTTCGTCGACCGGCAGCGGCAGGCGCGGGCGCACCTGCCAGGCGATGTCGGCCATGTGGCTGGCGTCCAGTTGGCGCCACAGGCTGGCGGCGTAGTGACCGCCGTCGCGCATGCTGATGCTGGCGCATCCGATCATCGTGTCCAGGTCGTTGCGGACCATGAATTCGGTCAGCGCCCCCCACAGGGCCATGATGGCGCCGCCGTTGCGGTGGTCCGGGTGGACGCAGGAGCGGCCCAGTTCGACCATGCGCGGACGCAGCGAGCGCAGGCGGGTCAGGTCGAATTCGGTTTCGCTGTAGAGGCCGCCGGCGCGGCGTGCCGCCTCCGGCGTCAACACGCGATAAGTGCCGATGACTTCGCCGGGCTGCCCGTGCTTGTCGAGCGTGCGCACCAGCAGGTGCTCGCAGAAGGGGTCGAAGAGATCGACGTCATGCCCGGCAGGCGCGCCAACGGGCACGCTCAGGCGTGCGCCCATCTCATCGACGAAGATCTTGTACCTCAGGCGTTGGGCCTGACGGACTTCGTCTTCCGTGCGCGCCCAACCCACGTGGAAGCGAGTGCGCGCAGCATCGACAGCGACTTCTTGCGAACTGGCTGGAAGTGACCTCCGGGGCGCTTCGACGGAGCGCAGATCGGAGAAGGGCAGGGTAGGCAGCGGCAGATCCCTCATGGCAAAGCCTCGCTGAAGTGATGGCCGCGATGCTGAGCGGACGGGGTGACGCGTCGGTGACCTTCAAGTGAACGAACCGTGACAGTCGCGGGGTCGTCACGGTCATGCGTCCGTGCCGTTGACGTCGGCTGCACAGAGGTTTTCGCGGAGTTCACCTTCGCCCACCGGGGATTCGGAACCCGCTGCTAAAGTCGGCGCATGAGTTTCCAGGTCTTCGGCATTCCCGTTTCCCGCGGCGTGGCGATCGGCCGCGCAGTGCTGGTCGCTTCCAGCCGCGTCGACGTCGCGCACTACTTCATCGCCGCCGCGGATGCGGAACAGGAGTACGCCCGCCTCGTGAGGGGCCGCGATGTGGTCACCCGTGAGTTGCAGGGGCTGAAGGCCGAGCTGCCGGAAGACGCGCCGCATGAACTCGATGCGCTGCTGGACGTCCACCTGCTGCTGCTGAACGACGAGGCCTTGGTCGATACGGCGCGGGACTGGATCGTCGATCGGCACTACAACGCCGAATGGGCGCTGTCAGCCCAACTGGAAGTCCTGGCCCGGCAGTTCGACGAAATGGAAGACGACTACCTGCGCGAACGCAAGGCCGACCTGGAACAGGTGGTCGAGCGCGTTCTCTCAGCGCTCGCCGCGGAACTGGACGATGCGCCTCCCGGCGGCCCCGCCGCCGTGGTGGCCCGGGACTTCGCCGGGGAGGACCCGCTGCTGCTGGTCGCCGCCGACATCGCGCCGGCGGACATGATCCAGTTCAAGCGCAGTGTGTTCCAGGGCTTCATCACCGACATCGGGGGGAAGACCTCCCATACCGCCATCGTGGCACGCAGCATGGCGATCCCCGCCGTGGTGGGAACGCGGGAGGCTTCCCGGCTGATCCGCCAGGACGACTGGGTCATCATCGATGGCGATGCCGGCACGGTGATCGTCAACCCCTCCCCCATCGTGCTGGAGGAGTACCGTTTCCGTCAGCGGCAATCCGAGCTTGAGAACGCACGTCTCGCACGCCTGCGACATACGCCGGCGATCACGATGGACGGGCAGCGCATCGAATTGCACGCCAATATCGAACTGCCCGGCGACACCGTCGCGGCGCTGGCGTCCGGCGCGACCGGCGTCGGGCTGTTTCGCAGCGAGTTCCTGTTCATGAACCGTGAGGGCGACCTGCCCAGCGAGGAAGAGCAGTTCGCCGCTTATAAGAGTGCGGTCGAGGCCATGGCCGGTCTGCCGGTGACGATCCGCACGGTCGACATCGGCGCCGACAAGCCGCTTGATCGGATGTCGGTCAACGAGCTCCGTCACGAACATGTGCTCAACCCGGCCATGGGTCTTCGGGCGATCCGGTGGAGTCTGGCGGAGCCGAGCATGTTCCGGCAGCAACTGCGCGCGATCTATCGGGCGAGCGCCTTCGGCCAGGTGAAGCTGTTGATCCCGATGGTTGCCCACCTGGGGGAGATCCGTCAGGTCCAGGAAGCCACCAGGCGCGTGAAGACGCAGCTCGACGAGGCAGGTCAAGCCTATGGCGAGGTCGCTCTCGGTGTGATGGTGGAGGTGCCCGCTGCAGCGATCATGCTGCCGCAGCTGTTGAAGCATGTGGACTTCGTGTCGATCGGGACCAACGACCTCATCCAGTACACGTTGGCCATCGACCGCGCCGATGAGGCGGTCGCTCATCTATATGACCCGTGGCATCCCGCGGTCCTTCACCTGCTGGCGAATTCGATCTCGCAGGCGCGAGCGGCCGGGAAGGAAGTCAGTGTCTGCGGCGAGATGGCTGGTGATGCAGCCTTCACCGATCTGCTCCTGAGCATGGGGCTGACCAGTTTCTCGATGCACCCGTCGCAGATTCCCTCCGTCAAGCAGCGCGTCCTCCGGGCGGACGTGCCGCGGCTGTCTGCCGCGCTGCCTCGTATCCTGGAGAGCGACGAGCCAGCCAAGGTGGCCTTGGAGGTACTGGCGCCGCAGTCCCGGCTTCACTGACCGGGCACCAACCCGGGATGGGCTGCGGTCGAACATCGCCCGTCCAGCAAAAGCGTTATGCGGGGAGTTGCGCGAGTGAAAAAACTCGTGCTAGACTAGCGGTCTTCGCTGTTCACGACATTGTTTTGAACGGCGGCCTCGGAGGGTATGCCGAGGTAGTCAGGTGAATAACTAGCGAAAGCGGGTTTTCATTTGGCGGCGAGATTCTCGCAGTCGACGATGAAATTAATTTCTCTGACTGCTTGACGGATTCGAAAGAAATCGTTCATAATCTCGCTTCTGCGCTGCTGACGACAAGTCAGCGACGCGACGAAGTAAGTGGCAAGGGGCTGAGGCCTCGAGCGAAGGTTGCTTCGATGTTCTTTAATAATTTACAGCCGATAAGCGTGGGCGTCTGGACGAGCGACCTGAGAAGGTTAAATCGCTAGATGCTCACGGAAGAAAGAATGAAGCTATGAAAGTAGTCTTTGTTCGATTCCGTTGAGTTTATTCAAGATCGAACTGTAGAGTTTGATCCTGGCTCAGATTGAACGCTGGCGGCATGCCTTACACATGCAAGTCGAACGGTAACGCGGGGCAACCTGGCGACGAGTGGCGAACGGGTGAGTAATATATCGGAACGTGCCCAGTTGTGGGGGATAACTGCTCGAAAGAGCAGCTAATACCGCATACGACCTGAGGGTGAAAGCGGGGGATCGCAAGACCTCGCGCAATTGGAGCGGCCGATATCAGATTAGGTAGTTGGTGGGGTAAAGGCCTACCAAGCCTACGATCTGTAGCTGGTCTGAGAGGACGACCAGCCACACTGGGACTGAGACACGGCCCAGACTCCTACGGGAGGCAGCAGTGGGGAATTTTGGACAATGGGGGCAACCCTGATCCAGCCATGCCGCGTGCGGGAAGAAGGCCTTCGGGTTGTAAACCGCTTTTGTCAGGGAAGAAAAGACTCCTACTAATACTGGGGGTTCATGACGGTACCTGAAGAATAAGCACCGGCTAACTACGTGCCAGCAGCCGCGGTAATACGTAGGGTGCAAGCGTTAATCGGAATTACTGGGCGTAAAGCGTGCGCAGGCGGTTATGCAAGACAGATGTGAAATCCCCGGGCTCAACCTGGGAACTGCATTTGTGACTGCATGGCTAGAGTACGGTAGAGGGGGATGGAATTCCGCGTGTAGCAGTGAAATGCGTAGATATGCGGAGGAACACCGATGGCGAAGGCAATCCCCTGGACCTGTACTGACGCTCATGCACGAAAGCGTGGGGAGCAAACAGGATTAGATACCCTGGTAGTCCACGCCCTAAACGATGTCAACTGGTTGTTGGGAGGGTTTCTTCTCAGTAACGTAGCTAACGCGTGAAGTTGACCGCCTGGGGAGTACGGCCGCAAGGTTGAAACTCAAAGGAATTGACGGGGACCCGCACAAGCGGTGGATGATGTGGTTTAATTCGATGCAACGCGAAAAACCTTACCTACCCTTGACATGCCAGGAATCCTGCAGAGATGTGGGAGTGCTCGAAAGAGAACCTGGACACAGGTGCTGCATGGCCGTCGTCAGCTCGTGTCGTGAGATGTTGGGTTAAGTCCCGCAACGAGCGCAACCCTTGTCATTAGTTGCTACGAAAGGGCACTCTAATGAGACTGCCGGTGACAAACCGGAGGAAGGTGGGGATGACGTCAGGTCATCATGGCCCTTATGGGTAGGGCTACACACGTCATACAATGGCCGGGACAGAGGGCTGCCAACCCGCGAGGGGGAGCTAATCCCAGAAACCCGGTCGTAGTCCGGATCGCAGTCTGCAACTCGACTGCGTGAAGTCGGAATCGCTAGTAATCGCGGATCAGCTTGCCGCGGTGAATACGTTCCCGGGTCTTGTACACACCGCCCGTCACACCATGGGAGCGGGTTCTGCCAGAAGTAGTTAGCCTAACCGCAAGGGGGGCGATTACCACGGCAGGGTTCGTGACTGGGGTGAAGTCGTAACAAGGTAGCCGTATCGGAAGGTGCGGCTGGATCACCTCCTTTCTAGAGAATGACGAGACCGTCGAGTTGCTCAGGCAGCTCGGGAGAGTCGAGTCGAAAAATGCGAGTTCAGCGCGCCCACACTTATCGGCTGTAGACACACAACAGTGAGTGAGAAAACGCGTGAGCCTGGCGAGCTGGCCTTGCCGGTTGGCGCGATGCAGGAGCACGCAAGAAATGCGTGGGTCTGTAGCTCAGTCGGTTAGAGCACCGTCTTGATAAGGCGGGGGTCGCTGGTTCGAATCCAGCCAGACCCACCACGAGGGTCGTCAAGATCTTGGGGGATTAGCTCAGCTGGGAGAGCACCTGCTTTGCAAGCAGGGGGTCGTCGGTTCGATCCCGTCATCCTCCACCAATCACTTCACATGGGTGGCAAACCACAGCGTCCGAATGGGCACTGTGGTTTGCCAGTCTCGACATTCGTGTCGGCTGTTGTTCTTTAACAATTCGTAGAGTCGAATCAGCGTTGCTGGCGGAAAGCCGGCGCTCGTAAAGGGGCGACCGGCACCGTGCCGCCAGCGACATTTGATTGCGTCAACAAACTTCAACTCTGAAAAGAGAAGAAATTGAAGAACGGCGAACGCGTGATACTCAAATAAATGCTCAAGTTGTTGAGCATCTGTCCTTGACGACATCTGCGGATGTCAAAGTTATAGGGTCAAGTGACTAAGTGCATGTGGTGGATGCCTTGGCGATTACAGGCGACGAAGGACGTGATAGCCTGCGATAAGCTTCGGGGAGCTGGCAAATAAGCTTTGATCCGGAGATTTCCGAATGGGGAAACCCACCTCGTTTAGAGGTATCGCACACTGAATACATAGGTGTGCGAGGCGAACCGGGTGAACTGAAACATCTCAGTAGCTCGAGGAAAAGACATCAACCGAGATTCCGAAAGTAGTGGCGAGCGAAATCGGAGTAGCCCTCGTGTTTTAGCAGTTGGCATATCAGAACGGAATGGAAAGTCCGGCCATAGCGGGTGATAGCCCCGTATGAGAAATGTCGATTGTGGAACTAGGCACGAATAGAGTAGGGCGGGACACGTGAAATCCTGTCTGAATATGGGGGGACCATCCTCCAAGGCTAAATACTCGTAATCGACCGATAGTGAACAAGTACCGTGAGGGAAAGGCGAAAAGAACCCCGGGAGGGGAGTGAAATAGATCCTGAAACCGCATGCATACAAAAAGTAGGAGCCCGCAAGGGTGACTGCGTACCTTTTGTATAATGGGTCAGCGACTTACATTCAGTGGCGAGGTTAACCGAATAGGGTAGCCGTAGAGAAATCGAGTCCGAATAGGGCGAATTAGTCGCTGGGTGTAGACCCGAAACCAGGTGATCTATCCATGGCCAGGATGAAGGTACCGTAACAGGTGCTGGAGGTCCGAACCGACTAGTGTTGCAAAACTAGCGGATGAGCTGTGGATAGGGGTGAAAGGCTAAACAAACCTGGAGATAGCTGGTTCTCTCCGAAAACTATTTAGGTAGTGCCTCAAGTATTACCTTCGGGGGTAGAGCACTGTTTAGGCTAGGGGGTCATGGCGACTTACCAAACCTATGCAAACTCCGAATACCGAAGAGTACAGCTTGGGAGACAGAGCACCGGGTGCTAACGTCCGGACTCAAGAGGGAAACAACCCAGACCGCCAGCTAAGGTCCCTAAAATTGGCTAAGTGGGAAACGAAGTGGGAAGGCTAAAACAGTCAGGATGTTGGCTTAGAAGCAGCCATCATTTAAAGAAAGCGTAATAGCTCACTGATCGAGTCGTCCTGCGCGGAAGATGTAACGGGGCTAAGCCAGTTACCGAAGCTGCGGATGCACAGTTTACTGTGCGTGGTAGGAGAGCGTTCTGTACGCCTGTGAAGGTGGGTCGTGAGGCCTGCTGGAGGTATCAGAAGTGCGAATGCTGACATGAGTAGCGTTAAAGGGGGTGAAAAGCCCCCTCGCCGAAAGCGCAAGGTTTCCTACGCAACGTTCATCGGCGTAGGGTGAGTCGGCCCCTAAGGCGAGGCAGAGATGCGTAGCTGATGGGAAACAGGTGAATATTCCTGTACCGATCAATAGTGCGATGTGGGGACGGAGAAGGTTAGCTCAGCCGGGTGTTGGATGTCCCGGTTCAAGCCTGTAGTCGTGCCTGGTAGGCAAATCCGCCGGGCTTAGATGAGGGGTGATAACGAGTCTGCTTGCAGACGAAGTGAGTGATACCCTGCTTCCAGGAAAAGCCACTAAGCTTCAGCTATTGACGACCGTACCGCAAACCGACACTGGTGCGCGAGATGAGTATTCTAAGGCGCTTGAGAGAACTCTGGAGAAGGAACTCGGCAAATTGACACCGTAACTTCGGAAGAAGGTGTGCCTTTAGTAGGTGATCCATTTACTTGGTTAGCCCAATGAGGCCGCAGAGAATCGGTGGCTGCAACTGTTTATTAAAAACACAGCACTCTGCAAAGACGAAAGTCGACGTATAGGGTGTGACTCCTGCCCGGTGCTGGAAGATTAAATGATGGGGTGCAAGCTCTTGACTGAAGTCCCAGTAAACGGCGGCCGTAACTATAACGGTCCTAAGGTAGCGAAATTCCTTGTCGGGTAAGTTCCGACCTGCACGAATGGAGTAATGATGGCCACACTGTCTCCTCCAGAGACTCAGCGAAGTTGAAATGTTTGTGATGATGCAATCTCCCCGCGGAAAGACGGAAAGACCCCATGAACCTTTACTGTAGCTTTACATTGGACTTTGAACAGATCTGTGTAGGATAGGTGGGAGGCTTTGAAACCTGGTCGCTAGATCAGGTGGAGCCAACGTTGAAATACCACCCTGGTGTGTTTGAGGTTCTAACCTTGGCCCGTTATCCGGGTTGGGGACAGTGTATGGTGGGCAGTTTGACTGGGGCGGTCTCCTCCCAAAGTGTAACGGAGGAGTTCGAAGGTACGCTAAATACGGTCGGAAATCGTGTTGATAGTGCATTGGCATAAGCGTGCTTGACTGCGAGACTGACAAGTCGAGCAGGTACGAAAGTAGGACAAAGTGATCCGGTGGTTCTGTATGGAAGGGCCATCGCTCAACGGATAAAAGGTACTCTGGGGATAACAGGCTGATACCGCCCAAGAGTTCATATCGACGGCGGTGTTTGGCACCTCGATGTCGGCTCATCTCATCCTGGGGCTGTAGCCGGTCCCAAGGGTATGGCTGTTCGCCATTTAAAGAGGTACGTGAGCTGGGTTTAAAACGTCGTGAGACAGTTTGGTCCCTATCTTCCGTGGGCGCTGCAAGATTGAGAGAGCCTGCTCCTAGTACGAGAGGACCGGAGTGGACGCACCTCTGGTGTATCGGTTGTCACGCCAGTGGCATCGCCGAGTAGCTAAGTGCGGAAGAGATAACCGCTGAAAGCATCTAAGCGGGAAACTCGTCTCAAGATGAGTCTTGCCGGGGCCTAGAGCCCCCTGAAGGGTCGTTCAAGACCAGGACGTTGATAGGCTGGGTGTGGAAGCGCAGTAATGCGTTAAGCTAACCAGTACTAATTGCCCGTGAGGCTTGACCCTATAACTTTGACACTCAAAACGTCAGGGTGAGTGGTCACGCAGATCGACGCGCAACCCGTATGCCGGAGTTGCCACGATCAAAACCGTTCTTCAATCCTTGAAGACGCAATCAAACCAAAGCTGATTTGACTCTACCGAATTGGGCCTGCTGAGCTCCTCAGCAAGCCAACCAGTCAAGCCTGATGACCATAGCGAGTCGGTCCCACCCCTTCCCATCCCGAACAGGACCGTGAAACGACTCAGCGCCGATGATAGTGCGGATTCCCGTGTGAAAGTAGGTCATCGTCAGGTTAATATCCCGCCAAACCCCTCGGTCAGCAATGATCGAGGGGTTTTGCCTTTT